>CAVUIA010000001.1:0-401910 GCA_963741515.1 uncultured bacterium
GAACGTTGCCGCGAGCTTCTCCTCGATTCCATCCGGATACGTCTTCGGGCGGATGTTCCCGTGGGGTGTTATGTAAGCGGTGGGCTGGATTCCTCGGTGATCGCCGCGATGGCCCATGGGAACTTCAATAATCAACTGCGGACGTTCGGGATCGGCTTCCAGAAAGAGGGATACGACGAAGGGCGTTACCAGGAGATCATGGTGTCGCACCTGGGGACGGAACACACCCAGATCTTGGCGAGGGATGCCGAGATCGGGGAGCGGTTCGAAGAGGTGATCCGGCATTGCGAAACACCGGTGCTTCGGACGGCGTCGGTCCCCATGTTTTTCCTGTCCGCGGCTGTCCGGAATTCAGGGTTCAAGGTCGTCTTGACCGGAGAAGGATCGGACGAATTCTTCGGAGGGTACGATATCTTCCGGGAAACTCTCGTGCGTCAATTCTGGTCCCGACAGCCGTCTTCCCGATTCCGTCCCCTGCTCATCGAGAAGCTGTATCCGTACCTCTTCAACGATCCCCGCTTGAAGGGGCCCCTTCGCTCGTTTTTCGCCTCCGGAATCGACCATCCCCGGGACCCGTTCTTTTCCCACAGGATCCGCTGGGAGAACACCGCGCGGATCAAAACCTTTTTCTCGGGGGAAGTCCGATCCGCAATAAGCGGCTACAATGGTTACCGGGACCTGGAGGAGAGGCTTCCCCCCGGCTTCCAGGACTCCGATCCGCTTTCCCGGGCGCAATATCTGGAAATCATCCTCTTCCTCTCGAAATATCTCCTTTCCTCGCAGGGAGATCGGGTGGCAATGGGGAATTCGGTGGAAATCCGTCTTCCCTTCCTCGATTATCGGTTAATGGAGTTCCTCGGCCGGGTTCCCGTGGCCCTGAAGATTTTCGGCCTGGAAGAGAAGGTATTGCTGAAAAGGATCGGAGCGGACCTGCTACCGAAGGAGATTCTTCGCCGGAAGAAACATCCGTACCGGGCGCCGATCCGCGAATGCCTGCTCCCTGTAAACGGCATGGTTCCGAACTCCCTTTCTTCGGAATCCTTGAGGAATGCCGGCCTTTTCGACCCGCATAGAGTCGCCGCGCTGCTGAAAAAAATGAGGAGCGTTCCCAATGCGAGCGAGGTGGACGGAATGGCGCTTTCGGGTATCCTTTCCGCCCAAATATTGCATCAGGCCTACGTGGAAGGATTCTCCCCGGCGAATCCGGTGAATCCGGGCCTGGTGATCGACCGCAGGTCGAACGCAACGGACAGGCATGAGTCCTCTGGTCCCTGACTTCCTTCGTATTTCCGCGGAGCGTTTCCCGGAGCGGATCGCGGTCGTAGACGGCTCGCGTCGGGTAACATACGCCGAATTGTCCCGCGAGGTGGATACCCTGGCGAAGCAATTCGACGCCAATAGAGGGATCGCCGGGGAGAGAATATTGATTCTCCTGGAAAACTCCCCTGAATTCATCGTTTCTTATTTTGCCGTCATGCAGGCCGGAGGCATTGCCGTCCCCTTAAGCGCTCAGGCGACCGGGGGGGCGCTGGATGGGATCATCGAAGACTGTTCGCCGGCAGCCGTCATCGACCGGGAGAAGGGCGTGCGTTCGGCAGGCAAGGGACTCGGAATCCGGGTGACGGAAAGGGAAAGGGAAAAACGCGGGCCGTCTCATTGTTCCGGTCCCGGGAATGTGAAAGAGAATGACGTCGCGCTGATTTTGTACACCTCCGGGAGTGCGGGAAAGCCCAAAGGCGTCATGTTGACCCATCGGAATCTGGTGGCCAACGCGAAATCGATCGTCGGATACCTGAAGCTGGACCACGAAGACAGCGTGATGGTTATCCTTCCGTTTCATTACTCCTACGGGAATTCGCTTCTGACGACTCACGTCCTCGTCGGGGGATGTCTGGTCCTGGAAAACAGCTTCGTGTTTCCGAATGTCGTGCTGGACCGGATCCGGGAAGAACGCATAACGGGATTTGCCGGGGTCCCGTCCACCTTTGCATCCCTGCTGAACCGGTCGAACATACGGCGCCAGACCTTTCCCTCTCTTCGGTACGTCACCCAGGCCGGTGGCGCGATGGCTCCGAAATTGGCCCGCGACCTCAAGGAGGTTTTACCCGGCAGCGATATCTTCATCATGTACGGTCAGACGGAAGCGGCGCCCCGGCTCACCTACCTCGATCCTTCGGAGTTGGTTCGCAAGGAGGGATCGATCGGAAAGGCGATCCCCGGCGTGCGCATCACCTTGCGCAGGGAGGACGGCTCTATAGTAAATCCTGGAGACGTCGGCGAGATCGTTGCGGAAGGGGAAAACATCATGGCGGGGTACTGGAACAGCCCGGAAGAAACCGCGATGGTGCTGAGAAACGGGGGCCTCTACACCGGCGATCTCGCCAGAGAGGATGAAGAAGGTTTCATCTATATCGTCGGACGTCGATCGGAGATGATCAAGACCGGAGGCCACAGAGTCAGCCCGAAAGAGATCGAGAACATCCTGTCCGAGATGGCCGGAGTCGCGGAGGTGGCCGTCATCGGTGTGCCGGATGAAGTTCTCGGCCAGTCGATCAAGGCGTTCATCGTGCCGAAACCGGGGATTTCCCTGACGGAGATGGACGTCCTTCGATACTGCAGCCAGAAATTCGAGGCCTTCATGATTCCGAAATTCATCATATTCATGGAGGGATTGCCCAAGACCACCAACGACAAGATCAATAAATCCGCACTGAGGCACGATTCCGTTTAGTATTAAACGATGCCCATGCGGTGCGGCGGGACGAAAGGCGGCGGGTCATGAGCGGATCCATGGAACAAAGGGCGGGGCGATGGAAGGGGATCATCCTCGCGGGGGGGGCGGGAACCCGGCTGCATCCCATCACCAAGGCGGTGAGCAAGCAACTCCTTCCGGTCTACGACAAACCGATGATCTACTACCCCCTGTCCGTCCTGATGCTGGCGGGCATACAGGATATCCTGATCATCTCCACACCGACCGACCTGCCGCGATTCAAGGACCTGCTGGGGGACGGCTCCCAGTTGGGGTTGTGCGTATCTTACGCCGAACAGCCGCGGCCCGAAGGCCTCGCCCAGGCGTTTCTCATCGGGAGGGAGTTCATCGGGAGCGATCGGGTCTGCCTGATCCTCGGAGATAATATCTTCTACGGCCATGGATTCCAGGGAATCCTGCGAAATGCCGCCAGGCTTGATCGGGGCGCGTTGATTTTCGGGTATTGGGTGAAGGACCCGGAGCGCTACGGCGTGGTGGAGATCGATCCTTCCGGAAAGGTTCTGGGCATCGAGGAGAAGCCGAAATTTCCGAAATCCCATTTCGCCGTGCCCGGGCTCTATTTCTGCGATAACCAGGTCACCGCCATCGCGGCAGGATTGAAGCCTTCAAAGAGGGGGGAACTGGAGATAGCCGACGTGAT
Organism: uncultured bacterium; assembly: GCA_963741515.1. Taxonomy (GTDB): domain Bacteria; phylum Desulfobacterota; class Deferrimicrobia; order Deferrimicrobiales; family Deferrimicrobiaceae; genus UBA2219. The sequence continues at coordinate 3,414 of CAVUIA010000001.1, forward strand.
CAACGCCTACCTGCGGCAGGAGATGCTGCGGGTGGAACTGCTCGGCCGGGGACTCGCCTGGCTCGATACCGGAACCCATGATTCCCTGCTGGAAGCAGGGACGTTCGTTGAAACCATCGAGAAGCGGCAGGGGTTGAAGATCGCATGCGTGGAGGAAGTGGCGTATCGGATGGGGTACATCAACGAAGTGCAGCTCGAGGCACTCGCCGAACCGATGCGAAAAAACGGGTACGGACAATACCTCCTGCAATTATTGAGGGATAAGAAGGATTTTCGAGGCCAATAAATTACGATTACGGTTTTGCGATTTCGTTTTCGAAATAGCCGTCGCCTTCCTTAAATCGTAACCCCTTGAATAATTGATGTATTCATTTTGGCGCGCCTCTTGCTCGCATAAGAATCGACATGAAGAGGCGAACCCAACAAATCATCAAACTATTTTCCGTGTTAGCGCTCTTGGGGATGTGTCTCTATTCCTGCGGCGGCGGAGTTGATGATTCGATGGGGTCATTTGGCGGCGCCGACCTCCCGGCCAAAACGCTCAGCTGGGCAGCCCCGACGGCATACACCGACGGCACGCCAATCAATATTCAGAAGGACCTGCAGTCATTCGAGATCTACGTCCATGAGAGTCCTTCGTTCACCGAGAAAGACGTTCCCGTCGCTTCGGTCGCTCCCACGGACAGGTCTTTCAATCTCGCGTTGTTGTATCCGGAAATATCCCAAGGGCAGAAGTACTACGTTTCCATCCGGGTGGTAGATACCGCCGGTTTGGTTTCCGATTTTTCCCCTGCCGCGTCGTTCTCCCTCTGATTCAGCCTTCTATCTCCGGCACCGTCTCCAGCAGCAGAGGCTTCCAATGCAGGCGTCCGGTCGTTCTCCGTTTGCCCCGGATGTCTGCGAACGCCCTTCGGACCTGATCCTCCGTCAACCCCGCCGCTTGCGCAACCTCGCCTTCGTTTTTCCCGTGGTTTAACCCGTACAGGACGATGTCCATCTTTCCGTAGGGGAGGGAGAAGTAGAACTCATCCTGTCCCTGCTCGAGGCTGTAGGTATCGGTTGTCGGCGTGCTGTTTACAACCGCGTCCGGCAGCTTCAGGTGCCTCGCAAGTTCGTACACCTGGGTTTTATAGAGATGGGCGATCGGCTTTACGTCCGCGGCGCCGTCTCCATTCCGGACAAAGAATCCCTGGTCGTATTCCACCCGGTTCGGCGTTCCGACGACAGCGTAGTTCAACCGGTCGGCGTGGAAATATTCGAGAGTTTTCCGAATCCTCTGCTTGAAGTTCGTGGCGGCGACGATTTGCAGGTATTCGGAAAGAGGGAGCCGGGATTCCGAGCGATCCCCGGTGGGGGACTGCACAACGAGGCGGAAGTAATTCAGTTGATCCGTTTCCATGGCGTTTCGGGAGATGACGATCTTGTTCTTCCATCCAGGCCCATATTCAGGAAAGACATTCTTTATAGCGGCGTCGCGCCATTCGTAGCAGCCGATCGCCTCAAGGGTGGGGGCAATATCCACTGCTTTATAGCGGATTCCCAAAGCTTGGCAAACCGATTTCCCCAATTCCAGGCTTCTCTGAGAGGAGTCTGTTTCCGGCAGCAAGAGGCCGAAAACCCGTTCCTTCCCAAGGGCCCCGACGGAGATCGCGGCGCAGACGGAACTGTCGATTCCCCCGGAAATAGCGACGACAACCCCTTTTTTGGAAAGTTTTACGAAAACAGCTTCGCGGAACCGCGTGTTGAGATCGTCCACCGTTTTCAAGGGATCGATCATCAGCCAAGGGTGGAGAGACATGCGACCTCCAAAATAATCTATTTATCTCACAATACATAATTACGCCGAATATACAGGACCCGTCAAGATCGTTTCCCTTGTCTAAAAAAGAGATCCAGAAAGGGAAAAATGTTTCCTATTTTTGCCCAGGAATTTCTCACATAAAATCCGATGCGATGAGGGCAATTTGATTGCATTAATTTATATAAATATATCAGCTGGTTACGCTCGCGCTGCGATTCGGCGGATTTGGCATGGTTGTTGATTGTAATAACGATAGTAAGTTTTGTAGCTGTACATGGCAACTTATGGAGGGTTCGATGTTAAAGTTATCGATCTTGACTGTGGGGGCGCTCCTGGTCGGGATCTCAGGAGTGTCCGGGGCGGCCGTTAACACAGCCAACCACCTGGTGGGGTATGTCGTCAACTCCTCTTCCTCAATCGAGGCGTCGACTGCATTAACCCTTACGGTCGGCATTGTAGGTTTGATCACATACCGCCGGAAGAAACGGCTCATGTAATCCGGCGGCAAAGAGAATTTGCCGAAGGGCGGTCTCCTCTTGGAGGCCGCCCTTTTTTATTGGTATGCTAACCGGGAACAAACTTTCCGCGTGAGGCGACTGGACCATGGAACTTGAGGCCGACATCCTGAAAAGCTTTCGCTCGGGGATCGTCGCGATCGACGTTTCCGGACGGATCATCTATATGAACGAAATCGCCCTCAAGATCCTTTCCGGCTGCTCCCTGGCGATCGGCGAGAGTCTCCGGTCGCGTGCGGGGGAGAACGCTTTCTTTCGGGTGTTGGCCGAGGCGTTGGACCTCCAATATTTGCCGACCCGCATGGAGGCGTTGCTGCTGGGAAGGGAAGGGATGCACCGGTCCATCGGTTTCACCCTGTCGGAGTTGAAGATCAACGGGAAGCGGACCGGCATTTGTGCGTTCTTCAAGGACCTGACTTACGTGGAGATGGCGGAGGAGAACGCCGACCTGAACGACCGCCTCCGGCTGCTCGGGCAGATGGCCGCAGGCCTGGCTCACGAAATACGTAATCCGATCGCAAGCATCGGCGTCCACTGCGGACTTCTGCGATCCCGCTGCCAGGGGGACGCGAAGATCCTCTCCTCCCTCTCTCACATGGAACGGGAGATCGTGAAGGTGGAATACATCATCCGGGAATGTCTGAATTTCGTCCGCCCCGCCGAGCTGGGGGTCCGCCCGGTCCTGGTGGAGCGGTTCCTGGAACGGATCATCGCGAAGGCGGAAAAGCTTTTCGAAGGGGTGAAGATAACGCTCTCCCACGAAGGGATTTCGAAGCTGGAAGTGGAGATGGACGAAGGGCTGATGGAGCAGGCGCTCAATAACGTCGTAGCCAACGCCGCCCAGGCATGCGAAGGTAAAGGCAACGTCACGATCTCGGCGCGAATCACCCACGGCTACTGGGATCTCGACGCAGAGGCAAAGGATGGCCTGTTCCCCGAGGAGCGGGAGAACTTCCTCACGATAACCGTCAAGGACGACGGGGTTGGGATTCCCGAGGAAATCCGGGACAAGATCTTCGTGCCTTTCTTCACGACGAAAAAAGACGGGACAGGGATCGGCCTCTCGATGACCCAGAAGATCGTATACGCACACAAAGGGGTGCTCGACATCCTTTCCGATCAAGGAAAGGGAACCGAGTTTCTGATCAAGATTCCCATGAGGCAAAGCCATGTCTGAGCGGATCCTGGTTGCAGAGGACAACGAGGCACTGTGTGCGGGTGTCGTGGGCGCGCTCGAGGACGCCGGCTATTCCGTGTTGTCGGCTTCCAGCGGGATGGAGGCATTGCGCGCCCTGGAGACGGAGGCAGTGCATGTCGTCGTCTCGGATATAAAGCTGGGGGACATCAGCGGGGTGGACATCCTGCGGAAGGCCAAGGAGATCAACTCCGAGACCGAGGTCATCCTCATGACCGCCTACGCGACCCTCGAGTCGGCCCTCCAGGCCCTGCGGCTTGGCGCATTCGACTACATCCAGAAACCGTTCGACATCGAGCACCTCAAGCATCGCGTTGGCACGGCTCTCCGCGTGCAGAAAATGCGCGGGGAGATCGACTTTTTCAAGAAGGTCCAGTACCGGCTGGAAATGGCGGAGGACCTTCCAATCGCAGAGAACCACGTGATGAAAGAGGTCCTGGCCAAGATCCAGAAGGTCGCGCCGACGCAGGCCACCGTGCTGGTCACCGGGGAAACGGGAACCGGGAAGGAGGTCATGGCCGGCCTGCTGCATTTCCACAGCCAGCGGCGGGATCAGCCGTTTGTGAAGGTGAACTGCGCGGCGCTCCACGAGAACCTGCTGGAAAGCGAGCTGTTCGGCCACGAGCGGGGCGCATTCACCGGCGCGGACCGGATTCGTATCGGCCGGTTCGAGCAGGCGGACAAGGGGACCATTTTCCTGGACGAGATCGGGGACATGAGCTCCACGACGCAGTCCAAGGTGCTTCGGGTGATGCAGGAGCACGAGTTCGAGCGGTTGGGGAGCAGCGGGAAAACCATCAAGGTGGACGTGCGCGTAGTGGCGGCGACGAACAGGGACCTCCGGAAGGAAGTGCAGGAGGGGCGCTTCCGCCAGGATCTGTACTTCCGGCTGAACGTGGTGCACCTGCACATCCCGCCGATCCGGGAGCGCACGGAGGATATCATGCCTCTCGCGCGCCATTTCCTGAACATATACGCCTCCGACTTCAAGAAGAAAGTGGATGGGTTCACGCCCGAGACGATCCAGAAGATGCGGCGGTACGCCTGGCCGGGAAACGTCCGGGAGCTTCAGAACGCCATCGAAAGAGCGGTGCTTCTCTGCGAAGGGCTGCTTATCAGTCCTTCCGATCTCACGCTCGAGAGTGCCCAGCCGGGCGGGGAAACCCCCCTTCACTATGAAACGCTGATCCTGGAGGATCTGGAACGGAAGGCGATCGAAACCGCTCTGAAGAGGACCCGGGGCGTGCAGAAGGAGGCGGCCGACCTCCTCGGGATCACCCCGCGCGTGCTGAACTACAAGATCCAGGTTCTGAAAATCGACTGGAAGAAGTTCCGCTGAGAGGACCGGTCAGCTCGAGATCGACATCTCCTTGTCGAGGAGCGTCGCCACCTCGGGGTCGAAGCGGGTATTCCCGCTCGAGCGGACCAGCTGCAGGGCTTCCTGTGGCGTCAGGCAGCTGCGATACGGGCGTTCGGTGACCAGCGCGTCGTAGCACTCTACGACCGAGAGTATGCGCGCCGGCAGGGAAATGTCGTCCCCGCGCAGGCCGTGAGGGTACCCCGAGCCGTCGAAATGCTCGTGGTGCTCGAGGATCGCACGGCATGTCTGCTCCATTCCCGGGATCCCTTCAAGCATCTTCGACCCCAGGAAAGAATGTTTCTGCACCATTTCCATTTCGCGGTCGTTAAGCCGGCGAGGTTTCGCCAGGATGTACGACGGGACGCCCAGGATCCCGATGTCGTGCAGACCCGCCGCATGCCGTAACGCGGCAAGTTCCCCGGCATCCATCCCCATCCGTTCACCGATCCGGAGGGACAAGTCCCTGACCCTGTCCGAATGCCCCGAGAGGAACGGGAAGCGCAACTCGAGCGCGTTGGACAGGGAAGAGAGGATAGAGAGGGAAAAGACGCGGACATGCTCCAGGAAACCGATGCCTTGCGAGAGGATCGACGCTATCTCGGACGATATCGGGGAAAAGATCATAAGGTCGTTTCGGGTGAACGGTTGTCCGTCCTTCCGGTTGGTGAGGTGGAGAGCTCCCAGGGTCTTCCCCTGGAAGACCAGCGGGATGGAGAGGAACGATTCGGTATGGTAGCCGTTGTTCTTCGGCGGAAGAGGGAACGGCGAATCTTCCCTCCGGGAAACGACCAGCGGGATCTGGTGGCCCACTACCCAGTCGGTGATCGGGCCGGGACGGATCAATCGGGACGAGGTCAGATGCTCCTCTTGGGGGGAAAAGCCGATTGCGGCGCAAAGGGAGTATTCCCCGCCCGCTTCTTTCACGACAATGGAGCCGCGTCCGGCAGACAATCCCTGCATCCCGGTGAACAGGAGGATCTCGAGGAACTTGTCCATGTTCATCACGGAACGGCTGGCATCGTAGATTTTCCAGTGGGGGATATCGACGGACGGGGTATTTTCCCTGGATCCGTCCACTGTATCGAGGGTGGTGCAGACGATGCCTCCGCCGCGTTGCTTGGCGGTGGACAGCGCGAGCTCCGCTTTACGAAGCAGGCCCATGCTGTCGAAGCAATCCGCCGGGAACGAAGCCAGGCCGATGCTCGCGGAGAGCCGCTCGGTGCGCTCCATGCCGATACCGGGGAGAAGATGGCTCTTGATGCGCTTGTTGATCCGGTCGGCCAGCGCCCGGGTGCTGTCGGTGCCGCCTTCCGGCAGGATGACCCCGAATTCATCGACGTTAAGCCGCGCGACCGTGTCGACCTCCCGGACGCTTTCGCTCAAGATGCCGGCGAATTCCTGAAGGGCCATGTCGCCCACGGTGTGGAGGAACTTTTCATTGTATGTCCGGAATCCGTCCAGATCGATCAGGAGAAGGCCGAAGGATCCCCCATTCCGGCGGGCGCGAAGGATCTCCCTTTCGAGCTGCATCTCGAAAAATTTATTGTTGTACAGATGCGTCAAGGGATCGTGGAAGGAATAAAGGGGTTGGGCTTCCACGGGTACTCTGCGGTACAGGCGGGTTTCCGCCTGCAGTCCAAGTACCCAGAGGAGTTTGATCTGGACACGTGTGAAAGGATGCGAGGACTTCTTTCCGAAAACAAGAGCCCCGATGATTTCACGTCCCTTGCGCAACGGAAACGAGACCAGGGAGCGCGAGCCCCATGTTTCGCAGATTTGGAGGAAAGCGGGGGAGCTTTCCGAATCGAGGAAGACGGGTTTCTCGTAGTGGAGGGTCAACTCTCCGGGCGCGATGAGAAACGGGAATCGATCAGGCTCTGGAGGCAGGTCGATAGAACGTATGGCGCCTACCTCCCAGATTCCATTGGGTGTCTCGGGAAGCAGAAGCATGCCGCATGTCTCGACCCCTGCGATTTCCACTGCGATGTCGAAAAGAGACTGGAAAGGGACGTCGGTTTCGAGGGAATCCTCCAACAGGTAACTGGTCTTCAACAAGGTATTGACCGGGGAGGCCAGGCCGACGATCTCTTCGGGAGAGATTTCGAGGGGGAATTCGATGGCGCAAGGCGGCAAATTCCTGATATTGAATAGCTCCATCGCCTACCCCCGCACGTTTTCCATTTTATATATGTAGAATCTTATAAAAATCCTGCAATTTCCGGACCCAGGGAATGCCTAGGCGTAACATATAATACCTTTTAAATACAAGCACCTATAAGGTTAATGAATGCCGGTGCGTATAGGGTTAGGAAATAATTTACCATAAATTTCCCTAAAACTCCATAAATAGGAAAGTATCTGGCAATGTGCGATTATTGTTTGTTATTTGTACTTAATCGTCCTTTCGGGCAGAAACCGGTTCATTTCTGCGTTCCGATGATACGGACGGGGGAGGAGAAAACGGTGTGCGGGAAGGAAGGCAGGACTTAAGCCGGGCTAAAAAAACCAGAATAACCCCATTAGGCAATCATTTTGTTGTCGTAGCAACCCGTTTCCTACTCGAAACGTTTTTTGCGCCTCCATAAGACCAGGCCAGCGATGCATGAACTGAGGAGCATCATGACGCTCTCGACCGGGGCTTCAGAAACTTTCAGGCCGGTACTTAAAGCGTGCCCGGACGTTTCGCAAACCATCGCACCGGCAAACACAATAAATCCGAGAAAGAATCTTTTCATGATGTCACCTCCTTTCGTAGCCTATGTATAAAAACCTGTATTATATTGATGCATTTCCAATGCCAATGGAATCTCCGCCCCGTTTAATGCGTAAGTGCCTGTATAATAATGGAATGTTCTTGGCGGCCGCGAGGCAAGGATTTTGTGGAGAGAAAAATAGTTCCCAATATGAGAGAATATTTATGAAATTAGGGGAAAGGGAAGGCGGTAGGCCCACAAGGATCAACAAGGGAAAAACGGGATCCGGAGCTCTTGATTACTAACCAAACATCGTGTAATCGGTTATCCTGCCAGAATGGATAATCGCTCGAAAAGATCCGTCGAACCGGTGATCGTCGCGGCGGTTTCCGGTGGGCCGGATTCGGTCTACCTCCTGTCCAGACTGGTCTCATCAAGGAAAGGGACTCGGGTGATCATCGGCCACGTGAACCACGGAACCCGGGGGATCGACTCCGAAGGGGACCAGAGGTTCGTGGAGAATCTTGGCCGGTCAAAAGAATTGGAAACAATAGTGTTTGCCTTGGGCGGGAACAAGGTCCCCCCGAACGGTCCTTCATCCCGCGGGATTTTCCCACCGGGATTCGAAGGGAAGGCCCGGGATGTCCGGTACGAGTTTCTGAAGAATCTGGCCGCGGAGAGGGGCGGGGGAAAGATTGCGGTCGGACACACAGCCGATGACCAGGTGGAAACGATATTGATGCGTTTCCTGGAGGGGGCCGGAATCGCCGGAATCAAGGGGATTCCGAGGGAAAACGAAGATGGGGTTGTCCGGCCGATTCTTGATATTTGGAAAGAAGATATCCTTGAATATCTAAAGAAAAACAAGATTCCTTTCAGGGAGGATAAGTCCAACCTGGACACCCGGTTTGAACGGAACTGGCTGCGCCACGTCCTGATCCCGCTGCTTGTCCTGCGATACGGGAAACCGGTAAAGAAGCGGATTTTCATGTTGGGGGAACGGTTCCGGGAACTCGACGAATACATCGGCGCCGGAGCGCAGCGATGGATCCGGCGAAACGTCAAAGCGGTTCCTCTCCCCGGTTCCAGGGAGACCTTGTTCTCCCTTTCCTTGCGGCGAAAGACGTACTCCGACCTGCCGACGCTGCTTCGCATCAAGGTCCTCCAGAAGATCTGCTTCGATCTCCTCCGCATTACCCCCAATGAACGGCTTCTCCAGGCGATGGACAGGACGATGCGGCAAGGCGGACCATCCTCGCGGGTGACGACCGGAAAAGGGTGGAAACTCTTGAATCGATACGAATTGTCCGAATTCGTTCCATGCGGGGATCGCGAGGGAAGGGACGGGATCGGGGATTCTCCGATTGCCGGGAAACCGGGTCTGGCGATAATAGAGAAGGTGAAGGTCTCCCCCGCTCAGGCGAAACGGTTCGCCGCGGGAGGGGACATCGCCTACTTCGATGCCGCCGGTCTCCGCACGCCGCTCTCCGTGCGTCCACTGCGGGCCGGGGATCGCATTCGACCGTTCGGCATGAAGGGCGAACGGAAAGTAAAGGAGATCCTGATCGACCGGAAGGTGCCGAAGGATGCGCGTTGGGGGCGGCCGGTGGTCTGCGATTCGGAAGGAACGATCCTGTGGATTCCCGGCCTGGCGCGCTCCTTCCACGCGCCCGTGACGGGGAAGACCCGGTCGGTGGTGTCCCTCCGGCTTGCAACCTGAGGACGGTCTGGGAAATCGACAGAAAAACCCTCTGTGTTATTATAACGGCTTAACATTTCTTCCAACCGAGGAGACGAGAACCATTGAATCAGTTCTATAGAAACCTGGCGCTCTGGGTTCTGATAATCCTGGCGATGTTCTTCCTGTTCAACACGTTCAAAACGCAGAACGTCGAGACCGAGGAGATTTCCTTCTCCGATTTCATCCTGTCCGTCGACAGCGGCAAGGTCAAGGACGTCACCATCAAGGGGCAGGAGATCTCGGGGAGATATGCCGAATCCTCAGGCATGCCGAAAAAGGTGTTCCGCACGTACGCCCCGGACGACCCCGACCTGGTGAAGACGCTGCGCGCCAAAAACGTGCAGATCACCGCCAAGCCCCTCGACGACAACCCCTGGTACATGACGCTTCTGATCTCCTGGCTGCCGATGCTGCTGCTGATCGGCGTGTGGATCTTCTTCATGCGCCAGATGCAGGCGGGAGGCGGGAAGGCCATGTCCTTCGGGAAAAGCCGGGCGAAGCTCCTGACCGAAACAACGAACAAGGTCACCTTCGCCGACGTGGCCGGGATCGAGGAAGCGAAGGAGGAGCTGCAGGAAATCATCGCCTTCCTGAGGGATCCCAAGCGGTTCACCAAACTGGGCGGCCGCATACCGAAGGGGGTCCTGCTGGTCGGTTCTCCGGGGACGGGCAAGACCCTGCTCGCACGGGCGATCGCGGGGGAGGCAGGCGTCCCGTTCTTCTCCATCAGCGGTTCGGACTTCGTCGAAATGTTCGTCGGCGTGGGCGCCGCCAGGGTGCGCGACCTGTTCATCCAGGGGAAGAAATCCGCCCCGTGCCTGATATTCATCGACGAGATCGACGCCGTCGGGAGGCATCGCGGGGCGGGGCTGGGCGGCGGTCACGACGAGAGGGAACAGACGCTGAACCAGCTCCTCGTGGAGATGGACGGGTTCGAGTCTACAGAGGGGCTCATCCTCATCGCCGCGACGAACCGTCCCGACGTGCTCGACCCGGCGCTGATGCGGCCCGGGCGGTTCGACCGGCAGGTGGTCGTCCCGAAGCCCGATGTGCGGGGAAGGGAACAGATCCTGGGGGTCCACACGCGGAAGATCCCCCTGGGCGAGGACGTGAATCTCGAGACGCTGGCCAAGGGAACACCCGGGTTCACAGGGGCCGACCTCGCGAACCTGTGCAACGAGGCCGCCCTGCACGCGGCCAGCAACAACCTCACCAAGGTGTCCATGGACTGCTTCGAGATGGCCAAGGACAAGGTGATGATGGGGCGCGAACGCCGTTCGATGATCATCAGCGACGAGGAGAAGCGGTCGACCGCCTATCACGAGGCGGGGCACGCCATCGTCGCCAGCCTTACCCCCGGCGCCGACCCGATCCACAAGGTGAGCATCATCCCCCGCGGGATGGCGCTGGGCGTCACGCAGCAGCTCCCGATCGACGAGCGGCACACGTACTCGAAGGAGTACCTGAAGAGCAACATCACCATCCTCATGGGCGGAAGGGTGGCCGAGGAACTCGTGCGCGGCGAACTGACGACCGGCGCGGGAAACGACCTGGAGCGCGCCACGGCGCTGGCGCGGAAAATGGTCTGCGAGTGGGGCATGAGCGACAAGCTCGGGCCGGTGACGTTCGGGCAGAAGCAGGAGGCCATCTTCCTGGGCAGGGATTTCAACCGCCACCAGGATTACAGCGAGGCGACCGCGCGGGACATCGACCAGGAGGTCCACGGCATCGTGACGTCCTGTTACGAGAGGGCGAAGTCCCTTCTCGGGAAACACCTCCACGTGCTGCACAACGTGGCCAAGACCCTCCTGGAGAAGGAAGTGGTGGATGGCGCGGAGATTCTGCGGTTGATCGAGGAGGGGCTTGCGGGAGGCGGACCCGGGGGGACACCCGAAGAAGCCGGGGCTCCCGCCTGACACGGTTTATCGTTCCCGTCCCCGGCGGACGTCTCGACCTGACGGGCCCGCCGCTGATCATGGGGATCCTGAACGTCACCCCGGATTCCTTCTCGGACGGCGGTACGTACGGCTCGTCCCGGGAAGCGGCGGAACGCGGGCTGCGAATGGCCGCGGAAGGCGCGTCGATCATCGACATCGGCGGTGAATCCACCCGCCCGGGGTCGGAACCGGTTCCGGCCGAGGTGGAGCTGGGAAGGGTTTTGCCGGTGCTCCGGGAGCTTTCCGGGAAAACGGATGCGGTCCTCTCGATCGACACGACGAAGGCGGTCGTGGCGAGGGAGGCGATCGCGGCCGGAGCGGGGATCGTCAACGACACGAGCGCCCTCGCGGACGATCCCGATATGGCGGGCGTGGTCAGGGAATCGGGCTGCGCCGTGGTCCTCATGCACCGGCGGGGCGTTCCCGCGACGATGCAGCTTCGACCGCATTACGATTCCCTGTTCGACGAACTGGTCCCGGAGCTTTCCGCGAGGATCGACTGCGCGCTGGCCGCCGGCATCGACCGCGAACGGATCCTCGTCGATCCGGGGATCGGGTTCGGAAAGCGCATGGAGGACAACCTGGAGCTGCACCGCGACCTGGCGAAGCTCGAGGTCCTCGGGAGGCCGATCGTGTTCGGGCCGTCCCGCAAGGGATTCATCGGGACGCTGACGGGCCGCCCCGTCCGCGAGAGGGTATTCGGGACCGCGGCGTCCGTCGCCATCGCGGTGATGAACGGCGCGCACGTGCTGCGGGTGCACGATGTCGGGGAGATGCGCGACGTGATCCGGGTGGCGGCCGCGATCCGGGGGATCGGAAAGTGATCAACGGGCTTCTTTCCATGCGGGCCGTGGACTTTCTCGACATCCTGATGGTTTCCCTCATCATCTACTGGCTTCTCCTGTTCATCCGGGGGACGCGGGCCGTCCAGATTCTTTTCGGCCTGATGATCCTCATGATCCTGTACGTCGTCTCCAAAAAAGCCGGGATGGTCACGTTCCAGTGGCTCGTGGGCAACTTCCTGGGCAACCTCCTCGTCGTCCTCGTGGTCATCTTCCAGAGCGAAATCCGCCGGGCGCTGGCGAAGATCGGCCAATGGCACCTTTTCGCGGGGAATAACGCGGCCCCCGATCCGAACGTCCTCGACGAGATCGGGCGGAGCGCCTTCCTCCTCGCGGGAAACCGCATCGGCGCCATTTTCCTCCTCGAACGGAAGGTCGGCCTCGAGGATTTCGTGGAACACGGCAGGAAACTGGATGCCGTCTTCAGCCGCGAGCTGGCGGAGGCGATCTTTTCGGTGAGGTCCCCCATCCACGACGGCGCGGCGGTCATACGGGGGAACCGGATCGAGGCCGCCGGGATCATTTTGCCCATCCCGCCGCCGTCGCCGGAGACCCAGGGCATGGGTACGCGCCATCGGGCCGCCTTCGGAGTGTCTTCCGAGACCGATGCGGTGGCCGTGGTCGTCTCCGAGGAAACCGGGAACGTCACGGTCTTCCACAACCGGGTCGCAAGGCGGGCGGATTCGCCGGAAGAGCTTCGCTCCATGCTGGGACGTTTCTTCGGAGAGGAAAGGATGGCGGATGCGCCTGCCTGACCTGCTGCGGTTCCCGGTGCGGCTTGCCGGGCGCAACCTGCCGCTCAAACTGCTGGCCCTGGGGCTGGCGGTCTCCACGTGGTGGTTCGTCGCGGGGGAGAGCAAGGTCCTGGTCGGCTTCAACGTCCCCCTCGAGATCAGGAACGTCCCAAGGGGGCTGACGCTGACGAACCAGGTGGAGAGGCAGGTCGAGGTGCGGCTGCAGGGGCCCTCTTCGCTGCTCACGGGATTCAAGCCGTCGGACATCTCCATGGCGCTCGATCTCTCGGAAGGCCTGCCGGGGCGGCAGACCGTGAAATTCGATATCCGGACGGTGAAGGTCCCTCCGGGGATCCAGGTGGTGAGGATCTTTCCCCCGAACATCGACGTCGTCCTGGAGCGGACGGAGCGCCGGTCCATCCCGGTCTCCCTGAGGATCAAGGGGGGGAAAACCTTGCGGAACAGGATCCGGTCCATCGAGATCGACCCGCAGGAGATCGAGGTGGAGACGCTGCCCGCCGAGTTCTCGCGCATGCCGGTCGTCTACACCGAGGAGGTCGTGCTGGAGCCCGACGTGGACACGTTCACGACGGTGGCCCGCGTGGAATTGCGCGGAGCGCATGCTAGAATCATCGGGGATCCGAACGTCCGCGTGAAGGTCCATTTCCGCCAATAGGAGATTTCCCGTGCCCAGAAAGCTATTCGGAACCGACGGCGTGCGCGGCGTGGCGAACACCGACCCGATGACGGTAGAGACCGCCATCGCCCTGGGCCAGGCGGCCGCGCACCTGTTCCAGGACAAGGGCGGGAGCCGCCACAAGATCCTCATCGGGAAGGACACGCGGCTCTCCGGCTACATGTTCGAAACGGCGCTCTCGGCCGGGATCTGCGCCATGGGAGGGGAGGTGCTGCTCGTCGGGCCGATGCCGACTCCCGGGATCGCGTTCCTCACCCATTCGATGCGGGCCGACGCGGGGGTCGTGATCTCCGCTTCCCACAACCCGTACCCCGACAACGGGATCAAGTTCTTCGGCAGGGACGGGTTCAAGCTGGCCGACGAGGTGGAGTCGCGCATCGAGTCGCTGATGTTCGGCGAGCACCTGAAGGAGAACCGTCCCCCCTCGCCCGAGATCGGCAGGGCGTCCCGGATCGAGGACGCCACGGGCCGCTACATCGTCTACCTGAAAAACACGTTTCCCGCGCACCTGTCGCTCGACGGGCTCCGGCTCGTGGTGGACTGCGCCAACGGGGCGGCGTACCGGATCGCTCCGCAGGTGTTCACGGAACTCGGCGCCGAGGTCATCACGATCGGGGTGTCGCCCAACGGGCTGAACATCAACGAGCAGTGCGGCTCCCTTTATCCGGAGATCGTCGCACAGAAGGTGAAGGAGTCCCGGGCGGACCTGGGGATCTCCCTCGACGGCGACGCCGACCGCGTCATCCTGGTCGACCACCAGGGGGAAGTGCTGGACGGCGACCGGATCATGGCCATCTGCGCCGAGGCGCTCGCCCGCAAGAAGAAACTCGCCCGGCACACGGTGGTCTCCACCGTGATGAGCAACATCGGACTGGAACTCTTCCTCAAGGAACGGAAGATCAAGCTGGTCCGGTCGGCGGTGGGGGACCGCTACGTGATCGAGGCGATGCGCGCGGGGGGGTACAACTTCGGAGGGGAACAGTCGGGGCACCTGATCTTCCTCGACCATGCGACGACGGGAGACGGTGTGCTCGCGGCCCTGCAGGTGCTCGCCGTGATGGTGGAGAGGGGAAAGAGAGCCTCCGAGCTCGCGCAGGACCTCGTCACCTTCCCCCAAATGCTGTTCAACGTCCGGATGAAGCAGCGCATCCCCCTCGAGTCGATGAGGGAATTCCAGAAGGCCAAGGGGGAATTCGAGCGGATGCTCCGGGGGCGCGGCCGCATCGTCGTCCGGTACAGCGGCACGGAGCCGCTGCTTCGCATCATGGCGGAAGGGGAGAACCGCTCCGAGGTGGAGGCGATCGTGAAGACCCTCTCGGAGAAGGCGAAAGAGGAAGGACGATAACCGTATGGGGAAGCGACTCGGGGTCAACATCGACCACGTGGCGACGCTGCGGCAGGCCCGGAGGGGGCGCTGTCCCGAACCGGCCGCCGCCGCCGCGATCGCCGAGCTTTCCGGGGCGGACGGGATCACGGTCCACCTTCGGGAAGACCGGCGGCACATCCAGGACCGGGACCTCGCGGTGCTTGCGAGCGTCGTGACCACCCGGATCAACCTGGAAATGGCGGCCACGGAAGAGATGACGCGCATCGCCCGGGACCTTGGGCCGCATTCCGCCACGCTGGTGCCCGAAAAGAGGGAGGAGATCACCACGGAGGGCGGGCTCGACGTCCTGTCGCAGACCGATTCCCTGTCCCGGACGGCGGCCGCGCTCCGGGAGAGAGGGATCCTCGTCAGCATGTTCATCGATCCCGACCTCGACCAGGTCCGCGCCTCGCGCCGCGCCGGTGCGGACGCGATCGAGATCCACACAGGGGCCTATTGCGAGGCGTTCGCCCTCGGAAGGCATGAAACGGAACTATCCAGGATCCGCACGGCGGCAGCATACGCCGATTCCCTCGGCCTCAAGGTATTCGCCGGCCACGGGTTGGACGTACGGAACATCGTGCCCGTGCTCGCGGTGGCACAGATACGGGAGTTCAACATCGGCCACAGCATCATCGCCCGGGCGTTGTTCCTGGGGCTGGCGGGTGCCGTCAGGGAAATCGCGGACTTGATCCACGGGGCCTGAGGTGAAGAGCATCCTCGGGATCGGCGTCGATATCGTCGATGTCTCGCGCATGAAAAAGCTGCTCGACCGGTACGGCATCCGTTTCCTGTCCCGCGTGTTCACGGAAAACGAGTCGCGATACGCGATGGAGAGCGCGCACCCGCCGGAGCGGCTCGCAGGCCGCTTCGCGGTGAAGGAAGCCGTGCTTAAAGCGCTCGGGACGGGTAAAACCGGAGGAATCCTGTGGCAGGACATCGAAACGCTGCGGGGACCTGTCGGCAAACCCGTCGTCCACCTGCACGGGCAGGCGGTCCGTTGGGTGAAATGGAAGGGGGGCGGGACCATCCACGTGTCCCTCTCCCACGACGCCGGGAAGGCGATCGCGTTCGTCATAATTGAAAGTGCCGGGGGGGTGAAGGAATGAAAGTGGCGACGGCGCGTCAGATGGCCGAACTGGACCGGACGGCCATCGAGCACTACGGCATTCCTGCCCTCGTGCTGATGGAGAACGCCGGGAGGTCGTGCGCCGACCGGATCCTGCGCATCCTCGAAGAGAAGGTCGGGGCCCCCCAGGAGGCGTCCGTGGCGGTCGTCTGCGGGAAGGGGAACAACGGCGGAGACGGGATGGTGATCGCGCGGCACCTCCACAACCGGGGAGTCTACGTCGAGGTGTTCCTCCTCGAGGAAATGGATGACCTCTCGAAGGATGCCCGGACCCAGGCCGAGATCCTCCGGAAGATCGACCTCGAGATCCGCGTCATCCGGGACGGGGAGGGGGTCGAGGACCTCCGCAGCTATCTGGAGGAGGTCCATCTCTGCGTCGACGCCATCCTCGGGACCGGCCTCTCCTCCCCGCTTTCCGGGATCCTCCGGGAAGTGGTGGAGGTGATCAACTTGTCGATGGCGACCGTGTTCGCCGTGGACATCCCCAGCGGCATCGACGCCACAACGGGCCGCATCCTGGGGGAGGCGATCCGGGCGGATTACACGGGCGTCCTGGGCCTTCTGAAGCTCGGCAACGTCCTTCTTCCCGGGTCCATCCACTGCGGGGAGACGGAGATCTACGACATCGGGATCCCGTCGAGGGCGATCTTCGAGGCCGAGATCAAGACGGAAACGCTGGAGGAGCAGATCGTAAAGAGCATGCTCTCCGTCCGGCCGCCCGATTTCCACAAGGGGGACGCGGGCCGGGTATATATCGTCGGGGGGTCCCCGGGGATGACGGGCGCGCCGTGCCTTGCGGGGATGGCGTCGCTCCGGATGGGGGCGGGGCTCGTCACCGTCGTGGTCCCGGCGTCCCTGCGTCCGATCGTCGAGTCGAAGCAGATGGAAGTGATGAGCATAGGCGTGCCCGACGGCGGGGGCGGACACTTCACCCCGGAGATGATCCCGACGCTGCTGGAAGCCATCGAGAAGGCCGACTTCGTCGTCATCGGCCCCGGGCTCGGAATGACGGAGAGCTCTCCCGCGTTCCTGAAGGAGCTGCTTCCCCGGGTCAAGGTCCCCTTCCTTCTCGACGCGGACGCGCTGAACGCGCTGGCCGGACAGGTCGACGCGCTGCAAAGCGCGGGGGCGACCTGCATCGTCACCCCGCACACGGGGGAGATGTCGCGGCTTACGAGGGAATCCATCGAGGCGATCGAGGCGAGCCGGCTCGATTCGGCGAGGCATCTCGCGGAAGAGGAAAGCGTCACCGTGATCCTCAAGGGGGCCCGCACGGTCGTGGCGACCCCCAAGGGGGATATCTTCATCAACATGTCCGGGAACCCGTACATGGCCTCCGCGGGCATGGGGGACGCCCTGACCGGGATGATCGCCGCTCTCGCCTCGCAGGGACTTTCCTCCACCGACGCCGCCTGCGCCGGGGTCTTCCTCCACGGGCTGTCGGCCGACCTGCTCGTCCGGAAGCACCCGATGTCGCCGGTGACCGCCACGGACGTCATCGGAAACATCAAGGGAGCGCTGCAGCACACCCTGGACGAGCTGCCCCCGGAAGAGTGATCCTCCGCCTCCATTCCGGGTCTCCCGAAGACACCTTCGAGATCGCGTGTCTTCTGGGGCGGGAGCTCGCGCCGGGGGACGTCGTCGGCCTGACGGGAGACCTCGGGGCCGGGAAAACCTGTTTCTGCAAGGGGATCGGCGCCGCGCTGGGCATCCCCCCCGACCGGATCGTCAGCCCCACCTTCACCATCGTCACGGAACATGAAGGGGCCATTCCCCTGGTCCACGTCGACGTCTACCGGATCGACACCCTCCGGGAAGCCGTCGAGATCGGGCTGGACGAGACGCTTTCGGGGAACGAGGCGGTATGCGTCGTCGAATGGGCCGAAAAGCTGGGGGAATTGTTGCCAACGGACAGCATCCGGGTTACATTTACAATTTCGGGCGACAGCGGCAGAGAGATCGAGATATCGGCCCCGGACCGGGAGAGGCTTTCCGGTTTCCGGACCAGATCCGAACGTTTCCAGGCAGGAGGGTGAACCAGGCAATGGCACTGATCGTTCAGAAGTACGGAGGCACTTCCGTCGGCACCATCGAAAAGATCAAGAACTGCGCGAAGCGGGTCGCGAAAACGCGGGACGAGGGGAACGACGTGGTGGTCGTGGTCTCCGCGATGTCCGGGGAAACGAACCGGCTGCTCGGCCTGGCGCACCAGATCTCCGAAATTCCGAACGAAAGGGAGCTCGACGTCGTCGCCTCCACCGGGGAACAGGTGACGATCGGCCTGCTGTCCATCGCGCTTTCGGAGATGGGGTACAAGGCGAGGTCGTTCTGCGGGTTCCAGATCCCCATCCGCACCGACGACGCGTACGTCAAGGCCCGCATCAAGACGATCGAGGGCGACACGATCCGGGAGGCCCTGAAGGAAGGGTACATCGCCGTGGTCGCCGGCTTCCAGGGGATCGACGAAACCGGGTCGATCACGACCCTGGGCCGGGGCGGGTCCGACACAAGCGCCGTGGCCGTCGCCGCCGCGCTGAAAGCCGACGTCTGCGAGATCTACACGGACGTGGACGGCGTCTACACGACCGATCCGAACATCTGCGCGGACGCCCGGAAACTCGACAAGATCTCCTTCGAGGAGATGCTCGAGCTGGCGTCGCTCGGCGCCAAGGTGCTGCAGATCCGGTCGGTCGAATTCGGGATGAAATACGGGGTGCGGATCCACGTCCGCTCCTCGTTCAACGATAACCAGGGAACGATCGTGACCACGGAGGATGAAATCATGGAAACGGCGGTGGTGTCGGGCGTGGCGTACAGCAAGAACGAGGCGAAGGTCACGATCGTGAAGGTTCCGGACAAGCCGGGAATCGCCGCCAAGATCTTCAAGACCCTTTCCGAGGCGAAGATCGTGGTCGACGTCATCGTGCAGAACGTGTCCATCACCGGCCACACCGACCTGACCTTCACGGTAGGCCGTTCCGATTTCAAGAAAGCGATGACGATCACCGAGAAGGCGGCTTCCGAGATCGGCGCGGAAAAGGTGGTCGGGGACGACAAGATCGCCAAGGTGTCGATCGTCGGCATGGCGATGCGGTCGCATTCCGGCGTCGCCACCAAAGTTTTCGAGACGCTGGCCGCGGAGGGGATCAACATCCTCGGGATCAGCACCTCCGAGATCAAGATCTCGGTGCTCATAGACGAAAAGTACACGGAGCTGGCCGTCCGTGTCCTGCACGGCGCGTTCGGTCTGGGGAATCCCTCCCCATGAAACAGGTTTTCCTGTACGACACGACTCTCCGGGACGGAACCCAGATGCGCGAGGTTTCCCTTTCCGTCCTCGATAAGATAAAAATAGCCGAAAAACTTGACGAATTCGGAATTCACTACATCGAGGGGGGATACCCGGGCAGCAATCCGAAAGACATGGAGTTCTTCGAGCGCGTCCGGGGGATGCGCTGGAAGAATTCGGCGATCTGCGCTTTCGGCATGACCCGGAGGGTCGGGAAAAAGGTCGAGGAAGACGCGAACATCAAGGCGTTGCTGGGCGCGGGGACCCCGGTCATCACCGTCGTCGGGAAGGCGTGGGATTTCCACGTGACCGAGGCGTTGCGGACCACGCTCGAGGAGAACCTCGCTTCCGTGCGGGAGACCGTCGAATACCTGAAAGCGCGCACGGAGAAGGTGTTCTTCGACGCGGAGCATTTCTTCGACGGCTACCGGAACAACCCGAAGTACGCCCTGAAGGTGATCTCCGTCGCGGCCGAGGCGGGAGCGGATTGCCTCGTCCTGTGCGACACCAACGGCGGGACGATCACTTCCGAGATCGCCCGGATCGTGAGGGAGACGAAGAAGTCCATCAGCGTGCCGCTGGGCATCCACACGCACAACGACGCCGAGATGGCGGTGGCGAACACGATAGCGGCGGTAGAGAACGGCGCCGTCCAGGTCCAGGGCACGATCAACGGGTACGGGGAACGGTGCGGGAACGCCAACCTGTGCTCCATCATACCGGCCCTCCACCTGAAACTGGGGCGGAAGACCCTGCCGGAAGGGAGTCTCAAGAAACTGTACGCGGTGTCCCGCTTCGTGGCGGAAGCGGCGAACATGGGGCAGTGGCTTCACCAGCCCTACACGGGAGACGCCGCCTTCGCCCACAAGGGCGGAATGCACGTGTCCGCCATCCGCCGCCACCCGATGACGTACGAACACATCGAGCCGGAAGCCGTGGGGAACCGCCGGCATGTCCTCATCTCGGACCTGTCCGGCAGGAGCAATATCCTGTCGAAGATCCAGGAGCGCGGGCTGAAGTTCACGGCGAAGGACCCGAACACCGAGAAGATTCTCGAAGAGATCAAGGACCTGGAGCACAAGGGATACCAGTTCGAGGGCGCGGACGCCTCGTTCGAGCTTCTGGCCCGCCGGGCGCTCGGAGAGCATGAACCGTTTTTCGAACTGAAAGGATTCCGGGTAATAGACGAAAAACGGTCCGAAGGCGAACCCCCTATCGCGGAAGCGACGATCATGATCGCGGTCGGAGACAGGGTGGAGCATACCGCGGCAATGGGCAACGGCCCCGTGAACGCCATGGACAACGCGCTCCGGAAGGCCCTCGAGAAGTTCTACCCGGAGGTCGCCGATGTCCAGTTGATCGACTACAAGGTCCGCGTCATCCGGCAGGGCGGCACCGGTTCGTCGGTACGGGTCTTGATACATTCCGGCGACAAGGAGTCCGACTGGGGGACCGTCGGGGTATCGAACAATATCATCGAGGCGTCCTGGCAGGCCCTGGTGGACAGCATCCGGTTCAAGCTCTGGAGGACGCGCCGTGACCAGCCGGGAAATAAGGACGCAAGGGAGCAGCCGGGGAAAAAATAGGTCCTACCTGTTCCTTTCCATGATCCTGCTGGTCTGGAATGCCCTGGAAACGGGCGGCATTCCTGTTCCGATCCGGGTTCCCTTCCCAACCTCTCATTGCCGAAGAACCATCGAACGGAACCATGACTGCGCCGGCGGTTCCGGCTGTGGATAACGAGATCACCCCCAGGAATGCCCCCCTTTCCATAAGACAGAAATATCTTATTGGTAAACGGATAGATATAAACAAAGCCTTAATGGAAGAGATTAACAGCTTGCCGGGGGTATCCGACGCGATGGCGGCCGCTATTATAGCGGAACGGGAACGCATCGGGAGATTCCGTTCTCACCAGGACCTGTTGCAAGTGAAGGGGATCAAGGAGAAACGCCTGAAAAAAATCCTTCCATTCCTGGAGAAGATGGATAATAAATGATATAAATAGTCATGTAATATTTCGGGAGAGGAGGACGGGATGTTCCGCGCGATCCGGAACGACATCAAGGTCATCTTCGAGCGCGACCCGGCGGCCAGGAGCGTGGCCGAAATCCTTCTCTGTTATCCCGGTTTCCACGCCGTGCGATTCCACCATGCGGCGCACTGGCTATGGACGCACGACAGGAAAATGTTCGCCCGCCTTCTTTCGCACATTTCCCGCGGCCTGACCGGCATCGAAATCCACCCGGGTGCGACGATCGGAGAGGGATTTTTCATCGATCACGGGATGGGGGTCGTCATCGGCGAGACGACCGAGATCGGCAGCAACGTCACCCTGTATCACGGCGTCACCCTTGGGGGGACGACGTGGAAAAAGGGGAAGCGGCACCCCACGATCGAGGACAACGTGGTCGTAGGGGCGGGGGCGGCGGTCCTCGGAAACATACGGATCGGCAAGAACTCGAAGGTCGGCTCCGGGTCCGTCGTCAACCGGGATGTTCCCCCGAATTCCACGGTGGTCGGCATCCCGGGACGCGTGGTCTTCCTGGAAGGAAATGTGTATGCCGATCCCGCCGGAGTGGGGGGGACTCCCGACCCCGAAGGCAAGGCGCTCAAGTGCCTGACCGAGCAGATCCTCGCGCTGGAAAACCGGGTCGAGCGACTGACGAAGGAGCTCGAAACGATGAAGGATCCCGCCCGGGTGAGGTCCGCTTCATGAAGGTCACCACACGCGGACGATACGCCGTGATGGCGCTGGTGTCGCTGGCCGAATTCTCGAGGGGCAATCCCGTGACGATCCAGTTCATCGCCCGGAGGGATTCCATCCCGGAATCCTACCTGCAGCAGCTGTTCCTGCGGCTCCGGAAGAGCAACATCGTGAAAAGCGTCCGGGGCCCCGGCGGCGGGTTTATCCTCTCGAGGCACCCCTCCGATATCACGGTGGGGGAAATCATCCGGACCGCGGAAGGCAAGCAGGCCAGCGTCGGCTGCAGGAATTCCGGGAAGCAGTGCAGCATGATCAACAAGTGCCGTACGCAGGGGATGTGGGACGCCCTCGAGGGGCGGATCGACGAATTCCTCGATTCGATCTCCCTGGAGGACCTTTTCGAAAGACGAACGGAACCCGCTCGGGAGGCGGAAGCATGAGGAAGGTGTATTTCGACCACAACGCGACAACCCCGGTCCACCCCGAAGTGGCCGAGGCCGTGCGGCCGTTTCTGGGCGACCTGTTCGGAAACCCGTCGAGCATCCACTACGCGGGGCGGGAAGTCCGGAAGGCCGTCGAGGACGCACGGGAGGAGATCGCCGCCTTCTACGGCTGCCGGCCGCTGGAGATCGTCTTCGCCAGTTCCGGCACGGAGAGCGACAACCTCGCCCTGAAAGGCGTGGCGTACCTGGAAGGGAACCGGGGAAAGCACATCGTCACTTCCAGTGTGGAACACCCGGCGGTCCTGAACGCGTGCAGATTCCTGGAAAGCCAGGGGTTCCGGGTGACCTACGTCCCGGTGAACCGGCAGGGGATCGTCGAGCCGGAAAGCGTCCGTCGCGCGATCGAACCGGACACGGCCCTCGTCTCCATCATGGCGTCGAACAATGAGACCGGGTGCCTGATGCCCATAGGCGAGATCGGGGAGATCGCGAGGAAGGCGGGCGTCCTGATGCACACCGACGCCGTCCAGGCAACGGGGAAGATCCCTCTGGACTGGCAGAAGCTCCCGGTGGACCTGCTCACATTTTCCGGTCACAAGATCAACGGGCTGAAGGGCGCCGGCGGGTTGATCGTCCGCAAGGGCGTGGAGATCGCCCCCGTCATCCACGGGGGTCACCAGGAAAGGGGGCTCCGCGGAGGGACGGAAAACGTGATCGGCATCGTCGCGATGGGAAAGGCCTTCTCCCTCCTCAGGAAGAACATGGGCGCCGAGGTCGCGGAGGTGAAGCGGCTGCGCGACGCGCTCGAGCGCGCCCTCTTCGACCGGATCCCCGAACTCGTGCTGAACGGCCATCCGACGCTCAGGATGCCGAACACCGTGAACATCTCCTTCCGTCACGTGGAAGGGGAGGCGCTGCTCCTCAACCTCGACATGCTGGGAATCGCCTGTTCCTCCGGGTCCGCCTGCACCTCGGGTTCCCTCGAGGCGTCCCCGGTGCTTCTCGCGATGGGGGCCGATCCGACGGATTCCCAGGGGGCTCTGCGCTTTTCCCTGGGGTACGGGAACACCGGGGAGGACGTGACCTACGCCGTCGAAGCGATCGTGAAGGTCGTGGACAAATTGCGGGCGATGTCGCCGCTGTACAACCCCAGGGAGGCGAAGGTCCGATGAAAAAGGGAAGGATCCTGGCGGCGATGAGCGGAGGAGTCGATTCCTCCGTTGCCGCGCTGATGCTGAAAAAGGACGGCTGGGACGTCGTCGGCGTATCGATGGACCTGTACGACAGCCCCAAGCTGGACCGGGACCGGGAGGGGAACTGCTGCTCCCTCGACGACCTGTACGACGCCCGCCGGGTCTGCGATCTCATCGGGATACCGTATTACGTCCTGAACCTCCGGGAAGAGTTTCGACGGGATGTGATCGACCCGTTCGTCAGCGAATACCGGGCGGGGAGGACGCCCAATCCCTGCATCCTGTGCAACGAGCATCTGAAGTTCCGGGCGCTCCTGCGGAAGGCCGACGAACTGGGGGCCGAGGGGGTCGCGACGGGGCACTACGCCGTGATCCGGAGGGAGCCCGACGGTCGGTGCCGTCTCTTCGCCTCGCCCGACGGTTCCAAGGACCAGTCGTACTTCCTTTTTTCCCTCGATGGCGAACGGCTTCGGCGGATCCTGTTCCCCGTGGGAGAGATGCCCAAGGTCGATGTGCGGAAGATCGCCTCGGAAGCGGGGCTTCCCGTGTATGAAAAAAAGGAAAGCCAGGACATCTGCTTCGTGAGAGACGAATCCTACTCCAGTTTCCTGGAACATAAAGGGATCCGGGAGGAACGGGGGCGGTTCGTGGACCGCGAAGGCAACTTCCTCGGGAACCACAAGGGCGTGCTGAATTACACGGTAGGGCAGAGGAAGGGCCTGGGGATCGCCGCCCGGGAGCCGCTCTATGTGGTGGCGATCGACGCGGAGAGGAACGAAGTCGTCCTCGGGCCGGAAAACGACACGTTTTCGGCAGGCGCCGTGGTCGCCAACCCGAATTTCATCGCGGGAGCTCCGCCGGCGCAGGAGTTTCGGGCCACGGCCAGGATCCGGTACCGCCACCCCGGGGCGCCCTGTTCGGTCCGCGTCGCGGGGAAAGGATTCGAGGTGCGGTTCGACGCGCCGCAGCGCAGCGTGACTCCCGGGCAGGCGCTCGTCCTCTACGACGGGAGCGAGGTCCTCGGAGGCGGCTGGATCGAATGCGCAAGCGCCTTGCGGTCGTAACGGTAGGCTGCAAGTCCAATTTCGCCGATTCCGCGGGCATCGCCTCCCGCGCCGTCCGCGCGGGATTCGAGCTGGTCCCGGATACGGAGCCCGCCGACGTCCTGGTCGTCAACAGCTGCACCGTGACCCACAGGGCCGACCGCGATTCGCGCGCGCTCGCCCGCCGCCTGCGCCGAAGGAATCCCCATGCCGTCCTGGTGATGACCGGCTGCTACGCGGAGACTTCCCCGGAAGGTCTCGAAGGGCTGCCCGAGGTCGATCACTGGATCGGGGCCGGCGATCCCGATGCGCTGACGCGCCTCCTGGCGTCCCTGGCCGGCGGCCAGGCTCCGCTCATGGAAGAGCCTTCCCGGACCGTCATCGACCGGCTCCTGGGGCATTCCCGGACGTTCCTGAAGATCCAGGACGGCTGCGACGCCGTCTGCGCCTACTGCATCGTCCCGAAAGCGCGGGGAAGAAGCCGCTCGGCGCCCTTGAACGACGTGGTCGAATCGGCCAGGCGTGCGGAGCGCGACGGGGTCCGAGAGATCGTCCTCACCGGGATCCACGCCGGGAGGTACGGAGCCGACCGCGGGGAAGCGGACGGCCTGGCGGCCCTGCTCGAGGCGCTCCTGTCGGCGACGACTCTCTGCCGGTTCCGCCTGGGTTCCCTGGAGCCGCTGGAGATCACCCCGCGTCTCGTGGAACTACTCGCCGGGCGGGGGAGGATCTGTCCTCACCTCCATGTCCCGCTGCAGAGCGGCTCCGACGCCCTGCTGCGGCGGATGCGCCGGCCGTATACCTTCGGCGAATATCGTGAGAAACTGCAGGCGGTATGTTCGGCGGTGCCGGGAGTGCGGCTGGGGGCCGACGTGATCGCCGGTTTTCCCGGGGAATCGCGAACGGACTTCGACGAGACGCTGCGGCGGATCGGGGAGTCTCCCTTGAGCTACCTTCACGCGTTCCCGTATTCCCCAAGGGCGGGCACCGAAAGCGCGGGCTGGCCCGACGACGTGCCCGCCGCCGAAAAGAAGAGGCGGGTGGGGCTGCTTCGCGAGGCCGATGAAGCGATGCGCAAATGCTATATCGGCGGACAGGTGGGGAAAACGCTGGCCGTGATCGCGGAATCCGAGACGGTGCGGGCAGGGTGCCGCGAGATGAAGGGAACCTCGGAGAATTACATCGAGGTGGTCTTCCGGACGGAAGGGACCCGGGCGGGGGAAATCGTCCCTGTCCGCATCCTTTCGGTCCGGGGAAGGAAACTCGAGGGGAGGTCCACGGGTGGCGGCAGCCGGGCTTGAAGACTCGATCGGGTACCGTTTCCGCTCCCCGGAACTGCTGGAGGAGGCGTTGCGCCACGGCTCCGCGCAGGCCCGGGGGGAAGGGGAACGGTCCTACGAACGGCTGGAATTCCTCGGGGACGCCGTGCTCAATCTCTGCATCGCGTACGATGTCTTCAAGATGCTCCCAATGGCGGGGGAAGGGATTCTCACGCGGGCGCGGGCCGCGGTCATCAACAACCGCAACCTGGTCC
This sequence comes from uncultured bacterium, assembly GCA_963741515.1. Classification (GTDB taxonomy): domain Bacteria; phylum Desulfobacterota; class Deferrimicrobia; order Deferrimicrobiales; family Deferrimicrobiaceae; genus UBA2219. Next base: position 29,633 of record CAVUIA010000001.1, read on the forward strand.
AGGTCGGGGAACGGATCGGCGTCCCCGCGTCGCTCACCATCGACCCGTCGGTGCGGAAGAAAGGGCCCGGAGGGATCACCCGGAAGATGGTCGCGGACGCGGTCGAGGCGATCATCGGCGCCATTTTCATCGACGGCGGGTTCGACGCCTCCTTCGCCTTCGTCAAGGAGCATTTCCGCCTCGCCGATTTCATGAACGCGCTGGTCGAGGGATTCGACGCGAAATCCCGCCTCCAGGAATGGTGCCAGCGGGAGGGGATCGAATTGCCCGAGTACCGGCTTCTGTCCTCGGAGGGGCCCGCGCACGAGAAGATCTTCATGGCCGAGGTCCGGGTCCGGAGGCATCCCGCCGCCGAGGGCTCGGGGAAATCGAAGAAAGAGGCGGAGACGGCGGCCGCGGCGGAGATGCTGTCCCGTCTCGCCGCGGCGGGAAAGGAGACCCTTTGAGCCCGAAATCCGGCTTTGTCGCCCTTCTCGGCCGACCGAACGTCGGGAAGTCCACCCTGATGAACCGGATCCTGGGCGCCAAGGTCGCCATCGTGACCCCGAAGCCGCAGACGACGCGGGACCGGATCGCGGGGATCTACACGGAGGCGCGCGGGCAGATCATCTTCCTCGACAGCCCCGGGATCCACAAGCCGCACAGGGCGCTGAACGCCTGCATGGTCCGGACGGCGCAGCGGATCGGCGACGAGGCCGATATCGTCGCCCACCTGGTCGACGACCGGGAGATCGGCAAGGGCGAGGAGGACGCCCTGGTGCGCGGGGTCCTTTCGAACCTGGCGGTCCCACGGCTTCTCGTCGTCAACAAGATCGACCGGATGGAGCCGCCCCTGGCGGAGGCGCGCAGGGCGGAGCTTGCGCGGGAGGGCTTCTACGAGAAGTCCTTCCTCGTTTCCGCCTCCAAGGGAGACGGCGTCGACGCGTTCCTTGCCGCCCTGTTCGAGATGCTTCCCGAGGGGCCCGCGTTCTACCCCGAGGAGGACCTGACCGACCTCCCCATGCGCTTCATCGCCCAGGAGGTGATACGGGAAAAGCTCTTCGGGCTGCTGGAGGAGGAGCTGCCGTACAGCGTGGCGGTGCAGATCCGCGAGTACAAGGAAGAGCCGGAGAAGGGCCTTGTCCGGATCTCGGCCGACATCCTCGTGGAGCGCGAGTCGCAGAAGGGGATCGTCATCGGGAAGGGCGGGGGAGTCCTGAAAAAAGTCGGGACGGCATCGCGGCTTGAGCTGGAGAAAGAGACCGGCGGGCGGGTATACTTGGAATTGTTCGTGAAGGTCGAGAAGGAATGGTCGAGGGACGAGAAGATGCTGAGGCGACTTGGATATGACGCAGGCTGAGTTCACGGTCGCCCTGGTGGGCCGGCCGAACGTCGGCAAATCCACCCTGTTCAACCGGATCGCCGGGAAGAGGCGCGCCATCACGTTCGACCAGCCCGGGATCACGCGGGACCTGGTCTCCATGCCGGCCGAGTACGACGGGCGGCATTTCACGATCATCGACACCGGGGGATACGTCACCCGCGGCGGCGACGACCTCCTCCAGAAGGTCCGCGCGCAGGTCCTGCGGGCGATTTACGAATCCGACCTCGTGGTGTTCCTCGTAGACGCGCAGGACGGTCTCCTCCCCCTCGACAAGGAGATCGCCGGGATGCTCCGCGAGCGGGGCAAGCCGTTTCTCCTGGCCGCGAACAAAACCGACTCCAAGGAGGGCCGCGACGGCCTTTCGCAGTTCCACGCGCTCTCGGTGGACCGGATCCTCGCCGTTTCGGCGGAACACGGGACGGGCGTAAGTGAAATACTCGAAGAGATCGTAGGGCGGATGCCGGAGCGGCCGGCCGGCGAGACCGAAGAGATCCCTGAAACCGAAGGCATCCCGAAGATCGCCGTGGTCGGGCGCCCCAACGTGGGGAAGTCCACCCTGGTGAATTCCCTCGCGGGATTCGAGCGGGTCATCGCGTCCGAAGTGCCCGGGACCACGAGAGATTCCGTCGACGTTCTCATCCGCCGGGAAGAGAAACAGTACCTCCTTATCGACACAGCGGGGATCCGGGCGAAGCGCAAGACGGAAACGGTCATCGAGAAGATCTCCGTCCTGAAGAGCCTCGAATCGCTGAAGCGCTGCGACCTCGCCATCCTTCTCATCGACGGACCGGAAGGGTTGAGCCACCAGGACCGGCAGATCCTGCGGTACATCATCGACGAGGAGCGGGCCGTGGTCATCGCCGCGAACAAGGCCGATGTGTGGCAGGGGGACGACGAAAGGCGGAAAGGGCTGCGGGCGATAAAGGAAGACCTCGACTATGCCGCCTTCGCATCGGTGGTGCCCACCGTCGCCACCACGGGGAAAGGGATGCCGGTCCTGTTCCGCAAGATCGACGAGGCGATATCGAACTTCCGGCAGCGGGTGCCGACGGGGCACCTGAACCGCATGGCCCAGACCTTCCTGTTCGCGGTCCCCATCCCTTCGCAGCGGGGAAGGAACCGGGCGTTTTACATAACGCAGGTCAGCGCGTCCCCGCCGTCGTTCGCGGTCTTCGTGAAGGACCGCCGCGGGATCCCGGACTCCTATACCCGGTACCTGCAGAACAGCATCCGGGACCGGTTCGGCTTCGAAGGTTCCCCCATCCGCATCGCTTACCGGGAACGTTGATCGTCCTCCCGCCACAATTGTTTTATACTGTCTTATTAAATCCAATACCGGAACGCCGGGGCGGCGGATGCGGCTGGCGGCAATAGACATCGGCACGAACACCCTCCGGATGATGGTGGCCGAACGGGACGGGAAGTCCGTGCGGCCGCTGGCCCGGTACCAGCGCATCATCGGGTTGGGCCGGGCGTTGAGGGACACGGGGAACATCGGGGAGAAGGAGTTCCGGGACGCCATCGCGGCCCTGCGAGGCTTCCGGGAAGAGATGGACCGGCTCGGCGTCGGCTCCTACCGCTCCTGCGGCACCGCCTGCCTGAGGGAGGCGGGGAACCGCGACCGGTTCCTGTCCGCCGCGCGGGAGGCGGGAGTCGAAACCGAGGTCATCGGACCGGCAGAAGAAGGCCGGCTGGTCTGGGTAGGCATCCGGGGCGTCATTCCCGGCAGGCCCGGCGACATCGCGATGGACGTCGGGGGCGGGAGCACGGAATTCACGGCGGGCGCGGGGGCCGGGGAGTCGATCAGCCTGCCCGTCGGCGTCGTGGTCATGTCCTCGATCCTGCCTCTTTCGGACCCTCCGCTGGCCTGGGAATGGAAGGCCCTTTCGCACTACGCCGAACGGAGGGTCGGGGACGGGACGGCGCTTTTCGGCGCCAGGAGGAACCGGCGCCTGATCGGCACGGCGGGGACCTTCACGACCCTGCTTGCGCTGGAACGGCGGATGACCCGGTACGACCCCGACCGGATCAACGGCGCACGCCTGTCGAAGGAGGCGGTGCTGCGGTGGGCCGGCCGGCTGGCGGTCATGACCGACGCCCAGCGCCTCCGGCTTCCCGGCATGGAGAAGGGGCGGGAGAGGTACATGGTGGCCGGGATGGCGCTCATCTCCGCCGCGATCCGGCGCTTCGGGTCCGACGGCGTGACCGTCAGCGATGCGGGCCTCCTGGAAGGGATCGTCGCGGGGATCGGGTGAAACATGGTGAATCTACGCAATCTTCAAGGGGAGGGGACATGAAGACCATATCCGGCGGACCGGGACACGGGCTGATGGAAGGATTGACGTTCGACGACGTGCTGCTGGTGCCCGCGGAATCCGACGTGATCCCGAAGGACGTGGACGTCACCGTGAACCTCACCCCGGGGATCCAGTTGAACATCCCGCTGCTGTCTTCGGCCATGGACACGGTCACCGAGGCGGAAACCGCGATCGCCATGGCCCGCGAGGGGGGGATCGGGTTCCTCCACCGGAACAACACCGCGGACGAGCAGGCGACCGAGGTGGACCGGGTCAAGAAATCCGAATCGGGGATGATCGCCGACCCGATCACGGTCGATCCCGACCAGATGGTTTCCGAGGCGCTTGAAGTGATGAAGCAGTACCGGATCTCCGGGCTCCCGGTGACGCGGGACGGCAAGCTTGCGGGAATCCTGACCAACAGGGACCTCCGGTTCGAGACGAACTTCGAGCAGCCGATCCGGAACGTGATGACGAAGGACGACCTGGTGACCGTGCCCGTGGGGACGACGCTGGAGCAGGCCCGGGAGATCCTCCACCGTAACCGGATCGAGAAACTTCTCGTGGTCGACACCCACAACAACCTGAAAGGGCTGATCACGATCAAGGACATCCTCAAGATCAAGAAATACCCCAACGCCTGCAAGGACCCCATGGGCCGGCTCCGCGTGGGGGCGGCCACCGGGGTGGGACCCGGGTGGGAGGAGCGCCTCGAGAAGATCGTCAAGGCCGGAGTCGACATCGTCTGCGTCGATACGGCGCACGGCCACTCCAGGGACGTCCTCCGGACGGTCAAGGCGATCCGCACGGATTACCGGGACCTCCCGCTGCTGGCGGGGAACGTCGCAACCGGGGAAGGCACGGAGGCCCTGATCAAGGCGGGGGTCGACGCCGTCAAGGTGGGCGTCGGGCCGGGGTCCATCTGCACCACGCGCGTCGTGGCCGGTGTCGGCGTCCCTCAGATCACGGCGATCATGCTGTGCGCAGAGGCCGCCAGGAAGAAGAATGTCCCCGTCGTCGCCGACGGCGGCATCAAGTACTCGGGCGACATCACGAAGGCGATCGCCGCGGGGGCCTCGGCGGTGATGATCGGGTCGCTCTTCGCGGGCACCGAGGAGAGCCCGGGGGAAATGATCCTCTACCAGGGCCGTTCCTACAAGGTGTACCGCGGCATGGGTTCCCTCGAGGCGATGCGCAAGGGGGGCAGGGACCGGTACTTCCAGGAGCACGTCGACACCATGAGCAAGCTGGTCCCCGAGGGGATCGAGGGGCGGGTCCCGAACCGGGGGTCCCTGTCGGGCGTCATCTTCCAGCTCATCGGAGGCCTCAAGTCGGGCATGGGCTACGTCGGGGCGCGCAACATCGCCGAGCTGCAGGAGCGGTCGACCTTCATGAAGATCACCGCCGCGGGCCTCCGCGAAAGCCACGTCCACGACGTCATCATCACCAAGGAAGCCCCGAACTACCGGGTGGAGTAGGCGACACGTTGGGACAGGGAATCCTCATCCTCGATTTCGGTTCGCAGTACACGATGCTGATCGCCCGGCGCGTCCGGGAGCTCAAGGTCTACAGCGAGATCCACCCCTTCAACGTCGGCATGGATTTCATCCGGTCCTTCGGGCCTTCCGGCATCATCCTTTCCGGCGGGCCGTCCAGCGTTTACGACACGGACGCCCCCCGGGTCCCGCGGGAAGTCCTCGATCTGGGGGTCCCCGTGCTGGGGATCTGCTACGGGATGCAGCTGATCGCCGATCTCCTCGGGGGGGAGGTCGGGCACTCGGAGAACCGCGAATACGGGATCGCCCGCATCCGCGGGCAATGGGGAAGCCCCCTGTTCCTGGGAATCGAGGAGTTCCGGCACGACATGGAGATCCCGGTCTGGATGAGCCACGGGGACCGGATCGACCGGCTTCCGGAGGGGTTCACCTCCATCGCCCGTTCGGGGAGCACGCCGGCGGCCGCGATGTCGAACCGGGAGGGGACGATCTTCGGGGTCCAGTTCCATCCCGAGGTGGTCCACACCCCGCGGGGCAGGGAAATCCTGTCGAACTTCCTTTTCCGGGTGTGCGGGCTCGAACCCTCGTGGACCATGCATTCCTTCGCGGAGACCAGCATCCAAAAGATCCGGGAAAAGGTCGGCGAGGAAAAGGTGATCCTCGGCCTGTCGGGAGGGGTCGATTCCTCCGTCGCCGCCGTCCTGCTCCACAAGGCGATCGGCGACCGGCTCACGTGCATCTTCGTCAACAACGGGGTGCTGCGGAAAGGGGAGGCCGAAGAGGTCGTCCACACGTTCCGGGACACCATCGGGCTCCGGCTCGAATACGTGGACGCCGAGGAGCGGTTCCTCTCCGCGCTGGAAGGCGTCGAGGACCCGGAACGGAAGCGGAAGATCATCGGCGAGCTGTTCATCCGGGTCTTCGAGGAAGCGGCGCGGCAGATCCCCGGGGCGGGATTCCTCGGGCAGGGGACCCTCTACCCCGACGTCATCGAAAGCGTTTCCTTCAAGGGGCCCTCCGCCGTCATCAAGTCCCATCACAACGTCGGCGGGCTGCCGGAGAAGATGCACCTGAAACTGATCGAGCCGCTGCGGGAGCTGTTCAAGGACGAGGTCAGGGAACTCGGGCGCGAGCTCGGGCTTCCCCCGCTCGTCATCGACCGGCAGCCGTTCCCGGGACCGGGGCTTGCGGTCCGCATCCTCGGCTCCGTCACGCCGGAGCGGCTGCGGATCCTGCGGGAAGCCGACGCGATCGTCATCGACGAGATCCGGAAAGCGGGCCTCTACGAGTCCATCTGGCAGTCCTTCGCCGTCCTGCTCCCGGTCAAGACCGTGGGCGTGATGGGGGACTTCCGCACTTACGAGAACGTGGCCGCCGTGCGGGCCGTCAACAGCCAGGACGGGATGACGGCCGACTGGGTGCGCCTGCCGTACGACGTGCTCGAATCGATCTCGTCCCGCATCATCAACGAGGTGAAGGGGATCAACCGCGTCGCCTACGACATCTCTTCGAAACCTCCCGGTACCATCGAATGGGAATGAAAAGCTTCGTCCACCTCCACCTGCACTCGCAGTTCAGCCTTCTCGACGGGACGATACAGTTCGGCCCCCTGGTCCGCCGCGTCAAGGAGCTGGGCATGCCCGCCGTCGCGGTCACGGACCACGGCGGGATGATGGGCACGATCGATTTCTACGAAGAGGCGAACAAGGGCGGGGTGAAGCCGATCATCGGGACGGAGATGTACGTCGCGCCGGGATCCCGGGAGGAAAAGAAGGCCGCCCCCAACGGGGAATACGCCTACCACCTGGTCCTGCTGGCGGAAAACGACACGGGGTACAGGAACCTCCTGCGGCTCTCCTCGCTGGCCCAGACGGAAGGGTTCTACTACAAGCCGCGGGTCGACAAGGAACTGCTCAAAAGCCACTCGGAAGGGCTGATCGCCACGTCGGCGTGCCTGCAGGGGGAGATCCCCCTGATGATGGGGACGGAAGGGGAAGGAAAGGCGCTCGAGGTCCTCGAGGAGTACCGGTCGATCTTCCCGGACGGGCGCTTCTTCCTCGAGATCCAGGACAACGGTCTCCCGGAACAGGACAAGATGAACCCGCGGATCATCTCCCTCGCAAAGCGGACGGGGACTCCGCTGGTCGCCACGAACGACTGCCACTACCTGAACCCGGAGGACGCCCGGTTCCAGGAGATCCTCCTGTGCCTCCAGACCGGAAAGACGATCAGCGATCCGACCCGGATGCGGTTCGGGACCGACCAGTTCTACGTCAAGACGGCGGAGGAGTTCGAGCGCGCCTTCGGCGCTTCGGCCCCCGAAGCGCTTACCAACACGCTCCTCATCGCCGAGCGGTGCAACGTGAAGATCGAGCTCGGCAAGCCGCAGATCCCCGAGTTCCAGCTCCTTCCCGGCGAGACCTCCGAGGACCGCCTTCGGAAGGACGCGACGGAAGGGTTCCTGCAGCGCCTAGAGGAACGCCGGGCAAGGGAAGGGGACATGCCGCCCGGGCTCGAGGAGGAGTACCGCCGCCGCCTGGCTTTCGAGCTTTCCGTCATCGGGAAAACCGGGTTTTCCGGATACTTCCTGATCGTCTCCGATTTCATCAACTTCGCCAAAAGGAAGGGGATCCCGGTGGGGCCGGGCCGCGGAAGCGCCGCGGGGAGCCTCGTGGCCTTCTGCCTGCGGATCACCGAGGTGGATCCCATCCCCTACAAGCTCCTTTTCGAGCGGTTCCTCAACCCGGAGCGGATCAGCCTCCCCGACATCGACTGCGATTTCTGCAAGGACCGCCGGGACGAGGTGATCGCCTACGTGCAGGAAAAGTACGGCAGGGAAAAAGTGGCCCAGCTCATCACCTTCGGGACATGGAAGCCCCGCGCCGCCGTCCGGGACGTGGGAAGGGTCCTGGAGATGCCGTACGCGGATGTCGACCGGATCGCCAAGCTGATTCCGGCCGAACTGAAGATGACGCTCGAGAACGCGCCCAAGGCGGAGCCGCAGCTGAAGGAAATGATCGACGCGAACCCGAAGGTCGCGGAGCTGTTCCGGTATTCCATGCAGATCGAGGGGCGGTCGCGCCATGCGGGGACCCACGCCTCGGCGGTGGTGATCGCGAACCGGCCGATCACCGATTATTCCCCCCTGTTCCGCCAGACGACCGGCGACATCACGACGCAGTACGAGATGAAGGCGGCCGAAAAGGTCGGCCTCGTCAAGTTCGATTTCCTGGGGCTGCGGACCCTCACGGCGATCCACGACACCCTCCGGCTGCTGAAGGAGCAGCGGGGCGTCGAGATCGACCTGGACTCGCTCCCGCTGACCGACAAGGAGACATACGACACCCTCTCCCGGGGCGACACGGCGGGGGTGTTCCAGAGCGAGAGCTCGGGGTTCACGGACCTGATCGCCCGCCTCAAGCCCGACCGGTTCAACCACCTGATCGACATGATGGCGCTATACCGTCCGGGCCCTCTCCAGAGCGGCATGGCGGACGACTTCGTGGAAAGGCGCCATGGCAAGAAGAAGGTCTCCTACGCGCTGCCGCAGCTCCAGGAGATCCTGAGCGACACGTACGGCGTCATCGTCTACCAGGAACAGGTCATGGAGATCGGCAAGGCGCTCGCCGGGTTCACGCTCGGGCAGGCGGACGTGCTCCGCAAGGCCATGGGGAAGAAGGACGACGCCCTGATGGAGAAGCAGAAAGGGCTGTTCCTCGAAGGCGCGCGGGCCAAGGACATCCCCGAGAAAAAGGCGGCCGAGATCTTCGAGCTGGTCAAGCAGTTCGGAGGGTACGGGTTCAACAAGTCCCACAGCACCGCGTACGCCCTCGTGGCGTACCAGACGGCCTACCTCAAGACGCATTACCCGGTCGAATTCTACAGCGCCCTGATGACGTCGGAATCCGGGGACACCGACAAGATCATCCGGTACATCGCCCATTGCAGGGAGAAGGGGATCCCGATCCTCCCCCCGGACGTGAACGAATCGCGGTACGCGTTCTTCCCGTCCGGCAAGAGCATCCGTTTCGGGCTGTCCGCGATCAAGGGGCTCGGAGCCTCGGCGGTCGAGTCGATCCTGGAGGCCCGGACGGACCGGGGATTCGATTCCATACGCGATTTCCTGTCCCGGATCGACCTGCGCAAGGTGAACAAGCGCGCCGTCGAGAGCCTGATCAAGTCGGGCGCCCTCGATTCCCTCGATTCCGACCGGGGAAAGGTCTTCGCCGACCTTCCCGCCCTGCTGGAAGAGGCGCAGGCCGAGGTGCGCCGCAGGGAATCCGGCCAGTTCGCCCTTTTCGGCGCCCCCGCGGAAGAGAAGCCCGCGCCGGGGAAAGGGAAGGGCAGGGATGCCGCCGCGGCCGCCGGGCCGGAAGCATGGGACCGCCGGGAGCGTCTCCTGTACGAGAAGGAGGCGCTGGGGTTCTACATCACCGGGCACCCGCTCGATTCCTACGCGGCGGAGATATCGATGTACGCGAACGTCACGACGTCGGGGCTCCAGCACCTGAAGCCCGACGCCGAGGTCAAGATCGGCGGCATCGTGGCCCAGATGCGGGAGCGGACCACCCAGAAGGGGAAGAAGATGGCCAACCTGATCCTCGAGGACCACGAGGGGACGGTGAGCGTGACGGTTTTCCCCGGGGTCTACCAGGAATGCCACGACACGTTGTCGAGCCCGGACCCGATCTTCCTCGTCGGAAGACTGAAAAGCGCGGAGAAGGGGATCGAAATCCACGCCGACGAGATGTTCCTGATGTCGAAGGTGCGGGAACGTCTCGCGAAGTCGGTGCATTTCCGGCTCGACATGGGCCGTGGAGGACCGGGCGACCTCGAGGACCTCGAGAAGACGATCCGGAGGCATGCGGGAGACAAGAAAGCGTTTCTTCACATCATCCGGGCGGGAGAGTACGAGGCGGTCATCTCGCTTCCGGACTCCGTCGGCGTTTCCCCGTCCCTCGACCTGGCGCGGGAGCTGAAGACCCGTTTCGGGTACAGCGTCCTCCAACTCCACTGATGCCGACGGACAAGCTCCGCAGGGAACGCGCCTTCCTCGTCTACGCCCGCCGGAAACGGCTGCGCGGGGCCGCCGCGGTGCTGCAGGTGTCGGAGGTGATGAAGGAGCTTTCCGACCTCGTGAAGTCCGCCGGCGCGGAAATCGTCGCGTCCCATGTCCAGACCGTCGATGCGGAGAACCCGGCGACGCTGGTGGGGAAAGGGACCCTCGAGCAGATCAAGGGCCTGATCGCGGAAAAGGAAGCGAATCTCGCCGTGTTCCAGAACCTCCTCCGGCCCAAGCAGCAGGCGCTGCTGGAAGAGGAGCTCGGGGTGAAAACACTGGACCGCCGCGAGATCATCCTCGACATCTTCGCCCAGAGGGCCCGGACCCGGGAAGGGAAGCTCCAGGTCGAGCTTGCGCAGCTTTCGTTCCGGCTGGGGCGGCTCGCGGGCGGGCGGAAGGAGCTTTCCCGGCTGGGCGGCGGCATCGGGACGCGGGGCCCGGGGGAAAAGAAGCTCGAAGAGGACCGCAGGCGGATCCGCCAGCAGATCCGCCAGATCGAGAGGGAGCTGACCACGGTCCGGCGGACCCGGTCGCTCCATTATCAGCACCGCAGGGAGGTCGGGTACCCGGTGGTCGCCCTGGTGGGATACACCAACGCCGGGAAATCGACGCTGTTCAACCGTCTCACCGGCGCCGACGTCTTCGTGGCGGACAAGCTGTTCGCCACCCTCGACCCCACGGCCCGGAAATTCCGGCTCCCGGGCGGAAGGGAGGCGATCCTGGTCGACACGGTCGGATTCATCCACGACCTGCCGTCCGAGCTGCGGCAGGCCTTCCTCGCCACGCTCGAGGGGATCGGGGAGGCGGACCTCCTCCTTCACGTCGTGGACGGAAGCTCCGAAGCGATGGAGAGCAATATCGAGTCCGTGGACTCCATCCTCTCGGAGCTGTCCTTCCGCGAGAAGCCGTTCATCCTGGCGATGAACAAGCGCGACCTTTGCCTTCCCGGGATGACGGGGCAGGCCGGCGCCATGCGGATCTCCGCCAAAACAGGTGACGGCGTACCGGAACTGTTGACCGCCGTCGAGAGGGAACTATGCCTGCATCGCCCGGAAAGGAACGATTCGACCAGGCCCATCTGATCAACCTCGCCAATGGCCTCACGGCGATGCGGGTGCTCCTGGTCCCCCTGTTCGTCTACCTCATGCTCGCGGCGCGGGAACGGGAGGCGCTGGTGGTCTTCGCGGTGTGCGGCCTCACAGACGGCCTCGACGGCATCCTGGCGCGCCGGCTGCGCCAGCGCACGCTGGTCGGGGCGTACCTCGACCCGATCGCCGACAAGCTCCTCATGGCCACCGCATTCATCGTCCTCGCCATCATAAAGATCGTCCCCCTGTGGCTCACCATCCTCGTGATCAGCAGGGACCTCTTCATCCTGGTCGGGAGCTCCTTGTACCTGCTCCTGATCGACGCCTACGATATCCGGCCGACGGCGTTCAGCAAACTGAACACGGCGGTCCAGATCCTCACCGTCGTCTACTTCCTCGCCTACGCGGCGTTCCCCGAGGTGTCGCGGTTCCTCCCTGCGGGGGACGGGTCGATGGTCCCCCCCGTGATCATCGGACTGTGCGCCTTCACCACGGCCGTCTCGGGGGGGCAATACCTCTACATGGGGATCCGGAAACTCTCCGATGAGCCGTGAGGGGGTGCGCGTCGATTCCGTCGCGGCCGACGGCCTCGCCGGGCCCGCCGGCATCCGCCCGGGGGACCGGATCCTCTCGGTGTCGGGGAAACCGGTCGAAGACCTCCTCGATCTCCACTTCCTGACGTCCGGGAGCAGGTTCGTCGTCCGCTGGAAGGATTCCTCCGGAGAGGTCCGGGAAAAGGCGTTCCGCCCCGCCGGGAAACCGCTGGGGATCGCGCCCGAGCCGATCCGGGTCCGCCGGTGCCGCAACCGGTGCATCTTCTGCTTCGTCCACCAGCTCCCGAAAGGATTGCGGTCCGCCCTGTACGTCAAGGACGAGGACGTCCGGCTTTCCTTCCTGCACGGGCAGTACGTCACCTTTTCCGACCTGTCGGAAGAGGAAACCCGCAAAATCGTGCGGTACCGCCTCTCTCCCCTGTACGTCTCGATCCACACGACGTCCCCCGGCCTTCGCCGCCGGATGCTCGGCAACCCGGGGGCGCGGGACGTCATGGACGCGATGCGCCGGCTGACCCGCGCGGGGATCGTCCTTCACGGGCAGATCGTGGTCTGCCCCGGGATCAACGACGGGGAGGAGCTTTCACGCACGCTCCGGGAGCTTTCGACCCTCCGCCCGGGCTTGCGGACCGTCGCCGTGGTGCCCGTGGGGCTGACGTCCCACCGGGCCGGACTGCCTCCCTTGCGGCCCGTCACGCGGAAAGAGGCGGGGGAAACGCTGGACCTGCTGCGCGGCTACCGGATGGAATCCGGCGGGGAGCCGTTCGCCATGGCGGCCGACGAGTATTACCTTCTGGCGGGCAGGGAGATTCCCGGGAGGAAGGCCTACGGCTCTTTCGCCCAGATCGGCAACGGGGTGGGGTTGCTGCGGGCTTTCCGCGACGATTCGGCCGTCCTCTTCCGCAGGAAACGATGGGCCGCGGCGGACGCTCCGGGGGGCACCGTGGTCACGGGAAGGTCCGCGGCGGGGATCGTGTCGGAATTCCTTCTGGAATTCTCCCGCAGGGCCGGCGCGCCCTTCCGGCCGGTACCGGTGACCAACCGCCTGATGGGGGAAAGCGTAACCGTGACCGGGCTTCTCGGCGGAAAGGACATCGTGTCCGCGGTGGGCCGGAACGTCCGCGGGCCGTTGTTCATCCCATCGGTGACGCTTCGGGACGCGGGCGACATCTTCCTCGACGGCCTCTCTCCCGAGGACGTCTCGCGAAGGGTCGGGGCGGAGGTCAGGGTCTTCGAACCCACCCCCCGCGGGTTCCACGAGGCGGTGTATCGCGGAAAACGCTTATTAAATCGTTGACATTACAAGGCGGAGTCCGCTATATTTTTATGTCTTGAACGGCGTGCACGGGCGATTAGCTCAGTTGGTTAGAGTACCTGCTTGACATGCAGGGGGTCACTGGTTCAATTCCAGTATCGCCCACCATTTTTTCTCCCCGGCACGGCGCGATCCACGGGCGGCGAAGCCACCGGGCCGACGGCGCGCGGGGAGTTTTTTTACTTTGAAAAAACAAGCGGTTACGAAGAAATGACGCTGCTCGAACTAGCGAAACGGGAAGGGAAGGCCAAGGTCGCCATCGCCGCCAGGGTAGACGGCGCGGTGGTCGATCTGGGACGCCCGGCGCCGGAAGGCAAGCCCGTCGAATGGGTCGTTCCGTCCGATCCCGAGGGGGCCGACATCCTGCGGCACAGCACGGCCCACGTGATGGCCGCCGCCGTCAAGGAGCTTTTCCCGGAAGCGCTCATCACCATCGGCCCCTCGATAGAGAACGGCTTTTACTACGATTTCGACGTGGACATCCCGTTCACCCCCGAAGATCTCGTCCGCATCGAGGAACGGATGCGGGAAATCGTGAAGAAGGGCGTGCCTTTCGTCCGGGAAGAAATGTCGAAGGAAAATGCGCGGGAGCGGTTCCCGGGGGAACCGTACAAGGAAGAGCTGCTCGACGACATCCCCGACGAAACCGTGTCCCTCTACCGGACCGGGGATTTCCTCGACCTGTGCCGCGGGCCGCACGTCCCCGACTCCGGGAAGCTCGGCGCCTTCAAGCTGATGAACACGGCGGGCGCGTACTGGCGGGGCGATTCCGGCAAGAAAATGCTCACCCGCATTTACGGGGTCGCCTTTCCGACGAAGAAGGAGCTCGACGAGCACCTCCGGATCCTCGAGGAGATCAAGAAGCGCGATCACCGCAAGATCGGCAAGGAGCTCGATCTTTTCAGCGTGACGGACGAGATCGGGCCGGGACTCATCCTGTGGCACCCCAAAGGGGCGGCGGTCCGCACGATCATGGAGGACTTCTGGCGGGCGGAACACGCCCGGGCCGGGTACGACCTGGTCTTCTCCCCGCACATCGCCCGGCTCGAGATGTGGAAGATCAGCGGCCACACGGATTACTACCGGCAATCCATGTTCAGCCCCATCGACATCGAGGGGCAGGAATACCAGCTGAAACCCATGAATTGCCCGTTCCACATCCAGATCTACAAGTCGCGGATGCGGTCCTACCGGGATCTCCCGGTGCGTTACGCGGAGCTTGGGACGGTGTACCGGTACGAGCCGTCGGGGACGCTGCACGGGCTCCTTCGGGTCCGCGGGTTCACCCAGGACGACGCGCACCTGTTCCTGCGCCCCGACCAGCTCGACGAGGAGATCTTCTCCCTGCTCGATTTCACGCTGTTCGTGCTGCGGTCGTTCGGGTTCGACCGGTACGACATCTACCTGTCCACCCGCCCGGAAAAGTACGCCGGCACGCTTTCGAACTGGGACCTCGCGGAAAGCGCCCTCCGGAAGGCGCTGGAAAAGAAGGGGCTCCCGTTCCAGGTCGACCCCGGGGAAGGCGTGTTCTACGGCCCGAAGATCGACATCAAGATCAAGGATATGCTCGGAAGGTCCTGGCAGTGCTCCACGATCCAGGTCGATTTCAACAACCCCGAGCGGTTCGACGCGACCTACATCGCCGAAGACGGCAACCCCCGCCGCGCGATCATGATCCACCGCGCCCTGATGGGGTCGCTGGAGCGCTTCTTCGGCGTGCTGGTCGAGCACTACGCGGGGGCGTTCCCCACGTGGCTCGCGCCCGTGCAGGCCGACGTCCTCGCCGTCACGGACCAGCAGAACGACTACGCGCGCGAAGTCGTGGAGAAGCTCAAGGCCGCGGGTTTCCGCGCGGAGGGCGACTTCAGGAACGAGAAGCTCGGCTACAAGATCCGGGAATCGCAGGTGTCAAAGGTTCCGTACGCGCTCGTCGTCGGCGAGCGCGAGGCGTCTCAGCGGCAGGTCACCCCGAGACGGCGCGGAGGGGAGCAGCTCCCCTCCATGGGAGTCGAGGAGTTCCTCGATCTCCTGCGGGGTGAAACCGTCAACCCGGCCAAGTAAAGGAGGACGTCATAGCCAAGGAATCCCGAATCAACGAACAGATCGCGGTACCGGAGGTGCGCCTCGTGGGCGTCGAGGGAGAGCAGCTCGGCGTCGTGGCCATCGTGGAAGCGCTGCAGAAGGCCCGCGCCGCGGACCTCGACCTGGTGGAAGTGGCCCCCATGGCCGCGCCCCCCGTTTGCCGGATCATGGATTACGGCAAGTTCAAGTACATCACGAGCAAGCGGGAGCAGGAGGCCAGGAAGAAACAGACCGTCATCCAGGTCAAGGAGATCAAGGTCCGGCCGAAGACCGAGGAGCACGACATCGCCACGAAGCTCAAGCATATCCGGCGCTTCCTGGAAGACGGCGACAAGGTGAAGGTTACGGTCCGGTTCCGCGGACGGGAGCTGGCGTACGCCTCCCAGAGCGGATTCGAGGTCCTTAAGAATATCGTGGATTCCATCGCCGACATCGCGAAGGTGGAATCCGCACCGAAGATGGAGGGGAAGACGATGATGACCATCGTGGCCCCGACATTCCATAAAAAGAAGCCCGTGGGAGGAGCCCCCAAGACGGCCTCGCCCTCCCCGGTGGAGAAACAGGAGGAATAGGTCATGCCGAAGATGAAGTCGAACCGGGGAGCGAACAAGCGCTTCCGCGCCACGGGCGGCGGCGGGATCAAGCGCGCCAAGGCCGGGAAGAGCCACATCCTTTCGAACAAGAACCGGAAACGGAAGCGGAGCTTGCGGAAGTCCGCCCTCGTGCACTCCACGAACGAGAGATCGGTCCGCGGCCTGCTGCCGTACCTTTAAATCTACGACTGAAGACGGGATAGAAGGGGAACGCCATGCCTCGCGTAAAAAGATCGGTTCATTCACAGAAGAAGCGTCGTAAGGTATTCAAACTGGCCAAGGGGTTCCGCGGCGGCCACGGGAACCTGCTGCGCACGGCCAAGGAAGCCATCGCCCGCGCGCTGCGGTACGCTTACCGCGACCGGCGGACGAAGAAACGGGAGTTCCGGTCGCTCTGGATCACCCGCGTCAACGCCGCGGCCCGCCTGAACGGGCTCTCCTACAGCCAGCTGATGTTCGGCCTGAAGAAGGCGGGCGTCGAGGTCGACCGCAAGATCCTGGCGGATCTCGCCGTCAACGACGCGGCCGGTTTCCAGAGCCTCGCCGACAAAGCCAAGGCCGCGCTGGCATAGCCGGGGGCTTGGGGGAACGTTGGCCGGCACCTCCGATCAGATCGAACGGCTCCGGGAGGAAGGACTCGCGGTCCTCTCGGCGGCAAGGAACGAAAGCGACCTGCTCGACGCCAAAGGCCGGTTCTTCGGGAAGAAGGGTGCGATCTCCGAGATCCTGAAGGGGATCGGCGCCCTTTCGGTCGAGGAACGCAAGGTCGTAGGCTCCGAGGCGAACCGGGCCCGCACGGATCTCGAAGCGGTGTTCGAGGAACGGCTCGCCTCCTTCCGGGAGCAGGAGCGCGTCGCCCGGGAAGGGATGGACCGGCTCGACGTCACCCTGCCGGGCAGGGCGCCCGCCCCGGGCCACCGCCACCCCATCTCCCAGACGATGTCGGACATCATCTCCGTGTTCCGCCGGCTGGGGTTCTCCGTGCAGGGCGGCCCCGACGTAGAGAAGGATTACTACAACTTCGAGGCGCTGAATTTCCCGCCGGAACATCCGGCGCGCGACATGCAGGACACCTTCTACGTCGAATCCGACGCGGGAGACCTCGTCCTCCGCACCCACACGTCGCCGATCCAGATCCGCACCATGGAAAGGATGCGGCCCCCGGTCCGCATCATCGCTCCCGGCGCGGTCTACCGCTCCGATTCCGACATCACCCACTCGCCGATGTTCCACCAGGTCGAAGGGCTTGCGGTGGACCGGAACATCACGATGGCCGACCTGAAAGGGCTGCTCACCGAGTTCTGCCGGATGACCTTCGGCCCCGGCAAGCCGCTCCGTTTCCGCCCAAGCTACTTCCCCTTCACCGAACCTTCCGCGGAGGTCGATATCCAGTGCGTCATCTGCGGCGGGGGAGGGTGCCGGGTCTGCAAGAACTCGGGATGGCTGGAGATCCTCGGCGCAGGCATGGTCGATCCCTCCGTCTTCGGGTTCGTCGGATACGACCCCGAGGAGTTCTCGGGCTTCGCCTTCGGCATGGGAGTCGAGCGGATCGCGATGCTGCGGCACGGGGTCTCCGACATCCGCCTGTTCTTCGAAAACGATATCCGGTTCCTCTCGCAGTTCTAGGACCGCGGAGGAGAGGAGACAGGTTCCTTGAAGATCCCGTATTCCTGGCTTAAGGAATTCATCGATACGCGCCTTTCCCCCGCGCAGGTCCAGGAAGCGCTCACCATGGCGGGGGTGGAAGTGTCCTCCTGCCGGTTCCTCGGCGATGGATTCGAAAACGTCGTCACCGCGAAGATCCTGGAAAAGAGCCAGCATCCGGGCGCGGACCGTCTTTCCCTTTGCCGCGTGACCGACGGCGCCGCCGAATTCGACATCGTCTGCGGAGCGAGGAACATGGCCGCGGGGGACGTCGTCGCGCTGGCGAAGATCGGCGCCGTGCTTCCCAACGGCGTCGAGATCAAGAAGGCGAAGATCCGGGGCCGGAGTTCCGAGGGGATGCTCTGCTCGGAGCAGGAGCTGAAGCTCGCCGAGGAGTCCGCGGGGATCATGATCCTGCCGGCGGAAACCACGCTGGGCCAGCCGCTCGCGGACGCCCTGGGCCTTTCCGACTGGCTCCTGGAAGTCGAGATCACTCCGAATCGGGGCGATTGCCTGAGCGTCCTCGGCGTCGCGCGCGAGCTGGCTTCCATCACGGGAGAGAAGGTCGTGTACCCCGAAGTCCCCATCCGCGAGGAAGGCCCTCCGATCGGCGACCTGGTGACCATCACCGTCACGGACAAGGCCCTTTGCCCGAGGTACAGCGCCCGCGTCGTCACGGACGTCAGGGTCGCCCCGTCGCCCGAATGGATGCGTCGGCGGCTCTCCCTTTGCGGCATTCGCCCCATAAACAACGTGGTCGACATCACCAACTACCTGCTGCTCGAATTCGGGCAGCCGATGCACGCCTTCGACCTCGACCGGTTGAAGGGCCCCCGGATCGACGTGCGGGCCCCGGCCGAACCGATGACGTTCGCCACCCTCGACGGGTCCGAGCGGAAGATCGATCCCGGGCATGCTGCTCATCTGGGACGCGGCCGGCGCCGTCGCCGTCGCGGGCGTCATGGGGGGCCTCAACAGCGAGGTCACGGAGGGAACGACCCGCGTCCTCTTCGAAAGCGCCCATTTCGCTCCGGCTTCCATCCGGCGGACAGGCAGAACGCTCGGGCTCTCCAGCGAATCCTCCTACCGGTTCGAGCGGGGCGTGGATCCCGGCGGAACCCTGTACGCGGCCGACCGGGCCGTTTCCCTGCTGTCCCGGTTCTCGCAGGTTACGCCCGCGAAGGGTTTCCTCGACGTGGGACCCGGTGCGGCGGCGCGTTCGCGGAAAGTGACGTTCCGCCCCGCGAGGGCCGCCCGGATCGTGGGGATGTACTATGCCCCGGAAAAATGCAGGGAGATCTTCGAACGGTTGTCTTTCCCGACGGAGACGGTTCAGCCGGGAGAGTGGGACGTCACCGTTCCCTCCTACAGGTTCGACATCGAGCGGGAGATCGACCTGATCGAGGAAATCGCCCGCCTGTCCGGGTATGAAGGGATCCCGACGACCTACCCGGAATCGAACGCCCCGGAATTCTCGCCCGACGACCGGTTCGTCGACCTTACGGAAAAAGCATGCGATTTCCTTCGGGCGAACGGATTCCACCAGGCGGTGAACTTCTCTTTCGTCTCCGGGCGGAAATGGGAGCGGCTCGGCGGCCTCCTCGGGTTCGACGCGGCCGACGCCGTTCGCGTGAAGAACCCGATCTCGGAAGACACCACGTTGATGCGCCCGAGCCTGCTGACCGGCCTGATGCAGAACGCGGCGGACAACACGCGGCGCTTCGTCGAGGACGTCCGTCTCTACGAGATCGGGAAATCGTTCGGAAAAGCCTATGTTGCGGGGCATTTCGAGGAATCCCGCCTGGCCATGATCCTGTGCGGCAAACGGCTTCCTTCCGCCTGGTCCGGCGGTTCCGACCCGGTGGACTTCTACGATATCAAGGGGATGGTGGAAGGGTTGCTCCTGCACCTGGGCGCCGGCCCGCTGCACACGGTCCCCACGAATCAACGGCCGTTCCTCGAGGACGGCAAGTCCGCCGACATCCTTTCGAACGGCGAATGCATCGGGTGGTTCGGCGCGATCCGCAGGGAGCTGCTGTCGGAGTACGAGATTCCGGGCCCCGTTTTTTATGGAGAAATCCGCCTGCAAGAGGCAACGGCCACGCCCCGGCCCGTGGGCATGTACAAGGCGTTGCCGAAATTTCCTCCGGTGTTCCGCGACCTGGCGTGCGTTTTCCCGGCGGGCGTTCCGGTGGGCGACGTGCTGGCCCTTGTCCGCGCAGTCCGCCCCGGAAATCGAGGAAGCGGTCGTCTTCGACGTTTTCACGGGCGAAAAGATCGGAAAAGGATTGAAGAGCGTGGGTATCCGAATGAAACTTCAACCTTCAGACAAGACCTTGACGGACGCCGACGTCCATAGTATACATACCAAAGTAGTAGATTTATTGGAGAATCGGTTCGGCGGGAGAATCCGGACCACATAAACAGGCCGGGAGGATGCATCATGACGAAAGCTGACCTGGTCGAAATCGTTTACGAGAAGATCGGCGGACTTTCCAAAAAGGAGTCCCAGGACATCGTCGAGGCCATCTTCGAAACGATGAAGGGGTGCCTCAAGCAGGGCGAAAAGATCAAGATTTCCGGGTTCGGCAATTTCACCCTTCGCGACAAGAGGCCGAGAAAAGGGCGCAATCCCCAGACCGGCGACGACATCCAGATCACCGCGCGGCGCGTCCTGACCTTCAGGCCGAGCCAGATCCTGAAAACCCACATCAATGTAGAGAAGCCTTCGTAAACTCAAGGGGAAGGCGTGGCGACTCCAGATATTCCCGACAAGTTCTACTTCAAGATCGGGGAAGTGAGTCGGATCCTGGGAGTAAAGCCCTACGTCCTTCGCTTCTGGGAAACCGAATTCCGGATCTCTCCCTCGAAAAACAAATCCCAGCACCGTGTCTACAAGCGCCAGGAAGTCGAGACGTTGCAGGAAATCAAACGCCTGCTGTACGAAGAGAGATTCACCATCGACGGCGCAAGGGAAAAGCTCAAACAGCGCACAAAGAGCCGGCAACAGCAGCAACTCAAGCTGGAGCTGGCGGAAAACCCGTTCAAGGCGGAACTCCGGAAATTGAAGAAGGATATCGCCAAGATTCATTCGATACTTAAATAATCAACGTCTATCCTGTTGAAAAACCATTGGTTTACTGTATTGCAAAACGTACAGTCCGGAGGAGAAAGCATGACGGGTGAACGGGGGGATCGCCCCTGGGGATATTACCTGGTCCTCATGGAGGATGATGGGTACAAAGTCAAACAGTTCGTCGTCCATCCCGGCAAGAGATTGAGCCTGCAGAAACATCGGAGGCGCGCCGAACACTGGCAGGTCGTCCGCGGAAGCGCGATCATCACCGTCGGGACCGAGCCCGATAAGCTCATCACGATCAACCTTTCCCCGGGTGGATACATCGACATCCCGCTGGGAGCGTACCACCGGGTCGAGAGCGTCGGCATCGAAGACCTCGTGTTCATCGAGGTGCAGATGGGCGATTACGTCGGCGAGGACGACATCGAGAGGATCGAGGACGATTTCGGGAGGGCCGGCCAGAGATAGGGCAGGGGGGCTTCGCAAGAAATCAGGTGACAACCCCGCCACGCGCGGTTATATTTATATATTTAATAGTTCGGGACGTAGCGCAGCCTGGTAGCGCACCTGCATGGGGTGCAGGGGGCCGCTGGTTCAAGTCCAGTCGTCCCGACCAGATGAAACAAGGGGTTGGGCTTTCGAGGCCCGACCCCTTTTTCTTTCGACGCCGCGATACAACACCTCGCTGCAGCCTTACGGATCCTGCCGCCACCTACCGTAATTACGGGTATCGAGGTATGATGCAGGCAAGCGTAAGTGCTTGGAAAAGCTGGATACACGGTCACGGAGGCCTCCCTTGGAAAGCGACACTCCCATCATCCTTCTCTGCAACGACGACGGCGTCCGGTCCGAGGGGATCGAAGCGCTCTCGGCGACGATGAAGGAGATCGGGACGGTCTACACCGTGGCCCCCGACCGGGAAAGAAGCGCCGCCAGCCATTCCCTGACGTTGACCCACCCGCTCCGCGTGGAGAAACTCGGCACCCGGACGTACTCGGTGGACGGCACTCCCACCGATTGCGTCAACCTGGGGGTGAACGGCATCCTCAAAGGCAAGAAGATCGACCTGCTCGTCTCCGGCATCAACAAGGGCGCGAACCTGGGCGACGACATCACCTATTCGGGAACCGTGTCCGCGGCGATGGAAGGCACCATCCTCGGGATCCCCTCGATCGCCGTTTCCGTCGTCACGCGAAGCAAGTTCCGTTTCGACGTCGCGTCGGAATTCGCGGTGACCGTGGCCCGCAAGGTTATGGCCCAGGGGCTTCCCGACGACACCCTCCTCAACGTGAACGTACCCAACGTCCCGAAGGACAAGATCTCCGGCGTCCGGATGACCCGGATGGGGAAACGGGTCTACGGCGACGTCATCGTGGAGAAGAGGGACCCGCGCGGCCGCAAGTACTACTGGATCGGCGGCGACTACCTCTCTTCGGAAGAAGTCCCCGGGTCGGATCTCGAGGCGATCGAGGAGAACTACATCTCCATCACGCCGATCCACCTCGACCTGACGAACTATGCCGCTTTGAGGGCGCTGAGGAAATGGACCTGGTGAAGGAAGACGTCCTCCGCCGCAGGATGGTGGAGGAGCAGATCCGGCGCCGGGGAATCCGCGACGAGCGGGTCCTGGCGGCGATGGAAGAAATCCCCCGGCACCTCTTCGTGCCTCCGGCGCTACGCCACAAGGCGTACGCGGACGAACCGCAGCCCATCGGGGAAGGGCAGACGATTTCCCAGCCGTTCATCGTCGCGGAAATGACGGCCGCCCTGCGGCTGACGGGAGCCGAGAAGGTCCTCGAGATCGGAACCGGCTCCGGCTACCAGACGGCGATCCTGGCGAGAGCTCGCCCGCCGGGTGGTCACGGTGGAGCGGATCCCTTCCCTGGCCTCGGACGCCTCCGCGCGGCTCGGCGAGCTCGGGTGCGTCAACGTCGATTACGTCACCGGGGACGGGACCCTCGGATGCGCCGGGCACGCCCCGTTCGACCGGATCCTGTCGGCGGCGGCGTCGCCTTCCATCCCGCCTCCCTGGCTGGAGCAGTTGACGGAAGGGGGGATCATCGTGCTGCCGGTCGGGAGGACGCATGGGCCAGGACCTGCTGCGCGTGACGAAGAAGGGCGGGGAGCCGTTGATCGAATTCCTGGGCGCGTGCATCTTCGTTCCCCTCATCGGCAGGCACGGCTTCCCCGGGTGAAGATGCGGCACGTCGGGATCGCGGCCCTGCTGATCGCGGCGCTATTCGCCGGCTGTTCCTCCGTTCCCTTGAAGACGCGGGATGAAAGAATCTCGACGAGGACGCTCCAGTGGCCCGTGTCAGGGCCGGTCTCGTCCGGCTTCGGGCACAGGTCCGGGGGACGCCACGAAGGGATCGACATCCTCGCGCCCGCCGGAACGCCGGTCCTCGCCGCGGACAGGGGAATCGTGTCCTACGCCGGGAACGGGATGCGCGGGTACGGCAACGCGGTGGTCGTCGACCACGGGAACGGCGTCACGACGCTGTACGGACATTTGGAAACGATTCGTGTAAAATCAGCCGATGCCGTGCCCGCGGGCGCGCTATTGGGGACCGTCGGCAGAACCGGGAACGCGACCACGCACCACCTCCATTTCGAGCTGCGCGTCGACGGGGAGGCGGTGGATCCCGCAGGAAACCTGAGCCCATGAAGGAAGGAACATGCCCTCGAACGAGCTGAAAAAACGGATCCGGAACGTGCCCGATTTCCCGAAGAAGGGGATACAGTTCAAGGACATCACCACGCTTCTTTCCGACCCGGCGTCCTTCCAGCAGGCGATCGACCTGATCGCGCACCGCCACTTCGCGAAAGAGATCGATGCCGTCGTGGGGATCGAGGCGCGCGGTTTCATCATGGGGGCCGCCCTGGCGTACAAGCTGGGGACGGGGGTCCTTCTCGTGCGGAAGCCGGGGAAACTGCCGCGCAAGACGGTTTCTGCGTCCTACGATCTCGAGTACGGGAAAGACAACCTCGAGATCCACGCAGACGCCATCCGTCCGGGAATGAAAGTCCTGGTGGCCGACGACGTCCTTGCGACGGGAGGGACGATGTCCGCGGTTCTCGGTCTGCTGAGAAAGCTGGGGGCCGATGTTGTAGAATGTTGCTTCCTGGCGGAACTGACGGAGCTGAAAGGCCGGGAGCTTCTCAAGGGAGAAAAGGTCTTTTCGCTGATCCAGTTCGACGATTGATCCCGAATGGGGGGATGCGCCCCCGTAGCTCAGGCGGATAGAGCAGAGGTTTCCTAAACCTTTGGCCGGGTGTTCGAGTCACCCCGGGGGCGCCAATAAAAAAAGGTTGCGGCAGGCGCCGCAACCCTCCGAACTACCCGGTAGTTGGAGGATCCTGATCCCGCTCGATGAACCGTTCGATGTCCTTTCGACGGAACCTCCACTGGTTTCCGCTCTTGTACCCCTTCAGGACCCCACGACGGGCCATGTCGTTGACGGTATCCGGGCTCAGGTCGAGGAGGATGGCGATATCACGCGTCTTCATGATCGCAGGTGTGCTTTCAATGTTCACGGACACCTCCGATTCGGGGATTCTCCATGGTCGGAAGCAAAAATAACATAACGTTATATTTTTGTAAACAGGTGGATCCGGGAGGCCGCGTTTGCGGGTATTCGTCTATTCCCTGATCGGCATTCCCTTGCTGCTCGCGGATGTCGTCCTTCTGTACACCCTGCCGGTTCACATTGCGGCGCGTTTCTCCGCATTGCAGGCCGGAATCGCCGCCGGCGGGGCTTTCGTCTATCTCGTCTTCCATTTTCTGGTTCGCAAGCCGGAGAGGCTGTACCTCTGGGGGCACGAGCTTACGCATCTCATCGTCGCGAAATTGTTCTTCCGGCAGGTGCATGGATTCCACATCACTTCCCGCGCGGGAGGGAAGGTGGTGATCGATCGAACGAACGTGGCCATAGACCTCGCGCCGTACGCGGTCCCCCTGTACAATCTCGCGGCGATCGGCCCCGTCATGCTTTTCCGCGGGGAATACGTTTACGCCGGGGAAATATATCTTGCCGCCGCCGCGTTTCTCTTCACGATGCACCTGTCTTTCTCCCTGGAGGGTTTCTTCCACGGGCAACCCGACCTTCGGCGCAGCGGAAGGATATTTTCCGGTGGAGTGGTTGTCCTCGTCCTGCTTCTGTTGCTTCCCGTCCTCTGGTCTCCCGCCACGCGGTCCGGCTTCCACGGCATAGGCGATTTCTACAAGGAGTGGGCTGTAAGCGGTATTTCCTCGATGAGACATCTGATCCATCTCTGTACGAAATCGTTGTTCTGATATCCCTTTTCGATGAAGATTTCCCTCCGTTTTTCCGATTATAAGTAATCGGTGTATACGTTACCGGGGGAGACGAGCATGGGCGTTCAGGAAACCGTGGAAAAACGATTACTGGAAACCATTGTCCGAAATATCGACCAAAGCTCCCTCGTATACGACCTGTTCGAGGAAAAACATCATCTTCTCGAGTCGCTCACCCGGCGGCAGCTCGAATTGATCGTTCCTTCGCGTCCCAAGAGGATCCTGGATATCGGCTGCGGCACGGGCATTTCCGCCATGGCGATCTACAATATGCTCGCCTCGGACCGCCAGCCGAGCATTTTCGCGATCGACATCAGCGAGTCCATGCTGAACAAGGCCAAGGAGCGCTACAGGAACATTCCGGGACTGTATTTCATCCTCGGAGACGCCGACAACCTCGAATCGTTTTTCCATGAAGGATTCGACGGCATTTTCTATACGCCGTCCATTTTCCAGATTCCGAATTTCCGTGAATCCATCCGGCAGGCCCGCGGGCTGATCGTTCCCGACGGCGTGATCTCCATTTGCTATTTCGCAGGGTTGTTCACGGAAAACGGCGATGACGCGGTCCAGATGGCGTTTCCCGACCTGAAATATCATTCAGGATCGTTTTCGTTCCAGGAGATCGATTCCGTTTTCGGTTCGTTGCAGGGATTCAAGACCACATTGGTGGATTTCCATTTCGAAGCGAACCAGGAGTTCCTTTTCGATTTCCTGTCGATTCCGTCGCAGTCTTCCGCGTTGTATCCGAAAATCCCGTACCTTGAACGCATACCGAAGATTCGCGAGATCTGTTCGACGCTGGAAGGGAAGGCGGGACCCATCTTCATGGGCTGGAAGTTCTGCATCGCCCGAAAGAGCCAGCAGCTTCACAGTTGATCGTATTTTACATAATATCTATTACCAGACGTTATCCTGTCCGGAAAAGAAAAGCCCCCGGATTCCGCATCCGAGGGCTTTGGTCGTCCGGTTTGGAATTCTTCCGGTCAGTGACCGTCAATGTCCTTCATCCCGACGTACTTGGCCCTTTCCGCTTCCGCAATCTTCGCGAATTCTTCATCGGTCAGTTGAGGAACGCCCCCGGTTTCCACCGGGCCGGCACTGTTCCATCCCGATGATGCGGAATTCAGCTGTTTGCACTGATCTTCAAGGCTCAACGCCTTGTCTGCGCCCGCCTGCGCGATTCCCAAGCCGAATCCCAATCCCGCCATGAGAATCACCGCAATCGCTATTCCGAATAGATTTCTTTTCATGGGTTTCTTCCTCCAAATCGGTTAAGGGGTCGATTCCCAAAAACACCTTCCGGTGAAATTTAGTTTCAGGCGATATCGGGAAGTTTCGTCCTGGAAGAAGAATGAATCGGCTTCGGACCGCGGCCCTTCATATTCCCGAGCTATGTTTCGACCCTTCAAGGCATGCCGTTTATGACTTAATAACCTATAATAACGGGACGTTATAAGACTTTAATCCGGTTCGTCTTTCGGATGAAAGAAAAGCTCCCGGAAATAAATTCCAGGAGCTTTTCCATTATTCACGCCAACCCTATGCGGCCAAGATACTGAAGCCTATCGCATAAACCAGAATCGCTGTCCAAACCCACGCCATTTTTTTATATGTCTTCATTTCCTTTCCCTCCCGGCATCCGAGTCATTCCTTAATGACTTGTATGTCCTGCATATTAGGTTCGGGCCGCCAAAAAAAAGTTTCATTCCTGGAGTAACTTGACAGGTCGGAATTCGCCCCATATCATCACGGTCATGCAAATGTTTGGAAAATACCTGCTGACAGGCAAAAAGAGGCAATAAGGGTGTTTAAAAAAAAATTTACTAAGGTATCTACATTCTATAAGTCTTACGCCAACATAGCGGGAATAGGCATTATGTTTTTCGGGCTATTTGTTATATTCTTTAAGACCTACGAACATCCGCTATATGGTTACATGAATTTTGGTGAATATCACGTATTTATCGGTATATTCGTGATTTTTATTGGAGGCGCCTTTATTCTATTTGTAAATCGCGATACGTTAATTCCATTTTCTCCGCGAAATGGTCGTTAAATGTAATCTCCGATGACGATCTTTTTTTCCATGTCTTCCGTATCGCCAAATTCTTTTCGGGCCAAATACAGCATCCCGATGGCGTTGTTGCCATCTCTTTCCGTTTTCCGGCGCTCCAGGATGATCCCGAGAGGTTCTTTTCCCAGCGTCTTTCTATCCAGCAAATAGACCATAACGGATTTTGTCGAATCTTGTCCCGGATCGATACCCTTTGCCGATTGGAAATAATTCCTCATCGGCATCGCCATACCCATTCTTCAACCAGCCGCCTTTCGAGCTCTCGGCCACGGGTTCCCTCCTGTAACGCTATGTAATCTTGAACTTATTTAAATACCTGTTTCCCCACCGTGATAATTATCGGAATTTTTCAGGAAAATATTAGTCTCCGACCGGTACCGATGAAATTCAGACCGCCCAGTTTCTTTCCTCGAAATCCGTTCCCGGCAGTTCCGCGGAAAATGTACCGTATAAAGGCCATCGCTCCCCAAGCGTGCCTTTCGGCTGGATCGTCAGGAAGAAATCGATTCGTTCGTCCTTCCGGCATTCCAGCAGGTCCATCGGAAGCCCGATCTCGATGACCTTGTTGTACGCGGCCATCAGCGGTTCGCCGTCGCCGCTTGAAACCACTACGGCCGATTCGTGGGTTTTTCCGATTTCCTTGAACGACCATTTGGAAGTTCCGTCCAGGAAAGACAATTCCCCGTGGATCTTCCTGTTTTTGCTCGGAAATATTACTTCGATATCCAGTTCCTTTCATGCATTCCGTGGCCACCGCGTCGAGGTCGAAACGGAAGTACAGGATATCCGTGCTGAAACCATAATAATAACCGGATAAGATCAAGCGCCCGGCGCGGTGCATGGAACCGAATTCGGGATTCGGAACATAGACGGAAGCCGCGCTCCATTCCAGGTAGGACGTGACCAGGCCGTCCACGCTCGGGCGGATGTAGGTTCCCGGGGCCGGGATGACGTCCTTTGAGTCGGAAACCCGCTCCCGCTTGACGATCGGGATATCCAGGACATCGGGAGCGTCCAACCCCATGGAAAGGTATGCCGCCTTGACGTTATGCCGGAACAGGCGGTCGAATTCGGGACCGTGAGGCGTGAAATGATCGTCCCCGTACCACCAGCACCAGTCGGATCCTTCGGCGACGAAAAGGAACTCTTCCGCTTTTTTCAGCGGTTCGGGCAAAGGCGTTCCCTGGTTTTCCAGGGGGATCGCCTTGGTTTCCCAAAGGGAACGCGCGCGCGACAGCATGTCCCACGCCGTATGGTCTTCGGGGTGGCCGATCCATATGTTGAACGTGCCGTCTATCCAGGAACCGGTGGGAACGGATGGAAGGGGCTCGGAATTATTTATCTTCCCAAGCGCCTCACTTAAAGGGATGCATTCTATATCCGGACGCAACTCATCCAATTTATGCAGTAAAGACTTCAGGAAACTCATTCCGGAATCATGGTAATACTCCCATGCGTTTTCACCGTCGAGGATGACCGGGACGATGAAATCGTCATGAGACGAATCCGGATTCACGGTTTTGAGTTTCTCGCCTAGCAATCGTAACGTATGGACGAAGTTGCTTGCGGCATCGTTGGCGTCCCACCGGGAATACTCGAAGCCGATCAGGTCGGAAAGGTGGTGATCGCGAAACACGATCCGGATCTCTCCGGATTCGGTCCGGACCGAGTACGGCCGGTAGAACCAGCCCGGTTCCAGCGGAATCCCGTCGGCATCCCGGTAAATGGGCTTGTTGAGCGCCTTCGACAGGAGGATTTCGTCGGTGGCAACCCACTGGAACCCGGATTTCGCCGCCAGCTCCATGGTCGCCGGACTGATGGAGCCTTCGGAAGGCCATAAGCCCTTCGGGTATGCGCCGAACAGCTCCCGGAACACTTCCCTGCCCTCCTCTATCTGCCGGCGGGCATCTCTCGGGTACGCGAAAGGACGGTTGGGAAGCGGTGCCCCGGGCCGCGCGTCCAACGCCGCCCGGTTGTCGATCAAAAGCGGAAGGATCGGATGATACATCGCGGACGAGGAAAGCTCTCCCCCGTCCGATTGCTCCAGTTTCCGGTATTCCTCGAACATCTGGCCCATCACGACGATCTGCCGGTCCAGGATGTACTGCTTTTCCTTCTCCGTGTACCGCCCTCCCTTGTTCCAAAGGCGGGAGAGCTCGGGGTCTTCCTCCCTGTGAAGCGGATGGAACCATGTGAGGTTGAACAGGGCTACGAGGTCGGTGTAATCCGACGAGCCGTACATGCCCGGCCCGCCGTTGTTCCCCAGCGACCGAAGGGCCGACTCGTGCCCCCGGAACAGTTCCGCGTACCTCGGCTGCGGAAGGATCATGGTCGGAGCGAACGCCGAGAAGAAGTTCCTTAAGATGAATTCACGCTCGTCCTTCGTGAGGTCGAACGCGTTTTTCCTCGATACATCCAGGAAGGCGTCGCTTGCGCCGTTCTCCACGTAGTCCCTGACCTGGATCAGCAGGGAAGGCACGAGGTTGAACGTATGGCGGATATTCGGGAATTCGCGGAAGATCCTGGGAAGGGCGACGTAATCCTTGATGGCGTGAAGTCGCACCCACGGCAGGGTGTAGGACCCGGTTTCCGGGTCCTTGTAATACGGCTGGTGCATGTGCCACAGGAAACAGACTTTCAAGGGCACTACTCCATGCGGGCCATCTTTATATCGATCAGATCCCTCTGCATGGCTTCCGGGTTCTCATCGATCACCCGCCGATACACGGAAACCGCCTCGGTTTTCTTTCCCGACAGTTCGAGGACGCGCGCCTCGTCGTATTGCGCCTGGGCTTTCAACCCGGGCCCGGCGGACTCCGCGGCCTCCCGATAAGAGGCGGCGGCGCCCGGGAAATCGCCCTTCGCTTCCAGGGAGCACGCGACCCCGTTCCGGAGAAGGTACTTCAATACCCCCTCGTCTTTCCCGATCTTGATCGCCTCGCGGAACAATGCGGCGCTTCCGTCGTAATCTCCCTTGCGGAACGCGAGGACCCCGAGGTAATACTTCGCATAGAGGGCGGCCCGCGTGCCGGAGTGTTTCTCCGCCAGGGACGAAATCGACTTTTCCATGGCCGCCAGGTTCCCGGGATCGACGCCCGAGGGCGACGCCAGCAACCCGCGGGCCTGTTCGATATACGGCCATATTTCGTTCCCGGCGTTCCTTTCCTGCCACCGGAAGGTATGCGCTCGTTCCGAGGGTCAGGGCCAGGATCGCGAGCGCGACGAAGACAGCCGTCATGAACTTCGACCGGTTTTCCTTGCACCACGCGACGATGCGCCCGAAAGTGGAAATGAACTCGTCGGGCCCTTTCAGGTCCCGCCGGGTGTAGCGAATTTTCTCTGCCATCCCCTTTTGTCTCTCCCTCTCCTGAATTTACCTGTCGGTATTGTATATCATTTTAGCACTTGTTTTATTTCCCCTCCAGCGACCGACGGATGACGGACACCAGGGAATCCCGGATCCAGTCCGGGGCCGCGTCCTCCATTTCCCGCACATCGAGGGTGCAACCCAGCCGCTCCAGGCGGTTGCGGAACAGCCGCAGCGTGTTCTCCCCCAGGCCGAAGTCCGTGAACGCCTTCCCCGTCAACGCGAGAAGGAACCGGGTGGAGGTTCCGCGGGTGAACTCCGAAACGGACATCAGGTTTTCGAACGAGCCGGTCAGCCCATCCTTCAAAAACACGACGATCCCGAGGGGGGAAGGCGCGAGGCTGTACCACAAGGGGGAAATGGACCGCATGTACGGGAAAGCGTTGAGGAGGATCGAGCAGTTTTCCGCCACCCGGAGCCGCCCGAACGTCCCCACCGGGACGCCTTCCTTCCCCCTCAGCGAGAAGAACACCCGGTCGACCTCGAAGTCGCGGAATTTCCCCAGTGCCTGCACGAGCTCCTCGAGCATCGCCGGATCGGGGATGAAAAAGACGATCCGCCAGACGCCGTTCTCCCCCGACGCGGCGTTCTCGACGAGCTTCGCGCCGATCCCCACCAGGTCCTCGGGGGGGAGGAACTCGTTCTTCGACGGCGCCGTGTCGAAGGCGCCGAACTCGAGGATCCCCCGTTCCTTCAGGGAAAGGAGCGCCCTGTAGACCACCAGGTCGGGAAAATGGCAGTTGTTGACGATCTCCTCGACGCGGGAACAGAACCCCGCCAGCATCAGGACCTCGCGAACCGCCCCTTCCGCCGATGAGATGACCTTCGGGTCGCCCACGACCGCCACGGCGTCGTTCGGCGAGGGAAGGGCGTCCCCGATCCGCTGGAGTTCGTCGTCGTGGCGCAGCCCTTCGAGGATGGTGTGCTGGTTGGGGGTGAAGATCGTCCGCCGGACCCCCACTTTCCCCGGCACGAAACGGAACTTCCCTTCCTTGAGCGGGATCATACGGAAAAGGGCTTTCTCGCCGACGAGGTTCTGCGTCGACGCGGATACGATGTCTCCGCGCTCGATGTAGATCGACCCCGTGATGTGATCCCCGTCGACCTGGAGGATGCCGCTCTTCCGGTTCATCGAAAGCATCTGCCACAGGTCCGGTATGCAGAACTGGCTCAGGTTCCCGCTGATCTCCGAGTCCCCGGTGAGGGCCTCGGAAAGGGGGTCCTGGTAGAGAAGGCGCTGAATGCGCTGGAGGACCTCCTCTTCATGGAACGGCCTGCGGATGAACTGGTCCACGCCGGGGCGGAACCCCGTTATGCTCCGCTCCTGGTCGCTGAAGAAGATGATCGGCATCTCCTTCGTGTTCGGATTGCTGCGGAGGATCTGAACCAGCCGCTCCGGTCCCAGGATCGGCACCGACAGGTCGAGCAGAAGCACGTCCGGTTTCCGCAGGAGCGTCTCGGCCAGGGCCCTGCTGCCGTCCGGCACCTCGATGACCTCCAGCCCCTTTTCCCGCAGGAAAAGGGCCAGCGCCTTCCTGTGCTTGTCGACCGGGTCCCCTATGATGACCCGTTTCGCCGCGGCCGCCATCAGAAGGTCCTCTGCAGGAGATACATCTCCTGGAACTTCTCGATCATCGATTCCACCAGCCACTCGTCGGCGGTGTTGAACCCTTCCACGTCGGCCCCCCGGTCGAAGGCGAAGAGGCCGTACGCCGCGCTTCCCTTGAGGTAGAGGATCACCTCGCGGTCCTTCAGCAGGTCGTCCTCCGCGGAAACGTACAACAGGTTCCTGGCGTCGAACCGCGTGCTCCCCCCCTGCCCCAGGATGAAGACGTTCCTGTTCGTCGGGGTTTCCGTCTGGTATGAGAGGAAGACCTGCTTGTAGATCTCGGGGGTCGGTCCGGCGACGATGACGATGCCGCGGTCTTTTCCGTCGGCTGGTCGCGTCCTGGGCCACCGACTCGAGGACCCGCAGGAAGTTCTCTCTCGGCATGCTGAAATAGGAGTTCCGGCCGAGGTCGCGCCGCACGCGCTGGAAGTAGGAGACGTCCTCGCCCTTCCTCAGCAGTTCGTAATGATCGGGCTTCCCGACCAGGATTTCGAAGGCGTCCCAGAAGGTGCGCTCCGAGATGCGAAGGCGGTGCAGCGGGCTTTTCTGCTGGCGGGCCTGTTTCTCCTCCGCGAGGCGCACGAGTTCCTGGAAATCCCTGCCGTCCCTGGGGAACGTGGCCGACATGAAGAACGGCTGGATGGAGAACTCCGTGCCGAGGAACTGGAACCGGTTCTTCTCCCGGATCGCCTTCCTCTGCCGGCGGATGGCGAGCATCGCCCCGTAGGCGTCGGTTTCCGGAAGCACGATGCAGAAACGGTTCGCATCCTGCCGCGCCAGGAGGTCGGAATCGCGCAGCGCCTTGCGCATGTTTTCGATGACCGACACGAGGGCGCCCGACACGACGTTTTCCCGCGTCTGCTCCATCAGGAAGGACCAGTTCTCGAACTGGAGGAACAGGACGGACAGCGGCCTGTGGAACCGTACGGCCTTGTTCCGTTCCTTCTCGAAGTAATCCGACAGGAACGCGGCGGAATGGGCCCCCGTTTCCGGGTCCCGCAGGGGGATCTTGTCGCTCCTTCCCAGCCGGCTCACCGTGTTCAACGCGGACGCCGCGTAGTCGGCGATGACCTGCGCGGATTGGAGGTCCTTCTGGCCGTAGTTCCTGCGGTCCTTCCGTTCCCCAAGCTTCACCAGGCCGATCACCCTTTCCTGGTGCCGAAGCGGCACGTAGACCTGGGATTCGGCCTGTGCCCGGAACGGCGCGCCCTTCCGGACGGATTCAGCGATCCCCGACTGCGAAAGGAAGAAACGGGACCCTTCCGATTCGATCCCGATGGAGCCGCGGGCGGAAGCGATCACCATCTCGTCCGGCTCCTCCGACGCGGAGAGCCAGATGACGCAGCTTCCCGTGGACAGCTCGGCCATGAAGGTGTCGGTGATCTGCGACAGGAGGTGCTCCTCGTCCGGGGACGACATCATCCGGAGGCACTGCTGGTAGAGGGAAGCCATCGAGTAGTATTCGACGCTTTCGGAGAGCAGCCGGTCGGCGACCGGGCCTTTCAACCCCTCGTGCTCCGGGGTCTCCCAGATGACCCACCGCGCCATCTCGTGGAGCGGCGGGTCGCTTCGGTAGAGAAAGACGGGGCCGCTCCATTCCTTCGCGCCGGACAGGGCGCCGATGAGATCGGGATCCGCATGGTCGATCGGGACGGCGACGGCGGCGTATGACGGGAGGTCGGTCTTCCAGGAGGGCTGCTGCGCGGGTGCGCGGTATTCGAATTCGACCGTCCGGCCCAGGACGGTCAGCCGGAATTCCTTGTCGGGCCCCCCGTTCTCCTGGAGAACGAGTATGCGGGACGTCTTCATCCGGCTTTGGCCGGCTACATCTTGTACTTGCTGAATTGTTCTGGGTCCATCTTCTCGAGCAGCTCCGTCAGCTTGTCCTTGCCGTCGGGCATTCCGTCGAGGTTCTCGATCGGCAGGGCGTTCTTCATGACCTCGGCGGCCACCACGATCGGCACGTCGCAGCGCAGCGCCAGGGCGATGGCGTCGCTGGGACGGGAATCCACCGTGAAGGTTTCGTTCTCCCTTTCCAGGTGAAGGAGCGCGTAGTACGTGTTGTCTTTTATATCCGTTATTTCGACCTTGCGCAAACAGGTATCGGTCTTCTCGAGGAACGACTTGAGGAGGTCGTGGGTCATCGGCCGGGCCAGCTCCACTCCTTCGAGGAAGATCACGATGGCGTTGGCCTCGAGCGCTCCGATCCATATCGGAAGCGCCAGCCGGCTCTCCCGGTCCCGCAGGATCACGATGGGCGATTTCGTCATCGGATCGACGGTCACCCCGGCGACAAGCATCTCTTTCATCGTCCTCGCTGCCTTTCCTCCCCGGAAAGCGTGTGTTCGCCCGCCGCAATCACCGAAACCGCGCGAAGCGGCCCATTCCCGCCCCCCGGGGCGAAGTTCACCATTTTATGGCACGGGGTGCGCCCGCAAAGCCTTCCGGGATCCCTCGTGCTGGGCCCCTCCACCAGCACCTCCACGTTCTTCCCGACGACCGCGTTCAGTCGTTCGCGGCTGTGCCGGTTCTGGAGGGCCTGGAGCCGCCGCAGCCTCTCCCCCGCGACCGCGGGGTCGACCCGGCTCCCCATGGCCGCCGCCCGGGTTCCGGGACGGGCGGAGAAGCAAAAGGAAAAAGCCGAGTCGTACCTCACATCTTCCATGATAGACAATGTTTCCCGGAAATCATCCTCCGTTTCTCCGGGAAAGCCCACGATGAAATCGGAAGAGAACGCGATCCCCGGACGGGCCCGGCGGAGCGACTCGATCTTCGACAGGTACTCCCTTCGCGTGTACCCCCTTCCCATCGCCGCGAGCACCCGGTCCGACCCCGCCTGGACGGGAAGGTGGACGTGGGGGCAGAGCGACTCGATCTCCGAAAAGAGGCCGATGGTCCGCTCGTCGAGGTCGCGCGGATGGGAGGTGATGAACCGGATTCTGGAGATCCCGTCGATATCCGAAAGGCGCCGAAGCAGCTCGTAGAACGCGATCTCTCCCTCTTTTTTCCCGTAGGAATTCACGTTCTGCCCAAGCAGGACGATCTCCCTGACGCCCCGGCCCGCCAGCGAGCGCGCCTCGTCGATCACCCCGCGGGAAGGCCTGCTCACCTCCCGTCCCCGGACGACGGGGACGATGCAGTATGCGCAGAAGTTGTCGCACCCCTGCATGATGGTGACCATCGCGGACGCGGCGCCCTCGGCAAGGTACGGCGCGATCTCCCAGTGCGCCGGATCCCCTTCCATCGCCAGTTCGACCGCCGGGGAACGGCGTTCCGCGTTCCGCACCAGCTCGGGCAGGCGGGCGATGTTGTGGGTGCCGAAAACGATGTCGACATGGGGCGCCCGTTTCCGGAGCTTCTCGCCGGCCTGCTGGGCGAGGCATCCGCCCACGCCGACGAGCCGCCCATGCCGAAGCCGCTTCCAGCGGCGAAGCTCGCCCAGTTCGCTGAAGATCTTCTGGTCGGCCTTGTCGCGGATGCTGCAGGTGTTCAGGAGCACAAGGTCGGCTTCTTCGAGGGAAGGGGACTCGAGATACCCCTCCCCCGCCAGGAGCGTCAGCATCCTTCCCGAGTCGACGACGTTCATCTGGCAGCCGAACGTCTTGATGTAAACGCTTTTCTTCATTGGGAAAACATTATAACATCCGGACCCCGGCGCGGTGCCGCTCCACCTCCCGGAAGAGGGACGCCATTCCCCTTCCCTCGGTGGCGACGGTCGGGACCACGGGCGGGACCCAGCCCCCTTCCGGGTACGTCCCGGTCGAGACCAGCCGCTCGATCTCCCGTCGTGTCCGGGACGCCCCGTCCCGGTCGGACTTGTTGATCGCGAAGATGTCCGCGATCTCCAGGATCCCCGCCTTGATCGCCTGCAGGCCGTCGCCCATTCCGGGAGCCAGCACCACGATGGTGGTGTGGGCCAGCGCGTCGATTTCCACCTCGCCCTGCCCCACCCCCACGGTCTCGACCAGGACGACGTCCTTCCCCATGGCGTCCATGACGTCCACGATCCCGGCGGCGGATCGGGAAAGCCCGCCCAGGCGGCCGCGGGCGGCGAGGCTCCGGATGAACACGCCCTCGTCGAGGGCATGGCCCTGCATCCGGATCCTGTCGCCGAGGATGGCGCCGCCGGTGCGGGGGCTGGAAGGGTCGACGGCAACGACGCCCACCGTCTGTTTCCGCTGCCGGAAATAGGAGACGATCCGGTCGGCCAGCGTGGACTTTCCGACCCCGGGCGCGCCCGTGATCCCCAGGATATAGGCGCGGCCTGTCTTCTTTTGAAGGATTTCCAGCGTACGGAACGCCGACGGCAGCCCGTCGT
The DNA here is from genome assembly GCA_963741515.1 of uncultured bacterium. Classification (GTDB taxonomy): domain Bacteria; phylum Desulfobacterota; class Deferrimicrobia; order Deferrimicrobiales; family Deferrimicrobiaceae; genus UBA2219. Next base: position 65,892 of record CAVUIA010000001.1, read on the forward strand.
CGAGGTCGCGCATCAGGCGCGCCGCGGCCCGGACATCCCCGGCGAGGACTTCCCTTGCGGCTGCGCCCATCGGCCGCCCCATCAGGCCCGGGGCCGGATGCGCCCGTTCACGTAGTCCACGATCTCCCGGACCGTGGCGCCCGGCGTGAACACCCGGTCCACCCCCTTCTTCATCAGGAAGGGGATGTCGCGGTCGGGGATGATCCCGCCGCCGAACACGACCACGTCGCCCATCTTCTTTTTTTTCAGCAGCGACACCACTTTCGGGAAGAGGTGCCTGTGCGCCCCGGAAAGGATGGACAGCCCGATGCCGTCCACGTCCTCCTGCTCCGCCGTGCGGACGATCATCTCGGGGGTCTGGTGGAGGCCGGTGTAGACGACCTCCACGCCCGCGTCCCTCAAGGCCCGCGCGATGATCATCGCCCCCCGGTCGTGTCCGTCGAGGCCGGGTTTCCCGACCAATATCCGTAGCTTGCGGGCGCTTTTCACCTACCGCTCGATCCCTTCCCGGGCTTCCACTCCCTCGAAGTAGTAATGCTTGATCTGCAGCATTTCCGTCACCAGGTCCGCCGCCTCGACGATCTCGGGAGGCGCGTCCCTTCCCGTGAGGATCACTTCCAGGTCGTAGGGCCTGGCGTTAAGGACTTCCAGCACCTCCGCGACGGTCAGGAGCCCGAAGGCCATAGCGCAGTTGATCTCGTCGAGGACCACGATGTCGGCTTTCCGTTTCAGGATCGCCTCTTTCGCCACCTCCCACCCGTGCCGCGCCAGGCGGACGTCCTCGGGGTCCGGATTCTTCCGGTCCACGAACGTCTCGCGGCCGACCTGGTGTATCGCCACGTTCGGGGAGAGCCTGCGCGCGCCTTCGAGTTCCCCGTATTCGATCTTCCCTTTCATGAACTGGAAGATCTCGACCATCAGGCCGTGCCCCGCGGCGCGCATCGCCACCCCGAGCGCGGCGGTGGTCTTCCCCTTCCCGTCGCCGGTGTATACCTGGATGTAGCCCCTTCCGAGCCGCGCGGGTCGCATACGCGCCTACCGCAGCAGGGACGAGGAGATCACCAGACGCTGGATCTCGGACGTCCCCTCGTAGATCTCGGTGATCTTGGCGTCCCGGAAGTGGCGCTCCGCCGGGTACTCCGTGATGTACCCGTACCCTCCGTGGATCTGGATCCCTTTCGTGGCCGCCCTGTTGGCCGCCTCGGAAGCGAACAGCTTCGCCATCGACGACTCCTTCGAGTGGCGCATCCCTTTGTCCTTCATCCACGCCGCCCGCAGGGTCAGGAGCCGCGCGGCGTCGATCTCGGTCGCCATGTCCGCGAACATCCACTGCAAGGCCTGGAATTCGCAGATCGGCTGGCCGAACTGCTTCCGGTCCTTCGAGTAGGCCACCGCGTCTTCCATCGCCGCCCGCGCGATGCCGACCGCCTGGGCCGCGATCCCGATCCGGCCGCCGTCGAGCGTGAACATGGCGACCTTGAAGCCGTCCCCTTCATTTCCGAGGCGGTTCTTCGCCGGCACGCGGACATCCTCCAGGATGATGGACGACGTGGGGGCGGCCCGGATCCCCATCTTCTTCTCGTGCCTGCCGGTGGACACGCCCTTCCACTTCATGTCGATGACGAAGGCCGTGATCCCCTTGTGCGCCTTCGACTTGTCGGTCATCGTGAACAGGATGGCGGCGTCCGCCTCGGGGGCGTTCGTGATGAAGTTCTTCTCCCCGTTGACGACGTAGAAATCCCCGTCCTTCACCGCCGTGGTCTTCTGGGAGCCCGCGTCCGACCCGGCACCCGGCTCGGTGAGGGCGAAGCAGCCCAGCTTCTTGCCCGAAGCCAGCGGCGCCAGGTATTCCCGCTTCACCTCGTCGGAGCCGAACTTCATGAGCGGGTCGCAGACCAGGGAGTTGTTGACGGACATGATGACGCCCGTGGACGCGCACGCCCTGGAGATCTCCTCCATGGCGATGACGTAGCACACGTTGTCCATCCCGGAGCCGCCGAGCTCTTCCGGCACGGCGACGCCCATGAACCCGAGGTCGGCCATCTGCTTGACCAGCTCCGTCGGGAAACGGCCCGTCTCGTCGAGCTCCGCCGCGATCGGCAGGACCTCTTTCTGCGCGAAATTCCTCGCGGTCTCCTGGATCATCCGTTGCTCTTCGGTCAGGTCGAACACCATCTGAAGGTTCTCCTTCCTATTTTCCGGTAAAATTCGCTTTTCTCTTTTCGAGGAACGCCGTGATCCCTTCGAGCCGGTCCGCGGTCGAGAACCCCGCGGCGAAAAGACTCGCCTCGAGGGCGCAGGCGTTCGACAGGTCGAGGTCGAGTCCCCGGTTCATCGCCATCTTCGCCGTCCGCACGGCGGCCGGCCCCCTGGAGAGGATCTTCCCCGCGATTTCCCTCGCGGCCGCCATGAGCTCTGCCGCGGAGACCACCCGGTTGACCAGCCCGATCTCGTAGGCCCGCTGGGCCGTGATCATGTCCCCCCCGAGGACGAGCTCCTTGGCGATGTTGCGTCCCACGATGCGGGGCAGACGCTGCGTGCCGCCGTAGCCGGGGATGATCCCGAGCGACACCTCGGGCTGCCCGAACCGGGCGGTGTCCGCCGCGACGATCAGGTCGCACGCCATCGCCACTTCGCACCCTCCGCCGAGCGCGAACCCGTTGACCGCGGCGATGACGGGCTGGGGCATCCGCTCGATGAACGCGAGGACCTCCTGCCCCATCTGGGCGAAGTCGAGGGCCTGCATCGGCGTGAAGGTCTTCATTTCGGAAATGTCCGCGCCGGCGATGAACGCCTTCTCGCCCGCTCCCGTGAGGATGACCACTCCGACATCCTCCCGTCCCGCGGCCTCCTCGAGCGCGGCTTTCAGCTCCCGAATCGTCTCCGGGTTCAGCGCGTTCAGGGCTTTCGGGCGGTTGAACGTGATCGTCGCGATCCGGTCGGACGCTTCGAATATCAGGTTTTTGCAATCCATCGTCTTATCCCTCCCTTCAGATCCTTTCCACGAGCACGGCCACCGCCTCGCCCCCGCCGATGCAGAGGGACGCCACGCCGTACCGTTCCCCGCGCTCGGCCATCGCGTACAGGAGCGTGACGAGGATCCGGGCCCCGGAAGCGCCGACGGGATGTCCCAGGGAAACCGCGCCCCCGTTCACGTTGACCTTGCCGGGATCGAGGGAAAGCTCCTTGATCGCGGCCAGCGACACGCAGGAGAACGCCTCGTTGATCTCGAAGAGCCCGACCTTCCCGAGAGGGACCCCCGTGACGGCCGACAGTTTCCGGATGGCGTCGATCGGGGCGATCGTGAACCATACCGGCTCCAGGGACGCCGTGGCGTACCCGACGATCCGCGCAAGCGGCTTCACGCCCTTTTTCTTCGCCGCTTCCGACGACATGACGACCACGGCGGCGGCCCCGTCGTTGATCGTGGAAGCGTTCCCGGCGGTTATCGTGCCGTTCTTCTCGAAGGCGGCCTTGAGATCGGGCAGCTTGCCGACGTTGCCCCGGCCGGGTTCCTCGTCGACCTGGAACGGCACGGGATCGCCCTTGCGCTGGGGGATCGGCACGGCCGCGATCTCCTTCTCGAACCTGCCGGTCCGGATGGCGTCGAGCGCCCGCGTGTAGGAAGAGGCGGCGAACGCGTCCTGCTCCTCCCGGGAGATCTTCCGCTCCTTCGCCAGCATCTCCGCGCAGTTTCCCATGTGGATGTTGTTGTAGACGTCCCACAGCCCGTCGATGATCATGTGGTCGTAAATGGTGTCGTTGCCGAGGCGGTACCCCGCCCGGGCTTTCTTCAGGATGTACGGCGCCTGGCTCATCGACTCCATCCCGCCGGCCACGACCACCTCGCACTCCGATGTGGCGATCGACTGCGCCGCGAGCATGACGGATTTGAGGCCCGAACCGCACATCTTGTTGATCGTGACCGCCCCCGCGGAGGCCGGGATTCCCGCGTAGATCCCCGCCTGCCTCGCCGGTGCCTGGCCCGTGCCCGCCGGGAGCACGTTTCCCATGATCACCTGCTCCACGTCTTCCTTGGCGATTCCGCCGCGCGCGACCGCTTCCGCGATGGCTACCGCTCCCAGCCGGGGCGCCGGAACGTCGGCCAGCCCTCCCATGAACGACCCGATGGCTGTCCTTGCGGCACCCGTGATGACGGCTTCTTTCATGAATGGAATCTCCTTTCGTTCACTCCGGATCGGCTTCCTTGTCCATTTCGGCGCGGGTCCGCCGCGCCAGGAGCAGGAACGGGTCTCCCCTTTCCGCTTCCCCCGCGCCCCCCGCCCCGGGATCTTCCCCGAGGAGCTCTTTCAACAGGAGCGCGTGCGTTTCCACCGGCAGGAATCGCCCCGAATCGATCGCGTCCCGGATCGTATCGGATTCGAGGCCCCCGCGGGACGCCGGGCCTCTTTCCAGGAGGCGCCCGGCCAGCGCGTCGCGTTCCCGGTAGGCCCGCATCGAGTTTTCGACCGCCCCTTCCGTGCATGGCTCCCCGGAAAGGGCTTCGGCCCGCTCCGCGATCGATTCCACCCAGTCGAGCGCGCCTTCGAGACCCGGCGGGAACGGGTCCTGAATGATCGCCCACTCATCGACCAGCGACCGCAAAGACCTTTTCTCCTCCTCGCCCCGAACCATTACGGGCAGCATTCCTACCGAGTGGAATATTTCCGGAACGGGAAACCGGTGCGGACACCCGACGACTTTCCGCCCCGTGAGGGTTTTCCAGCGGCGCACCGCTGCGGACGGGTCGACCATCTTCCCGACTACTTCCCCGCGTACAGCACGACGAGGATGATCGCCTCCTCCTCCCTTGCCGAATGCACGTGGTGGGGGGTCGTGGAGTTGTAATAGATGCAGTCCCCCGCCTTGAGCAATTCGGTTTGATTCCCCAGGAACGCCTCGACTTCACCCGAGATGACGTACAGGAATTCCTCCCCGGCGTGGACGCTGCGCGCGGTCGGCGGTTCCGACATGGTCTGGAGCCGCAACAGGAAAGGCTCCATCTTCCGGCCCGCCTTCCCCGCGCCGAGCGACTCGTAGATGTACGGCGTCTTCCCTCCCCCGTCCTTCAGCGCCACGCGGGACACGGTGGAGTGGTCTTCCTTCCGCACGACGGAATATTCGCGCTCCGGCTTTCCCCCGATGAAGGAAGACACCGTCGTCCCGAACGCGTTCGAGATCTGGACGAGCATCCCGATCGACGGGGACACCATCCGGTTCTCCATCTGGGTCAGCAGGGCGGACGAGATGCCCACCTTCTCCGCGAACTGCTGCAGCGTCAGCCCCGTCTTCTCGCGGAACGCCTTGACATGCTCTCCTACCGGGACATCGGTCTCCGCCGCATTGTCCGCGGGTTCCCCGGACTCCTTCTCCATCTCGGAGAGGATGTCGTCCAACGTCTCGTCACGCGTGAATTCCGGCAAGGGCGGCTCCCTCCTTGAGTGCGTTGACGTTCAGCGGAATGAACTTTTCGTGTTTCTTCGATATCACCTTCGGAAGGCAGGCGATCAGCGTCTCGAGGCGCACCACGCCCGAGAGCGCGACATAGGCGCCCAGGGCGATCATCGAAGCCATCTGCCGGCTCCCGATCTTGTTCCGGGCGATGTCGTCCGCCTCTACCGAGAACAGCCGGACGTCCGTCCGATCGACCTTCTTCGCATCCACCAGGGAGCTGTTGATGACGAGCTCGCCCCCCGGCTGGAGGTTCGGAAGGAACTTCTCGAGCGAGGGCCCGTTCATGATGACGAGGGAGTCGGGACGCCACACGACCGGCGAGCCGATCTCCTCTTCCGATATGACCACGGTGCAGTTCGCCGTCCCGCCCCTCATCTCCACCCCGTAGGAGGGGAGGTAGGTCACGTTCTTTCCCTCTTCCATCGCCGTCAGGGCGAGGAGGTTCCCGATCATCAGGATCCCCTGCCCGCCGAATCCCGCCATGATGATATGTTTTGTCATGCGAAGTCCGCCTGTTTCCTTTCCTTGAACACGCCGAGCGGGAAATATTCGACCATTTCCCCCAGGACGCGCTTCTGCGCATCGAGCGGTTTCATTCCCCAGTTCGTGGGGCACGTGGAGAGCACCTCGATGATGGAGAACCCCATCCCCTTGAGCTGCATCTCGAAGCCGGTGCGGATGGCCTCCTTGGCTTTCCGGATATGGGCCGGGGTGGAAACCGTCACCCGGGTGGAATACGCCACGCCCTCGAGGCCCGCCAGCAGTTCGGCCATCCGGATGGGGTACCCTTCCGTCCGGAAGTCCCGGCCGAAGGGCGAGGTGGTCGTCTTCTGCCCCAGGAGCGTCGTGGGGGCCATCTGCCCCCCCGTCATCCCGTAGGTCGTGTTGTTCACGAACACCACCGTGATCTGCTCCCCGCGGTTCGCGGCGTGGATGATCTCGGCCATCCCGATGGACGCCAGGTCGCCGTCCCCCTGGTAGGTGAAGACGGTCCGGTCGGGCAGCGCCCGCTTGATCCCGGTCGCCAGGGCGGGCGCGCGTCCGTGCGGCGCCTCGAGGATGTCGAGGTCCATGTAGTCGTAAAGCATGACCGCGCAACCGACGGGCGCGACCCCGATCGTTTTCTCCCGCAGACCCAGCTTGTCGATGGTCTCGGCGACGATCCGGTGGATCGTCCCGTGGTGGCATCCCGGGCAATAGTGGAACCGGGCCTCCAGGAGGGTCCTGGGCTTGTCGAACACCTGTTTGCAGAATGCCGCTTTCGACGCGTCCTGTTTCATTGCTTCCCCCCCGCCAGAAGCCGGATCTGCTCGAGGATCTCGTCGGGGGTGGGCATCGCGCACGGCTTCCCGAAGAAATGGATCCGTTCATGATACGGCGTGCTCCCGCGGACATCCTCCACCATCTGCCCGGTGTTCATCTCGATGACCAGGATCTTCTCGACGCCCGCGGCCATTTCGCGAACTTCCTTTTCCGGGAAGGGGAACAGCGTGATCGGGCGAAGCATCCCCACGGGGATGCCGTCCTTCCGGGCCCACTGGATCGCCGTCTTGGCGACGCGCGCCGCGGTCCCGAAGGCGACGATCCCGATCTTCGCCCCTTCGAGCATGTACGGCTCCGAGCGGACCTCTTCCGCCCGGATCTTCTGGAACTTGTCCCAGAGCTTCCAGTTGTGCACCTCGATCTCGCCGTCCTTCAGGAACATGGATTTCACGTGACGCGCCGCCCTGCCCTCGCATCCGGTCAGCGCCCAGTTCTTTTCCCCGGAAACGACGGGGACGTAGGGCAGCGGCTCGTACGGCTCCTTCATCTGCCCGATGATCGCGTCGCCCAGGATCATGGCGGGGTTGCGGTACTTGTCGGCCAGGTCGAACGCCAGCATCGTCAGGGAATACATCTCCTGGACCGAGTGGGGGGCGAGGCAGATGAGATGCGCGTCCCCGTGGCCCGCCACCTTGGTCGCCTGGAAATAGTCTCCCTGGGACGGCGCGATCCCTCCCAGCCCCGGGCCCGACCGGGAGATGTTCACGATCACGGCGGGAAGCTGCGACCCGACCATGAAGGACAGCCCTTCCTGCATCAGGGAGATCCCGGGGCCGGAGGAGGACGTCATCACCCGGTTCCCGGTCGAGGAGGTTCCCAGGATCATGTTGATCGTCGCGACCTCGCTCTCGGCCTGGAGGAAGGAGCCCCCGGACGAGGCCATGTGCGCCGACATCCACTCGGGGATGTCGTTCTGCGGGGTGATGGGGTAGCCGAAGTAGAAACGGCACCCTGCTGCGATCGCCCCGTGGCAGATCGCCTCGTTCCCCTTGGCGAGGATGCGCCTGGCCGCTCCTGCGGCGGGCGCGCTCATCGCCATACCCTGATGCAGACGTCGGGGCACGTCTCCGCGCAGAGAGCGCACCCCGTGCAGTCTTCCGGCCTCGCGAAAACCGCCGCCGTGTACCCCTGCCGGTTGATCGCCTTGCCCATCTCGATGCAATGCTTCGGGCAGACCGGCACGCAGAGCTCGCATGCCTTGCACCGCTCGAAGTCGATCTCTATACGACCCGTCGCCATCCCGTTATCCTTCCCTTCCCGGCGGCCTTGGCCGCTCCCTTCGTCATTCGTACCTCGGTTTGAATTCGAAATAGTGCGTCGTGTCGATGATGCGCACCGTGCGCGACTTCGACCGCATGACCACCGACTGCGTCAACGCCCCGCCGCTGAAGAACCGGACGCCCTGCAGGTAGTCCCCGAAGGTGACCCCGGTGGCCGCGAACATGACTTCGCTGGCGGCGAGGTCGTTGATGGAGTACACGCGTTCGAGGTCGGTGATCCCCATCGCCTTCGCCCGCTCGATCTCTTCCTTGTTGCGGAACTTGAGGACGCCCTGCATGTCCCCGCCGATGCATTTCAGCGCGGCGGCGGCGAGAACCCCCTCGGGCGCCCCGCCGATCCCCATGAGGATGTCGACGCCGGAGCCTTCCTTCGCCGTGGCGATCGCGCCCGCCACGTCTCCGTCGCCGATCAGCTTGATCCGGGCGCCGGCCTCGCGGACCTCCCGGATCAGCTCCTGGTGGCGCGGACGGTCGAGGATGATGACGCACAGGTCCTCGACGTAGACCTTGAGCGCCTTTGCGATGCTGCGCAGGTTCTCCGTGGGGGAGGCGGTGATGTCGATGGCGCCGTGCGCCCTCGGCCCGACGGCGATCTTGTCCATGTAGGTGTCGGGCGCGTGGAGGAACCCGCCCTCCTCCGCGATCGCGATGACCGCGAGGGCGTTGTTCCCGCCGGACGCGACGATGCTTGTCCCTTCGAGGGGATCCACCGCGATGTCGACCTTGGGGGTTTCGGAGGCGCCGACCTCTTCCCCGATGAACAGCATCGGGGCCTCGTCCCGCTCCCCTTCGCCGATCACGACGCGCCCCTTGAACTGGACGAAGTTCAGCGCCTTCCGCATCGCCGTGACCGCCGCCTGGTCGGCCGCGACGTTGTCGCCGCGCCCCATCAGCCGCGCCGCCGCCAACGCGGCGGCTTCCGTCACCCGGACCACTTCCAACGCCAGGTTTCTCTCCATTCGGGTGCCCCTCCCTTTTTTTATTTCAGGAAAGCAGGTATTCGATCAGCAGCGTGCCCCGGGCAAGCGCCTGCCCGGTGGCCCGTGCGTCCGCTTCCGTGTAGCGGCTTCCCCGGAACGTCGAAAGCCCCGGGGGCGCCGGGTAGATGACGAAGGGAACCGGTTCCTGCGCGTGGGTCCTCAAGGCGACCGGCGTCGAGTGATCGGGCAGGAGCAGGACCCGCAGGTCCCCCTTCTCCCGCACCCGAGCGAGGATCGGCTCCAGCATCTCCTTGTCGATCCGCTCGATCGCCTTTATCTTCTCACCTACGTTGCCGTTATGCCCCGCCTCGTCGGGCGCTTCCACGTGGATCAGGACGAAATCCTTCTCGTCGAACTCGCGGAGGGCGTATTCCGCCTTCCCGCGGTAGTTCGTGTCGGTGTATCCGGTCGCGCCGGGCACCTTCACCACCTCGAGCCCCGCGTAGATGCCGATCCCCTTGATGAGGTCGACCGCGGCCACCACGGACCCCGAGAGCCCGAACCTCTGCCGGAACGTCGGGATGCGCGGAGCCTTCCCCTGTCCCCAGAGCCACACCGAATTGCCCGGGAGCTTCCCCTCCGCCGCGCGTTTCCGGTTCACCGGGTGGTCGGCGAACAGCTCCCTGGAGGCCTCCATGACCGTCAGGAACAGCTCCGATCCGTCGCCCTTCGGAAGGTATTCCGTGATCTTCTTCCCGTGGATGTCGTGGGGCGGGGTCGTCGCCACCGTGTCGATCCCGCCGGGCCAGACCATCAGGTGCCGGTAGGAGATGCCCGTGTGGAACCGCACTCCCTTTTCCTCCATCCGCTCCTGGAGGGATGCGAGCAGCTCGGCCGCCTCGGCGGTCGTGATGTGCCCCCCCGAGAAATCCTCCATCTCCGAGTCGGCGCCATCGTTTTTCAGCGAGACGATGTTGCAGCGGACCGCCACGTCGTCCGGCCCGAGTTCGATCCCCATGGAAGCGGCCTCCAGCGGAGAGCGGCCCGTGTAGACGGCGGCGGGGTCGTACCCGAGGATGCTCAGGTTGGACACGTCGCTGCCGGGATACATCTCCGTGGGGACCACCTGGACCGTCCCGAGCGCCCCGTTGGAAGCCATGAAATCCATGTTCGGCTTGCCGGCGGCTTCGAGGGGAGTCCGGTTCGCCGATCCCGGCGATCGGCCAGTCGGCCATGCCGTCCCCGATGAGGATGAGGTATTTGCTGCCCAACGATGGCTCCTTTTTGCGGGTTACAGGTTGTTTTCGATCCGTATCAAGCGGGTGCGGTCGAGGATGTCCGGAAGCCGGTCCACTTCGGCGAGGGCCGAGCGCATGTTGCTCTCCTTGGCCCGGTGGGTGACGATGTAGATGGGGACGGCGTTCTCCCCCCGCCCCTTCTGGAGGACGGACGAGATGCTGATCGAGTGGCGGCCCAGCACCCCCGCGATCCGCGAAAGGACGCCCGGCCGGTCCATCACGAGGAACTTCAGGTAATACTCGCAGTGCACTTCTTCGAAGGGCGCGATGCCCGTGATCATCTTCGAGTCGACGAGGGAGTATCCGCTCGGAGGGATCCGGCCCGGACGAGCCCCGGAGGATGTTCCGGGAGATCTCGATCACGTCGCTCGCGATGGCCGACGCGGTGGGCAGCATCCCGGCCCCCGGCCCGTACGACATGGACGCCCCGACGAAGTCCCCCTTCACGTAGATGGCGTTGTTCGCGCCGTCGACGGTCGCCAGCAGGTAGTGCGACGGGATCATCGTCGGGTGGACCCGCGCCTCGATCCCGGAATTCCCCTCCTTGGCGATCGCCAGCAGCTTCACCGTGTACCCGAACTCCTTCGCGAACGCGATGTCATCGGGCGCGATGTCCCGGATCCCCTCCACGTAGATGTCCTTCAGGTGCACCCGCCCGCCGGTGGCGAGCCAGACCAGGATCGCCAGCTTGTGCGACGTGTCGATCCCGTCGACGTCGAACGACGGGTCGGCCTCGGCCAGGCCGGCTTTCTGCGCTTCCGCGAGCACGTCGGCGAACGCCTTCCCCTCTTTCGTCATCCGGGAAAGGATGTAGTTGCAGGTGCCGTTGATGATCCCGTAGATGCCCAGGATCTTGTTCGCCGCGAGCCCTTCCCGCATGGTCCGGATGATGGGGATGCCGCCGCCCACGCTCGCCTCGAAGCCGATGTCGACCCCCGCATCGGCCACCGCGCGCATGATCTCCGGCCCGCACTCCGCCAGGAGCGCCTTGTTCGCCGTGACGACCGACTTCCCGTTCCGGATCGCCTCGAGCAGGAAGTCCTTCGCCGCCCCGGTGCCCCCGATCAGCTCGACGACGATCTGGACGTTCGGGTCCCGGGCGACCTGCATCCCGTCGCCGATGAGCATCCCTTCCGGGAGCTTGACCCCGCGGTCCCGTTTCGTGTCGCTGTCGGCGACGCGGACCAGTTTCAGGGGGACGCCCACGCGCTTGCGCAACTGCTCCGCGTTCTCCAGCAGAAGTTTGACCGTGCCGGTGCCCACGGTGCCGAAGCCGATGACCCCGACGCCTATCTCCTTCAGCGGCTGGGTCATTTCGCTCTCCCGCGGACCGGCGTCTGGAGCATCGCCTTGACTCCCCGGATCGCCTGCCGGATCCGGTGCTCGTTCTCGCACAGCGCGAACCTCACGAATCCCTCCCCGTGCTCGCCGAAGCCGACTCCCGGGGAGACGGCCACCTTGGCGCGCAGCAGCAGCTGCTTCGAGAATTCCAGCGACCCCATCGCGTCGAACGGCGCGGGGATCGGGGCCCACACGAACATCGTCCCCTTCGGCTTTTCGAACTCCCACCCGATGCGGGCGAACCCGTCGACCAGGCAGTCCCGCCTCTTCCGGTAGACCTCGACCGCCTCGTCCACGACCCGCTGGGGGCCGTTGAGCGCCACGGTCGCGGCGATCTGGATCGCCTGGAACATGCCGTAGTCGAGGTAGCTCTTGATCCGCGTCAGCGCCCCCACCATCTGCCGGTTGCCGACGACGTACCCGACGCGCCAGCCGGCCATGGAATACCCCTTCGACATCGAGTACAGCTCGACCGCAACGTCCTTCGCCCCCGGTACCTGGAGGATGGAGGGGGCCTTGTACCCGTCGAAGACCAGGTCGGCGTAGGCCAGGTCGTGGATGACGAGGATGTCGTTCTCCTTCGCGAAGGCGACGACCCGCTTGAAGAAATCGAGGTCCACCACTTCCGTCGTGGGGTTGTGGGGGAAGGAGATGATCAGCATCTTCGGCCGCGGCCAGAGCGTTTTCATCGCCCGCTCGACGCGGTCCATGAAATCGTCCACCCCGGAGATCAGGGGGATCGACCGGACGTCCGCCCCCGCGATGATCACCGAATAGGTGTGGATCGGGTACGTCGGGCTGGGGACGAGCGCGATGTCCCCCGGCCCCATGGTGGCCAGGACGAGGTGCGCCAGCCCTTCCTTCGCCCCGATGGTCGCGATCGCCTCGGTGTCGGGGTCGAGCTCCACGCCGTATTTCCGCTTGTACCAGTTGCAGATGGCCAGCCGCAGCTTCGGGATGCCCCGGGAGGCGGAATACCGGTGGTTTTTCGGGAGCCGGGCCGCCTCCGTAAGTTTTTCGACGATGTGCTTCGGGGTGGGAAGGTCCGGGTTCCCCATCCCGAGGTCGATGATGTCCTCGCCCGCGTGGCGCATCTTTGATTTCAATTCAGTGACCACGGCGAAGACGTACGGGGGAAGTCTTTGTATTCGCGGGAATTCCTGCATCGGGGTCTCCTGAAAAGAGTAAATTGTTATTTTATTGCGTGGCGGGGGCTAAGTCAATTTCGGGCGGGTCGGTGCGGAAGCGTCATCAATCCATTCCCGTCGCGGTCGTTCTCCGGTCAAGGAACCTCCGGATCCCCTCGTGCCCGGCTTCTTTCAGCTCCGGGTCCTTCCGGTGCAGCTCCTCGACGATCTCCTTCGCCACCTGGAGCATCCCGGCGTCCCGGACCAGGTCGGCGAAGACCAGATCGGGAATCCCCGACTGCCGCACCCCCGCGAAATCGCCCGGCCCGCGGATCTTCAGGTCCTCCTCGGCGATCCGGAACCCGTCGGTCGTCCGCTCCATCACCGAAAGACGGGCTTCCGCCTCCTCGCCCTGGGCGTTCCCGACCATCAGGAAGCAGAACGACGGCCGCGTCCCCCTTCCCACCCTCCCGCGAAGCTGGTGAAGCTGGGAGAGGCCGAACCGCTCGGCGTGCTCGATCACGATGACCGTCGCCTCCGGGACGTCCACCCCCACCTCGACCACCGTCGTGGAGACGAGGATCTTCAACCTCCCTTCCTTGAAGGCCCGCATCCCCTCTTCCTTCTCCTCGGGCTTCATCCGGCCATGCAGCAGACCGACTCCGACGTCGGGGAACATCTCCCGGATCTTTTCCGCCGTCCGGACGGCGTCTTTCAGGACCAGCTTCTCCGACTCCTCAACGAGAGGCAGGACGACATAGACCCGCCCGCCCTGGTCCAGTTCCCGGCGCATCTCCTCGAAAACCTTTTTCCGCCCGCTTTCGAACACGACGCGCGTCTTGACGGGAATCCGACCCTTCGGCATCTCGTCGATGACGGAAACGTCGAGGTCTCCGTACAGGGCGATGGCCAGGGTTCTAGGGATAGGAGTTGCAGTCATTACAAGGAGATGCGGCGAAATCCTCGCCTTTTCCCTTAAGGCCGCCCGCTGGAGGACGCCGAACCGGTGCTGCTCGTCGATGACGCCGAAGGCGAGGTTACGGAACGCGACGCTTTCCTGGATGAGCGCGTGCGTCCCGATGGCGATGTGCGTTTCTCCCGAACGGATCCTCTGCCTCGCCGCCTCCCTTTCCTTCGTCGGCAACGCCGCGGAAAGGAGGTCGACCCGGACGGGGAGCCCTTCCGCCAGGGAAACGAACCGCCGGTAATGCTGCTCCGCAAGGATCTCCGTGGGGGCCATCACCGCGGCCTGCACGCCGTGCTTCCACGCGACCATGGCGGCGATCCACGCGACGATGGTCTTCCCACTCCCCACGTCCCCCTGCAGGAGGCGGTGCATCGGGTGCGGCTGCCCCATGTCCTTGAGGATCTCGTTGACCACCCGCCGCTGCGCGCCGGTCAGCTCGAACGGGAGGCGGCGCTTGATCTCCCCGACGATGTCGCGGTCCCACGGGAGCGGCACGGCCTGTTCCCGCTCCATCCCCGCGCGCCTCTTTCCGAGCGCCCACTGGATGGAGAACAGCTCCCCGAACACGAGCCGCTTCTGCTGGGGGGAGGAGAAGTCGCGGAAACTCGCCGCGTCGGCGTCGTCCCTGGGAAAGTGGATCGCGGCGAGCGATTCGCGCAGCGGGGGCACACCGGCCCGCTCAAGCACCCAGGGCGGGAAGCATTCCGCTTCCTTGTCGGCGTGGTGGCGAACGACCTCCCACTGGATCTTCCGGAGCACCCTGGGAGGGATCCCCTCGATCTCCGGATAGATGGGAACGATCCGGCCCGAGTGGATCGGGTCCGCCGTGTCCTCCGCCGACAGGATCTCGGGGTGGTGCATCTCGGGCAGGAAGCGGAAGATGCGGACCGTGCCGCAGAGCGTCGCCTCCTCGCCGATCGTGAAGCGCTGGGCGAGGGAGGGCTGGTAGCGGAACCATTTCGCGACGATCCGCCCGGTGCCGTCGGCGAGCACGACCTCGAGCAGCTTGGGGCCCCTGCGGAAAAAGCCGCTCCCCCGGCCGCTCTCCTGGACGGAGAGCACCTTGCCGCGCACGGGAACGGTCATCCCGGAGGAAAGCTCCCGGATCGGGACCGTCCGGCGGCGGTCCTGGTACCCTTTCGGGAAAAGATAGAGGGCGTCCTGCGGCGTATGGATGCCGCGGGCGGCGAATCGTTCGGCGAGCCGGGGGCCCACCCCTTTCACGAACTGTATGGACTGCGGCGGCGCGGTCACTTACGACCCGGCCGGGCCTTTGTTCGCCGTCCCGTGGTACTCCTGGAGGCTGCGCACGGTCAATTCGCCGCGGACCAGGTGGGAAATGGCGTGCGCGACGGCCTTCGCGGCGGCCAGCGTCGTGAAGTACGGGATGTTGTAGACCAGCGCCGTCCGCCGGATATAATACGAGTCGGCCTGCGACTGCGCCCCCAGCGGCGTATTGATGACCAGGGAGATCTCCCCGTTCTTGATGCGGTCCGCCACGTTGGGCCGCCCCTCGTTGATCTTGAGGATCGTCTCCGAAGGCACGCCGTGTTCCCCCAGGAAGGCCGCCGTCCCGGTCGTTGCGGCGATGGTGAACCCCAGGTCGTGGAACATCTTCACGGCCGGAAGGACCCCCTCCTTCTCCTCGTCCCTTACGCTGACGAACACCCGCCCGGATCTGGGCAGGTTCATGCCGGCCGCGATCTGCGCCTTGGCGAAGGCGATGCCGAACGTCCGGTCGATCCCCATGACCTCCCCGGTGGACTTCATCTCGGGCCCCAGCAGGGTGTCCACGTCGGGGAACTTGATGAAGGGCAGGACCGACTCCTTCACGCAGACGTGCTCCGGGACGACCTCCCGGGTGAACCCCAGGTCGGCCAGCTTCCTCCCCGACATCACCTTCGCGGCGAGCTTGGCCAGCGGGACTCCGATGGCCTTGCTGACGAACGGGACCGTCCGGGACGCGCGCGGGTTGACCTCGAGGATATAGATCTCCCCCCGCTGGATGGCGAACTGGACGTTCATCAGCCCCACGACCGCGAGCTCGACGGCCATCGCCTTGGTCTGCCGGGAGATCTCGGCGAGGATATCGGCCGGGATCGACCGGGGCGGCAGGTAGCAGGCGGAATCTCCCGAGTGGACCCCGGCCTCCTCGATGTGCTCCATGATCGCGCCGATGACCACCGTCCCGCCGTCGGAGATCGCGTCCACGTCGATCTCGATGGCATCCTCGAGGAACCGGTCGACCAGCACGGGGCGCGACTCGGAGGCGACGACCGCCTGCGTCAGGTATTTCCGCAGCCCCTCCTCGTTGTGGACGATCTCCATCGCCCGGCCGCCCAGGACGTAGGACGGCCGCAGGAGCACCGGGTAGCCGATGCGCGCGGCGATCGCCACCCCTTCGTCCATCGAGCGGGCGATCCCGTTGGGCGGCTGCTTCAGCCCCAGCTTCCGGAGCATTTCCGCGAACCGCTCCCGGTCCTCCGCCCGGTCGATGCTCTCGGCGGGAGTCCCGAGGATGCGCACCCCTTCCTTCTCCAGCGGGACCGACAATTTGAGCGGCGTCTGCCCGCCGAACTGGACGATGACGCCTATGGGGTTCTCGTCCTCGACGATCGCCAGGACGTCCTCCTTCGTCAGCGGCTCGAAGTAGAGCCGGTCGGAGGTGTCGTAGTCGGTGGAGACCGTCTCGGGGTTGCAGTTCACCATGATCGTCTCGAACCCCTCCTCCCGGAGGGCGCTGACGCCGTGGACGCAGCAGTAGTCGAACTCGATCCCCTGCCCGATCCGGTTCGGGCCGCCCCCCAGGATGACGATCTTCTTCCGGTCGGTGGGCCGCCCCTCGCTTTCGCTTTCGTAGGTCGAGTACAGGTACGGAGTGTGCGCGACGAACTCGGCGCCGCAGGTGTCGACCCGCTTGAAGACCGTCCTCACGCCGGCCGCGTACCGGGCCTTGCGCACGACGTCTTCCCCCGACCCAAGAAGCTTCGCCAGCCGCCGGTCGGAGAAGCCGTTCTCCTTCATCTTCCGGAAGAAGGGGGCCCATTTTTCCGCGTTCCCGGCCTGGAAACCCTGGAACTCCGAAGCGCGCGCACGGATGTCGGCCTCCAAGGCGATGATCCGCCGGATGTGCTCGAGAAACCACGGGTCGATCCCGGTCAGGCGCCGGATCCCCTCCGTCGTCCAGCCTTCCCGGAATGCCTCCCCGATGTACAGGAGCCGGCGGGAATTGGGCTTGCGCAGCTTTTCCCGGATCTCCTGCGCGCGGGAGGCCTCGTTCGCGTCGTCCCGCGGGGGCAGCGCCTCGTCGAACCCGTGGATGCCCGTCTCCAGGGAACGCATCGCCTTCTGCAGCGACTCCCGGAAGGTCCGCCCGATCGCCATCACCTCCCCCACCGACTTCATCTGGGTCCCCAGCGCATCCTCGGTCTGGGGGAACTTCTCGAAGGTGAAGCGGGGGATCTTCGTGACCACGTAGTCGATCGTCGGCTCGAACGACGCGGGGGTCTCCCGCGTGATGTCGTTGGGGATCTCGTCGAGGGTATACCCCACGGCCAGCTTCGCGGCGATCTTGGCGATGGGAAAACCGGTCGCCTTCGACGCCAGCGCGGAGGACCTCGAGACGCGGGGGTTCATCTCGATGACCACCATCTCGCCGTTGTCCGGGTTGACGGCGAACTGGATGTTGCTCCCCCCCGTGTCGACCCCGATCTCCCGGATGATGCGGATGGAGGCGTTGCGCATCAGCTGGTATTCCTTGTCGGTCAGCGTCTGCGCGGGGGCGACGGTGATCGAATCGCCCGTGTGGACGCCCATCGGGTCGAGGTTCTCGATGGAGCAGATGATGACGACGTTGTCGGCCAGGTCGCGCATCACCTCGAGCTCGAATTCCTTCCACCCGATCACGGACTGCTCCACGAGCACCGTCCGCTTCGGGGAGGCGTCGAGCGCCCAGCGGATGCCTTCCTCGTACTCTTCCCGGTTGTACGCGATCCCCGCCCCGGTCCCGCCCAGGGTGAAGGACGGGCGGATGATCGCCGGGTAGCCGATGTCCGGGATGACCGCCAGCGCTTCCTCGAGGGTGCGGATGTAGCCGGACCGGGGCACGACGAGCCCCAGCTTCTCCATCGCCTGCCGGAACAGGTTGCGGTCCTCCGCCTTCTGGATCGCCTCGAAGTTCGCCCCGATCAGTTCGACCCCGTACTTCTCGAGGATCCCCATCTCGTGGAGGGAGACGGCGATGTTCAGTCCCGTCTGCCCGCCGATGGTCGGCAGCAGCGCGTCCGGCCGCTCCCGCTCGATGATCTTCCCGACGATCTCCGGGGTGATCGGCTCGATGTAGGTCCGGTCGGCGAAGTCGGTGTCGGTCATGATCGTCGCCGGATTGCTGTTGACGAGGACGACCGTGTACCCTTCTTCTTTAAGCGCCTTGCACGCCTGGGTCCCCGAGTAGTCGAACTCGCACGCCTGCCCGATGATGATCGGGCCGGACCCGATGAGCATGATCTTCTTGATGTCGGTTCTCTTCGGCACTAAGATCTCCCGCTCAGATTTCCTGGATGAAGACGTTGCGCAATCCCAGCTTTTCCGCCGCGTCGATCGCCCTTTCGTACTCCTCTTTCGTGAGCCTCCTGTCGAACCCGGGGGTCTCCGCCGCCCGGTACGCCGGGAAGTACTGCCCCATCAGCGACAGCGGAAGGTCGGGGCCGTACGCCTTCGCGAGATGCTCGAGCACCTTCACGGTCTCTTCCACCAGGCCCGGAAGCACGAGGTGCCGCACCAGCACCCCGCGCGTCGCGATGCCGTCCCGATCCATGGCCAAAAATCCCGTCTGCCGCACCATTTCCGCGAGCGCGGCGTCGTTGCATGCCGGGTAGCCAGGGGCGCCGGAGATCGACTCCGACAGCTCTTCCGACCGGTACTTCGCGTCGGGCAGGTAGATGTCGACCACCCCTTCGAGGAGAACCAGCGCCTCAAGGGAATCGTACCCGTTCGTGTTGTAGACCACGGGGATCGTGAAGCCCTTCTTCCGGGCGGCGCGAACGGCATCGACGAGCTGAGGCACATGCGGGGTCGGCGTGACGAAGTTCACGTTGTGCGCCCCCTTCTCCTGCAGCCCGAGCAGCTCTCCCGCGAGCGTTTCCGTGTCCATGTCCCTTCCGTGCCCGAGCTGGCTGATCGGGAAGTTCTGGCAGAAGAGGCACGTCATGTTGCAGTGGGCGAAGAACACCGTTCCCGATCCCCGGGTCCCGGAGATGGGCGGCTCCTCCCCGTGGTGGATGGAGACGGCGGCGACGCGCGCGTCGGCCCCCGCGCGGCAGAAGCCGATTTCCCCCGCGAGCCGGTTCACCCCGCACGCCCTCGGGCACAGCCGGCAGGAGGACAGCGAGGACCGCTCCGAGGCCGCGGCGCGGCGCGCGAGGTTGATCCTGCAGGTCCTCACTAAATCCCTTCCTTCCCCGTGAGGTACCGGTAGAAGCGCGTGAAGAGATACCGCGAGTCGTGCGGCCCGGGGGACGCCTCGGGGTGGTACTGGACCGAGAAGCAGCGCATCGACGGGACGGAGAGCCCCTCGACCGTGCCGTCGTTCAGGTTGACGTGGGTGATCCGCGCCTCTTTCTCCAGGGTGTCCGGGTCGACGGCGTAGTTGTGGTTCTGGCTGGAGATCTCGATCTTCCCGGTGACGATGTCCTTCACCGGCTGATTGCACCCGTGGTGGCCGAACTTCAGCTTGAAGGTCTTCCCTCCCAGCGCCAGCCCCATGATCTGGTGCCCCAGGCAGATGCCGAACATCGGCACCTTTCCCAGCATCTTCCTCACGGCCTCCACGGCGTACGGCACCCCTTCCGGGTCGCCCGGCCCGTTCGACAGGAAGACGCCGTCGGGGGACATCCCCAGAATTTCCTCCGCGGTCGTGGACGCCGGCACGACCGTCACGGAGAAGCCGTGGGTCACGAGCATCCGCAGGATGTTCCGCTTGACCCCGTAGTCGATCGCCACGATCCGCGGGATCCGGCCGAACCGGGCCCGGAATTCGGAGGCGGGAAGGTATCCTTTCTCCAGGTCCCATTCCCCCATGGACCAATGGACCACGCGGTCCGAGGTGACCTCCCGCACCAGGTCGCGCCCCACGATGGAGGGCAGCTCCTTCGCCTTCCGCGCCAGCGTTTCCGGGTCGGGATCGGCGGTGGACAGGACCGCCATCTGCGATCCGCCGTCGCGCAGCCGGCGGGTAAGCGCCCGCGTGTCCAGCCCCTGGATGCCGCAGACGCGGTACCTGCGCAGGTAGGAGTCGAGGGATTCCACGTGCCGCCAGTTCGACGGGAGGCCCCACGCCTCCTTGACGACGAACCCCTCCACCCATGGGCGGTTGGATTCCACGTCCTCGGGGTTGATCCCGGTGTTGCCGATCTCCGGGTACGTCATCGTGACGATCTGCCCCTTGTAGGACGGGTCGGTGAGGACCTCCTGGTACCCCGTCATCCCCGTGTTGAAGACGACCTCGCCGAAGGTCTCCCCTTCGAACCCGAAGGCGGTCCCTTCGTACACGGTTCCGTCCGCCAGCGCGAGGACCGCTTTCCTTTCAGGCATCCGCTTCCACTCCTTGCATCATCGAGTGCCGGACCCTTCCCCGGCATAGGGTCATTATCGCGCGTCCGCGCAACTTCCACCCGAGGAACGGGCTGTTCTTGGATTTGGAGAGCACGTCTTCCGCCCGGAATTCCCATTCCAGCCCAGGGTTGATCACCGTGACGTCGGCGTCGGCCCCGGGAGCCAGCGTCCCTTTCCCTTTCAGGGAGAGGATCCGCGCGGGGGCGGCGGACAACAGATCCACGATCCGGGCCGGGGACACCTTCCCGCCTCCCGTCAAGGCGAGAGCCAGCGGAAGCGAGGTCTGCAGTCCGATGATCCCGTTGGCGGCGGAGATGAACTCGCATTTTTTCACGTAATCGTCGTGGGGGGCGTGGTCGGAGGCGACGGCGTCGATCGTGCCGTCCTGAAGCCCTTCCAGGATCGCCATCCGGTCTTCCTCGCCACGGAGCGGCGGGTTCATCTTCGCGTTCGTGTCGTACCCATCGAGGGCCGCGTCGGTCAGCGTGAAGTAGTGCGGCGCCGTCTCGCCCGTCACGTTCAGCCCCGCCTTCTTGGCCATCCTCAGCAGCTCGACCCCCATCTTCGTGCTGATGTGCTGGAGGTGCAGCCGCCCTCCGGTCTGCCGCGCGATCAGGATGTCCCGCGCGATGGCGACCTCCTCCGCGGCGGCGGGGGCCCCGGGAATCCCCATCCGGATGGCCGTCCACCCCTCGTTCGCCGCGCCTCCCGCGGTCAGATCCCTGTCCTCCGAATGGACGAGGATCGGGAAGCCGAAGGGGCGGGCGTACTCCATCGCCCTGCGCATGAGCAGCGGGTTGGCGATATGCTTCCCGTCGTCGGAAAATGCCACGGCGCCCGCTTCGAAGAGCTCGGAGAAGTCGGTCATCTCCTTCCCTTCGAGCCCGTGGCTTACCGCGGCGACCGGGAAGACGTCCGCCGAACCTTCCCCGCGCGCCTTGTCGATGATGTATTTCGTGATCTCCGGGTGGTCGTTCACCGGCTGCGTGTTCGCCATGCAGACGACGGACGAGAATCCCCCCGCCGCGGCCGCCGCCGTCCCTGTGCGGATGTCCTCTTTCCATTCGAATCCCGGGTCGCGCAGGTGCACGTGCATGTCGATCAGCCCGGGGACGACCCACATCCCCCCCGCGTCGACGACCCTGCCCTGGAAATCCCCCGGCGGATCGCCCGTGAGGCACCTCTCGACCTTCCCGTCCTTGAGGACCAGGTGTCCGACTTCGTCCCGCCCGGACGCCGGGTCGATGATCCGCCCCGCCTTAATTAGCAGCATGCGAACCTCCGGCCAGAAGGTATAGGAGGGCCATCCGTACGGCCACCCCGGAATTCACCTGGTCGAGGATCAGCGAGCGGCTGCAGTCGGCCAGGTCGTTCGAAATCTCCACGCCGCGGTTGATCGGCCCGGGATGCATGATGACCGCGTCGTCCTTGGCGAGAGCGAAAACTTCTTTGTTCAAGCCATACTTTCGTGAATACTCCCTAATTGACGGGAAATACGCTGTTTTTTGTCTTTCAAGCTGGATTCTGAGCATGATGATGACGTCGGCGTCCCTCACCGCTTCCCGGACGTCGTTCGTGAGGACAGCGCCCGACCTCGCCATCTCGCGCGGAAGGAGCGTCGCCGGCCCGCAGAGCCACAATTTCGCCCCCAGCTTCCCGAGGCAGTGGAGGTTCGACCGGGCGACGCGGCTGTGCAGGATGTCTCCCACGATGGCGATCTTCAAGCCCTCCACCTTCCCCTTCGCCTTGAGGATCGTGTACAGGTCGAGGAGCGCCTGCGTGGGATGCTCGTTCGCGCCGTCCCCGGCGTTGATGATCGAACAGGAGAGGTGGCGGGAAAGGAACTGCACGGCCCCCGAGGCGCTGTGCCGGATCACGAGGATGCTGGGCTGCATCGCCTCGATGTTCCTCGCCGTATCCAGGAGGGTCTCCCCCTTGCTCTGGCTCGACACGGAGGAGCTGAAGTTCACGACGTCGGCGGAGAGCCGCTTCCCGGCGATCTCGAAGGATGTGCGCGTCCTCGTGCTCGGCTCGAAGAACAGGTTGACCACCGTCTTGCCGCGCAAGGCGGGAACCTTCTTTATGTCCCGCGTGAGGACCTCCTCCATGGACCGCGCGGTGTCGATGACGAACTCGATCTCCTCCGGCCGGAAGTCGGAAAGCCCCAGGACGTGCTTCCGTCTCCAATCCATGCGTTATTCCCCCTTCTCCGGAGTTCCTTCGTCGAGGATCACTTTCCACTCCTCGGGCGCCCCCTCGACCCGGACCTTCACTTCCTCGGTCCGGGAGGTGGGCACGTTCCTTCCCACGTAGTCCGCGCGGATCGGCAGCTCCCGGTGCCCCCGGTCGATGAGCACCGCGAGCTGGATGTTCCTGGGGCGCCCCAGGTCCATCAGGGCGTCCATGGCGGCGCGGATCGTCCGCCCGGTATACAGGACGTCGTCCACCAGGATCACCCGCTTCCCGTCGATGGAGAACGGGACCTCCGTCCGCTTCAGGCGGGTCTGGTACCCCGATTTCCCCAGGTCGTCCCGGTACAGGGTGATGTCGACGAACCCCGCGGGGACCTCGACCCCCTCGATCGTCATGATGTTCCGCTGGATCGCCTTCGACAGCGGCACGCCGCCGAGGGCGACCCCCACCAGGACGATGTCGGACGCCCCCCGGTTCTTTTCGAGGATCTCGTGGGTCAGGCGGGTCAAGACGCGCTCGACCCCCTTCGCGTCAAGGATGATCTTCTCGCCGGTCTTCCTCATGATCGATTACCGCCTTTCCGCGGATGCAGCGCCCGGTACCGGGCAAAAAAAATGCCTCTCCATTCGCATGGAGAGGCACATTGGTTTTCTCGTATTTTCCATTGCATCCTTTGCTAACCTCACGGGATTAGCTTAAAAGGTTGCGACGATACTACTCCGATCCGTTTCCCCCGTCAACGGTCTGTTGGACGGGAACGTGGCCCCGCCTACTTCAGCACCCACCCGATCCGGCCCCACCGGATCAGCTCCGGCCAGCGCCAGACCTGCAGCCAGCCGACCCCGCGGCTCCAGTCGATGGAGAAGTAGATGAACATCGCCTTCCCGATCACCGCCTCCGAGTCGACGAAGCCCCAGAAGCGGGAATCGTAGGACCGGTCGCGGTTGTCCCCCATCACGAAATATTTCCCCGCCGGCACCTGGATGGCGGGCATGTCGTCCCGGGCCCGGACGAGCCCCTCGGGATCGGCTCCTTCCACGTACCGCGCGTAATCTTCCTTGAGCGGCTCGCCGTTCAGGTACACGGTCTTCTGCCGCACCTCGATGACGTCTCCGGGGAGGCCGATCACCCGCTTGATGAAGTCCTTTTCCGTGTCCTCCGGGAAGACGAACACGATGATGTCGCCCCGCTCCGGAGACTTGAACTGCAGCACGCGCCCCTTCGTGAACGGGATGTGGTACCCGTAGATGAACTTGTTGACGAAGATATGGTCCCCCACCAGCAGGGTGTTCTCCATGGAGCTGGACGGGATCTTGAAGGCCTGGATCAGGAGGGTGCGGACGACCAGGGCGATCACCAGGGCGATCCCGAAGGCCTCCACATACTCGCGGAATTTCCCCTTTTTCGGCGAGGGACCGATGATCTCCGGCTGCATCTTGTCGTTCAGCATGGTTTCCCTTACTCCTTGACCTTGAGGATGGACAGGAACGCCTCCTGGGGGATCTCCACGGAGCCGACCTGCTTCATCCGCTTCTTCCCTTCCTTCTGCTTCTCCAGGAGCTTCCTCTTGCGGGAGATGTCGCCGCCGTAGCATTTCGCGGTGACGTTCTTCCGCAGCGCCTTGACCGATTCCCTCGCGATGACCTTCGACCCGATCGCCGCCTGGATGACCACCTCGAACATCTGCCGGGGGATCAGCTTCCGAAGCCGCTCGGTCACCTCCCGCCCCTTCGGGTACGCGTTCTCCCGGTGGACGATCAGCGACAGGGCGTCCACCGGGTCGTTGTTGATCAGGATGTCGAGCTTGACCAGGTCGGACCGCTGGAACTCGTGGACCTCGTAGTCCATCGAGGCGTATCCCCGGGACGCGGTCTTCAGCTGGTCGTAGAAATCGAGGACGATCTCGTTCAGCGGAAGGTCGTACTCGAGGATCACCCGGTTCGTGGAGGCGAACTTCATCTGCCGCTGGACCCCGCGCCGCTCCTCGCACAATTTCAGCACCGCGCCGAGGAACTCCGCCGGCAGGTGGATCGTCGCCCGGATGATCGGCTCCTCGATGTGCTCCAGCTCCAGCGGCTCGGGCAGGCGCGCCGGGCTGTCGACCTCCACGACCGAGCCGTCCATCTTCACGGCGCGGTAGCCGACGGTGGGAGCCGTGGTGATCAGCTGCATGTCGTATTCCCGCTCGAGCCGCTCCTGGATGATCTCCATGTGGAGCAGCCCGAGGAACCCGCACCGGAATCCGAAACCCAGCGCCACGGAGCTTTCCGGCTCCGCCGTGAAGGAGGAGTCGTTCAGGCGCAGCTTCTCGATGGCCGTCCGGAGCTGCGGATACTGGTCGGAGGCCAGCGGGTAGATGCCCGCGAACACCATCGGGCGGACCACCTTGAACCCCGGCATCGGGACCGCGGCGGGGTTGCGGGCGTCGGTGATCGTGTCGCCCACCTTGGTCTCCGTCAGGTCCTTGATGTTCGCGACGACGAATCCCACCTCGCCGGCGCCGAGGCGGTCCACTTCCTGCGAATGGGGCGAGAAGATCCCGATCTTCTGCACCTCGAAGGCGCGTCCCGTGGACATGAAGGCGATCTTCTGCCCCGGCCGGATCTCCCCGTCGAACACCCGCGCCAGCACCACCACGCCCACGTAGTTGTCGAACCAGGAGTCGATCATCAGCGCCTTCGTGGGGGCGGCCGGGTCCCCCTGGGGAGGCGGGAACTGCCGGACGATCCTTTCGAGCAGCTCCGGGACGCCCACGCCCGTCTTCGCGCTGACGGAGAGCATCCCAGCGGTGTCGAGGCCGATGACGTCCTCGATCTCGCGCTTCACCCGGTCGGGCTCGGCGTTGGGAAGGTCGATCTTGTTGAGCACCGGGAGGACTTCCAGGTCCTGGTCGAGCGCCATGTACACGTTGGCCAGCGTCTGGGCCTCCACCCCCTGCGAGGCGTCGACGACGAGGACCGCCCCTTCGCAGGCGCACAAGGACCGGGACACCTCGTAGGAGAAATCGACGTGCCCCGGGGTGTCGATCAGGTTGAGCATGTACTCCTGGCCGTCTGGCGCGACGTACTTCATCCGGACGGTCTGCGCCTTGATCGTGATCCCCCGCTCGCGCTCCAGGTCCATCTTGTCGAGGAACTGCTCGACCTTCTCCCGGCCCGAGAGCGTCCCGGTGATCTCCATCAACCGGTCGGCCAGGGTGGATTTCCCGTGGTCGATGTGGGCGATGATGGAGAAATTTCTTATATTTTCTATGCGCATGGCTACCTGTTGGAAGTTTTCGCCTTGTCCCTGAAATACGCCAGCGTCAGCGCGAGGCCGTCGTCCAATAACATATTAGGATACCACCCTAATTCGTCATAGGCCAACCTGTTGTCGATGACCGACCGGCGCTGCTCCCCCGGCATCCCGGGGCCGTGGAGCTCCTCCTGACGGCTTCCGGACAGCTCCAGCAGCTTGCGGAACAGCGCGTTCACGTCCGTCTCGAGCGCCGTGCCGATGTTGATGCCCAATCCGTCCCCGCGCGTCAGCGCCTCCACGTTCGCCCGGACCACGTCGCCCACGTAGACGTAGTCGCGGGTCTGCTCGCCGTCCCCGTTGATGATGGCCGTCTGCCCCTTCAGGAGGCGGGTGCAGAAGATCGCCACCACCCCGGCCTCGCCGAAAGGATCCTGGCGGGGCCCGTACACGTTCGCGTACCGGAGCGCCGTGTACTCGAGGCCGTACTGGACCTTGTAGTAGTGCATGTACTTTTCGACGGCCACCTTCGCGACGCCGTAGGGCGATACCGGCCGAAGCGGGTGCATCTCGTCGGCGGGGAAATACTCCTGCTCCCCGTACCCGGCGCCGCCGGAGGACGAGAAGATGAACTTCCGGACGCCGTTTTTCCGCGCGGCTTCCAGCAGGTTCAGCGACCCCAGGATGTTCACCTGAGCGTCGAAGACGGGGTCCTCGACCGATTTCCTCACGTTGATCTGCGCCGCATGGTGGTTGACGACTTCGGGCCGGAAGGTCCGGATCGCCTCGGCGGCGGTGTCCGACTGGATATCGCCGAAAACGAACTTCGCGCCTTCCGGGACGTTTTCCTTCTTCCCGGAGGAAAGGTTGTCGAGGACCAGGACCTCGTGCCCCGCGTCCGCGTAGGCCTGCGCGACCTGGGAGCCGATGAACCCGGCGCCCCCGGTGACCATGACCCGCATTGCGATACCCTCCCTGCCTCGAATTAATTTCCCATCGAGCCGATCCCGTTGAGGCCGAACACCAGCCGGTAGCTCGTGTCGTCGGGATGGGTGTTCCATACCGTGAGGAACCCGATGCTCCAGCAGTCGCTTTTCGGCATCAGCGTGAAGCCCGCCGAGCCGTCGGTCATTTCGGAATTCCTCAAAGAATAATTCAAATCGGCCTGCAGCCGCAAAAACCGTATCGGCCTCCAGGCGAAGCCCCCCCGGATGTCCTCGGCCAGTTCGCGGGATGTCCGGTATCCCAGGCTGACCTTGTGGTCCTTGTCCTTCATCCAACCCACGCCCACCGCTCCGAGAGAAAACGTGCTGTCCACCGGGTCGAAGAGGGTCTCGCCCTCGACGCTCCAATGGTCTATGGGCTTGACGACCAGTTTCCCATAGATGTCCGAGGACTCTTCGGTCCGCAACGGCCTGCCCACCCCGATGTCGATCTGGTCCCTCAGCACCCGGACGAACGGGGAGAGCGGATCCACGTACGGAGTGTTCTCCGGGGCCCTGCCGTTGACGTCGTAGGCCCATTCGATGTGCATATACGCGAATTCCTTGGGGGTACCCGATTCCTGCATCCGGAACAACCGCTGGGACACGGTGAAGACGAACTGGTCCTGCGGGGCCAGCCGGGACCAGCTGTCGATGACGGGCATGTCGTCCTGGTCCACCCGGTAGACGTGACGATACCCGATGTTCGAGCCCACTACGTGGACGAACCCCTTGGAGCCGTTGAGGAAGCTCCGCTGCGCCTCGGCGGCAAGCGTCACCCCGATCGCCGGAATGATGCGGCCGGACCTCTCCCAATCGTCCGATGCCTCCTGGTTCCGGTTCCCGATGACGTTCGCCGACACGTACGGCGTCAAGGAAATCGACGGATACGGGACGAACGTCCTGGCCAGGGTCATCGTCCCCCTTGCCCGTTCCGCCTTGTCCCCTACCTCCCGGTAGAAGAAGGTCGCGGCCATCTCGCCGGAAAGCTCCACCCCGCCGACCGGCGTGCGGTAAGGCAACAGGGTCGCCTGGTACTCCGGAAGCTTCTGGATCGTGTTGTCCCCGGGGTACTGCTCCAACTCCTCGTACCATGCGACGGACAGCTGCTGGGAGTGGTTCTCGCCGGATCGCCCGACGAACCCGGCGGACAGCGTATGCCGGGCGGCGCGGAGCTGGTCCGTTTCCGCGAAGTCCACGTAATACTGGTTGTCCGAGGGGATCTCCACCCGTCCATTGACCGTCCAGTCGCCCGAATGGTAGACGTTCCCTCCGTAAACGCGCCAGCGTTCCTCATGGTCCTTGATGTCGTGGAAATACGATCCCCGGATCACGCCTTCCGATTCCCGGTTCGGCACGAAGCGGTACTCCGCCTCCGGGCGAATGCCGCGTTCGGTCATCGCGTCCACCGTCAGCGTCGCGTCGCTCCACTTGTTGATCGCCCAGTAATACGGCAGGGAAAAGGTGAATCCCCTCGAATTCGAAGAGGAGAAGCTCGGCATCAGGAGCCCGCTCTGGCGCGTCAGCTTGACCGGGAAAACGGCGTACGGAAGCCAGAAGACGGGGACCCCGCGGACGCGCAGCGTGATGTCCTTCGAAACGGCGTACCCCTCGATGACGACCTGCGCCTTCCGGACGTCGAATTCCCAGTCGGGTGTCGGGTCGCAAGGGCACGTCGTCAAGGAGCCCTTCTCGATTTTGAACGACTGCTTCCCGGTCTTCTCGATCCGCTCGCCCGCGATGCGGTAATTGTTCGTGCTGATCAGGATGGTCCCGTTGTACAGGACACCCGTTTCGGTGCCGAGGTTGATCGTGATCCGGTCGAAGGAGAACTGCTCGTCGGCGTCCTTGTACCGGACCTTCCCCGTCAAATCCGCCTCGCCCGTCCTGAAATCGTACCGGATCCGGTCCGCCCGCATCTTGCGCGGCCCGAGGGTGATCTCGACGTTCCCCTCCGCGAGGGCGACTCCCTGCTCATCGTCGTAGGTGAGGGTATCGGCGTCGATGTTCACGGGACCGTTCAACAGGAGCGCCCCGGCCCCGAACCGCGAACCGAAGGCTTTGCCGGGAAGGTCGACCTGCGCGAAGGCGGCCGTGCCGGCCAGCCACAGGAGCAGGGCCGCCGGCAGGACGATCGGGGAGAACCGTCTCAAGGGATGGATCCGACCCGGTGCCGGTACGCTTCCCCCGCCGCCACCAGCGATCCGCACATAAGGACCACCCCGTCGTCCCCCGCCCACCGTCTCGCTTCGAGAAAGCCCTCGGAAAAGCCGGCCGCCGTCCGGCAGGGCACCTCCCTCGAGCGGCAGGCGCGCTCGAGGACGGCGACGTCCGCCGCCCTTTCGTGGGCGAGCGGATACGTCACGACGCCGTCGAAACAGGGGGAAAGCTCCCGCATGTACCCCAGGGCGTCCTTGTCCGACAGCATGCTCCACAGCGCCACCACGCGGCGGCCGCGTCCCCACGGCGGCCTCGAGGTGATCTCCTCCGCGAGGACGACCGCCGCCTCGCGGTTGTGTCCCCCGTCGACCCAGCAGCGAACGTTCCGGCGGAAGGGAAGCATCGCCAGCCGCCCGGGGACCCTCACGGAGGCGACGGCCCTCTCGGCGGCCCGGACGTATGCCGCCCGGGGTATCCCCTCGCTGCAGGCCCATCTCCAGGTGGCCGCCAGCGCTACAGCGGCGTTGTCCCTCTGGAAGCGGCCGTTCATGGCGACGCACAGGTTCTCGAGGCGGATGCCGGGCAGGGAAAACGCGACGGTGCCGTCCCGGTGCGCCCGCCACTCGAAATCGCGCCCCAGCTCCCATGCGTGGCAGCGAAGTTCCCGTGCGCGCCGCCGCACGACGGCCCGGGCGGACGGACGAAGGCGGCCGGTCACCAGCGGCACGCCTTTTTTGAGTATTCCGGCCTTCTCGGCGGCGATCTCGCCCAAGGTGTTCCCCAGCCACTCGGCGTGGTCGTAGCCCACGGTGGTGATCATGGTCATGACGGGCCTGCACGCGGTGGTTGCGTCCCAGCGGCCTCCAAGCCCGGTTTCCATCACGACGACGCGGGCCTTCATGCGCCGGAACCAGTCGCACGCGGTCCAGGTCATCTTCTCGAAATAGGTTAAGGGGTCGTCGTCTTCCCCGAGGTCTACAGCGGCGCGGAACCCCTTCGCCAGGACGCGCCCCGGGATCTTCCCGCCGTCGACCCGGATCCGCTCTTCGGGCGAGACGAGGTGCGGCGAGGTGTAGAGTCCCACGGGGCATCCTGCGATCGGACGCAGGATCGCCTCGGTGAAAGAGGCGGTCGACCCCTTGCCGTTGGTCCCCGCGACGTGGAAGGTCCGGAACCGCTCTTCCGGGTGCCCGGAACGCTCGAGCGCCAGTCGGATGCGGGAGAGGCCCGGGCGTACGGTTTCCGGGCCGAACGGCCCCGCGGGCCGGTTCATCGATCCCCGGCGCCCGACAGGTATTTCAGGATCTGGGTCAACGTGGCCTTCATCCGGCTCCGCTCGACGATCATGTCGACCATCCCGTGCTCGAGGAGGAACTCCGCCCGCTGGAACCCCTCCGGCAGCTTCTGGTTGATCGTCTGCTCGATGACCCTGGGGCCCGCGAAGCCGACCAGCGCCCCCGGCTCGGAGATGATCACGTCGCCCAGCATCGCGAAGCTGGCCGCCACCCCGCCGGTCGTCGGGTCCGTGAGGACGCTGATGTAGGGCAGGCGGGCGTCGGAAAGACGCCCGAGCGACGCGCTGGTCTTGGCCATCTGCATGAGGGAAAGCGTCCCCTCCTGCATCCTCGCGCCTCCGGACGCGCTGAAGATGATCAGCGGCAAGCGCTGCTCGAGCGCGGCCTCGGCCGCCAGGGAGATCTTCTCCCCCACGACGCTCCCCATCGACCCCCCCTGGAACTCGAAATCGAGGATGCCGAGGATGATGTCGATCCCGTTGATCGACCCTTTCCCGACGATGGCCGCTTCCTTGCGCCCCGTTTTCTTGCGGGCCTCCTTCAGCCGGTCGACGTATTTCTTGGTGTCCGTGAATCCCAGCGGGTCGACGGACTCCATGTCCTCGGCGATCTCGGCGAAGGTCCCCTCGTCGACGACGGACCGGAGGCGCTCCGACGCGGGGATCCGGAAATGGTACGTGCACTTCGGGCACACGTTCAGGCTTCGCTCCACCTCGGGCTTGTAGATGATCTCGAGGCAGGCGTCGCACTTGATCCACATCCCCTCGGGGATCTTTATCTTCTTGTCGCTTTCGTCCTTCTTCCGGAACAGTCGAATCGCCATATCATCGTTACCTCAGGGCGGATTTGAGGGACCGGACGAACCTGGAAAGCTCCGCGGGGCCGCGGCGGGACCTGCCGTTCCGTTCCACGATCTTCACGCAGGCGCTTCCCACCACCGCGGCGTCGGCGTGGCGCGTCGCCGCGCGGGCCATCTCGGGGGTCGAAATGCCGAACCCCACGGCCAGGGGAAGCCGGACGGCGGATTTCACTTCCTTCGACCACGACAGCATCTCCGGCGGCAGCGTTTCCCGGGCGCCCGTCACGCCGGTGACCGAGATGAGGTACATGAAGCCGGAACCGGCGCGGTCGAATGGCGCGGATCCGGTCGAGCCCGCTCGTGGGCGCCGCGAGCGGGATCCAGGAGAGCCCCTTCTCCCGCATCTCCGACACGGCCCCGCCCGCCTCCTCGAACGGCAGGTCGACGATGAGGAAGCCGTCGACGCCCGCCGCCAGCGCGTCCCGCCAGAGGCTCTTCTGCCCGTACCGGAGGAACGGGTTGTAGTAGCCGAACAGCACGACCGGCGTCGCGTGGGTCTTCCGCAGCCGCCGGACGAGGTCGAGCGCCCCGGAGACGTTCATGCCGCCGTCGAGCGCCCTGCGCGCCGCCGCCTCGATCGTCGGGCCGTCCGCCGTCGGGTCGGAAAAGGGCACCCCCACCTCGAGGATGTCCGCGCCCGCGTCGGCGGCCGCCTTGAAGTAGTCCAGGGAGGCCGGCGAATCCGGGTCCCCGGCGGTCAGGTACACGACCAGCCCTTTTTCCCCCGCTTTGCGCAGACGCAGGAAAGCGGCGTCGATCGCCTTCATGAGCCCGACCCTTTCCGTTCCATCAGGATGCCCAGGTCCTTGTCGCCGCGTCCGGAGAGGTTGATGAGCACGGTCTCGGACCTCCGCATCCGGCGCGCGAGGGCGTAGCCGTACGCGACGGCGTGGGAGGATTCCAGCGCGGGCTGGATCCCCTCGAACCGCGACAGGAGGTCGAACCCTTCCAGCGCCTGGGCGTCGGTGACGGACACGTACGTCGCGCGTCCCGTGTCCTTGAGCCACGCGTGCTCCGGCCCCACGCCGGGGTAGTCGAGCCCCGCGGAGATCGAATGGGCCTCGAGGATCTGCCCGCCTTCGTCCTGCAGGACGTACGATTTGCTGCCGTGGAGCACGCCGACCTTTCCGCGGGCGAGCGTGGCGCCGTGTTTCCCGGTGGAAAGCCCGAATCCCGCCGCCTCCACCCCGATCAGCCTCACCTTCGGGTAGGGGATGAACCCGTGGAAGATCCCCATCGCGTTGCTGCCGCCCCCGACGCATGCGACGACCGCCGACGGAAGCTCCCCTGCCGCCTTCCGGAACTGGCGGATCGCCTCCCGCCCGATGACCGACTGGAAGTCGCGGACCATGGCCGGGTACGGGTGCGGCCCCGCGGTGGAACCGATCAGGTAATAGGTGGTCCGCACGTTGGTGACCCAGTCGCGGAGCGCCTCGTTCATGGCGTCTTTCAGGGTCCGGCTGCCCGAGGTCACCGGGTTGACCCGGGCGCCCAGGAGGCGCATCCGGAAGACGTTCGGCGACTGGCGCCGCACGTCCTCCTCCCCCATGTACACTTCGCAGGCAACCCCCATCTTCGCGCAAACCGTGGCCGTCGCCACGCCGTGCTGCCCCGCGCCCGTCTCGGCGATGATCCTGGGCTTCCCCATCCGCCGGGCGAGCAGCCCCTGGCCCAGGGTGTTGTTGATCTTGTGCGATCCCGTGTGCGCCAGGTCTTCCCGCTTGAGGTAGATCCGGGCCCCGCCCCCCTTCGCCGTCAGGCGCTCCGCGAAATACACCGGGGTGGGACGGCCGGCGTAGTCCCGGAGCAATGCGTCGAGCTCCGCCCGGAAGGAGCGGTCTTTTCTCGCCGCCTTGTATGCCTTCTCCAGGTCGATCAGGGCGGACATCAGCGTCTCGGCGACGTACCTTCCCCCGAAAGGCCCGAAATGCCCCAGCCTGTCCGGCAGCGGCGACGGTCTACTTTTCCGCACGTCGAAACCCCGCTTTGGCGTTTTCGATGAAAGCCATGACCTTTTCCGGATCCTTCCTCCCCGGGGCGGACTCCACCCCGGACGCCGTGTCGACCCCGAACGGTTTCGCGGCGGCGATGGCCCGCGCGACGTTTCCCGGGGTCAATCCCCCCGCGAGGACCCAGGGCTTCCCCAGCCCCGCGAACCGGGCGGAAAGCCCTTCCCACGGAAGGGTCCTGCCGGTCCCGCCGTACTCTCCCGCCCCTCCCGCGTCGAGGAGGAACGCCTCGCACGGATAGCCCTTGAGCGCCTCGATGTCCACGGGCCCTGCCGCGTGCACCGCCTTCATGCGCCAGAGCTTGATCCGCGCGGCGTCCCCGGCCGTTTCCTCGCCGTGGAGCTGGACCCGCACGATCCCCAGGCGGCCGCAAAGGTCCGCGACCGTTTCCGGGGACTCGTTGACGAAGACCGCCACCACCTCGGCCCGGGAACCGACGGCCCGCACGATCTCCCGCGCGGCCTCTTCCGGCACGAACCGCTTCGACCCCCGGAAGAAGTTGAGGCCGACGGCGTCCGCGCCGCACGACACGGCGAGCGAAGCGTCGGCCGCCGTGGTCACGCCGCAGATCTTGATCCGGAACATCCTTCCCTTCTTACGCTTCGACCTTGGGAAGCCGCTCCAGCGCCTCCCCGATCTTCTCCGCCGGGTGCTCGTGGTCCTGAAGGCGGCCGTTGAGGAAGTCGTCGTACGCGGCCAGGTCGAAGTAGCCGTGCCCGCTCAGGTTGAACAGGATGGTCCTGCTTTTCCCCTCTTCGTCCGCCCGCTTCGCCTCCACGATGGCCGCGTGGATGGCGTGGGACGACTCGGGAGCCGGGAGGAGGCCTTCCGACCTGGCGAACGTCAACGCGCTCTGGAAGACGGCCAGCTGGCCGTACGCCTGCGCCTCCAGCAGCTTCTCGTGGAAGAGCTGGCTGACCAGCGCCGAGTTCCCGTGGTAGCGCAAGCCCCCCGCGTGGATGCCGGGCGGGACGAAATCGTGCCCCAGCGTGTACATCTTGAGCATGGGGGTCAGTTTCGCCGTGTCGCCGAAGTCGTACGCGTAGACGCCCTTGGTGAGCGTCGGGCAGGAGGCCGGCTCGACGGCGACGATCCGCGGATCGCGGCTTCCGTCGATCTTGTCGCGCAGGAACGGGAACCCGATCCCGGAAAGGTTGCTGCCGCCGCCGCAGCAGCCGATGACGACGTCGGGATAATCGTTCGCCAGCTTCATCTGCTCCTTCGCCTCGAGCCCGATGACCGTCTGGTGCAGGCAGACGTGGTTCAGCACCGACCCGAGGGCGTAGCTGGTGTCCTCCCGGCCCGCGGCGTCTTCCACCGCCTCGCTGATCGCGATGCCCAACGACCCCGGCGATTCCGGATCCCCGGCGAGGATCGCCCTGCCCGCGTTCGTGTCCCGGCTGGGGGAGGCGACGACCTCGGCGCCGTACGTCTCCATGTACATCCGGCGGTACGGCTTCTGGTCGTAGCTGACGTTCACCATGTACACCTTCACCTGGAGGCCGAAGAACGTCCCCCCCAGGGCCATGGCCGAGCCCCATTGACCCGCCCCGGTTTCGGTCGCGATCCTCTTCCGCCCGGCCTGCTTGTTGTAATAGGCCTGCGGGATGGCGGTGTTCGACTTGTGGCTTCCGGCGGGGCTCACGCCCTCGTACTTGTAATAGATCTTCGACTTCGTCCCGATCGCCTCCTCGAGACGGAGGGCCCGGTGCATGGGGGTGGGGCGCCAGAGGGCGTAGATCCGGCGCACCTCCTCCGGGATGGGGATCTCCCGTTGCGAGGAAACCTCCTGCTCGATCAGCGCCATGGGAAAGAGGGGAAGAAGGTCGTCCGGCCCCACGGGCTTGCCGGTCCCGGGATGCAGAACGGCGGGCGGGAGCGTGCGGCATGTCCGCCATGACGTTGTACCAGGCCTTGGGGATATCCGATTCCTTGAGCAGGATCTTCGTGTTCATGCAGCGGACTCCTCTTTCGGGGTAATCTTCGTCTATTTTCCCACATATCGGCGTATCGTGTCAGCGGGATCCCCGCTGACCACCAGCGACTCCCCCACCAGGAAAAGCCGCGCGCCCATTTTATGGAACCGGCTCACCTGCTCCGGGTCGCGAGATGCCGCTCTCCACGACCGGCACCGCGCCTTCGGGCACCAGCGGGAGCAGCCGGTCCGAGGTGGTCAGATCGACGGAGAGGGTCGCCAGGTCCCGGTTGTTGATCCCGATCAAACGGGCGCCCGCCTTGGCCGCGATCGACATCTCCTTCTCGTCGCGAACCTCCACGAGCGGCTCGATCCGGTGTTCCCGGGCCAGGGCCACCATCTCCGCCGTCCGGTCCCCGAGGACGGAAACCATGAGGAGGGCCAGGTCGGCGCCGTACGCCCGGGACTCGGCCAGCATGTATTCGTCCAGGAGGAAGTCCTTCCGGAGCAGGATCGCCTCGGTAAGCTCCCACCGGACCCGGGCCAGGTCGGCCAGCGACCCTCCGAACAGCCGCTCCTCGGTCAGGATGGAGATCGCCCACGCCCCGCCCGCCACGTATTCCCTCGCCATCTCCACGGCGTCGAGATCGCGGCGGATCCAGCCGCGCGAAGGCGAGGCCCGCTTGATCTCCGCGATGACGGCGGGCACGCGGGGGATCGTGCCGAACAGCTCCCTGGCCGGCCCGCGGATCTCCTCCATTTTCCGGAGATCGTCGAGGGGACAGCGGGATTTCCGGATCGCGAGGTCTTCCCGGACGCCGTCGAGGATCCGCGACAGGTGGGTGTTCATGGGGCGTCAGCGATCGCCCTTGCGCCCCAGCACCGCAAGGAAGGCCTTCAACCGGTCCATCGCATCGCCCGAATCGATCGACCGGGCCGCCACCCGGACCCCTTCCCGGATGTCCTCGGCCGCCCCGCCGGCGACCATGGCGAAGGCGGCGTTCAGGAGGACGGACTGCCGCCCCGGCCCCGCGGCGCCGGACAGGATATCGGTGAGGATCTTCGCGTTGACCTGGGCATCCCCTCCCTTGACGGCGGCGAGGGGGGCGTATTCGAACCCCGCCGACCGGGGGTCGAAGAGGTATCGCTTCACCTTCCCGTCCTGGACGTCCCAGACGTTCGACGGGGCGGACAGGGTGACCTCGTCCAGGCCGTCCGTTCCGTGGACGACGAACGCCCTGCGGTGCCCCAGCTCCGCAAGGACGCGGGCGTACGTTTCCCCCAGCTCCTCGCTGTACACGCCGACCACCTGGCGCCTGACGCCCGCCGGGTTGCCGATGGGGCCGAGGACGTTGAAGATCGTCCGGATGGCGATCTCCCGCCGCGGCCCGATGGCGTACTTCATCGCCGCGTGGAACTTGGGGGCGAACATGAAGGTGATCCCCGCCTCGTCGAGACTCTTCTGGACCCTCGCCGTATCGGCGTTGAGGTCCATCCCCAGCGCCTCCAGGACGTCGGCGCTCCCGGACCGGCTGGTGACGGAGCGGTTGCCGTGCTTGGCCACCGGCATCCCCGCGCCCGCGGCGACGAACGCCACGGTGGTGGAGATGTTGAACGTGCCCGCGCGGTCCCCCCCGGTGCCGCAGGTATCGAGAGCGTCGCGGCCCGGCGGCGGGACGATCCGGGTCGCCTTCTGCCGCATCACTTCCGATGCCGCGGCGATCTCGGTGATCGTCTCCCCCTTCATCGCGAGGCAGGAAAGGAAGGCCGCGACCTGCGCCGGGGTCGCCTCCCCTCCCATGATCATCCGCATCGCGTCCCGCATCCCGTCGGCGGACATGTTCTTCCTGGCGGAAACGGCGCCGATCGCCTCCCGGATGTTCCCGTACTCCCTCAGCACCGGCTGGGACGGGTCGATCAGCGACAGGAAGTTCTCGATGACCCGCATGCCCGACTGGGTCAGGATGGACTCGGGGTGGAACTGGACGCCGAAGACGGGCTTCTCGACATGGCGGATCCCCATCACCTCGCCGTCCTCCGACTCGGCGCACACCTCGAGCTCCGGCGGCATCGTGGACCTCTCCACGACGAGGGAATGGTACCGGGTGGCGACCATGGGATTCTCGACCATCGAGAAGATCCCCTTCCCGTTGTGCCGGACCCGGGAGGTCTTCCCGTGCATCAGCGACTGCGCGTGGACGATCTTCCCGCCGAAGACCTGCCCGATGCACTGGTGCCCGAGGCAGACCCCGAGGATGGGCATCCGGTCCTGGAACGCGCGGATCGCGTCGAGGGAGATGCCCGCGTCGTCGGGATATCCCGGCCCGGGGGAGATCACCAGCCCCGCCGGGGACAGGCGCGACAGCTCGTCCACCGTGATCTAGTCGTTCCGGTGCACGGTCACTTCCGCGCCGAGCTCGCACAGGTACTGCACGATGTTGTAGGTGAAGGAGTCGTAATTGTCGATGACGGCGATCACGCCTTTCCCTCCTTCCCCAGCGAGGCGCCGACCGCCCGGAACAGGATCCGGGACTTGTTCAGGACCTCTTCCCATTCGCGCTCCGGGTCGGAATCGGCCACGATCCCCCCCCCGGCCTGGATCATCGCCTCGTCCCCCGTCATGACGATCGTGCGGATGGCGATGCAGAAATCCATGTTGCCCTGCGGGTCGAAGTATCCCACGGCGCCGGCGTAGATCCCCCGCCGGAACGGCTCGAGCTCGGAGATGATCTCCATGGCCCGCACCTTCGGCGCGCCGGACACCGTTCCCGCCGGAAACGACGCCCGCAGGACGTCGAAGGCCGTGAGGCCCTTGCGCAGCTTCCCGACGACGTTCGACACGATGTGCATGACGTGGGAATACCGCTCCACGACCATGAGCTCGTTCGCCTTCACCGTTCCCCACTCGGCGACCCGCCCGACGTCGTTGCGCCCGAGGTCGACCAGCATCACGTGCTCGGCGATCTCCTTGGGGTCGGACAAGAGCTCCGCTTCGAGGCGGCGATCCTCTTCCGGATCGCCTCCCCGCGGCCGCGTCCCGGCGATCGGGCGAAGCTGGATGTCGTTTCCCTCGAGCCGCACGAGGACCTCCGGCGAGGAGCCGACCACCGCCAGGTCGTCTCCCATCTTCAGGAGGTACATGTACGGCGAGGGGTTGAGCGCCCTCAGGACCCGGTATACCTCGGCGGGGGACCGCTTCGTCTTCACGGTCGCGCGGTTGGACAGGACCACCTGGATGATGTCGCCGTTCCGGATGTATTCCTTCCCCTTCCGCACGGCGTCCATGTGCTTTTCCTTGGAAACCTCGAACCGGGCCGTTTCCGTTTCCCCCTCGGGGATGTCCGACCAGACCAGGGGGGCGCGCAGGATCTCCCGGACCTTCCCGATGGATTCCACGGCGCGGTCATAGAGGACGGACGGCTCTTCCCCGTCCCCCGTGTCGACGTGCGCGACGATGATGATGGTGTGCCGGACGTTGTCGAAGATCACGAGGCGGGACGGGAAGAGGAACATCGCGTCGGGGGCCGCCCCAAGCGGCCGGGCGCCTCCCACCTTCTCGAGATATCTGACGTAGTCGTACCCGATGTACCCGACGGCGCCGCCGGACAGCTTCGGGAGCCCCGGAGCCGGCCGGTACCGGATCTCCGCCAGGAGGGAGGACAAGACGGCGAGCGGGTCGCCCCCGGCGGGCACGGTCCGGGTTTCCGTCCCTTTCCTCACCGAGATCCCCGACGAGTCCGCGCGGAACCGGACGTGCGGGTCGAACCCGATGAAGGAGTACCGCGCCCACTTCTCCCCTCCCTCCACGCTCTCCAGGAGGAAGTGGTCCGTGGGGAACCTCTCCGCGATCTTCAGGTAGGCGGACACGGGGGTCTCCAGGTCGGCGTGGAATTCGCTCCACACGGGGACCAGGCCGCCTTCCCGGACCTGTTGGAGAAACCGCTCCTTGTCGGGCAGGATCATGATGTCGTCCTATTCCGCCAGCACGATGACGTCGATCTTCGACGTCGTCCGGACTTTCCTCATCGCCTTCAACGCTTCATCCTTGGACGCGTAGGGGCCGATCCGGACCTTGTACAGGTCCTTGCCGCGCCCCTTGCCCGGGACCAGGATCACCTTCGCCTTGTACCCATCCTTCTCCAGCCGGGCCTTGAGCGTTTCCGCCGCTTCCCTGGACTTCAGCGCCCCCGCCTGCAGGTTGTACCGCTTTTTCGCGTCGGCCTCCCCCGCCGCCTTCGGCTTGGAGAGGGGCTGCGGCGAGGGGTCTTCCCGGGTCAGCGAATCCGGGAATTTGACGTTCTCTTCGGTTTTCTTCAGCTCCTCGCCGGCGTTCGGAGGCGGGGGCGGGGGCGGGGAAGGCGTGACGACCGGTATCCGCACCGCCTCTTCCGAATACGCGGACATTTCATTGCGGAGGTTCTCCTTCGTCCGCGCGTCGCCCTTGTTGACGGCCTGTTCCTTCGCCGCTCCCTTCTCGACGATGCGCCCCACCTGGAACCCGATGAGAAAGACGACGGCGACGACGACGAGCGCGCCAAGGACGAAGAAGGCATGGGAATACCGGTCGGGGTCTCCCCGCCTGTATCGGGCCTTGTACCTTACGGACTTCACATCCGCTCCGGGGCCGTGACGCCGATCAATGAAAGACCCGTGGCGACGACCGTTTTCACGGTCCGGGCGAGCGCCAGGCGCGCCTGCGTCCGTTCCGGCGTCTCGCCGAGGAACCGGTGCTGATGATAAAAGGCGTGGAACTGGTCGGCGACTTCCAGCAGGTAGAACGGGATGCGGTGCGGTTCCCTGGACTTCGCGCTCTCGGAAACGACGTCGGGGAAGCGCGCAACCGCCTTCATGAGACGGATCTCCTCGGGCAGCGTCAGCATGGAGATCGGCGGGTGTGCGCCCAGCGGTTCTCCCCGCGTCTCCGCCTCCCGGAAGATGCTGCAGATCCTCGCATGGACGTACTGGATGTAGTAGACCGGGTTGGTCCGGGCCTGGGTCTTGGCCAGCGTCAGGTCGAAGTCGAGATGCGTGTGGTAGCTGCGCAGAAGGTAGAAGAACCGGGCCGCGTCGGTGCCCACCTCTTCGAGGACCTCCCGGAGCGTGGTGAATTCCCCCGACCGCGTGGACATCTGGACGGGCTGCCCGTCGCGGACCAGCGTGACGAACTGGACGAGGAGCACCTCGAATACGGAATCGCTTCCCCCCAGCGCCCGCAGCGCGGCGCGCAGCCTCGGGACGTACCCGTGGTGGTCGGCCCCCCAGATATCGATCAGGCGGGTGTACCCTTTCCGCATCTTGTGCCGGTGGTAGGCGACGTCGGCCGCGAAATAGGTGGTTCGGCCGTCGGCCCGCACGAGAACCCGGTCCTTTTCATCCCCCATTTCCTGGCTGCGGATGAACGTCGCCCCTTCCGACTCGTACAGGAGCCCCCGCTCGCGGAGCGCATCCACCGCTTCGGTCACTTCGCCGCTGGCGTGCAGTTCCTTTTCGGGGAACCAGTCGTCGTACCGGACCCGGAACGTCTCGAGGTCTTCCCGGATTCCGGCCAGGATCCGGTCCCCCGCCTCCTTCCGGAACAGCGGGAGCACTTCTTCCATCGGCGAATCGGCGTACCGGTCCCCGTGGTCGGCGCGGAATTCCCGGGCGAGCTCGATCATGTATTCGCCCCGGTAGCCGTCCTCCGGCAGGTCGGTGGGCCGGCCGCACTCGGTCCGGTACCTCGCGAGGAGCGACCGGCCGAGGTTGTCCATCTGGTTCCCCACGTCGTTCACGTAATATTCGCGGACCACCTTGTGCCCGGTGAACTCGAGGATCCGCCCGAGGGCGTCCCCCACGGCCGCCCCGCGGCCGTGCCCCACGTGAAGGGGGCCGGTGGGGTTGGCGGAAACGAATTCGAGATGGACCGTCTCGCCGGACCCGATGGAGGAAGCGCCGAACCGGTCCCCCTCTTCGAGCGCGCGCGCGACGACTTCCATCCAGGCGTTTTCCGACAAAACGATGTTGATGAAACCGGGGCCCGCGACTTCGAGGGATGCGATCAGCCGCCCCCGGTCTTCCTCCCGGATCGCCGACACGAGCTCCTCGGCGATCGGCCGCGGTTTTTTCCCGAGCCGGCGGGCGATCTGCATCGCCGCGTTGGTGGAAAAATCCCCGTGGGTTTCCTGCCGCGGAATTTCAAGGAAAACGGGGAGGTCCGCGTCCTCTCCCCATTCCCTTATCTTCCGCTTCGCAACGGAAGAGACCAGGGACTCGACGATCTCCCGAATATTCAAACGGCGCCTCGGTGGGGAAATATCCGTAAGTGATGAAGTTTATCCCGGTCCCAACGGGGTGTCAACGCGCGGTCAGCCGGGGTACAGCGTCACCCGGTCGCGGCCGCGCTGCTTGGACAGGTAGAGCGCCTCGTCGGCTTTTTTCAGCAGCTCCTCCGGCGCGTTCCCGTGCCCGGGAGCGCAGGACACCCCGAAGGACGCGGTGACGGAAACCTCTTTCCCGCCGTCGCGAAACTTCGTTTGACGGATCATCCTGCGGAACCGCTCCGCCCCTTCCACGCGCCTTGACCGGGTCCGCCATGGGAAGGAAGAGGACGAACTCCTCCCCGCCGTATCTCCCCACGGCGTCGCCGCGCCGGATGGCCTTGCCCAGGAC
This sequence comes from uncultured bacterium, assembly GCA_963741515.1. Taxonomy (GTDB): domain Bacteria; phylum Desulfobacterota; class Deferrimicrobia; order Deferrimicrobiales; family Deferrimicrobiaceae; genus UBA2219. Next base: position 107,510 of record CAVUIA010000001.1, read on the forward strand.
CGCCGAGACCCGCCGCAGCACCTCGTCGCCGAAGGGGTGTCCGTGGGTGTCGTTGATCCGCTTGAAATGGTCTATATCCATCATGATCACCGCCAGCGGGTGCCGGCCGTCCAGGCGCGCGAGCTCGGCCTCGAGCAGCCGGAAGAAGGTCTTCCGGTTGGAAAGCCCCGTCAGTCCGTCGGTCTCCGCCCTCTTCGTCAGCATCTCGAGGTGCCCCACGTGGGACAACCCCAGCTGCATCACTTCGGTGATGTCGCGCGCGATCTCCGCGTGCTGCCTGTGGAAGCGCTTCTCCTCCCCGTGGCAGCAGACGACGGCCCCCCGGAATCCCCCGACGCCCGCCACGGGAAGCAGGAGGAACGACCTCTCCTCCGCTTTCGTCCAGGCGGGTGGAAGCACGCCCTGCCCCCTGGGAGACCCGTGCGCGTCGGAAACGATGCGCCGGGACCCCGATCGGATCACCCACCCGGCGTATGATCCTTCGAGCGCTTCCGGCCGGTCCGATCCCCCGGCCCGGGATTCCGTCTCCGCCCAGGTGATATACCCGGTCTTCCCCCCGTCGCTGGTCCCGATGAGCATCGCCCGGTCCGCTCCGACCTGGCGCCTCAATTGCCCGACCGCCTCCGCGTAGACCTTTTGACGGCGCATCCGGAGGCCTTCCTCCGCCTCCCCTTCCTCGCCGCCCACCTGCGCCATGTTCCTCACCATCCGGTGATACCAGTCCTCCCTCAAGAGATACCTTTCCCCCTGATGGAGCAGGCGCGTCCTTTCGATGTCCCGCCCGACGAAGAACGCCGCGAGCTCGAGCAGGGACGCGGCGAAATCGGTCCATCTCCCCTCTTCTTCCCGGATCGCGAGGAGGACACCCTCCACCGCCTCTCCCCGGAACACGGGCACCGCGACGATCCCCGTCGGTTGGGCTTTCGTCCCCAGGCCCGACAGCGCGTACATCCGCGCCGCGGGCCCTTCTTCCAGGAAAGGCCGGCGGAAGACGGTGGCTTCCCGGACCGGCACGTACGTGTCCGGAACGGAGAACGCCCTCGGGGCCCCCTGTCCCCGGCTCGCCGCCAGTCCCTCGTGTCGGGCGGAGCCGGGCGACGTCGCGGGAGTCAGGTACGCGGCGTGCGCCGCCCCGATCAACGGCAGGATCCGTTCCAGCGCCCCCTCGATCCCGTCCTTCAACTCCAGTTCCCGCCGAAGGAGCGCGATCTCCCCGGTCGCTTCCGCCAGGGGGCCCGTTCCGCCGGCATGGGGCTCCTCCCAGGGAAGAACGAGGGAACGGCTTCCGGCGATCCGTTCGCGGGACCGGATCTCGTCGGGGCCGGGCCTCCCGCCTTTCTTCCGGACGACGATGCCGGCCGCCCCGGACAAAAGTCCCAGAGCGGCGATCGACGCGAACCCGGCGGCCGCGTCCCCGGGGACCCGCGAGGCCATCAGGGCGATCCATGCGGCGGCGGCGATCATGGACGGGATGGATGCTATCGGCCGGAAACCGTATCCGAGGGCGAAGAACAGCGCGGCCGGAACGATGCGCGTCCCGGCGACGACGGGGAACGACGCGTGGAGCGCCAGGGCGACCGCGCCGCCCCAAAGCAGGAGCGGCGTCCGGGGCGGGACGCGTTTCCCCCCTTTGCTTGCGGCGATGAAATCCGCGAGGACCCACGCGAAGACGGCGACGCCGGCCGCCGACGCGAGGAGGAACGGCAGCCCGTCCACTCCCAGGGCGCGCAGCAGGAGAAGCGACAGGAGATACGGCGGGGCGAAGAACCCCGACCGGTCGGAGGGAGGCAGCACTACGGACGCTTGGCGTCGTTCCTGGAGGGAGCCGGCTCCCCGGAATCGCGACGCGGGGGTACGACGATGACCTTCTCCTTCTCCTTCATCAACCCGATCCGCCGCGCCTCGTCCTCGATCACCGCGGGATTGCTGCGGAGGCCTTCCACCTGGCTTTTCAGCTCGGTGTTCTCCTTCCGGAGCTGTTCGACCTCGGTCCGCAGCTGCTTCTCCGTGTTTCTGAGCTTCAGAAGGCCGATGACTCCCATGTCCCGGAACAGGGAGATGAAGATCGCGATCAGCACGAGGGCGGCGGCTATGAGAAGCGGAAGCCGCATCTTGCTTCCCGTGGTTTCTTTTATGTGTTTTTTCATCGTCGTGTCCCGTCTTGTCAGAAATTCACGGCGATGGACGAATCGCTCGAACCGCCCGATCCGCCTCCCCCGCCGGCGAGGGCCGCGGCGATCCCCGCCGTCGCGGCGACGATCCCCCAGACCCACCACTTCTTGTACCACGGTTTCGCCTCCGGTTCTTTCCTTTCGGGAGGCCACCCGTTCCCGACCAGTTTCCCCGAAACCCATTCCGCGGCGGTTTCGGAAGCCCCGGCCCCCGCGGGGAGCCGCTTCTCCCCGAGGAACACCGGATCGCCCCCGGGGGTTCCCCTCGAATACGCCCTGGCGAGGTATCCTTCGCCGGACCCGTCCTTCTCGAGCGTAACGACGGCGACCCTTTCGACCCCGGCGGCCGCGGCGAATTCGTCGATCAGAGGCCCCGCGCCCTTTCCCCGTTTCCCGCCGCCGTCGGAGAACAGCTCCCCGAGCCGGGCCACGCGGTCGCCCGAAAGCGCGAATTCGAGGGTCTCCGCGTCGCCGGGCAGCCATTGCCCGATCGTTTCCGCGTCCCTGTACCCGCCATGCGTCACGCGGACCCGCACCGGTCCCGTTTTTCCGGGACGGACCCGCGAAGGGGTCTTCCCCTTGAATACTCCGTCCACCTCGATGGATGCGCCGGACGGCAGCGACTGGACCAGCAGCTCGGCCTCCGGCAACGGGCGGCGGCCCGCTTTCTCCCATGCGGCGAGGACCTGCGGGGGAAACATCGCCGGATCCGGGGTGAACCCGGGGCGCAGCGCGCGTGAGCGCAAAAACAGGGTCTCCGCCGCGGGAGCGTCTCCCGCCCGGAGCTTGAGGATCCCCTCCCTCAGGAAGATCTCCGCGAGGAACGGGCGGGTGGATTCCGTGAAACGGCAGGACCTCGCTTCCTTTTCCGCTTCCGCAAGAAGCTTCGCGGCCGCCTTGTTTTCCACTCGCTCCATGTGAACGGAAGCGCGGGAGATCTTTTCGGATATCCTCCGCAGGACCGCGTCTCCGGGGACGGGGAACAAGGCGTCCGCGTCCGGGGCCGGCCGCGCTTCCGCCGGAACGGGAACCCAGCGGACCCGGACATCCCCGGCCACCTTCCCCGGAAGCGGGTCGAGCACTTCCCGCGACGCTTCTTCCGGGATGCCGGGAGCGACGTATTTCAGCAGGAGGGCGGCTTCCGGGCTTTCACCCGCCTCCCCCGCCGCGGCCGGCGGGACCGTCCACTGGAACGGGAGGGCGACGCACAAAAAGACGGCGACGGCGCTACGCCTGCTTGACGTAAATCTCATCCGTGATGTCCTTGTCCACGGCAACCGTCGTCTGCCCGATCTGGAGCACGTGGGACGGGTTCCTCTGCATCAGCCGGACGGTGCTCCCGGGAACGATCCCCATCGAGGACAGTTTTTCCAGCCGCTTCAAGGATTTCGGGGTGATGAACACGATCCGGACCGGGGCGCCTAGGGAGGCGTCGGAAAGGCGCGTGACGAGGGGCCGCACGTCCATGCGGATGCGGTCGCAGCACTCCCCCCGCGGGATCGGCTTGCCGTGGGGACAGCTGGGGGGATGCCCGAGGAAGGTGCAGACGCTTTCCGTGACCTCCTCCGACAGGATGTGCTCGAACTGGCAGGCGTTGGTGTCGAGCTGCTGCGGCGCGATCTCGAACAGGTTGTGGAGCAGCACCTCCGCCAGCCGGTGCCGCCGGATGATGCCGCGGGCGCGATCCTCGCCGGACCGGGTCATCTGGATATCGTCTCCCGAGATCACGACCTGCCCGGTGGACCGGAGTTCATCGAGCAGCGCCTCGGGAGACTCCTCCTGCGTGCCGCGGAGAAGGTCCGCGCGGTTGTTCTTCCCTTCCTCCCGGAGAGTCCAGAGGAGTTCCAGGATCTCGTCCTGGCCATAGAGGGTCATGACGCTTTTCCTTTCGGGAAAAGGGATTTCAGGAAATTGATCACCTTCGACTCGGGCATGGGGAAAGAGTACCGGCATCGCGGGCAACAGACAAGGGAGCAGCTGTTCCCCATGGGACAGCCGGTGCGGCACCCCCGGTCCGCGGGATCGATCCCGAACCCGCAAAGGGGGCAGCGGATCGTGCCTTTCGGGGCGGCGTCCATCAGAATTGGATCCCCAGCCACCGCGCGGTGAAGTTGACCGCGGCGCCGACCAGGACGGCGAAGGGGAATATGAAAAGGACCATGCAGGCGGTCACTTTCGCCCCCTGCTCCTTGTAGATCACGAGCAGGTTGGCCAGGCACGGGATGAACAGCGTGATCGTGATCAGGCTGACCAGGACCTGGAGGTTCGTGAGCATGCCGGCCTTCGCCATGGCGAACAGCCCCGCCGCGCCGTAGTCCCTGCGGAGGAAGCCGATCAGGAACGCCTCCGCGGTCTTCGGCGGCAGGTCCAGGAGGTTCACGACCAGCGGTTCCGATACCTTCTGGAGCCACGGCAGGAGCCCCAACCGGTCCGCGACGAACAGGATCAGGGTCCCGACGATGAACAGGGGGACCGCCTCCCTCAGGTACCATTCGATGCGCGCCATCGTCTTCACCAGGAGGTTCCCCGGCTGCGGCCAGCGGATCGGGGGGATCTCGAGGATGAAATCCGAGGGGTCGCCCGGGATCACTTTCGCCGCGAGGTACCCCACAAGGAAGATGATCCCGACGAGCAGGAAGAACCAGGTGACGGACGCCGCCGGCCCGACGTCGGCGAGCATGCCCAGGATGACCCCGAGCTGCGCCGAGCAGGGGATCCCGAGGGCGAGCAGCAGGGTGACGATGATCCGTTCCTTCCGCGTGTCCAGGATGCGCGTCGTGAGCGTGGCCATCGTGTCGCATCCCAGGCCCAGGATCATGGGGAGCACCGCCTTCCCGTTGCACCCGATCTTCTTGAAGCCGCGGTCCACCATTACGGCGAGCCGCGGGAGGTACCCCGAATCCTCCAGGATCCCGAACCCGAAGAAGAAGGTCCCGACGATCGGAAGGACGATGGCGATCGCGTAGGAAAGGGCCATCGAGACCATGCCGTACGGCCCGACCAGGAAGTCCCTGACGAAGGGCCAGGGGAACGCGCGATCGACGACCCACGCCACCGCCGGAACGATCCACCCTTCGAACACCTTGCTCTGGAGAAGGTCCACCAGGAATCCCGCGCCGAACACCCCGACGAACTCGTACGCGATGAACAGGACCGCCGCCAGGATGGGGATGCCGTATATCGGATCCATGGAAAGGCGGCCGAACCGCTGGGCGAAGTCGATTCCCTTCGGCGGCGCCTCCTCCCGCCCCATCGTCCCGAGCAGGCGGTCGATCCACGCCAGGCGGGCCTGGTTCACCTGGTAGGAAACGTCCTCCCCGATCCCCTCGGTCAGCCGTCGCCGCACCGCGTTCATTTCGCGCATCCGCTGCGCGCTGACGTTTTCCGCGAGCCACGGGGTGAGGGAATCGTCGCCGCACAGCAGCATGAGCGCCAGCGCGCGCCTGCCGATGGGCGTCTTCGGGGGAAGGAGTTCCTCCATCTTCGTTGCGGCCGCCTCGATCCGGTTCCCGTAATGGACGGCGGAAGAGGCGGGGATGGCCTGCCCGAGCAGCGGCAGCAGGCGGTCGGTCCCCTGCTTCCGCACGGCGACGGTCGGCACCGCCTTGACCCCGAGCCGCTCCTCGAGAAGTTCCAGCCGCGGCATCACGCCCTCGTTGCGCGCCTCGTCCGCCATGTTCACCGCCAGGAGCAGCGGCACGCCCATCTCCGCGAGCTGGATGGTGATCATGAGGGAACGGCGCATGTTCCTCGCGTCGCATACCTGGAGTACCAGCGCGCCCGGTTCCCGCATCAGGATGTCGCGCGTGACCCGCTCGTCCTCGGACATGGGGAGCAGCGAGTACACGCCCGGCGTGTCGATGATCTCGTAGACCGTTCCCCGGTCCCTCGCCTCCCCTCGCGTGACCTCGACCGTGGTGCCGGGATAATTGGACACGTTCACGTACCGCCCCGTGAGCGCGCCGAAAACGACGCTCTTCCCGACGTTCGGGTTCCCCACCAGGATCACGGTGGCGGACTGGGTCTCCGCCCTTTTCACCGCGGCGGTCATCCCTTGCCCTTCTCCCCGCCGGAAGAGACGCACCTGCGGCAGCGGCCGAAGATCTCGAGCCGGTGCGCCTCGGGGAGGAAACCGAGCCTGCGCGTCACGAGGTCCTGGAGCTTTTCGATGTCGGGATCCTCGAACTCGATGACCTTCCCGCAGACGGTGCAGACGAGATGGTCGTGATGGGCCGAGAGGTTGCTCTCGTACCGCCTCGCCCCGTCCCCGAAATCGATCTCCTTGGCGTACCCCATCCTCGCGAGGAGTTTCAGGGTCCGGTAAACGGTGACCCCTCCGACCCCCGGAAAGGCCTCCCGGACCGACCGGGTCAGCTCGTCCACGGTGACGTGGGTGCGCGCGCGGAAGAACGTCTCTATGACGGCGGAGCGGCTGCGGCTCCTCTTCCCGCCCGCCGACAGGATTTTCCCTTCGATGCTTTTGAGGATTTCCTTCACGCGCGGATCGAACCGGCCTTTCTGATCTTGAAATTCATTTTCATATTATATGCGCCCATCCCCCGCGTCAAGGGAATCCTTTCTCCCGGATAATCCTTATCTCCAAGGAGGACAAAATGAAAACGGCCCCTTTTTCAAGGGGCCGTCATGGATTCCATTTCTCGCCGATTTCCGGGGACCGGCTCTCCCCCGCTCTTGTTACGCCTCGGGGCTCTTTCGCGGCGCCCGGGTCGGCTTCACGTCCTGCCCGCCCCGGACCGATCCCTTCTTATCGGCCTTCCCGGCGACCTTGCTCCGCGGGGCCGCCTTCTTCTCCGCCTTCCCCGCCGCCGTCTTCTTCGCGGCGGCCTTCTTCTTTCCCTTCGCCGCGGTCTTCTTCTCTTCCACCGGCAGGTATTCGATGATCGCCATCTCGGCGCCGTCGCCGACGCGGTACCCGGTCCGGAGGATGCGGGTATACCCGCCCGCTCTCTCCGTGAACCGGCCCGCCAGCGTCTCGAACAGCTTGTCGGTGGCTTCCTTGTTGCTCAACAGGGCGAACGCCATGCGCCGGGCATGCAGCGTGCCGCTCTTGCCGAGCGTGATCAGGCGGTCCCCCAGCCGGCGGAGCTCCTTGGCCTTCGGTACCGTGGTCTCGATTCTTTCCGAGATCACCAGCGAGTTCATTAGGTTTTTCAGGAGCGCCTTCCGGTGCCCCGGTTTCCTTCCGAGTTTCCTGTGATCATTGGCGTGGCGCATAAGGCATCCTCTTCGTGTTCAGTTGATCAATCTTCTTCCCGCGGAGGGCTGTACTTCTCCGGCACGAACCCTTCCACCTTCATCCCGAGGGAGAGCCCCATTCCGACCAGGACCTCCTTGATCTCGTTGAGGCTCTTCTTGCCGAAGTTCTTCGTCTTCAGCATCTCCTGCTCCGACCGCTGCACGAGCTCGCCGATGAACTTGATGTCGGCGTTCTTCAGGCAGTTGTACGCGCGGACGGAGAGTTCAAGCTCCTCCACCGGCTTGTACAGGTTCTCGTTGCCCGCCGCCTCGTCGAGGCGCAGCGGCTCGTCGGGCATCTCCGCCTCGTCGTCGAAGTTGATGAAGACCGTCAGCTGGTCCTTCAGGATCTTCGCGGCGTAGGCGACCGCGTCGGCCGGAAGCATCGACCCGTCGGTCCACACTTCGAGGGTCAGCCGGTCGTAGTCGGTCTGCTGCCCGACCCGCGCGTTCGTCACCGTGAAATTCACTTTCCGCAGCGGCGAAAAGATCGCGTCGATCGGGATCGTTCCGATCGGGGAGTTCTCCTCGAGGTTCCGCTCCGCGGAGACGTACCCTTTCCCCATGCGGACCGTCAGTTCCATCTTCAGGACCGCGTTGTCGGAAAGCTCCGCGATGTGGTGGTCGCGGTTGAGGATCTCGACCATGGGGTCTGCCGAGATGTCCGACGCCTTAACCCTGCAGGGACCCTTCGCCTCGAGGCGGAGCGTGCGCTGCTCCGGCGAATGCATGCGGAGGCGGATCTCCTTCAGGTTGAGGACGATGTCGGTCACGTCCTCCACGACGCCGACCAGTGTGGAGAATTCGTGCTGAACGCCCTCGATGCGAACGGAGGTGATGGCGCCCCCCTGGAGAGACGACAACAGCACGCGGCGCAGCGCGTTCCCCAGCGTGGTGCCGAATCCACGCTCCAGCGGCTCGGCTACGAACTTCCCGTAGTTGAATGTAGCCGTATCGGTCTGGACTTCGATCCGACGGGGCTTGATGAGCTGCTTCCAGTTTCTCTGAAACATGCGTCCCCCTTCTCGTGCCGCAAAGAGGTTTATTTCGAGTACAGTTCGACGATCAGCTGCTCCTGGATCGGCTCCTGTATGTCGGTCCGCACGGGCAGCGCCTTGACGACGCCCCGGAACTCCTCGCGGGCGAGTTCGAGCCAGGGGGGGATCCCCTTCCGGACGACCGCGTCGAGCGCCTCGTTCAGGTTGGGGATCTTCCGGCTCTTCTCGCGAAGCTCGATCTTGTCCCCCGCGCGCACCAGGTAGGAAGGAATGTTCACCTTCCTGCCGTTCACGGCGAAGTGGCCGTGTCGGACGATCTGCCGGCTCTCGCGCCGCGTCTGCGCGAACCCGAGCTTGTATACCACGCTGTCGAGCCTGCGCTCCAGAAGGATCAGCAGGTTGTCGCCGGTCTTCCCCTTCATCCGCTCCGCCTTCTCGAAATAATTGCGGAACTGCTTCTCGAGGAGCCCGTAGATCCTCTTCGCCTTCTGTTTCTCGCGCAGCTGCACCCCGTAGTCGCTATGCTTCGGGCGGCGCTGCCCGTGCTGGCCCGGAGGATACCCTCTCCGCTTGATGGCGCACTTGTCGGTGAAGCAGCGGTCGCCTTTCAGGTAAAGCTCGACCCCTTCCCTGCGGCACAGTCTGCAAACGGCCTCTCGATACCTTGCCAAAGAAAATTTCCTCCTTGTCCCTTAGGAGTTGCGCCGGATCAGACCCGCCGCCGCTTCGGCGGCCTGCAGCCGTTGTGCGGAATGGGCGTCACGTCCCGGATATAGTTGATCTTCAGGCCAGCCGCCTGCAGCGACCGAAGCGCGGCCTCGCGGCCGGACCCGGGCCCCTTGATGTTGACCGTCACGGTGCCCACGCCGCAGTCCATCGCCTTCTTGGCGACGTCTTCCGCCGCCATGGTGGCCGCGAAGGGAGTGCTTTTCCTGGATCCCTTGAACCCTTTCGCGCCCGCGCTTGCCCAGGCCAGGGTGTTTCCGTCGGGGTCCGTGATCGTGATGATCGTGTTGTTGAACGTCGCCTGGATGTGCGCGACGCCGACAGGCACGTTTCTGCGGACCTTCCTCTTCCCCTTTTTCTTCGGTGTTGCCATCGTTCCTCCGCTATTTCTTGGTGGCTTCCTTCTTCTTGGCTACGGCGCCCTTCCTCGGGCCCTTGCGCGTCCGGGCGTTGGTGTGCGTCCGCTGCCCCCGCGCCGGGAGCCCCTTCCTGTGCCTTAAGCCCCGGTACGTGCCCAGGTCCATGAGCCGCTTGATGTTCATCGATATTTCCTTGCGCAGGTCGCCCTCGACGCGGTAATTCGATTCGATCACGTCGCGGATCCGCGCAACCTGGTCCTCGGTCAGCGTGTTCGTCCGGATATCGGCGGACACCCGGGCCTCCTCGAGGATCTTCACCGCGCTGGTCGGGCCGATCCCGTAGATATACGTCAGGGCCGTACCGATCTTCTTGGTTTTTGGAATGTCCACTCCCGCTATGCGTGCCAAGCGTTTCCTCCTTGCCCTTCCCGGGCGCGTCCGGCGCGGCGCCGGCATTCCTTATCCCTGGCGCTGCTTGTGCTTCGGGTTTTCGCAGATGATCCGAACGACGCCTTTGCGCCGGACGACCTTGCATTTGGCGCAGAACTTGCGCACCGATGGCCTGACCTTCATCTTCTTCCCCTTTTCACTTCGAGCGGTAGATGATCCGGCCGCGGGTCAGGTCGTACGGCGTCAACTGGACCGTTACCCGGTCCCCCGGCAGGATCTTGATGAAGTGCATCCGCATCTTCCCAGAGATATGGGCGAGCACCTTCATCTTGTTATCGAGTTCCACCCGGAACATGGCGTTCGGGAGCGGCTCGATCACGGTACCTTCAATTTCTATCGCTTCTTCCTTAGGCATATAATCCTTTAGATATGGAATATATACATCACATTATCTTACGGAATACTTAATATATCGTTTCCTTCTTCCGTAATGGCGATCGTGTGTTCGAAATGGGCCGACCGGCTTCCGTCCCGCGTCAGGACCGTCCACCCGTCGCCCAGCACCTTCACCGCCCAGCCGCCGGCGTTTACCATGGGCTCGATCGCGATGGTCATCCCCGGGTGCAGCTTGGGGCCGGTCCCCCGCGTCCCGAAATTCGGGACCTGCGGTTCCTCGTGCATCGACCGCCCGATGCCGTGCCCCACGAAATCGCGCACCACCGAGAACCCCGCGCCCTCGACCACCGACTGCACCGCGTTCGAGACGTCCCCCAACCGGTTTCCCGGCCGGGCCGCCGCGATCCCGGCGTAGAGCGACTTCTCGGTCGTCTCCATGAGCCGCGCCGAAACGGGATCGATCTCCCCCACGGCGAAGGTCTTGGCGGCGTCGCCGTAGAATCCGTCCTTGACCACCCCGAAGTCGAGGCTCAGGATGTCCCCTTCCCGGACCAACCGATCCTTCGAGGGGATCCCGTGGACCACCGTGTCGTTCAGGGAGGCGCAAAGGTGCGCCGGGTAGCCCATGTATCCCTTGAAGGCGGTCCCGACGCCGCACCGCCGGATATACCGGTCGGCGAACTCCTCGAGCTCCCAGGTGGTGATCCCGGGCCTGATCAGCGGCTTCACTTCTTCAAAGAACTGCCCTACGACGGCGCCCGCGCGCCGCATCGCCTCGATCTCGAGAGGCGACTTGATCAAGATCATCGGTTACCTGAGGATCTTGACGATGCTGCTGTATATGGCGTCGATCGCCCCCGACGCCATGACGGACCGGATCTTCCCCGTGTTCCTGTAGTAATCGAGCAGGGGCGCGGTCGACTTGTTGTAGTTGTCGAGCCGCTTCCGGATGGTCTCTTCCTTGTCGTCGTCCCGCTGGATGAGGGCCGCGCCGCACTTGTCGCACTTTCCCTGCGCCTTCGGGACGCTGAACTTCACGTGGTACATCGCTCCGCAGCCGGTGCAGGTGCGCCGCCCGCACAGCCGCTCCATCAGTTCGTCGGGGTCCACGTCGAGCGACAGGACGAACCGGATTTCCTTCCCGAGCTCCCCGACCACCCGGTCGAGCGCCGCCGCCTGCGGAATCGTGCGCGGGAAACCGTCGAGGATGAACCCCTTCCCGCAGTCCGCCTGGGCGAGCCGCTCCTTCACGATCCCGATGACGACTTCGTCAGGGACGAGCCCGCCGGCGTCCATGAAGGACTTCGCCTTCAACCCGAGCTCCGTCCCGTTCTTGACCGCCGCCCGGAGCATGTCCCCGGTGGAGATCTGCGGGATGGCGAACTCCTCGGTGAGTTTCTTGGCCTGCGTGCCTTTTCCGGCGCCGGGAGGGCCGAGTAGAATGATCCCCATCATCATCCTACCCTCTCCTTCCCTTGATCTTCCCCTTCTTCAGGAACCCTTCGTAATGGCGGGTGATCAGGTGCGATTCGATCTGCTGGATCGTATCCATCGCGACACCCACCACGATCAGGAGCCCCGTCCCGCCGAAGTAGAAGGGGACGTTGAAACGGGAAATGAGGATGCTGGGCAGCACGCAGATCACCGATATGTAGAGCGCTCCCCCGAGGGTGATCCGGGTAAGGATCTTGTCGATGTACTCCGCCGTCTTCTTCCCCGGCCGGATGCCCGGGACGAACCCGCCGTATTTCTTCATGTTTTCGGCCACGTCGACCGGGTTGAACGTCACGGCGGTGTAGAAGTAGCAGAAGAAGATGATGAAGGCGACGTAGAGCGCCTCGTACGCGAAGCTGCCCGGCGTCAGGACGTTGGATATCGTCTGGGTGATCGGGTGCTTGATGAAGCTTGCGATCGTCGCCGGGAACAGCAGGATCGAGGAGGCGAAGATCGGGGGAATGACGCCCGCGGTGTTCACCTTGAGCGGCAGGTGCGTGCTCTGCCCGCCGTAGATCCTGCGCCCGACGATGCGACGCGCGTACTGAACGGGGATTCGCCGGTGGGCGCGCTCGAAGTAGATGATGACCGCGACGACTCCCACCATGAGCGCCAGGATGAACAGCGCGCGCGAAGAGGTTCATTTCGCCTGTCCGGACCAGCGTGACGGTGCGGATGAGCCCGCTCGGGAAGCGCGCCACGATGCCGGTGAAAATGATGAGGGAGATGCCGTTCCCGATGCCCCGCTCGGTGATCTGCTCGCCGAGCCACATGAGAAACGCCGTCCCGGCGGTCAGCGTCAGCACCGTCATGAGGCGGAAAGACCACCCGGGGGTATAGACGACCGAGCCGGAGCCCGCCACGACGCTTTCGAGGCCGACGGCGATCCCGAGCCCCTGGATGACGGACAGGACGATGGTCCCGTACCGGGTGTACTGCGTGATCTTCCGTCTCCCCAGCTCCCCTTCCTTGGAAAGCTTCTCCAGCTGCGGGATGACGACGGTCAGCAGCTGGAGGATGATCGAGGAACTGATGTACGGCATGATGCCCAGGGTGAAGATGGAGAACCGGGCGAGCGCGCCGCCGGAGAACATGTCGATCATCCCGAACAGCGTACCCGCCTGGCTGTCGAAAACGGACTTCAGGGCCAGGTTGTTGATCCCCGGAGTGGGAACATGGATCCCGATGCGGTACACGATGAGCAGAAGCGCGGTGATGAGGATCCGGCGCTTGAGCTCAGGGACGCGCGTGATGTTCTGGAATCCGCCGATCAAGGGGCTCAGACCTCCACGGTTCCGCCGGCGGCCAGGACCTTCTCGATGGCCGCCTTGCTGGCGCGATCGACCTTCACGGTGAGTTTCCGATCGACTTCGCCGCCGCCGAGAAGCTTGATCCCGGCCGTCTCGCCCTTCACCAGTCCTTCGCCGCGCAGGGCGTCGGCGTCGACGACCGAGTCGGGCGGGAACCGGTTCAGGTCCTTCACGTTGACGACGGACCATACCTTCCGGAAGATGTTGGTGAAGCCGCGCTTCGGCAGGCGCCGCTGCATCGGCATCTGGCCGCCTTCATACCCCGGCCGCATCCCGCCGCCGCTGCGCGCCTTGAGGCCCTTGTGGCCTTTCCCGGAGGTCTTGCCCGAGGCCGGACCCCTTGCCGCGGCCGACGCGTTTCCTTTGGGTTTTCGCCCCTTTCGCGGGACGCAGTTCCGAGAGCTTCATTTCGTATCCCCCACCTCTTCCATACGGACGAGGAACTTTACCTTCTCGACCATCCCGCGGATTTCCGGAGTGTCCTTTAGGACGACCGCACGGTTCAGGCGGGTGAGACCCATCCCCCGGACGACCTTCCGGTGGTATTCGGTCCTGCCGCTCAGGCTCTTCAAAAGCGTTACGCGAAGTCCTCCGCTCATGCCGTCGCCTCTTCTTCCTTCGGCCCCCGGATCGCCGTGATCTGCTCCATGGTCCGCAACTGCGAGAGCCCGTCGATGGTGGCCTTCACGAGGTTGTGCGGGTTGTTGCTCCCCAGGGATTTCGTGAGGATGTTCGAGATCCCGCTGGATTCGACGACGGCGCGGACGCCGCCCCCGGCGATGACCCCGGTACCCGGGGATGCGGGCCGGATGACCACCTTGCTGGCGCCGAACTCTCCCAGGACCTCGTGCGGGATCGTCCCGTTCACCAGCGGGATGCTGATCAGCGACCGTTTCGCGTTCTGGACCGCCTTCTTGATCGCGTCGGGAACCTCGTTGGCCTTGCCCAGGCCGGTACCGACGTGACCGTTGGCGTCCCCGACAACCACTACCGCGCTGAAGGAAAAGCGTCGCCCGCCCTTCACGACCTTGGCTACCCGGCTGATGTGAACCACCCGGTCCTTCAGATCCAGACCTTCCGCATTGACTCTTTTCAAACCTTCCTCCCCATGCACTCGCAGAAGTGTTCGTTTTCCGTCAGAACTCGAGCCCGGATTCCCTTGCCCCCTCCGCCAGGGCCTTGATGCGCCCATGGTAGAGGAAACCGTTCCGGTCGAACACCACCTGGCGGATGTTCTTCTCTTTCGCCTTCTTCCCGATCAGCTGGCCGACCTTCTTCGCGGCGTCGCTCTTGTCGAGCTCGCCGATCTCGGTCCGGATCTCCGGGGAGAGGGTGGAAGCCGCGATGATGGTGGACCCGGTGGAATCGACCACCAGCTGTGCGTATATATGCTTCGCGCTGCGGAACACCGACAACCGCGGGCGCTGTTCGGTGCCGAATATCCGTTTCCGGATCCGGGATTTCCGGTACTGTCTTGCTTCTTCACGTACATTCTTCTGGCTCATGGCTTTCCGATCCCCGTCTTCAAAGGTTGCGCGTTACCGGTTATTTTCCCGCCGCCTTGCCGACCTTCTTCGTCAGGCGCTCCCCGCGATAGCGTATCCCCTTGTTCTTGTACGCGTCGGGCTTCCGGAGCATGCGGATCCGGGCGGCGGTCTGCCCCACCAGCTCTTTGTCCATGCCGGTCAGCTTGATGACCGTGTTCGCCTCGACCTCGGCGGAGATCCCCTGCGGCAGCGGGAAGATCACCGGGTGGGAATACCCCAGCGCCAGCTGGATGATCCCGGGCTTTACTTCCGCCTTGTAGCCGACCCCGACGATCTCGAGGACCCGCGTGAACCCCTCCCCGACGCCGGAGACCATGTTCGAAAGGAGGGTCCGGTACATGCCGTAGAGGTTTCCCGCCCCTTCGTCGAGCAGCTTTACCGTGGCCGTCTGGCCCGACACCTCGACCGCCACTTTCGCGGGAATGGCCCGGGAAAGGGAACCCTTCTTCCCGGTCACCGTCAGCGTGCCGTCTCCCACTTCCACCTTGACGCCGGCGGGAATGGTTACCGCCTTCTTGCCGATTCGCGACATCTTCTCACTCCTCCGTGGAAAGAACCGGGATCCCTTTTACCAGACTTCGCAGAGCAGCTCCCCGCCTATGGAAAGCTTCTTCGCCTTATCCCCGGTCATTACGCCCTTCGACGTGGAGACGATGGCGATGCCGAACCCGTTCTTCACGGTCGGGATATCGTCCTTGCCGACGTAGATCCGGCGGCCCGGCCTGCTCATCCGGCGCATCCCCTTGATGGCGTACCCAAAATCGGGGGAGGTCTTCAGGGCGATCCGGAGCCGGTTGATGTTCTGCTCGGAAACTACCCGGTACCCCTTTATGAAGCCCTCTTCCTTCAGGATCTGCACGATGTTCTGGAGAACGCCGGTCGCAGGGAGCTCCAGCTGATCGGAGCGGGACATCTGCGCGTTCCGCAGGCGAGACAGGAGATTCGAGACGTGGTCGTTGATGGCCATGGTCTCCCCCTTACCAGCTCGCCTTGATCACGCCGGGAAGCTCGCCCTTCAAGGCAAGCTCCCTCAGGCAGATCCGGCAGAGCTGGAATTTGCGGTAAAAAGCGCGCGGTCGACCGCAGCGCGGGCATCTGTTGTACTTGCGGACCTTGAACTTCGGGGTCCGTTTCGCCTTCGCGATGAGCGATTTCTTTGCCAACGTCTGTTCTCCTCTCTATCGCCCCGGGATTACGCCCGGAACGGCATCCCCATGAGCTTGAGCAGCTCCAGTCCTTCCTCGTCCGTCTTTGCGGTGGTAACGATGGTTATGTTCATGCCCCGGATCTTGTCGATCTTGTCGTAATTGATCTCGGGGAATATGATCTGCTCCTTGACGCCCAGGGTGTAATTGCCCCTGCCGTCGAACCCCTTCGGGGAGACTCCCCGGAAGTCGCGGACGCGCGGCAGCGCGATGCCCATCAGCTTGTCGAGGAAGTAGTACATCCGGTCGCGGCGCAGGGTGACCATCACTCCGATGGGCACGCCCTCGCGGAGCTTGAAGTTCGCGATGCTCTTCCTCGCCTTGGTGACGACGGCCTTCTGACCCGTGATCACCCCGATTTCCAGGGCGGCCGCCTCGATCACCTTGACGTTCTCGATCGCGTCGCCGAGGCCCATGTTCACCACGACCTTGACGATCTTCGGCACCTGCATCATGTTCCGGTACCCGAACTTCTCCTTCAGCTTGGGTACGATTTCTTTCCGGTATGTGTCGTGCAGTCTCGGCATTTCCGTTCACCCCCATCCGCCGATGATAGGCGGAGGCCTCCCTTATCTGGTCTTCGTTGGCAGAACGTCGCCGCAGTGCTTGCACGCGCGGCTTCTCTTCCCCGAGCCGTCCACGGGATTCGCGATCCGGGTGGGCTTGTTGCATTTGTCGCACATGATCATCACGTTGGAAAAAGCCATCGCCGCCTCTTTTTCGACGATGCCGCCCTGCGGATGGGCCTTGCCGGGCTTGATGTGCCTTTTCACCATGTTGATCTTCTCGACGACGATGCGGCCGGCTTCCCGATCGACCTTCAGCACCCGTCCGACCTTTCCCTTTTCCTTGCCCGCGATCACCTTGACGATGTCGTTTTTGCGGATCTGCAGTTTGTTCGCCGACTCCATCTCGCCCCCCCTGCTCACAGTACTTCCGGCGCCAGGGAGATGATCTTCATGAACTTCCTGGCGCGCAGCTCACGGGCGACCGGGCCGAAAATGCGGGTGCCCACCGGTTCGCCCTGCGGGTTGATGAGGACGGCGGAGTTCTGGTCGAAACGAAGGTAGCTGCCGTCGGGCCGCCCCACCTCCTTGACGGTCCGGACGACCACCGCCTTGAAAACGTCGCCCTTCTTCACTTTGCCGTGGGGAATCGCCTCCTTGACGCTGACGACGATGATGTCTCCCACACGGGCGTAACGGCGCCTGCTTCCGCCGAGCACCTTGATACAACAAAGACGCTTTGCGCCGGAATTGTCGGCGGCGTCTAGCATGGTCTGCATCTGGATCATGGCGTTTCCACTCCGTTACGGAATTTTACCGATTACCGTATCACTGGCCGGTCGATCAGCTTGTTGACGCGCCACCGCTTGTCCTTGCTCATGGGGCGCGTCTCGATGATCTCGACGCGATCGCCGATCTGGTATTCGTTCTTTTCGTCGTGCGCCTTGATGCGGTTCCTGCGCTTCACGTACTTCTTGTATACGGGGTGCGGGACCAGCCGCTCGACCTGGACGACGATCGTCTTGTCCATCTTGTCGCTGACGACCACGCCGACCTTCCGCTTCTGTATCCCACGCGTCTCTATCGATTTCTCCGCCGTCATGTCAGCCCGCCTTCCCTTCGGTCTTCGCGTGCAGGAACGTGATCACCCGGGCAAGGTCCTTCCGCTTGTTTCGGATCAGCATCTTGTTGTCCAGGGCGGACGCGCTTCTCTTCATCTTCAGCCGGAAGATCTCGTCCCGGATCTCCCGCTCCTTCTGCCGGAGCTCTTCCGGCGCCAGATCCCGCGCTTCCTTCTTCTTCATCGCCTTTATGCCTCTCTGGCCAGGAATTTCGTCTGGATCGGAAGCTTGTGCTCCGCCAGGCGGAACGCCTCCCGCGCGGTGGCCTCGTCGACCCCCTCGATCTCGTAGAGGACGAGACCCGGCCGCACGACGCAGACCCATTCTTCCGGGGCCCCTTTTCCCTTGCCCATGCGGGTTTCCGCGGGCTTCTTGGTGATCGGTTTGTCGGGGAACATCCGGATCCAGATCTTCCCGCCGCGCTTCACGAAGCGGGTCATGGCGACGCGCGCGGCCTCGATCTGGCGCGAGGTCACCCATCCCGCCGTGGCCGCCTTCACGCCGAAGTCGCCGAAGTTAAGGGTGTTTCCCGCCTGCGCCGCGCCGCGGCGCCGGCCCTTCATCGTTTTCCTGTATTTCACCCTTTTAGGGGCAAGCATTATCCCGTTCTCCTATTCGTTGATGGCCGGAGCAGTCGGCGCCTGGGGCAGAACCTCGCCCTTGTAGATCCAGACCTTGACGCCGATGATCCCGTAGGTGGTGCGCGCCTCCGCGAGCCCGTAGTCGATATCGGCCCGGAGGGTGTGCAGGGGCACGCGGCCCTCGCGGTACCACTCGGTGCGCGACATCTCGGCCCCGCCCAGCCGGCCCGAAACCTGGATCTTGATCCCCTTTGCCCCGAGCTTCATGGAGGAAAGGACCGTCTTCTTCATGGCCCGCCGGAAGGCGATCCGCCGCTCGAGCTGCATCGCCACGTTCTCGGCGGTGAGCTGCGCGTCGGTCTCGGGACGCCGGATCTCGATGATGTTGATCGAGATCTCCTTCGTCGTGAACTTCAGGAGGTCTTTTTTCAGGTTTTCGATCTCCGCGCCCTTTTTGCCGATGACGATCCCGGGGCGAGCCGTCGCGATGAGGATGTTGATCCGGTTGCTCCGGCGCTCGATCTCGATGGAAGAGACCCCCGCGTGGTTCAGGCGGCCCTTGACGTATTTACGGATGCGCAGGTCCTCCTGAAGCCGGGAAGCGTATTCCTTTTCGGAATACCAGCGCGACCTCCAGCTCCTGATGATCCCAAGTCGAAAACCGTATGGATTCGTCTTCTGTCCCAATCTATGCCTCCTGGAGAGATCCGCCTGCCGGATCAGGCCTCGTCCACTACGATGGTGATGTGGCTCGTCCGCCTCTTGTATTTGTGCGCCCGCCCCATCGGCGCGGGACGGAACCGTTTCTGGGAAGCCCCGCAATTCACGAAGGCGCTCTTCACGTACAGCGTGTCGACGTCGATCACGCCGGTCTGCCCCGCGTTCGCGACGGCCGATTCGAGGACTTTCTTCACGGTGACGGCGGACGCTTTCTTCGCCAGGGAGAGGATCGTCCGGGCATCGGCGATCTTCTTCCCGCGGATCAGGTCCACCACCAGGCGCGCCTTCCTCGGGGAAACGCGCATGAATTTCGCGGTAGCGGTTGCTTCCATCCCGTGCTCTCCTTCTTCCTCTTGAAACTCTTACTTCTTCACTTTGGCCTTGCGGTCGCCCGAATGCCCGTGGAACGTCCTCGTGGGGGAGAACTCTCCCAGCTTGTGCCCGACCATGTTCTCCGTGACGAAGACCGGCATGAACTTCCGCCCGTTGTGCACGGCGAAAGTGATCCCCACCATTTCAGGGGTGATGGTCGACCGGCGCGACCAGGTCTTGATGACCTTCTTGTCGCCGGCTTCCACGGCCTTGCCGATCTTCCTGGCCAGGCCTTCCTCCACATACGGTCCCTTCTTGACGGATCGCCCCACGTCCTTACCCCTTTTCCTTTATTTACCGCGCCGTTTGACAATAAACTTGTCGGTGTCCGGGTTCTTCCGGGTCCTGTACCCCTTGGTCGGCTTCCCCCACGGCGTGCAGGGATGACGACCGCCGGAAGACCTTCCCTCGCCGCCGCCCAGGGGATGGTCGACCGGGTTCATCACGACTCCGCGAACGGTCGGCCGGATCCCTTTCCAGCGGTTGCGGCCGGCTTTCCCGAGGGCCACCTTCTCGTGATCGAGGTTCCCCACCTGCCCCACCGTCGCCATGCACTCGCTGAACACGAGCCGCACCTCGCCGGAGGCCAGGCGAAGATGGGCGTACCGCCCTTCCTTCGCCAGGATCTGCACGACGGCGCCCGCCGACCGGGCGATCTGGCCGCCCTTGCCGACCTTCAGCTCGACATTGTGGATCAGCGTGCCCACCGGGATGGATTTGATCGGGAGCGCGTTGCCCGGCTTGATGTCGGCTCCGGCCCCCGCCATGACCGTGTCTCCCACCGACAGCCCGTTGGGCGCGAGGATGTACCTTTTCTCGCCGTCGGCGTAATTCAGGAGCGCGATGCGGGCGGACCGGTTCGGGATCGTATTCCAGCGCCGCGACCTTCGCGGGGATGTCGACCTTGTTCCGCTTGAAATCGATGACCCGGTACTTCCGCTTGTGCCCGCCGCCGCGGTGCCAGACGGTGATCTCGCCGAGGTTGTTCCTCCCGCCGGTGCTCGAAAGGCTCTCTGTGAGCGCGCGCTCGGGCTTCTTGTCTGTCAGGTCCTCGGTGGTGAGGACCATCATGCCCCTGCGGCCGGGGGACGTCGGCTTATAGTGTCGGATGCCCATCGGTCATACTCCTTCGAAAAATTCGATCTTGTCGCCCTCTTTGAGGGTGACGATCGCCTTTTTCCAGCCCGGGCGAAGACCGATAGTCCGTCCCCGCCGTTTCGTCTTCCCGGCGACGTTCATCGTGCGGACGTCGATGACCTTGACCTTGAAACTCTTCTCGACCGCGTCCCGGACCTCTTTCTTGTTGGCATGGGAATCGACGGCGAAAAGCACCGTGTTCGCGACGCCCTTCAGGAGGGTCGATTTCTCGGTGATGAGAGGTCTCTTTAACACGTCGGAGATGTTCATTTCCCGAGCACCTCGGTGATTTTCTCGAGAGCGGTCCGCGTCAGCACCAGCTGTTCGTACGACAGCACGTCGTATACGTTGAGTCCCGCCACGGGCAGCGTCTTGAACGCTTTCAGGTTTCTCATCCCGAGCGCGAGGTTCTCCGGGGCGACGTCGACGACCAGGAGCGCGCTGGTCAGCCCGAGGGCGGAGGCCACCTTGAGGAATTCCTTCGTCTTGGGGGCGGGGAGCGAGAGGTCGTCCACGAGGACGATCCGGTTCTCCTGCGCCTTCGATGTAAGCGCCCCGCGCAAGGCGGACTTCATCTCTTTCCGGTTCACCTTGATGTCGTATTTCCGGGGATGGGGGCCGAACACGGTGCCGCCTCCCGGCATGAGCGGAGAACGGCTGGTGCCCCTTCGCGCCTGGCCGGTCCCCTTCTGGCGGTACGGCTTCTTCCCGCCGCCGGAGACGTCGCTGCGGGTCTTGGTGTCGTGCGTCCCCGCGCGGCGGGCCGCCAGCTGCGCGATGACGACATGATGCAGCAGGTGGGGCTTCACCTCGACGCCGAACACGCTGTCGGGGAGCTCCGCCGAACCGGCCGCCTTCCGCTCCTTGTCGAATATTTCCACGGTAGCCATTTCTTTGCTCCTCAAGGACCCTTAGTTGCCTTGCTTCTTGACGGCCCGGCGGACATAGACCAGGCTGTTCTTCGCGCCGGGGACGGCGCCCCGGACGAGCAGCAGGTTCTTCTCCGGCTGGACGCCGACGACCCGGAGATTCAGGGTGGTCACCCGCTCGTTGCCCATGTGACCCCCCATCTTCATGTTCTTGATGACGCGGGACGGGTAGGCGGAGGCGCCGATCGACCCGGGAGCCCTGTGGAACATGGAGCCGTGCGTCGCGCGCCCGCCGCGGAAGTTCCACCGCTTGACGACGCCGGCGAAACCGCGCCCCTTCGTGTGGCCCATCACGTCGACCACGTCGCCTTCCTTGAAGATGTCGACCTTGATCTCGGAGCCGGTCTCCAGGGGATCGTTCCCCTCGAGCCGGATCTCCTGCAGCGCCCGGAACGTGCCCTTCCCCGCCTTCTGGAAGTGCCCCAGCATGGGTTTGCCGGCATGTCGGGCGTCCATCTGCATGAAACCTATCTGCACCGCGTCGTACCCGTCGTTCTGCGCGGTCTTCCGCTGGATCACGGTGCAAGGCCCGGCCTCGATCACGGTGACCGGGATGGACTTCCCTTCCGTGTCGAACACCTGGGTCATGCCCAGTTTCTTTCCAAGTATTCCGGTTGTCATCTTCGGCACCTGCTTCCGTTCTCGGTCTTTATCTTCCGTCCGCTACAGCTTGATCTCCACTTCCACGCCCGCGGGCAAGGTCGAGCTTCATCAGCGCGTCGATCGTCGCCCCGGGGGGTTCATGGATGTCCAGCAGTCTCTTGTGCGTGCGGATCTCGAACTGCTCGCGGCTCTTCTTGTCGACGTGCGGCGAGCGGTTCACCGTGAACCGTTGGATTTGCGTCGGAAGGGGGATCGGTCCCGCGACCTTCGCTCCCGTCTGCCGGGCCTTCTCCACGATTTCGCTTGTCGCCTTGTCGAGCAGCTTGTAATCGAAGGCCTTCAAGCGGATGCGTATCTTCTGGTGCTCGATCGCCACGTCGTACCCCCCTCTGTCCCGCTACTCTAGGATTTCCGCGACGACGCCGGCGCCCACGGTGCGGCCGCCCTCGCGGATCGCGAACCGAAGCTCCTTCTCCATCGCCACCGGAGTGATCAGCTCGACCGACATCTGGATGTTGTCGCCCGGCATCACCATCTCGACGCCTTCAGGCAGCGTCCCCACGCCCGTCACGTCCGTCGTCCGGAAGTAGAACTGCGGACGGTATCCGTTGAAGAACGGCGTGTGACGACCGCCCTCTTCCTTCGTCAAAATGTACGCCGACGCCATGAACTTCTTGTGCGGGGTGATCGAGCCCGGCTTCGCCAGCACCTGCCCGCGCTCCACGTCGTCCTTCTTCGTCCCGCGAAGCAATACGCCGATGTTGTCGCCGGCCTGGCCCTGATCCAGACAGCTTCCGGAACATCTCCACGCCCGTCGCAACCGTCTTCTGCGTGTCGCGCAAACCGATGATCTCCACCTCGTCACCGACCTTCACGATCCCGCGCTCGACCCGGCCCGTGACGACCGTGCCGCGGCCGGAAATCGAAAACACGTCCTCGATCGCCATCAGGAACGGCTTGTCCACCGCGCGCTCCGGCTGCGGAATGTAGCTGTCGACCGCCGCCATCAGCTCGAAAATGCACTTGCAGTTCGGACATTCGTCCTTCCCGCAACCGCACGCCAACGCCTTCGTCGCCGCGCCCCGGATGATCGGAGTGGCGTCCCCGGGAAATTCGTACTTGGACAACAACTCCCGGACCTCCAGCTCCACCAGGTCCAGCAACTCGGGGTCGTCGACCATGTCGACCTTGTTCATGAACACCACGATGTACGGAACGCCGACCTGGCGGGCCAGCAGGATGTGCTCCCGCGTCTGGGGCATCGGACCGTCCGCCGCCGACACCAGCAGGATCGCGCCGTCCATCTGCGCCGCGCCCGTGATCATGTTCTTGATGTAGTCGGCGTGACCCGGGCAGTCGACGTGAGCGTAGTGACGCGCCTTCGTCTGGTATTCGACGTGGGCCGTCGCGATCGTGATGCCGCGCTCACGCTCTTCCGGCGCCTTGTCGATCTGGTCGAACGCCACGAAGTCCGCCAACCCCTTCGTCGCCAGGACCTTCGTGATCGCCGCCGTCAGCGTCGTCTTCCCGTGATCCACGTGACCGATCGTCCCGATGTTCACGTGCGGCTTCGTACGCTCGAATTTCTGCTTGGACATGTGTAAGCTACCTCCTCCCGGCAGGTATCTTTCCTATGCGCCCTTGACCTTGGCTATCACTTCTTCGCTCACCGACTGCGGGGCCGCCTCGTAATGGTCGAACTGCATCGTGTAGGTGGCCCGCCCCTGGGTCTTCGACCGGAGATCGGTGGCGTAGCCGAACATGTGCCCCAACGGCACGTGGGCGGCGACGACCTGGGTGTTTCCCCGCGCCTCGATCTGCTGGATCCGGCCGCGGCGGGAGCTCAAGTCCCCGATGACATCTCCCATGAACTCTTCCGGGAGCACGACCTCGACGGCCATCACCGGCTCGAGCAGGATGGGGCCCGGCCTTCTGGCAGGCGGCCTTGAACGCCATGGAGCCGGCGATCTTGAAGGCCATCTCCGAGGAATCGACTTCGTGGTAGGAACCGTCGACCAGGGTGACCTTCACGTCGACCACGGGGTAGCCCGCTACGCCGCCGCACTCCGCGGCCTCGACGATGCCCTTCTCGACGGCGCCGATGTATTCCTTCGGAACGGAGCCGCCCGACGATCTTGTTGACGAATTCGAAGGCCTTCCCCTTTTCCGCCGGTTCAACGGTGATCCAGACGTGGCCGAACTGCCCGCGGCCGCCGGTCTGACGGATGTACCGGCCTTCCTGGCGCGTCTGCGCGAGTGACCGTTTCCCGGTAGGCCACCTGCGGACGGCCGACGTTCGCCTCGACCTTGAATTCCCTCAGCAGCCGGTCGACGATGATCTCGAGGTGCAGCTCGCCCATGCCCGAAATGAGGGTCTGGCCGGTCTCCTCGTCGTTGCGGACCCGGAACGACGGGTCTTCCATCATCAGCTTCTGCAAGGAGAACCCGAGCCGTTCCTGGTCCATTTTCGTCTTCGGCTCGATGGCGATGGCGATGACCGGCTCGGGCGCCTGGATCGACTCGAGCACGAGCTCGTGCTCCTGGTCGCACAGGGTGTCGCCCGTGCAGGCGGTCTTCAGGCCGACCACCGCGACGATATCGCCCGCGTAGACGGTCTTTACGTCCTCGCGCTTGTTGGCGTGCATCTTCAGGAGGCGCCCGATCCGTTCCTTCTTCTGACGCGTGGGGTTGTAGATGTGGTCGCCCGAGTTGAGGGTGCCCGAGTAGACGCGGATGAAGGTGAGGTGCCCGACGAAGGGGTCGTTCATGATCTTGAAGGCCAGCGCCGCGAACGGCTCGTCGTCGGCGGGCTTCCTTGAGGTTTCCGAGCCGTCCCGCGGATTGATCCCCACGACGGGAGGCACGTCCAGGGGGGACGGCAGGTAGTCGACCACCGCGTCGAGCAGCGGCTGGACTCCCTTGTTCCGGAAGGCGGTGCCGCAGACGACCGGGGTGAACTTGAGCGCCACTGTCGCGGTCCGGATGGCCTCCGCGAGGTCGGCCGCGTCGATTTCCCCGCCGAGCAGGTACATTTCCAGCAGCTTGTCGTTGACATCGGCGACCGCTTCGAGAAGCTGCTCCCGCGCCGCCGCGACCCGGTCGGCCATGTCGGCGGGAATCGGCTCCTCGTGGAACTTCGCCCCCAGGGTGTCCTCTTCCCATACGACGGCGCACATCTTCACCAGGTCGATGACCCCCCGGTAAGCCGTCCTCTTTCCCCAGGGGAAGCTGGATGGGAATCGGGTTGGCCGCCAGCCGTTCCCGCATCATCCGGACCACGCGGTCGAAATCGGCCCCGGTGCGGTCCATCTTGTTCACCATGGCGATGCGCGGGACCCGGTGCTTGTCGGCCTGGCGCCAGACCGTTTCCGACTGCGGCTCGACCCCGCCGACGGCGCAGAAGACGGCCACGGCGCCGTCGAGGACCCGCAGGGACCGCTCCACCTCGATCGTGAAGTCGACGTGCCCGGGGGTGTCGATGATGTTCACGCGGTGATCGCGCCAGAAGCAGGTCGTGGCGGCGGAGGTGATGGTGATCCCGCGCTCCTGTTCCTGCTCCATCCAGTCCATGGTGGCGGTGCCGTCGTGAACTTCGCCCATCTTGTGGGACACACCCGTGTAGTACAGGATCCGCTCCGTCGTCGTCGTTTTACCGGCGTCGATGTGCGCCATGATCCCGATGTTCCGGGTTTTGTCGAGCGGGGTGATCCTGGACACGTTTGCTCCCGTTCTCTCCTTGGAAAATTACCAGCGGTAGTGCGCGAAGGCCTTGTTCGCCTCCGCCATCTTGTGGGTGTCTTCCTTCTTCTTGATCGTGACGCCGCGGTTGTTGTAGGCATCGAGAAGCTCGGAGGAGAGCTTCGCCATCATGGTCTTCTCGCCGCGCTCCCTGGCGTAGCCGACCAGCCAGCGGATGGACAGCGACAAGCGACGCTCGGGGCGGATTTCCACCGGGACCTGGTAGGTGGCGCCGCCGACGCGACGGGACTTGACCTCGACCATCGGTTTCGCGTTCTCGATCGCCTTCTTGAGCACCGCGACCGGGTCTTCCTTGGTCTTTTCCTTCAGGATCTCCATGGACCCGTACACGAGCCGCTCGGCGACCCTCGCCTTTCCCTGCAGCATCACCGCGTGGATCATCTTGGCGACGAGCACGTCCCCGAAAACGGGATCGGCCGCAACGACTCGCCTGGAAACGTATCCTCTCCTGGGCATAACCACGACCTCCTGGGTCGAAAACCTTGGAAAAAGACTTACGGCAAAAACGAAAAAGTATCGTGTATCGCTTCACGTCTCGTGGAGCGGCACGATGAACCTACTATTTAGTTTCTTCCCGGCTGACGTGCCGGGGACCGGTTGGTGCTTCTTTTCCGATAAAAGGGAAGCTATTTGGGTCGCTTGGTACCGTACTTCGACCGCGACTTCCGTCTGTCTTGGACACCAACGGAATCCAGCTTCCCACGGATGATGTGATAACGCACACCGGGAAGGTCTTTCACGCGCCCTCCCCGGATCATGACCACCGAGTGTTCCTGCAGGTTATGCCCTTCCCCCGGGATATAGACCGTGACCTCGACCCCGTTGGTGAGCCGCACCCTCGCCACCTTCCGGAGGGCCGAGTTCGGCTTCTTGGGAGTGGTGGTATATACGCGGAGGCACACCCCGCGCTTCTGGGGGCAACTCTCGAGCGCGGGGGAATTGCTCTTGTTCGCGATCGCCTCGCGCCCTTTCCTGACAAGCTGATTGATCGTGGGCATCCCTGTTCCTTCCGTTTCCCTTTAAGCTTTCAAAATGAACTTCTTTTTATAGCAACGCTTTGGCTTCGTGTCAATTCCTTTCTTGTTTTCCCCTGCCTTAAGCGCCGCCTTCCTCTTCCTCCGGCCGGGATTCCGCCTCGGCTTCCTCGGGCGCGGGCGCCGGTTCCACCACCAGCGGTTCGTCGGATTCGCATTCGACGACCCGGTAGATATCCCCGCCCGTTCCCGCGGGGATCAGGCGGCCCATGATGACATTCTCTTTCAATCCCGACAGGTTATCGACGCGTCCGTGGACCGAGGCATCGGTGAGGATCTTCGTCGTTTCCTGGAACGACGCCGCGGAGATCCAGGATTCCGTCGAGAGCGACGCCTTGGTGATGCCGAGGAGCTGGGGCTCCGCCTTGGCCGGCCGCCCTTTCTTTCCGCTTTCTTTCACGACCCGTTCGTTCTCGTCGCGGAAGATCCACTTTTCGACGCTCTGCCCCACGAGGAACGACGTCTCCCCGGGGTCGGCGATCTTCACCCGGCGCAGCATCTGCCGGACGATGGTCTCGATGTGCTTGTCGTTGATGCGGACGCCCTGGAGCCGGTAGACTTCCTGGATTTCGTTCACCAGGAACCGGGCCAGCTCCTTGTCTCCCAGGACGCGGAGGATGTCGTGCGGGTTGGGAGACCCGTCCATGAGGGCCTCGCCGGCGCGGATGCGCTCCCCGTCGTGGACCGTGATGTGCTTCCCGCGGGGGATGGTGTACTCGCGCGGCTCCCCGACCTCGGGAACAACCTGGATCTTCCTTTTCCCCTTGAAGTCCTTCCCCAGCCGGACCACGCCGTCGATCTCGGAGATGAGGGCGAACTCCTTCGGTTTGCGGGCCTCGAACAGCTCCGCGACCCGGGGGAGACCGCCGGTGATGTCCTTGGTCTTCGTCGTCTCGCGGGGGATCTTCGCGATGATATCGCCCGCCTGGACCTTCTGCCCCTCGTCGACCAGGATGTTCGACCCCACGGGAAGAAGGTACCGCGCCTCGGAGGACGACCCCGGCAGTTTCCGGGTCTTGCCGCCGTCCTCCTTGATGGAGATGCGGGGCCTCACATCGGCGTCCTTCGACTCGACGACGACCCGCGTGGACCGCCCGGTCAGCTCGTCGACCTGTTCCCTCATGGTCACGTTCTCGATGATGTCGCCGAACTTGATCTCCCCGCCGACCTCGGTGAGGATGGGGATGTTGTACGGGTCCCATTCCGCGAGCCGCGTGCCTTCCTTCACCTTTTCGCCGTCGCCTACCATGATGACCGCGCCGTACGGGATGTTGTACTTCTCCCGTTCCCGGTGGCTCTCGTCGAGGAGGACGATGAAGCCGTTCCGGTTCATCGCGACGAGGTTCCCTTCCCGGTTCTTCACGGCGACGATCCCCTGGAACTTCACCTGGGCGGGCTGCTTGGACAGGTGGGAGCTCTGCGCGACCGACCCGGCCGTCGCGATGCCGCCGATGTGGAAGGTGCGCATCGTCAGCTGGGTGCCCGGCTCGCCGATGGACTGCGCCGAGATGATGCCGACCGATTCGCCGATGGCCACCATCTTCCCGCGCGCCAGGTCGCGTCCGTAGCACTTGGCGCACACGCCGCGCCGGCTCTCGCAGGTGAGCACGGAGCGGATCTTCGACTTCGTCGAGGCCGGACATCTCGATCTGCTGCGCGACCTCCTCGGTGATCTCGTCGTTGGCCGCGACCAGCAGCTTGCCCTCGATGTCGTACACGTCCTCGAGCGCCACGCGACCCAGGATCCGGTCCGTGAGGCGGTCGATGATCTCGCCGCCCTCGATGAGGGCCCGGACGCCGATGCCGTCGAGCGTCATGCAGTCTTCCTCGACGACGATGCAGTCCTGCGCCACGTCCACGAGCCGGCGGGTGAGGTATCCCGAGTTCGCCGTCTTGAGGGCGGTGTCCGCGAGGCCCTTCCGGGCGCCGTGGGTCGAGATGAAGTACTCGCCGACCGAGAGCCCTTCCCGGAAGTTCGACCGGATCGGGGTCTCGATGATCTCGCCGGAGGGCTTCGCCATGAGGCCGCGCATGCCGGCCAGCTGCATCATCTGCTTGTCCGACCCGCGGGCGCCGGAATCGGCCATCATGTAGATCGGGTTGAAGCTCTGGACCTTCTTGTCCTTCCCGTCCTTCCCCTTGACCGTCTCGGTCGCCATCTCCTTGAGCATTTCCTTGGCGACGCGCTCGGTGGCCGCCGACCAGATGTCGACGACCTTGTTGTACCGCTCGCCCGGGGTGATCAGCCCCTCGGCGTGCTCGTTGATGACCTTGTCGAGGTCGTCCGAGGCGCGCTCCAGGATCGCCTTCTTGCTGGACGGGATCACCATGTCGTTGATGCAGATGGAGATGCCGGACATCGTGGCGTACTGGAAACCGGTGTTCTTGAGCTGGTCGGCCAGGATGACCGTGGCTTTCTGTCCGCAATTCCGGTACGTGATGTCGATCAGCTCGGCCAGGTCCTTCTTCTTCATCAACTTGTTCACGTAATCGAACGGGACTTCCCTGGGCACCACCTCGTAGAGGAGGACGCGGCCGACGGTGGTGTCGATCATCTTGCCGTCGATGCGCACCTTGACCGCCGCCTGCAGCTCCACCGCCCCCTCGTCGTAGGCGATCCGCACTTCATCGGGGCTTGCGAACCTCTTCCCTTCCCCCTTGATCCCCTCGCGGAGGCGGGTGAGGTAGTAGATCCCCAGCACGATGTCCTGCGACGGGCCGATGACCGGCTTCCCGTGCGCGGGCGACAGGATGTTGTTCGTGGACATCATGAGGACGCGCGCCTCCATCTGGGCCTCGATGGAAAGCGGCACGTGGACGGCCATCTGGTCGCCGTCGAAGTCGGCGTTGAAGGCGAAGCACACCAGCGGGTGCAGCTGGATCGCCTTTCCCTCGATCAGGACCGGCTCGAAGGCCTGGACGCCCAGCCGGTGCAGCGTGGGCGCGCGGTTGAGCATCACGGGGAGCTGGCGGATGACCTCGTCGAGGGCGTCCCAGACCTCCCGCTTCTCCTTCTCGACCATCTTCTTGGCCTGCTTGATGGTGTTCGCGTGGCCGGCCTCTTCCAGCTTGTTGAAGATGAACGGCTTGAACAGCTCGAGCGCCATCTTCTTGGGGAGGCCGCACTGGTGCAGCTTGAGCTCGGGTCCCACGACGATGACCGAGCGCCCGGAATAGTCGACGCGCTTGCCCAGCAGGTTCTGGCGGAACCGTCCGCCCTTCCCCTTGAGCATGTCGGAGAGCGACTTCAGGGGCCGCTTGTTGGACCCGGTGATGAGCTTGCCGCGGCGGCCGTTGTCGAACAGGGCGTCGACCGCCTCCTGGAGCATCCGCTTCTCGTTCCGGATGATGATCTCCGGCGCCGAGAGGTCGAGAAGCCTCTTCAGACGGTTGTTCCGGTTGATCACCCGCCGGTACAGGTCGTTCAGGTCCGAGGTGGCGAAACGCCCGCCGTCGAGCGGAACCAGCGGTCGAAGGTCGGGAGGAAGGACCGGGATCACGTCCTGGACCATCCACTCGGGCCGCTGGGCGCTGTCGCGGAACGCCTCGACGATCTTGAGCCGCTTGGAGATCTTCTTCTTCTTCGCCTCGGAGGCGGTGTCGAGGATCTCCTTCCGGAGCGAATCGGAGAGCGCTTCCAGGTTCAGGCCGGAGAGCAGCGTCTTGATGGCCTCGGCGCCCATGCCCACCAGAAGCCGCTCTTTAAGCGCCTCGGTCTTTTCCTTGTCGCCCTTGAACTTCTCGCGGAACTCCTCGACCTTCTCGCGGAACTTGCCCTCGGTGAGGACCTCCTGCTTCTGCAGGTCGGTTTCCCACGGGTCGATGACGATGAACTTCTCGAAGTAGATCACCGCCTCGACGTCCTTCATCGGGATGTCGAGGATCGTCGCGATCCGGCTCGGAAGGCTCTTGAGGAACCAGATGTGGGCCACCGGCGACGCCAGCTCGATGTGCCCCATCCTCTCCCTGCGGACCTTGGACTGGATGACTTCGACGCCGCATTTCTCGCAGACGATCCCGCGGTGCTTCATCCGCTTGTACTTGCCGCAGTTGCATTCGTAGTCCTTGATCGGGCCGAAGATCTTCGCGCAGAACAGGCCGTCGCGTTCCGGCTTGAACGTGCGGTAGTTCAGCGTCTCCGGCTTCTTCACTTCCCCATGCGACCACTTGCGGATCTGCTCGGGGGAAGCGATGGAAATGCGGATGCCCGAGAAATGCAGGGGGTCCTTGGGCTTTTCCACCCGGGTGAACAGGTCTTCCACGAATGCCTCCCTAGTATCCCGTCCCTGAAAAGGGGTTGCCTACTGGTTTTCCTCGCTGATCAGCTCGACGTCGAGACCCAGCGCCTGGAGTTCCTTGATCAGCACGTTGAACGACTCGGGGAGGCCCGGCTCGAGGGAGAAGTTCCCCTTCACGATGGCCTCGTACATCCGTGCGCGGCCCGGCACGTCGTCGGACTTCACGGTGAGGAACTCCTGCAGCGTGAACGCCGCCCCGTACGCCTCCAGCGCCCAGACTTCCATTTCGCCGAGGCGCTGCCCGCCGAACTGCGCCTTGCCGCCCAGCGGCTGCTGGGTGACCAGGGAGTACGGCCCGGTCGACCGGGCGTGGATCTTGTCGTCCACCAGGTGATGGAGCTTGAGCATGTACATGGATCCGACGGTGACCGACTGCTTGAACGGAAGCGCCGTTCCGGCCGTCGTACAGCATCGCCTGCCCGCTTTCCGGCAGCCCGGCGTACTTCAGGTATTCCTTGATCTCGAGCTCCGTCGCCCCGCTGAACACCGGGGAGGCGAGGAACACGCCGCCCGTCATCTTCCGGGCCACCTCGCGGACCTCGTCGTCGGACAGGGCCTTCAGGTATCCCCGGAACGTATCGGAGTTATAGATCTTCGCGAGCCAGTCCCGCAGCGCCCGCGGGCTGAACTCCTTATCGAGCATCTGCTGGACCTGTTCCCCCAGGGTCCTGGCGGCCCACCCGAGGTGCGACTCGAGGATCTGCCCGACGTTCATGCGGGAAGGCACGCCCAGCGGGTTCAGCACGATGTCGACCGGGCGTCCCCTCGGCGGTGTAGGGCATGTCCTCTTCCGGCAGGATCCGGGAGATGACGCCCTTGTTGCCGTGCCGCCCCGCCATCTTGTCGCCCACGGAGAGCTTCCGCTTCATGGCGATGTACACTTTCACCATCTTGAGGACGCCGGGGGAAGCTCGTCTCCCCTCCGGATCCTGGAGATCTTCTCCTCGAACAGCGCCTTCACCACGCCGACCTGGTCGAGGGCGACGTGATACTTTTCGGACAGCCGGTCCTTCATCTCGGGGTCCTCTTCCACCCCGATCTCCTGCCACCGCTCCTTCGGCACCCCGTCGAGGACCTCTTCGGTGATCTTCTTCTTCTTCGAGAGGAGCACCTCGGACTTGTCTTCCGACGACAGCCGGACGGCCGACGTCTTGCCCAGCAGCTCCGCCTTCATCTTGCCGTAGACGGTCTCGAGGATGATCCGGATCTCGTCATCCTGGTCCCGATGGAGACGGTCGAGCTCGCGCTCCTCGAGCATCTGGGCGCGGTCGTCCTTCTCGCCGCCCTTCCGGGTGAACACCTTCGCGTCGATGACGATCCCCTCGATCCCGGGGGGAACGCGGAGCGAGGAGTCCTTGACGTCCCCCGCCTTGTCGCCGAAGATCGCGCGGAGCAGCTTCTCTTCCGGCGAGAGCTGGGTCTCGCCCTTCGGCGTGACCTTGCCCGACGAGGATGTCCATGGGCTTCACCCTCGCGCCCACCCGGATGATGCCGCTCTCGTCGAGGTCCTTCAGCGACTCCTCGCTGATGTTCGGGATGTCCGCGGAGATCTCTTCCTTGCCGAGCTTGGTCTCCCTGGCGACGCACTCGAACTCCTCGATGTGGATCGAGGTGAAGATGTCCTCCTTCACGATCTTCTCGGAGATCAGGATGGAGTCCTCGAAGTTGTACCCGCCCCACGGCATGAAGGCCACCAGGACGTTCCGCCCGAGGGAGAGCTCCCCCTCGCTGGTGGCGGGGCCGTCGGCGATCACCTCTCCGGCCGCGACCTTCTGGCCGAGGGAGACGATCGGCTTCTGGTTGATGCAGGTGTTCTGGTTCGAACGGCGGAACTTGACGAGCGTGTAGATGTCCGCGCCGTATTTCCCCGCGACGTCCGGCTCTTCGGAACGGACCACGATCCGGCGCGCGTCGACGGACTCGACGACCCCGCCCCGCCGCGCCTCGACCGCCGCGCCCGAGTCGCGCGCGACGACCGACTCCATCCCCGTCCCGACGTAGGGCGGCTCGGTCCGCAGGAGCGGCACGGCCTGCCGCTGCATGTTCGAACCCATGAGCGCCCGGTTGGCGTCGTCGTGCTCGAGGAAGGGTACCAGCGACGCGGCGACGGAGACCAGCTGGTTCGGGGAAACGTCCATCAGCGTGACGTCGACGGACCGGACGATGGCGAATTCCCCGCCCTGCCGGGCGATGACCGTTTCCTGGAGGAACTTGCCCTTCTTCGCGTCGACGGCGGCGTTCGCCTGGGCGATCACGTGCCGTTCCTCTTCCATCGCGGAGAGGAACACGATCTCCTTCGTCACCGCGGCGTTCTTGACGACGCGGTACGGCGTTTCGATGAACCCGAACTCGTTGATCCGGGCATAGGTGGAGAGCGACGCGATCAGGCCGATGTTCGGGCCTTCCGGCGTCTCGATCGGGCAGATCCGGCCGTAGTGGGTCGGGTGGACGTCGCGGACCTCGAACCCCGCGCGCTCCCGCGTGAGGCCGCCGGGCCCGAGGGCCGAAACGCGGCGCTTGTGCGTCACTTCGGAAAGCGGGTTCGTCTGGTCCATGAACTGGGAGAGCTGGGAGGACCCGAAGAACTCCTTGATGACGGCCGAAACGGGCTTGGCGTTGATGATGTCGTGGGGCATCAGCGTCTCGATGTCCTGCAGCCCCATCTTCTCGCGGATGGCCCGCTCCACCCTGACCAGCCCCATCCGGAACTGGTTCTCGATGAGCTCGCCCACCGTGCGCACCCGCCGGTTGCCCAGGTTGTCGATGTCGTCCGCTTCGCCGACGCCGTTCTTGAGGTCGATGAGGTACCGGATGACCCGCAGGATGTCGTCCTGCGTCAGCACGGTGTTGTCGAGCTCCCCGTCCGTGACGCCCAGCTTGTGGTTCAGCTTCAGACGGCCCACGCGGGAGAGGCTGTACCGCTCCGGGTTGAAGAACATGTTCGTGAAGAGCGATTCCGCGGCGTCCTTCGTCGGAGGGTCGCCCGGCCGCATCTTCTTGTAGATTTCCTTCAGGGCCTCTTCCCGGGTCCGGATCCGGTCGGTGACCAGCCCTTCCCAGATGGCCCGGTCGGAGTTCTCGAGGGTGAACACGGTCAAGGGAGGAACCGTACGCTCCCGCAGCTTTCCGAGGAGCTCCTCCGAAATCTGCTGCCCGCATTCGACCAGGACCTCCCCCGTGGCGGGGTCGGCGACGTCGGAGATGACGATCTTCCCGACCAGGTCGTCGACGGGAATGGAGATGCGGCCGAACTTCACCCCTTCGCGCGTGAAACGCTCCGCGCGCTTCTTCTGGATCTTGACGCCTTTCTTGAAGGCGATCTCGCTGGCTTTGTCGGGATGACGGACCTCGACCGGCATCTTGAGGCCCACCATCACCTCGGGGCGGAACTCCTTCGTGTACTTGTCGCCCTCGATCGTGACCTCTTCCACCTCGTAGAAGGTCCGGAGGAGCTCTTCCGTGGTCTTTCCGAAGGCGCGCAGCAGGACCGCGATGGGGAACTTCCGCTTCCGGTCGATCTTTATGTAGAGCTGGTCCTTGTGGTCGAACTCGAAGTCGAGCCAGGATCCCCGGTACGGGATGATTCTCGAGGAGAAGAGGACCTTTCCCGACGCGTGGGAGCGCCCCTTGTCGTGCTCGAAGAACACTCCCGGGGAGCGGTGGAGCTGGCTGACGATGACGCGCTCGGTCCCGTTGATGATGAAGGTGGCCTTCTCGGACATCAGCGGGATCTCTCCGAAGAAGACCTCCTGCTCCTTGACGTCGCGGATCGTCCGGGCCTGGGTCTTCTCGTCCACGTCGAAGATGACCAGCTGGACGGTGACCTTGATGGGGGCCTGGTAGCTCATCCCCCGTTCCCGGCACTCCTCCTCCGACCACTTCGGGTCGCCGATGGCGTACGACAGGAACTCGAGGGAGGCCCTCCCGTTGTAGTCGGCGATCGGGAAGATCCCCTTGAATACCGCCTGGAGCCCGATTTCCTTGCGCTTTTCGAGAGGAATGTCCGTCTGCAGGAATTCCTCGTACGACTCCTGTTGAACCTGGATAAGGTTCGGGATCTCCTGAACATTTTCGTTCTTCGAGAAGTCGACGCGCTTGATTCGATTCCGGTAATCGAGATAGGCCATCTTTGTCACCCCGGGGGCAAAACCGAATGAGTGGAGCGGGGGGCGTCGTCACGCCCCCCGCGATTCACGACATGACCGTGGAAAGCAGCTACTTTATGTCCGCCGTACCCCCCGCGTCCGCGATCTTCTTCTTCATGTCCTCGGCGTCCTTCTTCGCAACGGCTTCCTTCACCGGCTTGGGCACGCCCTCGACCAGGTCCTTGGCCTCTTTCAGCCCGAGCCCGGTGAGCTCGCGGACGACCTTGATGACCTGGATCTTGTTGGCGCCGAAACCGGTGAGGATGACGTCGAACTCCGTCTTCTCCTCGACCACGGCCGCGGCCGCGGCACCCGCTCCGGGGGCCGCCGCGAAAGCGACGGGGGCCGCCGCGGAAACGCCGAAACGCTCCTCGACGGCCTTCACGATCTCGTGCAGCTCAAGAACGGTCATGCCTTCCACCATCGTGATGAACTCTTCTTTGCTCATGGCAGCCATTTCCTTCGATCCTCCTTATGGATTCCTTTAGGTTGTCGTCAATTGGTCGGCGCTTCTACGGCGGCCTCTACAGCGGCTTCTACGACTGCTTCTGCGACGGCGGCTTCGGGCTTCTGCTTCCGGATGGATTCCATGACGGCCGCCAGACTTCTCGGCCCGTCCGCAAGCACCTGCGCGAACCGGGTGATCGGGTAATTCAAGCCGCAGGCCAGCCTTGCAAGCAGCACTTGACGTGAAGGCACATCGGCCAGCGCCTGGACCTCTTTGGCCGTGAGAGCCTTTCCGTCGAGAAACCCCGCCTTGAGAGTGATCTTCGGGCTGGCGGCGGCGTAATCCTTCATCGCCTTGGCCAGCGCCACCGGATCGCCATGCGAGAAGGCGATCGCCGTCGGTCCCTTGAAGTTATCGGAGAGATCGCCGAACGGCGTGCCTTCCGCCGCCCGCCGGACCAGGGTGTTCTTCACCACCCGGATCTCGGCGTTGACCTCCCGAAGCTTCTTCCGGAGAGCGGTCATTTCCCCGACCGTGACCCCCCGGAAGGACGTCACGACGGCCCCGCGCTGCGCCTCGATGGCGCTCTTCAACGCTTCGACCGCACCTGACTTGTCTTCTTTTTTCACCGCGTACGTTTCCCCCTTTCCCTCGAACAAGAATTGGTCTTTACGACGAAACCCCCGTCAAAGGAAGAGCGCACGGCGCGGATAACGATTTCGTTTCCCCGTTCCACCGGCTCCCGATTGTCTGCGCGGGCCCTTCGCGCCGGCCGTGACCGGACGCAGGCTTGATCGCCTTTCGGCGAACCCGCGGTCTTTGACAAAGGATGTTTCAGTATGTAAAGAACGCCTACTTCGCCGCCAGCAGCACGCTGGCGTTCAGCCGGATCCCGGGCCCCATCGTCGTCGACAGCGTCAAGGTCCGGATGTAGGTTCCCTTCGCCCCGGAGGGCTTGGACTTCACGATCGCCTCAAAGAAGGACAGGAAATTCTCCTTGATCTTTTCCTTGCCGAAGCTCGCTTTCCCGATTCCGGCCGCCAGGGTCGCGGTCTTGTCGACCCGATACTCGACCTTGCCGCCCTTGAGGTCCCTCACCGCTCTCGCCACGTCGAAGGTGACGGTGCCGACCTTGGGGTTGGGCATCAGCCCCCGGGGACCGAGCAGCTTTCCGATCTTTCCCACCGCCCCCATCATGTCGGGGGTGGCGACGGCCTTGTCGAAATCCATCCATCCGCCCTGGATCTTCAGGACCAGGTCGTCGGCGCCCACGAAGTCGGCGCCCGCGTCCCTGGCCTCCTTCTCCTTCTCGCCCTTGGCGAAAACGAGGACGCGCAGGCTCTTCCCGGTCCCGTGGGGCAGGACCACCGAACCCCGCACCTGCTGGTCGGGATACTTCGGGTCGACGCCCAGCCGCATCGAAACTTCCACCGTCTCGTCGAATTTCGCCTTGCCCGTCTCCGTGAGAAGGTCCAGCGCTTCGTCGAGAAGGTACTTTGCCTCCCTGTTCACTTTGCCGCGCGACTCCAGGTATTTTTTCCCATGTTTCGGCATTTCCCCCTCCTTTCCGCCCGGACCGTCCGCCCGGGCGCATTACCGGTTGTCGATCTACCGCAAATGGTTCAAACGACGTCCAGGCCCATGCTGCGCGCGGTCCCTTCGACCGTCTTGATGGCCGCGGCCAGGTCTTTCACGTCGAGGTCGGGCATCTTCAGCTTGGCGATCTCCTCCACCTTGCTCTTGGCGATCGACCCGCATTTCTCCCGCTTGGGGGTCTTGCTCCCCTTGTCCAGGCCCGCGGCCTTGAGAAGCAGCACGGAAGCCGGCGGGGTCTTGGTGATGAAGGTGAAGGAGCGGTCCGCGAACACGGTGATGACGACCGGGATGACCATCCCTTCCTGGGACGCCGTCTTCGCGTTGAAGGCCTTGCAGAACTCCATGATGTTCACGCCGTGCTGCCCCAGCGCGGGGCCCACCGGCGGAGAGGGGTTCGCCTTCCCCGCGATGATTTGAAGCTTGATCTGGGCAATGACTTTCTTGGCCATGATTTCTCCTCCGACCGCCTTTCCTTACGCTTTTTCCACCTGCGTGAAATCGAGCTCCACCGGGGTCGCGCGCCCGAAGATGGAGACGAGAACGATCACCTTCCCCTTGTCGGGCTTGATGCTGTCCACGGTCCCGCTGAAATTCGAGAAAGGACCGTCGACGACCCGCACGTTCTCCCCTTCCGAGAAGGAGACCTTCGGCTTGGGCTTCAGCCGGCCCTCGACCATCTGGGACTTGATGTCCTCGACCTCGTTTTCGGGGATGGGGGCGGGGTGCTGTCCGCCGACGAACCCCGTGACCTTGGGGGTGTGCCGGACCAGGTGCCAGGTCGACTCGTCGAGCTCCATGTTGACCAGCAGGTACCCCGGGAAGAAGCTGCGGGTTCCCGTCTTCTTCTTCCCCTTCTTCATCTCGACGACCGTTTCGGCCGGGATCAGGACGTCCCCGAACTGCTCCTGCATCCCTTCCGTGGCGATGCGGTTCAGCAGGGATTCCCTGACTTTTTTCTCATACCCCGAATAGGTATGGACGACGAACCACTGTTTCGCCATTATTTCCTCTTCAGGAGGGTCAATAGCTCAGAACGGACTGGACGATTTTGCCGAGGGCGAAGTCTACAACCCCCAGGAACGCCACGATGATCAGCACGGTCACGATGACCACCGCGGTGGACGACATGGTTTCCTTCCGCGGCGGCCAGGAGACCTTCTTCATCTCCGTCTTGAACTCCTGGAGGAAACCCTTCACCTTGTCCAGAAAGCTCGCGGAGGAGGCGACGACCCTGCTCTCCTCGCTGGCCGTGCGCGTTCCCGGAAGCCGTTCCAGCAACCTGTCTTTCAGTGTCTTCGCCATCTTGAGAAAAGCTCCCGTGTCCCCCGTTTGAGGGATGGCAGGCCAGGAGGGATTCGAACCCCCAACCCGCGGATTTGGAGTCCGCTGCTCTAGCCGTTAGAGCTACTGGCCTTCGCCCCTTCCCAGCCGCCTACTTGGTTTCCTTGTGCGCCGTGTGCTTCCGGCACGTGGGGCAGTATTTCTTCAGCTCGAGCTTGTCGGGCGTCGTCTTCTTGTTCTTCGTCGTCGTATAGTTCCTGTTCTTGCAGTCGGTGCAAGCCAGGGTGATGATGTCGCGCATCGTGTGTCCTTCCTTCTTTTCTTTAAGCCGCTACTCCAGGATTTCCGCGACGACGCCGGCGCCCACGGTGCGGCCGCCCTCGCGGATCGCGAACCGAAGCTCCTTCTCCATCGCCACCGGAGTGATCAGCTCGACCGACATCTGGATGTTGTCGCCCGGCATCACCATCTCGACGCCTTCAGGCAGCGTGCCCGACGCCCGTCACGTCCGTCGTCCGGAAGTAGAACTGCGGACGGTATCCGTTGAAGAACGGCGTGTGACGACCGCCTTCTTCCTTCGTCAGAATGTACGCCGACGCCTTGAACTTCTTGTGCGGAGTGATCGATCCCGGCTTCGCCAAGCACCTGCCCGCGCTCCACGTCGTCCTTCTTCGTCCCGCGAAGCAATACGCCGATGTTGTCGCCGGCCTGGCCCTGATCCAGAAGCTTCCGGAACATCTCCACGCCCGTCGCAACCGTCTTCTGCGTGTCGCGCAAACCGATGATCTCCACTTCGTCCCCGACCTTCACGATCCCGCGCTCGACCCGGCCCGTCACGACCGTGCCGCGGCCGGAAATCGAGAACACGTCCTCGATCGCCATCAGGAACGGCTTGTCCATCGCACGCTCCGGCTGCGGAATGTAGCTGTCGACCGCCTCCATCAGCTCGAAAATGCACTTGCAGTCCGGACACGCGTCCTTCCCGCAACCGCACGCCAACGCCTTCGTCGCCGCGCCACGGATGATCGGAGTGTCGTCGCCGGGAAATTCGTACTTGCGACAACAGCTCCCGGACCTCCAGCTCCACCAGGTCCAGCAACTCGGGGTCGTCCACCATGTCGACCTTGTTCATGAACACCACGATGTACGGAACGCCGACCTGGCGGGCCAGCAGGATGTGCTCCCGCGTCTGAGGCATCGGACCGTCCGCCGCCGACACCACCAGGATCGCGCCGTCCATCTGCGCCGCGCCCGTGATCATGTTCTTGATGTAGTCGGCGTGACCCGGGCAGTCGACGTGAGCGTAGTGACGCGTCTTCGTCTGGTATTCGACGTGGGCCGTCGCGATCGTGATGCCGCGCTCACGCTCTTCCGGCGCCTTGTCGATCTGGTCGAACGCCACGAAGTCCGCCAACCCCTTGGTCGCCAGGACCTTCGTGATCGCCGCCGTCAGCGTCGTCTTCCCGTGATCCACGTGACCGATCGTCCCGATGTTCACGTGCGGCTTCGTACGCTCGAATTTCTGCTTGGACATGTGTGCTTCTCCTTGGGAATGTATGAAGTTCCGTTAAGTATCGATTTATGGAGCCCACGACCAGGATTGAACTGGTGACCTCGTCCTTACCAAGGACGCGCTCTGCCAACTGAGCTACGTGGGCGTTATGCGGCCTTTCCTCAAAAAAAAATGGAGCGGGCGACGGGAATCGAACCCGCGACCAACAGCTTGGAAGGCTGTGACTCTGCCAACTGAGTTACGCCCGCATGTTCCGCAAAAAAATAGTTTTACCCGAAAAAAGCGAGCAGTCAAGCGTTTTTACACAAGAATTCGAATCCCCTGCCGTTCCGTCCGCAACGCGCGGGCAAGGAATGGTGGAGGGGGGAGGATTTGAACCTCCGTAGGCGATGCCAGCAGATTTACAGTCTGCCCCCTTTGGCCACTCGGGTACCCCTCCACGCGCGACCGCCGGAAACGTCGAAAACGTCGCCGACGGCACTTCATATTTGAAAGAACGGCTCTCCACCGGAAAGCATCTAGAATTACCACGATGGCGAATTGCGTGTCAACACTTTGTTCGCCAACCGTTTTCCCCGATTTCCCGGGACTTCGGCAAAAGAAAAAGGGCGGGTCGCCCCGCCCTTCCGGTGCATCCGGTAAACAGGCGATTTAATTGGAGCCGACGAGAGGAATCGAACCTCCAACCATCTGATTACAAATCAGACGCTCTTCCGTTGAGCTACGTCGGCCCGATGCGCCCTGCCCTTCAGATATCTGCCACGATTCGGTTCGGGAAGTCAACGGCTTTCCGGGACCTTTCCGAGGTGGAACGCGAAGATACCGGCCGCGACCGAAACGTTCAGCGAATCCATTCCGGGGGCCATGCCGATCCGTAACGCCCCGTCGCATTTCTCCAGGGCCAGCCGCCGGATCCCCTTTTCCTCGCTCCCCAGGACGATCGCCGTCCGTTTCGCCGGCTGAAACCCCGACAGGTCGGCCCCGGACTCCCCTTCCGCCGCGTACACCCAGAAACCGGATTCCTGGAGCCGTTCGATCGATCGGACGAGGTTCGTCACCTGCACGACGGGCACGTGGGCGGCCGCCCCGGCGGACGAGCGGAAGACCGCCCCCGTCACCGGGCAGGACCGGTCGGTTGGGATCACCACGCCGTCGAAGGAAAAGGCCCTCGCGGTCCTGAGGATGGCTCCCAGGTTCTGGGGATCGGTGACGCCGTCGAGCAGGAACGCCCTCGATGTCTCCGGAAGCGAGGGAATCCAGTCCTCCATGTCGGCGTACCGGAACCCGGCGATCTCGGCCGCGATGCCTCCCCCTTCCCGTTCCCCGGTCCTGCGCTCCCATTCCTCCTTCGTGCAGGAAAGGCAGGGAAGCGCCAGTTCCCTGGCCATCCGTTCGATCCCGGCCCGAATTTCGGGCGCCACGGCGGCGGACAACAGCACTTTCCTCGCGGTCTGGGTCTTCGACCCGAGCAACTCCTCCACGGGGTGTCTTCCGGTGATCCAGATTGCGGTGTCCTTCGTCAAGACGCCCCTCCCGCCGCTCCCCGGCGCATCGATTCAGCGATTTCCCGGGCGGCCGCCGCGGGGTCCTTCGCCCGGGTGATCGGGCGCCCGACCACGATGTAATCGGCGCCGCGGCTCACGGCCTCCGAGGGGGTCACCACGCGCTTCTGGTCCCCGGCGTCGCCGCCGGGCATCCGCACCCCCGGCGTGACCAGGACGGCGTTATTCCCCAAGCGGGCTCGAACGGCCGCGACCTCGTTCGCCGAGCAGACGATCCCGCCGATCCCCGACGCGGCCGCCAGGCCGGCCAGCCGGAGCACCGCATCCTTCGCCCCCAGGGAGAACCCCACGTCGGCCAGGTCCGCGTCGTCGAGACTCGTCAGCACCGTCACGGCCAGTAGCGTCGTCCCGGCGCCCCCGGCGGCTTCCGCGGCCGCGGCGAGCATCGCCTTGCCGCCCGAAGCGTGGACGGTGGCGAACCGCACCCCCATGGCCGCCGCCGAGCGGACCGCCCCAGCGACGGTGTTGGGGATGTCGTGGAACTTGAGGTCGAGGAAGACGCCGTACCCTTCCGCCATGATTTGCCGGACCAGCTCCGGCCCGCCCCGGGGGAAGAGCTCCATCCCCACCTTGAACAGTCCGACTTCCCCGGAAAGCGACCGGACGGTCGAAAGCGCCGCTTCGGGGGAATCGGTGTCGAGGGCGACGATGATCCGGTCCTTCATGCGGAGCACTCCGCTTTTTTGCGGGCGACCATCTTCAGGACCGCCTCTTCCAGTTTCGGAAGCTCGATGCGGAGCGTCTCGCCCGTTTTCCGGTCGCGCAGCTCCCCGAATCCCGCGGCGACGTTCTTCTCCCCAAGGGTGACGCGCACGGGGATTCCGACGAGGTCGGCGTCCTTGAACTTGATCCCCGGACGCTCCTCCCGGTCGTCGAGCAGAACTTCCACCCCCTGGGCGTCCAGGGCGGAGGCCAGCATCGAAGCGGCGGCCGCCACGTCGGCGTTCTTCACGTTCACCGGGATGATGGTCACCTCGAACGGGGCGATGGAGATCGGCCATACCATCCCGTCGTCGTCGTGATGCTGCTCGATCGCGGCGGCGGCGGTGCGGCCGACCCCGATCCCGTAGCATCCCATCGCGACCACCTGCTCCTTCCCCTCGGCGTCGAGGGCGACGGCGTGCATCTTCTCGCTGTACTTCGTCCCCAGCCGGAAGACGTGCCCCACCTCGATCCCGCGGGAAATCCGCAGCTCCCCGCCGCACCGGGGGCAGGGATCCCCTTCCCGGACCATCCGAAGGTCCGCGTAGCCTTCCGGCGTGAAATCCCTCCCGGGGACCACGTCTACCAGGTGGGCGTCCTTCTCGTTGGCCCCGGTGGCCCCGGAAGCGATCGAGCGAACCGAATGATCCGCGATCGTCCGCACGGAGAGCCCGACCGGGCCGGCGAAGCCCGACGGCGCCCCGGTGAGCGCGCGCACCTTCGGCTCCTCGGCCAGCCGGACCCATTCGGCCCCGAGGAAATTGCGCACCTTGATCTCGTTGATCTCGTGCGCCCCCGAGACCAGGACGGCCACGTCGCCGGCGGAGGTCTCGAACAGGAGCGTCTTGATCAGCGCCCCCGGCCCGATCCCGAGGAACCCCGACACCTCGTCGATGGTCTTCTGCCCGGGCGTGGAGACCTTCCGGGCGGGGCCCGCGTCCCTCGATCCCACGGTCCCTTCCGCCGGGGCGGGGCATTCCGCCTTCTCGACGTTCGCCCCGTAGGCGCAGGAGGCGCAGGAAACGATCGCGTCCTCGCCCGAGTCGGCGATCACCATGAACTCGTGGGAGCTCGACCCGCCGATATTGCCGGTGTCGGCCTCGACGGCGCGGAAGTCGAGCCCCATCCGACGGAAGATCCGGCAGTACGCCTCGTACATCTTCCGGTACGACTCCTTCGCCCCCGCCTCGTCCACGTCGAAGGAATAGGCGTCCTTCATGAAGAACTCGCGGCCCCGCATCAGCCCGAAGCGCGGACGGATCTCGTCGCGGAACTTGTCCTGGATCTGGTAGAGGTTCAGCGGGAGCTGGCGGTACGACCGCACCAGCCGCCGGACGAGGTCGGTGATCACTTCCTCGTGCGTGGGGCCCAGGCAGAACTCCCGGTCGGCCCGGTCCTTGAACCGCAGCAGCTCCTTGCCGTAGGCGTCCCAGCGGTTGCTCTCCTTCCACAGCTCGGACGGGATAACCGCGGGCATCAGCACTTCCTGAGCTCCCGCGAGGTCCATCTCCTCCCGCAGGATCCGCTCCACCTTGCGGAGGACCTTGAGCCCCGCGGGCAGGTAGGTATATATACCGGAAGCGACTTTCAGTATGAACCCGCCGCGCAGCATCAGCCGGTGGCTTACAACTTCGGCGTCGGACGGCGTTTCCTTGGTGGTGGGCATCAGATACTGGGTGTACCGGATCACGGCATGCTCCTTTTTCCGCCGGCCAGCCTCCGCGCCATGCGGACGACCTCGGCGACGATGTCTTTCTCCTTCACTTTCCGGACGACCTCCCCTTTCAGGAAGATCAGCCCCTCGCCCTTCCCGCCGGCGACCCCGACGTCGGCCTCCCGCGCTTCCCCCGGCCCGTTGACGGCGCACCCCATCACGGCGACTTTCAGCGGCGCGCGCAGGTCGGAAAGCCGCCGCTCGACCTCGGCGGCGATCCCGGCGACGTCGATGGCGCACCGGCCGCAGGTCGGGCAGGAGACGAAGTCCGGCCCCCGGCTCCGCAGCCCCAGGCTTTTCAGGATCTGCCACCCCACGCGGACCTCCTCTTCCGGCGGCCCGGTGAGGGAGACGCGCAGGGTGTCGCCGATCCCTTCCGCGAGCAGCGCGCCGATGCCCACGGAGGACTTCACCGTGCCGGAAAAGGGCGTGCCCGCCTCCGTGATCCCTATGTGCAGCGGATAGTCGAATCGCCGGGAGAACAGGCGGTACGCGTCGATCGTCGTGGCGACGCCGGACGCCTTCAACGAGAACTTGAGGGCGTGGAAGCGCGCCTTCTCGCAGATCTTCAGGTACCGGGCGGCGCTCGCGACGAGCGCTTCGGGCGTGGCCCCCCCGTGCTTCGCGAGGAGGTCCTTCTCGACGGAGCCGGAATTCACGCCGATCCGCACGGGGATCCGGTTCGCCCGGGCGGCCCGCAGGACCTCGACCGTATTTTTCTCCCCGCCGATGTTCCCGGGG
Organism: uncultured bacterium; assembly: GCA_963741515.1. Taxonomy (GTDB): domain Bacteria; phylum Desulfobacterota; class Deferrimicrobia; order Deferrimicrobiales; family Deferrimicrobiaceae; genus UBA2219. Next base: position 152,124 of record CAVUIA010000001.1, read on the forward strand.
TTGATCCTCAAGGCGGCCGCCCCGGCGTCGGCGCAGGCGATCGCCAGCCGGTGATCGAAGTGGATGTCGGCGATGACGGGGATGGGAGACCCTGCGCGGATCTTCCCGAACGCCTTTACCGCCGCCGCGTCCGGCACGGCTACGCGGACGATCTCGCACCCTTCCCGCGCGAGCGACCGGATCTGCGCCAAGGTGGCGCGGACGTCGCGGGTATCGGTGGTCGTCATGCTCTGGACGGAGACGGGCGCTCCCCCGCCCACGGGCACGCCGCCGACGCGGATGCGCCGGGTCTTCCTGCGTTCCTTCATGGGAGAACTACTATATGCGAGACGACGCGTTACCGTCGACGCTATTTTTCGCGTCCCTTTACGGCGTCTCAACGAGGAACGGGTAGCGTGCCTATCGGATCTCGGGCGGCCTCTCCCGGACTTCGATCTTTTCCGGCGTGACGTAGATGGCCCTGTTTCCGCCGCGGATGTTGTACTGCCCTGGGAGAGCGATCGAACGCGTCGAATCCTCGTTGATCAACATCAGCCGCCCGCCCTCGATCACGGCCCGGGTCCCGCCCGCGAGGATGTATTCCTGGCCGGCGAAGAGCCCGGGGGCCGCCGCCAGCGACACGATGCACACGATACCCGCGATGAATCCTTTTACGCTCCTCACATACCCTCCTGTCGCTTCTCCGTCTCTGCTGCCTGCGGTTTTCGAGGCGGCTGGATCGTCATCGCGATCTTCTGGACGGTCCGGCTGTCCTCCCCGTCGGAAATCTCGACCACGATCTCGATCGACTGCCCGTAATAGCCGGCGGGGACCTGCCATGCGAGCGTGGACCCGTTCAGCGTCATGCCGGGAGGCCCCTTCTTCAGGATGTACGTCAAGGGATCCCCGTCGGGGTCCTCGGCCTCGATCCGGTGGTTGAAATTCCCGTCGGCCGGGATCTCCTTCGGCAGCTGGTTCTTCACGACCGGCGGCCCGTTCACCACCAGATACCGGGGAGACTCCCCCCATGCGCCGTCGGCGATCCCGTCGTTCGGGATCGCCCTCGCGTGCACCCGGGCGCCCCGCTTGACGCCTTTCAGCATCAGTGTGTCGGTGGCGCCGGGAACCGGGACATCGTCGACAAACCATTCGAATTGGATCTTCAACGGGTCGTCGTCCGCGTCGCTCCCTTTGGCGGTCGCCCGGACGGTGCCGCCGGAAACGGGATTGACGGGATCGACCAGGACCTCGGTCACGACCGGCGGGGAGTTTCCCGCCTGCATCTCCCGGGTCGTCACGACCTTATCCGCCCCGTCCATCTTCAATGTCACGACCGCGTGGATCCTGTCCCCCCGCTGGAAACTCGAGGGCGAAAGACGCGGGCCGCTTTCCGTTTCCGCCCCGTTCACGAACCAGCGGACCCCCGTCACTTCTTTTTCATGGCCGAGCACCGGTTTCACGGAAATCCTCGGAGGGGTGATCCGGGTCGGGAACCGGGGTTCGAAGACGACTTCATCCTTTCCGCCCGCGTGTGTAACGCCGGACCCCACCGGTCCCGCGGTGACCGATCCCGAGGTCCCGGGACCGCCCACCGCGCCCGGAGATCCGCCGCCCTCTTTCTTCCCGCATGCCGCTCCCGAAAGAAGGAACGCGATGCCCAGGAGGGCGGCCGCGGCCGCCCTCCACTCATTTTTTCCGGAACAACCGACGGGATTCATCAGAACGTCTCTTTCCACGACTTGATCGTCTTCATCGTCGTGGGCGATTCGATCTTGACCTCCGTGATGGCGCCCGTCGAGAACCCGATGAAGATCGACGACTGCCCCGACGGGTAGATCGACAGGGATGGGCTGGACGGGATACCGCCCTCCGGCTTCCCCGAGTACACGTGGTAGGGAACCTTGGTGCCGGTTTCCCCTCTTTCGGCGAGGGGATCGAGTCCGGAGGTGGCGTTGATCATGTTGATCCCGTATACCCGGGCGATACCGCCGCCGCCGCAGGGATCCGACGTGCTGGGGGTGAATGTCGTGAAATATACGTAGTTATAGAATACCACCGGGTCGGACAGGACCTTCTCCCCCGAATGCGTATTGTTGTCGGCCGTGTTGGCGTTGGCGGGGATCGAGTACAGGTTGATCAGCCAACCGTTGTCGGTGGGGGCCGCAGTGCCCGTCGTGAGGTTCCCGGTCAGGTTCGCCAGGCCGGCTTCCGTGAGCGGAGTGGCGGGCCAGTACATGTCGGTGTCCTTGACCGCGTAGAATTTGCCCGTTCCTGCGCTCCCGATTTCGGACACCGGGGTTTCCTGGTTCCCCGTCCCGAAGAACAGGTACCGGAGGCTTTCGCTGACGACGCCGGGTTCCGCCCGGTGATAAACCGGCTGGCTCGAGGACGACTGGAAGATCTTCTTGACCCCCCATTCCGCGTAACCGGTGCTTTCGAGCCCCGTCGCCCGGAAATCGAACTTGTAGAGCGACCCGTCGAGGTCGGCGACGTATACGAACTTGATGTATCCGCTCGCGTCCAGCAGCATGGTCGGCGAGGCGACGATATTGTTGTCGATGCCGCTGGCGGCGGTGAACGTTTTCAACGGTGTTCCTGTGGCGATGTCCAGGACAACGAGCGAGTTGGCGGAATTATCCAGGGATACTCCCCCGCCGAAGATCGCCACCCAGCGGTCGCGCGTCGGATACGCCGTGGAACTCCAGGAAGTATTTTGTATTTTGATCTTGCCGATCACCGGTTCGGACCAGCTCTCGCCAAGAGTGGAGGAGTTGTTGTATTCCCACAGGACATCGGGGAAGGTCGAGGACTCCGAACCGTCCGCGGGCGGATCCGTGACGTCGAGCGCGAAATACCCGTTGCCTCCCTTGCGCAGCCCTCCGATCAGGACGCTCCTCCACTCGGAGCTCTGCTTGACCCCGTCGTTGGACGCGTCGATCCAGACGTCCGCCACGCGCGGGGAGGAATCCACATAGTAGCCGTGACTTGTAAGGCTCCCCGGCAGAAATTCCCGGATGCTCGGAAGCAGCGTGTGCGGAATGTAGCCGAACAGCTCTTCCCCCGTGCCGCTGTCGTACTGTTTCGTCGTCGTGCTGTATATCCCGCTCAGAAAGGCGTGAAGCATCCCGTCGTTGGTTCCCACGTAGAGGACGCGCCGTCGGGTGGACTTGGCGTCGGCGAAGCTCTGGCCGGTCGACAGGAACGGCCGTCGAGTACCCTTCGTCGAAGTAGTAGCGCGACGGCGGGCCGACGACGACCGGCTTGGAATGGAAGATGTCGCCGAGCTTGGCGTTGTTGTCGTGCCCCTCGCCGCGGACGTACGCCACGACGTTGTCGCGCACCGCGTCGTTGTCGACCCCGAGGATCGCCGCGGTGACGTAGGTCCCCGAGTCGGAATCGAAGTCCTGCCGTCCCCAGGTATTGTCGGAAGTGTAGATTCTCCGGGTGTCGGGATCCCTGCTTTTCAGGACGTTGTCCGCGTCCCAATGGGTGGTGTAGGTGTTGTCGTTGTTGATCGTCAACGCCTCCAGCCTGCCGGGCCAGAAGGTGTTCGGGGGCGCGTTCGGCTGGAAGCTCGCCTTGTAAAGGTAGTTCCTGTCCGTCATCCGGACCGAGGCGACGGTCGGGGCCGTGAAGGCATACGTTCCGGAGCTGATCTGGTGGAACACGTTCCGCAGCGCGGTCGCCAGCTCCGTTGCGTCCGAGGCGAAGAAGGCCCTTCCGGCGCCCAGGGACGTGTCTTCCGCCGACGTGCCGATCGTGTTGTATTGGCGCGTTCGTCCTCGTGGCGTTCAGCTGCTCGGCGGCCCTCCGCAGGACGTTCCGCTGGACCTTCAGGTCGGCATCGGTACCGGTGATCCCAACCCCGATCGCGAACAGCCCCACATGGGGAACCGCGTTGTCGGTGGGATTGGCGAGCAGGTAACTCCGGTTGATGACCGAGTTGTGCCGGGCGACCTGACCGGTGTTGGATCCGCAGCTCCACCCGTTGGCGTTGAACGACCCGCCGCAATAATAGTCCGGCCCGTAACCGTTCCCGCTCGATCCGTCGAGCCCCCCCATCGTGTCCTCGCCGTCCGTGATCAGGACGGCGTAGTTCGGCCGGCAGATGTCCACGGTGTTGTTCGACGTCGCGGTCTTGAAGAATGTCTGCGCCGCATTGAGCGCCCTGGCCGTCGGGGTCCCGCCGCCGTAATGGGCATACGTCGTGGTGTTGTCCCAGATGTTCTTGTAAGAAGTCGTGAACGGGGGGAATTTGCGTCGGCCGGGTTGATCTGGCTCCGGGTGTAGATCCGGAGCGCCGATGCGTCTGAATTGGTCGTGAACGTCATGAGCCCCAGGCGGGCCTTCAGGATGTTCTCGTCCTCCACCGTGAGGTTGTTCCGGAAGTCGGAGCTCGTGGCTTCCGTGTTGTTCGTCGGGTAGTTGGTCGAATAGGACCCCGAGTAGGAGTAGGTTATCGTCGTTGCCCACGCTCCAATTGTTGGAGAAGGTCCTCCCGGTGAAATTCAGGTAATACGTTCCGGAATCGTTCTGCTTCGACGTGTAAGTCAAGGTTTCCTGCACCGAGCCGGACCCGAGGACCACGGTTCCGCTGCTCGGGAGGAGGCCGTATTCGGTCGACGAGAAATTGGCGAGCCGGATCTTGTTGTACTGGGTGGAGCCGGCATAGATGCACGTGCCGTAGGTATCCCAGGATCCCGAGGTAGTCCGCGCGCCGGCCAGCGTTCCCGTGGCGGTAACGCTGGCGGTCGGAACGCTCAGGTCGGCGTTCAGCAGCGTGTAGACGACCTTCCAGAGGATGTCCATCCGGCTGTTGGAGTTCCCTTCACCGTCCTGGTTCTCCGTCGAAGTACCGGCGGCCTTCGTGTCCATCGAGCCCGTGATGTCGAGCATCAGCAGCACGTTGGGGTTCGCGGAGGTAGTGAACAGCTCCGTGTCGTCGGCCAGGGCGGCCGTGGGGATCGCCATCAGGAAGGATAGGAGCAGGGCCATCCAGGCCGCAGGTTTCCGCATCGTCGTCATCTTCTTTCTCCTTCTTGAAATCCTTGGTTATCCCCGGCGGCTCAGTACATCGTCCCGGTGGGAAGCGGACCGAAATCCACCACGGCCTCTACGCCGCGCGTTCCCGTGTACGGGGGGGGAGGCGAACCGGTGCTCACGACCCTGAAATCGAGGAACCGGTAGTTCGCGCCGAACCCCGGCCGGAGCGTCATCACGCCGGTCGTATCCGAGAACATGGAGAAACCCGACTGGTCGGGAAGCGTCCCCGTTATCGGGAAATTGGGATCGGGATACACGTTCGGAACGTTGTCGATCCCGACGTTGGCTCCCGCGTCGGCCGAGTTGAGCGCCGCCGTCCCCACCCGCGACTGGATCGCCATGCTCATCTCGGTCGTCGAGATGCTGATGGCGTAGATCCCGATGGCGGTGAGGATCACAAGGATCAGAAGGGTGACCACGAGCGCGCTGCCGCGATCGTCCCTGCCCGCTCCCCCCCGCGCGCTCATGTTCCCGAATTCCTTACGTCGATATTCACTTCGATGCTCCTCCTTCGATACCCGTCCGTAGCCGTGGCCGCCGGCCGGTTCTGGGCCTCGGGCCGCATGCCGATCCAATCGCTCTCCGGAATGCGGGATCGGGCGACCAGATGGAGCCGGACCTGTCGGATCTGCTGAATCTGCCCCGTGGAGAAGACGGCCGTCCCGCCCTTGGCGCATCTGAAGGTGTCGACATCGCCGTCGGCGTCCGTGTCGAGCCCATAGGAAAGCTGCATGTCCTCGATGTCGTCCGCCACCGGTTGACGGTCCGACGCGGTCCCGGTGGTCAGCCGGTCGACCATCAGCGTCGGGTGGTTCGGGTCCGTGACATTATCGATGAAATACCGGACGAAGCGGGCCTTGGCGGCGACGGTCGGGGGCGATCCCGGCTGCGTTCCGACAGCGTACAGCTTGGGGTGGAGAGTCCCGTCGTTGTAAGCCGACGTGCCGGTCGCGAAATTCAGCGTGGTCGCCGTGCCGCCCGATGTCGACAGGAACAGGTCGGCGGTGACGCGGTCGGTGACGAGCACGAGTTCCCCGCCCCCCGTCACGAAACCCGAGGTGTTGTCGACGGTGGCGGTCGTGGTCGCAGTCATGTTGGAGGTCAGTTCGGCCGGCGGCTGGTTCGCGTCCATGTCGTACAGGTACAACACGTAGAACTGGTCGGGGCCCGTGGTGTTGTCGACCGGGTAGAGCGCCCGGATGGTCGTGATGCCGTGGGGGTTCATCGAGCCCGGCAGGGCGACGTTGTCGGCGGAGGTTCCGGTGCTAACGGGCAGCCCGTACCCCGCCAGCCGGATATCCCGCACCAGCATGTCCGCGGCGAGGCGCAGGTTCTGCTGCATCTCCGCGACGCGGTTCTGGTTCGTGAACGACTTCTGCTGGCTCGAGAAGGTCGCGAACACGGCGGTCATGGCGATTGCCAGGATCGCCAGGGCGGCCATGATCTCTATGAGGGTGAACCCCGCTTCCGGGCGCCTGCGAAGGGGGGACCCCGTTTTCAGGAAATCCGCCATCATTCAGACCCCTCCCGTCCTGGCGCGCTGCGTTGAGAGCATCACGTTGTGCCAGTTCGACTGGTCGTCCCGCCAGCAGGTCCATACGGTGATGGTCTTGAACGTGTTGTTGATGTTGGTGTTGACGTGATAGACCGTGTAGTAGGTCGACATTGGAGACGTTGTCCTGATAGGTGGCTCCCGCGGCCCCGGGCAGGGCGGTGTAGACCGGCTGCATCGTGCCGGTATTGAAGCCGGCCGTCGGCGAAGAGACGATGCAGGTTCCAGTGCGGCATGCCGGAAATCCTCGAGCTGGTCCTGGGACAGCTGGGTGGCGACGGTCCACTTGGACGCGATCGCGTTCCCCTTGATGGCGGTGACCTGGAACATCGCGAGCGCCAGGAGGCCCACCGCCAGGATCACGAGGGAAATGAGCACCTCGAGAAGGGAAAACCCCTCCTTCCCGGAACGTTCAATTCCAGCCATTTTCAAGCCTCGCTTTCGAGGTGAACCCGAAGATCCGGATCGTGGCCCGGTCCGCCGTGTTTCCGGCGGTCAAGCGGATCCTTGCCTGGTTCATCGGCAGGATAGTTCGTCGAGTTGTCCAGGGCCAGCACCTGTCCGCCCGGGTTGAATATGAAGGAGTTGGTCGAAGCGGATACCGTCGTGCCGTTGTCGTAGACGATCTCCTGGATGCCGGCCCCCCTGTTCCCTTCGATCGGGTTCCCGACGTTGCTCCAGGAAGTGGATCCGGAGCCGAGGTTTCCCCGCTGGAGAGTGACGGTTTCACTCGTCATGTCGACCCTCATGCGGTGCTGCAGGTTGCTCGCCATGGCGCGCGTCCGCGCGTCGTTGCTCCGGGAGAGGATCTCCCGCTGGAATTCGACCGCCGCGGCATGGTCGAGCCATAAAAAAAGGTTCGACCCTCCGATGGTGAGCATGATCCCGACGATCATCATCACGACAAGGATTTCCAACAGCGTGAATCCCCCGCGGTTCCTCATGCCGTTCCTCATCCTGGAATCCTCCCGGAAACCTATTAAAGCACGAGACGTGCCACCCATGCGGCAAGCGTAATCATTTGTTTTTACTGAAGATGCAAATATCGGCGGGAAGAATTACATGAAAATAGTTGCCGGGGGATTAAAACTTTTAATGTCCAGGCGCCGAACCGTTCCCACTCCTAAGGCCGTCCAGGGAATCGAGCAGCTTCCGGACGACGACCGAAGCGGCGCCCGGGATATGGACGTCCGTCACCGTTCCGGTGAGCCGGGTCTCTTCCGGGTTGATCTCGATCACCGCCGCGCCCGTCTTCTTCGCGATCCGGGGGATGTCGCAGGCCGGGGTGACCTGCGCGGAGGTCCCGATGACCATCAGGACGCCGCAGCTCCTCGCCTCCTCCTCGGCGCGTTCCTGGGCGATCCAGGGGATGGGCTCCCCGAACATGACGATGTTGGGCTTGAGGATCTCGCCGCAATCGCAGCGGGGCGGCACCCCGTTCCCCATCCAGCGCTCCCGGGTGGCATAGGTCTTCCAGCAGAAGATGCAGACGAGCTCCTCCATGTTCCCGTGATACTCGATGACCCGGCATGTCCCCGCGGCCTGGTGGAGACGATCGACGTTCTGCGTGATGACGGCCCGGAGCAGCCCCATCGACTCGAGCGCGGCCAACCCCGAGTGGGCGGCGTTGGGCGCCGCGTTGCCGCACAGGGAGAGCAGTTCGGTGAGCATCCGCCACGATTTTTCCGGGTCACGGATAAACGCCCCGATGGTGGCGTACTCCATCGGGGCGTATTTTTCCCACAACCCTTGCGCGCCGCGGAAGGCGGGAATGCCGCTCTCCACGGAAATCCCGGCCCCGGTGAGGGCCACCACGTTTCCCCGCTCGGCCAGCAGACGGGCAACCTCTGCGAACGGATCGTCCCCGGCCAAGGCGGCTCCTTCCGGAAAATCGGATCAGCCGATGAACGACCCCAGCTTGAGGGCCAGGCCCATGTCACCCGCAACCTTAAGTTTGCCGGTAAGGAACGCCATTTGTCCATTCAGTTTTCCCGTGACCATGTCGAGAAAATCGTTTTCCGCCACGGTCACGGTGCAGTTCGGGGAAGCGACGTCTCCCTGCGCGACGGCCGCCTTGCCGTCCTGCATCGTCACGTTGTAGGAAGACTCCCCTACCTTGAACTGGTAAATGCAATTCATGCCGGCGAGCAGCGCCGATTTTTCGCCCAGCTTCGCCTCCAGCCCTTCGAAGAACCCTTTCACCGTCATGTCGGACATCTTCCTCTTTCCTCCTCTGGATTCCATCAGGAATGAATCGTCGTTCAATACGTTCGACCGTACACCGAACCGTTGGACGATGTCAACAATGCGGCGGATTCAGTCTGCCTACTCCACTGGAATGCTATATAATTCGCGCCATGCGGGTCTTCGGCCTGACGGGAAACATCGGTTCGGGAAAGAGCACGGTGGCCGACATGTTCCGCCGGGCGGGAATCCCGGTCCTCGACGCCGACCGGATTTCCAGGGAGGTGACGGCCCCCGGCGGCCGCGCCTATTCGCCCGTCCTCCGGGAATTCGGCCGGGAGATCCTGCTTCCCGACGGGTCGATCGACCGAAGGAAGCTGGCCGAAATCGTCTTTTCCGACCCGGCGCGCCGCGCGCGCCTGGAGGCCCTCACCCACCCCGCCATCCTGGAGGCCATGAAAGAGACGCTCAACGGGTTGTCCCTGGAGGGACACCGCGCCGCCATCGTGGAGGCGACGCTCATCCACGAATCCGGCGGGAAAGGGTCTCTTCGAGGCCGTGATCTCCGTCCGGTGCGACGAGGAAACGCAGCTTCGCAGGGTGCTGGCAAGGGGCGGGATGTCGAGGGAGGAGGCGCTGGCCCGCCTCCGCGCCCAGATGGACGCGGAGAGCAAGGCCGGGCGTTCCGACCACGTGATCGACAATTCGGGAAGCATCGAGGAAACGCGCGTCCAGGTCGAAAGGATCGCGCGGGTGCTGTTCCAGCAATAACGTGGCGGGCGTGGGCAGACTTCCCCTCCGCCCTTTATCGATAAATCGAAGTCTGCCCCCCGGGGACCGCCTGCTCGCCTTCCATGGCTCGCTTTCGGTGCGGACCTTTCCTGCGAAGTTCCCGCCCTCGTGGCTTGCGTCTCGGAAGACACGCCCCCTGCGGTGAGGCCTCGTGCTCGGGGCGGCCCTTGCGGCGACATTCTTCCCCTTCATCCCGCGATCGATGAATCGAAGAATGTCCCTCGAACCCGCCTACGCCTACATCGAAAGTTTTTCCGTACGTACTTTTCGTAGAGAAGTTCTCTCGGTTGGCCTGTGTCGCGGTGGCTTGTGAAGGTGACTTGTGGGGGTGGCATCTGTGGTGGCAGGATCGGCGCAAGGGCGCACCCGAGCGCGGGAACTCCCGCGTGGAGTTGGAGGCGGATCAAGGCGACAAGATCGCGGAGCACCATGATGCCGCGTAAGCCGAAAAGGGTGTCCCCTGAACGTAGGGACGAAAGCTGCCGAACTCGGCGGAGACCTCGTCGTCTTTATAGGCAGAAGTATCCGATGGACCGATACGGTGACTGACGAAGGCCGGGAAAGCATCCGAAAGGGCACTTTCGCTGGTCGAAGCCCGGGGAGCTGCGGCCCGTAGTGAATGGGGACAGCCCTTTTCGGCGTAAGCGGTATCCGTTGGCTCCGTGATGCGATCGCCTTGATCCGCCTGCAAGCCGTCCCCGAGGGAAGGTATTCGTGCGAGGGAAGCGCCCCTTGCTCGTCAGCCTAACGCCCGCTCCGGCGCAACGTACGTCTTCCCGAACGCCTTCGCGACGCCCGGGCAGGTGATGTTCCCGTTCCAGGTGTTCAGCCCGGCCAGCAATCCCGCGTCCGCCCGCATCGCGCCGATCACGCCCAGCCGCGCCATGGACTCGAGGTACGGCAAGGTGGCCGTGGTCAGCGCCAGGGTCGAGGTGCGAGGCACGGCGGCGGGCATGTTGGTGACGCAGTAATGGACGATCCCCTCCTCCATGTAATACGGCGCGTCGTGGGTGGTCGGGCGGGAGGTCTCGAACGCGCCTCCCTGGTCGATGGAGATATCGACCACGACGGCTCCCGGGCGCATCGTCCGAAGCATCTCCCTTGTGAGCACCCGGGGGGCCCGCTCCCCCGCAAGGAGGACGGCGGAAACGACCAGGTCGGCTTCCCGGAGCGCCTCGGCGAGCGCCCCCGGCTCCGACAAGACGGTGCGGACGCGGTGGCCGCACTCCTGGTCGGCGAGGAGAAGCTTCTCGCGGTTCATGTCGAGCACCGTCACCTTCGCGCCGAACCCGACGCGACGCGCGCGGCGGCCCGCCCCGCGACCCCGGCCCCCAGGACCAGCACGTTTCCGGGGGCGTTGCCCCACACGGGAGGCAGGAGCACCCCGCGTCCCCCGCACGACCTTTCCAGGCCTCTCGCCCCCACCTGGATGGACAGGATGCCCGCGACCTCGCTCATCGGGCGAAGGAGCGGCAGCCCCCCCTCGGAGGTCACGGTCTCGTATGCGATGGCGGTGACGCGCCGCTTCAGCAGCTCTTCGGTGAGCCCGGGGGCGGCTGCGAGATGAAGGTAGGTGAACAGCGCGGCGGAACCGGAGAACCGGGGAAACTCGGAAGGCACCGGCTCCTTGACCTTGACCACCAGGTCGGACGCCCAGGCGTCTGCCGCGGAAACGATCTCCGCCCCCGCCTGTCGGTACGAATCGTCGGGGAAGCCGCTCGCCGCGCCGGCGCCGGCTTCGACGACGAGCTCACATCCACCGGAAAGAAGAACCCGAGCGCCGTCCGGCGTCAAAGCGACCCGGTTCTCTCCCGATTTGACCTCTCGCGGGATGCCTATGCGCATCGAACCCTCCCGCGTTTATTCCCGCTCCCTCGCCTCCGCCGGGCGGGATGCTTCCGTTTCCGATCAGGTCTTGCGGACGTTGGCCGCCTTTTTTCCCTTCGGGCCGGTGGTGACTTCGAACTCGACCCGCTGCCCCTCTGCGAGGGTGCGGAATCCGTCGCCCTTGATTTCGCTGAAGTGGACGAAGATATCCTCGCCGCCTTCTTCCGTGATGAAGCCGAAGCCCTTCGCGTCGTTGAACCATTTCACCGTGCCAGTAGCCATTCGGAATGCTCCTTTGCGCTGCCCCCTCGGGGCCTTTAGTTGCGGTACTTTTGCGGACTGCTGCTACATCCTATACAGGATTTTCGGACGGGGTCAATAAAAACACCCGGTATTTCCCTATTGCATTTTCCATCATTCAAAGCGCTTTTCCTTGAACCGTTCCCGCAGAAACCGCTTTGCGAACTTTCCCACGGAAGTCTTCGGGATGGCGTCGACGAACACCACCTCGTCCGGCAGCCACCACTTCGCCACGCGCTCCGAAAGGAATGCGAGGATATCCCTGGCGTCGACCTTCCCCTCGGATTCCGGCTTCAGGACGACGCACGCCATCGGGCGCTCCGACCATTTCTCGGAAGCGACCCCGATCACCGCCGCCTCCGCCACGGCCGGGTGGGACATGATCGTGTTCTCCAGGTCGATCGAGGAGATCCATTCCCCGCCGCTCTTGATCAGGTCGCGGGTCCGGTCCTGGATCTGCACGTACCCTTCCGGGTCGACCGTCACGACGTCGCCCGTGCACAGCCAGCCGTCGCGGATGGCTTCCTTCGTCCGTTCCGGCTCCTTGTAATATTCCTCCGCGATCCACTGCCCGCGCAGCCGCAGCTCTCCCAGGTTGATCCCGTCCCAGGGCACTTCCGAACCGTCCTCCGCCACCACGCGCATCTCGAGGCAGGGCAGCAGCGTCCCCTGCCTGCCCTTGATCTCGTACAGATCCTCCTCGGGCAGCCCCTCCAGGTAGGACTTGGGACGCGAGAGAAGCACCACGGGATAGGTTTCCGTCATCCCGTAGGCGTGGATGACCGGGATGCCGAGCTCCTTCTCCACCTTCCGGATCAGCGAGCGGGGGGCCGCCGAGCCGCCCATGACGATCGACCGGAGGCTCGACATGTCGTATTTCTCCTGCTGGAGAAGCTGGGCGACGCCCATGAACACGGTGGGGACGCCCGCGGTGATCGTGACCTTCTCGTCCTGTATCAGCTCGACCAGCGCCTTCGCGTCCGGACGGGACCCCGGGAAAACCTGTTTCGCGCCCATCCAGACCGCCGCGAACGGCAATCCCCAGGCGTTCACATGGAACATCGGGACCACGGGCATCACCGTGTCCCTCTCGCCGATGCCCACCTGGTCCGCCGTGCAGATCGCCAGGGCGTGCAGGCAGATCCCCCGGTGGGTGTAGGGCACGCCCTTGGGGTTCCCCGTCGTCGCCGTGGTGTAGCACAGGGCCGCCGTGGAGTTCTCGTCGATGTCCGCCGGCCAGTCGTATTCCCCCTTCTCCGCGTCGAGGAGCGCTTCATACGAGTAAACGGGACGGAGTTTGGTATCCGGAACGGTCTTCTTGCCGTTCATGATCACGAAGGCCCGAACGGACGGGATCTTGTCGGCCACGGCCTCCAGCGAGGGAACGAGGTCCTCGTCCACGAGGAGCACGGCGTCCTCCGCGTGGTTGACGATGAAGGCGAGCTGATCGGCGAAGAGCCGGATGTTGATCGTGTGGAGGACGGAGCCCATGCACGGCACGGCCAGGTACGCCTCGAGGTGCCGGTGGCTGTTCCACCCGAAGGTGCCCACCCGTTCGCCCCGTTTCACGCCGAGACGCCCGAGCGCGCGGGCCAGCTTCGCCACCCGGACGTTGTATTCGGCGTAGGTGTACCGGTGGACGCCACCGAAGTCGCGGGTCACCACCTCCTTCTTCCCGAACAGCATGCGGTTCCTTTGGAGGATCGTCGACAAGGTGAGCGGGTACGACATGAGCGGCCTCCGGGGCACATTTCCGTTTCGGATTTATAAAACGGTTACAATTCTGCCTCACTGCCCGGTCAAGTCAACCAGGAAAGGAGCATCACCCCGCCGCATCCCCGAGGTAGGCGGCCCGCACCGCGGGGTCTTCCCGCAGAACGGACGCTTCCCCCTCGAGGAGGACCTCTCCCGTCTCCAGGACGTAGGCGCGCCGGGCGATGGACAGGGCCATACAGGCGTTCTGTTCCACGAGAAGGATCGTCGTGCCGGACCGGTTGATCTCGGCGATCAGCCGGAAGATCTCCCCCACCAGCACCGGGGAAAGACCCATCGACGGCTCGTCCAGGAGAAGGAGGTCCGGCCGCGCCATCAGCGCCCTGCCGATGGCCAGCATCTGCTGCTCCCCGCCGGACAGGGTCCCCGCGAGCTGGCCGGAGCGCTCCCACAACCTGGGGAACAGCGAGTAAACGCGGTCGAGCGTCTCCTCCGCTTCCTTGCGGGAGGGCCGGGCGTACGCCCCCATCTCGAGGTTGTCGAGGACGTTCATGTTCGCGAACACTCCCCGCCCCTCGGGAACGTGGGCCATCCCCAGGCGGGCGATCCGGTGCGGGGGAAGCCCCGCGATGCTTTTCCCCCCGAAGAGGATGTTCCCGGAGGCGGGACGCACGAGCCCCGAGACCGCCCGCAGCGTCGTGCTTTTCCCCGCACCGTTGGCCCCGATCAGGGCGACGGTCTCCCCCCTGCCCACCGAGAACGAGATGCCCCGCAGCGCCTGGACCGGCCCGTAATAAACGCTCAGCCCGTCGACTTTCAGCAACGCGTCATCAGGCATGGCTCCCCTTCCCGGCGGGGGCCTTCCGGCCGAGGTACGCCTCGATGACCAGCGGATCCTTCTGGATCGCGGAAGGGATGCCCCGGGCGATCACCTGGCCGAAGTCCAGCACGATCAGCCGCTCGCAGATCCCCATCACCAGCCGCATCTGGTGCTCGATGAGCAGGACCGTGAGGTGGAAGCGCTCCCGGATCTCCAGGATGAACTCCATCAGCTTCCCCACCTCGTACGGGTTCATGCCGGCCGCCGGCTCGTCGAGGAGGAGCACCTTCGGGCTGGAGGCGAGGGCCCTCGCGATCTCCAGCTTCCGCTGGTCTCCGTAGGGGAGGTTCTTCGCGAGCTCGCCGCGACGGTCCTGGAGCGAGAAGATCGACAGGAACCCTTCCACCTCTTCCCGCATCCGCCGTTCCTCGCGGTAGAAGGACTTCGTCCGGAAGATGGCCTCGCCGGGACCGTACCGGACGTGGGGGTGATGGGCGATCCGGACGTTATCCGCCACCGTGAGCTCCCGGAAGAGCCGGATGTTCTGGAACGTCCGGACGATGCCCCTGCGGGTGATCCGGTGCGGCGGGAGTCCGGCGATGCTCTCCCCTTCCATCGTCACGGATCCGCTGTCGGGCCGGTAGATCCCGGTGATCACGTTGAAGAGGGTGGTCTTCCCGGAGCCGTTGGGGCCGATGATGCCGACCAGCTCCCCGCGGCCGACGCCGAAGTCCACGCCGTCGAGCGCCTTGATCCCGCCGAAATGCCGGACGAGCCCGGCCGCTTCCAGGATCATCGGCTAGACCCGGCTCTTGAGGAACGGGAGCTCCCGGACGCCCAGCAGCCCCTGCGGCCGGAGGAGCATGGTCACGACCAGTAGCACCGGGATCAGCACCCATCGGAACTCGAGGTATTCCGGCGGCAGGAACACGCGCAGCCCTTCCAGCAGGAAGATCCACCCGAACGACGCGACCAGCGTCCCCGTGATGCTCCCCAGCCCCCCCAGAACGACGATCATCAGCACGTCGAACGACTTGAAGAAGTCGAAGCTGCTCGGATGGAGAAAGACGTACAGGTGGGCGTACAGCCCCCCGGCCACGCCCGCGAAGGCGCACCCGAGGGTGAACCCGATCACTTTGTACCGGTACGTGTCGATCCCCATCGCGTCGGCCGCGATCTCGTCCTCCCGGATCGCGACGAGGACGCGCCCGTACGTCGAGTGGACGATGTTCCGCACCACCAGGACCGCGGCCGCGAGGACGAGGACGACCCACGGTACCGAGGTCATCCTCGGGATCCCGGTCATCCCCCGGGCGCCCCCGAGCTGGGGCAGGAAAGCATCGGCGTTGTCGAACAGGACCTTCATGATCACGCCGAACCCCAGCGTGGCGACGCCGAGATAGTCCGAGGTCAGGCGAAGCACCGGCAGCCCGACGAGCCACGCCAGCAGCGCGGCGGCGAGCCCGCCCGCGAGGAGCGACCCGAGGAACGCCGCCTGGGACGCGAGGAACCCCGCGTCCCCGTGCGCCCCGGCGAAGGACTTCATCAGCAGGGCGGCCGTGTACGCTCCCACCCCGTAGAACGCCGCGTGCCCGAGGGAGAACAGCCCCGTGTACCCGAAGATGATGTTCAGCCCCAGCGCCGAAACGGCGACGATGCACGCGTGCTGGAAGATCTGGATCCAGTAGGGGCCGACGATCTCCGCCAGGGATTCCATGCGCCGCCCCTTTTAGACCTTTTCCGTGCGGGGTTTGCCCAGGATCCCGGTGGGCTTCCAGAGGAGCACGCCGATGAGGATGAGGAAGGCGATGCCGTCGCGGTAGGTCGAGGACAGGTAGGCGGCGGTCAGCGTTTCCGACTGCCCCATGATGAGGGCGCCCAGCACCGCCCCGGGGATGCTGCCGATCCCTCCCAGCACGGCGGCCGTGAAGGCCTTGAGCCCCGGCATGATCCCCATGAACGTGTGGATCTGCGGGTAGGCGATCCCGTAGAGGACGCCGCCAACGCCCGCGAGCGCGGCCCCGAGCCCGAAGGTGAAGGAGATGACGGCGTCCACGTTGACCCCCATGAGTCCCGCGGTCGCGACGTCGTAGGAGACCGCCCGCATCCCGCGCCCCACCCGGGTCCGGAACACGATGTACTGGAGGGCGAGGAGGCACGCCACGGTCACCCCCAGGATGATCCCCTGCAGGTTGGTGAACTGGATCTCCCCCACCTGGACGGACACGACCCGGAACGGGCGGGGAAAGGCGTGGAAGTTGGGGCCGAACAGCTGGTGGAGCGCCGTGAAGTACTCGAGGAAGAGCGATACCCCGATGGCGGTGATGAGGGAGGCGATCTTCGGGGCGTTCCGCAGCGGCCTGTATGCCACCCGCTCGATGACGACCGCCAGGGCGGCGCACCCGATGACGGCGACGCCGAAGACCGCCGGCAGCGGCAGGGCGTACCGCTCGATGGCGTAGAACGCCAGGAACGACCCGACCATGAAGACGTCTCCGTGCGCGAAGTTGATCAGCCGCACGATGCCGTACACCATCGTGTAGCCGAGGGCGATCAGGGCGTAGACCAGGCCGAGCTGCAGCCCGTTCAGCACCTGCTGGAGGAAATATTCCATGGCGCCGGCGGCCCCGCGGGATGAACGGGGCTTACGGGTTGACCGTCTTCACGAATTTCTGCCGGCCGCCCTCGATCTTCAGGATCGCCGCGCTCTTCACGGCGTCCCCGTTTTTATCGAGAGCCATCTTCCCGGTGACCCCGCTGAAATCCCGGATCGACGCGAGGGCATCTCGGATCTTCTTCGGGTCGTCGCTCCCCGCCCTGCGGATCGCCTCGAAGAGCAGCTTCGTCCCGTCGTACGCCAGGGTGCCGAGCGCGTCGGGGAGCTGTCCGTGCCGCTCCTTGTATTTCTTCACCCACGCCTGGACTTCCGGCCGCTTGTCGTCCGGGGAATAGTGGTTCACGAAATATCCCCCCTCGATGGCGTCGCCCGCGATCTTCACGAGGTCCGGCGAGTCCCACCCGTCGACGCCGACGAACTGCGCCGTCAACCCTTTCTCCCGGGCCTGCCTGGCGATGAGCCCCACCTTGCTGTAGTAGTCGGGGAGGTAGAGCATGTCCGCCCCGGACGCCTTCACCTTGGTCAGGAGCGCGGAGAAGTCGACGTCGTCCTTCCCGTAGGCCTCGAACGCGACGATCTTCCCGCCCAGCTTCCCGAAGCTTTCCCGGAAGACCTCGGCGGTCCCCTTGGAATAGTCGTTCGACGCGTCGTACAGCACCGCGGCGCTCTTTTTCTTCAGGGTATCCATGGAGAACCGGGCCATCACCGCCCCCTGGAACGGGTCGATGAAGCAGCTGCGGAACATGTAGTCCTTGCGCTTGCCGTCCGCCACCGTGATCTTCGGGTTCGTCCCGGTCGGCGTCAGCGCCGGGATCCGCGCGGCCTGGGCGATGTCGGACACGGGGATGCTCGCCTTCGAGGTGACCGCGCCCACGATCGCCTTGACGCGGTGCCGGTTGATCAGGAGGTTCGCCACGTTCGCGGCCTCGGTGGGGTCGTTCTTGTCGTCCTGGATCACGTAGACGACTTTCATGCCGGCCACGCCGCCCTGCGCGTTGGCCTCCTCGACGGCGATGAGGAAGGAGTTCTTCACCGACTCCCCGAACGTTTTCACGTCCCCCGAGAGCGGCGTGATCAACCCGATCTTGATGTCCTTCGCCGCGGCGGGCGCCGCAACGAGGCATGCCCCCAACAGGATGGCGACAATGGCGGCGGGTACTCGCTTCACGGGGCCTCCTTCAAACCACAAATCGGGGAACCACAAAACCGGGACGTACATGAAACCCGCAGAACTTCCGCAGAACCGGGACAGGGATGGCCGGGCAGTATTTTACCGCCGCCCGCCGAGGGGTGTATATATCCTTTCGATCGGGGGCAGGGAAGCCCTTCTTACTTGAGGGTTTCCGCGAGGAATGCCTTCATCGCCTCCCAGGAGCGCCGGTCCGCCTTCTCGTTGTAGGCCGCCCCCTTGGAATTGTCGTTTCCGGCATCCGGGTTCGTGAAGCTGTGGACGGCGCCGCCGTAGGCGACGAACTGCCAATCCACCCGCGCCCCGCGCATCTCTTCCTGGAACGCCGCGACCTCGGCGGGCTTGACGTACGGGTCATCCGCGCCGTGCAGGACCAGCACTTTCCCCCGGATATTCTTCGCATCCTCCGCCGACGGGGTGTCCAGCCCGCCATGGAAGCTCACCACGGCCGCCAGGGGCGCCCCCGACCGTGCCAGCTCGAGGACCGTCGTCCCGCCGAAGCAATACCCGATCGCGGCCATCCGCGCCGGATCGACCATGGGATGCTTCGCGAGCACGTCGAGCCCGGCCTGCGCCCGCGCCCTCATCAGCCCACGGTCCCCCTTATAGATGCCCGCCAGGGAAGAGGCTTCCTTCGAGTCTTTCGCGCGGACCCCTTTTCCGTACATGTCGAGCGCGAACGCCGCGTACCCGAGCCGGGCAAGCCCTTCGGCCCGTTTGCGGACATACGGGTTGTGCCCCATCCACTCGTGGACCACCAGGATCCCCGGCCGTTTCCCTTGCACCGAGTCGTCGTACGCCATGTACCCTTCGAGGACCACGCTCCCGTGCCTGTACTCCACCACCTCGGTCCGGACTTCCGCCATCGAAACGGAAAACCCCGCAAGCACCATCGCCGCGGCGAACGCGGCCGCCATCGCTTTCATCGATATTCCTCCTTCCGGATTCCTCTTTCCGGCGCCCTACGCCAGCGGTCGCGCCTCGACCACCTTGAAGTAGGCGACGTGCCGGATCACCGCCGGGTTCACCGGGCTCTTCGCCCTGGCCCGCTCCCGGATCGTTTCGAGCATTTCCCCCGAATCCTCCGTCCGCGCCAGGACCAGCGTCAACCGCGTGCCCCAATACCCGTCCCCCGGGGCGAAGTACGAGTAGGCCGCGTGGGGGTTCTCCTGGATGTTGTTCCACGACCGCCCGTCCGTCATCCCCCATGCCAGCATGTCCTTATCCACGATATGGGGAACCGCGTAGGCCGCCGTGTTCACGATGCCCGCGCCCGACGCGGTCGACAGGATCCCCTTGCCCCCCGGCTTCAGCATTTCCTTAAAGTCCATTTCCGCCCTCCTCCGACGCGATTCTCTCCAGCAGTTTCCTGTCCGCCCTCGGAAGCGCGTACCTTTCCGCGCCTTCCGGCCGGAACCAGGCCGCCCCGTCCCCGGAAGGCAATTCCGCCCCCGCGGCCGAGCAGAGGAAGCCGTGCAGCGTGATGCGGTAGTGCGAGTATGCGTGCCGGACGGCTCCCATGTTCTTTTGAATCCGGATCCTCACCCCGAGTTTCTCCCGGATCGCACGTCGCAGGGCGGTCTCCGGGGATTCCCCCGGCAGCCGCTTTCCCGATGGGAACGCCCACAACCCGCCCAGCAGCCCTTCCGGCGGCCTGCGGCGGATGTAGTACCATCCCCCGTCCCGCCGGAACAGCGCCGCCACGATGTCATAATGCGGGACGACCTTCCGGGAAGCCCGCGGCGGGATCTCCTCCTGGATGCCCGATCCGAACGACTCGCAGAACGCGCTGACCGGGCATTCGGGGCAGCGCGGCGATCGCGGCAGGCACACGCCGGCGCCCAGGTCCATGACGGCCAGGGCCGTATTCCGCCCCGTTCCCTTCCGGACCAGGCGTGCGGAGAGGCCCCAGAGAGTTCCCTCCGCCGCGGCCGCGCGCAGGTTCCCCCGCACCGAGAAAAGGCGGGCGACAACCCTTCTGGCATTCGCGTCGAGGATGGGCTCGTCCCGGCCGAAGGCGATGGCCGCGATCGCCCCCGCCGTCGACCGTCCGACCCCGGGAAGCGCCATGAGCTCATCCACCGTGGAGGGAACCTTTCCCCCGTGCCGGTCGAGAACGATCCGGGCGCCCTTGTGGAGGTTCCTCGCCCGGGCGTAGTATCCGAGCCCTTCCCATAGGGAAAGGACGTCGTCGGGCGCCGCGGCGGCAAGGGACGCGACATCGGGGAAGCGGGCGACGAACCGGGAGTAATACGGGGCCGCCGTCTCCACGCGGGTCTGCTGGAGCAGGATCTCGGAAACCCAGATCCGGTAAGGGTCGGCGGTTTCCCGCCACTCCATCTCCCGGGCGGCTGTGCGGAACCAGCGCAGGAGGGAGTCGGAAATGCGGGCGAAGAGGGCGTCTTCCGAAAAGGCGTCGGGGTCCGGCGCGCGCTTCGCGCCGGACCGCCCTTCCGCGTTTCGCCCCTTACTCTTCTTCGAGGAGCGAACAGAACACGTCGTGATGCTCTTCCTCTTCCTTCAGGGTGTCCTGGAACAGCGCTTCCGTGGTGGTGTCTCCCGCCTTCCTCGCGGCCTCGATGCCCTTCCTGTACAGGGCGATCGCGCCTTCCTCGTCCTTCCTGTCGGCGGTCAGCATCTGCTTCAAGGTCTCGCCGACGAAGATCGGCGTGGGCTTGGTGGTGGGGATCCCGCCGAGATAGCTCAGCCGCTCGGCGAACGCCTCCGCGTGCTTCATCTCCTCGATGGCGAATTTCTTGAAGACGTCCCGCACCGCGTATCCCTTGACTCCCTTGCAGAGGACGTGCTGCCACATGTACTGCACCGACACCTGGATTTCCCGGGCGACGGACTGGTTCAAGAGGTCGATCAGCTCCCTGGACGCTTTTTTGGCGGACATTCCTCCCCCTCCTTTTCGAATCGGGTTTTGTGCGGAAGCGTTAATGGAATATATTCTCGCATGGAAACATCCACACAAGAACGGTTTTCGCGTAACCTAGGAACCGTCGCCTCTCATAAACGATCCGGAGGATTCCCATGGTTCAAGACGTGATCATCCTCGGTTCCGGGTGCGCGGGCTCCACCGCCGCCATCTACACCGCCCGCGCCATCCTGTCCCCTCTCGTGCTGGAGGGGCGCGAGCCCGGCGGGCAGCTCACCCTGACCACCGATGTGGAGAATTTTCCCGGGTTCCCGGAAGGGATCCAGGGTCCGGAGCTCGTCGCGCTCATGCGCAAACAGGCGGAACGGTTCGGCGCGGTGTACAAGACGGAAACGGTCGCCTCCGTGGACCTTGCGAAGAGGCCCTTCACCGTCCGGACCGAGGAGAACGAATACCGCTCCCGCACCCTGATCGTCGCCACCGGCGCCTCGGCGCGCCTCCTGGGGCTGGAATCGGAGAGGAAGCTCATGGGACGCGGCGTATCCACCTGCGCCACCTGCGACGGGGCGTTTTTCAGGAACATGGAGGTCGCCGTCGTCGGCGGCGGGGACACCGCCTTCGAGGACGCGATCTTCCTCACCCGGTTCGCGTCGAAGGTTTTCGTGGTCCATCGGCGCGACCAGTTCCGCGCGTCGAAGATCCAGGTGGAGCGGGCCCGCGGGAACCCGAAGATCGAGTTCATCCTCGACACGGTCGTGGAGGACATCCTCGCTTCCGAGAAAAACGAGGTCACGGGAATCCGGTTGAAGAACAAGAAGGACGGATCGGAAACGACGCGGAAGGTGGACGGCGTCTTCGTCGCCATCGGCCACGACCCGAACACGAAGGTCTTCGAGGGGCAGCTCGAGCTCGACAACGGCTACATCGCCCTTCGCAGCGGGGCCCGCACGAGCGTGGACGGCGTGTTCGCCGCCGGGGACGTCCACGACAAGGTGTATCGGCAGGCGATCACCGCCGCCGGCACGGGATGCCGCGCGGCGATCCAGGCGGAGCGGTTCCTCGAGGCGGAAGGCCGGTGACGGCCCGGCCATCCCGCGGCCGGCTTGCTATTCACCGGCACGGTGTGCTAAATTGACAACAGTTTGCGCGCCCGTGGTGATTCATTCCTCCCAGTTCCCCAGGTTCCCGCAGATGCCGCATCCCGGAACCGTTGGTCGTCCGTCAACCGAACCCAATCGAATAACTAAGGAGAACAAATAAGAATATGCAGTTCCAAGATTTCGGTTTATCCCCGGAGATCCTCCGGGCCGTGCAGTCCATGAACTACACCGATCCCACCCCCATCCAGGAGAAGGCGATCCCCGACGTCATGGCGGGCCGGGACATCCTGGGAACGGCCCAGACGGGCACGGGAAAGACGGCGGCGTTCGCGCTGCCCATCCTCCAGAAGCTCTCCGGGGACGGCAAGACGAAACGAGGCGGCCGCCGCCCGGTCCGTTCCCTGGTGCTCACCCCCACGAGAGAGCTGGCCGTGCAGGTCGGCGAGAGCTTCGCCTCGTACGCCGTCCATACGGGGCTGCGGCAGGCAACCATTTACGGCGGCGTGAGCCAGCGCCCCCAGGAAGAGGCGCTCCGCAAAGGGGTGGATATCCTCATCGCCACGCCGGGTCGGCTCCTCGACCTCATGAACCAGAAGCTTATCGACCTGTCGGTGGTGGAGATCTTCGTTCTCGACGAGGCGGACCGGATGCTCGACATGGGGTTCATCCCCGATATCCGCCGGATCATCGGGAAGCTGCCCGGGCGGCGCCAGACGCTGCTGTTTTCCGCCACCATCCCGTACGACATCGCCCGGCTGGCGGACACGATCCTGCGCGACCCGGTGCGCGTCTCCGTGGCGCCCCCCTCCGCCCCCGCGGATGCGGTCGATCATTTCATCCACTACGTCGAAAAAGCGGAGAAGGCCTCGCTGCTGAAGCACCTTCTTTCCGACGACACGATCAAGAACGCCCTGGTGTTCACCCGGACGCGCCACAGCGCCGACCGCGTGGAGCGAACCTTGAGCCGCGCGAACATCCGGACCGAGGCGATCCACGGGGACAAGACCCAGTCGGCCCGGGAACGCGCGCTGTCCGCCTTCAAGAAGGGGACGATCCGGGTCCTGGTGGCAACGGACATCGCCGCGCGGGGGCTGGACATCGTCGAGCTGTCCCACGTGGTCAACTACGACATCCCGAACGAGCCCGAGGCGTACGTCCACCGCATCGGCCGCACCGGAAGAGCCGGCCTTTCGGGGATCGCGATCTCCTTCTGCGCCTTCGATGAGCGCCCGCTGCTGGCGGAAATCGAGCGCCTGATCCAGAAGCACCTCACCGTCGTGACGGACCACCCCTTCGCTTCCCCGGCGAAGGCGGGGCCCCCGACCCGCCTCGAGCAGGGACGGCAGGAGCCGCGTCCCCGCCCGTACATGATCACGGTAGACGCGTCGTTCCTCTCCTCGATGAACACCCCGGCCGCCGGGTCGCCTCCCTCGCGCGCGTCCCGCCACGCCGAAGACGAGGCGCGGCCGACCGCCGGGGCCGGAGGGCGGAAGGGCCAGCATCGCGACGTCGCCCGTTCCCCCCGGGCCTTCCGCAAGTAAGCTTTGCGCCGATCCGGAGGGTGACGAAGCGCCGTGAAAGACCGCCACGTCCCGGCCCACCCGTACCTGCTCCTCGTGCTGGCCACCCTCTTCTGGTCGGGGAACTTCGTCCTGGGGCGGGCCGTCAGCGGGCACATCCCGCCGATCGGGATGGTCTTCTGGCGCTGGGTCGGGGCGTTCGCCGTTCTTCTGCCCTTCTCGTACCCGCGGCTCAAAAGCCAGTGGCCCGCGATCCTCCGGTCGTGGAAGACGGTCCTCCCGCTCGGGATCCTCGGGATCGGTTCGTTCAACACCCTGGTCTACATCGGCCTCCACGAAACGACCGCCACGAACGCCATCCTCCTCAATTCGGCCTGCCCCGCCTTCATCCTGGCGATCTCCTTCGTCATCCGGAGCCAGATGGCGACCTCCCGCCAGTGCATCGGGATCGCGGTGTCGCTTCTGGGGGTCGTGACGATCGTCAGCCGGGGGTCCCTCGGCACGCTGCTGTCCCTCTCGTTCAACCGGGGCGACATGTGGGTGCTGACCGCGGTGCTCTGCTGGGCGTTCTACACCATCCTGCTGAAGCGGCGGCCCGAGGGGGTCCACCCGCTCGCCCTCCTCACCGTGCTGATGGGGATCGGCGTGACGTGCCTTCTGCCGCTGTATGCGTGGGAAATCTCCCGCGGGATGCGGATCACGCCCGACGCCGCCACGATCGGGACCCTGCTCTACCTCGCCCTTCTCGCGTCGCTTGCCGCATACGTCTTCTGGAACCAGGCGGTGGAGGAGCTCGGCGCGAACCGCGCGGGGGCGTTCCTGCACCTGATGCCCGCGTTCGGCTCGCTGCTGGCGGTCCTGCTGCTGGGCGAATCGTTCCGCGGTTTCCACGCGGCCGGCATCGCCCTGATCCTGGCGGGGGTCACGCTGGCAGGCGTCTCTCCGCCCGCGACGCGCCGACTGCGGGACCCGCCGCGCAGCAGGAGGCTGGCTGGATCGCGGGTTACCCCTCCCCGGGGCACTTGTCGCCGCACGTCCCGCACGGCCCTTCGTCGTCCTCCGCCTTCTCCTTCCCCTCTTCCGGCCCTTTCGACGCGCGGCGAAGCTCTTCGAGCCGTTCCGCCACCTTCCGGTAGAAGGTCCCTTCCGGGTACGACCCGTCCATCCCCGGTTCCCCCGCCGGCATCCCCGTCAGGACCTCGATCCCTTCCTCGATCCGGTCGATCGACCAGATGCGGAATTTCCCGTCGCGCACCGCCTCCGCGACCTCTTCCTTCAACAGCAGGTTCCGGCGGTTCCGCCCCGGAACGATGACCCCCTGGGTGCCGTCCAGCCCGCGCAGGACGCACAGGTCGAAGAACCCCTCGATCTTCTGGTTCACCCCCCCGATGGGCTGCACGTTGCCGCTCTGGTCCATCGAGCCGGTGACCGCGACGCCCTGCCGCACCGGCACGCCGGAGATCGCCGACAGCAGCGCGTACAGCTCCGCGCAGGTCGCCGAGTCCCCTTCGATCATTCCGTAGAGCTGCTCGAACGTGAGGGACGCGGTGAAGCTGATCGGCGCCTTCCCGGCGAACATCCTGCCGAGGTAGTTCGACAGGATGAGGACCGCCTTGTCGTGGATCTTCCCCGACATCTTCGTCTGCCGCTCGATGTTCATGACGCCGCCCCTGCCGGCGTACACGATGGCGGTGATCCGGGACGCCCTGCCGAAGCTGTGGTCCCCGCCGTCGTAGACGGCCAGCCCGTTCACCTGGCCGGGCAGCGCTCCGCCGGTGTCGATGATGTACGTGCCGTCGGCGGCCATCTCCCGCATCCGGTCCTCCATCATGCTGTTCCTGTGGATCTGGGCACGGAGAGCCTTCTTCACGTGGGCGCCCGAGACCACCTCCGACTTCTCCTGGACGGCCCAGTAGTGGGCTTCCCGCAGCAGGTTGGAGATGTCGCTGAACTTCGTCGACAGCTTCTCCTGGTCCTCCGCGAGCCGGACGCCGAAATCGACCACCCTCGCCACTCCGTCCGCGTCGAACGGGAGCAGCCCCTCCTCCTGCGTCTTGGAAGCGACGAACATGGCGTATTGGTCGAGGCTCTCTTCCGTCCGCGCGATCCGGAAGTCGAAGTCGGCCTTCACCTTGAACAGCTCGCGGTAATCCTCGTCCATGTTGTACAGCATGTAGTAGATCTCCGGGTTGCCGATCAGGATGATCTTCACGTGCAGCGGGATCGGCTCGGGCTTCATCATCGCGGTGGACACGAGGCGGTACTGCTCCATCACGTCCTCGATCTTGACCTCCCCCTGCCGCACGGCCCGCTTCAGGGAGTCGTAGGAGAATATAGTTCCGCGCCAGGTCGATGGCCTGAAGGACGAGGAAACCGCCGTTGGCCTTATGGAGCGCGCCCCCCTTGATCATGGTGAAATCGGTGATGGCCGCCCCCATCTGGAACTTGTGCTCCACCCGGCCGAAGAGGTTGAAGTAGGTCGGGTTGTTCTCGAAGACGCAGGGGGCGCCGTTCGCCCCGCCGTTGTTCACGATCACGTTCACCGTGTACCGCATGAAATCGGGCTCCGGCTTCGGCATCTTCATCAGCATCGGCATCTGGGGATTGGGCCGCGGCTCCTCTCCCGCCCCCTTGAAATCGTCGAGATTCGCCAGCACGTCCTCCCGGACCTCGTCCAGGTAGGCGTTCAGCTTCACGTTCCCCTCGTGTTTTTTCCGGACCTCCTCGAGTCCATACCCCAGGACGTTCAGCGCCGCGCTGCGCTCCAGGTCCGCGAGGGACCTCTTGGTCTTCTTGTCCTCGTCCTTCATGACGCGGACGACGTCCTCGAGGCGCTCCTGGATCTTCTTGCCGTGCTCCCGCATCTCCTCCTTCTTCTGGTCATCGAAGGTCTCGTACTCCTCTTCCTTGACCGGCTCCCCCGAGGCGTTCACCGCGACGATGTTGTAGCCGTTCACCGCCCTGTGGACCTTGAAGCTCCAGGCCTCGGCCTGCTTCTCGAACTCCCCGAAGAGCTCCTTCTGCATGTTCTGGAAACTCTCCACGATCCGGTCCTTCTGCTGGTCGTACTCCTTGGAGTCGAATATTTTCGGGATCGTGACCCGCAGGTAGGCGATCAGCTCGGCCATGTCGCGCTGGAAATTGACGCCGTGGCCCGGCGCCAGGGAAAGGGCCACCGGTTCCTCGGGCTCCCGGAAATTGTAGACATATACCCAGTCGAGCGGCACGGGCTCCGCCTTCGCCTTTTCCGCGATGAAGTGGCGCACCGCCGAGGTCTTTCCCGTCCCGTTCTCGCCCAGGGCGTAGATGTTGAACCCGAGACTCCGCATGTTCAGGCCGAAGTCGATGGCCTGGAGGGCCCGCTCCTGCCCGACGAAACGGGTCAGCGGGGAAACCTCCTTCGTCGTGCCGAACCGGAATCGGGCGGGATCGCAGAGAAGGCGTACTTCTTCATAAGACAATGTCCTGGCCATGTAGGCTCCTGGAAATGGGATGTTTTGTCGCCTGAAGCTATTTGATCAGAAAATCGACGCGGCTGTCCTTCTGTTTCTCCTTTTTCGCCGGCGCGAGCGACTTCGGCTCCACGAGGAACACCCGCCCGGGCTCCACCTTGCCGTCCGCGACCAGGGCGTCCCGGACCCGCGCCGCGCGGTCCACCGCGAGCTGCCGCAGGTCGCTGTCCGTCACCTGGATGTGCGTCATCATCAGCTTCTCCATCTCGGGAGCGGGCAGCTCCTTCGCCATCCCGATGACGTTGCGCGGCTTGGGGAACTTTTCCTCCTTGTACGCGAGCGCGAGGTATTTCGGGTACTCCGCCGGCTCGACGCGCACGTTGTCGACGGCGGGCGCCGCCTGCCCGGCCTTCGCCAGCGCCTTCACCTTCTGCGCCGCGACCTTGCGCCGGAAAACGACCTGCCGGAGCGCATCCGGGTCCCGCTCGAGGTCCGCATGCCCCTCGATCTCGAGCTTCAGCGCGGGCCGCTCGTACAGCGCCTTCCCGAGGTTCCGGAGCTTCGCCTCCCCGGCCGCCGGGATGTCGGACAGCCCCGGATCGAACTCGAGGTACGCGAGCTCCTCTCCGCCGCCGAACAGCGCCCCGATCAGGGCGAAGGGCGCGGTGGCCGCCTTCACCAGAAGGTTCCCGATGATCTTCCAGACGATCTTCCAGACGCTGAACTTCGGGTCGTCGATCTGCCCGGTGACGGGCAGGTCCAGGTGGATCTCGCCTTTCCGGTCCTTGAGCAGCGAGACCGCCAGCTTGACGGGCAGCTTCGTCGCCTGGGGGCTCTCCACCGGGTTCCCGAAGGTGAACTGGTCGATGAACACCTTGTGGTCCGCGTCGAGCTTCTTCTTTTCGATGCGGTACGAAAGGGTCATCGAGAGCATCCCTTTCTCTATCTCGTATCCGGCGTACCGGCCGGAATACGGCGTGAGCGGCGACAGGTCCATATCCTTGAAGTCGGCCGCGAGGTCGATGAAAGAGCTCCTTCGCCAGCGGGTTGATCTTCCCCTTGATCTCGAGAGGGGTGGTCTTTCCCAGCTTCCCGCGCAGGTCGACGTCGGCCAGTTTTTCCTCCATCGAGGAGAGGCCCGTGACGCGGCCGCCGACCTCCGAGAGCGCCGCGGAGAAGTTCGGCTTGATGTACCGGTCGCTGAAGTACACATCCCCGCCCTGCAGCGTCACGTTGTCGATCCGCACGGGCACCGGGGGACCCGCCGCCGCGGCCGGCCCCGCCGGCGCTTCTCCGGCGCGGGCCTCTGCCGCCGCGTTGTCCTGCCCCGCGCCCTTCGCCACGATCCCCTGGAGGTTCAGCGTCCCGTCCGCGTTGACGATGATCCTGGAATAGAAGTCGGACAGGGCGATCTCGCGGATGGCGACGCTCGTCGGCATGTACCCGGCGTCGATGCCGCCGAAATGCAGCGTCTCGAACTTGAGGAAATCCTCCCCCTGCGCCTTGTCGACGGAGGAGAACCCGCGCACGGACGCTTCTCCCTTGTATGCCGCCTGGAGCGGACCGCCTTTCGGCGCGGAAACCCTGACCGTCCCCTCCGCCGATAACCCGCCGCCGGTCACGAGCACCTTCACGTTCTCCGTCCAGTACGGCTGCAGCCGGCCGATCGGCAGCTCTTTCGCCTTCAGCTTGCCGACCATCGAAAGCGGGTCCACGGTGATGGAGCCGGCCAGCGACAGGTTCCCTTCCCGTTCGTACGTCGTGGCGAAGGAAAACGTCCCTTTCCGGTTTTTCTCCGTCGTGATGTTCTCCGCCCTCAGCCGCATTCCGTCGAAAGCCAGTTCGATGCGAGGGGTCGTCGTGCCGTCCTCGTACCGAACGCTGTATTGGTCGACGGCCGCCTTCTTCAGCGTGACGAGCCAGGGCTTTCCCCCCGCGTCCTTCCCCGCGGTCTTCTCCGCAGCTTCCGGAGCGGTCTTCGCGGCATCGCCGGCCTCCGCCCCTTCGGGCACGAGGCGGGAAACGTTCAATTTGCCGTCGGCCCCCTTGCGGATCGCGATCCGGCCCTTCCCGGTGGCGATCTCCCCCACCGCGATCTCTTTCAGGCCCGGATCGAACCGCGCGTCCTTCACGGAGAACGCCGGTATCTCCAGGAAGTCCTCTTTCTCTTCCCTCTGGCGCAGACGCAGGTCGCTCACCGAGACCGCAAGCCCGTCGAGAAGGAACCGGTCCCCTTCGGAGGATTGCGCGAACGCGTATCCCGTCTGGAGGTCGAGCGAGCCCCGCATCACGTCGAACAGCACCCGGTCCCGGTAGTAGGGCGCGTATTTGCCGAGCGCAAGCTTCCCGACCGTGAGGGTCCCTTCCGAACCGACCGGGGCAAGCGACAGGTTCCCCTTCAGCCCGATGGATTCCCCAACCTCGGTCGACAGGGCCAGCGACGCGGCCGCCGTCTTTCCTTTTTCGGTGCTCAAGGCGTCGACATCGATCCGGATATCCCCCAGGACCGTCTTGAATACGTCCGTCCGGGACGCATCCGTGAACCGCACCTTCCCGCCGGAGATTCGGATCGCATCGACGGAGAACACGCTCTCCTTGTCCCCTTTCGCCCCGGCGCCCTTCTCCCCCGGGGAAGCGGCCTTGGTCCCGTTATCAGTGCTTACTATTTTCTTTTTCTTTTTGAGGTATTAACGATAAAAGATTCAACCTTTTGTTCTCGTCCAGCACGACGTCGATTTCCGGATCCCGGACGGTGATGGAAGCGAGATGGTACTTCCCCGCGCCGATGTCGGCCGGCAGGACGACCGCACGGACCGACGGCAGGGAGACCATGGGGCGTTTGTCCCTGCCCGTGACGCGGACGTCGCGCAGCAACGCGTACCCGTCGACACTGACGGAGGGAGGCCCATTCTTTCGTTGCAGGAACCGGAGGATCGCCTTCACGTCGAGTAGCGCGGACGGCACTTCGTACTCCCGGCGGAACGGCAGATATTCCAGGTACCGCGGGATATCGAGATCGGCGACGTTGATCTCGAAGACGGTTTCGAGCGACTCCATGAAAGGCTTGGTCCATCCTTTCATGGAAACCGCATCCCCGTTGACGATCGCGGCGAAGGACGGCGTGACGTACCGGTCGACGGCGTACTTCAGGTTCGAGATAAACGGGAAGGCGACCTGGATCCCCTCGACCTTGTGCCGGGCACCTTTCGGCCCATCGAGGAAATCGACGTGGCCGTCGATCAGCTGGATGTTGTTAAACGAATACTTTAACGGTTCAGTCCTTTCACTTCGTATTTTCATCCTTTCTTCGATTATATCCGTGAAATTATACGTGCCGTCCTTCCGGCGTACGATGTTCACGCGCGGCTTCGTGAGACGGATCTCCTTCAGGACCGGTCCCATGCGGTACGCGGAAGCCAGCTGGAGGTTTACGAAGATTTCCTCGACGGAGATCCACGATGCCGGATCGTTCCGTTCGGAAATCTCCAAACCCCGGACGGTGACGGCAAGGGTGAAGGGATTCAGCCGGATCTCGCGGATCGCGACGTTCCGATGAAGCGCTTTGGCCAACTGGTCCCGGGCGACCGACTTCAGGATCGGGGGGAGAGCGAAAAACCCGAGGATCGCGAAGATGCCGACGGCCGCCGCGATCGCCAGCAGCCATTTCCGGAACGAGGGCAACGACCGGATCCCCGCGATCCACGCCATGCGGCACCCCCTCATTTATTTCATTTACGGTAATCATACATCCGTTTCCGAAGATGCGGCACGCGGCACAAGTTCCGGTTACGCCGCCGCCCGGATTTCGGTTATATTGTTCCGCATGTCCGGACGACGCGACGACGACCCCGTGCTGGTCTATTCCACCGACCGGGGCCTTGTGTGCCCGAAATGCCGCCTGGCCGTGGCGAAGTGCTCCTGCCGCCGCGAAGCCCCGGCGCCGAAAGGGGACGGCGTCGTCCGCGTGAGAAGGGAAACCAGGGGGCACGGCGGGAAAACGGTCACCGTCGCGGAAGGGATTCCACTCGCCGGCGACGCCCTGCGCGACCTCTGCTCGGATCTGAAACGCTTCTGCGGGACCGGGGGGACCCTCAAGGACGGCGCGATCCAGATCCAGGGGGACCATCGGGAAAAGATCGTCGCGGAGCTTTCCCGGCGCGGGTTCGTCGTTAAATCCGCGGGCGGCTGACGCGCCGCCGCGGTCACCGCGGGGCCACCCTCCTCCCGTCCGTAACCGAATCCCCGGGGTGGACGACGACCGTTTCCCCTTCCGACAACCCCGACAGGACCTGGGCCGCGAGCCCGTTCCTTTTGCCCAGCTCCACGTTCCGGATCCTCGCCCGTTTCCTCTCCACCACGTAGACGACCTCCCGGCCTCCGGCCCGGAAAACCGCACCCTCCGGGACCTGCAGGACCTCCTTCCCCTCCCACAGGACGAATGCGGCCTCCAGCCGGTACCCGTCGCCGATCCTTTCCCAGGCCTCCCGGGGGGAAGTGATGTCCGCGATCACCAGCACGCGCTGCTCCTCCACCCCCAGCGCCGAGACCTTCGTGAACCCGGCCGGCTCCACCACGCGGACTTTCCCTTCCAGCACTCCCTCGCCCCCCCACCGGTTGAAGCGCACCGGCGTGCCGGGCCGGATCCGGACGGCGTCCGGCGAGAGCACGTCCACCTCGACCTCGATCTTCCCGGGATCGCCCACCACCAGCAAAGGGGTACCCGCCGACACCACGCCTTCGCTTTCCCGCACGACGGACATCACCCTCCCCGCCGCCGGGGACCGCACCACCACTTTTTCCCCGCCCCCGCCGGACGACCTTCCGCCGTGGGTCAGCATCGCTTGCGCCGCCTCCGCTTCATGCCGCGCGGTTTCCGCCGCGGCCTCCGCGGAAAGACGGGAAGCCCGGGACCGCCGGGCCTCCGATTCGACCCGGTCCAGCGTGTCCTTCGGGGTCAGCCCCGCCTCCGACAGCTGCCTCGTCCGGGCGAGAAGCTCCTCCGCGTAGCTGTCCGCGGCCTCCGCTTCCCGGACCCTGGCTTCCGCCGACCGGAGCGCCGCCTCCGCCGCCGCCGCCCGGGCCTCGGCGGCAGCGCGGGACCGCGGATCGAGCGAATCCGCCCGCAACGGCTCCAGCGTGACCACCGGTTGTCCTTTACGCACCGTGTCCCCGACATCGAGGTCGACCCGCACCGCGTAGCCGGTCACCGGGGAAGACACCACGAACCGGTCCCGCAGTCTCGTCTTGCCCTCCTCTTCCACGGTGACGCTCAGCGGGCCCTTCGAGACCTTCGCCGTGTCCGTGGGAACCGGTCCCGGGAGGAAAGCCCAGAGGATGAGCAGCAGCGCGAGGAGCGCCAAAACGATCGCCACGATGCGGTTGCGCCACGGCATGCGGCTTCACTCCCTCGTTTTCAGCACCGCCACCAGGTCGAGCCGGTCCAGGCGTCGGCGCACCAGCAGTCCGGACAGCAGCGCGGAAACGACCACCACCACGGCGGCGAAGCCGTACGTGGACGGCTCCATCACGAAGGGGACCCGGAACAGTTCGGACTGCAGCTTTTCCGAGATGTACACGGCCATCGCCTTCCCGATGACGAACCCCGCGGGGATCCCCGCCGCGATCAGCACGCCGAGCTCCCCCAGCAGGATGTACGATATCTCGCCCCGCCGGAACCCCAGCACCCTCAGGCTGGCCAGCTCCCTCCCCCGCTCGGAGAGCGCGATCCGCGCGCTGTTGTACACAACACCGAAGGCGATGCTCGCGGCGAGGACCGTGATGACGAAGGTGAACATGAGGAACGTCCCGCCCATGGTTTCGTAGAAGGTCCGGATCACGTCCTCCTGCGCCGTCGTCCCGGCCACTCGAGGCATTTCCTTGAGTGCATCGTACACCCGGCGGCGCTCCGCGGGATCCGTCGCAAGGAAGACGCCGGAGATCGCGTCCCCATCCCCCAGCAGGCGGTTCAGGGAATCGATCTCCATGTAAGCGTTGATCCCGACGTACTCCTTCACCAGCCCCGACACGGGTACCTCGAGCAGCTGCCGCTTTCCCTCGAGGATCTCCATCGTGATCCGGTCGCCGGCGCGAACCCCCAGGAGGCCGGCGAGATAGTCCGTCAGGAGGACGCCGTCCTCCGGCATCGGGACGGTTTTCAAATGCGTGTCGAGAACGCGATGGAGCCGCCCTTCCCGGGGAAGCCCCTGGATCGCGAGCCGCCGTTCCCGCTGCCCGAAGCGGATGCGGGCGGCGACCGTCCTGTATGGCTCGCCGAGGCGGACCCCCGGAAGGCTGCGGATGGAATAAAGGGCCCTGGCCGAAGTCGGCTCGACGAAGGCGACCGTCGTGTCCTCCCGCTGGGACAGGCGGAAATGGACGTCCACCATGAAGTTGATCGCGTCCCCCTGCACCCCCGAAAGGACGAGGATGCCGCAGGCCAGGCCGATCCCAAGGATCGAAAGGGAGGACTTCACCGGCCTCCTCCCGATGTTCCTCGCGATCATCCGGGCGGGCTGGGACAGGAACCGCCGCAGCCCCAGCCGCTCCGCCAGCGTCACCCGGAACCTTTCCGGCGGCTCCGCCCTCATGGCCTCCGCCGGCGGAAGGATCGCCGCCTTCCGAACGGCCTGCATCGCGCCGAGCACGGCGGACGCCATGCTGACCATCACGGCGATGACCGCCACGAAGGGGCGCAGCTCGTACTCGAGCCGGGGGAACCGGTAGAAATCCATGTACATGCGGGTCATCCCGCGGCCCAGCCACGCCCCGGCCGCGAGCCCGCCGGCCACCCCGACGATCACGATCAGGAGGATCAGCTTCACGTAGTGGGCCCCGATGGCGGCGTTGGTCCAGCCGAAGGCCTTGAGGGTGCCGACCTGGTCCCGCTGCAGGCTCACCAGCCGGTTCACGGATACGTTCAGCAGGAACGCGGCCACCCCGAGGAAGATGACGGGGAAGATCGAGGCCATGTTTTCCAGCCCCCGGAACTCCTCGGACAGGTACCTGTGGGAGACCTGGTCGTCCCGTCCGTATGCGCCCAGCCCTCCGTACGGGGCCAGCAGCACGTCCAGGCGCCGGAGCACGTCCCTTTGGTCGGCGCCCGGGGAAAGCGTGGCGACGAGGTCGTTGAACGCCCCATCCATCCCGTACGCCGCGGCCAGCCCCTCCCGCCGCATCCACAGCAGGCCGTACCGCTTGGAATCCGGCAGGATCGAGCCGGGGGCTACCTGGTAAACGTATTCCGGGGACAGGCCGATCCCGGCGACCCTCAACATCCTCCGCTTCCCGTTGATGACCGCCCCGATCCGGTCCCCGGGCCTCAACCCGTGCGCGAGGGCGAAGAGGTCGCTCACCGCCGCCTCGTCGTCCGAGCCCGGGCGCGGGGAGCCGGCCCTCCTTCATGTACAGGGAGTTGAGGAACGCCTCGCCTTCCCGCGGAAGGGAGATCATCAATCCCCGGACCGGCTCGTGGAACCCCGGCACGTCGAGGTTCCCCGCCGCCACGACGCGCGTTTCCACGCGGCCCATCCCGGGGATGCCGCGGATGCTTTCCGCCAGGCTCTCCGGCGCCCGCTTCAGCGACGCGAACAGCTCGGCGAAGCGGTGGTCCCGGTAAAAAGCGGCCCGGGTCTCCCGGAGGGAATCCAGCGTGCTGAGGGAAATGACGAGGGTGGCCACGCCGCTCACGATGACCATGGCGATGGCCAGCGCCTGCCCTTTCATCCCCCAAAGGTCCCGGAGCAGCTTCCTGTTCATCGTCTTCATGCGGTCACCAGCGCATGTCCCGGGGCGATTTCCTGGTTTCGTTCCGGACGACGGACTGGACGAGCCCCGACCCGAGCCGGATCACCCGGTCCGCCATGCCGGCGATGTCCGCGTTGTGCGTGATGAGCGCCATGGTGGCGCCCAGCTCCCGGTTCACCCGCTCCAGCGCCTCGAGGACGACGATGCCCGTGGCGGCGTCCAGCGCGCCGGTGGGCTCGTCGCAGAGCATCACCAGCGGGCGCTTGGCGATGGCCCGCGCGATGGCGACGCGCTGCTGCTCCCCCCCCGACAGCTGGGCCGGGAAATGGTCCGCGCGGTCCGCGAGCCCCACGAGGGCGAGGGCCTCCTCCGGCCGCATCGGGTCCGTGGCGATGTCCGTCACCACGGACACGTTCTCGAGGGCGGTCAGGCTGGGGATGAGGTTGTAGAACTGGAAGACGAAGCCGACGTGGCCGCGCCGGTACTCGGTAAGCTCCCTCTCCGTGGCGCGCGCCAGGTCCTTTCCCCGGTAATCCACCGTGCCGCCGCTCACGGTGTCGAGCCCGCCGAGGATGTTCAGGAGGGTCGACTTGCCGCTGCCGGAGGGCCCCAGGAGGACGACGAGCTCCCCGGGGTAAAGGTCGAGATCCACCCCCCGAAGGGCCGGCACCTTGACCTCCCCCATGTCGTAGATCTTGGTGACGCCGCGCGCCCGGAACACGGGTTCGACCGCTCCGCTTCCCCGATCCGGACCCGCCACGGCCTCCCGCATCCGGCGTCCCTCCCCTTCCATTCTCGGGACAGGGGCAGGGGTTCGTCAAGCGAGTCGACAACGATACCCCCCGTATGTATAATTTTTCTTTTATATCCGGTATATCCGAGGAAATCGCCATGATCACGAAGGTGGAAGAACGGGAGTTGGGCAAAACCGGGACGCTCGACCTGCGCCACGCGGTGGGAAACACCCCCGTCGTGGAGCTTCGGGCCGTGAACCCGAATCCCGATGTGCGCATCCTGGCGAAGCTGGAAGGCGGCAATCCCGGCGGCTCGGTCAAGGACCGGCCCGCCCTTTACATGATCTCCATGGCGGAGTCCCGCGGGGAGCTGACCCGGGAAAAGACGATCCTCGAGCCCACCTCCGGGAACACCGGGATCGCGATCGCGATGCTCGGGGCGGCCCGCGGCTATCGCGTGAAGCTGGTCATGCCGGCCTGCGTCAGCCTGGAGCGCCGGGCGGTCCTTTCCGCCTTCGGCGCCGAGCTGGTCCTGTCCCCCGCCCAGGAAGGGACCGACGGGGCGATCCGCCTGGCCCACCGGATCCTCGAAGAGTCGCCGGACGGGTACTACATGCCGAACCAGTACGCCAACCCCGACAACCCGCGCGCCCATTACGAAACCACGGGTCCGGAGATCCTTCAGCAGACCGGGGGCGAGATCGACTGCTTCGTCGCCGGCATGGGAACGGGCGGGACCCTCATGGGAGTCGGCCGATTCCTTCGGGAGAATTCCCCGCGGACGCGGGTCGTCGGAGTGGAACCGACCCTGGGCCACCGGATCCAGGGGCTGAAGAACATGAAAGAGGCGATCGTACCGCCCATCTACCGCGAGGAAAACCTGGACGGGAAGATCGTCGTGATGGACGAACCCGCCTTCCTTACCGCGCGGACGACTCGCCCTCGAGGAGGGGCTGTTCGTCGGGATGTCGAGCGGGGCGGCGGTCTTCGGGGCGATGGAGGTGGCGCGGGAAATGCGGCACGGCACGATCGTCGTCCTTCTCCCGGACCGGGGAGACCGCTACCTCAGCACTTCCCTGTTCCGTTCCACCTGCGGGAAGTGCCCCCCGTAAGTCCCGTCGGGGCGGACCCGGCCGCGATCAGCCGCGGTCGAGCCCGGGCATGAGGCTGTCCCGCAGTTCCTCGGCGATCGGGTCCTGGTAGATCTCCAAGGCCCGCTCCACGCATTCGAGCGATTCCCGGAACCTTCCCATCGACTTCAGGGCGACGGCCTTGCTCGTCCAGGCGTCGCAGCTTTCCGGAAACACCTCGATCGCGCGATCGTAGAACACGAGCGCCTCGGCGCATTTCCGCTCCGCGAGGAGCGCGTTCCCTTCCTTCGCGTACGCATCGGCCAGCGCTTCGGGGTCCATGGCGTCCCTCCCGTCCACTGCCTTTCCATTATCCCACGCGCTGCGAGCCGTCACTTCCCTTTCATGAACTCTTCCATGAAGCCCGCCAGGGCGTCCACCCATTCATAGGGAGCGGCGTTGTAGATGGAGGCGCGGATCCCGCCGACGGAACGGTGCCCCTTCAGGCCGACCATCCCGCGCTTCTTCGCCTCCGCGATGAACTGCTCTTCGAGTTCCGGCGTCGGGAGCCGGAACACCACGTTCATCATCGACCGGCTTTCCTTCTCCACCGGGGAACCGTAGAACCCGGGATTCCCGTCGATGACGCCGTAGATCCGGGCGCCCTTTTTCCGGTTCGCCTCCTCGATCTTCGGCAGGCCGCCCTGCCCCTTGAGCCAGGAAAGGACGTTGCGGATCATGTAGATGCCGAACGTCGGCGGGGTGTTGTAGAGCGATTTGTTCTCGGCGTGCATGCGGAACTGGAAGATCTTCGGGATATCCTTCCTCCCCTTCTCGACCAGCTCCTTCGATATCACCACGACCACGACGCCCGACGGGCCGATGTTCTTCTGCGCCCCCGCGTACACCAGCCCGAACTTCCCGATGTCGAACGGACGCCACAGGAAATCGCTGGACATGTCGGCGACGAGAGGCACGGAAGCCGTGTCGGGGAAGGGCCGCGCGCTTTGGGCGTTGAACTGGACGCCGTGGATGGTCTCGTTCGAGGTGATGTGGCAATAGACGGATCCCGCGTCGACCTTCGCCTCCGAAGGACCGGGCACCCGGGTGTACTTCTTGTCCTTGCCTTCCCCCGCCCCGACGTTCTGCGCCGACACGCCCGCGCCGAACAACGCCGCCACGGTTTTCGCCTCCCCCAGCGCCTTTTCGCCCCAGGCGCCGGTGACCAGGTATTGCGCGGCGCTCCCCTTGTCGAGGAGGTTCATGGGGATCTGGGCGAACAGCTGCGTCGCCCCTCCCTGGAGGAACAGGACTTCGTAGTCCGAAGGAATTCCGAGGAGTTCCCGCAGGAGGGCGATGGCTTCGTCGTGGACGGCCTCGTAATCCTTGCCGCGGTGGCTATGCTCCATCACCGACATGCCGCTGCCTGCGAAGTCGAGGAACTCGTCCCGGGCGCGCTCCAGCGCGGGGAGGGGAAGCGCCGCCGGTCCGGCGTTGAAATTGATTTTGCGGGTCATGGGATCCTCTTCCGGCGCGGTGGATATTTCCGCGATTCGCGCCTCGTTTCCGGTCGCGGGCCGTCGGGAAAACCGTTCGTAGAAGGACCCATTTTCACAGGGGAGACGGCGACCGTCAAGAAGAGGAATTTCCCGTGTTGGTTTTTCCCGCCCGATGGAATATCTTGAGGAGAGTCGACGCCACCCTGACGGGAACGGAGGTAACGTCAGTGGAACCGAGCAAAATCGTTGTGCGCTACCTGAACGGAAGGACCGTCAAGGGCTTCACCCAGAACTTCTTCCCGAACAAGTCCCTGTTCCATATCACCCCGATGGAGGGGGAAGCGGGGAAGGGTCCGGTCGAGGTTTCGCTGGACCAGCTGAAGGCGATTTTTTTCGTTCGGGATTTCGCCGGGGACAAGACGTTCCAGGAAAAGAAGCGGCTCGCCGAGGGGGAGAAACCGCTGGGCCGCCTGATCGAGGTGACCTGCAGGGACGGGGAAGTGATCGTGGGGACCACCACGGGGTACGACCCCAAGCG
This sequence comes from uncultured bacterium, assembly GCA_963741515.1. Lineage (GTDB taxonomy): Bacteria > Desulfobacterota > Deferrimicrobia > Deferrimicrobiales > Deferrimicrobiaceae > UBA2219. The sequence goes on from CAVUIA010000001.1 coordinate 190,677, forward strand.
CCCCGGGTTCTTCCTGTTCCCCCTCGACGGGAAATCGAACAACACGAAGGCCTTTATCGTTTCCGGGGCCATCGGCAGGACCCGGTTCCTGTAGGCTCTGCCTCCTCCCCGGTCAGGGTATGGATGAACGTTCGTTTTGTTGATATATTTCCATAGTGAGGCGAAATAACCCGGCGCCCAAGGCGCCCTCAGGAGATCGGCCATAATTCGCGCACTTGTTCGTTGCGGTTCTGCTGGCTTTGGCGTTCATCCTTCCGCCCGGCCCCGCCCTGGCGGCCGAGGAACCCATCGGGTTCGTCCGGAACCTGTCGGGCACGGCCACCATCCTCCGGGGGTCCGAGACGATCCCGGCGGCCGAGGGGTTGAAGCTCCTGGTCGGCGATACCCTCGCCACCGGCCCCGAAGGGTCCCTGGGGGCGATCTTCCGGGACAACTCCTCCATCTCCATGGGCCCGGGCAGCAGTTTCGTCGTCCGCCACTTCGAATTCGCCCCCGAGAGCGGCAAGATCGGGCTGCTCATCCGGATCACCCGGGGCTCTCTCGCCTACCTTTCGGGGCTGATCGGAAAAATCTCCCCGGAGTCCGCCCGGTTCGAAACCCCGACGGCAACCATCGGCATCCGCGGGACCCTTTTCGCGGTCCAGGTCGGGGAAGACGTTCCGCAGTGACCGCGCATGCGTGACCAGGGATCGATGCCGCCGTTCCTTCGCGTTCCGGTCCTCCTCGCGGCGTGCCTGCTTTCCTTCGCCGTTTTCTCCGGGTGCGCCTCGCCCCCCCCGAAACCGCCCCCCCCTCCCGGCCCCCGGACCCAGGACACGATCGTCCTTCTCCCCGACGCCTCGGGCAAGACCGGCGCCATCGTCGTATCGGGCGGAGGGCAGGAGGTGCGGCTCTCCGAGACGGGCCAGGCCGTGGTCGTCCAGGAGGGTTCCGCTCCCGGCAAGCCGTTCATCATGGCCGACAAGGACGTCGCCTCCTTCGCGGCGTCCGCGCTCAAGGCGCTGCCTCCCCCGCCGCAGCAGTTCATCCTCTATTTCGAGCACAACACCGCCGTGCTCACCGGGAAATCCAGGGTGCTGCTCTCGAACATGATCCAGACCCTCCGGGAACGGCGCCCGGTGGACATCAGCGTCGTCGGCCACACGGACACCGTCGGCGACCGCCAATACAACTACCAGCTGTCCTTCAAACGCGCCCGGGCCGTGGCCGACCTCCTCGTCGCGCAGGGAGTGGATCGGTCCATCCTCGACATCACATCCCACGGGAAGGAGAATCCCCTCATCCCGACCGGCGACCAGGTCCACGAGCCACGGAACCGCCGCGTCGAGGTGACGGTCCGTTAGGTGCGAACGGCCGGGCCCCGGACGCTCCCGATCCTGCTCGCCGGCATCCTCCTCTCCCTCGCGATGGTGGCGTTGTGCTTGTGGCCGCCGCGGCTGTTCGTCTTTCTCGACGGCAAGATCTACGACTCCTTCCTGAAATCCTCTCCCCACCGGCCCGTGACGTCCTCCGTGGCGATCGTCGACCTCGACGAGGCCAGCTTCGCCGCCCTCGGCCAATGGCCCTGGCCCCGCTACCGCGTGGCCCGGCTCCTGGAAAAGATCCGCGAAATGGGCGCCGCCGCCGTGGGACTCGACATGCTCTTCGCCGAGCCCGACCGGACGTCTCTCGCGTCCCTTTCCGGCGAGATCCGGCGGGACCTCGGGGCAAGCCTCTCCCTGGAAGGGCTTCCCGCCGAGGCGCTGAACACCGACAACGCCCTCGCGAAGGTGCTCGCGGGCGGCCGGTTCGTCCTCGGGTACCAGTTCGATTTCGACGAGGCGCGCGGCGGGAAATGCGTCCTCCACCCGCTGCCCGCGGCGGTCCGCTCGAAGGGCGCGGCCTCCGTCCCGTCGGCGTTCTTCGACGCTCCGGGGGTCGTCTGCAACCTTCCCGTCCTGGCGAGCGCCGCGGGATCTTCCGGTTTCTTCAACGTGACGCCCGACGCGGACGGCGTGGTGCGGCGCGTCCCCATGGTGATCCGGCACGATGGGAAGTATTACCCGAGCCTCGCGCTGGCCACGTACCTGCGCGCCCGCGGAGGCGACACGCGTGCTCGAGGTCGGACCGGAGGGCGCCGAATCGATGCGCATCGGGGGAACGGCCGTTCCCCTCGACCGGCGCGGGAACCTCCTCGTGAACTACCGCGGCGGCCGGCGCACGTTCCCCCACATCCCGGCCCGCTCCATCCTCGAGGACACGGCGCCCCTCGCCTGGATCCAGGGGAAGATCATCCTCGTCGGGACCACCTCGGCGGGACTCCACGAGATGCGGACCACCCCTCTCGAATCCGCCCAGCCGGGAGTGGAGATCCACGCCACGGTGATCGACGATCTCCTGGCGGCCGACGCGATAGCGCATCCCGACTGGAGCCGCGGGCTCCAGCTCCTCCTGGTGCTCGTCCCCGGCATCCTGCTGACCATGCTCCTGGCCCGCGCCAAGGCCGCCTGGGGGCTGGCGGCCATCATCCCCTCCGCCGCGGGGATCTGGACGCTCTCCTGGTGGCTCCTCGCCTATCGCCAGATCTACCTGCCGCCGCTGCTTCCGGTCGCCACCCTCGGGCTCGTCTTCATGCTGATCACCTCGCTCCGGTACATCGAGACCGAGCGCGAGGTGCGGGAGCGGACCCGCCGGCTCGCGCTCACGCAGGACGCCATCATCCAAAGCCTGGCGGGGCTGGCGGAAACCCGGCACCACGAGACCGGGGGCCACATCCAGCGCACCCGGCACTACATGCGCGCGCTGGCGATGCGCCTCAAGGACCATCCCAGGTTCCGTCACTACCTGGACGACACGGCGATCGACCTGCTCTTCCGTCTCGCCCCGCTCCACGACATCGGCAAGGTGGGAGTGCCCGACCAGATCCTCCTCAAGCCGGCCCGGTTGACGATGGAAGAGTACACGGAGATGAAGAAGCACACCCTGTACGGATCGGAAACGATCCGCATGGCGAGGAACTTCCTGGGGGAGGATTCGTTCCTGCAGGTCGCCGACGAGATCGCCCTGAACCACCACGAGCGGTGGGACGGATCGGGCTACCCGCGCGGGCTCCGGGGAAACGAGATCCCCATCCCCGGACGCCTGATGGCGGCGGCCGACAGCTATGACGCCATCATCAGCCCCCGCCTGTACAAGCCGGCGATATCCCACAAGGAAGCGATCCGCCTCATCCGGAACCTGCGGGGGGTGTACTTCGATCCCGACGTGGTCGACGCGTTCCTGGAAGTCAGCGACGAATTCGAGGAGATCGCGTTCCGGTTCGCCAGCAGCGGCGTCGAGCCCGAGCCGCCGAAGGGTTTCTGACGCGTTACCGGGTTACCCTCCTCCCCCTGGCCCATCCGATGAGAACGGCTCCGCTCGCGGCAACGGCGGGCACGGCGATCCACAACGCCCGGGCGAGCGCCGCACCTTTGTCCATCCCGGACCCCGCGAACGCGGCGCTCCGGTGTCCCACCCATTCCGGGCTCAATGCGTCCCCGAGAAGGTGGATCAGGAACACGTTGACGGCGACGCCCGTCGCGCGGATGCTCGCGGGGATGCAGCTGACCGTCAGCGCGTTCACGGGGCTCGTGTTGCAGAAAAGGAGCAGCATCCCGAGGAAGAAGGCCGCGTAGGCCCATCCGGCCGTCGGCGCCTGGAGCGCCCAGGCGACGACGGGAGCGGCGGCGAGCAGGGTCCCGCCCGCGATCCACGCCCCGGCGTCGCTCCACCGCTTCTGCAGCCTGGCGGTAAGGATGCCCCCCGCGAACGTCCCCGCGATGCCCGTGACCACGGCCAACCCCCCGAACACGATCCCCGCCCTCCCCGTGCCGATCCCGTAGGCGCGCTGGAGGAGCGTCGGCGCCCATGTGCTCAACGCGCCCATGGCGAAGGTGTACGCCGTGTAGGACAAGGTGCACGCCAGCCAGATCCGGTTGGTGAACAGGTGCTTCAGCCTGGCGGGCAGCGACGCCCCCACGAGGCCGTCCTCGATCGTGTCCATGGCGCCGCGGGGGGGGTCGGGGATGCGGGCCATCCGCGCGGCCAGCACCAGCCCCGGCAGCCCGGCGACCAGGAACGCGGCGCGCCAGCCCCAGGCCTGCGCCGCGAGCCCCCCCAGCCCGTACCCGAGAGCGCTCCCCACCGGGATCGCCAGGTAGAACCAGGTGAAGGACCGGGCCCGCTCGTCTTCGGGATAACAGTCGGAAAGGATGGCGGGGCCGAGCGACGCGTATGCCGCTTCGCCCACCCCGACGAGCGCGCGGGCGAACAGCAGCCCGCCGAACCCGGTGGCGAACGCGGCCCCCGCGGTCGCCAGGCTCCACAGGAATATCCCGGCCGCCACCAGCCGGGGACGGTGCATCCGGTCGGCAAGCGTCCCGATCACGGGCGCCGCGATCATGTAGGCGTAGATGAAGACCGGGTGGACCCAGCCCAGCTGGACGTCGGTGAGGCCCAGCTCCCGCCCCATGGGCTCCAGGACGGCGGCGGCCACGTACCGGTCGAGGTAATTGAGCATGTTGATCCCGGTCAGGAAGACCAGGAGCCCGGAAGCGCTCGTCATGGGATTCAAGAGTACCAAATGGAAGGAGCGGGGAGAACCCCGCGCTGTGTATAATACGGCCTGACATGGAGAACCGTACGAATCATCTGGCGGCGCACGCGTTGCGCATCCTCCCGGTCGTCGTCCCGATCGTCGCGGCGGCGGTCTTCCTCCTCGACGAGCCGGTCGCCCTCGCGGTCGACGTGATCCTCGGGTACGACCCCCGCCTTCGCGAATACACGAGTTATATCCCCGACCTTCTCCTCCCGGCCGTCCTCGTCCTGTCGGCGGCGATGTGGATCGCCCGGCACCTGCGCATCCGCGAGGGGCTGCGGGACGCAAGGGCGGATTTCTACCGCATGGGGGGGATCGTCCTGCCCGTCTCCTACATCGCGAAGACGGCGTTCAAGTTCCTCTTCGGCCGGATCGAAACGCGCTACTGGCTGAAGAACCCCGCGGCGGAGCTGCAATGGTTCCACACCGGCGAGGGCCATGCCGGCTTCCCGTCCGGCCACATGACGGTGTTCGCCGCGCTCGCGGCCGCGTGCTGGATCTTCTATCCGGGATCGAGGGGGGCCTGCCTGTTTCTGCTCCTTCTCCTCGGCGCGGCCCTTCTGGCGACGAATTATCATTTCCTGAGCGACGTGGTCGCCGGGGGATACCTCGGCCTGGCGGTTGCCGCCGCGACGTTCGAGTTCCTTAAGAGACATGCCTCCTGAACCCGCCGACATGCCCGGCGGCATCGGCCGTCGGGACGCCGTCCTCCGGCACCTGCCGATGTTTTTCTTCGCGGCGGGCCTGGTGATTTCCGCCCTCGACTGGGGCGGCGTATGCACCGAGGCGTGCGCGGAAACGTCGCTTTACCGCCTTTTCGGGCTTCCGCTTCCCCCGCTGGGCGTGGCGTACTTCGCGCTGTGCGGGGCCGCGCGTCTCGCGGACCGGCGTCACCCCGTCTTCCGCGCGGCGCTCGCCGTCCTGCTGTTCGGGGGGCTCGGCGCGGAGACCGTCTTCACCTGGATCCAGAGGTTCGTCATCGGGCGATGGTGCCCGATGTGCGTCGGTGTCGCCGTCTGCGTGGCGGCCGGATGCGTATTGATCCTCCGGGAGCATTTTTCCGGGAATAACCGTATACTTATCCAAAAAGAAAGGGACTCTTTCATGAAACGAAGCGCCATCCACGCGGCCATGGTGCTGCTCGCGTTCCTCGCCGGGCTGGGCGTGGCCGCGGTGGGTCTCGAGAAGCCAACCGCCTACGCGGCCGGCCTGACGCCGGAGATGCTCTCCTTCGGCCCGGCCGACAGCAGCAAGGAAGTGTACATCGTCAGCGACTGGTTCTGCCCCGCATGCCGGGTCGCGGAAGCGGAGATCCTGAAAGGCGCCCGACTCGCCATGAAGCAGGCGAAGGTGATCTTCGTGGATTACCCGATCCACAAGGAGACCCTGAACTTCATTCCCTACAACCTTTCCTTCATGACCCGGGAGAAGGAGAAATACCTGCAGATCCGGGAGGCGCTCACCGCCCTTTCGATGAAGACGAAGGAACCGTCGCCTGAAGACGTGCAGGCCGCGGTGTCCCCCCTCGGCGTGAAGTACGTCCCGTTGAATTTCGCGGACGTTCTGGCCGGGACGCAGTACCAGATCTCCATCGTTCAGAAATTCGGGGTCAAGGGAACGCCGCAGGTCATCGTGACGGATTCCAGGACGGGGAAGACGAAGTCGCTGAACGGAAGCACGGAGATCTCCTCGGAAGCCATCCTGAGGTCGATCGCCGAGGTATCCGGAAAATAGGGACGACGGCCATGTCGCAGACCGAACTCCTGCTGATCGCCGCCGCGCTGGGCCTGGCCGCCGCCGTCCTGATGCTCTCCTTGCGCGTTCTCCGCCTGCGCAGGGAGTCGCGGGAAACCGATCGGGACCGGTCGAACAGTCAACAGCAGGCGGCCCTCCGGGAACAGATGACCACGGTGCTGAAGGAGCTTTCGCGCAAGCGGGACCTCGCCGACCGGATCCCACCCATCGTGAAAAAAATCACGGAAAAGCTGCCGGAGACCGCTTTCCTGCCCGTCCTCGTCCGCTCCGCCAAGGATCTCTTCGATCCGAGCCAGGTGGGCTTCTTCGCTCCCGCGGAAGACTCTTCCGACTACACCCTCGAGGTCGGGACGGGATTCCCGCCGGAATGGCAGGGCAGGATCCGGGTCGCCTCCGACGAGGGCCTCCTGGGAATCGCGATCCGGAAGAGGATCGTGGCCGCGCGGATCGATCCCCTGGCTTCTTCCGGCCTGAGGGGTTCCTCCCGGTCGCTGGAACAGATGGGCATCCCCCCCGATTTCGCCGCTCCCGTGTTCGGCATATCCGGGATCATCGGAGTCCTTGTCCTCACGGGCTGCCCCTACCCTCTCGAGGAGGAGAGGAAGTACGTTTCCATGCTGGTCGACCTGTTCTCTACGGTGATCCAGAAGGCCGCCCTGGTCGACGCGACGAAATCCGGGGTCTGGAAGGACGAACTCACCGGGCTTTCCACGCGGCTCCATTTCCTGCAGCGGTTCGAAACCGAGATCCGCAGGACGGGGAATTACCAGCAGATGTTCGCCCTCTTCATGTTCGACATCGACAAGTTCAAGCTGATCAACGACACGTACGGCCACGCCATCGGCGATGTCGTCATACGGAAGGTCGCCGAGATCACCAAGAAGCACACCCGGAGCTCCGACCTCGTCGGTCGCTACGGCGGCGACGAGTTCCTCGTCCTGATCACTGCGTCCACCGAGGAGCAATCGCTCCGATACGCGGAGAACATACGGAACATGATCGCCTCCACCGAATTGAGGATCCAGGGGTACGACGACCCCCTCCGGCTGACCATCAGCGGCGGCATATCGTTCTACCCCGCCAACGGGCAGTCCACCTCCGACCTGATGCACGCGGCCGACCACGCTTTGTATGAGGCGAAGAGGAAAGGCAGGAACCAGGTTTCCGTCGCCCCCGTGCGGGGGCTGGCCGATTCCTCCGAAGGCATCAGCGAAGACCCCTCGGCCACCTGACCCGGCACGTCCCCGCTCACGGGACCGCCGGATCCCTCCCGGTCCGTTCCGGCCGCGCTCCCGTAAGAAGTGCCGCCAGGTTCCCCCTCGCGAGACGGAAATCCCCGTCGAGGCGCAGCGCCTCCCGGTACGACCCGATCGCCTTTTCGCGCATGCCCGAAAGCTGGTACGCGTAACCGAGGTTGTTGTGCGCGCGCGCCTTTTGCGGGGAAAGGCGCACCGTGCTCTCCCACAAGGCCACCTCGCTCCGGTATGCGTGGTTCCGGGCGATCGTCAGCCCCGCCAGGAGGAGGACTCCCAGGACCGCCGCGGGGGCCCATTTCCATCGGGGAACCCCCGCCGCCCGAAGTTTCCCGATCCCCCCGCCGACGCACAGAAAAACGCCCCAGCACGCGAGATACAGGTGTCTCTCGTTCGCGATGTCCGGCCGTGGGACCAGCGAATTCGTCGGGGACAGCTGCAGGAAGAACCACAGGATTCCGAAACCGGCCAAGGGACTTTTCCGGAACACGGCGATCCCGAGGGCGAGCAGGGAAAGGAGCGCCGCGCATTCCGCGGCGACGCCCGGGGACCACCCCGGCGGGATCCTCAGGTCCGGATCGATGTTCAGGCGGTGCGGCGCCGCCAGCCGGGTCAGGAGATGGAACGCGCCGTGGACCTGCACGGGCAGGTATTGCCCCGGCGCCAGAGAGGAGAACCCGGACCCGAGGATGTGCCGGTACACCGGGTGAAGGAGGATCGCGATCCCCGCGCATGCGAGGATCGCCCAGTGCGCGGCCTGCCGGCGCGCGATGACCCCCGGCCGTTCCCGCGGCCCGGGCGAGGCCGATTCCCAGAGCAGCAGGGCCGCCGGAAGCGTGACGGCGGCCTCCCGGGTCGTCAAGGCAAGCAGGAAGAGCAGCGGCGACACCAGGTACAGGAGGATCCGGCCGCCCGTTTCGGCCCCCCGGGCGTAGGTCAAAAGACTCCCGAGATAGAAGAAGGCCATCAGCGACATCGAGCGTCCGCTGACGTAGGTTACCGCCTCGGTCTGCACCGGGTGCAAGGCGAACAGCAGCGCCGCCGCAATGGGGACCGCCGCGTCGGAATCTCCCGGTTCCCCGCTCCCCCGGGCCGCAATCCGCCGGGACAGCGCGTACACGAGGAACACGTTCGCCGCGTGGATCGCCATGTTGACCAGGTGGAACCCGAAAAGCCCCATGCCGCTGGTCCAGTTCAGCGCGTAGGTCAGTTTCAGAAGGGGGCGGATGCCTCCCGGCAGGCCGGAAAACCACGCCGCCAGGGAATGGACCGACGGGTTGTGCGACGATCACGTTGTAATCGTCGAACTGGAAGACCCCGGGAAACGAGTTGGCGTACCCGAGGAGCACGCCGCCCAGGAGCGCCGCCGGACCGGCCCACCGGTCCCGGCTCATCTCGCCGGGACCGCCGCGGAAAGGGAGAATGCGTTGTCCAGCATGGCGACGGCGTCCCACCAGCGGTTCGGGGCGTTCAGCAGGACCAGCAGGACCCGCGTTTGCCCCCGCACGGCGGAAACCGCCAGGCAGGGTCCGGCCTCCCGGGTATATCCGCTCTTGACGCCCGCGACACCCTTGTATCGCCCCACCATCTCGTTCTTGTTTTCCAGCGAAAACGTGCGGCGCCCGTCCGCGGTCTGGACGTCCAGCCGTACCGTCGCGGCGAGCCGCGCGAACCGTTCGTCGGCGAGGGCCGCTTCGGCGAGGGCGGCGAGGTCGTTTGCCGTCGAGTAATGCCCCGGGTGGTGGTGGCCCGTCGCGTTGGCGAACCGGGTGCCGCGCATCCCGAGGGCCGCGGCCCGGCCGTTCATCCGCTTCACGAACCGCTCTTCCGTCCCGTCCACGTGCTCCGCCAGCGCGCGGGCGGCGTCGTTCGCCGAGCCGATCAAGGCCGCCGCCAGCAGCTCCGCGACGCGGATCCGCTCCCCTTCCGCCAGGCCGAGCCTCGTGCCGGTTTCCCGCGACGCGGCCCGGCTGACCGTCGTCACTTCACCCAGGCGCCCCCGTTCCAGCACAAGAAGAACTGTCATGATTTTCGTCAGGCTTGCGGGGGGGAGGCGGCGGTCCGGGAGATGCTCCCAGACCGCCTTCCCGTCGATCTTCAACAGGTAGGAGGCGGCCACGCCGGGAAACGGGTCGGGCCTCCTGTCCTCCGCCGACGACGCCCGCGGGACCGCCAGAAGGACGGCCAGGAGAACGATCCGCGCGACGCGCGTCACCAGCCCAGGAGGCCCTTGAGCTTCTTCGCCGGGTCGATGACCTTGTCCACGGTGCTCTTCTCGGCGGGCGGCTGCTCCCGCGGCTGCGCGGAGTAGGCGCGCCCCGTGTCCGACTGCTGCTTCCGCTTCGCGGCTTCCTCCTGCCTGGCGGCTTCCTTCGCGGCGGCTTTCTTTTCGGCCGCTTCCTGCTTGGACTGCTGCTCGCGCATCATCTCCTGGATGTTACCCAGGGAGGGGATCGCCATCAGTGCGTATCCCGCGGGGACCTCGAACAGCTTCGGGTCCTGCTTCCCGATCTTGAGGTTCTTGAGCTCTATCCGGACGACGTCCTTCTTCGGGGCCCCGGCCTTCGAGACCTCCATTTTTATGGGGATGTTCTCCTTGGTCAGCCAGATCGTCCCGGTGTTCTTGTCGTTGCCCGGGGCAGGAGATCTCCACCGTCGTTTTCCGCGTCGGGAAGCCGTCGATTGTTTCCTTGCCGGCCTCGGCCTGCTGGACGTCGCAGTCCTTGTAGTCCCCCTTCGTCCTCTTCCCCTCCGGCTGCTCCGAGAACTTGTGCTCAATGTACTGCTTCTGCGCGGGCATGAGCGTCCACATGAGCTTCTTGTCCATGCGCATAATGGTGACGGCTTCGCCCTTCTCGAATTCCATCCGTTCCTTGCCGGGAGCGGAGTACACCTTGCCCGACATCCCTTTCTCGTCCGTGCCCATGACCCGATCGGCGGAGTACTCCACGGTGGGCTGGGCAAAGCCCGCGGCGAGCGCCGACCCCGATGACATCACGATCGCCGCCATCCAGAGGCACAGAATGGCGATCCCTTTCCCCGTTCGATTTCCCATGTCCCTTTCCCCTCCCGGGCAGGTTTTCGGCGGCCGGACCTTCCGCTCGAAATTCGGATTATCTTACCATGCCCGCGCCGCGCATCGGCCGCGTTCCCCTCTTGTGGAGAAACACGCGATCGTGAGCTAATCCGTCTTATGCGCACCGCCGCCATCGCACGCCAAAAGGAACTCGGCCGGAAGACCGTGATCGTCCTGCCCGTGCTCTACCCGCGCGAGCTGCTCACGGCGATGGACGTCCACGCGGTGGAACTGTGGGGGCCGCCGGGCCCCCCGCGCGGCCCGGACGCGGGGCGCATCCAGGGATACGTCTGCGCGGTGGCGCGCAACGCCATCGCGTTCCTGGCCTCGGGCGGCGGCAGGGACGCCGACGCGCTCCTTTTCCCGCACACCTGCGATTCCATCCAGGGACTGGCCACTCTCGTGCCGGATTTCGGCGGATGGGGAAAGCCGGCGTTCCGTTACCTTCACCCGAAGGGGGAAGACCGCCCCGCCGCCAGGAAGTTCGTCCGCTCCGAGCTCGAGGGGCTGGCCGACGGGTTGGCCCGGCTGACCGGGAGGCCTTTGGAGATTCCCCGCCTAGCGGCGGCGATCTCCCTGCACGCCTCGATCGACCGGCTGCGCGCCGACCTGCTCGCGCGGCGGGCGTTCCTCCCGATGACCGACGCCGCTCTGTACCGCCTCCTCCGCCGGGGGGAATACCTCTGGCCGGGGGAACACCTCGAGGAGCTTGCCGCGGCCGCGCGCGGTATCCGGGAGGATCGGACCCAGCGAGGCGTTCCCCTGATGATCACCGGCTACGTCCCGGAACCCATGTCCATCTTCGACCTCCTGGAGTCCGCCGGGGCTTTCGTCGCCGCCGACGACTACGCGGCGGTCGGCCGGCGCATCCCCTTGCGCCCCCCGGAAGACGACGGCGACCCGTTCGACCGGCTCTCCGCCACGCACTTCCGCATGCCGCCCTGCCCGACCCGGACCTCCGATCTGCGCGGGAGGATGGATTACCTTGCATCCCTGTATCGCCGGTCTGGGGCCGCCGGGGTCGTCGTGCACCTCCCGAAGTTCTGCGAGCCGGAGAACTTCGACGTCCCCGCCATCCTCCACGCCTTCGCGGAGATCGGCGCCCCGGTGCTCCTGCTGGAAAGCGAGCTGGAAACGGAGCTTTCGGCCCAGGCGGCCACCCGGCTGGAGGCCTTCGTGGAACTGTTGAAGTATAAGGTTGTAATTAATTGATATTACGTAAAATACAGTATGGCGCCATAACCCGCTTTGGCGGGCCGCTGCTGTCGGCGGCGAACCGCTTCGGGAAGCGCCTTGCCCGGTCCGGGGCATCGCGGCCGGAGCGGCCGTTCGGGCCGCCGCTCGAATCCGCGCGGAAGCTCCGGGAGCTGACCTCCCTTCATTACCTTGCCGGCCGGTATGCCGACGGCGCGGTGCCGGTCGCATGGGTCACTTCCGGGTTCCCCGTGGAGCCGCTGCGCGCGCTCGGCTTTCATACGGTCTACCCGGAGAATCACGCGGCGATCTGCTCGGTCAAACGGCTGGTCCCGGAGCTTTCCGGTGCCGTGGAGCGCCTCGGCTACTCGCGGGACCTGTGCGGCTACGCGCGCGCGGACCTCGGATGCGTTGCCACGGGCACGACCCCTGTGGGCCGCCTGCCCAGGCCGGACCTTCTGTGCTGCTGCACGAACATCTGCCAGACCGTCTTATACTGGTATCGCGCCCTCGCGGACCGTTTCCGCGTCCCGCTGGCGGTCATCGACGCCCCTTTCGTGTACGGCGAGGCGAAACCTCACCACCTCGAATACTTCGCCGAACAGCTGCGGGAACTTTCGGAGACCGCGGAGAAGGTCGCCGGCCGTGGTGCGGACCGCCCCGGGCTTGCCGAAACGGTCCGGCTTTCCCGGGAAGGGCTCGCTCCTGTGGGCGGAATGCCTGGAGGCGGGACGGGCCAGACCCTCCCCCTGGACCGGGTTCGACGCCTTCTTCCACCTGGCGCCGATCGTGGCCATGCGGGGCACGAAGGAGTGCAACGGGTATTACAGGATGCTTCGCGACGAGCTGAACGACAGGGTCTCCCGCGGCGTGGGAGGGATCGGGGACGAACGGGTGCGCCTGCTCTGGGACAACCTGCCCATATGGTTCCGCCTCCGCCCGCTCTCCGCCCTGCTCGCGGAAAACGGGTTCAACATCGTCTGCTCCACCTACGCCAGCGCGTGGGCGGACGCCGGCGCCATGATCGATCCGGCCGATCCCGAGGGCTCCATGGCGCGGGCCTACCTCAACGTGCTCCTCAACCGCGACCTGCCGTACCGGCTGTCGTTCATGAAACGCCTCTGCGGGGAGTTCGGCGCGTCCGGCGCGATCCTGCACAGCGACCGGTCCTGCAAACCGTACTCCATCGGGCAGGTCGACCTGCAAAGACGCCTCGTCTCGGAGGCCGGAGTGAAAACGCTGCTCCTGGAGGCGGACCACGCCGATCCCCGCGCCTGGTCCGAAGAGCAGGCCGGCCACCGACTTCAAGCATTCATGGAGAGCTTCTCATGAGCGACCCTGCATCCGTCGGCATCGACTCCGGCAGCACCACCTTCAAGGCGGTCGCCATCGACCGCGACGGGCGCATCCTCGCGTCCTTCCTCGAACCGGCCGACCCCCGCATCGAGGAGCAGGCGGCCCGGTCGCTCGTTTCCCTGGGCGCGCCCGCCGGGGTTCCCGTCGGGGCGACGGGGTACGGGCGCAGGCGGGTCAACGCCGCCAAGGCCCTCACCGAGATCACCTGCCACGCCCGGGGCGCCTTTTTCCGGATGCGGGAGACCGGCATCCTGGTGGATGTCGGCGGACAGGACACCAAGGTCGTCCGCGTCGGAGCCGGAGGCGCGGTCCAGGACTTCGCCATGAACGACAAGTGCGCCGCCGGGACCGGCCGCTTCCTGGAAGTCATCCTCGGCCGTCTCCGGATCCCGCAGGCGGAGGTGGCCCGGTACGCGGCGCGCTCCACGCGGCCGGTTCCCGTGACCAGCACCTGCACCGTGTTCGCCGAAAGCGAGGTCGTGTCGCTGGTCGCCCGGGGTGAGCCGGTGGAGGATATCATCAAGGGACTGCACGCCGCCCTCGCGAGCCGCGTGGCGTCGCTGGTCGGCCAGGTCCCTCCCGGCGTCAGGGTGTTCATGAGCGGGGGGGTCGCGCTGAACCCGGCCATGGTGGACGCCCTGTCGAAGGAGCTTTCCGTCCCGGTCTCCGTCGTGCCCGATCCCCAGCTCGTCGGCGCCCTCGGCGCCGCCCTGTCGGTGCTGGCTTGAAGGAAGGGGAAGCGGCCCTGGCGAAGCTCCCCCGCTCGTTCTACGACCGGGACACCGCGGAAGTCGCCCGGGAGCTGCTGGGGAAATGCCTCGTCCGGTCGTCGGGCGGGACGACGCGCGTCGGCAGGATCGTGGAGGTCGAGGCGTACATCGGGCCGGAAGACCGGGCCTGCCACTCGTCGAAGGGAATGACGCCGCGGACCCGGCCGATGTTCGGGCCGCCGGGGCATGCGTACGTCTACCTCGTGTACGGCATGTACCATTGCATGAACGTGGTCACGGAAGGCGAAGGTCACGCGTCGGCCGTGCTGCTTCGGGCCCTCGAGCCGGTGGCGAACGTCGACGGCCCGACGAACGGGCCGGGCCGGCTGTGCAGGGCGATGGGGATCGACCGCCGCCTGGACGCGCACGACCTGACCAGCGACGATTTCCACGTCGCCTCTCTCGACGGGACCGGGCCTTTCGCGATCGCCAGGAGGCCGCGGATCGGCGTCGACTACGCCGGGAGGTGGGCGAAGCGGCTCCTGCGGTTCTACATCCGGGGGAATCCCGTTCGTCTCGAGACCCTGAAGGGGGATCGGCGCGGTCAAGGAGGCAATATGGCGTGGGTATACCTGATCCTGGCGGGACTGTGCGAGATCGGCTGGCCGGTGGGCCTCAAGATGGCCCAGCAGAGCGGGACGAGGACGGCCGGCATCGCCGTCGCCGTGGTCTTCATGGCCGTCAGCGGCCTGCTGCTCTACATGGCGCAGAAGCAGATCCCGATCGGCACCTCGTACGCGATATGGACGGGGATCGGGGCGGCGGGGACGTTCCTGGTCGGCGTGCTCTTCTACGGCGACCCCGCCACCCAGGGACGGATCCTCGGCGTCGCCCTGATCGTCGCGGGCGTTGCCGCGCTGAGACTCGCCCCCTAGCAAAAAACCCCGCTCCCCTCAGAAGACCCGGCTGTCGAAGACCCTCCGGGTCTTCTTCTCGGACCGCGGCAGGGACCCGTAGGGAAGGACCTGCACCGTGCAGGAAACCATCAGGTTGTGCTTGATCTCTCCCGCGATGGCGGACGCGATGGGGCCGTCGGCGCTTTCCGTCATGTGGACGGCCCGCTCGATCTTCAGGGTCATGTGGTCCTTGCCGTCCTCCCGCCGCTCGATGTGCGCCTGGAACTCGCTGCCGGCGCCGTCGACCTTCGAGAGCACCTCGTCGAGCTGCCCGGGATACACGTTGACCCCCCGGAAGACGATCATGTCGTCGGAGCGCCCGAGGATCTTGTCGTGCCGCGGAAGGATGCAGCCGCAGGGGCAGTCGCCCCCGACCAGCCGCGTCAGGTCCCTGGAGCGGTACCGGATGAGCGGGGCCGCCTCCTTGCCGAGCGTGGTGTACACCATCTCGCCGATCTCGCCGGGGCCGACCGGCTTCAGCGTTTCCGGGTCGAGCACTTCGAGGATGTAGTAGTCCGCCCAGTAATGGATCCCCGACTCGTGCCGGCAGGACAGCCCCGTGCCCGGGCCGTACAGCTCGGTGAGCCCCGGGATGTCGTAGACCTCCTTCACGCCCAGCAGGTCCTTGATCGTCGCGATCATCGCGTCGCTGGTGCGCTCGGCCCCGAGGATCACTTTCTTGAGGTTGAGCCGTCCACGGATCCCGCGCCGGTGGACCTCCTCGGACAGCAGCAGCCCCATGGAGGCGGTGCAGCAGAGGACGGTCGTGCGCAGGTCGAGCAGGAACGTGCACTGGAGATCGAGGTTGCCGGGGCCCACCGGGATGGCCATCGCCCCGAATTTCTCCGCGCCGAGCTGGAAGCCCGCCCCCGCGGTCCACAGGCCGTACCCCACGCAGATCTGCACCCGGTCTTCCCGGGTGAGCCCCGCCATCTCGTAGCAGCGGGCGAACATGCAGACCCAGTCGGCGATGTCCTTCTGCGTGTAGCAGAGGACCTTGCGCTTCCCCGTGGTCCCCGACGACGAGTGGATCCGGACGACTTCCTTCGGGTCGACCGAAAGCAGCGGGAAGGGATAACCGTCCCGCAGGTCGTCCGCCGTGGTGAAGGGCAGCTTCCGGATGTCTTCGATCGACCGGATGTCCCCCGGCGTCACTCCCGCCTCCCCGAGCCGCTGGCGGTAGAACGGGGAGTGACGGAAGGCGTGGGACACCGTCCACTGCAGCCCCTTGAGCTGGATATTCCGGGAGCGCCGCGGGCGTGACGTATTTCGGGGGGAATTGCTTGAGCATGTGCCGCACCTCATTCCTTTCCGTGACGTATTCCCAGCGCGAGCGCCTCGAGCGATTCCTCGAGGGCGCGCGGCTTTCCTTCGAAACGTTTCCCGAGCGCCTTCCGCAGGTCGTCGAGGGAGCAGAAGATGCGGCCCCCCTCCCCGGCCGATCCGAGCCGCGAGAGGAGGAAGCCGATGAGGACCAGGTTCGCTCCCCGCGGATACCCCGCTTCCCTCGCGATCCCCTCGGCGTCGACGGCGTGCACGGGGAAGCCGAACCTTCCCGGCGCGGCGGATGCCGAATTCACGACCGCCCACCCGGACGGGGACAGGAACCGGCCGTGCGGCGCCAGGTTCTCCTCCCGGAGGACGATGATGCCGTCGGCCTGCCCCTCGCGGATCAGGGGGCCCGGGAACCCGCCCACCTTCAGGTGGGAAACGACGGTCCCCCCCCGCTGCGCCATGCCGTGGATTTCGGACGTGATGACGCTCAAGGACCGCTCGATGGCCGCCTCGGCGAGGAGGCGGGAGACGAACAGCACCCCCTGCCCCCCGACGCCGCTGACCAGGAGCTGCTGGCGCGCGCTCCCCGCCGCTTTTCGTCGCCCGGTCATCGGGGCGCCTCCCCTTCCCCGGCCCGGATCGCCCCGAGGGGACAGACGTGCAGGCAGACGCCGCAGCCCGTGCAGAGTGTCCCGTCGATTACCGCGCGGTTCGCCGTTTCGTCGAAACCGATGGCGGGGCATTCGAACTGCGAGATGCAGTGCCGGCAGCCGGTGCAGGCGTCCGTGACGACGGGCTTGGGCGGTGACGGGCGCCGCCCTCCGGCGCGGGACATCACGCAGGGCTCCCTGGCGATGACGACGGCCGGGCCGTGTTCCCGGGCGTACGCGAGGGCCTCCTCGAGAAGGAGGACGAAGTCCTCGAAACGGCTCGGGACCCCGACCTTGCAGAAACCCACGCCGCAGGCGCGTACGAGCGCTTCCATGTCCACGACGGCCGTCGGCTCCCCGCCGGCTCCCCTGCCGGTCGCGGGGGTGGGCTGGAACCCGGTCATGGCCGCCATGGAGTTGTCGAGGATGACCAGGACGAACCGCGCGCCCTGGACCGCCGCGTCGATCAGCCCGGGGACGCCGGCGTGGAAGAAGGTGGAGTCGCCGATCGTCGCCACGATGTCGACCGCTTTTCCGGAAAGGCGGTACGCATGGTGGAACCCCGCGGCCTGGCCGATCGCGGCCCCCATGCACAGGACCGTGTCGACCGCGCCCAGGTTCAGCCCCAGCGTGTAGCACCCGATGTCGCTCGGGTAGATCCCTCCGGGCGCTGCCCGCTTGATGGCGTAGAAGCTCGCCCGGTGGGGACAGCCGGCGCAGAGCGTCGGGCGGCGCCCCTTCGGCGCCGGTTCCTTCCCCGCCGCCCCGCCCGCGGCGATCCCGGTGAATTCCGAGAGGACGCGCTCGACGATTTCCGGAAGCAGCTCCCCCGCCTCCGGGACCGCGCCCGTCGCTTTCCCCCGCACCTGCCGCCGGTCGAGCAGCTGCATCTCGATGACCCCGGTCGTCTCCTCGAGCACGAGGATCTCCTCGTACGATCCGAGAACGTGGGACACGAACGCGGCGTGCAGCGGGTACGGCTGCACCACCTGGTAAAAGGGGACCCGGTCCCACAGTCCCAGCCCCTCGAGCACCTCGCGGGCATGGGCCGCCGCGACGCCCGAGGCGACCACGGCCCGGGAGCCGGTCGCCTCCGGGTTCCGGCGGACCGGTGCGGTCGGCGCCCAATCGGCGATGCGGGCGAGCTTGTCGCAGAGCTCCCTGTGGAGAAGGTTGCGGAACACCGGCGTCGCGGCCCAGCGGGACGGTTCCTTCCGGAAGTCGGCCTTCGCGTCCGCCGGAAGGAGCTCCCCGGGGAGGATGTCCTGGCAGGCGTGGCAGACCCGCGTCGTGGGGCGAAGCATCACGGGAATCTCGAACTTCTCCGAGAGCTCGTACCCCAGCGCGATCAGCTCGCGGGCGTGCGCCGGCGAATCGGGGTCGAGCACGGGGACCTTGGCCGCCATGGCCATGAGCCGGCTGTCCTGCTCGGTCTGGGAGGAATGCGGACCGGGATCGTCGGCGGAGATGACGAGGAAACCGCCCTTCACGCCCGAGTAGACGGCGCTCATGAGCGGGTCGGAGGCCACGTTGAGCCCCACCTGCTTCATGCTGACCGCAGCGCGCAGCCCTGACATGCCCGCCGTGTAAGCGATCTCGAAGGCGACCTTCTCGTTCACCGCCCATTGCGCGTGCATCGGGACGCCGAGCTCGTTCCGGATCTTGGCGACGGACGAGAGGATCTCGGACGCGGGCGTCCCGGGATAGGACGCGGCGACCCGGCACCCGTTCTCGATCAGGGCGAGCGCCATCGCTTCGTTTCCCAGCATGAGGGTCCGGTGGCTCAAGGGACGTCCCGTCTTCCCGCTACCGCACCATGTCGGACAGCACCAGCACCGTCCAATAGGGGGAGATCATGAGGATGGCGATGGAAACGATGTAGGCGGGGAAATAGTAGAAGCATCCCCGGAAAACGGTGGCCAGCGGGATGCCGGACATGCCGGACACGACGTAGCAGCAGATGCCGATGGGAGGCATGATGGCGCCCATCGTCGTCACGATCGTGACCGCCTGGGCGAACCAGATCGGGTCGTAGCCCAACTGGAGGACCAGGGGATAGAAGATCGGGAGCGACACCAGGAGGAACGCGAGCGCGTCCATGACGCACCCCCCGACGATGTAGCACAGGAAGATCAGGCAGAGGATCATCCAGCGCGGAAGCGTGAGGGCGCCGATCCATCCCGCGACCTCGAAGGGAAGGCGGGTGAGCGTCAGGAACCGGGCGAAGATCACCGCGCCCGCCACGATCATGAACACCATGCAGGAGATGCGCAGGGTGTCCTTCATGGAATCGGCGAACTTCTTCCAGGTCAGCTTGCGGCGCACGAGGCAGATGGCGTACGCCAGGAAGCAGCTGACGGCCGCGGCTTCCGTCGCGGTCACGACCCCGGTGAACAGCGCGTACATGATGATCCCGAAGAGGAAGAGGATGTCGACGGCCTCGGGAAGCGCCTTCATGCGTTCCTTCCAGCCGAACCGCGGCCCGGCCGGCCCCCAGTCGGGGTGCAGCCGGCAGATGCACGACAACCGTAGCGAGGATGGCGAGGGTCAGGATGACGCTGGGGATGATGTTGCCGAAGAACAGCTTGCCGATGGACTGCCCCGTGTAGAGCCCGTACACCACGAGCACGAGGGAAGGCGGGATGAGGACGCCGAGCGTCGCCCCGGCGGAGACCGCCCCGGCGTTCAGCAGGGGGTGGTAATTGTATTCCTTCATCGCGGGGATCGCGACCGCGCTCATCGTCGCCGCCGTCGCCGTGTTGGACCCGGAGATGGCCGAGAAGGCCGCGGAGGCCATGATCGTCGTCATGGCGAGCCCGCCCCGGAAGTGCCCGAACCACTTGTAGGTCGCGTCGTAGACGCTGAAGTTGTACCCGGCGTAATGGACGATCTCCCCCACCAGGATGAACAGCGGGATCACCGTCAGCCCGTAGTTCGAGAAGATGTTCCACATCTCGGTCCCCGCGATCGAGAAGGCCGCTTCGACGGAGGTGACCAGGGCGATTCCCACGAATCCGACGAGGGCCATGACGAAGGCGGCCGGAATGCGCAGGAGGAACAGGGTGGCGAACATCGCCGCGATGCCCAGCACGCCGATGACGGGACCGCTCACCGCTTCTCCTCCCCCGTCCAGACGGACTCGAGGAAATCGAGCAGGATCGTCAGGGCGAGGACGGCGAACCCCAGGGCGACCAGGAACACGAAGGGATGGAAGGGGATCTTCAGCGTCTCGGAGACCTCCCCCGCCCGGATCAGCCTCATGCCGTACGCCACGGTCTGCCAGGAAACGATGGAAAAGAGGACGAACATGATGAGGCGGCTCACCCGGTCGACGGCCCGCTTGATCCGGGGGGGATATTTATCGGAAAGGATGTCCACGACGATGTGGTGCCTGCGTTTCTGGGTGTAGCCGAGGGCCCCGGCCGTGACGATCGCCCCCAGGAAGGAGACGATCTCGTACGTGCCGCCGACCGGAACCCGGAAGATCCTCAACGCGACGTTCGCCGTCGCCAGCAGGGTGAGCCCCAGCAGCGAGGCGCCCGCCGCGATCATGAGGAACTTCCGCAGCAGCTCCGATAATCGTTCCAGCCCCATCTCCGGATCCGGCTACTTCCCTTTCCGCTCGTTCTTCTGCTTCAGCGCGAGCGTGTCGGCCACGATCTTGTCGGCCGGAAGCCCGAGGGCCGAAACCCGCTTGACGTAATTTTCGGTGATCGGCTTGAGCAGGTTCTTCACGGTTTCGGCGTCGGCCGCCGGAAGCGTGTGGACCTGGTGGTCGTAGGTCTTCTTCGACCAGGCCAGGGCGTCCGTCACGTGGGTGTCGACGTAATCCCCGGTCCATTCCGCCTGCTCCCGCCTCATGTCGTCCAGCACCTTCTTCACGTCCGGCGGCAGGGAGTTCCACTTGTCCTTGTTCATCACGACGGCGAACGAGACCACCGGCAGGTTGACGACGGTGGCGTGGGGCGTGTAGGCCGCGAACTTGAAATCCTGGAGGATCTCCAGGGAGGACACCACCCCCTTCACCACCCCTTTCTGGATGGCCTCGGGGGTCTCGGACTGGGGCATGGCGACCGGGACGCCGCCGAGCCGCTTGACGATGTCGGCGGAAGTCCCCGCGACGCGGAGCTCCATTCCCTTGAGGTCGGCCAGCGACTTCACGGGGGTGCGGGTCATGAAGTTGGTCGGCGGGCAGGTGAAGAGGGTGAGGATCTTTACCTGCTCGAACTCCTTCGGCTGGTACTTCTCGACGAGATCGTACAGGGTCAGGCTGGCCGTCCTGGCGCTCGTGAACCCCAGCGGCAGGTCGACGGCCTCGGACACCGGGAACCGCCCGGGCTGGTAGCTCATCGCGAAGTTGCCGATGTCGGCCATGCCGGAGATGACGCCGTCGAGGATGTTCTTGGCCGGCAGCAGCGTCCCGCCGGGGAAGGTCTGGACCTTCACCCTTCCGGCGGTCCTCAACTCGACCTCTTTGGCCCAGCGCTCCATCTGCACGCAGGGGAACGTGGCCGCGGGCGGGAAGTTCGCATACGTGAGCTTTATCACCGCGTCCGCGCCGGCGGTTTCGGGCCCGGCCAGGAATCCGGCCAGCAGTGCGGCAAGACACAACGGAAGGATCGTCTTCGTTTTCATGCCTTTTTCTCCCTGTTTATTTCCGGGGATCGCCGATCGAGGGCGTGCGGATTTTAATGCAGTAACATACACCCGTAGAATGCAATTTGGAAGTCCGGAACGGGGGGCTCCCCGGGAGGGATCAGAGAAGTTCCCGAACCTTCTTCAGCAGGGAAATGTTCTGCGAATGCCCCGTCATCCGCGCGATCACCCTCGCCTGAAGGCGGCGCCCGAGAAGGTACAGGTCCCCGCACGCGTCCATGATCTTGTGCCGGACCGGTTCGTCGGGAAAACGGAGTTCGCAGTTGATCGGCCCGTCTTCGCCGAACAGGACGAAATTGTCGAACCGGCCGCCGAGGGCGAGCCCCTGACGTTGCAATGCCCCGATATCCTTTGCGAATCCGAAAGTGCGGGCGGGGGCGATCTCCTTGCGGTAGACCGACGGGTCTTCGAGGTTGAAGACGAAGTGCTGCCTGCCGACCGGCTCCGGATACTCGAGCGTGTAATCGACCTCGAAGCCGTCGTACGGCACCAGATCGATGGACGCCTTGCCCGATTCGATGCGGATCGGCTCCCGGATCACGATCCGGTGCCAGTCCCCCGTCTGGTTCACCAAACCGACTTCCTCGAAAAGGTTGCAGAATTCAACGGACGAACCGTCCAGGACGGGAACCTCGCCGTCGCACTTGATCAGCAGGTTGCTGACGCCGTAGGCGTTGAGCGCGGACATGACATGCTCGATGGTGGCCACCTGGGTGGTCCCGACACGGATCGTCGTGGCGTAACCGGTCGACCCGACGTAATCGATGTGCGCCGGGACCGCCCGGTTGTCCGAAACTCCCACGAAATGGATCCCCGAACCGGGACCGAGCGGTTCGAAGATCAACCCGCTTTTCTTTCCGGAGTGGAGCCCCTGCCCGTACATCACGGCCCCGCGGGCAAGCGTCTTCTGCGGCATCAGGGCGCCCCGCTCCATCTGCCTGTCGAACACGACGTTTTTCAGCTCGGGGACGTCCGTCGCCGGTTGGAGGTCGGTCGAAACGGAGACCGCGGCGGTCCCGTCGCCCTCCCCGCCGCCCAGGGCCCGGCGGATGGAATTCAGGACGGTTTCGATCTCCAGCGGCTTTTCGATGAAATCCGACGCCCCTTCCTTCGTCGCCCGGATCGCCGTGGAGATCGTCGCATGCCCGCTCATCATGACGACGGGAAGGCCGGGATCGAGCTCCTTGATCCGCCGAAGCGTCTCCATGCCGTCCATTCCCGGCATCCAGATGTCGAGGAGCACCAGCGACGGGTGGGCCGTCCGGAGCTGCGAAAGCGCGTCGGTGCCGTCTTTGGCGTGGACGCAGGAGTATCCCTCGTCGGTCAGGACTCCTTCCAGCGATTGGCGTATGCCCGCCTCGTCATCCACGATCAGGATCGGCCCGGTTCTGGCCATGCGACGCTCTCCCTTCGGATAGGCGTTTTCATAAGAGGATACACCATTACCCGAGATCATTTTATAATGCGGGCATGGAAACCGAGCGCGGCACCGAGAAAAACCTCCCGGAAGGGCCTGTCCGCATCCTCATCAGCGCCTGCCTGCTGGGGGAGAAGGTCCGGTACGACGGCGGCCACAAGAGGGACGCGTTCCTTACGGAGACGCTGGGGAAATTCGTGGAGTACGTCCCGGTCTGCCCCGAGGTGGAATGCGGGTTCCCGATCCCGAGGGAGTCGATGCACCTGACGGGCGACCCCGACGATCCCACGCCTCGTCGGCGCCGTCTCGGGGACGGACTACACGGAGTTCATGCTCGGCTGGTGCAGCAAGAAGCTGCGGAACCTCGAGACGCTCGACCTGAGCGGGTACATCTGCAAGAAGGACTCCCCGAGTTCGGGGATGGAGCGCGTCAAGGTATACGGCAAGAACGGGATCCCCGCGAAGATCGGTGCGGGCGTCTTCACGAAGGCGTTCATGGACCACTTCCCCCTGATCCCCGTGGAGGAGGAAGGCCGGCTGCAGGACCCGGTCCTGCGGGAAATGTTCATCGAGCGCGTGTTCACGCTGCGCCGCTTCCGCGATTCCTTCCGGCAAGGCAAGTCCCGCGGCGGCCTTGTCCGGTTCCACACCGATCACAAGCTCATGATCCTTTCCCACGGCAGGACCCGGTACACCGAGATGGGAAACCTCGTCGCGAAGGCGAAGGACCTCCCCCTCGAGGAGACCTACGAGAAATACCAGCGCCTCCTCATGGACGCGCTGGGGCAGCGCACCACATCCGCCAAGTGCGCCGACGTGCTCACGCACATGATGGGGCACCTCCGGCCGTTCCTGTCGCACGAAGAGAAGCTGGAACTGCTCGAGGTGATCGACCGGTACAGGAACCGCCTGATCCCCCTGGTGGTCCCCGTCACGCTTTTCAGGCATTACGTCCGGAAGTACGGCATCGCCTACCTGGAACGGCAGGTTTTCCTGAACCCCCACCCCGTGGAGCTCATGCTGAGGAACCACGTCTGACCGCCGGAACCTCCCCCCGGCGGCGCCCATCCTAAGGGGAAAGGAGCCTTCGTTGGGATACGACGTCAATATACGCATCACGGGAAGAGCCGGTCAGGGCGTGAACATCGCGGGGGGGATCGTCTCCCGCATGGCCGTGGCCGCGGGGCACCACTTCCACGCCACGCAGGATTACATGAGCCGGATCCGGGGAGGCCGCAACTCCTATTCCGTCCGCATCAAGGACGTCCCCGTGCGCGGGGGCCGGGACGACGCCGACATCCTCCTGGTTCTCGATCCCGCCCACCTGCCGCATTTCCTCCCGGCCGTCCGGCCCGGAGGCATCGTCCTTTCCGATCCGGCCGGGGAGACCGATCCGTGCGCGCCCGCCGGAGTCCCGCTCAAGGAGCTCGCGGCCGCGGCGGGGAACCCGATCCTCGCGAACATGGTGGGCGTCGGGATGGTCGCGCGTCTCCTCGGGGCCCCGCTCGACACGCTGAACCGGCTCCTTGCCCTCGAGTTCCGGGACGACGTCCTCGAGAAGAACCGGAACGCGGTGCGATCGGGCTCCGAATGGGCCGAGGGCCGTCTCCCCCTCCTGTCGCGGCTGGCCGGGAAGGAGTTCCGCCCCCGGGTGATCCTGTCGGGGAACGAGGCGGCCGCGCTGGGCGCGCTGGCGGGCGGGTGCAAATTCGCCGCCGGGTACCCCATGACGCCGGGAAGCGGGATCCTGTCCGCGCTTTCCGTCGACGGCCCTTCGCTCGGCCTGGTGTTCGAGCAGGCGGAAGACGAGCTCGCCGCGCTCAACATGGCGGTCGGGGCCTCCTACGCCGGTGCCCGCCCGATGGTGTCCACCTCGGGAGGCGGCTTCGCGTTGATGGCGGAGGCGCTCTCGCTGGCCGGAATGATGGAAACGCCGGTCGTCATCGCGCTGGCGATGCGTCCCGGCCCCGCGACGGGGATGCCCACCCGCACCGCGCAGGAGGACCTCTCCTTCGCCCTTTCCGCCGGCCACGGGGAATTCCCGCGGATCGTCCTTGCGCCGGGGTCCGTCGAGGAGGCGTTCGCCCTCGCCCGCCACGCCATGGAGATGTCCGAGGCGCACCAGGTCCCGTGCATCCTCCTCACCGACCAGTACCTCGCGGACACGATCGTCGACGCGGCGCAGGAAGACTTCGTCGCGTCCCCCGTCCGCCGCAGGATCGTCCGCGGGAAGGACGTGCCGCGGAACGCCGCCGGCAGGTACCTGAGGTACGCCCTCACCGACAGCGGCATCTCTCCGATGGCGGTGCCGGGGGAACCCGGGATCGCGGTGGTGGCCGACAGCGACGAGCACACGGAGGAAGGCCACCTGACCGAGGACCACGACGTCCGCATGAGGATGGAGGATAAACGGGAGCGGAAGGAGAAAGGCCTCGCCTCGGAAACGCTGCCTCCCCTCTTCACCGGGCCTCCGGAAGGGGAGCTGGCGCTGGTCGGCTTCGGCTCCACGAAAGGCGTCATCGACGAGGCCCGGGAGACCCTCTCCCGGGACGGCGTCGCCGCGGCCGCCGTGCACCTGCGGCAGGTCTGGCCCTTCCCTTCCGTGGCGCTCGACGGGATCCTTTCCCGGTACCGGACCGTCCTGACGGTGGAGAACAACCGGACCGGACAGCTGGCGCGGCTGATCCGCGCGGAGACCGGCCGCAAGGTCGACGGGACCGTGTCCCGCTTCGACGGGCTGCCGTTCACCGCCGGCGACCTGGTCCGCCGGATCAGGGAGAGAAAACCATGAACGGGACATTCGATACGGACGTCGAGAAGGCCTGGTGCCCCGGCTGCGGGAACTTCCCGATCCTCCTGGCCGTGAAGAAAGCGCTGGAGGGGACGGGAAAGCCGAAGCACGAGATCGTCCTCGTCTCGGGGATCGGCCAGGCGGCGAAGCTCCCCCACTACGTCGACGTGAACGTCTTCAACGGCCTTCACGGACGGGCGCTCCCCGCCGCGCTCGCGATCAAGATGAGCAGCCCCTCGCTCACGGTGGTGGTCACGAGCGGCGACGGCGACATGTACGGGGAAGGCGGAAACCATTTCATCCATACCATCCGCCGGAACCCCGACATCTCCGTCTTCGTCCACGACAACAAGGTGTACGGCCTCACCAAGGGGCAGCCCTCCCCCACGACCGATCCGGGCTGGACAGGCGCCCTTCAGAAGTCGGGGGTGATCTCGACGCCCTTTCCCCCGCTGGCGGTGGCGATCGCGCTGGGGTGCGGCTTCGTGGCCCGGGCGCTGGCGACCGACGTGGAGCTGACCGCCGACCTGATGGGGCGGGCGATCGCCCACAAGGGTTTCGCCCTGGTCGACATCTTCCAGCCGTGCGTCACGTTCAACAAGAAGAACACCGCGAAATGGTACGGGGAGAATACGTACAGGCTGCCGCCCGATCACGATCCTTCCGACCGGCGTCGCGCGCTCGAGCTCGCGATGGAAACGGAAGAGCGGATCCCGCTCGGCATCCTCTACAGGAAGGAACGCCCGTCCCTGGAAGAGATCCACCCGGGGGTGGGAGATCCGCCCCTGCACTCCAGGGAAACCCCGGCGGAGGCGGTCCTGGAGCTGCTGCGGAAGCGGACCCTCTCTCTCTGATGTGTGGTACATTTCCATTGCGCAACGATTGAAAACCGGAGGATGACCATGGCCGTCGTGTTCGTCACAGTGGTACCCCTGGGGACCGCAACCCCGAGCGTTTCGCACTACGTGGCGGGAGTGGAACGGGTCCTGCGGGAAAGCGGGCTCAAGCACGAATTGACAGGGATGGGCACGATCATCGAGGGCGACCTCGGCGCGATCCTTCCCGTCCTGATGAAGATGCACGAACAGCCTTTCAGCCAGGGCGTCATGCGGGTGTCGACTTCGATCCGGATCGACGACCGCCGCGACAAGAAAGGCTCTATCGAAGGGAAAATCCGTTCGGTGAAGGAAAAACTGGGAGAGTGACTGCGGGGGCCGGCTAGGCGCAGGCCACCAGCTGCATGGCGTTGTTGAGATCCGAAACCCGGAACGGCTTGGAAATGACCGCGTTGAACCCGTATTCCCGGAAGTTCGTCATGATGGGATCGTCGGGATATCCGCTCGACACGACCGCCTTCACGTTCGAGTCGATCTGGCGCAGTTTTTCGACGGTCTCCATGCCTCCCATCCCGCCGGGGACGTTCAGGTCGACGATCACCGCGGAGAAGGGGGTATCGGATTCCCTGGCCTTGATGAACATCTCTATCGCTTCCCTGCCGTCCTTGGCGCATACGACATCGTGACCGAACATCTTGAGCATTTCTCCCACGACGGACCGTACCATTTCCTCGTCGTCCATCAGGAGAACTTTCCCTTTTCCATTGGTTTCCAAGACAGCCCCCCGTTATCGATCATTATTACTCATCGGCATTCGGAAGAAAATCTTTAAAGCGTACGCCCACCGGCTGGGCCGTCACGTTTTACATACAAATATACCGATATTAATCAAATACTAACGGCAACATACCTCGTCCATATTTCAACGTTTCGGTTTTTCCCTCGAGGAAATCGGCCGATGGACTGAACCTCGTTGTTGCAGGAGATAATCTTATTAGCAAAAGGCAGGCGGACCGTCAACCGAACAGGATCATTCCTGTGCATCATCTGGAGGAACGAAATGTCGCATCCGGCGCTCGTCAAGATAGCGGAATCGTTGGTTCACGCGTATTCCGAAAAAAACTGGAACGAACTCTGGTCGCTCGTCGATCCCCGGATCGTCTACGATGAAACCGCAACGAACCGTAAGACGTACGGGGTCAGGAATTTCATAACGACTCTTCGGGAATGGGGGACGGCTTTCCCCGATTCGAAAATCACGATCAAAAGCACCAAATCCTACGGAAACACGGTGGCCTTCGACCTGCAGTGGACCGGCACCCATGAAGGGATCATCGAAACGCCGGGCGGGGAGATCCTTCCGACCGGGAAGAAAATCGATCTCCATGCGAGCATGGTGATCGAGGTCGGAGAACGCGAGGTCGGATTGAGCGTTGGCGGAAACCGCGAGTTCGTGGAGAGCGAGGTCGGCCCGCCCCTGGTGGGATCGGTCATCCACTACTTCTCCATGGCAGTCATGGAGAAGCAGTTGGAGCTTACGGCGGAAGAGAAGGTCGCCTGAGGTCCGGGCTCGAAGCCGGGTCCGGCGGATTTCGATCGGACGGCCGGGCCCGGCAAAGAGGATCGCACCGCCTCGAACTGACATTTTTCGGCACATGGGAGGAACCTGTTATTCGGAAAATGACGATTCTCGTCCGGCGCACCCGAATGCGCATTACCGTAACTACCTGTTTTCTCTAACAATCACTACTTCCGTCCGTTGGCACATTTATTTCAGTACATTTCCTGTGGAAGCGGTCCGAAGCAGGTAACCCGGAACCATCGGAGACGTGACGGAGGAAGGCATGAAGCGCATCCTTTTCATAACGATCCTGCTGGCGGCGATACCCGCCATGGCATGGGGCGCCCCCGAGGCGGTCAAGATCCAGGACGTCATAGGCATTGTGCGGAACTGCGAAGGGAACGCAACCATCCACCGCGGGAACCAGGCCATTCCTGCCGCCCCGGGGGCGAAGCTGAAAACCGGTGACGTCCTGGCCACGGGCCCGGGCGGGTCCATGGGGATTACCCTGCGGGACAACTCCAGCCTGTCGATCGGCCCGCAGAGCAGCATCGCCCTCCAGGACTTCCTCTTCTCGCCCGCCGAGGGGAAGATGTCGCTTATCGCGCGCCTCGCGAAGGGAACGATGGCCTACATGTCGGGGATGATCGGCAAGCTCTCCCCCGAGTCGGTCCGCTTCGAGACCCCCGTGGCGTCCATCGGCATCCGGGGGACCTGCTTCGTCGTCAACGCCGGGGAGCCCGTCCCGAATTAGGCGGCCGACTCCCCCACCGGCACCTCGACGATCTTCCGGTCCGCTCCCCGCAGAAGGGTGATGCGGGCGATCTCCCTGACCTCCACTTCCGACAGGATGCGGTGCAGGTCGTCGACGCTCTCTACCGGGGTGCCATTCATTTCCAGGACGATGTCCCCCTGCCGGATCCCCGCGGCCCCCGCCGGACCCCGCGGATCGAGCGTCATCACTTCCACTCCGGATTCCCTGGCGAGATCGAGGAAGCGCACAAGGCGTCTCGCCAGCTGCCTCTGCCGCCCGTTGATCCCCAGATATCCTCTGCGAACCCTGCCGTGCGCCAAGATCTGCGAGACCACGTGCCGCGCCGTATTGGATGGCACCGCGAAGCCGATCCCCTGCGCCGCGGGGATGATCGCCGTGTTGATCCCGATGACACGGCCCCTGGAATCCACCAGCGGCCCCCCGGAGTTCCCGGGATTCAACGGCGCGGTATGCTGGATCACGTTCTCGATCAGCCGGTTCTCAAGACTGCGCATGCCGCGCCCGGTGGCGCTCACGACCCCGGTGGAGACGCTGGACTGGAATCCCAGCGGATTGCCGATGGCGATCACCAGCTGCCCCGCCTTGAGCAGCGAGGAGTCTCCCAGGGACGCGTAGGGCAATCCCGAACCGTCGGCCCTCACCACGGCCAGGTCGTTCGGAGGGTCCGACCCCACTGCGACCGCGCCCAGCTGCGTCCCGTCCATGAGCGTCAGCCGGACGCGGCTGTTTTCCCGCACCACGTGGTGATTCGTCAAAACGTATCCGTCGGGTGTCAGCAGCACCCCCGAACCGGCGCCGATCGCCTCCATGCCGCCGCCGTCCGGCGTTTCCCTCCCGACGTGGACGCTGACGACCGCCGGGCCCACGGCCTCCGCCACGGCCGTGACCGCGCGCGAATAGGCGTCGAGCAGTTCGGTGTCGGTCCTGCCGGAGGGGCCGACCTCGCACCGGCCCTCCGCCTGGCTCCCTTCCCCGTGTTCCCCGATGAATCGCAGCGCTTCCGAACCCGTATGCGGCATCGTATCCACCCCCAGTCATGGTTGGATGCCCGGGGGCGGCCGATGGATTTTTTACCCGTTTCTCAGAAGGGGTATCCCTTCAACCCCCGGGTGCCCTTGAGCGCCGCGATCTCCCCCGTGTGGCAGTAGACGTGCCCGATCACGACGTTGCTCAGGACGAACGCGAGGGTACACGGCCCGATCCCGATCGACGTCAGGTCCACGCTTTTCTTCAGCTCCGCGTCGGACAGCGTGGCGAGCCACTCGTCCATGGAGTCGAACACCGCGGCCGCGTAATCGTGCAGCATCCGCAGGTCGACCTTCAGCCGCCGGCACCAGTCCCCGAACACGCGTCCCCAATCCTCGAGATCGATGGTGTCCTCGCCGGAGGACCCCGGGTGCAGCTCGGAGGTCCCGGTTTTCCCCGCGAAACCCGCGGCGTACAGCGGGCGCACGCGGCGGACCATCCCGTTGACCACCCCGTCCAACGAGAAGACCGCGTGGGCGTATGCCGCCCCTATCGGAAGCGCGGTCCCCGGGGGGATCCAATGGGCGGTTTCGGGGGACAGGTCCTTCGTCGTTCCTTCCAGGGTTTCCCAGGCCGCGCGCAGCTGTTCGCGGAGCAGTTCCACGGCGCCGTTCGCCGGACGATTCATGCGGATCTCCCTTCGGTTTCGGTTTCTCTCAATTCGCCCCGCCGCCGGCGGCCGCCTGCCGCTCCGCGTGGGAAAAGGCGACCGCCGCGGCGTGCGCCCGGTTCCTCCAAAGCATCCGCTCCTGCCCGAACAGGCGCCGCGCGGGGCCCCATGGTTTCCCGTCCGCGTCCCGGAGGCGCCGCCTGTTCGCCAGGACGGTGCCGTACAGGATCAGCGCCTCCCCGGCGCACCGCTGTATCGTATACCGCTCCGCGGTTCCCCGCGCCGCGTTCCCCATCGCGCAGAGATCGCCGGGGGCCGACATGGCGGCCCGCGAGAGGGCGCCGGAGAAATCCGGCACGTTCATGGAGGGAAGGAGGAAACCGTTCCATCCGTCGACGACCGACTCCCGGACCCCCGGCGCATCCACGGCGATCACCGGAACGCCCGACGCCATCGCTTCCGTCAAGACCATCCCCTGCGTCTCGTTCCGGGACGCGAACGCGAACACGTCCATCGCGTGGTACGCGTCCGCGAGCTTCTTCCCCCGAAGGATGCCGGCGTAGTGGAGCCGGCCGCTCATGCCGGCCCGATCGAACCGCTCCCGGACCTCCCCCGCCGACGGGCCGGTCCCGACGACCAGGAACCGGGCGGCATCGTTCGCCGACAGGAACGCGGTGACGGCCCGGACGAGGAACTCGAGGTTCTTCTCCGGACCGAGCCGGCCGACGTGGCCCACGACGAACGCCCCGGGCGGGATCCCCATCGAGGCGCGGAAGCCGTCCCGGTCCCCGACCCGGAACCGTTCCAGGTCGACGCCGGTGGGGATCACCGCGATGGGCGTCTTCACTCCCCTCTCCTCGAGGATCTTCGCCGTGCTGACGCTGGGCGCGATGACCTGGTCGCACAGGTTGGCGTACCCGGTGGAAAGCTCGACGACGAAACGGCGCACCGCCTTCGAATCGCCCAGGACGTAGCGCGCCAGCGTTTCGTACATCGTGTGATGCGTGAAGACCAGCGGCGCGTTCCGGGCCGCGGAGATGCGGATCGCCATGTCCCCGAGGAGGAACGGATGGTGGGAGTGGACGATGTCCGGGCGGAATTCGTCCAGGGCGGGAAAGAGGAACGCCGGAAACGGAAGGCCGAAGGAGAAGTCGCTGCCGTTGAAGCGCCGGATGGCGGGGACCCGGATCACGCCCTTTTCCTTCTTCTGCGCCCCGGGGAAAGAAGGGGCTACCACAAGCACGCGATGCCCGCGCCGCCGGAATTCCTCGGTGAAGGCCTCCACCGACCGGACGAGCCCCCCGACGTAGGGGGAGTAGGTGTTCGTCACCATCAGGAGATTCATCCGGAGACCTCCCGCGGACAGGCGATGCTACATCAGCGGACCTGCGGCGTGCTCCTCGAGCGTGGAGCAGACGCGCTCCCTCGACCGGTAGAACAGCGAGAACCTGAGATCGACCGCCGTGGGGAAAAGGCCGTACATCCTACGGGCGACGTCCTCCGGCCGGCCGTACGGATCCCACCTCGCCCTGGAACCCGGACGAACGAACCGGCCGCTCAGGAGAAGGCGGAAGAACATCAGGTCGCACAACATGCCTTCCAGCCAGGGGGTCCAGTTTTCGTACCCGGCGACCCACTTCAGGTGCGGCGTCCCGCCGAGAAGCACCTCGGCCGTCTTCCGGTTGACGAAGTCGCAGGCGCCGAGGTACAGGCCGTCGTAACTGGTCAGCGGCGCCAGGATGTTCTTCAGCTTGGTCCGGCTGATGTCCTGCACGGCGCTGATGGCGCCCCGCTTCCCGTGGCAGGCGAAATAGGCGATCTTCGCCCGGTTGTCCGCGCCCTGGTCATGGCCGTTTAACGCGGATTTCAAACCCTCCGCGTTCTGGAAAACGATGTAGCTGAACAGCGCGTCGTGTCCCGGCCGGTCCTTCCGCGGCCCGTTTCGGCGCGTGTAGGTCTCCTCCGTGTCCCGCTTCAGCTGCTCGAAGAACGGCTTGACGGTCTCGTCGTGGAGACGATCCCACTGCGCCTCGAACACCTTGATGATGTACCGGAACCCGTTCCTTTCCCGCATGCCGCTTTCCTTGTTCCCGATGGGAGATACCTGTAATTTTCCTGCCCGCCGGACCCCTGCGTCAAGCCCGCATTTACCCTTTATAATTGGTCAATTGCATCGCATATCGATTCCAGGGGAACAGCCCGCCAACCTGCGGAACGGGAGGGGGAAACACGCCGGAATGGAAAAAACTGCCCGACAGGGAAAAAACTGCCCGGGAGAGAGGCGACCGTTCGCGGGATCAGACGTAAAGGTCCACCAGGCCGCCGCAGACGTCGGGCGAACCGGTGGCGTATACCTTGTCTTTCACGAACCTTCCATAGCTTTCTTCCAGCCCGAAATCGTTCAACGATATTTCGATGTGCGGGTTCCTGAACGAATCCCGGCTGAAGTAGCCGCCGGCATCCGCATGCAGGAGGATCGGCCTGGCCTCGGGGCGCACGACCGCGGGCAGTTTGCCCGGGCGGTCCCTGAATACTCGCGCCGCTGCGATCCCTTCGATCAACTGGTCCATCCCCTGTTTATATCTATAAATAATCTATCACGAACCATCTTGCTGAAACATATACCACGCAATATGCGTTCCAATACGCAAAAACGCAAGTATCCGTTTTTTCTAAAGAACCCAATTGATAAACTTTATCCCCGGAACAAGACTGCCTACATTCGGAAAACTATTTCCTATCCCGACGGAAATCGCCTTTCTTCACTCTCCCGACGCCTTCGTCAGCCGCTCCCCGATCGGGATCCGGTGCCGGTTTTCCGAAAGCCACTCGACGAACGTCTTCATTCCCGGATGCAGCCGCCTCGCGGCGGCGAGGTCCCGGGCCCCGCAAAAAACCTGCTCGAAATCCCGCTTGAACTGGAACATGTTCCCGAGGTCTTCCGCGCCGGGAAATCCCAACCCGCGATACGTCTCCGGAGGGACGTCGTCGTACCGGACCTTCCGGCCCAGCTCCCGGGTGAGCGCCTCGGCCATCTCCTTCCCGGTCAGGTGATCTCCGGCGATGCCGACGGTCTTGCCGAGATACTCCTCCCTGTTCCGGATGATGTTGTACGCGCATCGGCCGATGTCCCCCACGGCGATGCCGGGAAGCTTCGCGTCTCCCATGGGGAAAGCGATCGCCAGCTCGCCGTCCGGTCCCGCTTTGGGCCCCATGCCGAAATAGATGAAGTTCTCCCAGTAGAACGAAGTCCGCAGGAACGTCACGGGAAG
The DNA here is from genome assembly GCA_963741515.1 of uncultured bacterium. GTDB lineage: Bacteria > Desulfobacterota > Deferrimicrobia > Deferrimicrobiales > Deferrimicrobiaceae > UBA2219. The sequence goes on from CAVUIA010000001.1 coordinate 224,461, forward strand.
CCCGAGCCCGGCGAAGTACCGGTCCGCCTCCCCCTTGGCGTCGAAATGCGGCACCTTGTACCTGCCCATGAGCGTGGGCATGCGGTCGTCCTCCAGAGGCACGAAGCCGCGCGTATCCTCGAGCGTGGACCAGACGACGTGCCCGACGTGGACCTGTTTCGCGGCATCGGCCATGTTTTTCGCCTGGGCCAGCTCCCTCTCCGGAGAGAGATGCTCCCAGAAGGGAGTGACGCAGAACACGGCGTGGGCGCAATGGAAGGCTTTCTTGAGGCTTTCCACGTCGTCGATGTCGGCCGCCACGATTTCGGCGCCCATTTTTTCCAGTTCCCTCGCCTTCCCGGATCCGGGGTTTCTCGTCAGGGCGCGCACCTTGTACAGCCCGTTCGCATCTTCCAGTACGGCGCGGCACAATCCTCCGCCCTGCGCACCTGTGGCGCCTGTCACCGCGATGATTCTTTTTCCCGCCATGGCGAACCTCCTTATCTCCGATGGAACCTTTTTCGAATTCCCTGCTTCCCATACCTTTTCGATCCTGTCCGCGGCGGCGCGGATTCCCGTTTAAAGAAAAAACAACCTTGCTCCGATAGGATTGTTTTTATGATTTACTGGTAAGAAGAAATTAGTGTCGACCCATCGAAGCCGCTGGATCAGCGATTCCTTGAGGAAACGGGGTACCTGTGAGAAAGATCGCATTGCTGCTCGGCGTTTTCCTCCTGGCGGGCTGCGGCGGGGCGGGGGCAGCGAACCGGCCAGGGAAACACCGCCATCCTCCTCGTTCTATGTATACGACTTCGTGAGTGAAACCAGGTATACGACCACGGCCGTCAAGGTCGGCGAAGGCGAGCATTGCTACGTTTACCTTGAGAAGGGCATGGAGGGTGCGGTCGACGAATCCGCTATCGAGGAATTCGTTGGCCAGTTCGACAATGTCATCTACCCCAGCGTCCGGAACGCTTTCGGAAGCGAACCGAGCCCGGGCGTGGACGGCGACCCGAAGATCTACATCCTCCTGATGGATATAAAAGACGGGTACTCGGGCGGGAGCTACATCGCCGGGTACTTCGATCCTTACAACGAGTACCCGGAGTCGATCGCGGCGTCATCGAACGAAAAGGAGATCTTCTTCATGGACGTCGACCCGGGGAATCCGTCCGGCTCCACGTTCAGGAAAGTGCTGGCCCACGAATTCCAGCACATGATCCATTGGAACCTGAAGGATAACGACGACACCTGGCTCGACGAAGCCATGTCGGAGATCGCGCCGTACTACGCCGGCTACGGGCCCAACTACGGCAGGGTCATGACCTTCGAAGACGGGACCAACCGTTCCGATTCCCTTACGGACTGGCCCGACAATGCCGATCTGAAGGATTACGCCGTCGTATACATGTGGGCGCAATACATGGTGGACCGGTTCCCGGACAACGTCTTCCGGAACATCCTCGCCAACGACAACACGGGAATGGAGTCGGTCGAGGAATACCTGAAGTCTCACAAGCTCAAGTCTTGGTTTTTCCTCCGTTTTCCGGGACTGGTCGATCGCCGTCTTCAGCGGGATCGAACACCTCCCTGACGGATAATTCGGCCTGGGCCTACCGGACCATCGACACCTGGGCGGGAGACCATTACGATCTCTACGGAACGGTGATACACGCTCCCGGGCATGTTCACCGAGAGCAACAGGAACACCTCTTCCCTGCCGGCCCTCGCCCCCTGGAGCATCGACCTCTACTGGTTCGACAACACCGCGTCGTCGTTGACGTGGACCGCGGGAACATCGCCGGCGCCCCAGGCGTCGTTCCACGATTGGAAAACCGGGGGCGCATTGACCTTCGACATGATCTCCGGCACGCCGTACCCGCACGACAACGCGGCGGTCCTGATCCTGCAGAACACCAGCGGAAGCGAGACCTCGGCATCCTCCACGAATACGGCCCTCGCCGATGCGCACGCGGCGAGCCGTTTCCCCGGCCGCGAAACTCCGGGCCGTGGCGGAAAACGACGCGGCGCGATCGTTGCTGGCGGCGACGGGGGAACCGATACCGGTCTGCATGCACGACTTCCTGTCGCGACGGACGAGGGAAATGCGCAACCGGATGACGGGAGGCCGGGCATGCGCGTTAGGGTTAAGACGGCCTTCCTCGTCCATGCTGGCCTTGTGCCTCGCGCTGACGTCCTGCGACGCGTCCGGCGACGCCATGGGGAAAGCACGGGGAAACCTTCGTGCTGAAGGGGACGGTGCGCGTGGTCGGGAACGAACCGTTCACCCGCCTGGTCCTGACGGTCCCGGCCGCCGTGGAAGGCGGACGCCCGGCGGATCATGTCGTGACGGGACCGCTCGCGGGAGAACTGCGGAACCGGTACCAGGGGAAGATCGTCACCGTCGAGTGCAGGCGCTGCGCGGACAGCGTCCCGGGCCACCTCCCCTGCATCGAACCGGAAAGGATCGTCGGGGTCGAATGATTCCGTTCCCGGCCGAAGCCGGGACCGGGCATCAGTGCCGAAGCGTCGAATAGTTCCCGGCGGCGGGGCCGTCGGGGGATTTCGCGTAAGCGCGCCCCGAAAGTTCGGCGAGCTGCTCCAGGCTCCTGTTCAGCCGCTGGATGCCCGATTGGAACTGGGCGGCGGTTTTGCTCAAGCGCCCCATCTGGAATTCATACATTGCCGCGTGTTCCTTCGCTTCGGCCACGGCCAGGGTCAGCGCCTTGTCCCGGCGCAGGGCGTCCTCGATCAGCGGTTTGTACAGGGTCTTCTCCTCTTCCGTAAGGGAGGAGATATATTTTTTCAGCCGGCTTTCCATCGATTGTTCCTCCTGCGAATGTCAGAGCAATATCCATTCCACGGGGGGTACCACGTAAGTATACGATGTAAAATGCTTTTATTATTAAAAATTATTCCTGCGGAATTCCGGGAGCAATTCTTGGTAAATATTTACCCATGCACCCCCTGTCGATATGCCCTCGCAAAATCCGGACATGGCCCCGGTGTATACTCCTTTCGATGCGGGAAATTCGAGAATAGAGAACGGAAAGGATGATGGCAACCGGAATGTCCGCGGTGCTCTCGGTCGCCGGGGTGCGAAGGGTCTACGGGAAGACGGTCGCGGTCGACGGTATTTCGTTCGAGGTGGGACCGAACGAAACCGTCGGGCTTCTGGGCCCCAATGGGGCGGGGAAGACCACCACCATCAACATGATCCTCGGGGTGCTCTCCCCTTCCGGCGGGACGATCCGGATCGAAGGGGTCGACATCGTCGAGGACCGCGCCCTGGCGCTTCACCGCACGAATTTCGCCGCCGTCTACGCCCCGCTGCCCGGAAACCTGACCGTTTCCCAGAACCTCCGCTTCTTCGGCCTCCTTTACGAAGTCGAAAACCTCGCGGAAACGGGTCGACGAACTGCTGGAGGCGTTCGACCTGGAGACGATGCGGAACGTCAAGTACGGCCTCCTGTCGTCCGGCGAGCAGACGCGCGTCTGCCTCGCCAAGGCGATGATCAACCGCCCGCGCCTCCTCCTCCTCGACGAACCGACGGCGTCCCTCGACCCGGCGACCGCCCGGGACATCCGCGCGAAGATCCGCGAGTTCACCGGCCGGGACAAGGTGGCCGTTCTCTGGACCACGCACAACATGCACGAGGTGACGGAAGTGTGCGACAGGGTGCTCTTCCTGTCGCGCGGAAGGATCCTGCTGGAAGGCCCCCCCGGGGCCCTCCCCCGGCTGCACGGCAAGGAAACGCTCGAGGAGCTCTTCATCACCGTGGCGCGCGAACCGCTCTCGTTCGGGGGAGGCTGAATGGGCATGGGCCGGCTCCGCCGCACCGCCGGAATAGTCCTTCGCCAGTATTACCTGCTGCGCGGCAGCCCGGCGCGGGTCCTGGCGCTCTACGCGTGGATCCTCGTCGACATCGTGCTGTGGGGGTTCATCACCCGGTACCTGAACACCATGGCGTCGCCGGGGACGGATTTCGTGCCGATGCTCCTCGGGGCCGTTCTCCTCTGGGACTTCTTCACGCGGGTCATGCACAGCGTGACGACGGGTTTCCTCGAAGACGTCTGGTCGCAGAATTTCCTGAACCTGTTCGCCTCGCCGCTTTCGATCCGGGAGTACCTCGGCGGCCTCGTGCTCTTCAGCGTCGCGACGAGCCTCATCGGACTCCTGGTGATGGTCGCACTGGCGTCCGCGGCCTTCGGCCTGCGCTTCTTCGCCTTCGGGCTGATGCTCGTTCCCTTCCTTCTCGTGCTCTTCCTGTTCGGGATCGCGCTGGGCATCCTCGGCATCGCGCTCGTCCTGCGGTTCGGGCCCGCGTCCGAGTGGCTCGTCTGGCCCATCCCCGCCGTCGTCACCCCGTTCGCCGCGGTCTTCTACCCGGTGTCGACCCTTCCCGACTGGATGCAGCGGGTCTCGCACCTGTTGCCCCCGTCATACGTGTTCGAGGGGATGCGGGCGATCCTGTCGGGGGGGGCGTATCCGGGAAATCCGCTGCTGTGGAGCATCGGTCTCTGCGCGCTCTACATCCTGCTGGCGGCCTGGGTTTTCTCCCGCGTCCACCGGGACGTCGTGCGGTCCGGGCTGCTCGCGCGGTACAAGGCGGAAAGCTCCGCCTGACGGGGTTCCCTATTCGTCCTTGATGATCCTCAAGTACGCGCTGTAATTCCTGGCGTCATCGCTCCCCTGCGTCTTGCGGTAACTCTTGATCCCCTGGATGGAATAGCCGCAGCTTTTCACGCTTTCGATTTCCTGCGTGATCCCGATCGCCGCCATCTCCCTGTCCTCGACGGGGATCTTTCCCCAGGTTTTCGTCAGGTACCTGACGTGGGTCACCATCCGGGTCAGGCAGCCCTCGACGAATTCCGGGAGATGCTCCCCTTCCTCGGGAAGCTTCTCGAATTCCCACCGGGTCGCGCCGAACAGGATATACATCAGCACTTTCCCGTTCTTTATCTCGATCTCCTCGCAACTCGCGCCCTGGTTCATTCCTCTGCTCCGGTGCCTACGCAGCTTTCTCCGGATCTCGTCCTGGACGGCCTTCGGGTCGGCCTTCCCGCCCGTGGCCTTCATCACCTGCCCGGTGAACAGGCCGAGCAGGCTGGTCTTGCCGCGCGCGGTACGACTCCACCTTGTCGGGCATCGAGGCCAGCACCGCGTCGACCGCCGCCGACAAGGTCGGCGCCGCCGACCGCCTGGTCGAGACCCAGGCGGCGGATGATCCCGCCCGGCGCGCCGCCGCCGGACATCATCTCCGCGAAGACCGTCTTCGCCGCCGCCGTCGTGATCCCGCCCGTATCGACTCTCCGGACCAGGTCGGCCAGCTCCTCGCCGGAGAACGGAAGGTCGGCGATCGAGCGCCCTTTGAGCTCCCGCAGCACGTCGTTGGCCGTCCAGTTGGCGACGGCCCTCGGGTTGGGGTGGGCCGCCGCCGCGGAGTCGAAGAAATCCGCGACCGCCGGGTCGCCCGTCAAAACGTCCGCCAGTTCGGGCGGAAGGCCCATCGTGCGGGTGTAGGCGTCGTATCTCGCGGCGAGCGACGGGTTCCCCGCGCGCGCCCTGGCCCGCTCGTCCGGAACCGCGGCGCCGCGGGAAGGGGCGGCGCTTTCGGTTCGGCGGCCCGCGGGGCGGGCTTCCCGGCGGCGGCCGACGGCGCTTCCGTCTTTCCGCCGCGTCCCTCCTTGTACGTGTCCCGAAGCTCGACGATGCGGTTGAAGACGAGCGCATCCGCCTGCGAATCGACGGCGTCGGCGATGAAGTAGCCGTGGCGCACGAACTGGAAGCGTTCGCCGGACGGCGCGTCCGCCAGGCTCGGCTCCAGCAGCGCAGCCGCGGAGGATCTCGACCGATTCGGGGTTCAGGTAATCCTTGAAGGTCTTGCCTTCCTCCGCCTCCTCGGGGTTGGGCACGGTGAAGAGGCGGTCGTAGAGGCGCACCTCGGCCGTGCACGGCATGGGCGGCCGACACCCACTGGATGGCGGTGCTTCTGCTTGCGCTTCGCGCCGGATGGCCTTGCCCAGCGAGTCGGGGTCGTAGGTGCAGCGCAGTTCGCGACCTCGCCGGTGGCCGGGTCCTTGACGACCTCGTCGCACCGGATGAAGTAGGCGTTGCGCAGGCGCACCTCGCCGCCGGGCCGCAGACGGGTCCAGTCGGCGGGCGGGTCCTCGCTGAAGTCGGTGCGCTCGATGAAGAGCTCGCGGGACAGCGGCAGCGGGACGCGAGCCTTCTTGTCGACGTCGCGCGGCCAGTAGGGCGCTTCGAGCCATTCGACCTTGTCCCGGCGGGATAGTTGGTGATCGTCACCTTGAGCGGGCGCAGGACGGCCATGACCCGCGGGGCGCGCGCGTTGAGGTCGTCGCGGATGGCGTCTTCGAGCACGTTCGATCTGGACGCGGCTGTTGGTCTTGTCGACGCCGATGCGGGCGGCGAAGAGGCGGATGCCTTCGGGCGTGTAGCCGCGGCGGCGCAGGCCGGCGATGGTGGGCATGCGCGGGTCATCCCAGCCCGACACGTATTTCTCCTCGACCAGCTGGAGCAGCTTGCGCTTGCTCATCACCGTGTAGTCGAGGTTGAGGCGGGCAAACTCGTACTGGTGGGGCGCGGCTCCGGAAAGAGGTTGTCGACCAGCCAGTCGTAGATGGCGCGGTTGTTCTCGAACTCGAGCGTGCAGATCGAATGGGTGATGCCCTCGATGGCGTCCGACAGCGGGTGCGCGAAGTCGTACATCGGGTAGATGCACCAGTCGTCGCCCGTGCGGTAGTGGGTGGCGTGGCGGATGCGATAGAGCAGCGGGTCGCGCATCTTCATGTTTTCGGCGGCCATGTCGACCCTTGGCGCGCAGGACGTGCGCGCCGTCGGGGAACTCGCCCGCGCGCATGCGGCGGAAGAGGTCCAGGTTCTCGTCCACCGAGCGGTCGCGGTACGGGCTTTCGCGGCCCGGCTCCATGACGGTGCCGCGGTACTGGCGGATCTCCTCTTCGTTGAGGCTGTCGACGTAGGCCTTGCCGTCTCCGATCAGGCGCTCGGCGAATTGGTAGAGCTGCTCGTAGTAGTCGGAGGCAAAAAAGAGCTTGTCCTGCCAGTCGAAGCCCAGCCAGCGCACATCGCGCTGGATCGACTCGACGTACTCCATGTCCTCGGTTTCCGGGTTGGTGTCGTCGAAGCGCAGGTGGCAGACGCCGCCGAATTCCTGGGCGATCGCCGAAGTTCAGGCAGATCGACTTGGCGTGGCCGATGTGCAGATAGCCGTTGGGCTCGGGCGGAAAGCGCGTGACCACCCTTCCGCCGTACAGCCCGGACCGGGTGTCCTTTCGCACGATTTCCCTAAGGAAATCGGTTTGTTGTCTATTCCCAGTTCCCTGGGTATCTGAAGTGGATTCCGGCATCTTCACGAATGGGTCGGCCCGCTTCGCCAACCGTTCCCGTTAGTTTGAGCAATACGAATAACACGACCTCGGGTCGGTGTCAAAACGACGCCGCAACGTCGTTGTTGACGTATCGCCTTTAAGTCAGCGATAATATAAGACTAAATTTGTGGCACCGGGGGAGGAATGCAAAAACCGGTATTCCAGGGGATTCTGGGGGTTTCCATAGCGGTTTCCGCCATTTCCCTCGGAATCATGCTGACGCGGTATCTTTCGCTGCGTTCCTACTCCCCGAAAGCGCCGCCGGTTTCCGCTCCCGCCCCCGCCACGCGCGGGGCCGCCCCCGCGTCCCCTGAAACCTGGAAAAACCTCTTCGCGCCGTCCGCCGGCATGCAGCTGCCCTCGCGTCTCCCCGCCGTCGCCAAGGACGGGGCGGCGGGAAGCGTCCGCTCGAACTTTTCCCTCCTCGGCACGATCGTGTCGACCCGCCCGGGGGATTCCCGCGCCGTCCTCTGGTCGGAAGGGATGAAGCTGCCGAAGCTGGTCCGCATCGACACCGAGGTGGAGCCGGGCGCGAAGCTCGTTTCCGTCACCCGGGACAAGGCGTGGATCGCCAGGGGGGCGGCCAGGGAACAGCTCGACCTCATGCCGGTGGGAAGCAAGGGAAGGTCGACGGGATCCGGCGGGACGCCGGCCCCCTCCGCCAAAGGGCCCGGCGAGCGGCAGCCACCCTCGCCGGCCGGCTCGGCCGCCGAGGCGGCCCTCCGGGTGGAACGCCTCGGCGAGAACCGATTCTCCATCGACGAGGCGGGAGTGGCCCAGCTGGCGGGGAACATCAATCAGTTCATGACGAATGTCCGGCTCGTGCCCTATTTCGAGGGGAACCCGTCCGCGGGATACCGCATCTCGGCCATCCGTCCCGGGACCGCCTTCGACAAGCTCGGCTTCCAGGGAGGAGACGTGCTCCAGCAGGTGAACGGCGTGACCCTGTCCTCCCCGAAAAGATGTACACGATCTTCCAGAACCTGAAGGACGAGAAGCAGGTGACCGTGGACATCATCCGACAGGGGCAAAAGAACACGCTCAAGTACGAAATCCGATGAGCAGGGAGACCCCCATGCGAATAACGGCCATGCTGTTCGCGGCGATGATCCTCCTCGCGGCCGCCGCGCAGGCCGCCGAGCCGTTGCCGGCCGAGCCCGGGAGGGAAGGCCCGCCGCAGGAGAGCGTCCGTTGTGGAGGGAGCCCCGCCGCCGCGCGCCGAACAGAGGGCCCCCGCCGCGATCCCGCCCCCGCAGCAGCGCCGCGGCGGCTCCCCGGTGTACCTGTCGCTGGATTTCACGGACGTGGACCTGCCCGTGCTGATCAAGTTCATGAGCGAGCAGACCCGGAAGAACTTCATCTTCGACGAACGGGTCCAGGGGAAGGTCACGATCGTCTCCCCCAGGAAGATGACCGAGGAGGAAGCGTACAACGTTTTCCTTTCCGTGCTCCAGGTCAAGGGATTCGCCACCGTCCAGGTCGGCGAATCGATCAAGATCGTCCCTTCGCGTGAAGTCCGCCAGGAATCGATCCCCACGTCGGGCCGGGGGAAAGGCGCGCTCCACAGCGGGGAATTCGTCACCCGCCTCGTTCCCCTGCAGCATGCGGAAAGCGCGGAGATCGTCCAGCTGCTGACCCCGCTCCTCTCGAAGGACGGGATGATCTCCGCCTTCCCTTCATCGAACACGATCCTGCTGATCGATTCCCGCATCAACATCGATCGCCTCATCGGCATCCTCCGGATGGTCGACGTGGAGAGCCCCGGCGAGATGAAGATCTTCCAGCTCACCTACGCTGCGGCGCAGGACCTCGCGAAGACCCTGGAGCTCCTGTTCCAGGGCGGCGCCGCGGGCGGCGCGGGCCCGGCCCCGGCCGCCGCGACCCGCGGGAGCGCCCGGAAGTCCAGCTCGGCGCGCGGCGCGGTCGCCAAGTTCATCCCGGAGGTCCGGACGAACAACCTGATCGTCATCGCTCCGCCGGAAATCCTCGCGGAAGTGGCGGAGCTCGTCATCAAGCTCGACGTCGGAATTCCCTCCGGCGGGGGAAAGATCAACGTCTACTACCTCGAGAACGCCGACGCGGAGGAGGTGGCGAAGGTCCTCTCCTCCCTCTCCGCCGGCGCCGGGGGCATCCGGGACAGACCCGCGACCCAGGCCCGCGCTCCGGGACAGGCCGCGGTCCAGCCGGCCTCCCGGGGCATCGTCGCCGCCGAGCTGGAGGGCGGCGTGAAGGTCACCGCGGACAAGGCCACCAACGCCCTCGTCATCGTGGCCTCCCCCAACGACTACGAGACGCTGGTGGGGGTCGTCAAGAAGCTCGACATCCGACGCCGGCAGGTCTTCGTCGAGGCGGCCATCATGGAGATCGACCTCGACAAGGCGCTGGACCTGGGGGTGGAGTGGCGCGGGGCGGTGCAGACCAGCAACGGCGACGGGGCGATCATCGGCGGCACGAACTTCGACTTCTCGGGGAACATCAACAGCCTCTTCACCTCCCTCGCCACCGGGAACCCGATGGTCTTTTCCGGCACCGGCCTCCTCGCCGGAGGGCTCGGCGGAAGCGTCAAGCTGCCCGACGGGACGACGGTCCCCGCCATCGCCGCGGTCCTCCGGGCGGCGCAGACCCACACCAACCTGAAGATCCTCTCCTCTCCGCACCTCCTCACCCAGAACAACAAGGAGGCGGAGATCATCGTCGGCGAGAACGTGCCGTTCATCACGAGCACGTCGCGCGATTCGACGAACCTCGCCAACGTCATCAACACCGTCGAGCGCAAGGACGTCGGCATCACGCTCCGCCTGACGCCCCACATCCACGAGAGCCAATTCGTGAGCCTCGACCTCTACCAGGAATCCTCCGCCCTGAAGAACAGCACCCTGCTCGAGAACTCCACGGTGGGGCCGACGACGACGAAGCGTTCGGCGAGGACCACGGTCCTGGTGAAGAGCGGGGACACGGTGGTCATCGGCGGCATCATGCAGGAGACGAAACTGAACAGCGAGAGCAAGGTCCCGCTGCTGGGCGACATCCCGCTGCTCGGGCACCTCTTCAAGTACACCTCGAAATCGAACAAGCGGACGAACCTCGTGATCATGCTGACCCCCCACATCATCTCGGAGCCGGGGATGCTCTCGAAGGCGCTCGAGGAGAAGCAGCGGAATATGCTCGGCGCGTTCGACCAGAACAATGACGCGGTCCGGCGCGCATTCCCAACGCCGGCGCCTGCGCCGGCCCCGGCGGAGGAAATCAAGCCGTGACCGCATCTCCGTCCCCCGGCGCGGCCCCTGTCGGGGAGCTCCACCCCGAGTCGCCGCTGCTGGCGAAGATACCGATCGGCTACGCCCGGAAGCACCTGCTTCTGCCGTGCCGGTCCGGCTCCGGGGAACTCGTCCTGCTCTCGGGGAACCCGGAGTCGAGGGAGGCGATCGACGAGATGCGCTTCCTCGCCGGGCCGGTCCGCGTGATCCCCGCGCCCGCGGAGGACATCCTCTCCCGGATCGACGCGGCGTACGAGCGCGCCCACACCCCGGAACGCGACATCGCCGAGGGGCTCGAAGAGGAGTGGGACCTCGACGTGACCGCCGCCATCGAGGAGACGAAGGACCTCCTCGACTCCCCCGACGAGGCGCCGGTCATCCGGTTCGTGCACTCCGTGCTGTTCCGGGCGATCCGCGACCGGTCCAGCGACATCCACTTCGAACCGTACGAAAAGGAGCTCGTGGTCCGCAACCGGGTCGACGGGATCCTCTACCCGATGGTGTCCGCCCCCAGGAAGTGGCACGCCCCGGCGGTTTCCCGGATCAAGGTCATGGCGGGACTCGACATCGGCGAGCGGCGCCTCCCGCAGGACGGCCGGATCCGCATCCGCCTCGGCGGCAAGGAGATCGACATCCGCGTCTCGACCGTGCCCACGTCGTTCGGCGAGCGGGCCGTCCTGCGCATCCTCGACCGCTCCAGCATCCTCCTCGGGCTGGCCGACCTGGGTCTGGATCCCCCGGACCTGGCGTCGATGGTGCGGTTCCTCTCCCGGTCGAGCGGCATCCTCCTCGTCACGGGGCCGACCGGCTCCGGCAAGACCACGACGCTGTACGCCGCCCTGCAGCGGCTCGACTCCGGCACCAAGAACATCATCACCATCGAGGACCCCGTGGAGTACCAGATCCGGGGGATCGGGCAGATCCAGGTCAACCCGAAGATCCACCTGACCTTCGCCAGCGGCCTCCGGTCGATCCTGCGGCAGGACCCCGACATCATCATGGTGGGCGAGATCCGCGACCAGGAGACCGCCGAGATCGCGATCCAGGCGTCTCTCACCGGCCACCTCGTCCTCTCGACGCTGCACACGAACGACTCGGCAAGCGCCGTGACGCGCCTGGTCGACATGGGGATCGAGCCGTTCCTCGTGGCTTCCTCCGTTTCCGGGGTGATGGCGCAGCGGCTGGTCCGGCGCCTCTGCCCCGACTGCAAGGTCCCATACGCGCCCGAGGCGGCGGAGATCCGCAGCCTGGGTCTCCCGGCCGGAACGAAAGGGTTCTTCCATCGCCCGGCCGGCTGCGCGAAGTGCGCCAACACCGGGTATATCGGGAGGATCGGCCTTTACGAGATCCTCCCCGCCGACGAGGCGATCCGATCCCTTATCCTGACCCGCGCGGACGCGGACGGGATCAAGGCGCTCGCCGTCTCCCGGGGGATGCGGACGATCCTGGCGGCGGGCGCGGAGAAGATCGTCGCCGGGACGACCTCGGTGGAAGAGGTCCTCCGGGTCACCCAGGAGGATTAGGGTCCCCTTGCCTACCTACCGCTATAAGGGGATTTCCAGGGCAGGCCAGTCCGTCAAAGGGACGGTGGAGGCGGAGAACCCCGCCCAGGCCCGCAAAAAACTCCACGCGGACGGGGTGTTCCCCGAAAAGCTCGCGGAGGACACGGGCGGAAGGGGCGGGCTGTCGCTCCCCTCCCTCCTGGGGCGCCAGGAGTTCCTCCCGCTCCTCACGCGTCAGCTCGCCACGCTGTCCGGGGCGGGCGTCCCGCTGGTCGGCGCCCTCAAGTCGGTGGTCCCCCAGGTGGACGACCCGGAAAGCCGGAAGGTCCTCGAGGAGATCCAGGAGGCGATCCGCAGCGGCGCGACCTTCGCGCGCGCCGTCGAGTCCCACGGAGAGACGTTCCCCGAACTGTACGCCAGCATGGTCCGCGCCGGGGAAGAGAGCGGGACGCTCCCGCTTTCCCTCTCGCGCCTCGCCGACCACCTGGAAAAGCAGGCCCGGACGAAGAACCGCGTCCGGTCCGCGCTGACCTATCCCCTGCTGATGGCGCTGGTGGCGAGCCTGGTCGTGGTCTTCCTGCTGACGTTCGTCGTCCCGAAGATCGTCGGGATCTTCACCCACCTCGGCCGCGCGCTGCCGGTCCCCACGCGGATCCTGATCGCGATCACCGACTTCCTGTCCGCGGCCTGGTGGGCGCTGCTCCTGGCCGCCATCGGCGCTGCGCTCCTCGCCCGGAGGCACCTCGCCACGGAGCGCGGGCGCCGCGCCCGCGACGCCGCATTTCTCAAACTTCCGCTCGCCGGACGGCTTGCGCACCTGTCGGCCCTGTCGCGCTTCGCGCGCACCCTCTCGACGCTCGTCTCGGGGGGCATCCCCGTGGACCGCGCCCTGCGGATCGTGGCCCCCGTGGTCGGGAACGTGCTGATCTCCGAAAAGATCGCTGCCGCCGCCGACCGGGTCGTGGAAGGCGCCACGCTGTCCGAGGCGCTGCGCGTCCACCCGGAGATCCCCGCGACCCTCATCCAGATGGTGGCGGTCGGCGAGGACAGCGGCACGCTGGGGGACATGCTCGCCCGGGGGGCGGACGCGATGGACGAAGAGATCGAGGCGCGGCTCTCCCGGCTTCTCTCCCTCCTCGAACCGCTGATCATCCTCGTGATGGGGGCGGTCGTCGCCTTCATCGTCATATCGGTCCTGCTGCCGCTCCTCGACATCTCGAACATCGTTAAATAGGAGGTCATTCGATGACAGGTACACGACATCCGGCGAGGCGGTTCCGCGACAGGGCGGGATTCACCCTCATCGAGATCATGGTGGTCATCGTCATCCTGGGGCTGCTCGCCGCCCTCGTGGTCCCCAAGCTGATCGGGCGGACGGAGGAGGCGAAGAAGACCCAGGCCCGCGTCCAGATCAAGCACGTCCAGCAGGCGCTCGAGCTGTTCAAGCTCGACAACGGCTTCTTCCCGACCACCGAGCAGGGGCTGGAGGCGCTGGTCCGCATCCCCGAATCCGGGCGCATCCCGAAGAACTACCGGAAGGACGCGTACATGGACCGCGTGCCGAAAGACCCCTGGGGCGAGCCGTACGTGTACGTCAGCCCGGGCCAGCACGGCGACTACGACATCAGCTCCCACGGCGCGGACGGCGTGGAGGGCGGCGAAGGAGAGGATGCGGACGTCAACTCGTGGGACGCGCAATAGCGCCGGGTTCACGCTGGTCGAGCTGGCCGTCGTCCTCTTCGTGCTCGGCCTGATCCTCTGGACCGTCGCGCCGCGCCTGTCGCGCGTCGGCGATCCCGGACGCGAGGCCGTGTTCCGCGACCTGGCCGCGGGGTCCGAGCAGGCGTTCGACATCTCCCTGTTCGAGAAGAAGGAAACCCGCCTCATCCTCTCCCCCGCCGCGGGCACGTACGAATTCCAGCGGCAGGACCCTCCCGGCGAGACATCGCGCCCCAGGGAGGCCAGCCCGAAGGAGTTCGGCTCCCACCTGTCGGTGACCGGCATCCTCGTCGAGGGGGAGGAACGGCCCCTCGACATCGCCACCGAGATCCGGTTCCTCCCCGGCGGACGCGTTCCGGCCGCATGGATCTTCATCGAGGACAAGGGCGACGAGGGGAAACCGACCCGCTGGACCCTCCGGATCAACCCGTGGGACGGCTCGATGAAGGTCCTGGAAGGCACGGTGAAGGACAATGGGTGACCGGAACGGATTCACCCTGATCGAGGTGCTGGTGTCGCTCTCGATCCTGGCGACCACGCTCCTGCTGTCCTACCAGGTCATCTCCGGCGCGATCTCCGCCGCGGACCGCTCGGAGCGGTGGACCGCCGCGTCCTACCTCGCCGAGGCGATGGTCCTCGACGCCATCGACGGGTTCCCCGAAACGGCGGAGAACGAAGGAAAGTTCCCGACCCCCAACGACGCCTATTCCTGGAAACGCGTGGTCCGCGCCGCCTCCCATCCGGACGCGGTCGAGGTGGAGGTCGTCGTCCGGTGGACATCGGAAAGAAGAGAAGAGCAGGTGTCCGTCACCGGGCTCGCGGTGAAGCGATGACCCTTTCGCGCCGCCGGCCGGGATTCACCCTCGTCGAGATCCTCCTCGCCCTGTCCATCCTCTCGGTGATCCTGCTGCTCCTCCTGTCCGCGTTCACGGGGGCGTCGAAGGCGCGGGAGGCCCTCACCGCGCGGACCCGCGATTTCCGCCAGATCCGCATCGCCATCGACCGGCTCGGCACCGACCTGCAGGGGGCCTTCTCCTCGACGATCCGGGAGTCCTCCGCCCTCACGTTGAAGGAAGACACGCTCGCGGGGAACCCGGCGGCGACCCTGGTGTTCACCGCGTTCCAGCTCCCCGAGACCGGCACGGGACGCCCGCCCGCGAGCGTGGTCAAGATCAAGTACTTCCCGAAGGTGGGGGCGGACGGCGCGTCCATGGAGCTCCACCGGGAGCAGGCCGATCTCCCGTTCATAGAGAACAAGATCCCCCTGCGGGAGGCGCTGCTCGCTGAAGGGCTGAAAGGGTTCCGGGTCGAGGTGTACGACGGAAGCGAGTGGCACAAGGAATGGCCCGCTTCCGGCGGGACGAAAACGATTCTCCCGAAGAAGGCCGCCGTCACCCTGATCGGCGCCAGCGGGGAAACGTACCGCCGGGAGATCCCGCTGCCCCTGGCCGGCCGGGAGTCTGTCCTGACCTATTCCGGGCGGCGGGGATCGAGCCCCCAATGAAGCGGCCTCGCGAAGGCGAACGGGGCGTCGCCCTCCTCGCCACCCTGCTCGTCCTCGTCCTGGTGGTGGCGCTCGCGAACGAGATCTTCCGGCTGGGCGCGAGGGCCGCGCAGACCAGCGCCTACGGCAGGGACTCGGTCCGGTCGGCGCTCCTCGCGCAGGCGGGGACCGGGGCCTTGCGCATCGCGCTGCGCGTAGACGCCAGGGACAACAAGATCGACACCCTGGACGAATACTGGGCCAAGCCGTGGCCCCCCTTCGAGCTGGGGGACGGCGAGGTCGATATCTTCGTCGAGGACGAGGACCGCAAAATCAACCTCAACATGCTCGTCCTGCCGAACGGGATCGCGGAGGACCCCCTGCGGCTCCCCATATTCCGGGCCTTCCTCGAGCAGCAGGGCCTCGACGCCTCGCTGGCGGACGCGTTCGTCGACTGGCTCGACATCGACGACGCCCCCCGCGTCGGGGGCGCGGAAAGCGGCTACTACCTGTCGCTCCCCCGCCCGTACAAGGCGAAGAACGACCTGTTCGACACGCTGGAGGAGATCCTCCTCGTGCGGGGAGTGACCCGCGAGATCTACGACAGGATCCGCCCCTTCGTGACGGTCACCTCATCCGGCAAGGTGAACCTCAACACCGCCCCGAAGGAGGTCCTCACCGCCCTGTCCGCCGGCACGATCGCGGCCGAGGTCGGGGCGATCGACAACGCCGCGGCGGACCGGTTCATCGAATACCGGAAGGAGCAGCCCTTCCAGAAGGTCTCGGAGATCGGGAACGTGTCCCCCTTCTTCGGGAACTTTTTGAAGACCCGCTTCAGCGACCTCGTCGACGTGAGGTCTTACTATTTCCACGTGCGCTCCACCGGGGACGTGGGCGGCACGGTCCGCACGATCGACGCCATCGGCTTGCGCAGCGGAAATGATGTAAAATGGCAATTTTGGCGACTGGAATAGACCATTCAAACCCCACTGGAGAAGACCGCATGAAGCCGTCCGGAACCCGCGTCGTCCCGATTACCCTGGCCATCCTTCTCCTCGCGGCAAGCGCGTCCGCCGGGAAGATCGTGCCCGTCAACGGGGCCGGCTCCGGGGTCTTCACGTTCGACCAGCCGGCGGTCGTCTCCTCCGGGACGATCGCCCATGTCGTCTTCATCGGGGACGCCGCCGGGGACAACACGTTCAAGCTCTACTACGCCGCGGTAGACAAATCCGCGAACTTCAAGGACGCCGGCGCCACGCAGGCCGACATCCTCCTCACGGCGGCCGTCGCCATCGACAACGGATCCAAATACCGGGACGTCCGCCACCCGCAGATCGCCGTCCGGAAGACGAGACGAGCTGGTGGTGCTTTTCCAGGGCGTCCCGACCGCCTCCGTCACCGGGGAATACAAGCTGTTCCGGGCGCGCATCGGCCTCCTCAACAACACCGTGACGTCGCAGATCGTGGACGAGATCCTCGATTCCGGCTCCACCGAGCTCGCCGGGAACCTCGTCGATCCGGCCTTCCAGGTGGCGACCTCCGACAACACCCTGCGCATCGCCTACGCGGACTCGTCGACCGAGTACAACAGTGTGTACTTCATAAGGGTCGGGATCGACAACGCGGCCGTCGCGGGAGGCCCCATCCTGCTTTCCGTGCGACGACACCAGCCGGGGGATCAAGCCCCTTCCCCGGCTGAAGACCGACGGCAACGGCTGGAGCCACGTGGTGTGGGCGGCGAACGACAACACCAACACGCCGACGGGGATCTACTACTCGCTGGTCCGGAAGAATAAATCCGGCGTCCAGGACAACCTGGCGATCGGCGCGACGCAGGTCATATACGGCAATTACCGCTGGGGTTTCCCGACGGTGATCGTGACGAGCACGGAAAGCGTGTTCGTCTTCGCCGTGGACCAGCCCTACGGATTCGACGGGACGGCGGGTCCGCTCGCGTTCACCCGGCTCAATCCATCCAAGGTGAAGCACGACGGCCAGCCGGTGAACGTCAATAACCTTGCGACGCTGAGCAGTTTTTTCCTCTCCCACCCGGGAGGGATGGTGCTGACGGACGCCTTCGACGCGTACCGGCCCGACGTCCTCAGGGATTCCAACGGCTATTTCCACGTCGCCGGGTACGGGTACCGGAGCACCGTCCCCCCTTACCACGGGACCCCGGGAAGGTACTACGCCATGTCGCTGGAAGAACTTCTGGATAGCGACTCGGTGGCTTCCGTGCCCGCGCTCCTCCTCAACCCCTTGTCGGTAGGCACCGGCGACGCGTCGTTCGGGATGCAGATCGGGGGGGACTACAACCGGGCCGCGATCGCGCGCTTCAGCGAAAAGGCGCTCCACTTCTGGTCCGGGCCCGACAACGTGACCGAGGGCGCCAGCAACCTCTACGTCACCTACACCAACGACGTGAACCTCACGTCGACAGACAGCTCCGGCTGCACGGTGGCCGCCGATCCCCGCGCCGGCGATGCGGGCAGGATCCCCGGGGCGCTCCTCCTCCTGTTCCCCGCGCTCATCCTCCTGCTCCTGAAGACGGCAAGGAGGGCCCTTGCGCGGCGGTAGCCGCACCTCTCCACGGCGTCTGGCCGTTTACGCGCTGGGAACCGCCATCTTCGTCGGCGGGTTCCTGCTGACGGTCGCGCTCACCCTTCCGGGCGAGACCGTGCTCGATCTGGTCACCCCGTCCCTGGAGTCGCGCGGCATCCATCTCTCCGCCCAAAGCGCCCGTCTCGTCTTCCCCCTCGGGATCCGCCTCAAGACCGCGGCCGTCGCCTTCGGCAGGGGCCAGGCGATCGATTTCGACGAGATCACGGCCTCCTGGGAATGGACCGGGCTATTCCGATGGCTCCCGTCGCACCTGCGGCTCGTCCGGGGACGCTCCGTCGCGGACATCCGCCTTTCCCCCGCCTTCTGGAGCCCCAGCCGCGGGAGAGCGACCCTCTCCGGGATCTCTTCCGAGGATTTCCCGCTCCCGGTCTTCTCCGCGTCCGGGGCGGGGCTCTCCGTCCGGCAGGCCGAAGCGCGGTGGAAGGGTTCCGGCAAGGAACTGTCGGCGGACGGCGCCGGCGAGTTCGATTTCCTGCGGATCCCCGTGTCCTCCCCGGACTCCCCCATCCGGGAAGCGCTGATCGACAACGCCACGCTTACCTTCGTGGTCCGGGGGAACATGCTGCACGTCCCGCGTCTCCAGGGAAGCTACGAGGGCTCCCGCGTGGAAGGCACGGGGGAGATCGCGAGGTTCACGACGCCGGGCATGGCGACCGTCACGTTCCATCTCTCGATCCGGAACCCGTTCGAGGGCCGGGTCGGGACGCTTTTCGACATGCTGTCGAAAAACGCAAAGAATGCTAATCTGAGGATCGCCGGGCCGCTGGCCGCGCCCAAGGCGGAATTCGAGCTCTTCTAGAAGAGGTGCCATGTCGACGATCGGTATCGCCGTTTCCAGGGACCGGCTGCTCGCCGTCGTTCTGGACGGCACGCCTCCTTCCCCGCGGGTCGTCGCGGCGGTCGCCGTCCCCTGCAGCGAGCCGTTCGGGGGGCCGGAAGACCCCGCGGCGCTGGCCGCCGTTCTGCGGGACGCCGTTCCCCCGGGCGTTTTCCCGGGAGCGGTCATCACCCTTCCGCCGCCGCTGACCTATCTCAGGCCGGTGAAGCTCCCCGTGACCGACCTGCAACGGGCGCGCGCCATCCACCTCGCCGAACTCGTGGGGAACCTGCCGATCGAGGACGACGACATCCTGTCCGACCTCCTGCCGGCCTCCCCGAAAACCCCCGACACCTTCCTGGCGATCGCCGCGCGGCGGTCCCTCGTCGAGAAGACGGCCGACGGTTTCCAGGCCGCCGGGATCCGCGTCGACCAGGTCGTCACCGACCACGCCGCCCTCCTGGCAGCCGCCTCCGGGAAGGTTCCCGACGAAGCGCTGCTTTTTTCTTCCTTCTCCGACATCCTCCTGATGAGGATCTCCGGCGGAGGCGTTCGAGCCGCTAGACAGTTCCCCATCGAATTGGCCGACTCTCCCGCCGACATCCTTTCCGCCGCGGGCGCCCTGTCCGGCGATGGTGCTCCACCGCCGGTCTTCTCCTTCGGCGACCCGCCCGCTTCCCTTGCCGGCAGCATCCCGGGCCTGACGACGCTTCCGCTCCCCGAGGGCGTTCCGCCTTCGCACCTCGGGGCCTTCGGCGCGGCGCTGACGCCCTTCCTCCCGGCGGCCTCCGGCGGCTTTTCCCTCCGCACTTCGGCGGAAGCCGCGTCGGACCGGCGCCGGGAATCGCGCAGGACGCGCATCGCGGCGATCGCCGCGGCCGTTGCGGTTGTGCTGGCCGTCGGGGCGCTCCAGTTCTCGGTATGGGTGAGCGGCCAGAAGGTGGCCAAGGCGCGCGCGCAGGTCCGCAAGGAATTCTCGGAGGCCGCTCCCGACGTGAAGCTCCGGGAAGCGACGGCCGGGGTGCAGATCAAGGAAAAGCTCTCCTCCATAAAGCGCCTCCAGAAGGAGTTGGGGACCGACGCCCCGCCGGTCGCCGACCTCCTGTCGATAGCTTCCAAGTCGCTCCCCCAGGGCCAGATCTCCGTTCGGGAGGCCTCGGTCGAGGGCGGGCGCGTGCGCCTCGTCGGCGAAGCGGGCGATGCCGCCCTGGTGGAAACCTACCGCGCCGGGCTGGCCTCCGCGTTCGGCCGGGAATATGCCGTCACGCTGCAAGGTTCCGAAGGAAGCGCCAAGGGGGCCGCCGTCAAGTTCACCATCCTCGTCGAGAAGAAGGAGGAACGCCGTGCTTCTTGAGCGGGAGAAACGGGTCCTCGCGATCGGGGGCGGCGCGGCGGCGGTGCTGCTGGTGGTGGCGTTCCTGATCTTCCCCGCCGTTTCCCGCCTCAAGTCGCTCGCCCGCGCCTCGGCCGCCGCCGAAAGCGACCTGGCCGAGGTGCGCAGGGCCAGGCCGGAGCTGGAACGGATCCGGCGGGACACCGCCCAGCGGGCCGCGGCCGTCAACGCGGAGGCCAACCTGAAGGAATCCCCCGTGGCCCGGCTCACCGCCATCCTCCAGGGAAGCGGCATACCGCAGTCGGCGTTCAGCCTGAAGTCCGGCGGAGGCCGCGCGGGCGACACGTTCCGCGAAGAGTCGTTCGAAGTCAAGATGGAGAACCTCACGTACCTCGAAACCGTCAACGCGCTGCAGAAACTGTCGGGGAAGGACCTTCCCGTGGTGGTCCGCTCCGCCCTGCTGAAGGGCCGGTATGACGATCCCCGGTACCTGGACGTGACGCTGCATGTCGGATACCTTTCCCCGAAACAGTAAGGGCGTCCTCCCCGCCCTTCTCCTCCTCCTCGCCGCGGCGGCGTTCCTGGCCGGATGCCTGGCCGGCAACCCGCCCGTCCTCAACAAAACGCAGGAGGACCTGCTCGAAGCGAAAGCGGACAAGGCGCTCGCCGACGTCGTGCGGAAGGGCGAACGGGACGCGCTGGCCGTCATCGCCGTGTTCCGCAAGGACGTCTTCACGGGCCAATCCGCCATGCTCGACCGGTCGTCCATTCCGATCCTGGACGAGTTGGGCAACGCCGCCCTCCTGCTGATGCGGCCGGCCGAAGTCCTCCCGTTGCTGACGGACCCGTCCGTCGTGAAAGCCGCCTGGTTCGGCCCGCAGGGACGGCTGGCGCGGCTCGACCCGTCCCTCGAATTCGACCTGCTCGACCGGTTCGGCAAGGGGACCGAAGGCCGGAACGCGACGATCCTCGCCCGGTACCGGTCCGTGCCGGAGGCGAAGGAAGAAAAGGCGGCGGAGGCGGCGGGCTTCAAGATCGTCTCCCGCGCGGGTCCGAACCTGCTGATCTCCGGGCCGATATCCGGCATCCCCAAACTGCTGTCCGACGAATGGGTCGTCTATCTCGAAAAAGGAACCGCCCCATAACCGGTGGCATCGCCCTTGCTAACTATAGGTGAACTACCCAAGAGGGGGCGATGATGCAAACCGATCCGGGCGCGAGGTTGTCCGTTTCCATCACGGACGGAATGACGGTGGAAGTCCGGCTGGGCCTGAAGGAAATCCGCATCGGCCGGGGGCACGAGGCCGACCTCCAGCTTCCCGACCGTTCCGTTTCGCGTCTCCACGCCCGGATCTACCGGGTCGGTAACCGGTACTTCCTGGCGGACCTCGGCAGCCGCAACGGCACGCACGCGAACGGGAAACCGGTGACGCAGCTCCCCCTCGACGACGGGCAGACGTTCCAGGTGGGCCCGTACCGGATCCACTTCCTGTGGCCCGAAGGCCCTTCGCCTTCCGGGGAGGAGCCCACCGTCGCCCCCGGAACGGCGGCTCCCGCCTCCGCGGCCTCTTTCTCCGTGGCGCCTCAACCGCAAACCGCTCCCCGGCGCGCCGCGTCCTCCCACGAGGCCGAGTCCGCCTCCTTCGGGATGGTGGGCGGAAGCCCGCCCATGCGGAAGCTGGTCGAAACGGTCCGACGGGTGGGCGCCTCCGACGCCGCGGTCCTCATCGAAGGGGAAACCGGCAGCGGCAAGGAGCTGGTTGCGCGCGGGCTTCACGACGTCTCCGACCGGCGCGACCGCCCGTTCATCGTCGTCAACTGCGGGGCGATCTCCCCGGAGCTGATCGAGAGCGAGCTGTTCGGCCACGAGCGCGGCTCCTTCACGGGGGCTACCGCTCAGCGCAAGGGCGCCTTCGAACTGGCCCACAACGGGACCATTTTCCTCGATGAAATCGGGGAGTTGCCATACACACTTCAACCGAAGCTTCTGCGCGCCCTCGAACAGAAGGAAATCAAGCGGGTCGGCGGAAACGAAACGCTCTCGGCCGACGCGCGGGTGCTGGCGGCGACGAACCGGAACCTGAAGGAAGAGGTGGCGAAGAAGGCGTTCCGGGAAGACCTCTATTTCCGGGTGGGCGCCATCAGCGTCGCCGTGCCCCCCCTGCGCGATCGCCGGGAAGACATCGCGCCGCTTTCGCGGCATTTCCTGGCCGGCATGGGCGTCCGGTCCCCCCGCCCTCTCCCGGCGCTCTCCCCCGCCGCGCTCGACGCCCTCATCTCCCACGACTGGCCCGGCAACGTGCGTGAATTGCGCAACGCCATCCAGCGGGCGGTGGTCATGGCGGAAGGACAGGAGCTTTCCGCGGCCGACTTCTCCTTCCTGCGGGAGTCCTCGAAGTCCGCTTCCGACCAGGAGACGCCCGAGGGGCTGACGCGCTGGGAGCAGGCGGAACGCACCAACATCCTCGCGGAACTTTCCCGCCAGGGCGGGAACAAGACGCGCACGGCCCGCGTGCTCGGGATCGCCAAGTCCACGCTGTTCGAGAAGCTCAAGAAGTACGGGATCGGTAACCAAGAGACGGACCGGTAACCGAACCGACGGTCCGATATTCGGACCTGTTCCAATCCTCCATCCCCGCGCATTCGCTTTCCTCGTCCCAACTGGTCCATCCTGCGTCAGTTTTCGTCCCGGCCTTCCAGGCGGGTCCGGGCATCCTGCTTGCTCTTTCTCCTTCCATCCAATCCGCAGAAGGAGGTAGCGCAATGAAAAAGATGTTCGGGAAAAACCGCAAGGGGCAGGGGTTGACGGAGTACATCATCATCACGGCGCTCGTGGCGGTGGCAGCGATCGGGATCGTCAACATCTTCGGCAACCAGCTGAGGAACCAGTTCCACACCATCGTTTCGGCCATGTCCGGCAAGACGGACGCCAAGGTGACTTCCCTGGCGGGGAAATCCACCAAGGAAGCCAACCAGAAAAACCTGTCCAATTATGCCGAGTCCAAATAACAGGGGAACGGCCATGATCGAATTCCTTCTGGCGGGCATACCCCTCCTGCTCCTCGTCATGGCGATCATCCAGCTCTCCCTGCTTTGGATGGGCAAAGGGGTCGTCGACACCGCCGCGCATCTCGCCGCCAGGAAATTCGCACGGATCGCCCGGGTGGACTTTCGCAATGCCCGGCAGGAAGCGTTTCTGGAAGCGTACCGGACATGCAGGAACCGGCCGGGAGGGTCCCTGACAACCGCCGCCATGACGACCCTCGACATCACCCGGGACGGGGATAGACGAGCCGAACGTGCGAACGCCGGAGAGGCCTTGTGCGTTCAGCTTACCCACGGCGTGGAGCTGATCGTCCCCTGGGTGGACCGAATCCTGTATTCCCTGTCCCCCGGGCGCAAATTCCGCCTTGGGGACAGGTACTACCTGATGCTTCAGTCCAACCGCTGGGTAACGGTGGAATAGCCATGATCGGATACTTCTCCCGGCAGGCGCTTAATGCCCGCAACGGAAACAGCGGCCAGGCGACCGCCCTTTTCCTGGTCGTCTCCTGCACGCTGATGGCCCTGGTCTTCGTGTCGATAGCCGTGCATAACGCAGCGGTGGCCCGGGTCTCCTGCACCAATGCCGTGGATGCGATCGCCCTGAACGCGGCCACCTGGGAGGCCCGGTGCCTCAACCTCATCGCGGCACTTAACGACGGCGTAACCCAGTGCCTTCGTGTGATCCGTTGGATCTGCGTCGTATGGGCCGCCCTCGCGATCGCCGCCGCGTTCGGGGTCGGGATCCCCGCGTTCCTGGAATACACCCGGTACGCACGAAAGCTGATCTCGGGGTATTGGAAGACGGCCCACCTGCTGGCGGAATGGAGCTATAAGATCCACAAGGCCGCTCCATACCTTGTTTTGGGTGAAACGGTCGCGCTCGCGAAAAAGCGCAACGTCCTGGGAGTCCTGGTCCCTCTGAACCCGATGGGCTCCCATGACGGTAAAAACACTCTCGAACTTCATCTTGAACCCGGTCCCCCGATACACCTGTCCGACGCCATGGCCCCCATCTCTTCCGCATTGAAACGAATCAGGAAGATCCCCTTTTTGAAAGGCGCCGCCAAGATGGTGGCATCCCTTCTCGGCGGCACGCTGGACGCCCTGCTCGGCGGCGGGAAAGGCCCCGTCCGCATGCTGGTGCCCGAAAAGGATTTCTCCAAAAGGCAATTCGTCCGGTTCACGGGAAGCCAAACGGTACCCCATCTTCCGATACCGCTGCTCGGAAAGCCGGAAAAGGACAGGGTATTCGCCGAAGCGGAGGCGGAACCGTACGGCGGCGGATCCGCGGTGATGACATGGAATTCCCGGTTGACGGAACGGAGAACGAAATGAGGAAGCGACTTGAACCGTTGAGGGGTCAATCCATCCTGGAAACCGTCTTGCTTCTGCCGCTGCTGCTGATCCTGCTGGCGGGTGGCTACTGGGCGTTCCGAAACCTTTCCTTTTCCGGCGCCGCGGAATCGGCCTCCCATGCGCATCTTCTGAGGACGGGAAGGAATCTGTCCTCCATAAAAAACCGGCTTTCCCGGACAATCCACCCCGACGACAACACGGTACTGCTTCGGAGCGGGGGGCACTCCCAGGAAGCCCCTCTGCCGCTCTTCGGCGGCCTGGTGGGGAACACCCTCGCATCGACTACGGTTTCCTGTCCGAAAGGTCCGGTGGGCGCGTTCATCGACCTCCCTTCTCACAACATCCGCCGGGAGGCGGAAGGCGCCGTTGACTGCTGGGGGAAAGAAACGGGGTCCGGATCGACGATCCGCGCCGCCGTAGGCGGGATCCTCCTTACGGGAGCACTCCGATGAAACGGAAAGGACTGCTGATATCCATGGCGGCCGCCGCCCTTCTCATGTTCCTCCTCTTTTCCGGGACCAGCGGCGCCCTGAAACATGAATTCACCTCCACGACGGAGGTATCCATCGACGGAATGTCTTTTCACACCGATGATTCCTTCTCCGACAACACCGCCATCGACCCGGAACCGTCTCGTGTAACGCACCCGGCATTTTCGGGGAAACTCGTCGGTTCAGGAAAAACGGTTTCCCGCGACCTGCCGGATCTTCCCCAGGGACTGACGGCGGACCATACGCTCCGGATGTCCGGAGGAAACGGGACCGTCGTGCTGGTGTTCGGGAAGATGGAGCCAAACGGAATCGCCGTGGCCTCGCACCTTGAGGCAAAGGGTTGGAAACCGCTCACCCTGGAGGGCGCCGGCCGGGCGCCGCGAATGCTTCAACACGTCCGGGGAAAGGAGACCGCCGTTGTTTGCCTGGATGAAAAAGAAAGCGCTTTCCTTCTTTTCCGCAAGTTGGAGCGATAAGGCCAGGGAACTGCTTCCCCTGGGCGCAGGGCTTCTGCTCATGGCGCTTGCCCTGACCGCGGCCGGAAAAAGGATCGCAACGATCGAAACGGACATCCGTCAGCGGACGAACCCCGTGGAAGTGGTCGTCGCATCGATCCCGATCCAGGCGGGGGAAGAGTTCACGCAGGAAAACCTGTCGAAGAAAATCGTGCCTGCCTCCGGAACGGGGAAACGCAACGTTCCGGCGGAAGATTTCGAGCTCCTTCTGGGGTCGAGAGCCAAAAGCCGGATCGACCCCGGAGAGCCCGTCCTTTGGACCGACGTCGAGGAACCGTTCGAAGCAGATTCCTTTTCGAAGACGGTCCCGAAAGGCAGAAGAGCTCTCACCGTAAACGTCGACATGACGTCATCTTTCTCCGGATTGCTGCAGCCGGGAGACCGGGTCGATCTCCTTGCGAAGGGCCCTGACAACGGGGCCGGCGGATGGGTCCGGGACATCCCGGTGATCGCCGTAGACCGTCACGTCAACCGCCTGGCGCGGCCGACGGATGCGGCGGAGTCAGGCACCGTGACCCTGATGGTCACCCCGGAGGAAGGGGTCTCCATCGCAAGCGCATCTGCAGGAGGCAAGCTTTTCTGGTTATTGCGGAATCCCGATGACAACGTCGCCGAGACGATCGTTCGCGCCGGCGCCCGCCCCGCCGCCTCCCCGGTGGAAGTATGGAAAGGAGGCGTCAGGGTTCCGAATCCCCATTCCGCGGGAGGTGCGGCGTCATGAGGATACACCGCATCCTGTTGGCAACCGCTATGGCCGTACTTTCAACCGGTGCGCTCCTGGAATCTCACGCGGGGGAAACGATCAGGATCCGCCCCGGTTTCCAGAAGATCCTCGACCGGAAAGGGGTATCCCGCCTGTCCGTCGGAAATCCCGAGGTCGTCGAAGCGCAGGCGCTTCCCCGGGGGGAAGGAATACTGGTCGTCGGGAAAAAAGAAGGAGAGACCGATCTCGTCCTTTGGGAAAAAGGGATCCGGAGGGAATGGCACGTCGAGGTGGGCTCGCGGAAGAACGCGGTGGCGGATGATGTCCGGCTCTTCGCCGGGGCGTTTCCCGGGCTGACCGTCGCCGAGGCCGGCGGTTCCATGATCATCAGCGGCCCCGTGGCCACTTACCAGGAGAAGAAAATCCTCGAGGATTTCTCGCGAAACCATCCCGGGGTCCACCTGAGGGTTTCTCTCCCCGAGGAAAAGAAATCCCTGCTCCAGTACGACCTGAAGATCATCGAGATCAGCCGGGGCGAGTCCGCCCACCTTGGCGTCCGTTGGCCGGACTCCCTGACGTTTAAAAGTTCGATGGCCTCGGAAAGAGGCGCGGGCAGCACGGTCTCCGTCGGAACCGACTTCGAAACCAGCCTGAACCTTCTGCTTGCCAACGGGAAGGCCCGCATCCTCACCAATCCCAGGCTGGCATGCGAAAGCGGCGAAGAGGCCGCATTCCTTGCGGGCGGAGAGATACCGATCGTGATCATCACTCCGGAAACGCGGAAAGTGGAATGGAAAACCTACGGGATCATCCTGCGTATCCACCCGTCCATGGTCCACGGTGGGAAAGTACGGACAAAAGTCGAGGCGGAGGTCAGTTCGGTGGACCATAGCAGCGGTTCTTCCGACGTCCCGGGGTTCCTCACCCGCCGGGTGTCCACGTACTTTTCCACATCTCCGGGGGAAACCGTGATGCTCTCCGGCCTGGTCAAGAACGAGATGGCGAAGGACGTCTCCAAGGTGCCGTTGCTGGGACAGATCCCGGTCCTCGGGGAACTGTTCAAATCGAGGAGTTTTCGGGAAAACCAGACAGAGTTGGCGATATTCATCACACCGAAGGAGGTTACAGGGAATGCGGAGCCGGAAGCGTCCGAATGGGACCGGAAAGCTTCCCTGGAAAAAGAGGCCATGCGATTCAGATTGCTGGATTGAGGAGGATATCCGTGGACATGAACATTCGCAGCCGATTGCATCAATCCATCCTTTCAAGGCTGGACGCGCGAAAAACCGGAATTGCTTTCGGCGAGGATATCGACCGTTGCAGATGCCGGGCGGAAGAGATCCTGCAGGGGGAGATATCCTGCATTTCCTTGAATCCCGCCGAGAAGGAAACCCTCCGGCGCGAGATTCTGGACGAAATCTTCTCTTATGGGCCGATCACTCCCCTGCTGGACGACCCCTCGATCACCGAGATCATGGTGAACGGCAGTGAATCCATCTATGTGGAAAAGGGAGGGAAACTGCTTCCGCACGACGGGAGATTCCTGTCCGAGGAATCGCTCCGGGTGACCATAGACCGGATGGTTTCCAAGGTGAACCGGCGTCTCGACGAATCCTCGCCTTACGTCGATGCGCGGCTTCCGGACGGTTCCCGGATCAACGCGATCATCCCGCCGGTCTCGCTTACCGGCGCCTGCCTGACGATCCGCAAGTTCCGCCGGGAAGCGTATTCCCTCGAGGAACTGGTGAAGATCGGTTCCCTGACGCGGGAATCCTCCGAATACCTTCGGGATGCGGTCCGGCAGCGAAGGAACATCATCGTCTCGGGCGGGACCGGGTCGGGGAAGACCACCCTGCTGAACGCCCTTTCCGGCTTCATCCCGGAGGAGGAGCGGATCGTCACCATAGAGGACTCCGCCGAAATCCGGCTTCAAAAGCCGCACGTGGTTCGGCTGGAATCCAGGCCGCCCAACATCGAAGGGGGCGGCGCCGTCGCCATACGAGATCTCGTACGCAATTCCCTCAGGATGCGCCCGGATCGCATCATCGTCGGAGAGTGCCGCGGCGGCGAGGCGCTCGACATGCTCCAGGCGATGAACACGGGGCACGACGGCTCCATCACGACGGGACACGCGAACACCCCTCGGGACATGCTGCGCCGGCTGGAAACCATGGTCCTGCTCTCCGGAATGGAACTGCCGGTCCGGGCGATCCGGGAACAGATCGCTTCCGCCATCAACCTGATCCTCCATACGAGCCGCATCAGGGGAGGAAACCGCGCGGTCACATCGATCACCGAGGTATCCGGCATGAACGATTCCCAGATCCTCACACAGGAGATCTACCGGTGGAGCAAAGGTGAAGACGGATCCGCAGGCGCAGGCCGTCTCGTTTCCACCGGCGTACCTTCCCGCTTCGGCCAGGAGGGCGCCCGTTCGTGGGACTGACCGGATCCGAAACCGCGTTATTCTGTCTGGGAACGGGATTGATCCTCCGGTACCTTTATCGCATCGTGCTGCCGGGTGCCTCCCGGCGATTCGAGCGCGCGTCCAGCCGCCACTCCGACCGACTGCGCGAGGAATTCATCCACCTTCCGCCGTACCGGATCGCCACTGGGCTGCTCTTATCGGGTTCCCTTTGCGCATGCCTTGTGCTGGCCGCATCGAAATCGTCCACGGCGGCCGTCCTTTCCGGGCTCGCCCCCGTGCTCCTGACCGGGACGTTCATCCGGTGGTACCGGTTCCGCCGGCGGAAAACGATCCTGCCGCAGCTTCCCGTGCTGCTGGGTCTGCTCGTCGGACACCTCAAGGCCGGCCACAGTTTCCCCGAATCGCTGGCGGAAACCGTTCCCCTTCTGCCTCCAGGAATCCGGGAGGAAATGGCCTGGGTCCTTCAGAAGCATCGTCTCGGGATACCGCTTATCGGAGCGTTCGCGCTGTTCGAGGAGCGGATGCCGTCGGAAGACGTCTCCCTCCTTGTCAGGCCGTTGCGGGCGGCCCTATCGGGGGGAGGAAACGTCGTCGACCTCCTGGAGCAGATCCAGGACATCCTGCGGCGAAAAAACCGCACGAAGGAGAAACTGCGGAGCATGACCTCGCAAGCCCGCCTTCAGGCGGTTGTCCTGACGTTGCTCCCTCCATCCTTCGCGGCGGTCCTGTCGAGGATCGACCCGGAATTCTTCCCCAACCTTGTGGGGACCCCGCAAGGCAAAGCCATGTTGTTGGCCGCCTTCATCCTGCAAGCACTCGGTTGGCTGACCATCCGGAAGATCCTTTCGGTGCGGCCGTGAATCCGTCCGACCTCGTTCTTATCGGGTTGCCGATGCTGGTCGGAGGGATATTCGTTGCGGCCTCCATCCGCCGGTTGCTGAAGTCGTGCCCGCCGGACCGATTGCGGGAAGCATATCTTGCCTTCCACTCCCGACTCACGGACCGGGGGATCGAAAAAAACATCCTTCGGATACCCGGTATTTGCCTGGTCGATCCCATCCGCCCCTGGGTCATCGGGGAAGCCGCAGCCCTCTTCGTCCTGCTTGCCGGAGTGTCTACCGACCGCACCCTGGCCGGGGGTGTCCGCATCGTCCCCGTCGCATTCCTTCTTGGAGTCTGCGTCACCTGGATCTCCCTGGCGGGAGCGGCCAGGGAAGGACTGCGCACCGTGGAAAGAGAGCTTCCCGTCGCATGTTTTCTTCTCTCCCTCCTGCTGGAATCGGGCATGGGAACCTCTTCCGCCCTGCAGGAGACGGCTTCCTCGATCCCGCCCGGACCGCTGTCCAGGGAGCTCGGGGAACTCGTCCGCGCGCGTTCCATCGGCATGTCTCGAGGGGATTCGATCGAACGCTCCCGTGTGCGGGTCCCGGTGGAAGATTATCGGCTTTTCCTGAACCATATCCTGCAGGGGGAACGGCTCGGGATCGGACTTTCCAAAAGCCTCCGTGGACTCTCCGGTAAGATGCTTGAAAACCAGGACCACCGGGCTGAAACGATCGCCCAGCAGGCGGCGGTGAAACTGCTTTTCCCGCTCATCTTCTTCATTTTTCCGGCGGTGTTCCTCATCATCCTGTCGCCGGTAATCCTGGGTCTGTGGAATTATTTCCCGAGGTGATCGAGACGATGACCGCAAAAAAGCTCCTTGCCGTGCTCCTTCTTTCCGCCTTCCTCCTTCCTGCCCCCTCCTCCGGGTTCCCCGCGGAGAAAGCGGCCTCCCGAAGCAAAAAGGTGCTGCTCTCCCTCCGGATCGCCAAAGCCGGGAAGGAACACCGAAGAATTTCCTATTACAAGAGCGTCGCCCGGCAGATGAAATGCCGCCGCCCCGCTATGGCCCGTCCCCCGTCATCCGCACGATGATCTTCGGGTTCTTCCCGGGACGCACGGTCACGTTCTGCGCCTTGTCGACGCCGAGCGGCTCGTTGACGAAACGCAGGCGATGATCCCCCGCCGGAAGGCGGACCTCGGTCAGCGGGGTGTCCCCCAGGAAACGCGTGCCGAGGTACACCTTTGCCCACGGGATCGCCTGGATCGCCTCCACCGTGCCCAGGAGCGGTTCGAGCTCCGCGCGGACGGTATCGACTTTCATGAGCACGCTCGAAGGAACGCGCTTGCTCTCGAACCCTTCCCGGGCAAGGACGATCCCCCGGCCGCCGATGGGCAACACATCGAGTACGGCGGGCGTCCTGCCGATGGATTTGCCGTTTCCCGCCAAAATATCGGCGCCGGCCGGGTCCGTCTCGATGCGGACGAATCGATGCGCCGCGGGAGAAGGAACGGGTGAAGCGGCGGGAGCAGGCGCGGAAGCGGGCGCGGGCGATGGTTCGACCCGTGGGACCGGTGCGGGGGGTGCGGAGACCCGCGGTTCCGGAGCGCCCTTTTGCATCCAAAGGAAAACGCCGCCCGCGGCCAGCGCGGCGAACGCCGCGGCCGCCCCGGCCTTCCGCTTCCTCCCCCCGATTCCGTACCGCGGCGGCAGCTCCCTCACCATCATAGGGGCGGGGTCGTGATCCGGGGGAAGCGACGGCGCCGTCGCCTCCTCTTCCGCGTCGGGGAAAAGGGCGTCCCGGAAAACGGCAAGTTCCGCGGAGGTGGCCCGCACCGGGCCGCTCGCGGCCAGCGCCGCCAGGAAATCGCCCGCGCTCCCGAACCGTTTCGCCGGGTCCGCGGCGAGCCCCTTCCGGACGATGCCGGCGGCGCCTTCCTCCGTCCCGGGGAACTCGAGCGCGCCGGCGTCGAACCCGAGGACGCGCTGCAGCACATTTTGCGTCTCGCTCCCCTCGAACAGGCGGCGGCCCAGGAGCAGCTCGGCCGCTATGACCGCGGCGGCGTACAGGTCCGACGAAGGCGTCGCCGCCTCCCCCCGGGCCCGCTCGGGGGAAAAGTAGGCGGCTTTCCCCGCCCGGACGTCCCCGGCCTCGTCTTCCAGCGCGGCGGCGCGCGACACCCCGAAATCGGCCAGCTTCACGGCGCCCGTGCGGCCGAGCAGAACGTTCCCGGGGCTTACGTCCCGGTGGATGATCCCCTTCTCGTGCAGGCACATGAGGCCCGACAGGACCCCTTCCACCCAGTGCCGCCAGACCCCGGGAGGGATCGGGATGCCGAGCCGCCGCGCCTGCGCCGCGGCTTCAGCGAGGTCCCAGCCTTCCACGTATTCCATCGCGAGGAAATACGCGTTCCCCTCTTTCCCGAAATCGAACACCTGGATCAGGTTGGGGTGGGACAGCGAGGCGGCCAGCCGCGCCTCCCGGATGAAGAGCTCCCGGAACCGCGTGTCCTCGGCGTGCCGCGGGTGCACGGCCTTCACGGCGACCCGCTTGCGGAATCCCTCCTCCCCCGGCAGGAGGCACAGGTACACTTCCGACATGCCGCCCGAGGCGATCCGGCGCAGGACGCGGTACTTGCCGAAACGCCGCGGATCGGCGGCGCCCCGGCTCACTGCGCGTGCCGCTTGGCGGGAAACTCGAGTTCGAAGACCGATCCGTGCGGTTCGTTGTCCCACACCCGGACGGACCCGCCGTGGTCGGTCGCGATCGCGCTGACGATGGCCAGCCCCAGGCCGGTCCCGCCCTCGCGCCGCGAGAAGTACGGCTCGAAGATCCGGTCCTTGTCCTCCGCGGGAATGCCCGGGCCGTCGTCCGCCACGGTGATCCGGATCGTTCCCTGCGCGGCCTCGTACCCGCAGCCGACTTCAACGCTCCCCTGCCCCCCGAGGGCGGCCACTGCGTTCTCGAAGAGGTTGGTGAGCGCCCGCCGGATCTGGTCCGCGTCGAACCATGCGGTAGGGAGGACCCCCGTGTGGAACCCCCACAGGATGCCGGGGTGCGACGTCCTGTACATCTCCACGAACTGCCGGACTTCCTCGGCCAGGTCGCCCTCCTCGAGCTGCGGCGCGGGCATCCGGGCGAACCGGGTGAACTCGTCCACCAGGCGCTTGAGCGTGGCCACCTCGGACAGGATCGCCTGGGTCATCTCCGAGAATACGGGATCGCCCGCGTGCGCCTCGGAGTACTTCCGCTTCATCCGCTCCGCCGACAGCTGTATGGGGGTCAGCGGGTTCTTGATGTCGTGGGCGATCCGGCGGGCGACCTCCCTCCACGCCAGGACCCGCTGCAGCCGCATCGCCTGGGACAGGTCGTCGAACGCGATGACCAGCCCCATGTAGTCGTCCTTTTCGTCCTTGAGCGATGTCAGGCTGACCCGCAGCGCGATCGTCTTCCCCCCGATGGGAAGCTGCACCTGCCGCTCGACCTGGCGCCCCTCGGCGGCCCCCGCCTCCCGGTACAGCCCGCGGATGGCCTCGTAATGGTCCTCCCGGAACACGTCCCGGTACAACCGGCCCACCGCCCCTTCGGTGGGCACATCCAGCAGCCGTCCCGCCACCTTGTTGAACATCCAGATGCGGGCGTGGCGGTCGATGACGACGACGCCGGTGGTGATGTTGTCCACGATCGCCTCGATGAACTGCGTCCGGTTCCGGAGCTCCTCGTATGCGTTGGTGAGGGAGACGTTCGCCTCCTCGAGGTTCCCCTTCATGCCCTTGAGGTCGGCGGTCATCCGGTTGAAGGAGGCGACCAGCGTCCCGAACTCGTCGTCGGACCGGTAGTCGACCGACACGCCGAGCTCTCCCCGCGCGACCCGGTCCGTCCCCTCCGCAAGGAGCTGCACCGGCACGGTGATCCGGCGGGCGAGGTAGATCCCCATCCAGCTTGCGGCGAAAACGATAAGGAGCGTGATGAGGATGAGGATCCCGACGTAGCTCGCCCGGATCGGGTCGTCGAGGAGCCGGACCTGGTGGTACCCGGCGTATGCGTCCTTGATGTTCCGGATCCGGGAGATCTCCGTGGGGGAAAGAAGCTTCACCGCCGCGACCGTGCCGCCCCCGGGCGCCGGCACCCACGCGACCGCGTACCTGTCCCCGATGAAGGTGCCGCCGTCGCCCTCCGCGTCTTTCGGGCTCTTCAACCGGAGCAGGATCTCGCCGCTCGAGCTGCCCACCGGGGGGCCGGCCGAAGCGGCCGTCATCCCGCCCCGAAGGAACAGCAGCGCGATGTTGTTGTCCTGCCCGGACCGGATGAAGCGGAGCGCTTCCGCGGCCTCGGCGTCGGTCGTCTCCGGCTTCAGGAGGTTCGCCGCCTGCCCCGCCAGCGGGAGCATCTCCGCCGCGTCGCTGTCGAGCTTTTCCTGGGCGATCCGCAGAGACCCGCTGAGCGCCTGCCCGACGCGCTCGCCGATCCACGACTTGATGCTCGTCGTCGTGATGTTCGTCGCCGCGACGAACAGCAGGGCCGTGGGGATGAGGGAGAAACAGATGAAGATGAGCACCAGCCGGGTGCGGATCCTCGATCCCAGGATGTTCCTGTGGCGGTCCAGGAGGATCTTGAACAAGTTCCGGGTGACGAGGAAGATCAGGAAGACGACCAGGACGACGTTCAGGTTGATCAGGGCGAAGATGGCGATGTTGCTGGAGAAGGCCACCGTCCCGCCGGAGGCGACCAGGTAGGCCTGGATCAGCGTCAGGGCGGCGACGAGGAACGCGACGACCCCGATGGCCCAGCGCTCCCGCCGGCGTTTCGACCTTTCCTCTTCCGGGGACGGGACCCGGCTCTCCTGGCGGAAGGGAGTCATTGGGCTGTGACCGGGCCGTAGGCCCACTCGGTCTCGACGTCCCACATGGACGAGAAGAATACGATGGAACGGAGCGGCTCGGAGAGGCCGGCCCGGTCGAGTCGGACGCGGACGCCGGCCCTGTAGGGCTTGCCCCTCGCCACTTCCCCGGTAACGGGCACCGTCACCTCGAAGCGGGTCATCCGCTGGAGCGCCTCACGGATGTCGGGGAGGATTTCGAGGCCCCCGCGATGGCGCAGTCGGTACACCCTGGAAAGGACGTCATACCGGATGGAGTGCGTGTCCTGCGCGTCGCCGACCGTCACGTCGAACCAGTTGCTGTGGACCCTTTCGATCTCGACGCGGATCCGGAAGGAGATCTCGATGCCGCTCTTCAGCGCCTCGACCATTTCCGGGGGAAAGGCGTTCTCCAGGCGGAACCGGACCTTCGCCTCCTGTCCGCGGAGGGTCCCGCCGACATGGGTGACCGACGGGGAATTCGACTCGGCGGCCGTCCGCACGGGCGCGGACACCAGGAGAGATAACGTCAAAAAGACTACCAGTACGCGCACTCCCACCCCCCGGCACATTATACCCGCCGGCTATTTCCGGAACAGCAGGAAGCGGTCACGTATCCCCGAACAGCCCGTCCTGGACGGCGGTCTTCGGGGCTTCCAGTCCCATGTGTTTCCACGCCGCCGGAGTGGCGACGCGCCCCCTCGGCGTCCGTTTCAGGAAGCCCTGCTGGATGAGGAACGGCTCGTAGACGTCTTCGATCGTGTCCCGCTCCTCGCTCACCGACGCGGAGATCGTCTCGACGCCCACCGGGCCGCCCTGGAATTTTTCCAGGATCACCCCCAGGATCTTCCGGTCCATCACGTCGAGCCCTTTCCGGTCCACTTCCATCCGGAGAAGAGCGTGGTCGGCGATCTCCCGGGTGATGACGCCGCCCCCGTCCACCTGCGCGAAGTCGCGGACCCGGCGCAGCAGCCGATTGGCTATCCTCGGCGTCCCCCGTGACCGCCTCGCGATCTCCTTCCCGCCCGCCGGGTCGATCGGGATGGACAGGGAGGCGGCGGACCGGCGGACCACCTCTTCCAATTCCTCCTGCCCGTAATACTCGAGGCGGAACGGAACGCCGAACCGGTCCCGCAGAGGGGAGGTGAGCAGCCCCGTCCTCGTGGTGGCCCCGACGAGGGTGAACCGCGGAAGGGAGAGGCGGATCGACTTGGCCGAAGGCCCCTGCCCCAGGATGATGTCGAGCGCGAAATCCTCCATCGCGGAGTAGAGCAGCTCCTCGACGACGCGGCTCAAGCGGTGGATCTCGTCGATGAAGAGCACGTCCTTCGGCTCCAGCGCCGTGAGGATGGCGGCGATATCGCCTTTCCTCTCGATCGCGGGGCCGGACGTCGTGCGGATCCCCACGCCCATCTCGTTGGCGATGATGTGCGCGAGGGTGGTCTTCCCCAGCCCCGGAGGGCCCGACAGCAGGACGTGGTCGAGCGGCTCCCCCCGGCCCTTCGCCGCGGCGATGTACGTTTTCAGGTTCGAGACGACGGCCCCCTGGCCGATGAATTCGGCCAGCTTCTTCGGACGCAGCGACACGTCGGCCGGCGTTTCCGCCTCGCCCTTGCCGGGGTCAAGGATCCTGCCGTCCACTCTCCCCCCTTCGGGCGGCCTTTGCCGGCCGCGTCATCCCCGGCTCCCGGAAAGGCGCCGCAGCGCCTCCCGGAGCAGCGCGTCGGCGGACAGCCCCGGGCCCTTCTCCCGCCGGGCCGCCGCGACCGCGGACTGCGATTCGCCCCGCGAGAACCCCAGCGCCTCCAGCGCTTCCCACGCCTCGCTTTCGGGCCCCCCGGGCAAGGCCGCCGCGCCTTCCTCCGAGGAAAACTCGATCGACACCTTCTTCAGCCGGTCCGGAAGCTCCAGGGCGATCCGCTGCGCCAGCTTTTTCCCGATCCCCGGGACGCGGGTGAAGACCGCGGCGTCCCCCCGGGCGCACCCCGAGAGCACGCCCTCGACGCCCAGCACCGACAGGACGGCGAGCGCGGATTTCGGGCCGACGCCGCTCACCCCGATCGTCGCGAGGAAGATCTCCCGTTCCGTTTCCGTGGAGAATCCGAAGAGGTCGCCGCCCCCCTCGCGGAAGTGGAGGTACGTCCGCAAGAAACAGCTCTCCCCTTCGGGGGGAAGCTCTTTCCTCGTGGCGGCGGAGACGTACGCGCGAAACCCGATCCCGGCGCACTCCACCACGACGAAATCCTTCCCGCTGCCCGCGAGGCGTCCTTTGAGGTGGTCGATCATCGCCGACCATCATAACATTTCTTCGGGGGAGGGATTACCGGGGCAAATCCCTGGTAACGGCCCGGCAGAACGCCATCGCGAGGGCGTCGGAGGCGTCGGGCGGCACCGGGCCGTGCAGTCCCAGCAGGCGGGCGACCATGCCGGCCACCTGCTCCTTGGGAGCGGCCCCGTAACCGGTCGCGGCCTGCTTGATCTCTTTCGCGCTGTATTCGAACACGGCCAACCCGCTGGCGCGGCAGCTCACGATCGCGGCGCCCCGGGCCTGCCCGAGCTTCAGCGCCGAGGAGGCGTTCTTCGCGAGGAACACCTTCTCTACAGCGGCCTCGGACGGCTTGTACAGGAGGATGAGCCGGGAAAGCTCCGAGTGGATCTTGTAGAGGCGGTCGGGGAACGAATCGCCGTCGTCGAGGCGGATGACGCCCCACGCCACGGCCGCCACGGAGTTCCCTTTCAGGTCGACGATGCCGTAGCCGGTCCTCAGCGACCCCGGGTCGACGCCCATTATCCTGCGGTCTCCGCTCATCTCCTCTTCGGGATACCACAGGTCCGCCGTTCCCACAATGCACGCCGAAGGCCTGCGACCGTTTCCCGACCCGCCGACCCGACTTCCGGCCTAAAAATGCGTTGACATTTCCTGTCCGGAAAGATCATAGTCGTTTTGCTACGGCATCTTTCGCGGTACAGTTGCTTTACTACTACGCCCGAATCCCAGCGACGAAAGGAAGCCGGAGCATATGCGAACCGGAATCCTCTCCTCCATCCGCACGAAGTACCATACCCTTTCCACCGTCCAGAAGGTCATAGCGGATTACATCCTGGGCAATGCCTCGGATGTCATCCTTCTCTCCATCGGCTCCCTGGCCGGCAAGTGCGGGACCAGCGAGACCACGGTCATGCGGTTCCTCCGCAAGCTGGATTTCTCCTCCTACCAGGTGTTCCGCGTCAAG
The DNA here is from genome assembly GCA_963741515.1 of uncultured bacterium. GTDB lineage: Bacteria > Desulfobacterota > Deferrimicrobia > Deferrimicrobiales > Deferrimicrobiaceae > UBA2219. The sequence goes on from CAVUIA010000001.1 coordinate 262,039, forward strand.
ATCGCGCAGGAAATCTCCCACGAGCGCATGGAGTCCATCTACAGCGAGATCGAGCGCGGCGACCCGGTCGAGTCGGTCATGAAGAAGGTGATCTCCTCGACGGTCCGGTCGGTCGGGGACCTGCAGCAGCTCATCCGCCCCGAAGACATATCGAAATGCGTCTCCCTGATGAAATCGGCTTCGAGGATTTTCTTCACGGGGGTGGGCGCCTCGTCCTTCATCGCGTTCGACGCGTATCACAAGTTCCTCCGGCTCGGCATGAACGCCTCCTCCTCGTCCGACTCCCATCTCATGTGCATCTTCGCGAGCCATGCGGGCCCGAAGGACCTCGTGGTCGCGGTCTCCCATTCGGGCGAGAGCAGCGACCTGCTCGATTGCGTGCGGATCGCGAAGGATAACGGGGCGAAGATCATCGCGTTCACCAGCTACCGCGGGTCGAGCCTTACGGACCTCGCGGATGTCGTTTTCTTGAGCTCCTCCAACGAAACCATGTTCCGGTCCGACGCCCTCGTCTCCCGCATCCTGCAGTTGGTGATCATCGACATGCTGTATGTTTCCATGGTCCTGGAAATGGGGCCGGAAGCGGTGAAACGGATCAACCGGTCCCGCCTGGCTGTAGCGAGCAGGAAACGGTAGCGCCGCCGCCCGCGGCGCATTCTTGATGGAAGGGACGCTTCACATGAAAGGAGGTGCGCCGGAAAGACAAGTCAGGAAGAAACGGCCGGGACGGACACGGGTTGAAACAGCAGTCAACCTTTCTCGGAATCATTGAGGAGGAACTCTCATGGTTTCAGGTCCGATGCTGTTCGTGGTCTTCATCATCGCCATCGCGATCCTGCTACTGGCGATCCTCAAGTTCAAGCTGAACCCTTTCATCGCTCTTATGCTCGCGGCGATCGCCACCGCCTTCATGGTCATGATGCCGCTGGGCCAGATCACCGGCAAGATCGTGACCGGCTTCGGCAATACCATGAAAGGCATCGGCATCGTCATCGGCCTCGGTATCATCCTCGGCAAGATATTGGCCGAGGCGTACGCCACCGACCAGATCGCCGACAGCATGGTCAAGACCGTCGGGGATAAGCACGCCTCCCTGGCGACCACGCTGACCGGCTACCTGGTGTCGATCCCCGTGTTCTTCGACGCCGCATTCGTCATCCTGACGCCGCTGAACCACCAGCTCTCGCGGACCACCAAGACACCGTATATCACGATGCTGACAGGGCTCGCGATGGGCCTGATCGCGACGCACGCGATGGTCATCCCTACGCCCGGGCCGGTAGCCGTCGCCGGAAACATGAACGCGGACCTCGGCATGTTCACGCTGTACGCCATCATCGCTTCCCTGCCCGCGGCGCTCGTGTCGGGCTGGCTTTACGGCAAAATCCTGGGGAAAAGCCGACCGGCTATCAGCGAGCCGCTCCACGCCGAAGGCGCCGCGTTCGAGACCGGCGTTAGCAAGCCCCCCGTGTCGCTCGCCCTCTTCGTCCTGCTCCTTCCCATTCTCCTGATCCTCATCGGGAGCATCATGGCTCTCGTGGTCGAAAAAGGCTCCGTGGCGGCGTCCATCTTCGGCTTTTTCGGCGACAAGAACATCGCCCTCCTCATCGGCGTCATCGTCGCCATGATCACGATGAAACCCTTCATCAAGAAGCCGGTGAACGAACTCATCACCGTGGCGGCAGAATCCGCGGGCCTCATCCTTCTCATCACGGGGGCGGGTGGAGCCTTCGGCCAGATCATCAACGATTCGGGGATCGGTAAATACATCGTCGACACCCTGAAGTCGTGGAGCGTCACCCCGATCGTGCTCGGTTTCATCCTGAGCCAGATCCTTCGTGCGGCCCAGGGGTCCACTACGGTCGCGCTCATCACGACTTCCGCGATCCTGGGGCCCGTGGCCGCGACCATGGGCGTTTCCCCCATCCTGGTAGGGCTCGGGATCTGCGCCGGCGGCATCGGCCTGTCGCTCCCCAACGATTCGGGCTTCTGGGTTGTAAACCGGTACGGCGGCATCAGCGAGGCCGATACGATCAAAGCCTGGACCATCGGCGGAACGATCTGCGGCGTGACCGCCTTCATCGTCGTGCTCATTCTCGACATGTTCGCGAACGTGCTTCCCGGACTTCATTAAGAAAGACGGAATGGGGCCCGGGCGGCATACCCGGGCCCCGTCTTCTCCAAATCAACCGAGGTAACAGGAGAGACCCCCATGAAAATACTCATCCTGGGCGACGCGATGATCCCGAACGCGGGATTCGTGAAGGCATGCGACGAGCTCGAGGTTGCCGGCAAGGAGATTGCGGCGACGGACTGGGAAACCGACCCGGTGAACCTTCAGAACCGGCGCCTCGTCATCGAAAAGCAGGGGCCGGCCGCCGAGCCCGTGCTCCCCATGATCCTCGCCGCCGACAAGGGCACGGAAATGCTCCTGACGCTGTTCGCCCCGGTGTCGGCGGACGCGATGGACGCGTTGCCCAACCTGCGCCTCGTGGGGGCCGCCCGCGCGGGCCAGGAGAACCTGGACGTGAAGGCCGCGACGGCGCGCGGAATCGTGATGCACAACGTGATGGGGCGGAACGCCCAGGCGGTCTCGGACTTCGCCATCGGGATGCTGTTCGCCGAGGCCCGCAACATCGCGCGGTCGCACCATGCCCTCATGAAGGAAACCTGGCAGAAGAAATTCTCCAATTCCGACTTCACGCCGGAGATCATGGGCAAGACCCTCGGCCTGATCGGGTTCGGCTACATCGGAAGGCTCGTGGCGCAGAAGCTGGCGGGATTCAAGCTGAAGGTGCTGGTCTACGACCCGTTCGTGCCGGAGGAAGCGCTGCGCGAATTCAACGCGACCAAGGCGTCCCTCGAGGAGCTGTTCCGGCAGTCCGACTTCATCTCCCTCCATGCGCGGCTGACGGACGCCACGAAGGGGCTGGTCCGGAAAGAGGTCCTGGACCTCATGAAGCCCACGGCGATCCTGATCAACACCGCCAGGGCCGGCCTGATCGACGACGACGCCCTCTTCGACGCGCTGAAGAACAGGCGGATCGGCGGCGCCGCCATGGACGTCCACTCGATGGAGCCGCTGCAGAAAGGAAGCCGGTGGCTCGGGCTGGACAACGTCACGATCACCCCCCATATCGCCGGGACGACCGCGGAGGCGCTGACCAACTCCCCTTACCTTCTCGTGCGCGACATCAGCCAGCTGCTGACCGGCGGGAAGCCGCAGTTCATCCTCAACCCGGAAGTCCTCGACCACCCCAAGGTCAAGGCGTGGCTTTCCGGCATCCGTCCCGGGAGGAAATCGCCATGATCGTCGATCTGCCGACTGTTCTCGTGAAAGCGCGCCGGGGCGGGTATTGCGTCGGCGCGTTCAACGTCTACAACCTCGAAACCGTCGACGCCGTCCTCGCCGCGGCGGCGGAGCTCCGCTCCCCCGTGATCATCGCGTTCGGGGAGCGCTATATCAAGGACTTCCCGATCCGGGCGGTGGCGGCCATCGTGAAGACGATGGCGCAGGATTCGCCCATTCCGGTCGTCCTGCATCTGGATCACGCGCAGAAGCTCGAGTCGATCGAGCAGGCGATCGAGGCGGGCTTCACCTCCGTCATGATCGACGGGTCGAAGCTTCCGCTGCAGGAGAACATCGACATCACGAAACGGGCCGTGGCCCTCGCGCGCCCCCGAAAAGTATCCGTCGAGGCCGAGCTGGGCCGGATCAGCCGCACCGGAGTCGCGGCGACCGACCTGTTCACGGACCCGGACGAGGCCCTCCGGTTCATGGGGGAAACGGGGGTGGACGCGCTCGCCGTCGCCGTGGGCACGGTGCACGGCCTGTACAAGGGGAAGCCGACCCTCGACCTGGACCGGCTTGCCCGGATCGCCATGGACGTGCACGCCCCCCTGGTGCTGCACGGCGGTTCCGGCGTGCCCGAGGAGCTGATCCGGTCGGCGATACGGCTCGGGGTCGCCAAGCTGAACATCAACACGGAAGTGTCGATCCGTGGAGTGAACGCGGTCCGCGGCTTCCTGGAAACCAAAGGCAACGAAAACACGCGGCTCGAGGAGCTGATGGTCGAGGCGCGCGTTGCCATGGTCGGCGCGGTGAAACAATATATCGAATTCTTCGGCAGCGCCGGGAAGATCTGATCTCTCGAGGCGAGAGGTCCCGGGGAGGGAAGAACATGGACGACGATATCATCCTGGTGATCGATGTGGGCACGACGAGCGCGCGGAGCATGCTGTTCGACCGCGATTTCCGGATGGTCGCGACGTCGTCCCGGGAATACCCGAACAGCTATCCCGGACCGTTCATGGTGGAACAGGACCCGGACGTCTGGTGGCGGGCCGCGATGGACGTGTCGAAGGAGGCCATGGAGCGGAAATCCTCGGGCTCCGCCGTGGCCGCCGTCATCGTGACGAGCCAGAGGGCGACGGTCATCCCCGTCGACAAGAACGGCAGGGTCCTGAGGCCCGCGATCCTCTGGCAGGACAACCGCAGCATCCCGCAGTGCGACCGGATCCGCGAGGCCATGGGGGTCACGGAAATCTACAAGCGGACGGGCTTGAAGATCAACCCGTATTTCTCGCTGCCGAAGATCCTGTGGATCAAGGAGCATGAGCCGGGCATCTACGCGGAGACCTGCAGGTTCCTCCTGGTCCACGACTTCATCCTGCACCGGCTCACGGAGAGGTTCGTCACCGACCAATCGCACGCGTCGCGAACCATGGCGTACAACCTGAAGCGGCACTGGGACGAGGACATCCTCGGGGCGATGGGCGTGGACGCGGCGAAATTCTGCCGGGCCGTCCCATCCGGCGAGCGCGTGGGAGCGGTTTCGGCGGGCGCGGCCCGCCTGACCGCCATCCCGGAGGGAACGCCTGTATACGCCGGCGCCGGCGACCAGCAGGCCGCCGCGGTGGGCATGGGCATCGTCTCCCCCGGAACGGTCATGGCGAACACCGGCACCGGCTCCTTCGTCCTTTCCCCGGTCGATCAACCTGTCCTCGACCCGCAGGAGCGGGTCCTGTGCACCATTTCCGCGGCCCCGGGCAAATGGCTGCTGGAAGCGGGCATGTACACCACCGGGAGCGTGTACCGGTGGTTCCGGGACCAGATGAGCGCCAAGGAGGTCGAAACGGCGCGCGAGCGTGGGCTGGACCCCTATGACCTTCTGAACGAGCAGGCCTCCACCGCCCCGGCAGGTTCTTCCGGAGTGATGTGGATCCCCCATTTCACCGGGAGCCTGGCGCCGTACTGGAACCCGATCTCCAAGGGCGTCCTCTTCAACCTGTCGCTGGGCACGACCCGCGCGGAGGTCGTCCGCGCGCTCCTGGAAGGGATCGCGATCGAGATCGGCAAGAACATCGCCATCATGGAGGAAATCGGGGGGAAGGCCCGGGAAATCCGGATCGCCGGCGGGGCGACCAAGTCGCCTCTCTTCAACCAGATCCAGGCCGACGTATACGGCACGCGGGTCGTCACGACCAATTTCGCGGAAGCCACGGCACTGGGCGCCGCCCTTCTGGCGGCGGCATCGCTCGGGTGGCACCCGAGCCTGGAGAAGGCGGTGGAAAAGGTCGTTCAGGCCGTTTCCCGCTACGAGCCGCACCCCGACGCCCATGCGCGGTACAGGGAAATCGCCAAACTGCACCACGAACTGTACCGGGCCTGCAGGAAGGCAGGATCTTCGAAAACGCGGCCGCCCTGGCGGCGAAGCCCGGCCCGGAAGGCCGCTGACGCGGAAAAAGCGATGCGGCAGCCGGTGATGGCTGGGAAGCCGTCGCGCGGATATGGCGCGGGGGGCTATGGCGCGACGGGACCTTCCCTTGAGCAGCCTTCGGAGCGGCCGAATGCGCCTGCTTCCCCGGGCACAGGGCATCCGCAAGGCAAGACAATATCCTCCCGGAGAGCGGCGTCTGTTTCGAAGTGAAGCCAGGGAGGGCGAGAACGAGAAACAGCGCAGGCGACGAGGCCAGGGAAGGCCCAGGGGGACACTCTTAGCTCCAAACGCGGGCGGAAGGGACAGAGTGTCCCCCGCCAGGAGGGAGGATATTGCGAGCCGCGGATGCCGGGTCAGCGGGAAAGCAGCCGTAGGCGCCAGGGAGGACGCCGAGGCGCAGCGGAAGGGAAGGTCCCGTCGCGCCGTCAAGCCCCCCGCGATGAGATCCGCCGGAGGGTGCTCAGCCGAACGCCTCCATCGCCTCGTCGGAGATGTCGAAGTTCGCCCACACGTTCTGGACGTCGTCGGACTCTTCCAGTGCGTTCATCAGCTTGAGCATGGACTCCGCGGGCTTCCCTTCCAGGTGGACGGTGGTCTGGGGGACCATCGCGACCTCGGCGGAGACGACCTTCAGCTTCCGGTCCTCGAGCCCCTTCTTCACGTCCTCGATCACCTCGGGCTCGCAGCGCATCTCGTACTCGTGCGATTCGGCGTCGTTCGCCACGTCGTCCGCGCCGAGTTCGAGGGCGATCTCGATCAGCCCCTCCTCGTCGATCCCCTCCTTGGGCACGTTGACCGTCCCCTTCTTGGTGAACATCCAGTTGACGCAGCCGGTCTCGCCGAGGTTGCCGTTGTACTTGGTGAAGGTGTGGCGGATGTCCGCCACCGTGCGGTTCTTGTTGTCGGTCAGGACCTTGACGAGCACCGCGACGCCGCTGGGCCCGTACCCTTCGTACATGAACTCCTCGTACGAGACGCCCTCGAGATCGCCGGTCCCCTTCTTGATCGCCCGGGAAATGTTGTCGTTGGGCATGTTGACGGCCTTGGCCGCCAGGATCGCGGCCCGGAGCCGCGAGTTCCCCTCGGGATCGCCCCCGCCGATCTTCGCGGCGGTGATGATTTCGCGTGTGACCTTGGTGAACTCCCTTCCACGCGCGGCGTCGGCCTTCCCCTTCTTGTGCTTGATGGAACTCCATTTGTTATGACCTGACATAGGGTTGTCGCTCCGTTACGTGGGATATTTAGGAAAAAAAATAAGGCCCTTGCTCCGTTTCCGGCGCAAGGGCCCAAGTTTAAATTCGGCGGCGACCTACTCTCCCACGGGGGTCACCCCGCAGTACCATCGGCGCTGGAGAGCTTAACTTCCGTGTTCGAGATGGGAACGGGTGTTGCCTCTCCGCCATCGCCACCGAAAGCCGATTGCAATGAATCAGCGCAACCTGTGCGCCAATCGATTCTTCACGCGCGTCCGAAATCTTTCATCCGTTGAATAGTGGTCAAGCCTCACGGGCGATTAGTACCGGTCAGCTAAACGCATCACTGCGCTTACACACCCGGCCTATCAACCTCGTAGTCTACGAGGGCCCTTCAGGGGGATTAAATCCCCGGGAGACCTCATCTCAGGGCGGGTTTCCCACTTAGATGCTTTCAGCGGTTATCCCTTCCGCACATAGCTACCCAGCGATGCCCTTGGCAGAACAACTGGTACACTAGCGGTGCGTCCATCCCGGTCCTCTCGTACTAGGGACAGCTCCCTTCAAGTCTCCAACGCCCACACCAGATAGGGACCAAACTGTCTTGCGACGTTTTAAACCCAGCTCACGTACCGCTTTAATTGGCGAACAGCCAAACCCTTGGGACCTACTTCAGCCCCAGGATGCGATGAGCCGACATCGAGGTGCCAAACCTCCCCGTCGATGTGAACTCTTGGGGGAGATAAGCCTGTTATCCCCGGCGTACCTTTTATCCGTTGAGCGATGGCCCTTCCATGCGGAACCACCGGATCACTAAGACCTGCTTTCGCACCTGCTCGACTTGTCAGTCTCGCAGTCAAGCTCCCTTATGCCTTTACACTCGACGGCTGGTTTCCAATCAGCCTGAGGGAACCTTCGCGCGCCTCCGTTACTCTTTGGGAGGCGACCGCCCCAGTCAAACTGCCCACCAGGCAATGTCCCCGGCCCGGATCACGGGCCCAGGTTAGAATTCCGGAACAATCAGGGTGGTATTTCACTGATGGCTCCACCGGAGCTAGCGCCCCGGTCTCAAAGCCTCCCACCTATGCTACACAAACTATTCCAAAATCCAATGCCAAGTTGCAGTGAAGGTGCACGGGGTCTTTCCGTCTAGGTGCGGGTAACCGGCATCTTCACCGGTATTTCAGATTCGCCGAGCCCCTCGTTGAGACAGTGCCGCGATCGTTACGCCATTCGTGCAGGTCGGAACTTACCCGACAAGGAATTTCGCTACCTTAGGACCGTTATAGTTACGGCCGCCGTTTACCGGGGCTTCGGATTGACGCTTCAGAGGTTGCCCCCTTGACATCGCCCCTTAACCTTCCGGCACCGGGCAGGCGTCAGGCCCTATACGTCGTCTTAACGACTTTGCAGAGCCCTGTGTTTTTATTAAACAGTCGCCGCGGCCATTTCTCTGCGGCCCCCCTGAGCTTGGGAAGTAAATTCCCTCACCCGAAGGGGCCCCCCTTTTCCCGAAGTTACGGGGGTAATTTGCCGAGTTCCTTAACGAGGGATCACTCGAGCGCCTTAGGATATTCTCCCTGCCTACCTGTGTCGGTTTGCGGTACGGACACCATTCCAACTCCCTACGAGGCTTTTCTCGGCAGCGTGGGATTAGTGAGTTTGTGGGGCATAAGCCCCTCCCCATCACCTCTCGGAGATAGCGGCTTCCCGGATTTGCCTAGGAAGCCCCCCTACCGGCTTGGACCAGCACGTCCGTCAGCTGGCTCACCTACCCTTCTGCGTCCCCCCATCGGTGGTAACGCGAGAATGGTGGTACAGGAATATTAACCTGTTTTCCATCGGTTACGCCTTTAGGCCTCACCTTAGGATCCGACTAACCCTGGGCGGATTAACCTTCCCCAGGAACCCTTAGGCTTACGGCGAGCAGGTTTTTCACCCGCTTTATCGCTACTCGTGTCAGCATAAGCACTTCCATTTCGTCCACCGGTCCTTACGATCCGGCTTCGACCTACAATGGAACGCTCCCCTACCGCGACCTCTTGCGAGGCCACCCGCAGCTTCGGCAATGTGCTTGAGCCCCGATGAATTTTCGGCGCAGGACCACTCGACCAGTGAGCTGTTACGCTTTCTTTAAAGGGTGGCTGCTTCTAAGCCAACCTCCTGGCTGTCTTAGCGTTCCCACATCCTTTTCCACTTAGCACATATTTTGGGGCCTTAGCTGGCGATCTGGGTTGTTTCCCTCTCGACCACGGACCTTATCGCCCGTAGACTGACTCCCGGGATAGCAGTTGACGGTATTCGGAGTTTGGTTGGGTTTGGTAGACTGGTAGGTCCCCTAGCCCATCCAGTGCTCTACCCCCGTCACTGAATGCCCCGAGGCTATACCTAAATATATTTCGGGGAGAACCAGCTATTTCCAGGTTTGATTAGCCTTTCACCCCTACCCACAGCTCATCCGAGCTGTTTTCAACCAACACCGGTTCGGACCTCCACAGGCTTTTACACCTGCTTCATCCTGGCCATGGGTAGATCACCTGGTTTCGGGTCTACCCCACGCGACTATATCGCCCATTTAGGACTCGCTTTCGCTACGGCTCCGCCTAACGGCTTAACCTTGCCACGTAGGGTAACTCGCTGACTCATTATGCAAAAGGCACGCGGTCACCCTGTCGACGGTTGCCCGTCGACATAGGGCTACCACTGTTTGTAGGCACACGGTTTCAGGTTCTATTTCACTCCCCTCGCTGGGGTTCTTTTCACCTTTCCCTCACGGTACTAGTGCACTATCGGTCGTCAGGTAGTATTTAGCCTTGGAAGATGGTCCTCCCGGATTCCCGCGGGGTTTCTCGTGCCCCGCGGTACTTGGGAATCTGTCTCAGGAAGCCGATACCGTTTCGCCTACGGGCCTATCACCCTCTATGGAGCGGCTTTCCAGCCACTTCGACTACGGTACCGGTTTTTGACTTCCCGGCGGATCCGCAAATCCACCCAAACAGACCCCACAACCCCCGGCCTACAACGCTTGCGGGCTTGGCATAAGCCGGGTTTAGGCTGTTCCCCGTTCGCTCGCCACTACTTGGGGAATCGCGTTTGCTTTATCTTCCTGAGGGTACTGAGATGTTTCAGTTCCCCTCGTTGGCCTCCAGCACCTATGTATTCAGTGCAGGATCCCGCGGGTTTGCCGCGGGGGGTTTCCCCATTCGGAAATCTCCGGGTCAAAGCCTGTTAGGCGGCTAACCGGAGCTTATCGCAGCCTACCACGTCCTTCATCGCCTCCTGACGCCAGGGCATCCACCGTGCGCCCTTGTTCGCTTGACCACTACTCAACGCATGAAAGAATTTCGGACGACGCCTTCGGAATCGATTGTCAAAGAACGGGGACGCCAAGCGCCCCAAACCCTTGAAAAACTAAAAAGTCACTTCGTCCTCATCTACGGGTCCGCCATCCGGTGCCCCAAGACGGGGTATGAAGGATGGTGGAGGTGAACGGGATCGAACCGATGACCTCCTGGTTGCAAACCAGGCGCTCTCCCAACTGAGCTACACCCCCAAGAGGAGCCCGGTAACTTCAGCGACGGAGGAGAGGTTCGCCCATTCCTGCCCGAAATTCGTGGTGGGCCTAGATAGGCTTGAACTATCGACCTCACGCTTATCAGGCGTGCGCTCTAGCCACCTGAGCTATAGGCCCAAGGGAGCGGATCGTTCAAAACTGAACAGGGAAGAAAGGCGCGATACGAATCTGCATACGCCGCAACGCCGAAGCATGCGGCATGTGCTCCATAGAAAGGAGGTGATCCAGCCGCAGGTTCCCCTACGGCTACCTTGTTACGACTTCACCCCAATCACTGACCATACCTTAGACGCCTACCTCCCTTGCGGGTTAGTCCAGCGGCTTCTGGTACAGCCAGCTTTCGTGGTGTGACGGGCGGTGTGTACAAGGCCCGGGAACGTATTCACCGCAGCCTGCTGATCTGCGATTACTAGCGATTCCGACTTCATGGAGTCGAGTTGCAGACTCCAATCTGAACTGGGGCCGACTTTTTGGGATTCGCTCCACCTCGCGGTATTGCTGCCCTTTGTATCGGCCATTGTAGCACGTGTGTAGCCCTAGGCATAAAGGCCATGAGGACTTGACGTCATCCCCACCTTCCTCCGGTTTAACACCGGCAGTTTCTTTAGAGTGCCCAACTGAATGCTGGCAACTAAAGACAAGGGTTGCGCTCGTTGCGGGACTTAACCCAACATCTCACGACACGAGCTGACGACAGCCATGCAGCACCTGTCTCCTGGCTCTCTCTTACGAGAGCACCTCCCCGTTTCCGGGGAGTTCCAGGGATGTCAAGCCTAGGTAAGGTTCTTCGCGTTGCGTCGAATTAAACCACATGCTCCACCGCTTGTGCGGGCCCCCGTCAATTCCTTTGAGTTTTAACCTTGCGGCCGTACTCCCCAGGCGGGGCACTTAATGCGTTAGCTTCGGCACGGGAGGAGTGGATACCCCCCACACCTAGTGCCCATCGTTTACAGCGTGGACTACCAGGGTATCTAATCCTGTTTGCTACCCACGCTCTCGCGTCTCAGCGTCAGTATCGGTCCAGGAGGCCGCTTTCGCCACCGGTGTTCCTCCCAATATCTACGAATTTCACCTCTACACTGGGAATTCCGCCTCCCTCTCCCGTACTCAAGCCTGGCAGTTTCAGGCGCACTTCCCCGGTTAAGCCGAGGGCTTTCACGTCTGACTTGCCAGGCCGCCTACACGCGCTTTACGCCCAGTAATTCCGAACAACGCTTGCACCCTCCGTATTACCGCGGCTGCTGGCACGGAGTTAGCCGGTGCTTCTTCCTACGGTACCGTCAAGTTCCGCGGCTTGACCCCGCGGAATTTTCGTCCCGTCCGAAAGGGCTTTACGACCCGAAGGCCTTCTTCACCCACGCGGCGTTGCTGCGTCAGGGTTTCCCCCATTGCGCAATATTCCTCACTGCTGCCTCCCGTAGGAGTCTGGACCGTGTTCCAGTTCCAGTGTGGCTGATCATCCTCTCAGACCAGCTACCGATCGTAGCCTTGGTGAGCCATTACCTCACCAACTAGCTAATCGGACGCGGGCCCATCTCCTGGTGACTACACCGGCAAGCCGATGCAGCCTTTGGCCTCAAGGTCCGAAGACCCCGTGGTCTCATGCGGTATTAGCCACCCTTTCGAGTAGTTATCCCCCGCCTGGAGGTAGGTTACCCACGCGTTACTCACCCGTGCGCCGCTTTACTCAGGGGAGTTGCCCCCCCCTTTCTCGCTCGACTTGCATGTGTTAAGCACGCCGCCAGCGTTCGTTCTGAGCCAGGATCAAACTCTCCACTTAATTACGATAAGCGGACAAATCATAGATCCGTTCGCGCCTCGCATTCCCTGTTCAGTTTTCAAAGATCCGACCGCTTGCCGCCACAAGACCGCACTGCGGCGGACTTATGATGTTACGAAAACGCGCTCACCGTGTCAAGAGGTTTTTGCCGGATACCCGGGAAATGTTTGCCATCCCTGGGGTCGAGCGTTTCCTCGAACGGAAGCCAGCAATATATCCAATGCCGTAAACCGATGCAAGAGAAAAAACCGCTTTCCCGAAAATAAATTCCGATTCCCGGGAAGCCGCTCAAAACGCCAGGACGACGAACTCCTTCTTCCCGATCTTCAGCCGGATCTCCCCTTCCCGCCGGATAGCCGCGGCCGGGTCGGCCGCACGCTCCCCGTTGACCTCGAGCCCTCCCTGGGCGATAAGGCGGCGCGCGGCGGACTTGCTGGAGAAGGACGGGGAGACCAGGGACACCACGGTGGCCAGGTCGGACCCCTCGGGCAGCGTCGCCGCCGTCGACCCGACGGGCGTCCGGCGGGAATTCCTTCGCGGAGAACCGCTTCCGGAATCCCTCTTCCGCTTCCCGCCCCGCCGATGCGCCGTGGAACCGCGCGACGATCTCGCGCGCCAGCGCGACCTTGGCGTCCATCGGGTGACGGGATCCGCCGGCCAGCCCGGCCTTCAACGCCGCCAGCTCCTGCATGCTGATGTCGGAGAGCAGCTCGTAGTAGGTCACCATGAGATCGTCGGAAATGGACATCAGCTTCCCGAAGATCGTCTCCGCGGGCTCCGTGATTCCCACGTAGTTGCCGAGGCTCTTGCTCATCTTGTTCACGCCGTCCAGCCCCACCAGCAGCGGCGTCGTCATCACCACCTGCGGTTCCTGCCCGTACACGCGCTGGAGGTCGCGCCCCACCAGCAGGTTGAACTTCTGGTCCGTGCCGCCGAACTCGACGTCCGCCTTCAGCGCGACGGAGTCGTACCCCTGGAACAGCGGGTACAGGAATTCGTGGATGGAGATCGGGCGCTCCTCCTCGTACCGCTTCCGGAAGTCGTCCCGCTCGAGCATGCGCGCCACGGTCATCTGCGCGGCGAGGCGCACCATCTCCTCGATGCGCAGCGGAGGACAGCCACTCGGAGTTGAACCGCACCTCCGTCCTTTCCGGGTCCAGGATCTTGAAGATCTGCTCCTTGTAGGTCGCCGCGTTCCGCTCCACGTCCTCCCGGGTCAGCGCCTTCCGGGTCTCCGATTTCCCCGTGGGGTCCCCGATCATCGCCGTGAAGTCGCCGACGAGGAAGACCACCTGGTGGCCCGCCTCCTGGAAATGCTTCAGCTTCTGGATGAGCACGGTGTGCCCCAGGTGCAGGTCGGGCGCGGTCGGGTCGAATCCCGCCTTGACCCGCAGCGGGCGTCGTTCCCTGGCCGAGGATGCGACCTTCCGGGAGAGCTCCTCCCCGGAGATCACCTCCATCGTGCCCCGCCTCAGGGATTGGAGAACGTCTTCCATGTATCCTTGCTCCTCATCTCCGTTTCGGTCAGACGGAACGGTTGGATTTGCCGGCAGTTCCCTTTCGCGGGATCGATGTCGAAGAACACCCCGGACGCCTCCGGCTCCCCCGCGCCCACCTCGAAGCGCACGGGCACCTGGAGGAGGAACCGCCGCAGGACCCCCTGCGGGTCCATCCCGATGACCGACCCGGCGGGCCCGCACATCCCCGCGTCGGTGATGTACCCTGTCCCCTTCGGCAGCAGCTGGGCGTCGGAGGTCTGCACGTGCGTGTGCGTCCCGGCGATCGCCGAGACCCTTCCGTCGAGGTAAAGGGCCAGCGCGCGCTTTTCGGAGGTCGCCTCGGCGTGGAAGTCGACGAAGACGCATCCGGTCGTCTTCCGGATGACGGGAAGGAACTCGTCGGCCCAGCGGAACGGGCAGTCGCAATCCCCCAGGAAGACCCTTCCCGCGAGGGAAACCACGGCATAGGGCGTCCCGCTGCGTCCGTGGAAGACCCCCCACCCGCGGCCGTCCACCCCGGGGGGATAGTTCGCCGGCCGCAGGATCCGCTCGTCGGTCCTCACCAGGGGAACGCCTTCCTTCTTGTCCCACATGTGGTTCCCGCCGGTCAGGACGTCGACGCCGGCGTCGAACAGCTCGCGCACCGAGGGTTCGGTCAGCCCCATCCCGGCCGCGGTGTTTTCGCCGTTGGCGATCGCAAGGTCAACGTCCCTGAATGCCCGGATGCGGGAGAGGAACTCCGCCGCCGCCTTCCGGCCGGGCTTGCCGACGATGTCGCCTAGGAACAAGACCCACATTAGAAAACCCCGTACGAAAACCAGGGACGGTCCTGGACCCTTAGCGGCTAAACACGCTTTGCCGTGGATTGCGACCTTATCCCTCGAACATGTCTCGACAGGACCGTCCCTTGCGTCAGGTGGCCTGGCGACCTTTCGCTCACGCTGCCGTGGATGCGTCCTTCTACCCTCCGCAGGATCGTCCCTTATCTCGCGTAGTCGACCGCCCGCGTCTCCCGTATCACGGTCACGCGGATCTGGCCGGGATACGAAAGGTCGGACTCGACCTTCTTGGCGATGTCGCGCGCGAGGATGCACGCGGCGTCGTCGCTGATCTTCTGGTTGTCGACGATGATGCGCACTTCGCGCCCCGCCTGGATGGCGTACGACTTTTCCACCCCGGCGAACGACTTCGCGATCGCCTCGAGCTCCTCGAGCCGCTTCAGGTAGTTCGCCAGCATCTCCCGCCGCGCCCCGGGGCGCGCGCCCGAAAGGGCGTCCGCCGCCTGGACCAGGATGGGCAGGATGTCGTGCGGGGACTCGTCCTCGTGGTGCGCCGCGATGGAGTGGACGACCCGGGAGGTCTCCCCGTACTTGCGCGCCAGGTCCGCCCCGATCAACGCGTGCGGCCCCTCCACCTCGTGGTCCACCGCCTTCCCGATGTCGTGCAGCAGCCCCGCCCGCTTGGCGATCTTCGCGTTGAGACCCAGCTCGGACGCGATCATCCCGCAGAGGAACGCCACTTCCAGAGAGTGGGTATAGATGTTCTGGCCGTAGGAAGTGCGGTACTTCAGCTTCCCGACCAGCTTCACCAGCTCCGCGTGCACGCCGTGGATCCCCAGGTCGAACAGCGCCTGCTCCCCCGCCTCGCGGATCGTTTCGTCCACTTCCTTGGTGACCTTCTCGACCGTCTCCTCGATCCGCGCCGGATGGATCCTGCCGTCCTGGACCAGCCGCGAAAGGGAGATCCGGGCGATCTCCCTGCGGACCGGATTGAACCCGGAAAGGATGACCGCCTCCGGGGTGTCGTCGATGATGACGTCGATCCCCGTGGCCGCCTCGAAGGCCCGGATGTTGCGCCCCTCGCGGCCGATGATCCTTCCCTTCATCTCCTCGGACGGGAGCGGGACCGCGGTCACGACGTGCTCCGTGACGTAATCCGCCGCGTACCGCTGGACGGCGACCGCGATCATCTTCCGGGCTTTTTGCGCCGCCTCTTCCTTGAATTCCTCCTCGATGACCCGGACCTTCTTCCCCGCCTCGAGCTTCGCCTCGTTCGTGATCAGCTCCACGATCTCGGCCTTGGCCTGCTCGGCGGACAGGCCGGCGATCCGCTGGCGGTCGGCCTGGGCCTGGGCGATCTTCGCTTCGAGTTCGGCCCGGCTTCCCTCGATCCTGCGCTCCTGCTCCGCAATCTCCCTGTCCTTCTTCGCGACCTCGGCGCTCCGGCCCTCGAGCTGTTCGTTCTTCTTGTCGAGCAGGTCCTCCTTCTGGAGGAGCCGCTTCTCCACCTGGCTCAGCTCGTTCTTCCGGTCCCGCGTCTCCTGCTCGAAATCGAGCTTTACCTGGAGCATGTGGTCCTTGGCCTGGAGGGCGGCCTCCTTCAGTATGTTCTCCGCCTCTCTCCGGGCGCTCTGGAGGATTTCCTCCGCCTTCCCCGCCTCGACCTGCGCCTTGCCTTCCGCGATCCTCCTCTTCGAAACCAGCGAAAGCACGTACACTCCCAGCGCGACGACCAGCGCCCCCAGGACCGCTATGGCCGCTATCAACGTATTCAAGGTTTGCCTCCTCGGTGACCCATCTATTTTTTCTGGGTCCCGGACCCTTGCGGGAACCGGATCACCCCTTCTTCCGTAGCGAGCGCATGCAATGTCACGTCCCAATCGTCGACGGGCACTTCCTCGACCACCTGGTCCGAGTACGCCAGCCCGACGCGGAGCACATCCCCGGGCAGACCGGCGAGAAACCGGTCGTAATACCCCAGCCCCTGGCCCAGGCGGCGCCCCATGCGATCGAAGGCGACCCCCGGAACCAGGACCAGGTCGAACCCGTCGGTCCGCGGCAGGCGCCCCGGCAGGCGGGGAGGCTCCGGAATGCCGTAGGCCCCCTGCGCCCATCCGTCCCCGTCCCGGTGCGGATGGAATTCGAGCGTTCCCCCCTCCGCCACGCAGGGGTAGTACAACTCGGCCCCGGCGGCCAGGCAGGCCCCCCGGATCCTGTCCGTCCCCACTTCCCCGCGAACGGAGTTGTAGATGGCCACGGCCATGCCGGAACGCGGCGGGAATTCGGCCAGGAAATGCGCCTGCGCGCGTTCCCCGGCCAGGCGGGAGGATTCGGAACCGGCCTTGGCGCGGACAAGATCACGGCACGCCTGCCGGAGCGTCGCCTTGCGCTCCTTGACGAGCATATACGACCTTCCTGAATAGGTTTGGGGGAGGTTAAACCGCGGAAAGACTGCGCTTGCGCTGCGGGGGCGTCCTTGCCTTGCGTCGCCGATATACCCGTCTATGCGAACTGCCGCCGCATCGAAGAACAATAAAACGTCGCAGCAACAACGGTTTCAACCGCCCGGATCTATATGAATGGGCCTGAACGAGGCCCTGCCTCTCTAATATGAGAAGCGCCCCTGCCTGTGCCGTGTCGGCCATTGAGTTGAACCTGGCTTTCACCAGGTGGGGCCCCTGATTGGCGACTTCAGGCTTCCCCGCATTTCTGCGGGGATGCTCACCGCCGTCAGGAAGGGACCCCGTTCACTAACTGTTGGCTCTAACTCGCCAGCCGATCACGCTCACGGCAGGGGCCTGGATCGCCTTTCTCCCCGCCGTGCTACTTCAACGCGTTTTCAAGGACCGCCAGGAGGTCCCGGCTTTTCCGGTCTACCCTGTCCTTGAGCCCTTCCCGTTCCTTCCGGAGCGCCTCGACCTCCGACCGCAGCGACGCCAGCTCGTTGTTGATCCCCGCCAGCCGTTCCCGCAGCCTTCCCGCTTCTTCCTCGATCCGGCCCGCCCTGGCCTCGAGCTCCCGGTTTTCCTTCCGGGTTTGCACTATCCGGTCCCCCGTCGTCAGCACGTCGTCGGCCAATTCCATGGCCGCCAGCATGACGACGTTCAGGTAATTCGCCGTGCCTCCGGATTTCTGGATCTCGCGGACCCGTTCGTTCAACGTTTCCGCCAGGCGCTCCATGTGCGCCGCCGACCGTTCCGTCTGGACGATCAGCCCGTAGCCGGCGATATTCACATCGAACCGATTCGCCATTCCTTCTCGATTATTATACCTCTTGCGGTTTATAACTCAATGCTGTCCAGGCGGGACAGGATCTTCTCGACCCGGTCTTTCACATCGCCCCGCTCCCGCGTCATTTCCGAAAGCTTCTTGCTCATGTCTTTCACTTCCCCTTCCATCCGCGAAACCTCCGCGGCGAGGGCCGCTTTCTCCTTCTTGAGAGCGGTGACGACCTGCACCAGATCGGTGATCTTCTTTTCGATCAATGCGAAGGATTCCTCGCCCATCCCGTCCGTCCCCTTCCGTTGTCGTATGTTGCTAAAGGATACCTCGGCCCCCCCGCGGATTCAATGGAACAAGAGGGATCAATCCGCCATCTCGACGACGATCCTGGCGATGGAGGAACAGTGCGCCGCGATCCCCTTCCAGGCCGCGAGGATGTCCATGTGCGCCGCGCTGGTCTCCAGGGAGTCCGGGCGCGCGCGCTGGAGCCGCTGGATGTGGGCCGTCCGAAGCTCCCGCTCCCGGATCCCGATCGACCGCCGCCGCTCCACGACGGCCCGCGCCGCGGCGGGATCGCGGGTGACGAAGGAGGAAACGGCGTCCCGGTAGAGGCTTCCGACCTCGGTCAGGTAGCCCTGCAGCTCGAGGCCGCCTTCCTCCGAGAACGACTGCTGCCGCTCCGACAGGCGGCGCAGGTGCTCGGTCATGGTCCTGGAAACGAAATCCCCGATGTTCTCCAGGTCGGTGACGATGGCGATGTAATCCATCGACCGCCGGGTCTGCGCCGCG
The DNA here is from genome assembly GCA_963741515.1 of uncultured bacterium. Lineage (GTDB taxonomy): Bacteria > Desulfobacterota > Deferrimicrobia > Deferrimicrobiales > Deferrimicrobiaceae > UBA2219. The sequence goes on from CAVUIA010000001.1 coordinate 280,595, forward strand.
TCGAGCGTTCCCTGCCCGAGGTTCGACAGGAAGATCTTGATCTCCCGCGTCAGCTCGTCCACGTCGTCGTCGGCCTGCTCGATCCTCCCGATCCGGTCCGAGTTCCCCCGGCTGATGACTTCGACCGCGTCGTCGAGCATCTCCTGGACCATGTCGGACATCCGCATGATCTCCCGCGCCGCCTGACCCAGCGCCGCCCCCGCGACCGGCAGGTGCTCCCGGTCGATGAACACCGCCTTCCCCCTTGGCGCCTCCCCCCGACGGCCGGGGAAGGCGCGCTCGAGGGCCGACGCGACGCGGCCCGTCAGGGGGAAGAAGAGGACCGCGATGACGAGGTTGAACAGCGTGTGGGCGTAGGCCACCAGGTGGGGGCCGTCCCCGAGGACCGCGTGGTAGTTCGGGGGGGCCAGCGCGATCGGGAAAAGGAGCAGCAGGGCCCCGCCGGCCTTCATCCCGAAATGCCCCCACGCGATGCGCCGCCCTTGCGCCGCGAGGCCCGACGCCGCGACGAAGGCGACGGAGGTCCCACCCATGTTCGCTCCCAGCACCATGGGCAGGACGGCTCCCGCGCCCAGGAGCCCTTCCTGCGTGAAGGCGATCAGGAGGACCATCACCGCGGTCCCGCTCTGGAGGGCGCCCGCCAGGAGGGCGCCCGTCGCGAAGGCGGTGAACGGGGCGTCGGCGAGCTCCGACATCAGGATCCGGAGCCCCTCGATCCGTCCCACGTCCCCCGCGGCGCCGGCCAGGAACTTCAGCGCCAGGAGAACGAACCCGAACCCCAGCAGCCCCTGGCCCACCGCGTGCGTCCGCTGTTTTCCGCCCCAGAGGAACAGGGCGATGCCGACGGACAGGACGGGAAGCGCGGCCTGGTAGATCCGGAAGGAAAGCAGCTGGACGGTGACGGTGGCGCCGAGGTCGGCCCCGAGGATCACGATCAGCGACTGCGAGAGAGGGAGGGTCGCGACGTGCCCGAAGGAGATGAGCAGGGTGACGAGGGCGCCGGAGCTCTGCAGCACGGCGGTCGCGGCGGTCCCGAGCAGGAAGGCCCGCCCCCGGCTGTCCCGCGCGGAGGACCAGGCGCGGTCGATCCATTCGGCGAACGCGAGCTCGAATCCCTGCCCGGTGAGACGGATGCCGTAAAGCAACAGCAGGACGCTCCCGACGACCTCGAGGAGTAGGCGGTCGATCATCGGAAGGCGGGCGTCAGAAGAGCGCCTCCGCGAAGCTCCGGGCGTCGAAGGGACGAAGGTCGTCCGCCTTCTCCCCCACCCCGATGAAGCGGATGGGGGCGCCGACTTCCCGGGTGACGGAAAGGACGACGCCGCCCTTCGCCGTGCCGTCGAGCTTCGTGAGGGCCAGGCCCGTGACGCCGGTGAACTCCTGGAACGTCTTCGCCTGGGCGATGGCGTTCCGGCCGCTGGTGGCGTCGAGGACCAGCAGGACTTCGTGGGGGGCGCCGGGGATCTCCTTGCCGATGACGCGGACGACTTTCTTGACCTCTTCCATCAGGTGGGATTTCGTGTGGAGGCGTCCCGCCGTGTCGATGAGGACGACGTGGGTCCCGCGCGACTTCGCCGCGCGCACGGCGTCGAAGGAGACCGCCGAGGAGTCGGCGCCCTCCTTGTGGCGGACGATTTCGGCCCCAGCCCGGTCCGCCCACACCGCGAGCTGGTCGATCGCCGCCGCTCGGAAGGTGTCGGCCGCGGCGATGAGAACGGAGTGCCCCTCGTCTCGCAGCCAGCTCGCCATCTTCCCGATGGTCGTCGTCTTCCCCACGCCGTTGACGCCGACCACGAGGACGACGAACGGGTACGGCGGGGCGACGACGAGGGGCGCCATGCAAGGGGCGAGCGTCTCCTCCACCATTTTCCGGAGCCGGCCCTTGAGCGACTCGATGTCGGGAAGCTCGCCGCGCCGCCACGCCGCGCGCAGGGCGTCGACGTACTCGACGGAAAGCCGGGGTCCGGCGTCGGCCAGGATGAGGGCTTCCTCGAGCTCGGACAGGACGGTCTCGTCGACGGGGCCCACGCCGCGGGCGATCGCCTCGACGTTCATGAACAGGAGCTCCCGGGTCTTCGTCAGCCCCGCTTTCAGGCGGGAAAAGAACGATCCGCGGGGCTTGTCGCCGGGTTCGCTCAAGGGAACGACTCCTTCCGTCCGTACGATGGGTCAGTCCGAGAGCTTGACGGAAACGGTCTTCGAGATGCCGGGCTTTTCCATCGTGATCCCGTAGAGGACGTCCGCGAGCTCCATGGTCCGCTTGTTGTGGGTGATGAGGAGGAACTGGTACCGCGACGACATCTCCCGGACCATCCCGTTGAACCGGTCGACGTTCGCGTCGTCCAGCGGAGCGTCGACCTCGTCGAGCAGGCAGAACGGGGACGGCTTCACGAGGAAGATGGAGAAGATGAGGCTGATCGCGGTGAGGGCGCTTTCCCCGCCCGAGAGGCTGTGGAGCGGGAGGGCCTTCTTCCCGGGCAGCTGCACGAAGATCTCCACGCCGGATTCGAGGAGGTTGTCCTCTTCCATGAGGCGGAGCTGCGCGCGCCCGCCCTGGAACAGCCTGGGGAAGAGCTCCGCGAATTTCGCGTTGATCTCCTCGAACGCGGTGGAGAACCGCTCCCGCGTCGTCCGGTTGATGCGCTGGATCGCCTTGGTCAGGTCCTCGAGGGACCTTTCGAGGTCCTCCTTCTGGGCCGACAGGAAGGCGTGGCGCTCCGAAAGCTCCCCGTGCTCGTCGAGGGACGCCAGGTTCACCTCTCCCATCGAGGACATCCGCTCCCGGCACGCTTCCGCCCTCGCCGAGAGCCCGGAGATGTCCTCGCCCCCCTCGGCGGAACCTTCTTCCGGCTCGAACGGCGGGAGCTCCTCCAGGCGGACCTCGTAGCGCTGGTGGAGCAGCGCGCCGAGCGCCGCGATGTCCATCTCGATCTTCTGCAGCCGCAGCCGTTCCGCGGACTGGCGCTCCACCCCTTCGGATTCCCGCGCCCGGGCCCGGCGAAGCTCCTCCTCGATCCCCGACAGGCGGGAAGCGGCCACGGCCAGGTCGGCCAGGCGGGCGTCGATCCGGTCCTGCAGGCCGGACATCCCGGCCGCCGCCTGTTCGATCGCGTCCCGGCCGGCCCGCATCGCCGCGTCGAGGGACACCAGCGACTCCTCGTATTCGGTCTTCCTGCGATCGCGCTCCGCGAGAAGGCGCCTCTTCCCCTCGGCCTGCTCCGTGATCGAGGCCAGCAGCGCCGCCGCCGCGCGGTCCTTCTCCTCGAGGGCGTTATAGGCGATCTCGGCCGCGTGGGCCCGCTCCCTGCACTCCTCGAGGTGCCGCCTCTTCTCCTCGACCTCGGCGAGCAGCGCGCGGGAACGCTCCTCCTCCTCCCCGCGGGCCTGCCCGGTTTCCCGGGCGACGGCGATGGAAGCGGTCAGTTCGTCCGCCATCCTCCCCAGCTCCCCGCGGAGGAACCGTTCTTCCTGCGTGCGCTCGTCGAGCTGGGCGCGCGCCTGCGAGAGCGTTTCCTCGATGACCGCCTTCGCCTTCGAGGCCGCCGCGTGGGCCGAAGATGCGGCCTCCCGGGCCCGGAACATCTCGGCGCGCCGCTCCTCGAGACCGGTCCGGGCCCGCCGCACCGCCTCTTCCTCTTCCAGCTGCCGTTCCCGCCGCAGCCGCAGTTCCTCGATCTCCCGCGAGAGCTCCCGGATCTCCCTCCTGCGGGCGAGGATCCCGGCCTCGGCTGCGGCGTTCTCCCCGTCTGCCGCCTCCCGTGCTTTACCCCGCCCGCCCCCGATCAGGATGCCGTCCGCGGTCACCACTTCGCCGTCGAGCGTCACGTAGGAGTTCCACACCCCGTTGCGGTTCCACAGGCGTAGCGCCGTGTCGAGGTTCCGGACGAGGAGCGTCCCGCCGAGGAGGCCCCGGACCAGCTCGCCGTATTCCGGCGGCGCCTGGACGACGCTCGTCAGCGGGCCGACCACGCCCTCTTCCCCGACGTAGCCAAGCCTTTCTTCCCGGATCCGCAGCCCCACCGGCACGAAGGCGCTCCTCCCCTCGCCGGACTCCTTGAGGTAGTGGATGGCGGACAGGCCGTCGGCGTGGTCGCGGACGACGACGGACTGCATCCGCTCCCCGAGGACCGCCTCGACCGCCTTTTCGTATTCCGCCTCGGTTTCGATGAGATCTCCCATGATCCCGAAGATCCCGTCGGCCGCGCTTTCCCGCACCCCGCCGTTGCGGAAGTGATGGAGGACGGCGCGGACGCCGGAGGAGGTCCAGTCGTGCTGTTCGTGCACCCGCGACAGGGTGGAGAAGCGGGACTCCGCGGACTGGAGCTCCCCTTCCGCGAGGCGCGCGCCGTCTACCGCCGCGTCGAGCCGCGATACCGTCCCGGCCAGCAGCTCTCCCGTTTCGTTCCAGGAACGCTCCGCGGCGGAGAGCGCTTCCCGCGCCGCCATCTCGGCGGCGGACGCCGAACGGCTCTCGGCCGACGCCCTCTCCACGGCCGCCGCCGCCTCCGCGATGCGCTCCGACAGGCGGGCCAGGCCGCGCTCCCCCTCCTCGATCCTTTGCGACAGCGCCTCCGCGCCGTGCTGCGCGCCGGAGTGCTGCGTCACCCGGACCATCAGGTCGGACGAGGCCCGATCGGCCAGGTCCTGGACGGACCGGTGTTCCTCCCGCGCCGCCGCGAGCGCGACCTTCGCCTCTTCCCATTCCCGCCTCGCGCGGTCCAGCTCCTCGCGCCGCAGGAGCGTCTCCCCGTCGGCCCGGCCCAGCCGCGCGTCGAGGTCTTCGATCTCGGCCGCGAGCGTTTCCATTTCCCGGCCGGTCTCCGAGATCGTCCGCCGGAAATGCTCGGCCTGGGCGAGCAGCCCGTTCCATTCCGCTTCCCTGCGGGCCGCCTCTTCCTTGCGGCGCGCGTGCTCTTCCCGCAGGTCCGCCAGGAGCCGCTCCCGTTCCGCCTGCGTGAGGCGCGCTTCTTCCCGGTCGGCGTCGAGCGCCGAGACGCCGGACCGGCAGGCGGTCAGCGCGTCCTCGAGCTCCGCGAGCCCGCTCCTCGACGCTTCCCGTTCCGCCGACATCGCGAGGTGCGTTCCTGCCGCCACGCGGAGATCGAGCTCCCTGAGCTCGGCGCGCAGGACCTTGTACCGCTCGGCCTTCCGGACCTGCCGCTCGAGCGTGCCGATCTGCCGCCGCACCTCGTCGAGGATGTCCTTCACGCGGTCGAGGTTCTGGCGGGTGCTCTCCATCTTCCGCTCCGCCTCCTTGCGGCGGACCCGGAACTTGGCGACCCCTGCGGCCTCCTCGATGATGAGACGCTTCTCGTCGGGGCGGGCGTTGACGATCTCGCCGACCTTCCCCTGCCGGATGATGGCGTATCCCCGCGCGCCGGCCCCCGTGTCGAGGAACAGCTCGGCGATGTCCTTCAGCCGGCACGGCAGCTTGTTGATGAAGAATTCGCTCTCCCCGTCCCGGAAGGTCCTCCGGGTCACGGAGATCTCGTGGAAGGACTCGTATCCCGGCGGGGCGATGCCGTCGTCGTTCAGGAAGGTGAGCGTGACCTCCGCCATGCCCAGCGGGCCGGCGGCGTCGGAGCCGGCGAAGATTACGTCTTCCAGCGCCTTGCTGCGGAGGAGGGAGGGGGCGTGTTCCCCGAGGACCCAGCGGATGGCGTCGACGATGTTCGACTTGCCGCACCCGTTCGGGCCGACGATCGCCGAGATTCCCTCGGAGAAATCAAACGTTGTCTTGTCATAGAACGACTTGAACCCGATCAGTTCCAGCTTTTTTAGCTTCATCGGTCCCCGTAGTCCCAGGTGGAATGGTTTAGCCTGGACCTCAACATCCTGTGGACACGCGTGCCGCCAAACGCAATATATGGTGTTTTCGGGGGAAAGTAAAGAAATAAAGGCGGCCCCGTCGCCGGGGCCGCCAACGAGAATCGTTATCCGGAAACCTGCTTTTTCCTCGCCTTTTCCTCGAGCCGTTTCTTAAGCACCGCCTGGGCCGCGGCCAGCCGGGCGATGGGCACGCTGTAAGGGGAGCAGGACACGTAGTCGAGCCCCGCCTCCTCGAAGAATTCCACCGACCTCGGGTCCCCGCCGTGCTCGCCGCAGACGCCGACTTTCAAGGAAGGGCGGGTGGACCGGCCCTTCTCGACGGCCATCCGGACGAGCACTCCGACTCCCGCGCGGTCGATGGTCGAGAACACGTCGTCCTCGAGGATGTTCTCCGACCTCTTCCTGTACGTCACGCCGCAAGGGCCGCACGCGAGGTCCTTGTCCAGCTTCTCTCCGCACTGGGGGCACAGCTCCGACCGGCTCAGGTATTTCTGGATGAACTTTCCCGAATCGTCCCGGGAGAACCCGAACGTCGTCTGCGTGAGGTCGTTGGTCCCGAAGGAGAAGAAGTCCGCCTCCCGCGCGATCTCGTCCGCCGTGACGGCGGCGCGCGGCAGCTCGATCATCGCGCCGACGGAGTACGGGATCTTCCGCTTGTACCTCTTCATCGTCTCCTCCGCCACCTGGATGACGATGTCCTTCTGCGCCCGCATCTCGCTCACCATGCTGACCAGCGGGATCATGATCTCGGGCTGGACGCGGACCCCTTCCCGCGCCACCTCGCACGCGGCCTCGAAGATGGCCCGCGCCTGCATCCGGGTGATCTCGGGGTGGCATATGCCCAGCCGGCAGCCGCGCATCCCGAGCATCGGGTTGACCTCGTGCAGCTCCTCGACCCGCTCCAGCAGGCGTCTCTTCTCTTCGAGAAGGGTGCGGTCCGCGCGGACGAACTCGAGCTTGTTCACCTCGACCAGGAGGTCCTCATGCTTGGGCAGGAACTCGTTCAGCGGGGGATCCAGCAGCCGGATCGTCACCGGGTATCCCTTCATCTCCCGGTACAGCCCCTTGAAATCCTCCCGCTGCATGGGGAGGAGCCGTTCCAGCGCCGCGTCCCGCTCCTCGTTCGTCCCGGCGAGGATCATCTCCTGCATGATGGGAATGCGGTCCTCGGCGAAGAACATGTGCTGGGTGCGGCACAGCCCGATCCCTTCCGCGCCGAAATCGCGCGCGACGCGCGCGTCCCGCGGGGTTTCCGCGTTGGCGCGGACCTTGAGCCGCCGGACGGCGTCTCCCCACGACAGGAAGATCCCGAAGGAGGCCGTCATCCTGGGGGCGCTCAGCGGGACCTTGCCCAGGATCACTTCCCCGGTGGCGCCGTTGAGGGTGATCTGGTCCCCCTCGCGCAGCAGGCGGCCGCCCGCCAGGAAGCGGTTCGTCGCCTCGTCCACGTCGATCGACTCGCACCCGGTGACGCACGTCTTCCCCATCTGCCGCGCCACCACGGCGGCGTGCGAGGTCATTCCGCCCTTCGCCGTCAGGATCCCCCGGGCGGCGTCCATCCCCTTGATGTCGTCCGGGCTCGTCTCCTTGCGGACCAGGATCACGTCCCTTCCGGCCGCGGCGCGCTCCACCGCCTTGTCGGCCGAGAACACGACCGCGCCGGTGGCCGCCCCGGGGGAGGCGGGAATCCCCCTGGCGATCACCTCGACGCTCGCCTCGGGGTCCACGACGGGGTGGAGAAGCTGCTCGATCTGGCGCGGCGAAAGCCGCAGGAGCGCCTCTTCCTTCGAGATGATCTTTTCCTTGACCATGTCCACGGCGACCCGGACCGCGGCGGCGGCGGTCCGCTTCCCGGGCCGCGCCTGGAGCATGAACAGCTTCCCCTTCTCCACCGTGAACCCGAAGTCCTGGACGTCCCCGTACCGCTTCTCGAGCTTCGCGGTGATGCCGACGAGCTGGTCGTGGACCTTCGGGAACTCCTTCTTCAGGTCGCGTATGGGACGCGGGGTCCTCAACCCGGCGGCAACTTCAACGCCCTGGGCGTTCACGAGGTACTCCCCGTAGAATTCCCTCGCCCCCGTGGAGGGGTTCCGGGTGAACCAGACCCCCGTGGCCGAATCGTTCCCCGCGTTGCCGAAGACCATCGCCTGGACGGTGACGCCGGTGCCGGCGTCGTCGGGGATCCCCTGGGCCTTCCGGTAGTATTTCGCCCGTTCGTTTTCCCACGACCGGAACACGGCGTCGCGCGCCATCTGGAGCTGGACCTGCGGGAGCTGCGGGAAATCCTTCCTGGACCCCTCCTTCACCAGCGCCTTGAATTTCCGGCAGAGGTCCATCAGGTCGCCCGTGCCGAGGTCGGCCGCGGAGGGCGCCCCGCGCTCCTGCCTCTTCTCTTCCAGCGCCTGCTCGAAGGGCTCCCTGGGGATTCCCAGGACGATGATCGCGAACATCGAGAGGAAGCGGCGGTAGCAGTCGTACGCGAAGCGGGGATCGCCGGATTTTCCCGCGAGCCCCTCGACGGTCCGGTCGTTCAATCCCAGGTCGAGGACGGTGTCCATCATTCCGGGCATCGAGAACCGCGCCCCGGAGCGGACGGAGACCAGCAGCGGGTTCTTCGGGTCCCCGAACCGTTTCCCCGCCGCCCGCTCGAGCTTCGCCAGGTTCGCCGCGATCTCCCGGTTCACGTCGGCGGGGAGCTTGCCCCGGTTCGCGTGGAACAGCCGGCAGACCTCGGCGGCGATGGTGAACCCGGGCGGGACCGGCAGCCCGAGGCTCGTCATGTCGGCCAGGGCGGCGCCCTTACCGCCCAGGACGTCCTTCATCGCGATGCTTCCCTCGGCCTTGCCCCCTCCGAAGAAGTAGACCCGTTTCGTCGTCATTCATCTCTCCCACGGTGCCTGTTAAGGTTTCTGAACGCCGGGAGACGCCACCCTGGAAAAATCCGCCACCGAAGAGAAGGCGGCGGACAGGCCTTTCAACAGCGCGAGCCGGTTGTTCCTCACGGCCTCGTCCTCCGCCATCACGAGCACCTTCTCGAAGAAGGCGGCGACCAGGGGCTGCAAGGCCGCCATCTCCCGGAACGCCTCGGCGTACCGTCCGTCGCGGGCCGCGGCCGCAACGCGGCCCGAAACGCCGTGGGCCGCCGCGTGGAGCGCCCTTTCCTCGCCGGTCTCGAACAGCCGCTCCGACACGTCGAGGGGGCCCGAATACGCCTTCGTGATGTTGATCGCCCTCTTGAACACCTCGGCGAGCGGCTCGAAGGCCGCCTCGGCGCGGAAGGCGACCAGCGCGTCGAGCTTCGACCGGAGGTCGGCCACGTCGGTCAGCCCGGCGGCGATCACCGCCTCGACCAGGTCGGCCGCGATCCCCCTGGAGACCTGCAGGTTCAGGTACCGGCCGGCGATGAACTCGATCACCTTCCGCTTCACCTCGTCCGCCGGGGCCTTGAGCTTTCCGGAAAGCGTCGACAGCGACCGGTCCACCAGCTCCTCGATCCGGATCCGCAGTCCCCTCGCCTCGAGGATGGAAAGGATGCCCAGGGTGTGGCGGCGCAGGCCGTACGGGTCGGCCGTCCCGGTGGGGATGAGCCCCACGCCGAAGCATCCGCACACCATGTCGATCTTGTCCGCGATCGCCACCGCCGCCCCGACGTCGGTGGAGGGCAGGTCGTCCGTCTGCCCCTTCGGCAGGTAGTGCTCGAAGACCGAGCGGGAGACCTCTTCCGTTTCCCCCGTCTTCGAGGCGTAGTGCCGCCCCATCACGCCCTGCAGCTCCGGGAACTCCTTGACGACGCCGGTGGTGAGGTCGGCCTTGCTCAGGAATGCCGCCCTGCGGCAATCCCGCTCCTTGGCGGGGAACCCGAAGGAGGCCACGAAGGAGGCGATGTCCGCCATCCGCTCGGTCTTCTCCCAGTAGGTTCCCATGTCGGCCTGGAACAGGACTTTCTTCAGCGCCTCGGTCCGGTCGAACAGCGGGACCTTGAGATCGTCCCAGTAGTAGAACTCCGCGTCCGCAAGGCGCGACCGGAGCACCCGCTCGTTCCCCGCCACGACCACGCTTTCGTCGGGGACGATCATGTTCGAGACGAAGGCGAACGCGGGGCGCAACGCCCCCCGGTCGTCCTCGAAAACGAAATATTTCTGGTTGTTCCGCATGGAGGTGACGAGGATCTCCCGCGGCAGCGCCAGGTACTTCTCCTCGAACCGCCCCTGCATGACGACGGGCCACTCCACGAGGTTCGCCACCGTCTCGACGAGCGGCTCGTCCTCGACCCACTTCATCCCCGTGCGCTCCGAAATCCCGCGCAGCCCCGCGCGGATCCGCTCCTTGCGGGCCTCGAGGTCGACGAGCACATGGGCCCCGGCCAGCGCCCCTTCATAGGCGTCCGGCGAGGGAAGGTCGATGGGTCCCGGCGAAAGGAACCGGTGGCCGTACGTCGTGCGCCCCGCGTCGACGTTTCCGTAACGGAGCGGGATCGCTTCCTCCCCGTGGAGGGAGACGATCCAGTGGACGGGCCTCGCGAACCGCACGTCGAGGTCGGCCCACCGCATCGACTTCTTGAAGGGGATCGACGGGATGAAATCGGAGACGATCTTCGGGAGCACCTCCCGCGCCGCCCGGGCGGCCTCTTCGCGGACGAACCCGAGGTATTCCCCCCGGTCCGTCGGGAAGATCGAGAGGGCCTCGATGCGCGATCCCCTGCGACTTCGCGAAACCGAGGGCGGCCTTCGTCGGCTTGCCCGCCGCGTCGAACGCCACGGCCTTCGGGGGCCCCAGGACGGTCTCGCTCCGGGCTTCCTGCCGGTCCGACAGGCCGCGGACGATGTAGGCCAGCCGGCGCGGCGTGCCCTGGATGTCGATCTTGCGGAAGGCGAGACGGGCCTTGCGCAGGGAATCCTCCAGCAGCTTGCCCCCGTGCCAAAGCGCGGGCCCGATGAACCCCGCCGGGATTTCCTCGCAGCCGATCTCGATCAGGTAATCGCGTTCCATCTTGTTTTCGACCCTCTTCGCGGGGATTTCTATTCGCCGGAGACTTTCCGGAGCAGGGGGAACCCCAGTTCCTCCCGCGTCCGCAGGAACCCCTCCGCGCAATGGCGCGCCAGGTTCCGGACCCGCGCGATGTAGGAAGTCCGTTCCGTTACGGAAATGGCCCCGCGGGCGTCGAGCATGTTGAAGGCGTGCGAGCATTTCAGGCAGTAATCGTAGGCGGGAAGGACGAGCTTCCGCTCCACCATGGCCGCGCACTCCTTCTCGAACATGGTGAAGAGGGAGAACAGCATCCCGGTGTCGGCCGCCTCGAAGTTGTACGCGGACCACTCGACTTCGCCGCGGTGATGCACGTCGCCGTACGTGACGTCCCCCACCCATTTCAGGTCGTAGACGTTGTTCACGTTCTGGAGGTACATGGCGATCCGTTCGAGCCCGTACGTGATCTCTCCGGTGACGGGCTTGAGGTCGATGCCGCCGCACTGCTGGAAATAGGTGAACTGGGTCACCTCCATCCCGTCGAGCCAGACCTCCCACCCCAGGCCCCAGGCCCCCAGCGTCGGGGATTCCCAGTCGTCCTCCACGAAACGGATGTCGTGCTTCAGCGGGTCGATCCCCACCGCGCGGAGGGAATCGAGATACAGTTCCACGTAGTTGCAGGGACACGGCTTCATGATGACCTGGAACTGGTAATAATGCTGGAGCCGGTTGGGATTCTCCCCGTACCTTCCGTCCGTCGGCCGGCGGGAGGGCTCCACGTAGGCCGTGTTCCATGGTTCCGGCCCGAGCGAACGGAGAAAGGTTGCCGGATGGAAGGTCCCCGCGCCGACCTCGGTGTCGTACGGTTGATGGATCACGCACCCCTTGTCAGCCCAATAGCGCTGAAGGGAAAGGACGAGGTCTTGGAAAAACACGAAAAACCTCCCGGCGAGAAATGATAGGCATACTTACACCCCGCCGGGTGAATTGTCAAGAAGTCACTGTAAATATTGAAGGTTTTCGATTCATTTCCGCTTTCACGCACCGCCGAGACTGCGGAGCCGCTTCCCCAGGCAATACTCGACATATCCTGGTATAACGCCTCGTAATTCCTCTGCAATACCGTCTGGAACCCGAAGCCGCCCCCGTGTCGTCTCGCCGCCGGTCTGCAGCGCCTTCCACGTTTTGACCGCCCCCAGGGACAGTTTCACCCCGGGCCCCGTTGCGCAGGATTCGCACAACGCCCCCCCCTCGGCCGGGAGGAACCGGAACCACCGGCTGTCCGTTCGCCCGCATTTCCGGCACCCCGACAGATCGGGGCCCCATCCCCCGATCCCGAGGAATCCCGCCTCCACCCGGCGCGCCACCTTCCCGGGAACATCCCCTGTCGAGAGCGCCCGGATCGCGTCCAGGAGAATGCCGAACGCCTTGGGCTTGGGACCTTCCTGCGGGAACATTTCCGCCGCCAGTTCAAGGAGATAGTCCGCATGGCGGACCCTTTCCCACTCCTCGACGATCGTCCAGAAGCTCAGGGAAACGGTCGCCGTCGAAAGGACGGGGATCTTCCCCGGCGTTTCCGTCCAGACGATATCGAGGAGGACGTACCGCTGAAGCAGGCCGCCGAAACGTTTCCGGCTCTTCCACGCGGATTTCGCGACGATCGACACGACACCGGCGTTGCGGGTGAAGAAGGTGAGCCGCCGATCGGCTTCCCCCATGTCCGCGGCGCGGACCAGGAAGGCGGGGGAAGCATGGAAGGTGCGCTCTCCGGCGGCACCCCCGCGGATCATTGACCGATCGTGACGGTCCGGACCTGGCCGCTTTCCCCGAAGGGAGGGAGCCGTTGCCCGTTCAATGTTCCGACGACGCCGCCGGAATTCCCGATCTTGAGGGTGATCCGTTTCTCCGCCTGGATGCTGATCTTGTCCCCCACGAACAGCGTGACGTCGATCGAATCGCCGTCGTCGAAGCTGTACATCACCCAGGTCTGCTCGCTCGCCTCCAGGAACAGCTGGAACGGCCCGGTGAGCGGCCCCGCGCCGCCGACGGCCGAAACCGTCGGCGCGGGCGCCGTCGCGGCGGGGACCGCCGGGACGGGGGCCGCCGGGCGCCTTCCTTCGGTCCCGCGGCTGCGGAGGGCGCCGCGGTGTCGCCGGATGCCGCGGCGGCGTTATCCGCGGCGGGCGCGGCGGGGTGGTCCGCCGGCTTCGCGGCGGATTCCCCGGGGGGCGCGGCGGTGTCGGCGGCGGGCGCCGACGGGGCCGCCACGGGGGCCGAAGGGGGCGGCCTGTCCATGCCCCGCTTCGACACGAACACGAGCACGAGCCCCACGAGAAGGACCACGCCGGCCGCGGTAACGTACGTGGCCTTCCGGCTTCCCCGCTCTTTCTCCCGTTCCAGCCACTGGGGAGGCGGCGCCGGAGTCGGCTCCTGCTCTTCCGCCACCTTCCCCTTCGTCCCTTCATACTCCGCCAGGACGGAGCCCGGGTCCACGGAGAGATACTTGGCGTAGGAGCGGATGAACCCGGCGGAAAAGACCTTTTCCGGCCACCCGTCGTAGTTGCCTTCCTCGATCCCCTGCACGAACCGCTTGCTGATGCGGAGCGCTTGCGCCGCATCGTCGACGGTCTTCCCCATTGCCTCCCGCCGTGACTTCCAGGACGCGCCCGCGTTGTTTCCGCTCATTGCCGCTCCGACCCGACGATCCTGAGGTAATTTGCCGCCTGTTTCCTTACCTCGGGGTCGTTGGACAGCGATAAAACGGTTTTAAACGCCTTTGCCGCCTCCGCCGGGCGCTTCGTCGCCGCGTACGTGCGGCCCAACTCCATCCATCCGTCCACATAGTCGGGCGCGACCTTCACGCACTGGGTCAGGACGGTCTCGGCCTCCCCTTTCCGCCCCGCCTTGAAAAGCAGGGAGGAAAGCCCGATATACGCCGGGGCGTACCGTTCGTTCATCCGGAGCGCCTTCCGGTACTGCTCCTCCGCCTTCGACGCGTCCCCTTTGTGCCGGTACGCCTCGGCCGCATTGTAGACCGCCCATTCCGGCGTCTGGTACCGGACGTCCGCCGCCGCCTTCTCGAATTCCCGGATCGCCTCGTCCCACGCCTGGCGGTCCGCCAGGACGATCCCGAGGTTGTTGTGCGCGTCGGCGTAGTCGTCCTTCTTCGCCGATCGCATTCCGCAGATGCTCTTCCGCCTTCTTCTGGTCGCCCCTCGCCCGATACGCCAGCCCCAGCATCATGTCGACTTCCGCGTTGGACGGGTCGAGCTCGGAGGCCTTCATCAGCTCCGTCATCGCCTTCGGGATGTTGTTCTGCTGGAGGTAGGTGACCCCCATCTTCGTCCGGGCGTCCGCCTCTTTCTTCTTCGATTCGTTCGGCGCGCCGCACGCCGGAGAAGAGCCAGGCCGCCGCGACGAGCGCCAGGAAGGGCCGGAAAAGCCGCCGGGCGGTCACAGGTATTTCCCCAACAGGAGGGACAGCCGCTTCCGCGCCGCGGCCGGTATCATCTTCCGGTCCGTGATGACGGCGTGCTTCAGCGCCCCCCCGCACCCGCATTCCCCGGAAAGCGGAAGGCGTTTCGCCACTTCCCGGACGATCTTCCTCGAATTCTCGGCGTTCCGCTCGAGGATGGCGAGGATCGCGTCGACGGAGACGTCTCCCTCGGACTCGTGCCAGCAGTCGTAGTCGGTGGCCAGCGCCAGCGCCGCGTAGCACAGCTCGGCCTCGCGGGCGAGCTTCGCCTCGGGCATGTTGGTCATCCCGATGACGTCGACGCCCCATTTCCGGTAGATGTTCGACTCGGCGCGCGTGGAGAAGGCCGGCCCCTCGATGCACAGGTAGGTGCCGCGGCGGTGGACCCGCCGGACGACCTTCCGGGCCGCCGCGGCGGCGATGCCGGAGAGGACGGGGCAGACCGGGTCGGCGAAGGTGATGTGTCCGGCGATGCCGTCGGAGAAGAACGTGTTCTGCCGCAGTTTCGTGTGGTCGAAGAACTGGTCGACGGCGACGACGTCGCCGGGGCGGATCCCCTCCTTCATGCTCCCGACGGCGGAGATGGAAAGGACGGCGTCGACCCCGATCTTCTTCATCGCGTAGATGTTCGCCCGGTAATTGATCTGGGAGGGTCCGATCCGGTGCCCGCGGCCGTGGCGCGGAAGGAAGGCGACGGTCCGCCCCTCGAGCTCCCCCACGACCAGGGCGTCGGACGGGTCGCCGAACGGAGTCCGGACGGCCACTTGACGGACGTTCTTCAAGTCCTCCATTCCGTAGAGGCCGGAACCGCCTATGACGCCGAGAATTCCAGACATAGTAAGACTATAGGTAGATCAGTCGTCTCTCTCAACTCCTTTTTTCTGAATCTTCAATTTTTCCTTAGCGTCTGCGCATAGTTGCCCGCATGCGGCACGGATGTCCGCGCCCCGGCGCTCGCGGGTGATCGTCTGGATTCCGGCGGCTTGAAGGATGTCGCGGAACCGGTCCACCGTTTCCTGCCGCGGAGACTCGTAAGGGGACCCCGCATGCGGGTTGTACGGGATCAGGTTCACCTTGATCCGCGCGCCCTTGAGCATCCTGGCGAGCGTCCCCGCGTCCGCCGGCGTGTCGTTCACCCCGGAAAGCAGCACGTACTCGGCCGTCACTTTCCGCCCGCTTTGCAGCGGGATGCGCCGCATCGCGGCCACCAGCTCCTTCAAAGGGTATTTCCGGTTGACCGGCATCAGGAGGGAGCGCTGGGCGTCCCGGGAGGCGTTGAGGGAGACGGCGAAGCTCACCGGGTACTTTCCCGCCAGCGCCAGCATCTCGGGAACGATCCCGGCGGTGGACACCGTGACCCGTTTCCCGGAAAGGCCGAAACCGTATTGGGACAAGAGGATATCGACCGCGCGGGACACCTCGGGAACGTTCCGGAGCGGCTCCCCCATCCCCATGAACACGACGTTCGACAGCCGCTCTCCCCGTTCCTCGAGCCGCCTCGCGAAGAAGCACACCTGGTGCACGATCTCCGCGGAGGACAGGTCGCGGCGGAACCCCATCGCGCCGGTCGCGCAGAAGCCGCACCCGAGGGCGCATCCCGCCTGGGAGGAAATGCAGAGCGTGCGGCGCCCCTCGTCGGGGATCAGCACGCTCTCCACCGCCTCCCCGTCCCCGAGGCGGAAGAGCGCTTTTTCCGTGCCGTCCGAGGAGATGTCGACGCGTTCCGCGGGAGGGGCGGAGATCCGGCACGAAGCCGCCAGCAGCGCGCGGAACTCCTTCGAGAGATCGGTCATCCCCGTGAAATCGTCCACGAGCTTCCGGTAGATCCACCGGGACACCTGGCGGGCGCGGTACCGCTCCTTCCCCCACCGCGCGAAGAACGCCTCCAGCTCCGCCAGAGGCATCCCCTTCAGGTCGACAGGAGAATCTCCGGAGCGGGACCCGACTTCATGCATCGGTTCCGTTGACGATTTCCAACTCGCTGAAGAAATAGCGGATTTCCGTATCTGCCGTTTCCGGCGCATCGGACCCGTGAACGATGTTCTGCTCCACGCTGTCCGCAAGGGAAGCCCGTATCGTCCCCGGGGCCGCTTTCTTCGGGTCCGTGGCTCCCATCAGTTCGCGGTTCCGCGCGATGACGTTTTCCCCTTCCAGGACCATGACGACGATCGGCCCGGAAGACATGAAATCGGTGAGCGAGCCGAAAAAGGGGCGCTCCCGGTGGACGGCGTAGAACCCTTCCGCTTCCTTCTTCGTGAGACGGATCATCTTCATCGCCGCCACGCGGATTC
The DNA here is from genome assembly GCA_963741515.1 of uncultured bacterium. GTDB lineage: Bacteria > Desulfobacterota > Deferrimicrobia > Deferrimicrobiales > Deferrimicrobiaceae > UBA2219. Next base: position 297,155 of record CAVUIA010000001.1, read on the forward strand.
CCGCCGCCTCGAAGCGGCGGACCACCTCTCCGACGACGCCCTTGCGGACCCCGTCCGGCTTCACGATGGAGAGGGTCCGTTGTTTCCCGGGTTGCTGCATCAGATCGTTCTCCTTTCGATGAGTTCGTATCCGGCCGTCAGCGCCTTCCTGTTCAGATCCTCGGTCCCTTTCGGGACGCGGGAGAGGACCGCCTTTTCCACCGCTTCGCGGCTCACCCGCCCCGTGATCGCCGCGATCGCGCCGATCGCCACGATGTTGGCGACGAACGCCTTGCCGATCCCCTCGGAGGCGGTCCGGATGATCGGCAGGCGGATCACCTTGAAGTTCCCCCCCGGGACGTCCGGCACGAAGTCCTCGTCCACCAGCAGGGTCCCGCCTTCCTTGAGGTCTTTGGAATATTTCGAGCACGCCTCCTGCGTCAGGGCGAGCATCAGGTCGATCGACGTCGCCTTCGGGAAATCGATCGTGTCGTCCGAGAGGATGACCTCCGACTTGGACGCCCCGCCGCGCGCCTCCGGGCCGTACGACTGGCTCTGGACGGCGTTGATCCCGTCGTAGATGGCCGCCGCCTCGGCGAAGATGACGCCGGCCAGGATCAGCCCCTGCCCGCCGGAACCGGAGAACCGGATTTCGTACCGCCCGCTCATGGTTTAAGCCGCTCCGCCATCGCGTAGTAGGCCTCGCAGAACTCCGGCCTCCCGTCCGTGCGGTGCAGGACGCCCATGGGGAATTTCCCCGCCGCCTCGTCGGGGGAGAGCTTCGCGAAGGCCGCCGCCGGGACGAAGGCCTCCTTCATCCAGAGGAGCATGTCCGCGGGGCTCTTGAACTTGTTGCGCCGGCCGTACGTGGTCGGGCAGGCGTTCACGATTTCCACGACGGAGAACCCCTTGTGCCGCATCGCGTCGACGATGAGCTTGTCGAGGGCCGCCGCGTGGTACGCGGTGCCGCGGGCGACGAAGGTGGCGCCCGCCCCCTTCGCGAGCGCCGGGATGTCGAAGGCGAAATCCACGTTGCCGTACGGCATGGTGGAGGCGAACCTGCCGGACGGGGTGGACGGGGAATACTGCCCCCCCGTCATCCCGTAGATGAAGTTGTTGAAGACGAGCAGGGTGATGTCGATGTTCCGCCGGCAGGCGTGGATGAAATGGTTGCCCCCGATCGCCGTCGCGTCGCCGTCGCCGCTGACGACCAGGACGTGCTTGTCCGGCTTCGCCATCTTGAGGCCGGTGGCGAAGGCCAGCGCGCGGCCGTGGGTCGTGTGGAGGGTGTTGAAGTCGACGTACCCGGGGAGGCGCGACGCGCAGCCGATCCCGGACACGAGCGCGATGTCGTCCCGGTTCAGCCCCTGCGAGTCGACGGCCCGCAGGAGCGACTTGAAGACGATCCCGTAGCTGCAGCCGGGACACCAGATGTGCGGGAGCTTCCCGTCGCGGATGTACCGGGAGTAATCGAACGCCATCTAGACGGCCTCCCTGATCCGGGCGAGGATCTGCGCCGGATTGATCGGGTCGCCGTCGACGCGGTGGATCCCCTCGACCGCGCAGCGCCCCTTCGAGCACCGGTCCACCTCGAGGATGATCTGGCCCAAAGACAGCTCCGGTACGATGATGCGGCGCACCCGGCCGGAAAGGGCCGCCACCTGCTCCTCCGGAAACGGCCAGATCGTCAGGGGGCGGAACAGCCCGGCCCGGATCCCCTCGGCGCGGGCCAGGTCCACCGCCGTCTTGGCGGAGCGCCCGGAGATGCCGTAGGCGAACAGCGCGATCTCGGCGTCCTCGAGCCGGTGCTCCGCGAACCGCACGATGTCGTCCCGGTTCGATTCCACCTTGCGGAGGAGCCGGAGTTCGTCGGTGTGGATCCGTGGGGACGCGTTCACCGGGAACCCGTCGGGGCCGTGGTTGAGGCCCGTCACGTGGTACCGGTACCCCTCGAAGAAATTCGCCATCGGCGGGATGTCGCCCTTGCTGTCGTCGTACGGAAGGTATTCCGACGGCGGGCAGGTCGGCCGCGGACGCCCGATCACGGGAAGGACCCCGGCTTCCGGGATCTCGATCCTTTCCCTCATGTGCCCCACGACCTCGTCGAACGCCACGATCACCGGCGTGCGGTACTTCTCCGACAGGTTGAACGCCCGGACCGTCTCGGAGAAGATCTCCTGGACGTAGGCGGGGGTGAGGCAGATGGAGGGGTGGTCGCCGTGGGTCCCCCAGCGGCATTGCATGATGTCGCTCTGGCCGGGCCCCGTGGGCACCCCCGTGGACGGGCCGCCCCGCATCACGTTTACGACGACGCAGGGGATCTCGGTCAGCATGGCGAACCCCAGGTTCTCCTGCTTGAGCGAGAATCCCGGGCCGGACGTGGCGGTGAGCGCCTTGCAGCCGGCCAGCGAGCCGCCGATCACCGCCGCCATCGCCGCGATCTCGTCTTCCATCTGGAGGAACACCCCGCGCTTCAGGGGGAGCTTCCTCGCCAGGTGCTCCGCCACCTCGGTCGACGGCGTGATCGGGTACCCCGCGAAGAAATCGCACCCGGCGTACAGCGCCCCCTCGGCGCACGCCTCGTTCCCCTGGAGCAGCTGGACCCGGCTCACGGGGTCGGCTCCTTCTTCTCGACGGAAATCGCGAAGTCGGGGCAGCGCATCTCGCACTGCATGCAGATTATGCACTTGTCGATGTCGGCCACCTTCGACTTGAACCGCTCCATCCCGAGCGCCTGCACGGGGCACAGCTTCACGCAGATCTCGCACCCCTTGCAGTAGCGCGGGATGATGCGGATCCGCACCTTCGCGTTCTCCCACTCCTCGACCTTCTCCGCACGCCGTTCCTTCGCCATCAGCCCCTTCGTTCCCCCCGTCAGTCGGCTTTCAGCCCGAGCCTCCGGGCCATCGTCTTCCCGATATCGGCGGGCGACTCGGACACGGCGATCCCCGCCGCCCGGAACGCCTCGATCTTCTCCGCCGCGGTCCCCTTCCCCCCGGAGATGATCGCTCCGGCGTGCCCCATCCGCTTCCCTTTCGGGGCGGTCAGCCCCGCGATGTACCCGACGACCGGCTTGCGCATGTTCGCCTTGATCCACTCGGCCGCGTCCTCTTCGGCCGTGCCGCCGATCTCCCCGATGAGGATGACCGCCTCGGTCTCCGGGTCGGCCTCGAAGGCGGACAGGACGTCGATGAAGCTCGTGCCGTTGAGGGGATCGCCGCCGATGCCCACGCAGGTGGACTGCCCCAGCCCCAGGGCGGTCACCTGGTGCACCGCTTCGTACGTGAGCGTCCCCGAGCGGGAGACGACGCCGATGGCGCCGGGCCGGTGGATGCTTCCGGGCATGATCCCGGCCTTGCATTGCCCGGGGGTGATGACGCCGGGGCAGTTCGGCCCCACCAGGCGGGTCTTTTTCCCCTCCATGAACCGTTTCACCTTCACCATGTCGAGGACGGGGATCCCCTCCGTGATGCAGACGACCAGGTTCAGCCCGGAGTCGAACCCCTCGCAGATCGCGTCGGCCGCGAAGGCGGGCGGCACGAAGATGACCGACACGTCGGCGCCGGTGGCGCGGACCGCCTGGGAAACGGAGTCGAATACGGGGACCCCCTCGACCTGCGTCCCGGCCTTGCCCGGCGTGACCCCCCCCACGACCTTCGTGCCGTACTCCAGCATCTGGCGCGCGTGGAACGCCCCCGCCGACCCGGTGATCCCCTGGACGATGACCCGGCTGTTCCTGTCGAGGTAGATGCTCACGGGCGGCCTCCCACGGCGGCGGCGACGACCTTCCTCGCCCCGTCCTCCATGTCGGACGCGGAGATGATGTTCAGCCCCGACGCGGAGAGGATCTCCTTCCCCCGCTCCTTGTTCGTCCCCTCGAGCCGGACGACCAGGGGGACCGACAGGCCGAGGGCCTTGGCCGCGGCGACCACGCCGTCGGCGATGATGTCGCACCGCATGATCCCCCCGAAGATGTTCAGGAAGATCGCCTTGACGTTCGGGTCGGACAGGATGAGGCGGAAGGCGTGCGTCACCTGCTCGGTGGACGCGTTGCCGCCCACGTCGAGGAAGTTCGCCGGGCTGCCGCCGCAGAGCTTGATCATGTCCATGGTCGTCATCGCCAGCCCCGCGCCGTTCACCAGGCAGCCGATGTTCCCGTCGAGGCGGATGTAGGAGAGGTCGTACTTGGACGCCTCCGTCTCGGTCGGGTCCTCCTCGTCGAAATCGCGCAGCTCCAGGATCTCCCGGTGGCGGAACAGGCCGTTGTTGTCGAAGTTCATCTTCGCGTCCAGCGCGACGAGGTCGCCTTCCTCGGTCAGCACGAGGGGGTTGATCTCGGCGAGGGAGCAGTCGGTCTCCACGAAGGCCCGGTAGAGGGCCGTCATCAGCCGCACCGCCTTCCCCGTGAGGTCCTTGGAAAGCCCGAGCCCGAAGGCGATCTTGCGGGCCTGGAACGGCATCAGCCCCAGCGCCGGGTCGATCCACTCCTTCAGGATCAGCTCGGGGGAGCGGGCCGCGACCTCCTCGATCGATACCCCGCCCTCGGTGGACGCCATGACGGCGATCCGGGAGGCGGACCGGTCGACGACCATGCCCAGGTAATATTCCTTCCGGATCCTTCCCGCCTGCTCGACGAGGACGCGCTTGACCAGCTTCCCCTCGGGCCCGGTCTGGTGCGTCACCAGGCGCATCCCGATGATCTGCCGCGCGTGCTCCCGGACCTCCGAAAGGTTCCGGGCGAGCTTCACGCCGCCGCCCTTGCCCCGGCCGCCGGCATGGATCTGCGCCTTGATGACGACGGGGGTCCCCAGTTCCTCGGCGATGACGACGGCCTCCCCCGGGGCGTCCGCCACCCCGCCTTTCGGGACCGGCACGCCGAACTGCGCCAGGACGGCCTTGGCCTGGTACTCGTGGATGTTCATGTCCTTAAGGCTCCTTGAAAGACGGCCGGGCGTCAGAACCCGAGCCGGTCCACCGCCTCGCAGAGTTCCTTGACCGCGACGGCCGACCGCTTGAGCGCCGCGGATTCCTTTTCCGGAAGCTTGAACTTCACGACTTCCTCCACCCCGGCGGCGCCGAGCTTCGCCGGCAGCCCCACGAACAGGCCGTCGCACCCCTCGTACGCCCCCTGCGACAGCACGGCGCACGGAAGGATCGCCTTCTTGTCGAGGAGGATGGCCTCGCACATCTGCGCGGCGGCGGCCGACGGCGCGTAATAGGCCGAGCCGGTCTTCAGCAGCGACACGATCTCCGCCCCGCCCTTGGCGGTCCGCTCGACGATCTGGTCCAGCCGGTCCCGCGGAATCAGGTCTTCCACGGGGATCCCCGCGACCGTCGTGTACTTCGTCGACGGGACCATCGTGTCGCCGTGCCCGCCGAGAACGAAGGCGTTCACGTTCCCCGCGGAGACGCCCAGCTCCATCGCGATGAAGGCGCGGAAGCGGGCGGAGTCGAGGATACCCGCCATCCCCATGACCCGGCCCGCGGAGAAGCCGCTGTGCTTGTGGGCGACGTAGGTCATCGCGTCGAGGGGGTTCGAGACGACGATGATGACGGCGTCGGGCGATTTCGCGGCCGCCTTGAGGGTCACGTCCTTCACGATCCCCGCGTTGACCTTCAGCAGGTCGTCCCGGCTCATGCCCGGCTTGCGGGCGAGCCCCGAGGTGATGACCACGATGCGCGACCCCGCCGTGTCCTCGTACCCGTTCGTGCCCGTCACCTTGCCGTCGAACCCGCGGATGGGGGCCGACTGCAGGATGTCGAGCGCCTTCCCCTGAGGCATCCCTTCCACGATGTCCACGAGCACGACGTCGCAGATGTCCCTTTCGGCCAACCGCTGAGCCGTGGTGGCCCCGACGTTCCCCGCACCGATGACCGTGACCTTCGCCCTGCCCATGCCGCTACCCCCTCCCTACATGTTCTCGATGACGGCGTCGCCGAATTCGCCGCACTTCACTTCCCTGACGCCCGTCGCCCCCTCCGCCTTCATCAGGCGGGCGAAGTCGTAGGTGACGGTCCGTTTCCCGATGGCGGTCTCGACCCCTTTCCGGATCCGGTCCGCCGCTTCCTGCCATCCCAGGTGCTCGAACATCATGACCCCCGAAAGGAGGACGGACGAGGGGTTCACCTTGTCGAGGTTCGCGTACTTGGGCGCCGTCCCGTGGGTCGCCTCGAAGATCGCGTGGCCGGTGAGGTAGTTGATGTTCCCGCCGGGGGCGATGCCGATCCCGCCGACCTGGGCCGCCAGCATGTCGGAAAGGTAGTCGCCGTTGAGGTTCGGCGTGGCGATGACGTCGAACTCGTCCGCGCGGGTGATCGTCTGCTGCATGGTGATGTCCGCGATCGAGTCGCGGATCAGCAGCTTCTTCCTCCACTTCCCCCCGCCGTGGGTCGACAGGATCCCGCGCGTGGCCTCGACCTCCCGGAGGATGTCCGCCTTCTGGCCGGGGGTCATCCCGTCGAATCCGGGCTCCAGCGCCCTGGCGTTGTCCTGGATGCTCATCCCCGGGTCGCGATCCAGGCTTTCCAGGACCCAGCTTTCGCGCATCGAGACGGTTTCGTCGCGGAACATCCGCGACGCGACCCCGTATCCCCAGTCGCGGAAGGACCCCTCGGTGAACTTCATGATGTTGCCCTTGTGCACGAGGGTGACCGATTTCCTGCCGTGCTTGAGGGCGTACCGGATCGCCGCCTCCACCAGGCGCTCGGTCCCCTCGCGGCTGATCGTCTTGATCCCGATGGAGGTGCTCCCCGGGAAGCGGATCTTCTTCACCCCCATGTCCTTGACGAGAAAGTCGACGACCCGTTTCACCTCGGGCGTGCCGTCGGCCCATTCGATCCCGGCGTAGATGTCTTCGGTGTTCTCCCGGAAGATGACCATGTCGACCAGCTCCGGCCGCTTCACGGGCGAGGGGACCCCCGGGATGTACCGGACGGGCCGAAGGCAGACGTAGAGGTCGAGCATCTGGCGCAGCGCCACGTTCAGGGAGCGGATCCCGCCCCCGATCGGCGTGGTCAGCGGTCCCTTGATCCCCACGAGGTATTCGCGGAAGGCGGTCAGCGTGTCCTCGGGGAGCCACTCCCCCGTCCGGTTGAAGGCCTTTTCTCCCGCGAGGACCTCGAACCAGCGGACCTTCCGTTTTCCGCCGTACGCCTTCTCCACGGCGGCGTCGAACACGCGGACGGAAGCGCGCCAGATGTCGGGACCGATCCCGTCACCCTCGATGTACGGGAGGATCGGGCGGTCCGGGACGTCGAGGGTCGAATCGGGCCGCAGGGTGATCTTTCCACCGTCGGAGGGCGGAACCAGATCCCGGAAGGGCGTCATCGATTCCTCCATTTAAGGGGTAAAAATACAGGATATTGGACTCTCCACGGACCGTCAAGAGACCAAGGCGGAACAACCTGCGGATCGGAACTTTACGGTTTCCGGCAGAGGGCGAGCAGGCCGTCGGTGTCGACCGACGCGCGGACGGCCTCGACCCCCCGGACGACCTTTTCCGGCTCCCGTATCCTCAGGCGCCCCAGGATGCGCTCGAACCGTTCCACGGTGGAAAACGTGTCCTCCGACACCGTCAGGACGGCCACCCCTTTTTCCCGCGCCTTCGCCAGGATGATGTCGTGCGGGGCGACCCCGCCGGTCAGCACGAGGGCCACCGTGTCGGTCTCGAGCGCGGCCAGCTGGATGTCCGTGCGGAAGCCCCCCGTGACCACCGCTTTCCGCGGGATCCCGCGGAAGATCCGCAGCGCGTGCTCGACGTCCATCGTGCCCACGCAGAAACGCTCGATCATCGTCCCGGGCGATGTCCCTTCCTGCAGGACCGTCGCGTTGAGGGAAGCGACCAGGGAACCCACGCTGACGCTGTCGAGGAAGGGATCCAGCGGCACGGCGCCCAGGACCCGGATCCCGCGGGCTTCAAGGAAAGCGGCCACCGTCCCCCGGACGAACGCGTCCTGCGCCGGCGCGACCCGGTTGAAGACCACGCCCAGCAGGCGGGACCCCAGCGCCTGGGCGGCCCACAGGACCTGGTCCATCGACTTCTCCCCCTCGAACTTGTCCACCAGCACCACGCGGCAGTCGAAGTTGGCGATCAGCTCGAGCGGGGAAAGCCCGAAGAAATAGCCGTCGCGGGCGTTGGCGGTCCCCCCGATGAGCAGGACCTCCGACCGGGTCTCGGCGTCGCGGACGGCCGCGGTGATCTTCCCCCGCAGGTGGAGCTCCTCGCCGCGATAGGCGGCCATCACCAGGTCGGGCGTGATCACGGCCGGGCAGAACGCCTCCGGCGGCCCCTCGAGGGAAAGCTGGTGCGCGATGAACGACGCGTCCTCGTCGACCAGCCGTCCTCCCTCCATCACGGGGATCTTCCCGAGGATCTTGAGGTACCCCACCTTGACGCCCGCCTCGCCCCAGATTTTCCCGAGGGCGAGCGCCACGAGCGTCTTCCCCGCGTATTCCGACGTGGACGCGATGTACAGCTTCATCTCCTGACCTCCGCTACCGATACCCGGCAATCGATCGCCCGCAGCCCCTTGCCCCTGGCCATGACACGGACGGGATTGATGTCGAGTTCCATGATTTCGGGGAAGTCGCACGAAAGGGCCGACAGCCGCAGCATGGCGTCGATGATGGCTTCCTCGTCGGCCGGCTCGGTGCCGCGGTACCCGGCCAGCAGCGGGTAGGCCCGGATCTCCCGGATCATCTCCACGACGTCCCGCCGGGACACCGGGGCCACCCGGAACGCGACGTCCTTCAGCACCTCGACGTAGATGCCGCCCAGGCCGAACATCAGCAGCGGCCCGAACTGCGGGTCGCGGGTCAGCCCCACGATGAGCTCCTGCCCGCCGACGATCATCTCCTGGACGGAAACGCCCGCGATCCATGCCGACGGGGCCAGCCGGCGGACCGAGGAGGTGATCTCGGCGAACGCCCTGGCGACGTCCTCCTCCGACTCGAGCCCGAGGCGGACGCCCCCCACGTCGGTCTTGTGGAGGATCTGGGGGGAGACGATCTTCATGACGACCTTGGGGACGCCCATCGACCGGAACGCCTCCACGGCCTCGGCGGAGGTCTGCGCGAAGACGTTCTTCGGGAAGGAGAAGCCGTACACCTCGAGGATGGCCCGCGCGTCCTCCTCCCCTCCCTGCCCTCCCTTGGAGAGGATCCTTCCGATGGCGCGCTGCGCGGCCATGGGGCGGCCGCCGAGCGACCCCCCGTCCTCGGGGAAATCGGCGGTCTGGATGCGGGAGTACCGCACCATCGCGTGCGCGGTGCTCACCGCGCGCTCGGGGGTGATGTAGCTGGGAATGCCGCCCTCCATGAGGATCTTGCGGGCGGAGGCGACGCTGGCCTGCCCGATGAAGGACGCGAACACCGTTTTCCCCGTCTTCCCCAGCTCGGACACGACGGCGCGGGCCGTTTCCTCGGGCTCGGTCATGACCTGCGGCGTCAGCAGGACGAGGACCATGTCGATGGAATCGTCGGCCGCAACGATTTTGAGGACGTCCCGGTACCGGTCGGCGCGCGCGTCCCCGATGATGTCCACCGGGTTGACCAGGCTGGAGGTCGGGGGGACCTTGGGGGCGATCAGCGCGCGCAGCGTGCTCGGAAACCTCGGCGAGCTGGATCCCGATGCGGTCGGCCGTGTCGGCCGCCAGGATCCCCGGCCCCCCCGCGTTGGTCAGGATGAGGAGCTTCCCCTGTTTCGGCACCGGCTGCATCGAGAAACCGACGGTGAAGTCGAACAGCTCCTCGATCCCTGCGGCGCGCAGGATCCCCGCCTGGCGGAACGCCGCGGTGTAGGCGCTGTCGGAGCCGGCCAGGCTTCCCGTGTGGGAGGAGGCGGCCCGGGCGCCCGAGGCCGTGCAGCCCGCCTTCAGCAGGACGACCGGCTTGCGGAGGACCACGTCCTTGGCGGCCTGCAGGAACCGCCGCCCGTCGTCGATGCTTTCGACGTACCCCATGATCACCCGGGTGTCCGGGTCGTCGGCGAGGAATTCGAGGACGTCCGACTCGGAGACGTCGGCCTTGTTCCCCATGCTCACGACCTTGGAAAAGCCGATGTTTTCGCCGATCGACCGGTCCAGGAGAGCGGTGCACAGGGCGCCGGACTGGGAGAGGAAACCGATGTTCCCCTTCCCGGGGGCGCCGTTGGAGAAGGAGGCGTTGAGGCGGGCGTGGGTGTCGATCACCCCGAGGCAGTTCGGGCCGACGACGCGGATCCCCGAGGCGCGCGCCACGGCGGTGAGCTCGCGCTCCAGGGTGACGCCCGCGCCGCCCACCTCCTTGAAGCCGGCGGAGATGGCGATGGCCGCCTTCATCCCCTTGGCCGCAAGGGCGGGGAACGCCTTCAGGATGTCTTTCGGGGCGACGACGAAAACGCCGAGGTCCACGGGGCCGGGGATCGCTTCGATGGACGTGAACAGCGGGCGGCCCAGCAGCTCGCCGCCTCCCGGGTTCACGCCGTAGATGGGACCCGGGAAACCGGCCTCCACCAGGTTCGCGAACACCCCGTACCCCACCTTCTCGGGGTTGCGGGAGGCCCCTATGACGGCGACCGATTTTGGCTGGAACAGCTCCTTGGGCAGCACGGAAACACTATAAACCAAATCGGATGAGGCATGGAAGGGGGCGAAAGCGCCCCCCTTCCGTTATTTTTTCCCGGGGTTCGACACCCGGATCGAAAGTTCCCGCAGCTGCTTGACGTCGACCTCCGAGGGGGCGTCGGTCATCTGGCACGTGGCCTTCTGCGTCTTCGGGAACGCGATCACGTCCCGCAGCGAGTCCGCCCCCGAGAAGAGCATCGACAGCCGGTCCACCCCGAACGCGATCCCGCCGTGCGGCGGCGCGCCGAATTCCAGCGCCTCGAGGAGGAAGCCGAACTTGAGGTGCGCGTCCTCGGGCCCGATGTTGAGCAGCTGGAACATCCGGGACTGGACGTCCTTGCGGTGGATACGGATGCTGCCGCCCCCGATCTCGGAGCCGTTGAGCACCATGTCGTACGCCTTGGCGCGCACCTTCCCGGGGTCGGTATCGAGCAGCGGCAGGTCCTCGTCGAGCGGCGCGGTGAACGGGTGGTGCATCGCCCCGAACCGCTTCTCCTCCTTGTCCCATTCGAGCAGGGGGAAGTCGGTGACCCAGAGCAGGTTGAAGACGGACGGATCGATCATCCCGAGCTTCTCCCCGAGATGGAGCCGGAGCCGCCCCAGGGAGGCGCAGACCACGTCGAACCCGTCGGCGACGAACAGGAGCAGGTCCCCCGGCTTCGCTCCGGCCCGGTCGCGCACCGCCGCGAGCTGCTCCGGCTTGAAGAACTTCGAGAGCGGCGACGTCAGCCCCTCGTTGGCGACCTTGAACCATGCGAGGCCGGCGGCCCCGCCGATCTTCGCGATTTCCTCGAGCGCGGCGACCTCCGACCGGCTGGACTCGGCCAGCCCCGGCGCGGTGATCCCGCGGATGCGGCCGCCCTTCGCGGCGACCTCGGCGAACACGCGGAACTCGGTCTGGGAAAGCAGGTCCGTGTAGTCGGTGATCTCGAGCCCGAACCGGGTGTCGGGCTTGTCGACGCCGAACCGGTCCATCGCCTCGCTGATAGCTCAGCCGCGGGATCGGGGTCTTCAGCTCCTTTCCCAGCACATCGCGGAAGAGCCGCGACATCAACCCTTCCATCATCTGGAAAATGTCCTCCCGGTCGATGAAGGACATCTCGACGTCGATCTGCGTGAACTCCGGCTGGCGGTCGGCGCGGAGGTCCTCGTCCCGGAAGCATTTCACGATCTGGGCGTACCGGTCGTACCCCGCGATCATCAGGATCTGCTTGAACAGCTGCGGCGACTGCGGCAGGGCGTAGAACATCCCCGGGTTGACGCGGGACGGCACCAGGTAGTCGCGCGCGCCTTCCGGGGTGCTCTTGGTGAGCACCGGCGTCTCGATCTCGAGGAACCCGTTCTCGTAGAAATATTCCCGCACGGACCGGGCGAGCCGGGCGCGCAGCTTGAACTTCGCCTGGATCGAGGGGCGGCGCAGGTCGAGGTAGCGGTACTTGAGCCGGACGCTTTCGGCCACGTCCGTGTCGTCCTCGAGGGAAAAGGGGATCGGCTTCGATTCGTTGAGGATGGCGAGCGTCGCGGCCGCCACCTCGACCTCTCCCGTCGGCAGGTTCGGGTTCTCGGTGCCCTCGGGCCGGCGGCGGACGACGCCGCGCACCGAAAGGACGTATTCCACCCGCAGGGCGTCGGCCTTCGCGTGCGCCTCGACGGACCCCTCGGGATTGATGACGACCTGCACCAGCCCTTCGCGGTCGCGCAGATCGACGAACACGAGGCCGCCGTGGTCCCGGCGGCGGTGCACCCAGCCGCAGAGCACCACCTCTTGCCCGATGTGCTCCGACCGAAGAAGGCCGCAGTAGATGGTTCGCTTGTGCTCCGGCAGAAATGCGTCCAACGTCACTCCTCCTTCCTGAACCCGCGGAGCCTTCGCATCGCTTCGTCCGCGGAAACCTCTTCCTGCGTTGCCTTCTCCATGTCGCGGTACGCCACCGTCCCGCGCGCGGCCTCCTCCTCCCCGAGGACGAGGACCGCCTTCGCGCCCGACCGGTCGGCCCGCCGGAACTGGCTCTTCAGGCTGCGCCCTTCGTAATCCATGTCGGCCCGGACGCCCAGCGCGACGAGCTCCATCTTCCACCGGAACGCTTCCGGCAGGAGCGAGGGGGCCGTGGTCACAAGGAAGACGTCGGCCGCGGGCGGTGCGGCGCCGCCTTCCCCGAGGAGCATCAGGAGACGCTCGACGCCGATCGCGAAGCCGATGGCCGGCACGGGCTCCTTCCCGCCGATCAGCTCGGCGAGGCCGTCGTACCGCCCCCCGGCGGCGACGGTGTTCTGCGCGCCCATGCCGGGGATGATGAACTCGAACGTCGTCCGCCGGTAGTAGTCGAGGCCGCGGACCATCCGGGGGTTCCTCTTGAACGGGACCCCCGCGGAGGAGAGGGAGGCCTCGACGGCGGCGAAATGCTCCCGGCACGACCCGCACAGGGAATCGAGGATCGACGGGGCGTCCGCGGTCGCCCGGACGCACCGCTCCGCCTTGCAGTCGAGGACGCGGAGCGGGTTCCGGATCCTGCGCCGGCGGCAGTCGTCGCACAGGTCGGCGTCCCGCGCGGCGAGGAATTCGGTCAGCCGCTCGTTGAACCCGGGCCGGCACTCCGGGTCGCCGAGGGAGTTGATCTCGAGGGACACCCCGTCGAGCCCCGCGTCCCGGAGGAACCTGTACAGGAAGGCCATGACCTCGGCGTCGGCGTAGGGGGATTCGGTCCCGAACAGCTCCGCGCCGAACTGGTGGAACTGCCGGAGGCGCCCCTTCTGCGGGCGCTCGTGGCGGAACATCGGGCCGATGTAGAACAGGCGGACCGGCCACTCCCCCAGCTCGGCCCGGTGCTCGAGGACCGCGCGGACCACCGGGGCGGTCCCCTCGGGCCGGACCGTCAGGCTGTCGCCCGACCGGTCGGCGAAGGTGTACATCTCCTTCTCGACGATGTCGGTCGTCTCGCCGACCGCGCGCGAGAACAGCTCGGTCCGCTCGAGCAGCGGAGTTCGGATCTCCCGGAAGCCGTGGCGGCCGGCGTGCGCCCGGAACGACGCCTCGAGCGCGGACCAGCGTGAGGACTCGGGGGGAAGGAGGTCCTTCATCCCCCGAATGGTCGTCAAAGTCATGGAAATTTCTGCGGCTGGGCCAGATAGACGACGTTCCGGGTCGATTCCTTCCCGCGGTACATGGCCTGGTCCGCGAGGTTCAGGAGGTGCTGTTTCGAGGTCGCGTGCTCCGGGAACGCGGCGATCCCGATGGAGATCGTAAGGCGGACGTCGAGCCCCATGGACTGGACGAGATGTTCGCTCTCGATCGCCTTCCGCATGCGCTCCGCGACGAACATCGCCTCCTCGGAGTTCGTCTCCACGAGCAGGACGACGAACTCGTCCCCGCCGTACCGGGCGACCGTGTCGGAATCGCGGACGCAGGACCGCAGCACCGCCCCCACTTCCTGGAGGACGCGGCTGCCGACGAGATGGCCGTGGGTGTCGTTGACCCGCTTGAAGAAATCGATGTCCATGAACAGGACGGAGAAGAAGTTCCGGTAGCGCTCGGACCGTTTCATCTCCCGGTCGATCACCACGTTCAGGTACCGGCTGTTGTAGAGCTTGGTGAGGTCGTCGATGTAGATGAGGCTCTGCACCTGGGCGTTGCGCTCCGCGTTGATGAGCGCCAGGCGCGACTGCCGGCAGAAGAAGTTCAGCAGGGGGCTGTTGATGGCGTCCCCCTCGGGGGCGCCCCGCAACCCGACCACCGCGAACACCCGCATCCCCGTTTCCAGGTCGAACCGGACCGGCAGGAGGAACCGGTTCGTTTCGAGGGGCCACCGTCCCCCCGGAGACTCGGCCTCGAGCTTCTCCATGGGGATCACGGTCGGCGACGTGACGGCGTGCCGGACCAGCGATTCCCCGAACCGGCGGAGGAACGAGAGCGGAGCGGCCTCGTCGGCGAACCCGATGGCGGAATGGACGACATAGGGGGCGCCGGACTCCCCCCCTTCCTGGAACAGGACGCCGAAGGACGCCCCCAGCGCCTCGCGGAACTTCTCGAGGATCGTCCCCGCCAGCAGGGTCAAATCGGTGGTGGTTATGACGGGGATGCAGAAATCGAACAGTTCGTCGAGGGACATCCTGCGGAGCAGGCCGTACCCCGAAAACAGGTATTTTTCGAGCGACGCCGCGAGCGAACTGCCCAGGGATTCCTCGAACAGGATCTCCGAGGCGCCTCTCTTCAACGCTTCGAGGACCGACGGCCCGTCGTTTTCGGCCAGGACCAGGATCAGCGGGGTTTTCGGCGCGAGGGACATGATCTCCGTAACGAACGCGCCCGCCCCCCCGTTCGGCAGGATCTTCTGCGCGACGATAACGGAGAAATTTTCCTTCTTCAGCGCGGCGGCCGAAGATTCCCAATCCGGGAGGATGGAGAAATGCACGCCTTTCAGCGAGGGAGCCTGCACGAAAGAAACGATCTTCTTGACGTCATGGCAGAGGATCAGGACTCTCTGCGTGCTCATCTTGGCGCGTCGCTCCTAAGCGCAGGATTCGCTGAACCGGCAATTCTCACTCAAGCCGCCATAGCAGCTTCCATCCCAGATTGACGCCTTCCTGCGCAAAATACAAGTTCTTCCCGTCTGAACGGAGCGTAAGTGCGCCGTTTTTCAACAGGAAACGCTGCCCCGAAGGTAGCAGATTTTCCATCCGTGAAACAATCGGTATTTTGGGATATTGTCGCAACGGGGCGGCAAAACGCGGCCCAACCTCCCGGATCCGCCTTGGGGGAACCGTGGTGCGGAAGGAAGAGCACGCGGCGCTCCTGCGGGGAAAAAACGGGAGGCCCCCATGCGGAAGGACCTCCTTCCGCGTCTCCGGGAAGCCATACGGACACCTTACCGAAACGCAGTTCCAAAAGGCTTCCCCGTTCGTTAGCCCCCGAATTCGGCGGACCGCCCCCCGTCCCTCGGGCGAGCAGCTCCGCACCGCCGAAGGCCGCTCTGGAACCCGCGCGCACCGCGCGGATCGGCCCGGGCCAGGAAGAGACGGCGCGTCCGAACGCCTCCTTCGGCACGCCGTCCGGGAGCCAGATCTCCCCCACCGGGAGCGCGGAAAGAACCGCCTCCGCCCCTCCGTAATGGTCTTCGTGCGCATGGGTGAGGACGAGGACGTCGATCTTCCGGATTCCGCGGCTCCTCAAGAAAGGAAGGACCGCCCGCTCCCCGAAGTTTCCGCGAAGCGCGCTCCCGGCATCGATCAATGCGTGTCCCCCGCCCGGAAACGAAACGTGGCACGCCGCCCCCTTCCCGACGTTCAGCGCGGTCAGGCGAAGCCCCGCTTCCGGCAGGGCGAGATACGGGAGGTGTATCCACGCCAGGAACAGGGCCGAAGCCGCGACCGGCGCCGGCCATGCCTTCCTTCCTTTCCGCAGCAGGAGGATCGATCCGGCCGCCGCGGCCCCCAAGGCGACGAATGGCGCCGCGACGCCGGAGGGGGGAACGGGGAAGCATCCCGCGCCGGATCCCGAAGCGGCGTCCAGCACGGAAAGCGCCCGCGTCAGCCCGTCCGCGACGATACGGACCAGCGGGCCGACCGCATCGACCCCGAAGGCGCCGCCCGTCACGGCAAGGCACGCCCCCGCCACGCCTCCCGTGCCGAGGACCGGTCCGAACAGCACGTTCCAGAGGACCGCGCCGGACGGGACCGACTGGAAGAAGGCGGCCGAAACCGGCAGGGTGCCCAGAAAGGCCACGCTCGAGGCCCGGACCGCTTCCATCGCCCATCGCCTCCCCCTCCCCTTCCATCCTTCCGCGTCCTCTGCGGACGGAACGGCGCAGTTGGCCACGAGGAAGAAGGTCGCGCCGTACGAAAGGAGGAACGAGGGGGAGAACATCTCCATGGGGGAGCGCACGAGGGTGAGGATCAGCATCGCGGACCAGGCCATCCCCGTCGCGCGCACCCCGAAACGCCGCCAGGCGAGCACGGACAGCGTGATCATCCCGGCGGACCGGACGGCGGGGACGGGCGCCCCCGCCAGGAGGACGTACGCCCAGCATGCCGGCAGCGACAGGAATGAGGAAACGAGGTTGAGGTCGGGCGTGCCGTGGCGGCGCCGGACGGCCCAGATCGCGGACCGGATGAGGAAGACCGCTATCAGGTGGAATACCGCCACGTTCACGCCCGATATGGCCAGAAGGTGGGCGAGCCCCGTTTTCCTCAGGAGCGAAACCAACGGATGGGAAAACGCGGGGGTTTCCCCCGTCGCCAGGGAAAGGAGGTACAGCGCGCCGTCCGTCGTGCCGCAGTGCCGCCTCACCCAATCCCCGGTCCGCCGCCTGGCCCGGGCGAAGAACGCCTCCACCCGGCCGTCCCCCGGCTTCCCCGGAAGAAATACCGCCCTGGAAGCGTCCGCGAAAAAGGCGTACCGCGCCCCATGTACCATGGCGGACCATTCTCTGGGTATCTCCCCGGGATTCCCCGCGCCTCCGGCGGGATGAAGCCGTCCCGACGCACGGAAGACGGCCGGAAAGGAGACCGGACGGTCCGGGTTCCGTACATAAAGGAGGACGGTCCCCAGCCGTTGCGACCCCTGCGCCCCCGCAATGGACACGACCGACCCTTCCGCGGTCCCGGACCAGCCGGTGTCGGTCGCCCGCATTCCGGAAACCTTTCCTTCCAGCACGACTTCCGTCTCGAGGTACAGGCGAACAAACGCGGGGTCCACGAACGGGATCCTTCCGGCCGCCATCGCACCGCACAGCGCCGCCACGACGGACGCGACTGCGAACGCGCGGGACCGCAGGGCAAACAGGAATACGGAAGCGGCCAGGAGGAAGGCCGTAACAGCCCCGCCGGCGGGCCCGGCGGCCAGGGCGAGGAAGAAACCGGCGAGATATGCCAGGAGCAGGAGGAAGAGGCGGCCCTGGCCGCGGAAAGGATGGTCCATGGGCGGACCGCGTCGCAAATCCCGTTCCGCGGTGGAGTCCCCGCGATGGGCGCCCCTCGCACGAGACCTCCTCTTAGGGGGCGTGTTTTCCGAGCGGAGGCAGGGAGGCCGGGAGCGAGGAAAACCTGACGGGCAAAGATGCCCTAATGCCGAGGCGGCCATGGATGGCCACGGGTGTTGTTGCCTCGGCCGCAGCCGAACTGGCGGAGGACACTCTTCCCCTTCGTCCCGTTATCGATAAATCGAAGAGTGTCCCCCTCTGGACGAGGCGTCCCCGAAGGGGAGGTGCTCGTGCGAGGGAAGCGCCCCTCGCGGTCAGGACCCGAGGGCCTAGATTGTGTCGGGGTTGCTGTGTCCTGGTGGCTAGTGTCCGGTGGTTTGTGACTTGGTGGCCTGTGTCGCTCTGGCCTGTGGGGGTGGCTCTGGGTGTGTCGGCCGCAAGGGGCTCATCCGAGCACGAGACCTCCTCTGAGGGGGCGTGTTTTCCGAGCGGAGGCAGGGAGGCCGGGAGCGAGGAAAACCCGCAGCCGAAGTGAGCCAGGGAGGGCGAACGAGGCGTCCCCGAAGAGGAGGTGCTCGTGCGAGGAGAGAGCCCCTTGCCGTCAGGCCGAGGGCGCGCGGGTGCGGCGCTTCCGGTGGAACGTCACGGCGAACCGGTGCGCCTCGTCCCGGACCCGCATCAGCAGGTGGAGCGCCGGGTCGTTCGCCGCCAGGTGGACGGGGTTCTTCCTTCCGGGGAGGAAGACGCGCTCCCGGAAGACCGTCTCCCCTCCCCGCACGCGCTCCTTGGCCAGAGGAGATCACGGGGATCGACTCCTTCCCCGCGGAGCGCAGGGCGCCTTCCGCGGAGGAAAGCTGCCCCTTCCCGCCGTCGACCAGGACCAGGTCCGGCATCTCCCCGAAATCCTCCTCGTGGCCGAAGCGGCGGCGTACGAGCTCCTCCATCATCGCGAAATCGTCCGGCCCGGCGACGCCGCGGATCGAGAACTTCCGGTACCATTTCTTCGCCGGCTTCCCGCCGACGAAGGCGACCATCGATCCCACGGGCTCCGTCCCCGACAGGTTCGAGATGTCGTACCCTTCGATCCGGACCGGGGAGGACGGCAGGGAGAAGAGAGAAGCCATGCGCTCCGCCAGGAGCAGGTACGCGCTCTCCTTCTCCCGGTGCATCCGCGCGCTCTCCTCGGCGTTTTTGCGGGCCAGCTCCACCAGGCGGAGGCGTTCCCCCTTCTCCGGCGCACGGAGGAGGACCGGGCGACCCGCCCGTTCCGAAAGAGCCGCGGAAAGGGCCGCGCGGTCGGCCAGGGAAAACGGAAGGAGGATCTCCCGGGGGAAGTAGGACCCTTCCGCATAGTGCTGCAGGAGGAACGAGGACATCGCCTCGTCCTCGGCCCCCTCCCACTGGAAAGCACGGTGGTGGGCGTCGGTGAGTCTCCCGCCGCGGAGGTAGAGGACCGCGATCGTCGCGTCCGCGCCCTCCCGGTGCCAGCCGACGGCGTCCACGTCCCCTTCCACCGCGCGGACGACCCGCTGCCGCGTCAGGGTCCTTTCGACGACCGCGATCCGGTCGCGCAGCTTCGCCGCCTCCTCGTACCGCATCGACCGGGAAAGCTCCCCCATCTCCGCCTTCCAGGCCGAGAGCAGCCCCTTGTATTCTCCGCGCAGGAAGCGCACCGCGTTCTCCACCACGGGGAGGTACCGTTCCCGGGTGACTTTCCCGGCGCACGCGCCGAGGCACCGCCCCATCTGGTGATTGAGGCACGGGCGGCGGCGGGAAGCGAACTTCTTCCTGGAGCAGGAGCACAGCGGGAACAGGCGGAGCAGCTCGCGGAGCGTCTCCCGGATCCCCTTCGCGGAGGAGTACGGGCCGAAATAGGACGCCCCGTCGCGCGCCGCCCGCCGGACCAGCTCCGGCCGGGGGAACTCCTCGGACGGATCGATCCGCAGGAGCAGGTATTCCTTGTCGTCCCGGAAGAAGATGTTGAACCGCGGGCGGTGACGCTTGATGAGCGTGTTCTCTAAAAGCAGCGCCTCCTTCTCCGTGGCGGTGACGATGCACCGGACGTCCTTCACGCGCGCCAGGAGATGGGGGATGGTCGGCCGGCCGTCGCCCCCGGGGACGGCGTAGTTGTGCAGGCGCGCCCGAAGGTCCTTGGCCTTCCCGACGTACAGCACCTTCCCCCGGCCGTCCCCCATGATGTAGACGCCCGGGGACCGCGGGAAGATCTTCCAGTCGGACAGCCGGGACGCTTCCTCAGCCGGCGGCAAGCTCCACCTTCTCCAGGGCGAGGAGCCGGTCGCGCAGCTCCGCCGCCCGCTCGAAATCGAGCTTCTTCGCCGCCCGCTCCATCTCCTTGTGGAGCCTCTTGCGAAGCTTCAGCATCTCCTCCCTCGACGGGATCTCGAGCTCCTCCGAGGCGGGCACGGGCACGTAGTCGGCCTCGCACGCCTGCCCGATCGGGTCGTCGATGTTCTTGCGCACGGTTTCGGGCGTGATCCCGTGCTCCTGGTTGTACGCGACCTGGCGCTCCCGGCGGCGCAGCGTCTCCGAGATCGCCTCGCGCATCGAGCCGGTCTCCGTGTCGGCGTAGAGGATGACCCTCCCGGCGACGTTCCGCGCCGACCGCCCGAAGGTCTGGACCAGCGACCTCGCGGACCGGAGGAACCCCTCCTTGTCGGCGTCGAGGATGGCCACCAGCGACACCTCGGGGAGGTCGAGCCCCTCCCGCAGCAGGTTGATCCCCACGAGCGCGTCGAACTTCCCGAGCCGCAGGTCCCGCAGGATGTTGACCCGCTCCAGCGTGTCGATGTCGGAGTGGAGGTACCGGACGCGGATCCCTTTCCCTTCGTAATATTCGGTCAGGTCCTCCGCCATCCGCTTGGTCAGCGTGGTGACGAGGACCCGCTCCCCCGCCTCCGCGCGCAGCTGGATCTCTTCGAGCAGGTCGTCCACCTGGCGTGCCGCGGGCCGGACCTCGACCTGAGGGTCGACCAGGCCGGTCGGCCTTATGATCTGCTCCACCACGGCGCCGCCGCTCTCCCGCAACTCGTACTCCGCCGGGGTCGCCGAGACGAAGACGATCTGCCGCACCCGCGCGTCGAACTCCTCGAACCGCAGCGGCCGGTTGTCGAGGGCGGACGGCAGGCGGAAGCCGAAATCGACCAGCGTCCGCTTCCGGGACCGGTCGCCGTTGTACATCCCGTTGAGCTGCGGGACGGTGACGTGCGACTCGTCGAGGAAGGCGACGAAGTCCTTCGGGAAATAGTCGAGCAGCGTGTACGGCGGCTGGCCCTCCGAGCGCCCGTCGAGGTGGCGGGAGTAGTTCTCGATCCCCGAGCAGAAGCCCATCTGGGCGATCATCTCGAGGTCGTACGTCGTCCTTTGCCGGAGCCGCTCGGCCTCGAGCGGTTTCCCCTCCGCGGTCAGCTCCGCGAGCCGCGCCTCGAGCTCCGCCTCGATCGCCCGGATCGCCCTCTCGACCTGGTCTTCCGGCGCGACATAGTGGCTCGCCGGGAAGATGACCGTTTCCTTGACGTCGCCCAGCCGCGTTCCCCGCAGGGGGTCCACGTAGCGGATCCGCCCGATCCGGTCCTCGTCGTACTCGATCCGGAGGACCTTCTCCTCCTCGTACGCCGGGAACAGCTCGACCGCGTCGCCGCGGACCCGGAACGTCCCCCGGTGGAAATCGACGTCGTTGCGCTCGTACTGCAGGTCGATCAGCCGCCGGAGCAGGGCGTTGCGGGGGAAGTCGGCCCCCTCGGCGATCTTGACGGTCATCCGCCCGTAGAACTCCGGCGAGCCGAGCCCGTAGATGCACGACACGGAGGCGACCACGATCACGTCGGGGCGCGTCATCACCGATTTCGTCGCGCTGTGCCGCATCTTGTCGATCTGCTCGTTGATCGCGGAGTCCTTCTCGATGAAGGTGTCCGTCTGCGGGACGTAGGCCTCGGGCTGGTAGTAGTCGTAGTAGGAGACGAAGTACTCGACGGCGTTTTCCGGGAACAGCGACTTGAACTCGGCGTAGAGCTGGGCGGCGAGCGTCTTGTTGGGGGCCAGGATCAGCGCGGGCCGGTCGATCCGGGCGATGACGGAGGCCATCGTGTACGTCTTGCCCGACCCCGTGACGCCGAGCAGGACCTGCCGGGGGAGGCCGCGGGTCAGCCCCTCGGAGAGCTCGGCGATCGCCGCCGGCTGGTCTCCCGCGGGCTCGAACGGCGCCTGCATCTTGAACCTGGAATCCATATCGACCCTCACGACCCGCAAGAACGCTGCCGCTCGCGAGGAGCACCTCCCCTTCGGCGCGCCTCGCTCGCCCTCCTGGATCGGCTTAACTGCGCTTCGTCGCTCCCGGCCTCCTGACCTCACGATCCGAAGAACGTCTCCGCCGGTGAGGCTCCGCTGGGGACTCCCTGTTGCGGACAAGCGTCGACGATCGGGGACCGGAATGCGAGCGGATCGCACCGGAGCCCCTCTGCATGTACGGGCTGGCGTCCGGGGGACATGTACGGTATCCGCGGGATGCGCCGGAAGGTATCGCCCCAGACCGCGGGTCTGTCCCCCGGACGCTCGCCTGACCCTGACATCGAAGCAGCCTCTTCCGGGTAGCGTACTCGCCGTAGAGAACTTCCCTCTGAGCGCAAGGATCGACGGTGGAAATGGTGGGACGCCCGGGTCTGTGGGGGTCGAAGCACTGATGCAGACTGAGGGGACGTCGGCGCAAGGGGCGCCCCGAGCACGGGACGTTCGCGCCGCAGAGGGGCGTGTCTCCGAAGCGGAGGCAGGGAGGCCCGGGTAGGCGACGACGATCCGCATGCCGAAGGGAGCCCAGGAGGTCGAACGAGGCGTCCCCGAACGGGGAGGTCCCCGTGCGAGGGCATGCGCCCCTCCCGGCCCGTCTTTCCCCCGATCACTCCTTGTACTTCCACGTGGTGCCGCCCTTGCCGTCCTCGAGCAGGACGCCCGCGGCGTCGAGCTCCTTGCGGATCCGGTCGGACTCGGCGTAGTTCTTCGAGGCCCGGGCGGCCCGGCGCGCCTCGATGCGGGCGGCGATCTCCCCTTCCGGCATGCGGCCTCCCCCTTCCGCGGAAGCGCCCGCCGGCGCGGAAACCTCCTGGAAATAGGAGCGCGCGGGCGACGTGAGCAGGCCGAGGACGGCGAACAGCGGCTCGACGGCGGCGTACCCCGCGAGGAACATCCCGGCGCGTTCCGGCTCCGCCGCCGGTTCCGGCGGGGCGAGGCGGTTCAGCAGGCGCACCGCGTCGAAGAGGCGCCCCAGCGCGGCGGCGGTGTTGAAGTCGTCGTCCATCGCCTCGGCGAACCGTTTCGGGGCCTCGGCCAGCGGGGCGTACTCCTCCCCTTCCGGGAGCGCCGTGGCTGCCGCGCCCGCGTCGCGGCACGCTTCCGCCTTGCCCTTGACCCGGTACAGCCGGTCGAGCCCCGCCTTCGCCTCGGCGATGCTCTGGTCGGAATAGTCGATCGGGCTCCTGTAATGGCTCGAGACGAAGAAGAACCGGAGCACCTCGGGCTTGACCCTGCCCAGGACGTCCCGCAGGGTGAAGAAGTTCCCCAGCGACTTGCTCATCTTCTCGTTGTCGATGTTGACGAACCCGTTGTGGAGCCAGTAGCGGGCGAACGGCTTCCCGGTGGCGGCCTCCGACTGGGCGATCTCGTTTTCGTGGTGGGGGAACACGAGGTCCTTCCCGCCGCCGTGGATGTCGAACGTCTCCCCCAGGTGCTTCATCGACATGGCGGAGCACTCGATGTGCCACCCGGGCCGGCCGGGGCCCCAGGGGCTGTCCCAGGCGGGCTCCCCCGGCTTCGACGCCTTCCACAGCGCGAAATCGAGCGGGTCGGACTTCCGGTCGTCCACGTCGACCCGGGCGCCCGACAGCAGGTCGTCGACGTTCTTCCCCGACAGCTTCCCGTACTCGGGGAATCCCTTGACGGAGTAATACACGTCGCCGTCGACGGCGTACGCCTTCCCGCGCCGCACCAGGTCGTCCACCAGGGCGACGATCTCGGGGATGTGCTCGGTCGCCTTCGGCTCCGCGTCGGGGCGCAGCAGACCCATCCGGTCGAAGTCCTCGTGGAACGCCCGGATGTATTTCGTGGACACGGCGAGGTAGTCGCTCCCCTCCTCCCGCGCGCGCTTCAGGATCTTGTCGTCGATGTCGGTGAAGTTCCGCACGTACGTCACCCGGTATCCCGAGAGGCGAAGGTACCGCACGATGATATCGAACGCCACGTTCGCGCGGGCGTGCCCGATGTGGCAGAGGTCGTACACCGTGACGCCGCACACGTACATCCCGACCTTGCCCGGGACGAGCGGGACGAACGGCTCCTTCCGGTTCCCCATGGAATTGAACACGGACAGGCTCATCCCGCACTCCCTCCCTCGTTCTCTTTTCGGGCGCCCCGCAGCAATGCGACCGCCCACGCGGAGATTCCCTCTCCGCGCCCCTCGAAACCCATGCCTTCCGTGGTTTTCCCCTTGACGCTCACCCGTTCCGGCGGGACCGACAGGATCTCCGCGATCGAATTCCGCAGCGCGTCCGCCAGCGGTGCGATCTTCGGCGCCTCGCACACCACCACGGCGTCGAGACCGAGGAGGCCGAACCCCCGCTCCGCCATGCGGGAACGCGCGTGGGCGAGGATGAGGCGGCTGGAGATGCCGCGGGTTTCCTCCTTCCCCGGAGGGAAGTGGAACCCGATGTCCCGTTCCCCCAGCGCGCCGTAGATGGCGTCAGCCAGGGCGTGCAGCAGCACGTCGCCGTCGGAGTGCCCCAGGAGCCCCTTCGGGTGGTCCACCTGGACGCCCCCGAGCCACAAGGGCCGCCCTTCCACCAGCCGGTGGGCATCTCCCCCCATGCCGATGCGGAAATCGGGCTCCTCGTCGATGAGCCCCGCCGCCATCCTCAGGTCCTCGGGGAGGGTGACCTTGATGTTCATTTCCTCTCCGGGGATCGCGGCGACCGGGTATCCCGCCGCCTCCACGAGGGAAGCGTCGTCCGTGCCGGCGGTACCGTCCCGCCCGGCCTTCGCGTAGGCCTCCCGGAGGATGTCGGCGCGGAATCCCTGGGGGGTCTGGGCGAGCATGTAATCCCTTCGGTCCCGGGTAACGACGGTGCCGGCCGAGGGTCCCCATGTCTTCACGGTGTCTCTGACGGGGATCACGGGGACGACGGCGCCCTTTTCCCCGGCCTGCTGCGCGCACAGGGAGAACAGGCGGGAGGTCGCGAAGGGGCGCACCGCGTCGTGGACCAGGATGACGCGGGCCTCCTTCGGCACGGCATCGAGGGCGCTGCGCACCGAATCCTGCCGCTCCTGCCCGCCGTCGACCACGGCGATCGCCTTCGGGAACCGGCGGTACGCCTCCTTCACCTCTTCCGGGGTGTCGGGGGGAAGGGCCAGGACGAAGCCGTCGATGTCGCGGGAGGAGGATGCCGCGGAGAGCGTCCGGTCGAGCAGGGAGCGTCCGGCCAGGGGAAGGAACTGCTTCGGAACGACGGCGCCCATTCGTCGCCCCGTGCCTCCGGCGACGACGATGACGACCGTACCGAACAAGGCGCCCCGCGACGCCGCGCTACAGGTTCAGGAAGCGGCGAAGATCGGCCTCGACGGTCGCCTCGGGAACGGCTTTCGCGATCGAGATCTCCTTGACGAGAAGCGACCGCGCCGCATCGAGCATTTTCCGCTCGCCGAACGAAAGCGCCTTTTCGGCTTTCAGGAGAAGGAGGTTGCGCAATACCTCGGCGATTTCGAAGGGAGATCCGGACTTGAGCTTTTCCATGTACTGGCGGTACCGGCGGTTCCAGGGCTTCGGCTCGAGTTCCACTTCCCGTTCTTTCAGTATCTTGTATACGGAGCGGACCGCCGTCGCGTCCATGACCGTCCGGAGTCC
This sequence comes from uncultured bacterium, assembly GCA_963741515.1. Lineage (GTDB taxonomy): Bacteria > Desulfobacterota > Deferrimicrobia > Deferrimicrobiales > Deferrimicrobiaceae > UBA2219. Next base: position 322,553 of record CAVUIA010000001.1, read on the forward strand.
GACCTGCTGGGCGTTCCCCATCGGGATCATGATGGTGATCCCGGTGTCGAGGATCCTGAGGACGTAGAACGATTCCTTTTTCCCGGTCGAGAAACTTTTCGACTCGATCGCCTGGACGATGCCTACGCCGTGCGCAGGGTACACTGCCATTTCCCCGATTTTGAAATTCACGCGCATCTCCTTCTCTTCTCGTATCTCGTGGGAATCGTCATGGTCGGTTTTGTTTTGATGTATTATAGTGCCTTTTCTACCATTTCGTCAATGCGAGGTCGCAATGTCCGGTAAAGATACGCCGTCGACCGTATGGCTCACCGACCTGTCCTCCCGGCCCGGAACCGGCCTTCTCGACAAGACCGGCGCGCTCCTGCGGGCCGCCGGAATCGCCGAACGGATCCCCGCCGGGGCCCTGACCGCGGTGAAGCTCCATTTCGGGGAAAAAGGGAACACCGCCTTCATCCGCCCAATCTATATACGCAGGATCGTTGAGGAAATACTGTCTCTTGGCGCGAAGCCGTTCCTCACCGACACCAATACGCTTTATGTGGGAAGCCGCAGCAACGCGGTCGACCACCTGCAGACCGCGATCACGAACGGGTTCGCTTTTTCCGTGGCGGGGGCGCCCGTCGTCATCGCCGACGGCCTCCGGGGGGAGAGCTTCGTCCGCGTCCCCGTTGACGGAAAGGAATGCAGGGAGGTATCCATCGGGGCCGAGATCGCCCGGGCCGACGCCATGGTCGTGGCGAGCCACTTCAAGGGCCACGAGCTCAGCGGCTTCGGCGGCGCGCTGAAGAACCTGGGGATGGGGTGCGCGTCCCGTTCCGGGAAACTCGTGCAGCATTCGACGGTCGGGCCGGTGGTTCACCCCGCCGGCTGCACGGGATGCGGCGTCTGCGTGGCCCACTGCCCCTCGGGTGCGATCCGCCTGGCCGACGGCAAGGCGGCCATCGACCCGAAGCTCTGCATCGGCTGCGCCGACTGCATCGTGGTCTGCCCGGAAAAGACGATCCACGTGGACTGGAACGAGGTGTCGCCGCTGGTCCAGCGGAAGATGGTGGACCACGCCCTCGGCGCCGTGGCGGGGAAAAAATCCTCCCTGCTCTTCGTCTCCTTCGTCACGCAGGTCTCGCCGTATTGCGACTGCTACGGCTTCAGCGACCGGCCGATCTCCCCGGACGTGGGGATCCTCGCTTCCGCCGACCCCGTGGCGCTGGACCAGGCGTGCGCGGACCTCGTCATCGAGGCCGCGGGGAAGGACCCCTTCCGCGGGACGCACCCCACCGTCGACTGGACCGTCCAGCTCTCCTACGCGGAGGAGGTCGGCCTGGGGACGCGCTCCTATGCCTTAAAGACGCTGGCGGTCTAGCCGCGCTTGAAGGCGATCTCGATCCGCCGCTTCATCGGCGCCCAGGACTTCGTGGTCAGGAAGCTCTCCTCCATGTCGTTGACCATGGACGTGAACTTCTGCATCGGCACTGCGAAGGTAAGCTCGTTGTTCTTCACGAAGGGCCTGGAGGAGATGTCGAATCCCCCGAGCACGGCCCGCTGACGCTCCGATGTGTTCTCGAGGATCGGGTACTTGACGATGGCGCCGCAACCCGCGGAGAACGGGCAGTAGACGCCGTCGAGCTCCGCCTCGGCGAAGTTGGCCAGCGTGAACAGCCCGGCGATGACGTCGGGCGGCGCGAAGAAGACGACCGCGATGGGCTGGTCGGCCCACCCGAGCTGGTCGAACCGCCTGAAGACAAGGTACTGGTCAGGCGCCGAGAACGGCTGCTGCCGGCTTTCGTACTCTTTCACCAGCCCCGGGGTTTTCTTGTACCGTTCGCCCTCGACCTTTCCGGGGATGCCGCAGGAGAGGAAATATTCGAAGTCCGGCATCGGAGCGTCCGAGAAACCGCAGTACTTCTTCCCGCCGTGGCACCCGATCGAGTATTGGTCGAACCGCAGCGCTTGCCCCTTCCGGACCGTGTCCAGGTCCCCGATGAAGCAGCGGCGCTCCTTCGACAAGGGGAGCTTCTCCGTCCCTTCCGCGCTGTCGGAATACCAGAACGCGAGGGGCACCTCGGCCTCGGGGAAATATTTCCTCCAGAGTTCGCAGAAACGGTCCTTGAACTGCATGTCCATGGCTACAGGCCTCCCTTTTTTTATAGACGATCCCGTTATAGGCGGTTTCGTTCCTCGCGAAGGATGTCGAACATCCGGTCGACCTCTTCCGGCGTGTTGTAGAAGTGCGGCGAAAGGCGGATCCCGCCGCCCCGGGGGGAGCACATCGCCTTCCGGTTGAACATCGCCTTCCACAGCGCGGCGTTGTCGACGCCGGGCACGCGGATCGTCACGATCCCCGAGCGCTCCTCGGGATGGTCGGGGGACAGGATCTCGAACCCGTTCTCCCGCGCCTTCTCGAGGATCCGTTCCGTCAACCGGCGGACCCGCTCCCAGATCCGGTCCATCCCGATGGACAGCAGCAGCTCCATGGAAGCGTTGAAGGCGGCCATTCCGACCGTGTTCATGCTTCCCGGCTCGAACCGCCGGGCGTCGGGCGACAGGCGGAAGTCGTAATTCTCGAAGTCGAAGCGGTTCTTCACGGAGTGCCAGCCCACGATGACCGGCTCCACCATCTCCATCACGTCGCGGGAGATGTAGAACCCGCCGATCCCCTCCGGCGACAGGAGCCACTTGTGGCCGTCGGCGGACAGCGCGTCGATCCCGAACGCCTTCACGTCCATCGGCAGGACCCCGACCGACTGGATCCCGTCCACGCAGAAGAAGATCCCGTGCTTCTGGCAGTATTCCCCGATCCCCGAGAGGTCGTTCCGGTATCCGTTCACGAACTCGACGGAGGACAGGGCGATCATCCGGGTTTTCCCGTCGCACGCGGCGAACAGGTCTTCCTTGCGGACCCTCCCTTCCCTGGCGGCGACCATGCGCATCTCCACGTTGCGGGACTGGAGGCGCATCCACGGATAGATGTTGGACGGGTACTCCACGTTCGCGGTGACCAGGTTGTCGCCTTCCCTCCACGGGAAGCCGGCCGCCACGAACGAAATCCCCTCCGAGGTGTTCTTCACGAAGGCGATCTCCTCGGGGGAGGCCCCGACGATCTGCGCGAACCGCCCGCGGGTCTCGTGGGCGAGCTCTTCCCATTTCCGGATCTGCCACGCCCCTTCGTCCCGGCTGCGCTGCAGCATCCGGATGCCCGCCTCGGCGGCGCACGAAGGGATCGGGGAGACGGCGGCGTGGTTGAAGTAAAGGAATTCCGAAGCTACAGGAAATTCGGCGGAACGTATCGGACCGACATCGATCGGCAAGGAACCCCTCCTGCGGTCGTTTCCGCGCCGGCGGGGGGGAACCCGGGGGCGCGTCCTGAATAATACGTTATAATATTCGCGATGAATTGGTCAGAGGAAAACACTCTCCGGTACGATCGGAACCTCCGGCTGGCGGAACTGGGGAAACAGGGTCAGGAGCGGCTGTTCCGGTCCTCGGTCCTGGTCGTCGGCGCCGGAGGGCTCGGGTCGCCCGCCCTGCTGTACCTCGCCGCGGCCGGCGTGGGCCGGATCGGCGTGATCGACGGCGACCGCCTCGACCTTTCGAACCTGAACCGCCAGGTGATCCACAAGGCCGCCTCGGTCGGCCGCTGGAAGGCGGAATCGGCCGCGGAAACCCTTCGCGGTTTCCGGCCGGACCTGGCCGTGGACGTCTACCCCGCCATGCTCACCGCGGAAAACGCCTGCGGCCTCTTCCGCAAATACGACGCCGTGATCGACGCCTCCGACAACTTCCCGACGAAGTTCCTGTGCAACGACGCCGCCGTGGCGACCCGGCGCCCCCTGGTCCACGCGGGGGTCATGCGGTTCGGCGGCCAGATGCTCACCGTGCTGCCGGGCGAATCCCCCTGCCTGCGCTGCCTGATCGCGGAGATCCCTCCCCGCGAGGACTCCCCCGGGGCCGCCCAGGTCGGGATCCTCGGTGCAGCGGCCGGCATCGTCGGCGCCTGGCAGGCGCTGGAGGCCGTCAAGCTCCTCGCGGAGATCGCCCCACGCCCCGGCGGGAAACTGCTGACCCTCGACGCCCTCACGGGCGAGGTATCGCGGTATTCCGTGCCGAGGGACCCGGCGTGCCCCGCCTGCGGCGAGTCTCCCAGGATCGCCGACCCCCTCTCCCCGGCGGAATACGTCCAGGACCCGGCCCGCCCCGCATGAACCCGCCGACTTCCGCCGCGCGCCGGAAAGCGGTGATCCTGTTCTCCGGCGGGCTCGACAGCATCCTCGCCGCCCGGGCGCTCCTCGACCAGGGGATCGACCTGCACGCCCTGCATTTCGACTACCCTTTCATGAACAAGGATATCGCGCTGGACGCGGCGGACGCCGGTCACTGGTCGCGGGCGCTGCTCGCCGCCGACCGGCTGGGCATCCCCCTCCGGACGGCGCATCTCGGGGAAGAGTACCTCGACATCGTCCGTCACCCGCTGCACGGCCGCGGGAAAGGGATGAACCCGTGCATCGACTGCCGGATCTTTTCGCTGCGCGCGGCGAGGGTGTTCATGGAGGAGATCGGCGCCTCCTTCCTCGTCACGGGGGAGGTGGTCGGCCAGAGGCCGATGTCCCAGCGGGAAGACGCGATACGGGTCATCGACCGGTACAGCGGCTGCGGAGGGATCGTCCTCCGTCCGCTCTCGGCGAAGATCCTCGCCCCCACCGTCCCCGAGCTCGAGGGATGGGTCGACCGGGAGAAGCTGTTCGCCATCTACGGCCGCTCCCGCCGGGAGCAGATTCGCCTCGCGAAGGACTGGGGGATCGGCGAATACCCGGGCTCCGGGGGCGGGTGCCTGCTGACCGACCGCACCTTTTCCGTCAAGGTGCGCGACCTGGTCGACAAGCAGCCCGGTTTCGGCATGTTCGACGTCCGCCTCCTCATGTTCGGGCGCCATTTCCGGGTGGGGCCGGTCAAGGCGGTCGTCGCCAAGAGCGCGGAGGAGAACCGCCGGCTGGAGGCCTTCTGCCGCGGGAAGATCCCCGTGTACGTCTCCGAAAGCCACCCGGGACCGTCCGTCGCGATCGTCGGGGGGAACCCCGCCGAGCGGATGGACGCGCTCTCCCGCATTCTCACGCGGTACAGCAAGGCCGACAGGTCCGGCCCTTACGAAGTGCGCGAGGTGTCCCCCGGGGGGGAACGGATGGTGACGGTGCCGGAGAACCGGGAGTTTTCGGAGGTAGGCCGTGGACTCCTCTGCTGACGGGTACGGAAAGCTCCTCTCCCTCCTTCGGGAAATGGGATCGGCGGTCGTCGCCTTCAGCGGGGGCGTCGACAGCTCCCTGCTGCTCCACGCCGCGAAGGAAGCGCTGGGGGACCGTGTGCTGGCCGTGACGGCCGTTTCGCCCACCTACCCCGCCGCCGAGCGGGAAGAGGCCTCGTCCCTCGCGAAGGCGTGGGGCGTCCGCCACCGCCTCGTCGAATCCGACGAGCTGAAGATCCCCGGATTCTCGGAGAACCCGCCGGACCGCTGCTACCACTGCAAGAAGGAGCTGTTCGGCATCCTCTCCGCCATCGCCCGGGAAGAAGGGTACGCCGCGGTCTGCGACGGGTCGAACGCGGACGACGCCCGCGTTTACCGTCCCGGCCGCCGCGCGGCGAAGGAGCTGGCCGTGCGGAGCCCCCTGGAGGAGGCCGGACTGACGAAGGAGGAGATCCGCGCTTTAAGCCGCCGGTTCGGGCTCCCGACGGCGGACCGCGGCTCGTTCGCCTGCCTGGCGTCCCGGTTCCCCTACGGCGCGTCGATCGACCGGGAGAAGCTGGCCCGCGTGGAAGCGTGCGAGGAGGCGCTGCGGCGTCTGGGCTTCCGGCAGTTCCGGGTCCGCGTCCACGGCGCGGTCGCCCGGATCGAGGTGGACCGCGACGAGATCCCCCGCCTCTTCGACGCCTCGACGGCCGACGCCGTCCACGACCATTTCCGGAAGAACGGCTTCCTCTACGTCTCCGTGGACCTGAAGGGATACCGCGCGGGGTCGATGGACGAGGGGCTGCCGGAGGCCGCCCGCGGCTGGTCGACTGCCCGACGACCTGCTGTAAGTCCGCAAGGGTCGCTGCCTTCGCACGGGATGCTCTCCGTTCGGGGACGCTCGCTCACCCTCCATGGCTCACTGCGGCTGCGGGTTTTCCTCGCTCCCGGCCTCCCTGCCTCGCTCGAGAAAACACGCCCCCTGCAGGGGAGCATCTCGTGCTCGAGGCGACCCTTGCGGCCAACACCCCCAGCTCAGGCCACCTCCACAAGCCACCTATACAAGCCCACCGTAGACACAGGCCAACCGAGAGGGACGTCTCTCTACGGAAAGTACGTACGGAAAAGCTTCCGATATAGGCGTAGGCGGTTTCGGGGGACAGACTTCGATTTATCGATAAAGGGTGGAGGGGAAGTCTGTCCCACGCTCAGCACGTACGGAAAACCTATCGATGTCCCCGGTGGCGAGGTCGCTCTTGCTCTGTCATCCTGTTGGTTTCCGGTTTAGTCGCACGCAAGGGTCGCTCCGAGCACGAGACCTCCCTACTTGGGGTCGGAGGCGGATCAAGGCGACAAGATCGCGGAGCGCCATGATGCCGCGTAAGCCGAAAGGGTGTCCCCTGAACGCAGGGACGAAAGTGTGGAACCGGCGGAGATCCCGCCTTCTTTATAGGCGGAAGCATTCGATGACCAATACGGGATGACGAAGGCCGGGAAAGCATTGATAAGGCAGGTTCGCTGGTCGAAGCCGGGGAACTGCGGCCCGCAGTGAACGGGGACAGCCCTTTTCGGCGTAAGCGGTATCCGTTGGCTCCGCGAACCGATCGCCTTGATCCGCCTGCAAGCCGTCCCCGAGGAGAGCATCTCGTGTGAGGGCAGCGGCCCTCGCGGTCACATCTTGAGGATGTTGGACTTGAAGATCATCTTCTCGTGGTCGTCGCCGTCCTCGGGGAACGAGGCGTGGCCGAACCGGACGTCCACGCGGGCGTCCTTCGACTTCTTCCGGATTTCGTCGACTTCGACCGCGATGGCCTTCTTGATGCGGGGGATGGCGCTCATCTTGCCGTCCTCCGCCTCGGGCAGGATCATCCCGAACTTCGACGTCGCTGATCCGCGCCACGACGTCGTATTCCCGCAGCGTGTCCCGGAGCGTCTTCGCCACCCGCTTCATCACCCAGTCGCCGCGGCCGACGCGGGGGAGCGCCTCGTCGGGGACCCGGGCCTGCACCTCGCAGATCATGAGCACCAGCCGGCGCTGGAACCGCTCGCGCCCGGCTGATCTCGTGCAGGAGGCGGTCCTGGAAATACTTCAGCGTGGGAAGGCTGGTCGCCTCGTCGAGGTTCCGCAGCCGGTCGTTCCGCTCGTAGGCGATGGCGTTGGCGACCGCCTTTTCGACGTACCGGACGTACTTCCCGAAGGTGGTCAGGTCCTCGGTGGTGAAGGAGGACGGGAAGAAGGTCTTGTGGGGGAACTTGTCGAAGATCGTCACGGTCCCCAGGACGCCCTCGTCCCCCCGCAGGGGGAGGCAGATCAGCGTCCGGGCGACGTCTCCGAATTCACGCCATTCGTTCTCCGAGGAGATGTCGCGCACCAGCAGCGACGGCTCGCCCTTGAGGATCCGCGTGACCGCCTTCTTGTCGAGGAGGAAGAGTTCCTTCTGCTCCCCTTCCGTCTTCATCCCGTAGGATTCCCGGATCCCGTACTTCCCCGTCTGGGGATCGAGGAGGCGGATGACGCACGTTTCCGCCTCCATGATCAGGCAGGCGGACGTCGCCACCAGCTTGAGAAGCCGCGAGAGGTCGAGCGTGGAGATGATGTTGACCCCCGCCTCGTTGATGGCGGCGATCTTGGTCATCCGCAGGAGGGCGGATTCCTCCCGGAGCGATGCGCCCACCGTGTCGGCCAGCACCTTCGAGACTTCGGCGATGGCCGCCTGCCGGTCCTCGGGGATTCCCGCCTCGGTCACCGCATAGATGACGAGGACGCCGTGCGGCTCCCCGGAGGACACCAGGGGCATCATCAGGACGGCCCCCTGCCTCCGGCTCCCCGCGGGGGGCACCCGCTCCTCGAGGACGACGGGGCGCCTTTCCGAGAGGGCGAGCTCTTCGAGGGTGCCCTCGGACGCGAAGTGGACCTCGGGGGCGGAGGGGTGCGTCCTGCGGGTGGAAGTCCTTACGAAGAAATCCTCGCTGTCCCGGTCGAAGAGCAGGACGGAAACGGTCCCGCCGCCGACGAACCCGGACACCTCTTCGCACACCACCTTGAGCCGTTCCTCGATCGGTTTTCCCGACCGCAGGATTTCTGCCGCGTTTTTGACGAACGCATCGGGCAACTAGGGTCGCTCCTCGTCTATCGTCACGCGTATGCGCACGCGCACAGAGTTGCCCGCGCCGTCCAGGAACAGCGCGGGAAGGATGGCGTGCCCCTCCGGCGAGACGAAGGGGGCCTCGAACTTGAGGAACGCGAGCTCCCCGCCGGTCGCCTTGACGGAGACCGTCGGGGCGGCGGCGCCGCGCCCCCGGGCGGCTCGTGCATCGCCTCGGGGCGCTCCACCTCGATCTCGCCCAGCTCCTCGAATTCCATCCGCGGCGCCGGCGGCGCCGCCGCGCTCCTTCAGCGACGTCGTCTCCAGCTCCAGCTCGACCTCCGGCCCCGCCGCGGGTTCCTTGATCTCCTCGACGTCGGAGATCTCCTCGAGCGGCTCCGCCTCCTGCTGCCCGAAGGTCTTCTGGATCTTGTCGTCGGCGAGCTCCATCAGCCCTTCCTGCGACGCCATCTCGCCGGGCATCAGGAGCGTCTTGCGCAGGTGGGTGAAGACGAGCCGGGAGATGGCCACGAGCGTCTCGGTGACGCCCTTGCCCGTGGGGGCCACGGCCTCGTGCGTCGGGACGTGGAGGATGTTCAGCGTCTCGTCCAGCTCCTTCGTCGTCATGACGTTCTTCAGGTCGCGCTTGTTGTACTGGATGATGAACGGCAGCTCCTCCAGCTTCTTGCCGTAGCTGGAGAGGTTGTCGATCAGGTTCTTCAGGCTCTCCATGTTGCTGTTCGCCATCTCCCGCTGCGAATCGGCGACGAACACGACGCCGTCGACCCCCTGCAGCACCAGCCGGCGGGTCGCGTTGTAGAAGACCTGCCCCGGCACGGTGTAGAGGTGGAAGCGGACCTTGAACCCCTTGATCTGGCCCAGCTCGATCGGCAGGAAATCGAAGAACAGGGTCCGGTCGGTCTCGGTGGGAAGCGAGATCAGGCGCCCCTTCTGGTCGGGCGCAGCAGCTTGTGGACCATCTCGATGTTGGTGGTCTTGCCGGACAAGCCCGGGCCGTAGTATACGATTTTCGCGCTGAGCTCTCGGGTTGCGTAGTTGAACAGTGCCACGGCTTCTCCCGGACGGTTATGATCTCTTCGCCGCCAGCCGCTTCGCTTCCTGGCGGACGACGATGCTCACGCTGCGGTTGTTCATCAGGACCCTCAGCTCGTTCGCTGGCGAACCCGTTGAGGAACCGGATCGCCGCGGGCGGCGGGGTCCGCGGATTCTGCACGATCGCCGACACGACCTGCCGGTTCGAGGTCCATTGCCGGTTGTCCGCGATGGCCCTCAGGATCTCCTCGTTCGTCAGGGAGGAAGACGCGAAGGCGACGACGTCCTCCTCGGACAGCCTCGGACTGCCGATCACCGCCCGGGCGACCATGGTGCTGGCGTCCTTGGACAGGATCTTCCGGACTTCCCGGTTCCCCTTCGACGCCAGCTCGACCTTTTCCGGCACCGTCATCGCGGAGATCTTCGCCTCGAGGGAGCGGCGCTCGTCCGCCCCGATCGGCCGATCCCCGGTCAGCTCGTCGTTCGGCTGCCGATCGCCCGGAACGGTCACTCCTCCTCCTCTTCTCCCATCTCCTTCTTCGCTTCCGCGATCACCTTCTCGGCGACGACGGCCGGCGCTTCCTCGTAATGGTCGATCTTCATGGTGAACTGCCCGCGCCCCGCCGTCATGGAGTTGAGGTCGGACGAGTAGCGGAGCACCTCGGCCAGCGGCACCTGGGCCCGGACGACCTGGCTCTTGCCCTATGGCGTCGACGCCCAGCACGCGGCCGCGCCGCCCGCTCATGTCGCCCATGACGTCGCCCACGCTCTCATCGGGGACGACCACCTCCAGTTCGGCGATCGGCTCGAGCAGGATGGGCTTGGCGATGGCCGCCGCCTTCTTGAAGGCGAGGGAGCCGGCGATCTTGAACGCCATTTCGGAGGAGTCGACCGTGTGGAAGGAGCCGTCGAACACGGTCACCCGCACGTCGACCATCGGGTAGCCGGCGATGACGCCCTTGGACATCCGCTCCACGACGCCCTTCTCGACCGCGGGGATGTACTGCCGGGGGATCGACCCGCCGACGATGCCGTCGACGTATTCGAACCCTTTCCCGCGGGGCAGCGGCTCGATCCGGATCCAGCAGTCGCCGTACTGCCCGCGGCCGCCGGACTGCTTCTTGTGCTTGCCCTGCACCTCGGCCTTCCCCTTGATGGTCTCCAGGTAGGCGATCTTCGGGGTGCGCATCTCGACCTCGACGCTGTACTGCCGCTTGAGCTTCTCGACCACGACCTCGAGGTGGGTATCCCCCATCCCCGCGAGGATGAACTCGTTGGTCTGCGCATCCTTGCGGAAATGGATCGTCGGGTCCTCTTCCATCATCCGGGCGATCGACGCTCCCAGCTTGTCCTCGTCGTTCCGGGTCTTGGGGCGGACGGCGAAGGAGATGACCGGCTCCGTCTTCGCCGGGAGGGGCGAAAACGATCGGGCTCTTCGGGTCGCAAAGCGTGTCGCCCGTGGTGGTCTCCTTGAACTTGGCCACCGCGACGATCTCGCCGGCGGAAGCCGAGCCGACAGGTTTCTGCTTCTTCCCCTCCAGCCGGAGGATCTGGCCGATCCGCTCCGACGCGTCCTTCGTGGAGTTCAGCGGGGACAGATCGGGGGTGAGGGTGCCGGAGAAGATCTTGAAGATGGAGAGCTTGCCGGCGTACGGGTCGGCGAGCGTCTTGAACACCTGCGCCGAGAACGGGCGCCTTCTCGGAGATCGCGCGCTTGTCCTCGGCCTTCGTCTTCGGGTTGGTCCCGGTCACGGAGCCCCGGTACGACGGATCGGGCAGCGCGATGTTGATCAGGTCCATCAGCGGCGCGATCCCGATGAGGCGGGCCGAGCTGCCGCAGACGACCGGCAGGAATTTCATCCCCTGGACGCCCGCCCGGAAGCCGGAGCGGATCTCGTCCTCGGAGAGCTCGCTCCCCTCGAGGAACTTCTCGATGAGGGCGTCGTCGGCCTCGGCGCACGACTCGACCAGCTTCTCCCGCGCCTTCGCCGCCGCGCCGGCCATGTCGGCGGGGATGTCCTGGACGGTGAACTCGCCGGCGTCGCCCTTGTAGACCAGCGCCTTCATCTTGAACAGGTCGATCACGCCGGAGAACGACGCCTCGCTCCCGATCGGAAGCAGCACGGGGACCACGGGGACTTTCAGTATCTCCGCCATCTCCGCGACCGCCCGTTCGAAGTCGGCGCGCTCCTTGTCCATCTTGGAGACGTAACCGATCACCGGCACGTCGGCCGCGCGGGCGAGGCTCCACATCTTCTCCGTCTGGACCTCGACGCCCGAGACGGCGTTCACCACGAGGACCGCCCCGTCGAGGAAGCGCATGACCGCGCGCGTGTCCGCCTCGAAGTTGATGTAGCCCGGGGTGTCGCCCAGCGTCACCTCGACCTTGTTCCAGCTGTAATGGTGGAAGGACGTGCTGATCGTGATCTTCTTGCGGATTTCCTCCGGGTCGTAGTCGAAGTTCGAGCTTCCGTCGTCGACCTTCCCCATCCGGTCGACGGCTTTCGCGTTGAAGAGCAACGCCTCCGCGAGCGTCGTCTTCCCTGCGCCCCCGTGGGCGATTATCCCTACGTTCCTGATCTGCTGGATGTCCACTTCGAAATGTCCTCCCTTGAGGGCTTAAAGGTTCCTCTCGTATATAATACGCAGTCCTTCCAGAGTCAAATTCTCATCGATTTCATGGATTTCAGACGACTCGGCGGAGATCTCCCGGGAGAGCCCGCCGGTGGCGATCACGAAGGGGTGAGATCCGCAGCTCCTTGCGGATCCGCCCGATGATCCCGTCGACCAGCGCGACGTACCCGTAGAAGAGGCCCGACTGCATCGCGGCGACCGTGTTTTTCCCGATCACGGTGGCGGGCTTGACGATCTCGATGCGGGGGAGCTTCGACGCCTGCCGGAAGAGCGCCTCCGCCGAGATGTTCACTCCCGGGGCGATCACGCCGCCCATGTAGTCCCCCTCCGCCGACACGTAGTCGAACGTCGTGGCCGTCCCGAAATCGACGACGATGGAGGCCTTCCTGTGCTTCGCGTACGCGGCGACGGCGTTGACGATCCGGTCGGCCCCGACTTCCCTGGGGTTGTCCATCTTGATGGAGATCCCCGTCTTGATCCCCGGCCCCACCACCATGGGCGTCATGCCGAAGTAGCGGTCGCAGAGATCGACGATGGTCGGGGTGAGCGGCGGGACGACGGAGGCGACGATGATCGCCTTGATGTCGCGCGACGAAAAGTGGCTCGACTCGTACAGGTTCCGGAGACAGGATCCCGTACTCGTCGCTGGTCTTCTCCCGGTCGGTCCAGACGCGCCAGTGGTGCAGGAGCTTCTCCCCTTCGTACACCCCGATGACGGTGTTCGAATTTCCCACGTCGATCACGAGAAGCATCCGGTTCCCTTTACCCCCCTGGATCGGTTCGAATTCGACGATCTCGGCGCTGTCCAGCGTTTCGACCGCGCCCGCCCCGTCCGGCCGGAACAGCAAGGCGCCGTCCGCGCCCACGCCGTTCGCGACGCCCCACGCCTCTTCCCCGGAGCGGCGGACGAGCACGCGCCGCCCCCGGAGCATGTCCCTGCGCTCCCAGTCCGGGTGGATCGCGGGGAACCCCCCGGCCAGGAATTCCCCGTACCGGCGCGCGAAGGCGTCGAGGAACCGGGCCAGGATCTCGACCCGCGAAAACGCGCGGCCCGCGCGGATCCTCAGGGACGTCGCCTTCCCGCGGAGTTCGGCGGGGATCTCGTCCTCGGCGAGGTTCACGTTGATCCCGACGCCGATCACGACGTGCCGGACGCCGTCCGCCCCGGACGCCGTCTCCACCAGGATCCCGGCCGCCTTCCGCTCCCCGAGGTACAGGTCGTTGGGCCACTTGAGGAAACGCGGGAACGCCCGCGCTTTCCGTCGCGTCCGCCAGGGCGACGCCCGCCGCCAGGGAGAGCCCCGGCGGCATCGCATTCGGTATTTCGGGACGCACGAGCAGGGAAACGTACACGTTTCTGCCCGGCGGCGAGACCCATCGCCGGCCGTGGCGGCCGCGGCCCCCGGTTTGATCGTCCGCCACGACGACCGTCCCGTGCGGGGCGCCCGCCGAAGCCAGCGCCATCGCCCTGCTGTTCGTGCTGTCCGTCACGCCGAGACAGACCACGTCGGCCCACGGGCCGCCGGGAGCAAGCCTTTCCCGAAGCTCCTCAGCGGTGATCCGGCCGCAAAACATCACTACATATAAGCATTTCCATGCAACGGAAATCAATCCATTTCGAACCGGATCTCGTCTCCGACCTCGGTCCCGGTCCGCCCGATCGTGCCCTCCGGAAGTTCGAGGACCCCCAGGGCGGACCCGAAGAACCCGGACACGCGGTTCCTCCGGAATTCCCCGTACAGCCCCACCACCCGCCCGTCGTGCCCGAGAAACAGCGCGTCGAATTGGAACCGCATCCCGAACGAGTGGATGCAGGCGCACGGCGAGATCCAGAGCCCCTCCCCGCGGGGGAGCCCGTCCTTCCCGATCAGCCCTTTGAGCCGGAGACGGAAGGTGTCCGCCGCGCGGACCGACTCGCCGAGGACCGTCCCCCGGGTGGCGTTGGCGACCTTCACCGGTGGACCCCGAAGACCGACCGCATCGCGCCGGAGATCTCCCCCAGCGTCGCCAGGGCGCGCACGGCGTCGAGGATCGGGCCCATGACGTTGCGCTTCCCCCGGCACGCGGAGACGAGGACGTCCAGGGAAGACCGGACCGCGGACGCGTCGCGCCGCTTCCGCAGGGACGCCAGCCGGCGGCGCTGCTCCCTCCCGATCCGCGGGTTCACCTTCAGGAGCCCCTTCGGCGGCTTTTCCTCCACGACGTGCGCGTTCACGCCGACGACGATCCTCTCCTTCCGCTCCACTTCCATCTGGTGGCGGTAGGAGGCTTCCCGGATCTCCCCCTGTATGTATCCGGAGTCGATCGCGGCGACGGCGCCGCCCATGCGGTCGATCCGGCGGATGTACTCGGCCGCCCGCTTCTCCAGGGAGTTCGTCAGCGCCTCGACGCACCAGGAGCCCCCCAGGGGATCGATCGCGCCGGCCACCCCGCTCTCGTGGGCGAGGATCTGCTGGGTCCTCAAGGCGATCCGGACCGATTCCTCGGAGGGAAGGGACAGCGCCTCGTCCCGCGAATTGGTGTGGAGCGACTGGGCCCCGCCGAGGACGGCGGCCAGCGCCTGGATCGTCACGCGGACGATGTTGTTGTCCGGCTGCGCGGCCGTCAGCGTGGAGCCGGCGGTCTGCGCGTGGAAGCGCAGCATCCACGACCGCGGGTCCTTCGCGCGGAACCGGTCGCGCATGATCCTCGCCCAGAGCCGCCGCGCGGCGCGGAACTTCGCGACCTCCTCCAGCAGGTCGTTGTGGGCGTTGAAGAAGAACGCGAGCCGCGGCGCGAAGGAGTCGACCGGCATCCCGGCGTCGATCGCGGCCTGGACGTAGGCGATGCCGTCGGCCAGCGTGAAGGCGATCTCCTGCGCCGCCGTGGAGCCGGCCTCGCGGATGTGGTAGCCGGACACGCTGATGGCGTTCCACCGGGGCATGGCGTCCCGGCAGTACGCGAGGACGTCCGTGACGATCCGCATCGAGGGGGCGGGCGGGAAGATGTAGGCGCCCCGGGCGACGTACTCCTTGAGGATGTCGTTCTGCACGGTGCCGGCAAGCGCCGCCGGCGGCGTCCCCTGCTTCTCCGCGACGGCGACGTACATCGCGAGCAGGACGGCCGCGGTCGCGTTGGCCGTCATCGAGGTGGACACCCGGCCGAGGGGGATCCCGTCGAAGAGGAGCTCCATGTCCTCGAGGGAGTCGATCGCCACGCCCGACCTTTCCGACCTCCCCGGCCGACATGGGGTCGTCGGAGTCGTACCCCATCTGGGTGGGAAGGTCGAAGGCGACCGACAGGCCGTCCTGGCCCTGGTCGAGCAGCCAGCGGAACCGCCGGTTCGACTCGCGCGCGTCCCCGAAGCCGGCGTACTGCCGCATCGTCCAGGGGCGGCCCCGGTACATCGTCGGGTGCACGCCGCGCGTGAAGGGGAATTCGCCGGGGTGCCCGGCGTCCCTCGAGTAATCGAACCCTTCCAGGTCCCGCGGGGTGTAGAGCCCCTCCCGTCGCGTCCGCTTCCCCAACGGAGCGTCCCTACCCCTTCGCGCCGAAAAGGGCGTGGCGCACGAGCTCGGCGATGTGGACGATCCGGACGGATGGGTCGACGCGGGCGGTCATGTCCCGCATCTGGAGGACGCATCCCGAGCAGGCGGCGGCGATGACCTTCGTCCCCCCCTTCGCGGCGACGGACACCTTGTTCTCCCCGATCTTCGCCGAGGAGGGATAGTCCCGGATGTTGAAGGTCCCGCCGTAGCCGCAGCACAGGTCCGCCCCCTTCATCTCCTTGAAGGCGTCCCCCACCGCCTTGGCCAGCACGCGCCGCGCCTCGGGCCCCTTCCCCAGCGTCCCCGTCAGGTGGCAGGAGTCGTGGTAGCCGATCTCCCCGGGCCGTTCGGCCGGCGGGGGATCGGGCAGCCGGTCGACGACCCCCGTGTCGAGGATGAAGCTCGCGTAATCCGTGCAGCGGTCCGCCACGAAGGCCGCGTCGTCATGGAGCGGGTGCCCTTCCTTGAACAGGGAAGGGATGTTCCGCTTGAACATGAGGAGGCACGACCCGCAGGGGAAGACGATCGTCCCGGGCGCCGCCGCGCGCAGCCGCCGCAGGTTCGCCTCGATGTTCTCGAGGGCCGACTTCCGGTCGCCGGAAACGAGCGCGGGAAGGCCGCAGCACGCCGCCTCCCGGAACACCGAGACGGGCTTCCCGGAGGCCTTCATCGTCTCGTACGCCGCGCGCCCCACGTCGGGGTAGAAGTGGTCGAACACGCAGCCGACGAAGAGCATCACGTCGCCTTCGTTCGCCTCGTCCTTCCCGAGCGACTCGATGAACCCCTTCGCCGGGAGCTCCGGGATCGTCCTGCCGCCGGTGAGGAACTCCGCCGGGAACCGGTAGTGGAGCCCGCTCCCCGTGGGGACTTTCTTCAGGAAGAGGCGCTCCGCTACGGCGCCCGCCTTCCGCATCGCCCGCATCGTCGCGTCGGACGGCATCACCTTCCCGAACAGGATGCTCTTCCACGCCGGGACGCCGACTTCGTCCGCCAGGTCGGCCCGCCCCCGCATGACGATCTCCTCGTAGAGGACCTGGTTGGGGCACTCCCGCTCGCACCGCCCGCACAGGAGGCAGTCGGCCAGCGCCTCCTGCACCGCCGCCGAATCCTTTGCTTCGCCGGACAGCGCGCTCTCGAGGATGCACACCTTCCCCCGGGCCGCCGCGTTCTCCGTCTTCCGGTACGGGTACAGGGTGCAGACCGTCCGGCAGGTCCCGCACTTCGCGCACAGGCCCGCCATTTCCCGCAGTTCGTCGTCCTTCACCGCGGCTCCGACGCCTCTTCGGGGAAGATCTTCCCGGGATTGAGGATCCCGTTCGGGTCGAAGCAGTTCTTCAGCCGCTTCATGACGGAGATGCCCATCGGCCCGATCTCCATCTCGAGGAACGGCGACTTGATGATCCCGACGCCGTGCTCGCCGGTGATCGTCCCTCCCATTTCCACGGTGGCCCTGAAGACCTCCGCCACCGCCTCCTCCGCCCGCCGGTACTCGTCGGGATCGTTCCCCGAGAGCATGAAGTTCACGTGGACGTTCCCGTCGCCCGCGTGGCCGAAGTTGACGTTCGTCACGCGCTTGCGGGCAGCGAGGTCGGCGAGGAAATCGAACATGTCGGACAGGCGGCTGCGCGGGACGACGACGTCCTCGTTCATCTTGACCGCGCCCACCCGCCGCAGCGCCGGGGAGATCGACCGGCGCAGCGTCCAAAGCTCGTCCCGCCCCTTCGCGTCGGACGCCCGGCGCACTTCCAGGGCCCCGCAGGACCGGCACGCCTCCGCGATCCGGTCCGCCTCCCGCGCGACGGAGAGCTCCTGCCCGTCGACCTCGATCAGCAGCGCGCTGCGGGTCCCCTCGGGCAGCTCGATGGGGATCGTCGCCTGCACGCAGTCGATGGCGGTGCGGTCCATCAGCTCCATCGCGGACGGGGTGATCCGCGCCGCGACGATCGCGTTGACGGCCGCCGCGGACTGGCGGTTCCCCTCGAACAGCGCCAGGAGCGTCGTGACCGATTCCGGCAGCGGCACGAGCTTGAGCGTCGCCCGGGTGATGACCCCGAGGGTCCCCTCGGAGCCCACCAGCATCCGCGTGAGGTCGTACCCGGCCACCCCCTTCATCGTGACCACGCCCGTGCGGACGAGCTCGCCCGTCCCCAGGACGGCCTCGAGCGCCAGGACGTAGTCGCGCGTGACGCCGTATTTCACCGCGCACATCCCGCCGGCGCACTCGGCGATGTTCCCTCCGATGGTGCTGAACTTGAGCGACGCCGGGTCCGGCGGGTAGAAGAGCCCGACCTTGCGGGCCGCCTCCTTCAGGTCTCCCGTGATCACTCCCGGCTCGACGACGGCGTAGAGGTTCTCGCCGTCGATCGCCAGGATCTTGTCCATCTTCTCCATGGAAAGGACGACGCCCCCCTGGACCGGCAGGGAGCCGCCGGAGAACCCGGTCCCCGCGCCGCGGGGCACGACGGGGAAGCGGAGACGGTTCGCCAGCTGGACGATCCGCTGCACCTCCCCCGCGTCCGCGGGAAACGCCACCGCGTCGGGGAGGAACTTCTTCCGTAATGCGTCGAAAGAGTAGCAGGTAAGCGTCTCGAAGTCGGTCCGGAGGCGGTTCCCCAGGATCTCCCCGAGAGCGGAAGAGGCGGTTTTATCCATAATTTATTTATTTTATCACACTGCGTCCGGGGGCCCCGAAGCCCCCTCCCGTCACCCGTCGAGCGAGTGGATGAAGGCGGTGATGACGGCGACCAGCTCGTTGGGCCTCTCCAGGATCGGAAGGTGGCCCGTGCCGTGCAGGATCTTCAGGACCGCCCCGGGGATGTTCATGGCGAGGTACTCGCCGTACTTCAACGGGGTGAGCATGTCGTCGGCCCCGTTGACCACGAGGGTCGGAAGCCGGATCACGCCGATGCGCGACATCCTGTCGAAGCCGGTGCACGCGCGGAAGTCGGCCAGGTAGGTCTCCGGGCGCGTCGAAAGGACGTCCTGGAGGACGTCTTCCCGGAGGTCGGTCGACGTTTCGTGGGACAGCATCTTGTCCACGAGCTCCGGGGCGAACTCGCGGAACCGCTTCTCTATCGCCTCGACGATCTCGGGGGCGACCTTCATCTTCGCGCCGGAGGCGATGAGGACCAGCGCCTCGATACCGGGCATCTCGTTCAGCGCGGCCTGGATGGCGATCGCGCCGCCCATCGAGTGGCCGGCGAGGATGAATTTCTTGAGCCCCAGCTCCTTGACGAAATCCGCCACCCATTCGGCGGCGGCGGGGATCGTCTCGAAGGGGGCCCCTCCGCTCCGGGCGTGCCCGGGGAGGTCGGGGATGACGATGCGCGCCGTGCCTTTGAGCCGCGCCCACTGGTCGCGGAACGTGTGATGGGAGCCGCCGGCCCCGTGGAGGAACAGGATGACGTGTGGGCTCGGCTTCATGCTGTCCTTGAAATAGACGACTTCGTCCCGCACGAAAATCTCCGGCATCGTCCGGACCCTCCCCCGCTGTTTTTGTACCGCACAAGTATACCCAATAATCCCGTGAATCCGGTATGCGATAAATCGGTAATCGGGAACCGTTTTGCGTTACTATTGCCTTGCACTGAATAACCGTTCAGGAGACGTGGGACGATGAAAACGATCGGCAGAGAGCTCATGTGGAACCTGCAACCCGACGCGGCGGTCATCATGTGGTCGCTGTTCGCCGTGGTCCTGATCGTCATGGGGTGGGGCTTCCGGTCGCGGGTCGTGGCGTACCGGCGGGGGCGCGCGGAGCGGGAGAACCGGCTCGACAACTGGCAGGCCCGGCTCGCGGATGTCTTCCGGCTCGCCATCTTCCAGCAGCGGGTCCTCCATGAAAAGCTCGGCGGGCTGATCCACCTCGCCATCTACGCCTCGTTCCTCGTCCTGATCGTCGTCACCACGCTGGTGGCCGTCGAGTTCGACCTCGGCATCGTGTTCCTCGACGGGAACTTCTACATCGTCTTCAAGCTGTTCGCCGAGACGTTCGGGGCGCTCCTGGTCGCCGGGGCGGCGGCGGCCCTGTTCCGCCGGTTTGTCCTCCGGCCGGAAGGGCTCACGAAGGACAACGACGACACGCTGCAGCTCCTCCTCATCCTGTTCATCGCCGTGACGGGCTTCCTGATCGAGACGGCGCGCATCGCGGCGACGGCTCCGAAGATCGCGCCCGTGTCCTACATCAGCGACTTCCTGGCCCCGCTCCTCTTCGGCGGGATGGAGCTCCCCCGGCTCCTCGCGATCCACAATGCGTTGTGGTGGGTCCACCTGGCGGCCGCGTTCGGCTTCCTCGCCGCCATCCCCTTCACGAAGATGATCCACATGGGCACGGGGACGGCGAGCGTCTACCTGCGCTCGTCCCGGCCGAAGGGCGCGCTGCAGCCGGTCCCCAACATCGAAGAGGAGGAAAAGCCCGGCGTGGCCGCGCTGGAGGATTTCTCCTGGAAGCAGCTGCTGTCGGCGGACGGCTGCACCAAGTGCGGCCGGTGCCAGGACGAATGCCCCGCGCACGCCGCATCGATGCCGCTCTCCCCGAGGGAGGTGGTCCTCAAGACGAAGGGCCAGATGGAGGCCGGCGCCGCGGCCGCCCCCGATTTCGTCCACGGGGTCCTCACGCCGGAGGAGATCTGGGCCTGCACCACCTGCCGCGCCTGCATGCAGGCGTGCCCCGTCCTCATCGAGCACATCGACATGATCGTCGACGTCCGGCGCGGCTACGTCGCCGCCTCCAAGGTGCCCGACACCGTGAAGCAGGCGCTGCGGAAGATGGGCGACACGGGGAACCCGTGGGGGCTGCCGCAGGACGACCGGATCGCGTGGACCGCGGGGCTCGACGTCCCCTTCGCGGCGGACAAGCCCGATTTCGAGTACCTGCTGTGGGTGGGCTGCGCCGGGGCGTACGACCCGCGGAACCAGAAGGTGACCCGGGCGCTGGTGTCGCTCCTCGACCGCGCCGGCGTCAATTACGCCACCCTCGGGCTCGAGGAGATGTGCTGCGGGGAATCCGCGCGGCGCATGGGCGAGGAAGGGTTGTTCCAGCTGGGAATGGTGGAGATGGCGAAGGAGACGTTCAAGAGCTACAACGTGAAGAAGGTGATCACGCCGTGCCCCCACTGCTTCAACACCTTCCGGAACGAATACCCCCAGTTCGGCGTGAACGTCGAGGTGGTGCACCACTCCGTCTTCCTCCGCGACCTGATCGCCCAGGGGAAGCTCGTTCCGCGGAAAAACGCCGACCTCACCCTCGCGTTCCACGATTCGTGCTACCTCGGGCGGCACAACGACATCTACGACGCGCCGCGCGAGGCGATCCGGGCCGTCCCCGGCGTCAAGATCCTCGAAATCGAAAAGAGCCGCGAGGAGGCTTTTTGCTGCGGCGCCGGCGGCGGCGGGATGTGGATGGACGCCGCGGGGGGGAAACGGATCAACTACCTGCGGTTCGACCAGGCGAGGAAGACCGGGGCGAACGTCTTCGGGATGGCGTGCCCGTACTGCATGACCATGTTCGACGACGCGATCAAGTTCAACAATCTCGAGGACGAGATGAAGGTCAAGGACGTGGCGGAGCTGCTGGCGGATTCCATGTAAACTTTGCCGGGACCTGCGGAAGGGCAAATTACAAGGGAAGTTGTCGGTCGGCAACTTCCCTTTTATGTTTATCAACTGTCCTTGTTTTTATACAATCGGATTGGCCATGGGAGAACAACCCGAAAACGTCCTTTCGAACTTGCTTAAAAAACGGCTGAAAACGCTGGGGTATCCTTCCCTGCGGCGGTTCCACGCCGACCGGCCCGGCATGGGCCTCAGTTACGAGATCCTCCGGCAGGTGGTCTATACCGGGCACGTCCCCCGGCCTGAAACGCTGTTCAGGATCCTCGGTTCCATGCAGTTTTCCTCCAGCCAGATCCAGAAGATTTGCGGGATGCACTACGGGGACTACCTCCCCATCCCGAATGGCGGGGCGGGCTCGTCCCCCCACTCCGCTTCCGCGTCCAAGGAAGCTCCGGCGGCCGGGGCGGCCGTCGAGGAAAGCCAGGGCGGCCGGGGCGACCGGCAGCGGCAGGACGCGGACGGGCAGGGGTCCCCGCTCCTCGAGGACCCGGGGGAAATCCTTTCCCGCCTCCGGTCCGCCCTCCCGCAGATCCCGCTGCCCGGAAACGAGGACTTCTGGGAGCTGCTGCAGTCGATGGCGCGGATCGCCGAGCAGAAAGTGCGGCGCGGCGCCTCCCGGCAGGCGGAGCAGCCTCTCCTCTTCGCCGGCGAGCCCGAGGCGATCTACCAGTTCCTGGTGAGGAAGAGCCGGATCCCCGCGTTCATGTCGCGCGGGGAGGACATCCCCTTGAGCTTCGGCGAGGGGATCGACTACAGGGACCGGTTCCTGGGCTCGATGCTGGGCGCGGCGGTGGGAGACTCCCTGGGCACCATCACGCAAGGGCTGACGTCGAGGGACATCCAGGAGCTGTACGGGGATGTCAACGACATCCCGGAGATCCATTCCCCCCGGGGCGTTCCCGCGACGCCGGAATCCTCCCCCCTGCTCTCGGTCGCCCGCGCCTTCCTCCCCGACGGCGTCCTGGACCCCGCGAAGATCGCGGTGGCGATGGCGCGGTCGGTCCGCCGCGAGGACCCGGCGGGGCTGCAGGGATTCGCCCGGAACCTGCTGGAGCGCGCCCTCCCCTGGCACGAGGCGGGGGAGAACCTTCCCGAAAGCGCCCCGGCGGTGCTCGTCCTTCCGCTGGCGCTGCTGCGCGCGGGGAATTTCCGGCGGCTCAAGCTCGAAGCGGGGATCCTCGCGTCGCTTTCCCACCCCAACCCGGGAGCGATCGCGGGCGCGATCGCCCAGGCCTTCGCCGTGGCGAAGGCGCTGCACTGCCCGCCGGGGTTCCTCGACGTGCTCTCGTTCCCCAGGACGCTCTCCCCGGTGGTTTCCGGGATCGAGCCGGAGCGCGGGTCCAAGCCGCGCGTCGGCCGGGCCCCCTCCACCGTCGGAAGGAAGCTCGGGGCCGAACTGCCCGCCCTGCTCCTGCGCAGGGCGCCGGTCGGCGAGATGCAGGAGTCGCTCGGGAACGGCGAGTCGGCCCACGAGGGGATCCCGTTCGCCCTGGGCTGCTTCCTGCGGTCCCCGGGCGATTTCGCGGAAACCGTCCTGCAGGCGGTGCGTCAGGGCGGCGACGCGAGGGTGATCGGCGCCCTCGCCGGGGCGTTGTGCGGCGCGTACGTCGGGAGGGAAGGCATCCCCGAACGGTTCCTGTCGCGGCTGGTCTTGAGGGATGAGATCGCCCGGACCGCGGAGGCGCTTCACGCCCTCGCGGCCCGGGAAGGATAAGCCGGCTTCGCCTTTACTCCGTCAAACCCGCTTGATGCAGAACCCCTCGGACAACATCTGGAAGACCTCGGCCGAGGTGACGGAGGGGTGGAACTTCTGCCTCTTCGAAAGGATGTAGGTCCGGGAAAGCTCGTCCATCGCCCCGAAAACGACGCGGCGCGCCACGCCCACGTTCAGGTCCGGGCGGAAGGTGCCGTCCCGCTTCCCTTCCTCGAGGACGCCGCTCAGGACGTCGAGGTACTCGAAGAACTTCACGGGCGTGTAGTCCTTCAGGAACTTGCTGCTCTGCCGGAGCTCCACCTGCAGGACCTCGATGAGCCCCGCCTCGCACTCGAGAAGGCCCATGTGGTTCTCGATGAAGATCCTCATTTTATCGAGGGCGGTTCCGCCCGCCTCGATCTTCTTCCGCACGTCGACGACGATCTCGACCATCTTCTCCTCGAAGAGGGAGATCAGCAGGTCGTCCTTGTTCTTGAAATAGAGGTAGATGGTGCCGTCCGCCACGCCGGAGGCCCGGGCGATCTCGGACACCTTCGAGTTGAAGAACCCTTTGCGGGAAAAAACCTCTATCGCCGCCTGGAGAATCCGGTTCCTTTTGTCTCCCGCATGGCTCGGATCCCTTTTCGGCATGGTGCCTCCGCATTATGAATGATGATTCACGAAAAGGTACGCCAAAGAGAACCGGCTGTCAATAAGTACGGATGGGGAAAAACTTTGTCTCTTATTCCCGATACCCGAGCCGGGCGGACAAGGAGGTGGCGGCGCGCACGACTTCGCTCGCGATCACGCCGTTGATCCGCTCTTCGGAGATCCGGTGGGCCGGGCCGGACACGCTGATCGCGCCGATCACCTTGCGGGTATAGTCGCGGATGGGCGAGGCCAGGCAGCGGAGCCCTTCCTCGAACTCCTCGAAATCGGTGGCGTATCCCTGCTCCCGGGCTTTTGCCATGTCTTCGATGAGCTCGGGAAGCGTGGTCTTGGTGTGTTTCGTGAACCTGCGGATCTCTCCGGAAAAACGCTTCGCCAGCTCCTCGTCGGATTCGCTGGCCACGAGCGCCTTGCCGGCGGCGGTGGCGTGGAGCGGCATGTGCAGGCCCACGCGGGAGACGACCCGCACGGTGGAGGTCCCTTCGACCGCGTCGAGGTAGACGACCTCGTTGCCGCGCAGGAAGGAAAGGTAGCTCGTTTCGCCCGTCGTTTCCGCCAGTTCCCTCAGGATGGCCTTGGCCTGCTTCAGCAGGCCCCTCTGGTGGATGAAGGTCTGCCCCAGTTCGAGGCACTTGATCCCGAGCTTGTAGTTGTCGTTGGACTTGTTCTGCTCGATATAATTGCGCGACTGAAGCGTCGCCAGGATCCTGAAGACGTTGTTCTTGTGGAGTTTCAGCTTCTTGCTGAGTTCCGTCACTCCCAGCTCGTCCGTCTCTCCCCGGTACTCTTCGAGCACGTCGAGGGCGTGGGCTACAGACTGGATGATGTAGTTCGATTTGTCGCGTCGCACCGTATTTTCCTCCGGCCGGGAAACCGCTTGGTTTTACAAAACAAAACAACGTTATCTATAATTTACGCCGTAACCCCTGTCAACAGAAAACGAATCCGCCTGTTTTACTCATCGAGACAATTTTAACCGATTTTCCGGTCCCCGTGCTTTAAAAAATTCCGCATTCGGAAACAAATTTTTCACGGGCGGGCCCTCGACCCCCCGTCGCCGCGGGAAGCCGCATCGCCCTTCTCGCGAGGGAGGGCGCGCAGCCGCGCGATTTCCGACTTCAGGTGGTCCCGGTAGGGATAATCCGGAACGTTTTCCAGCAGTCCCTCCCATGCCCTGATCCCGCCTTCCAGGTCCTTCTTGTCCTGGACGAGGATGACGCCCAGGTTGTACCGCGCCTGGTGGTGGCGGGGGTTCGCGGAGATGGCCTTCGTCAGCTCCTCCACCGCCCGGTCGAACTCCCCGGTCCGCCGCAGGCAGACCGCCATGTCGGTCCGGACGTTCGAGTTGGACGGGTCGATCGCCAGCGCCTTCCCGAAGCTCTCGATGGCCAGGCGGTCCTGGTTCGTCTGGAAATACAGGTTCCCGATGCCGATCAGCGCCTGCAGGTTGTTCGGGTCCTTCCGCAGGATCGCCTTGTAGTTCCCGATCTCCGAGTCCGTGCCGATGCGCACCGGCTCCGTGTCCTGGGCCGGGGGGCTTTTGCCGCATCCCGCGAGCGGAAGGAGCGCTGCCAGGGCGAGGACGGCGGCCCACCGCGCAGGCCCGGTCCGTCTCATAGGGCGATCACCTCGAGCGTGTCTTCGCAGGACGCGAGCAGCTGCGCCACGGTCTTCCCCGTCGGGGGAACGACCGCTTCCGCCGCCACCTCCGCCACGGGCACGAGACAGAAACGGCGGCGCGCCATCGATTCGTGCGGTATGACCAGCCCGGGCTCCGATACCACCGTGGTCCCCATGAGGATGATGTCGACGTCGAGGCGGCGTGGGCCCCATCGGCCTCCCGCGAGGCGCCCCGCGCCGGTTTCCAGCCGTTTCGCCAGGAGGAGGAGGTCCCGGGGGGGCAGCTCCGTTTCGACGCGGACCGCGAGGTTGAGGAACCACGGCTGGCGGGCGCGGCCGAACGGCTCGCTGGCGTACAGCCGGGAAACCGACACGATCCGGGTTTCCCGGGACAGCGCGGACACCGCGTCGCGGATCTGCCGGACGCGCCGCCCGAGGTTGCTTCCCAGGAGGAGGACCGCGTCCTCCGCGCCGCGCGAACTCAGCGTGCGGGCTCCCGGGCAACGACCCGGTTCGTGAGGGAGCCGATCCCCTCGATCTCGACGGTGACCGTGTCCCCGGGCGTCAGGGAACCGATGCCGGCGGGCGTCCCGGTGGCGATCACGTCCCCCGGGAAAAGGGTCATGTTCGAGGAGATGTACTCCACCAGGCGGCTGACGGAGGACCCCATGTCGCTCGTGTTGCCGGCCTGCTTCAACTGCCCGTTCACGAGGCAGCGCACGTCGAGGGCGTCGGGGTCGAGGTCGGTCTCGATCCACGGCCCGATGGGCGCGAACGTGTCGAATCCCTTGGAGCGGGCGAACTGCACGTCCCGGATCTGCAGGTCGCGGGCCGTCACGTCGTTGATGCAGGTGTACCCGAAGACGTACGAGGACGCATCGGCGGCGGGCACGTCCTTCGCCCTGCGCCCGATCACCACCGCGAGCTCGGCCTCGAAATCGACATGCTCCGACTGCCGGGGATAGACGATGTCCCCTCCCGGCGGAAGGACCGCGGAGGTCGCCTTGAGGAACAGGAGCGGCTCCTCCGGGATCCGCATCCCCACTTCCTTCGCGTGGTCCTTGTAGTTCAGCCCCACCGCGACGATCTTCCCCGGCGCGACCGGGGAGAGGAGGGAGACCTCCTCGAGGCGGCGGGTCGACCCGGTTTCCCGGATGTTCTCGAAGGGGTCCCCCACGATCTCGCGCAGGGTGCCGCTCGACGCGTCGATGATGGCGTACCAGACCCTGCTCTTGAATTCGTAGCGGACGATCTTCATCGGCGGAACCCCAGGACGTCGGCCATGTCGTAGAGGCCGGGCGGCTTCCCGAGCACCCAGGAGGCGGCGCGCACCGCGCCCCGCGCGAACGTGTCCCTGCTGTGCGCCCGGTGGGTGATCTCGAGCCGCTCCCCGATCCCGCCGAACACCAGGGTGTGCTCCCCCACCACGTCCCCGGAGCGCATGGCGAACACGCCGATCTCCCTCCGGGACCGCTCTCCCGTCATCCCCCGCCTTCCGTAGACGCCGACTTCCTCCATTTTCCTTTCCAGGGCGGAGGCCACGACGTCGGCCAGCTTGACCGCCGTCCCCGACGGGGCGTCCTTCTTGAACCGGTGGTGCGTCTCGACGATCTCGACGTCGTAATCGTCGCCCAAAACGCGCGCCATGTCGGCCGCCACCCGGAACATCAGGTTGACCCCGATGCTCATGTTGGGCGACTGCACGATCGCCGTCTTCCCCGCGGCTTCCCGGATCCTTTCCAGCTGGTCCGCCCCGATCCCGGTGGAGCCGATGACGATCGGCTTCCCCGCCTCGGCCGCCAGGAAGGCGTTGCGCACGGAGGCATCGGCGGTGCTGAAGTCGATGGCGACGTCGGCCGCGGCGATCGCGCTCCCGGGGTCTTCGGTGACCTTCACGCCCGTGCGCCCGCCGCCCGCTACCGAGGCGACGTCCCGGCCGATGAGCGGGTGCCCCGCCGCCTCGACCGCGCCGGACAGCGTCAGGCCGTACGGGTTCTCCCCGAGTATGGAGAGGATCGCCTTGCCCATCCGCCCCATCGCCCCGCACACCGCCACACCGGCCACGGCCGCCTCCTTACGCGATCTTCAGCCCGGAGAGGACCTTCGCGAGGGCCTTCCGGTTGACGTCGGACATCGGGCACAGCGGCAGGCGGAACTCTTCCTTGATCATCCCCATCATGGCGACCGCGGTCTTCACGGGGATCGGGTTCGTTTCGATGAAAAGGGTCTGCATCAGCGGCCACAGGCGGAAATGGATCTCCCGCGCGGTGGCCGTCCGGCCGGAGACGAAGGCGTCGTAGAGGTCGGCCATCGGCCTCGGGGCCACGTTGGACACCACGGAGATGACGCCCTTCGCGCCCAGGGCGAGCATGGGGAAGTACAGCGCGTCGTCGCCCGAAAGGACGCAGAAGGTGCGGGGGGTCGCCCGCAGGATGTCGCAGATCTGCGCGAGGTTCCCGGACGCCTCCTTCACCCCGACGATGTTCCCGACCTCGGCGAGGAGCGCCACCGTGTCGGCCGTCATGTTCACGCCCGTCCGGCCGGGAACGTTGTAAAGGATGATGGGGATGTCCACTTCCCCGGCGATCGCCTTGAAGTGGGCGACGAGCCCTTTCTGGGTGGGCTTGTTGTAGTACGGCGTGATGACGAGCGCCGCGTCGGCCCCCGCCTTCTTCGCGTAGCGCGTGAGGACGACGGCCTCCTTCGTGTTGTTCGAGCCGGTCCCGGCGATTACGGGGACCCGCCCGGCGGCCGCCCGGATCACGACCTCGATGACCTTCTCGTGCTCCTCGAAGGAAAGCGTCGCGGACTCCCCCGTCGTTCCGCACGGCACGATTCCCGAGATGCCGTTCCGGATCTGGAACTCGACGAGCTTCTTCAGGCCCGGCGCGTCGAGCCGGCCGTTCCGGAACGGCGTGACGATTGCTGTGATCGCCCCGTGGAACATCAGTACCCTCCCCTGTCCGGTGTCAGTATCGGTATGCTTCCTCGAACAGACTTCCGTCGAACGTCCAGGAGGTGTCCCCTTCGAGGTACACCTCGCCGAAATCTTCCTTCCCCGCGTCGAAGTGGACCTTGAGGATCTCTCCCCCGCTCGTCCGCACGGTCACCGGCGGCGACGCGGCCCCCCGCAGGGAGGCGAGGATGGCGGAAGCCACCGCGCCCGTGCCGCACGCCAGCGTTTCCCCCTCGACGCCCCGCTCGTAGGTGCGCACCAGCAGCTCGCCGTCCCGCGCCTCGGCGAAGTTGACGTTCGTGCCCCGGGGCGCGAACGCCTCGTGCCTGCGGATCCCGCGGCCGAGCCCCGCCACGTCGACCCGGCCGGCGTCGGGGACGAAGAGCACGGCGTGGGGGACCCCCGTGTCGAGGAAGGAATAGACGAGCTTTTCCCCATCGAGCGTCAGCTCCCGGTCGACGGCGAGCCCGGTGGGCCGCGTCATCTGCAGCTTCACGCGCCGGCCGGCGACGGTGGCGCGGATGGTCCCCGCCAGCGTCTCGAAGGACATCTCCGGCCCGGCGATCTTCCGGGCGGCGGCGAAGCGGGCGGCGCAGCGGCCCCCGTTGCCGCACATCTCGGCGCGGGAGCCGTCGGCGTTGTAGAAATCCCACCGGAAGTCGGCGCTCCGCGACGGCTCGACGACGATGACGCCGTCGGCGCCGACGGAGCGGGCGCGGTCGCACACCCTGGACGCGAAGACGGGACGGTCGATCCCTTCCAGGACGCCGTCCCGGTTGTCGATCAATAAAAAGTCGTTCCCGCTCCCGTTGAGCTTCGAGAAGGGGATCCCTCCCCTTGTCATGGTTCGATCCTTTCGGTCATCTGAACTATCGTATCAGAACGGCCGCGCCGAAGAACCTGTAAAGGATCACTTCCCTTTCGCGCGCTCCTTCAGGAAAGAGGCGGTGCGCTCGCCGCCGACGACGTCGCGGATCGTTTCCCGCTCGCGGACGACCTCGGCGCGGTCGCCCGACACCATCACCTCGGCGGCCCTCGGGCGGCTGTTGTAGTTCGACGACATGGAGAAGCCGTACGCCCCCGCGCTCATCACCGCCAGGAGGTCCCCCGACTTGTACGGCGGCAGCGTCCGGTCCCTCGCGAGGAAGTCCCCCGACTCGCAGATGGGGCCGACCACGTCGGCCGTGACCCGCCCGGCCGGCGCCTTCCCCACGGGGAGGATCGCGTGGTAGGAGCCGTAGAGGGAGGGGCGCGCCAGGTCGTTCATGGCCGCGTCGACGATGAAGAAGTGGTGCTTCCCCCGCCCGCTCGGGGACGGGATCTTCTTGGTGTAGAGGACCTCCGTCACCAGGACCCCCGCGTTCCCCACCAGGACGCGCCCGGGCTCGAGCACCAGCGTGACGTCGAGGCCCCGGAAGGCGTTCACGATCGCGTTCGCGTACTCCTTCGGCTGGGGGGGAAGCTCGTCGTTGTACCGGATCCCCAGCCCCCCGCCGATGTCGACGTACCGGATGGGCATCCCCTTGGCCAGGAGCTGGTCGACGAGCCGGCGGACCCGGCCCGCCGCGTCGAGGAAGGGCGCGAGGTCGGTCAGCTGGGAGCCGATGTGGCAGTCGACGCCCACCACCTCGATGTTGCGGCGCCGCGCGGCCCATTCGTAGTCCTTCACCGCGTCCAGGATGCGGATGCCGAACTTGTTCCTCTTCAGCCCCGTGGAGATGTAGGGGTGCGTCTTGGGGTCGACGTCGGGGTTCACGCGGATCGATATGGGCGCACGCTTGCGCATCCGGCCGGCGATGGCGTCGATCCGTTCCAGCTCTTCCCGGGACTCCACGTTGAACATGAGGATGCCCCGGCGCAGCGCCTCCTCGATCTCCCCGACCTTCTTCCCCACGCCCGAGTAGACGATCTTCTTCGGGTGCGCGCCGGCCGCCAGCGCGCGGGCGAGCTCCCCTCCGGACACGATGTCGACGCCGCCGCCGAGCCGCGTGAAGGTCCGTATGACGGAGCCGTTCGAGTTGGCCTTCATCGAGAAGCAGACGACGTGGGGGATGGCCGAGAAGGCCTCGTCGAACACGCGGAAATGGTGCTCCAGGGTGGCGCGGCTGTACACGTATACCGGCGTCCCCATCCGCCGGGCGATCTCCCGAAGGGGGTACTCCTCGCAGCAGAGCTGGCCGTGCCGGTTCACCGCGAAATGGTGCATGTCCTCTCCTCGACAGGTTGTATTGGCGGCGTCCCCTCTACGGACCGCGACGCCGTGCGCGGCTCGGGCTTCGCCTTCCTGCCGCACCCGGCCGCCGGGAACAGGAGGACGGCCGCCGCCAGGCCCGCCAGGACCGCCGCCCGCAGGCGCCGGCCCGTCATTTCTTCCGCAGCTCCGAGAGGCGCGCCCGGACCGCCTCGGTGCCCGTGCCCCCGCGCGTCTTCCGGGATTGCACGGAACGGGTCAGGGAGATGGCGTCCCGCACGTCCTCCCCGATCAGCCGGGAGAACCTCCGCAGCTCCCCGAGGCTTGCGTCCTTGAGCCGTATGCCCCGCTCCTCGCAGTGCCGCACGATCTTCCCCGCCACCTCGTGGCTCTTCCGGAACGGCAGCCCCTTCCGTACGAGGTAGTCGGCCAGGTCGGTCGCGGTCAGGAACCCGTCGTCGCACGCCGTCCGCATGCGCTCCTCGTTCACCGCCATGCCGCGGAGGAGCAGGTCGGCGCCGGAAAGGCAGTCCTTCACGGTGCGCGCCGAGTCGAACAGCGGCTCCTTGTCCTCCTGCATGTCCCGGTTGTAGGCCAGCGGCAGCCCCTTCATGACGGTGAGCAGGTTCAGCAGGTTCCCGTAGGCGCGGCCCGACTTCCCCCGGATCAGCTCGGCCACGTCGGGGTTCTTCTTCTGGGGCATGATGCTGCTGCCGGTGCAGAGGGCGTCCGGCAGGGAGAGGAAGCCGAACTCGGAGGACGACCAGTACACCATCTCTTCGGCGAGCCGCGACAGGTGCATCATCGTCACGGCGGCGGCGTAGAGGAAGTCGGCCGCGAAGTCGCGGTCGGAAACGGCGTCGATGCTGTTCTCGCACACGCCGTCCATCCCGAGCTCCCGGGCCGTGAACTCCCGGTCGAGCGGGAAGGTGGACCCCGCGAGCGCCCCCGCGCCCAGCGGGGAGACGTTGATCCGCCGGCGCGCCTCCGCGAACCGGTCGGCGTCCCGGGCGAACATCTCCCGGTACGCGAGGAGGTGGTGGGAGAAGAGGACCGGCTGCGCCCTCTGCATGTGCGTGTACCCCGGCAGGACGACGCCGAACAGCTCCTCGGCCCGGGCGATCAGCGTCCCGTCGATCTTCGCCAGGAGCGCGAGCACGGCGTCGGCCTCGTCCCGTAGGTACAGCCGCAGGTCCGTCGCCACCTGGTCGTTGCGGCTGCGGCCGGTGTGCAGCTTCCCCCCCACGGGCCCGATCTTGCGGATCAGCCGCCGCTCGATCGCCATGTGGATGTCTTCGCTGGAAGGGTCGAGCGCGAATTTCCCCGCCTCGATCTCTTTCCGGATCTCCATGAGCGCGGTGACGATCCGTTCGGCCTCGGCCTTCGGGAGGATCCCCTGCTTCCCCAGCATCCGGGCGTGGGCGACGCTCCCGTCGATGTCCTGCCGGTACAACAGGGAATCGAACGCGATCGAGGCGGTGAACTCCTCAACGAACCGGTCGGTCCCGCCGCCGAACCTTCCCCCCCACGCCTTCTTCTTCGTCATGTCAGCCCTTTCCGGCCCTCTCTTTGAGCAGCGCCCGGATCCGCAGGCGCAGGGAGTTGATCTTGATGAACCCGGTCGCGTCGGCCTGGTTGTAGACCGCCTCCTTCTCGAAGGTGGCGAAGTCGGTCCGGTAGAGCGAAACGGGGCTCTTCCGGCCGGCCATGATGACGTTGCCCTTGTACAATTTGAGCCGCGCCGTGCCCGTGACGTTCTCCTGGGTCGACACGATCGTTCCCTTCAGCAGGTCCATCTCGGGAGAGTACCAGTAGCCATTGTAGATCAGCTCGGCGAAGCGCGGCATCAGGGAGTCGCGCAGGTGCATGACCTCCCGGTCGAGCGTGATCGACTCGACGGCGCGGTGGGCGGCGTACAGGATGGTGCCCCCCGGCGTCTCGTACACCCCGCGCGACTTCATGCCGACGTACCGGTTCTCGACGAGGTCGACGCGGCCGACGCCGTGCTTCCCGCCGAGGGCGTTGAGCCGGGCGAGGAGCTTCGCCGGCCCCATCCTCTTCCCGTCGACCGCCACGGGGACCCCCTTCTCGAAGGAGACCTCCACGTATTCGGGCCGCGAGGGCGCGGCCTCCGGCGACCGGCTGAGGACGAACATGTTCTCCGGCGGCTCGGACCACGGGTCCTCGAGGATCCCCCCCTCGAAGCTGATGTGCAGCAGGTTCCGGTCGCTGGAGTACGGCTTCGCCGCCGTGACGGGCGTGGGGATGCCGTGCTTCTTCGCGTAGGCGATGAGGTCGGTCCGGGACTTGAAGTCCCATTCCCTCCACGGGGCGATGACGCGGACGCCCGGCATGAGCGCGTAATAGGTCAGCTCGAACCGGACCTGGTCGTTCCCCTTCCCCGTCGCGCCGTGGGAGACGGCGTCGGCCTTCTCTTTCCTCGCGATCTCGATCTGCTTCTTCGCGATGAGCGGCCGGGCGATCGAGGTGCCGAGGAAATACGCCCCCTCGTACACCGCGTTGGCCATCAGGGCCGGGAAGACGAAGTCGCGGACGAACTCGTCCTTGAGGTCCTCCACGTAGACCTTCGACGCCCCGGTCTTCTTCGCCTTCACGCGCACGGGGGCCAGCTCCTCCCCCTGGCCGACGTCGGCGCAGAAGGCGATCACCTCGCAGCCGTACGTCTCCACGAGCCAGGTCAGGATCACCGAGGTGTCGAGGCCTCCGGAATAGGCCAGAACGACTTTCTTTATTTTTTCCAAGGTCTTGTTCCTCCGATTCTCTAGTGTTTGACGAGCTTGTCGAGAATGGCCATCTGGATGTGCATCCGGTTCTCCGCCTCGTCGAAGACGGCGGACGCCGGCCCCTCGATCACCTCGTCGGTGATCTCCTCGCCCCGGTGGGCGGGGAGGCAGTGCATCACGATCGCGCCGCGGGCGGCGTACCTCATCAGTTCGGCGTCGACCCGGTATCCCTTGAACGCGGCGAGCCGCTTCTTCACCTCGGCTTCCTGCCCCATGCTCGTCCAGACGTCCGTGTAGAGGACGTCCGCGTTCCGCGCGGCCTCGGACGGGTCGCGCACGATCTTGACGTTGCCCCGCCCCGCGCATTCCGCCTCATCGAGGATGTACCGCGCCGGCTCGTACCCGTTCGGGCACGCGACCCGCAGCGTGAAGCCGAGGACGTGGGCCGCCTCCACCCAGGAGTTGGCCACGTTGTTGCCGTCG
The DNA here is from genome assembly GCA_963741515.1 of uncultured bacterium. Lineage (GTDB taxonomy): Bacteria > Desulfobacterota > Deferrimicrobia > Deferrimicrobiales > Deferrimicrobiaceae > UBA2219. Next base: position 356,040 of record CAVUIA010000001.1, read on the forward strand.
CCGATGAACGCCACGCGCATCTTCCGGAGGTCCTTCCCGCGCTCCTTCGCCGTCATCAGGTCGGCCAGGATCTGGCAGGGGTGGTGGTCGTCGGTCAGCCCGTTCACGACCGGGACCGTCGAGAGCTCGGCGAGCTCCACGGCGGTGGCGTGGGCGAAGGTCCGGATGACGATCGCGTCGACGTACCGCGACAGGACCCGGGCGGTGTCCCGGATCGGCTCCCCGCGCCCGATCTGGGTGTCCTCGGGCGACATGAAGAGGGCGTGCCCCCCCAGGCGGTGCATCCCCACCTCGAACGAGACGCGCGTGCGGGTGGACGCCTTCTGGAAGATCATCCCGAGCGACTTGCCCGCGAGCGGCCGGGGCGCGCCCTTCTTTCCCCCGCGCCGCTTCCACGCGCACCCGGACGCGATCAGCGACAGGATCTCCCGGTCGGTCAGGTCCAGTATCCTCAGCAGGTCCTTCTTCATCCCGAAGCCTCCCCTCACGCCATCACGCCCGAAAGGATGGACAGGGCGCGGCCGATCTCGTCCTCCGTCACGTTGAGGGGCGGGAGGAAGCGCAGGACGCTGCTCCCCGCCGCGTTGATGACGAGCCCCTCCTCGAGGCATTTCGCGACGATCGGCTTCGCCGTCTCGCCCGCGAGCTCCATCCCGACCATGAGCCCCGCGCCGCGGATCTCGACGACGTCGCCGCGCCGGGCCGCGATCTCCCGCAATCCCTCCGTGAGCCGCTCCCCCTTCCGGGCGACGGCCGCGAGGAACCCGGGGGAGAGGATCTCCTCGAGCACCGCCAGCGACGCGGCGCATGCGACGGGGTTCCCGCCGAACGTGCTCCCGTGGCTGCCGGGCCCGAAGGCCTCGGCGACGTCTTCCCGCGCGATGAGGGCGCCCAGCGGCAGCCCGTTGGCCAGCCCCTTCGCCAGGGTGACGACGTCGGGCGCGATCCCGTACCGCTCGCACGCCAGGAACGTCCCGGTGCGACCCATCCCGGTCTGGATCTCGTCGGCGACGAGGAGCGCCCCCGTCTTCCGGCAGAGCGCCTCCGCTTCCTTCAGGTACCCCTCCGGGTGCAGCCGGACGCCGCTTTCCCCCTGGATCGGCTCGACCAGGAAGGCGCAGGCGCCCGCTTCGAGCGCGGCCCCGAGCGCATTGATGTCCCCGAAGGGGACCGTCACGAACCCCGGGAGCATCGGCTCGAACCCCTCGTGGAACTTCGGCTGGCCGGTCGCGGAAAGGCCGCCGTAGGTCCGGCCGTGGAACGACCCCGAGAGGACGACGATCGCGTGCGGCCCTTCCGGTTTCCGCCCGCGGGACCATTTCCTCACCAGCTTGATCGCCGCCTCGTTGGCCTCCGTCCCGCTGTTGCAGAAGAACACCCTGCCGCCCGTCGTGGCCTTCGAGAGCCGCTCGCCGAGGAGCGCCTGGGACGGCACGTGGAACAGGTTCGACACGTGCACCAGCTTCCCCGCCTGCTCGGCGATGGCGCGCGTGACGGCGGGGTGGGCGTGGCCGAGGACGGCGACGGCGATCCCCCCGAGGAAGTCGAGGTACCGCTTGCCGGCGTCGTCGTACAGCCAGCTCCCCTCCCCCCGGACGAAGGTCACCTGGGCCCGGGTGTAGTTCTTCATCTGGTACCGGTCCGTGAGGGCGATGCCCTCCCCCGCCTTCATGCCTCCACTTCCCCTTTCTCCCGCACGATCTCCGTCCCGACGCCCGCATCCGTGAAGATCTCGAGCAGCACGCTGTGGGGGATCCTCCCGTCGATGACGTGCACCTTCCGGACCCCCTTCCGCAGCGCCGTCAGCCCGCATTCGACCTTCGGGATCATCCCCCCGGTGATCTTCCCGTTCCGGATCGATTCCTCCGCGTCCTCCCCCGTCATCGTGGAGATCCGGTTCCCCTCGCCGTCGAGGACGCCCGGGACGTCGGTGAGGAGGATGAACTTCTCCGCCTTCACGGCCGCCGCCACCTCGGCCGCCGCCGTGTCGCCGTTGATGTTGTACGCCTCGCCCAGCTCCCCGACGCCGATGGGGGCGATGACGGGGACGAACCCGTCGGCCTCCAGCGCCCGGAGGATCTCCGGGGCCACCCGGATCACCTCCCCGACGAGCCCGAGGTCGATCAGCTCGCCCGTGGCCCGGCTCTTCGCCCGGATCTTGCGCGCCCGGATCAGCCCGCCGTCCTTCCCGCAGATCCCCGCCGCCTTCCCGCCGAACCGGTTGATGAAGGCGGTGATCTGCTTGTTCACCGTCCCGCCGAGGACCATCTCGACCACTTCCATCGCCTCGGGGGAGGTCACCCGCAGACCCTCCTTCCGTTCCGTGGGGATCTTGAGCCGCTCGAGCATGCGGTCGATCTGCGGCCCGCCCCGTGGACCACCACGGGCCGGATCCCGACGTGCTGGAGCAGGACGACGTCCTCCGCGAACGACATCATCCGCTCCTCGTCCTTCATCGCGGCCCCGCCGTACTTCACCACGACCGTCTTGCCGGTGAACTCGCGGATGTACGGCAGCGCCTCGATCAGGGTCTCCGCCTTGCGGATGTATTCCTTCATCTCGGTCACGGCGAGGCCTCCCTTCTAAAGGATATACCGGCTCAGGTCCACGTTCTTGACCACTCCCGCGAGGCGCTCGTCCACGTAGGCGCGGGTGACGGTGAAGGTCTGTCCCGCCATCTCGGGCGCGGCGAACAGGACCTCGTCGAGCAGCCGCTCCATCACCGTGTGCAGGCGCCTCGCCCCGATGTTCTCCGTCCGGTCGTTCACCTCGCACCGCCATCTCGGCGATCCGCTCGACGGCCTCCGGCTCGAAGGCGAGCCGCACCCCCTCGGTCGCCAGCAGCGCCTCGTACTGCCGCGTCAGCGCGCCGTGCGGCTCGGTGAGGATCCGCACGAAGTCGTCCTTCGTCGAGGGAGCGCGAGCTCGACGCGGATGGGGAAGCGCCCCTGCAGCTCGGGGATGAGGTCGGACGGCTTGGTCACGTGGAACGCGCCCGCGGCGATGAACAGGATGTGGTCCGTCCGGACGACCCCGTACTTCGTGTTCACGTTGGACCCCTCGACGATCGGCAGCAGGTCGCGCTGCACCCCCTGCGCGCGAGACGTCGGGCCCCGTGCCGGACTCCCTGCCCGGCGATCTTGTCGATCTCGTCGAGGAAGACGATGCCGGACTGCTCGGTCCGCTCCACCGCCGAGCTGCTTCACCCGGTCCATGTCGATCCGGCGCGCGGCCTCCTCCTGCCTCGAGAGTGCCGCAGGGCGTCGGGGACCCGCATCTTCTTCCTGCGCGTGCGCTTCGGCAGGAGGCTCGACAGCATCTCCTGGAGGTTGCCGTCCATCCCCTCGGGCATCCCGCCGCCATGGGCCCCAGGTCGATGATCGGCAGCGGCCGCCTCCCGCACCTCGACGTCGACCGTGCGGTCCGAAAGCTTCCCCTCGCGCAGCATGCGCGCGGAACCGCTCCCGCGTCTCCCCCGACGCCGTCGCTCGGCGCTCGCCTCGCCTCGGGGCCCCGGCCTGCGGTCGCCCCCCGCGCCGGCGCGCGGGGGCAGCAGGAGATCGAGGACGCGCTCCTCGGCGTCGGCCTTCGCCCGGTCCGCGACCTCTTCCATCTCCTCGGCCCGCACCATGTGGACGGCGATCTCGATCGAGGTCGCGGATGATCGACTCGACGTCGCGCCCGACGTACCCCACCTCGGTGAACTTGGACGCCTCCACCTTGATGAAGGGGGCCTGGGCGAGCTTCGCCAGCCGCCGCGCGATCTCGGTCTTGCCGACGCCGGTCGGGCCGATCATGATGATGTTCTTCGGGACGATCTCGTCCCGCAGGTCCGGCGGCACCTGCCGGCGCCGCCACCGGTTCCGCAGCGCGATCGCCACCGCGCGCTTGGCGTCGTCCTGCCCGACGATGTACCGGTCGAGCTCGGCGACGATCTCCCGGGGGACCAGGGGGCGTTGGCCGCCCCGACGGCATTTCCCGGCGTCATGGCGATGCGATCTCCTCGGACACGATGTTGTCGTTCGTGTACATGCAGATCTCGGAGGCGACGCGCACGGCCTCCCGCGCGATCTCCCCCGCCGGGAGGTCGGTGTGGAGGAGCAGGGCGCGCGCCGCCGCCAGCGCGAAGGGGCCGCCCGACCCGATGCCGATCACGCCGTCGTCGGGCTCGACCACGTCCCCGTTCCCGGAAAGGAGGATGAGGTCCTTGCCGTCGGTGACCACCATCAGCGCCTCCAGGCGCCGCAGCACGCGGTCGGTGCGCCAGTCCTTCGCCAGCTCGACCGCGGCCCTCCGCAGGTTCCCGCGGAATTCGGACAGCTTGGCCTCGAACTTCTCGAACAGGGTGAAGGCGTCCGCCGTGCTCCCGGCGAACCCCGCCAGCACCTGCCCCTCGTGGAGGCGCCGGATCTTCCGCGCCGTCCTCTTCAGCACCGCGTTCCCCATCGTCACCTGGCCGTCCCCCGCGACGGCCACGCACCCGCCCCGCGAGACGGCGACCACGGTCGTTCCCTGGAACTGCGTCATTTTCCCTTCGCCCCCTTCCCGCCGCGCGCCTTTCCGGCGGCCAGCGGGTGCGCCTTCTCGTACATGCCCACCAGGTGAGACACGTCGACCCGGGCGTACCTCTGCGTCGTCGAGAGGGAGGCGTGCCCGAGCATCTCCTGGATCGCGCGCAGGTCGGCGCCCGACTCGAGGAGGTGCGTCGCGAAGGAGTGCCGGATCCCGTGGGGCGAAAGGTGGCGCCGCGCCCCCGGGCCGTTCCCGACCGCCTCCGACAGCATCCTCGCCACGCTGCGCGCCGAGATCCCCGCGCCGGATTTCCGCCCCACCTTCCCCCGCTGGTTCAAAAAGAGCGGCTCGTCGATGGCGCTGCGGAAATCGCCCCCCTGCGCCGCCGGGCGGACGGCCAGGTAGCCGCGCAGCGCGCGGACGGCCTTTTCCCCGACGGGGACCACCCGGACCTTCCTCCCCTTGCCCGTGACGCGGACCGTCCCGCCGTCGAGGGAAACGTCGCGCATCCTCAAGGACACGAGCTCCCCGACCCGCAGCCCCGAGGAGTAGAGCAGCTCGAGGATCGCGAGGTTCCGCTTCGACACCGGGTCGTCCGCCGGGAGGGAGGAGAGGAAGCCCGCCATCTCGTCCACCGGGAGGAACTCCGGGAGCCGCATCGACCTGCGGGGGGCGGACAGCCCGGACGCGGGGTTGGTCCGCACCTCCCCCACCTCGACGAGGAACGAAAAGAACGTGCGCACCGCGGAGAGCCGCCTGCAGACCGTCGAGGATTCGCGCCCGGGAAGCGACGAGGACAGGAACCGCCTCAGGTCGGCGGTGGAGACGAACCGCCAGCCGTCGCCGCCGTCGGGGTCTTTCCCCGCGGTCTCCACGAGGTGGTCCCGCAGCGCCCGGACCTCCCGGAGGTAGGCGCGGACGGTCTCCTTCGACGCGTTCCGTTCCGCCTCGAGAGACTTCCCGAACCGGCTGACAGCCCCACCGTCCACCGTGGCGTTTCCCCCGAAATGTAAAAGAGTTTTGTAACACTCAACGGGCCAGAATTCAAGCCGGAGGGCCGCGGTCCCCGGGCGGGAAGCGGTGTCAGATCAGCGCGGACGCGAATTTCCGGGCCGCGTCGAGGGCGACCTCCGCCTTCCGTTCCTTCCGTTCCTTCTTCCGGCGCACGGCCATCTCGGGGAGCAGGCCGAAGTTGGCGTTCATCGGCTGGGACGGCCCGGACCCGGGGGCGGTGATGTGGGCCATCAGCGCGCCGATCATGGACTCCGGCGGGAAGGGGGCCGGCTCCTTTCCGAAGGCGCGCGCCGCGGCGGACACCCCCGCGACCAGCCCCGAGGCGATCGATTCCACGTACCCTTCCACCCCGGTGATCTGCCCCGCGAAGAACAGCCCCGGCCGGCCGCGGAACTCCATGCAGGGCGTCAGGCAGCGCCGGGCGTCGATGAAGCTGTTGCGGTGGACCGAGCCGTACCGCAGGAACTCGGCGTTTTCCAGCCCCGGGACGAGGGAGAAGACCCTCTTCTGCTCCGGGTACGTCATCCGCGTCTGGAAGCCCACGAGGTTGAACATCGTGCCTTCCGCGTTCTCCTTCCGCAGCTGCAGGACCGCGTGGGGGATCCTCCCCGTTCGCGGGTCGGGGAGCCCCACGGGCCGCAGCGGCCCGAAGAGCAGCGTCTCGGGGCCGCGCCGGACGATCTCCTCCACCGGCATGCATCCCTCGAAGTACCTGGGCTCCTCGAATTCCCGCAGCGGCACGGTCTTCGCCGACAGGAGCGCGGCGAAGAACGCCTCGTACCGCTCCCGGTCCATGGGAAGGTTGAGATAGTCTCCCGTCCCCACGCCGTACCGGTCCGCGACGTACCCCGCGCCCGGGCCGATCGTCGCGGCGTCCACGATGGGGGAAATGGCGTCGTAGAAGTAGAAGCCGTCCTCGCCGATCAGCGCCGCGGATCGCCGAGGCGATGGCCTCGCTGGCGAGCGGGCCGCACGCCAGCACGACGAGCGGCGCGTCCGGGATCCCGGTCGCCTCCTCCTCGAAGACCCGGATGCCGGGGGCGGACCGCACGGCCTCCGTCACCCGCGCGCGCGAACCGCTCCCGGTCCACCGCCAGCGCCTTGCCCGCGGGCACCCTCGCCGCGTCGGCGATCGGGAGCAGCGCCGACCCCAGGATCCGCAGCTCCTCCTTCAGCAGCCCCTTCCCGGAGACGACCTCCTCCGAGCCCAGGGAGTTGCTGCACACGAGCTCCGCGAACCAGCCCGTGCGGTGCGCCTCCGTCCGTCCGCCGGGGCGCATCTCGAACAGGTCCACGCCCAGCCCCGCGCCCGCGAGCTTCAGGGAAGCCTCGGACCCGGCGAGCCCGGCGCCCACGACCGTCACCCGGGCCCGCTCAGGCATCTTCGGCCGCTTCCGGCTCCCTCCTTCTCCGCGATCGGGAAGAAAACGGAGAAGGTGCTCCCCTGCCCGGGGTGGGAGCGGGCCTCGATGAATCCCTTGTGGTGGTGCACGATCCGCTGGGAGATCGAGAGGCCGAGCCCCGTGCCCCCCTCCTTCGTCGTGAAGAAGGGGTTGAAGATCTTCTCCAGGTTCTGCGGGTCGATCCCGACGCCCGAGTCGGAGACCGTCAGCACGGCGTACCGGGTGCCGTGCCGGATCTGCTCGAAGGCGTCCACGATGATGCGGCCCCCCGGCGGCGTCGACTGCACCGCGTTGCGGACCAGGTTCCAGACCACCTGCTTGAGCTGCGCGGCGTCTCCCTCGACCTCCAGCTCCTTCGTCGCCGCGTCCTCGATCAGGAGGTTTTTCTCCCTCCCCTCCCCGGTCCGTATGGCCCCCGCGACCTCGCGGAGGAGCGACGTCACCCGGACCCGGTCGACGCTCCGGATGGAGGTCCCCGTGTAGGAGAGGAAATCGGAGATGAGGACGTTCAGCCGCTTGCTCTCCCGGTCGATGATCTCCAGGAGCGTGGCGGCGTCCTCCGGGACGTCGGGAGACTCGCGGAGGAGCTGGGAGGAGCCGGAGATGGAGGCGAGGGGGTTCCGGATCTCGTGCGCGAGCCCGGCGGCCATCTCCCCCACGCCGGCCAGGCGGTCGGCGATCCGCACGCGCTCCTCCATCTGCTTGATGGGCGTCAGGTCCTGGAAGATGACCACGCGCCCGATGACGCCGCCGTCCGCGTCCCTCATCTGGGAGGCGGAGAACCCGAGGAAGATCTCCGTGCCGTCCGGCCGGACGAACCGGATCTCCGGGCGCGGCGCGGGCGGCTCGCCCCTCCGGGAGCGGTCCCCGTCGCCGTCGATCCCGCCGAGGATCTCCTGGAGCGGCCTGCCGGTCAGCTCGTCCGGCCCCACCCCGAGGATCGCGCACGCCGTGTCGTTATTGAGGGTGATCCTGCCTTCCAGGTCGGTCGTCAGGATGCCGGAAGGGATGTTGTCGATCACGTTCTTGTGGAACGTCTCCAGCTTGCGGATCACCTCGTCCCGGTCCTGCACCCGCTCCATCCCCTTGCGGATGTCCTCCCCCAGCAGCCCCGAGAGGGCGCCGGTCAGGAAAAAGCCCGAGCAGTGGATGCCCGACGTGCGGAGGAACTGCGCCAGCGTGATCGTCGTTTCCTCGAAACCGGGCGGGGTGATGATCCTCTTCATCTGCAGGTAGATGAGGGTCGCGTAGGACACGGAGGAAAGCAGGGCCCACACGAGCGCCCCCTCCGGTAGCGCTCGAGGCTCCCGAGCAGGATCATCAGGACGTACATGAAGGAGAACACGCTCTCGATGCCGCCGGTGGCGAACACCAGGATCGAGATGAACCCCATGTCGATCAGCGCCTGCACGTACGCGCCGACGTTCGGGAACTCCGTGCGCCCCCAGGCGGCGTACCGGAGCAGCAGCCACCCGTAGGACAGGAGGACCGCGAAATAGAGGTATTTGAACCCCGCGGACAGCAGCAGCTCCGGCTCGCGGAACTGCAGCGTCGCCACGGACGCCAGGAGCGCGAAGCTGATCCCCGACCGGACCAGGAGGAAATTGCGGCCCGCCTGTTCCTGCGCCCCGCGCCCCTCCGCGGGGACGGGAGGCAACGGTTATCCTCCGACGGCGCCCGCCAGCTTGAACACCGGCAGGTACATCGCGATGACCAGTCCGCCGATGACCACGCCGAGGAAGATCATCAGCATCGGCTCGAGGAGCGACGTCAGCGCCTCGACGGCCGAATCGACCTCCTCGTCGTAGAAATCGGCGATCTTGTTGAGCATCACGTCGAGCGCGCCGGTGGCCTCGCCGACCGCCACCATCTGGGTCACCATCGTGGGGAAGACGTTGCTCTCGGCCAGCGGCTCGGCGATCGTCTTGCCCTCGCTGATGCTGCCGCGCGCCTTCACGATCGCCTCCTCGATGATCTTGTTCCCCGCGGTCTTCGACACGATGTCCATGCTCTCGAGGATGGGGACGCCGCTGCTCACCATCGTGCCGAGGGTCCGCGAGAAGCGGGCGACCGCGATGCGCTGCAGGAGGGAGCCGACCACCGGGAGCCGCAGCAGGAGCCGGTCCCAGTTCCGCCGGCCGGTTTCCTGCGCGATGTACCACTTGAAGGCCGCCGCGCCCGCGAAGGACAGGACGATGAAGACCAGGAAGTATTTCCGGGTGATCTCGCTGATCTTCATCACGATGGCGGTGGGCGCGGGAAGCGTCCCGCCGAAGTCCGTGAACATCTTCGCGAAGATCGGGATGACGTACACGAGGAGGACGACCGTGACGATGACGGCCACGGCCAGGATCGTGGCCGGGTAGACCATCGCCCCCTTGATCTTCTTTGCCAGCTTCATCGCCTTCTCGATGTGATCGGCCAGGCGGGAGAGGATCGTGTCGAGGATGCCGCCCACCTCGCCGGCGGCGACCAGGTTGACGAACAGGGGATCGAACACCTTCGGGTGCTTGCCGAGCGCGTCGGCGAAGGTGGAGCCGCTCTCCACGTCTTCCTTGACCTGGACGAGCACCTTCTTGAACGAAAGGTTCTCCTGCTGGGTCCCGAGGATGTCGAGGCACTGGACGAGCGGGAGCCCCGCGTCGATCATGGTGGCGAACTGGCGGGTGAAGACGGCCAGCTCCTTCTGGGAGACCTTCTTCTCCCCCATCCCCGGCAACCGGAGGGCGAGGTTGAAGCCGCCCGCCTTCTTTATGCTGACGGGGGCGATCTGCTCCCGGCGCAACTGCGCGAGCACGAACGCCTCGTTCGGGGCCTCGATCTCGCCGGTCACCTTCGCGCCGCCCCGGTTCTTCCCTTCCCAAGCGAATTTCGCCATCGTCAGCCTCCGTCACCTGGAGAGAAAGATATCACGCCCTGCGAACCGGCCCCGTCTGCCCGCCCTGCTGCATCGTCGTGAGCAGGTTCCGGAACTCGTCCGGGTCGTTGCTGCGGCCCACCGCGTCGTCGAGGGAGATCTCGCGCCGCTGGAGGCACTGTATGAGCGACTGGTTCATCGTCTGCATGCCGAACTTGTTCTGCCCCACCTGCATCTGCGAGTAGATCTGGTGGACCTTCTCCTCGCGGATCAGGTTCCGGATCGCGGGGTTCGGGATCATCACCTCGAGCGCCAGCACCCGCCCGGGGCCGTTGGCCCGGGGGATGAGGATCTGCGAGATGACCCCCTCGAGGACGAGGGAGAGCTGCGCCCGCACCTGGGGCTGCTGGTACGGCGGGAACACGTCGAGGATCCGGTTGATCGTCTGGACGCACGAGTTGGTGTGGAGGGTCGCGAAAACGAGGTGGCCGGTCTCCGCGACCGTGAGGGCCGCCTCGATCGTCTCGAGGTCGCGCATCTCGCCGATGAGGACGACGTCGGGGTCCTGGCGGAGGATGTACTTCAGCGCCTTCTTGAAGGACTGCGTGTCGGAGGTGACCTCCCGCTGGTTCACCAGGCACTTCTTGTGCGGGTGGAGGTACTCGATCGGGTCCTCGATGGTGATGATGTGCTCCTGCCGCTCGTTGTTGATCTTGTCGATCATCGACGCGAGGGTCGTCGATTTCCCGGAGCCCGTCGGGCCGGTGACCAGCACCAGCCCGCGCGGCTTCTTGCAGAGGTCCTTCAGCACCGGCGGGAGCCCCAGCTCCTCGAAGGGCCGCACGCGGAAGGGGATGGTCCGGAACGCCCCCGCGCACGCCCCGCGCTGCATGTAGATGTTGGCGCGGAACCGGCTCAGGCCCTTGACGCCGAACGACAGGTCGAGCTCCCATTCCTCCTCGAACCGCTGCTTCTGCGCCTCGGTCAGGATGCTGTAGCACAGCCGCTTGGTGTCCTGCGGCATCAGCGGCTCGTAGGAGAGCGGGACCAGGCTGCCGTCCACCCGGATCGTCGGGGCGATCCCCGTCGTCAGGTGGAGGTCGGACGCCCCCTTCTCGTACATCTGGCTGAGCAGTTCCTGCATCGTCACCATGTTGCGGCTCTCCTCCTTTTATCCTCTATCAGTCCGGAGCGGTCACGCGCAGCACTTCCTCGAGCGTCGTGACGCCCTCTTCCAGCTTCGAAAGCCCGGCCTGCCGGAGCGTCTTCATGCCCAGGCGGATCGCTTCCCGCTTGATGTCGATCGCCGACCCGCCGCGCAGCACCATGTCCTTGATCTCTTCCTTGATCGGCATCACCTCGTACAGCGCCACCCGGCCGCGGAAACCGGTGCCGTTGCAGTCGTCGCACCCCTTCCCCTTCGCGGGCTTCGCGGACTTGATCCGTTCCGGCTTCATCCCCGCGTCCATCAGCGCCTTGGGCAGGACCTTGACCTCCTGCTTGCACTTCTCGCAGACCCGGCGGGCGAGCCGCTGCGCGACGATGAGGTTCAGGGAAGAGGACACCAGGAACGGCTCGATCCCCATGTTGAGCAGCCGGGTGACGGTGCTCGGGGCGTCGTTGGTGTGCAGCGTGGACAGGACGAGGTGGCCGGTGAGGGACGCCTTGACCGCGATCTCGGCGGTCTCGTAGTCGCGGATCTCGCCCACCATGATGATGTCGGGGTCCTGCCGCAGGAAGGACCGGAGGGCCGAGGAGAAGGTCAGCCCGATGTCCTCCTTCATCTGCACCTGGTTGATCCCCGCGAAGTTGTACTCCACCGGGTCCTCGGCCGTGGAGATGTTGTCCGACGTCTTGTTCAGGTCGGACAGCGCCGAGTACAGCGTGGTGGTCTTCCCGGACCCCGTGGGGCCGGTGACCAGGATCATCCCGAACGGGCGGTGGATCGCGTCCATGAAATCGGCCAGCGCCGGCGCCTCGAACCCGAGCTTCGTCATGTCGAGCTGCAGGTTCGCCTTGTCGAGCAGGCGGAGGACGATCTTCTCGCCGAAGATGGTGGGGAGGACGGAGACGCGGAAGTCCATCTCCCGCCCCTTCCCGATCTTCATCTTGATGCGGCCGTCCTGCGGGAGGCGCCGCTCGGCGATGTCGAGGGAGGACATGATCTTGAGGCGCGACGAGAGCGCGTTGCGCAGCCGCATGGGCGGGCGCATCACTTCGTAGAGGACGCCGTCGATGCGGTACCGGACCCGGAACTCCTTCTCGTACGGCTCGATGTGGATGTCGGACGCGCGCCGCTTGATGGCCTCGGTGAGGAGGTAGTTCGCCAGCTTCACGACCGGCGCGTCGTCGACGGCGCGATCGAGGTCGGCGATCTCGTCCTGCTCCTCGCGGACGACCTCGAGGTCATCGTCGAGGTCGGCGATGATGTCCTTGAACTCCATCGAGCGGTCGAAGAACTTGTTGATCGCCGTGGTGATGTCCCGCTCGGAGGCGAGGACGAGCTCGACGGAGTAGCCGGTCTTGAACCCGATCCCGTCGACGATCGCCATGCTGGAGGGGTCGGACACGGCGACGATCATCTTCGCGCCCACGCGGTTGATGGGGAGGGCGAGGTATTTCTGCACCATTTCTTCGGGGAGGAGCCGCACGACCTCGGGGTTGATCTCGTACTTGGACAGGTCGACGACCGGCAGGCTGAACTGGCGGCCGAGGAAGGCGAGGAGCTCCTCCTCCTTGATGTATCCGGCCTTCACGAGGATCGTGCCGATCCGCTCGTGGGTCCTTTCCTGTGTCTCGAGGGCGCTGCGCAGCTGGTCGGCGGAAAGCAGGTTCCCCTTGAGCAGCATTTCCCCGATCTTTGTGGCCACTGTAGACATGCTTTCCCGTCACCTCCGGCCGAACGATGATGCGATGAAATCTATCATAATTTCAACCCTTTTTTCGCCAAAGAGAGAAACGTTCCTGGAGGGACGTTTTTCCCCGTCCAGAGCGCGAAGCTTCGTGCGGCCTGGCAGGCCAGCATGGGCAGCCCGTCGATCGACGGCACCCCCCGTGCGCGGAGACTCCTTACCAGCGAGGTCCCACCGGCCCGATAAACCAGATCGGCAAAACGGGTGGTTTTCTTTACTGCTTTGTGGGGAAAATCTTCCCATTCCCCGATCAGCCCCAGGGGGGTGCACTGGACGATGAGGTCGGCCCCCCGGAACGCCTCTTCGAGCGTCCCCGGGTCGACGCCCCCTGTGGAGAACCCGACGCGCGGGAGCCGGGCGGCAAGGGCCCGCGCGACCTCTTCCGCGCGCCGGGGGTTCCGGTTCAGGACGGCGATCCGCCGGGCCCCGGCTTTTCCCAGGGCGAAGGCGACCCCCCGCGCGGCGCCCCCCGCGCCCAGCAGGACGACATTTCCGTGCCGCCGCCCCCACCCGCGCCCCTCGAGCGCGTCGAGGAACCCTTCCCCGTCGGTGTTGTCGGCGTGGAGCTTACCGTCCCGGGCCACGAGGGTGTTCGCCGCCCCGCACGCCTCGACCGCTTCCGAACGGGTGTCGGAAAGCGCCGCCGCCTCCTCCTTGAACGGGATGGTGACGTTCCCCCCGAGGAAATTCGCCTCCCGGACGATCCGCAGGAATCCCTCGAGGCGGCCGTCCGGCAGCTCTACGGGAACGTAGCACAAGGGAAGCCGCAGGCGGGCGATGACCCCGTTGTGCATCGCCGGGCTCAAGGAGTGCCCCACAGGGCGGCCGACGACGAAAAGCAGGGAGATCATCAATCCCGCAGCTCGAGGTTCCAATAGGTGAAGTCGACGACGTTGAGGAAAGGCACCCATTCCCTGTGGATCGGCCGGCGGAGGGAAAAGGCGTACTCGGGGGACCAGCGGGGAAGGCCGGGGACCGAGATCAGCCGCATCCCCGCCCGGTCGGGGGGATTCCCCCCCTTCCGCTTGTTGCAGGGGACGCAGCTGCAGACGATGTTCTCCCAGGTGGTCTTCCCTCCCTGGGAGCGGGGAACCACGTGGTCGAGATTGAGGTCGCTGGTGGGGAAGGAGCGGCCGCAGTACTGGCAGGTGCTGCCGTCCCGGATGAAGACGTTGCGGCGGCTGAACCGGATGTTGCGCCGCGGGATGCGGTCGTACGCGACGAGGACCACCACGCGGGGCACCCGCATCACCCGCCCCACGAGCCCGACGCAGTCCTCCCCCCCGGCGACCGACAAGGCGCTCCAGGAGGGGTAATCGAACATCTCGTACTGCTCGTTGATCGCTTTGGCGAGACCCGCGTAGAGGAGGCAGAAAGCCCGGCGCGCGGTGGTGACGTGGACCGGGAAAAAGGCCCGGTTGAGAACGAGAACGCTCGAGGTCAGCATCGTAGAAACCGGCATCGCATGGTTCCTACTACTCTACCCATCGCGCGAAGGCCGGTCAATCCTTCTTCGCCAGCTCCTTGAGGAGGATCCTCTTCCCGTAGAGCGCGTTCTTCTGGACCAGCTTCTCCGCGAGGGCGGGGTCGCGCCTGCGGAACGCGTCGATGATCTCGACGTGCTGGTCGATCGCCCCCTCGACCTTCCCCGGCATGGCGAGGATCAGCCGGTACCGCTGGAACTGCGCCACCATGGACTGCACGATCTGGTGGAGCCGCTCGTTCCCGGCGGCCCGGAGGAACGTGTCGTGGAACTCGTTGTGCAGTTCGAGGACCCTGCGCAGGTCCTTCTTCCCGGAGGCCGTCGTCATCTGCCGGTTGACCGTCTCCATCCGGTCGATCTCGCTCTCGGTGAGGGTCATCGTCGCCAGCCGCGCGGCGTACCCCTCGAGGATCATCTTCAGGTCGTAGAAGTTCGAGACGTCCTGCGCGGAGAAGGAGGCGACGATCGCCCCCTTCCGGGGGATGACGGAGATGAAGCCCTCGGTCTCCAGCTGGCGGAACGCCTCCCGGATGGGGGTGCGGCTGATGCCGAACTTTTCGGCGAGCTCCGGCTCGGCGATGCGCGTCCCCGGCTTGAGCTGGCCGTTGATGATGGCGTTGCGGATCGAGGAGACGATCCGCTCGCGCAGGGTCAGGTGGCTGTCGATCCGGATTCTCAGCTTCTGCAACGTCGCGCTCCCGGTTCCCGTCGGATCCTTTACGCATACAGTATACAAAAAACGGATGTCAAGGCGATTTTCCGCGGGCGGCCTTGCCCGAACCGCCCGGATGAGGTATTTTTCTCCGATGGCCTGGGTCGTCCATTCCACCGTCCCCTTCCCCATGCTCCGCGACGCGGAGACGGTGCGGGCCCTGCGCGACGCCGGCGTGGGGCCGGAGATCTACTTCTCCGGCGCCGACCTCGACGCGCTCGCCCCGGCGGAGGCGGAACGCACGGCCGCGGCCCTCCGGGAGGCGGGGATCTCCTCCCTCACCTTCCACGCCCCGTTCCACGACGTCTGGCCCGGCGCCCACGACGAGGAAGCCCGGCGGTTCGCCGTCCGCCGCGTCTCGCAGGCGATCGCCCTCGCCCCGGTCTTCCGCCCCGGGGGCGTGGTGGTCCACGGCGGGTATTTCCCCTGGCTCTTCGACTTCCGCCCGGGCGATTGGCTCGCGTCCGCGAGGCGCTCCTTCGGGGAGCTCGCCGAAGCCGCGGAGAAGGCCGGCACGCGGCTGTTCGTCGAGAACGTCTTCGACGACGACCCCGCGCACCTGCTCCGCCTGCGGGAGGCGGTCGGGTCGCCGCGCCTCGTTTTCTGCCTCGACCCCGGGCACGCGGCCCTCTTCTCCCTGGTGCCGGTCCACCTTTGGGCGGAGGCCTTCGGCGAAGGCACCGGCCTGATGCACGTCCACGACAACCGCGGAACGCGGGACGACCACCTGCCTGTAGGGGAAGGGACCATCAACTACCGTGGGGTGCTCCTGGCGGCGATCGACGCCGGCGCCCGCCCCATCCTCACGGTGGAACCGCACCGGAGGGAGCACTTCACGCGGAGCGTTTCGGCCCTGCGCGGAATCCTGTCTACGCTTCCCTGAACCTGTCCTCCGCCGCCCCCGAGAGGAATTCCAGCGCCTCCGTTTCCGTTTCGAACGACTGCACGTATTTCGTGAGGCCGGTCACCTGGAACAGGTCCTTGTTGAGGCGGTTGACCTCGCAGAACGCCAGCCGTCCCTGCTCCTCCATCACCTTTTCCACGACCCCGATGATGAACGATATGCCGATGCTGTTGACCATGCGCGTCTGCCCGAAGTTCAGGAGGAGGTGACGGGCGCCGCCGCCGATCTTCGCGCCGACGATCTTCTCGACCTCTTCTCCGAGCGAGCTGTTGAGGTATCCTCCGATGTGAACCACGAGCGTCCTGCCGTCGTCCCTGACGTCCACTTTCATCTCTGAGAGGCTCATTCCTTTTCAGGGGGTGCGGCCCCCTCCTCCTTTCCGTGCGCGGTCTCGTTCCCTGCCTGTCCGCTTTCGAGGAACTTGACCATGTGCACCACCGTACCGTCCAGACCCGTGTCGATCTCCACCTCGTCCACCAGCTCCCGGATCAGCTTCAGCCCCCACCCGCGGTTCTTCTTCGACTCGCCCCGCGTCGACGACTGGAACCCCTTCCCGTCGTCCTGGACGAACAGCTCGAGCTTCCCCGGGGACAAAAGGTAGCGCAGGCGGACCTTCCCCGAGGAGGCGGAGCTGTGCTCGAACGCGTTGATGCACGCCTCGATGATCGCCATCTTGATGCGGTCCACCGTGTCGGCGTCGACCGCGGCGAAGGCCGCCACCGTCTCGGCCACGCGGGCGGCGACCATCTCGGAGTCGGCCTTCATGGGAAGGACCAGCTCGTACTCCACCGTCTTGTCCGAAGGCGCCGGCTGGGCGGAGGCCTGCCGCTCGGGTTCCGGGGCCTCCCCCAGCTCCTCGAGGCCGAAGAGGTTCAGGAACAGCCGCAGCTGCGACGGGTGGGACAGGTGGACGCCGTATTGCGCCGCAAGGTCGACCGCGGCCGGGTCGGCCGACTCGCTCAGGAGCATCCACTTCCGGAAGCGGTCCGCCGGGAGCCCCTTCTCGATGGCCAGGAGCCGGCACCGGTTCTCGAAATGCTCCACGGCCCGCGCCGCCAGGTTCTTTTCCGGGACCACGTCGACCGCCCAGACGACCAGGTTCTCCTCGGAGAACTCCCCTTCGGCGAAGCCGTACGCCACCAGGTCGAAGTCGAAGCGGGGTCCCCCCCTCTGGTTCCGGTACCCCGTGGACACGGAGGAGATCTTCGGGAGGCGGGTCCGCAGCGGCTCGCTTTCCATGCCGATGACGACCTCGAGCACCCCCTTCCGGTCGAACTTCTCCCGGAACGGGCCGTACTCGAACAGGAGCGTCGGCACTTCCCGGAGGTCCCACCGCCGCATCAGCTCCTTCACCACGGAAATGCGCCGCGCGTGGCCCTCCCCCTGCCCGGCTTCCGCGGCCGTGCGCGAGATCCGGGACTGCACGATGGCCGACGCCACCTGCGACACGCCCTTCCCGAGGAGGCCGCGCTCGTACGCCCAGTACAGGAAGTCGGTCAGCACGGGGTCGTCGACGAAGGTGAGCTGCTCCAGGTCGGACTTCAGCAGCCCCTTGAACTCCAGCTGCGTGAGGATCGCCTCGCCCTCTTCCTGCGAGGTCCCCATCAGCGACAGCGCCCCCTCGACCGTGTCGAGGGGGAACCGGTCGTACATGACGCGCTTCAGGAACCGGATCGCCCTGCCGCGGCGGGTCCGGGTGGGGAAGGCGTTCTCGAAGAACTCCCTCCAGTAGCGGTTCAGCTTCCCCTGCGTCACCGAGGCGGCGTACAGGTTCTCCAGGGTGATCGAGTCCGCCACCCGGGTGTTGCGGAAGAAGATGTCCTCGGCCAGCAGCCGCTGGTAGAACGGGATCCCGCCGACCCGCTCCGTGGCGCGCGGGAGCAGGGAGGGCGCGACCTCGACCTTCCGCCGCCCGCACAGCTTCTCCCACAGGAGCCGCGACGCGTCGGCCTTCAGGCCGCGGATCTCGAGCATCTGGAAGGCGCCGTACAGCCCTTCCCTCTTCAGGGCGGCGGTCACCCGCCCCGGGGAGGAACCGGAAAGGAACATCGCGAACCGGCCGCTCTTGATGTAGGGGCGCAGGATGGAAAGCATGGTCCCTTCGGGCACGCCCTGCAGCTTCCCCGTGTACTGGAAGTCGTCGAGCAGGAAAACGGGATAGAAGGAGCCGCCGCAGGACGCGAACGGGAGGGAAACCGCGTTGACGAGGGCGGAGAGGCCGTCCCCCGCGGCGGTGTATTTTGCGTGGGCCGCCATGGGGGCCCGGCATCCGGAGAACCCGTAAGCGGCGAGCCGCTCGCACATCTCGTCCGGGTCGAACACCGGCGGGTGCTCGTCGCCGAAGAACCGGAGCAGCTGCCCCAGGTACTCCTGCAGGAAATGCTGGGAGAGCGCCAGCGGGTGCGAGAGGATCTGGCTGAAGGAGAAATAGAAGGGGAACGGCCGCGGGGACGCGGGCGCCGCGGGGTCCGCAGCGGCCGAGGCCAGGATCTCCTCCCGCACCTTGAGGAGGAGCATGGTCTTCCCGATGTTCGGCGGGCCGTAGATCATGAAGGAGGAGCCGACGCCGCGCCCTCCCTCGATCGCCGCCCTCGTAAGGGCCGAAAGCTCCTCTTCCCGGCCGAAGAAATCCTCGTCCCGGAAGGTGGCCTCCGCCCCCATGGTGCCGAAAAGACGCACGTCTACCGTTGCCTCCCGACAGGGATCTTCCCGGTAATCTACCCCGAAACCGTTGCGTTTTCATCAATATAATGGGATTTATCTATAGTGATGACGCGGATCCCCCCATCCATACGGAAGCCGTCCCGGTACAGCGGGAGCGAAATCCGCCCCGCGCTGATTCCCTGGGAAGACGCCAAAACGCGCGTCCTGCTTGCGTTTCCCGACGCGTACGAGATCGGGATGTCCCACCTGGGGATCCTCCTGCTCCACGAGATCCTCAACGCGCGGCCCGGGACGCTCTGCGAGCGCGTCTTCGCCCCGTGGACCGACTACGCGGAGCATCTGCGCGCCTCGGGGGAGCCGCTCCCGTCGCTCGAGTCGGGGCGCCCGGCCGGCTCCTTCGACATGGTCGGGTTCTCCCTCTGCTACGAGCTCACCTACACCAACGTCCTCATGATGCTGGAATTGGCGGGGATCCCGCTCCTGTCGAAGGACCGGGGCGAGGGGCATCCCCTGGTCGTCGGGGGGGGCGTCTGCACGCTGAACCCCGCCCCCGTCGCCCCCTTCTTCGACGCCCTCCTCGTGGGGGACGGCGAAGAGGCGGCGCTGGAGATCGTCTCCGCCGTCGAGGAGCGCAAGGCGAAGGGAGGGTCCCGCGCCGACCTGCTGGCGACGCTCGCCGGGATCGCCGGCGTGTACGTGCCGGGGGTCTCCATGGGCGTCTCCCGCCGGGTGCTGCCCGACCTCGCCCTCTCGCCGCTGCTGCCCGCGCCCATCCTCCCGTCGATGCGCGTGGTGCACGACCGGCTGAGCATCGAGATCTCCCGCGGCTGCACCCGGGGCTGCCGGTTCTGCCAGGCCGGCTACGCGTACCGGCCGGTGCGGGAGCGCGACCCGCTCGCGGTGCTGGCCTACCTGCAGGAAAGCGCCCCCAAGACGGGGTACGACGAGGTGGGGCTCCTGTCGCTCTCGGCCGCCGACTACAGCTGCATCGACCGGCTCGTCACCGAGGCGATGGACGCGCTGGCCCCGGACCACGTCTCCCTTTCGCTCCCGGCGCTGCGGCTGGACGCCCTGACGGAGAACACGGTCGAGCAGCTCCGCAAGGTGCGCAAGTCGGGGTTCACGCTGGCGCCCGAGGCGGGGACGGAACGGCTGCGCCGCTCCGTGAACAAGGACATCCTCGACGACGACGTCCTCAAGACGGCGGAGTGGATCTTCGGGAACGGCTGGCAGACCCTCAAGCTCTATTTCATGGTGGGGCTCCCCGGCGAGACGAGCGAGGACGTGCGCGCCATCGGCCTGCTGGCGAAGCGGGTCGCCGCGGTCGCCCGGCGCAAGGGGAAGCGCTGCTCCGTCACGGTGAGCGTCTCCCCGTTCGTCCCGAAGCCGCACACGCCGTTCCAGTGGGAGCGCCAGGCCGGGCGGGACGAGATGCACGAGCGGATCCGGATCGTGCGGGACGCCCTCGGGCGGGAGCGGAACGCGGAGCTGAAGCACGCCTCGCCGGAGGTTTCCGAGCTGGAGGGCGTCTTCTCGCGCGGCGACGGCCGCCTCCCTTCGGTCATCCTTTCGGCGTACCGCAACGGGGCGCGGTTCGACGCGTGGACGGAGGAATTCCGCCCCGAGGCGTGGAGCCGGGCCTTCGCGGAGGCCGGCATCGACCCGCTCGAATACCTGAAGGAACGCGACCCGGCCGCCCCGCTCCCCTGGGACGTCGTCGACGCGGGCATCGACCGCGGCTTCCTGCTCGCCGAGCGGGAGAAGGCGCGGACCGGCGAGATCACCCCCGACTGCCGCTCCGCGGGATGCACCTCCTGCGGGGCGTGCCCGCCGGGGCTTTCGAACATAACGTACGCGGGCCGGCTGGCGGCGCCCTCCCCCGCCCCGGAGCCGGCGGCCCCCGCGCCGCCCGCGCCCTCCCCCCAGGCGCCGCCGCGGCGCCACGTCGTGCGGATCGCCTACGCCAAGGAGGGGCCGGCGAAATACCTGAGCGGCCTGGAGATCCAGTCGCTGTGGGGGCGCACTTTACGGCGCGCCGGGCTGCCGATCGCGTACAGCCAGGGGTTCAACCCCGCGCCGAAGCTTTCCCTCGGGCCGGCGCTGGCGGTCGGAACCGACAGCGGCTGCGAGTTCCTCGAGGCGGAGTTCACCCTTCCGGTCGTCGCCTCGGAGCTCCCGTCGATCCTGCCTCCGCACCTCCCCGCGGGCGTCCGCGTGATCGAGGCGAAGACGGTCCCGCCGGGCTCCCCGCGCATGTCCGACTACGACCTGGCGTCCGACTACTCCCTGCGCCCGCTCCCCGGCTTCGCGCTCCCGGAAGGGATCACGCCTTCCCTGGCCGCGGAGCGGTTCGCCGCGTTCCGCGCCGCGCAAGCCTTTCCGCTGGCGCTCGTCCGCGAAGCGCAGGTGACCGAGGTGGACCTCCGCCCGCTGGTCGACGATTTCAAGGTGAATGCGGAGGGCATCTTCATTAAAATCATACAGGGCACGGGAAAAGGGGTGCGGCCGGCCGAGGCCGCCGCGGCGATCCTCGGCGTTCCGCTTTCGCCCGACCGGCTCGTCGTCAGGAAGGAATCGGCGGAGCCTGATCCCCCGCCCGGGAAAGACATGATGCAGAGACCCAGCAGGCACATCGTGGTGAACGCCGCGCCGTACGAGACGCGCGTGGCCACCCTCGAGTCCGGCGCCCTCGCGGAGCTGCTCATCGAACGGGGCGAGGACAAGAACTCCGTCGGCAACATCTACAACGGGAAGGTCATCCGGGTCCTGCCCGGCATGCAGGCCGCCTTCGTCGACATCGGCATGGACAAGGCGGGGTTCCTCTTCGCGGGCGACTTCGTCACCCCGCAGCTCGAGTTCGACACCGACCCGGTCGAGGACCCCGGCCTCCCCGACGACATCGGCATCCGCCCGGCCCGCTACCCGCAGGACCATTTCCTCCCGCCGATCGAGGGGCTGATCCGCGAAGGGCAGCACCTCCTGGTCCAGGTCGCCAAGGAGCCGCTGGGGACGAAGGGCGCGCGGATCACCAGCCACATCACCCTGCCCGGCCGCCACCTGGTGCTCCTCACCTGGTCGAACCACATCGGGATCTCCCGGCGCATCGAGGACCCCGAGGAGCGGGACCGGCTGACGAAGATCGTCGAGTCGATCCGGCCCGAGGGGATGGGCGCCATCGTCCGCACCGCCGCGGAGGGCGGCACCGAGGATTCGCTCCGGACCGACATGGACTACCTCGTCCGCCTGTGGGAGACGATCCGCAAGAAGAGCGAGAACGCCGCGGCCCCCGCCCTGATCCACCGCGAGCTCTCCCTTTCCATGCGCGCGGTGCGCGACCTGTTCTCCAGCGACTCGGACCGGATCGTGGTCGACTCCCCCGAGGAGCACACCCGGATCCGCGCGTTCGCCCAGCAGTTCTTCCCGCGCATCCTGGACAGGATCGAGCTGTACAACGGCCCCGAGCCCATCTTCGACAACTACGGCATCGAGATCGAGGTGAACCGGGCGCTCGACAAGAAGGTGTGGCTCAAGAGCGGCGGGTACATCGTGATCGAGCAGACGGAGGCGCTCACCGTCGTCGACGTGAACACGGGGAAGTACGTCGGCCGCTCCTCGCTCGAGGACACGACGGTCAAGATCAACCTCGAGGCGGTCAAGGAGATCGTCTACCAGCTGCGGCTGCGCAACATCGGCGGGATCATCATCATCGACTTCATCGACATGAAGAGCGAGGAGAACCGCGAGAAGGTGTACAACGCCCTCGTCGACGCGCTGGTGGCGGACCGCAGCAAGACGACGATCTGCAAGATCTCGGAGCTCGGGCTGGTCGAAATGACCCGGAAGCGCGTCCGGGAGAGCCTGGGGCGCTCCCTCTCCGAGGGCTGCCCCTACTGCTCGGGCGAAGGCGTCATCAAGTCGAAGAAGACGATCTGCTACGACATCTTCCGCGCCCTCGAGCGCCAGAGCCTGCTCCTGTCGGGCCGGCAGGTGTCGCTGTACGTCCACCCCGCCCTCGCCGAGGAGCTGTTCGGGGAGGAGCGCCGGTTCCTCGAGATCCTCGAGCAGAAGTTCGGCATGAAGGTGAACATCTCGGCGTCCGAGAAGTTCCACATCGAGCAGTACCGGATCGAGCCGAGCTGAACCACAGATCGGGGACGTTGATGAGTTCTCCCGCAGAACGGGGACACTCATGGGGACCACAAAACGGGGACGGACATGAGAAGGCCAACCTTCGTGCCTTCACGACTTCTCATGTACGTCCCCGTTATTTTGGTCCGCTCTTCTCTGTCCCTAAACTGCGGGAGAACTCATCAACGTCCCGGTTCTGCTATTCGACCACGCTAATCCAGAACGCCTCGATGCCCCCCGCCACGGCGTAACCGCGCGCCTTGACCTGGATATTGTTGTCGATGGCCGCATCGGTCAGTCGCGCGTGGGGGAAAGCCGCGTTGTCGTAGTACGCAAGGGACCGGTCCGGTATCGGGAAGACCGCGTTGTCCGACGCCAGCCGGAGATCGAACGTGTTGTCGGCCTTCCACCCGCCATCGACAACACCCGTTAATTCGGCCGGGAAGGTGATGCCCACCTTCTCCGCCACGAGAACGCCGCCCAGGAACGTCCCGATCACGTGCACAAGGGCGGTGTCCCGCAGGGCATCGGGGCCCGAAATTCCCAACGAAGCCAACGAACCCACGTAACGCCCATCATAGTAGTACCAGAGGGTCCCCGATCCGTAATCGACGCCGACGTTGTCGCTGGCCGTCTTCACGACGAATGTCCCGTTCGCACGGTCCACCTGGTCCGCGACGCCGGTGACGATGTAATTCGGGGCGCCGACCACCTCCGCGAAGACCTGCGGCCGCAGCAGGACGTTGCCGCTGCCGCCGGCCTGGTGGTACTTCAGGCCGACCACATTGATGACCACCGAGTAGAACCGGATCCCTCCCTGCGGGTCCGAAGACGCCGGGATCACGAGTTTCCCGCCGACGAAGTGAACGTCGAAGTGGTAATGCGCCGTGGGGTGGAACAGCACATCGGGCGCGCCCGCGGCGCGGCCGACCACGTTGTCGTAATACATCCGGATCTTGGAATACTCGCCCGCCGGCACCGAGGAAAACCTGTTCAGCACATTTCCCGCCATCTCCCCCCCCGTCGGGGGATGAAGCAGGTCGATCACGACGGGTTCGGCCAGCTCCACCGTGACGAACTCCGACGACCTGCCCTCCTCGGCGTGGGAGTTCATCGTTTCCAGCTCCCCGTTATGGTCCGGGAATTGGGTATGGTCGGCGGGGATCAGCGCCAGTCTCGTCACCGTCACGAAGACGTTGTCGAAGGCCGGGGAATTCCCGGGCGCCGCTGCGATATCCGATGACACGCTCGAGGATGCCAACGTCGCCCCCGCGGGGAAAGCCGTGGCGGACGCGATGGAGACGTTGACCGAGGCCGCTCCGGACGTGCCGGAGGAGGAGGACGTCCCCCCCCCTCCCCCGCAGGCCGCAAGGCCGGCGGTGATCATAAGGACAAGCAGCAGGCGGATCGCGGTGCGCGATGTTTCAGACAGAGACTTCATGTTCCCCTCCTCTATGGTTCCATTTAATGTCGGTTCGCCGATTTTCCTACCTGAAAACAATCCTCGATGCGGAAAGAACGCCGCCGTTTTCCCTCCCCTGAACCTGGACTTTCCTGTCGGGCTCCCCGGCATCGGCCGAACCGCCGCCGATGAACGCCGTATCGGCGCTCCATACCACCCTCTTCCCCTCCACTTTGAAGGAGAGATCGTTTCCGGAACCGCCCCATGGCGTCGTGACCAGGCCGGTGAGGGCGGCCTCGGCCCCCTCCGGAAAATCGGTCCGCGCGGCATGCGTCTCCACACGGGTGGCGGTGATGATGTTGGCGACAGGCGCCCGGTCGGTCGTTACGACCTGAACGTATGAGCCGTTCGCGGGCCCGCCCGCGGGGAAGGAAACCGTCACGGTTGTCCCGGAGCCGTCCGGCAGCGGCCCGACGCGAAAACCGGCCGCGGACGATGCGGAGACGAACCCATGGACTTCGAACTCCTGGAAAGGCGGCGGCATCGGGGGACCCGCGACGGAAACGTACGCCGCACGGATCCGCCCGGCGTTATCCGCATACCCGCTGACCTCCACGACGTCGTCCAGGCCGAGGGAGAGAAAGAGCGCGGCATTATCCACGACGACGGCCTGTCCCAGGATTCCGATGACGTTGTCGGCGCCGGGGACGATCGCGCTAATGGGCCCCCGCAGGCTGTTCCGGTATTCGATCGCCCGGGCGTTGTTGTCGCCTGTCCCGTATCGAACCGTCACGACCATCCCCTCGGAGAAAACATCCCTGTCCTTCTGGTGAGACTTGTCCGCCCCGTTGACCCACTTTCTCGTCATGTATCCGGGAGCCACGTTGTTGTCCGTGCGGAAATGCACATCGTTGACAACGACGCTGCCGAAGCCGGAGATCTCGCCCGTGCTGATCCCCGTGCCGCCCGTTCCGCCGCCGGCGAAATCGGTGCCGCTCGTCCCGCAAGAGAGGGAGAGAAGAACCAGCAAGAGCATCGGTGCCCCGATACGGAATACGGGCGTTCGATTCGCCGGTTTCATCTCTCCCCTCCCCCGCCGCCATCCCCCTGGAAATAATAGATGCCGACCCCCGCCCGCATTTTGCCCGTCCCGGCGACCCCGGGATGGAAGTCCCGGTCCTGCCGGCTCAACTCGCCGTCCAGATTTTCCAGGAGCTCCTGCGCCCGGGCCGCTGCGAGCGCCCTGAACCCGGGAAGCGCCTCGGAAGGAAGGTTGTCGTAGCAGACCTTCCTCTGGTAGAACAGGTCGCCCATTCGCTGGATGTTGTGGTCGATCGTCGATATCAGGTCCGCCGTGTCGACGCCCAGGATGCCGATCTTGTCGATCTCGCCGGTTTTCGGGATGTAGGACCGCTCGAGCAACCGCATGTTTCCTTCCTGCGTCCGCTCGACCGCCCCGAGTCTCAGAAGTTCATCGAGCACCGCCCGGGCGGGGGCGTCGCCGCTGTAGATCTTGACCAGTTCCCCGAAGCAGGCGGCATCCCCTTCGAACGGCAGCTCCATCGGCCGCCCCGATTCCCGATGGAACCGCGGGTCCCGCACCCAGCCGCCGATCACGCGCGCCGCCCGGTTGTACCGTTCCGCAGCGCCCATATCGTCCGTGGGCGGCAGGCGCCTCACGCGCAGGACTTCCTTGCGCGACAGGCCGGTGATGATGGACACCCGCGATTTGGACTGCTTCCTTCCGGCGATTCCGAATTCCTCCTCCATGGCGACGTCCACGTATACCCGCTTCGCGAGATCGGAAAACGTCCGGTAAGGGATGCCGTTTCTCAGGAGGAGCCTTACCAGCGGGCGGAGCATGGTCGCGACGGCCGCCGATAAGGCCTGGGTGATTTTCGATTCCATATTTGGGAATTTATTCCCATTTTAAATCAGTGTCAACTATTAATAAACGGGCGATCGATCGCCTGCCCTTTCATTGCGGGGCGATTCCGGCTTGACTTTGTCCGACCGCCCTATCTATATTTATAAATTCGCGAGTTACCGTTCGTGCGCCGGCGTAGCTCAGTGGTAGAGCAGCTGATTCGTAATCAGCAGGTCGTCGGTTCAATCCCGACCGCCGGCTCCACGTTTTTCCCATGCCGATACGTGAGGGATTGAACCTACGCACAATCCCGATGGCCATGGATGGCCAAGTGCCGGCGCGGCCAGGGATGGCCACGGATCTTGTTGCGCCGGCCGACCGCCGGCTCCACTCCTGGTGGAGGACAGACTTCCCCTCCGCCCGTTATCGGTAAATCGAAGTCTGTCCCCTGCCGCCTCCCCTTCCCCTATCGTAATGCGATCCTGCGCCATCCTCGTGCGCGGGAAAATTGATATAATTTAAACATGGGGGAACGGAGGAGATCGGCCGCTTCGGGACGGAAGGAGGACCAATGCAAACATACGATGTTTACCGCGTGGACTATGCAAAGCATCAAAAGGTGCCGATGGGCAAGGTCGTCGAGCGAAGGAACAGGAAACGGCCGGACAACGTCCTGGGACTGTTGAGAGTGGCGCGAAAGACTTTCGGCTGGAACCCGGACTATGACATGCATATCGTGCTCGATAAAAACGCCTTGAAGGATAACGAAAGGGCGGGGTGACCCGCCCTTTTTCTTTGGACTAGTAAGCCTCGGAATCCGCCCCCGGAACCGCCCCCGCACCTATCGCACCGCTTGCCTGCCAGCCCGCGCCGAACATGCTTCCCTCCGACCCGCTCTTTCCCATGGGGCCGACAGCGTAGTCCTTATACTGTTCGACCGCCTCCTGGTCCTGAAGGGTCCACGCCGGGTTTTCCGATGGATATCCTTCCGCCAGCGCGACACCGAAACCGACCGCCGCCCCCGCGATCAGAATTCCTGCGATAAACATCCCGACAATCGCCTTTTTCATGTTCGTCCCCTCCCCTGAAAGGGGTTCGATCCGGATTCCCTCCCTGTTCCTGAAAATTTAGGTTCGGGCCATCAGGGTGAAGTTTCCCGGCGGGAAAAAATAGATGACTCGGCCAGCCGATTTCTGGAAATATTTTTCCCATTGTAGCGCGTTTCCATTTAACGCCATTGCATACTGACAACAATATCCCTTTTAAAATGAATACTTACCTGGGACGGGATATTGGTGTAAATATTGCTTCGGTTGGAAAGACTGTTTATTTTTCTTCCGATCGGATGGTCTTTGATATTGATATCCATTCCCGCAAGAGGGATAATTTGTTTGCGGCGATGCCTCGGTGACCAGGGTTGGTTCTCCACCTGGCTCGCTAACGAGATCGCCCAGGCGCTGAGTCAGTCCGATTCCCGCTTCACCTGACTGACCCGGCGCCACTTTTTCCCCCTATTGGCGTGGATTGCTACAGGGCGTCGCGGCCACGGTCGCGGGAAATTAAACACATTGCACGGTAAGGGGCAATAGATGAAGAAAGCAGTTATCCTCTCGATATTTTACTTTGTGGTCTTGCTGCTGTCCTCGGTGCCGGCAATATCCGCGTTAATAGCGGAAAACGACATATTGCGTGCGGGTTATTCCTTCCTCGTCCCGGAACCCTCCACGACGCTCATGCTGCTGGGGGGAGGACTGGTTGGATTGCTTGGATATCGTCGCTGGAAGAGAATGACGTAAGCCACCCTTCCGCGCCATAGGACGAACACCGGTCTCACAAACAGACAAACAACGGTTCTCATTCAGGACAGGGGCCGATACCGGGAGGCGCCGGACAGCATTACTGTGATTCAAACGACTCGCCAGCCAGAAAGGCCGTGGTCATGAGAAGATTTTTAGCGATCTGCATTCTGGCATCGGCATTCCTGTCCATACCTATGGCCGAGGCAGCTTTCACCACCTCCAACACGGCAGCGCCCGGACTCTCCACGCTGCTGCTCCTTGGGAGTGTATTGGCGGGACTGTTTTGGAATCGTCGCAGGAGGAGAATGACGTAAGCCATGGCTCTTCGGTAAAGGTGGGTTGCGATATTGCCGATAAGATGAGCGTGGGGTGGCTGACAAAATCGATGGCTACGGAGTAAGTCGTGAATATCTCATCTTCCCTGCTCGTTATATTCGTAATAATTGCACTTATAATCGCGGCTATACGGTTTTTAGTAAATAAACATCAAGCGACCGACAAACATATCCATGAGGAAAATAAGCGGATAATCATGAAAAACATGAAGCTGAAGAGGACCTGGATATCTAAATATTAGAGATCACTGCAGGCCAACCCTCACGCCTTCTTGCTCCGGGTCCGGCCCTTCTTTCCCATCTCCTCCATTTTGCACTTGTTCACGCACTGCCACGATACCCGGTAGTAGCCCCCTTCCGGCATTTGCTTTATGGCCATGAGGTGTTCGGCGCCGCATACCTTGCACCGCAACTTTCCCGTGTGCCCGTCGACCAATTCCATGACCCTCGGCGGCGCTTTCCCTTTCCTTGGAACGTCCCACAGTCTCGACTTGCACTCCGGGCATGACTTGGGCCTGCCCTCGATCCTCGGCTGCCAGTTGTATCCGCACCGTTTACATAGAACCATCCGGCCTCCCCGCGCTTGAACGTTCCTTCTTCGGCTTCCACTCACGCACTTGCTTTTGCGCCTGGGCGACCTGTTCCAGGGTCATGTTGTACGCGGCGCTGTCCCTGTTGCCGACGGCCTGCTCGCGAACCTCCCGATCGGAGTCGGCAAACCGGGAGGCCGCAATCGCAAACCAGACATAGGCGGAATAAAAATCCTGCGGCACGCCTTTGCCCACGGCGTACATGATGCCGAGGTTGTTCTGGGCGCGGGGTACCCCCTGCTCCGCCGCTCTCGCGTACCACTTCGCGGCCTCGGAGTAGTCCTGCCACACGCCCTGGCCGTTTTCGTACATGACGCCCAGGTTGTTCTGCCCCTCCCCATCCCCCTGGTCCGCCGCTTTCGAGTACCACTTCACCGCCTCGCCGTAGTCCTTCCCCACGCCTTGACCCGATTGGTACATGTAGCCGAGGATGTTCTGGGCCTTGGGCAATCCCTTTTCGGCCAGCGGTTTGGTGAGACGGTAGGCGGCGGCGTAGTCGCCGCGGTCGAAGGCCCTCACGATATCCTCGATCGGTCCCGCGGGAGCCGCGACGGCAAGGGAACTCGTCAGTATGGATGCCATCAACATCAAAGCGATCGTGATTTTTCGCATGCGATGCCTCCGTCTCCGACCTTCCGTTTCGACGTGCGCCATCCACTTCATTATTCCATCATTCGGCGGCAGCAATTACCTATTGATAACTATTTCCCGAATGGCGATAATTACCTCATGGGCGGATCAGCCGCCCCACATGCGCTGTGGCGACCAGGAATTCGGTCCTGACCACCGCCAAGGCGCTGGCCCAGGCGCTGCGTCGTGCCGAATCCGCTTTCACGGCTACCGACTCGGCGCCTCTTTTTTTCCCCCAAAACAAGAAAATTTCCGATAATCTTGGCATATTCGATGCTGGTATATGGTCATCGAACACCGGAAGGCTGTGCTCCCAATACGCCTCGGAGGGGGGAAACATGAAACTATCCGACAGGTTATCCCTTCCGCCCACATCCGGCGTCCTGGTTCTGCCGGTTACATTTCCGAATTCCATGAATGCGAATTACAAAGGGAAGCACAATGCCTTCCCGTATTAATCCTGTCCGCATCACCCTGTTCAAGACCGAGGATGGCACGGCGGGAAAGGATCTTCACCAAAACCGCCTTGGCCGAACCCCCGTCCCTCGCGGCCTCAACCGCTCCCAGCCCGGAAGCGACGGCCGGGACGCCCCGCCGGACCCGGGACGGGAGACCGGAAGCGAACCCGATGAACCGGAATGATCTGCATCAAGCCGGTTCGGCCCCGGGAGCGTTCTCGCTCTTTTTCGGCGCCCACTCCCCGCACCAATGGTTGTAGACCACGGTGACGACAGTGGGGAACCGGTGGCATTTGTCCATTTCGCCCTGGACCATTCCCGAGCGGCCCGCCGCGCAGAAATAACAGCTCGAGCACCTCTCTCCTGACGGTCCCGACATCGCCTGTTCCTCCTCTCGTCAATCCATCATGCGGACGGGCAGCACGATCATCGGGTGACCGGAGAAGACCAGCCGCTTCTGCGCCAGGAACGCCGTCTGGTTGTGCAGCAGCCGCGTGACGAAGTTGTCCTCCTCGAACACCAGCTTTCCCGCGAAGAACGCGCAGTTCGGGAAGTCGGCCGCCACCTGCCCCGCGAGATGGTTGATGATCTCGAGGACGTCCGTCCCCACCTGGTGACGGGCCTCCGCGTAGTAGCCGTGGCCCTTCGCGAACTCCACGTAGTTCTCCAGCTGCTTCCCCAGGTCTTCCTTGAGGTTCTCGATCTCCGCCACCCCCTTGAACCGGCTGGTGTCCACGACCCCCGCGGAGATGAAGACGAAGTTCCGGAACGTCCCGGGGAAGGAGCGGACGATCGTGAAGAACACGTGCATCCCCAGGCCGTTGTACCCCGACACCATGATGACCGCCGTCGGCGCCTGGCGCCGCACCAGCGGCTCCTGCGCGGTGGCCGTCGTCGGCGGAGGGAGGTGCAGCAGGAGCTCGTCGAGGCGCCGCAGCTGCTGGGCCGCGTACCGGTAGTGGCGGCGGATGTAGAAGCTCGCCGCCACGAAGGAGCCCGTGATCAGAAGCGTGATCCAGCCGCCCTCCGGGAACTTCATGATCACCGTCACGCACAGGATCGACGCGGTGAGGAAGAACCCGATGCCGTTGACCGCCAGGCCGTGCTTCCACTTCGTCTCGGTCCCGCGGTCCTTCCACCAGTGGACCACCATGCCGAACTGCGACAGGCTGAAGGTCAGAAACACGTTGATCGAGTACATGATCACGAGGTACCGGACCGAGCCCCCCGTGATGAACAGCATCAGGAACGCCATCCCCCCCATGAAGTAGACGCCGTACTTGGTCACCAGGCGCTCGGACAGGTGGGCGAACCGGTGCGGCATGTACGAGTCGTTCGCCATGTTCGACAGGACCTGCGGCCCTCCCAGGAAACCCGTCTGCGCCGCCACGAACAGCAGGACCGCCTCGGTGAAGAGAACGAAGGCGGTCATGTATCGCGCGCCTTCCCCGTGCCATAAATCGCCCACCAGCCCGCCGAACAGGACCGCGTTCAGCGTCTTCCCCGGGACGGGAACGACGCCGTTCAGGACGTACCCCACGATGATCCCGCCCGCCATGAAGGCCAGGGAGAAGGACAGGTACAGCATCGCCCGCTTGCCCGTCTGCACGCGCGGCTCCCGAAGCGTCTGCATCGAGTTCGAGACCGCCTCGATCCCCGTGTACGTCCCCGCGCCCATCGAATAGGCCCGCAGAAGCAGCGCCCCCACCCCCAGCCACCCGATCTCCGCCGACGCGGCGTTCAGGTCCGTGGAAACGCGCGCGCCGACCTCCGGAAGTTCCGGCAGGTGGCGGAAGATCGCGTACAGGATCAGCGGAATGTGGGTCAGCAGGAAGGCGACGAAGATCGGCGTCAGCGTCACCACCGATTCCTTGACCCCCCGCAGGTTGAGCCAGATGAGGATCGCCAGGATGACGCCGATGAACTGGAACTTGTGCGCCATCCAGTCGGCGGGAAGGAAGCTGAAGATGGCGTCCGCCCCGGCGGCGATCGACACCGTGATCGTCAGGACGTAGTCGATGACCAGCGCCGACCCCGACACCACGCCCGCCTTCTCGCCCAGCAGCTTCGACGCCACGATGTACCCGCCGCCGCCCGACGGGAACGCCTCGATGATCTGCGAGTAGCTCGCGGAGATGACGAAGATCGTGACCACCGTCGCGGCCGCCACGAACAGGGCCAGGACCGTGTGACCCCCCAGCGCGAGGTACGCCTCCTCGGGGCCGTACGACGACGAGGAGACGCCGTCCGCGCCCAGGCCGACCCAGGCGAAGAAGGCGATCAGCGAGATGTGCTGGAAGATCCTCGGGTCGGAGATATCCCGGGGGGTGCCCAGGAGAATCCGTTTCGCGCGCTCGTAGAAGGATCTCCCGGCCATAGCGAGATTATATCACCCCGATTGAAATAAACATTTTATCGAAGATATCCGATAACTACCTGTGGAGGAAGCGCAATGAACAGCTTTGACGTGGCGATCCTGAAGTTCTTCAACGGGTTCTCCCAACAGTCATGGACGTTCGACACCGCGACGAAGTATCTGGCCGGGGCGAACTTCGCCAAGGGCGGTGTAATCTTTGCGGTTATATGGGGTTTATGGTTCACACAGGACACGGAAGAGGTTGTCGCGGAAACCCGAAGAAAAATCATGGCGACCATCGCAGGGTCGTTCCTCGCCCTGTTCGTCGCAAGGTTCCTGGCGCTTTCCCTTCCCTTCCGGTTCAGGCCGCTGCACCAGGCCGGCCTCGACTTCCTCTCCCCCAGCGGAACCTATGCGGGCGCCCTCGACGGGTGGAGTTCGTTCCCGAGCGATCATGCCGCGCTGTTCGCCGGACTGGCCACCGGTATTTTCCTGATTTCCCGAACTATCGGAATCGCCTCGATCCTCTATTCCCTGATCATCATCCTGCTCCCGCGGATTTACCTGGGCCTTCATTACCCCACGGACATCCTTGCCGGAATGTTCCTTGGATGCGGCTGCGTGCTGTTGACGAACCTGCCGATGATAAAGAAACCGCTCACGGGCCGGCCGCTCGATTGGTCGGAGAAACACCCGCAATTGTTCTACAGCGTGTCCTTTTTGCTCTCTTACCAGATCGTCAACCTGTTCGACGATCTTCGCCGTGTCGCGAAATTCCTTTTCAAGTACGGATCGTGAATCGAAGCAGGTTTTGATGGACGGCACAGCAAAGATTATAGGATAATGAGGCCAATCATGCCGACAAGGTAGTCCCCCCTATTCATGAGAGCACGTCTCAAAAAGATACCTGGCGTTTCCAGGATTCACCGGGCGCTGAAGCGATTCTTCAGACCCAATAAGATCGATGTCGAGTCGATGAACCAACAACTTCAAAAAATAATCGTCAACCAGCATCAAGCAAACGCACGCCAGGGACTGGCCACGCACAACGATATTTCAGAAGCGGGGTTTCGCTGCTACTCGCAGTTCGAGGAAGACGGAATCATTTTGTATGTCTTGTCGATGATCGGCATGAAGACGAAAAAAGTCGTCGAGATCTGCTGCGGAGAAGGCGTGGAATGCATGGCAACCAACCTGATCCTGAACCACGGATACCAAAGCTACCTGTTCGAAGGGGATGAAAACAATGTTAAGTCCGCCAATGCGTTCTTCAAATCCAAGCAGGATTGCATGCTTGTGCCTCCCAATATCAAGCACGCCTGGATCACCCGGGAAAACATCAATCAGCAACTGAAAGATATCGGCGCCAGCGGGGAAGTCGACCTGTTTTCCCTCGACATAGACGGAAACGACTACCATATCTGGGAAGCCATATCGGAAATCAACCCAAGGCTTTGCGTATTCGAGACGCACGACATCATCCCGGGAGATTTGAGTCTCACGATCCCTTACGACCCGAACTTCTATGCCTGGAACAAGACCGGCGCCGAAATGGACTTCCGTTCC
This sequence comes from uncultured bacterium, assembly GCA_963741515.1. Taxonomy (GTDB): domain Bacteria; phylum Desulfobacterota; class Deferrimicrobia; order Deferrimicrobiales; family Deferrimicrobiaceae; genus UBA2219. The sequence continues at coordinate 389,632 of CAVUIA010000001.1, forward strand.
GTTTCCCTGCTCGCGATGAAGAAGTTGTCCGAGTCGAAGGGCTACCGGTTGATCGGCTCGCACCGGCACGGATTCAATGTCTTCTTCCTGCGAAACGATATCGGAACCGGGTTTTTCCCCGAGGTCTCCGTAGAGCACGTCCACGACAACCCCCGGACGAAGTTCGTCCAGAGGGAAAACTGGCCCCGCGTGAAAGACATGAACTGGAAAGAAGTCTAGCCCGCATTTCTCACCAGCCTCCTACTGCGGCGGCGGATACGGGCATGTCTACTGCGTTGCGCTCGGTCGGGCTCCTCGACGCACTGTCAAGTGCGCCTCCGGGGCCCTCGGTCGCGACGCCTTGTAGCCACGCCCGTCTCCACCGCCTCGCTACGGACGCTGGTGAGAAATGCGGGCTAGTTCAAACGCTCTGCTTCCCGCACCGGTCGCCGAACATCGCGATGACCTTCCCGTCCTGACGGAAGACGACGATCTCGCAGGCGTTGGGGCAGTCCCGGCACTCCACGCTCGTGGTCCGGAAGTCGCATCGTGAGATGCCGAACCCCTTGAACCGCGTCTCCCCTCCCGTCCTCGCGACGTGCTCCTTCGCCAGGATCGCCGCCCCGATGGCGCCCATGACGCCGAAATGCTCCGGGATGACGATCTCCTTCCCCAGGCAGTCCGAGAACGCCTTCCGGATGCCGACGTTCGCGGCGACGCCGCCCTGGAACACGACGGGCTCCCGGATCTCCTTCCCCTTCCCCACGGAGCTGAAGTAGTTCCTGACGAGGGCGTTGCACAGCCCCCGGAGGATGTCGTTCGTGGTGCAGCCGAGCTGCTGCTTGTGGACCATGTCGGACTCCGCGAACACCGTGCACCTGCCGGCGATCCGCACCTCCGACGTCGATTCCAGCGCCCTCCCGCCGAACTCCTCGATGGGGATGCCCAGCCGCGTGGCCTGCTGGTCGAGGAAGCTCCCCGTGCCCGCCGCGCAGACGTTGTTCATCGCGAAATCGGTGACGACGCCGTCCCGCAGGACGATGATCTTCGAGTCCTGCCCGCCGATCTCGATGATCGTCCGGACGCCCGGGTGGAAATGGGAGGTCGCGACGGCGTGGGCGGTGATCTCGTTCTTCACGACGTCCGCGTCGACCATGGCCCCGATGAGCTGCCTCGCGCTTCCCGTCACGCCCGCGGAGGAAACCGCCTCCCCTTCCGGCAGCGCCCCCGCCGCCCGCTCCAGCCCGCTCCGGACGGAGCCCAGCGGGTCCCCGTGGGCCCGCAGATAAAGCGACTCGACGATGTTCACCGCGTCGTCGATGACGACGACGTTGGTGCTCACCGAGCCGACGTCGATGCCGAGATGGTATTTCATCGGGATCTCCTGAAATCGATCAGGTCGACGAAGGCCTCGACCCGCGTCGTGAAGCCGGCGTCCCCGGTCTGCTCGTCGATCGGCAGGTTGAGGACGGGGATGTCGAGGTCGGCGCCGATCCGGGGAAGGATGCTCCGGACGACGACTTCCGGCATGCAGCTGAACGGGTAGATGTGGATCAGGCCGTCGTACCCCTTCTCCGCGAAGCGGATGGCGCTGCGCACGGTGTCGTCCGCGAACCCGCCGATGTTGTGCCGCAGGTACCCCTTCGCCTTGGCGGACAGCGCCAGCTCGTCCGGCGTCGTCGGGATCCCCGGGTCGAACAGCATCCGCAGCTTGATGCCGTTCTCCGACCAGACGCCCAGGTCGCAGAGGCGCTCGAAGATGTTGTTGTTGATGATCTTCTCGTTGATGGTGTACATGTCGCCGATGACCGCGATCCGGAGCAGCTTGCCCGGGTCGACGGCCGGGTGCGAGGCGCGCTCCTCGTCCATTCGGCCGCCCAGCTCGATGAGGTCGAGGATCGAGTCGGTCTCGTCGATCGCCTTCGTCCATTTCAGCCGGAAGGCCTCGGCCTTCTGTTTCCTGGCGGCCAGGTAGATATCGCGGGAATGGTCCTCGACGCTCTCGAGGAGGAACAGCTTCTGCGCCGCGACGACCAGCCCCTCGGAGACCTGCATCAGCGTGACGTCCGGCTTGTGCGGCCGGAACGTCTCGAGCACCCGGTCCGGGCGGATGGTGTTCAGCAGGACGATGTCGAACTCGTGCCCCAGCCGCCGGAGGATGTACTTCTGCGCCATGCCGAAGTCGGCGAGCTGGCAGGAGGAGATCGACCGGGAGAACGGCACGACGTAGACGTCGGCGCCCCGCTCGACGCCCTGCATCAGGGAGCCGAGGAGCACCTTGAAGGGGAAGCAGGAGAACTCGGGCGAGATGGAGATGCCCTTCGCGATGGTGGCCAGGTTCGGGGACGGGAGCGTGACCGTCTCGATGCCGATCCGCCGGGCGAACGCGTTGGTCGCGATCGCGGACGTCCCGATCTGGTAGAAGGCGTACCGCTTCATGCCGGCCGCCGCGTGATCATGTCGAAGAACGCCTCGAGCCGCGTGACGACCCCGGCGTCCCCCGAATGCTCGTCCACCGTCAGGACCAGCATCGGCTTCTTCTCCGGGAGGTTGGCGTCGATGTATTCCTTGATCAGGGAGTCGGAGGAGCAGCCGAACGGGGTGATGTGGACGATCCCGTTCACCTCCTCCTTCCCGGAGAAGTGGATCACGGAGGCGACGACGCGGTTGCCGAGGCTCCAGTGCGTGCCGCATTCGATGCCGGAGAGGGTCTCCGTCGATCCGCCCGGCGCTCAGCATGTCGGACGTGACGACGCGCGCGCCCCGCTCCCGCAGCCTGCGGACCAGGTCGAAGCTGATGTAGGGGTCGTTGAACAGGTAGGTGTGCCCGATGACCGCGATGACGGGCCCGCCGTTCGGCGCCGCCCGCGCCCCGGCAAGGGCCTCCTCGAACAGCGCCCCCCCGTGGACGTGCCCCTCGAAGATCTCCTGCCGCTCCAGCGCCTTCCTGAAGGCGGCGTAGATCTTCACCGGGTTCGTGCTGAGCTTCGACGCGACCTCCCGGAGGGTGGAAAAGAGGGAGCCGAAGAAGTTGTCCATGTCGACGTCGGCCGACAGGAGGGACAGGCCGGGGTCGACGGCCTTCGCGATGTCCGGCGTGGCGATGAGCTTGGGGCAGTAGTAGGACCCTTTCTGCGTGGAGATGATGTAGGGAAGGAAGACGAAGTCGCACCGGCCCTTGAGATCGGCGACGTGGCCGTTCAGCAGCTTGATGGGCAGGCACAGCTCGCTGCTGCTGACGTTCAGCCCGTCCTGGAGGATCTTCTTGTTCGTCGGGCGGCTGACGACGACTTCCGCGCCCAGCTCCGTGAAGAAGGTTTCCCAGAACGGGAAATAGGTGTAGTAGAAAAGCGCCCGCGGGATGCCTATGCTCGTCATGCACGCCATTATATACTGACCGCGCAAACCCACCGGAGCAGGAGGCCAGGAAGAGACCATGAGCGCAGAGGAAACGAACCCCAAGGGCGAAAGCACGGCCTTCGACGCCATCGCGGAGGCCTTCGACACCTGGTTCGCGAGGAACGCGAACGTCTTCGAGTCGGAGCTGCTGGCGACGAAGCATTTCCTCGACGACCCGGAGAACACCGTGAGCATCGGCTGCGGGACCGGGCTGTTCGAGCAGCGGCTCGGCATCCGCCGCGGCTGCGAGCCGTCGGTGGGGATGGCCCGGCTGGCCCGGAAACGGGGGATCGACGTGACGATCGGGCCCGCCGAGAACGTCCCCTTCGAGGACGAAAGCGCGAAATGCGTCCTGCTGAGCACGATCCTGAGCTATGTGAAGGACCGCCCGAAGGCCATGAGCGAGGCGTTCCGGGTCCTGAAGCGCGGCGGCCTCATCGTCTTATCGAACCTGCCGAAGGAAGGGGCCTACGCCATGCTGTACGACCTGGCGGCCGTCAAGGGGAAGTACAACCCGGAGACCGCCCCGGCGCACCCCTACCCGATCGAGTTCGTCGAGGAAGGCACCTGGGTCTCCACCGACGAGGTCGTGAAGCTGCTGAAGAACGCGGGGTTCGTCGACCTCGAGTTCGTCCAGACGCTGACGAGGCACCCGAAGTACACGAACGACTCGGTGGAGCCGCCGGTCCCGGGATTCGACAAGGGGGATTTCGTCGTCGTCCGGGCCAGGAAACCGTAAGCATCCCCGGCCAGGGAGGGGGTCAGCCCCGGGAGAGCAGCGCGGGAAACAGCTCCCCGAGGCCCCCGGTGATGAATTCCACCGCGATGGCGGCCAGCAGCAGGCTCATCAGCCGCCGCACGATGTTGATGCCGGTGCGCCCCATGCGGGACCCGATCGGGATGGCCAGCCGGTAGGAGACCCAGACGATCGCCCCCAGCAGGGCGGACCCGCCGATCATGACCGCCAGGTGGCTCGGCCCTTCCCCCTGCGCGGTGTAGATGATCATCGTGCTGATGGCCCCCGGCCCCGAAAGGAGCGGGATCGCCAGCGGGACCACGCCCACTCCGCCCCCGCTTCGCTCCCCGGCCTCGGCCGCCTCTTCCGGCGTCTGGCGGCTCCGGCTGTTCTCCGCGTGGAACATGGCGATCGCCATCAAAAGGAGGAGGATCCCCCCTCCCACCCGGAACGACGCAAGGGTGACGCCGAACAGGCGCAGGACCGCGTCGCCGAAAACGCAGGCGCCGGCGAGGACCGCGGCCATCGTGACCGCCGCGGTGCGGGCGGTCCGTTTCCGCTCCTGCCCCGCCCAGGTGGTCCGTCATGCTGATGAAGATCGGGATGGAGCCGATCGGGTCGACGATCGCCAGGAGGGCCGTGAAGATCTTCAGGTACACCGTCCACGTAAGCATATCTGAATTATACCCCCCGCCCTCACCCCCCCCGCAGGTAGAGGATCGTCTCGGCGGCCGCCGCGCCGATCAGCAGCGGAAACACCAGGGTGAAGTACCGCTCGATGGCATGGTTCAGCATCTCCGGGATCGTCCGCGTCTCCTTCCCGCGGAACCGCCGCACCGTCCCGATCCCGAGCCACAGGCCGTACGAGGCGACGATGAGAAGCGCCGGGATCTCGAAGACCGCGTTGGGCGCCAGCTCCAGCGCCGCCGCCCCGTACCCCGCCGTCGCGGCGAGGTGGCGGCAGATCAGCCCCATGGCGAACCCGTTGAAGCCCACGGACACCACCGGGAGGACCCCCGCGAGCAGGCCGGACATCAGCATCACCAGCGACGCGAACACGTTGTTCACGAGGACCAGGAGGAACACGTTCCCCCCCGACAGGTCGCCGAACGGCGCCATCATCCCGGCGAACATCTTCGCGATCTCCTTGAAGACGGGGTGGGTGGCGAACAGCCCGGCGGGGAACGCGGCCGCGAAGAGCAGCGAGAGGACGACCAGGTACCGCCTGACCGCCGCCTCGGGAAACATGCGCTCGGCCATCTTTCGAAAGGACATCTTTTCCAATGATTCCGGCAACTTTATCATTGATTCAGCCACCCGTTCCGTGTCATATCTAAAGAAAAGGCATGGAGGTCATTAAGAGCTATTCCGAACTTGGCCAAAGGGGGTCGGCTGGATGGGGAAAGTCTACCGGGTCTACCGCATCGACTACCAGACGAAGACGCAGATCCCGATCGGCACGGTCCAGGAAAGAAGAAACCAGTCCCGGGGGGCGACGAACCTCGTCGGCCTCATGAAGCTTGCCCGAAAGATCTACGCGGAAACGCCCGAAGACCAGATGCGGATTTTCCTGGGGGAAGAGCTTATCGCGTAGCATTTCCGGTCAGACCGCCACGTTGACGAGAACCGGGGAAAGGACCCGTTTCGCGTCGAGAGGGCTTATCCCCACGAGAAACCCCTTCCGCCCGCCGTTGATGTAGATCGTCTCCAGCTCCAGGATCGTCTCCTCCATGTAGACCGGCATGGGATGCCGCGTCCCGAACGGCGAGGTCCCGCCCACCATGTACCCCGAATGGCGGTTCGCCGTCTCCGGGGAGCAGGGAGCGACGCTTTTCGCCCCGATGTGCCGGGCGAGCTTCTGCGTCGACACCTGCCGGTCCCCGTGCATCAGGACGATCAGCGGTTTTTTGCGGTCGTCCTCCATCACGAGCGTCTTGATCACGGCGTGCTCCCCGACCCCGAGCTCCCGCGCGGAAACCTCCGTGCCCCCGTGCTCCTCGTAGGTATACGGATGCTCCGTGTAGGAAACCGCCGCCGCCCGCAAAACGCGGATCGCCGCCGTGACGGGCATCTTCTCCCTGCCCATGACCCTCCCCCCGATGGTACTATTACCGATCATCCTATCAGCAAAGGGACGCAAGGGGACCCATGGCGACGCTTGCGGGAAAGACGCTCTTCATCACCGGCGCGAGCCGGGGGATCGGCAAGGAGATCGCCCTTCGGGCGGCGCGGGACGGGGCGAACGTCGCCCTGGCGGCCAAGACGGCCGAAACGAACCCGAAGCTCCCCGGCACGATCTTCACCGCCGCGAGGGAGATCGAGGAGGCCGGCGGCAGGGCGCTGCCGCTCCAGGTCGACATCCGGTTCGAGGAGCAGATCGCCGCGGCGGCGGCGAAGGCGGCGGAAACGTTCGGCGGGATCGACATCCTGGTGAACAACGCCAGCGCCATCAGCCTGACGGGGACGCTGGAAACGCCGATGAAGCGGTTCGACCTGATGTTCGGGGTCAACGTCCGCGGGACCTTCGCGTCGTCGCAGGCGCTCCTCCCCTACCTCGTCAAGGGGAGCAACCCGCACATCCTGAACCTGAGCCCCCCGCTTTCGCTGAAGCCCGATTGGTTCCGCGGCCACTGCGCCTACACGATGGCGAAGTACGGGATGAGCCTCTGCGTCCTGGGGATGTCCGAGGAGTTCCGCCACGCGGGCGTCGCGGTGAACGCCCTGTGGCCGAAGACGGTCATCGCCACGGCCGCGATCGCGATGATCCCCGGAGTCGACACGCGTTATTGCCGCAAGCCCGGCATCGTCGCCGACGCGGCGCATGCGATCCTCACCCGGGACAGCCGGTCCTGCACGGGCAACTTCTTCATCGACGAAGAGGTGCTCGCCGCGGAAGGCGTGACCGATTTCTCCGTCTACGCCGTGGAGCCCGGCGCACCACTACTACCCGACCTTTTCCTGGAGACGACCTCATGAAGAAGATCCTCACACTCCTGTTCGCCGCGATCGTCGCGGCGGCCCTCTGCGGCCAGGCGCCCGCGCAGGAGCGGAAAACGACCCCCGCCGGCAAGAACCCCTCCAAGGTCTCGAAGGAAACGAAACCGGACAAGAATACGAAGAAGGACACGAACGGGAAGAAGGCCGGAAAGAAGACGAAAGACGGGAAACCGGCGAAGAAATCCGGCAAGACGGCGAAGAATTCCGGCAAGGCGTGCGGGAAGAAGCCCGCCGCCGTGAAGAAGACCGCGCCTCCCGCGGCGGCCCCCGCGGCCCCGCCGGCCACGGGCCCCGAAATCCTCATGGAGGAGCCGCCCCGCCTGGCGCCTCCGCCCCAGCCGCCATCCCCGGCCTCGACGCCTCCGCCGGGGACCGGCTACGGCAACATGGACCGCGCGCAGGCAACCTTGCCGGACGCGCGGTAACGCCGGCGGGTCAATCCCTCACGAACCGCAGCGAGACGGAGTTTATGCTGTACCGCAGCCCCGTGGGCGGCGGCCCGTCGTCGAACACGTTCCCCAGGTGGGCGTCGCACCGCGCGCACATCACCACCGTCCGCCGCATGCCGTGGGTCGCATCCTCCTCCGTCGCGATGTTCTCGTTCGCGACCGGGGCGTAGTAACTGGGCCAGCCGGTGCCGGATTCGAACTTCGTCTCCGAGCGGAACAGGTCGAGGCCGCAGCCGACGCACCGGTACGTCCCCTTCTCCTTCGTGTTCCAGTGCGCCCCCGTGCTCGGCCGCTCCGTCCCTTTTTGCCGGGTCGCCTCGTACTGCTCCGGGGTGAGGAGCCTTCGCCACTCGGCGTCGGTCATCCTCACCTTCCCCTTCATCACGTACCTTTTCTTGCTCCACCGAGTAGACCCTGATCATTTCGCCGGACCAACCGGGGGCCGAGGCGACAACCAGCACGGACGCGGCCAGAAAGGCCCTTCTCGTCATCATCACTTGTGGCTCTTCCCCTTGAGGAAGGCCCCCAGCGCCTTGTCCGTATTGCCCGATGTGGTCGACCAGCCAGTCGCCGGCGGCGGTGGCCACCTTGCCGGCGGTCTCGGGATTGACGCCCTCCGCGTCGATCTCGTCCCTCAGGTCATAGAACTGGTTGATGAACTCCATGTGCTGGCTTTTATGGTCGGCGTACCCCGGGTAGGAGTGCCGCCGCATGTAGAGCTCCTCCATCCCGAAATGGTTCACCACGTAATCCTCGAGGAAGCCGATCATCCAGGGGACCTCCTCCGAGGACCACCGAGTCGGGCTGGTCCGGATCGCGCAGCATCGAATTGAACACGCGGAACAACTCCCGGTGCTGGGAGTCGATCGTCTCCACGCCGACCGCAAGCTCTTCCGTCCATGTGTACATGGCCCCTTCCCCTCCCTCAGGCGATCGGAGAGGAGGGGTACCCTTCCTCTTCCACGGCCTTCGCCATGGATTCCGGCGTCGTCTTCGCGGGGTCGTACGAGACCTTCGCCCGCGGCGGGTCCAGGGTGACTTCGACCTCCCCGACGCCGGGAAGCCCGACGAGCGCCTTTCGCACCGCCGCGACGCAATGCCCGCACGACATCCCCTTGACCTCGAGCGTTACGCTCTCCATGCACTCGCCTCCCGTGCCGATTTACGTTTCAATTATACTCCCGGTCCCCTTCCCGCCGGCGCGGTCCCGGTGTAGTAGAATCGAAAATGGAAGGAGGGTCCCTCATGCCTCCCTTGTCGACGGAACAGCTGGAACGGTACCTCGCCGGCCGGTTCGGCGGGGAGGTCCGCGTCTCCGCGATCGTCCCCCTGGGGGAAACCGCGGCGGCCGGGGCCGCGAAGCAGTACGGGTACGGCAAGCCCGTCAAGATCCAATTCACCGTCAACGGAAAGCCGCACGCCGCCGTCCTGGGCACGGCCAGCCCGGGCCCCTTCGGCCACGAGCACATGGCGGACCGCGCGCAGATGGTGCTCTGGGATTACGGCGCGTACAACACCCTCCCCAACCACGCGCGGGCCCTCGACGTGGGGACGCTCGACGCCGGGGGGAACCTGCGGTCCGTCCGGGACGCCGAGGAGTTCTTCCTGCTGGTCGAGCACGTCGAAGGCGCCGGCTACATCCAGGACATCGCGCGGCTGCAGGAGGGCGGGGAGCTCCGGGAGCTCGACATCGCCCGGTCGAACGCGCTGTGCGACTACCTCTCGTCGATCCACCTCGTGAAGGGCGACAACCCCGACCTGTACGTCCGGCGGATCCGCGAGCTGGTCGGACACGGCGAGTGCATCATGGGGATGGCCGACAGCTACCCCGCGGGCTGCGGGTTCATCACCCCGGCCCTCCTCGAGGAGATCGAGCGGCGCTGCGTCTCCTGGCGCTGGCGGCTGAAAGGGCGCACCCACCGGCTTCGCCAGGTGCACGGCGACTTCCACCCCTTCAACATCCTCTTCCGCGAGGGGACCGACTTCAGCGTGCTCGACCGGTCGCGCGGGGAATGGGGCGAGCCGGCGGACGACGTCACCTCGCTCACGAGCAACTACCTGTTCGCCTCGCTGCAGGCGCACGGGCGCCTCCAGGGCCCCCTGGAAACGCTGTTCCAGCGGTTCTGGGAGCGGTACATCGGGCGGACCGGCGACGAGGGGGTCCTCGAGGCCGCGGCGCCCTTCTTCGCCTTCCGGTGCCTCGTGATGGCCTCCCCGGTCTGGTACCCTTCCCTCGACGAGGACATCCGGAGGAAGCTCTTCTCGTTCACGATCTCCGTCCTCCACGCCCCCCGCTTCGATCCCGCCCGGGTCAACGAGCAGCTGCATGGACTCTGAGAAGAAACCGGCCTTCGCGGTGTGGCTGACGGGGCTGTCGTCCTCGGGGAAGTCCACCATCACCCGGGAGCTGGCCGCCATGCTCGCCGCGCGGGGCGTGCGCGCCCGGGTGCTGGAATCCGACGCGGTCCGCCGCGAGATCACGCCGAAGGCCACGTACGCGGAAGCGGAGCGCGACATGTTCTACGCCGCGCTCGCGTACATGGCCCGCCTCCTGGTCGAGCACGACGTCACGGTGATCGTCGACGCCACGGCGAACCGCAGGGCGTACCGGGACCGGGCCCGGCAGGGGATCCCCCGCTTCATCGAGGTGCACGTCCGCTGCCCGCTGGCGGTGTGCCAGGCGCGCGACCCGAAGGGGATCTACCGGCGCGGCGCCACGGGCGAGGCGCCCAACGTCCCGGGGCTGTCCGCCCCGTACGAGGAGCCGCTGCGGCCCGAGGTGGCCGTGGACGGCGACCGCGACGCACCCGGGGACTTCCGCCCGGAAGATCGTGCAGACGCTGGAGGAGATGGAGTACCTGTGGCCGGCTACAGGGCGTCGAGGGCCCCGGCGTACGTCATGAAGGTGAGGGAGTCGTACAGGACGAAGCGGACCCTTTCGGGCGCGTTCGGCTCCGACGTCAGGAAGGACGACACCGTCAGCAGCGCGATCGTGGCCGCCTCCCCCACCGGGTAGCCGTAGGCCCCGGTGCTGATCGACGGGAACGCGATGGTGCGCAGCCCGAGCTTCACGGCGATGCGCAGGGCGCTGCGGTAGCAGGAGGCCAGCAGCTCGGCCTCGCCGCTCTCCCCGCCCTGCCACACCGGCCCCACGGCGTGGATGACGTACCGGGCCGGGAGGTTCCCCCCGAGGGTGAAGACGGCCTCTCCCCGGGGGCATTCGCCGCGCACCCTGCGGATGCTCTGGCACTCGTCGAGGATCGTCGGCCCCCCCGCGCGGTGGATCGCGCCGTCGACCCCGCCGCCGCCCAGCAGCGTCGGGTTGGCCGCGTTCACGATCGCGCCGACTTCCTGGCGGGTGATGTCGCCGGTGACCAGCTCGATGATCCGGCCTCTGAATCTCTTTTCCATGGGTCAAATTATACGACGGATCAGGGGATCGGGAAAATGATGAACCGCAAAAAAGCCGAAGTGGATGCCGCGGGAAAAGCCGTCGCGGCGGCGCTGCGGCGGGACCGCAATTTGAGGGGGTTCCTCCTCGCGCTCGCCGGCGCCGTGTCCGGGGCGGGGGGATCGGCGTTCCTGGCGGGCGGATTCCTGCGCGACGTCGCGGACGGCAAGCCGGGGGCGGACGTCGACGCTGATGGTCGCCGGCGTCTCCCACCGGGAGCTGGGGGAGATGCTGGCCGCGCTGCCCCACGCCCGGCTCGGCATCCGCAAGGTGGTCCCCGCCGGGAGGCATTTCCCGGTCTACCGCGTCGCGACCCGGTGGGGCGCACGGTACATCGACATCTCGACGGCCCGGGGCGAGGGCGGGTCCGGCGGGTGGGACCCCTTCGCCCTCGCGCTGTCCGACGCCGCCCGCCGCGACTTCACGATCAACAGCCTGCTGTACGAGCTGGTCCCGAAGGGGAAGCGGCTCCACGGGGAGCTGCTCGACGCCTTCGGCGGCATCGCCGACCTGGCCCGGCGCACGATCCGGTGCGTGGGGTCGCCGGACGACCGTCTCCGGGAAGACCCGGCGCGGGCGCTGCGGGCGATCCGGATGAGGAACGAGCGGAAACGGTACCGGATCGACCCCGCGACCTGGCGCTCCGTATGCCGCCTCGGCCCCGCGCTCCTGCCCGGCGTCCCCGCCGACCGGCTCGCGGGCGAGCTGGTCCGGTCGCTGCGGGCGAACCCCCGCGGGACGTTCGACGACCTGCGCCGGTCCGGCATCCTGCGCGCCCTGCTGCCGGAGCTTACGCGCAAACGGTCCGGGGCGGAGCGCGCCCGCCGCCGGTACGCATCGCTGGCCCGGTCCTGCCCCGGCCCCCTCCCGCCGACGATCCTGCTGGCGAACCTGCTGCTGGACCTCGCCCCCGGGGAAGGCGAAGCCGCGGCCCGCCGCCTGCGGTTCCCGAACGTGAAGCGGGTCGTCGCGGCCGTCTCGGACGTCAGGGCCTTGAGGAAGCCGTCCGCGATTGCGGAGCCGCGTTCGAGGCGGTACCCCCTCTCCCGGACCGAGGCGATCCTCGCCCGGCAGGAAACCCCGGACCCCTTCATCGCCCTGTACCGCGCGGCGGCAACGTGCGACGGCGCCCGCCCGAAGGACTTAAAGCGCTTTATCAGCTATTGCGCAAAAACACCCTTTTTCGTTGACGGAATCGATCTGAAAAGGATTGGGTTCCCCGAGGGGCCGGGAAGGGAGGAAGCGCTCCTCGCGGTGCGCGAGGCGAC
>CAVUIA010000002.1:0-1140805 GCA_963741515.1 uncultured bacterium
CACTGCTCGAAGGTGAACGAATCTCCGAAATGGGCCTTGAACAGGCGGGCCATGGTCTTCCAGTCGGAGGACTGGGCCGCCGCGGTCACCGCTCGGGCAAACTCGGCTGCCTTGTCGCCCCCTGCTGCGGGGTGCCGCCGCGGTTGCTCCGGTCGAGGTACTTGGAGGCTTTCAGCACCGAGTCGACGGGGTCGAAGACCTGCGCCTTGACGATGTCGTGGTTGAAGTGGCGCACCATCTCCAGGGAAAGCCCCGGCTCGGCGGCGTACTTCGAGGTGGCGACACTCCCCTGGCGCTTGCGCGCCGGCCTCGAGGGCCATCCGCTCGATGGCCTGGCTGCCGGGGATGCCGGCCTCGCGCACCTGCCCGCCGCAGGTCGATCTCCTTGAGCTGGCCGCCCCTCATTTGATCTTCGGCGTACATCCTGCCGTGCTCGCCGATGTAGACGTCGAGGGTGGCCTTGCCGTGGGCGGTCGAGACGCTGTCGATCTGGCCCGCCGTGAGCCCCGTCCTGCTCTGGATGTACTGGTCGTAAGCCTGTTTCATGGCGAAGGTGAGCTTGGTGTCGTTGGAGACGAAGCTGAAGTCGATGTCGCCGGAAAAGGTAGGGCATCGGCGGCCTGGTGGGGCCACTTCCCGATCTCGGCGAGAAAGACGGAGTTGCGGCTGCTGCGGCCGGCAAACTCCATGACGACGTGCCGGATACCGTCCAGGGTCACCTGCCTGCGGTAGGAGAGCAGCGCCTTCTCCACCGGGGTGCCTCCCGCCCCGTAGGGTGCCCCGAGGAAGGATTCGGCAACGCCGGCCTCCCGGAGCTTCGTCTTGACGCCGATCACGTCGCGCATGCCGGCGCCCCGGCCGGCGAGATCCCGGAAGAACCTGGCCGCAGCATCGTCACTGCCGCCGCTGCGCTTGAACTCGAGGAGCATCTTCGCGATGGCGACGTCCTGGGGGCTCTGCTGGAATTGACTCTTCCCCTTGAGCCGGATGAGGATGTCGTCATCCTTTTCATCGCCCCTCTGTGCCGCCTGGGCCGACGCGTCGCCGGCCATCAGAAACAGCGCGAGCAGGCCGCACGCGCCGGCAAGAATCATTTTCTCGAGACGGGTCCTCAAGTGCATCTCGCCGTCCTCCCGGCAGTTCCGAATGATTCGGAGGCCCTGGCTGAGCCGAAGGGATTTCGGTCCGCGCCCCAGGGCCCTCCGGGAGGGAATGTATTCAAGGAACATGCCGCCGCCGGTTCGTGCTGAAAAGTCAACGATTACCAATCAGTTGAGGAGATTTGAATCGGTTGGCCACCCTTGGGGGGCCGGCCTGTTGACAGGGGCGACGCCTCGAGGCGGAGTTGTACCTTCCGGCTTTAAACCCGTCAGCATCAGAACGAACAGAGTTCCTTTGTCAGAGACGCAAGAGGCCCTCCCCGTGATGAGGACGGCCTCTTGTGCCTCCTGCTGCTTGCTGTCCGCTACCCGCTTCTTCCCTTGCTGTCTGTCGCCTGCTGCCCGAATGTTACATGCGCCAGAAGGGCCGCGTCTTTCCCAGTTCGGCGACGGCCGCAAGGAATTCGCCCGCATAGGCGCCGCTGCGAGTGGCGTAATCGGGCTCGAGCCGTTTTTTGAACATATCAAGCGAGAACAGCCTGACCAGGTCCGCGAGCGGGACAATGCCCTGTTCCGCGGCCGGGTCGAACCGGGACCAGTTTCGGATGTGCTCTTCCGACCGGAAGAGGTTCATGGTGCTTCAGGCATAGGGAAACCGCTGAAACCACGTCGAGAATGGAACAGCGACATACCCCATGATCCCTTTCGGCTCTTCTTTCAAAACCGCTCCGTCCTTCATCTCGATGCGAACGGGCTCGCCGCAATCGAGGCAGGGCGCATCGATCCGGACCGCTTTGCCCGGGATAAAGCCAGCTGACCGCCAGCGATTCGAACCCTCACTGGCCGAACCATTTCTGCACGCCGTCGACGCTGATCCGGTATTGCGTCGGAAGATTGTTGAAAGGCGCGAAGCTGCAGATGAGGTCCGTCTCGGGATAGAGCCACATCGCGGGAATCCCGGCATCGATCAGGTCATGGAGGGCCTTCCGCCCCTCCTCCACGGGCACGCCCGCCTCCGCGGCTATCTCCGTGTAGTGCGGCGCCTGTCCCGTCGCAACCATCCGCTTCAGGATGATGTTGTACACCCTGTCGAGCATATCGGATTTGCTCATAGGCCTGTACCTCCTTTCCGGGCATTCTGGTTTCATAATACTCTTGAATGCAGCTTTCAGAATCGGGGAATCCCTGATTTGCGGCCTTCTTTTTCCTGATGCGGGTATGGGCCGTCTGCCCCCCGTCCTGCCCTTTCGCAACCGTTTGGCCGTCCGGCTTCTGAGTGTACTCACCGATAAAGGTGATGCAAAAAAGGCCGTCCCCCCGTGGAGGACGGCCTCATGTTCCCTCTCCATTCTTCTCGCGGAGCGGTCCCGTTTCTATTCCCGACTTCCGATCTTCCCGGCTTCTTAACTTCCGTCTTCCAGCGCCCCCTCAATAGGAATAGGAGACCAGCAGGGAGCCGAAAACCTGCTCGTTGTGCGGCTGCGATTCGAACTGCTTGGTCCGGTACACGACGGCATAGGTCACTTTCAGATTGGAAGTGACAAATCCCAGGCCCGCCGAAAAATCGGCGACAAAAGGTTTCTTTTCCACGCTGTGGCTCTCTGTGAAACGTGTTCCCGTCAAGGAAGATGTCATGCGCAATGGCCTGCGCATCGGCGCCCAGAAAGAAAAATACGCCGAAACGACTGCCTCCTGAACGATAAGGGTTCTCGTCGTCGGGAAACGCGCCGCTTTCGCAACCCGGGCGTATGGTGCAGGTCCCGAAGTCATTGGGCCTGTTCCACCCGAAGCGCAACTCCGCCCCCGCGTTGGCATAGACAGCGACATTGCCGACAGCTGACTCCCGCGTGGGGGATCAGGTCGTATCCCCAGTCACTGCCGATCTCCGCCTTCAGCCATTTCCACTTGCGCTCGTAGGTGATCTCCAGGGTCGGCTCGTCCTGCAGCTGGTTTGCCCAACCCTTGGGCTCGTCATTTCCAATCCATTGGTGGACCTGTTCCTGGACATCCTCGGCATAGGAGTGGCGGCCCACGATCCCCACATCCACCTCCAGCGTGTCCATGTACCGGGCGCTTTTCCTGATAAAGCCAAACCCGAGGTACAAATATCCCGCATAGGGGCGGTCATCGACGATCAGGTCCTGTCGGTACAGATCATCAGGGGTGTAAATGCTTTGGCCGACGGCAAGAAACATGGCCGATTGAAACCCGGGCGAGTAGAAGAAGGGCGTCGCCTTGATCAAAGAATGATACCAGGGTGTGGTGCCGGGCGGGACGGGATCGCCGTCCGGCTTCCAGGAGATCCAGGGCGACGTCCAGGTCAGCCTCCCTCCGTTGGTGTAATTGCTGTCGGTCCTGGCCAGGAAGTCATTTTCCCAGTAAAAACTCAACGTCCCGTAATTCTTGTCTTCCTGGCACCGGGCGCCGTGAGGGAAGATCAGAATCAAGAGCAGACAAAAAAGAAGAAGCGCTTGATGCTTCATGAATGGCTGGCTCATTTCTTGAAGAACGCTGAGGTGCTCGCCGGCACGGCGATCACTACGTAAGGACGTTCGCTCCGACATGCCCCCACGCCGCACCGGGAGATTGCCCGGGGAAACATGCAGACGCATCCAGACCGGAAGAAACATCCCCTTCACGAACCAAGGCCCTGTCTTGCATAACATTTTAAGCCCTTGGGTGCAATTGCCCCCTTTCTCCCCCCGCCTCGGCCGGTTGAAGGGGCACGTCGGATAGTCCCGCACAGTATTCTCTTGACTTTCCTGCAATAGAGCCCATGATGAAAGCAGTAATGTAAACGACATCATTCAAAATGTTGATGCCCTCTTTTCCCATGTAGGGAAATCACGGATAAAATTGAAGCCCTGTCCATTACGATGAGACAGGGCTTTGTGTTTTTGACCCGTTTAAAAGGAGCATGCGATCATGCAGATCCATTTAATCGAAACGGCGAACAATTTCACCAAGCTGCGGGAGAAGATCTGGGAGTGCGGCTGGTGGAAGCTGGAGGAAGAGAAAGCCAAAAAGCTCATCGGGGGACGTATTTATTTTCACAAAAAGCGCACCGAGCCGTCTTTCTACGGAGGGTCCATCCGGGGTTACAGGGTCAAGCAGGAGGAACCCAATCAGGGCAGGATTATTTTCGAATTCGAATATCATTCCGCCTGCAGGGGGATCAAGACAGACAAGAATGGCTGGTCGATAGCGAAGAAGATCGTGCAATGAGGTTCTCGTGAGGCCCGCAGGCCGAGAGAGCGTGTACGGGACTCAGCGGAAGACGGCAACCGGGCAGACTTCCCGGCTGAAGAAGAATATCAAAATACCGCAAGATCAAGGGTGATGCAGACATGAATGAGCGTGATGACAATCAGGAGCTGTACGAAATTCACTATGTATACCAGGAGGGAAATGAGGACAAGATTTATTACATCGTTGCGCGTTCGCTCATCAACGCAATCGATCGTTTCTACAAGCTGCAGCCGACCAATAAGATCCGACTCATCCGCTTGCTGGCCGAGCGGGATATCGGGCGGTTCAGCATGAAGACAAACCTGACCGTCTGTCCAGAGTAGGCCGCTGCCCGAGAAAGAAAAATCCTCCGGTCATCCCCCTTTGCAAAAGGGGAAAAGAGGGGGATTTTTCTGCATTGCCGCTGCTGCCGGCCGTCTGCTGCAGGCGGTTGGCTGTTTTCTATTCCCACAGGATAACCTGCTTTTTGAAATCGACCCTGTACTTCAACCCGCGCAGCACGTCCATGCCGAGCAGTCCGTCATGTCTCGCGGCAGAACCTGTATGGGGAACGACCAGTATGTCCCAGTTGCTTTTTGTGTGAGGTCCGACGGTCAGACGGTTTATCTTGACCATGCGGGCCTCGATGACAGCCCCCCCGGCAACCTGCACCCGCGCCTTTTTTGCCCTGCTCAGATCCAGGTATAATTGATCTGCGATTTCGGTGTGGATCGTCGTCCTTGAAGCGCCGGTGTCCAGGACGAGATGAACGTCGACTTCACTGCCGCCGCACACGAGTGTCACAGGAACCAAAACCGTGTTCCCGATTATTTTAACCTTCGTCGGCTCGTCGCCCCCGGAAACGACAGTCTCTCCCATGCGTTTCCAGTTTTCGCTCCCCCCTTGCGCCTGTCCCTTCTTGCCGGATTGCGCCAGCCGGATGCCTTCCGTCAGGGGAGAGGCAACGGCAGCCGAATCGGCCCCTGCGGTGACGCCCTCGGGAACCAGTCGGTTTTCGGCCTTCGATTCCGGAGCCGGTTGACTGAAGCAGCAAAGGGCCGACCAGGGCATAACCGATTGTGACGCTCCGGAATCTCTGCATTCCCCCCTCCTCGACGGTATCTCGAATCGGATTTCCCCGATTCCCCTCCCTGCCGGCTGCTGCCGCGCAGCGGCCAGGGTACGCATAGCAGGCCCCTTTTGCCTGTGGAGTCAATCATTCGGCGTCCCAAATTGCAAGTACGAAAGCAGCATTGGAATCAACCCCTCTCTTGACCCTGTCGCATCTGTTCTTTCATCACGCACTTGTGGTAGAATTTTCTCATGCAGGGAGAATCGTTGCCGTATCTGCGAAATACCGACAAGGTTACAGCCATGGAAAGGGAGATCCCATGATCCGGATCAAATCGGGGAAAATTCTCATATACCGGCTCTACGATGTGGCCCAAGAAATCAATTTGCCGGGCGTGGAGGAGAGACTCCGCGAGGAGGCGAGAAGGCTGAAGATCGAGCGCAAGCCTTTCAGCAAGGCCCTTGAATTTGCCAACCCGCCTGTCGTGTTTCAGCTCAAGAGCATCGAGTGGGAGTCCGGGGGGCGCCGGTTTCCCGTGAACGTCCACGGCAAGGCTTATGACTTCGGCGTTCTCAGCATCATCCTCGAAATCCCTCTGCGGAATATCACCCTGACCGAACTGGAGGAAACCGCCGCACTCGTCTCGAAGTCGGAGACCTTGAAAGAAGAGTCGCGAACCCATCTCAACCAGACGATCTCGGCCCTGGGCAGCGCCATTGGTGGGATCCAATTTGAGCCGTTTCGAGGAGGACTATACCGTATTTTTCGTGGAGACCATGGAGCCGGCACTGAGCGCGGATGATTTTCTCCTGCAATGCGATATCTCCCGACTGATGTACGGGGAGCAAAAGATACTCAGCAGCCGCATGAAGGAGGATCTCCTGCAGTACCGATACTCCTATTTCGAGGACGACCTGGTCATCCTGAATTGGGACAATGCGCTGATGATCGAGCCCTCCGGAAGCATGGAGATCGCCGACATCCTGGAGTTTGCCAATGCCCAGCTGCTGGAGCTCCGGTATTACGATGACGTGGTCGACAAGGAACTGGGTTCCATTCACGGGGACATTTCGAAAAAGGGCGCCCCGTCGATCTGGAAAATCAAGAAATACGAGAGGCTGGCCGCCGAGGTGATGAAGACGATTGCCGAGCTGATGGGCATCACCGAAAAGATCGACTCGGCCCTGAAGGTCACGGAGGACGTCTACTACGCGAAGATCTATCTCGCCGCCCTGAGGCTGTTCCGCGTCAAGGACTGGGAGGGGAGCATCAAGAAAAAGCTCGATATCGCTTCGAACACCTATGACATGCTCTACCGCGAGATCGCAACCAAGCGCACGGAACTCCTGGAACTGACGATCGTGATCCTGATCATCCTCGAGATCGTCATCTTCATCAAGTAACCCCATCCCGCCGGATTTATGGGCGATCCGCCGCAGCCACCTGTTCGGCAGATAACGCCCGAGCCCGGGCGGGCCTTATTTCTGATAGGACCGCAGGAGAGCCTTCAGCGTCCGTTCGCTTTCCTCGAGGGCCTTCTCGGCCCGCTTGCGCTCCGTAATGTCTTCGTAGGCGGCAATGATCCTCTCGTCCTGCAGGCTCTCGCCGATTCTCGCCACGCTCACCATGCAGATGATATTTTTGCCGCCCTTTCGCCGGCAGGGGAACTCCATCTTGAAGGTCCGCTGCTTTTTCAGCGCCCTGTACACGCTTTTTCCGATTTGCCGGTAGTCCTCATCGTTCCGGTACAGGACCCTCGTGCCCCGGCCGATCAGTTCCTCCGGTTTCCATCCGAAGACGGCCTCCACGGCATGATTGGCCAGGACGATGTTGCGCCCCTGCATGCCCATCACCGCGACGGGAAGCGCATCCAGAAGGGCGTTCTGCATCGCCTGAAACTCCTGCAATTTTTCTGCGGCCTCTCTCTTGGCCGTGATATCCATGGAGTTTCCGAGCACGGCCCGCTTGCCCTTGTATGTAATGGCATGCACGGTTTCCTGGATCCACTTCACCGAGCCGTCTTTTGCGATCATCCTGAACTGATAGGGTGAGGTGCTCTCCCCCTTCAGCATCTTCAGGGCATTTTTCGTTGCCCCTTGCCTGTCCTCCGGATGAATGAGGCTGGTGGACTCCATACCCAGCATTTCCTTCTCCGTGTACCCGCCCACGGCGGCGAACTGCGGATTGACATACCGAAATCTCCCGTTCTGCACGACATAGACGCTGTCGTAGGCCGCTTCCGGGATGTCGGATCTAAGCGCGGAAATCGCCAAAGACAACTCTTCAGGATTTTTGTCGGCGTCTTTCATTTCGTCTCTCCAAAAGGATATCAAATCGGTCGGCTGACCGTGCCACATGGTTGCGGAAGGCCGGCCATTTTGTCAAGGCTTAAGCCTGATGACCCCAGGTCGCGGCACCGCCGGATTTTTCCCTTGCCTCATGCGGTGCCGAAGGCGGCAAGCTCTTTCAGAATCGCTTGAATCCGGTCCTGGGCGGATTTGAACCCGGGCAATTTCGCTCCCGTCTTCTCATCCATGTACAGGCGCCTGTTCACCTCGATCATGACGGAGCGCACGTCCGGGTTTTTCCGATAGTAGGCAGAGGGCACGAGACTGCCCGAGTAGGGCGAGTTGACGCCGAATGAATACCCGTGGCCGCGGACGGCTGACTCGGCGGCCCGAAGCAGACGCGGCGGCGTGTGGAACGCATCCGTCCCGATGCAGAAATCGGGGAGGTTTTCATCGTGGTTCCCGTCGCACGGCAGCGGCCGGCCCGGAAAGCTGTGGCAATCGACGATCAGGGCCTTGCCGCGGGTCAGCAATTCCTCCAGCACGGCACGCCGCAGAAGCTCGTGATGCGGGACGTAATAGACCGATTTCAGAAGACGGCGCTCCTCTCCGGACAGAGCCCTGCGAAGCGGCTCGCCCAGGCAGGTCTTCGTGTAGATCATCCCCTGCCCCACCTTGGACATCGGCTCGTCGCGATCAGGAGAGAAACGCTCCACGTCGACGACAAGCCTGCAGAGAGGGAATACGACCCGGCAGGCACCGGGGGAATCGAACAATTCGTCGGTGAAGGCATCGGTGACCCGCGCGAGCTCTTCCCCCAGGGCGTGATCGTCCAGCACGAATTGCCCCCTGATCGCCTCGGGGATGCGTCTGGATGCGTGCGGGATGCGTTCGTCGCAGGTCCGCGACCGGGTCCTGGAGCAGATCCGCCAGGAAAGGGAAAAGACCTCGCGACGATCAAGGCGTATGAAGCGCATCCGAAAGCGGTCTCCGCCAAGGACCTCCGGAAGACGGCCGCGGCGTACGGGGTGAAGGTCACGGAAACCGGCTGGATCGGCAGCGAAGGGTCTCCGGATGTCCGCCACCCGTGGCGCAGGACGCGCTCATGACTTCCGCCGGAGAGTTCGGCCCGGTGAGAACGCTGGGCGATACCCATCACCTCTTCCAGGTCCTGGCCAGGGAGGAATCCCGCATACCGCCCCTCGCGGACGTGCGGGCCCAGGTCATCGTCCTGGCGGCCCGCGACCGGCGGGCCGCGGCGGCGCGCGCCGCGCTCCAGCGGGCGGTTTCCGCCTCGAAGACCGCGGCGGAGCTCGAGGCGAACGCGAAGAAGGCGGGGATTTCGACCGAAGCGACCGACTGGTTCGCCCCGCTCGCCGACACGCTCCCCGGGGAACTGGCCCGGACGAAGGACGCCCGGAAGGACCTTACCCTCCTTTCCGCCAAGGCGCCGGTGTCCTCGAAGATCTATCCGGGCGGCGGGGGACGGCTCCTCGCCGTCGCGTTCATCGAGGAACGGCCCGCGGGGGATGCGGATTGGGCCGGGAAAAGAAGTGCCTTCCTCGGCGGAATGCGGGAACAGGAAAAAAGCTCCCTGATCCAGGCGTTCCTTGCGGACCGCATGAAACAGTGGAAGGTGGAAATCAAGCCGGAAGCGCTCAAGTAGTTTCGCCGCCATGCGCCCGCGCTTCCGAGGCGGCAAGCGGCGCCTGCTTCTCGCCGCGGTCGTCTTCCTGCTGTCATCCGCCGCGAGCGTGCCGTTCGCTGCGGAAACCGGCCTCGTGGAAGAGGTGGCCGACGGCGACACGCTGCGCGTCGTCATCGACGGCGGGTCGGCGACCGTCCGCCTGATCGGCATCGACGCCCCCGAGCGCAGCCACCCGACCATCGGAAAGGAATATTACGGCGACGAATCGGCCGCGCACCTTTCCTCCCTGTGCCTTGGAAAGACCGTCCGGATGGAAAAGGGAGCGGAAGAGAGAGACCGGTACGACCGCCTGCTCAGGTACGTGTTCCTCTCCCCGCCCGACGGGCGCCTTCTGAACCTCGAGATGATCCGCGCCGGGATGGCCCGCGCCTACACCCGGTTCCCCTTCTCCCGCCGGGACGAGTTCGTGGCGGCGGAAAACCTGGCCCGCCGGGACGGCAAGGGACTGTGGAAGGACGGCGGCGCCGCGGAGGCGCGTTGGCTGATCCTCGGCAAGGCCCGCAGCGTGGAGGTATTCCCCTCCGGGGGAGGCGCCTACGTCGTCTCCCACAAGGGTTGGTCCCGCGACGGAATCGATCGAGGAAATCTTTCGAGGGAGATCGAGTGGGTCCTGAAGACCCGGGCGGAGCTTTCGGACGCGGAGTTCGCCCGCAGGGCCCGGGAGCGCGGTTACCGGCCCGTCGACCCCGCCGGGGACGTCCCCACCGCCCCCCCCGGCGCGTCGGACGCCCCCGGAGCCCCGAGCGCGAACGCCGTGTCCTGGGAGGAAGCCCATCGATACGTCGACGAACGGATCGCCGTCGAGGGGACGATCGTGAGGACGCACCGGACGCCGACCGTTCTCTACCTCAATTTCCATGCAAACTGGAAACGGTACCTGACGCTCGTCATCCACGCGAAGGACCTTCCCCTGTTCCCGCCGAACCCGGAGGCCGCCTTCAAGGGGAAGAAGGTCCGGGCGCGGGGCGAGGTCGTCCTCTACAAGGGACGGCTCGAAATGGTCGTCCGGGACCCCGGGAACCTCGTCGTCGTACAGTAAAGGTTACCGGCAGGGCGCCAGACCTCGCACGAGTACCTCCCCTCCGGGGACGCCTCGCTCACCCTCCCTGGTTCGCTTCGGCTGCGGGTCTTCGTCGCTCCCGGCCTCCCTGCCTCCGCTCCGAAGACACGCCCCCTGCGGTGAGGTCTCGTGCTCGGTGCACCCTGCAGGCATCGCACTCCACGACGACGAGGTTCGTGGCGTCCCGGGCGCCCCACTCGACACAAGCACAGAGACATGCCACAGAGACACAAACCACAGAGAGAACTTCTCAGCGAAAGGTACGTAACTGGGCGGGGACAATCTTCCCCTCCGCCCGCGATCGGTAAGTCGAAGATTGTCCCCCGAACCCGCCTACGCCTATATCGATAGTTCTTCCGTACGTACTTTTCGTAGAGAAGTTCTCTCGGTTGGCCTGTGTCGCCGTGGCTTGTGACTCTGCAGCGGGTGTGTGAATCGCCCCGGGTTCATTGGAGACTCAGTTCTGTGAGTCCGACTGTATCTATCGCTGTTGCCCCCCGTCCAGTAGAGCATTTCGTATTCGGCCGGCGGGATGTCGCCGATCGGTTCGAGCAGCCGCCGGTTGTTGAACCAGTCGACCCATTCCAGGGTGGCGAACTCGACGTCGTCGATGTTCTTCCAGGGACCCCTTCGCCGGATCACCTCGGTCTTGTAGAGCCCGTTGATGGTCTCGGCCAGCGCGTTGTCGTAGGAATCCCCCTTCGATCCCACCGAGGCGACGGCACCGGCCTCGGCGAGCCGATCTGTGTAGCGGATCGAGAGATATTGGCATCCGCGGTCGGAATGGTGGATCAGCCCCTCGGCATTCTTGCCACGGGCCCACAGCGCCATCTCGAGGGCGTCCAGCGCCAGATCACTGCGCAGGGAACGGGAGACCCGCCAGCCGACGATCTTCCGGGAGAAGACGTCGGTGACGAAGGCGACGTAGACAAACCCGTTCCAGGTGGCAACGTAGGTGATGTCGGCGACCCAGAGCTGGTTCGGACGGCTGGCGCGGAAGTCGCGCTCCACCAGGTCCGCAGGGCGGGGCATGCTGGTGTCCGGAGTCGTCGTGACCCTGAAGGCGCCTCTGCGGACGCCGCTTAGGCCCAGGGCCTTCATGAGCCTCTCGACCGTGCAGCGAGCGACCGGGATTCCCTCTCGGTCAAGCTGCTTCCAGACTTTGCGCGCCCCGTAGGTGCCGTCGTAGCTGTCGCGGTGCACGCGCTGAATCTCGGGCTTTAACCCCTCGTCCCGCATCGCCCTGGCCGACGGAGGACGCGACTTGGCCGCGTAGTAGGTGGATGGGGCGATCGGCAACTGCTCGCAGATCGGCTCGACCCCGAAACGCTCCCTGAAAGCGTCGATGTAGGCGATCATCTCCTGTCGCGGCGGTCGAGCTCCGCCCCGAAGAAAGTCGCAGCGCTCTTCAAGATCTCATTGGCGCGCTTCAATTCCCGGTTCTCGCGCTCCAGCTCCTTCAGTCGGGTACGCTCGTCCGTGGTGAGCCCGGGACACAATCCCCGGTCTCGCTCCGCCTGACGGAACCAGCGTCGCAGCGTCTCCGGCGACATCCCGAGCTTGACGGCGATCGACTGGATTGCCCCCCATTGGCTGCCGTACTCCTGCGCGTGCTCGAAAACCATCCGGACTGCCCGCTCTCGAACTTCTTGTGGAAATCGCGTGCGTTTGGTCATGGCTCCATCCTCTCAAATGATGGAGTCTCCAGCAAACCCGGGGCGATTCATGTGGGGGTTGTGGCTTGTGTGGGGGGGCTGTGTGTGGATGGAGGTATTGCCGCAAGGGGCGCACTCGAGCACGAGACCTCCCGATGGATTGCAGATGGCTTCCTGGCGAGGCGTAAGCAGAGCGTCATGATGTCGCGTAAGCCGAAAAGGGTGTCCCCTGAGCGGAAGGACGAAAGTGTGGAACCGGCGGAGACCCCGCCTCCTTTATAGGGAAAAACATCCGATGTTCGAGCAAGGTGGCCGGAGGCCGGGGAAGCCTTCAATAGAGCACGTTTGCTGGTCGCAGCCGGGGAGCCGCGGCCTGTAGCGAACGGGGACAACCCTTTTCGGCGTAAGCGACAGCCGTGTGCTATGCCTCACCGAGCCAGGGAGGGTGAGCGAGGCGTCCCGGAAGGGGAGGTACTCGTGCGAGAGCAGCGCCTCTTGCGATAACGCTTTCATCGACAGAAAAGAACAGGGGCCCCCTTTCGGGGGCCCCCGGTGAAGCGAAGCGTGTCGCGGGCTACTCGCTCTTGATCCGCATCGCGTAGAACGACCGGTAGACGAAGACCGTCGAGGCGAGGAAGAAGACCGCCGCCAGGAAATGGCTCGAAGGCCGGATCGAGCGTGATCGCCAGCTCGACCGCCAGCAGCCCGAACAGGGTCGTGAACTTGATGATGGGGTTCATGGCGACCGACGAGGTGTCCTTGAACGGGTCGCCGACGGTGTCGCCGACGACGGTCGCGTCGTGGAGGGCGGTCCCCTTCATGTTCAGCTCGGTTTCGACGATCTTCTTCGCGTTGTCCCAGGCGCCGCCGGCATCGGCCATGAAGATCGCCTGGTAGAGGCCGAAGATCGCGATCGAGATCAGGTACCCGATGAAGTAGTAGTGGTTCAGGCAGGCGAACGCCAGGGTGCTGAAGAAGACGCCGAGGAAGATGTTGAACATCCCCTTCTGCGCGTACTTGGTGCAGATCTCGACGACCTTCTTGCTGTCGGCGACCGAGGCCTTCTCTCCCCCGCCCTCGAGCTTGATGTTCTGCTTGATGAACTCCACCGCCCGGTAGGCGCCGGTGGACACCGCCTGGATGGACGCCCCCGTGAACCAGTAGATCACGGCGCCGCCGGTGATCAGCCCCAGGAGGAAGAGCGGGTTCATGATGGAGAGCCCCTCGTAGATCCCGGCCGGCCCCGTGGTGCCGTACTTGGCGGCGAGGAGCTGGATGATCGAGAAGATGAGGGTCGTGGCGCCGACGACGGCCGTACCGATGAGCACCGGCTTGGCGGTCGCCTTGAAGGTGTTCCCGGCCCCGTCGTTCTCCTCGAGGTACACCTTGGCGTTCTCGAAGTCCGGCTCGAACCCGAACTCCTTCTTGATGTCCTGCTTGATGTTGGGGAGCGTCTCGATGGTGGAGAGCTCGTACACCGACTGCGCGTTGTCGGTCACCGGGCCGTAGGAGTCGACGGCGATCGTGACCGGCCCCATGCCGAGGAACCCGAAGGCGATCAATCCGAAAGCGAAGATCGCCGGGGCCACCATGATGTCGCCCAGCCCCAGCGTCGAGACGGCGTAGCCGCCCGCCATCAGGGCGATGATCGCCATGCCCATCCAGTAGGCGCTGAAGTTGCCCGCCACGAGGCCGGAGAGGATATTGAGGGACGGCCCGCCCTCGCGGGAAGCGGTGACCACTTCCTTGACGTGCAGCGAGTTCGTCGAGGTGAAGATCTTGACCAGCTCGGGGATGATCGCGCCGGCCAGCGTGCCGCAGGTGATGATCGTGGAAAGCTTCCACCAGAGCGTCCCGTCGCCCATCGAGGGGATCAGCAGGTACGACAGGAGGTACGTCATCAGGATCGATAGGATGGAGGTCAGCCACACGAGGGAGGTGAGCGGGTGCTCGAAGTTGAACCTGGCCGATTCCCCGTATTTCCCCTTGTTGTAGATGCCGTTGATCCAGTAGGAAGCGCCGCTGGTGACGATCATCCCGACGCGCATCACGAAGATCCAGACCAGGAGCTGGACCTGGAGGGAGGTCTTGACGGCGGGGTCGAGGTTCACCCCCACGCCCAGAAGGATGAACGTGATGAGGGCCACGCCCGTGACGCCGTACGTCTCGAAACCGTCCGCCGTCGGGCCGACCGAGTCGCCCGCGTTGTCGCCCGTGCAGTCGGCGATGACGCCGGGATTGCGGGCGTCGTCTTCCTTGATCTTGAAGACGATCTTCATGAGGTCGGACCCGATGTCGGCGATCTTCGTGAAGATGCCGCCCGCGATCCGGCAGCGCCGCCGCGCCCAGCGACTCGCCGATCGCGAAGCCGATGAAGCAGGAGCCTGCCAGCTCGCCGGGGATGAAGACGAGGATGATGAGCATGAGGACCAGCTCGACGGCGATCAGGAGCATCCCGATGCTCATGCCGGCTTTCAGGGGGATCGCCATCGTCGGGTAGGGCTTGCCCATGAGGCCCGCGAAGGCGGTCCGGGAGTTGGCGTAGGTGTTCATCCGGATGCCGAACCAGGCCACCGAGTAGCTGCCCAGGATGCCGACGATGCTGAAGAAGACGATGATGCCGACATTGAAGGCTTCCATCGTGCGGCTGAAGTACCACACGATGATCACGGCGATGAAGGCCCACAGGATGGAAATGAATTTCCCCTGCTGGATCAGGTAGGTCTTGCAGGTCTCATAGATGAGTTCGGAGATTTCGAGCATCGACTTGTGGACGGGGAGGTTCTTGATCTGCGTGAACTGAACGAGGCTGAAGACGATCCCGAGGATGCAGATCACGAGCCCGTACGTCAGGATCGCGGACCCCGACATTCCGAGGAACGACACCTGGGAGAGATCGGGATCACCAGCTCCGCCTCGCCCGCGCTGGCCGTGGTCGCCAGCAGCATCAGGAGAAACGCCGCCCCCGCAGGTAGCAGCCTCCGCGTGAAAGCGGAACACCGTGTTACAACCGTGTCAGTCATAACCCCTCCGTTTCTGGATTACAGGGTATCGCTTGGCGGGACGTCCGCCGGAATCATCTTTTAAATTCCACCCTTTGGAGTGACAAGGAGCATCCGGCAACCCGTGAAACGTGCAATTAATACCATGCATCGCCCCCCGGGGTCAAGGTGAACCCTCCCCCCGGGAAATGCCCGTCCGTCGGTGGTATAGTAAGCTCATGGATTTCCATGGGAAACTGATCCTCGCGCCCCTGGCCGGCGTGTCGGATACGACCTTCCGCCGCCTGTGCAGGGAAAACGGGGCGGACATCGTCGTGACGGAGATGGTTTCGGCGATGGGGCTCCTGTGCGACCCCCGCCGTTCGGGGAAATACCTCGCCTTCGACGAAGCGGAGCGGCCGGTGGGCGCCCAGCTGTTCGGACCCGGACCGGACGAGATCGGGAGGGCGGCAGCCGAGGTGGCCCGCCGGGGGTTCGATTTCGTGGACATCAACATGGGGTGCCCCGTCAGGAAGGTGACCGGCGGCGGTTCCGGTGCCGCGATCCTTTCGAATCCCCGCCTTGCCGGGGAGATCGCCCGGGCCGCGATCCGGGAGTCGGGGCTCCCGGTCACGGCGAAGATCCGCTCGGGACTCCGAGACGGCGAGGAAACGTACCTCGATGTGGCCCGGGAGCTCTTCGACGCCGGGGTCGCCGCCGTCACGCTCCATCCGCGCCACCGGAAACAGATGTTCTCCGGGTCGGCGGATTGGGGACACATCGCGGCGCTCAAGAAAGCGTTCCCGGACCGGGTCGTCATCGGGAACGGGGACGTACGCCTCCCCGGGGACGCGGCCCGGATGATCGCGGAAACGGGATGCGACAGCGTCATGGTCGGACGCGCGGCGATGGGGAACCCGTGGATCTTCGCCGCCATGAAACGGGAGATCGCCGTCCCGCCCGCCGGCCGCCGCGCCCTCATCCTCCGCCACGGCGAGGAGATGTTCCTGCTCCACGGACAGCGGGGGATCAAGGAGATGCGCAAGCACCTCGCCTGGTACAGCCGGGGGATCCCCAGCGCCGCCTCCTTCCGCGCGGAACTTCCCCGGATCGTCGATCCCGACTCCTTCCGGGCGGCCGTGGAGCGCTATTTTTGAACGACCTCCCGCGCAGGACCCTGGAATCGGTCAACATCGGGATCGTCGTGTTCGACGCGGAGGGGAAACTCGCCTACATCAACCCGGCGGCCGAGGAGATCCTGCAGGGGTCCTTCCAGTCGCTCGCCGGGAAACATTACCGCACCGTTTTCCGCGGAAGCCCCGAGGCGGTCCGCATCCTCCGGAAAACCTTCGTGAGCCACATCCCCGTCACCGGTTTCGACGTGGAGCTCCGGAAAGCCGGCACTCCGGCGGGGAGCGGCGTCACCCTGCCGGTGATGCTCGGGGCGTCCCCGCTGTCCGGGGAAGGTGGGGAGCCGCAGGGCGCGGTGCTGTCCGTCAAGTCGTCCGAGATCCTTTCGCTGGTCGGCCGGGAAGAGGAGGCGGCGCTGGGCGCCGAGGGGATGCAGATGCTGGCGTACGGCATCGCCCACGAGATCAAGAATCCCCTGGGAGGCATCCTCGGGGCCGCGCAGTGGGTCCTTCGCGGGGAAGGCCCGGAAGAGGAGCGCGTCGAGGGGGTCCGGCTGATCCTGAGGGAAGCGCGCAGGATCAACGATCTCGTGGAAAAGATGCTGGAGATGGGGAAGAAGCCCCCTTCTCCCCGCCCCTTCGCCCTCGCCCCCCTGCTGCGGGAGGCGCAGCAGCTGATCCTCTCGGAGGCGCGCGCCCAGGGGAAGAAGGTCCACGTCGAGCTTCGCGTCGACCCGAGCCTCCCGCCGGTTTCCGGGCATCCCGACACCGTCTACCGGGTGCTCCTCAACATCCTGAAGAACGCCCTCGAGGCGATCCGGGAAGCCGGCACGGTGCGCGTCGAAGCGCGGATGAACGTCAACTACCGGTTCGCCGTGGGACGCGGCCGGAAGCGTTCCTTCATCGAGCTCGATATCGCCGACACCGGCGTCGGGATGACGGAGGAGGAGCTGCACAAGGCGCGTCTCCCCTTCTACACCACGAAACCGCACGGGACGGGGCTCGGGCTGGCGATGGCGAGGCAGGCGGTGTCCCGCCACGGGGGGAAGCTCGAAATAATGTCGACCCCCGGCGAGGGAACCACGGTTAAAATATCCCTTCCGGTCGACCCGGGCAGGAAGAGCGCACGGTGAAAAGAGTCCTGATCGCCGACGACGACGAGAGCATTCGCTGGGTCCTCAAGAAAACCGTCACCGGGATGGGGTTCGCGGCGGACCTCGCGGAAGACGGCGAAAAAGCGCTCGCCTTCCTCGGGAAGAACAGCTACGCCGCCGCGTTCGTGGACGTCCGGATGCCCGGCGTCGAGGGGATCGAGGTGCTGGAGCGCGTCCAGGCCCGCAAGTCCCCCACCCGCTTCTTCATCATGACGGCGGTGCACCGCCCCGACATCGC
Organism: uncultured bacterium; assembly: GCA_963741515.1. Classification (GTDB taxonomy): domain Bacteria; phylum Desulfobacterota; class Deferrimicrobia; order Deferrimicrobiales; family Deferrimicrobiaceae; genus UBA2219. The sequence goes on from CAVUIA010000002.1 coordinate 17,615, forward strand.
GGCCCGCTCCACCCGCGCCGGGGCCGCGGAGTTCATCACCAAGCCGTTCGAACTGTCCCGCATAGAGGAGCTCCTGCGGGACCTGGCCCGGGAGACCGCTTCCGGGGAGCGCCCGTACCGCCCGGAGGAGAAGGAAGAGCAGGCGTCCTTCCGGATCGTGGGAAAGAGCCGCGCGATCATCGACGTGTTCAAGAACATCGGGAAGATGGCCGACTCGAACGCCACGATCCTGATCCTGGGGGAGCGGGGCGTCGGCAAGGAGCTGATCGCCCGCTGCATCCACGACCTCGGGGGCGGCGACGGCCCCTTCGTGGCGGTGAACGCCACGGCGATCCCCCGGGACCTCCAGGAGGCGGAGCTGTTCGGGCACGAAAAGGGCGCCTTCACCGGGGCGGACGCCCGGCGCGACGGGAAGCTCGACGCCGCCCAGGGCGGAACCCTCTTCCTGGACGAGATCGGCGACATGCCGCTCGACCTCCAGGCGAAGCTCCTGCGCGTGCTGCAGGAGCGGGAATACACCCCCGTCGGGTCGGGCCGGACGCGGGAGTTCCGCGGCCGGATCCTCGCCGCCACGAACCGCGATCTCGGCAGACTCGCGGCCGAGGGGAAGTTCCGCGCCGACCTCTTCGACCGGCTCAACGTCTTCCCGCTGCGGGTCCCGTCTCTCGCCGAGCGGAAAGAGGACATCCCGCTGCTTGCGGACTACTTCCTGCGGAAGTACTGCTCCGTCCTTTCCCGCCCGCCCCGCTCCTTCTCGAAGGAAGCGCTCGAGGCGATCACGTCGCACCCATGGAAGGGAAACGTCAGGGAGCTCGAGAACTTCGTGCAGCGCCTGGCGGTCCTCTCTTCCGGGAAGCTCCTGCGCCGCGACGAAGTCGTGCGCGAGCTCGCGAAGGCGGACGGATCCCCGGACCCGTCCTCCGCACCGATGGAGCAGCTGATCGAGGACAGGATCCGGGAGTTCGTGGGACGGCTGGGGACGACCATCGACTCGGAGACGGGGCTCCACGAGCTGTTCCTCCGGCAGGTCGAGCGCCCCCTTCTCAAGGTGGTTCTCGAGGCGACGGGGGGGAACCAGCTCCGGGCGGCCGGCATCCTGGGAATCAACCGGAACACGCTTCGGAAAAAGATCTCCGACCTGTCCCTGGCTCCGAAAGCGCGCAGGGCGAAAGGAAGGTAGGCATGGAAAAAAGGGATCCGGTGCCGACGATCCTCGTCTTCGGCGGGCTCGACCCGACGGGGGGCGCGGGGATCCTGATGGACTCCAGGGCCGCGTGCGCGGCGGGGGCGCACGCCTGCGCGGTGGCTTCCTGCTTCACGATCCAGACGACGAAGACCTTCTCCCGGTTCGCGCCGATCGCCCGTGCGCTGCTCGACGATTCCCTGGCCGCCGCCGACAGGTCGTTCCGGCTCGGCGCCGTGAAGGTCGGCATGGTGGGAACGCGCGCGGCCGCGGAGGCGATCTACCTCCTTCGTCGCCGCCCATCGCGGTCTCCCCGTGATCGTCGATCCGGTGCTGCGCTCCTCCTCGGGGTTCCCTCTCCTCGAGAAATCGGCCCTGCCGGCGTATCGGGACCTGGTCCGCGCCGCTTCCGTGCTGACCCCCAACCTCATGGAGGCCGAGAAGCTGCTCGACCGGAAGATCGCATCCTTCGCCGAGGCGATCGACGCCGCGACGGAGCTTTCCGTGGCGGCGGGCGCCGCGGTCATCCTCAAGGGCGGCCACTTCCCGTGGAAGGGCCGGCGGGGGATCGACATCGTCGCGGAGGGCGGCGAGATCACCCTGGTCCCCCCGACGGGCACGCGCCGCGGGGATCCCCACGGCACCGGGTGCGCGCTCGCCTCCGCCATCGCCGCGCGGATCGCCGCGGGAGACGCCGTCGTGCCCGCCGTCGCGGCCGCCAAGTCGGTGCTCGCGAAACTCGTCGCGGGCGGTTTCCTCTCCGCGGAGGGCCGCCCCACCCTGTTCCCGTGACCGTTGCGCCCGCGCGGCGGGCGGGCGACCGCCGGGAATGCAGGCTGGGCCTCGCCCTGGGCGCGGGCACGGCCCGGGGGTTCGCCCACGTCGGCGTGCTCAAGGTCCTCGAAGCGCACGGCTTGCCGGTCAAGGTGGTCGTCGGCACGAGCGTCGGGGCCCTCGTGGGATGCATGTACGCGTTCGGGCACCCGGTCTACGAGATCCAGAAGATGGCCATGGACCTGGAACGGTCGGATGTCGTCGACCTCATCGTGCCGGACAACGGGTTCGTGCGGGAGAGAAGCTCGAGGCGTACGTGAACCGGCTGGTGAAGAACACGCCGATCGAGGAGTTCCCGGTCGCTTTCCACGCCGTGGCCACGGACATCCGGACCGGGCGGGAAAAGGTGTTCTCGAAGGGGAACGCGGGGTCCGCGGTGCGGGCGAGCTGCTCCATCCCGGGGATCTTCCAGCCCGTGAAGATCGAGGACGACACCTACCTGGACGGCGGCCTCGTCTCCCCCGTCGCGGTGGACGCGGCCCGCCGGATGGGGGCGGACGCGGTGATCGCCGTGGACATCTCGGGAGGGGTCGACGGCACGGTCCCGGGGGGGATCCTCGACACCCTCATCCAGTCGGCCGGAATCATGTACGCGAAGATCGCGGAGGCGCAGGACGCGAGGGCGGACGTCGTGATCCGGCCGCAGGTGGGGCACATCTTCGCGGGAGACTTCACGAAGCGGCACGAGGCGATCCTCGAGGGCGAGAAGGCCGCCCGGGAGGCGCTCCCGGAAATCCGGTACGTGATGGAGAAGCTCAGCGGATGAACGGCCAAGGCGGCGGTCTTCCGCCGCCGTCACTCGTAGTCGCGCGCCAGGTTCTCGAACCGGGTGTACTGGGGCAGGAACGCGAGTTTGATGTCCTTGATCGGGCCGCTGCGGTTCTTCCCGACGATGATCTCGGCGACCCCCTTCTCTTCCTGCGGCGTCTTCTCCTTGCTGTACATCTCCTCGCGGTAGACGAACAGGATCTGGTCGCTGTCCTGTTCGATCGCCCCGGATCGCTGCGGATCCGGGCGACGATTCCGAGCCGCAGCAGCAACGCCGCCACGTCGGAAGCAAGCCCCTCGCTTGCGGTGCTGAAGTAGACGCGGGCGGATCCCTTCGAACCCGCGCTGCGGCAGCTGATGCTGCCGTCCGTCGCCCAGAGATGACGCAACAGAAGGCCGACCTGGCTGTTCCCCAGCCGGAATACGTCACGGGGAAGTCGTTTTTCATGGGAACGCTGCCCGTGGATTCCGATTTCCCGGAGCCAGAGGTTCACTCCCCCGGGATGCCACCGGTTTCCGTTGCCTGTGATGAGCAACTGGTGCCAATTCCCCCGCCCCGCGTAACGCTTTACCGTTACGCCGAAAGCGCCTTGCGCCGCATCCGAGACGGCCCGGCTGTTCTCTTCCGAAGCGGTGGTATATCGCATGGGCTGATTGACGAGATAACTGCCATCGCCGACCAGGTGACCCAGCAGCACGATGTGTTCCTCGGGCCACACCACCGGACAAGCGGGCTCCGGGACCTCGCGGGCGACCGCAAGCCGGTCCCCCTCCTTCAGCTCTCCGATGCGGGTCCAGACACCGGCGCCGTAGAGCAGGTGTTCCGCCGTGCCCCGGATCGTCCTGCCGCTTGCGAGCGAAACCCGCAGGACCGGTCTCACTCCCACCGACCACACTCGATCGCTTCCCGCGGAAACGATCCGGCCTTCCGGCGACATGGCCCAGACGCCCACCTGCCTCCCCGCCAATTCCCGAATGGGAACCCGGCCGCCGTCATTGGTCAGCACGAGAGTGTCTCCCGTCACGCACTCGCGAAGGTCCGCCATCTGGGGCCGCTTGTCGCTCCGGTTTTCCACCCCGCGGCTGAGCTGGGAGATGGCGATCACCGGGATGTCGAGCTCCTTGGCCAGCGCCTTCATGGACCGCGAGATCTCCGACACCTCCTGGACCCGGTTGTCGAGGTTGGATTTCGCCGACGACCCCCGCATCAGCTGCAGGTAGTCGACGATGACCAGCCCGATGTCCTTGTCCTTCTTCAGCCGCCTCGCCCTCGCCTTCAGGTCGAGGACGGACAGCATGCCGGAATCGTCCGTGTAGATCGGAGCGTCGGACAGCTTCGCCACGGCGCCCACGAGCCGGTTGATCTCCTCCTGGCCGATCTGCCCGGTCCGCAGCCTCTGGAAGTTGACCCGCGCCTCGGAGGTGATCATGCGCATCGCCAGCTCCTGCCGGCTCATCTCGAGGGAGAAGATGGCGACGGGGACCTTGTGGGAGATGGCGGCGTTCACCGCGATGTTGAGGCAGAGGGCGGTCTTCCCCATGGAGGGGCGCGCCGCGACGACGATCATGTTCGACTTCTGGAACCCCGCCGTGATCTCGTCGAGGTCGGTGAAGCCCGTCGGGATGCCCGTGATCCGCTTCTTCTGCTCGTAGGCCTTCTCGATGTCCTTCAGGGCCGCGCGGGCCATCTCGTTCATGGAGAAGTACTTCGGCTTGACCTCCTCCCCCGAGATGGCGAAGATCCTCTCCTCCATGCTGTCGAGGAACGCCCGGAGATCGCCGACGCCCTGAAACGCCGTGGCGGAGATCTCCTGCGCGGCGACGATGGACTTCCTGAGGATCGACTTTTCCTTGACGATCGTCGCGTAGTCGGCGGCGTTCGCCGAGAGGGGAACGGCCGAGACGATCTCGGCCAGGTAGGCCAGCCCGCCGATCTGCTGCTCCGCCCCCCGGTCCCGGATGACCGCCGACAGGGTCAGCTGGTCGATGGGGCGGCCCACCTCGAACAGGCCGAGCATGGACTCGTAGAGGGTCCTGTGCGCGCCCTGGTAGAAGTCGTCGGGGCGCAGGATGTCCACGACGTCGCTCATGAGGTCGTTGTTCAGGAGCACCGAGGCCAGGACGGCCTGCTCGGCGTGGAGATTGTGCGGGGGAACCCGGAGGGAGGCGTCGTTTCCGCCTGGCGGCGCGTTGCGGGTACCGTTCATCGACGCCCCCCGTCCGGAGTGCTGTTGCCGTTTCGCAATGCCGGGAAAGCTATTCCTCGGCCGTCACGGTCACGGTGATCTCGGGGACAACCTCGGCCGCGACCCGGACCTTCACCTTGTATTCGCCCAGCTGCTTGATCGGTTCCGCCAGCTGGATCGACTTGCGGTCCATCTTCACTCCCGCCTTCTCGAGCGCCTCCGCGATGTCCCGGGTAGTCACCGCGCCGAACAGCTTCCCTTCCTCCCCCGCCTTCGCGGAAATGGAGAGGGACATGCTCGACAGGGTTCCGCCCACTTCCTCGGCGGTCTTCCGGGCCTTCTTCGCGCGGGTCTCGATCACCCGGCGGTCGTGGTCCAGGGTTTTCATGTTCCGGACGTTCGCCAGGAACGCCATCTGACGCGGGATAAGGAAATTCCGCCCGTACCCGTCCGCGACCTTCACCACTTCGCCGGCTTTCCCGAGTTTCTCGATGTCTTCACGCAGGATGACTTTCATCGGATCCCCCTACCGGACCTGCGTGGCTGTGAACGGGATCAGCGCCACGACGCGCGCCTTCTTGATCTCCATCGTCAGCTTCCGCTGGTGCTTGGCGCAGTTGCCCGTGATTCGCCGGGGAACGATCTTCCCGCGCTCGGATACGAACTGCTTGATCATGTAGGCGTTCTTGTAGTCGATCTGGAGTTCCTTCTCCGCGCAGAAGCGGCAGAATTTCTTCCGGACGTAGCGTCTCTTCCCTCCGGGGCCGCGGTCTTCGCGGGGGCCCGAGGACGGGCGGGGTTTATACGGGGTGCTCATCGTTTCCTTCCTCCTGTTATTCCGATCGGTATGTTGTCAGAACGGTATGTCGTCGTCGGGCGGTTCCTGGGACGGGGCCGAAGCGGGCGCCCCTTCCGCCGCCTGGCCGCGGGAAGAGCCCAGGAACTGGACGTTGTCGGCCAGCACCTCGATCTTGCTCCGCTTCTGGCCGTCCGTCGTCCAGCTGCGCTGCCGAAGGCGTCCCTCGACCAGCACGGGCCGACCCTTGGAGAGATACTCGGCGCAGTTCTCTCCCGTCTTCCCGAACACGACGACGTCGAAAAAGGACACTTCCTCCTTGAACTCGTTCGTCGTCTTCGACTTGTAGCGGGAGTTCACCGCGATGGCGAATTCCGTGACGGCCGTGCCGGAAGGCAGAAAACGCGTTTCCGGGTCCCGGGTCAGGTTGCCGGCAAGGATGACGCGGTTAAACGAGACCATGCGGCGCTCCCTCCATGGTTATCGGTCCCGTCACTTCCCCGCGGGGGCCGGAGGCGCGTCGGACGCGGGCGCTTCGGGCGGCGCCGCCGGCGTTTCGGCCGGGGCGGCGGCGGGCTTGGCGGGTTTCAGCTCCTGGGTGTGGACGGTGGTCAGGTGGCGCAGGATCCCGTCGAAGATCTTGATGTTGCGCTCCACCTCCTCCACGACGCCGCGGGTGCCAGTGTACAGGAGGAACGTGTAGAAGGCGTTGCTTCTCTTCCGGATCTGGTAGGCGAGCTTGCGGTTTCCCCAGTCGTCCGTCTTCAGGACCTCGCCCTGGAACGAGGCGACGACCCCCGAAAGCTTGCCGAGGAAATCCTTCCTCTGGTCTTCCGGGAGTTCCGGGTCGAACAGGATGGCGGTTTCATACCTCTTCGGTGTCATTGTGCGGTGTTGCCTCCTTTCGGCTTTTCGAGCCCCCGGACGTCTCGCCGGGAGCAAGGAGTATGTTCCCCGCCGGAGGGTCCGGCCGGGGGGTTCGCGCCTTTATATTCCAGCGCGTCATGGCCTTGTCGAAACCGAGCCGGGCGATGTCGCCCGCGGCTTCCGCCGCCGCGGCGACCGCCTCTTCGAACGTCCCCTTCGAAGCGGGGTCCGGGGGGGTTAAGACGTAATCGGCGGGATCGATCCCCGCCGGGGGCCTCCCGATGCCGACCCGGATCCGGAGGAACGCGAGCGTCCCGAGTTCCTCGGCCAGCGACTTCAACCCGTTGTGTCCGCCGGTGCCCCCGCCCCGCTTGAGCCGCACGGCCCCGACCGGAAGGTCGAGGTCGTCGTGGACAACCACCAGGTCTTCGGGTCCTTCGGCGCGCTTCCGGAAAAGGGGCGCCACCGCCAGGCCGGAAAGGTTCATGAACGTCATCGGCTTGACGAGGACGACCCGGCGCCCTTCCAGGTCGCAATCCGCCAGCGCCGCCTCCCCGGAAACCCGCCAGCGGGCGCCCGGCTCCGAGGCGAGGCGGTCGACGGCAAGAAACCCCGCGTTGTGGAGGGTGGCCGCGTACCGACGCCCCGGGTTCCCCAGTCCGACGATGAGTCGCGTGGGCCGGCGCTCCTTCCCTGCTTCCTACTTTTCCTTCTTTTCCTTCTTCGCGGGCTCTTTCGCGCCCTCTTTCTCTTTTCCCGCCGCCTCTTCCTTCTCGCCGCCTTCCGCCACGCTCGCGCCTTCGGCTGCCGCGCCCTCGACCGCCTCGGCCGCCACGGGGGCCGCCTCGGCCTTCGGCGTGTGGACCGCCGCGATGGGCATCCGCAGGTCCTTCTCCGTCGGAATGACGCCCGGCGGGAACTGGACGTTGCTGAGGGTCAGCGACTGGCCGATCCCCAGGGCGCTGACGTCGACCTCGATGAACTCGGGCACCTGGTCGGGCGTGCACTCGACCTCGAGGCTGCGCATGAGCACCTCGAGGAGGCCGCCCAGCTCGATCCCCGCCGCCTTCCCGCGGATGCGGATCGGAACCTCGACGCGGAACTTCTGGCCGAGGGCCACCTCGTAGAAATCGACGTGGGTCACCTGGCTGGAGATCGGGTTGGTCTGGAACTCCTTGAGGACCGCGAACGATTCCTTCCCCTCCTCGCCGTCCCGGACGGTCATCTTGACGATCACCGTCCCGCGCCGGGCGGTCGCGAGGAATTTCTCCAGCGGCTTCCTGTCGAACTCGATCGACCGGGTCTCGAGCCCCCTGCCGTAGATGACACCGGGAACCCGCCCTTCGGCGCGGCGCTTCCGGTTGATCTCTTTTCCCGTGTCGCGGCGGCGGTCCGCCGCCAATTCCACCATAGCCATATCCTGTTTTCCTCCTAAACGAAGAGCGAGCTGACCGAATCCTGGAAATGGATCCTCTTGATGGCCTCCCCCAGCAGGGGCGCCACGGAGAGGACGCGAATCTTCCTGCACAAAGCCTTTTCACCCAACGGAACCGTGTTCGTGATGACGAGTTCCTCGATCTGCGAATTCTCGAGCCGCTCGATGGCCGGGCCCGACAGGACGCCGTGCGTGGCGCAGGCGTAGATGTTCTTGGCCCCCTTGAGCCGCAGCGCGTCGGCGGACTGCACCAGCGTCCCCGCCGTGTCCACCATGTCGTCGAGCATCACGGCCGTCTTGCCCTCGACCTCGCCGATGATGTTCATGACCGTGGCTACGTTCGGCCCCTCCCGCCGCTTGTCGATGATGGCGAGGGTGGCGTTCAGCCGCTTGGCCATGGCCCGGGCCCGCTCCACCCCGCCGGCGTCGGGGGAGACCACCACGACGTCGTCCCGGTAGTTCGCCCGGATGTACTCGAGCATCACCGGGGAGGAATACAGGTGGTCCACCGGGATGTTGAAGAATCCCTGGATCTGCCCGGCGTGCAGGTCCATGGTGAGCAGCCGGGAAACGCCCGCCGCCGTCAGCATGTCCGCCACCAGCTTCGCCGTGATGGGAGCCCGGGGGAGGACTTTCCGGTCCTGGCGCGCGTAGCCGTAATACGGCAGGACCGCGGTGACCCGTTTCGCCGACGCGCGCTTCAGGGCGTCCATCAGGACAAGCAGCTCCATAAGGTGGTCGTTCACCGGGGGGCACGTGGGCTGGATGATGAAGACGTCCACCCCCCGGACGTTGTCCCGGATCTCGACGTTGATCTCGCCGTCGCTGAACCGCTTCACCACCGCCGCTCCCAGCGGTATGCAGAGGTACGCGCAGATTTCCTTCGCGAGTTCCGGGTTGGCGTTCCCGGTGAAAATCTTTAAGCGTGTCACGCAGTTCCCCTGTTTAAAGGAGGCTTCCTGCCGAAAGAATTGAATATTATACCGGATAAGGGTCCGTTGGCAAGGGCTAATCGATTCCCCGCCCGGCAGGCGTCCAGTCTGCCGAACTTGGCTGGGAGGGAAGGGGTCGAACCTTCATATGCGGCTCCAAAGGCCGCTGTCCTGCCATTGAACGACCTCCCAGCTTACCGCAAAATTCTATCGGCCGGCCGCCGCACCGTCAAGGCCGCGGGATTGCCGCCGCGGGATTGCCGGTATTACGGGATGCTCCTCGCAACGCAGCATCTCTTCCCCGGCCCTCCAGCGGCCTGCTCCAGCATTCGCCGATGGGCCCCCGACGCATCCTCCCCCGACGCGAACAGGCCGAACACGGCGGAACCGCTCCCGGAGAGCCCGGCCGCCAGCGCGCCCGCGGCCGAAAGCTCCTCCTTGATCCGGCCGATTTCCGGGCAGACCGGGGCCCATGCCTCCTCGAAATCGTTCCGGACGGAAGCCGAAAGGGCGGCCAGGTCGGGGAACGACGGGACCTTCCCCCTCGGGGGGGCTTCCATGGCGCTGCGGCGGAGCCTCTCGTACCCTTCCCGCGTGGACAGCCCGAAGGCGGGCAGCACGATGACGGCGTGGAACGGGACCTTCCACGGGATCGGGGTGACGATCTCCCCGAACCCTTCCACCAGCGCCGCGGCGCCCAGCGCAAAGAACGGGACGTCGGCCCCGACGTGCGCGGCCATGGCGAGGAGAACCTCCCGCGGCGGATGCGTCCCGGTGATGGCGCAAAGGCCTTTGAGGGTCGCCGCGGCGTCCGAGCTCCCTCCCCCGAGCCCCGCCTGGGAGGGAATCCCCTTCTTGAGCCGGATCCGGACCCCCGCGGGAGCACCCGCCCATTCCCGGAAGAAGGATGCCGCGCGGTGACAGGTGTTGCCCTCATCGGCGGGCACGTCGGGGGCGTCGCATTCCACGACGATCCCTTCCGGGATCGCTTCGACGGTCACCTCGTCGTAAAGGGATACCGGGACCATGACGGAGCGAATATCGTGATAGCCGTCGGGACGCTTTCCGAACACCTCGAGGGACAGGTTCAGTTTGGCGGGTGCGAGAAACGATATCGCGGCGGAAGAACTCACCTTATCCCCTTTTTGAGGCGCCCGGAACGCGGCTTTGGACCGATTGGACCACGGTTCGGGGGGAAGGGGGTAGAAAAAACGGGCGGAGGCGCCTTGGAGACGCCCCCGCCCTGCGGTCGAGCTGTTACCGTTTCACTTCGATGTGCGCCATCTTCTCGTAGTATTTGACAAGACTGCAGTGATCCCCATCGCCGAGCCCGTCGACCTTGAGCGCCTGCATCATCTCCATGACGGCCGCGGTCAGCGGGAGCGGAACCCCCATCTCGTGGGAGGTTTCCAGGACGTTTCCCAGATCCTTGATGTGCAGGTTGATGCGGAATCCCGGGTTGAACTTGCGATCCATCACCAGGGGCGCCTTCGCGTCGAGCACGGTGCTCCCCGCCAGCCCCCCGCGGATGGCCTGGTAGACCAGTTCCGGCTCCACCCCGGCCTTGGCGGCAAGGACGAGCGCCTCGGACATGGCGGCGATGTTGATGGCCACGATGATCTGGTTGGCCAGCTTCGTGATGTTCCCCGCGCCGATGTCCCCTGTGAGAACGACGGACCCCGCCATCGATTTCATGAGGGGGTACCACTTCTCGAACACGTCCTTCTTCCCGCCGACCATGACCGACAGCGTCCCCTCGACGGCCTTCGGCTCGCCGCCGCTGACCGGCGCGTCGAGCATTTCCATTCCCTTCTCGGCCAGCCGCGCGGCGATCTCGCGGCTGGCGAGAGGGGCGATCGAGCTCATGTCGATGACGGTCTTTCCCGGGGCGCCCCCTTCGAGGACGCCGTTCGGCCCCAGCACGGCCGCCTTCACGTGAGGAGAGTTCGGGAGCATTGTGATGACGACGTCGCACTTCTGCGCAACCTCTTTCGACGACGAGGCCGTCTCGGCTCCCAGCGCCGAAAGCTCCTTCATCGGGGCGGCGTTGGTGTCGTAAACCACCAGGCTGTACCCCGCCTTGATCAGGTTCTTCGACATCGGCTTTCCCATGATTCCCAAGCCGATAAAGCCGGTCTTCATCGCGTCGTCTCCTTCCGTGAACCTTCCTTGCGGAACAGAGGATCAGTCGATCTTGATGTTCAGGTCCTTGATGAGCTTGGCGTAGTCATCGGTGGCCTGCTTGATGAACTTCGTGAAGTCAGCGCTCCCCTGGCACAACACCGGCTGGTTCATGTTCGCCATCGTCTGGAGGAACTCGGGGTCCTTGCAGATCTTCAGGATGGTCCCCTCGATGTACTGGACCACTTCCTTCGGCGTGCCGGCGGGAGCGGCCACGCCCTTGACGGAACCCCAGGTGGCGACGTCGACACCCTGCTCCTTGAGGGTCGGCACGTTGGGCAGCGACGGATCGCGCTCGGGGAGGGCCACCGCCAGCGCCTTGAAGCGCCCCGCCTTGATGTGCGGGATGATCTCGGAGGGGTGACCGCCGCCGATCATCAGGTGCCCGCCCGCCAGGGCCGTGGTGGCCTCGGCGCCGCCGGAGAAGGGAACGGTGACGATATTGATGCCCGCCGCCTTGCCGAACGCGGTGAGCGCGAGGTCGACCGCCCCGGCCTTCACGGACACCGCCGTGGTGACCGGCTTCCCTTCCTTCTTGGAATACGCGATCACGTCCTTGATCGAGTTGAACGGGGAATTCGCTCCGGTGACGATGACGACGGAGTGGATGGAGACCCTCGCCACGGGGATCAGGTCCTTCTGCGGGTCGTACGGCATCTTCTTGAGCGACGGCATGACGATGTCGTGCCCCGAACCGTAGCCGAGATAAAGGGTGTAGCCGTCCGGCTTGGAGCGGACCACGCCTTCCGTGCCGACGACGCCGCCGCCGCCCGGCTTGTTGACGATGACCATCGGCTGCGTCGAATACTTCACCCAGAACTTCTCGACGGCACGGGCCAGCAGGTCCGTGGACCCTCCCGGCGCCATGGGAACCATGCCGGTGACCGGCTTCGACGGGAAGACGTCCGCGGCCGTCGATGCGGCCGCCAACAGGAACGACGAGAACAGGACTGCTGCGATTGCGGCGATGACTCTTTTCATCTCACTTCTCCTTTCCGTTGGTGGTAGAGAACCTCTTGTAAACCATGACCGCGGCCTGCCCGGCAGCGAGGACCGCGAACAGGCCGATCAGCGCACCCGAGATCGGGCGGGTCACGAAGATCGAAAAACTTCCCCCCGACATGAGGAGCGATTGGCGCATCGACTGTTCCACCATGGGCCCGAGCACGAAGGCGAGCACCAAAGGCCCGGGCTCGAACTTCAGTTTCCGGAGGAGGTACCCGAACAGGCCGAACCCGAGCAGGGTGTAAATGTCGAACGCCTGCCCCTGGATGCTGTACGAGCCGATGACGGTGAACAGGATGATGACGGGAGCCATGATCCCGAACGGGACCCGGGTGAGCTGCGCCCAGAGCCCGACCAGCGGCAGGTTCAGCACGAGGAGCATGACGTTCCCGAGGTACATGGAGGCGATCACGCCCCAGAAGACCTCCGGGTGCTCCTGGATGAGGAACGGCCCGGGCGTGATCCCCTTGATCAGCAGGGCGGCGAAGATCATCGCGATGGAGGCGTTCCCGGGGATGCCGAGCGTCAGCAGCGGGATGAAGGACGAGCTCGACGCCGCGTTGTTCGCCGACTCGGGGCCGGCCACCCCCTCGATCGCGCCTTCCCCGAACTCCTCGGGATGCTTCGCGACCTTCTTTTCCACCGCGTAGGAGACCAGCGAGGAGATGACCGCGCCGCCGCCGGGGATCACCCCGACGAAGAAGCCGATCAGCGTGCCGCGAAGGATCGCCATCCGCGACGCCGCCCAGTCCTTCATGGTGGGCCAGACATTTCCGACCTTGGTGGTGGCGACTTCGGCCTTGATGAAGGTTTCGAGCCCGGCGAAGATCTCTCCCAGCCCGAACACCCCCATGGCGAGCGTCACGAAATCGAACCCGCTCTGCAGCTCGATGACGCCGAAGGAGAAACGCGTATTCCCCGAGATGGGATCGAGCCCCACGGTGGCCAGCAATAGCCCCATTCCCAGCATGACGAGCCCCTTGACGATCGAGGAGCCCGAAAGGGTCACCGCCATCAGCAGGCCGACGACGGCCAGGGAGAACTTCTCGGGGGGGCCGAAGCTCAGGGCGAACCCGGCGATCGCGGGGGCGAAAAGGGTCATGCCGAGGATGCCGATGGTTCCAGCCACGAACGAGCCGATGGCGGCGATGCCGAGGGCCGCCCCGGCCCTCCCCTTCTTCGCCATCTTGTACCCGTCGATGCAGGTGACCACCGACGCCGCCTCGCCCGGGAGGTTCAGGAGGATCGACGTGGTGGAGCCGCCGTACATCGACCCGTAGAAGATCCCGGCCATGAGGATGATGGCGGTCACCGGCTCCTGGACGACGTAGATGGCGGGCAGGAGCAGCGCGATCGTCGCGGCGGGCCCCAGCCCCGGAAGGACCCCGATGGCGGTGCCGACCAGCGCGCCGATGAAGGCGAACAGCAGGTTGATGGGAGTGAGCGCGATGGAAAAGCCGCTGATCAGTCCGCCGATGGTCTCCATTCCGCGCTCCCTCAGCCCCACCACGTTCCGGACGGCAGGAAGACCCTGAGGAGCCGGGCGAACAGCACGTACATGAACGCCGCGCTCGCCGCGGATACGATCGCGGTCTTCACCCACCCCTCGCGTTCGACCAGCTTCTGCCAGCCGACCATGAACAGGACGGTGGAAGCGATGTACCCGGCCTTCTCGAACAGCCAGGCGTAGAGGACGACCAGCAGGATGCCCGGGAGGAGCCGGTAAAGAACGACATCGCGGGCCGATTCCCCGCCCGCCGCCGCATCCGCGGCCTCCCGCCGGCTTCGCGGGCCGGCGCGAGGAGGGTCCTCGCGTACCAGGCCGCGCCCAGCACGGCGAGGATGACGCCGATGCAGAACGGGAGGAACCCGGCGCCGGGCATGATCATCCTGCCCAGTTTCAGGTAATGGTGGGAGTAAAAGGCCACGAAGACGCCGAAGGCGACCAGGACGACCGCGGAAACCTTTTCCGCCCGGTACAGTCCGCGCCCTATCCATTCAGCGCGCCCATCCCGACCAGGATCTCCCGCAGCTTCGCCCGACTGGCTTCCGTGCAGGGGGTGTTCGGCCGGATCGGCTCCCCCACCTCGAGACCGAGCAGGTTCAGCGCGTCCTTGATCACCACCGGGAAGCTCCCCAGGTTGAACGCCAGCCGCAGCGGAGCGAGCTTGAACTGGGCTTCCAGCGATCCCGCCAGGTCGCCGGCCATGAACTTCTCGTAGATCTCCACGACGAGGGACGGGACGACGTTGGCGGTCGCCGCGACGCAGCCGACCCCGCCGTAAACGAGGGTGCCAAGGATCATGATATCCCTGCCCGCCATGATCCGGAAACCTTTCGCCCGCGTCCGGCGGATATATTCCGCGGTCAGGACCAGGTCTCCGCTGCTGTCCTTCGCCCCGGCGATGTTGGGGACGTCGGCCAGCCGCTCCATGAGGGCGGCGGAGATGTTGACCTTCATCCGGTCGGGATTGTTGTAGAGGAGCACCGGGAGGTGGGTCGCGTCGGCGACGGTCCGGAAATGCCGGTACAGCTCCTCCTCGTTGGGGCTGAGGAACATCGGGGGAAGCATGGTGATGGCCTGCGCCCCTTCCTTCGTCGCCATCCCGGCGGCCCGGACGCATTCCCGGGTGGATATGGCGCCGATCCCCGCGTAGACCGGCACGCGCCCGCCGGCCTGGTCGAGGGTGATCCGGATGGCGCGCCGCTGCTCCTCGAAATCGAGCCCGAAGAACTCCCCGGTGCTCCCGAGGGAGAGGATGCCGTGCACTCCGCCGGAGATCACGTGGTCGACCATCCGCCGCAAAGCACCCTCGTCCACCCGTTCGTCGCGGTCCACCGGAGTGACGATGGGGGGGATGACCCCGCGAATGAAGCTCGTGTCCATGGCCTTCCCCTTTCAGCGCACCATGCAGGGACGCTTGTTGTCGAATTTCCATCCGGGGATCAGGTACTGCATCGTCGCCGCGTCGTCGCGGGCGCCCAGCGCCTTTTCCTTGTAAAGCCGGTGCGCCTTCTCGATCTGCTCCATGTCGGGCTCGACCCCGAGGCCGGGCGCCTCGGGGACGGCGATCCTGCCGCCGACGATCCGGAACGGTTCCCGGGTCAGCCGCTGGCCGTCCTGCCAGATCCAGTGGGTGTCGATGGCGGTGATCTTCCCCGGCGCGGCGGCGGCCGCATGGGTGATCATCGCCAGCGAGATGTCGAAATGGTTGTTGGAGTGGGAGCCCCAGGTCAGCCCCCATTCGTGGCACATCTGCGCGACGCGCACCGCCCCGCGCATCGTCCAGAAGTGCGGGTCCGCGAGCGGGATGTCCACCGAATGCAGCCGGATCGCGTGCCCCATCTGGCGCCAGTCGGTCGCGATCATGTTGGTGGCGGTCGGCAGTCCCGTGGCCCGCGGAATTCCGCCATCACCTCGCGCCCGGAGTACCCTCCCTCCGCCCCGCAGGGGTCCTCGGCGTAGGCCAGGACGTTCCGCAGGCCGCGGCAGAGCCGGACCGCTTCCTCGAGCGACCAGGCGCCGTTCGGGTCGATCGTGATCCGCGCGCCCGGGAACCGTTCCGCCAGCGCCGTGACCGCCTCGATCTCCTCCTCGCCGCGCAGCACGCCGCCCTTCAGCTTGAAGTCGTTGAACCCGTACCGGGCCTGGGCCGCTTCGGCAAGCCGCACGACCGCACCGGGAGTCGAGGGCTTCCTCGTCCCGAAGCCGGAACCAGTCGTCCTTCTCGCCCGGAGCCGTCCCGGTAGGGAAGGTCCGTCTCCCGCCGGTCGCCGACGTAGAACAGGTATCCGAGCATCTCCACCGACGAACGCTGCTGCCCGTCCCCCAGCAGCGCCGCGACGGGCACGCCGAGAAACTGCCCCAGCAGGTCCAGCAGCGCGGCTTCCACCGCGGTGACGGCGTGGATCATGGTCCGCTGGTCGAAGGTCTGGAGGCCCCGCCCCTCCGCGTCCCTGTCGGAAAACGCCTTCTGCATGGAATTGAGGATGTCGAGATACCTTCCGATGGGGCGGCCGACGACCAGCGGCTTCGCGTCTTCCAGCGTCTGGCGGATCCGCTCCCCGCCGGGGACCTCGCCGATCCCGGTGCGCCCCGCGCTGTCTTTCAGGAGGACGATGTTCCGGGTGAAGAAGGGGCCGTGCGCGCCGCTCAAGTTGAGCAGCATGCTGTCCCGGCCGGCCACCGGGATCACCTGCATTCCGGTGACGACCGGCGCCCTCCGAGGGAACGGTCCGGGCGCTCCGTACGGTCCATGCGTCTCTCCTTTGGCGACATGGTAGCGTTGTCATTTTTGGGTGTCAATCATTTTCCTCTGTCCGGCAGGAATAGCCGGTTCAGTTAGGCCACTTACGGATTGACACGGATCGATGTTATCGCTATCATTCCATTGATAGGGCAAAGCAGCCGGACGCATTTTCCGGCGGAGGTCAGGAGCCATCAGGCGATCCACGGGCATCGTAACACTGGCGGACGTGGCCAAGCTGGCCGGGGTTTCCCCGATCACCGTGTCCCGCGTCCTCAACCACCCGGAACTGGTGGCGCCCGACACGATCGGGAACGTGCGGCAGGTGATCGAGCGAACGGGGTACGTCCCCAACCTGCTGGCGGGCGGCCTGGCCTCCAGCCGGACCCGGTTCGTCGCCGCCATCGTGCCGGCGATATCGAACCAGGTCTTCTCCGAGTCCATCCAGGCGCTGACCGACCGGCTGTGGGAAAGCGGCTACCAGGTCCTGCTGGGCACGTCGGGCTACCCGACGTCCCGCGAGGAGGCGCTGCTCGCGGCCATCCTCAGCCGGCGTCCCGACGGCCTGTTCCTCACCGGCATCTCGCATTCCGACGAAAGCCGCCGGCGCCTGATCGCGGCGAGGATCCCGATCGTGGAGGTGTGGGACCTCACCCCCACCCCGATCGACATGCTCGTCGGCTTCTCCCACGCGAAGGTCGGGGAGGCGGTGGCGGAGCATCTCGTCGCCAAGGGGTACCAGCGGTTCGGCCTGGTGACGGCCGACGACGCGCGCGCGGAGGTGCGGAATTCGGCGTTCCGGTCGGTGCTCGAGAAACACGGGTTCGCGGACATCGCGACCGCCGTCGTTCGCGCGCCGTCCAACTTCCGGCTGGGCCGGGAAGGGCTCGCCCGGCTTCTCGAGCTCGGCCCCCTCCCCCGGGCGGTCTTCTGCAGCTCGGACACGCTGGCCCACGGCGTGCTGATGGAAGCGCAGGCGCGCGGCCTGTCCGTGCCCCGCGACCTGGCCATCGTGGGTTTCGGCGACCTCAACTTCGCGGCGTACACGTTCCCCTCGCTGTCGACGGTGTGGATCGACCGCCCCGCCGTCGGACGGAAAGCCGCCGAGGCCCTGCTGGCGCGTTTCGAGGGAAGGGACACGGAAAAGATCGTCGATATCGGATTCCAGGTCGTCGAACGGGGGACCACGTGATGACGGAGCGCGCGCTTTCCATCAAGATCCACGACCGGGACAACGTGGCGATCGTCGCCGACGCCGGCGGCCTTCCGGCGGGCGCGACCCTCGCGGACGGCACCGTGCTGCTCGAGGCCGTCCCCCGGCCCACAAGGTCGCGCTCGCGGACCTTCCCGAAGGCGCGCCGGTGATCCGCTACGGCGAGGTGATCGGCAGGGCCGCCCGGGCGATCCCGCGCGGGAGCTGGGTCGAGGAATCGCTGGTGCTGCTGCCCGGAGCCGCCCGCGCTCGACGACCTCCCGCTTGACGACGGGCCGGGCGCCCGGCCTGCCGCCGCTGCCGGGGTATCACCTTCGACGGGTACCGCAACGCGGACGGCACCGTCGGCACGAAGAACCTCCTTGGCATATCGACCAGCGTGCAGTGCGTCGCGGGCGTGGTCGGACCAGCTGGTCCGCCGCGTCCAGGACGAGCTGCTCCCCCGCTACCCGAACGTCGACGACGTCGTGGCGGTCAACCACGGCTACGGCTGCGGCGTCGCCATCAACGCCCCGGGGGCCGCCGTGCCGATCCGGACGCTCCGGAACCTCGTCCTCAACCCGAACTTCGGCGGAGAAACGATGATCGTCGGCCTCGGCTGCGAGAAGCTCGAGGCCGACCGGCTGGTGCCGGAAGAAGCGTCCGGCGCGTGTTGCGGGGATTGCGGGGAATGCGCGGGATCGCCGGTATTGCTCCTCCAGGATGAAGCCCTCCACGGCTTCGGCGACATGATGACGGTCCTGATGCGGATGGCCGAGGAACGGCTGGACCGGCTCAACCGCCGGAGGAGGGAGCCCTGCCCCGCCTCCGACCTGGTCGTGGGCGTCCAGTGCGGCGGCAGCGACGCGTTCTCGGGCGTCACCGCGAACCCGGCGGTCGGCTACGCGGCGGACCTCGTCGTCCGGGCGGGCGGCACCGTCATGTTCTCCGAAGTGACGGAGGTCCGCGACGCGGTCCACCTGCTCCTCCCGCGGGCGGCGGACGTGTGGGTCGGGCAGCGCGCTGCTGCGGGAGATGGCCTGGTACGACCGCTACCTCGCCCGGGCGGGGCGGACCGCAGCGCGAACCCGGCCCCCGGGAACAAGAAGGGCGGGCTGGCGAACGTCGTGGAAAAGGCGCTCGGCTCGATCGCCAAGTCCGGCAGCGGTCCGATCGCTGACGTGATCGGGCCCGGGCGAGCGCGTGCAGCGGAAAGGGCTGGTCTTCGCGGCCACGCCCGCAAGCGATTTCGTCTGCGGCACGCTGCAGCTGGCGGCAGGGATGAACCTGCAGCTGTTCACCACCGGCCGCGGCACGCCGTACGGGCTCCAGATGGCGCCGGTGGTGAAGGTTTCCTCATCCCAGGCGCTCAGCGAGCGCTGGCACGACCTGATCGACGTCGACGCGAGCCGCATCGCCCGCGGGGAAGCGACCATCGAGGACGTGGGGTGGGAGCTGTTCCGGCTGATCCTGGACATCGCCAGCGGAAGGAAGCAGGCCGCCGCCGACCGGCTCGGGCTCCACAACGATCTGGTGCTGTTCAACCCGGGGCCGGTGACGTAAAAGAGGTCTCCTGTTCCGCGGCAGGGGTCCCTCCTGGCGGGGGACACTCTGTCCCTTCGCCCGCGTTTGGAGCCAAGAGTGTCCCCCTCTGTGCCCTCCATGGTCTCGTCGCCTGCGCTGTTTCTTCCTCCGCCCTCCCTGGCTCCCGGTGCGAAACAGACGCCGCTCCTCATGACCTCTGCCGCTCCACGGGAGACCTCTTCCCCACCCCGAACAGATCCACCCACACAAGCCACAGCGACACCGGCCACAGGGACAAAAACCACCGGGACACAAGCCAAACCAAGACACAAGCCACCTCGACACAAGCCAACAGAGAGAACTTCTCTACGGAAGGTACGTACGGGAAAGCTATCGATGTCAGGGCAGGCGGGTTCGAGGGACATTCTTCGATTCATCGATCGCGGGATGAAGGGGAAGAATGTCCCTCGCCCAGTACGTACAAAAAACCTATCGATGTCAGTGCAGGCGCTTTCGGGGGACATTCAGAGGGGGACAGACTTCGATTCAGAGGGGGACACTCTTCGATTCACCGATAAAGGGCGGAGGGGAAGAGTGTCCTCCGCCAGCAGGGGAAGTCTGTCCCCCGCCCAGCACGTACACGAAAGCTATCGATATCGATAACGGGCAGAGGGGAAGTCTGTCCCACGCCCTGGCGCCCTACTTGCGCCGGAAGACGAACCCCTCCTTCGGGTCGGCGTCGATCGTCACCTTGTCCCCTTCCCGGAACTCCCCATTGAGGATCCGGATCGCCAGCGGGTCCTGCAGCTGCTTCTGGATCGCACGGCGCAGCGGCCGCGCTCCGAAGGCCGGCTCGTAGCCGATCTCCGCGATGCGCGCCTTGGCGGCCTCCGTAAGCTCCACCGCGATCTTCCGGTCGGCGAGGCGGTCGTTCACCTCCCGCACCATGATGTCCACGATCCGGGCGATGGATTCCCTGCCCAGCGAGTGGAACAGGATGATCTCGTCGAGCCGGTTCAGGAACTCGGGGCGGAAGACGTGGCGCAGCTCTTCCATGACCCCGGCCCGGATCTCGGCGTCCCCTTTCCCGGTCATCTCCTGGATCCACTGGGACCCGACGTTCGAAGTGAGGATAGCCACGGAGTTCCGGAAATCGACCGTCCGGCCGTGCCCGTCGGTCAGCCGCCCGTCCTCCAGCACCTGCAGCAGGATGTGGAAGACGTCGGGGTGGGCCTTCTCGATCTCGTCGAACAGGATCACCGAGTAGGGCTTCCGGCGAATCGCCTCGGTGAGGGCTCCGCCTTCATCGTACCCGACGTACCCCGGCGGCGCCCCGATCATCCGGGCCACCGAGTGCTTTTCCATGTATTCGGACATGTCGAGGCGCACCATCGCCGCCTCGTCGTCGAACAGGAACTGGGCCAGCGCCCGGGCCAGCTCGGTCTTCCCCACGCCGGTGGGCCCGAGGAACAGGAACGACCCGATGGGGCGCCGGGGATCTTTGAGCCCCGACTTCGCGCGGCGCACCGCGTCGGACACCAGCCGCACCGCGTCGTCCTGCCCCACCACGCGGGCGGTAAGGCGCTCCTCCATCGAGAGGAGTTTCCTGACCTCCCCCTCCACCAGCCGCGAGACGGGGATCCCCGTCCACCGGGAAACGATGTCCGCCACGTCCTCCTCGTCGACCTCTTCCTTCAGGAGCCGGGTCGGCCCGTCGGCCACCGGGCGGGAGGCCTCCTCGACCTGCTTCCGCAGGGCGGGGATGGTCCCGTATTTCAGCTGCGACGCCTTCTCCAGGTTCCCTTCCCGCTCTGCGCGCTGCATCTCGGAGGTCGCCTGCTCCAGCTGTTCCTTGAGGACCCGGACGCCGGCGATATCGGACTTTTCCCGGTCCCAGCGCTCGCGGAGCGCCTGGATGGTCTTATCGAGGTCCGCGATCTCCCCGTCGATCTTCCGGTGCCGCTCGCGGGACGCCTCGTCCTCCTCCTTCGACAGGGCGAACCGCTCCATCTCGAGCTGTTTCTTCTGCCGCTCCACCTCGTCGATCCCGGTCGGGACGGAGTCGATCTCGATCTTGAGGCGGGACGCCGCCTCGTCGATCAGGTCGATCGCCTTGTCGGGGAGGAACCGGTCGGAGATGTACCGGTGGGACAGCGTCGCCGCGGCGATCAAGGCGGAATCCTTGATGCGGACCGGCTTGTGGTACGCCTCGTACCGTTCTTTCAGCCCCCGCAGGATCGAGATCGTGTCCTCGACCGAGGGTTCCCCGACCATCACCGGCTGGAAACGCCGCTCCAGCGCCGCGTCCTTCTCCACGTACTTCCGGTACTCGTCGATCGTGGTCGCCCCGACGCACCGCAGCTCCCCGCGGGCCAGTGCGGGCTTCAGCATGTTGGAGGCGTCCATCGCCCCTTCCGCCTTCCCGGCCCCCACCAGCGTGTGGAGCTCGTCGATGAAGAGGATCACCTTCCCCTCGGCCGCGCCGATCTCCTTCAGCACGGCCTTCAGCCGGTCCTCGAACTCGCCGCGGTACTTCGCCCCCGCGATGAGGGCCCCCATGTCGAGGGCGAGGACCCGCTTCTCCTTCAGCCCTTCCGGGACGTCGCCCAGGACCACCCGCTGCGCGAGCCCCTCCACGATGGCGGTTTTCCCGACGCCGGGCTCGCCGATAAGGACGGGATTGTTCTTGGTGCGTCGCGACAGGACCTGGATCACCCGGCGGATCTCGTCGTCCCGGCCGATGACCGGGTCGAGCTTCTCGCGCCGCGCGTCCTCCGTGAGGTCGCGGCAATACTTGTCGAGGGCCTGGTACTTCGCCTCGGGGTTCTCGTCGGTGATCCGCTGGCTCCCCCGGATGGCGGTCAGGGCCGACAGCAGCGCTTCCCGCGTCGCGCCGGCCTTCCGCAGGAGCTCGCCCGCCTTTCCCCCCGCCTCCGATGCGAACGCGAGGAGGAAATGCTCCGCGGAAAGGTACTCGTCCTTGAACGCGTCCGCTTCCTCCTGGGCTTTGCGGAACAGCGGCTCCACGCGGGGCGACAGTCCCCGGGACACCGCGCCGCTCACTTTCGGAAGCCGGGAAAGGAGACCTTCCGCCTCGGAAAGGAGTTTCTGCGCGGGTACGCCGGTGCGCGCGAGAAGCTCTCCCGCGACGCCGCCCTCCTGCCGGAGCAGGGCAACGAACAGGTGCTCCCCCTCGACCTGCGAATGGCCCTGCTCGGAAGCCATCCGGAAGGCGTCCTGCAGCGCTTCCTGCGATTTCACGGTGAGCTTGTCCATCGATATCATCGATATCCTCCGAAAAACCGTTTATCTGCGGGGGAAAAGCGGGGCGCCCGCGCGTTCCGGGCGCCCCATGGAACCGAGGCGGTTACTTCGCCGACAACGCGAGAATCAGTCGGATTTCCCCCCGTTCGACAAGGAAGCGGACCGTCTTGTCTCCCTTGTGCTTCTTCATCAGCCTTGCGAATTCCGCCACGTTCGGGACCGGCTGCCCGTTGACCTGGCGGATGAGATCCCCCTGCTGGAACCCGGCGTCGTCCGCGGGGGAATTGTCCTCGACGGACGTGACCAGCACGCCCTTCAGGTTCCCGATGTCGAGCTTCCGGGCGAGGTCGGGGGTGATCTCCTGCACCGTCAGCCCCACCCCTTTCGTCGCTTCGGACTCGGAGCCGCGCGCCACGGCCTCGCCTTCCATCTCGGTGATGGTCACGGGGAGGGAAAGCTCCTTGCCTTCCCGGAGGACCTTGACGGTCACCTTCGTGCCCGGCTTGGTGACCGCCACCAGCGCCGGCAGCTCGTGTTCGTCCCGGATCTCCTTCCCGTCGTACACCGTGATCAGGTCGCCGGAGCGGATCCCGGCCTTCTCGGCGGGCCCGTCCTTGGTCACGTCGGCCACCAGCGCCCCCTGCTTCCCGCGCACGCCCAGGTTCTCGGCCAGGTCGGGCGTGAGCGGCTGGATGAAGACGCCGAGCTGCCCGCGGGTCACCTTCCCCTTTTCCTTGAGCTGGGAAAGGATCGACTTGGCCAGCTGGATCGGGGTGGCGAAGCCGATGCCCTGCCCCCCCTGGACGATCGCGGTGTTGATCCCCACGACCTCGCCCCGCAGGTTGAAGAGCGGCCCGCCGGAGTTCCCCGGGTTGATCGACGCGTCGGTCTGGATGAAATCGTCGTACGGCCCGGAGCCGATGATCCGCCCCTTGGCGCTGACGATCCCCGCGGTCACCGTGTGGCCGAGGCCGAAGGGGTTCCCGATGGCGATCACCCACTCGCCCACCTCGACCTTCTCGCTGCTACCGAGGTCGACGTGCGGAAGCTTCTTATTCGAGACGATCTTGATGAGGGCGATATCGGTCTTCGGGTCCGTCCCGACGACCTTCGCCTTGAGCTCCTCCTTGTCGAGCAGCGTCACGGTCACCTCGTCGGCCTTTTCCACGACGTGGCTGTTCGTCATGATGTACCCGTCGTCGGAAACGATGAATCCCGACCCGAGGGACCGCCGCTTCTGCTCCCTCGGCATGTTCCCGAAGAAGTTCTGGAAGAACTCCTCGAACGGATCCTGCCGCCCGAAGGGGGACCGCGTCCTCGGCCGCGCGACCTTCACCACCTGGGTGGTGGAGATGTTGACCACCGCCGGCGACACTTCCTTGACGAGGCCGGGGATGTCGACGGGAAGCATCCGGACCCCCGCCCCGGTGGCCGGAGCCGGAGGCGCCGCCTGGGCAGTAACCACCGCCGGTTTCTCCTCCGCCGGTTTCTCCGCCGCCTTGCCTTTATCGCCCCAGAGGGCATGCGTCAGGGGGGACAGGTCCAGCCCCGCGGACAGGACGACCCCCGCGGCGACGGCCGCTATCAGGAGTGCGACGACTTTACCTTTCCGAACCACTAGAAGCCTCCTCCCAGGTCGGGGATGGACGCTTTCTGCACCGCGACATAGGCCATGCGAAGGTGGTACAGGCCTTCCCGAAGGACCCTTTCCTCGGTCTCCTCGAGGTTCCCCTTGGTCTTCTCCTGCAGGACTCCGAGGATGTCTATGATGTTCTGCGCCTCGACCAGGTTCACGCCGGAACGCTTGCCGTCCGGTTTCTGGAGCATGCCCAGGTTCGCCATCACGCCCATCTGGAGCGACTCCACCAGGTCGAGGAACCTGGGCCCATCCGCCTTGGTCTTGGCCGCGTCCTTCCCCTCGCTGCTTTTTCCTTCTTGGACACTCGCGGCCTCCCCGGGGTTCCCCCCGGCCGCCGCCGGCTGCTCCGTGGGAGGGGGAGACGCCTGCGCCTTCTCCTCTTCGCTCCTGCGATCGATTACCCGGTACCCCTTCTCTTCCTTGTCGTTTGACATCAGATGGTCACCCTCTGCGTTATTACGACCGGCTCCCCGTCGATCTCCTCGACGTAAAAGCGGTCGGATTCCTTCCAGTGAAGCGTCACGGGCATCTTCACCTTTTCATCGATCCCCCGTTTCAGGAAGCGGGCGCCGTACTTCACGGAAAAACCCGTGCGGGCCATCGCGGAAAGGGCGGCGTCCGAGACCTCGAGCGTCTTCCCGTGGGGGGCCATCATCTTCCGGATCGAGTCCAGGTAGATCGATGCGATCTTCCGCACCTCGTCGAACGACAGGGGGGCGAAGACGACGATGTCGTCGAGGCGGTTGATGAACTCCGGCGTGAACCGGTTCTCCGCCGCCTTCAGGACGGCCTTGCGGACCGAATCGAACTCGCTCGAGCCCTCCCCGAATCCCATCGGCCGGCTGAGCTTGGAAAGCTCCTCCGAACCCAGATTGCTCGTCATGATGATGATCGTGTCGGAGAAGTACACCTTCTTCCCGCGCCCGTCGGTCAGCCACCCCTCGTCGAAGGCCTGGAGGAAGAGGTTGTGGACGTACGTGTCGGCCTTCTCGATCTCGTCGAGCAGGACCACGGTGTACGGGTTGTCCTTCACCTGGTTCGTCAGGATCCCGCCGCGCTCGGACCCCACGATGCCCCGGGGCATGCCGATGAGCTTGTCGACCGCCAGCGCGCCGTCGCGGTACTCGGACATGTCCACGCGGACCATGTGCCGCTCGTCGCCGAACAGGTACTCCGCGAGCGCCTTCGCCATCTCCGTCTTGCCCACCCCCGTGGGGCCGAGGAAGAGAAGCACCCCGTCCGGCCGGTAGATGTTCGCCTTCAGGGGGCCCTTGTTCATCCGGAGCGCCTTGGTGACGGCGCCGACGGCCTCCTTCTGCCCGACCAGCCGCCGGGAGATGTGCTCCTCGATGTCGCGGAACCGGTCGATCACGTCCCGGCAGATGAGGTCCGGCGGGTTCTTCGTCTCGGACGAGATCACGTCGAGGACGTCTTTCCCCGTGACCGTCTTCTCCTCGTCCCCCCGGATCTCCACGCGGACGCACGCCGTGTCGAGCCAGTTGATCACCTTGTCGGGAAGCCGCAGCGACCTGGCGTACCGGTCGGCCATGGAGAGGGCGAAATCGATCGCCTCGTCCAGGACGGTCACCCCGTAGTTGGCCTCCAGGCGCGGCTTGAGCCCGATCAGGATCTCCCGGGTCTCGTCCAGCGTCGGCTCGCCGATCTTGACCACCCGGAACCGCCGGGCGAGCGCCTCGTCCTCCTGGACGATCTCCTTGTATTCGGTGCCCGTGGTGGCCCCGATGATCTGCACCTCGCCGCGGGCCAGGGCCGACTTGAAGATGTTCGCCGCGTCGGACGGGACGCCCATGGCGGAACCCGCGCCCACCAGCGTGTGCGCCTCGTCGACGAACAGGATGATGTTCTTGCGCTCCTTGACCTCGGCGATCACCTTCTCGATCCGGTCCTCGAACATGCCGCGGAACACGGTCCCGGCCACCACCGTGTTCATCTGCAGGTTGACCACCTGGTGCCCCCGAAGCCGCTCCGGGACGCGGTGCGGCTCGTATTCGAGGCGCATCGCCAGCCCCTCGACCACGGCGGTCTTCCCCACGCCGGGGTCGCCGAGGATCATCACGGAGTTGCACCGGTCCTTGTGGCACAGGTACTCGACGATCTGGTCGATCTCGGCGTCCCGGCCGATGATGGGGGGGATCTTCCCTTCCCGGGCGAGAAGGTTCAGGTTGACGGCGAAGGTCCGCAGGTTCGCCGGGAGCTCGTACCGCTTCCGGAACTCCTCGACCTTCTCCTCGCGGCTGCGCAGCTGCGCGGAGAACCGGGAAAGCGCGACGGCCGGGTCGACGCCGTAGCTCTTCAGGATCCGCGCGGGGATGGACTGGACCTCGTGGAAGATGCCGAGGAACAGGTCGGCCGCGTCGATCTGCGTCCGCCGGTTCCGCTGGGCCGTCTCCCACGCCACGCGGAATACCTGCTTCGTGGCCGGCGGCACCTTCAGCCCGACCCCAAGGTACTGGCGGGAGATGTTGAGGTGCTCGTTGACCGAATACTGGACCGCCTCGACGTTGAGCCCGATGGACCCCATGAGCTCGCGGAACAGCGCCTTCTCCTCCTCGGCGAACGCGATGAACAGGTGTTCCAGACCGAGGTAATAGTGGTGCCGGCGCTGCGACTCCTCGATCGAGGCGTTCAGAACGCGGTGCCCGGACTCGGAAAGCTTTTCCCTGTAGAACGATATCTCCATCATGACCGCGAAAGCCCTCGCATCGCCAGCAGCCGCTCGATCCGCTTCTCGACGGGCGGGTGGGTGCTGAACAGGCTCATGAGCCCGCCGCCGGTCAGCGGGCTCAGGATGAACATGTGGGCCGTGGCCGGGGCGGCGGGCATCGGCAGCTGCTTCGACCAGCCGGAGATCTTCCCGAGCGCGCTGGCCAGCGCCTCGGGCTTCCCGCAGAAGCGCGCGCCGGCCTCGTCCGCGAGGTATTCCCGCGAACGGGAAACCGCCATCTGGATGAGCATCGCGCCGATGGGGGCCAGGATCGCCATGAAGAGCACCCCCATCCCTCCGCCGCCCTCTTCGCGGTCGTCTCCGGCCCGCTGCCGAAAATGGCGGCGAATTTCGCCATGTTGGCCAGCATCATGATCGCGCCCGCCAGGGTGGCCGCCACCGTCTGGATGAGGATGTCCCGGTTCTTCACGTGCGCCAATTCGTGGGCCAGCACCCCCTCGAGCTCCTCGGGGGACAGGATCCGCAGGATCCCTTCCGTGACGGCCACGGCGGCATGCTGCGGATCGCGGCCGGTGGCGAACGCGTTGGGGGACTCCTGCGCCATGATGTACACCTTCGGCATCGGGACGCCCGCGGCGATGCGTCAGCCTGCGCACGCATCGAGTGCAGCTGCGGCGCCTCGCCCTCCGTCACTTCCCGGGCCCCGTACATCCGCAGGACGATCTTGTCGGAAAACCAGTAGGACCCGACGTTCATCACCACGGCGAGCCCGAATGCGAAGACCATCCCGGACTGCCCGCCGATCGCCTTCCCCACGAGCACGAACAGGACCGTCATCAGCGCGAGAAGGAAGGTCGTTTTCACGGTGTTGCCCATTATTTCCTCCGTCAACCCTTATACGATAATTGATTCCATTATATCCGTTTCAGTTCCACTGCCCCCGAAGTTCGGGATCCTCGTGCTCGGCGATCCGGTCCACGAGCTTCAGGAACTCCTCGGAGGGGTCCTTGGGCACCGACACGTGGAGGATGACGAACTGGTCCCCGCGCTCCACCGTTCCTGGGGTTGGAACCCCTTTCCCCTTCAACCGCAGCTTCCGGCCGCTGGAGGAACCCGCGGGCACCTCACCATGACCGGTCCGTCCACGGTCGGGACCTGGATCTTGGCGCCCTTCACGGCCTCGGAAAAGCGGATCGGCACGTCCAGCAGGATGTCGTTCCCCTCCCTGCGGAAGTACGGGTGCGACAGCATCCGGAGCTCGACGACCAGGTCGGAGCTCTCTCCCCGGGACGCCCGCTCCTCCCCCTTGGAAGGGACACGAATCGTCGCGCCGTCCCGCGCGCCGGCGGGGATCTTTATCTTCACCCGTTCCTCCGTTTCCGTCACTCCATGGCCGAAGCAGACGGGACATCCCCGGCGTGCCCGCCCTGCCGGTCCCCCCGCACTCGGCGCAGGTTCGCGGCCTGCGGTACCGGACCTCCCGGACGCCCCCGCGGACCATGTCGAGGAAATCGACGGATACCTCGACGCGGATGTCCTCCGCCCCGCCCCTGCTGGGAGGAACCGCCCTCCTCGTTCCGCAGGAACTGCCCCAGGATGTCCTCGAAATCGAACGAGCCGGGCCCGGAATCCCCCCGAAGGGCGGCCTCCGCCCCGGAACGCGCCTCCGCCCCGAGGGCCGCCCGGTGAAGGCGCCCCGGCGGAGCATATCGTATTCCTCCCTCTTCTTCCGGTCGCTCAAGACCTCGTTGGCCTCGTTGACTTCCTTGAAGCGCGCCTCGGACGCCTTGTCGCCGCGGTTGACGTCGGGATGATGCTTCTTCGCCATGCGGCGGAACGCCTTCCGGATCTCCTCCGGCGTGGCGCTCTCCGGGACTCCCAGGGTCTCGTAATAGTTCTTCGCTCGGGTCCATCGGCTTCTCCCGGCGCGACGGCGGGCCCCGGGGATTCCCCGGGACGCCCGTCGCCGATCGCCGCCCTACTTCACCGCCACGTTGATCTGCTTCTTCTTCGCCTGCTCCTTCTTCGGCAGGACGAGCTCCAGGACCCCGTTCTTCAAGGTCGCGGAGATCTTGTCCTGGTCGACGGTGGCCGGCAGGGAGAACGCCCGCTGGAACGTGCCGTAGGCGCGCTCGATCCGGTGGTAGTTCTCCTCCTTGACGTCCTTTTCGACCCTGCGCTCGCCTTTCAGGGTGAGCAAGTCCGTCCTTGATCTCGATCCCGACCTGGTCCTTCGTCAGGCCCGGCACCTCGGCCTTGACCACGACAGCGTCGTTGTTCTCGTAGATGTCGACCGCGGGGGTCCACATCCCGGTCCCCAGCCCCTCCTCGCGCCCGCGCGTGCGGGACAGGGTGTCCTCGAAGAGCTGGTTCATCTTCTCCTGTATGGAGGAAATGTCCCGCATCGGGTCCCACCAACGAACGATCGCCATGTCGTCTTCCTCCTTCCTGTCAGTTCACGCTGACCTGGATCTGCTTCGGCTTCGCCTGTTCCCGCTTGCCGAGCCGCACCTCGAGGACGCCGTCCTTGAGCTCGGCGCGGACCTTCTCGGCATCGACCGTGTCGGGAAGGAAGAAGGAACGGTGGAATGCCCCGTAGACACGCTCCACCCGGTGATAGTTCTCTTCCTTCACCTCTTTCTCGATCTTCCGCTCCCCCTGGACATGCAGGGTCCCGTCATCGACTTCCACGTGGACCTGTTCCTTCGTCACCCCCGGCAGCTCGACCTGGAGCACGATCTCCTGGTCCGTCTCGTATATGTCGACGGCGGGCGACCAGGTCCCGGCCAGAGGCTGGTCGGCCTGGGTCATGGAGGGCCCGAACGTCTCCCCGAAAACGTGGCTCATCTGGTTCTGCATCGCCGAAAACTCCCTCACCGGATCCCACCAACGCACGATCTTCATGGTCTTTCCCCTTTCCCCGCCGATATCCGGCGGGCGCTTGTATGTTGTGCCCCGTTATTTCTTCGCGGGGTCCTCGTATTCCGCGTCGACCACGTCCCCTTCCGGGGCCTTCTCCTGGGCGGACCCGCCGCCGTCGGCCGGCTCCCGGCGCGGAGGCCGCCTGCTTGTACATGTGCTCCGCGAGGGCGTGCGACTCCTTGATCAGCTTGTCCGCCGCGCTCTTCAGCACGGTCTCGTCCTCGGACTTGAGCGCCTCTTTCGCCTCCGCGAGGGCGGCGTCGACCTTCGCGGCCGTATCGGCCGGGACCTTGTCCCGGTTTTCCTTGAGCGTCTTCTCCGTGTTGTAGACCAGGGAGTCGAGGTGGTTGCGCGCCTCGATCGCCGCCTTGTGCTTGCGGTCCTCCGTCGCGTGCGCCTCGGCCTCCTTGACCATCTTGTCGATGTCGCCCTTGTCGAGCCCCGTGGACGCGGTGATCGTGATCTTCTGCTCCTTCCCCGTCCCCTGGTCCTTGGCGTTCACGTGGAGGATGCCGTTCGCGTCGATGTCGAAGGTCACCTCGATCTGCGGGAGGCCGCGGGGGGCCGGCGGGATCCCGTCGAGGTGGAACCGGCCCAGCGTGCGGTTGTCCGCCGCCATCTCCCGCTCCCCCTGCAGGACGTGGATCTCGACGCTCGGCTGGCTGTCCGCCGCCGTGGTGAAGACCTCGCTCTTGCGCATCGGGATCGTGGAGTTGCGCTCGATGAGCTTCGTCATCACGCCGCCCAGCGTCTCGATCCCCAGCGACAGCGGGGTCACGTCGAGGAGCAGAAGGTCCTTGACCTCGCCGCCCAGGACGCCCGCCTGCACCGCCGCCCCGGCCGCGACCACCTCGTCGGGATTGACGCCCTGGTGCGGGTCCTTGCCGAAGAACTTCTTGACCATCTCGACGACCTTCGGGATGCGCGTGGACCCGCCCACCAGGACCACCTCGTCGATCTTCCCGACGGGGACGCCCGCGTCGCGGACCGCCATCTCGCACGGTTTCAGCGTCCGGTCGAGGATGTCCTGCACCATCTGCTCGAACTTCGAACGCGTCAGCTTCATCTGCAGGTGCTTCGGCCCGGAGGCGTCCGCCGTGATGAACGGCAGGCTGATCTCCGATCTCCATCGTCGAGGAAAGCTCGATCTTCGCCTTCTCCGCCGCCTCCTTCAGCCGCTGCAGCGCGGTGCGGTCCTTCGAAAGGTCGATCCCCTGGTCCTTCCTGAACTCGTCGATGATCCACTCGATCAGGCGCTGGTCGATGTTGTCGCCGCCCAGGTGGGTGTCCCCGTTGGTGGACTTGACCTCGACCACGTTGTCGCCCACCTCGAGGATGGAGATGTCGAAGGTGCCGCCTCCGAAGTCGAACACCGCGATCAGCTCGTTCTTCTTCCGGTCGAGCCCGTACGCCAGCGCGGCCGCGGTGGGCTCGTTGATGATCCGGAGCACCTCGAGGCCGGCGATCGTACCGGCGTCCTTGGTCGCCTGCCGCTGGGAGTCGTTGAAGTACGCGGGCACGGTGATGACCGCCTGCTTGACCTCTTCGCCGAGGTAGGTTTCGGCTGCCTTCTTGAGCTTGCCGAGGACCATCGCGGAAACCTGCTGCGGGGTGTACTCCTTCCCGCCGGCGGAAACGCGCGCGTCCTGGTTCGGCCCCGCGACGACCTTGTACGGCACAAGCTTGACTCTCCTGGCTCACTTCGTCGTACCGGCGCCCCATGAACCGCTTGATGGAGAACACGGTGTTCTCCGGGTTCAATACCGCCTGCCGCTTGGCGACCTGGCCCACCAGGATTTGACCGTCCTTGGCGAACCCCACGACGGACGGCGTGAGGCGGCTCCCTTCCTCGTTGATGAGGACCTTGGGCTCGCTCCCTTCCATCACGGACACCACGGAGTTCGTCGTTCCCAGGTCGATCCCGATGATCTTGGCCATTGTTTTCCATTCCTCCCCGGTTATATGGTCTTCAGCAATTTATCGATGAACAGGAACAGCGTCCTGCCATCCACAGGCTTTGTCACCATTCCGACGGCCCCCGATTCGAGGGCCCACATTCGCCGTTCGATCCCGGCCTTGCTCGCCAGCAGGATCACCGGGACCCTGGAGGCCACCTGGGCGATCCGGAGCAGCGCGTCCATGCCGCAGAGGGAAGGGGTGTCCAGGTCCACCACGACCAGGTCCGCCGCCTCGGCCATCAGCCGCCGCAGCCCCTCGGGACCGTCGTTCCATAGCTCGGGAAGCGCGCCCGCCTCCGAAAGCAGCCCGAGGACCGGCGCGATGGGGGTGAAGTCGTCGTTCGTCGTGTCGGCGATCATCACCACTTTCCATCCTGCTGTCTGAGCCATCTTCCGGTCCCTCCGGCCGGATATACATCAATTCCCGTGCCAGAGGGCGAGCAAACCGTGCCGTAACTGCAAGCTATTGATTATACTTTTATATTTCCACGAAATCACCCTGACGGCGGGTGGCGTCGGAGAGGCCGAAGAGAAAGCGCGCCGTTTTGGCAGTGCCGGATGGCGCGATACCGTGCCATAAAGGCATGGGCGGGGGACAGACTTCCCCAGGGCGAGGGGCGCTCTTCCCCTCCGCCCGTTATCGATATCGATAGGTTTCGTGTACGTGCTGGGCGGGGGACAGACTTCCCCTCCGCCCTTTATCGACAAATCGAAGTCTGTCCCCCGAAACCGCCTACGCCTATATCGAAAGTTTTTCCGTACGTACTTTTCGTAGAGAAGTTCTCTCGGTTGGCCTGTGTCGCGGTGGCCTGTGGGGGTGAGGGGACCGCAACGGGCGCCCCGAGCATGAATACCTTCCCGCAGGGGTCGTGTTTTCCGAACGGAGCCAGGAGGGCGAGAGTGAGGAAAACCCGAAGTCGAAGTGAGCCAGGACGGCGAACGAGACGTCCCCGAGGGAAGGTATTCTTGCGAGGGCAGCGCCCGTTGCGGCTTAGTCGACCCCGTACTCCTTGACCTTGCGATGCAGGGTGCGCAAGCGCGATGCCCAGCAGCTTCGACGCCTGCGTCTTGTTGCCGCCGGTCTTGGCGAGGGCGTCCCGGATGGCGTCCCTCTCGATCTCGGTCAACGTGCGGGAGGCGGGAAGGGGGATCGGCTCGGCGGAAGACGGAGATACGGTCGCCTGCGTCACCTCGCCGGGGAGGTCCTCGAGCTCGATCACGTCTCCGCCGCTCACCAGGATGGCGGTCTCCAGGGCGTTGCGAAGCTGCCGGACGTTCCCGGGCCAACGGTACGCCAGGAGGGCCTTGAGGGCGGCGGGGGCAAGTTTCTTCGGGGAGGCCGAACTCTCCCCGGCCAGGAGCTCGAGAAAATACCCGGACAGCTTCGGGATGTCTTCCCGCCGCTCCCGCAGCGGCGGCACCAGGATGCCGAAGACGTTCAACCGGTAGTAGAGGTCTTCCCTGAAACTCTTCGCTTCCACAAGGGTTTTCAGGTCCTGGTTCGTGGCCGCGAGGATCCGCACGTCCACCTTGAGCACCTGGGAACTGCCGATCCGCAGGACTTCCTTCTGCTCGATGGCCCGCAGCAGCTTGGCCTGGATCGCGAGGGAGACGTCCCCCACCTCGTCGAGGAACAGGGTCCCTCCCTCGGCGCTTTCCAGCTTGCCGGGACGGGCCGCCGTGGCTCCGGTGAACGCGCCCTTCTCGTGCCCGAACAGCTCGGACTCCAGGAGCGTCTCCGGGATCGCCGCGCAGTTCAGCGGCAGGAACGGCCTTCCCGTCCTCGGGCTCAGCGCGTGGATCGCCCGGGCGACCAGCTCCTTCCCCGTCCCGCTTTCCCCCGTGATGAGAACGTTCATCCGGGTGGGGGCGACCAGCCGGATCTTGCGGATCACCTCGTCCATGGCGCGGGACGAGCCGATGATCCCCTCCACTCCGGAGGTGCGCCCCGCCGCTTCCCGCAACTGCTCGAGCTCCCGGCGCATCCCCCTCTCCTTGACCGCCTTGAAGACGGCGGCGCGCAGGCGGGGGATCTCCACGGGCTTCATCAGGAAGTCGGACGCGCCGGACCGCACCGCGTCGACCGCGCCCTCGACCGTCCCGTAGGCGGTGAGGACCACCACGGGGACGCCGGGATTCGATTTCGTCACGTGGCGAAGGACGTCCATCCCGGTCAGCCCGGGCATCCTCAGGTCGGTGACCACGACGTCCCCGCCCTCCTCGGCGAGGCGCTCGAGACCGATCCGCGGGTCCGAAAACGGAAAGACCTCGAAACCGTCGCGGCGGAGCGCCGCGACGACGCTCTGCAGGCTGTCCGCGTCGTCGTCGAAGACGAAGACCTTTCCCTGCCCCGTCAACGGTCGGCCCCGACGGGAAGCGCCAGCGGAAGCCGCCCGGGATACATGGCGCGGAACTGGGCCTCGAAAGGCAGGGAGACGGTCACCGTCGTGCCGGCCCCTTCCCTGCTGCGGAGGGAGATCGTGCCGCCGTGCTGATGGATGATCTGGCGGACGATGGGAAGCCCCAGCCCGCTGCCGTCCCTGCGCGTGGTGAAGAAGACGCGGAAAACATGCCGGCGGTCGGCCCGCGGGATCCCGCGGCCGTTGTCCTGGATGCGGACGAAGGGGCGTCCGGCCCGGATGCCGGTGGCCACGCGGATCACCTTCTCCTCCTTGTCCAGCGACTCTTCCGCGTTCAGCAGCAGGTTCAGGAGCGCCTGCTTCATCTGCTTCTCGTCCGCCAGGAGCGGAAGGGCGGACGCGTGGTACCGCGCCTTCAGGGTGATGCCGTGGTACGAAAAATCGACGTCGAGGAAGCGCAAGGTCTCCCCGACGATCCGGTTCAGGTCCACGAGGGCCAGGTCCATCGCCGGCGGGCGGGCGAACCGCAGGAACCCCGACAGGGTCTCGTTCAGCCGCCGCGTCACCTTCATGTTGGCGCGGGCGAGCGAGAGCAGCTCCCCCTTCTGCGGCACGGCCCCGTCCGGCAGCTCGGAGAGCATCTCCTCGAGCAGCTGGCTGTTGATGAACAGGGAGTTCAGCGGGTTGCGGATCTCGTGGGCCAGCCCCGCCGCTACCGCGCCCAGGTCGGCAAGCTTTTTCTGAGTCTTCGTGGCCGGCACGGGAAGATTCTACATCAAATCAGCGGTAATCCACCCGCAGTATCCGGGGGCGAATCACTCGATCCGCCCCGATCGTCAGCGGGCATCTGGCCGCCGAGCGCCCCGGGTCTTCGACGAGGTCCGATTCGATACACTGTCGTTGTCGAAGCAGCGATCCGCACCCGGAACGACGGAAGCGTCAGGGCCTGCGCCTCCTGCATCAGGGACGTGACCTCGATCTCCACGAAATTCCCCTGGTCCGCGCTCGATGAAGTTGAACGAGGCGGGTCGCCAACGTACCCCGACGAGTAGTCGGAGGAAACGATCGGCTCGGGATAGAGCACCGTATCGATCAGGTCGACGAAGAACGGGCTGGAAAGCGACCGTTTCGCTCAGGGTCACGGCATCCAGGAAGATCGTATGCTGGCGAAGGTGACGATCGGCCCCGACCGGAATGTTCGAAAGGGGGAATTGGAGGAAGCCGCGCGTGTCGGCGGTGGATTGGCCTGACGGCAGCACGAAGGTGATCCCCGCCAGCACGTTCGCTCGGTGTCGGAGGCGAAAAACGGATCGGACAGGAGACCCGTGCCGAGGTCGCGGGTGATGTCGGCGTCCACCGAGAGGTCGGCTGTAGATCCACCGGGTGTTGTTATGGTCATCATCGCCGCATCCCGCAAGCACCAGCGCGAAAAGAATAGCCATTCCGACAACCAGCGGTCTCCGCTGCATCCTCATCGCCGACCCCCCTCCCCATACTTTGACCCGTTGGATGTCTTTTCGACGCTCCCGGGCGCGGGGAATTCATCCCCGTTGATCCATTCTACCTCCCGGGACCCTGCTATAATTAGCAATCTGTTCAGACTATCCGACACGAGAGGGCATCCGTTGGACGATCCGCTGGTCGATGAGGAGCCATCCGGTTTCCCCTGGAAAAAACTGGTCCTGATCCTGGTCGTCACCGCGTTCTTCTTCGCGCTGGGGGCCGGCGCGGGGCTGGCCATGCTGGCGAAGCTGGGGGAATTCCCCTCCATAGAATCGCCCGCAACGTATCGGCCGAGCGTCACGTCGAAGATCTTCGACCGGAACAACCGCGTCGTGGGGGAGATCTTCCTCGAGAAGCGGACGCTCGTGCCTTACAAGGCCATCCCTCCCGCGTGGTCAACGCATTCGTCGCCGCCGAGGACGCCAACTTCTTCAAGCACAAGGGCGTGGATTACGTCGCGATCTTCCGCGCGCTCCTGAAGGACGTCTTCTCCGGCGGATACGCGCAGGGGGCGAGCACGATCACCCAGCAGACGGTCAAGTCCCTTTTCCTCACCCCGGAGAAGAGCATCTCGCGGAAGCTGAAGGAGATCATCCTGGCCTACCGGATCGAGGGGAAGCTTTCGAAGGAGGAGATCCTCTACCTGTACCTGAACCAGATCTACCTCGGGGACGGGGCGTACGGCGTGGAGGCCGCGGCGCAGACGTACTTCGGCAAGGACGTGTCGTCGCTCACCCTGGGGGAAGGCGCCCTGCTGGCGGGGCTCACGCAGGCGCCGTCCCGCTATTCGCCGCGGAGCCATTTCGACAAGGCGAAGGCGAGGCAGAGGTACGTGCTGCGCCGGATGGTGGACGTGGGGTTCATCAAGCAGGAAGAGGCGGACGCGGCATACAACACCCGGCTGGTCCTGGCGCCCCCCTCGAGCTTCCGGTCGAAGGCCTCCTACTTCCTGGAATACGTCCGCCTGTATCTCCAGGAAAGGTACGGGACGGAAACGGTCAACCGCACCGAGCTGAGGATCTACACGACCATCGACGACCGGCTCCAGGCAGCCGCCACGGACGCCCTGAAGGAAGGCGTGCGGCAGATGGAGGAGCGGAACAAGTACACGGGGCTCCAGGGCGCGCTCCTGTGCCTCGACCCCCATACGGGCGGGGTGCTCGCGATGGTGGGCGGGGTCGACTTCGCCGCGTCGCAGTTCAACCGGGCGCTGCAGGCGAGGCGCCAGCCGGGCTCGGCCTTCAAGCCGATCATCTACGGCGCCGCGCTGGACAAGGGAAAGACGGTGGTGGCCACCGCATACGACTCCCCGATCGAATTCGAGCGGAGCGAAACGGAGATGTGGAAGCCGAAGAACTACGACGGGACGTTCCTCGGCCCCATCCCCCTGCTGGAGGCGCTGGCGAAGTCCCGGAACCTGGCCACCGTCCGCCTGCTGAACGATATCGGCGTGGACACGGCGATCCGGATGGCGCAGAACCTGGGGATCACCTCGCCCATCGAGAGGAACCTCTCCATCGCGCTGGGATCGTCGGGAGTCACCCCCCTCGAGCTCGTCACGGCCTATTCGACCCTGGCCAACGGGGGCCAGCGCCC
Organism: uncultured bacterium; assembly: GCA_963741515.1. GTDB lineage: Bacteria > Desulfobacterota > Deferrimicrobia > Deferrimicrobiales > Deferrimicrobiaceae > UBA2219. The sequence goes on from CAVUIA010000002.1 coordinate 54,693, forward strand.
CACTCCGTTTTTCATCCGGGAAGTGCAGGACGGCGCCGGAAACGTCCTGGAACGCACGGAGCCCAAGGCCGTCCCCGTGATCTCCCCCGAAACGGCGTACCTGACGATCCGCCTGATGCAGGAGGTCCTGCGCAGCGGGACCGCGGCGTCCGCCAGGAGCCTGTCCCCGAACCTCGCCGGGAAGACCGGCACCACCAATGAAAACACCGACGCCTGGTTCGTCGGCGGATCGCCGGACCTCATGGCGGGAGTGTGGGTGGGATTCGACACGCCGGCATCGCTCGGGGACCGGCAGTCGGCCGCGTCGGTGGCGCTGCCGATCTGGTCGGCCTTCATGCGCCATGCGCTGGTCCATTTTCCCGACCGGGAATTCCCGGTCCCGGCGGGAATCACGTTCGCCCGTGTCGATCCCGCGACCGGGAAAGCGCTTCCGCCGGACAGCCCTTACGGCATGGTCCTTCCCTTCAAGCTGGGGACGATCCCGGAGTTCGGCGGCCCGGCGGCGCCGTCGTCCCCCCGCAGGAGCGCAGGGGACGACCTGCTGTGATCCCGGCCTTCAGCCCTTCCTGGCGATCACGACCATCCGCTCGGCGCCCGGGGTGAACGGCGCGCCGTCGAGGGTGCCGTGGATCGAGCGGATGCGCATCCCGGCCTTTTCGATCATCGTTGCGAGCTCCTCCTCCGAGTAGATCCTGACGTCGAACCGGGACGAGATCCGGATGCCGTCCGGCCGCGTGAGCTCGTGCTCCGCGTAGGCGCGGCCCTCGGCCCGGTCGAAGCGCACGCTGAGGCGCAGCCGCCCCGTCGGGACCTCGCACGTCATCTCGTGGTCCTCCTCGCCGGCAAGCCCTTTTTGCGCGTTGCGCAGGTCCAGCAGCAGCGCGCCGCCCCTTTTGAGGCTCTTCGCCACGTTCCGGATCACCTTCTCGTTCTCCTCGTCGACGAAGTAACCGAAGGACGTGAACAGGGAAAGGCACGCGTCGAAGGCTTCGGGGCGCAGGAACTCCCTCATGTCCTCCCGGACCCATTCCACGGAGACTTTTTCGCGGGAAGCCCGTTCACGGGCCATCCGCAGCATCTTTTCGGAGATGTCCACCCCGGTCACCCGGTACCCCCGGCGGGAAAGGGGAATGGCGTGCCGCCCCCGCCCGCACCCCAGGTCCACGATGTCGGCCCCCGCGGGGATCGACAGGAGGTCCACGATCCGGGCCACCTCGTCTTCCGGGTCGTGCTCGAGGGGCCCGAACAGCTCCGGATACCGTTCGTCGAAGATCGTCTCGTACCAGGGCCAGGGCATGGCGCCGTTATCCCTTCACGACGGCCACGGGCTTCAGCCGGGCCACCTTCCGCGCGATCCCGGCCCGGTCCACCACGTCCACCACGGCCCCCACGTCCTTGTACGCTTCCGGGATCTCCTCGGCGAGAACCTTCCGGGAAGTGCAGGCCACCAGGACGCCCCGCTTCTCCATCTCCGCGAACACGGACCTGCCCCGGAGGCTTTGCCGCGCCGCCGTCCGGCTCATACGCCTTCCGGCGCCGTGGCACGTGGACCCGAACGACAGCCGCATCGCGCCCGGCGCGCCCGCGAGCACGAAGGAGTTGGTCCCCATATCGCCCGGGATGAACACCGGCTGGCCGACATCCCGGTACGCCCGCGGAAGCTCCGGGTGGCCCGGCGGGAAGGCGCGCGTCGCCCCCTTCCTGTGGACCAGCACGTTCCGCGGCCGGCCGTCCACTTCGTGCGTCTCGAACTTCGCGTTGTTGTGCCCCACGTCGTACACCGTCCGGATCCCCGTGTCCCGCGGCCCCATCGAGAGCGTCCGTTCGACGGTTTCCCGCAGCTGGTGCGCGAGCAGCTGCCGGTTGGCGAAGGCGTAGTTCGCGGCGGCGGCCAGGCCGGAGAGGTATCGCCGCCCCTCTTCGGAGGCAATGTGGGCGCAGGCGAGCTGGCGGTCGGGGACGGTGAGCCGTTCCTTCCGCATGTACGCCGCCATGACGTCGAGGTAGTCGTCGCACACCTGGTACCCCAGCCCCCGGGAACCGGAATGGACGAAGAAGACCGCCTGGCCCCGGAACAGCCCGTATGCTGAAGCGGCTTCAGGAAAGTATATCTCGTCCACCTCGTCGATCTCGAGGAAATGGTTCCCGGCCCCCAGGGTGCCGAGCTGGTCGAGGCCGCGCTTCTTCGCGACGTCGGATACGGCATCCGGGTCGGCGCCCGGAAGCTTGCCGCCGCTCTCGGTATATTCCGCGTCCCCTTCGGAAGCGTACCCCCGCGAAACCGCCCACCTCGACCCGCCGGAGAGGACCTTCTCCATCTCCTTCCCGTCGAGCCGGACGAAGCCGGTGGAGCCCACGCCGGAAGGGACCTCCCGGTGCAGGGCCGCGACCAGCTCCGGAAGGCGCGGGCGCAGCGCGGCCATCTCCAGGTTCGAGCGCATCAGCCGGACGCCGCAGTTGATGTCGTACCCGACGCCTCCCGGGGAGATCACCCCCTCGTCGACGTCCATGGCCGCCACGCCGCCGATGGGAAATCCGTACCCCCAATGGATGTCGGGCATCCCGATGCTGCGGTGGAGGATGCCCGGCAGGTGAGCCACGTTGATGACCTGGCGCAGGGCCTGGTCGCGGACGATGTCTTCCATCATTTCGAGGGAGGCGAACACGAGACCGGGGACGAGCATCCCGCCCGTGCGCGGGATTTCCCAGGCCGTATCCGAAATCTTTGTGAGGGAGACGTCCTCGAACCGCACGGGACACCCCTTCCCGCTCCCGTCACGGCTGCTTTGCCGCAGGCGATAAGCGGTTATACGTCGAGCACGAACCGGGCCGTGAATCCCGACGGCGCGGCCTCGACGGCCAGGGCGTGCGCCGTGACCGCCTTGATTTCCCGGCACACGGTATGCCGGGCGGCGTCGATCGGTTCCCCGCCGACGACCAGCACCAACCTGCCTTCTACCATGGTAGCATCGGCGTCCCGCACAAGAAACCGGTCAAGGGAGAAGAGGAGGAGCGCCCTGCGCAGGACGGACAGGAGAAGTTCCTCCGGGGGGGCGGGCGCGAAATCGATGGGCCGCCGCACGGCGCGACGGACCCTCCTCCGGTCGGTCAGCAGGGAGAAGACCGCCTTCACGGAAAACGCGCAAAGGGAGGGGAAATCGGGGGCGCGGACCTCGACGAGCAGGTCCGCGGTATGAGGGAGCAGGCGGTAGGCGCCGCGGCTCACGTACCGTCCCGCAGGCGGTCTGCGAAGAAGGAAGGCAGCCCCGCGGCGAGCACCTTCTCCCGGGCCGCCTCGATGTCGTAAGGCACCCGTACCCACTCGACCTCCCGACGGGATACGTCGTACACGAGAAACGAGGCGTTCGGGTTCCGGTCTCTGGGTTGACCCACGCTGCCGGGATTCAGGAGCGCCCGCTCTCCCTCCCCGAGCCGGAACAACCCGGGAGGAACGTGCTCGACGACGCCGTCCTTCCGGCGAACGAACCCCCCCGCCACGTGGGTATGGCCGAAAAAGATGGGACCGTCCCCCGCCGCGGAGCAGGGGGACTCCATCTCCTCCATGGCCTGGTCGATCGAGTAGATGTAGCGGTCGGGGTCGCACGGGGACCCGTGGACCAGGAGAGCGAATCCCCCGGCATCGAGGGTGGGCGGGAGGTCCGCCAGGTACTCCCGGCTCCCCCCCGACAAGTGGTCCTTCGACCAGAGGGCCGCCTTCCGGGCCGCCTCGTGGAAGTCCCTCCCCTTCGCCCGTCCGCAAGCCACGGCATCGTGGTTCCCGCACACCCCGCCCGCCGTGTTCTCCATCGCCCACCGGACGCAACTTTCCGGCTCGGCGTTGTACCCTGTCAGGTCCCCGAGATGATAGATGCGGTCGGGCCGATGCCGCGCGAGCGCCCGGACGACCGCGGCGAGCGCGTCGCCGTTCGCGTGAAGGTCCGACAGGATGGCGATCCTCATGCCGACGCCGCTTTCCCCATCCCCGGCGCAAGGACGCGGACCGTCTTCTTCCTCGCCGAGTATTCCCGGACGAGGTCCATGAAGATGTCGAGTTCGTACCTGCGGTCCGAGTGCGTCCCGTCGTAGTAGATCACCCGCACCGGGAGGCCGTCGCAATCGCGCGACAGACGCGGATAGACCGCTTCGGAGACGATGCCGTTCATGCAGGAGAACGGGTTGATGTCGAGAACGCCGTCGGCCCCTTTCCGGTGGAGGTACACCGTCTTCCCCACCGACAGCAGCATCTCCCCCAACGCGCCGTCGGGGGTGAGGTAGGGCCTGGCCAGTTCGAGGACTTCGTTGATGTCGTGCGCTTCCTCGTATCCGCGGAAGTCGGCCCCGAATACGGAATAGAGGTCCGCCTCGTCCCTGTGCTGCAGATGCCACTTGAGCTTCGCGCCGAACATCTCCAGGGTCAGGTGCTTGCGGAACCGTTTGAGCAATCGGATGTGGGCCGCGTTGGTGTACCAGAGCCACTCGCTGACGTCGGAGAGCCAGCACTCCCCGCCGGCCTCCTCCACCTTGCGGACCACGTCGTCGTTGCTGAAGTGGTTGAGGCGGCAGAAGATCTCGCCGACGATGCCGATCAGCGGCCTGGGGGCCGAATAGTCGGCCGGCACCGCATGGAGGAACCCTCGTCCCCGGGCCAGCGACCCCTTCAGCCGCTCCATCCACTCCCCCGGCCTCTTCCCGCGCTCCTCGACCGCCCTGCAGAAGCAGGACAGGGCCTGCTCGAACGCCGCGTCCGCGGCCCCCTTCTCCCTTTCGTAGGGGCGGGTCCGCAGGAGAAGCTTGGTGAGCAGCTCGGCCCCGATCATGGCGCGCCATGACGTGCGCACCAGCTCGTTCGCCTGCTCGCCGAGGCCGTCGTACCCGTCGTTGCAGGTCGGCGAGATCACCTTGACGTCGCCGTACCCCATCTCCTCCAGGACCCCCTTGATGTACGGCCCGTACTGCCCGAAGCGGCACGGACCGTCCGAGGTCGGCATGAAGAGCGCCATCCGGTCGGGCCGGACCCCGCCGTGCACGAGAAGCTTGAGGATGTCCCCCAGGGTGATCTTCAGCGGAAGGCATTCCTCGCCGGAGGAGTGCCGCCCGCCGAGCGCCAGCGTCTCGTCGTCGGACGGGGGCATCGCTTCCGCGTCGATCCCCATCGACCGGAACGCGGACGCGAGGGCCCGGACGCCCGCCTCCGTCATCGAGGGGAAATAGACCGTCCTGCCGGCCAGCGGCGAGCCGCTCACTGTTGCGCCCATGGACGGAGCACCCCCTTGCTGTCGAGGTAGGCCTCGCACCGCGTCATGTATCCGGCATCGTTGCCGTGGCCGTCGAACTGCAGCGTGAGGTACGGGGAACCCGACGCCCTCGTGATGAAGTGTCGCACGAAGGAGTCGGGGCCGCACTTGAAATTGGTGATGTAGATCGTGTGGAACTTCGGGTGGCTCCGGCACCATTTCGCGGCCGCGATGATCTTGCGGCCGTAGTTCCAGAACATGTTGTCGTTCACGTCCCGGATGTCGATGTCGTCGACGGGCAGGAAGTCGATCGGGATCACGTTCGCGCCGTACTGGTCGCGCAGCTTCGTCGGGATGTTCAGGTTGATGTCCCGGTCGTACAGGTTATACGGCCGCCCGAGCAGGACGATCGCGTCCGCGCCGGCCTTCGTGACCCGCTCCACGGCCTCCCTGCCCGCGGCATGCAGGAAGGACGCCAGCCTCGCCTGCTCCCGGTACCCGTCGCGGATCCCCTCGCGTATCTCCTTCCGGGAGACGCCCAGCGGGCCGAAGCATTCGAACAGGTCCTCGACCATGTATTTCTCCCCGTCCCGGAACCTGACGGTGGGAGACAGCAGCTTCTGCCGCAGCTCCTTCTCCCACTTGGGGACGCCCGCGATCACGAAGGGAAGCGTCTGCCCCCACGGACAGAAGTGCGATTCCGTGTTGGTGTGGACCGTCTCCGAATTGATCAGGTTCGGGAGGAAAAGGAAGTCGACCCCCCCCTCGAGAAGCGCACCCACGTGCCCATGGGCCACCTGGATGGGGTAGCACGGCTCCGCGACGGTGCGTTCGATCCCCTCCCGGGAGATCGCCTTGTCGGTCCGGGGGGACACCTTGATCCCGAACCGCATGCGGGTGAGCACCGCCTTCCAGAACGGGAACCGCTCGAAGAAATACATCGCCCGGGGAAAGCCGACGGTGCCGCGGGGCCCCGCCTCCGGGGTCTCCTCGACCAGGGTGTCGAACCAATCGTTGCGCCGCGCCACGAGGTCGTCGATGACGGGCTTCGTGTCGGTCCGGGCGGGCTTGCGGAACTTCTCGGAGCACTTGTCGCCCCAATAGGTGCGGCTCTCGCCGATCCGGATCTCCTGCATGTCGCAGTGGTTGCTGCAGCCCTTGCAGACGAACTCCCGCCGCTTGTAGTCGACCCTCGACAGGTCGAACCCGCGGAAGATCGTGGCCTCCTTCGTGGCCCGGATCTTGTCGCGCGCCAGCAGCGCCATGCCGATCGCGCCGATGACGCCGTTGTGGGGCGGGACGATGACCTTGCGGCCGAGGACCTGCGAAAAGGCCGCCGCCACCGCGTCGTTGTAGGCCGTCCCGCCCTGGAAGTAGATCGTCTCCCCGATCTTCCGTCCGCGCACGACGCGGTTCAGGTAGTTCATCACCACGGAGTACGCCAGCCCCGCGACGAGGTCGTTCTTCCTGGCCCCCCGGTACAGGTAGTTGTTCAGGTCCTGCTCCATGAAGACGGTGCACCGCTCGCCCATGCGGACCGGCGCCCCGGAAGAGAGGGCCAGCTCCGCGAACTCCCCCTTGATCCGGATCCCCAGCCGCTCCGCCTGCTCCTCGAGGAACGACCCCGTCCCCGCCGCGCACGCGTCGTTCATCGCGAAATCGGTCACGACGCCGTTCTCCAGCCCGATGAACTTGGAGTCCTGCCCGCCGATCTCGAAGATCGTGTCCACGGGAACGCCGAAGAACCGGTTGCTGATGAACGTGGAGCCGGTCTTGTGGGCGGTGATCTCGTCCTGGACCGTGTCGGCGCCGACCAGCTCGCCGATCAGCTCCCGGCCGGAGCCGGTGGTCCCCACGCCGCGGACCCGGACCGAGTCGCCGAATTCGTCCCACAGGTCCCGCAAGCCGTCGGTCACCACCTGCACGGGCCGCCCCTGGGTGCGGACGTAGATCTCCTTGAGCAGGTGCCCCTCCCAGTCGAGCAGGACGAAGTTCGTCGAGACCGATCCGATGTCGATGCCCAGGAAAACCTCGGGCCTGCCGGAGATCGCCGGGGGAGGCTGGTCCCGGTCGCGAAGGAACACGACGTTCTCCGTGGAAAGGGGGGGCCAGGCGGGGAACGGCTGCTCCCCCGTCTCCTCCCCCCGGGCCGGGCCGCGCACGCCAGAGGGTCCGCCCATTCCCTGCCCGCTTCCGCCGCCGCCATGGCGGCCCCGAACGCGCTCATGTGCGCGAAGCCGGCGGGCCGGACCGTCATGTTCTCCTCGAAGCCGAAGACGTCCCGGACGGCGCGAACCACGCCGGAATTCGCGAAGAGCCCGCCGACCAGCGCGACCACCGGCACGGGATCCTTCCCCTTGTTGATGTTGCTCTTGAAGTTCCGGGCCACCGCCTCGCACAGCCCTTTCAGGATCTCCTCCGGGGAATACCCCTTCTGCTGGGCGTGGATCATGTCGGTCTTGGCGAAAACCGAGCAGCGGCCCGCGATCCGCGCCGCGCTGGCCGCCTGTCCCACCATTTCCCCGATGGTCTCCACCTCGATCTTCATCCGGTGGGCCTGCTGGTCGATGAACGACCCGGTCCCCGCCGCGCAGTCGCCGTTGGTGTCGTAATCCCGGATGGTGAGGGCGGCTTCCCTGCCCGCGGGTTCCAGGCGGACGACCTTCGCGTTCTCCCCCCCCATCTCGAAGATCGTGCGGACCTCCGGGTGGGCGGCCGTCACGGCCTTCACCAGGCACCGGAAATCGTTTTCGTACTCCCCGCCGACCAGCGGGGCCAGCTGGCGCCCGCTCTTCCCGGTGATCGACACGCCCGAGACGTTTCCCTCTCCGAGGATCCCGATCCATTGCCGGAACCGCTCGGGCACCTTGCGCATCGGGTCGCCGAGGAGACGATCGTACGACAGGAGGTAACCCGTCCCCGCCGTCCCCAACGGCACCGGCTCCGGGGAAAAGAACGCGTCCCGGACCTCCGGGGGAGGTCCGGCCTCGCCCTCCTTGAGGAACAGGACGAACTTCATGCTGATGGAACCGACGTCGATGCCGAGGAACATCGCAGCTCCCTCCCTTTCCGCGGCAAAACATCTTCAGGGTATCCGGGATATTCAATTCAATACCCGTGCCTGAAATGAAGTCTTTCCGAATCGGTCACTTCCGCCCGGGCCGGGTTTTTCGCACCCCTTCCGGACGGTTCGATCGGATATTCCCTTATCCGATCGGATATGCCCACGCGCGCATGGAATTCCGGCATCGACGCTGTATAATCATTTGCATGTTCGGCATCGGCTTCCAGGAAATGCTCATCATCCTCGTCGTGGCCCTGATCTTTTTCGGGCCGAAGCGGCTTCCCGACCTGGCGAAGAGCATCGGGAAGGGTTTCGCGGAGTTCAAGAAGGCGTCCGACGAGGTCCGGAAAGGGATCGAGGATGCCGTGAAGGAGGAAGAGGAGCCGAAGTCTCCCCCGGACGCGACCGGCGCCGGCGACTACCCCGTCGAAGCGCGCGCCTCCGAAGCGCCTCCCACCGAAGCGCCTCCCGTCGAAGCGCCTCCCGTCGGACGCGGACCCGGCGGCGCCCCCCCGGCAGGGCTGACACGCCCATTGGAAACGCCCCCGGAGGAAATCCGGCAGCCCCTCACCGAGCATCTCGAGGAACTCCGCGCCCGGCTGGTCCGCTCGCTGATCGCCTTCGGGGCCGGCACCGCCGTCTGCTATAACTTCGCCGGGGAGATCTACCGGCAGCTGATCCGGCCGGTGACCCAGGCGCTGCCGGCGGATTCCTCCATGATTTTCACGGAACTCACCGAGGCGTTCCTCACCTATTTCAAGCTGGCGCTATGGGGGGGGTTCGTGCTGTCCTCCCCGGTCATCTTCTACCAGGTATGGCGATTCGTGGCCCCCGGCCTTTACGGGAAGGAGAGGCGGCTCGTGGCCGTCTTCGCGTTCTGGTCGACGCTCGGCATGGCGGCGGGAATGTGCTTCGGGTACTTCGTCGCCATCCCCTCGATCATGACCTTCCTCCTCTCCTTCGGGCGGGCGGTCGTGGTTCCCCTGCCGTCGATGAAGGACTCGCTCTCCCTGGTGCTGCGGCTCCTGCTGATCTTCGGCGTCATGTTCGAACTGCCCCTCGTCCTGTACCTCGCCGGGCGCGGCGGGATCCTGTCCGCGGCGTTCCTCCGGAAGATGGCGCAAGGGAGCCGTCCTGGGCGCGCTCCTGCTCTCCGCCTTGCTCACGCCGCCCGACGCGGTATCGCAGATCATGGTGTCCGTCCCCCTGTATGCGCTCTTCGAAGCGGGGATCCTCCTTTGCGCCATGGGTGAACGGCGCAAAGACTCCGCCCGGGCCGTTTCACCGTCTTGAGTCCGGGAAGGAAATTCCATATAGTCGGAGTCAGGCCACTCGGGGGCGCAGGAGCCCATTTGACGAACAGGAACGTCCTTCGTCCGCGGTACACCGCGGAACAGATCCGGGGGAAGGTCGCGGCCCTCGCCCGGCGCATCGACCGCGCGTATGCGGGGTCCGAGGTCCTTCTCGTCGGCGTGCTGAAAGGGTCCCTGTTCTTCCTTGCGGACCTGGCGAGGGAACTCACCGTGCCGGTCGCCATCGACTTCATCGGGATATCGAGCTACGGCAACGGCACTTCCCCGCAGGGGAAGGTGCGCCTGACCAAGGACATCGACATGGACGCGGCGGGGAAACATGTCCTCGTGATCGAAGAGATCGTGGATACGGGGCGGACCGTTCTTGCGCTGCGCCGGCATTTCGAACGGAAGCGTCCCCGGTCGGTCCGCTTCTGCGCCCTCGTGGACAAGAGGACGCGCAGGAAGGCCGACGTCGCAATCGACTTCGCCGGGTTCCGGACGAAATCCGGCTTCCTCGTGGGATACGGCATGGACTACTCCGAAGCGGGACGCGAGCTTCGGCAGATCTATGAATTGGAGGGCCATAAATGATCATCGAGTGCAAGACCTGCCACGCACGGTTCCGCCTCGACGAATCGAAAATAAAGGGAAAGGGCGCCCGCGTGAAATGCCGCAAGTGCGGCGAGCAGATCGTCGTCTTCAAGGAAACCGGGGCGGGGCCCGCCGACCAGGCCCAGGGAGGGGAAGGATCCCTCGACCTGGGCTCCGCGCTCCGGGAAGCCCCCCCCGACAACCTGATCCATTTCCCCAAGGCCGCCGCCCGGTCCGCCGAGCCCCCGGAGGCCGCGGGGAAGGACGAGGTGGACATCGCGTTCGAGCAGCTCCTCCAGAGGATCGTCGGAACCGCCGGAAGAACCGGCGCCGCCCGCGCCCGTCCGCCGAGCCGCCCGCCGAACCGACCTTCGAGCCGCCCGCCGAAGTGACCTTCGAGCCGCCCGCCGAATTGAGCTTCGAGCCGCCCGCCGAACTGACCTTCGAGGCGCCGGCCGCCCCCTCCGCCGAGCCGCCCGCGGAACCCCCGTTGGAAGTCGCGGAGGAAGGCCCCGTCGCGCCGCCCCCGCCGGTTTCGCCGCCCGGGGAAACGCCGGACTGGGCCGCCGGCGAGGACACCTTCGACATCTCCGGTATAGGGAAATCGGGGCTGCCGTCCCTGAAGGAGGAGGAGCCGACGCCTGAAATCGCAAAGGGCGCCGATATCTCGATGGCGATCGCTTCGAGTCCCATCGACCTGGAGCCCGCCCTCAACCTCGAATCATCGGCCTACCCCGCCGGGAAGGAAGAGGACAGCGCCCCGGCATCGGAAGGGATCACCGTCGAGGGGAATGTCACCCCCCAGCCCGCCGCCGATGAAATCGAGATCCATCCGTCCCGTGAAGAAGAGCCCGGGGAGGCCGCCGGGGAATACGCCGGCGCGCCCGCGCAGCCCCGCGAACCGGACGAACGCCAGCCCCGCGGTCCTTCCGGCCCCTCGTACGGCCTGTTCGCCGGCATCGCCCTGCTGCTGGCCCTGCTGGCCGCCGTCGGTTATTTCGGGTTTACCGGGTCGGGGAAACAGCTCGCGGGAACCCTTTCCCCGAGGATCTCCGGCCTGTTGGGCGGGAAAAGCGCCGCCAAGGCGGTTTCCAGGTTCGAAGTGAAAAACGTGATGGGCTATTACGACAACGGCGCCTCCTCCCCCCGGATCCTCGTCATCAAGGGACAGGTGACCAACCTGTCGTCGGCGGGGAAAAGCGGCATCCGGGTATTCGCCTCGCTGCTGGACAACACGGGCAAGGTCATGATGGAAGAAACGGTCTACGTGGGAAACGTGGTCTCCGGGGCGAAGCTGAAGACCGAAAGCAGGGAGTCCCTCGAAAAAACGCTCGCCAATCCCCTCGGCGAGCACCTGGCCAACATGGACGTCACCCCGGGCAAGTCCGTCCCGTTCATGGTGCTGTTCTTCGACGCGCCCGAGAACATCGACAGCTACAAGCTGGAGGCGAAAGACACGCAGTAACGGCAGGGGGGGGACATCCCCCCCCTTTTATTCCCCAAGGCAGGAAGAGAAACCGGCCTACTTCCCGTCGGTCTTGTCGGCCTTGTCGGTCTTGTCTGTTTTTTCCGTTTTTTCGGTTTTTTCGTCCTTCATCGATTTCCTGAAGTTCCTGATCCCCTCGCCGATCCCCCCGCCGATCTCGGGCAACCGCCTCGCTCCGAACAGCAGCACGACGATCACGAGAATGACGACAAGCTCCCAGATTCCCAATCCGAACATGGCTACCCCCTTTTCGCCGCAAAGACCTCTATTTTTCCCTGATCGTTTCCTCGATCGCCACTCCGAAGTGCCTTCCCGCGCGCTCCTCCATCAGAAGCACTTCGTCCCCCGCTTTGATCCTCGCGACCGACGTGGCGACGCCTCCCGGCCCGACGAGACGGATCGTCTCGGCGTTCTGCAGGACGATGGAATGGTCGTTCCCGGACGGGGCCGCGGCGCGGAGCAGAAGAAGGGGACGGCGTTCCACCTTCACCCGGCCCACGTGAGCGACTTCCCCCTTCCCCGTCTCGTCGACGAGCAGCACCCCGGCCCCCGCCACGAGGTCGGACAGGTAGGCGGTGCGGCCGCCCGGAACGCGGCAGTACGAATGGACCGCCCCGGCGTTGACGCGGAACGGCCGAGGGAGGACATACGGGTTGGGGATGTTCTCGGCGCAGACCAGGAACAGCCCCGCGCTGCTGTTTCCGACCAGCATTCCCCGGCTTCCCTCGATCCACGTGCACGTGTCCACGCACACCCGGTCCCCCATTCCCAGGGAGACCACCTCGACCACCTTGCCGGCGACGAGGGGCACATCGTCCGCATGGGCCCGGGAGGCATCGACCATCGCGCGGATTCCGCCGGGATCGGGGCAATCGAGGACCAGGCCGTACACCCCCCGCTCCAGCACGCCCCTGTAAAGCGCCACCTCCTCCGGAGTCTTCGCCACGACGAGGATCTTCCGTCCCAGCGCGACCAGGTTCTCGAGGGGAATGATCTCCCGTTCGCCGGGGAAAACCACCCAGGCGGCGTCGGAGGGAGAGCCGGCGATCCGCGCCTCGTCCTCTTTCCGCTCCATCCGGGTCACCTGGAAATCGGCGCCTTCGCGGAAATCGCCGTCGCCGCAGATCGTCTGTCACGCGTCCCAGCGCGCGGGCGAGGTCGGCGCAGCCGTCCGGCAGCCAGAGCGCCTCCACCCCCGATTCGATGGCGGAAACCGCGACCTCCTTGTTCCAGGGGAAGACCCGCGCCCAGGTCCGGGGAAGGCTCAACGCGTTCTCGCCTTGATGAGGCCGAGCGCCTCCTTCACGGTGGCCGTCCCGTGGACGATGGCCGCGATGGCCTGCACCATGGACGCGGGGGAACGGTGCTGGAATACGTTCCGGCCGATCGACGCCCCCGCGCCGCCCACGGACACCGCGCCGTGGACCATGCGCAGGACGTCCTCGTCGCTCTCCATCTTCTCCCCCCCCGCGATGACCACGGGGGAAGCGCACCCCTCCGTGACTTCGCGGAACGTCTCGGGAGAACCCGTGTAGGAGACCTTGACGATGTCCGCCCCCATCTCGGCCCCCACGCGGGCGGCGTGCCGGATATACCGCACATCGTACTCGTTTTTGACCTTCGGCCCCCTCGTGTACATCATCGCCAGGAGCGGCATCCCCCAGCGCTGGCACGCGCTCGAGACGGTCCCGAAGTCCCGGAGCATCTGCGCCTCGTCCTCGGCCCCCAGGTTCACGTGGATCGACACGGCGTCGGCGCCCATCTGGAGGGCGTCTTCCACGGTGGCGACCAGGACCTTCCGGTTGGAGTCCGGCGACAGGGTGGTGCTGGCGGAGAGGTGCAGGATGAGGCCCAGGTCCTTTCCGTAGCCGCGATGCCCGAACATGGCGGCGCCGCGGTGCACGACCGCCGCGTTGGCCCCGCCTTCGGCGATCAGGTTCGCCGCGGGGGGTATCTGGATCAATCCCGGTATCGGCCCCACGGTCACGCCGTGGTCCAGAGGGACGATCACCGTCCGCCGGGTGTTCCGGTCGAGGATCCGTTCCAGCCGTATCTTTTTCCCGATCATGTTCGCGCTTGCCTCCTTGCCCAAGTCCGCCGGGATTCCCGTCTTACTTGAACGCGCCGCGGACCTTCAGCAGCTCGTTCAGGTAGACCAGGTTGTCGGCGAACTTCACCGCCTCTTCGTACTTGATCTTCCCGGCCGCCGTCAGGTCCGCCAGGGTCCAGTCGATGGACACCAGTTCGTCGATATTGGACTGCATCATGGAGCGAAGCTGGTGCACCTTCCCTTCGCGGATGGCGTTGCGGACGCGAAGCGAGGTGGACATCTTCTCCCACGCCAGCACCCGCCCGGTGCCGCCGGCCCGCTTCAGGAGCCGCTGGGAAAAGACCAGCTGCAGGCATTCCGAAATCTGGGCGCGGACCTGGGCCTGCTGGTTCGCCGGGAAACAGTCGATGATCCGGTCCACCGCCGCCGTCGCGTTCATGGAATGGAGCGTGCCCAGCACCAGGTGGCCCGTCTCCGCGGCGGTGAGCGCGATGGAGATGCTTTCGAAGTCCCGCAGCTCGCCGATCACGATGACGTCGGGGTTCTGCCGGAAGATGTGACGGAGCCCTTCGGCGAAGGTGTGGGTGTCGGTCCCGACCTCCCGCTGGTTGACGTTGGAGCTCTTGTGCCGGAAGGTGAACTCGACGGGGTCCTCTATGGTGATGATGTTCGCCTTCCGCTCGCGGTTGATCGTCTCCACCATCCACGCCAGGGTGGTGGACTTCCCGTGCCCGTTGGGCCCGGTGATGAGGACGAGCCCCTGGTTCTTCAGCGCGTATTCCTTGAGGAAGTCGGGGATGCCGAGTTCCGCCGCCGTGGGGATGGTTTCCGAAACGTGCCGCGCGGTGAACGCGATGGAATTGCGCTGGCGGTACAGGTTGCACCGGAACCGCCCGACCCCGTGCAGGGAGAAGGCGAAGTCGAGCTCCATGCGCCCCTGGAAGTTCCGCCGCTGCTCCGGAGAGAGGATCGCCATGATCATCTGCTCGATCTCCGCGGGCTTCAACGCCGGCAGGTTGAGCCGGCGGATCTCGTTGTCCACCCGGATCGACGGGATGGCCCCGGCGGAGAGATGGAGGTCCTGCCCGTTCCACGCGAGGAGCAGGGAGAGCATGCTGGCGAGGTTGCTCTCGACGGCCGGGCGCTGGCCCCCGGCCTCCTTCTCCAGCTTGAGGGTGTTGGAGCCGTACCCGTGCGCCTGGAAGAAGGCCAGGGCCTGTTCGAACTGCGTCGCCGACAGGATGACCGCCTTGTTCCGGTGCCCGGTCTGGAACTCCACCTCCGAAAGCGCGGCGATGTCGGTGGGGTCCACCATCCCGATGACCAGGCTCTTCCCCTCGAAGCCGATGGGGAGCAGGCGGCGAAGCCGGACGGTTTCCGCGTTGACCAGGCGCTGCACGGAAGCGGAGATCTCGACCTTCGAAAGGTTGATGTGCTGAAGCCCCATCTGCTCGGAGAGGAACTTCAGCAGGTCCCCTTCGGCGATGAACCCGAGACGTATCAGGTTTTCCCCGAGCGTCCCCCCCAGCTGATTCTGGCTGTGGAGCGCGTCGTTCAACTGTTCCTTCTTGATGGCGCCGGCCGCAACCAGGATCTCACCGATTTTCATTTTCTTTTCGGCCATCTGTCATCTCCTGTCGGACCCGTTGGGGAGCGGGATTGGCGATTCAATTTATCTCATGCGGCGAAAACCGTGGCAATATCATTTTTCCCCCTTCGCCCTGCGGGAGCACAAGGGCGCCACGGGGCAGGAGGAACAGATCCCCCTGCGGGGACGGGTGCAGACCCGCAGGATGCCGATCCGCGTCAGGGGGTAGTCGAACCCCACCGGGTCTTCCGGACGGACCGCCCGCAAGGCGGCGGTTATCTCCTCCGCCATCCGCCAATCCCGCGTCTTCCGCCGGGTCAGCCCGAGCCACTCCCCCATCCGCGCCATGTGCGTGTCGAGCGGCACGACGAGGTCTCCGGGCGACACGGCCGTCCATAAGCCCAGGTCCACGCCGTCCGCCTCCCGGACCACCCACCGCAGGAACAGGTTGTGCCGCTTGCACGCCGAACCGCGCTCCGGGCGGGGGAAAAGGAAATCGCGCTGCCTCGGGATGGCGCTTCCCCAACGCACCCGGAACCAGGACAGGAAACGCGCGAGGTCCCGGCGGAGGTCGGGCGGGTCCGCTCCCCTCCCGTCGAGGTACAGCCTCTCCAGCGTACCGTGGGCGATGCAGCCTTCGCGCACGACCCGCAGGAAACGATGGACGCCGTCCGCGGAGACGAACCGGTGGGACAGGCCGGCGACCGCGGAGCGGGGCACCGGCGCGGGGGACGTCAGCGCGGCGAGAGGGGACGGAGAGAGGACGTCGAAGAGCCTTTCGAGGAACCCGCGGATCTGGAGAACGCCGCCGAAGGCGAAGGTGGCCGCGATGAACGCCGCGACCTCGGCGTCTCCCGGGTCGGGATACCGGTGGGGAAACAGGACCGGGTCGGGCGAAAGCCCGCTGCCCCTGCCCTCGGCCAGCAGCCGTTCCAGGCCGGCGGCCAGCGCGGCGTTGCGGGAAGCGGGATCTCCTGGGAAGGTCAACCGGGGGGAGACCCTACGGTATGACCTTGTTCAGGGGATATTCCACGATGCCCGAGGCCCCCTCGGTCTTGAGCAGCGGGATCAGTTCCCGGACGGTCTTCTCGTCGACGATGACCTCGACGGAGAACCAGCCCGCCGCGCTCAGGGTCGAGATCGTCGGGTTCTGCAGCGACGGCAGCACCTTGAGGATCCGGTCGAGATCGTCCCGGCCGACGTTCATCTTCAGGCCCACCTTCTCCTCCGCCCGGAGCGCTCCCTGGAGCAGCATCGCGATGTTCTCGATCTTCCGCCGTTTCCACGGGTCCTTCCACGCATCCCGGTTCGCGATGAGCACGGTGGTGGATTCGAGGATGGTCTCGACGATGCGCAGGTTGTTCGCGCGGAGGCTGCTTCCCGTCTCCGTCAGCTCGACGATCGCGTCCGCGAGGCGCGGCGCCTTCACCTCGGTGGCGCCCCAGGAGAACTCGACCTGCGCTTCGACTCCCTTTCCCTTGAGGTAGCGCTTCGTGTACTGGACCAGCTCGGTCGCCACGCGCTTCCCGTTCAGCTCCCTGACGGTCTTGATGGGGGAATCCTCCGGAACGGCGATGACCCACCGGACCGGGCGCAATCCTCCCTTGGCATAGAGGAGCGGGCACACTTCCTTGACCCGCGCGTTCTGCTCGAGAACCCAGTCCCGCCCCGTCAGCCCCACGTCGAGGATGCCGTCCTGGACGTACCGCGCCATCTCCTGGGCGCGGATCAGGAGCCCGGAAAGTTCCGGGTCGTCGATCGTGGGGACGTAGCTGCGCGAGCCGACGATGATGGTGAAACCCGCCTTCCGGAACAGGTGCAGGGTGGATTCCTGCAGGCTGCCCTTCGGCAGGCCGATGTTCAGAACGTTGCGGCCCTTCTCTTTCATGTCGCACCTCTTCACTTCTTTTTTCTCCCCGGGGGACGATTCCCCTGCAGGGGAAGCTTGAACTGGCGGTCCTCCCCGAGGTTCACGATCTCCGCGCGCAGGGTGACGGCTTTCGCATCCGGCGGCACGTCGATCTCGAAGGCGCCGGACTCCCCGTGGAACAGCGCCCCTTCCCCGCGGAAGGGCGACCTCGGGAAGACCCGCTTCCTCTCCACCCTCCCGTTGTCCAGGCGGATCTCCGCGGTCACCCCGATGGACCGGAGGGACAGGTCGGGGATGGTCTCGCCGAGGTTGGTGAGGGTCCCTTTCAGCAACACGACGCGCCCCCCCTTTTTCACCTTCTCCACCTCGATGGGGAACGCCGGGTCCTTCGGAATATCGACCGGCAGCCTCATCAACAGGAGGAAAACGATCCAGAGGGCCGGGATCGCGAGCAGGGCCGGAATCGCGAGCTTCAGCCATTTCCCGTAAAGGCGGTAGAACTTCTTCAATGCGGGGAAGCTCTCCGGCGGGACGAGCAGGTCCCGGATATTCTTCCCTTCGATCTTCTCCGGCTTCTCCGGCGGAGGCGGGGCCACCGGCTGCTTGCAGAAGGGGCAGACCGGCATGTCGGCGGGAATCCGGACCTCGCATCTGGGACAGATGACCTCTTCCGGCATGACCGTCACCTTCCGGCGGGCGTCGAGAGGAACTCGGCGAGAAGCCGGACCGGCGCCCCCGAGGGCCCGGGCGCGTATCCCCGTTTCTCCTTCTCGACCCAGGCGGTGCCGGCGATGTCGAAGTGCACCCAGGGAGTGTCCCCGGCGAACTCCTTCAGGAAGTATCCCGCCGTGATCGTCCCCGCCTCGCCCCCGCCGATGTTCTTCAGGTCCGCGATGTCGCTCTTGATCTGCTCCAGATACTCCTCGTGCAACGGCAGCTCCCACGCCTTCTCGCCGGAGGCGGCGGAAGCCGCTTTCATCCGGGCGACCAGCGCCTCGTCGTTCCCCATCATCCCGATGTTCACGCTTCCGAGGGCCACGACGCAAGCGCCGGTGAGCGTCGCCGCGTCGATCATGATCTCCGGCTTGTATTTCCGGAGGGCGTACGTCATCGCGTCGGCGAGTATCAACCGCCCCTCCGCGTCCGTCGACAGGATCTCGACGGTCTTCCCCGACATCATCCGGAGGACGTCCCCCGGGAGGTACGCCGACCCGGAGGGCATGTTCTCGACGGCGGGGACCACGGCCACCACGTTCCTGCGGATGCCCAGGGCCGCGCAGGCGCGCAGCGCCGACAGCATCCCGGCGGCGCCGGCCATGTCGTACTTCATCTTCTCCATCCCCTCCCACTTCTTGAGGGAGATCCCGCCCGTGTCGAACGTCACCCCCTTGCCGACCAGCGCGGTCCACTTCCCTCCCGCCGGCCCGCCGCGGTACTCCGCGGCGATCAGCCGCGGAGGCGCCTGGCTTCCCCTGCCCACGGCGAGGATGCCGCCGGCCGAAAGGGCGGCGAGCTCCCGGACGCCCAGCACCTTGACGCGGATCTTGGCCGCCGCGCCGGGCTCGAGCCCCGCGCCGACCTTCTTCGCGGCCCTGGCGAGGTCGTCGGGGCGCAGGTCCGCAGGCGGAGTGGCGACCAGCGCGCGGCCCCAGTTGATCGCTTCGCCCAGCCGAACGCCCTGGGACACGCCGGCCCGCATCGCGGGAAGCGCCTTCCCGTCCCGCTCGACGAACAGGAACCGGCCGATGCGGTGCCCCTTTTCCTTCTTGAACCGGTCGTACTCGAACGAGGACAGCACGGCGCCGAGCGCGGAGAACCGCGCGGCCGTCTGCGGGGAAAGCCCGCCGATCCCCGCGCCGTGGACGATGGACGCGACGGTTCCCAGCTTCATCCTCTTCGCGGCCTTGAGCACGGGCAGCGCGACCTGGCGCGCCGCGTCCGGCGTGAACTTCTCCTTCTTTCCGAGGCCCACGACGAGGATGCGGGGCGCGGACACGCCGCGGTGCGGACGCAGGAAGTACGACTCCCCGAGTTTCCCGTCGAAATCCCCGCCGCGGATCGCCGCAGTGATGGCCCCCCCGATCGCCGCGTCGACCGCCCCCGTGGCGCCGCCGGGCTTCGCCGTTCCCTCGAACAGGTTCACCACGATCATGTCGGCCTTGACCGTCCGGATATCGCCGGATATGCACTCTACGCGCATACGTAAACCCTCCTCCCGCTCTTTCGCCCCGCGCCGATCATCCCTGGGATCTGAGGGGTCGGTCCGGCCCCTCAGATCCCAAGGTACGCTTCCCTGACGTGCTTGTCATTGAGGAGGTCCTTCCCCGTGCCCTGCAGGGCGATCCGCCCGTTCTCGAGCACGTAGGCGCGGTCGCACATGGCGAGCGTCTGCCGGACGTTCTGCTCCACCAGGAGGACCGTGACCCCTTCCCTGTTGATCCGTTTCGCGATCTCGAAGACCTCCTGGACGAGGATGGGAGACAGGCCCAGCGACGGCTCGTCGAACATCAGGAGCTTCGGCAAAGCCATCAGCCCCCGCCCGATGGCGCACATCTGCTGCTCCCCCCCGCTCATGGTGCCTGCGACCTGTTTCCTGCGCTCCTTCATCCGCGGGAAAAGCTCGTAGACCCAGGCCAGCGTCTCCGCCCGCCGCCTCTTGGCCTCCGGCGCGAGCGACCCCATGACGAGGTTCTCCTCGACGGTCATCTCCCGGAACAGCCGCCTCGCCTCGGGGACGTGGACGACGCCGTGCCCGATGACCTTGTCGGACGAGAGCTGGTCGAGACGGACGCCATTGAAGTCGATGAAGCCCCTCTCGGGCTTGAGAAGGCCGGAAATCGCCTTGAGGGTGGTCGATTTCCCCGCCCCGTTGGCGCCGACCAGCACGAGGATCTCCTTTTCGCGGACTTCGAAGGAGACGTCCCAGAGGACCTGGAGGTCCCCGTAGAACACGTCGATGCCGGATACTTTAAGCATAGTCCGTCCCCAGGTACGCCTCGATCACCGCCTGGTTCGCCGCCACCTCCTTCGGGGTCCCTTCGGTGATCGTCGTGCCGAAGTTGATGGCGTGGATCCGGTCGGAGATCGTCATGATCACGTGCATGATGTGCTCGATGATGATGATCGTGGTGCCTTTTTCCCGGATTCTCCGGATGAGGTTCATCGCCGAGAGGAGCTCGGTCGGGTTCAGTCCCGCCGCCGTCTCGTCGAGAAGCAGGAGGTCCGGCCGCGTGGCCATGGCCCGGGCGATCTCCAGGCGCTTGCGCCCCGCGATGGGCAGCGACTTGGCGAGCACTCCCTTCACCGGGGTAAGACCGCAGAAATCCAGGATCTCCATGGAGTTGTCCCGGGCCTCGCCCATGGAATTCACCCGGGAAAAGGAGGCGGCGATGACGTTGTCGCGCACGGTCATCCGGCCGAGCGGTTTGACCACCTGGAAGGTCCTGCCGATGCCCATTTTGCAGATCTTGTGGGGTTTCATCCCCTGGATTTCCCTTTCCTTGTACAGGACCTTCCCCGAGGTGGGGGTGTAGACGCCGCTGATCATGTTGAACAGCGTGGTCTTCCCGGAGCCGTTCGGCCCGATCAGCCCGAAGATCTGCCCCTGCTCCACCTCGAAGGACACCTCGTTGACCGCCGTGAGGCCCCCGAAGGTCTTGACCAGTTTCTCGATGCGGAAGAACGCCACGCCCGACTCCTTATTTCGCGGGATGGATGCGGAACACGTTCCGCTTGACCTTCTCCCAGTCGCCCACGACGCCGTTGGGAAGGTACATGATGACCACGATGACCAGGATGCCGAAACCCAGGACGTGCGACTTCTTCACGGCGTCGCCCAGGACGGAGATGGCGGTGATGCCCGTCGCTTTTCCGAGGAACCCGAAGAGGCCGAAGAATCCCGTGCGGAAGAGTTCCTGGAAGGCCACCATGATGAAAGCGCCCACGGTCGGGCCGTAGATCGTCCCCACCCCCCCCACGATGGCGACCAGGATCGCCATGACGGAATAGTCGTGCAGGGAGAAGACCACATGGGGATCGATGAACCCCATGTAGTTCATGTACAGGGCCCCCGCCATCCCGGTCCAGAAGGAGGAGATCGCCAGGGAGATGTTCTTGTACAGGGTCGTGTTGACGCCGAGGCTCGCGGCCGCGTCCTGGTCCTCCCGGATGGAGACGAAGTAGAAACCCGGCTTGGACTGCATGATCAGCCGGATGCTCAGGACGCTCGAGAACGCCAGGAAAAGGGTGATGTAGTAATAGGGAACCTTGGAAACGAAGGTGGGCATGATCATGATCCCCACCATCCCGCCGGTGAACGCCTCCGCGATCGTCGCGATGTGCCGTATCCCCTCCCCCAGGGCCAGGGACGCCAGGGCGAAATACGCCCCCCGGAGGGGGAAGCAGATGGCGCCGAACGGCAGGCCGACCAGGAGGGCGAAGATGCCCCCCAGGGCCATCCCCCACCAGGGCGAAACCTGCAGATGCTGGAACAGGAGCCCGGCGGTGTAGGCCCCCACCCCGAAGAAGGCGGCGTGCCCGAAGGAGACCTGCCCGGTGAACCCCGCAAGGAGGTTCCACGAGGATCCGATGACGACCCAAAGCAGGAACAGGATCATCAGGTGGAGGAAATAGTTGCTCTTCAGGACAAGGGGAAGAAGGGCGAGCGCCGCCAGCAGGACCAACGGCAGCAGGTTCTTTTTCATCGAGCGCCCCCGGCCTTCATACTTTCGTCAGCCGCTTGAAGCCGCCCGGCAGGAACAGCAGCACCAGGATGAAGATGGTAAGGCCGACGATGTCCTCGTACTCCATCCCGAAGTACGTGGCTCCCATGCTTTCGGCCAACCCGAGGGTCACCCCGCCGAAGATGGCTCCCACCGTCGACCCCAGCCCGCCGAGGATGGTGATGATGAACGCTTTCGACGTGAAGGGGCCCCCGATGTCCGGGAAGATGTAATAGACCGGGGCGAGCAGGCACCCCGCGGCGGCGACAAGCGCGGAGCCGATGCCGAAGGTGATCACCGTGATGCGCGCCGTGTTCACGCCCATGAGGGTCGCCGCGTCCTTGTCCTGGGCCGTCGCCCGTATCGAGCGCCCCAGGTCCGTCTTGAGGAGGAACCAGAACATGGCGGCGGTGAATGCGAGGGCGATCCCGAAGGCGATCGTGAGGGCCACGCTGAAGGAGATGTTCCCGAGGGCGAACGTCCGGTTGGAGTAGTCCGTGGTGATGTACTTGTAGTCGGACGAGAAGGTGAACCGGGCGATCTCGGTCAGCACCATTCCGATCCCCACCGTCATGAGGACCTGGTTTTCCGGAAGGATGGTCTCGACCTTGATGAGAGGGTTCAGAAGGAACTTCTGGATCGCCACGCCCAGGAGGAACAGCGACGGCATGGCGACGAAGAGCGAGACGTACGGGTCGACCCCCATCGTGTTCAGGACGAAGGTGACGTACATGGCCAGCATCATCAACTGCCCGTGGGCCAGGTTGATGATCCCCATGACGCCCATGATGAGGGTCATGCCGATCCCGATCAGCGCGTACAGCCCGCCCTTGAGGAACCCAGCAACGAGAGTTTGAAGGAATACATCCATAAAATCTCCCGGTCCGACGGCCTCTGGGGCCGAGGAATGCCGTCGCCGGGCGGCGGGAAAAAACCGCCCGGCGGCAGCTTCAGATGCGCCCGACAGCCGGCCTTACTTGCGTGCGCTCCAGGGCGGGGTCGGATATACGAACTTCTTCGTGGCCACGCTCTTCGGCCACACCGCCTCCAGCTCGCCTTTCTGCCACTGGACCAGGTACGTGTCGAGCTTGTTCTGCTGGGTCTTTTTTCCGTAGGAGACGAACTTGACCGGCCCGAATGCGGTCTGCATGTCCGTCGTGGTCAGGGCGTCCCGCACGGCCTGGGGCGTCGGGGACTTGGCCCGCTTCAGGGCGTCGGCGACGACGTACATCGTCGCGTACGCCTCGGCGCCGTGGTACTCGGTCTCGGAGCCGTACTTCTTCTTGAACTTGTCGAAATATTCCTTCGCGCCGGGAAACGGCAGCGTCTCGACCCACAGCGTGGCGGAGTAGACGTGCTCGGAGGCGTCGCCGGCGCTCTTCGCGAATTCCGGGAGGGTGAACCCCGCCCCGCCGCCGACGAACATCTTGGGGTTGATCCCCAGTTCCTTCGACTGGCGCATCAGCAGGGAGGCGTCCATGACGTAGGAGACCATGTAGATCATGTCGGGATTGGCCGCCTTCACCTTGGTGAGGATCGGCTTGAAGTCGATCGCGCCCGCCTGGTACCCCTCCTTCACCACGATGTTGAGGCCGGCCTCCTTGGCGTCCGCCTCGAACGACTTCGAGCTGGACTGGCCGAAGGAGCTGTTTTCATACAACAGCGCGACGTTCTTGACGTCCTTGGCCACTTCCTTCAGGAACGACTCCACCGCCTTGGGGTACTCGCTGGCCGGCGGGTTGACGCGGAACACGTATTCGTACCCCTTCTCCGTGATGTCGTCGGCCGACCCGGTGCAGATGACGAAGGGGACCTTGAACTGCTGCGCGACCGGGGCCGCCGCGGCGGTCACCGAGCTGGAGTACCCGCCGGTGATCACGGGCACCTTGTCCCGGGAGATCAGCTTCTCGACCGCGGACCGCCCGACGTCGGGCTTCCCGGTGTCGTCCTCGAAGATCAGCTCGATCATGCTCCCGTTGACCCCGCCCTTGGCGTTGATCTCCTCCGCCGCCATCTCGAAGGACCGCTTCTCGATCTCGCCGAATTTCGCCTGCGACCCCGTGAGGGGAAGAAGGACCCCGACCTTGATCTTTTCCGCCGCCAGGGCACCGCCCGCGATGCCCAGAATGAACGCCGCCGCCGCAAACGCCGAAAGGACCCGAGACCTCATGTTCATGGTAACCTCCGCCGGATGAAGATTGTCACGCGGGAAAAGGCCGAATGCCCCGTCCATCGGTCGCGTCGGAGAAGTTTATCACGGATTCCCCGTCGGTTAGCCAAACTTTCCGGCGACCGCGTTGACTTCTACCTCACCCTATATTACCGTCATTTCCCATGCCGAGACCCTTTCGCGCCCTGGTCCCCGCAACCGCCATGATCCTTCTCCTGCTGGCCTTGGGATGCTCCGAGAAACTGGCCAAGCAGAAGGGGCTCACCGACGCCGACCTGATGGCCCGGGGACAGCAGAAATCGGATCAGAAGAAGTTCGTGGATGCCGCCGAGGCGTACCAGATGCTCCTCGAGCGGTTCCCGAACTCGCCCCTGGCCCCGCGCGCCCAGTTCGGCCTGGCGTCCTCCCGGATGAACCTCCAGGAATTCATCGAGGCGGAAGTGGCGTTCGACGATTTCCTGCGCCTCTACCCAGCGGATCCGAAGGTCCCCGACGCCCTCTTCCTGAAAGGGGAACTGCTGCAGCGGCAGATCCAGGCGGTGGGCCGGTCCCAGGACAAGACGCGCGAATCGATCGACACCTACAAGCGCTTCCTGGAAAAGGAGCCGGATACGCCGCGGTCGGCGGAAGCCGCATCCCGCATCAAGGAGATGCGCAAACGCCTCGTCCTTCAAGAGGAAACGGTGGTCTCGCACCTCCTTTCGCGGAAACTTTATGAAAGCGCCGAGGTGCGGGCGAGACGGGTGGTCGAGGAATACCCCGACGCGTCCCCGACGCCGACGCTCCTTTCCCTGCTCGCCGCAGCGCTGGAAAAGCAGGGCAAGAAGGAGGAGGCCGCGCAAATCCTGAAGACCCAGGCGGAGCAATTTCCCGATACGGGAGTAAAGGAGCAGTCCGCCGGTTCAGGCATCGAGGGGGGAGCCGTTTCGAGGACGCCGTACCGGCCCCGCAAGGAACGTTACGAGATCACCCTCCAGCCGCGGTACATCGCATCCAAAAGCATCGGTTTCGAGGGAGGGTCGAAGATCGATCTCGATCCGACCCTCGGTTTCGGAGTCGGGTTCGGCTACAACTTCACCAACAATATCGCGCTGCACCTCGACGGGTCCTGGAGCGAATCGGACTACAAGGCGAAGATCGCCACGTACAACGGCAGCGCCTCCGGCACGACAACGGCCGACGGAACCTTGGGATTCGGCACGATCGCCGCCAATCTGAGCTACTACTTCCTGGACGGGCCGTTGACCCCCTTCGTTATGGGCGGGATCGGCTGGACGTGGGTGGATTCCAACATCCCCTCGGGGCCGCCGGACCAATACTGCTGGTACGACCCCTGGTACGGCGACGTCTGCCAGGAATATCAACATACCTACACCGCGAATTATTTCTCGTATAATCTGGGGCTCGGCGCACGCTGGGACATGACCTCCGCCTTCTTCCTGCGCGGCAGCGTGGTGTGGCAGTGGATCGACCTAGGCCGGACGGGAACCACGGACTTCATGGGCGGGCGGATGGACCTCGGCTATATGTTCTGAGCGGGCCGGAGGACGGCGGCGGACGGGAGGGCATCATGTTTCGATCGGGGATTATCGACGCAGTCGTCGGTGCCGTGGTGCGATGAGCCGCAAACTGGCGGGGCTGATCCGCATGGGCAAGAACGCTTTCACGAAAATGGACTACCCACGGGCCGAGCGGCACCTGAAGGAGGCCCTTGATGGCGGCGCGGATTACCCCGACATCCATTACACCCTCGGGTTGATCGATCACCAGCGCGGGAACTACCGGCAGGCGGTCGAGCGGTTCGAGAAGGCGGTCACCCTCCACCCCGAATACACGGAAGCCCTGCTGTCGATGTCGATCACGCTGAACGACATGGGCCTTTACGAAGACGCACGGTCCGCGTACGACCGCGCCTCGATGGTCCTCTCCAGGCACGGCGCCACCCCGGAAAGGAACATGGTCCGCGGGCGGGTCGCCAACCTGCACAAGGAGCTCGGGGAGCTGTACCTCGCCCTGGGCCAGCACGACGAGGCCATATTCGAATACCGGAAGGCGCTCTCCGTCGCGCCGGCGTATCCCGACCTGCGGGTACGGCTCGTGACGGCGCTCCGGGAGGCGGGACGGACGGATGCGGCGATGACCGAGGTGGAGACGTTCCTTTCGGAGGCCCCCGGAAACGCGTCGGCCCTGATCCAGAAAGGGATCCTGCTCTACCTGGCGGGAAACCGGGCGAAAGCCCGGGGCGCATGGGAAGAGGCGCTCGACCGGGACCCGCTCAACAAGGTCGTACAGGTGTACCTGAACACGCTGAACCGGGAGCAGCCCGCCGACTGACGGATACTCCCCGTCACCAGCCGGACAGCGTGGCGAGCGCGTCCGGAAGCTTCCCCACGATGGAGCCGCCCGCCTGGGCCATGTCCTTCCGGCCCCCTCCCCCGCCGCCCACCACGGCGGCCGCCTTCTTCACGATGTCCGATGCGGAATATTTCGACGTCAGGTCCGCGGTGACGCCCGCCACGAGATGGCACCTGTCCCCTTCCCTGGCGGCCAGCAGCAGCAGCCCGCTCCCGAGCTTTCCCTTGACGCTGTCGGCCAGCTCGCGCAGCGCCGCGGGATCCATCGGCTCCACCTCGGCGGCGACGCGCCGCACGCCGCCGCGCTCCTCCGCCCCGGCCAGGATCTCTCCCACGAGATCGCGCGCCGAGCGGCGTCGGGCTTCCTGCAGCGCCTTCTCCAGCGCCTTTATCTGCGCGGCGAGTTTCCGGACGCGTTCGGGGACCTCGGAGCCCGCGACCTTCAGCTCGCGGGCGACGCCGTGCAGCGTTTCCGCTTCCTCCCGCAGATGCCGCCAGGCGGGCATCCCCGTCGCCGCCTCGATCCGGCGGACCCCGGCGGCCAGGGCGCTCTCGGACAGCAGGCGGAACAACCCGATGTCCCCCGTGTTCCGGACGTGCGTTCCGCCGCACAGCTCCCGGCTCACTCCCTCGACGGTCACCATCCGGACGATGTCGGCGTACTTCTCCCCGAAAAAGGCCATCGCGCCCGTGGCGACCGCCTCTTCATACGGCAGCTGCTCCCAGTGGACGGGCCGGGCCGAGAAAACGGCCCCGTTGACTTCCTCCTCGACGGCCGCCAGCGCCTCCGGGGAGACCGCCTCGAAGTGGGTGAAGTCGAACCGCAGCTTGTCGGGGCTGACAAACGATCCCGCCTGCTTGACATGGGTTCCCAGCACCTTGCGCAGGGCCGCCTGGAGCAGGTGCGTCGCCGTGTGGTTCCCCTGCGTGATCCGCCGCTTCGAACCGTCGATCGCCAGCCGCGCGGCCTGTCCTTCCCGCACCGTCCCTTCGGCCACCTTGGCGTGGTGGATGATGATCTCCGGGGAGGGACGGCGGCTGTCGGTGACGTGGAGGACGAACCCGTCGCCGGCGATCGTGCCCGTGTCGCCCACCTGTCCTCCGGATTCCCCGTAGAACGGCGTGACGTCCGTGACGACGTCGATCTCTTCGCCCCGGTCGGCGGAGGCGACCCTCACGCCGCCCAGGAACATCGCCTCGATCCGCCCCTCGGCCTCCTGGCGATCGTACCCGACGAAGGTGACGGCGGTGTTGGTCCGTGAGAGCTCGGACGCCACGGCGTCGTGCGCGCCCACCTCGCCGCCTTTCCACGAAACCCGCGACTGGGCCCGCTGCTTCTCCATCTCCTCCTCGAAGCCCGCGGTGTCGAGGGCAACCCCTCTTTCCCGGCACAGGTCCGCGGTGAGATCCACCGGGAACCCGTAGGTGTCGTAGAGCTTGAACGCGGCGTCGCCGGGGAACACGCCGGCCTTCACGCCGCGCATGCGGGTGAATTCCTCCTCCACCATCCGCAGCCCCGCGTCGAGCGTCTCGAGGAACCTCCGTTCCTCCTGGAACGACACGGTGTCGATGAAGGAGGCGCTGTTGTTCAGCTCCGGGTAGGCCTGCGAGAATTCCTTTACCACCGTCCCCGCTATCTTGTGCAGGAACGGCCCGTCGAACCCGAGCTTCTTCCCGTGGCGGAGGGCGCGCCGCATGACGCGGCGCAGGACGTATCCCCGCCCCTCGTTGGACGGCATCATGCCGTCGGCGATCAGGAAGGCGGTCGCCCGCGCGTGGTCCGCGATGACGCGCATCGGCGCGTCGAGCTCGGGAGAGGATCCGTACGGCTTTCCGCAGAGGCGGGCGATCTCCTTCAGGATCGGCTGGAACAGGTCGGTGTCGTAGTTGCTCGGAACTCCCTGGACCACCCCGGCGAGCCGCTCGAGCCCCATGCCCGTGTCGATGCTCGGCCTGGGCAGCGGCGTCTTCGCCCCGCTCTCGTCCTGGTTGAACTGCATGAACACCAGGTTCCAGATCTCGAGGAACCGGTCGCAGTCGCACCCCACGGCGCACCCGGGGCGCCCGCACCCGGTGCCCTCCCCCTGGTCGTAGATGATCTCGGAGCAGGGGCCGCAGGGCCCCGTGGGCCCCATCGCCCAGAAGTTGTCCTTTTCGTCGAACCGCACGATCTGCGAGGCGGGAAGCCCCATCGTCTTGTGCCAGATGTCGTACGCCTCGTCGTCTTCCCGGAAGACCGATGCGGTCATCCGCTTCCCGTCGAGGCCGATTTCCTTCGTGAGGAATTCCCACGCGAAATAAATCGCGTCCTTCTTGAAGTAATCGCCGAAGGAAAAGTTGCCCAGCATCTCGAACAGGGTGTGGTGACGCGCGGTATAGCCGACGTTTTCCAGGTCGTTGTGCTTGCCGCTTACGCGCAGGCACCGCTGGGAGGTCGTCGCCCGCTTCCACGGGGTCGACGCGAGATCGAGGAAGACCTCCTTGAACTGGACCATCCCCGCGTTGGTGAACAACAGGGTCGGATCGTTCCCCGGTATCAGCGAGGCGCTGGGCAGGACCTTGTGCCCGTTCCGCTCGAAGTATGCGAGAAAGGCGGAGCGAAGCTCCGCGCCCGTCCTGGACATCTATTCGTCTCCTTCCGGATGTTCCGCCATGCGCCGGCCGACGGCTTTCCGGCAGGCGTCCGGCGGGAAGCCGCGCCCGGCGAGGAACCGGTACGCCTTCGCGGCGCCTTCCCTCCCGGCGGGGATCCCCCCGCGATACTTTTTCCCCAAGGCCTGCGCCGCCGCCTCCGCAACGCTTTCCGGCCCGCACTCCTCCCGCAGCGCCTCTTCGACGAGGGGCCGGGGAAAACCGCGCGCGGCCAGTTTCCAGGCGATCTTCGCGGGGCCGTACATGCGCCCCTCCCGGTAGGAACGGACGAGCTGCCGGCACAGAGCCGGGTCGTCGAGCAGCCGGAGCTCGCGCAGCCGGGCGAGGACCGGCGGGATGTCGGACCCGGCATGCCCTTTCCGCATCAGCCGGAGCGCCACCTCCCCCTCGCTCAGGGGGCGGCGGGCGAGCATGCCGACGGCGAGCTCCAGGGGGTTCCCGGGAACGGCCGCCCCGCCCCCTTTACGTGTCCTTTTTAGCGGGGCCGTCCTTGTCAAAGTCGTCCCAGGTCAGGTCCGAAGTCGAGGAAACGCCGCGGACCCGCAGAGAGAAGTCGTCGGGGTTGCTGGCCTGCCGCAGGGCCTCGTCGAGCGTGATGAGGTCCTCCTTGAGCAGCGCCATCAGCGACTGGTCGAACGTCTGCATCCCGTAGCTCACGAATCCCTGCTGGATCGCTTCCCGGATCTTGCGGGTCTTGTCCTTGTCCTCGATGTATTCCCTGACGCGGGCGGTGTTCAGGAGCACTTCGACCGCGGGCACGCGCCCCGTGCCGTCCGCGCGGGGAACCAGCCGCTGCGAGATGACGGCCTTCAGAACGGAGGCGAGCTGCAGCCGGATCTGCTTCTGCTGGAACGGCGGGAAGGACGCGACGACCCGGTTGATCGTCTCGCCGGCGTCGAGCGTGTGCAGCGTGGAAAGCACCAGGTGCCCCGTCTCGGCCGCGGTAAGCGCGGTTTCGATCGTCTCCAGGTCGCGCATTTCGCCGACGAGGATCACGTCGGGATCCTGGCGGAGGGCGCTCTTCAGCGCGTCGGCGAACGAGGCGGTGTCCACGCCGAGCTCCCGCTGGTTGATGATGCTCTTGTTGTCCCGGAGGAGGAACTCGATGGGGTCCTCGATCGTCATGATGTGGCAGCTGCGGTACGAATTGATGTACTGGACCACGGCGGCCAGCGTGGTGGACTTGCCGGACCCGGTGGTTCCCGTGCACAGGACGAGCCCGCGCTCCTCGAGGGCGATCTTCTCCATGACCTTCGGGAGATGGAGGTCTTCGAAGGTCTTGACGCCGATCGGGACCAGCCGAAGGACGATGCCCATGGTCCCGCGCTGCTGGAACACGTTCACGCGGAACCGCCCCAGCCCCTGGACGCTGTAGGCGCAGTCGAGCTCGTGGTGCTTCTCGAACCGGGCTTTCTGGTCCTCCCGGAAGATCAGGCCGCTCATCACGACGAGTTCCTCGTTCTTGAGCGGTTCGGGGGCCTTGAGAGGGATGAGCTTCCCGTTGATCCGGAGGATGGGGGGAAGTCCCACCTTCAGATGGACGTCCGAAGCGCCGTGCTTCGCCGCGGCACGAAGAATATCATTGAGTTCCAATGCGTTACGCTCCTTCCACCGGGGGTTTCGCGGCCTCTCCGATCCCCTGCTTCGCAAGGATCTTCTTCGAAAGGTCCAGAGCCATTTCCGGGTGCTCCTTGAGGAACATCCGGGCGTTCTCCCGCCCCTGCCCGATCCGTTCCCCATCGACAGAGTACCACGCACCGCTCTTTTCCAGGATGTCGAGCTCCGCCCCCAGGTCGAGGATGTCCCCTTCCCTGGAGATCCCCTCGCCGTACAGGATGTCGAACTCCGCCTCCCGGAACGGCGGGGCGAGCTTGTTCTTCACCACCTTGACCCGCGTCCGGCCCCCGATGACGTCGTCGTCCCGCTTGATCTGGGAGATCCGCCGGATGTCCATCCGCACGGAGGCGTAGAACTTGAGGGCGTTCCCCCCGGTGGTCGTCTCGGGGTTGCCGAACATGACGCCGATCTTCTGGCGGATCTGGTTGATGAAGATCACCGACGTCATCGACTTGCTGATCGTCCCCGTGAGCTTCCGCAGCGCCTGGGACATCAGGCGCGCCTGGAGCCCCATGTGGGCGTCGCCCATCTCCCCCTCGATCTCCGCCTTGGGAACCAGGGCCGCCACGGAATCGACGACCAGGACGTCGATCGCCCCGCTGCGGACGAGGAGCTCCGCGATCTCCAGCGCCTGCTCCCCCGTGTCGGGCTGGGAAATGAGGAGATCCTCCGTGGAGATGCCGAGCTTCCGCGCGTAGGAAAGGTCCAGCGCGTGCTCCGCGTCGATGAAGGCGGCAACCCCGCCCGGTTTCTGCGCCTCGGCGATGATGTGCAGCGCCAGGGTGGTTTTCCCCGAGGATTCCGGGCCGTAGATCTCCGTCACCCGGCCGCGGGGGATGCCCCCGATCCCGAGGGCGACGTCGAGGGAGATGGCGCCGGTGGAGATGACGGCGATGTCCTTTGCGGGGACGTCGGCGCCCAGGCGCATGATAGCGCCCTTGCCGTAATTCTTCTCGATCGCGGCGACGGCCATGTCGAGCGCCTTGCGGCGGTTTGCGTCCTGGTTCATCTGTCGGTCTCCTCTTCGCTTTTCCGGCGCCGCGGGTCGTTCCCCAGGGGGAATTCCCGGACCACGGAATAGATCGCTCCCCCCGGGGAGAGGCGGCTTTCGAACAGCACGATCGATGATACGGGCACGGTCCCGAAGTCACGGCCCGCGAGTCCCTGGACGAACCGGTCTCCCCAGGCGGGAGGAAGGACTCCCCGGACGCGCCCTACCGTGATGTGCGGGTGGAACGAACGATCCTCCCGGGGGAACCCGGCCCCCGAAAGCGCGTTCTCAATATTCTGTTGCAACTTCCCGACCAATTCAAGCGGTTCCCGGAAGCCGACCCACAGGACCCTCGGGTTCCTCGGCCCCGGGAACGCCCCCCCTCCGGACGCATCGAGGGCGAACGGCGGGAAACCGGCGGCGACGCCGGCGAGCGCCTCGCCGAGAGCGGCAATCCGCTCGGTGCGGATTTCGCCGAGGAATTTCAGCGTGACATGCAGGTTCCTGCTCGCGACCCAGGCCACGGGCCCCCGCCCCTCGCTTTCCCCCCGGACCGCATCCGCCACGGCGTCCCTCACGGCCGGCGGCAGGCCGATCCCGATGAAGCACCTCACCGATCCGTTCCCCCCTTTCCGGAAAGCAGCCTCGATACGGCGGCCAGGGAGGCGCGGACCGCCTCCCGGCGGACCTTTCCCCGGTCCCCCCGGAAGCGGAACCGGTGCGAGTACCGGACCCCGCCCCTGACGGCCACGGCCACCCACACCGTCCCCGCCGGCTTCTCCCGGCTCCCGCCCCCCGGCCCCGCGACCCCGGTCGTCGCGATCGAAACGTCCGCCGAAAAGCGCTCGAGGACGCCCTCCGCCATCGCCGCCGCGACTTGCGCGCTGACCGCCCCGTGGGAATCGATCAGCCGTGGCGGGACGCCGAGGGCGCGCGTCTTGACGGCGTTGTGGTACGCGACCACCCCGCCGAGGAAATAATCGGAGCTCCCGGGGACGGCGGTGATCGCCCCGGCCAGCAACCCGCCGGTGCACGACTCGGCGACGGCGAGGGTCTTCCCCGACGACCGCAGGAGCCCGCCCAGGAGAGAAGCCGCCGCGTCCGTCAGCCGATCAGCCATGAGATCCCCCGGTACGCGAGAGCCGCGCAGACACCGGCGGCCAGGTCGTCCGCCACCACCGGCACGGGGCCCTCCTTCGCGTCGATCCAGCCGATCGGGCCGAACTTGCACACGTCGAAGAACCGGAACAGGAGGAACACCGCAAGGGCGTTCTGCCAGCTCCACGGGATCCAGGTCGCCGCCAGGAGCATCCCGGCGATCTCGTCGATCACGACCGATCCCGGGTCGTTCTCCCCGGCGGACTCCATCTCTTCCCGGGCGGCGGGGACGGAAAGCAGCAGCACCCCCGCCAGGAGCAGAAAGTGCGCCGGCCCCTCCCCTCCGGTCCAGTACCACAACGGAAGGCATGCCAAGGCCCCGACGGTTCCCGGCGCCACGGGGGAATATCCCGCCCCGAACCCCGTGGCGACGGCGCGCAATCCCCGCCGCACCCATATGTTTCCCCGAAAACGATTGACTTGTGCGGTTCCCATGTCGGATATTTACTAATGTATGCCAACAAATCCTTCCTTTCCAATAACGGAATGAACGATTCACCTGAAATCTCCGACGAACTGTACCTGAAGCGGATATCGAAGGCCGTGACCGAACTGGCCAAGGGGATGAAAAGCGTAAGCTTCTACCCCGAAGACCATCCGCTCCTGATCCAGGCGATAACGAAAATCGTTCTGTTGTTCGAGGAAATTCCCCTTCCGGAGGAAGGGCTCGAGATCGGGATCACGAAGAACAACCTGTCCTACAAGGACACCCCCCTGCCGGGAAGCGGGAGCAGCAAATCGCTCACGGACCTCAACCGGGAGCTGTACCTCCGGCGGGCGGCGCGGATCATCTTCCTGCCGAACCTGAGGCCGGACGAGGTCGTTTCGTTCCTGAAGATGGTCGTGCGGGACGTGGAAAAGGTCCTGGACGCGGGCGGGCTGGAAAAGGCCCTGATGCAGGAGAAGGTCTCCCATATCTGGGCGAACCGGGTCGACTACGACAAGCTCACGGAGCTCCTGAAGGCCGAGGAAGAGCTGGAGGAGCTCGAACCCGAGGAGCTTGCCGATGCGGCCCTCCAGGAGTTACGGGATGCCGCCGCCCGGGAGGACACGTCGGTCCCGACGGCCTTGACCATCGACGACCTGCTCGCCCGCATAGAGAAGGAGTCCGATCCCGCCGCGTACCGCGGCCACATCGTGGATTTCTCCCGGCTCCTCCTGCCGGAACAGCCGGAAAGGAAGCTCGAATACGTCACCCGGGCCATATCGATCTTCGTGCGGCACATCGAGTCGCCGCCCGGAGGAAGCCAGGAGATCGCCGGGCTCGCCGGCCTGGGGATCAAGGAACTGGCCACCGACGAACTGATCGACCACTACATCGGCCTGCTGAAGAAGGCGGGGATGCGCGGCAGGATGGAAACCGAAACCGTCCTGGTGGCGCTCGGGGAGAAATCGGTCCATCCCCTGCTGCAGGCGCTGGCCGAGGAGAAAGACCTCCTGGTGCGGAAGACGATCGTCGCCATCATCGTGCAGATCGGGCGGATCGCCGTTCCCACCATCCTCGAAAACCTGGCCGATTCCCGCTGGTACATGGTCCGGAACATGGTGACGATCCTCGGAAGCCTCGACATGCCCGACCTCGCCCCCCACATCACGTCCGTGCTGTCGCACCCGGACCTCCGGGTGAAGAAGGAGGCGATCAAGGCGCTCTCCAAGACCTCCCACCCTTCCGCCGTGACGACCCTCTGCGATCTCTGTTTCTTCCCGGAGGAAACGGTGGCGCTCGCGGCGACCGCGGCCCTGTCGTCCAAGAAGGAACCCGAGGCGGTGGTGGCCCTGTTCCGGCGCGTGACGGCGAGGAAATACCTGTACCCGAACTACCGGCTGGCGCACGAGGCGATCGATTCCCTTCGCGCCATCGGCACCGACGATTCGGTCACCGCCCTGGAGGAGATCCTGGCGCTGGATGTTTTCTGGAAAACGGAAAAGTTCCGGGCCATGAAATCCCACGCCCTGAGAAGCATCTCACTGATTAAAGGCGCTCGAGCCGCCGAGGCCATGCAGAAGGTACTCCAGTCGGGAGAGAAATACCTGCACCAGGAGGCCGAGCGGATACTGAAAAGAAGACTGTCGTAAGGAGGAACGCCTTTGGACCGACGACAGATGGAAAGCACGATCGCCGGAATCGTTCGGCTCCTGGGCACCTCCCTCAAGAACCGGGGATTGTACCCCCCCTCCCACCCGCTGGTGCGGACCCCCATCGAGAAATGCTGCGCGGAGCTTACGCCCCTGTTCGCCGACCGGGCCGAACTCGCGCTTACCGTGGCCGACGAAACGCTCGTGCTGGAAGGCGTTCCCATCTTCCACCTGACCTCCTCCCTCGAGCTGTTCCTCGCGCGCCTCGGGAGCATCGGCGTCCCGGCCGTCATCTTCGAGCGGGGCCTCACATCGGAGGACATCGAACGGTTCGTGCTGTTCCTGCAGGAAACCAAGGAGCAGGGGCTGGGCGTCGCCGACATCAAGGACCGCCTCGCCCGGGCCGGCGTCCGGCACATCCGGGTGACCGCCACCGACGAGGAGCCGGACGATTTCTCCTTCGCCCGCGAGATCTACGGCAACGCCATCGACGTGGTGGTCCAGGCGCTGAAGGACGTGCGCAGCGGAAGGATCCCCGACGGCGCCAGCTGCGACCACACCGTGAGGGAAATGAACGGGATGCTCCTGCGGAACCGGGACGCCATGCTCGCCCTCACGCTGATCAAGAACTTCGACGAATACACGTACAACCATTCCGTGAACGTCTCCATCCTTTCCCTGGCCGTCGCGGACACCCTCGGGCTCGCCGAGCAGCACCGGATCAACGTGGGCGTGGCGGGGCTGCTCCACGACGTCGGCAAGACGCAGCTGGCCCTGGACCTGATCCGGAAGCCCGGCACCTTGACGATGATCCGAATACGAGGAGATCAAGAAACACCCGGAGGAAGGATTCGCCATCCTGGGAAAGATGACGAACATCCAGCCGGAAACCCGGAGCATCGTGAGGGAACACCACATGAGGTTCGACCGGGCGGGCTACCCGGCCCCCGGGCCGGATACCCAGTTGAATCCCCACTCCCAGGTCATCGCGGTCGCGGATTGCTACGACGCCCTGACCAGCATGCGCTCCTACCAGATGGCGCGCACGCCCCAAGGCGCGATGGAGATCATGCGGAAGCTGGCGGGAAAATCGCTCGATCCGGACCTCGTCCTGTTGCTCGAGCGCTCCCTGGGGGCCTACCCCGTCGGGACGATGCTTCGCCTGAACACGATGGAAGTCGGGATCGTGACCAGCGTGCCCGAGCAGGGAAAGGGGCACCCGGGGATCGCGATCCTCTACGACCGGGCGGGGAACCCCCTCGCGACCCCGGAAACCGTGAACCTGTCGGAATCCGACCCGGTCACCGGGAAACTGCGCCGCACGGTCCTGGGCACGGTGAACCCCCTGTTCCTCGCCCCGGTCTCGCTGGAAAGCGTCCTGGCGCACGCCTCCGCCTGACGCTCCGCGCTACGGGCGGGCGGACGTCCAGTTCCCCAGCCCCTCCGCGACCGCGGCGCGGACCAGCTCTTCCGGATCGCCGCGCATCGCGAGGATCTTTTCCCAGCCCGCCCCCTCGGTCAGCCGGGAACTCGCGATCACGGCCTTGGCCCGGACTTCCGGGTCCGGGTGCCCGAGATACTTCTCGACGTGCGGACCGAGTTCCTTCCTTCCCGAGGCGCCCAGCGCCTCGACGATGTTGCCCAGCACCACGCCCTTCTCCTTCGGGAGCATCTCCCACAACGCCTTGAGGACGGCCGGAGTCGGGTAGGCCGAAAGCGCCCTGACGGCCGCCCCGCGGATCTCCTCGGTCCCGTCGGAGAGCGCGTCGAGGAGGAGCGCGATCCCTTCCGCCCCGCCGATCTCCCCCGCGGCGAAGACCATCCGGATCTTCTCTTCCTGGCTCCCCGCCCGGAGCCGCTCCCGGAACTTGTCCTGCGAACGCTTCGCCCGGGTCCGGTCCATCGACCCCGACGCCGCCTCCCGCACCCGCTGCGCTGGATCGGACAGCAATCCCGCCAATGCCTCCTCGATCCGGTCGATCATGACGATTCCTCCCCGCTCCCCGAAATCTCCGCCGCGGCGGGCACATCCGCCGTCCCTCTCGCGCAACGCACCCCGTCGAGAATCGACGCCTCGAGGGCGCGCGTGCCCAGGGACGCCACCTGCAGGAGGTTCCCTCGCCGCCCGGACGCCCCCGTGGCGACGGCCACCACCACGTCCCCGTCCATCGGAGTATGGACCGGCCGGATGACGCGGCACAGCGCCGCGTGCGCCATCCGGGCCACGCTCCAGAGCTCCTCCCGGGACAGAAGGTCCGCCGTGGCGACCACCCCGAGGGTCGTGTTCCCCTCCGCGGCGAAGGGCTCCCGCCGGAATCCCGAGCGGAACAGCGCCTCGGTGTCCGCCGCCTCGTCCGAGCCGGCGGCCCGGGCGCCCGCCACCCGCTTCCCCGTCGAGGGATCCACCACGTCGCCGAACGCGTTCACCACGGCGCATGCGCCGACGACCGACTCTCCCCCGGTCTCGGAGGCCGTGCCGAACCCCCCCTTCATCGCCCGCCCGATCCCGAGCGCCTTCCCCACGGTGGCGCCGGTCCCCGCGCCAACCGAGCCGCGGGCGGGCGGGCGGGACGCCGCCGCCGCGGCCGCCTCGTACCCCATGGCCGCGTCCGGGCGACGGGGGCCCCGCGCATATCCCAGGTCGTACAGGATCGCCGTCGGAACGATCGGCACGATCCCTCCGGGGGTGGGGAACCCGATCTGCCGCTCCTCGAGAAAGCGGACCACCCCGGTGGCCGCGTCGAGCCCGAAAGCGCTCCCCCCGGCGAACACGAGAGCGTCGGCTCTCCGCGCGGGGTGAGGCCGGACCAGCGAATCCATCTGCCGCGTGCCTGCGGCCTCGCCGCGGATGTCGGCCGCGGCGGCGGCGCCCCGGGGAAAGAGGAGGACCGTTACGCCGGTTCCGGAGGCCCCGTCCTGGGCGTGCCCCACCAGGATCCCTTCCACGTCCGTGATCGAACCCGCCATTTCCCCTCCGCCTTGGCTATAGTCATATCGAAGCCGGAAAGTTTCGTCAATCCGACCGGTTGACGATGGCGGCGGTCGGAAAGTACACTCGAATCATGAAGGACGCAACTCCGGGAGGGCGAACCCTGGGTCTCGATTACGGCAACCGACGCATCGGGGTGGCGGTTTCCGATCCCCTCGGCCTGACGGCGCAGCCGCTTACCGCGATCGCCCGGACGGGGGACCGGAAAGACATCGCCGAGATCGGCCGAAGAGCCGCCGAACTCGGGGCGACCTCCGTGGTCCTGGGGCTGCCCCTGCTGATGAACGGGGACGAAGGACCCGCCGCCGTCCGCGCCCGGGAGTTCGGGGCGCGGATCGAGCAGGACCTCGCCCTGCCGGTGACGATGTGGGACGAGCGGATGACCACGGTGCAGTCCGAGCGCCACCTCATCGATTCCGGCGTGCGCAGGGAACGGCGGAAGGAACTGCGCGACAGCCTCTCCGCCATGTTCCTCCTCCAGAGCGTCCTGGACCTGCGGAACCGGAAATGACCTCCCGGCGGATCGAGAAACATCCCGGGCACATGGCCCGGGGCATCGCCCTGGCGGTCGTGTCCGTCGTCCTCGCATCGACCTTCCTGCTGTTCGATTCCTACCCCGACAGGGACTGGAGGGGGAAGACGGTGTCCATCCCGAAGGGAAGCTCCTTGTCCGATATCTCGTCCATCATTTCGGAAGAGAAGGCGCTTCCCCACCCCGTCGCGTTCCGCGGGATCGCGCTGCTGACGGGCACGGGGCGGCAGCTGCACTACGGCGAATACACCTTCCCGACCCCGCCGTCGGCATACGCGGCATGGAAAAAAATGGTCGAAGGCGATGTGGTGAAGTATCCCGTGATCGTCCGGCCGGGGGCGAACCTCTTCGACGTGGCGGCGGTCCTGGGGGCGTACTCGCTGACGGACCCGGCGAAGTTCCTGGAGGCGGCGACCTCCAGGCCCCTGATGGCGAAGCTGGGGATCCCCGCGGAGAGCGCGGAAGGATATCTCATCCCCGACACCTACAACCTGGTCAAGACCCTCGAACCCGAGAAGATCCTGGAGATCCTGGTCCGGCCGTTCCGGGAAAAGTTCACCCCCAAGATGGAGCAGAAGGCGGCCATGGCGGGGCTGTCGGTGCACGAGGTGTTGACGATCGCGTCGATCATCGAGAAGGAGACCGGTGTCCCGGAGGAGAAACCGCTCGTGTCGTCGGTCATCCGGAAACGGCTGGCGCTCGGGATGCCGCTGCAGATGGACCCCACGGTGATTTACGGCATGAAACGTTTCGATGGGGCGCTGACGAGGATCGACCTGCAGACGCCGGGCCCCTACAACACCTACCTCAACCGGGGGCTTCCCCCCGGACCGATCGCCAACCCGGGGGCGTCTTCGATCGAGGCCGCGCTTACGCCCGCGAAGACGGAATACCTGTACTTCGTGTCGAACAACGACGGCACGCACACGTTTTCACGGACGTTGACGGAACACGCGCGCGCGGTGGAAAAACTGCGGCGCGCTGCAGAAGGAAGAGGCCGAAAGGAAGCTCCTGCCGGAGGAACCGGCTCCCGAGACTACCGAGGCCCCTACTCTTCCACCTCTCCCATCGGGACCTTCCTGATCCCCTCTTCGGGCTCTTCCCGGGTGTACTTCTCCTCGCGCTCGTTCTTCTCCTGGCATTCGACGCAGAACTTCGCGAAGGGGAGGACTTTCAGGCGCGCCCTGGGGATCTTCGTCCCGCAATCCTCGCACAGGCCGTAGGTGACTTCCTCGATCCGGTCCAGCGCATCGTCGATCTGCAGCAGTTTCCGCTTTTCCCGGTCCGTGAGGATCATGTCGAGCTCCCGGGTCCTCTCCTCGGAAACCGAATCGAGAATGTCGCCGATATCCTGCGCCCCCGGCTCCGTCGTAGCCTTCGAGCGGCGTGCGATTTCGTGGACCAGGTCTTCCCTCATCTTGAGAAGCATGTCCTTGATCGGTTTCATCGGCGCCCGCCCTTGGGAATTCTGAAAATTGGATTAGTATACGCGGGGCCAGCAGGGTGTCAATCGGATTCGGTCCCCTGCCGGGGAGGCCGGACCGCCGCCGCCCGGAGGTCCCATTCCCTCGAGCCGGTCACGCGGGCACGGCATATGGTCCCCGGCGCGCCGTCGAACCCCGTCAGCCGGACGGAACCGTCCACCTCGGGGGCCTGGCCGCGATGGCGGCCCACGGCGCCGCCCCGGGAAAAAACCTTCTCCACGAGAACCTGGACCGTCTCCCCGACGAGCGCGGCGTTGCGCGCGGCGAGGATGTCGGCCTGGGCGTCCCGGATGAGCTGCGCACGCTCCTCCCGGGTCTTTTCCGGCACCTGCCGCGCCATGGACGCGGCCGGGGTCCCCTCCTCGCGGGAGTAGGGGAAGACGCCGAGGTAGTCCCACCTCGTCTCGTGGACGAACCGGAGAAGCCGGTCGAAGGCCTGCCGCGTCTCCCCGGGGAACCCGGCGATCAGCGATGTCCGCAGGAAGATCCCGGGCACGGCCACCGCGCAGCCGCTCCAGCATGCGGTACACCTCGGACGGGCCGTACTTCCGCCCCATCGAAGCCAGGATCGCCGGATCGATGTGCTGCACCGGGATGTCCAGGTACGGGCAGACCTTTTCCTCGGAGCGGAGCAGTTCCACGATGCCGTCGTCGACGCGGCCCGGATACAGGTACAGGAGGCGGATCCACCGGACGCCGCGGACCGCGCAGAGGGCGCGCACCAGGGAAACGAGGGCCCCCTTCTCCGCCCGGTCGGCCCCGTAGGCGGTGAGGTCTTGCCCGATGAGGTTGATCTCCCTGGCGCCGCTCCGGACGAGCGCCCGCGCCTCCGCCAGGAGCGAATCCCGGTCGCGGCTCCGCAACGGCCCCCGGATCGCCGGGATCGCGCAATAGGAGCAGCGGTTGTCGCACCCCTCCAGGATCTTCAGGAACGCCGAACCGGCAGTGGAGGCGGCGGGAAGCCGGTGGCGGTACGCCGCGTCGGGAAGGGCCCCTTCGCCGACCAGGGAACGCGGAACGACGCTCCCCTTTCCTCCTTTTTCCGCCAGCATCCCCGCCAGGAGGCCCGGCAGGGCCGGGATGTCGCCGGGGCCCAGGAACAGGTCGACCTCGGGAAGCAGCCCGGGAAGATCGTCCCGGTACCTCCGGGCCATGCAGCCGGCCAGGACCAGCAGGCGGATGCGTCCCCGCCGCTTCTCCCGCGCCAGCCCGAGGATCTCCTCGATCGACTCCTCCTTCGCCGCCTGCACGAACCCGCACGTGTTGAGCACCGCGACGTCGGCGCGACCGCCCGGCACGAGGGCGAATCCCCTTTCCGAGAGGAGGCCCGCCATCACCTCGGAGTCGACGGCGTTCTTCCCGCAGCCGAGGGTGTGGATCCGGACCGTCCCGGCCGTCCGCCCCGTCCGGGTCAACCGTCCACCACGGGTACGCCCGGCGGCTTCCGGAACCGGAAAAGGTCCGGGGGAAGCGGCGGGTCGATCTCGATGTCGGTCAGGTACAGGTGGTTTTCCCCGCCGAGGCGGTCGAAGAGGTGGATCTCGAGGATGAGTTCGTCCCGAGTGCCCACCACGAGGTCGATCCTCCGGATTTCCGGGGCGCCGTCGCCCCGGGGAAGGAGCCGCAGGACCGTCTCCGCTCCCCCCTTCCGCAGGACCGTTTCCTCGACCCGGAACATCTCCGCGATCTCTCCCTTCCCGAACAGCAGAAGGAGGGGGATCTTGCCGCCGAGGGTCTTTTCGTCGACCTTCCTTCGGATCACCTCGGGGGAACCCGCCGGGCGGAAGTAGAAGTGCTCGCCGTCCGAGAGAAACAGCTGCGGCTCGGGCGCCTGGTAGTCCCACCGCATCTTCAACGGGCGGCCGAAATACAGTTTCCCCGACGCCTTCCGCACGATTCCGAGGTTCTGCAGGGGGATGTCCTGGCGGAACCGGGCGGACAGGGTGCGCGCGGAGGCGTATCGGGCGCCGACCTGCCTCAGGAGGACGTCCCCCGCCCGCCGGGGGTCCCTCCGGGTGCGCCTGCGGCGGGAGGACAAGCGTAACCGCGAACAGGAGCGCCCACAACGGGAGAAGGGGCATGGTCCATGCTTTCCCGCGCATCTTTTTCATTCCTCCTCCCGGGGCAGATACACTTCGCGCGGCTTTCCCCCCTCGGCGGGACCGACGATCCCCTGCCGTTCCATCTCCTCGACGATCCGCGACGCCCGGTTGAACCCGATCTTCAGGCGCCGCTGGATCAAGGATACGGACGCGCGCCTGGCGCGGCGGACCTCTTCCACGGCGGCGTCGAACATCTCGTCGCGGGACGGGTCCGGCTCCTCCGAGGTGGGCGGCGCCGTGATCGCGGAATCGTATACCGGCGCCCCCTGGGACTTCAGGTGGTCCACGACGCGCTGGATCTCCCCTTCGGTCACGTACGGGCCGTGCACCCGGAGGATCCCCCCCACCCCGGGCTGGAGGAACAGCATGTCCCCGAACCCAAGGAGCGTTTCCGCCCCGCCCTGGTCCAGGATGGTCCGGGAATCGACCTGGGAGGTCACCTTGAAGGAGACCCGCGACGGGAAGTTCGCCTTGATGACCCCGGTCAGCACGTCGACGGAGGGCCTCTGCGTGGCGAACACGAGGTGGATCCCCGCCGCGCGCGCCATCTGCGTGAGCTGGGTGATGGAATCCTCGACCTCCCGCCTCGAGGCGGCGGTCATCATCAGGTCGGCCAGTTCGTCGATGACGATGACGATGTACGGGATCTTCCCCAGTTCGTCGCCTTCGCCGGCGCCCCTTCGCCCGCCCCGACGCCCCCTGCCGCTTCTCCACGAACTGGTTGAAGGCGTCGATGTGGCGGACGCCGTTCTCCATCATCAGCTGGTACCGCCCCCTCATCTCGCCGACGGCCCACTTGAGCACGTGCGCCGCCTCGCGCGGCTGGGTGACGACGGGATGGTAGAGATGCGGGATCCCTTCGTAGAGCGACAGCTCGAGCATCTTCGGATCGACGAGGATCAGCCGGACGTCCTCGGGAGTGGCGCGGTAGAGGATCGACAGGATCATGGTGTGCAGCGCCACGCTCTTCCCGGACCCGGTGGTGCCCGCGATCAGCAGGTGGGGCATCTTGCCCGAGGTCCCGCACGACCGGCACGCCGAAGATGTCCTTCCCCAGCGCGAGCATCAGCGCGGAAGTCGCCGTGGAGTAGGCCGGGCATCCCAGCATCTCGCGCAGGACGATGGGGGACCTGCGGGCGTTCGGGATCTCGAACCCCATGACCCCCTTC
The DNA here is from genome assembly GCA_963741515.1 of uncultured bacterium. GTDB lineage: Bacteria > Desulfobacterota > Deferrimicrobia > Deferrimicrobiales > Deferrimicrobiaceae > UBA2219. The sequence goes on from CAVUIA010000002.1 coordinate 97,886, forward strand.
CCCGGGATGTTGGGGATCACGCGGACCGATTCGCACCGCATCGCGAGCGCGAGGTCTCCGGCCATCGCCGACACCCGGTGCGCCTTGATCCCGGGGGCGGGCCGGAACTCGTACATGGTGACCAGCGGGCCTTTGCGGATCTCGGTGATCGCCCCGTCGATGTCGTGCTCCATCAGCTTCTTCATGAGCGCGTGCGCGTTGTCCTGAAGGGCCGAGTCGTCGACTTTCTCTTCCTGTCCCTTGCCGGGCTCGAGCAGGTCGAGCGCCGGAAGGACGAAGGCCTTTCCCGAGGTCCGGGAGGGAGGCGCCTCCTCTTCGGCGGGACGCGGAGCAACGACCCGCGGCGGGGCGGCCGCGCGCGGCGTCGCCCGACGCTGATCCGCCTCGGGATCGACCTCCCACGCCTCTTTCGGGGCGAGCTTCTCCTTCACCATCGCGCGAACCTTTTCGGACGGCTTCTCGCGGCGCCAGAGGGCCGGCAGCCCGCTCAACGGCAGCCCCGTCATCAGCATGAGGGAGAACAGCAGCAGGGCGGTCAGCAGGAGAACTCCGCCGACCTTGCTCACGAGCTTCCCGAGGAGCTGCCTGCCGAGCAGCTCCCCCGCGATCCCCGGCAGGAAGACGTCCTGGCCGAAGATCGAGACGTGCCCGGCGAAGAAGCTCAGGATCCCCAGGATGGAGCAGACGGCGAGCAGCCCCCCGGCGGCGCGCTTCCACTGTTCCAGGATGCCGCCTCCCCGGAAGGTCCAGTACGCCAGGAACAGGAAGATCACGGGGAACCCGACGGCGCCGATGCCGAAGAGCTGGAGCAGCAGGTCGGAGACGATCGCCCCTCCGCTCCCGCCCCAGTTCCGCGCCGTCGTTTCCGGGGTGTTCGCGGCGGACAGGGACGGATCGTGCTGGTGGAACGAAACCAGCGACAAGGCGAGATACAGGCCCGCCGTGAGGAACACGATCGCCAGTCCTTCGCGCTTCAGCTTCGACGGTTCGCTCAACGCCTATAACTCCATCAGAACGGGAACGATCATCGGTTTCCGCTCGAGCCGCTTGTTGAAATACCTTCGGAGCGCCCGCCGTATGCCGGTCTGCATCTCGGCGAAATCGGTGCGCGTCTCCTTGCCGGACTCCTCGAGGACCTTGAGGACCTCGCACCTCGCTCCCTCGACCAGCTCCTCCTCGCCGTTTTCCATGAGCACACCCCGCGTGACGATGTCGGGCCCGTAGAGGACCTCCCCGGTGGCCGAGGAAAGGGCGAGGACGACCATCACCAGCCCGACCTGGGAAAGGTGGAACCTGTCCTTCAGCACCACGCTCTCAACGTCCCCCACGCCCTTGCCGTCCACGAAGAGGTGCCCCACCTCCAACCGGTCCGCCCGGGACATCCTTCCTTCCCGGAACTCCAGGATGTCCCCGTTGAGGATCATTTCCGTCTCCGGAACGCCCAACCCCTGCGCCAGCTTCCTGTGCCGGACGAGCAGCCTGGGCTCCCCGTGGACGGGAACGAAATTCGCGGGCCGGACCGCCTCGATCATCGTCTCGAGCTCCCCCCGGCTCCCGTGGCCGGACACGTGGATCTCGGATATCTTCTCATAGAGGACGTCCGCCCCCGCGAGGAAAAGCCGGTCGATCATGCTGGCGATCGCCCGTTCGTTCCCGGGGATGAACTTGGAGGAGAGCACCGCGGTGTCTCCCGGACGCACCTTGATGTGCTTGTGTTCCCCCAGCGCCATCAGGGTCAACGCGGACCGCGGCTCCCCCTGCGTCCCGGTGGTCACCACCGCGACCTCCCGTTCCGGGAGGACCGCCGCCTCTTCCACCGGAATCAGGATGTCGGGCCTCGGCAGGACGAGGTACCCCAGGTCGATCGCCGTCTCCACGTTGCGGACCATGCTCTTCCCGCACAGGGCCACCTTGCGGCCGCACCGCGCGGCCGCCTTGAGCGCCTCCTGCACCCGGTAGAGGTTCGAGGAGAACATGGCGACGATGACGCGGCCGGGCGCCTCCCCGAAGATCTCCGAGAGGGCCTCCCCGACGAACCGCTCCGGGAGGCTGTTTCCGTCGTGCTCCACGTTCGTGGAGTCCGAGAACAGCGCCGTCACTCCTTCCTTGGACACCGCCCGCAGCCGCCCGATGGCGGTCGGCACGCCGTCGAGCGGAAACGGGTCGATCTTGAAGTCGCCCGTATGGACGAAGACCCCTTCCCCGCATCGCAGGATGTACCCGACGGCGTCGGGGATGCTGTGGCACACGGGGAACGCCTCCACGTCGAAGCCCCCGATGCGGAACCGGGCGTCCCGGGCGATGGGCGTCAGCCGCGCGCGGTCCAGCCCGTGCTCCGCGAGGCGGTGGCGCAGCAGCCCGAGCGTGAGGGGCGTCCCGAACACCGGGATGTCGAATTCCTTCAGGAGGAACGGGACCCCCCCGATGTGGTCCTCGTGCCCGTGCGTCAACAGCAGCGCGGAGACGGACGGGGCCGCGTTCCGGAGGACGGAGAAGTCGGGGACGACGTAATCCACCCCCAGCATCGTGTCGTCGGGAAACATGAGCCCGGCGTCGAGAAGGATGGCCGTGCCGCCCTCGTCGAACAGCATGGAGTTCATCCCGATCTCCCCGAGTCCGCCCAGCGGCATCACGCGCAGCGTCATCTCCGTCCCTCCTCCGCCGCCGCCGCGCCGGCGAGGATGCGCTCCCGGGCGATCGGCGCGATCCGCTCCTTCACATCCCCCGTCATCTCGCCCGCCGCAAGCGGCTTCAGAACGCGGACGACGAGCCGCGCAGGGCGGAACCGCCGCGCCCCCCTGGGCATCGCCCGGAAACCGCCGTCGATGCACACCGGGACCACCGGCGCACCGGCCTCCAGGGCAAGGCGGAACGCCCCGGTCTTGAACACGCCGATCGCGCCGTCCCGCGTGCGTCTCCCCTCGGGGAAGACGGCGATCAACTGGCCGCCCGAAAGCCGTACGGCGGCCTCCCGGAACATGCGGGGGACGTCCCCCGGGTCTCTCCGGTCGATGAAGACATTCCCGGCGTTCGCCATCGCCTTCCCGAACAGGGGGATCTTGCCCAGCTCCCGTTTGGCGAGGAACCGGACGGGACGCGTAAACGCGGTCAAGAACAGCGGGATGTCGACGAGACTCTGGTGATTCGAAACCAGCACGGCTCCCCCGGAAGGCAGGTTTTCCATTCCCTCCACGTGAACGCTCCATCCACCGACGCGGATGAACGTCCTTCCCCACCACTGCATGACACGCAACGCCGGCTCCTCGCCCGGCCCGGCGAACCCCGCGAGGTACGTCGCGATGGAGCACGCAAGCGTGAGGAACAGGGCGGCCACCGCACGAAGAAAGCCGATGATCACCAGTCCCCCTCCTCCCGGAAGCTGAAAAACGCGCCGTCCCCCAGGATAACGTGATCGATCACCGGGATGCCGAGGATCCCCCCCGCCGACCGCAGCCGCCTCGTCACCTCGCGGTCCTGCTCGCTGGGCGAGGGGTCCCCGCTCGGGTGGTTGTGGACCAGGATGACGGCCGCGGCCCGTTCCCTTACCGCCGCGACGAACACCTCCCGCGGGTGGATGAGGCTGCCGTCGAGGATCCCCGCGGACACCCGGTCCTCGCGCAGGGGCCGGTGCTTCACGTCGAGGAGCACGGAGAGGAACAGCTCCACCGGCGCATCCGCGAACAGGTACCGGTATCTCCCGAAAACGTCCGCCCCGGACCGGAACGGCTCCGGACGCGGAAGCGGGGCGGAAAGCGCCCTTCGGGCGAGTTCCACGGCGGCTTCCCAACGCAGGCTCGACACTGTATCGAAGGGGGAAACCCCGCGGGCCGCCCGGCGCATCTCCTCCCCGTGGCCGGGGAACGCCATCCCGAACAGCTCGTTTTCCTCGACGGTTTCCATGGGACGTCCGTCCCGGCCGGGAACGATCCGCATCCCGCCTCCCAAAGCGAAATACGGAAATTCCATTCAAATACCATTCCCGAAATTTGTCAAAGAGCGCACGTCATGGAGGATAATATTTTCATGGAAAGAAATTCACTTTCGGAATCGCTGTCGAAATTCCGCGCCAACGTCGAATCCGTGCTTCTCGGGAAGCGGGAGGCGGTGGACCTGGCGATGGCCTCCTTCCTGGCGGGGGGTCACATCCTGCTCGAGGACGTTCCCGGCACCGGGAAGACGACCCTGGCGCGTGCGCTTTCGGCGGGGATCTCGGGGACCTTCCGGAGGGTGCAGTTCACGGGCGACCTCCTTCCCCAGGACATCATCGGCGTGCACATCCTGGCCGAAGACAGGAAATCCTTCGTCTTTTCCCCCGGCCCCCTCTTCGCCAACGTCGTCCTGGCGGACGAGATCAACCGCGGGAATCCCCGCGCCCAAAGCGCCCTGCTCGAAGCGATGAGCGAACGGCAGGTGACGGTGGACAACCGGACCTACCGGCTCCCGGACCCCTTCCTGGTGATCGCCACGCAGAACCCGTTCGAACAGCATGGGACGTACCCGCTGCCCGAATCCCAGCTCGACCGGTTCAATCTCCGGCTCCGCCTGGACTACCCGGACCGGGAATCGGAAACCCGGCTCATCCGGGAGAACACCCTGCTGACGATGCGGGACGGCATACCGTCCGCCCTGCTGCCGGAACAGATCGTCTCGCTCCGCGAAGAGGTGAACGGGGTGGCTGTCCACGACGCCGTCATCGACTACATCCAGCGGATCACCGCGGCGACGAGGATTCATCCCGCCGTCCGGCTCGGGGCCTCTCCCCGGAGCGCGATCGGGCTGAAGGCCACCGCCCAGGCCCTTGCCCGCATGGAGGAGAGGGACCACGTGATCCCGGGGGACATCCGGCGGGCGGCCCCGGCGGTCCTGTGCCACCGCATGTTCCCCAAGGGCGGCGCCGCGGGAACGGATGCCGCGCGGGCAATCCTCGAGGAGATCCTCTCGACCGTTCCCGCGCCGTTGTGAAGCCGCGCGCCGGGGGGAGACCCCGTTCGTTCCGCCTGCCCCGCCTCCCCCGCCGCCTCCGGATCACCTTCGAGGGGAAAGCATTCCTCCTGATCACCCTCGGCGTGGGAGCGGCGGCGATCAACACGGGAAACAACCTTCTGTATCTCGCCTTCAGCATCAACCTGTCGCTGATCGTCGTTTCGGGCTTCCTGTCGGAATGGACCCTTCGGCGGGTTTCCCTTGCCGCGCGCGCCGCCTCCGAGGCGTTCGCGGGGCAGGAGTCGTATCTGGCGGTCACCTGCTCCGCGGCCGGGAAACGGTTCCCGTCGATCTCCCTGTCGGCCAGGCTGCGGTTCGAAGACGAAACCGTGACGGTACCGTTCCCGGACATCGCCCCCTTCGGCGCGGCCACCCGCGTGGTCGTTTACCGACCCGCCAGCCGCGGCCGCCTGAAGACCGCGGCAGGGACGCTTTCCACCCGCTTCCCCTTCTCCCTGTTCGAGAAATCGACCGACCTGGAGATCCCGACGGACCTGTTGGTGTACCCGCGGCCGGTTTCCCCGGACCTCCACGGCCACGGCATCCCGAAGCCCGGGCTGTCCGAAAATCCCCGGCACGCGGGCCGGTCGGGCGCGTTTCCCCGGGGCGCGAGGGAGCATCTGCCGGCGGACCCCGTGCGGGACATCCATTGGAAGGCGACCGCCCGCATGGGCAAGTGGATGGTCAAGGAACGGGAGGCGGAAGTCGTGCCCGCCGTGGAGCTGCGGGTTCCCGTCTCCTGCGCCGCGGTCGAATTCGAGACCCGCCTGTCCATGGCGTGCGGGGCGGTGATCGACCTCGACCGGAAAAGGATCCCGTACCGCCTGTGGATCGGGGACCGGCTGTGCGCCGACGCCCGCGACGCGGGAGGGCGCCCCGCGGCGCTCGCGGCCCTCGCCACGGCGCAATGCGACGACCGGGACGCCTCCTCAGTGAAGGAGGGCCCGTGAATCCCCGGACCGCCACGGGGCGGCTTCTCTGGTGGGTCCTTCGCGCCCACTGGCTCCTGGGAATCCCGCTCCTCGCGCACTACACGCTGACGTCCCCGGGACTCCTTCTCCTCGCCGCGGCCGCGTGGGCCGCGGGCGCATGGATGGATTGGACGGAGAAGCCGAGGGCGGCGCTCTCGCGGCTCGGGACCCCGCTCGTCGCCCTCCTCTTTCTTGTCGCTACGGCGGACCTGTTCTTCGCGGGCCGGGACCTGCTCGCCTCCGTCTCCTTCCTCATCCTGGGGATCCAGTCGATCAAGCTGCTGCTCCCGAAGCGCACCCGCGACGGCTGGCAGCTGTGCGCCATCTCCCTCCTCGAATTCCTCGAGGCGGCGTCGATCGCGGACGATCTGACCTTCGCCCTCTTCGCCTTCCTCTTCCTGGCCGCCTCTGCGGGGGCGATGTGGTCCCTCCACGAACAGGAGGCGGAGGAGCTCGGCAGGCCCGCCGGGGGATACGTCCCCTCACGCCGGCTCGCCGCGTGGGCCCTCCTGCTGGTCGGGATCGCGGGATTCCTGGTGACCGCCGCCCTCTTCGCCGTCGTCCCCCGCCTGGAGTTCCGCCGGGGGTTCCAGCGCCTTTCCCGCGCGAACGCCTTGTCGGGATTTTCGAACGAGATCACCCTCCGGGAAGTCACCGGGATCAAGTCGGACCGCCGCGTCGTGGCGAGGGTGGAGTTTCCTTCCCTCGGCCGGGAACCCGGCCCGGAGGGGCTGTACCTGCGGGGCGCCTTGTACTCCAGGTATTCGAACGACGGGTGGCAGCTGCTGAAAAGCCCGGTGTCGGAGGTTCCCCGCGCGGGGTTCCTGCACCTCGTCGGCATGGCGCCGCGCGGATCGGTGTCCGTCGCCGACATCACGCTGGACCCGGCGGACCATCCCCGCCTGTTCACCTACGGGAGCCCGGTCCAGGTCGAGGGGAATTTCGGGACGCTGCTCATCGACACGGAAGGGAACCTGTTCCTCCCGCAGCCCGGCCACCCCACGATGAGATATCGCCTCCGGTTCACGGAGGAGCCGCCGCGCCGCGCGGGACGGGCCGCGGCGCCGGGAAGCCATTACCTCGAATTCCCCGGTGGGTACGAAGACATCCGCGCTTTGGGTATCGAAGTGATCGGAGCCGGGGGAACCGACGAGGCCCGGGCCGCCCGCGCCCTCGATTTCTTCCGGAGGGGCTTCCGATACACCGTCTCGGATCCCGCTCCCGACCTTCGACGCTTCCTCTTCAGGGAGAAAGCCGGTTTCTGCGAACATTACGCCGCGGGGCTCGCGCTGCTCCTCCGCGCCGGCGGCGTCCCCTCCCGCGTTGCGGTCGGCTACCTGGGGGGGGAATGGAACGCGCTCGGGCAGTACCTCATCGTGCGGCAGTCGGATGCCCACGCCTGGGTCGAGGCCTGGATCGGCGGGCGCTGGGTGACGCTGGACGCGACGCCCCCGCAGGGGGAGGCATCGCCCTTTTTCCGGAGAACGGGCTTCCTCGGGATGTACGTCGACTGGCTTCGCCAGCGATGGGACAAGTACGTGATGAACTACACCCTGCGGATGCAGGCGGACGCCGTGTCCGCGGGATGGTCGGGGATCCGGCGCACGGGGAACCTGCTGGGATTCGGGCGGGGATCGCTCTCCGCGTCGATGGCGCGCGCAGCCGCCCTGTTTGTCCTCCTGGCGGCCGCGGCGCTCTACCTGCTGTTCCGGAAGAAACGCGATGGGAAGAGGAGGACGGGCGCGAAAGAGGTCTCCCGCCTTCCGGCCCCGTACGGACGCCTGCTCCGACAGCTCGAGCGATCGGGCTTCCGGCCATCTCCGGGAGTTCCCTTTGAAGAGATGGTGGCGGCCGCCGTCCGGTCGCGGCCGGAGCTGTCGGAAGACGCGTCCCGGTTCCTGGCGCTGTACCATCGGGACCGCTTCGGCCCCGCCCCGCTTCCCCCCGATGCGCGCGCGGAAGCCTTCCGCCGGGCGGACCGGTTCCGGAAGCGGCTCCCGGCGTGAGCCGTATCCGTCCTCTATTTACCGATCTGCCTTAAAGGCTTGAATTCCTTTTTCAACTCCAGAGGGCTTGCAAGGTAGATATCCTTGTTGCGGGTGAACAGCAGGTAGAACTTGCCCTTCTGCCCCGGGACGGCCACCGCCGCCGGGCCGCCCGAAGAAGTGAAGTCCCTCACCTGGACCGGGTCTTCCCACCGCGTCCCTCTGAAAACGCTGGCGAAGACGGGTTCCTCTTTCCCTTCCTCGGACCGGCTGTTGCGATAAAACATATAGAGATTTTCCCCGTCGGAAACGAGGGAAACCGGAACGGTCGAGTGCGCTCCCTTCGGGATGGATTGAAGGGGTGCCCAGCCTCGCCCTTTCAAGAATTCCACGACGTTGATTCCCGTCGAGTACGTGGTGGCCATGTATAACCGGTCTTTGTGCATGCACAGGCTCACCGTGGCTTCGCTTGCGCCGGCAACCTCCTCGTCGTCGCTCCACGCGGAACCGCCATAAACAGAGAACCACAAGTGGGCTTTACGGTCCTTTGAGCCGCCGGCGTGCATCATCCACAGGCTCTCTTTGGGTTGCCCCGTGGCCCTGTCGTAGGGATACGCGACCACCGCGGGGCTGTAGTGGCTCTTCTGCTTCGGGATCCGTCCCAACGACGTCCAGTTCTTCCCTTCGCCGGTCGCGTGCCACAGGGTGTCATCCTTCCCTTTGTAGACCATGTGCAACTTGTCCTGGAAAACCGCCAGGGACGGGCCCCCCTCTCCCGACAGGTTGGACACATTGTTGACCATCCACTGAGCGCCGTCCCAGGAGGCGTGCCATATCTCGTCCCGATTCTTCCCGCCGTGGGCGATGTGAAGCTGGTCCTTGTACCAGACGGCCGAAACCCTCGTGGCGGACATCCCTTCCACTTTCACGGAAGGACCCCAGGCCTGCAATTCCGTTGCGGCATGAACCGTCACGGCGCTGACACCGAAAGCAAGGACAAGGAACGCGATCGCCATTATCTTCGGACGCATTCTTAAACCCCCTCTCAGATGGGAAAACCCACGTGAAGAATACTCTATCGAAACTTGCCGCCGCAACACTCCGGTCGATCGCCGGGACCCGGCTCCCCCTTCGGGCACGACGGTTGCTCCCCACTGCTTCCGGATCCGTACACTCACCCTTTCGCCCCGGAGGCCATCCTCATGCTCGTCCGCGCCCTTTCCTTTGCCGTTCTGGGAGTTGACGCCGTTCCCGTCGAAGTGGAAACGGACATCGCGAAAGGGCTCCCGGCCTATACGGTGGTAGGGCTGCCCGGGGGAGCGGTCCGGGAAAGCGACGACCGGATCCGGGCGGCCATACGGAATTCCGGACTCCCTTTCCCCGGCAGGAAGGTCACCGTCAACCTGGCGCCCGCCGATCTCCGCAAGGACGGGGCGCTCCTCGACCTTCCCATCGCGTTGTCGGTCCTTTGCGCGGAAGGCGTCCTCCCGGGCGGATCGCTGGGAAGCTGGCTGATCGCCGGCGAGCTGTCGCTCGACGGCTGCGTGCGCCCGATCCGGGGCGCCCTCTCGCTGGCGCTCCTCGCCCGGAACCTCGGAATCCCCGGCGTCATCACGCCCGCCGCCAACGGGGAAGAAGCCCGGCTCGTCCCCGAAGTCCGGGTTGCGGCGGTCCGCACGCTTCGCGAGGCCGCAGGGGTCCTCTCGGGAGAGATTCCGTCGACCGCCGGCGAAGGGGAAGGGTCCCATCCCTGGAGTCCCGGGGCGACCGGACCCGGCGTGCCCGATCCCGGAAATCCCCCGGACATGGCCGACATCGTGGGCCAGCCGATGGCCAGGCGCGCATTGGAAATCGCGGCGGCGGGCTGCCATGCCCTGTTATTGGTGGGACCGCCGGGCTGCGGGAAAACGATGCTGGCGGAAAGGATGCCGGGGATCCTGCCGTCCTTCTCTTCCCAGGAGGCGCTCGAAACGACCCGGATCTACAGCGCGGCCGGCGAACCCCCGTGGCCCCGCCCCCTCCTGCGGCGGCCGTTCCGCGCGCCCCATTCCTCGATCTCCCCGGCGGGACTCCTGGGCGGCGGGAACCCGCCGCGGCCGGGAGAGGTTTCGTTCGCCCACGGCGGAGTGCTGTTCCTCGACGAATTCTCCGAATTCCGCCCCGAGGCCCGGGAAGCGCTCCGGCAGCCGATCGAGTCGGGGGAGATCCGCATCTCCCGCGGCGGTCGCCGCCACCGTTTCCCCTGCCGGTTCCTGCTGCTGGCGGCGTCCAACCCGTGCCCGTGCGGGAACGCGAGCCACCCCCGGAACATGTGCCGCTGCTCGCCGCCGGCCCTCGAGCGGTTCACCCGGAAATTCTCCGGTCCCCTGCTCGACCGGATCGACCTGTCGGTGTCCGTTCCCCCTCTTTCCGTCGACGCCTGGTCCGGACAGCCCCGGGGCGAGACCTCCGCGGAGGTCCGCCGCCGGGTCGACGCCTGCCGTCTCCTTCAGGAAGCCCGCTACGCGGGACGCCCGCACCGGGCCAACGGGACCGTCCGGGCCGGGACAGCCGAACTCCTTCGGGAGCTCTCCCCCGAGGCGAGGAGCTTCCTCATGCGGGCCGCGGAGCGGCTGTCCCTCTCGGGGAGGTCGATCGGGAAGGCGTGCCGCGTCGCCCGGACGATCGCCGACCTGGCGGGCGAGTCGCGCGTGGGGCTTCCCCACGTCGCGGAGGGGCTCCAGTTCCGCATGCCGGTGTTCGGAGCGAAGGATAAAGGGTGAACGCGGAGGGGACGCGCTGGGCGAGGGACAGACTTTTCCACGTACTGGGCGAGGGACATTCTTCCCCTTCATCCCGCGATCGATGAATCGAAGAATGTCCCTCGAACCCGCCTGCCCTGACATCGGGAGCTTTTCCGTACGTACCTTTCGCTGAGAAGTTCCACCCGGTGGCTTGTGTCTTGGTGGCTTGTGTCTTGGTGGCTTGTGTCGATGTGGCTGGTATCTCGTGGGCGGGGGACAGACTTCCCCTCCGCCCTTTATCGATAAATCGAAGTCTGTCTCCCGAAAGCGCCTGCCCTGACATCGATAGCTTTACCGTACGTAACTGGGCGAGGGACACTCTTCCCCTTCGCCCGTGATTGATAAATCGAAGAGTGTCCCTCGAAAGCGCCTGCCCTGACATCGATAGCTTTACCGTACGTACTTTTCGTAGAGAAGTTCTCTCCGTGGCCTGTGTCGCTGTGGCCTGGGGGTGGCTTGTGACTCTGTGGCCTGCGTTCTTTGGCCTGTGGGGGTAGCCTGTGGGTGGACCCGGAAGATGAGAACGCCATAATTCGATTCCGCCGATTTTTTCCCAGGCGAAATCGCAAGGGTTGCCCCGAGCGGGAGACCTCACCGCAGGGGGCGTGTCTTCCGAAGTGGAGGCAGGGAGGCCGGGAGCGAGGAAGACCCGCAGCCGAAGTGAGCCAGGGAAGGCGAACGAGGCGTCCCCGAGGGGAGCATCTTGTGCGAGGGCAGCGCCCCTTGCGGTCACACCCGGTCGGCGATGTCCCAGAAGACCTTCTCGACGTAGTTGCGGAACCCGTGGATGAAGGCGCAGCGGCGATGGAACTTCGCCAGCGAGCCGCAGAAATACAACCCGGAAACCGACGACTCCCCGACGGACGAGATGCGGGGAAACCCGTCCTCCTCCGTTTCGATCGTGCCGCCTTCCAAGGGAAGCCACCGGGGGCGATACCCGGTCGCGCAGACGATCTGGTCGAACGTTTCCTCCGCGCCCCCGCGGAACCGGGCGGTCCCGCCCGACAGCTCGACCACGGGGTCCGCCTCGCGCAGGGTGATGATCCGGAAACGGACCAACTCCTTGAGGACGCTTTCCGAAGACCCGCGGATGTCATCCAGGGTGCTCGTCTCGCTGAAGTACCGCAGCGGGTTCCTGGCGCACATCGTGACATCCGCGGTCCCGGCCAGCTCGATGCAGATCTCGGCGGCGGAGTTTCCCCCCCCGATCACCAGCACCCGCTTCCGGTCGTACGCCATGCAGTTGATGAAATCCGCCGAATGGATCACGGAGAGGTTCCCGTCGATCCCGGGGATCTCCGGGTAGCGCGGGACGGACGACGCCCCCGTGGCGAGCACCAGGAAACGGCTGTGGATCTCGTCTCCCGCGTCCGTGGTGACGACGAACCCTCCCGGCACGACCCGGGCCTTGACGGCGAGCGTCCTCTCGGAAACGCTCAGTCCGCAGTCCCGGGTGAACGCGTCCACGTGGCAGAGAAAATCCTCCCGGGTGGGGAACGGACGGCGCGTGCCCGGGAGCGCCCACAGCGGGTGGGACAACGTCAGGGAGGTCCAGTCGGTCCCCGGAACCGCCGGGGAGAGGAGCACCATCCCGGGACGCATGTCCCGCCAGGCCTGGCCGATCTTCCCTCGTTCGAGGGTCTGGAAACCGATTCCGTTGTCCTTGCAGTAGCTCGACAGGATCAGCCCGGCGGGGCCGCCACCAATGATCGCGACATCCTTCATCGAAAGCCCTCTCTCTCTTATGTAGTATTATAAATCCATTAGCGCCTCGGCCCGCCGGGGATTTTTTCGGAGTTGACAGGGGAAACCTCTTTCCATATAGTAGTTTGTTCTTATTGAACGGGACGGAGGACGATGCCATGTATGCCGTGGTCCGCACGGGAGGAAAACAGCTCCGCGTTTCCCCGGGCGATGTAATCAATGTGGAAAAGCTCGAGGTCGAGCCCGGAGACACCGTGGAACTGAACGAGGTTCTGATGGTCTCCACCGACCAGGGCACGACCGTCGGGACCCCCACCGTCGGCGGCGCCGCCGTGGTCTGCAAAGCGGTGCGCGAGGGTAAAGGGAAAAAGATCGTGATCTACAAGTACAAGCGGCGCAAGGGCTTCGCCCGCAAGCAGGGGCACCGCCAGCCGTTCACCATGCTATCCGTGACCGATATCCGGCTCGGATGACTTAAAAGGAATAAGGAGCACCAGGCCATGGCCCATAAAAAAGGCGTAGGCAGCTCGAGGAACGGGCGGGACAGCCAGAGCAAGCGGCTCGGCGTGAAGACGTTCGGCGGCCAGACCGTCAGCGCCGGCGCGATCATCATCCGCCAGCGGGGAACCGCCATCCACCCGGGAGACAACGTGGGGATGGGAAGAGACCACACCCTGTTCGCGCTGATCGACGGAGTGGTCACCTTCTTCCGCATGGGGAAAGACCGCAAGAGGGTTTCCGTCCTCTCCGCTTCGTAACGCCTTCGCTCCATATGCACTTCATCGACGAGGCCACGATCACCGTCCGTTCCGGGGACGGTGGTCGGGGCTGCGTCAGCTTCAGGCGGGAAAAGTTCGTTCCCATGGGAGGGCCCGACGGGGGCACCGGGGGTAACGGCGGCAGTGTTTTCCTCGTGGCGAGCCCCCACCTCTCAACCCTGCTCGACTTCCGCTACCGGAACCTCCACAAGGCCAAGCGCGGCCAGCACGGCAAGGGAAAGAACATGACCGGGAAGGGCGGCCCCGACCTCCAGGTCGCCGTTCCCATGGGGACCATGGTCTCCGATGCCGATACCGGGGAAACCCTGGCCGACCTCACCAAGGCCGGGGAAACGTACCTCGCGGCCGCCGGCGGCCGCGGTGGGCGGGGCAACTTGTCTTTCACCTCCTCGGTGAACCAGGCCCCCGACAACGCGGAACCGGGCGAGCCCGGCATCGAGCGGCGCCTGCGGCTCGTGCTCAAGCTCATCGCCCGGATCGGCCTCGTCGGCCTCCCGAACGCGGGGAAGTCCACCCTGCTCTCCAGGATCTCGCGGGCGAAACCCAAGATCGCGGACTACCCCTTCACGACCCTGTCGCCCGTCCTCGGGGTGGTGTCGCACCGGGACGAGGAATTCGTCGTGGCGGACCTCCCCGGCCTGATCGAGGGAGCGCACCTGGGCGCGGGGCTGGGGCACCGGTTCCTGAAACACGTGGAGCGGACGGAGGGGCTGGTCCACGTGCTCGACGCGGGGCAGGAGCCCGACGGGATCGTAGAGGCGTACCGGACCATCCGCAATGAAATGGAGCGGTTCCAGCCGGGGCTCGCGGACCGGCCCACGCTGCTCGTCTTCAACAAGATGGACCTCACGGGGGCGCGCGCCAACGCGGAACGCGCCCTGGCGGAGATCGGGCCTCCTCCGGAAGGCGTCTGCTTCATCTCCGCCGCGACCGGGGAGGGGATCGTCCCCTTCCTCGACATGCTTCTCGTTCTCGGAAGGAGGCCGCCTCAATGACGCCTGAGGAATCCGGCAGGAAGGCCCGCAGGGCGGGTCTCTCCTTCCCCGGCATCCGGCGGATCGTGGTCAAGCTGGGAAGCGGCACGGTCGCCGATCCGGAGGAAGGGCTGCGGGAGTCGACGATCCGGGCCCTCGCCGCGCAGGTTTCCGCCTGCTGGTCGGACGCCGGCATCTCCTCCATCATCGTCACCTCCGGGGCGGTCGCCGCGGGAAGGAAGAAGCTGGGGATGACGAAACGGCCCCGGACGGTCGCGCTCAAGCAGGCCGCGGCGGCGGTCGGGCAAACCACCCTCATGCGCGCCTACGAACGGGCCTTCGAGAAGCACGGGCTGCACGTGGCGCAGCTCCTTCTCACCCACGAGGATTTCGAGAAGAGGGAGAGATACGTCAACGCGCAGAACACGCTGACGACGCTGCTTTCCCGGGGGATCGTGCCCATCATCAACGAGAACGACACGGTGGCCACCGAGGAGATCCGCCTCGAGGGGGACGAACGGGGGGCCAACGACCATCTGGCCGCGCTGGTCACCCAGATGATCGGCGCCGACCTTCTGATCCTTCTCACCGACAGCGACGGTCTCTTCACGAAGGACCCGCACAGGCATCCCGACGCGCGCCGCATCCCCCTCGTCGAAAATCCCGACGACGAGTCGATCCGGGACGCCATCGGGCTGGGGACATCCTCCGCGGGCACCGGCGGGATGAGTTCCAAGATCCATGCGGCGCGGGTGCTCTCGGCCTCGGGAATCCCCGTGGTCATCGCCTCCGGCCTCGCCCGGCGGCCGATCCTGGACGCTCTCGAGGGAAAGGACGCGGGTACGCTGATCCTTCCCCGGAACACGGGAAAGCTGTCGACCCGCAAGATGTGGATCGCCTACGCGCAGCACTCCCATGGAACGATCCTGGTCGACGACGGGGCGAAGAAAGTGTTGCTGGAAGGCGGAAAGAGCCTCCTCCCCGCCGGGGTGACCGGGGTGCACGGCGACTTCGTCCAGGGCGAGGCGGTGTCCATCGCGGACCAGCGGGGACGCGTGTTCGCCCGGGGGATCGCGCGGTGGAGCAAGGTGCAGGTGGAGCGGGGCAAGGGAAAGCGGAGCGTCGAGGTCCGCCGCATCCTGGGCGAGGAAACGCCGGCCGAGGTCGTGCACCGGGACGACCTGACGATCCTCCCCTCCATGAAATCCCCCGAGCCCAGGAAAGGAAGCGCATGACGATGAACGACACCGGGACGACCGAAACCATGGTGGTGAGCATCTGCCGCGCCGCGAAATCCGCGGCGCCGGCCCTGGCGGGCGCCGGGACGGAAGCGAAGAACGCCGCGCTCCGTGCGATGTCCGAAGGGCTGCTCTCCCGCGCCGGGTTCATCAAGGAAGAGAACGCGAAGGACCTGGAGGCGGGGAAAGCGAGAGGGCTGTCCGCGGCGATGCTGGACCGGCTGCTCCTGAACGACGCGCGGATACGGCAGATGTCCGACGGCATCCTCGAGGTGGCCGCCCTGCCCGACCCCGTGGGCGGGATCGAGCGGATGGCGCGCCGCCCCAACGGCCTGCTCGTCGGCAAAATGCGGATCCCCCTCGGAGTGATCGCCATCATCTACGAGTCGCGCCCCAACGTCACCGCGGACGCCGCCGCCCTGTGCGTCAAGTCCGGCAACGCCGTCGTGCTGCGGGGCGGCTCCGAGGCGATCCGCTCGAACGCATCCATCGCCGAGATCCTGCGCGAGGCCCTGGGCAAGGCGGGGCTTCCCGCGGACGCCGTCTCCTTCATCCCCGTCACGGACCGCGCGGCGATCGACGTGATGCTGGAGCAGGAGGAGAGCATCGACCTCGTCATCCCCCGGGGAGGCGAGGGGCTCATCCGCAGCGTCGTGGAGAAGTCCCGCATCCCCGTCATAAAGCACTACAAGGGGGTGTGCCACATCTTCGTGGACGAGACCGCCGACATCGACCCGGCCGTCCGGGTGTGCGTGAACGCCAAAGCGCAGCGCCCCGGCGTCTGCAACGCGATGGAGACCCTCCTCGTGCACGAGGCGATCGCGCCGGAGTTCCTGCCGAAGGTCGCGGAGGCGATGATCGGGGCGGGGGTCGAGCTGCGCGGCTGCCCGGAGACGGTCCGGCGGATTCCGGGGACCGCCGCGGCGACGGATGCCGACTGGGGGAAGGAGTATCTCGACCTGGTCCTCGCGGTGCGGGTGGTCCCCTCGATCGACGCCGCGATGGAGCATATCCGCCGGTACGGGTCCCTTCACACGGAAGCCATCCTCACCCGCGACCACGGCCGCGCGATGCGTTTCCTGCGCGAGGTGGATTCCTCCCTCGTGCTGGTGAACGCGTCGACCCGCTTCAACGACGGCTTCCAGCTGGGACTCGGCGCGGAGATCGGGATCAGCACCACGAAGATCCACGCCTTCGGCCCGATGGGCCTCGAGGAGCTGACGACGTCCAAGTTCGTGGCCTTCGGGGACGGGCAGGTGCGGCAGTAGTGGCACCGTTGTCCCGGAGCATCGCCCTCTTCGGGGGGACGTTCGACCCCTTCCACAACGGGCACCTCCGCATGGCGGTCGAGGTGCGGGAATCGCTCGGGCTCCCCATCCTCTTCCTGATCCCGTCGGCCCGTCCCCCGCACAAGCCCCACCTCCCCGTGTCCCCGGCGCCGCACCGACTCGCCATGGCGCGGGCCGCCGTCGCCGGCGTCCCGGGCCTCGAGGTCCTCGACCTGGAGCTGAGGCGGGAGGGACCTTCCTATTCCCTCCTGACGGTCCTCGAGGTGAAGGAAGCCCACCCCGGCGCCGACGTGCTGTTCGTCATCGGGGCCGACGCCTTCTCCGAGATCGCGACGTGGCACCGGTACGAAGAGCTGCTCGCCGCCTGCGACTTCCTGCTGCTCCCCCGCCCAGGAACTCCCCCCGAAACCGCGTTCCCGCCGGGGGTGCTCCTTGAACCGGAGGGAAACCGTTGTTATAGTTTACCGGGGCCTGCATTCCGACTCCCCGGCGGGCGCAGGTTGCTGTGCCCCGTGCTTCCGGTCCTGGACATCTCGTCGCGCACCGTCCGGGAAAAGGTCAGGCGGGGGAAGTCCCTCCGCGGGCTCGTGGCGCCGGAGGTTGAAAGATACATAGCGGACCACGGGCTGTACCGCGATGAAGAAGGGGGATAACCGGCCATCACCACACTGGAAACGCTGATCCACTGCGCCCGGCTGGCCCGGGACAAGAAGGGCCTGGACATCCGCGCGCTGGATGTTCGGGAGCTCGCCGGCTACACCGACTACTTCCTGCTCTGCTCCGGGAGCTCCGACCGCCAGGTCGTCGCGCTGGCGCAGCACATCGAGGAAACGCTGAAGAAAGAGCACGGGGCCCTGCCCCTGGGGATCGAGGGACTCCGCGAGGGGCGCTGGGCGCTGATCGACTACGGGGACATCGTGGTCCACGTGTTCCTGTCGAGCGTCCGCGAGTTCTACAATTTCGACCGGCTGTGGGGAGCGGCGCCAGAGGTGCCCGTCCCGGAGGATTAGACATGGCGGTCCGGTTGCTTTTCATGCTGTTCGTCATCATCCTGATCGCGTTCTATTACATCTCCATGATGAACGGACATCGCATCCCGTTCTACCTCTCCCCCACGCACCAGGCGGACCTGGCGGTCTACCAGCTGGTCATCCTCTCCTTCTCCCTCGGCGCGGCCATGGTCATCCTCGGCACGATGGTCAACGACGTCACCACCGCGTCGAAGAACTGGCGGGAACGCAGGGAGAAGCACCGCAGGAAAGCCGCCCGGGACCGGGCGGTGAAGGCGGCGGAGCTGGTCCAGCGGGGGATGTTCCCCGAGGCCGTGAACGAACTCACCCGCAGCCTCTCCGTCAACCCGGAGGACCGCGAGGCGCTCGAGCTACTCGCCTCCGCGCACGAAGAGATGGGGAACCAGCTCGAAGCCGTAAAGGCGCTGGCGAAGGTGAAGCAGGTCGACCCCTCCGACCTCTCGGTCTATTTCCGGCTCGCCGGGCTGTACCGCAAGATGAACGATCCGGAGGCGGCGTTGTCGGCCCTGAAGGCCGTCGAGGCGACGGAAGGCGAAAACCCGCGCGCGTGGGAGGCGATCCGGGACATCCACATCTCCCGGGGAGAGATGGTCTCCGCCTACGCCGAGCAGAAAAAGCTGATGCGCCACCGGGGAAAGGATGCCTCTCCGGCGGACCAGGCCCTGTTCACCGCCCTCAGTTACGAGAAGGCCCTGGCCCGCCTCGCGCAGGGAAAGACCGACGACGCGGAGCGCCGGCTCCGGGACATCGTCAAGGAGGAGCCCTCCTTCAGCCCGGCCCATATCGCCCTCTCCGACCACATGCGGGCGCGCGACCTCGGCGAGGCCACGGAGATCCTGCTCCAGGGCTTCCGCGTCGCCCGAAACCCGGTCTTCCTCATCAAGCTGGAAGACCTCTGCATCGAGACGGAGCGCCCCCAGTCGATGATCCGGATCTATTCCCGCCTGCAGCAGGAGTTCCCCTCCGACTACGACGTGAACCTCTTCATGGGGAAATTCTTCCTCCGCCTGGAGATGATCGACGAGGGGTTGGAACAGTTGTTGAAGGCCGAGACGCTGGAGCCCGAGAGGGAATCGCTGCACATCCTGCTCGCGGAAGCGTTCCGGAGGAGAAACCGCTTTGAATCGGCCTGCCAGCACTACCAGCTCGCCTACGGCTACAAGCGCAGGTACCTCATCCCGTTCCGCTGCAGCTCCTGCGGATCGTCCACCATCAAGTGGACCCCCCGGTGCCCCGACTGCGGCACCTGGAACGGGTACGCCATCGACCACGGAAACCGGGAGTACTCGGTCAGCGCGACCTCCCGCTGAAGCCCGGCCGCGCCTCCCGGCCCCGTTCCTCTCCATGCTGGACCGGAGCGCCTCGCTGTGCCGCGCGTTCGCCCGGGAAATCCTCCTCCTTCGGGAATTCCTCCCCCCGGCGGCCCCGGACCTTTCCCCCCGCGCGGTCGCCCGCTGGCCCGCGGCAGCGGTTCCTCCTTCGTCCGGCGTTTCCCGCGCCGACGCGCCGCCGCCCTTCCACGCGGCCCGGTCCCTCTTCGTTTACGCCGGGGACGTCCGCTCGGCCATCGTCTCGTCGAAATATTCCGGCCGCCCCTTCCCGGCGGACGCGATCGCGCAAAGGATGCGGGATGCGCTGCGCGAACCATGGGGAGACCTGTTTCCGGACGGCCCTCCCCCCACCATCGTTCCGGTTCCGGTCCATCCCCTGAAATATCTCCGCCGCGGATTCAACCTCCCGGCCCTGGTCGGGGATCCCCTCGCCCGCATGCTCGGCTGGCCGTTCGACCCGCTCGTCCTTTCCCGCCGCAGGGAGCGGCTCCCCCAGGCGGGGCTTCGCCTTGCGGACCGTCGAGGGAACGTGGAAGGCGCCTTCCGCGTTCCGCGGGGGAAGGACGTTCCCGCGCGGGTCCTCCTGCTGGACGACGTATACACCTCCGGCGCCACCGCGCAGGCCGCCGCCTCCGCCTTGAAAATCGCCGGCGCGGACCATATAGTGGTCGTGACGATAGCGTGCGCGGTTCCCTGATCCCGGCACGAGCGACGGAGCCCAAGATGCCCTCCCCCCCATACCCCGCGGCCGCCCTCCAGTTCCGCATCGACGTGGGCGACGTCCCGGCGAACCGGGAACGCGCCGCGGGATGGATCGGGGAAGCGGCGAGGCGGGGCGCGCGCCTTTGCGTCCTCCCCGAAATGTGGAGCACGGGTTTCGCGGAAGACCGGCTCCCGGGGCTCTGCCGGACCACTCCCGACATCCTCCACGAACTCCGGACCCTGGCGGCGAGCCTGCGCATCGTGATCGCCGGGTCCCTCCCCGAACGGGTCGGCAGGGGCGTCTGCAACACGATGTACGTGATCAACGCCACGGGGGTGGTGACCGGAGAATACCGGAAGGCGCACCTGTTCACCCCTTCGGGAGAGGACCGCTGGTTCCGCCGGGGAACGTCGGCCGCCGTCATCCCGACCGACGCGGGCATCCTGGGCCCCCTGATCTGCTACGACCTGCGGTTCCCGGAGCTTTCACGGAAATACTTCCTCGAAGGGGCGTCCGTCCTCTGCGTGGCGGCCCAATGGCCTTCCGTCCGCGCTTCCCATTGGGAAATCCTCACAACCGCGCGGGCGGTGGAGAACCAGGCGTACCTCGTCGCCGCGAACGCGGTCGGCCCGTCGGGGCCGTTCCATTACTCGGGGGGTTCCGTCATCGTGTCTCCCGCGGGGGAGCGCCTCGCGGCCGTGCCGGGCGAGGAAGAAGGGATCGCGATGGCGACGATCGATCCGGACGTCGTCGAGGAAACCCGAAGGAGGATCCCGTGCCTCATCGACAGAAACCCGCGGGCGTACCGGAAGACCCGGCCGCCCGGGTGATTCCCCGCCGGAGCGTTCGAGCCCTCTGCGCCCGCCTTCGGCGCCAGGGGAAGAGGATCGTTTTCACCAACGGATGCTTCGATATCCTGCATGCGGGGCACGCGCAGTACCTCCGGCGGGCGGCCTCCCTGGGCGACCTGCTCGTCGTCGGGCTGAACGGCGACGCCTCCGTGCGGAGGCTGAAGGGGGAAGGCAGGCCGGTGCAGAAGGCGGCCGACCGGGCCTATCTTCTCGCCTCGCTTTCCTGCGTTTCCTACGTTGCGGTCTTCGCGGAAGACACCCCCTTGCGGCTCATCCGCGACGTGATGCCCCACGTTCTGGTCAAGGGAGGCGACTGGAAAGGCAGGGAGATCGTGGGGGCGGACATCGTGCGGGCGAACGGCGGGACGGTGAAGACGATCCGGTTCCTGCCGGGGCGCTCCACGACATCGATCCTGGCGCGTGCGAAGGGCGTCGAGCGGTAAAGGGAGGGGGGGAGAGGCCTAATCGACGCTGGGCGCGCGGGCGATATTATTGTGGGAAACGTCCCGGTGGACCTTGTGCCGGACAACCTTCTTCGGGTCCTTCGACTCCCCCGATCCGCCGTCCGGAATGACCAGCCGCGTCCCGGCCTTGACCTTTGCGTTCGAGGAAAGCCCGTTCGCCCGGGCGAGCGCATTCACGGAAACGCCATTCTTCTTCGCGATCGATGACAGCGTTTCGCCCTTCAGGACCCGGACCGATTCTTTCGCTTCCGTCCTCCCGGACGACGCCGTTCGGGCCGCGAACCTTGCGCCTGCCCTCCTCGGCCCGCATGTGCGCCATCAGGAGCTGGTCGGGGGCGACCTCCTTCCCGGGAACGGTTTCCTCTTCGGACAGGCCGGTCACCGGGATGACGAGGCGGGGGGTGCGGCGCAGGGAGTCCGTCTTCATGCCGTTCAATTCCATGAGGATCGCCGGGGAAGTATCGTATTTCGCCGCGAGAGCCTCGAGCGTTTCCCTCTTCCGGACGTTGTGCTGCAGGAACGTCACCTTCGCCTGGGTCCGTATCTCCTCGATCCGCTCCCCGGCCCGGGTCGCCGCCTCTACGGATAACCGAAGCTCGTATTCGTCCCGGTTGGGAGGGGTGCAGAAACGGCGGAGCTCCGGGTTCCAGTCCCGGATGTCCTCGTACGGAATCTCGAGGATCCGGGCCGTTTCCATGAGGTCCGTCCCCCCGGGAACGATCACCGTCTGAAGGTTCAGCGGTTCCTCGTACTCGATATCGGAGAAGCCGTATTTTTCGGGTTCCTTGGCGATGGTCAGCGCGGCAAGCATCTTGGGGACGTAGTCCTTCGTCTCCTGCTTGAGGTACCCGTACCGGATCAGTTCGGCGAAATCGTCGGACTTGTACCGGTTGACCGCCCTGCTGATCTTCCCCTCGCCGGCGTTGTAGGCGGCTGCGGCCAAAGGCCACGAATCGAACATCCCGTAAAGGTCCTTCAGGTAGGACGCGGCGGCGTGGGTAGACTTTTCCGCGTCGCGGCGCTCGTCGGCCCACCAGTCGATCCGCAGCCCGTAGCGCCTGCCCGTCCCGGCGATGAACTGCCATGGGCCCGCCGCCTTGGCGTGTCGAGTACGCCTTCGGGGAGAAGCCGCTCTCGATGAGGGCGAGGTAGATCAGGTCTTCGGGCAGTCCGTACTTCGCGAGGATCCCCCGCATCATTTCGCGGTACTTCCCGGACCGGGCCAGGTAAAGCTCCATGCGCTCCCGGCCCTTGTTCGTCGTGAAATACCGGATGAACTTGTCGATCGGGTTCGTCAGACGCGCGAAATCGCCGTCTTTCCCCTTTTCCACTTCCTCGGAAGCGGTGTCGAAGAAACCGTCCCGACCCCCCTCTTCCGGTTCCTCCGCAAGGATGGTGTTCACCTGGCGGTCCACTTCCACGGGCGATATGACCCGGTCGGGCACCTTTTCGGACGCCGGGGCGACCAGGGACGGCTGTGCGGGGTTCGGCGGGACGGCAATCTGCGCAGTGGGCGCGGGGGCAAGGACGGAGGTCTGGGGAAGAACGGGGGCCGGAGCGGGAACGGGAGGCTGGACGGAAACGGGGGCTTGGGCGGTGACGGGCGCTTGGGCGGTGACGACCGCCTGGGCGCGCGTGGCCGTTTCCACGGTCTTTGAGCCCGCGGACGCAGGATCGGCTCGCCCCCGCCGTGAACGGGAAGGCAACCAGAAGCGCCAGCAGAAGCGCCCCTGCCTGGGCGCCAAAGACCCGCCTTTCCACTCTTCCTCCCTGAAGAATCAATATAAATCCTTACTTTAGCTATCGAATTCCCGGCTGTCAACGAACAGGAACGACAAGAAACCCCTCCCTTTTCCCGACGTTTTCTCCTGCATTCTCCTATACGTTTTATCGGCCGGACAAGAGGAAAACTTTGGTTTTTTTGATGGGGAATTACCGGCGCCACGGGGGCCTGTATAATGTGCGGCATGACCCGCAAAGGCCCCGTTCCCCTGTCCGCCGACCTGGAGCGCTACCTGGCGTCCCTCGACATCCCCCAGGTGTCGCTCCTCGTCTCCCTGCACAAGTCGTGGCCCGCCGTCGCGGGCCCTCTCCTTTCGGCCAAGGCCTCCCCGGCGAAGTTCCGCAACGGGACGCTTACGATCGTCGTCCGCAATCACTCCTGGGCGCAGGAACTCCAGATGTGCAAACCGGCCCTGCTCTCGAAGATCGTCGCGGCGACCGGGCCGAAAAGCCCGGTTACGGACCTGCGGTTCGTCGTGGGAACCGTCGCCCTCCCGGAAGAGGAAGGGAACGAACCGCCGGAGCGCGGACCGGACCTCGACGCCCCGGAACCGGAAGGGCTTGCGGACGTGGCCGACCCGGAGATCCGGGAGAGCCTGCGGGCCATCTCGAGACGCCTGGGGGGAAAGCGATAGGTTTTTGGTACGTGGTGGGCGGGGGGCGTTCTGGGCGTGGGACAGACTTCCCCTCCGCCCTTTATCGATAAATCGAAGTCTGTCCCCCGAAACCGCTCGCCCCTATATCGATTGCTTTTCCGTACGTGCCTTCCGTAGAGAAGTTCTCTCTGGTGGCTTGTGTCCCAGTGGCCTGTGTCTCGGTGGCTATGGGGGCCTCTTTCGCTCAGGGAAGCAGGTTTGGGGGGGCCGGGAATTTCGTTGCCGCAAGAGGCGCCACGAGACCGGATCCTCCCCGCGGGGTGGAGGCGGGTTACGGGGACGGGACAGCGGACGCGCCATGATGCCGCGGAGGCCAAAGGATGTCCCGTGAACGGGCGGCTCCAGGCCGTCCATGGCCTCCGCGGCATTTGGCCATCCATGGCCTTCAAGGTTACCGCGAGGGTATATGTGCGACAGGGACGACGGGCAGGATGCCCTAGTGCTGAGGCAGGCAGGGATGCCTGCGGAACTGATGCCGAAGCACGGGGACAGCCCTTTTCGGCGTAAGCGGTATC
The DNA here is from genome assembly GCA_963741515.1 of uncultured bacterium. GTDB lineage: Bacteria > Desulfobacterota > Deferrimicrobia > Deferrimicrobiales > Deferrimicrobiaceae > UBA2219. Next base: position 121,925 of record CAVUIA010000002.1, read on the forward strand.
CGTTGGCTCCGCGATCCGACCGCCTTGACCCGCCTGCGAGCCGTCCCCGAGGAGAGGCATCCGGTCGAGGGATGCGCCTCTTGCGGTGACGGTGGATTTACCCGCCCCCGATACCTGCCTCCCGGAGCGGAAGAGGCGGCAGATCCGCTCCACCTCGGGGCAATATTTCTCCCGCTCCCCGTGCAGGTACAGCGGGGGAAGTTCGCCGGCGGAACCGCAGCCCTCCCGTGCAAGGCAGCAGAGGACCCGCGAAGGCGGCTCCCCCTCGCGGGGATAGACGAGGCGGTACGTCTTCGCCGACAACCGCTCCCGCCGGGCGCACTTCTCGATCTCGGGAAGACGTTCGACCGGAAGGATCAGCGCGAACCGTCCCTGCGGCGACATGAACCAGCCTGCGGCAGCGAAAATGTCCTCGAGGGAACAGGCCACCTCGTGCCTGGCCGCCTCCTTCCCGGGCTCCGGGTTCCGGCGCCCCTCCCCCACCCGACCGTACGGCGGGTTGGAGACCACCAGGTCGAACGAGCCCGGGACGATCTCCGGAATCTCCCCGCGGAAATCGCCGCCCACGGCCCGCAACAGCCCTTCCAGGCCGTTGCTCCGGAAATTCTCCCGGGCGCAGGCGAGAAGCTCCTCCTGCAGCTCCACCCCGGCGCCTGAAGACATCCCTTCGGAAAGCCGCGACAGGAGGAGCAGCAGGATTCCGCATCCCGTTCCCAGGTCGAGGACGGCGCCGCGGCAGTACGGGGCCGCGAAACCGGCGAGCAGGACGGAATCGATCGAGAACCGGTACCCTTGCTCCGGCTGCCGGATCGACAGGGTGGTCGGCACGGTGGGACCCTCCGGGGACATGCCGCGCCTACCCGGGGACGCGGTCATCCGCCCCTACGGGGAAGATGAGCAGTCCCGTTCCGATCTTCGGGTAGAAGAACGTGGCCTTCTGCGGGAGAACGTGCCCCGAAAGCGACACGTCCCGGAATTCCGGGATCGTCACCGCGTTCAGGAAGAAGGCGGCCTGGATCGCCCCCGAGGAAAGGTCTTCCGCCGCCTTCGACGGGTCCTTGTAATACTTGACGAACCGCCCCGCCGTCACCTCTTCGACGGAGATGCCGAGCAGTTGCTCGAGAAGGAACCCGTGGAGAAGCACCACGTCGAGGGAGCGAAGCTGGGGAGGGTACTTCGAAAGGTGCTTTTCGCAGAACTTCTCCAGGTCCGGGAAGGTCGCCACGTGGAACCGGTTGCCGCCCGTGCTCCATGCGATGGCTTTCCCCAGTTCCCCCGCCGCTTCCACCGCCCTCATCGCGTCAACGGGCGATCCGTCGCGGCTCTCCACGGGGAGAAGGTCGCGGACCCGGGAAAGGAACCGCTCGCCGGAGAACCCGGGGAGGGAATGGACCCCCCGGTGCGTCGGGAGGATGACGATCCCCTCGTCGTCCATGTTGCACAGGAAGATCAGCACGTGCTCGTAGGCCGCATCGGGGTTCGCCCCGTGTTTCGCGCGCATCTCGTCGCGGAACGCGAGCGCCGTTTCGTACCGGTGATGGCCGTCCGCGATGAAGACGCCTTTCCCGGACATCCCGGCGACGGCGTTCCGGATCGCGTCCGCCCGCGTAACCCGCCAGACACGGTGCTTCACGCCGAGGTCGTCCACCGATTCCAGGTTCGGGGCATCGGCCATCCCGGCGCAGAGGCTTTTCAGGACCTCGTTCGCCGGATCGGAAAACAGCCCGAAAATGGGGCTCATGTGCGCGTCCGTCGCCCGCATCAGGGTCAGCCGGTCCACTTTCGGGCCGGAGTGGGTCCGCTCGTGGGGATACACCGCCCCCTCGCCGAAACGGGACAACGTGAGGGCCCCGAGGAACCCTTTCCGCACGAACGTTCCCTTGCCGGGGATCGTGAATTCCTGCTCGTAGTAGTAGAGCGCCGGGACGGAGTCCCTCACCAGCGTTCCCTCGGCAAGCCATTCCCTGTACCAGGCGGCCGCCCGGGAATACTTGTCCGCCCCCGGAACGTCGCCGTCCATTCCCTTGCCGAAATCGATCCGCACGATGTTGCGCGGGTGGCGCCGGTACAACGCCTCCTGCTCCTCCGGGGAGATGACGTCGTACGGCGGGGTCACCACGTCGCTCAGGTTCCCCACGCGGCCCAGGTCGTAATGGATCCCGCGGAACGGTTTCACGTCGGCCATTGGCTGCTCACCCTTTCTCGAGGAATGCGACGATGTCGCCAAAAGGGACGGACCCTTCCCGCAGCAGCGCCGGATGCCCGTCCGTCATCCGGACCACGGTCGAACCCCGCGTTGCGCGCCGGCTTCCGTCCCAAAGGACCCAATCCGCTTCGCCGGCGAACTCCCGAACGATCTCTTCGGGCGATTCCCACTCCCCGGGATCCCCGCCCCGGTTCGCGGACGTTCCCGTGATCGCCCCGGACAGCCCCTCCGCCAGCGCCCTGGGGACCGGGTGATCGGGCACGCGCAGCCCCACCGTGTCTCCTCCCCCGGTGATCGCCGCATGGAGACCCGGCGCGGCGGGAAGCACCAGGGTGAGGGCTCCCGGCCAGAAGCGCCGCATCAGCCGGTCCGCCCCTTCCGGGACGCGGCGGGCCCAGCGCCCGACCTCTTCCGGCCCGGAGAGCAGCAACGGGATCGGCTTCCCGCGGTCGCGGCTCTTGGCCGCGACCAGCCGGGAAACGCCCTCCCCGGAAAGCGGGTCCACGGCGAGGGCGTACAGGGTGTCCGTCGGGCAGATCACCATCCCCCCGTTCCGGAGGGAGTCGACCGCTTCCGGCGGCAGGCGTTCCGGAGGGTCCGCGTCGAGACGGACCAGCCGGGTCATTCCGCGTGCCCGCCCGAAGGATCGAGAAGGAGGTACTCCCCTTCCGGCCGTCCCACGGCCCGGGAGACGACGGGGCACTTGCACCGGAGAAGGTAGTACGCGTTGGGCACCCGCCCCACCAGCGTCTCGAAGTTCGCCTGCCCCTTGGAAAGGATCATCCCCGAGGACGCGATCCGCTCGCGGAACGGCTCCGAGCAAAGGTCGAGGATGGTGCCCACCCCCCGGTTTCCGTTCGACACGAGCTCCCCGAAGGCGGACAGCCCCAGCCGGTCGGCGTCGTCCCAGGTGAGGTCGTCGTAGACCGGGCCGCCCTTCACGCCGATCCAGGACGACTTGCCGCTGGAGGCCAGGAGCGAAAGGAGCGGAAGGTCGAAGGCGGCCTCTCCCGCGTTGTCGAGCAGGACGCCGATGCGCTCCGTCGAGAGAAGCCGGTCCCGGAACTTCGGGGGGAGACGGTAGTCGCGGACCTCGGTCGAGATCGACGCGACCTCGCGGTCCATCGCATCCTGGTCGATGATCCCCGAATCCAGGATGTTGGCGAAGGAGGACAGCCGGACGGCGGCGGCCCACGGGTCGGGCGCCCCCGCCACCAGCCCCTTCGCCTGCGTCGCCATCTCGCCGAAGCGGGAAAGGATCCGCTCCTTCATCGGGCCGAACGGGTTGTCCGTCCCGAGGGAATCGCGGAGGATGCCCTGGAGCCGGGTGGCGGCCACCGCGGGGATCTCGTCCCGGGAGGGAAGGTCCCGCAGCATGTCGCAGACCCTGGCGGCGATGGCGATGCGCGTTTCCCCGGACGCCTTCTGCGCCCGCGCCGCGAGGTCGGCCTGGCGGAGCATGCAGGGAAAACACTCGGGGGCGAGGAAGATCATGAAAGCTTCTTCGCGGCCTCCTCCAGGGCGTCCGCGAGCGTCTTCCGGTGGCCGCGGACCTTCTCCCGAAGCTCGGGGGAGGACAGCGACAGGATCTGCGCCGCGAGGTGCCCGGCGTTCTGCGCCCCCGCCTTTCCTATGGCCACCGTCGCCACGGGGACGCCGGCCGGCATCTGGACCGTGGAGAGGAGGGCGTCGAAGCCGTACAGCGCGGAACCCGAAAGCGGCACCCCGATGACGGGCAGCACCGACTCGGCGGCCACGAGGCCGGCGAGGTGCGCCGCCGCCCCCGCGCCGGCGATGACGACGCAGTACCCTTCCTTCTCGGCGTTCCGGGCGAGGATCCGGGTCCGTTCCGGGGCGCGGTGCGCCGAGGCGACCGTCATCTCGTATGGAATACCGTAGCTTTCGAGGACGTCCGCCGCCCCCCGCATCGTTTCCGCGTCGGAAGCGCTCCCCATGAGGATCAGGACCTTGCCCGGCATCATATCCCCCTCTTGAGCAGCGCCTTCTTCCCGATGTCGCTGCGGTAGTAAGCCCCTTCCCAGTTGATCCGGTCGACGGCCAGGTAGGCGCGGTCGATCGCCCCTTTCAGGGTGTCGCCGATCGCGGTGACGCCGAGCACCCGGCCGCCGCTGCTCACCAGCATCCCCCGGTCGATGGACGTCCCGGCGTGGAAAACCACCACGCCTTCCAGCTGTTCCGCGTCCTCGATTCCCTCGATGGGGTGTCCCTTGGAATACTTCCCGGGATACCCGCCCGAGGCCATCACGACGCACACGGCGGGACGGGGGTCGATCTCCATCTTCGCGTCCGTGATCTCCCCGCGGGCGCACTGGAGGAGCAGCGGGACGAGGTCGCTCGAAAGCCTCAGGAACAGCGGCTGGGCCTCGGGGTCGCCGAACCGGACGTTGAACTCGAGGACCCTCGGCGCGCCGTTTTCGATCATGAGCCCCGCGTAGAGGATGCCGCGGTACGTGATCCCCTCGGCGCGCAGCCCGGCAAGCAGCGGCTCGTAGATCTCCCGGATCACCCGCTCCTCCACCTTGGGCGTCACCACCGGGGCGGGCGAGTACGCCCCCATCCCCCCCGTGTTGGGCCCCTGGTCGGCGTCTCCGATCCGCTTGTGGTCCTGGGACGTCGGCAGCGGCACGATTTTATGGCCGTCGGTGAAGGCGATGTACGACGCCTCCTCGCCGGCGAGGCACTCCTCGACGATCACGCGGTCCCCGGCCGACCCGAATGCGCGCCGCTCCATCACTTCCTTCAGGAACGACACCGCCTCCTCGTAGGTCTGCGCCACGGCCACGCCCTTCCCCGCCGCGAGGCCGTCGGCCTTGATGACCACGGGAAGCTTCCGGGTAAGGACGTGCTGCTCCGCCTCGTCGTAGTCGTCGAAGACCTCGAAATCGGCCGTGGGGATCCCGTACTTCCGGAGGATCGTCTTCATGAAGACCTTCGATCCCTCCATCTGCGCTCCGGCCCGGTCCGGGCCGCACACCAGGAGCCCTTCCTTCGACAGCAGGTCGGTCAGCCCGGCGGCCAGCGGCGCCTCCGGGCCCACCACGGTGAGGTCGATCCGCTTCGATACGGCGAAGTCGCGCAAGCCCTGGACGTCGTCCGCGGCCAGGGCGACGCATTCCGCGTGCCTCGCGATCCCGGGGTTCCCCGGGGCGGCGTACAGCTTCGACACGAGCGGGCTGCGCGAGATCTTCCACGCCAGGGCGTGCTCCCTGCCGCCGCCGCCCACCACGAGGACCGAAATTCCCATCTCTCCCCCCGACCCGGCCGGCCTAATGACGGAAATGGCGCACGCCGGTGAAGACCATCGCGATCCCGTGCTCGTCCGCCGCGGCGATGACCTCCGCGTCCCGCACCGACCCGCCCGGCTGGATCACGGCCGTGGCGCCCGCCTTCGCGGCGACGTCGAGCCCGTCCCGGAAGGGGAAGAAGGCGTCCGACGCGGCCACCGTGCCCTTCGTGGGATGCTGCGCCTTCATGACGGCGATCTTCGCCGAGTCGACGCGGCTCATCTGCCCCGCGCCCACGCCCACCGTCCGGTCCTTCAGCGCGTACACGATGGCGTTGGACTTGACGTGCTTGCACACCTTCCATGCGAACTGCAGCGCCTCGAGCTCGTCGGCCGTGGGCTTGCGCTTCGTCACCACCTTGAGCTCCTTCGGGTCGAGGACGTGCCGGTCGCTCGACTGGACCAGGAGCCCGCCGCTCACCTTCTTCATTTCCCAGGCGCGGGCGTTCGAATGCCGGAACACGCCGCCCGTCTCCAGGACCCGGAGGTTCGCCTTGGCGGAAAGGATCTTGCGCGCCTCCTTGTCGAAGGACGGGGCGATGACCGCCTCGAAGAAGGTGGCGGCCACCTCCCGCGCCGTTTCCCCGTTCACGGGGCGGTTGAAACCGAGGACCCCGCCGAAGGCGGACACGGGATCGCACTCCCTGGCCTTCCGGAAGGCGTCCGCCAGGCGGCGCTTCGACGTCCCCACTCCGGAAGGGTTCGTGTGCTTGATGATGACCGCGGCCGGGATGGTGAACTCGAGGGCGAGCTGCAGGGCCGCGTCGATATCGACGATGTTGTTGTAGGAGAGCTCCTTCCCCTGCAGCTGGACCGCCCCGCCGAGCGTGGGCTCGTCGGGAAGAGCGGCGTCGGCGTAGAAGGCGGCGGTCTGGTGCGGGTTCTCCCCGTAGCGGAGGGTCTGACGCCTTCTCCACTGCGCGCCGAGGGTGACGGGGAAGGGGTCCTTCCCGCCCTCTCCGGCGCCGAGGTAGTTGGAGATCGCCGCGTCGTACCGCGCCGTCAGGGCGAAGGCCTTCCTGCCGAGCTCCGCAAGGGTCTCCTCGTCGAGGTTCCCCGCGTTCTTTTTCAGTTTGGCGAGGATGTCGGCGTAATCGGCGGGGTCGCACACCACGGCGACGGACCGGCAGTTCTTGGCGGCCGAGCGCAGCATCGACGGGCCGCCGATGTCGATGTTCTCGATCGCCTCTTCGCGGGCGCACCCCGGGCGCGAGATCGTCGCCTCGAAGGGGTAGAGGTTGACCACCACCATGTCGAACGGGACGATCCCGTGCGTCTCGATGGTCTTCATGTGCTCCCGCTTGTCCCGGCAGCGCGAGGAGGCCCCCGTGGATCTTCGGGTTCAGGGTCTTCACCCGGCCGTCGAGCATCTCGGGGAAACCCGTGTACTCCTCGATGAGGCGGACCGGGACCTTCTTCTCCTGGAGGAGCTTCGCCGTCCCGCCGGAGGCGAACAGCTCGATCCCCAGCCGGGACAGCGCCCGGCAGAATTCCGCGACGCCGGTCTTGTCGGAAACGCTCACGATCGCTCGGTGGATCTTCGCCATGGAATCGATCCTTCCCTTCTTACGGTCTGATGGGGACGGCCCCGAAGAGGGTCTTGAGATCCTCGTCGGCGAACTTGAGGCCGAACCCGAAGAACAGTGTCCGGAAATCCTTTTGGTCCGTGAGGACGTCGTCAACGCCGCCCGTGACGAAGAGGTTCTTGACGATATCGTAGTTGCCGTACACCTTCAAGTGGGGCGGCAGGTCCGGCCGGGAGAAGTCGATAGATCTCCGCTCCCAGGTACAGGCGATCCTTCAGCAGGCCGTAATCCAGCCCGAAGCCGCCGGTGGACTCGATCATGCCGGCCTTCGCCGTGACGCCGTAGAACCGCTTCGCGATCAGGGCGGTGAACTTCAGCTTGTCCTCGTAGCTCTCCTCGTAGACGGTGTTGCTCGTTCCGGGAGGAGTCGTGGTCGTGGTCGTCGTCGTGGTCTTCAAGCGCCCCCGCGGGTCGTCGACCAGCCCGATCTGGTAATACTTGTCCGCCGTCGGCTGCAGCCGCAGGTTGATGTAATGCTTGAACTCGTCGGGGCGGGACAGCCATTCCAGCCGGTAGTCGAAGTAGGTCTTGAGCTGCTCGGTCTTCCGGACGTACCGGTTGATCCCCTCGAGCGTGTCCGTGATGGAGTTGTGGGCGGTGTTGTCGTTGACGAGCTTCCCGAGCGTCCCCTCCCCGCGGTCGATCTTGGCCAGGACCTTCCCGGCGTGGTCCAGGGTGTTGTCGAGCTTCGCGGAGGCGGCCTTCAGGTTCTCGATGCTTTCCTTCAGGTTCTCCCGGTTCTCCCCCACCACCCCGGTCACGTCGTCGCTCATCCGTTCGAGCTTGGCGACCAGCCCGGGGGTCTCCTCCTTGAGCGTTTCGGAGAAGGCGCGCAGGTTGGCGATGGTGGCGCGGATGTCCTCCTTGCTCCCGGAGGAGATGGTGGCGAGGTCGGCGGTCATCTTGTCGATGTTCTCGATGATCCGCTTGAGCGACTGCTTCCCCTCCTCCGTGCCGAAGGATTCGGAGATGCTCGTGGTGAACTTCTTGATGTCGTCCCCGATCGCGTCGAGCTTCTTCACGAGGGCGTCCATGTTCGGCGGCGACTCGGTGCGGGCCACGGTTCCCCCGTCGGAAAGGAGCCGGGGGTCCTTCCCCGGGACCAGCTCGAGGTACCTCTCCCCGAGGAACCCCTGCGACTGGATGACGCCGACGGAGTCGGCGGGAACGCCGTACTCGGGCCGGATCCGGAGGACCAGCCGCGCGCGGTTCCCGACGAGCCGGATCTCCTCGACCTTTCCGATCGGGACCCCCGCCATCTTCACGTCCGACTTGGGCTCGATCCCCGCCGCCGACTCGAAGTCGACGGTCAGCTGGTACCCCCTCTCCGCGATCAGCCCCCACTTGCTGACGCGGAACGTGAAGTACGTGAGGATGATCAACCCCATCAGGACGAAGATCCCGACCCGGGCTTCCCTCGATATCAACTCCACCCCCCCGGCCCTTCGACCGCCAGACGGAAATTATATACCACCGCCCGCGTCACCTCTCCCCTTCCGCCCCCGCCTGCCTGTGGACGAAGCGCACGAACTCCTCGTTTTCGTCGGTGATGGGGCCGCGGGCCCGCCCCTGCACGAACTGGGCGACCACGGGATTCGGCGTGTTCCGGATCTCGTCCGGGGTCCCCGTCTCGACGATCTTCCCCTTGTACAGCATGGCGATCTGGTCGGCGATCTTGTACGCGGACGCCATGTCGTGCGTGATGGTGATGGAGGTTACCCCCAGCCGCTCCCGCAGCGCGACGATCAGGTCGTTGATGACGTCGGCCATGATGGGGTCCAGCCCCGTCGTGGGCTCGTCGTACAGCAGGATGTCGGGCTCGGAGGCGATCGCCCGGGCGAGCCCCACGCGCTTCTTCATCCCTCCGGAGAGCTCCGCGGGCATCAGCCGCTGGATCTCCCGGAGGCCCACCATCGAAAGCTTCTCCTCCACCACCTCCCGGATCCGCTCCTCGGGGAACTTCTTGAGGCGGCGCAGCGCGAAGCCGACGTTGTCCCCGACGTCCAGGGAGTCGAACAGGGCCGCCCCCTGGAAGAGCATCCCGAACTTCCGCCGGACGCGGACGAGCTCCTCCTCGTCCATCCGCGTGATGTCCTCGCCGTCGATCAGGATCTCCCCCGCGTCGGGGCGCAGGAGGCCCACCACGCACTTGATGAGGACGGACTTCCCGGTCCCGCTGCCGCCGATGACGACGGTGTTCTTTCCGCGCGGCACCGTGAGGTCGAGCCCGTCGAGGACCACCTTCTTCCCGAACCGCTTGTGCAACCCGCGGATCTCGATCATCCCGAACCTTCCCGCCTTCCGGTCAGAACATCAACGACGTCATGAAGTAATCCGAAACGAGCACCATCATGGAGGAGGTCACCACCGCGCGGGTCGTCGCCCGGCCGACGCCTTCCGCCCCGCCCGCCGCGATGAATCCGTGGTGGCACGAGATGAGCGAGATCAGCGTCCCGAAGACGGCGGCCTTGACCAGCCCCGTGTAGATGTCCTTGAACTCGAGGTACTGGTATGTCTTCGCGATATAAACGTGGGGGTTCGCGCCCATCAGGTGGACCGCCACGAAATAGCCGCCCAGGATCCCGACGAGGTCGGCGAACACGACCAGCACCGGGAGGACGAGGGTGGCGGCGATCACGCGCGGGACGACCAGGTACTTCACGGGGTTGGTGGCCAGCGTGACGAGCGCGTCGATCTGCTCGGTGACCTTCATCGTCCCGAGCTCCGCCGCCATCGAGGCGCCCACGCGTCCCGAGACCATCAGCCCCGCGAAGACCGGCCCCAGCTCCCGGGTGAGGGAGAGGGCCACCACGGTCCCGACCAGGCTGGTGGCGCCGAACCGCTGGAAACCCGAAAAGCTCTGGAGGGCGAGCACCATGCCGGTGAAGGTGGCGGTCACGAGCACCACCGGCATCGACCGGACGCCCACCTCCTCCATCTGCTTTACGATGTTGCGGAAATCGAACGGCCGGCGCACCGCCCCGGTGACGACCTGGAAAAACAGGGTGGATACGGACCCCAGGTCCTGCACCATCCCGTAGACGCGTTCGCCGATCCCCTCCGCGGCGAGCTTCCAGTGGCTCGACAGGCGCTCAGCCAACGATCCTCCTCGGAATCCGGGAGCCCACCATGGTGAGGACCTCGTAGGGAATCGTGCCGCACAGGCCCGCGATCTCCCCCGCGGTCATCGACGTCTCCCCCATGACCTCCACTTCCGAGCCGACCTCCACGCCGGGGATGTCCGTCACGTCGAGCATCGTCAGGTCCATGCAGACCGTCCCCGCGACATCGGCCGTCCGCCCGGCCACCGACATCCGCCCCCGGTTCGACAGGTCCCGCCGGTAGCCGTCCGCGTACCCGATGGGGACGACGGCGATCCGCCGCGTCCCGCGGCAATGATACCGCCTGTTGTAGCTGACCGGCCGGCCGTCCGGGAGTTCCTTCAGGGAGACGATCCGCGTGACCACCCGCATCACGGGGCGCAGGGAGACCGGGGTCGCTTCGGGAGGCAGCGGGGAGTACCCGTAGAGCGCGATGCCCGGCCGGACGGCGTCGAACGGCTGCCCGTGCCAGGCGAGGATCCCGGCGCTGTTCAGCGCGTGCGCCGTCACGGAGCCGAAGACCTGGCGCACCCGGGCCACCCCGTCGGCGAAGGCGGACAGCTGCGATTCCGTGAACGCCCGGTCCTCCGCCGCGAGACCGTCCGCCGAGGAAAGATGGGTCATCCAGCCCTCGACCCGCAGGGCCCGCATCGTCCGGAGCTCGTCGAGGAAGTCGATCGCCTCCGGGGGGAGGAATCCCACCCTCCCCATGCCCGTGTCCACCTTGACGTGCACGGGGAAAGGCCGCCCGGCCTTCCCGGCGACGCGGGCGAGGTCGGCCGCCTGCCTCCTGTCGAAGAGGACGGCGGAAAGGGAATTCGCGTGCGCCTCTTCCGCCTTCTCCGGGTCCACTTCCCCGAACACCAGGATGGGTATCCGCACGCCGCCGAGGCGCAGTTCGATCCCCTCCTCGACCGTGGCCACCGCCAGCATCCTCGCCCCTTCGGCCTCCAGGGCGAGTCCCGCGGGGACCGCGCCGTGGCCGTAGGCGTTCGCCTTCACGACGGCGATCACCCCGGTCCGTTCCGGGAGCAGGGAGCGCAGGGCATGGAAGTTGTGCCGGAGGGCCGAGAGGCGAATCTCCGCCACCGTGGGTCGGGCCAAACGGAAACCTCGCGGGAAAGCGTTTTCCTTGATGTTGTTAGAAGTCTACCCCACCCCCACGGGGCAAGTAAAGGACGGGGAGGACAGGGGGAGCAGGGATTTCGGGCAGGTTGACAGCGGCCTGGCCGTCAGATATGATTTGACATACCGCTTGGGGTGCTTTCGCTGAGAGCCCGTCGAAATAGACGGGCAACCCGTCGAACCTGATCCGGGTAATACCGGCGCAGGGATGTGGTGCTCTTCGAACCGTGCCACACTTGGCGCGGTTTTTTTGTTTTTACCGCAAGGAAGGGCGGCAATTTCAAAAATGGATAAACACACAGATACAGATCGTCCTCAACGGTCGCGACCGGGAAATTTCCGCCGGGACGACGGTATCGGGGCTGCTCCAGGATCTTTCCCTTCCGGCGACGCGCGTGGCCGTCGAACGGAATGCGGAGATCGTCCGGAAACCGGCATTCGATACCACCGAAATCGGGGCGGGGGACCGCCTGGAGATCGTCACGCTGGTCGGCGGCGGCTGAGAGCATGCCCGACGCGACGGCCATCAGGGAATTGTTCCCGGCAGCGGCGCGGGCGGCGGTCGACTTCCGCGTGTACCTGATCACGGACCGCCGGCTGGCAAGCGGGGGGAACCTCCTTTCGGCCGTCGAGCGCGCCCTTTCCGGCGGGGTGCGCGCGGTCCAGCTTCGGGAAAAGGAGCTCGGCGGCCGGGAGCTGCTGGAGCTGGCCCGGAAGATGCGGGCCCTCACCTCCCGCCACGGGGCGAAGCTTCTGATCAACGACCGGGTGGACATCGCCCTCGCGGCAGGGGCCGACGGCGTGCACCTGGGAGAGGCGTCGATCCCCCCGCAAGAAGCCAGGCGCCTCCTGGGCCCGGGCCGGCTGATCGGCTGCTCGGCGCACAGCGCGGAACAGCTGGCGGCGGCGGAGGCCGGGGGAGCCGACTTCGCCGTCTTCGGCCCGGTGTACTTCACCCCGTCGAAGGCGGCTTACGGCCCACCGCTGGGCGTCGAAGCGCTGCGGCGGGCGTGCGCCTCGACGCGCATCCCGGTCTTCGCGCTGGGAGGCGTGGGGGCCCGGAACATAAACGAAGTGGTGGCGGCGGGCGCGGACGGGATCGCGATGATCTCGGCGATCCTCGCCGCGGAAGACCCGGAAACGGCGGCATCGGAAATCAATCACTCGGTGAAAAACGCCATCTCGAGGCATAGAGAAGGACAGGAGGAGTGGTCATGACGCTCATGTATCGCGCAAGAAAGGGAGAAATCACCCCGGAGATCGCCCGGGCCGCACGGGACGAAAACTTCGACCCCGAGAAGCTCCGCGCGCTGATCGCCGCGGGGAAAGCGGTGATCTGCAAGAACAAGAAGCGGCGTGACATCCGCCCCGTCCCGGTAGGCGAAGGGCTCACCGTCAAGGTGAACGCCAACTTCGGCTCCTCCCGCGACCACGCCGACATCGCCCTCGAGCTCGAGAAGATGCGCGTCGCCGTCGAGGTGGGCGCCGACGCGGTGATGGACCTGTCGACCGGCGGGCCGATCGACGAGATCCGGCGGGCGGTCCTGGCCGAGTGCGACGTTCCCCTGGGAACCGTTCCCATCTACCAGGCGGCGGCCGAGGGCTACATGGCCGGAAAATCGTGGGTCGAGCTCACCGCCGAGGACTTCTTCGCGGGAATCGTGAAGCAGGCCGAGGACGGCGTCGACTTCATGACGGTCCACTGCGGCGTGAACCGCGCAACGATCGAGAAGCTGCAGCGGGAAGGGCGCCGTCTCGACATCGTCAGCCGCGGCGGCTCGCTGCTGGCCGAGTGGATGGAATACAACGGGAAGGAAAACCCGTTCTATGAACAGTACGACCGGCTCATCGACATCTGCCGGGAATACGACATCACGATCTCCCTGGGCGACGGCCTCCGGCCGGGATGCCTGGCGGACGCGACCGACCGGGCGCAGATCCACGAGCTGCTGACCCTGGGAGAGCTCACCGAGCGCGCCTGGGACAAGGACGTCCAGGTCATGATCGAGGGCCCCGGCCACGTTCCCATGCACCAGATCGCCGCGAACATGATCCTGCAGAAGCGGCTGTGCCACGGTGCGCCGTTCTACGTCCTCGGTCCCCTGGTCACCGACATCGCGCCGGGATACGACCACATCACCGCGGCCATCGGCGGCGCGATCGCCGCGTGGAGCGGGGCGGACTTCCTGTGCTACGTCACCCCTTCCGAGCATCTGCGGCTGCCGCCGGTGGAAGACGTACGTGAGGGCGTCATCGCCACGAAGATCGCCGGCCACGCCGCCGACATCGCGCGCGGGATCCCCGGGGCGATGGACCGCGACAACATCATGGCCGACGCCCGGGCGCGTTTCGACTGGAAGACGCAGATCGAGATTTCGCTGGACCCGAAACGGGCCCGCGAATGGCGCGGCGGCGACATGCCGTCGGCGGACGAGAACACCTGCACGATGTGCGCGGACCTCTGCGCCATCAAGAACTCGCGGAAGGCGCTGCACCGGGTGAAGTAAGGACCGGGACCGCTACTTTTTCGAGGGAGGACCACCGGGCGGCTGCTTTTCGGCCGCCCGGATCTTTTCCAGGAAGGCATCCGCGAACCGGTCGGGGAAAACCTCCGCGAGCCAGCGGCCCGCGGAGACGGCCACGGGAGCGGCCTTCGAATCCCGGAGCACGCCCGAATCCTTCGGCAGGACGATCACGAGCAGGAACACGAGCAGCACCGACAGCAGGGCGCCCTTCATGAATCCCACGACCAGCCCGCCGAACCGATCCACGAACGACAGCTTTGCCGCGCGGATCCTCCCCTCGAGGAACGATCCAAGGATGAGGCAGACGAGGTAAACCGCCAGGAAGACGACGGCGTAGGCGACCACCTCGGAGTAACGGAACGAAAGCTTCAGGGCGGAGACGGCGTCGGAATAGAACCGGATGCCGGCCAGGTGCCCCGCGATCAACCCCCCGAGCGAAAAGAGCTGCCGCACCATTCCGCGGACGACCCCGAGGACGCCGAACAGGACGCACAATCCCGCCACCACGATGTCGATGAGGTTCATGGCGCCATTATCCCCGCCGTCGCCGGAATCTTCAAGCGGGTCGGCGGACGCCTCTTCATGCGGTGATGATCCGCAGCTGGTCGCACGGGGCGTTTTTCGAGCCGTGCACCAGGACCAGCGGGTCTCCCGCGGCGACCCTGCGGAGACGGCGAAGCATTCTCACGGCCTTCCCCGCCATGTTTTTCGCGTCGGTTTCCTCCGCGAGGAACATCGGCTCCACCCCCCGGCAAAGCGCCATCCTGGCGACCGTCTCCGGAACAGGCGTGAAGGCGATCACCGGGACGGAGGGGCGGGACGCCGCCAGGATCGCCGCGGAGCGCCCGGAGCGGGTGAACACGACCACCGCTTTCGCCGGGAGGGCGACCGCCGCCCTGCAGGCCGCATCCGCCACCGCCCCCGCGGTGCCGTACGGGCGCCACAGCTCCTCCGGGGCGGGCGGCATCTTTTGCTCCGCGCTCTCCACCACCTTCCGCATCGTTTCCACCGCCTTGACGGGGAACTTCCCCACGGAGGTTTCCCCCGACAGCATCACCGCGTCGGTCCCGTCCCAGACCGCGTGGGCCACATCGGAAACTTCCGCCCTCGTCGGCACGGGACTGCCGATCATCGATTCGAGCATCTGCGTCGCCGTGATGACGGTGACGCCGGCGGTGAGGGCCGCCGTGATGATCTTCCGCTGGAGGTAGGGAACCTCCTCGAGGGAGGTTTCCACCCCGAGGTCCCCCCGGGCGACCATCACGGAATCGGCTACCGACAGGATCCCGTCGAGGTCCTCCAGCGCCTGCGGCTTTTCCAGCTTGGCGATGACGGGGACATTCTTCCCCGCCGCCCGGATCGCGCGGACCAGCTTCCGGACGTCCTCGGCCGACCGGACGAAGGAGAGCGCCACGTAGTCGACCCCGATGTCCAGCCCGAACGCCAGGGCTTTCCGGTCCTTCCTCGTCATGGACGGCAGCGACACCTTCCCGTCGGGAAGGTTGACCCCCTGCCGGTCCCCCACCGCGCCCCCCTGCGCAACGCGGCACAAGACGTTTCGCCCCGAGACCGACCGGACGGCGAGCCGCACGGCCCCGTCCTTCAGAAGGATGCGATCCCCCGGCCGGACATCCGCGGGCAGCCCGGCGTAGTCCACGCCGCAGATCGACTCGTTGCCGCAGACATGGCCGGTGGTCAGCGTGAAGTCGGAACCTCGCTGGAGGACGACCCCTCCTCCCTTGAAGCGGCCCAACCGGATCTTCGGGCCCTGCAGGTCCTGCAGGATCGCCACGTGACGCCCCTGCCGCCGGGCTTCCGCGCGGACGGCGTCGATGACGCGGGCATGCCATTCATGCTTTCCATGGGAAAAGTTGAACCGGGCGACGGACATCCCGTGCCGGATCATGTCCGCGATGACGGAGGGGGATTCGGACGCCGGTCCGATCGTGCAGACGATCTTGGTGGCGGGAAGCCGCATGGTGCCTCCTTATGAAAAGAGAACCGAAAACCGCAAAACCGGGACGTTGATGAGTTCTCCCACAGAACCGGGACACACATGAGCCATACCGCTAAGAATATACGTTCTTGCACCTGGCCGCATCCGTTTGAATCGCCCCGGAAAACAATGTATAAAGTAAGTTCCGTAACGCCGGAGTGGTGGAACTGGCAGACGCGCGGGACTCAAAATCCCGTGACCCGCAAGGGTGTGAGGGTTCGACCCCCTCCTCCGGCACCATGCGAATACCGAAGGGCCTGCAGGAATTCCTGTCGGCCCTTTTTTTATTCGCTCCATGCCGGAGGAAGGGGGATGAGCGGCAGGAGGCGGGAGGCGAGCGGCCGCCAGCGGATCGAGCGAGGATGCCCGAGCGCGAGCAGGCCGATCTCCCCCGCCTGCGAACGCGAGGGGCGCGAGCGACTAGCAGCGAGGGTGACGCGGAGCCCGACAGCCCCGAGCCGCTGCCGGAGCGAGGGCAGAGGCCAGGGTCGACCCCCTCTCCTCCTGGACACTCACCACGCGATTGCTCCTGCCGGAGGAGGGGGTCGAACTCCAAGGCGGCGCCGACCGATAGGGAGGAAGAGCGGCGCATGGATGCGCCGCGGAAGCCGCTCATCGCTGGCGGGCAGGGATGCCCTAATGTCGAGGCGGCCAGGGATGGCTACAGAAGCCTCACCGGCTGATCGCTCCACTTGATGGTACCCCGGCGACCAAATGCCTTGGGGCAAGGCTCAGGGGTCGACCCCCTCCTCCGGCACCATCTTACCCTCATGCCCTGCTACCAGAGGGCATTCCCATCCCATGGTCACCGTTCTCATCCGAACTGTACGAGAATCCCGCGTCGACATGGCCCGCCAAGAACCACTTCCGGGTCCCGAAAATGGCAGGTGCTTGGGGATGATCTTATGAAAGAGGGGGTTCCTCAGACGTCGATAGGCTTGAAGATCAGGACGACCGCCATCACCACGAATACCATTGTTTCAGCCGCCGGCCCCCAGAACCGTCCGGTGAGGGAGATCACCATACCAAGGGCAAAGGCGGACAGGAACGTGCCATGGAGGCTGCCCATTCCCCCGACGATGACGACCGCGAAGCACAGCAGCAGGATCTGGAACCCCATATAGGGATGGACGGAGGTGATGGGAGCGTACAGGACGCCCCCCAGCGCCGCCAAGCCGCTCCCGAGAAGGAAAACGATGGAAAAGTAGCGGTCGACGTCGATCCCGAGACCGCGGACCGCGTCCTTGTCTTCCAAACCGGCGACTACGATCTTTCCCACAATCGTTTTCCTGAAGAACAGGTAAAGTCCCCCATAGATGGCGAAGGATAGCGCGATGATGACAAGGCGATAGACGGGCATGGAAACGCCCAGAATGTCCACGTCGATCCCGATCGGATCGCTGAGCGGTATCGGGTTCGCTCCCCAGATCCACTTGACGAGGTCGACCCCGATCAGGAGAACCGCATACGTCGCGATTATCGCGTAGTCCAGCGAGTCCCCGTACAACCTCCGGATCACGTAGGCTTCGATGACATAGGCGATGGGAAGGACCCCGAGGACGCCGAGGAAGGCGGCCGCGAGGAAACCGAATCCCACCTTCTTCAGGGCGGCGACCAGGAGATACGCCCCGAGGGTGTAGACGAACGCGTGGGCGAAGTTCACGATCCGCATGGTGCCGAAGGTAAGGGAAAGCCCGATCGATATGATGTAGAGGATTCCCCCGATCGTCAGGCCATAGATGAGCGTCCCGATCATCGCGATCCCGCCTCCCCGCGCCCGGATGCCAGGAATCCCGTCACCGCGCCCCACACCCCCGCCCGGAACCGGAATACGAGGATCAGCAGGCCGATCCCGAGAAACATCTCCCAGCGCGCGATGTAGGTGGCCAGATAGTTACTGATGACCATGTACGCCACCCCTCCGATGATGGCACCGTAGAGGTTCCCCGCACCGCCGATCAGGACCGCGAAAATGACCTCCACGTTCCTGTTCGGGTCGATGAAGCTCGGCGTCACGTAGCCGTAGTTCATGATCGACAGGGCTCCGGCGAACCCGGCCAGCGCCCCAGAGATGACGTAGGCGGCCCACTTGTACCGGAACGTGTCGTACCCGAGGAACCTGGCCCGGGTCTCGTTCTCCTTGATCGTCCGCAGCAGAATGCCGAACGGGGAGGAGGTCAGCCGCTTCAGCAGGTAGAAGACCAGGAGCAGGCAAAGGAGGGAGAAGACGAAGATCACCCTGCGGTCCAGGACGTCGAAGAACCCGATCTTGCTGAAATGGGCCGACATCCCGTCCTCGCCCCCGGTGGACTTCGAGAAGGCGATCAGGACGAGGAAATGCCCGATCTGGTTGAACGCCAGGTTGATGAGCGCGAAAGCCGCCCCGGTCGTCCGGACGATGATCGGCCCGATGAGGGCGCCCACCGCCGCCGCCGCGGCCACCGCGAGGGCGAGGGCGAGAAACGGGTTCGGCGAGAGGTGTTCCGCGAAGAGGGTCACCGCGTATGCGCCCGAGCCGAGGAACAGCATGGGCCCGAAAGAGAGACGCCCCATGTACCCGTAGAGGAGGTCGTAGGAGAGGACGAACATGCAAAAGATGATGAAGTCGGTGGTCCGCTGGATCTTCAACAGCGGCAGCAGCAGGAGAAATCCCGCCGTGATCAGAAGCACATCGAACTTTTTCCAGGGGATCTTCACAGGTAACGCTCCACGGAGTCCGGCGCCTCGATCTCGGCCCTCGTCGCCAGCTCCCGCACGATCTTGCCTTCCTTCATCAGGTAGACACGGTCCGCCAGCCGCGCGATCACGGGAAGGTTCTGCTCCACGATGAGGAAGGACAGGCGCCCCTTCATCCCGTCGAGGAGCCGGAAGATGTCCTCGATGGTGCCCGCGGCCAGCCCCTCCGTCGGCTCGTCGATGAGCAGGAGCCTGGGAGAGCCGACAAGGGCACGCCCGATGAGGAGGATCTGCCGCTGGCCGCCGCTCAAGGATCCGGCAGGCCCTTCCAGGAACTTCGCCATCGGGGGATAGGTGGCGACGATTCGGTCCACGGCGTCCTTGACGCGTTCTCCCGTCACGTGCGCCGCGATCTCGATGTTCTCCCGGACCGTGAGCTTACCGAAGACGCGCTTGTCCTGCGCCACGTAACGGATCCCCAAGCGGGCCACACGCTCAGGGCGGGCTTTCCCCAGATCCTTTCCGTCGAAACGGACCGTCCCCGCGGCCCGGGGGAGGAAACCCGCGACCGTCCGGAGAAGGGTCGTCTTCCCCGCCCCGTTGCGGCCCGCGATGAAGACCATCTCGCCGGGGGCGACGGCAAGAGACACGCCGTGCAGCACCTTGGCGCTCCCGTAGGCAAGGTCGACCGTCTCGACGGAAAGGATCGGATCGTTCATGCGCGACCCCAATATACCTGGCGGACAAGAGGCTCTTCGATCACCTTCCTCGGATCCCCCTCCGCGATGAGCTTTCCCTCGTGCATCACGCTCAGCCGGGAGACCAGGTCGACGATCCGGGAAATCTTGTGCTCGATGATGACCAGGCTGAAAGCCGACTTGACCCGGTGGATCAACTCCAGGACCTCGCCGATCTCCGCGTCGGACAGCCCGGCGAACGGCTCGTCCAGGAGGAGAACGGAGGGGCGCAGCGACAGCGCGAGGGCGATCTCGAGTTTCCGCTTGTCGCCGTAGGAGAGGGAGGACGTCGCGCGGGACGCCTTTCCCGCCAGGCCGACCATCTCGAGCGCATCCCCGCAGGCCTCAGCGACCTCCGGGCGGGCGGCGTCGGCGAAGAAGAACCCCCTGCCCCCGGAACGGGCATCCGCCGGCCGGACCACGGAAAGGACGAGGTTCTCCCGGACGGAAAGCTGGTCGAAGACGGAAACGAGCTGGAAGGTCCGGATGACGCCGCGGGCGACCCGCTCGTGGGCCGGGCACCGGGTGATGTCGTCCCCACGGAACAGCACCGTCCCTTCCGTGGGGGGAAACATGCCCGTGAGGAGGTTGAAGAAGGTGGTCTTCCCGGCGCCGTTAGGGCCGATGATGCCCGCCGCCTCACCCTCCTGCAGGCGGTAGTTCACGCCGGACACCGCGACGAAGCCGTCGAACTTCTTCGTCACGCCCCGGGTTTCGAGAATCGCGCTGTCCGCCAATGCGACCTCCGGAAGACATCGGCCGGGGGAGGGGGACAAAGCCCCCCTCCCCCGGGTCGATCAGTACCCCAGGCCTTTCAGATCCGGGAGATAGTCCTCTCCAGTGTAGGTGTCCACGATCCGGACCAGGTCCCACTTGGGATCCTTCCGTTCCTTGGGCCCCTTTCCCACCACGACGAACGCGCCGTACTTGAACATCGGCTGGTGATCTTCCCGCCAGCTCCCGGGCCCCTTCATCGAATCGAACTTCGGCGACTTCATCAGGGCTTTCGCCACGGCTTCCGGGTCGACGGACTGGGCCAGCTCGATCCCCCGCAACGCCTCCTTCGTCCCGATGTACGCCATGGCGGAATACGGGTCTGGGGGATAGCCGTACTCCTTCCGGAATTTCTGCTCGAAGTCGTCCGCGGCCTTCGCGACGGCCGCATCCTTGAACCCGTCCATATTGTAGTACCAGGACATGAGCGAGTACACGCCGTCCAGCGCCTCGGCGGGGACGCCGCTCCCGAACACGTTGGTCATCCAGTTGAACCAGATCTTCGACTGTTTCTTTATCCCGACCTCGTAGGACTGCTTGAGCACGTTGATGGCGTCGACGCCCCAATGCGCAAGCATCACGATTTCGGGCTTCATCTCGGAGATCTTGGTGAGGTACGGGGTGAAGTCGCTCGTGCCGACCGGCGACTCGAGATACTCGGCCTTCACGCCGAGCTTCGCGAGGGCGTCCTTGGCGCCCGACCACTGGTCCTGGCCGAAAGCGTAGGCCGGCCCGAAGAAGACGATCTTCTTGTAGCCCAGGTTCTTCACGATGTAGGTGGCCCCGGCGTACCCGGCGGCGTACGCGCTGCCGTGCACGGCGAAGGTCGTAGGGGCGATCTCGGCCTTTTCGAACATCTTGAGCGCGACGACGTTCACGGGGAAGTAGAGGACCGGAGTCTTCTTTACTTCCTTATTGAGGGCGCCCGAAATGGGGGCAAACGTCTGGCCCACGAGAAGATGGACCTTCTCCTCGGTGACGAGCTCGCGGAAGCGCCGGATGGCGACGTCGGGCTTGGTCTCGTCGTCCCGCACCACGAACTCGACCGGCACCTTCTTGCCGCCCAGATTGACGCCCCCCGCGGCGTTGATGTCCTTCAACGCAAGCTTCGCGCCGTCGAGTTGTACGGGGCCGACGGGCGACGCCGCCCCCGTGAGGCCGAACATCAGGCCGACCTTGAGCTTCTCCGGGCCTGCCGCCCCCGCTGCCGCCGGGACCAGGAGAACCAGGGAGACCAGGACGGCGAGAACCGTTTTCCAGTTGAATCCCGTACCGTTCATGTGAGAACTCCTTTCTCGTTACGGATTCGGCGCCCCCGATATCCGGGGGATTTCAAATCGCTACAGGGCCGCAAGGAACTCCTGGGAAGTCATGACCCGCCCGATCTTCGGGAAGATCCATTTCTCCGCGTAATTCTGCTCCTCGTCCGTATCGGTGCCCGTGCAGTCGGAGAGGACGATCACGCGGTATCCCTTGTCGTAGGCCGACCGGGCGGACGACTCGACGCACCAGTTCGTGTGGAAACCGGTGAACGCGACGGTCTCGATCTCGTTCGCCCGCAGCAGGTAGTCGAGTGGGGTGGAGTGGAAGGCGTCGAGCGTCATCTTCCCCGCGACGACGATGTCGCCGGGCTGCGGGGTCAGTTCCTTGATGATCTCGGGGCCGGGCGTGCCTTTCAACCAAGCCCCGGTGCCCCAGTCGGCCTCCATGTCCATCTCGATCCCCCGAAGCCCATCGCACCCGGGGCCTCCCTTCTTCAGCTCGGGGAACCCCTTCTCGAACGGCTGGAACGGGACATAGAAGATCTTGACCTTCCCCCGGGCATTCGCCAGGAGGTTCTGGAGGTTCTTGATCACGCCGCGCTTCGCCAGCTGCTCCTTGATGTGGGCGTACATCGTGCCGCCGGGCGAGAGGAAGTCGTTCTGCGCCTCGATCAGGACGATCGCGGTCTTTTCCGGATTGATCTTCAGGTTCTTTGCCATCGGTGCGTTCTCCTTTCGTGTTTCAATGAGTGTTGGATCCCTGCGCTTTAGACGCCTCCGGTTCCGCAAGCAGCAGCGCGAGAACCTTCCTGTTATGTTTCCGGAACGCCGCTTCCGCGAGTTCAGGGTCCCGACGCCGTAAGGCGTGCACGATGTCCCGATGATCCTCGAGCAGCTCTGGAAGGATGGGGGTGATCCGCATGGCGAGAGGGCGAGCCTTGTTCTTGATACTTTCCAGCATTTCCTTCAGCACGTTATTCCCGCAGGCGGCGTACACCACTGCATGGAATTCGAAATCCGAGCGGGAGTAGCCGACAAGGTTTTCCTCGGCGACCAGCTTTTCCTGCTCGCGGATGCAAACTTCCATCTTCTCCAGCATGCGATCTGACATGGAATCCACCGCCATGCGCGCGGCCATCCCCTCGAGCACCTCGCGCACGGCATAGAGTTCCGCCGCATCCTCCCGGGTCAACTCCACGAGGAACACTCCCCGATTGGGGACGTTGCGGACCAGCCCCTCCTGTTCGAGCCTGCGGATCGCTTCCCAGATCGGGGTCCGGCTGGCGCCGAACTTCCGGGTTAACTCTTCGACGTTGATCCGGCTGCCGGGTGAAAACCGGTATTCCGCGATCATCTTCTTGATCCGAACGTATGCAAGTTCGCTGAGATTGGTGCTGACGAGCTTACCGGCCACACCTTTCCTTTCGGTACGTGCATTCGAGGAAAATCAGGATATCCGGACCGGAAACCTCTGTCAAGAAATTTCATGAAACATGAAATTCTTACCATGGTTTCATCTGATCTATCCCCCCCTCCGACTGTGCACTAAAATGTGCAGTAGACCCTGCCTGCGGAATCCGGTTAGAAACAAAAAGGGGGAGCCGATTTTCCGGCTCCCCCTCCCCCGGTTATTTCCTGCTGTTGCCTGCTCCTGTTGAATATGCGCAGAGACTCCTGCCCGGTTTCCGGGGGAAAGAATGCTTTCCCGCCGACCTCGATAAAATACAAGGAAGGGGGAATCGGTCTCCCGATTCCTCCTGTTCTTTTGCTCATCTCAGCGCGATTTCCACTGGAACTGGTGCGGCCAGTTGACGGTGTTGGACGCATTCGTGAAACCGGTGTGGCAGATGGCACAGGCAGAATAATCCGACCCGCCATGCTCACCGGCAAACTCCGTTGCTGATCCTCCCCCACGAGAGGTGTTGTGGCATATGCGACAGTCCCCCAACGCCATTGCTTTCCCTTGGTACTGGATCGACTGATAATTATCCGTCTCTTGGCCGGCCGGGGTCATGGCGTGAGGACTGCCGTGACAGGCAGTACAGAAGAGACCTCCGTGACCCATGGCATTTCGATAAAGCGTCGTTCCCGTATCGACTTGGGCCACGCCGGTATTATGGCAGGTCACGCACTTGGGTTCATTTTCCCAGGGCACACGTGAACCAAGAGCGACAGATGTTGCGACCGCAGCCAGGGTGCCGTGGCAGTTTATGCAGTATCCATCGGCAGCATTATGATGGGTACTTCGGTTGCACTGGGTAACGGCCCCGGGGTGGCAGTCGTAGCAGCTCGGTTTGGTGGCCAGGCCCGAGTGGAAGCCGTGAATTGCCTGAGAGAAGTATTTGCCCGACGACCCTGGACCCGATGTGCCGAGGGCCGGACTGCCGTGACAATTGGCGCAAAGTACCGGCTTCGAGCTGAGCAGTGTCGTACCGTGACGAGCATCATGCGTTGCCAGGATATCGTTGAAGACCACCGTCGGATCGGTCGAATTTCCGTGGCACTTCCCGCAGTTGATCTCATCAGAGGTGGGGATGGTGGTCCGGGTCCGTGCCAGGAGAACACTGGTAGCGCTATCCCTGGCAGTGATCTCGATCATTTGATAAGGGGTCCAGGTATCGCCGTCGTTTACCGGAGTCACGGGAATTCCGCTGGCAACGAAATAGCCGGCCTTGGCCAGCATTGTTCCGGTCAGGCCATTGGAAACGCCAGGATCATCCAGGTTCAAACCCTTATCCACGGCCAGGGCGATGCCAAACAACTGTTCCGCATAGGTCCAGAACTGGGCAAAAAATCCCTTCTGGGACGTGGTATTCATGATGATCCGATACGACACGGTTACGCCGGAGGTCAGCACCTGGGGCTTGTTGCCCCTCTTGATGACTTGGGCACGGACGGTGTTGTACGGAGGAAGAATAACCGCAGTGTCATAGCTGGGATTGAGACAGTGCATTCCCAGGTCGTTCCAGGCAAGCACCACATAGGTAGCCGTGACTGTCCTGGAGAGTCCACCGACCGGCGGAGTGGTCTCCGATGCGGGGAGTGGCGTCAGAACCTTGAGGGTCTGCCCCCCTCCAGCCGCAGGCCCTGAAGAGACAATCAGGGTGACCACAGATCCTTTACTGACGGATGTTCCGGAAGAGGGACTCTGACTGATGACCATGCCGCTGGAGACGGTCGCACTGCTCTGAGGTGTGATGGCCCCAACACTCAGGCCGGCGTCAGTGATGGCGCTCGCCGCCGCAGCCTGTGTCCGTCCAACCAGGTCGGGAACGGTAATCCGGGAGGTTGATGCCAGTGAATGATCATCGTCTCCGCCCCCCCCGCCGCCGCCGCACGCAACGAGAATCAGGCACAGAAACATCATGGAAACGGTTGTGCGGAGTCTCTTTTTCATGACTTTTTCAACCTCCGTTTTTGCGCCATGGACTGAACCGACGCGAGAAACACGGTTGTTGTACTTTCCGTCATATCGCCCATGCGGTGGAGGGTTCAAGGCATGAAGAAAGGTCGAAGCACAGTGATCAAGAGCTATTATCCGTTATTAGCCGCGTTCCGAAAATATTTAAAGTAAATAAACGGAGGTAGACAGGACGGATACCGTCGGACTCACGGAACAGAGTCTCCAATGAACCCGGGGAGATTCAGGCCTTGCGAAACCTTCCTCAACAACAGGAGTTCCGTGATCCCGAGGAAGAAGCGGCACGAGGAAACAACATCGAATCCCTCCGCCCGCAGTATTTCGGCAAGCTGTCGACGGTCCGGGAAGACCGCCAGGCTTTCAGCCACGTAGCCATGGACTTCGGAAGTGCCGTGCAGGAGGAATCCCCAGGAGCCGCACCACACCTTAAGGAGAAGGAACTGGACCTTCTGCAAGAGCGGGGATTCCGGACGGGAAAAATCGAGGATCGCGGCCATCCCGTCGTCCTTCAGGACTCTGCGGATCTCCCCGAGGGCGGAACGGAGCTCCGGCGCGTTGCGAAGGGCGTAGCTCCCGGTCACGATGTCGACGGAACCGTCCGCGAACGGAAGGGATCCCATATCCCCGAGCTCGAAACGCACGTTCGGAAACCCGTTGCGCGTCCCGGCAAGGGAGAGCATCTCCGCCGCGATGTCGACCCCCGTCACGGTCCCGTTCCGGTATCGTTCCGCAAGCAGGAACGCCACGTCCCCCGTCCCGCAGGCGATATCGATGCACGCCGGGGCGGGAAGTTCCGGCAGGATGGCCACGAGCGCGCGTTTCCAGGCGGCGTCCCGCCCAAGGGACATGGCCCTCGTGGCGAAATCGTACCGCCGCGCGGCCTCATCGAAGTGCCTCTCGTTGAAAAACCGCTTCCGTTCCGGCGCCTGGAGGTGCTCCCGCGCCTTGAGGGCGAACCGCCGGCCCATCCCCCCTACCCCTTCTTCCTGCGCAGGTACCGCCACATATCGCCGCCTTCCAGCGAGGCGAACAGCTCTTCGTACGCGGCGAGCGCCTTCGCGCGCGCCTCCTCGTCAACCCGCACGGCCCGCTCCGCGAACTGGTGGCACCAGAGGCATTCAGCACAATCCACGTCCCGGCAGCCGGCTTCCCTGAACCGTTCCAGGAATCCGTCCAAGGCGCGATTGTCCACATGCACGGGAGGCGGTCCATCCACCGGCCGGGTCATGTGCCGGAGATCCACCAGCCGCTTCAACAGGATCAAACGAGAGGGGTTCACCAGGAGCGGTCGCAGCAGGTGCCGGAGGAACCACGCGGGCCCTTTCCGGTAATACGGCTCTTCGCCGTTCATCCCCTGGAACGCGTATGGCTGGACGAGGTCGAGGAGATTGCCGTCGTATCTGCGGGAGGCGTAGGCGCGCACCCGATTCTCCATAACAGGCGTGGGAAGGTTGCGCTCGGCCACCTTGAACAGGTCGTACCCCATCTCCTCGTACATCGACAGGTCCTCCGGCCGGATCCACTCCGAGCGGATGTAGTTCACCGGGTCACGCAGCTTCATCTCCGTGCACCGGAGGAAGCACCAGTCGATGAAGAAGCCCCCGTTGGCGTGCCACGACTGGCCGGCGTGTGCGAGCGCGTTCATGTGGGACGCGGATAGGGCGCAGGATGACAGGCAATTATTGTTGACGAGCAGCTCGAGGTCGCACTTCACCGACTTGCGGATCCGGGAAAGCGCCGCGAACTCCCGGTTGACGAGGATGCTGTCGAGGACGATGCAATCCGCCCCCATCTCCTCCCACATCTGCGCCTTGCGCAACCGGTCCACCCCGCCGAAAACGGAGATCCGGACCTTGAGCGACGGGAACCGGACCTTCACGAGCCGAAGGAGGTACGGGGAGGAGACCGTTACGGACTCGACGCCGATCTCGACGAGCCAGCTGCAAAGCTCCTCGATCTCCGCCTGCCCCACCCGTGTGATCTCCCGGTTGCCGAGACACGAGGCGTTGAGGAGGTAGTTGAAACCGATCCCCGCCTCCCGCGCATCGCGCACGTGCTCCCCGAGCCGCTTCCGGGAAATGGACGCCAATTGATAAGACGCCCGGCCCCCGCCCACGGCATCCTCCCGCAGTTTCCCGAAAAGCTCGACGACGGGGTATTGCCGGAGTGATTCGATCAGGGCCTTGTCGAAGTTCGTCGCGACGCTCAGCCTCATGGAGACCCTCCCTGCTTCCCTTCCGCCCCGGACGGCTTGCCTTCTTCCGGAGATTCGCGTGGAAGCATGGGCTCAAGCAGCTTCGACGACTCCTTCCGTGGAATCCTCAGGGCGTCCCAGGCGATCTCGTAAATGTTCCTCCGCACGTATGTCCGGGACAGCGGGAGGACGACCGCGTGCCGCAAGGCGACAACGCGCATGTGCCCGTCCTCCTCCTTCAGCTCCGGCTCGGCGATCGCTACGATGGAGGACTTGTCCGAAAGGATGAACTCGATCAGCATCCTCTGGCGACGGTCGCCGCGGTCCTCGCGACCGCGGAACCGCTCCTGGATCCCCGCCTGCGCGGACTGGATGGCCTCCTTGTATTTCGCGGCGTCGGCATGCCCGGCCCGCGACGGCGGCCAGGCGTCCGCCTCTTTTTTCCCGATCTCGGCGACGACGCGCTTCAGCAAGGCGGTGTAGAGGACGGTCTGCATGACGACGGCTTCGCCCCGACGAAGGAGGCGAACCTCCCCCACCGGCTGCTCCTCCGACGGGACGAACTCCGCGCGGACGACCTCGTCCAGGGAACCGTCCAGAAGCTGCGCGTATTCCCCCTTCGGCTTCCCGTCCGCGGTGGAAACCTGGAATGCGAACGCCGCCAGGGCAAGCAGGGCGATCGGCGTCACCCTCATGCCGGCCCGCCCTTCTCCGCTCGTTCCGCGAGAACCAGACACGCGGGAAGGACCAGCAGAACGCACGCGAGGGCGGCGATCATCGTCCCGCCCGCCAGGAGGGAGAAGTGGATGGTGGGCTTGAAGCTTCCAAAAGCCCCGACCGCGAAACCCAGCGCGAGGATGAGAGAGGAGGCAGTCAGCGCCCTCCCCGCACCTGCCGTCGTCCTCTCGACCGCTTCCCGGGCATCCCCCCGGTGCTCCAGCCGGTACCGGGCGATGTAGTGAATCGTGTTGTCCACCACGAGCCCGAGGACCACGGGGGCGACCATCGCGGTGCCCGTGCTTAAATCGATCCCGGCATATCCCATGGCTCCCAAAGTGAGCATCACGGGTACCAGCGATGGGACGAGCGCCGCCAGGGTGAGGCCCCACGAACGGAACAGGAGGTGGATCGCCAGGACGATCGCCGCGAAAGACAGCGCGATGCTCCACACCTGGCGCCGCACCAGCCGGTTGGAATCCTGCGTCACCTGGTAGAAACTGCCGGTGGGCACCAGGGAGTACCGTTCCCCGAGGATCTTCTTCCCTCCGTCCAGCAGCCTCCCGACGAAGGGCGCCGCCTCGGCCGTCCCGATCGCATGGACCCGCACGCTCACCCGCGCGACGGTGAGATCCGCCTTCATCAACTTCTCGAGAAAAGGCTGCTCCCGGTCCGCCTTCAGCAGGTCGAAGGCGTAGAGCGTGTCGTCCTCCGTCTCGGGGAGCCGAGGAGACGGGGCTCCGGTCTCGGCCGCGTGAAGCATGGCCACAACGTCGGCGATGCTGTACGTTTCCGCGACAGCCTCCTCGGCGGACGCCACCCCCTGGAACGCCTGGAGCGTCCGCATGTCTTCCGGGGAAGTCAGCGGCTGGCCATCCGCGCGGGAAACCATGAACTCGAGCGCGTATACCCCCGCCAGGTTCCGGTCGATGAAGAGGGTGTCCCCGTGCAGCGGCGTCCCCGGCTTCAGGAACCGCACCAGATCGGTATTGTTCCGTACCTGGGCGATGCCCCACACGCCCGCCAGGGAAACGATGAGGGAGACCGCAAGGACCGCCCCGCATCTTTCCACGGAAAGGCGGGCCGCCCAGCCGAGAAACCTGCCCAGGAGGCCGGTTTCCATGGATGTGTCTCCCCTCCTCGGTAGCGGAAAGAAGGTCAACGCGACGGGAACGAAGGTGACGCTCACGAGAAACGAAATCAGGACGCCGAGCGCCCCGAAGACGCCGAACTGGCGAACCGCGGGGACATCGCTTACCGCGAGAGAAAGCAGGCCGAACGCCGTGGTCAGGGCGGTGTACAAGGAGGGCTTGAAGAGCCTGCGGGTTTCCCGGACGATGGGGTCCGCGCGGTTCCCTTCCCCCGCCGGGATGCGAAGCCATGCGTCATACAGGTGGACGCTCGTGGAGATGGACAGGATGATGATCAACGGCGGCAGGAGCGCGGTGATCGGGTTGAGGCGGAAACCGGCGAGGGCATAGGCGCCCATCGTCCAGGCGAGGGTGACGACCTTTACGGCCAGCGGGATTACGACCCCCGACACGCTTCGGAACGTGACCGCCAGCATTGCGGCGAGCGCCAGCATGGAGAGCGGAACCAAAACCGCCTTGTCCCTCCGGACGAACTCC
Source organism: uncultured bacterium (assembly GCA_963741515.1). GTDB lineage: Bacteria > Desulfobacterota > Deferrimicrobia > Deferrimicrobiales > Deferrimicrobiaceae > UBA2219. Next base: position 151,177 of record CAVUIA010000002.1, read on the forward strand.
GCCACGTCGTGCTTCTGTACCGCGATGCCGGAGAGGTGAAGCTCCGCCTCCCCGGACCTCCGGGCCATCACCGCCCGGACCGCTTCCGTGACCTCGCTGGATACGCTGCCGCCCGTGGATCCCGTGGCCAGCTCGATCGTGATCCCCGCCGTGCGCCGGTCCCTGGAGACGAGCAGGCCTGCCAGCTTCGGGTTCCCGTCGAGCGCCGCGCGGATCTTCTGCGCGGCTCCGGGGGCATCGAAAGGCCTGGGGACCAGCGGCTCGCTCTCCGCGCCCGCCGGGCCGTTCACCGCATGTCGGGCGTTCACGAGGCTGTAGACCCTGCGGACGCCCGGGATGGAACCGATTTCCGACGTCAGCCCGTCAAGGCACCGAAGCCCTTCCGGCGCGAACAGGCGGGGATGCGTGACGGCAAGCATCAGTTCCTCGTCGCCGCCGAAGGCCAGCCGGAAGGCGTCGTATGCCCGACGCTGCCCCTCGTCCCGGGACACCATGGCCTCGGTCTCCGCCTCGGCTCCGATGTGGAAGGCGGCGATGGAAAAACCCGCCGTCGAAAGGAGCAGGACAGCCAGAAACGGAAACCGCGCCTTCCCCGTCAGCCACGAGAGGAAGGTTCCGAGTGCGTCGGGACCCGGCGGGTATTCCCTGCGCAAATCCACGGGTCGTCAGGCGATCTCGCCGGCTGCCGGCACCACGGCGGCGGAGCTCGCGGGAACGGCGGACAAGGTCGCCATCTCCACGGTCAGCCCGGGACCGAAGGCTACCGCGCACACCCTGGACTCCGGGCCCCCGGCCCGTTCCCGAAGGATCTCCTCGAGAACGAACAGGATGGTGCCGCTGCTCATGTTGCCGAACCTGCGCAGCACCTCCCGTGAGGCGGCAACCTGTTCGGCGGCGAGAGACAGGCTCCTCTGCACCTGATCGACGATCGACTTCCCGCCCGGGTGCACCGCCCAGAGGTCGATGTCGGGGATGGAGAGGCCCGCCCCGGCAAGCGCGGGCTCCACGAGCCCGCGGATGTTCGCTCCGATGATCTTCGGCACATAGCTGGAAAGCGCGATATCGAACCCCTGGTCCCCGATCCGCCAGGTCATGTCCTGCTCCCCCGCGGGAACAAGTGCGGAGCGGAACTCCCCGATCCGGCATGCAGGCGTCCCGGGCGAAGGCGGGCGCGCGGAGACGATTGCCGCTCCCGCCCCGTCGGCGAAAAGGGAGTTCGCCAGCAGATTGTCCTCCGAGCCGGTCAGTTGCAGGTGAAGCGTGCACAGCTCCAGGCACATCACCAGGACCACGGCGGCGGGATTCGCCTCGCAGAACTGGGTCGCCATCCGCAGGGCGGGGAAAGCCGCATAGCACCCCATGAAACCGAGGTGATATCGTTGCGTACCGTCGGACATGCCCAGTTCCCGCACGATGTAGTAGTCGGGACCGGGGTTATAGAAGCCGGTGCACGATACCGTGATCACGTGGGTCACGTCGGCCGGACCGATGCCGGGGCAGTTCGCGAGGATCTTCCTGCCCAGGCGGACGGACATCTCCCGGGACTCTGCGGCGAAGATGTCGTTCCGCGCGCCGGTTCCGGGGCCCCGAAGGACTCCGTCCGCGCCCCGTTGGAAAAAAGCTCCATCGCCGTCGCCGTCGTAATTCCGGCAGACGGAATGACGCCGCTCGATGCCGGAGTGCCGGTATACGGCGCGCACCAGCCGCCTTTCCCTTTCGTCACGCGCCCACTCCTGCATCTTTACCATCGCCTCCTCCTGCGCGAAGGAGAAGTCGGGAAGGAGGGTGTCGATCCGATGGATCCAGGTTGTCATGGGGATTCCTCCACGGCCAGGTCGAACGCCCCCTTCACGACGACCCTGTCCCCGACGCGGATCAGGCCGATCACGGACGGGGCCTTCAGTTCAAATTCCTTCAGCGACAGGGGAAATTCGATGTCGAAGCCGACCCTGCCCCCTTTTTCCTTCCAGTTGTAGGCCGTCGCCTGAACCTTCCTCTGCACGCCGCGGATAAGGACGGTGACATCGAGAGGCACTTTCCCCCCCTGGGCATTCCGCATGGCCTCCCGGAACCTGCCCGCCTCGACGTCTTTCACCTCGGCGCGGATCACCGGATACCTGTCGGACTGGAACATCTCGCGCATCTTCCCGTCACGCGTTTCGATCCCCGTCCTCATGTCCGCCACCGGGAATTCCAGTTCCACCGAAGGCACGACCGGATTTCCGGCGGCGTCCCGCGATACGGCGGCGGTGAAGGGAATGGAGCGGACCGTTCCATCGAAATCGTGCAGCGTGGAAGTCCCGAAGAAGCGGACGTCGCACGTCCCCTGGATGCTTCCGGCGAAGGCATACCCGGAGAGCAGGATCAGCAGGATAAAGACAACCCGGCATCCCGTCATGAAAATCCATCCTTTCGCGATTCGCATTCGAAGCAGCGGCATGCTGCGGCAGGGAATCCGAGGGTCTCCTTGGCGATATTCAATCCTACCACCGTCATCGTTTCAGGAACTCGGTAAAAAAAGGGGGGCCGATTTCCCGGCTCCCCCCTGTTATTTCCCGCTGTTGCCTATTGCTGCCTACTTCCCCACTCCCATCCTCGACACTCGCTACCTATTGCCCCATGCCGGCCGACGATCCTCAGAACTTGCACACCACGTTCACCCAGTACTTGTCGCCCTCGGTCCTGTTCTCCGCCTCGAATTCCTTGTTGTACCGGAACTCGATGCTCACGCCGTTCTTCGCGTCGTACCGGACGCCCGGGCCGATGGCGATAACCTGCCCCTCGTAGTCGCCAAGGACCGCGCCCGCACCGCTGTCGCCGGTAATCTGGTTGTAGTAATAGCCGACGGCGCCGAGCGTCCAGGGGCCGGTGTGGTATCCGACCGCGTAGTCGAAGTGGAACTCCTGGCCGGATTTATAGTCGGTGTCGCTGTTCTCTGTATTGAAGTCGTACATGAACTTGCCGGAGAATTCCATCCCGCCGTCGGTGATGTAGGTCACCCCGAAGACCGGCTCGAACGTCCAGTAGTTCCGTCCGAGATTCACCAGCTCGGTCTTTTCGTACCTTCCCGTCGGCACGGTGATTTCGATCCCGGCCGCCATGTGGAGGTTCTTGCTGAGGTGCCAGGCGATGTACGGGCCCGTCACGATATCGCCGAGTCCGCTCTTGCTCCCCGAGCCCAATCCCGTGTCGGCGCTGGCATGGAGCAGCGGAAGGAAGACGTACCCGCCCAGATGCCCGCCCAGCAACGGAACCTCGGACTGGTACAGGAAACGGTTTACCGCGGCGGACACGTTCAACTTGAACGGGACGGGAACCATGTTTCCGTTGCCGTCCTTGAGCGCGTCCGCGGAGTAATGCTGCAGGTACTCGATGAAGTAGAACCCGGGGGGAGGAAGGGCGCCCGCCAGGAAGCCTTGCGCTCCATTCGGATATGCGCCGCCTCCGCCTTCCGTCGCCTGCGCCTCGGGCAAATGGTTGACCGCCACAGCCGTCAACACGATCAAGGCCGCCAAGATTTTCCCTGCCATGTTTTTCCGTGCCATGGGTTTCACGGTCGCCCCCGTTTTCCTTTATGACTTTGAAGTCGGCCCGCATCGAAACCGCGGGAACCTCTCCCCCAACGAAATGAGGGACGCTCATTTGTATCATTGCGCACCGGAAAGGTGTTAAAAATTATCGTCAAATCTGTAACGCACAACAAGAAAACCGTCATCTTTCGTCACCCGCTCCGGTGCGTGAACTCCTTGACCGCATCTCCCCCTGTCTCGCACCGAGCCCTGCGAGGCCGGCCATATCCCCGCAAGTTCACTGTTTTCCGGATTCTCTTCCGGAATTGCCGCCCTTGCGTTCCACTCCCCTTACGGATAACCGGGAACGGTATGCGTATTGCACCATCCCGAAGGATGAATACCTCGCATCGGCCTTCCGGCCAAAGCCGCTCGTTCCTGACGGTCCCGCTTCGGTCCGTCTTGCCGCTGGCGGCATTGTGCGTCTTCCTCGCAGCATGCGGCGGCGGCTCGGAAAGCGCCCCCGCGCCGTTGACCCCCTCCACGCCCTCCACCCCGACGGGCCCTCCCTCCCCGGCCGGCACACCAGACCTGGGCATTAACGCGTCCCTCAACGGCACAAGGCCGTTCCCGGACGACAATCCCTGGAACACGCCGATCGACCAGGAGCCGGTTGATCCGAACTCCGACGCGATCATCGACCGCATCGGGCGGACGGCCCATTTCCATCCGGACTTCGGCGCTAACTGGAACGGCGGCCCCTTCGGCATCCCGTACATCGTCGTCGCCGGGACCACCCCCGGTGTGCCCGTCGCGTTCCAGTACGCCGACGAAAGCGATCCCGGCCCGTACCCGGTCCCCGCCAACGCGCCGATCGAGGGCGGCGAGGCGTCGCAGGGCGACCGCCACATATTGGTGATCGACCGGGACAACTGGAAACTCTACGAACTGTTCGCCGCGTACCCGTCCGGGGCGGGCTACACCGCCGGCTCCGGAGCCGTGTTCGACCTCTCCTCGAACGGCCTGCGTCCCGCCGGGTGGACCTCCGCCGACGCGGCGGGGCTGCCGATCTTCCCCGGCCTGGTCCGGTACGACGAGGTGGCGGGACAAGGGATCATCCGCCACGCCCTGCGCTTCACCGCCTCACGCACCCGCCGTGCCTACGTGCACCCGGCCCGGCATTTCGCCAGTTCCTACACCGACGCCGACCTGCCGCCGATGGGAATGCGCGTCCGTTTGAAGGCGGGATTCGATCTTTCCGGATTCCCCCCCGGCTGCCGGGTGATCCTCCAGGCGCTCAAAACCTATGGCATGATCCTGGCCGACAACGGCAGCAGCTGGTACGTCTCCGGCGCTCCGGATCCCCGCTGGAACGACGAGGAGCTGAACACGCTGAAAACATTGACGGGAAACGACTTCGAGGTCGTCCGGATGGGAGCCGTGACGACGCAGTAGAAAGCCCGGCTCATTCCCGAGGGTCCCGGCGGAAACGTCATCGTCCGGCATTCGCTCACCAAGGGCGGTGATACGCTCGTCCGTCTTGCCCCTCTGTCGGGGCACCTATGTGTTCTACTGCGACGAGTCGTTCCTGGGGAGCAGCCATCGGACGAAGGGGATGGAGGGAAAACTCGAGGCGCTGCCGGAGAAGTAGGCGAACGACAACGGGCGAACCGACATGCCGCCCTTTCAGCTGTCGCGCAACCGGATCGCCAACGGCCCCTTTACCGCGTCCATCACATGGGACGCGGGGAGCCCGTTTTCCAGGAGCGTTGTCATCGCTCTCAGGTACTTCCGGATATGGAGAAAGAACTTCCTGTACCCCGCACAGAGGTAATGCAACCCCGGCTCGGAATGGCAGGTCTTCAGGAACCGGTGCTTGGGGCACCCCCCCTGGCAGGCGGCAAGGACCGGGCACTCCCGGCACCAGCGGGGCAGACCGGTTTCCTTGGCGGTGCCGAAACCCGACTGAAGGGACCTTTCGACCATCTGCGCCAGGTCATCGGTCAGGATGTTGCCGAGCCTGTATTCGGGGTACACATAGTGATCGCAGGCGAACAGGTCGCCGTTGTGCTCGAGAACGACCGTACGGCCGCACTGCCTTGCATGGATGCAGACCGGCGAGGGGTTGCCGATCCAGGAGTTGAGCGCCCACTCGAAGTTCATCACGAATACCTTGCCTACATCGTTACGGACCCACTCTTCGTATACGGCGATCAGGAAGTCGCCATACTCTTCCGGAACCACGGTCCACGGGGAGACCTCGGTGTTTTTCTCTTCCCGGCCAAGGATTGCCGGGGAGGCAAGGGTCAAGCCGAGTTCCCTGGAGGGCGCATCCGGCAACCGCTCGACGATCGGGGTGAACTGTATGAATTCCACCCCGTTTTCCCGGAAGAAACGGTAGACGTCCAGCGGCCGCCGCGCCGTCTCCCTGGCCACGCTTGCCATGACGTTGTACTCCACCCCGTGTTTCTTAAGGAACCCGAGCCCCCGCATCACGGCGTCGAAGGTCCCATTGCCGCCGCGGTCGCGGCGGTAACGGTCGTGGATCTCCCGCGGACCGTCCAGGCTGATGCCGACCATGAATCCGTGTCTCTTGAGGAACGCGCACCAGGCGTCGTCGAGCAGGACCCCGTTGGTCTGCAGGGAATTCCGGATGGATTTTATACCGGCGAACGGCGCCTGCAGCTCGACGACCCGTTCGAAAAAGTCCAGCCCGGGAAGGGTCGGTTCCCCCCCCTGCCAGACGAATTCGACCACCGGTGTCGGTTGCGCCGCGACATACTCGCGGATGAAGGCGGTGAGGACGGCGTCCGGCATCCGGTACTCTTCGCCGGGGCCATATAACGCCTGTTTCTCCAGATAAAAACAGTATTCGCACTCGAGGTTGCACGCCGGGCCGACGGGCTTGACCACGACATGCAGCCCCGATCCGGACGAGTGCCTGTTCTTCAATCCGACAGCGCTTTCTTTCGGGCGGTTGCCGCGCGGGCCTTGCCCTCCTCCGCCTTGTCGATCGCCTTCGTTTCCTTCAGGTCGATGGTGACCTTGTCGATCCTGCCGGTGAATTTATACGGCGCCGGAATCCCGTAGTCCTCGACGACCGGCGTTTCGCCGTCCTCGCCCACATCGGCGCCTTCGTCAGCCGAAAAAATCATGGCTTGCGTGCGTTCGATCCGTCCTTCGGCCACTTTCCTGCCGTTGACGAAGATCGTGCCGAGGCCGCCCTTGGCGAGGCCGCCGCCGTCATAGGCGAACTCGTAGCGGATGGCGGCTTTGCCGGCGGGGACCGGATTCGCCGCGGCGATGGTGAACCGCTTCAAGCCCAGAAAATTATAGGTGTAGGTCGGCTTGCCGTTCTTCAGGTACAGGCTCCAGCCGCCAAACCGCCCGGCCTGCGCAAGGATCACCCCCTTGGCGCCCCCCTTGGGGATGTCGACTTCGGCGGTGATCGTGTGGGAGCGGTTTTTCGTGTTGATGAACACGTTTTCGGACATCCCGGCCATCCCCTCGTAGACCGTCAGCGACGTCCGGCCGGCCATCAGGTCCGGCCGCCCGACCAGGGCGGCGTTTATTCGCTCGAAGACACGGTCATCGATCGGAAGCACGCTGTACTTGACGGCCTCCTTCATGAACAGTTCCTGCATTTCCTTCAACTTGTCGGGGTTCTTCGCGGCCAGGTCGCTTGCCAGGCTGAAGTCGCCCCGAGTGTCGTAGAGCTCCCACCTGTCGTTTTCCAGGGTCGTTTGCGGCTTGGATTCCCACGGGGCCTTGTGAACGGTTCCCGCCAGCCACCCATCATGGTAAACGGCCCGGTTGCCGAAGATCTCGAAGTACTGGATCAGGTGGCGGTCCTTGGCCTGCGCCTCATTGAAGGAGTACAGCATGCTCACGCCTTCGATCGGGGTCTGGGGAACGCCGTTCACCACCTTGGGCTCCGGCAGGCCCGCGGCCTCCAGGACCGTGGGGGCGATGTCGATGACGTGGTGCCACTGCGCCCGGAGCTCGCCCTTGCCCCTGACGGCCTTCGGCCAGTGGACGACCATCCCGTTCGCGTCCCGCCATAGTTCGAGGCAACCTGTTTCGTCCAGGTAAAGGGCGTGTCCCCGGCGACGGCCCATCCCGCGGCATAATGACTGTACGTATTCGGCCCGCCCAGTTCGTCATAGTGTTTCAAGACGTCCTGGACCGTTTCTTCCACCCCGTTGAAGTACGTCATCTCGTTGAACATGCCGGCCATGCCGCCTTCGGCGCTCGCTCCGTTGTCGCCGAGGATGTAGAAGACCAGCGTGTTCTCGAGCTGGCCCATATCGGCGATGGCGTCGACAAGCCGGCCGGCCTCGTAATCGGTGTGCTCGGCAAAGCCCGCGAAAACCTCCATCTGGCGGGTAAAGAGCTTCTTTTCATCCGCATTCAGCTTGTCCCAGTCCTTGATGGCCGCCGGCTTCGGCGCAAGCTTCGTCCCCGCAGGCACGACGCCCAGCTTGATCTGGCGGGCCAGGGTCTCTTCCCGCAGCTTGTCCCAACCCTGGTCGAACTTGCCCCTGTACTTGGCGATCCATGCCTTGGGCACATGGTGCGGCGCGTGGGTGGCGCCCGGCGCGTAGTAGATGAAGAACGGCTTGTCCGGCGTCAGGGACTTCACGGACCGCATCCACTTGATCGCCTGGTTGGTCATGTCGGTGGTGAAGTGGTAATTCGGGTCCTTCGGCACCTCGACCTTGGTCATGCCGTCATAGACCAGCGGCGACCATTGATTCGTTTCTCCGCCCATGAAACCGTAGAACTTGTCGAAGCCGGTGCGGGTCGGCCAGCGGTCGGTCGGGCCGGAAGGGCTGACCTCCCAGGCTGCGGTTTCGTGGTTCTTGCCGAAATGGGCCGTCGTGTAGCCGTTGTACCGCAGCATCATCGCCATCGAGGCCGCGTTGTCGGGCCGCTGGCCGGTGTTGCCGGGGTAGGCTGTCGCCGTTTCCGTGATCGAGCCCATGTTGTTCATGTGGTGGTTGCGGCCGCTGAGCAGCGCCGTCCGCGTCGGGGCGGAGAGCGCCGTCGTGTGAAACTGGGTGTACCGGAGGCCATTCCGGGCCAGCCGGTCCACGGTCGGCATGTTGATGGGGCCGCCGAAAGCGCCGGACTGGCCGAATCCCATGTCGTCGATCAGGATGACCAGCACGTTCGGAGCGCCGGCCGGCGCTTTTACATCGAATCGCGGGGGCGGCGTGGCCTTCCGGGCATCGAGCACGGTGCTGTGCGGATATTGGGGCTCGTGGATCGGCAGCATCGTGCGATCGGGTCCCTGCGCCGCGGCGGTCGCCGCGCACGCCGTACCCAGCGCAAGGCTGAATGCGCGGAGCGCGGTTTTTCCTTTCCTTCCGCCCCTTGCTTCCGATTTCTTCATGCCTTCCTCCTGCTGTCCGCTCATGTCTTCCCGATCAGAAAAAGTATCTCAAATAGAGCTGCACGCCGACGAACTGCATCTTCACGACGCCTTCCAGATCGATGCCCGGATAATCCTCCCCTTCCGCCTCCAACGCCAGGCGGTAGTTTTCCAGACCGACGCCGATGCCGAAATTCTTCCAGAGGTTGTAATCGAGGGCGATGCCCGTGTCCACCAGCGCACCTCTGAAATTCTGGTAAGAGAGGTAAAAGAAATCGAGGTTCATCCGCAAGAACAGCCGGGGGGTGATGGCAAAATCGCCGCGCAGGCCGACCACGGGAAGGGGGGCGGTGAAATCCAGCTCCTTGCTCGTGCCGCCCAACCCGGTCACGGCGATCTCGAGCTTGATGGGCATTATGAACAACCCGGCGGAAGCGGCCAGGTCCATCCGGTCGTCCTGGAGAAACGAGTAGCTGTAGGCGGCTTTCAGGATCTGGAAATTGAACTTGGCATCCACGTTGGCGCCTGCCGGAATCGTCGCCCCGTCGACGAGGATATCCTGCCCGATCGTCTTGTTGGAATCCCGGTTGAAGTAGAAATATTGCAGGTCCACCCGGCTCCGGCGTTCCTCTCCGATGCGATACCTGGCTCCGATCCGGAAAGAGGTGTTTTGCGTTTCCAGCCCCAGTGCCTGTTCGAGGTTGAACGAGACTCCCGCTCCCTCGCTTCCGACGGTCACGGTGTCGCTCAGGACCGAGAAAAAGGGGCCCACCTGGACGCTGAACCGTTCCCAGGGGAGATCGTAGGCGGCATTTTCCCCGGCGTGGGCCGAAAGGGGCAGGATCGCGAAAGACAGCGCGAGAAGCAGACCGGCCGATTTCTTCCTCATAATGCCCTTCTTGTAGAGAACATGGATATTTTTCAACAAGATTCGTGCAAATCCGGGCCATCGGAAGGTATCCACTCTTCAAAATATATTATATATAATGGGTTCTATTCAAACTGTTGCCCCAAACTTTTATCTTCAGGGAGGGGGCGATTTCCTCCATGCATCCATACAGGATTTTTCGGCATGTCACCCTGCCGTTGATCCTCCTGTCCGCCTTCGCGGGGGTCTTTGGATGCGGGGGGAGCGACAAATCCTCCCACACCACCATGGTCAGCCCGGCAGGCTGGGTGGAGGCCCCCTCCGGCGGCCAGCACGCGATCTCCGCCACGCAGACCTACATCGACAACGGCGTATCCCCTTCCTGCGCAGAATGCCACGGCGCCAACCTCTTGGGTGGGACCGCGAAGGTTTCCTGCTTCGATAACCCCGCGGGATGCCACCACGGCCAGGTCGCGGGCTGGGTCGCGGCCTCTCCGGTGACCCAGAAACACGGCGCGGCGGCGAAGCGTCCCCTCGACGGCTCGGGGCTCGGCTCCTGTGAAATCTGCCACGGCGCGGACTTCTTCGGCGGAGGGTCGCAGACGTCGTGCTTCACCTCGGCCTGCCATGCCGTGATCGCGCCGCATCCGGCGCAGCCCTGGCGCGGCCCAACGTACACGCACACCGACACGGACAGCTCGAACGCGCCGGTCTGTGCGCGGTGCCATTCGCAATCCTCGCCGAACAACCCGGCGAACCATCCGGCCACGCCTGCCCCGCCGGGGACGGCCCCCGGCTGCTTCAACAGCACGCTGTGCCACGGGGAGAACCCGGTTCCGCACCCGGTGGATAACGCCTGGGTGGCGGCTCGACCGGCGGCCCAGCCCCACGGTAACAACGCGAAGGCGGTCGCATCCACCACTGGCGGCTTCCTCTATTGCAAGGGCTGCCACGGCAGCGGGACGGAATTTGCGGGCGGCATATCCGAGGTGTCCTGCTATACCTGCCACGGGGCGAACGCCCCGCACTCGCCCAAGCCGTGGCGCGGTTCCCCGTACACCCACACGACCCTGGCCGGGGAAAGCAATGTCCAGGTGTGTTATGCCTGTCACGCCTATTCGGGGACGGCGAACCCGAACAACCCGCACGCGCCTCCGTCGCCGGCCTCCGCTGGGACGCCGCCGGGGTGCTTCAACGGGACGATGTGCCACAACCAGATAGGCCACGCGGTTCCGTTCAACAACGCGGCCCACTTCACGGCCACCGACAATTCTCTCGCGTCGAATTGCGGGTACTGCCACGCCGTGACGGGCACGTCGCCCGTTTCGGACGCGACGCCGTGCACCACGTGCCACACCGCGGGATCGCCGCTGACCGCGCTCGGCTGCACCTCCTGCCACGCCAATCCGCCGGACGGGGCGACGACGGCATATCCCAACGTTGCGGGCGCCCATGCCTCGCACATCGCCTTGAACGGGCTCGTCTGCGATATCTGCCACAACGGGCTGGGGACCAACACCTTGAACCACTACAACCGGGCCAACGCGCGCGCGGGAATGGATGCGCTGCGAACGCCCCCGGGGGACGTGGCCTTCCCGGCGGGGTTCGACGCGAAGTCCGGGACGGCGGCCTTCACCGCCGCGAGCCGGACCTGCTCGAACGTGATCTGTCACGGAGGGCAGGCGACACCCGACTGGCGCACGGCGACGTCCGACGCGATCGACGTCCCCAACGCATGCCTGACATGCCACGCTTCCGGCACCACCCAGCACAACAGCTACAACTCGGGACAGCACGCCTTCCACATAAACGAATTCGGGCTCAGTGCGTCGACGTGCAAACGGTGCCACGACGTGACGAAGGTGAACGTGTCCGGCCACTTCGATAACCTGTCGACGACCGGCTTCGAGCAGTCGCCCGCGAACACGATCCTCTCCGCGGTCCGGTACATCGGCGGCAGCTGCAATCCGCGGGCGGGGGGGGTGATCGGTTGCCACAGGGGAGAGGACTGGTGAACATGGGCGGAACGCGTCCATGGTCTGCGGGCAGATCCGCCCTTGCGATCCTTTGCGCCGTCTGCATCCTCACCGCGGGCCTCGGGTCCGTTTCCCGCGCGGCCGCCGCCGACGCCTGGGAAACGTGGCCGATAAAGTCCACACCGGGCCTGGATCTGAAACCGGCCATGAACGATAACGAAGCGGCCGGCGCCTGGAAAAAACAGATGGAAGAATCGGCCGCATCGGACCAGGAGCGGAAAGCGGCGGAGAAAACATCCTACGGGACGATCGGCTGGATCGCCCTGGGAATCGCCGCGGCCATCGGGATCGGGATCGCGATCGCCTCCGGGGGAAGCGGAGACTCGGGCGGGAGCAGCGTGGTGGTAAACCCGGGCCATCAGTAAGCGCAGCCGGCCCCCAGGACACGCCGATAGAACCGGTAATGACCCTCCACCATCGCCTCGATGCTGAAATGCCTCTCCGCCGCCATCCTCCCGGCGATCGCCAGAGATTCTCTCAAATCGTCGTCGGTGATGACCTTGAACAATTCCCCCGCCATCTCTTCCGGGCCGCCGTCCACCAGGATCCCTCCCCCTTTTCCAGCACTTCGACGGGGCCGCCCGAGTTGTACGCGACCATCGGGGTACACGAGGCGATCGATTCGATGAACACCATGCCGAACGGCTCGGAACGGTGCGTTGTGACCGATATGTCGAGATCGTGGAAAACGTCGGGCATCCGATTCCGGTCCACCATCCCGGTGAAGATGAAGTTCTTCGATAACCCCATCCGATCGATCTTTTCCCGGACCGGCCTGACCTGCTCTTCGGTTTCCCTCCCCACAAACGCCATCGTGAAATCCACGTTCCTCTTTTTCAGGTGATGCGCAACGTCGACCAGCTCGGACTGGTTCTTCCGGAACTCCCCCACCATCCCGATGATGGGGTATCCCAGCCCCTTGAAATATTTCCTCTCCCTGGCGCGGCCCGATTTTACCGCCGGGTCGACGGCCGGCAGGTCGATGCCGTGATAGATGGTCTCCGACCTGTCTTCCGGGACATGGTTCGATTGGACGTAGTCCCGCTTGATGTAATCGTTCGGGAAGATCAGCCCGTCGAGCCTGCGCAGGTCGAAATCGCCTCTCCACCCGAGGTTGTGGAACACGGAAACCATCTTCGGCCTGCTCTTCCGGAAGAGGCTCGCGATCCTCGCGATCGCATAGATGCGCGCGATGTCCTGCTCCCGGTTGATCGAGATGATGTCGGGCGAGAAATCCCGTATCAGCTTCCCCGCCTGGAGGAAAGCGAAGGGTTTCGCGAATCCCGTCCACGACAACGGGTGGACGTTCCCCTTGCGGCATAAAAGGTTCCGCTCGAAAAACGTGCCCTTCCGGACCGCCAGGGCGATTTCCACCCCTTTTTTCTCCAGCCGATCCGTGATGTCGATCAGGTGATACTCCATCCCTCCCGCTCCGGAGAAATTCGACCCGTTCGACACGTATAGAATCTTCATTCAAGGGACCTCTGGATCAGGCGGGGACGCTAGAGCCAGTATTCGGGGTATTTCCGGGTCTTGGGGATATTGTTGAAGACGAGCGCGACGATCAGGAGGATCGTCGCCCCCGCTGCGACGGGCAACAGGGCGTACGAATATCCCAAGGCCTGGATCTTCGGCCCGCCGATCACCGCGATCAACGATGTCGCCCCGGCGGGCGGGTGCAGCGTCTTGGTGGCGTGCATGGCCGCGATGGCGGTTCCCACGGCCACGCCCGCGGCCAGCCACGGCACCGGGTAAAGGATCTTGAAGACGGTCACGCCCACGAGGGCCGAAATGACATGGCCCCCCACCAGGTTCCTCGGCTGGGCCAGCGGGCTCTTGATGGCGCCGAAGATCAGGACGGCGGAGGCCCCATAAGAAGCGATGACGAGCAGACGGCCGGTGCCCGCCACGAAGTGATCGTTCAGGAACACCACGGTGGCGATCCCGATCACGCCTCCCGCCCAGGACAGCAGGATCTCCCGGGCGGAAACCATCGGGGGGCTCTGGGTGCTCCCCTTCATCTTCCGGAAATACTCTACGAGCATGAACGGATCCGCATCATCGCGTTCACGATATCGTTCCGCGCGAGGATTCCCAGGAGGCGGCCCTCGGAATCCGTCACGGGCAGGCGGTTCACCTTCCTGCCGGCCAGCAGGTCGGCCATCTCCGCGAGGGAAGCGTCGTCCCGGACCGTCACGGCCGGCGAGGTCATGATCTCCCGGGCGGGCAGGTCCCGGACCCTCGTGCACATGCAGCCCCCGGCCCGCAGGCATCCGGTCATCAGGGTCATGATGCTTCCCGATCTCCCGCCGAGCATCCGCCGGAGGATGTCCTTCTCGGAAATGACGCCGACGACCCTGCCGTCCGTATCGACCACGGGCGCGCCGGACACCCCGCCCTCGCTCATGTCCTTGACCACGTCCTCGAGGATGTCCTCCGGGGACACCGTGACGACCTTGTCGTTCATGATATCGCGCGCCGTCACCGACCGGGTGAACCGCTCCACGGCGAGCCGGAAGGCGACGCGGTACAGTTCCCTGAAGTCCCCCGGCGTGATGTCGATGTAGGACGAAAGGGATTTCATGGCCTCCATGACGTCCGCGTCGGTCAGCCCGGCCCCGGGAACCCCTCATCTATCCGCCCCGTCTTCTTCTCCATGGATTGGAGGATACCATACATGGCGGCAGGTTAGCCCCATTCGTCCGGAACCACCGAACTTTCCGCCACTAATTCGCATTAGGAAGCGAAATATCCGCTAAAGAGTTCCCGCCCATTACCGATAAGTTACGACAAGAGGTGAATTCGTGCCCATGGTGATCGTGAGAATACAGCGACGTTGACGCATAAAAAGATCAGGGGAGCCAAACGATGAAGATCAAGATGACGCTTTCGAGAAAGATGTACGGCCTGGTCGGGATCATGTCGGCCATCATGATCGTGGGCACGGTCGGGGCCGTCCTGGCGCTTTACTGGCTCCTGGGTTCCTACGAGACCCTGGTCCGCGTCGACGTCGCCCGGTACTCCGCCTCCAAGGATGCGGAGCTCGCGCTGGCCAAGTCCGTCCTCGCCACCAAGAACTACATGACCCGCATGGACGCCGGGAGCTCCGATGCGTACGCGGCGGAAATGAAGAAACTCAAGGCGAACATGGAGGGGTACTCGAAACTTGCCAAAACCCCGGAAGAGCGCGAAATCCTGAAGAAAGTCGAAAAGGAACTGGTCCCGTACGAGCAGAAGGGGAAGGAGATGCTGGAGGCGACCATGTCCGGCAAGGACCCCGTCACGGTCGACTCGCAGTACTCCAACATAGAAGTTCCCCTGATGGCCGCCCTCACGGAAATGGGCGCATCCACCATCAAGACCCAGAACCGCAACTTCGAAAGCGATGCAGGCACCGCCAAGGCCGGCCAGTGGGTGCTCATCATCGGGCTCCTCGTCGGGGTCAGCTTCGCGTGGGGATTCGCCTACTTCACCATCAACAAGATCCTCAAGTCGGTCTCCGGCCTGAGCGAGGTCACGAATAAAGCGGCCGAGGGCGACCTGACGCAGGACGTCCCGGTCCTCACCGACGACGAGGTCGGCGTCATGGCCCAGGGGTTCAACAAGATGATGGAGGACCTCCGCAGGATCGCCGGCCAGATCAAGGGGATGACGAACACCCTGGCGAGCAGCTCCGAGGAGGTCTCCGCGACGACGGAGGTCCTCGCGAAGGGCGCGAAGGACCAGAGCCACCAGACCGAGCAGGCGGCCGCGGCGATCACCGAGGTCTCCCAGACGGTCATGGACGTGGCCAAGAACGCGGCCGAGGCCTCCAACGCGTCGAAGGAGATGAGCCGGATCGCGGGCGAGGGGCGCAAGAAGGTCGAGGACACCGTCACCGGGATGCACGGCATCGCCGACAAGGTCAAGGAGTCCGCGAACACGGTGGGCGAGCTGGGCAAGGCGAGCAAGGAGATCGGCGCGATCATCAACACGATCAACGACATCGCGGACCAGACGAACCTGCTGGCGCTGAACGCGGCGATCGAGGCGGCGCGGGCCGGCGAGTCGGGCCGCGGGTTCGCGGTGGTGGCCGACGAGGTCCGGAAGCTCGCGGAGCGGACCGGCAAGGCGACCAAGGAGATCGCCGCGATGATCGAGAAGATCCAGGAAGAGACGGCGCGTTCCGTGAACGGGATGCAGACGGGGATCGTGGAGGTCGAGAAGGGCGTGGCGCTGGCCGAGGAGGCGCGTTCGGCCCTCGAGCGGATCGTCGCGGCCTCGTCGGTGAGCACCGACATGATCCAGCGGATCGCGGCCGCGGCCGAGGAGCAGTCCGCCGCCACGGACGAGATGTCCTCGAACATGGAAGGGATCGCCAACGTGACGCGGCAGACCGAGTCGTCGATCGACCAGATCCGCGTGACCGTCGCCGACCTGTCCCGCATGGCCGGCCAGCTCAACGATTCGGCGAGCTGGTTCCGGGTCTGACGGGAAACGATGCGGGGCCTCCCCTTTTCGCGGGGAGGCCCCTTCTTCTCAGCAAGCCGGTTTCGCGACGATCGTCATCCCGTCCGTCAGCGCCCCCTCGAGGTCCAGGGGGAACCCGTTCCCGTCCTCGATCCGCACCTCGCCCTTCAGCGCGCCCTCGTACAACGCCTGGTCCCGCGCGATCAGGGCGTGCTGAACCTGCATCCCCCTGTGGAGAGATTCCGGACTGCCGTTCACGAAAACCCGCACGCCTTCTCCCATTCGCGCTCTCCCCTCATCGGACCACCGTGATCCGGCCTTCCACCCGGGGGCTCACGGGGGAACGGGTCCGGAGGTACTCGAGGACCGCATCCCGGAAATTCCCCGCCGCCACCGCCCCGCTTCCCTCCCGGAAAGCGTCGAACCGATCCCCTCCCGCCGCGAGGAAATCGTTCAAGGCCACGCGGTACCGTTTCTTCGGATCCAGCGGAACCCCCGCGATGCGGACGTCCGACACGCGGCCGCCCTTGGGCCTCGACAGGTCGACCCGCATCTCCACGCCCGACACCTGGAGCATGCCGCTTTCCAGGGTCGCGCCCCTCTCCAGCGCCGACACGATCCCTTCCCCGGCAAGTTCGACGGTAAGGAGGGTGTTCTCGAAGGGGAGCATGGTGTACACCTGCTCCAGGGTGATCTCTCCCCCGGGAAGGTCCGCCCGGATCCCGTAGGCGTTCATGAAGGCGACGTCCGCCCCCGTCGCCGCCCGCGCGGCGTCGCAGAGCAGGTTCCCCACGTTGGACTCCGCGTAGTCGTTCCGCACGAGGGCCACCGCCGCCGTTCCGACCGTCTTGCCGAATTCCCCCGCGAGCCGCGCCCGATAGCTTTCCACGACCCGGGAAACTTCCGGGTCCGCCGGCGCGCCCGAGGCGGCCGAGACCGGGAGAAGCCCGCTCCCGGACTCCCGATAGGTCACCGACCCGCTCCGCGGATCCACTTCGAGGCGCACGACGCCCAGGTGCATCCCGTGGGAGCCGGCCTGGGCCACCACGGTCCCGCCGACCCGGACGGGCGTCGTCACGGCCGTATGGGAGTG
The DNA here is from genome assembly GCA_963741515.1 of uncultured bacterium. Classification (GTDB taxonomy): domain Bacteria; phylum Desulfobacterota; class Deferrimicrobia; order Deferrimicrobiales; family Deferrimicrobiaceae; genus UBA2219. The sequence continues at coordinate 168,506 of CAVUIA010000002.1, forward strand.
GCCCCCGACGATCAGGTCGATGCCGGGCACGGCCGACGCCAGCTTCCGGTCCTCGTCGAACCCGAGGTGGGACAGGGCGACGACCACGACGGCCCCCCGCGACCGGGCCTGACGCACGACCTCGGGAAGCGCGGAGGCCGGGTCGGGAAAGACCAGCCCCTTCACGTTGTCCCGCTTCGTCGTGTACGGCGTATCCGGCGTGCTGACGCCGACGACGGCGATCCGGATCCCCTTCCGTTCCAGCAGGACGTACGGGGAGATCCCCGGAAGAAAACGGCCCGAATCGTCGACGACCGTCGCGGAGAGGAACGGGAACGAGGATCCGGCGCGCAGGTCCCGGAGGACGTCCAGCCCCCAGTCGAACTCGTGGTTCCCGAGCGCCATCGCGTCGAAGGACAGCGAATTCATGATCTCCAGGACGGGGGCCCCGTGGAACAGGTTGGAGACCGGGGTCCCCTGGAACATGTCCCCGGCGGACAGGAGGACGGTCCCGGCGGGATCCTTTCCCCGCTCCCGCCGTATGAGCCCCGCAAGCAGGGCGGCACCGCCCGTGGGAGCATTGTCGATCCCCGCCTTCGGCGGGGCCGGCTGCAGTCTCCCGTGGAAATCGTTCACGTGCAGTATGGTGACGGAGACGGGCGATCCCTCGCCCGAATAAACGGGAACAACGAAGACGAAGAGAATCGCGATCGGTCCGGCGAACCACCGGAAAAAACGCTTCATGGGATACCCCTTGCCCGCGGCCAGTCCCTACTAACGGCCGGCGAGCGCCTCCTTCACCGCATGGGCAAGCCCCGTTTGGGTGAACGGCTTGGAGAGAACGCGCTCCCCTTCCCCCAGGATGCCGCGGTCCGCGATCTCGCCCGGCGTGTAGCCGGAAACGAAAAGGACCCTCGTCTTCGGCCGGAGGGACCTCACCTTTTTCCACAGCTCGGCGCCGTTCATCCCCGGCATCATCACGTCGGTGACCAGGAGGTCCACGGCGAAATCCGGCTTCCCGAACAGGGCCAGGGCATCGAACGGGGATTCCGCGCAGGAGACCTTGCAGCCCAGGCTCTCCAGCTGCAGCGATACCATCCTGCGCACCATCTCGTTGTCTTCCACCAGCAGGACCGAAACCGGGTCGGCGACCGTGGACATTTCCCCTGCCCACGCCGGCGGTTCCGCGGCAACGTCGCCCATCCCCCGCCGCGGGATGTAGATCCGGAACGTGGTCCCTTTCCCCGGCCCGCTTTCGGCTTCGATGAAGCCGCTGTTCTGCTTGATGATCCCGTACACGGAGGGAAGCCCCATTCCCGTGCCTTTCCCCACCCCCTTGGTGGAGAAAAAGGGCTCGAAGATGTGCGACAGGGTTTCCCGGTCCATGCCGAGCCCCTCGTCGGCCACGGTCATGCAGACATAATCCCCGGAGGGCATGGGGATGCCTTTTTTATTAGACCGCTCATCCATGCATACGTTGGCCGTCCCGACCGTCAGCCTGCCTCCCGCCCGGCATGGCGTCCCGCGCGTTGATCCCCAGGTTGACGAGGACCTGGTCCAGCTGCAACGGGTCGAACAGGACGCTCCAGAGACCTTCCCCCGGCAGGAAGTCGATGCGGATCTCATCGCCGAGCAGCCTGCCCAGTGTCTTTATCATCCCCGCCAGCTGGTCGTTCAGGTTCACGATCTTCGGGGCGATGATCTGCTTGCGGGAAAAGGTGAGCAACTGGGCCGTGAGATCCTTGACGCGTCCGCCGGCCCTTTCGATCTCGTCCACGAACTTCCGCAGGGGATCGCCTTCGGGAAGCCGGCTCCGCATCAGGTCCGCATACCCGAGGATGATGGAGAGCATGTTGTTGAACTCGTGCGCCACGCCCCCCGCGAGGCGCCCGACGGTTTCCAACTTGTGCGACTCGCGAAGCCGCTCCTCGAGCGCCTCCCGCTCCTTTTCCTCCCGCTTGCGCTCCGTGATGTCCATCGTCATCCCGACCACGCGGACCGGCGTTCCCCGCTCGTCGACCTCCAGTTCTCCCAGGCTTCTGAGCCACCGTTCGCGGCCGTCGGCTTTCCGGAAGATCCGGAACTCCCTTTCGTACCGACTGCTCCCCCTGGAGGCAAACTGTTCCCACGAGGACAGCAGCCCTTCCCAATCGTCTGGATGGACGAGGTCCTTCCACCCGTCGAGGTTCATCGGATACCCGTCATCGATGCCGAGGATCTCTTTCGACATGTCCGAACAGGACCACCTGTTGGAGGCGAGATCCACCGCGAAGGAGTACAGGCGCGCCACCTCCTGCGATCTCCCCAATAGATGCTCATTCTCCCGGAGAGCATCTTCCGTCCGCTTGCGCTCCGTGATGTCCCGGATCGTGCCGATCATCCGGACCGGGTTCCCCCGCTCGTCGAATTCCAGCTCGCCGGTCCCGTTCACCCACCGTTCCTGCCCGTCGGAATGACGGAGGATCCGGTATTCCTTGTCGAACCGGTTTCGCCCCACCACGACGTGCCCCTCCAGGTAGGCCGACATTTCCACCGCGCTGGTCGGGAGCGATGAGATCCAGCCAGCCGGCGACGTCCTTCGGGTATCCGTCATCGATGCCGAAAATGTCGTCGAGCATGGGCGAGCTGATCCACGACCCGGACGGGATGTCCAGCTTGTAGACCCCGAGGCGCGCCACTTCCTGCGATTTCCTGAGCAAATACTCGCTTTCCCGCAGCGTCTCCTCCGTGCGCACGTTCGCGGAGATGTCCTGGATGAAGCCGACGATGCCCTTCCCATCGCCGGCCTCGGGGCGATGGGAGATCACGAGCGCGGGAAATACGGTCCCGTCCTTTTTCCGGAGTTGCCGGGTGAACTTCAGGGCGGCGCCAGGAGGAATTTCCTCGATATAAACCGGCCAGGCGACCGGCGGTATTCCCGGATCGATGTCGTAGATCCGATGAGTGAGGATCTCCTTCTCGGCGTATCCGAAGGTTTGGCAGGCCTGCCGGTTGGCGTAGACGATATTCCCGTCCGGATCGAACCGCAGGATGGCGACGTCATCGTGTTCATAGAGCGGTTTCTTCGGCTCCGGCATCCTCCCCCCCGGACGTAAATCAATACGCAAGAATATGCGGGTAGTATAATATTTATTCCTGCAATCCGGGCTTATTGGTTTTATTTCCGGACCGTGCGGCATTCCGTTGGACGGATTGGCATTTCTCTTAAATAAAACGGCGGGGTGGAGACCACCCCGCCGTTTCTTCGCCGAAAGGGCGTCAGGTTACTTCTTGCCGCACCCGCAGGTCTTGCACATGTCATCCTCCTCCATATGGCTTACGGAAATTTTCATCTTCCGACCATAGGATGCGCGACACCCGGTAAGGATTCCCGTTTACCACTTGCTGTGAACGCCGGCCAGGTGGTTGGCGGGGCCGTGGCCGCTGCCGATCTCCGGCCCGCTGCGGATCGCCTCGGTGATGTACTCCTTCGCGCGCTTCACGGCTTCCGGCACGGAGAGCCCCTTGGCGAGGCCGGCCGCGATGGCGGACGCGAAGGTGCAGCCGGTGCCCTGGGTGTTCCTGGACTTCATATAGGGAGACGTCAGCAGCACCAGGTCCTCCCCGTCGCAGAGCACGTCGACCGCCTTGCCCTCGATGTCGAGGCTTCCCCCCTTGAGGACCACCCAGCCGCTCCCGAACCGCTGCAGCTCCCGCGCCGCTCCCTTCATGGCGTCGAGATCCCGGATCTTGCGCCCCAACAGCGCCTCGGCCTCGAACAGGTTGGGGGTGATGACCGTCGCCAGCGGCAGCAGTTCGTCGCGGATCGCCTCGCGGGCGTCCTCCGCAAGGAGGGGATCGCCGCTCTTGGCGACCATCACCGGGTCGACGACCAGGTTGGGGATGCGGAATTCCCGGGCCGCTTCCGCGACCGCCCTGACGATCGGCGCGTTCGACAGCATCCCGGTCTTGGCGGCATCGGTCCCGATGTCGACCATCACGCTTTCGATCTGCTTCCGGACGAATTCCGGGGACACTTCGAATATCCCCTGCACGCCCACCGTGTTCTGGGCGGTGAGCGCGGTGATGGCGGACATCCCGTGGACGCCGAAGGCCATGAACGTCTTCAGGTCCGCCTGGATGCCGGCCCCTCCCCCGCTGTCCGACCCGGCGATGGTTAGCGCCCTTTTCATCTCCCCTCCTCCTTCCGGGAAGCCGCTCACACCTTCCGGAAATGGTCCCAGCCGGCCGGCTTCAACGGGATCTTCCTCCCGCGGGCATCGACCAGGCAGTATCCCGCCTTCTTCCCCACGATCTTCCCGATCTCGGTCACCGGGATCCCCGTTTTCCCGGGAAGGGCCCGGATCTTCCGCTCGGGCACGCCGGGGGGGACGGTGAAGAGCAGCTCGTAATCCTCGCCGTTGTGCAGGGCGAGATCGAGGACCGACCGGCCGGACTTTTCCGCGATCTCCCCGATGCGCTCCGGCAGAGGCAGGCTGGCCTCGTAAATCTCCGCGCCCACGTTGCTCCGCTCGCAGATGTGATACAGGTCGCCGGCCACCCCGTCGCTCAGGTCGATCATGCCGGAGGCGACGCCCGCCTTCGAGATCCGCTGCCCCATCTCCACCCGGGGGACCGGCAGGACGTGCCGCTCGACCAGCGCCCGGTATCTGGCCGGCACCTTTTTCCCGTAGATTCTCAGCGCCTCCATCCCCGCGCCCGAAGCCCCCAGCGTCCCGGTGACGAAGATGCGGTCGCCGGGCCGGGATTTGTGGCGGGTCAGCACACGGGAGACCTCGGTCTCCCCCACCAGGGTGATGTCGACGACCAGCTCCTCCTTCGTCCTCGCCAGGTTCCCGCCGATGACGTAGGCCCCGTGGGCCGCCATTTCGTCCCGCATCCCCTCGAACAGGCGGTCGAAGCTTTCCACGGGCAGGTCCGCGGGGAGCCCGAGCGAAACCAGCGCGTACGTGGGTTTCCCTCCCATGGAGGCGATGTCGCTCAGGTTCACCGCCATGGAGCGCCGGCCCACCCGGTACGGCGTGGTCCGGTCGAACAGGAAATGGCGCCCTTCCACCTGGATGTCGCAGGTCAGCAGGAGGGCCCGCCGCCGGTCCAGCCGCACCACGGCGGTGTCGTCCCCGATATCGACCAGCAGGTCCTTGTTCCGCGAAACGGGGAGGATCTTCCTGATCCGGTCGATCAGGTTGAACTCCCCGGTCTCTCCGACCGTTTTACGGATCCTTCTCAACGTCCACGCCCTCCGCGGTTTATAGAAGCGCTTTCATCTTCCGGGCCGCCTGCTCGATGTCCTCCGCCCCGACGATATCGGAGATCACCGCCACGGCGTCCGCTCCCGCCTCCAGCACGCTCCGGGCGTTTCCCGCCTTGATCCCCCCGATCGCCACGATCGGGAGGCGGCATTGCGCCCGGATCGGGGCGATCATCCCGGGCCCTTTGGGCGCCCCCGCGTCCGACTTGGTCCCGCGCGCCTCGAAGACCGGGCCGACGCCGATGTAATCCGCCCCGTCCTTCTCCGCGAGGAGGGCCTCCTCCGGCGTTTCCGTCGAGACCCCCAGGATCATGCCGGGCCGCAGGAGCCGGCGCGCCGCGGAAGCGGGAAGATCGTCCTGGCCGACGTGGAGGCCGTCGGCGTCGACGGCCAGCGCGATATCGAGACGGTCGTTGATGATCAGGGGGATTCCCGCATCGAGGGTGAGCTTCCTCAACGCGAGGGCGGTCCGGTACAGCTCCCCGCTGGGGGAGCTCTTGTCCCGGAACTGTATGACGTCGGCCCCGCCCCGGATCGCTTTCTCCGCGACCTCCAGGTGGGACCGGCCCCGGCTCACCTTCTCGTCGGTGACGATGTAGAGCCGCCACGTTTCCGGGCGGATCTTGTCGTTCATGGCCATACCTCCATTTTCCAGCTCATGTCGAAGAACAGGTATTCATAGCGGGCGCTCGTTTCGTACAGTTGATACCAGCGCTCCCGGAGGCGCGCGGGGGCGTCGGCGGCATGCGCGTTCATCCGGTCGATGAGCCAGTCGGCGAATTCCTCGAACTCCGCGGAGGCGTACGTTTCGATCCAGTCCCGGTAGAACCGGTCGTCGGGAAGCCCCCGGCCTTTCAGCTCCTTCGCGATCTCCACGTAGCCGCAGGCGCACGGGACCAGCACCGCGAGGACGTCGGACAGGTCGCCCTCGTAGCAGGTGCGCAGCAGGAAATCGGTGTAGGCGGACGTGATCAGCCCCTTGCGGGTCTCCTCGAGCGCCCCCGCCGGGATCCCGAAGGCGGCGCACGTTTTCCGGTGGAGCTCCATCTCCGTATTCAGCGTGAGGTTCAACAGGGTGGCGAAGGTCCCCATGTCCGAAAGCGACGCGGACTTCGCGGCGGCCAGCGCGAACACCCGGCTGAAATCGACAAGGTACACGTAATCCTGCTTGAGATAGAACTCGAAGCGGTCCCGGGAAAGGGTGCCGTCCCCGATCCCCCGCACGAAGGGATGGTCGAGGATCGACTTCCACACGGGGTCGGACTTCCGCCGCATTTCCCCGTAGAATCCGGACTCCTTCATGGGAACCCCCTCTCCCGCCGCTACGTCCGCTGCGACGCCGCCTTGCCGAACGCGCTCCAGAACGGGTCCACCTTGGGGTGGACCAGTTCATGGGATCTCCCGTTTTCGGAGTACCGCATGCCCTCCCGGGCATCCACCACTTCGCCCACCATGCTCGCCGGGATCCCCTTGTCGGCCAGGCGCCGAACCGCCTCCTGCGCCTTGTGCGGCCGGCAGGTAAAGAGCAGGGAACCCTCGCTGATCGAAGAGTACGGGTCGATGCCGAACAGGTCGCAGACCTTCCGCACGGCATCCTGAACGATGATCTTCCCCTTGTCCACGTGGATGCCGACCTTCGACGCCAGGGCGATCTCGAACAGCCCTCCCCAGATGCCGCATTCGGTCGCGTCGTGCATGGTGGTGATCCCGTCGTCCCGGACCCCGACTTCCACCGCGGTGAGGGCGTCCTCGACCACCGACATCTGCCAGAAGATCTCCTCGGCTTCCTTCGCCAGCTTCTCCCCGTATCGTTCCGCCACTTTCTGCGGGAACGTGACCGCGAACAGGCCCGCCGCCTCGATCGCCGCACCCTTGGTGACGAGGACGACGTCGCCCGGCCGCGCCATCGTCGGGGTCACGTACCGTTCCTTGTCCCCGATGCAGATCACGGTGGCGCCGCCGATCATCGGGTACTCGCACCCTTCGTAGCGGCCGGTGTGCCCGGTGATGATGGACATGCCGATCTTCTCGCATTCCCGGTGCATCACGGACCACATCGCCTCGAAGTCGTCGCGCGTCATGGACAGCGGAAGGTTCAGGTCGATGGTGATGTACGTCGGCCGGAGGCCGGACGTGGAGGCGTCGGAAGCGAGGATGTGGATCGCGAACCAGCCGGACCGTTCCCACCCGTACGGGGGGACGACGAAGACGGGATCGGTGGTGGCGACCATCACCTTCCCGTTTCCCAGGTCGGCGATCCCCACGTCGACGCCGTGCTGCGGGCCCACAAGGACTTCCGGGCGCTTCCGCCCCAGTTGGGGCAGGATTATTTCGTCGAAGATCTCCGAGGAGATCTTGCCGATGTGCGGCATCTGCGTTTTCACGATTTCCTCCGAAGTTCGGGATATCGGGCGCCGGGGACGGGACAATCCTCCCGTCGCCTTTACAGCTCCCCGGCCTGGAACGTGTTGCACCGGTTGACGTCGCCCGTTTCGATGCCGGCCCGGAACCACTTCACGCGCTGCGCCGAGCTGCCGTGGGTGAAGGAATCCGGGACGACGTACCCGCCGGCCCGGCGCTGCATCCGGTCGTCCCCGATGGCGGAGGCGGCGTTCAGCCCTTCCTCCACGTCCCCCGCCTCGAGGATGCCGCGCGCCTTCTCCGCGTGGTGCGCCCAGACGCCCGCGAAGCAGTCGGCCTGCAGTTCAAGGCGCACGGAGATCTGGTTCGCCCGCGCCTCGTCGACCCGGGCGCGGGCCGCCTGGGCCTTCTCCATGATCCCCAGCAGGTTCTGCACGTGGTGCCCGACTTCATGCGCGATCACGTAGGCCTCCGCGAAATCCCCGCCCGCCTGCAAACGGTCCTTCATCTCCTTGTAGAAGGTCGAGGTCGATGTAGACCTTCTGGTCCGCGGGGCAATAGAAGGGGCCGACGGCCGCCTGGGCGAATCCGCAGGCGGACTGCGCGGCGTCCGTGAACAGGACCAGCTTCGGCGGCTGGTAGCTCTTCCCGCCGCGGCGGAACAGGTCCCCCCATGCGTCCTCCGTGCTGGCGAGCACCGCGGAGGCGAAATCCGCCATTTGGTTCTCCTCGGCCGACCGGGCCCCGGTCGAGGCCTGTTCGGAAACCTGCTCTTCCGCGGGCCCCCCCGAAAGGAACAGCCGGGGGTCGATCCCCAGGTACAGCGCCGCGATCACCAGAAGGATCGTGCCGATCCCGCCGCCCACGCCCGACGGCTTTCCTCGATACGCGGATCCCCCGCCGGTCTTCCACGTTGTCGCTGCGGCGCTCGTCTCCCAGGCGCATGGCTCCCTCCCCTGTCCCGGGATAACCGGATGGTGCCATTGTCCGAACGATATTTTTTTAGGGTAGCAGAAAGGATCCGCCCATGGCAAAGAAGGCGAGGAAACCGCGCCCGAAACGAAACAGGGCGCCGGTCAGGAGAATTTCAGGCCGTAGGAAAGGTCCTCGGTCAATTTCTCGAATACGCCGATGCGGACCGCCTCGTCCGTGGTGGAGGAAAACTGCTTCCGGGCCAGCTGCAGCAGCCCGATGTGGTTGTTCAGCCGGGTGGACTTTCTCCGCTCGACGATCTGCCCGATCGGTTCCTGGGTCCGCTCCTCGAAATTCATCCGATAAACCGTGAAAACCCGCTCGTTCCGTTCGTCGCTCATGACACGCTTATCCGCCTTTTTTTGCGGAACCGGTCATTCTGGGTCCCAACAGGATGACGTCCCCAGCCCTCTGCGTGAACAGGGCACGTGCCTGGTTCCATTGGTGCGAAGTGGTCTTGACGCTCCAATGCCGGCAGGTCTCCAAAAGAGAGCCAATGCGGGAGAACGCCCCGCTCACGCTGCATATCTTATATACCGGGTAGAAATCCATGACAAGTCAATTTGCAAATACAAGGCCAACGATTTACACAAAAATATATCAACAAATCAAGCCAGTTATAGGTGCCTGGCCGCCGGGAACAAGACGGTGGGTAAATTCTTTCTTGCTTCTCGGAGAATCGCGAACCAAACAGGGAAAAATATTTCCCTGTTTTATCCTCCTGATTTATCTCGTGGTTCCTCGTCGTTCCATGCATTAGTATGAGGTGAAATCTTTCGACCGGGAGGCCTCGATGGGCATCAGGAAGATCGCCGTGAACACCGGCGGGGGCGATGCCCCCGGTTTGAACGCCGTATTGCGCGCCGTCACGCTTTCCGCCCTGCGCCTCGGCTGGGAGGTCGTCGGGATCCGGGACGGATACCTCGGCCTGCTCGAAATGTCCCCCGAAGAAGGGTTGATCCCTCTGACATCGGGACCGGGTCCGCGGGATCAGCAACCAGGGGGGCACGATCCTCGGGACCACGAACCGGGGGAACCCGTTCGAGTACCCCGTGAAGCGGGACGGGGTGATCGTCGGCAGGGACCGGTCCGACGAACTCATCGCGGCTTTCCGCCGGCACGGCTTCGACGCGCTGGTGGCGATCGGGGGGGACGGCTCCCTGGGCATCGCCCACAGCCTCTGCCTGAAGGGGCTGCCGGTGGTCGGCGTCCCGAAGACGATCGACAACGACCTGGCCGCGACGTTCCTCACCTTCGGCTTCGACACCGCCGTGGCGACGGCGACCGACGCGCTCGACAAGCTCCACTCCACGGCGGAGAGCCACAGCCGCGTCATGGTGGTCGAGATGATGGGACGCACCACCGGGTGGATCGCCCTCCACGCGGGGGTTTCGGGATCGGCAGACGTGATCCTGATCCCGGAGATCCCTTTCGAGATGGACGCGGTCTGCGATGCGATCCGGAACCGGGACCGGATGGGTCGCCGCTTTTCGATCGTGGTGGTGGCCGAGGGGGCCGCACCGGTAGGCGGCGCGGCGAGGACGAAGGGGGAAAAGGAGATCGGCAGGGAGGTCCGGCTCGGGGGGATCGCGGAGTGGCTTGCCGACGAGATCGCCGCCCGCACGGGGAAGGAAACGCGTTCCATCGTCCTCGGGCACCTGCAGCGCGGCGGGGGGCCCACCTCCTTCGACCGGCTGATGGCGCTTCGCTTCGGCACCGCGGCGATACGGGCCCTTTCGGAAGGGCTGACGGACGTGATGGTGGCGCTCCGGCCGCCGACGGTCCTGGCGGTGCCGCTCTCGGAGGCGGTGGCGGGAAGACGAAGCGTTCCCCTCGACGGGGACACGATCGCCACGGCGCAATCGCTCGGGATCTGCCTGGGCGTCCCCGCTGTATAATGTCGTGCATCCGCGGCAAAGAACGTTCCGGAGGTCGTCATGAGAAAATGGACCGCGTTGATCCTGCTGCTGGCGATTTCGCTCCTCCTGGGGTCCTGCGCCACCTTCGATGACGGGATGTCGTCCATGAAGAAAAGCTTTCCGGGCAGGACGGACAACACCACGAAATGATCGCGTAAGATCCCGGAACGGCGGACGACCCGCCGTCCCGGGCCCCGTTTTGACAGGGAAATCGGCAGGACGTAAAATGAGGACAACTCGAAGATCCGACGCCTGATCGGCCTCACCGTCTCCATCCGCGGAAAGCGAGCCTACGATGGACAGTCCCTTTCCAACGACGGTTTCCCCTCCCCTTCCCGATCTTGTTCCCCGGCGGCATCCGGCCTGTGTGAATCATCGCGAGATGCGCCGTCCCTGACGGCGCGGCAAGAGAGGAGCTGTCATGAAGAGACTCCCCTGCTCCCTCATTTCCTTTATGGCGGTTCTCGCCCTGTTCGCATGCGGCGGGGGCGGAGGGGGAGGCGGCGGAACCGGCCCGGTTACTCCCGTAGCCCCGCCTCAAGCCGTGTCCGTCACGGAACCCGTGCTTCCCCTCGAATTGAAAGTGATGCCGATAGAGCTGGAAAACGTATCCGGAGTGAGCCAGGTCGGCGGCCCGTCGGTCACCGGCCTGTCCTTCGCGAACGGCGTGCTGAGGTTCGTCGCCCCGGGAGATACCGGAAAACAGGAAACGCTGGTATTCCGGTTCAACCAATCGGGCGGATCGCACAGCGACTGCTCCTTCTCGCTGCTGACCCTGCTGCCGTCGGTCATCGAAAGCGGCTCCGAGAGCAACGAGGAGGTCCCGGACCTGCAATGGTCCGACCTGGCCCTGAGCCTGCCTTCCCTGGTGAACGTGAATCTCCTTCCCTCCGCCTATTCCGGATTCGTGCTGTCGTTCCAAAGCGGTTCCGGGGCCAGGCTTGCCGGCATCCGCATCCACCTGCACAACGGGTTGAACGTATACGACATCACCGATTATTTCTCCCTGGATGCGAACGCCGGGACGGTTTCCCTGAAAGCGGAAAGCAAGCCGGCATTCCACGCGAAGCTTTCCGACAAGCGCATCGAGTTGGTGATCTCGGGACATGACGACGGCGGCCTGCCGTTCACGTACTTCGCCGGCTTCTTCTACGGGTCGAACACGGTCGGGGGAAAAGTCGTCGACGGGTCGGGCGGCACCATGACCTCCCTGACCGGGAAGCGGGTCGTGTTGAGCGGTTTCAACAGCGGCACGCGGTTGAGCGCCGGCATCCAGCCCGACGGCACCTTCACCATCAACAACGCCCCGACCGACAGTTATTCCCTGAGCCTTGCCGATCCGTCCCTGGCCCACTTCGGCTCGTCCCTGTTCCTGATCGAGAGCGGCGGCAGCACCCTCGATATCGACCTGACGATCACCGCCACCGGCATAACCGGCGCGAGGCAGCCTTCGCCGGCCGTCATGACGGTCACTGACGCCCCGAAAACGGCCAGAAACCCGACGATCCCGGAATTCCGCAAAAACGATCCGATCCGGCCCAGACCGCTGAACGTTCTGCACGCCGTGAGGCCGTCGGCCGCGATAACGGAAACGGAAAACAGCATCACGGTGTCGGGAGCCGCCAGAGACGAGGTCGTTTCCAAAACGAAGGAAATCGTCGTCGCGAAAGACACAAAGAACGTAAAGGTGGAAGCGACGGTTTCCACCGCGGAATATCCCAACTACACCACCAAGCAAAGCCAGTACAACGATTCGTGGGAATTCAAGGCCATGTGCGGGAGTGTCGTTTTCGAAAGGAACGGGTCCGTGAACAACACCCATGCGGACAACGGGACCCACTATTACAACAAAGACATCGATGTATCCCATTTCACGCAGTCCGGGCCGATCAACTGCACTCTGTCGGCGAAAACCGTCAACATCGGGGACGGGGCGCTGGCGACCACCGTCGGCATCTCCCTGGACAATGCGGCCGGCATCACCGTCAACAGCGTGCGATACGTGTCGGGGTTGTTCCAGGACACGCACGGCAAGAAATATTTCAACGTCAGCATTCCCCGGTCCGGCGCCTATGGAAAAAAGACCAGCAACTGGAAGTGGATCATCGAAGTGAAGTATTCCCCCAGGGACGCGGAAATCAAGAACATGAAGCTCGAGCTTCTGTACGGCAACGCGGTCCATTCCGTGACCGACAGCCAGGTCTTCGTCCCCGTCGGGGTCGACAATGGGACGCTGCAGGCCACGATCGACATGCCCGCGCTTTCGATCGCGCCGGCCGGTCACGTCCCGGCAAGCCTCCAGGTCACGTTGAAAGGGAACCTGAAGGGGAAAACGGCCAGCCTGACCTCCAGCAAGGTTCCCGTGCAGTTCCAGGGCTCCCTGGCGAACGAATCGTTCCTTCCGCTGTTCGAGATCCGGGACGTGGCCTCCTTCCCCGCCGCGCGCAGATACGGGGCGCCCGACAACGACCTCCGGCAGGACAGCGTGGGCGGAGACGGATGGGGCCGGGGCGACCTGCTCGCCTGGCTCAACACGGGCCAGGGCGGGACCCTCGGCCTCCGGTTCAACGACCTCTCCGGGCAGAACGCCTGGCAGAAGATCCATGGCGGGGAATGGAAATCGATGGCCGTCCACATGACGCACAAGGGCGGGTACGACACGGACGCGAGATATTGGGATGAAAACGGGAGCTTCCTGACCACCATGAGCGGGGAGTGGAACGGGGCCTCCATCAAGACCGCCATCCTCGCGGCATGGGATGAGCAGGTCGTCGCCGGCGGCACCGGGGACACGAAGCTGATCAAGGTCATCAACTGGATCAAGGCGAACCGGAACGGGCTTTCGACGCTGGCGCAGGACGACAACATCCTGTTGGTATATGTGAGCGACGAGGAGTGGTTCACCAGGGCATTGTTCGAAGGCAAGCTGCATCACCCCGACTATCCGGACAACGATTTCGCGATACTGGACGTTACCGTACCAAAGGTGGAAGATGCGTATGTGCCGCTGGGCACATGGAACGCAGAGGGAATCATCCCCCTGAACGAGGACCATACAGGGCACATCCATATCCGGTTCAAGCCGGACCCCTGAGGGAAACGATGCTTGCCAGGATCCTTTGCTCCGTGACGGCAGTCTGTTGCGCGTTCCACCTTTCCGCCCCCGCGGCGATGGCCGCTCCGCAGGGGAATCCCCCCGCCCGCATGGAGAAGTACAAGGCCCCCGACGGCTCGTTCGCCCTCTATAAACCGCCGGGGTGGGCCGTGGACGCGAAGGCGGTCGAGCACGGCAAGGCCGTCACGGTCTCCGGGCCGGGAGGCGGGTCGTTCGCCGTCATGAAAACCCTGAAGATCGAGGACCGGAAGGGGAACACCGCGGTCCTCGCCTCCCGCATGATGAAAGCCCTCCGCCCGGCCGTGTCGGGCTTGAGCCTCGTTTGGGCGAAGAGCACGAAGGACCGCCGCCGGACCGTCATCGAAATCCGCTACACGGACGCGCGGAACGTCCCGGTGCGGGGCCGGTATTATTTCAACTCGCAATACCCCGACGCCACGGTGTTCGGCTACGAGGCGCCGGAGAAGGAAATCGACGCCTTGAGGCCCACCCTGCTCTCGGTGATCTCGAACTTCACGATCCTCGACCCGTCGGGCGCCGCGAAGGCCGCTCCCCCGGACGCATCCCCGCGCGGCATCTCCGGCCTTCCCCTGGCGGAACAGGGGGCCAAGGACGGCTCCTTCTCCATGCTGGTCCCGAAGGGGTGGAAGATGGAGGGAGCAAAGGGCCAGCTCCTCTGCGTGCCGCCCGGGGACGGGATCGCCGGGGTCATCTTCGCCCCGGTCGGCTTCTGGGGGCCTTCGCAGATCCCCAACTTCGACAGCTCCCGCATCCCGGGGGTGATCCATTCCCCCTATCTCCACCCGGTCGACGCCCTGATCGTCGCGATGCGCGCGACGGGATCGAGGAACCACAGGATCCTCGATCGGGCTTCCGACCCCAAGAGGGCCAGGGAGGCTTCCGTGTTTTTGAAACAGGCGATGGAGGTCGAAACCGCCACGATTTCCTTCGACAGCAAGAGCGGGGTCCGGTGCCGGGGATACTACGACGTGATGGCTTCCAGCCCCATGCCGTCCGGCCAATGGGGCATCAACCTCACCGGGGTCTGGGCGCCGGAGAAGGAGCTGCCCGGATACCTGCCCTCCCTCGCCAAGATGGCTGGAAGCTACCGGCTCAACGAACGATTCGCGAAGGAGTATGTCCAGCAGGGAATGGAGAATGTGCGGCGGATGGCCCGGGAGAATTCCGAGAGGATGGCCCGCAACGCACAGGAAATGCGCGAAAGCTCGATGGCGGCTTACCAGGAACGGCAGAGGAGCCAGGAATACATCGACTACAAGCGGACCGGGTACATCCGCGGAGAGCAGGAATGGGTGTCCGAGGTGGAGGGGGGCGCCCTCTACAAGTCCGACCACTGGGGATTGAGCCGCGAGGGGGAGAGGAAGATCGAGGGGCAGGATTTCAACTATTACAATTATAAAGGCCAGAACCCCCGGTACAACGAAACCATGACCCCGGTGGACAGCTCCCGGGAAGTCTACGAAAGCGTCTACGGCAAGTGAGGGCGGCGCCGTTTATGGTATATTCCCGTCCGATGAAGAAGCTACGGACGGCCGTCGTCGGCGTGGGATACCTCGGGCGGTTCCACGCGGAAAAGTACGCGCAGATCCCCGAGGCGGAACTCGTCGCGGTGGTCGATACCGACCGGTCGAAACGCGAGGAACTGGCGAAAAAGCTGGGAACCCTGGCCGTGGCCGACCATCGGGAGATCCTGGACCGGGTCGACGCGGTCAGCATCGTCGTGCCCACCCACCACCATCACGAGGTCGCCAAGGATTTCCTGGAGCGGGGAGTCCACGTCCTGCTGGAGAAGCCGATCACCACGACGCTCGCCGAGGCCGACGAACTGATCCGGATCGCCGCCGGAAAGGACCTCGTGTTCCAGGTGGGGCACCTGGAGCGCTTCAACCCGGTGATGGTGGCCCTCGAGGGCGTCCTCCACGGGGTCCGCTTCGTGGAGTCCATCCGGATCGCGCCGTTCAAGCCGCGGGGGACGGACGTCAACGTCGTCCTGGACCTGATGATCCACGACATCGACATCATCCGCAGCTTCGTGGGCTCCGGCGTCAAGGAGATCGACGCGGTCGGGGCGCCCGTATTCACCGACGAAGAGGACATCGCCAACGCCCGGATCGAGTTCGAGAACGGCTGCGTGGCCAACGTCACGGCCAGCCGCATCAGCCTGAAGGGCGAGCGGAAGATGCGGATCTTCCAGCCCGACGCCTACATCTCCGTCGATTTCCAGAACCATAAGCTGCTGGTGGCGCGCAGGGGGGAAGGGGAAATGATGCCCGGCGTGCCCAACGTCAGCGTCGAGGAAAACAGCTTCGAGGCGGGGGACGCCATCCTGGACGAGATCCGCGCCTTCCTCCGCTCCGTCGCGACGGGAGCCCCCGTGAAGGTCCCGGGGGTGGACGGCAGGAAGGCGCTGGAGATCGCCCTGATGATCAACGAAAAATTCAAGAAGGTGTCCTCATGATTCCGATGGTCGACCTGAAGACGCAGTTCCACAACCTCCGGAAAGAGATCACGGAAGGCCTCCTCGACGCGCTGGAGAAGACCCAGTTCATCCTCGGCCCCAACGTGACGGCCTTCGAGCAGGAGGCGGCCGCCTTCCTGGGGGCGAAACACGCCGTCGGCGTGGCGTCCGGAACGGACGCGCTCCACCTGGCCCTCCTCGCCGCCGGCATCGGGGCGGGGGACGAGGTCATCACCACCCCGTTCACCTTCATCGCCACCGCCGAGGCGATCCGTTACGTGGGCGCCGTGCCGGTCTTCGTGGACATCGACCCGCGGACCTTCAACATCGACCCGGAAAAGATCGAGGCGGCCGTCACCCCGAGGACCCGCGCCGTCCTGCCGGTCCACCTCTTCGGCCAGCCCGCCGACATGGAAGCCGTCGGCGCCGTCTGCCGGAAGCATGGGCTTCTCAACCTCGAGGACTGCGCGCAGTCCTTCGGCGCGGAGATCGGGGGACGCATGACCGGCACCATCGGCCTCCTCGGCGCCTTCAGCTTCTTCCCCAGCAAGAACCTCGGCTGCTACGGCGACGGCGGGATGATCGCCACCGACTCCCCGGAGCTGGCCGAACGCGTGCGGATATTGCGCAACCACGGCAGCAAGGTGCGGTACCACCATTCCGTCATCGGGGTCAACAGCCGCCTCGACGAGCTCCAGGCGGTCATCCTGCGAGTCAAGCTCAAGCGGATCGGCGCCTTCAACGAGGGACGCCGCCGCGTCGCCCGCCTCTACCGCGAGCGTTTCGCCGGCTCCGCGGTGATCCCCCCGGCCGAGGACGGCAAGGGCACGCACGTCTATCACCAGTACACGGTCCTTACGGACCGGCGGGAAGCGATCATGAAGGCGCTGGCCGCCCGCGATATCGCGTCGGCCGTCTACTACCCGATCCCGCTCCATCGCCAGGAAGTCTTCGCCGCCGAATGCCGGGAGCTCTCCCTCCCCGTTTCCGAGGACACCGCCGCGCGGTGCCTGTCGCTGCCGGTCTTCCCGGAGATGACGGAGGAGCAGGTGCGGGAGGTGGCGGACGCCGTCCTGGCCGCCGCGGGGTAGGAACCCGGCGGGCCGGCCGAATATAAAGTACTCTGTCGAGATGGCGATACGGATCCTTTCCGTTCTGTCCGGACTCCTCCTGCTGCTGCATCTCTCCCTCGTCTCGCCGTGCCGGGCGGAAGAGATTTCCTCCGTGGAACAGGCGATGGACCTCGTAAAAACGGATTTCGGGAATTTCTATCTCGACCGTACGAACCTGATCCGCCTCGGCATCGGAATCGCGGGCGCCGGTTTGTTCGCGAACACGAACATGGATCAATATATCCGGGACAGGTATCAGGAGGACATCCGCAGCGACGGGACGGACGGGATTGCGGATATTTTCAGGATTCCAGGGGAGGGGCTTGTCACCGTGCCTGTTTATATAGGCACCTATGGAGCCGGTGTATTCCTGAAGAACCCGACGATGGAGGAATGGGCCCAAAGATCCTTCCGGGCAACGGCTGTCGGGCTTCCGGCCGTCCTGTTCCTGCAAGCGGCGATCGGGTCGAGCCGCCCCACGGACGGCGATTCCGCCTGGAAACCCTTCCATGACAACCATGGCGTGAGCGGGCACGCGTTCATCGGCGGCATCCCGTTCATCACCGCGGCGAAGATGGCGGAAAATCCCTACCTCAAGGGAGCGTATTACGGCCTGTCGGTATTCCCCGGGCTTTCGAGGATCAACGACGACTACCACTATTTTTCCCAGGCCGCCCTGGGATGGTACATCGCCTACCTAAGCTGCGATGCGATCCTGAAAACGGAAAAGGGGCGGGAAGGGAAAACCGATTTCGCCTTCGTTCCCATGGGAACCGGGTTCGCGGTCGCTTTTCACAGGAATTTCTGATCGAGCGCGATCTGCAGCAGCTGTACCGGGTGCACCACTTCCACCTTCCGGTCCGGATCGAGATGGTTCGAAATGGTCAGGTTGCAGCCCGGGCAGCAGGTGGCCAGCACCTGGGCCCCGGTTCCGTGGATGTTGTCCACCTTCTTCCGGGTGATCTTCCGGGACGTGTCGGCATGCTCCACCTGGAAGGCGCCGCCGCCCCCGCAGCATTCGTTGGCGCCCGGCAGCTCCACATATTCCACGCCGGGAATGGCCTTCAGGATATTCCTGGGCTGGGCCCCGACCTTCTGCGCGTTCACGAGGTGGCAGGGATCATGGTAGGTGACCCGGATCTTCCGCCCGCCGTCGCGCATCGCGGGCAGCCAGTCCCTGTGCTCGTCGATGAAGACCATCACGTCCTTCACCTTCCGGCCCAGCAGGTCGGCCGCCGCGATCTCTTCATCCGAAACGCTCTCCCCCAGCTCGCGGAGGTCTTGGAGGAGGTGGGCGTACTCCTTCTTCAGGCCGTCGCTGCAGGTGGCGCAGTCGCAGACGACCGCATCGACGTCCTCGCGCGCGAACACCTTCAACGTCTCCCGGATGACCCGCAGCGAGGCCTCCCGATCCCCGGACATGAAGATGGGCATGCCGCAGCAGCCCTGGTTCCCGGGGGTGACGACTTCGACCCCCATTTTGCCGAGCACATCGACGACCGCGAGCCCGATTTTCCCGTACAGGAAATTGGTCGCGCAGCCGTGGAAATAGAGGACCTTCGCCCTGGCCTTCCCTTCCGGCGCCGTCACTTCCCGGACCATTTTGGAGAACGGCTTCTCGTTGAGCGCGGGGATGCGCGCGAGGTTGAGGGCGCCGGCGTTCACTTTCGCTTCCAGCCGCTCGCTTCCGAACATTTTGCGCGCCCACCGGCCGAACCAGACGGAGGTGGACATCATCCACGAACTCGCCAGGAGCTGGAAGATCACGTTCTTTTTCCAGTCCATCCCGTACCGCTGGACGGCCCGCCAGCGGACCCCGGAGTAGAGGTGGGTCCCGTGCACCCCGCTGGGACAGTTGACGACGCAGCCGCCGCACAGCAGGCAGGTGGAGAAGAAGGCGTTCTTCACCTCCTCGGCGAGCTCCAGGTTCCCTTCGGAGAGCTGCCGGGAAAGCTGGACCTTGCCGCGCGGGGTCGCGGATTCCACCAGCAGTTCCTTGTAGACCGGGCAGTGGGCCATGCACAGGCCGCACTTGATGCAGTGGTAGATGTTCTCTCTCGTGTTGTCGCTGAACAGCGATTTATCGTTCATGATGCCTCAGATGCCTCCCACGAAACGGCCCGGGTTCAAGACGCCCTGCGGGTCCATTTTCTCCTTCAAGCGGCGCATGATGATGTGATCGGTCCGCGTCCGGCCCCAGACGCCGACCTTTTCCTTCAGCTCCGGCGGACAGGATTCGACGACGAGATTCCCCTCGTGCTTTACCGCCTCTTCCGTGAGCCGGCCGATAAGCTCTGCCAGGCCGTCGGCATTTTTCGCGTCCCCGGGGATATGGGTGTAAAGGATCCCGTTGCCCGCCCGGAGGATGAAGGCGGCGTCGACCCCCGCGGCGCGCACGGCATTTTCGTAAACCTCCAGGATCTCGACATGCTTCGAAATGAGGAAATTGGACTTGAGGACGACGGGAGTCGAAAACCCGTTCCCCGAATCCAGGCCGAAATCGCGGACGCCGGCCCAGAAATCCCCGTCTTCCGCCCCCTTCAGAACTTTCACGGAAACGGCGCCTTCTTTTCCCGCGGCGGCGCCGATCTCCGCGACCTGCCGGTCGACGGCCTCCGCGAATCCTTCGAGACTGAACGCCAGGAGGTATTTCGATTTTTCCCCCAGGCGCTCCGCGGCCCTCCCGCTGATCAGGTCGATGGCGGAGGGAAGCAGAACCGAATGCACGATCTTCCGTATGAACGGGCCCGCCGCGGCCAGGGTATCGAACGACGCCAGCACGGTGCCCGACTGCTTCCGGGAGCGGAAGGAGTTTCGTCGTGACCCCGGTGACGATGCCCAGCGACCCCCAGGACCCGATCATCAGCCGGGTCATGTCGTATCCGGACACGTTTTTCATCGTCTTCCCGCCGAAGGAGAGGATGTCCCCGTTGGGCGCGACCGCCCTGACGCCGAGCAGCAGGTCGCGGACGGTACCGTAGAGGTACCGCTTCGGCCCGCTGGCGTTGGTCGCGACGATGCCGCCGATCGTGGCTTTTTCCATGCAGGGAGGGTCGATCGGGAGGAAATTGCCCTTGCCTCCGCCGGCCAGCTTCCTCTGCACGTCGGCCAGCGTGATCCCGGCTTCCACCGAGAGGCTCTGGTTGGCGATATCGTAATCGACGATCCGGTCGAGGCGCAGCAGCGAGAGCACGATATCCAGCTTCCGGGGGATCCCGCCGCATGCCATCATGCCGCCGTTGCCGCGGGGCACGATGGCCAGCTTCTCCGCATTCGCATATTTCACGACGCCGGATATTTCCTCCTCGGATCCCGGGCGGACGACCGCTTTCGGCACCCGGCCGTCGACGGCGTACTCCTTGAGCCGGTCGGAATCGGAGATCACGCTGGATTCCCCGACGATTCCCTTCAAGGCGGAAAGCATCCGGTCCGGATTGGACATGTCCGTAGTTCCCTTCATAGGCATCAAGTGGTGATTCGCATGTCGGGCAGCGCTTTCCCCGGATTGTACCTGTCGACCGGATCGAACGCCTTCTTGACCCGGTTCATGGCGGCCAGATCCCTTTCGCTGAAAATCAGCGGCATGCCTTCCAGCTTCTCGACGCCGATGCCGTGCTCGCCGCTGATGGTCCCTCCCATTTCCACGCAGACGTCCATGATCTCGTTCGCGGCTTTGTGGACGCGGGAAAGCTCCTCCTTGTCCCTTTCATCGAAAAGGATCAGCGGGTGCAGGTTGCCGTCCCCCGCGTGGAACACGTTGGCGATGGGCAGGTTGTATTTCTCGCCGATGGCGACGACCCGGGCCAGCGTTTCCGGCAGCCGGGTCCTGGGAACGGTGCCGTCGTTGACCAGGTAGTTGGGGCGCAGCCTGCCCACCGCGCCGAACGCCCCCTTGCGGGCCGCCCAGATCGCATCGCGCTCCGCCTGGTTGCCGGCGATCCGGATCTCGCGCACGTTGTTCTTCCGGCAGATCTCCCGGACGCGCTCCGTCTGCCGCTCCATGCCGTCTTTCAGCCCGTCGAGCTCGACGATCAGGACCGCGGCCGCGTCCTTGGGCAGACCCGAATTGTAAGCCTCTTCCACGGCCTTGATGGTGAGGTTGTCCATCATCTCCAGCGCGGCGGGAATGATGCCGTCCGCGATGATCGCCGATACGGTGTCGCCTCCGTCCGCGATGGAATCGAAGATGCACATCATCGTCTTCACGCTTTCCGACTTGGGCACGATGCGAAGGATGATCTTCGTGATGATGCCGAGCGTCCCCTCCGACCCCGTGAAAACGCCGGGGAGGTCGAATCCCGGGTTGTCCAGCGCCTTGCCGCCGACCTGGACGATCTCGCCGTCGAACAGGACGATCTCGCCTCCCAGGACGTGGTTGCTCGTGACCCCGTATTTCAGGCAGTGCGGGCCTCCCGAGTTTTCGGCGACATTGCCTCCCAGGGTCGAGGCTTTCTCGCTGGCGGGATCGGGTTGGTATAGATAACCGTGTTTGGCCAGGAAATTCTTCAGGTTCAGGGTGACGAGCCCGGGCTGCACCACCACGCGCTGGTTTTCGATATCCAGGTCGAGGACCTGGTTCATCCGGGTCAGGACCACGGCGATGCCGCCGTGCAGGCAGACGCTGCCGCCCGTGAGGTTCGTCCCGGCCCCCCGGGCGACGACGGGAATGCCGTTGGCGTGGGCGAATTTCACGACGTTCGAAACGTCTTCCGTGGTCTCCGGGAGCACGATGCAGTCCGGCTTCGCGCGCAGCAGGTAGGCGTCGTACTCATAGAGCTGGATCTGCATGTCCGATCCGAGCACTTTTTCTTCACCGATCAGCCGACCCAGTTCCTCGACCATTTTTTTCTTTTCCATCGCGAACCTCTTTTGGCGGGCTTTTTCGCTTATCAGGAATAACTATATCAAACCTTGGAGGATTCGAACCTCCGGCCTCGGCGACGAATCCATGGGCCCGTCAGAAGCTGATCCCCAGGCTGACGCCCCATCCGCTCACATCCTGCCCGAAGCGATACCTGCCCACCAGGCGCCACCGCGTGGCCCACCTGCCCAGCGCGCTGGTGTCGAGCTCGAGGCCGGCCCCGACGGAGTTGAGTTTGTTGAAGCCCAACATGTCGCCGTCCGGCCCGAAATAGTACGTGAAGGCGTACTCCAGGACGTACCGGACCGGTCGGTCCAGCGACCGAAGACCGGTGGGAGCGCGCCACCGTGTCCACAATCCCAGACTCTGCGCCAACGCGGAACCTTCCACCGCCTCCGACGAGCTGTCGAAATTGTACATGTAGATCTCTGTCAGGCGGACCTCGACGTCGATCTCGTGCGTTTCGCGCCGATGCTCGTAATCGAGCATCAGAGAGCCGCCATAGCCCACCGCGTTGAGACGCCCATGCTTCAGGAATTCGATTTCCTGGCCCGTTTCGCTGCCGATGAGGCGCCCGGCGACGGAAAGGTCGCTTTCCACGTGCCCGAGCGTGAGGTTGGCGATCGGCCGCAGGACGAGTTCCTTGGCGATCGGGAAATCCCAGCCGGCGCCGACCGTACCCACCAGGCTGTTCCACTGCGCCTTCACCCTCCGCGTCTCCGTTCCCCCGGACAGGACGAACACGGGGTCGTAGCGGCTGTATGCGGCGTTGCCCTCCAGGTAGAGCGGGGTCGATTTGCTCCATGTGAAACCGCCGCCGAGCTGCGTCATGAACAAGGAGTTCGAGTCGGAATCCCCCTCGGAGATCGAGAGGGACGAGGTCGTGACATCCGGGGAAACGGAGTATTGCATCATGGCCAGGGCGCCATCCACGCGTTTCTGCAGGCTGGTGCCGCGTACCTTGACATCCTGGCCGGCCGCCGGCAGGGAGAGAAGGAGGAGCAAAGCCGCGAGAGCCGCCGCGAGGACGTTCCGTGTCCACACCCCGGGACCGATGGAAGCGGATGGGTTCAACGGTTTCGAATTTCCGGACAGCTCGTTACCAATCTGTTTTCGATTTGGATTTCATCAGGTAACTGTACAAATCGTCATCGAGAAGGGCTAATTTTTCTCTAACTGCATCAACATAATTTTGTTGCACCAGTGGCTCTACCCGAGTCTGGTTCTCACCCAGCAAACTGATAAAATTGGCATACGTTGTTCTGTATTTATTGTCCTTTGCTTCTACAATAAGTGTGAACCTGCATGGTATATCCGCAGAAAACCAGCCGATTTTTCCGCGAATACTTGTAAGGCCTTTCCCGATCACCTTCCCGTTGTCTTTATCTTTCAGTTCAATTACCTCCCTGGAATCGATGAACGTTTTCGCCACCCATTCAAGGGACAGGTCATATATCTCGTTTTTTGTCAGGTCTATATCCCGAACTTTCTGCATGGATCGTTCTTCCATCGGGGCTATAGGCATGGAACCGCATGAAGCGATAGCGAAAACCGAAATAATACATGCGAAAAACCTCAGGTACCTGTTCATCCGGTAACCTCGCCCAGGTATTTGCATTCCGAACCCGTTTCCTTGCCTGCTTCCGCTCAGAACCGGAAATTCACCCCGAGGGCGGGGCCGTAGAAGCTGAAGTTCTGCAGCAGCCTGTCGCCATCCATGTCGTAATACAGGTAGCGGTACATCAGAGTCAGGTCGATCCGGCTCCAGCTGTACCCGATGCCGACCGCCCCCTGCCAGGTGAACGACGAGGAGCCCGTACCCGCGTCGAGGTAGTACGGGATGCCCCAGGTTCCGCTGCCCAACCCGACCCGTCCGCGGATTCCGATGATCCCGTCCCACAGGTCCTGGCTATCCTTGACACTGCCCGTGCGCCCGAACGTCTGCCCCGGTCCGGGCCCCGTGATGTCGCCGGAGAGATTCCAGGCCGTCGTGACCTCGATGGTGAAGTACCGGACCCCGAGGAGAACATCGAGTGACGACGTGTCATTGCGTGCAACCGTATACGACCCGGCCAGATCCCACACCGCACCCTTAAGCCCGACGCTGCTGCCCCCGCTCACGTTGACGGGAACCGTGACCGTCCCCCCGGGCCCGGAGAAGTCGACCGATTTCACCCGGCTGTCGTCTCCGCTGATATCCAGGTAGATGAAGTCCGTAAAGACAGCCCATTTCCCCTTTCGCGCCTCGGCGTTGAACATCAACGCGAGGTTCAGCTCTTCGAGGATCGAATCGGTGGAGACATCCACGGTTGGGCTCCCCCCCGGCGCACTGTATCTCAGGTCTCCGCTGACGCCGGGAAGCCACAGGTACGGCTGCACGGCGAAGGTCCACCGGTCGGCCGGAGGGAACCCTTCCGCATGTGCGGGAAGCGCAAGCGCGACCAGAAATACCAATATCAGTCCGGCACAGCGGACATGCGGGTTGATCCTCATCACCTTTCCCTTCTTCCCGGCTGCTCACGCTCCGGCCAACCCGCACCGCCCCGTGGACGCCAGCAACACCGACAGAACCCGTGGGGGGCGGGACGCCGCCCGCCCCCCGATCACTCGCTCCGGGCTACTTCGCCTTTGCCACCTTCTCCAGGGAGACGGCGACCGCTTCCGTATACGTGATCACCAGGCGGTCCCCCACTTTGACCTTGTCGAGATTGCCCGGGTCTCTCGGCGTGACCGTCACGGACTGCCCGTTCTCACCCTTCAGGGTGGCGGTCTTCGCCTTCTTGTCGATGGCCGTGATCGTGGCGTTTACGATCGTCTCTTTACCGACGACTCCCGCCGGCGTCTCGCCCGGTTTCGCGCGGGCCATTGCCGCGCTCTCGCTCGCCGCGGGGGCGACCTCTCCCTCTTTCAGCACGCGGACGGCGACGGATTCGTAATAGGCGAATTTCACATTGTCTCCAACCTTCACCTGCGCGAGGTTCTTCACATTTTCGCTCGCCTTGAACGTGACCGATTTCCCCTTGGATCCCTTCAGGGTGACCATCCGGGTCGACTGGTCGATCGCCTCGACCGAGGCCTTCTCTTCGACCACCGTGGCCGTTTGCCACGACGGCGGTTCCGCCGCCCACCCGCCTGCGCCGATCGAAAGGACGAACAACGCGACTACCAATCCGAATCCGATCTTTCTCATGAAGAACTCCCTCCTTTTGATTAGTCCGTTCGATGTACGGACACTCCCGCTGCTGCCAGTATACCCGCTTCCATGGCTTCCGAAATTCCGGGTTCCAGGGTGCACGACACGCACATCCCCTGTAAAATTGTTCGTTCGATTTCGTTGTGAGCAATGAAGAATTGGAAACTTCACCCTCCTGTTTGAAATTCACTCGGCCGGCGTGGTCATGAACAGGGAAAATCCGCCGTCATAGCTTATGGTCGACCCCGAAACGAGGGCGCCGTTCCGGATTCGCGTCATTGCGAAGGCATCGAACGCGGGGCCCCATTGCAGCTGCTGTTCGTAGTAGGTCAAACGCATGACCCCGTCCATGAGGAAATCCTCCGGATCGGATGGATTGTCGATCCAGCATTGAACGGCCGTGAAGGTGAACGTGTCCTTTGCGCCGGTCAAATCGTAATCGATCTGCCCGTTCCCGTTGGCATCGGTCCATGCGACGGTGAGGGATCCCGGGGGGGGCGAGCCGCCCGGCAACGAATCGCAATCCACCTGGACCGCATTGTCGCTGCCCGCCTCCAGAAGGTCCGCCCGGAGATCTTCGACCATCTTGGTCGCCTCGATGGAGAGATTCATGATGGAATACGCTGCTTCCCGCGTGTAGTAGACAAACGACGAAACCCGCTGGAAGAACGGGGCCGTGTTATCCGCCCACAGGTCGTGGAACGGCCCCCAGGCAGAAAAAGCTTTTTGCTCGTACGTCCCGTCGCCGCCGCCGTCATATTCGGCCAGGACCCCCGCGCTGCCGGCCTGGGTGTCACCCGAGCCCGAATCCTGCCCGGGAAGGAACTGTCGCGGGACGTGATCATGAACTCCCCCGCGGTCGGGTTGGCGGAACCGTTCCATCGGACCGTCTGGCTCGCGGCGACCGAAAGGTTGTCGAACAACGTCTGGCCCGCCTGCGTAGCCGTGTCCTCCCAGAAAATTACGGTGTCGGGGTCCCCCGTAATGGTGACATCCAGCGTTTCCGTATCCCAGTTCCCCCGCATCGATGGAAGCTCCTGGGTCGGCGGGTTGGAAGCCAATATGAAACGCGAATCCGTGCCCGTGGCCGTCACCGGGGCGACTCCCGCCCTCGGGGGCCCGAAAACATACTCAAGGTTGGTCGTAGGAGGAGTCACGTCCACACTGCCGCCGCCACCGCTGCCGCAGGAATAAATGAGTACCGCCGCCGCGACGAACAGGATCCCGATGCACAGGACATTCCGGTTCCGCCCTCCCATGGAAATACCTCCTGTCAGGCTCCATCGGTTCGATTCCGCAAGCTTCCGTCCGAGACAAAGGAAATTCCGAAGGAAAGATACTCTTATTCAAGGCGGATTTTCGAGAGACATGAAGGAAGGGAGAAGATGGTCACCGTTCACAACCTCCCGGAAAGAGAGGAGATGCGGCAAAGATCCAATGACTCGATTATCCCATTCCCCACGGTAGCCTCAAGAGGTATTTCGGCTTTTTGGGGAACAGGAAACCGCGGATCCCCGTTCCTTATTCGCGGTTAATGCCGATGGTGTCGAAGAATGCCGTCGATCTCCTCCATCGAGAATTTGTTCAAGCTCACGATCTTGGCCTGGGAGCGGAACGCGGGAGGCAGGACCCGTCGGGCCTCCTCCTTGCTGTCCACCTCCATGATGAGCCATGCCTTGTGCTCCCCGTCCAGGCACCCCCAATCGGTGTGCGTCACGAAATGCGAGCCGGTTTTCAAGAAGATTTCAACGACCTTGGCGCACGCCAGTTCTTCCTCCTCATGCGGAACCTCGATCAGGAATCTTCCCATGTCGCTGGCCCTCCTTCCCCCAAGCGGAAGCCGGTTCATAAACTTATAGATTAATCGGGGGAATCGGCGGTTTCGTGATGGAGGAATTTCCTGACACTGTCGCCCTGATGTCGCGACAAGAAAGAAGTGGCGCGCCCTAGAGGATTCGAACCTCTGGCCACTTGATTCGTAGTCAAGTGCTCTATCCAGCTGAGCTAAGGGCGCGTCCGGAAAGAAACGTCATAATACTGCAAGGGATTTACCGCGTCAACACCCTCTCCGCGAACCCCCATTTCACCTCCGAAAAATCGAGTTGTTTGCACGGGGTTTGCAGTCCGTACGAACTCATGTGTAATTCCCTCGTCCTTTCGGTCTAAAATCGGGGTGTAGGTCAGACCGGAAAGGATTACAGGACCGGCATTTCAGACAGCCAAAATGGTCCTGAATTTAATCATGAGCAGACTTGGGAAAACACTTGTTCATTTGGGGTGCACCATCTCCCTTGTCCTTTTTTGGCAATTCTCCCACGCCGAAATGAAAGACATCGAGTCCCTCGCCCGGGGGAATGCTCATCACAAAAATTCCGGCTTTACGAATCCCTGGCTCGCCGACGAAAGGCCAGGGAATTTCCTTCGATTATTGAAGTGGAAATTCTCCGGGAATCCTTTCAAGGAGGAGAAAAACAACCGCCCTGTTTTTCAGACCGTCGAACCGGACGTAGCGAAAATCCAGGAAGAAGGCGACTCCATCACGTACCTTGGGCATGGGACGTTATGGCTCCGCCTCCGGGAAAAGAACATATTGACGGATCCTATTTTTGGAGACGTCACGTTCTTCATCGGCCGGTTCGCTCCATTCCCTCTGGCGCCGCAGGACCTTCCCCCCGTTCAGGTCGTGCTCATTTCCCACAGCCATTTCGACCACCTGGACAACGACAGCATCCGGAAACTCGGCACCGCGCCCCTTTACCTGGTCCCTCTGGGGCACCGGGACTGGTTCGAAAAGGTGGTCCCTGGAGCGAAGGTCGTGGAATTGGACTGGTTCCAGAGTCACACCAGCGAAGGCATCACCTATCGGTTCCTCCCGACCCAGCATTGGACCAAGCGTACACCTTTTGACACGAACCGCCGCCTCTGGGGATCCTGGCTCATCGAGGCGGGAAACCGCAAGGTATACTACGCCGGCGACTCCGGCTATTTTCATGGATTTGCGGAATATGGGGAAAAATTCGGCCCCATCGACGCGGCCCTGCTTCCCATCGCGGCGTACGAACCCCGATGGTTCATGTCCCGTTACCACATGAGTCCCGACGAGGCCGTGAAATCTTTTCTGGAACTTCGGGCGGAATATTTCATTCCCCAGCAGTGGGGCGTCTTCGACTTGACCGACGAACCCATGGACGCTCCCCCGAAGGATTATCGCGAAGCGGCAATAAAGGCCCGCCTCCCCGAAGAACGCACCCCGCTCATCCTCCACGGGGAAACCTGGCACTTCCCCGGAAATCGATAATTTGCTCAACGAAAAAATTATTTGTGCCGAATGAATTACAAGGGGTTTGCAGTCCGTGCGGACTTTCCTCCACTCCCAAGTGATTAACCTCGCCCTCGAAGTCGTGAATCTATCGGCCGATCCTGCCGGAGCGTTATACTTTCCTGCATGAGCGACTTCACCCATCGTTATGTGGAACGGTTCGGCAGGCGGGTTTTCCGGCTTGGATTATCCGGCTCGTTCGGCCTCGACGAGGCGGGGTGCCGGGAAGCGTTGGAACGCGTACAGTACGTGTTCTGGAGCCCGCGGATGAGGGCGTTGACCCCCGCCCTCCGGGACGCGCTCGCGTTGGACCGGGAACGGTACGTCGTCTCCGCAGGTCCTCTCTTCGGGTACTTCCCGGGCACCGTCCAACGTGCCACCGAAGAGGCGCTCCGAACTCTCGGCATCGATCAATTGGATGTCATCCAACTTTACTGGCTCGGCAAAATGTCCGCCTTCACCAGCGCGGTTCAGGAGGAGATGGTCAATTTGCGCGAGGAGGGAAAGGTCCGCGTACTCGGGGCCTCGATCCACGACAGGCCGCGGGCGGGAAAACTGGCGGAAGATTCGATACTCGATCTCCTGATGATCCGGTACAACGCCGCCCATCCCGGTGCGGAGCAGGATGTCTTCCCACACCTGTCCCATCGCCATCCTGTTGTTGTCGCCTATACCGCGACAGCGTGGCGGAAGCTGTTACGACCCCCCGGTAGATGGAAGGGAACGGTTCCGACAGCAGGCGACTGTTACCGGTTCTGCCTTTCCAGTCCATACGTGGACGTGGTGCTCACCGGACCCCGTAGCACGGCCGAATTCCGGGAAAATCTGGCGGCTTTGGATAAAGGTCCCCTCTCCCAACAGGAGATGGAGGAAATTCGAGCATTCGGGAGCGCCGTGCGCGGGTAGTCCGGGCTGTTAACCTGAATCCCCTTGGCTAACCCCCGGTAATCGATCCTTCCCTATCTTATTTGTACGTCCCTTTCCAGACCCGAAGATGTCTTTGCGTCCTTCTGGCCTATTGGCGGGAGTGACCCGCCGATAGCCAGGGCACATCCAATGATCAACAGATTTTTGATAATGTACTGCCCCTCGATGGTCAAAGCGAAAGGGAATTTTGTGTAACAATATTCAGGCAGCAGAACCAGCGGCAAGAATGTCCCTGGGATTTGTAGGATCAGCAAAGGAATGGCAACGCGGATCAAAGGTCTAAAGAGAAAACACACACCGATCGTGACCTCCCACCAGCCAAGGACCGGGATAAATATCTCCCTCGGAATAAAAGGAATCGTGCTGGCCGCCAAATCAATCGCCGGACTCAGGCCAAAAGGCTTAAGGGCTCCGAACCAGATAAAAATAGCAGCTAAAGAATAACGCATCATAGGCAAAGCCAATCGCTGCATGCTCGTGCGTATCAGCCAGTCAAATTTAGCTATAGATGTATGGCCATCAAACATGAATATAACTCTCAGCCTTTCTTGATGATTCGGGGCAAATCTTTTTCAATATCAAAAACTATTTTCTCGACCTTCATCACAGCCTCGACGTGCAAGGTGCGCGGGGAGTTCGGAGCAACGGGCGATGTAGGATCAGGCCCACCCTCCGTCATCGATCCGGATCGTGATCCCTCATTTCCTGTCCGTTTTTTCCTCGACTTTCTCGGCGGCTTTCTCGACCGCACCCCCGGCCTTCTCGCCGGCCTGTTCGACCTTGTCACCGGCCCCTTCCACGGCCTTGTCGACCTGTTCCCCCGCTCGCTCCGCAGGCCCCTTTCGTTCACAGGCCCCGATTCCGAACCCCAGTCCGACGACCAGCAGCAGGATGGCCAGCTTTCTCATTGCTTCCATGTTCCCCTCCTTCGTTCCAGTAATTGAGATGCGCTATACAGCGCAGCTGTTTCCCGGATCAGCGCCGCGGGTGGGATTTCTCCCAATCCCTCACCATGGCCTGGGCCCTCTTAAGCTGTTCCGGAGTCAGCTCTTTTTCGATTCGGGACCTGGCTTCGGCGGCCTGCTGGTATTCCCCCCCGGACAGCCTCGATGCCGCCAGGCTGAACCAGAAATAAGATTGGACAAGGTCTCTGGGGACATGCTCCCCCATATAGTATGCGACACCGAGAATACGTTGGGCATCGACGTCCCCTTGCTCTGCCGCCCTCCGATACCACCTGGCTGCCTCCGAATAGTCCTGTGGAACGCCCAAGCCGTTGTGGTACATGTGTCCGAGGTTGTATTGGGCGGGGGCCATCCCCCCCAATGCCGCTTTCCGGTACCATTGGACGGCCTTGGCATCATTTTGTGGGACTCCCCAACCGTTCTGGAACATGATCCCAAGGTTATACTGTGCTCTCACGTCTCCCCGTTCCCCCGCTCTCCGGTACCACCTGGCCGCCTCCGCGTAATCCTGCCTCACCCCCAGACCCTGTTCATACATGGAGCCGATGTCGAATTGAGCTCTCGCGTCCCCTGCTTCCGCCCGTTTCCGGAGGGCTTTCATGTCGGCCGAAAAAGTGGCGGTTGTAAATAAGACCGCTATCGTGGCCGCCAGGAGGACCACACGGAAGAGCATTCTTCGGTTTTCGGACATCGGGACCTCGTATTTACCTCCATTCTAACCGATCGGCATCCCCTGCCTTCAGGACGACGAACTGGCCGGTATGGGGGAAACCGTACCTCGTGATAAAATCAACCGTAATCATCGACAACGCGAGCCGATCCTGTGGCCTCCGGCGAAGGGGGGACGCGATGAAAGTGGTCATCATCGGAGGCGTCGCTGCGGGCCTTTCGGCAGCAAGCCAGATCAAAAGGCTGGCTCCAAAGACGTCGGCGGTGGTCCTGGAGAAAACCCGTGATGTCTCCTATGCCGCCTGCGGCATGCCCTACAACCTCTTTTTTCCTGACACTCCCGTGGAATCCTTGTACGCCATGAGCTACGATTCCATCGTCAACGACCGGAAAATCGATTACCGCCTGCGCAATGAAGCGAAGGTCATCGACCCGAAACGGCAGACGGTACGCGTCATCGACCATGGAAACGGCAGGGAGTATGAGGAGGGATACGACTTCCTCGTCTACGCCGCGGGCAATCGCCCGAATCGCCTCGACCTGCCGGGGTTCGATGATGACGATGTCTTTTTCTTCAAGACCCTGGACGATACACGGCGTACAAAGGCGTTCCTCCAGGACCGCAAGCCGAAGACCGCCGTCCTCGTAGGCGCCGGGTACACCAACCTCGAATTGGCCGATGTCTTCAGCAACATGAAGATCAAGCCGGTCATTCTGGAGAAGGCGCCCGTCATCCTTCCCGCTTTCTGCGGCCCGGTCCGGGAGAAGGTCGAGGAAAAGCTCAAGGAAAAAGGCATCGAATTCTTCCCCGGCGTGGACGTTTACGGAAAAACCGGCAAGGTCGTGAGGACATCCGCCGGCGATTTCGCCGGGGACCTGGTTGTGGCCTCGGTGGGTGTCCGGCCTTCCACCGAGCTCTTCGCGGATTCGGGAGGCGAGCTTGGGGTGGCTTCCGCCGCCAGGGTGGATCGGCATCTTCGCACCAACCTCCCCAATGTTTTTGCCGCAGGCGATTGCGCCGAACATTACGTGCGGCAACTGCGCCGCAATTCCTATATGCCGTTGGGGCCGGTCGCCAACAAGCAGGGACGGCTGGCCGGCATCAATATCGTCAACCCTGGCGAAATGAAGAGTTTTTACGGGATCGACCAGACCGCGGTCTTCAAATTTTTCGATCTCACGATCGCCACCACCGGCCTGAACGAGCGACAGCTGGCGGAACGCGCCTCGGCCTACGCCACCACCGTCGTCGATGGCGAGACCCGCGGTGCGTTTCCCGGCGGTGGCCGGATGCGGATCGTCCTGTTCGTGGAAAAAGGCAGCGGGCTTTTGCTGGGCGCCCAGATGATCGGGCAGGACGTTGTCGCCAAACGCCTCGATGTTCTCGCCACGGCCATTTACAAGGCGATGACGGTTTTCGAGATCGCCGAATTGGATCTCAGTTACGCACCGCCTTACGCCCCGGTTTGGGACCCGTTGCTGGTGGCTGCAAACCAGGCGATCAAGACGGTATGACCACCAGGCCAATGGCAGACAAGTGAAGCCTCGATTCCACATGACCGGAGGGATGCGATGCGAAAGGTATGGGCCGTCCTGGCGGTTCTCGCCACTCTGAGCGCTTACGGCTGCGGCTACAACACGTTCCAGAGCAACGACGAACAGGTCAAGTCGAGCTGGTCCGAGGTATTGAACCAGTACCAGCGTCGCGCGGACCTGATCCCCAACCTGGTGAACACGGTGAAGGCCTTCGCCGCCCAGGAAAAAGAGGTGTTGCTGGGCGTCACCGATGCCCGCGCCAAGGTCGGCAGCATCCAGGCGACCCCGGAACTCATCAACAGCCCCGAGGCGTTCGCCAGGTTTCAAGCCGCCCAGGGAGAGCTTTCGGGAGCCCTTTCCAGGCTGCTGGTGGTGTCGGAGAACTATCCGGACTTGAAGTCCAATGCCAACTTCCGCGACCTGCAGGCACAGCTGGAAGGCACCGAAAACCGCATCGCGGTGGCGCGCAACCGCTACATCAAGGCGGTACAGGAATACAACGTGACCGTGCGGTCCTTTCCCTCCAACCTGACGGCGAAGATGTTCGGGTACAAGGAAAAGCCCAACTTCACGGTGGAAAACGAAAAGGACCTCTCCAGGCCTCCCTCGGTCGACTTCGGGCCGGCTCCGGTCAAGCCCTGAGGCAAGGGCGATTTGGAAGCGGAAGAACCATGACCATGGCAAGGGCGGCATGGATGGCGCTCGCGCTCTGCTGGCCCCTCGTCGCCGGGGCGATGGTCCCGGTCCCGCCCTTGACGGGGCACGTCATCGACCAGACCGGGACGCTCTCGACAAGCCAAATTTCGACCCTGGAACAGACGCTGCGGGCATTCGAGGCGCGGAAAGGCAGCCAGGTCGCCGTTCTCCTCGTCCCCTCCTCCGCGCCGGAAACGATCGAGCAATACGCCTTGCGCGTCGCGGAGCAATGGAAGCTCGGTCGCAGGAATGTGGACGACGGCGCCATCCTTGTCGTCGCCAAGGACGATCGCACGCTGCGCATCGAGGTGGGATACGGCCTGGAAGGCGTGCTGACCGACGCCGCCAGCAAGCGGATCATCAGCGAAATCATCGTGCCGCGGTTCCGCCAGGGGGATTTCGATGGCGGCATTGCCGCCGGAGTGGAGCGGATTCTCCGCCTGATCGACGGCGAGCCGTTGCCGGAACCCGAAGCCCCTGTTCCCGGCGGCACTGGAAGCTCCCAACAGCTTTTTCCCATCCTCTTTCTCCTTACGATCGTCGCCGGAAGCGTTCTGCGCATGGTGCTCGGCAGGTTTCCCGGAGCGCTCGTGACCGGCGGCGCCGTGGGAGGGATCGCCTGGCTGTTCGCCAGCGCGATTTCCATCGCCTTATTCGCCGGGGTGATCGCGTTCTTCTTTACCTTGCTCGGCGGCATGAGCGGGCGGGGCTTCGGCGGCGGCCTCGGGGGATCCGGAGGCGGCGGCTTCGGCGGCGGCGGTGGATTCGGAAACGGCGGGTTCAGAGGGGGCGGCGGCGGCTTCGGCGGCGGCGGCGCCTCGGGCAGGTGGTGACGATGGACCTGAAGCGGGCGGCAAGACACCTGGTGATGACCCGTCGGAGGGTCGACCTCGCTTTTCCAAGAGAACGCTGGCGGCGATCGGGCAAGCCATCAAGGCGAGCGAGGCCGAACACGCCGGCGAAATCCGTTTCGCCGTGGAAGGCGCCTTGGACATCGGGCCTCTCCTCAAAGGGCAATCCACGAGGGAACGGGCGGTCGACGTGTTTTCGGAAATGCGGATATGGGATACCGAGTACAACAACGGCGTGCTGATTTACATGTCGCTCGCCGACCGGACGGTGGAGATTGTTGCCGATCGCGGGATTCACGCGAAGGTGGGCTCGAAGGGATGGGAGAGGATCTGCGGCAGGATGGAAGCCGACTTCCAAAAAGCGGACTTTGAAGGGGGCGTGGTCCGCGGCGTTCAGGCGGTGACGCAGCATCTGATAAAACACTTCCCGCTGATCGGGGACGACGGGAACGAATTGCCGGACAAACCGGTGGTGTTGTAGGCAATCAGGAACTCTTTTCTTGTTTCCCCTCCAACGGCGGCCGCCGGATTCTTGAAGAGCGATCCCGCTATCGGGATCCCGATGAGCGGCTTATGCCCCGGCGCGAAGGCCTTGAAGTGGGTGGGGGGCGGGCTGACCTGCCCCCCTGAAACCTCTCCACCCGCAGGCGGGGTTGCTGGCCGTGACGCCTCTAGTTCGCCGCAAAGCAGTAGAGCAGCCCCTGCCCCCCTGTGGTCTTCAGGTCGTCCTGGCCGCAGCCGCCGCCCGGACCGCGCGAAGGGTGCGACGAATTCCACGACTTCGCCGGCGCGCTCTCGTCGAGCCCGGTCCGGTCGGAATGGCCGACCATCGCCGCCCCGGCGCCGCTGCTGGTCCAGTTGGAGCAGGTCCGGTCGGCCTCATTGCCGAATGCCGTGCCGTCGGGCTTCGATCCGGTAAGGATGTCGTGGGTGTTCGGCGTGTCCCCGCGACCCTTGACGACCTCGCCTTTCTCGGTAAGCGCCGTCTGCTTGTTCAGGTTGTTCGCCCCACCGTGCAACTCGGCAAGGTTCTTTGCGATGACGACCCCCTTGGCGTTGACCCAGGGGCCCGATCCGATCCGGTCGCGGGCATTAACGGCACCGGGGCCTTGCGTGCTCAGGTAGGCACGCCATGTTTTCCCCCCGCGCCCGCGGCCTCCGCCAGCGTCCGGCAAATACGGTCCGCCCCTTCGAGTCCCCCGAGGTCTCCCCCTTTACCCGATCCCGTGCTGCCGACGAAGAAACTCATGTCGCCCGCGAACGGCTTTCCGCCCCAGAACATCCCAAGCCCGGCAACAATGGCCACGACAACGATCCAGCGCGCCCCCCTGTTCCTCATGACGGTCCTCCGATCACAAGAATTATTGCGTTCCCTTGTTGGATTCTCCCGAGCGCCTTGCGATTCGTGTAGAATTCGATACTTTACGATCTGAGTCCCACGGAGGGAACCCGGATGCGGTCCATACTTCTTGTTTTCACGATTGCGCTATCGCTCTTCTCCGGTTGCGCGACCAAACCGCTTCCGCCGGTTGCCGTGAATATCCCGACACGGACGATAGATTACCTTGCCGAAGTGAAACCGCTGCTGGATAAACGATGCACGGTCTGCCACTCGTGCTACAACTCTCCCTGCCAGCTCAAGCTGGACTCGTTTGAGGGGGCAGACAGGGGAGCCACGAAAAAAGCCGTCTACAACGCCTCCCGCCTGAAGACGATGGAACCCACCCGCTTGTTCACCGACGCGAAAACCACCGAGGAGTGGCGGAAAAAAGACTTTCACAGCGTGACGGAAAGTTCGGTCGGCGACGGCTTCAACGACTCCATGATGCTGCAGCTCCTGGACCACAAGATGAAGAATCCCAAGAGCTCCGGCAGCTATTACCCGGAAGCGGACGACCTGACCTGTTCGGAGAATGGCAGCGAGCTCGCCTCATACCTTGAAAAGCACCCGAACAACGGGATGCCTTTCGGCTTCCCCCCGCTGAAACAGGAGGAATTCGACCTCGTGGCGGGGTGGCTGTATCAGGGGGCCAGGGGACCGACCCGCTGCCGAGCAAGTCGCCCTGGAGGCCTGGAAGCCGGAAGACGCCGCGGAAATCCGGAAGTGGGAAGCTTTCTTCAACCGGTACGACCCCAAGCACGCGATGACGGCCCGCTACATCTACGAGCACCTGTTCCTCGCGCACATAAAATTCGGCACGTCCACGAACGAATTCTACGAGCTGGTCCGCTCCGGGACCCCGCCCGGGGCGCCGATCGAACTCGTGGCGACCGTCCGCCCTTATGACGACCCCGGCGTCCCCCGCGTTTATTATCGTTTCCGCAAGATTTACTCGACGATCGTGCAGAAGACGCACATGGTCTATGAACTCGACGATGCCAGGATGCGCCGCTACGAGGAGCTTTTCATCCAGCCGGAGTGGCTCCGGGAACCCCATCTCGTGGGGTTCGACCCCAAGACCAGCGCCAATCCGTTCAAGGCATTCGAACAGATCCCTCCGCGCTCGAGGTACATGTTCCTCCTGGACAGCGCCCACTACATCATCATGACCTTCATCCACGGCCCCGTCTGCAAGGGCCAGATCGCCCTGAACGTGATAAACGATCACTTCTGGGTCCTGTTTCTGGACCCGGATCACGACCTTTCCGTGCGCTATCCCGGCTTCCTGAAGCTGCACGCCGACAAGCTCGCCATGCCGATCGAGAAGGGAAGCGACCCCGGCCTGTTCTCCGCACTGACGAACGAGTACAAGAAGCTCGCGGTCGAGTATTACAAGGCCCGGCAGGATTACTACGCGGCCTTCCATTACGGCGGGCTCGGGTACGAAGCGATCTGGAAGGGGAGCCGCGCATCCGATGCGCCGCTGTTGACGGTATATCGCCATTTCGACAGCGCCTCCGTCCACAAGGGGGCGCTGGGGAATCTGCCGAAGACCCTCTGGGTGATCGATTACCCGCTGTTTGAACGCGTCTACTATTCGCTTGTCGCCGGTTTCGATGTCTACGGGACGGTCGGTCACCAGCTGGTCGAAAGACTCTACATGGACAGGCTCCGGATCGAGGGGGAAAGCTATTTCCTCGATTTTCTCCCCCCGGAAATGCGGAAAGAGACGATGCAGTCGTGGTACCTGGATATGGATATGGAGAAGATGGACTATTACCCGGGCCCGCTGCCAACGGGAATCCGCTTTACGACACCCGATCCGAAGCGCGAGTTCGTCGAAAATCTCGTTGCGGGTCGGATCAACAAGGAGACGGGGATCTCGTTCGACAGGATCAACTACCTGAAATCCGGCGAGGATTATCCGGAAATCCCGCCGAAATATGAGACACCCGCCGATTATTTGCAGGGCTTTCGCGCCGTCTCACGCCCGGGCACCCCGTTTGTCGCCCTCGTCAACGACCATAACGCCAATCTGGCCTACATCAGGATACGCCTGAAAAACGGCAAGGATCTGGTTGCCACGCTGGTCATAAACCGCTGGCATAAAAATGTGGCCTTCCTTATGGGAGAGGACAAACTCCTGGATCCCTTGAAGGATAATCTGGAATTCATCCCCGGAATGATCGGGTCCTATCCGAACATGTTCATCGATATCCAGCAGGACGATATCCCCGATTTCATTGGCCTGATTAAATCATTCGATGGCAGCGAAGCCGGCAAGGCCAGGTTGGCGAAATACGGGATCAACCGTTCGGATGACAGATTCTGGGAAACCTATGACTGGTTTCAGAAACGGTTCGACGAGGACGAACCGGTCAGAGGAGGACTGCTCGACCTGAACCGGTACTTCCACAAAGCAAACTGAAATAGAGCCATAGTCATCGCACCGACACCCCGGCGCCGCCCGGTGTCGGTGCAGGTCCCGCCGCGTCGGCCCCATGGAATTTCTCCGTAATAATTCACTGTTTACGTATTAAAATGAATGATAATCATAGCCAGTTCGCCTTTGGCTGCGCACGGATCCACGCCGGATCGGGCCGGATGCGGCAGGAAAGGAGGTGTCCACCCGCCGGGAAGAGGGAATCGCGGAAAAATCTTTCACCAAGGGAAAGGAGCACCACATGGGCGGCAAGAAAAAAACGGTCCTTCGGATGTTCATGCTGGCGGCGGCCGTCGGGCTCCTGATCACGGCCGGGTGCGCTTCATCGAAAATGACGGCAAAAGAATCGGGTGAGAAGATCTTCCAGGCGGAAAAATCCTTCTCTGAAGCAAAAGACGGCAATGCGTCCATGAACGCGAAGGATGCGTTGGCGGTGGCGGAGGGAAAGCTCGCCCAGGCAAAGGAGGCCTTCAGCAAGAAGAAATACGAAGAGGCTACAAGGCTGGCGGAGCAGGCCGTGGCCGACGCGGAATATGCGAAGGCCAAGGCGACGACCCAGAAGCAGCGGAATGAGGCGGAAGAAATCAAGAAGGTCAACAATGCCCTTCTCCAGGAAATCCGCCAGATGTCGAACTGACATTTCACCATGGAGGAATCGGATGATGAACCTTTCGATGCGGAATCGGATGAAGAGTGGATTGGGGGTCCTGCTTCCGGTCGGTCTGCTCATCCTCTTCATGGCGGGATGCGGCCCCTCGCAAAAGGAGATGATGGCGAAAGACCAGCTGGAGCGCGCGAAAAAGGCGTACGCGGAGGCCAAGGCCAATCCGGACGTTGGAGCCTATGCGCCGCTCGAGTTGCAGGACGCGGGCAAGACCGTTCAGGCCGCCGAGAAGGCGAAGGAAACGGACGACACGATCCAGCTCAGCTACCTCGCAGAGCGCAAATCCCGGCAGGCAATGACCGTTGCGGAAGGAAAGGCGGCGGAAAAAGAGATCGCCAGGCTCAATACGGAAAAGGCCGAGCTGATCGCCCAGAAACAGACCATCGCGGCGAATAAGGCCCAGGCGAAGACGAAGGCGGAAATGGAGAAAACCGAGGCGGCAAACAGGATGGCCGAGGCGGAAAAGGAAAAAGCGGCCATGGCCGCGGCCAAGGCCGAACAGAACAAGAAAGCTCTTACGGCAATGAACGCCCAACTGACGGAACGGGGAATCGTTCTGATGTTGGGGGGCGCGCTGTTCTCAACAGGCAAGGCGGAGCTCTCCACGAAAGCGTACGACCAATTGGCAAAAGTATCCGATTACCTAAAGAAAACTCCGGGCCGGAACGTGCTGATCGAGGGCTTCACCGATGATGTTGGAAATGACGAAAAGAATAAGGCGCTTTCCCTCGAAAGGGCGTCGGTGGTAAAAGCCAGGCTGATGAAAAACGGAATAAAGGAGGAGCGGATCACCGCCGTAGGATACGGAGAGGAATATCCCGTGGACAGCAACAAAACCTCGGCCGGCCGTGCAAAGAACCGTCGGGTGGAACTGATAATCCTTGAAGAAGGAGTCAAGGCCGAGACGCAAATGAGGAAGTGAGTCCGCCGCAGGATTCGTCCGTTTTCAAGGATCCCTCACCGGGGACGGGGATTTCTCCTTCCTCGTTCCCGGTCGTTTTTCCTGCGATACCCAACGCAGATCTTCCACCTTGATGGTCTGCTCGATGTATTCGAAGATCGAATCCACGGTCGGGTCCGCAAATCGTTTCAGTCTCAGGGTGATCTTTTCGCGATTCTTGAGCCTGCCCAGCCATCCGTATAAATCGTCCAAAGACCGGACAACCTGCCCGTCGACTCCGTCGAGGATATCCTCCTTTTCGATATTGCTCAGATTCCCGACGGAACCCTTCTGCACGGAATGGACCGTGATTCCCCCGATCGGCAGGACCTTCCTGTCCCGATAATAAAATTCGCCGAAGAGGATCCCGGAGAAATATACCCCCTTGCGCTCCAGGATGTACGGTTTCGGGTCGAGGGAGCCTTTGAGCCGAAGGGTATCGCCGCCCCTTTTGACGACTACGGTAAAGTTCTCCAGGCGCCCCCTGAGGGCATGTACGAGCCGGGTCTCGTTTTCGAGCGTTTCGGCGCTGCCTTCGACGGAGAGGATCGTATCCCCGGGCTTCAGCGGCAGTTTTTCGGGATCCAGGAAGGAATTCACCACCCGCAGTTCCCTTCGTTCGTCCACCTCCTTGAAAAACTGGACCGGGAGTTCCGGCGGCGAGGGGTTCCTGCCGGCGCGAAGCAGATCGA
This sequence comes from uncultured bacterium, assembly GCA_963741515.1. Classification (GTDB taxonomy): domain Bacteria; phylum Desulfobacterota; class Deferrimicrobia; order Deferrimicrobiales; family Deferrimicrobiaceae; genus UBA2219. The sequence goes on from CAVUIA010000002.1 coordinate 208,831, forward strand.
GAACCCTGCAGGCGTATTTCATCGGAAGCACAAAATTCATGTTCTGCGCGTTCTTCTCCGCGAGAGTCGCGGAATTGATCCCGACGATCCTGCCGTGCTGCAGGCTGATCAGCGGTCCTCCCGAATTCCCTTCGTTGATGGGGGCATCGGTCTGCAGATTCTCCTGAAGGAAGAGGGAGGTCACCCCGGAAACGATCCCCCGGGTCCCCGTGAAACTCAGGCCCCACGGGTGCCCGAAGGCTCCGACGGAATGCCCCACCCTCGGCAGATCGCCGCAATCCAATTCGGGCAGGACGGACGCAGGAGGGATTGAAGCGGGATCCATGGCGATGATGGCCAGGTCCAGATAGGGATCGACATACACCTTATGCGCATCGACAAAATCCCTGTCTTTGAACCCAACCTCCATGGCGGACGGCGAGCGGGAAGCGACATGCGCATTCGTCATGATCCATCCGCGCTGCCTGTCGACCAGGAAACCGGCCCCGCTCCAGGCCCCCTGCTCTTCGCCCTCGAAGGGAACCGGCACCGCCGTTTTGATCTGCACGGTGTACAGGGCCGCACGGCCGAAAATGTCCTCGGTCGTGTCGGCGCATGCCCTCACGGGGACAAGACCGAGGGGAACCAACAGGAACAGGGAGATGAGGAAATGCCTGCTGGATACCGATTTCATCCTTCGCTCTTGAGCTTCAACCGGCTCTTGTTCGCTTCCAGGAAAACCCGCAGCTCCTCGCCGGCGTCGAGCAGCCGGATCCACTGCTCATAATACAGGGTCACCGGGAAACGCCCCAATCCGTAGACGCTCACGCCCCCCTTCTCGCCGACCTTGAAATCCATCCTTCCGCTTTTCTTCGATCCGGCCTGCTTCTCGAGCTCGGCGATCCGCGCCAGCAACTCTTCCTTGGTTTCTTCCGGCATCGGGGTCATCCTCCCTTCGTCATCGGTCTATCCACATATTAGATCAGAACTCCTCCCGCCCCGCCTTGACAAGTCGGGCGGCTGCTGAAAGAATCCGCCGGCATGGCCCCTCAGCGCGCCCGCGCCACGCTCGCCGCAAGCTGCGTCGTCCACTTCCTGCACGACGGATGCTCGGATCTCTTATACATTTTCTTCCCCGTATGGGCGCAGGAGTTCTCCCTCTCCTTCGCGCAGGTCGGCCTGTTGCGGACCGCGTATTCGGGCGCGCTCGCGCTGTTCCAGGTCCCGGCGGGGTTCCTGGCGGAACGCTGGGGGGAGCCGCGCGTCCTGGCCGCCGGGACGTTCCTCACGGCCGTCGGCTTTTTCTGCATCGGAACCGCCGGGGGATTCGTTCCGCTCCTCCTGTTCCTGACGATCGCGGGCTTCGGCTCCGGCACCCAGCACCCGTTGTCTTCCTCGCTGGTCTCCCGCGCCTACGAGGCGGGGCGCAGCCGCGCGGCCATCGGGACGTACAACTTCTCCGGGGACCTGGGCAAGGTGACCTGGCCGGCCTGCGCGGCCTTCGCGGCCGCCTGGGCGGGTTGGCGCTGGACCGCGCAGGGCATCGGCTCGATCGTCCTGGCCGCCGCGGTCGGCATCTTCTTCCTCCTGCCGGCGCTCGCGGGCGGCGCCGCGTCCTCCCGGGCGGCCTCGGCCGCCGAACGGCCGGACAGCGGGTGGGGAATCCGGAACGCGCGGGGATTCACGCTGCTCTCGGCGATCCACGGCATCGACAACGGGTCGCGGACCGTTTTTTTCACGTACCTCCCCTTCCTCCTGCTCGGCAAGGGCGCGCGCATGGACATGATGGGGCTTGCGCTGGCGGTGACCTTCGCGGGCGGGGCCGCGGGGAAGTTCGTCTGCGGGCTTCTCTCCGAGCGGATGGGCATCATCCGGACGGTCCTTGTGACGGAAGCCGCCACGGGCCTCGGCATCCTCCTGCTCCTGGCCCTTCCCCTGACCCCCGCGCTGTTCCTCCTGCCCGTCCTGGGCGTCGCGCTCAACGGCACCTCGTCCGTGCTGTACGGCACCGTGCCCGAGCTGGTGACGCCGGAGCGCCGTTCCCGCGTCTACGGCCTGTTCTACACCATCGGGATCGGGGCGGGCGCGCTGGCGCCGCCGCTCTTCGGCCTCCTCACCGACGCGGCCGGCGTCCCCGCGACGCTGGCGGTCCTGGCCGCGGCGATCCTCGCCACGCTCCCCCTCGCCCACTTCCTCCGCCCGGTCGTCGAGGGCAAATCCGGTCGGGCCCGTGTAGAATAGACCGGAGATGGCGCTTGGCTCCCGAATCGATCCGATCCACGCCCCGTCGCCGTGCTCGGCGCAACGGGCTACATCGGCGCGCGCCTGGTGCCGCGCCTGGCGGAGGCCGGCTGGCGGGTGCGGGCCATCGGCCGCAACCCGGCCAAGCTGGCCGGGCGCCCCTGGGCCGGCGCCCCGGGGGTCGAGATCGCCGCCGGCGACGTCTTCGACCGGCCCGGCCTCGAAGCGGCGCTGCGGGGATGCCAGGCGGCCTTTTACCTCGTGCATTCCATGAATCCGCAGGCCGCCGACTTCGCCGCCGCCGACCGGAAGGCGGCGGAGAACATGGCGGCCGCCGCGGCCGCCGCTGGCGTCGGGCGGATCGTCTACCTCGGCGGGTTGGGCGAGGAGGCCCCCGGGCTCAGCCACCATCTGCGCTCCCGCCACGAGGTCGGGGAGATCCTGCGGCGCGGCGCCGTGCCGGTGACGATCTTCCGGGCGGCGATGATCATCGGTTCGGGGAGCGCCTCCTTCGAGATCCTTCGCTACCTGGTCGAGCGGCTGCCGGTCATGATCACGCCGCGCTGGATCGACACCCCCTGCCAGCCGATCGCGATCACCAACGTCCTCCATTACCTGGTCGCCTGTCTCGACTGCCCGGACACCGTGGGGAACTCCTTCGATATCGGCACCGAAGAGGTGTCCACCTACCGGGAGCTGATGCGGCTGTACGCCGAGGAGGCGCACCTGCCGCGGCGCTGGATCCTCCCGGTGCCGGTGCTCACCCCGCGCCTTTCCTCCTACTGGATCCACCTGGTGACGCCGGTCCCGGCCAGCCTCGGGCGTCCCCTCGCCGAAGGGCTGCGAAATCCCGTGGTGTGCCGCGACACGGCGATCCGGCAGCTGCTTCCCCAGCCGCTGCTCGACTGCAGGACGGCCATCCGCCTGGCGCTGGAGAAGCTGCGCCTGCAGCAGGTGGAAAGCTCCTGGATGGACGCCGGCCGCGTGCCGCCGGTGGAATGGAGCACCGGCGACGACCCGCGATGGGCGGGCGGCACGATCTTCCGCGACGACCGGCGCATGCTGGTGGCGGCTTCGGCGAAGCAATGCTGGCCGGCGGTGGTCGGCATCGGGGGCAAGACCGGCTGGTATTACGCGGACTGGCTCTGGAGGATCCGCGGCGCGATGGACCGCGTGCTCGGCGGCCCCGGCATCGGCCGGGGACGCCGCGACGCGCAGGCCGTCCAGGCCGGCGACGCCCTCGATTTCTGGCGGGTCCTCGCGGCGGAACCGGACCGCCGGCTCAAGCTGGTGGCGGAAATGAAGCTGCCCGGGGAGGCGGCGCTGGAACTGCTGTTGACCGAACGCGCCGACGGATCCACCGAGGTGCGCCAGTGCGCCCTCTTCCGGCCGCGCGGCCTGCTCGGCCTGGCCTACTGGTACGGCGTCCTGCCGCTGCACAACCTGGTCTTCGCCGGCATGCTGCGCGGCATCGCCCGGGCCGCGGGCGCGCGCATCCTCGCCGGCCCCGAGCGGCTGCCGGGCCGCGGGGAAACCTGAAGGAAGGCCTTGCCTCCCTAAGGCCGGCCCGCCTCGTCGAACTGCGCCCGTATCTCTTCCAGACGGCGCCGGTTTTTCCCGAGATCCGAATAACCCAGGCGCGATGCCGAGCGGACCTGGACGACCTGGCGCGCCCGGTCCAGCAGAAATTCCGCGTCATCGACGAACAACCGGGTGCGCAGTTCCACCCGCAGGTAGCCTTCCCGTTCCTCGATGACGGCGGCGTCGCCCCGTCGGCCCAGGACCTCCTTCAGGCGCAGGAAAGCCGCACCGGCATCCCCGGTGAAGGCCAGGGGGGCGATCCGGTGCCGTTCCTCCGAGGAGAAGCTCGACACGCAATTGGGGGAGGAGGGACACGCCGCCAGGACGCCATTTCTGACTCCCAGGTTCATCGGCCGTTCGCCCGCGCATGCCGCCAGAAGAACCGCGAAAACACCCATGGCCGAATCCTTTTCATCGGTTTGTTCATCGCCCGTCATCCTTTCGGAGCGCCTCCATCAGCCCGACCACGGCCAGTTCCTTGGCCTTGGCCTCTACATCCACGGTCATCTCCCTCCCCAGCCAGCATTCCGGAAAGTCGGCCGGATCGATGAAATCCGCATGGGGCCTGGGGTCTCTCGCATTCCAACCGTCCCTGGGAGACGACAGGTGGCCGTACGGCTCTCCCCCGGTCCCCTTCCAGGTTTCCGCCGACAGAACCGTGGCTTCCTCCACCGAAAGCCCGTCCGGGTTGCATCGATGGTGATGGACATCATAGACCAGCGGCATCGACAGCTGCCGGCAGACCGGCAGCAGGTCTTTCGGGGTATAGCTCGAGTCGTCGTTTTCCAAGGTCAGCCGGCCGCGCGCCGCGCCCGGCAGGTCGGGTACAGCGGCAGCGAAGCGTCGCAGGGGGGCGCTTCCGCTCTCCCTGCCCGCGCCCGCCGGGGCGGATGCCGCGGAGGACGCGGTTATGGGCGGCGCTGCAAGGCGGGCGGCCACGTCGTCGCTGATGCGTCATGCCGAAGCGCCCGGCACCGACGACCCGCCGGGTTTTCGACTCGGCGACTGCGCCACCCAGCGGAACCTCTCCGAGGCCGGCCGGGAGCAGGCCCGCGCCATCGGCGCCCGGTTCCGGAACACGGGATCCGGAACCTCCCGGTGTACTCCAGCGAATGGTGCCGCTGCATGGATACGGCCCGCCTGCTCGGCCTGGGGGAAGTCACGCCGTACCCGGGGTTGAACTCGTTCTTCCGGGATGCCGGCCAGGAAGACGCGTCAGACCGCCGAGGTGAAGGCGTTGATCCGCAGGCTCCGGGGGGGACCGTCGGCGGTGCTGGTCACCCACCAGGTCAACATCACGGCGCTGACCGGCGTATACCCGCGCTCCGGCGAGATCGTAGTGCTCCGCCCCGACGGCGACAAGCTGGCCGTGGTCGGGCGCATCCGGTGATCACTCCCCCACGCGGGTGACGATCCCGAGATAGCCGTCCACCGACAGCGTATCGCCGGTGCGGATCCGGTGGACGGCGTCCGGCACGCCGGTGACGCAGGGGATCCGAAGCGACGCGTCGCAGATCACCTCCCACCGCAGGTCCTCGAACCGCTTGCGCCCGAGCTCCCGGACGATCGCGGCACGGAGGCCGGCGGCGTCGACGAATCGTCGATAGGCGCGGATCGTCACGCAGAGAGCCGGCGGCACGAGAAACCCGGCCGCGCGGAGCCTCGCCAGGGAGAAGGCCTTGCCTCCGACGAGCGAACGGTCGGTCCCCGCCGCCCGGTCGATGGACAGGAGAACGCTCACCGCCGGACGTGGAGCTCCGACACGGACTGGAAACGGTTGACCACGTAGTAGGCCTCGACCTCGACGCGGAAGATCGCGCAGTTCGGCGACCGGGCGAAGGAGGCCAGGTAGGGGTGTTTCCCGAGAAACAGGGCCAGGCTGGACTCCTTTTCCTCCCCCGTCGCCTCGCGGGCGCTGCCCAGGATGGTCGCCGCCGCGGCCTCGGCGAAGTCCTCCTCGCGGTTCGACCGGTTGTCGAGGAGAAGGGATACCTGCGGGTTTTCGGAAAGGTTCGCGTATTTCCGGGTGGGACGGGGGGTGGTGAAGACCAGCGTCTTCAGGTCCGGGGCGGCGGCGAACGCGATCAGGCTCGCATACGGTTTCCCGCGCTCGTCCGTGCAAAGGACCGCCAGCTTCTGCGCGTCCGCCAACTTCCGGACGATTTGCTCCAACGCGACCGCGTCTTCCATGCCGCCTCCTTCCGCGTCGCCTCAACCGCTACTGGGACATGTTAATCTATCCCATGGTGAAAATGAACGGCCCGGGTTCCGTGGGATGCGACATCCGACGGCTCCAGAGGGTCCCGCAAAACCCATTACGCCTATTGGCGATCGCCGCTTTCGCCTTCCTGTTCGGAGGATGCGCAACGGTGCGTGAGCCCGCTTACAAGGTCGTTTCCGTGAACGACGGCTACGAGGTCCGGGAGTACGCAGGCTACCTGGCGGCCGAGACGACGGTGTCGGGGCCCTGGAAGGAGGGGCTGAGCGAAGGGTTCCGCCGGCTCTTTTCCTACATTTCGGGAAACAACGAGGGGAGCGCGAAGCTCGCGATGACCGCGCCGGTCCTCTCCGGCGAACCGGAAAAGATCGCCATGACCGCGCCCGTGCTGCAGGAGGCGGGCGCCGGCGACGGGCAGATCGTCTCCTTCATCGCCCCGGCGGAATACACGATGGAAACCCTCCCGATCCCGAAGGACACGCGAATCCGGATCCGGCAGGTCCCTCCCTTCACCGCGGCGGCCCTACGATACGGCGGCTGGACCGATCCGGAAACGATCGATAAAAAGACCCGGGAACTCCGGGCCCTTCTCGACCGGGACGGGCGGATTCCGGTCCCGCCGTTCCTTTCGGCCCAATACAATCCGCCGTGGACCATCCCCCCGTTCCGGCGCAACGAGATCATCGTACAGATCCGGTGAGCCTTCCCCCCCGTACCGATCCAGAACGGAGGAAACCGATGTTCGACGTCGTCGGGGTGGGGCTCAACGCGATCGACTACCTCGTGGGGCTGCCGAGGTTCCCGGTGCCCGGGGAGAAGCTGCGGATGTCCTCCTTCGCGCGGGAGGGAGGCGGCCAGGTGGCGACCGCCCTCGTGGCGCTCTCCCGCTGGGGGCGCCGATGCAAATATGTCGGCAACGTGGGGGACGACGACCACGGACGGCTCTCCACCCTGCTCCTTTCGCGGGAGGGGATCGACCTTTCCCACGTCCGGACGGTTCCCGGCGCCGCGTCCCAGTTCGCGGTGATCCTCGTCGAGGGGAAAACGGGGGAGCGGACCATCCTGTGGGACCGGGACCCGAAAATCCGGGTGTCGCCGCAAGAGCTGCCGCTCGATGAAATCCGGGAGGCGCGGGCGCTCCTTCTGGACGGCCACGACGTCCCCGCGGCGATCGCCGCCGCGAGGGCCGCCCGGGCGGCGGGCGTCCCCGTCGTTCTCGACGCGGAAAAGGTGCAGGAGGGGACGGTGGAGTTGCTGTACCTGTGCGACCACATCGTTGCCGCGGGACACTTCCCGGGGCTGCTCTATCCCGGGGTCTCGGCGGAAGACGGCGCCCGGGAGATCCTGCGCCGTTACGCGCCCGGGACCTCCTCGGTGACGCTCGGATCCCGCGGGGCGTTCGGGTGCGACGGCCGGGACGAGCTCCTCTCCCCCGCCATTCGCGTCGAGGCGGTGGACACCACGGGCGCCGGAGACATCTTCCACGCCGGCTTCCTGCACGCGCTCCTCGAAGGGCTTCCCTTCCGGGATATTCTCGCCTTCGCCAACGCCGCGGCGGGGCTGTCCTGCCTCGGCATGGGGGGACGGGCTGCGATTCCGACGGTCGAGACGATCAGGAAATATTACAATTAAAGACATGCCACGCCAGGTTGGGAAGGAGGGCGCCATGGGAATGAACCGAAGGGAGTTCCTGAAAGCCGGCCTGTTGGGCACCACAACGGCCCTCGTCGGAGGAAGCGCCATCGGGGGAACCCTGGACCGCTTCGCCTCATCGGGGCCCTTCGTCTTCCCCGCGCCTGTATATCGGACCCTCGGCCGTACAGGCATGAAGATCACGGTGGTGAGCTTCGGCGCCATGCTGACGCCCGAGGCGGAGGTCATGAGGATCGCCTTCGACCATGGCGTCAACTATGTGGACACGGCGCGGGGATACATGGGCGGCAGGAACGAGGAGATCGTCGGCAAGGCGCTGAAAGGGGTGCGCGACAAGGTGTACGTGGCGACGAAGACGCCCTCGAGGTCGAAGGAGGACATCTTCCGGGATGTCGAGACCAGCCTGAAAAGCCTCGGTACCGATTACATCGACGTCATCCAGCTTCACAGCCTCAAAGGGAGAGAGCGGGTGTTCGACACGGAAACGCGGGAAGCGCTGGCAAAATTGAAGGAACAGGGGAAGGTGCGCTTTTTCGGCGTTACGACGCACAGGAACCAGGCGGAAGTGCTCGACGCGCTGACGAGCGACCCCGACCATTTCTTCGACATGGCCCTCGTGGCCTACAACTTCACGAGCGGCAGGGATATCGCGGATGCGATCGGGAGGGCCGCACGGGCGAACATCGGGATCGTGGCGATGAAGACGCAGGCCGGCGGATACGGGACGGAGGCGACGGGCACGGTCAGCGCCCACCAGGCGGCCCTCAAATGGGTGGTCCGGAACCCGGATGTGGCCGCCGCGATCCCCGGCATGAGGGATCTGGCCGAACTGAAGGAAGACATCGCCGTCATGGGGATGCCGTTCCGGCAGGCGGATGAGCGCATCCTCCAGCGCTACGGCGCGGCGATCCAGCCCTACTATTGCCGCCTGTGCGGAACGTGCGAAGGAACATGCCCGAAGGGCGTGGAAATCAGCACGGTCAACCGCTCCCTCATGTATGCGGAAGGGTACCGGAGCCGAAAGCTCGCGCTGTCCACCTACCGCGGGATCCCTTTGCCCGCGTCCGCTTCCGCGTGCCTCGACTGCTCGAACTGCACCGCCCGCTGCGTCCACGGCCTCGATATCCCGGCGAAGATGAAACGGGCCCGGAAGATGCTGGCCTGACGATGCGCGTTCCCTGCGCGATCCCCCTTGCGATCGCATGGCTGGCGTGTGCGGCGGCCCCGGCCCTTGCCGCCGACGCCGCCATGAAGTCCATCCTGCCCGTGCCCGCATGCGCCGAAGGCTGGAACCTGGAGGAGAAGGTGGCCCTTTACGACAGGGACACCCTCTTCGATCGGATCAATGGGGAAGCGGAAGCGTATTTCCCCTATGGGTTCGACACGCTCGCGTCCGCCCGTTATGCGAACCGGCAGAACCCCCGGATCGGCGTCGATGCCGATGTCTACAGGATGGGCTCCCTTCTGGACGCCTTCGGCATCTATGCCAATTACAGACGGAAGGAGAATACCGGCGTCGGGATCGGCGCCGGGGGAACGCTTTCGCCTTCCCAGCTGATGTTCCACCAGGGAAGGTATTTCGTGCGGCTGCAGGCGACCGGGACGGCAAGCCTGGGGGAAAACGTATTTCTTGCCTGCGCACGGGAAATTTCCCGCAGACTCCCGGGAAACGGCGGCCGCCCCGAAGAGCTCGAGGTTTTCACGATCCCGGCCGTCGTGCCGGGGAGCGAGCGGTATATCGCCAAAAGCCTCCTGGGGTACGACTTTTTCCGTCGGGGGCTCATGGCCGACGCGGTCGCGGACGGCGGACCGATGCAGCTCTTCCTGGTCCCCGAGGATTCCCGGGATGCCGCTTCCCGGTCCTTCGCCCGCTACCGTTCCTACCTGAAGGACTCCGGGACGGACATCCCGGCGGCCGGGGTCCCCGGCCGGGAGTCGCTGACGGCTGTGGACCCGTTGTATGGAAACGTACACATCGTGCAGGAGGGCCGCTTCATCGTCGGGGCCGTCAGGTTCAAGGATCCGGCCGCGGCGAAACGACTCGTCGACCAGTTGCGGGGGAGGGTCGGCGGAAAATAGAAACGGCCGGGCAAGGGGTAGACCCCCCCTGCCCGGCCGTCTTGCGCTTAAGGAAATACCCTATCTAGGGGGTATCAGGCCTTGGAGACGTTCGAAGCCTGCGGCCCCTTGGGTCCCTGCGTGATTTCGAACTGGACTTTGTCCCCTTCTGCGAGGCTCTTGAAGCCCTCCGCCTTGATGGCGCTGAAGTGGACAAACACATCAGGCCCTCCGTTTTCCTGGGTGATAAAACCGAATCCCTTTGCGTCGTTGAACCACTTCACGGTGCCTTTTTCCAAAACGTCCTCCAAAATAAGTGTTCTTGCTCAACCCAGGCGGTAAGGCCCAAATCGACCAGAATCTTATGTATACCACATTATTCGATCTTTCTTAAAATATCTTTTTTTTACTTCATCCGCCGGATCCGTACATCAATCCCCTTTTCGTCCCGCAGGAGCCCGATCAGCCGGGAGGTATCCGTCTCGCCGAAATGGTAGGGGTAGAGGATTTTCGGGCGGATCATGCGGGCGGCGTCGGCCGCCATCTCCGGGGTCATCGTGTACGGCAGGTTCATCGGGAGGAAGGCGATGTCGACGCCGGCCAGCGCCTTCATCTCGGGGACGTTCTCCGTGTCGCCCGCCACGTACACTCTTTTGTCGCCGAAAGACAGGACGTAGCCGTTGCCCTGCCCCTTGGGGTGGAAGGGCACCCCGGGGCTCCGCTCGTGGACGAGATTGTAGGCCGGAACGGCGGTCACCCGGACGCCGCGGGAACCCTTCGCCGGCCCCGGGAACTCCTTCGTGTCGCCGTTCCTCAAGACCAGGGCGCCGGGTATCTTTCCTGCGGCGGCGGGGTTGGCCGCCACCGCGGTCCGGTCGGTCCGGATCGCCTGGATGGCCGCCATGTCGAGATGATCGCCGTGCTCGTGGGTCAAGAGGATGAGATCCGCCTTGGGTAGAGAGGAGTAATCCGCGGCCTTGGCATAGGGATCGACGGCGATCGTCATGCCGTCGAATGCGAAGAGGAGGCTCCCGTGGCCCAGGAAGGTGATCGTGAGGTCGCCGGATCCCGTGGGGATGACGTCCGTTTCATGCCGTTCCCCTCCGTAAGCCGTTCCAGCCGACAGGATCGCCAGGAACAGGAAAACCGCAAGATGCGTCTTCATGGGCGCCTCCTAATCGAGATCGATGTCGCGGACCGGCTTGGGGGTCGGCTCGTCCTTCGCCTTCTCGAAAAACTCCTTGAACTTCTTGTCCATCGTCGCTTCGCGCGCCTTGTCCGCCTCGACGATCTGGCGGAACCGGTCGTGGATGCGCGCCGATTCCTCTTTCAGCAGCTGTTCCGCATCCTTCAGGTCGGCCCCCTTGCGGGGATCGGCCGGCTCATGGCTTTCCAGGACGGCGCCGCTCTCGGCGTCGACCGCGATGCGCGCCCCGCAGCACGGGCAGTCCAGGTTGAAAACGCGCCTGCTTTCGATTTCATCGGCCATGTCGTCACCTCTGTTTTTCGGGGCTTCTTTCAATTATTGCCGATTCGGCGGCGATTTGCATGGGAATGGCATCTAAACACTATCGACGGCCCGAAGGGTGCCGGGGGAGGGAACCATGGAAAAGGAAGCCTCGCTGGAAAAATTCACGGCAAGCTTGAGGGGAAATCTGTTGCGTCCCGGCGATCCGGGATACGACGACGCCCGCAAGGTATATAACGGCATGATCGACAGGCGTCCCGGCCTGCATCTCCCGCTGCGTCGACGTCGCGGACGTCATCGCGTCCGTCCGTTATGCAGGGGAAACGGGAATGCTCACGGCGGTTCGGGGCGGGGGTCATAACGCGGGGGGCCTGGGAATCTGCGACGACGGGATCGTCATCGACCTGTCGCGCATGAAAGGAATCCATGTAAACCCGAAGGAGCGAACCGTCCGCGTCGAGGGCGGATGCACGTGGGGCGATGTGGACCACGCCACCCACGCGTTCGGGATGGCCACCCCGTCGGGCATCCTGTCGACGACCGGTGTCGGGGGTCTCACCCTGGGGGGAGGCCTCGGGCACCTGACGAGAAAGTACGGCCTCACCATCGACAACCTGCTGGCCGTGGACATGGTATCGGCGGACGGAAAGACCCTGACCGCCAGCGCGGAGGAGAACCCGGATCTCTTCTGGGCGGTCCGGGGAGGCGGAGGCAACTTCGGCATCGTCACCTCCTTCCTCTTCCGGCTCCATCCCGTCGACACGGTGATCGGGGGGCCCACGCTGTGGAATCTGGAGGATGCCCCCGAGGTCCTGCGGCTTTACGGCGAATTCATCAAGAGCGCGCCGGAGGATATCACCGGATTTTTCGCCTTCCTGTCCGTTCCCCCGGGTCCGCCGTTCCCGGAAACGATCCATAACCGGAAGATGTGCGGGGTCATCTGGTGCTATGCCGGGCCGCCGGAACGGTTCGAGGAAACCTTCAAGCCGGTCCGGGCGTTTCCGAAGCCGGTTTTCGAGTTCGTGGGCCCGATGCCGTACCCGGCGATCCAGAGTTTGTTCGACCCGCTGCTGCCGCCGGGCCTTCAGTGGTACTGGAAGGCGGATTTCGTCAACGACTTGAGCGACGAGGCGGTCCGCCTGCACGTGAAGCACGGTTCCGACCTCCCGACCCCGCTTTCGACGATGCACCTTTACCCGATCAACGGCGCCGCGCACCGGGTGGGCGGAAGCGATACCGCCTGGGCATATCGGGACGCCACGTGGGCCGAGGTCATCGTGGGAATCGACCCGGATCCGGCGAACAACGACCGGTTGATCCGTTGGGCGAGTTCGTACTGGAAAGCCCTTCATCCCCTTTCGGCGGGAGGGGCGTACGTGAATTTCCTGATGCACGACGAGGGGCAGGACCGCATCAAGGCGACGTATCGCGGCAATTACGAACGCCTCGTGGACATCAAGACGAAATACGACCCGGCCAATTTCTTCCGGGTGAACCAGAACATCCGGCCCGCCGCGGGCCGGGGAATCCGTTCCGCCGCGTAGCAGCGGTCGGGACGCAGAGCCGGGGCGGCTTCGGACGGCCGCCCCGTTCCCGCCCTCCCCGCATAGGCATTCTTCAACCCGGACGGTTTCCACCGGGTTTCTCGGTGCGTATACTGGATGCCGGAACGGCACCTCGGTATCCCGGGAGGGGCGGATGGAGCAGGCGCAGGGCGAAAAGACGCGGAAACGGCGCCTTCGGATCCATGGAAAATCCCCGAAATTCGCGTGGCTCCTGCCGCTGATCCTGTTGAACCTGGTCGTTTCGGGATTCGGGGACAGCCACCCTGTCATGAGGAACGTGAGCCTGTGGCTCGCCACGGCCACGCTGGCGCTTGCGTTGTACGTCTCCGAGGTCGGCCGGACATTTTTTCTCGCCGTGGCTTCCCTGGTCCTGTTGACGGCGGCCGCGTGGAAGACCGCCCTCGCGCACCACGGGGGATTCGAGGTCGTCGTCGTGACCAGCTTCAGCGTGCTGACCGCCCTCGCTCCCGTCGCGATCCTCCGGAAGGTGAAAAAGGAGGTCGCGGAGAAGGGAGCCGATGCCGAGGTCGTTCTGGGGACCCTGTGCGCCTACCTGTACATCGGCAACTGGTTCGCCGTCATCTATCGCTCCGTGGCGATCCTCTCGGATGCGCCGTTCTTCGCCCAGCCCGGAGCGGACACCATGATGAATTACGTCTATTTCAGTTTCATCACCCTCACCACGACCGGCTATGGCGATCTGTCCCCCGCCTACGGTCCGGGCCGGATGCTCGCGGTGATCGAGGCGGTCATCGGGCAGCTCTACCTCGTCTCGGTGGTCGCCATCGTCGTCAGCGAATTCAGGAAGCGCCGGTAGCGGCTGCCCGCTTCTCGGCTTCTCAGTAATCGAGACTGTCCATCTCCTCGCGGAACCAGGTGCGCATGATGCCCGCGAGCTCCTCGCGGGGCGCGTCATCCTTCCCCCCGAATCGATCGTGCAGGGGCCTGGCGATCCGCGCGAAGACGTCGAGGAGCCGCGTGTCGAAATGCGTCCCCCTCCCCTCCTCGAGGATCTCCATGGCCTGCTCGAACGAGAAGGGATTCTTGTAGGGACGTTTGGAGGTCAGCGCGTCGAACACGTCGGCGATGGCGAAGATCCGCGCCGTGAGGGGGATCTCCTCTCCGGCGATCCCCCGGGGGTACCCTTTCCCCGCCACCATCTCATGGTGGTAAAGGACCACGTCGAGGGCGTCCTGCAGCCACGAGGACCGGCCCAGGATCTCCCGGCCCTGGCCGACATGGGTCTTCATCGTTTCGAATTCCCCGGGGTCGAGCCTTCCGGGCTTGTGGAGGATATCGTCCGGGATGCCGATCTTCCCCACGTCGTGGAGGAACGCTCCCTTGATCAGCGTGCGCATTTCGGCGGCCGGCAGCCCGATCTCCTCGCCGATCCGGGCGCTGAGGATGGTCACGCGGTAGTTGTGGGAGTTCGTGTCGCTGTCGCGCCGGGCGATGGCGTTTCCCAGCGTTTCCAGGGTATCCAGGTTGGCGTCGAGCAGGCGCACCGAGAAATTCACGATCCGCCGGGTAAGGTGCAGGATCACCGGGTAAAGGATCGCCGCGGTGAGCAGCGCCGTGAGCGCGATCCAGAGGCCGGCGCGGATACCCTGGCGGCGGAATCCGCGGATCGTCTCCGGGGAAAAGGCGAAGAGCGTGTCCGCCACGGCGATCCTTTCCCCCGAGGCGGCCCGGACCGGGAGGAGGATCCGCAGATGCGGCCTTCCCCCCACGCGCACCGGTTCGCTGATCGTTCCGCCGTCCGCCGGTTTCGGGGCAGTCGCGCGCGCCGCCGCCGCGCGGACGGCGGCGGCCAGGTCATAATCCTCCTTGTAGATCTCCGTGACCGGCGCTCCGTCCATTCCCCAAACCCGCATCGCCACGAAATCCCCCAGGGAGGTCTCTCCCCCGGTCCGGCGGAACTCCAGCAACGCCTTGCGCAGCGTACCGGCGTCGACCCGGGCCGGGTCCGCGAACAGGTACGCGTACCGCGAATGGAAAAGCTCCGCACGGCCGAGAGCGTACGCCTCCGCCTCGCCGCTCACCCGGTTCCGTTCCAGCAGCAGGGCGGACAGGCCGGCGAGGACGGCCATCGTCAGGGCGACCGCGGCCAGGCGCATCAGCAGGGTGCGGTGGACGAACCGTTGCAGCGAGTGGCGCCCCCGGAGTCCCTCGTTACGCTCCCCGATCGTCATCCCGAGCATCCTCCTGGAAACGAATTACCGCCGGCGTCAGAACCACTCCACCAGCGAGAACCCCAGGCTGACCCAGGTGGCCTTGAAGTTGTAGTCGATCAGGCTCTCGCCGTACCCGTGGAAAACCTGCACGCGGCCCCGCAGGAACCCGTGGATCGGGAAACCCCATTCCAGCTGCAGCGCGCCGTGGGACCGGGAGCCGCCGCGAAGCGAATGCCTCCCCATCAGGCTGATCTGGTGCATCTTCCAGGTGTGCACCAGCGTGACGTCGAAACGCCCGATGTAGTCCGAGATGTCCGGGTTGTCGTCGTCCTCGCTGTCCTCGTCGATGCGCCACCAGGGGCGCACCGTCAGCGCCCAGTCGTCGCGGTCGAGCCCGACGAGGAATATGATCCGGTTCCAGCTCCGGGACAGCGGATCGGCGCGGCCGTTGGACTGGTGGTTCAGGCCGACGCCGACCATGCGCCCCTGCCATCCCAGAATGCTGAAGTTGGTGGGCACGACCGTTATCAGCTCCGGTTCGTAGTTGGTCTCCCGGAACGGCCGCGAATTCTCGCTGTTGTAGACCTGCCAGCGCGACACCTGCGTGTACGCCCCCCACAGGTCGACGCCCTTCCCGAAGAGACTCTCCGCAAGCTTGAACTTCATGCTGATCTGGAACTTGGCCTCGAGGTTGTCGATGTCCAGGGGCTCCGACACCGAGGTCTCCGGGTTCGGGGTGCTTGGCATGGTGTTCCGGTTGCTCGCCCAGGAAAGCGGGGCAAGGTAGACCGGCTTGTAGGCGCGCACCTGGAACACGCCGCGCTTCGATGCCCTGTTGAGTTCCCAGCGGCTGTCCTGAAGGCTGTTGTCCACCGCCAGCTGCGTATCGGAGGGGTTTTGCGCCAGCGCGTTGTCGTAGCAGGAGAGCCGCGCCGCATTGTCCTGCTCCGCGGCGCACGCCCGCACCGTGTCCGGCGGCGAGGCCTGGGCAGGCGCGGAACCGGACAGGCCGGCGGCCAAGGCAGCAACCAGGAAGATCCGCCAAGCCATCGATCCCACGCCTCAACGCCTCCTACGTTCGACATCGATCGGCCGGGTAAAGTATACAACGAGGGACATCAATCCGCAGGCGGCGGCGACTCCATCAGGTGGATCTCCCACTCGTCGCGGAACCGATCGTACCGGAGGATGTACCGGGCGCCGTCGGAGCCGTCGAGCTTCACGTACTCGTGGTCCTCTCCCCTCCACCGGTCCAGGATGCGCATCACTTCCACCCGGCGCTCCCCGAGCAGGAATGCCTGGGAGTCTCCTCCGCCTTGTACCCTTCGTGGCAGACCACCCGGACCTTCATCCACGGACCTCGCACATCACCGTAACCAGCTGTCATATATCACGAATTTACGCCATGACGATACCTGGCGGGAAGATGTAAACTATATGTATGGGAAAGGGGGACGAAATGGACAGGCAGGTTCTCGACAGGGTATTGGGCGGGATGAACGACGGCACGATAGCCCATGAGCATCGTGGAGTTTCACGCGCCTCATCCAGCGGACCGAAGGGAATTTCGACTGCTTCGGTACGGCCGTGGGAGGGGCGTGCGATCAGGATCGCTGCATGTGGCGTGAGGACTGCTTCATCGTATCGGTGCCAGGCAGCAGGAAGAGCTGACAGCCGGGAAGCATTCCCGTTGCGTGACCGCGGAATATGACGTTATATGCTTATCTCGTGCGTGCAGAATTCGAATGCTTCCCAGAAATCCTCCGCCGTCATGTAAGACGTCTTCATCCTGCCTGCAAGCACTCCCGCCTTGCCGACGGTCGTGACCATGTATCCCAGCTTCCATAAATTGATCCAGATGACGAAGTCGTTCCCCACGTTGTGTTCTTCGTCCATCGTCTGGGCGATGGCTATCAACAGGCAGAGAAGCCTTATGGTCCCTTCCAGCCCGAAATCGTCGGACGTGCCGCGGAGAAAGATGGAAAGCCCCCCTGCGGAACAACGGACATCGCTCTCCAACCCTTCCCTTTTCAAAAGGGATCGCACGAGCAGGGCCGCGGTTTCCCGTTCCTTCAACCCGAATTCCTTGTAACCCGCATCGTTCAGGGGCATGGATTCAAATTCCGGTTCGATCCTGCACGCGTTTCCTCATGATTGCCTCCTTCCCGGGTTGCGGGGGTCGTCACATCGGCACCAAACATCCATCGATTAACGGTGAGCTCATACTTTGCAGGAGTCGTGCCGGGGGGATGCCGCAGCTCAATCTCAATTCTTCACATACAGTTACAAGACCCGGCAGAACCCCGGCGCTCCCTGGAAGAGGTGCGAAATCGAAAAATTGCTATGAAAATTTCCAGATTCCCCCGCGCCGCGATCCGGGGATGAGGGGTCAAGCCTCGAGTTTCGACCGGCGGTAACGGAAGGTGTGGTAGTTGATCCCGAGGAGGGATGCCGCGCGCGTTTCGTTCCCGTTCGACAATGCGATCGCTTTCCGCAGGAAGTCCCGCTCGAGAGACACCATGAGGGAAGGCATATCGATTCCATCCGGGGTCAGCGGCGGGATAGGGAAGCCCCCCGTGCCCGTCCCCCCTTCCGGGGCGGCGCCCCCCCCCGGCGGCAAGCCCGAGCTCTTCAAGCGCGACCTCGGGCCCTTTCCCTATGAGTACGGCCCGTTCGATGACGTTCCTCAGTTCGCGCACGTTCCCCTTCCAGCGGTGCGTCTTGAGCGCTTCCCGGGATTCCCCGGAAAACGAGGTGAACGGCTTGCCGAATTTCCTGGAGTACTCGACGAGGAAGTGCTCCGCGATCGGGAGAATGTCCTCCCTGCGCTCGTTGAGCGACGGCACGGCGACCTTGACGACGGCGAGCCTGTAGTACAGATCCTCCCGGAAGCTCCCGGCCGAGATCAACCCGGCGATATCCTTGTTCGTCGCGGAGACGATCCGGACCCGGACATTGAGGGCCCTTGTGCCGCCGACGCGGAAGAACTCCCCCGCCTCGAGGAACCGCAGGAGCTTCGCCTGCGCCTCGACGCTCAAGTCCCCCACCTCGTCGAGGAAGAGCGTCCCCCCGGCCGCCTGTTCCACCAATCCCTTCTTTCCCTTCGGCCCCGCGCCGGTGAATGCCCCCTTTTCATAACCGAACAGCTCGCTCTCGATCAATTCCCGCGGGATGGCGGCGCAGTTCACGCAGACGAAGGGGCCCCGGAAATTCGGGCTATGGAAATGGATCGCCCCCGCGATCAACTCCTTCCCCGTCCCGGTTTCCCCGATGACGAGCACCGGGGTGTCGGGGCTCTTCGCGACCGCGTCGACGATCTCCATCGCATCCTGGATCGAGTCGCTCTTGCCGATGAACATCGGCATGTTTTCCCGGAGGGCGTGCTCCTGGAGCTCGCGGACCTCCTTCTTCAGGCGGACCGTTTCGAGCGCGTTGACGACGGTCACGTCGAGCGTCTCGGGCTGGATCGGCTTGACCATGTAATCGAAGGCGCCGTTCTTCATCGCCGACACGACGGATTGCACATCATCGTATGCCGTGATGACGATCACGGCGAGGTCGGGCCGAAGCCGCTTCATCTCCTTGAGGGCGTCGATGCCGTTCATCCCGGGAAGGCAGACGTCCAGCAGGACGAGGTCGGGAGCCTGATCCCGCAAGGCGTCAAGGGCCGTTTCCGCGTCGGGAAAAGCGCGCACCCGATACTTCCCCCCGAGCAGCAGGGAGATCCCTTCCCGGATGGTCACCTCGTCGTCCACGATGTATACGGAAAACGGCTTCATGCGGCCCTCACCCCTGGAGTTCCCCGTCGATCGCCGCGGGGAGGAAAACGCGGAACTCGGCGCCTCCGAACCGGCTTTCGCCGATTTCAATGGTGCCGCCGTGGTCCGACACGATCCGCCTGCTGATGGCGAGACCGAGACCCGTGCCTTCCGGCCGGGTAGTGAAAAAGGGGTCGAACACCTTTCCCCGGATCGATTCGGGGACTCCCTGTCCCGAATCCGCGACCAGAATAAGAACGTTTCCTCCCTCCCCGCGGGAGGAAACCTCGACTCTTTTATCCCCCCCGCCGGCGGGCCGCCGCCTGCGCCGCGTTGTTGACGAGGTTCATGACCAGCTGCTCGATGAGGCGAAGATCGGCGATGCATGCGGGGAGATCGTCGGAGAGCGCCGTATCGATCCGGATCCCGCTCTGGCGGAGCGTCGGGGAGACCATCCCCAGGGCTTCCCGCACAGCCTCGTTGACGTCCACGCGCTTCATCACGATCGGCCCCGGCTTGACGAAATCCATCACGCGCCGGATCACCTCCCCGATCTTCATGGACGCCGCCTTGGCCGAAACGATCGCCTGGGCCACCATCTCCCGCGTCTCCGGGTCCAGCGTCTTCCCCTCCATGCACGCGTTTCCCGCCGCGGAAAGATAGATGTTCAGGCCCGAGAGAGGGTTTCGAACCTCGTGGGCGATCCCGGCGGCCATCTGGCCCAGGGTGGCCATCCTCTCCCGCTGGATTGCGAGCTCCTCCTGCTCGCGCAGCGATTTTTCCGCCCGGATGCGATCCGTCACGTCCAGCAGGGATAAAACGAGGCCGCTCACCGAGCCGTCGGTTTCCTTGACCGGCTGCAGGCTCCAGTCCCAGTACGTCGTTCCCCGCTCGGGCTGGTCCGGGTATTCGAAGGCCTTGGAGGTTACGGAGAAGGATTCCCCCGTCTCGACGACCCTGCGGAAGATCCGCTCGTTTTCCTCATCGGGGTACAGGTCGAAATGGTTCCTGCCGACGAAATAGCCGGGCGGGTGCCCCGCGGCGTCCGCGTAGGCCTGGTTGACCTTGAGGAAATTGAAACGGGGGTCCAGGTAGGCGATCTTCAGGTGGATGTTCGAGAACACCCTGCCCAGGATGCCCGCCGTCTCGTCCAGCATCTTTTTCTGGCGCTCTTTAACCCGGTTCGCCCGCTCCCGCTCCCGGTCGGACCGGTTGAGCAGCAGGGCGTCCCGGACGACCAGGGCGGCGAGGGCGGCAACGCTGAACAGGACCATGAGCGAAATGCCTACGCCTGCCCGGAAATACCCGAGGTATTCACCCCAAACCCGGAAAAGGCCGACCAGGACCGGAACGAACACCACTGCCGGCAACAGCACCCGCGCCATGATGCTCCCCGGGCGGTCAAGGGAAAGGAACCCGACCGGGCCGCGGTCCTTCATGCCGAGGAGGATCCCGATGGCCAGGAACACGCTGAACAACGCCGCCTGGAACGCGATGTACTTCGAGGGCCCGAAGCGAATGAGCTCTTCCGCATAGTAGGCGTACCCCATGACCCCCAGGAGGCCGACGAGCCCCGAGGCGAGGGCCATGCAGGCCGGGACGACGCCGCCGAGACGATGGCGCCCCAGGACCATCGACGTCCCCGCCAGCAGGAAGATCAGCGCCGCTTGGGGGGCCATCCGGACGTCGAGCCTTCCCCCGCCTTCGAGAACGCCGCTGCCGAACAGGGGACCCGTTATGAGGTCCCGGCCGGAAGCGTATTCGGCGAGCACCAGGAATCCCACCGCCGCCGCAAGGATCGCGCAGGCATCCGCCGCCAGGCGCCCGAAGCGTCCTCCGTTCCCCGCCTGACCCATCCAGAGGGACATCCCCGACAAAACGAACGCAAGGGCGGCTCCCGGGGATATCACCACCTGGTGGGGGGACATCCTCAGGATCATGGCCCTGTCGAATATCCAGAAGTAGGCGTTAAGAAGACCGACGAAAACCACCAGCGCGGCCACCGCCCGGGATGCCCGCTCGCAGAACGCACCGAACCTCTCGTCCGTCCGATCGTCGGCCGTGAAGCCGGTATTCGTCGTCGACATCGCCCCTCGCGTGATCGGCGGAACTCCCTTAACCCGCATTTCTCACCAGCCTCCTACTGCGGCGGCGGATACGGGCATGTCTACTGCGTTGCGCTCGGTCGGGCTCCTCGCCGCACTGTCAAGTGCGCCTCCGGGGCCCTCGGTCGCGACGCCTTGTAGTGCTGCCAGGGATGGCGGCATGCCGCGGAGGCCATGGATGGCCGGGAGCGGCCCACGCCCGTCTCCACCGCCTCGCTACGGACGCTGGTGAGAAATGCGGGTTAATCGTCGAAGTCGCCCTTGGCGCCCTTGTCGGTGCTCACGGTCTTCGCCCGCGCGACGATCTTCTCATCGGTCCATTCTTTCGGGTCCTCGATCCGGCCCGCCGCGGAGCCGAGGTCGAACGACCCCGCCTTCAGGATCGCGTCGACGGCCAGCGGCGCCGTGTCCTTCGCGTTGAAGACCTGGGTCATCATCTTGTAGGCGAAATCCTCGACCCGCCGGCTCATCCGCTCGCGAACGGCCGCGGGCTGGGCGAGGAGCTTGTTCTCGAACGGGAGGTTCAAGCTCTTGTAGTCCCCCTTCTTCCACCCCTTCCCGTCGGCGTAGGCGACCATCTCGGCCCACAACTCCTCGGTCGCCCCCTCGTCCTTCACCTTGATGAAGCGCCCTTCGGGATCGAGCTGCGCGTTGCCGTAGTCGTTGACCGTGAGGCCCCAGGAGATCATCTGCAGGGCGGTGGCCACGTTCGCCTTGGTGGTCCGGGTGCGGTTCGCGATCTCGCGGAGCCGGTCGGAGCTGTTTCCGGAGGTGCCGTGCTGCGCCCCGCTGATCTTGTAAGGGGCGATGGCTTCGTGGATCTCGGCGGTCAGCCCCACCTGGATGCCCGCATCGGACGCCTCGATCCCGTGCGTGGTCCCGTTGTTCAGGGCGATCCAGTCGGGGAAGATGTCGTGGGCGTTGAGCCCCCGGACGAGGAACAGCGCCTCCCCGACGGTCGACAGCCCTTCCTTGCCCTTGATCTCGCCGACCTCGGTCTCGAGCCCGGCCCACTTGGGGATGAACGGGTTGATGGCGATGCTCGCGAGGAGGTTCGCGTCGTCGGGCTGGTGGGAGGCGTCGATGGCGATCGAGGTGATGCCCGCGTCGAACATGGAGGGAATCTCTATCTTCGCATCCGCCAGGTCCTTGTCGTTCTTGATGCCGTAATGGTCGGCGTGGATCGCGACGGGAACGGTGATCCCCATCTCGTTGCAAAGGGCGTCGACGATCCGCGCCATGTTCCAGTAGTTGACGGCGCAGTACGCCTTCTGGCCTCCCTCCGACTTGGCGATCTCTATGATCACGGGGGCGTTGGCCCTCTGGGCGGCGCGGAGCACCCCACGGATGACGAAATAGCTGCGCCCGTTGGCGGCTATGGCGATGGCGTTTCCCTTTGCCCGCATCGCCCGGTCGATGACCTTTCCGCTGACGATGAGCGCCTTCGAGTTCGGGAACAGGGCCTTGACGGTCGGGGGGCGGCCTACCTGGAGAGCTTTCTCGAAATCGGCTGCATATGTCACGGATGGCCTCCTTGGGCGGCGGTATTAGATCGACTGACGGAAATTTTCTCCCGGATCGCCCTCCGGGGCAAGTGTTGATGATCGCGTGCCGACCCGCCGGAACAGCAGCCCCGCCGCGATGTAGAGGATCGCCCCGGCCACGGCCGTCCACCGGAAGCCGAGCCACAGGGCGCCGATCGACGCGAGCGACGCCCCGGCCACGGAAAAGAATCCGTTCACGGCCCAGGCGAAGGGGATCGCCGTCCCCCCCGCCGCGGCCAGTCGCGAGACCGCGGCGGGAAACGGCATCCCCATCAGGAACGCCGCCGGAGCGAACGCCGCGACGAACGCGGCCGTCCGCAGCGCCCACCCGCACGCCAGCAGGGGGCCCGCCGCGCAGGAAAGCGCAAGGAACCCGGCCGCGACGCAGGCCGCCGTACCCGCGAAGACCCGTTTCATCGGCTCTTCCGATTCCCATCGTCCGGAAACCGCGCTCCCGATCCCCGAGAAGAAGGAAAACCCTCCGATCGCGACTCCCGCCGCCGCGATGGCGTCGCCGAGAACGAGGATGCCCGCTTTCAGGAACGTGATCTCCACGAGCATGTACGCCAGCCCGAGCGCGGAGAAGTAGCCGGCCGCGTGGATCGTGAACGAATCCTCCCGGCGCCCGCCCTGCGAGCCGCGCCGGGCGAAGGCGGCGGGAAGAAGCAGGAGGACCGCCGCAAGGAAGAGCGACACGCCGAGGGAGAGGAACAGGAACACGATGCCCCACTCCACGAAGGGCACCCACTGGCTGCCGAGGAGGCGCCTGAACTCCGTCAAGGTCTCGAGGCGCAGGAACCGATGGAAGTACGGCGAATCGTCGGTGGCGGGCGACAGGTCGAACAAACCGGCGCCGACCCCGCCGGGGGGTCCCGTTCAAGACATCGGCGACGGCTTCCCGAAGCGCCCGTTCCTCGGCGCCGGTGCCGGGCTCCGGAGGCGGGGCGGGCCAGACCATCGAAAACCCGTAGTCGGCACAGAATTTCCCGGCCCGATCCAACTCTTCGGGACCGAACGGTTTGTTGCGCGCCGCCACGGAGAAGGTCCCCCACCCGCGGATGGCGATGACCCGGGTCGCGGCCGGAAACAGGCCCGCACGCGAAAGCTCCTCCCGAATCGTGCGGAGGATCTTCACGTTCTCCCTCGGGGGGGCCTTCACCCACCCGGAAAACGCGAGAACGCCTCCCTCCCCGAGGCGGGCGAGCGCCGCCCGGACCCCCTCGCGGGTGAGCAGGAACGTCTCGCCGGTCGCGTGCACCCCGGACGAGGAAAAGGAGGCCGAGGAGATGTCCGCCGCCTCGATGATGTCGAAGGTCCGCCGGTCCCTGGCCAGGAAGTTGCGCTCCCCCTCTTCCCGGATCTCGACCGGAAGGGAAGCCGGCCATCCTCCCGAAAAGCCGGCGAGGTCCCCGGCGACCAGCCGGACGAGTTCCCGCGCCGGCTCGACGACCGTGACGGACGAAGCGCCGTTCACGGCGGCCGCCAGCACCCCTTCCGTCCCTTTGAGCCCGAACTGGAGGACCCTTGGATGTTCGACCAGCCGGTACGGCAGGACGGAGGGGAAAAACCCGAGATACGCCGGGAGCGCCCGGCCGCCGCCCCGCGGCACGGTCCCCCGATGCTCGCCGTCCGCGAACAGCGCCGCCTGGGGCGGGATCTCCCCCGCGAACCGGAAGCTCAACCCCGGCGCGCTGTGGATCCCGGGGGCGAAGACCGCCCGGTAGTCCCCGGTCAAACCGTGGCGGGACGCGATCTCTTTCGCCCCCGGCAGCTTCAGGACGGCCGACAGGTCCTTGTAGGGTGAAAGCTTCGGATCCGCGGGGGGAAGGACCAGGAGGACGAGGACGGCGCACAGCGCCGCCAGCCGCCCCTTCCGGCGCTCCCCGCCCTCGTCCGCCAGGACGAAAGCGCACGCCGCCGCTCCGAGCGCGAGGGGAAGCCGCAGGAGGCCGCCGGTCGGGACGAGTATGAGGAACGGGAGCGCGCCGAGGGCGCCCGCCGCCGATCCCGCGAAGGACGCCGCGTATACCGGCCCCGGACGAAGGCCGAGGAACGCGAACGGTATCGCCGTCGCTCCCCCCGCGAGGAAAAAGGGCACCGAGAGGAGGAAGAAGAAGAGCCCGAACCGCGGCCACGCCATGGGGTCCCACAGGAGCAGGAACGGGTCGAACGAAACCAGCTGCGACGCCCGGAACGCGAGGTCGAACGCCGGCGCGGCGAGGAGCACCGTCCATGCGAAGAGACGCCCGGGCGACTTTTCCGCGAACCTCCGGGCAAGCTGGAGCGCCACCCCCGCGCCGCCGAAGCCGAGCATCGCCTGCGAGACGATCAGCGGGACGAAATGCGGCCAGAACCGGAACGACAGGAGGCGGATGAGGACGATCTCGTACGCCATCGCGGCCGCGGAAAGGAGGAAGACCGCCGGGACGACCCTTCCCTCCCTCGCCCGCGTCAGTGGCCGAGGAGGCGGACGAAGACGACGGGAAGGACGTTCCTGTGCGTGACCGAGCCCCGGTCGTCCTTCTCGATGAAGACGAGGTTCTGCGTCATGAAGGGACCGCCGACGGGCATGATCATCCGCCCGCCGTTCTTCAGCTGGCGCAGGAGAGGCGGCGGGATGTGGCCGCCCGCGCAGGTCACGATGACGGCGTCGAACGGCCCCTTCTCCTCCCACCCGTAGTAACCGTCTCCATGCCGGACGACCACGTTGCGGAACCCGAGGTCGGAGAGCGTCTTCCGGCTGCGGGCCGCCAGCGTCTCGTGGATCTCGACGGTGTACACCTCCGCGGCGATCTTCGCGGCGACCGCCGCCTGGTAGCCGGACCCGGTCCCCACCTCGAGCACACGGTCGGTCTCCTTGAGGCGCAGGATCTCCGTCATGAAGCCGACGATGTAGGGTTGGGAGATCGTCTGCCCTTCCCCGATGGGCAGAGGGCGGGGCTCATACGCGTTCCCCCGGAGTTCCGGGGGGACGAAAAGATGCCGGGGGACGTCCCGCATCGCGGCCAGGACGCGCGGGTCGGAGATCCCTTCGCGTTCGATCTGGTCGCGGACCATCGCCGCCCGCCTCTGCGGGTACGGATCGTCGGTCGCCGATGCCGGGAGGAAAGCCGTCGAAAGGACGGCCGCTGCGATCATGGCAAGACGAAGGAGGCTCATCGCTTTCCCCGTCAGTCCATTTTACACAATATCGGCGCGCTGATTGTTACACTTGAACCGGAGGATCCCATGAGCCGAAAAGGGTACTTCCTTGTCACCGGCGCGATCTTCTCCGTTCTCTTCTTCGCTCACCTGACGCGCCTGGTCTCCGGGTGGGAAATCTCGATCGCCGGGCACGTCATCCCCCAGTGGCTGTCGCTCCCGGGGCTCGTCATCACGGGATGCCTCGCGGCCTGGGGCTTCTTCCTGGCGCGAAAACAATAAGGGCCAAAGCCGCCGAGGCCTTGGCCCGCTATTTCCCGAAGAGGACGGAGCTCCCCGTGTAGAACGTCCCCGCCACGGCGGCGGTCATGAGGCAGGCGAGCGTGGCGGCCGCCAGGGCGCGCGGGCCGACGGCGGAAAGATCCTTCGTGCGGTGCGGGACGAGCGCCGCGGTGCCCCCGACGAAGATCGCCAGCGACGCGACGTGGGCGAACCCGCAGAGGGCGTACGCCGCGATCACGGCGGAACGGGGGGAATGGATGGCGTTCGCGGCCAGCGCGGCGGCCAGATCCTGGTACGCCTTCACCTCGGTCAGGATCGTCCTCTCCCCGATCAGGCGCGACACCTCGACCGCGTCGGAAACGGGAACGCCGATCACGAGCGTCAGCGGGTAGAAGAGGTACCCGAGCAGCCCTTTCAGCGACCAGTCGACCGAAAGCCCCGTCAGCAGGTTGATCCGGCTCCCGATCCCCCCCAGGACCAGGTCGGCCAGCGCGACGATCCCCAGGAAGGCCAGCAGGAGCGCGACGATCCCCACGATCATCTTCGCGCCCTCGTTCGCCCCCTTGATGATCGCCTCCATCAGGGAGGACTCCCTTTCGTAATGCGGGTCCACGTCGACCCCGAGGGTCGCGGGCTCCCCCGTTTCCGGGAAGATCAGCTTCGACAGGACCACCGCCGAGACGGCGGAGAGGATCGAGGCCGACACGAGGTGCCCCGCGATGGAGGGAAACTGCTTCTGGAGCATGAAAACGTAGAGCGCGAGCACGTTGGATGCCGTCGTCGCCATCCCCGCCGCGAGGATCGTGCAGAGCTCCGACCGGGTCATGCCGGCCAGGTGCGGCAGGACCGTCATGTTCGCCTCCACCCCGACGAAGATGTTCGAGGAGACGCTCATCGATTCCGCCCCGCTGATCCGCAGGGTCCGGGAGAAGATCCTCGCGAAGAACCGGATCAGCCGGGGCATGACCCCCGCGTAATAGAGGGCCGCCATCAGGCTCGAGAAGAAGATGATCGCCGGGAGGCCCTGGAAGGCGAGGATGAAGCCCAGCGACTCCTCCCCCGCCTCACCGGCTCCCCCG
The DNA here is from genome assembly GCA_963741515.1 of uncultured bacterium. Taxonomy (GTDB): domain Bacteria; phylum Desulfobacterota; class Deferrimicrobia; order Deferrimicrobiales; family Deferrimicrobiaceae; genus UBA2219. The sequence goes on from CAVUIA010000002.1 coordinate 235,677, forward strand.
GGGGGGATGGCGAGGCGGCCGAACACGAAGCGGGTCCCCGCCGACGCGCTGTCGAGGACCTTCACCACGACGTCGTTGATGAAGAGGAACGCCTTCGCCCCCGCCGGGACGACGAAGATGAAGAGGGCGAACAACAGCTGAAGGGCCGTACCCCAGAGGACGGCCCTCCAGTTGATCACCTTCCTGTCGGACGACAGCAGCCAGGCGAGGCCCATCAGGACGAAGATCCCCGCGAAGCTGACCAGGTTGTACGGCCCCGCCCCCAACGCCGGGACTTCAGACCGCCTCGATGGTCGAGGGCGGCTTCGTGGCGATGTTGTACGTCACGCTGACGACTCCGGGCACTTCCTCCAGGATCAGGCGCGCGAGCTCCTCGAGGGTCTCGAACGGGAGCCGGGTCGGCGTGGCCTTCCGCGCGTCGACGCTGTCCCAGCAGCGCACCTCGATCTGCTGGCCGAAATCGCGCTTCCCGTCCCGCATGCCGGTCACGCGGTCGTCGTGGAGGATCGCCATGTACTGGAACGCGCCGCTGTCCTTGAGCAGCCGCTCGACGACGGCCGTCGCCTTCCGGACCGTCTCGACCCGCTCCGGGGTCACCTCGCCGATCACGCGCGCCGAAAGCGCCGGCCCGGGGAACGGAATGCGCCGGAACAGCTCTTCGGGCAGCCCGAGCGCCATTCCGACCTTCCGCACGCCGTCCTTGCGGAGCTGCACGAGCGGCTCGAGGATGCGGTAGCCGAACGCCTCCTGCGGGTCGATCCCGAGCTGTTCGATGATGTTGTGCTGCCGCTTGATCCCCGCGACGGTCTCCTCGACGTCGGTCAGGATCGTCCCCTGGAGCAGGAACTTCGCCCCGCTGTTGCGGACGACGCGGGCAAGCACGTTCCGGTAGAACTCCCGGGTGATGGCCTCCCGCTTCTCCTCCGGGTCCGTGAGCCCCTTGAGCGCCGAGAAGAACTCCTTGCGGGCGTCGACGACGCGGACCTCGACCCCGAGGTCCCGGAACAGCTCCACGACCCGCTCGGCCTCGCCTTCCCGCATGAGGCCGTTCTGGACGAAGACCGTCTTGAGGCGGTCCCCCAGCGCCCTGTGCCCGAGCATCGTGACCGTGGAGGAATCGACGCCGCCCGACAGGGCGTTGATCGCCGTCCCGTCCCCGACGGCGTCCTTGATCTCCGCGACTTTCCCCTGGATGAACCGCTCCACGTCCATCCCCCGGGCGACGATCTCCTCGATCATACTGGGGCCTCCTTGTCCTCCGTTATGAGGGCGACCGCCATTATCATACCCACCCGAGCAGCCGGAGGCCATCCCGCAGCAGGAAGCCGGCGAACAGCAGGAGCAGCAGCCCGAGCGCGCGCATCGTGTACTCGTACCGCTTTCCGTCCAGCAGGTGCGAAGACCGGCCGGCGAGGACCGCCAGCACAACCTTGGAGCCCACCAGGCACCCCGTGAATCCGGCGACGAACAGGACGGGGGCGGCGGGCCCCGTCTTCCACCCTTTCAGGATCATGGGCGCCCCGACGGTCAGCCAGAACAGGTACGGGTGCGGGCTCAAGGCGTTGACGATCGCTCCCCTCATCAGCGATTGCGGCCCGGCGTCCGTCGAGGCGGCCTCGCGCCGCTTCGCCCGGAACGTCTCGTACGCCATGTGCGCGACGACCGCCGACCCTGCCAGCGACACCGCGCCCAGCAGCCCCCTGTATCCCGCGAACCGGGAGAGGACGAACGTGCACGCCAGGATGATCGGCAGGTCCGTCAGAAGCGGCGCCGCCGCGACCTTGATTCCCTCCCGCACCCCGTGGCGGAGGGTCTGGGAAAGGACCAGCGCGAACAGGGGCCCGGGCGAGAAGCCCGCCGACACCCCGAGGACCATGCCTGCGCCGAGAAAAGCCAGCATGTCAGAACCGCGCCTGGGCCCGCAGCGCGGCGAACGGGGCCGGGTCGTAGCCCCGCGCCGCCAGCTCCCCGCCCCGCTCGTTTTCGATGGCGAGCTTCCCGCCCCATATCGCCCCGCCGTACAGGTCGATCCCGTAGCTCCCTGCCGCGTACGACAGGCGGAGCCACGCGGGGATGGACCGCACCTCGCCGATGCCGTCGGGAGCGACGCCGTCGCCGTCGAGCCGGAACCGGACGGAACGCCAGGCGCCGCCGAAGCCGGCCTCCCATCCGTCGGCGACAGCCAGGACCAGCTCGAGCCCGGCGGGACCGGTAGGCCCGGCGCGAAGCGGATTTCCGAGGCGAAGCCGCTCCGAGATCTTCCAGTTCACGATGAGGTAGGGGAACGCGCTCGTTTCCTCGAGCCGGTAGAACACCCCCGCCCCGACGCCGAGCGTCAGGCCCGGACCGAAGCGTTTCCCCGCGGAGAGGATCCCGCCGTAGGAGAGCGCCTGCCCCCATTCCGCCCCCGGCTCGCCCGCCCATTCGACGGACGGCGCCAGCCCCAGCCGCCAGCCGCTTTCCAGCAGCCAGCCGAAAGAAACCCCCAGCCCGGCGCGGTGCACCTCGTTCCACGGCGACGACCCCCACGATCCGCCGGATCCGCCGAAGTCGAAGTCCTCGTGGTCGTAGAAGAGGGAGAGCCCCAGGTCGCGCTTCCCATCGAGACGTTTTGACAGTTCGACAAGGAACAGGTAGCGGGAGACGCTGAATTCGCCGCCACCGTCGATGTTCGCGTTGAACTGGAAGGCGGGCACGAAGTTGACGGTGCAGGAGGTACCTCCCCCGGCCTGCGGCGGGCCCGGCCGGCCTTCCTGCCCCCAGGCGCCGGAGGCAAGAAGGAATACTAGGAAAACCCCCGGCAGGAACCGGACCAGCGGGGGCCGGAAGCTCACGCCCGGTTTTCCTCCATCCGCACGTCCTCGAGGGAATCCGTGACGAAATCGGCCCAGGAAAGCTCCGCCGCCGGGTGGCTGTTGGTGACCGCCAGCACGGAGAGCCCCGCCCGCTTGGCGGCCTTGATGCCGTCAGGGGTGTCCTCGACGGCCAGGCAGGCCCCCACCGAGGAAATCTTCGCGCGGCGCGTCAACGTCAGCTCCCGGAACGCGCGCATGTACCCCTCCGGGTCGGGCTTCCCCTTCCGGACGTCGTCGGCGGAGACGATCAGCGCGAAATAGCACGCGATGCCGAGCCGCGACAGGATCGGGTCGAGATCGGACCGCAGCGCCCCGCTGCAGATGGCCAGCGGGATGCCGGCGGCGTGCAGCGTCTTGATCAGCGGGATGACGCCGGGGTACGTCTGCACCCCGTCCCGGATGGCCTCCAGGAACTGTCGGGACTTGGTATCGACCAGCTTCTTGAGCTGCCGCTCGTCGAGTTCCTCCCGCCCGGCGAGGCGGAAGGCCTTCCGGAAGGCGTCCCGGTCGTCGCACCCCATGTAGCGGTCGACGTACTCCTCCCACGTGAAGGAGATCCTGTGGGGCTCGAGCACCTTCAGGAACATGTCGCAGTGCAGCCGCTCGGTGTCGGCGATCACGCCGTCGAAATCGAAGACGACCGCTTCCGGCCTGGGCAACGTCACGAGGTCCGTCATTCCGGTTCCTCCCGCAGATGGTCCGACAGTGCGCGGAGCTGGTTCTGGTGGTCCCTCTCGTGCATCAGGATGGTGACGTACGGCCATTCGTACAGGTCCAGCTCGCCATACAAAGGGTGAGGGAAGCGGGCCGCGCGCGGGTCGACGGCCGCGAGCATGGAAAAGGATGCCGCGGTCTGCTCCCGGGTCTCCCGCGCGAGCCGCAGCAGCTCGTCCTTTCCCGGCGGGTCCTTCGGCCGGACGATTTCCGGCGCCTCGAAGGCCCCCACGGGCCTGGAAAGCTCTCGCACGCAAAGGCGGGAATCGTCCTCCGGGTAGGGCGGAAGCGCGCCCCCGGCCGACTTGATCGCCTTCCGGATCACCTTGCTCGTCCCGGTCTCGGCCATGAGGATGTGATACAGGATCTGCGCGGCGGACCAGTTCGTCGCCCTCGGCCCGGCGCATCTTCTCCTCGCTCAGCCCGGACAGGGCCGCAAGCGTCTCCTCACGCACTTTCTCCATCTCCTCATACAGCGCGGCGAGTTTTCCGGGCAGCATGTCCTCCCCCCCTCTTAGCCCTCTTCCTGGAAGATTGTTACACTATTCCGGTCGGAGGGGACCCATGAACCTGTCGTCGCACCGGAGGAAGTGATGCCTCACGAGGTGTGTCCCTGGTGGCTCGGGTATTTCCTGGCAGGCCGCTGGAGGCGCCTCGTACAGGATCCGGGCGCCATCCTCCGGCCTTACGTGGCCGAAGGGATGGTCGTGTTCGAGCCCGGCCCGGGCATGGGCTTCTTCACGCTGGAGCTGGCGCGCCTCGTCGGGCGCGACGGGAAGGTCGTCGCCGTGGACGTGCAGCCCCGGATGGTTTCGGAGCTGCGCCGACGCGCGAAGGAAGCCGGGCTCCTCGACCGGATCGACGCGCGGCTGGGCCCGGGCGACGGCATGGGCATCGACGACCTGCGGGAGCGGTTCGACTTCGTGCTGGCGTTCGCCGTCGTCCACGAACTTCCGGATCCGGAGAGGTTCTTCGCCGAGGCGTACGCGGCGCTCAAGCCCGGCGGCCGGCTCCTCCTGGCGGAGCCGGCTTTCCACATCTCGAGGCGGGAGTTCGAGACCCTCCTCGGGGCGGCCCGAAAAAGCGGTTTCCCGCCGGAAGACCCGGGCGCCTCCACCCATTGGACCCGCACGGCGGTCCTGCGGAAGGAACGGGACGCCGCCTGAAACGGATCTCCATCGGCGCCGGTTCCATTCTATAATTCTATTAGAACAAGATGCTTCCCGTCCGACCCGCATCGCCGGAAAAGGAGGAAGTCGACGTGCCCACCTACTCCTACAAGTGCAAGAAATGCAAAAAGCGGTTCGAGGAGATCCTCAGCCTGAAGGAGTACGCGGAGGAGAAGAGGAAGTGCCCGAAGTGCGGCAGCCGGGACGTCGAGCAGGTGCTCGACCTGTTCACGCCGAAGACGTCCCGGAAGAGCTGACCGATTGAAAAAAGCGGCGGCGGGAGCGGCCGGGCGGCCGCCCCCGTCGCCGCGCGCAGGATCAGAACTTCACGAACTCCACCCGCCGGTTGTTGGCCCGTCCTTCGGCCGTCCCGTTCGTGTCGATCGGCTTCGAATCGCCGAAGCCCGCGGTCTTCATCCGCGACTCCTCGATCCCCTTGCCCGCGAGCCACGCCTTCACCGCCGCCGCGCGCTTTTCGGACAGAGGCCGATTGATCTCCTTGCCCCCCTGGTTGTCGGTGTGCCCCTCGATGGAGAACTTCAGCCCCGGATCGTCGTTGAGCAGCCCGAGGATCATCTTCAGGGTGGGCAGCGATTCCGCCTTGAGGACGTCCTTGCCGGTATCGAAAAGGATGCCGTGGGTGACGATCTTCCCGTCCGTGTCGAGGGCGGACTTGATGTCCTTGCCCCCCTGGGCCAGCCGGAAATTCGTGAACATGACCTTGTCGGATTCTGCCCGGTTGGGGGTCGCCATGTAGATCCCGATGAGCTTGACCGGGCGCTTGATGCCGTCCGGGTCGTTGATCACCCGCTGCTGGTCCACGTAGGCCTTGACGAACGTCCCGTTGACCATGACCTGCACCCGGTGCGGTTTGCCGTCCACCAGGTCCAGCTCGTTGCCCGTGTTGGCGGATTGGTTCAGCTTCCCGGAGATGTGCAGGACGCCGGGCTCCTTGTTGCCCGGAAAATGCTTGTCGTCGTTGAGCAGGAGGAGGTGGTAGAAGTTGTAATAATGCGTGGCGCCGTGCAGGCCCGCGAAGACGGCGTCGAACTCGACGGTGAACTTCTCCGGCAGGTCGCCTTTCTTGTCCAGGCGGATGTACTGCACCGACCCGTTCTGCGGCCTCCCCTTCTGGGCCGGCTGGCTCCGCAGGTACCGCCTCCCCTGGAACTCGACCACTTCGACCGAGTTGTTCCCATGCTCCTTGGGGCCGTTCAGCGACCACTTCCGCGGAAACTCCCCGACGTCCGTGTCGCTGAAATCGTCGAAGTAGATCGTCTTGTCGCCGGGGACGAAATCGTATTTCGACTGGATGGACTCGGCCTGCTCGATGGACGCGTCGCCGGCCGACGACCCGTAGGAGCCGGCGCCCGGGTCGCCGCCCGAGGATTTTTTGCCGGACTACCGCTTCGTTGCAACGCCGCTGTCGGCGTCCGTCCCGCCCGACTCCGGACGGCTCTCGGAAGACTTCATTTTTTCTTTGTCCGAGCCCTTGACGGTTCCCTTGGCTCCATCCTTGGCTCCATCGTAGGCCGTGTCTCCGGCTTCGTGGACCGCCCGGTTCCCGAGGTTCTCCCCGGTCCTCTTGATCGCGTCCTCCAGCCACGACGCGGCCTGGCAGACCCCCGCCATGAAAAGAACCACAGCGATTGCAAGTAGCTTGCGTGCCATGAGACTCCTCCCTTCGCGCTATACCGCAAAAAGCAGACTACCGTCACCGCCCTGTCGATTGGAAGAGGGAAATATCGGAGATGCCGCGCGCCGCGACGGTGCCGAGGATGACGATCCCGCCGAGGACCGCCATCGGGGACGGCGTTTCGCCCAGCAGCAGCAGGACCCAGAGCGGGTTCAGCACCGGCTCGATCATGGGCACCAGGATCGCGGTGACGGCGGGAACGTGGCGGACCGCCATGGAGAAGAGGACATACGGGACCCCCATCTGGACGGTCCCGAGGAGAAGGAGCCCGGCCCAGCTCTGCGCATCGGGCATCGACCCGAACATGAACGGAAGCCCGATGGCCGCGGCGAGCAGATTGCCGAGGAAGATGGATTCGATCCCGGAGCCGCCCTTCTGAAGGCGCAGGAAAAGGGTGAGCCATCCGAAGCAGGCCCCGCTTGCCAGGGCCGCGACGTTCCCCCAGAAGCCGGCCGGCGACAGCCGGTCCATGAAGAATAGCGCCATGCCGCCGAGGATGACCGCCATCGAGAACACGTCCCTTCGGCGGGAAGGCTCTCCGAGGAACCAGGGGCCGAAAAGGGCGACATGGATGGGGGCCGTGTACTGGAGAAGGATCGCGTTCGCCGCCGTCGTCAGCTTGGTGGCCACGACGAAAAGCGTCACCGTCCCGGCGTAGGCGATCGCGCCCCCGATCTGCGGGCGGGACCACGTGAACCGCAGCCCCCGGAAGACGACCAGGATGGTCAGGCAGGCGATGGCGCTCCGCATCCCCGAAATCGCCATCGGGTTCCACTGGACCCACTTGATGAGGAGGCCGCCGAAGCTCCACAAGACCGCGGTCAGGACCAGGAGGGCCATCGCCCGCGCCCGGGCCGACCCATCCTGTTCGATCCGCCTTCCGGGCATGGCCGCTCCGCATGTCCTGCGCGACGATACGTCCGCTTGAAAAAGGGAGGCCTGCCGGACGCCTTGCGCCGCGCCCGGCAGACCCTTCGACCGTTGTTCCTTCCCTACTTGGCCGTCACCCGCACGTCGATCCTGCGGTTTTTCTGCCGGCCCTCTTCGGTGGCGTTGTCGGCAACCGGGTGCTGGTCCCCGTATCCTTCGGCTTCCAGCCTCTTGGCGTCGATGCCCAGCTTGACGAGCTCGGCCATCGTGTTTTCCGCCCGCTTCGCGGACAGCTTCATGTTGGCGGCGGGGTCTCCGACGTTATCCGTGTAGCCGCCGATCTTCAACGCGACCTTCGGGTACGCCTTGAGGATTTCCGCCACGTTCTTCAGCTGCTCCGCCGAGGAGGCTTTCAGGGTCGCGCTCGCCGTCTCGAACTCCAGGCGGTCGAAGGTGAACCAGGTCGTCTTGTCGACCGGCTTGCCCGCGTCCTCGATGAACGCGATCAGCTTCTTCTCGACGCCGAACTCGGGGACGTTCAGCTCGATCCCGGACGGCAGCTTGACCGAAAGGAATTTGCCCAGGCGATCCAGCAGGCTGCCCGCCCCGGCGGCCATCTTTCCGCCGATGTCTTCGGCCTTCTTCTCCGCCTGCTCAAGGGAGGTCGTCACGGGAGGCGGCACGTTGCAGGTCTTGAGCATGTAGGCGAGGACGACGGCCAGAAGGACCAGCGGGAGCGCCCATTTCCAGACGGAGGAGCGCTTTTCCGCCTGCTCGATCCCCTGTACGACCTTGGTGCCGCCCGGAATGCCCGACAGCTCCGACAGGCCCAGGACGCTCCCCAATCCCGCGGGGGCCATCGCCTTCAGCGATTCCATCTGGCCGGACAACAGGCCCATCAGCCCTCCGACGTTCAGGTTGCCGCCCTTCACTTCCCGTCCCAGGAACCCGAGGACGGCGGGCACGACGAGACCCAGCAGGGAGGAGGCGGAGGACTTCCCGATCCCCGAGGCGCCGGCGATCAGGTCGATGATGCCGGACACCTTGTCCCCGAAGATCTTTTTCAGGAGCCCCGTGCCGACGGCAAGGAGGTCGTTCGTGGCGCTTCCTCCCGCGAAGGCCTTCCCGAGGCCCATCAGGGTGTCCTGCCCGAAGCCGCCTTTGGTGATCATCTCCAGGATCTCCGACGCGCCCTGGGTCGATGAGCCCTTGCTGACGAGCCCGCCCAGGATCGCCGGGAAAGCCGCCCCGAGCGCGGTTTTCGTCTTGGAGGGATCCTCGTTGACGACCTTCCCCAACATTCCCACGATCTCGTCGCTGAACTCGCCTTTGAGCATTTCAAGAATATTCAGAGCCATGTCCCGTTCCTCCTTCGGCCTGTTGGATAATAGGTGGCGACATCGGGGGAAACCCGCCTCCCGCGCTCATGAACGCCGCGATGCGGACAAACGGACGACTTGCAATTTGCGATGATGTTTTATGCTCCCACTATTGCCAGCGAATGGCAATATATACGGCCACGTAGAAGGCGACCACGGACAACAGGTTCCAATGGCCGTGGTTCTGCAGGAAAAGATCCCGGCGGAAGGCCAGCACCGGGTTCCCCATGTAGGGCCTCGGCGAGGGGAGGAAGCGTCGGACGGCCGCGCAATACGCTTCGTATTCCGCGCCCAGGATCTCCCGCAGCACACTCTCTTCGCGAAGCACGCGGTTCCGCATGTAGAGGTAGTAGAGGACCGAGAAGAGCGCGAGAAGCCACGTCGATCCGGTCAGCATCAGGGCGCCGAGGATCAGGAAGTACCGGCCGAGGTACATGGGGTTCCTGACCAGGGCGTACGGTCCGTTCGCGGTGAGGCCTTTGTTCTTTTCGAGGGTCCCGAAGCACCAGGACTGGATGAAGGACCCCGCCAGCGAAACGCCGAAGGCCGGAAGGAACCAGGCCGGGTCGGCGTACAGGATCAGCAGGACCGCGGCCGCCGCCGCGAGAGGCACCCGGATCGCCCGGAAGAATCGCCGGACGCCGGGGTGGTTGAAGAAACGGTGGATCCCGCTCGGCGGCATTTCGCTCATGTCCCCTCCGAAACTATTTCTTGATCCCGAAGTACCCCTTGAGGATCCAGTATCGGCGCAACCGGTTCATCCGGTCGAGGAGCATGGTCCGTTCTTCACCCAGCCCGCCGGGAAAGCTCCGTGCCCAGTGCTTGTATACCCCGGACCGGTCGACGTCGACGAGTAAAGCGCGCAGGAACCGGGGAAGCCCGTCGAGGGAAGCATGGGTCTGGAAATCCAGGATAAACGGTTTCCCCTGCCCGGAAACCAGGATGTTCTTGGCGGCGCGGATGTCGAGGTGCGCGATCCCCCGTCCGTGCATCTCTCCCACGAGGCTCTCCAGTTCCTCGAAGAACGCCGGGGTCAGGGAGGCCGGGGCGCTGCCTATTTCCTTCCCCGGTATGAATCGGTAAGCGAAGGCGAACCGGTCCAGGCGGAAGGCATCCCGCGGGAAGCCGGGAATCCCGGCAAGTTTCCGAATGGCCGTCAATTCCCTGCCTACCATCCAGGCTCCCCAGACATGGCGCGTAACCGGGGGACAGAGGCGGAAATCCTTGACCACCCAGTCCTCTCCCCCCTTGCGGAAGCGGTAGACGTCGGCGTTGCCCCAACGCCCCTTGTGCAGGAGTTCGCGGTCCGAGCGCTCGAACTCTTCGAGGGTGAACGGAATCCCGCTATCTACGGTATGTTCTGAAATGCTCATGTAAGGAAATCTCCGTAACCATTTTACTCTACCCGCCGAAAAAACCTTATCAATAACTCCCCGGCGCAAGTAGACTATTTGCCGCGAACAGACTCATCCCCGGGAGGACAGCATGAAACCGGTAAAGATCATGCCCTGTCTCGACATGAAGGAAGGCAGGGTAGTAAAAGGGATCAACTTCGTCAACCTGCGCGACGCCGGGGACCCGGTGATGAACGCGGAGTTCTACCAGGCGGAAGGGGCCGATGAACTGGCCATGCTCGACATCGCCGCCACCCTGGAAAACCGCAAGACCCGGCTGGAATGGGTAAAGGCCGTCTCGGGGGTGATCGGCATCCCGTTGACGGTGGGCGGCGGGATCGGCAGCCTGCAGGACATCGAGATGACCCTCGCGGCGGGCGCGAGCAAGGTATCGATGAACAGCGCGGCGGTGAAGGACCCGGAGCTGGTGACGCGGGCGGCCGCGAAATTCGGGAAGGAGACCGTCTGCGTGGCCATCGACGGCCGCAGGAACCCTGCCCTCCCCTCGGGGTTCGAAGTGGTGGTGGCCGGCGGGACCCGGGGAACGGGGCTGGATTGCGGGGAATGGGCACGCCGCTGCCAGGAGCTGGGGGCGGGGGTGGTCCTTCCCACCAGCATGGACGGCGACGGAACCCTGAAGGGGTACGACCTCGCCTTCACCCGGCTGGTCGCCGACGCGGTCGACCTTCCGGTGATCGCCTCCGGCGGGGCGGGCACGCTGGAGCACTTCTACCAGGGAGTGACGGAAGGCGGGGCCGACGTCCTGCTGGCCGCCTCGGTCTTCCACTTCCGCACGCTTTCCATTCGCCAGGTGAAGGAATACCTCAAGGGGCGGGGCATCCCCGTCCTGGGCGTGTAAAGAGCGGATTAGCGGCTCGACCCGGGCACCCCCGCGGCCCGCACCTGCGGCGACACGTAGGCGGCGTACTGTTCGAAGTTCACGACGAACATCGCGGCGAGTTTCCGCGCGGCCTCGTCGTACGCCACGGCGTTGTCCCACGTCGACCGCGGGTCCAGGACGGCGGCGGGAACGTCCGGGCAGCTCACCGGCACCCTAAGGCCGAAGAACGGGTCCATGCGCATTTCGACGCCATCCAGCTTCCCCGCGAGCGCGGCCCGCACCATCGCCCGGGTATAGTCGATGCTCATCCGGTGGCCGACCCCGACGGACCCGCCGGTCCACCCGGTGTTGACCAGCCACACCTTCACGTCGTGCGCGGCGATCTTCTCGCCGAGCAGCTTCGCGTAGACGGAGGGGTGAAGGGCCATGAAAGGGGCGCCGAAACAGGCGCTGAACGTCGCCTGGGGGCTTTTGAGCCCCCGCTCGGTCCCGGCGACCTTGGCCGTGTACCCCGAAAGGAAGTGGTACATCGCCTGGTCCGGGGACATCGACGAGATCGGGGGGAGGACGCCGAACGCGTCCGCCGCCAGCATGACGATGTGCTTCGGGTGCCCGACCGCGCTGTTCGTGGAAACCCGCGGGATGTAGGACAGCGGGTAGGAGGCGCGGGTGTTCTCGGTGAGGGTATCGTTGTCCAGGTCGATCCGCCGCGACTCGGTGTCCATCCACACGTTCTCGAGGATCGTCCCGAACATCCGGGTCGTCTGATGGATCTCCGGTTCCATCCGCTCGGAGAGCCGGATCACCTTCGCGTAGCAGCCGCCCTCGAAATTGAACACCCCCCGGTCGCTCCAGCCGTGCTCGTCGTCTCCCACCAGCGCCCGCGACGGGTCGGTGGAAAGCGTGGTCTTCCCCGTCCCGGAAAGGCCGAAGATGACCGCCACGTCCTGTTCGTCCTTGCCCCAGCTCGCGGAACAGTGCATCGGGAGGACGCCGTGAAGAGGCAGGATGTAGTTCATCACGGTGAAGATCGACTTCTTGATCTCTCCGGCATACAGGGAGCCGCCGATGAGCACTTCCTTCCGCCCGAAGTGGATGAGGATGAAGACCTCGCTGCGGGTGCCGTCCATCTCGGGGCGGGAATGGAAGCCCGGCGCGCAGATCACCGTGAACTTGGAGGCGTGGGCGGAGAGCTCCGCCGGGTCGAGGATGGGGCGGAACATGTACCGGGAGAAGAGGCTCTGCCACGCGCTCTCGGTAACGACCCGGATCGGCAGCCGGTGCTCCTTGTCGGCCCCGACGTGGCAATCGAGGACGAAGAGCTCCCGCCCCTCGAAGTACGCCATCATGCGGTTCCGGATCGCCTTGTATTTCTCCGCGTCGAACGGGATGTTGGTCTTCCCCCAACCGATCGACTCCTCGCTCCCCGGCTCCTTGACGAAGAAGCGGTCGTTCGGGGACCGGCCCGTGTATTCGCCGGTCCGGACGACCAGCGCGCCCGAATCCGTGAGGTGCCCTTCGCGGCGCCTCAGCGCCTGCTCGATCAGGGCGGCCGGGGAAAGGTTCCACCATACCGCCTCGGCCTTGCTGATCCCGTGGATGGATAAAAATTCCGCCGACCTGTTCCCGCCCGATCCCTGAAACACCGTTTCCTCCCCGAACAGCGCCCGCAGGGGATACGATCCGGGCCATCGAAACCGGCCCCGGGCGCCATATTTTTATTCATAGTCGGACTCGCGTAACTTATCATACCGGGCGAAATGGTATCTACCTATTTCAACTATAAAAAATCACGACGGGCCGGTCGGCCTCCGGATCGCGGAAGAGGATATCTCCGCCAGGGAACCGCAGCCGGCGTACATCATGGCCGTGCGCAGCTCGCTCCGCGTACCGGTTCAACAGGAACGCCACGCCCTCCCGCCCGCCGCCGACCGCCGCCGCCGCCAGCGGCCGGCCGACCAGGACGGCCTCCGCCCCCAGGGCGAGCATCTTCAGGACGTCCGCGCCGCTTCGGATGCCGCCGTCCACGAGGATCCGGGTCCTTCCCTTGACGGCCGCGGCGATCTCCGGCAGCACGTCCGCCGTCCCCGGGGTGTGGTCCAGGACCCGCCCCCCGTGGTTGGAGACGATGATCCCCGCGGCGCCGGCCCGGACCGCAGCTTCCGCGTCCCGGACGGTCATGACCCCCTTGAGGATCACCGGAAGCCCGGCCTGGCGGATCGTCTTTTCCCACGTTTCGACCGGCCAGGGGCCCGCCGGCTGGCCGGCCCGCCGCATGTGGACGATCCCGGCCGCGTCGATGTCCGTGGCGACGGCGGGCGCCCCGCAATCCGCCGCCTTCCGGACCATCGCCAGGAACGTCCTCCTCCCGGCGCGGCTTGATGGTCGGGACCCCCTTGCCCCCGAACTTCTCCAGGTACTCGATCCCCAGCGCGAAGAACAGCGGGACCGGGCCGTCGGCGGTGAAGGCGAGCGTGCCGGCGTCCACGGCCCCCCCGACCATGGCGGCCACGAACTCCCGTTCCTCCATGGGATCGCCCATGTTCATCTTCATCCCCGCCATCGGCGCCGCCAGGATCGGCATCGACAGCCGCAGGCCGAAGAACTCGTAGCCGGTCTCCGGGTCGGAAGCGCCGTGGATCGTGGTCATGTTCAGCTTCACCCGGGCCAGGGCGTCGAAGTTGGCCATGAAGGAAGAGCCCGTGCCCGTCCCGCCGATGCCGGGCATCTCCCCCGCGCACGCCCTCCCGTTGCAGCGGGGGCAGACGCGGCAGGCCCCCTTGAACTTTTCCCGCGCGACCCGCTCGACCTCTTTCCAGTCCATATCGCACTCCCGTCCGTGGAATGGAAAAAGTCTATCCGGTTGCGGCGATATTTCCTATGATGAACAAGAAGATCCGTTCCGAGGCAAATCCCCGAACCGAAAGGAGACCGCCATGTCCGTCGCGAAGGTGATCGAGATCACGGCAACGTCTTCCAAGAGCTTCCAGGACGCGATCGAGAAGGGGATCGCCCGCGCCGCGTCGACCGTAAAGGGCATCGAGGGCGCGTGGGTCATGGACCAGGAGGTCGTCGTGAAGGGCGGGAAGATCGTCGAATACCGGGTACGCATGAAGGTGACGTTCCTCCTCAAGTAGCAGGGGTGGGGGAAGGAGGATACGGCGATCAAACCGCTGTCGACCCGCATCCTGTTCTTGTTCCTGCGTCGGCTGTGGATTCCCGTCCTGAGCCTGGCCGCCTTCATCGCCCTCTGCATCTTCGCCTTCTGGCGCCTGGAGGGGTGGAGTGGCTGGACGGCCTCTTCTGGATCTTCCACCAGAACGCGATCCGTTACGACAAGGTCCAGGACGCCACGAAGGTCTTCTCGGTCTTCGTCTATTTCGGCGTGATGGCCTTCCAGATCTGGTTCGCGCAGCGGGTCCTCTCGGTGATCTTCCGCAAGGAGGGAATGGAGGCGTGGAGACTGATGGTCAACGACGCGTACATCGACAAGATCCGTGACCACTTCATCGTCTGCGGGTACGGCCAGGTGGGAAGAACGGTCGTCGAGCAGCTCGAGCGGATGAAGATCCCCTACATCCTGATCGAGCGGGACGAGGAGATCTACCGGCAGCTGCTCGAGGAGCGCATCCCCGTCGTCCACGGCGACGCCAACCGCAAGGCCGCCCTGCAGGCGGCGGGGATCGACAGGGCGCGGGGCATCTGCGCCCTGATCGACAGCGACTCGGATAACCTGTACATCACGGTGACCGCGAAGGCGCTGAACCCGAAGCTGCGGATCATCACCCGGGCGGGGAAAGACCGGTACGCCCGGGCCATGCAGAACTCCGGCGCGGACGAGGTGATCATCCCCGAGCACGAGGGAGGCATGATGGTCGGGAGGATGATCGAGAAATACTCGATCAAATAGCATGGACGACCGGATCCGCTCCCACCGGCGCTGGCTGAAGGACTCCGTCCGGAAATCGATCGACTGGAACGCCACGGGCCAGTCGCTCGGCCTCCCGCCTCCCCCGCTCCAGAAACCCGTTCCCCCGGGCTCCCGGACGATCGCCCTCCCGGGTCCCGACCGGTTCGACGCGGTCTGCAAGGCCGGCCTCCTCGAGGTCCTGCGCCGCCGGCGCAGCGTCCGGCGCTACGCCGACGAGCCCCTCTCCATCGAAGAGCTGGCGTTCCTGCTCTGGGCCACCCAGGGCGTCACCCGAAGGGACGGCGACGAGTCGACGTTCCGGACGGTCCCGTCCGCCGGCGCGCGCCACGCGTTCGAAACGTACCTGTACTGCCGCAAGGTCGAGACGCTCGAGGAAGGGATCTACCGCTACCTGCCGCTTTCGCACGACCTCCTGTTCGAGTTCGCGGAACCGGGGCTGGCCGCCCGGATCCCGGAGGCCTGCTTCGGCCAGCGGTTCGTCGGCCAGGGGGCCGTCACGTTCTTCTGGAGCGTCATCCCGTCCCGGATGGAATGGCGCTACGGCGCCGCGGCGCACCGCGTCCTCCCCATGGACGCGGGCCACGTCTGCCAGAACCTGTACCTCTGCGCCGAGGCGATCGGGGCGGGGACGTGCGCGGTGGCGGCGTACGACCAGGAGGCCGTCGACGACCTGCTGCGCCTCGACGGGGAGGAGGAATTCGTCCTGTACCTGGCGCCGGTCGGAAAACGGACCGCGTCCGCGTGACCGGAGGGTAGACCCACGATCGGGCGATACTTCGAATTCGAGCGGCACGGCACCGGATACCGGCAGGAGATCCTGGCGGGAATCACGACGTTCCTGACGATGGCGTACATCATCGTCGTCAATCCCGCGATCCTGGAGGCGGCCGGCATCCCGAAAGGGCCCTCCACGACGGCCACGATCCTCTCCGCCGCCTTCGGCACCGTCGTGATGGCGCTGTACGCGAAGCGCCCCTTCGCTATCGCACCCTACATGGGCGAGAACGCATTTATCGCGTTCACCGTCGTGAAGTCCATGGGGTACACCTGGCAGGCCGCCCTGGGCGCGGTCTTCATCGCCGGGGCGCTGTTCACGGTGCTGACGGTCCTCAAGATCCGCAGCTGGCTGGCCGAGGCGCTCCCGCTGAACCTGAAGCTGAGCTTCGCCGTCGGGATCGGCCTGTTCCTCACCTTCATCGGGCTGAACGAGACGGGGATCGTCCGCCTTGGGGTCCCGGGAGCGCCCGTCTGCCTGGGGAACATGACGGACGCGGCGCCCCTGCTGGCCGTCTTCTGCTTCTTCGCGATCGCCCTCCTGTCGGTGCGGAAGGTCCCCGGGGCGATCCTCCTGGGCATGCTGGCCACCACGCTCCTCTCGTTCCTGTTCAAGGCGGCGCCCGCGCCGGAACACTGGGTCGGCCTCCCTCCGGACCTCTCCCCCATCCTGCTGCGGATCGACCTGCGGGCGGCGCTCTCTCCGGGCTTCTTCCCGGTCGTCCTGACGATCTTCGTGATGGCCTTCGTCGATACGGTCGGCACGCTCATCGGGCTCTCGGCGCGGGCGGGGCTGCTGGACGCGAAGGGGAACCTTCCCGACATCGAGAAGCCGATGCTCGCCGACGCCCTCGCGACGACCGTGGCCCCCCTGCTCGGGACCACCACCACGGGCGCGTACATCGAGTCGGCGGCGGGAATCGAGGAAGGGGGACGCACCGGATTCACGTCCCTCGTCGTTGCGGCCCTCTTCCTGCTGTCGATGTTCCTGGCGCCCCTGTTCTCGGCGGTGCCGCCCGAGGCGTACGGGGCGGTCCTCGTGGTCATCGGCAGCTACATGATCGCGCCGGTCGCGCGTCTCGACTTCAAGGACCCGACGGAGCTGATCCCCTGCTTCCTCACGATCGCCCTGATCAGCTTCTCCTACAACATCGGGGTCGGGATGACCGCGGGCATCATCTCCTATCCGCTGCTGAAGGTCCTGTCCGGGCGGTGGAAGGAGGTGCCCCGGGGGCTCTGGATCCTTGCGCTGCTGTCGCTGTCCTTCTACGTCTACTACCCTTACCGGTGACAACCTTCCATCGGTTTCCCGAATCCCTCCCGGTCGGCCGGCCATCTCATATGTAGGCGGACCATGCGTTACGTCCCCAACAGAGAACCGACAAGATGACCCAGGAGAGATGACATGGAAATTGTAGACACCGACTACGCGAAAGGCGGATCCGCTTCCGACATTACCTACAGCCTCAAGGGAATGAAATTCCCCGCCGAGAAACAGGCCCTTATCCAGCACGCCTCGCAGCACAGCGCCAACAAGGAAGTGATGGTCCGTCTGGATAAGATCGAGGACAGGGTATACGACGACATTGCCGATGTAACGAAGCAGGTCGGCAAGGCCGCCTGATCCCATCCGTTTCGCCAAGAGCGCCGCCAGGAATCCCTTTTCTGGCGGCGCTTTTTCGTCTGCGATGGCCGGCCCGCCTTCAGGGCGAGGACCTCACGACCCGCGAAGGGTCGAACCCTTGGCGCTTCGCCTCCCGGATGAACAGGTCGTAAAGATCGTCGGTAACGGTCGGCGTCCGGGCGAGGAACCACAGGTATTTCCGGTCGGGCGTCCCCACCATGGCGTATTCGTACTCCGGCCCCAGCGCGAGGACCCAGTAGTCGCCCGAAAACGGCCAGAAGAAGGTCACCGAGAGCTTCGCGTTCGTCGCGGGATCGACCACCCGCGCCTTCCCCCGGGCCGACCGTACCTTTCCGCCGGGGCCTTCCTCCATGCACCGGTTCACGACCTCGACGCTTTTCCCGTCCGGCGCGAGACGATATTCCGCCGTCGAGCCGACGCATCCTTTCTGGAACCGGTTCGGGTACTTGGCGATCTCGTGCCACGTCCCCATGTAGCGCGCGAGGTCGACCTTCGGGACCGTCGTCACCGGCGGCCCCTCCGGCTTCGTCCCCCAGGCGCAGCCGGACAGGATCAGGCACACGGCTCCGAGCATCCCCACGCGGCGCATCGGCAGGGCTTTCCGGGAAAGGGTCATGTTCCCTCCTTCGTCACTGTTTGGATTCACGGATCCCGAAATGGTTTTAAACTGTAACCAGGGGAGAGGAGGACACCATGGACGACGTCAAGCAGGCCATTCGGGACGTCCAGCATTTCGGCGAGGAAGGCGGGGTCGTTCCCGTCATCGACGTCGCGGCTACCAGCACCTTCCTGGACCCGGCGGACATGGAGAGCGCTTTCCACGGCAACCTTCCCGGCAGGTACCTGTACAGCCGCCACGCGAATCCCACCGTGGCCGCCTTCGGGAAGAAGCTCGCCGCCATGGAAGGAATGGAGGCGGCGCTGGGCGTGTCGAGCGGAATGGCCGCGATCGCCTGCGCCCTGGAACAGATGCTGCCCGAGGGGGGGCATATCGTCTCCTCCCGCACCATCTACGGCGGGACGTACGCCCTGTTCACGAACATCTTCCCCCGGCGCGGGATCCGGGTGACCTTCGTCGATCCGGACGACGCTTCCGCGTTCGAACGGGCCATGGAACCGGGCGCGAACGTCCTGTTCGCGGAAACGATGAGCAATCCGCTCCTGGGGATCGTCGACCTGAAGGCGCTGGGGCGGCTGGCGAAGGAGCGGGGCGCCCGGCTCGTCGTGGACAACACCTTCACCCCCGCCCTGGTCACCCCGTCCCGCTACGGCGCGGACGTGGTCGTCTATTCCTGCACCAAGTACATCTCCGGATCGAGCGACCTGATCGCGGGAGCGATCGTGGGCCGGGAGAAGTTCATCGAGGAGCTCGTCGACATCAATCACGGCGTCGTCATGCTGACCGGGCCGGTGATGGACGCGGAGATCGCGCATTCATTATACCTGCGCCTCGACCACCTGCCGATCCGGATGGCGGCGCATTCCCGCGCCGCCGGCTACCTGGCGGCGAAGATGGAGGAGTCCGGGGTCCCGGTGATCTACCCGGGGCTGAAAAGCCATCCGCAGCACGACCTGATGAAGCGGATGATGCACCCGGAATACGGCTACGGCGGGATGCTGACGATCGACTGCGGGACCCGGCAGAAGGCGTTCGACCTGGCGGCGCGCCTGCAGGGGGAGAAATTCGGGCTGTACGCGGTTTCGCTCGGGTTCTCCCGGACCTTGATGAGCTGCCCCTCGGTGACGACTTCCAGCGAGATCCCCCTCGGCGAGCAGGCGAAGATGCACCTGTCCCCCGGCCTGATGCGGCTGAGCATCGGCTACACCGGGAGCGAAAAGGTGATGTGGGAACGGTTCCATCATTGCTGGAAGGAGCTTTTCTGACATAAGCGGGAGGAAGGGGACCAAAGTCCCCTCCTTCCGCGGATCGGCCTGCCGGGACGAATTTTTCCGCGGGTCCGTTTCGACGCTTGGCAAAATCCCCGGCATGCGCTTTACTACCGGGGGTATATCCTCTCGATAACCCGTACCACATCACCCGGTCCAAGGGAGAAGCCATGCCTCGACGCGACGACATCCGGAAAATCCTGATCATCGGGTCCGGCCCGATCATCATCGGCCAGGCATGCGAGTTCGACTACTCGGGGACGCAGGCGTGCAAGGCCTTGAGAAAACTGGGGTACGAGATCGTCCTGGTCAACTCGAACCCCGCGACGATCATGACCGATCCCGCCATGGCGGACGTGACCTACATCGAGCCGCTGAACGTGGCCTCCCTCACGGAGATCATCGCGAAGGAGCGCCCCGACGCCCTGCTGCCGAACCTGGGCGGGCAGACCGGCCTGAACCTCTCCTCGGCGCTGGCCGGCGAGGGAGTCCTCGAGAAGTACGGGGTCCGGGTGATCGGGGTCAACATCGACGCGATCAAGCGGGGCGAGGACCGCCAGGAGTTCAAGAACACCATGGCGCGGCTCGGGATCGAGGTGCCCCGCAGCGACATCGCCACCAGCTACGAGGACGCCGTGCGGGTCGTGAAGGAGATCGGCCTCCCGGTGGTGATCCGGCCCGCCTACACCATGGGAGGGACGGGCGGCGGCTTCGCGTACAACATGGAGGAGTTCCAGACGATCGCCGCCCGGGGGCTCTCGGTCAGCCCGGTGAGCCAGATCCTCGTGGAAGAGTCGGTCCTCGGCTGGGAGGAGCTCGAGCTGGAGGTGGTGCGGGACGCCAAGGGGCAGAAGATCACCGTCTGCTTCATCGAGAACGTCGACGCGATGGGCGTGCACACCGGCGATTCCTACTGCACCGCCCCGATGCTGACGATCGCGCCGGAGCTCCAGGAGCGCCTGCAGAAGTATTCCTACGACATCGTCGACGCCATCGAGGTGATCGGCGGGACGAACATCCAGTTCGCCCACGACCCGAAGACCGGCCGGATGGTCGTGATCGAGATCAACCCGCGCACCTCCCGCTCCTCCGCCCTCGCCTCCAAGGCGACCGGCTTCCCCATCGCCTTCGTCTCCTCCCTCCTCGCCTGCGGGCTGACGCTCGACGAGATCCCGTACTGGAGGGACGGAACGCCTGGAGAAGTACACGCCTTCCGGCGACTACGTCGTCGTCAAGTTCTCCCGCTGGGCCTTCGAGAAGTTCAAGGGGGTGCAGGACCGGCTCGGCACGCAGATGCGCGCGGTCGGCGAGGTGATGAGCATCGGCAAGAACTACAAGGAGGCCTTCCAGAAGGCGATCCGCTCCCTCGAGATCGGCCGCTACGGGCTGGGGTTCGCGAAGGACTTCAACGCGAAACCGCTCGAGACCCTCATGGAGATGCTCGCGGATGCCGACGAGCGAGCGGCAGTTCATCATGTACGAGGCGATCCGCAAAGGCGCCGCGACGGAGGCGCTTTACCGGAAGACGCACATCAAGGCCTGGTTCATCGAGCAGATGCGGGAGCTCGTCCAGCTCGAGGAGCGGATCCTCGCCCACCGGGGGAAGATGCCGCCGGACGACCTGCTCGCCCGGGCGAAGAAGGACGGGTTCGCGGACCGGTACCTGGCGAAGCTGCTGGGCCTCCCCGAAAAGGAGATCCGCGACCGCCGGACGGCCCTCGGGCGTCGTCGAGGCGTGGGACGCGGTGCCCGTCAGCGGAGTGGAGGACGCCGCCTACTACTATTCCACCTATAACGCCCCGGACCGCGTGGAGACCAGCTCCCGGCCGAAAGATCCTGGTCCTGGGCGGCGGCCCGAACCGCATCGGCCAGGGGATCGAGTTCGACTACTGCTGCGTCCACGCGGCGTTCGCCATCCGGGACGAGGGGATCGAGTCGATCATGATCAACTGCAACCCCGAGACCGTCTCCACGGACTACGACACCTCGAACAAGCTGTACTTCGAGCCGCTGACCGTCGAGGACGTGCTCGCGATCTACGAGAAGGAAAAACCCGAAGGGGTGATCGTGCAGTTCGGCGGGCCAGACCCCGCTTGAACCTCGCGGCGGAGCTCGAGGCGGCCGGGCGTCAGGATCATCGGGACCTCCCCCGCCACCATCGACCTCGCCGAGGACCGGGACCGGTTCCGCAAGATCATGCGCGAGCTGGGGATCCCCCAGGCGGAATCGGGGATGGCGAGCACCTTCGAGGAGGCGATCTCCATCGCCAGCACGATCGGCTACCCGCTGATGGTCCGCCCGTCCTACGTTCTCGGCGGGCGCGCCATGGAGAAGGTGCACGACGAGGAGATGCTGCGGGAATACCTGGCCAAGGCCGTGGAGATCTCCCCCGAGCGGCCGATCCTGATCGACCGTTTCCTGGAAAACGCCATCGAGGCCGAGGCCGACGCCATTTCGGACGGGACCGATGCCTTCGTCCCGGCGGTGATGGAGCATATCGAGCTGGCCGGGGTCCATTCCGGCGATTCGGCGTGCGTGATCCCGCCGGTCAACATCCCCCGCCGGCACATCGACACCATCGAGGAATACACGCGGAAGATCGCGGTGGAGTTCGGCGTGGTGGGGCTGATGAACGTCCAGTACGCGATCGAGAACGAGATCGTGTACATCCTGGAGGCCAACCCCCGGGCGAGCCGGACCGTGCCCATCGTGAGCAAGGTCTGCAACATCCCGATGGCGCGGCTGGCCACCCAGGTCATGCTCGGGAAGAAGCTCAAGGAGCTGGGGCTCGCCCGCCGGCCCATCCCGCACTTCGGGGTCAAGGAGGCCGTGTTCCCGTTCAACATGTTCCCGGAAGTCGACCCGATCCTCGGGCCGGAGATGCGCTCGACCGGCGAGGTGCTGGGGATGGCGGAGAACTACGGGGAGGCGTACTACAAGGCGCAGCTCGCCGCCGGGCAGGTCCTGCCGCTGTCGGGCACGGTCCTCATCACCGTCCACGAAAGCGACCGCGCGGGGGCGCTCGAGGCGGCCAGGCGCTTCGCGGAGATCGGCTTCTCCATCGTGGCCACCGACGGGACGCAGAAGTTCCTCGAGTCGAACGGCGTCCCGGCCCAGCCGATCAAGAAGGTGCACGAGGGGCGCCCCAACATCACCGACGCCATCAAGAACGGGGAGATCCACCTGGTGGTCAACACGCCGGTGGGGAAGACCGGCTCGCACGACGATTCCTACATCCGGAAGGCGGCGATCCGGTTCAAGATCCCTTACATCACGACCACCGCCGGCGCGATCGCCACCGCGAAGGGGATCGCGGCGATGAGCGGCGGAGGGCCGGTGAAGGTGCGAAGCCTGCAGCAGTACCACGCGTCGATCGCGGGCTGATCGAAGCGGTCGCCGGTCAGGCGATCCCCCTGGCGTTCATGAACGACGCGTACTTGGCATCTTCCTCGCGGATGTGCTGAACCAGCCAGTCCCGCAGGAAGATCATGACTCCCTGCGTGATCGCGTTTCCGTCCGTCTCGGCCTGCCGCTGGAAGTTCCGGACCTGCGTCACCAGCTGGTCATGCGCCTTCTTGTGGGGGCCGAAACCCGGGAAATAGTGGTGCCGCATGAGACGCTCTTCGTCGGAGAAATGGGCCTGGGTGTAGGCGGCCAGGGTCGTCAGCACGTCGGCCCGGATCATGGGCCCCTTGTTGTCCCTCAGCGTGTCGTGAAGCTTGTTGACGATGTCCATGATCTTCTTGTGCTGCTCGTCGAACTGGCGGACCTTCACGCTGTAGCCGTCGTTCCACGCGACCAGTGCCATCGCCCACCCCCCTCCGAACTCTCCGATATTATTTATCGGTAGAACCCGGGAAACCTTTACCCGCTTCCCGGGGTCAGAGGGAAAAAACGATGCCCGCCAGCAGCAGCACTTGTCCGAAAACGTCTCCCTGGACCTCGACAACGCACGCGGCGCCGCCGGAGGAAACGCAGAAGATCGCCGTCTCTTCCGGCAGGATCGTCAGGAACCCCCTCCCCTCGAGCCGCAGGGCGACGCGGTCGGATACCGGAACCAGCGCCCCGCCTCCCAGGGAAAGGGAAAAATAGGTCTTCGCCCCCGGCCCGTCCCCGCGCGGGGAAAAATGGGTGGCCCCAAGCCCGCCGGCGACGAACGGCCGGACCTTCCCTTCCGTGGACCGGTAGGAGCCGCCGATGTGAAAGTAGTGGATATCCAGGTCGAAGAGCGGCTCTCCTCCCAACGTTCCGCTCCCGGTGAGCTCCGTCCGCTGGAATCCATAGAAGAACTCGTACCGGGTATCGGCCGCGTCCGGCGCGCCGAGGATGAAGCCGAACATCCCTCCGTCCTTCACGTCCATGCCGGCGCCGGTGGCATTGTCCTCGAAGCCGCCCCCGAAATGCATGCCTGCAAACGGCGTGATCTCCCAGCCCGAAACCTCCTCCGCATGCGCGGGGCACGGGACCGCCGACAGGAGGAACAAGACCGCCGCCAGGAGAAGGCGGCTTGCGGACAAACCTGGAAGACGATGGGCTCTCATAGTGGTAGATTCTACCCCATGGCGGACGCGGAAACGATCCTCCGGACATACGGCCTTTCTCCCCACCCCGAGGGGGGATGGTACCGGGAATTCCATTGTTCCGGGCGCATGCTCGAAGGGCTTCCGGGGTACCCCGGCCCCCGCGCGGCGATCACCGCGATCTGGTTCTGCCTTCGCCGGGGGGAGTTCTCGGCCTTCCATCGGCTGCGGAGCGAGGAGGTGTGGATCCACCTGTCCGGCGGCCCGCTCGAGCTGGTCGTGCTCTCCCCCGGGAAAGCGGACCGGATAACGATCGCGTCGGTGGAAGACGGGGGTCCGCCGGGGACGGTCGTCCCCTCCGGCGCCTTCCAGGCGGCCCGCCCGATCGGGGAGTACTGCTTTGCCGCCTGCCTCGTGGCCCCCGGATTCGACTTCGAGGATTTCGAGATGGCCTCCCGGGAAGAGCTGCTGGAGGCGCACCCCGGGGAAACGGAAGCCATCCGCTCCCTTACCCGCCCCTAATCCGTGTCGCGGTAGACTTCGACGGTTTTCCGCACCATCCAGGCGATGACGGCCGCGCCGAGGACCAGGGTGACGACGAACAGGACGAGCGGCGAATACTCGACGACAGGCGCGACCGCGAGCGTCTCCGGGGCGTAATACGGCTTCAGGCTGCCGCTGCGGACCGCGTCCCGCATGAAGGCCATCACGTAGACCAGCGGGACCGCGAGGCCGGCGCTCAAGGCCACCTTGCGCAGGAACCCCGTCACCAGTACGGCGAGGGTCAGCGCCAGGCCGGCGACAAGCAGGGCGGTCGCCGCCTTGCCGCCCCCCATGAAGAGGAGCATCACGGGACGCGGCAGGGAGACGAGGTACCAGGCGCCGAGCCCGAGCTGCAGCGCCGTCAGCATCGAGAACAGGTGCATGCCGATCTTGACCGCGCGCTCTCCCAGCGGGGGATCGTGCCTCGCCTTCCACCGCCCGAAGACCGCCACGGACAGCCCCCCCACCGCCAGCCCGCTGGTCACGAAATGAAGGTAGCGCGCCCACACGGCGCCGCTTCCCGCGTCCAGCAGGGTCCCGCCGGGATCGGAGAAATACCCGCTCCAGCGGAGCGGCTCGATCATGAGGGTCGTGTTGCTCGTGAAAAAGAAGGCGATCACGAAGAAGATGGCCGATGCGAGGGCGATCGGGACCGCACCCGCCTTCCCGAGGGATTCGAACCGGAAATCGTAGATGTAGGCGGCGTAGTAGGCGACGATCAGCAACAGCGGAACGGACAGCCAGAAGACCGCCATCAGCACCGAGCTCGTATAGAAGAAGTGGCCGAGGATCACCTGGATGAACAGCAGCGCCGCCACGCCGAAATTGACGGCGAAGGCGATGACCACCGGAAGCGCCTTGGCCAGCTCGTGGGCCAGCCGGCGATCGGTCTTCCCGCCTTTCAGCAGGGCGTACAGCGAAACGACCGCGAAGCCGAGCATCGCGTTCATCAGGAGCAGGTGGAGCGGGAACATCAGCATCAGGAATCCCTGGAACCATCCCCAGGCGGCCGGAAGGGTATCGGGGGCCGGGATCGGCAGCGTCATTTCGCACCTCCCTGCTGCGTCGAGACGAGGAAATCGGCAAGGGCGTCCTTCTCGGCCGGCGGAGCGTCGAGGGGCGGCATGACGCCTCCCTTGAACGTCTCAAGCCGGTCGAGCGCCTCCCGGATCTTCTTCCGGTCCCACTTCGCCACCTTCGGCGGAAGCGGGTTGTCGCCGCCGCTCAGCGTGTGGCAGGCGGAGCAATGCTGCTCGAAAACGTCCTTCCCGGCAGGGGCGCCCGCCGCGCCCGCCGGCCTCTCGGCGATTTCCTTTCCCTGCAGGCCCTTGACGATGAACGCCGCCAGCGCCCGCTCCTCGGCCTCCGTGCCGGCGAACGGGGGCATGAAGTACCGCTTCTCGTGGATCGTCCGGATGTAGGCGGCCATCGCGGGATACGACATGTTCCGGGTGCGGGCCAGGATGTCGTTGTTGGCGCCGCCGATGGTGTGGCAGGCGTGGCACTGGTGGATGAACAGCTCCCTTCCCGCCTCCAGCAGGTTCCCCTCGTCGACCGCCTTGTTGCTGGTCCACCGGGCGGCTTCGAGGTACCCGGTCTGCCGGATCTTCGGGACGTCGGCCTGCGCGATGCCGTTGGAGTACATCACGCGATTGATGACGTAGGGCCTCCGCGCCGCCTCCCGTGTCCATTCGAACGACCCCATGAAGACGAGGGCGCAAAGGAAAACGAAGAACGAAACGGGACGCGTGTGGCGGGCCGGCTTCAGGATCACGAGGAGCAGCGTCAGGAGGGCGATCGCCACCATCGACCAGAGCCCCGCCTGGAGGGCCCGCTGGATGGTCGGGGAAGCGCCCGCGATCAGCGTCCGCGCCTCCGCCGGCACGCCCCGGAAATACCAGATCCCGCAGGGGATGGCGGACAGCCAGGAGACGAGGACCCATTTCGCGGAAAAAAGCGTCATGGACCGCTTCGTCGCCGGGTCCCCGAGGAACGCCGTGGTGAGGAAGGCATACACGCCGGCGAACATGCAGGCGACCGCGGTCCGGAAGAACAGGGCGGGCCAGAACAGCGGGTTGAAGAAACCGGACCAGAACGACCGGTCGCCGGTCCATGCCCCGGGATCCAGCATGAAGCCGATGATTCCGTTGATCACGAACAGGCTGAGCCATGCGGCGATGAAATAGATCCACCCCATGATCTGGTGGGTCCGGTCGTCCATCCGGCCGAACGTGTAGAAGTAAATGAAAATCGAAACGATCTCCACCAGGAAAAGCACCCACTCGGTGGCCCACCCGAAAACGAAGGTGTGGATCAGGAACGACGTGGCCGCGGGATGCACCAGGCAGATGATCCACCAGATGGCGACGCCGGTGATGCCGCCCGCCACGACGGTCATCAGGAGGAAGAACCGGGTGTGGGACCGGGTGAAATCGAGGATCGCCCCGCTCTTCTCCCGGATCCCCTTGCGCTCGGCGAGCACGAGGTAGAGGCCGCCCCCCACCGCGAAATGGGAGATGAAGACGTGGACGACGGCGATCATGGCGATCAGCAGCCCGCCGCCGACTTCGGGCAGGTACCATACCGGATAGTTCAAGGGGAACCTCCGTATCTGCGCCTTTGGGCTGTCCCTGACCTTTTAAAGACGATACCATCGGCGGCCCGCAAGGCCAAGGAGGAACGCCGGAAGTAGGCGAAAACGTATGCGATCATCGATCGCTTTGCCGAAGCGCCCTTTCCGGCCGCTTCACGCGTTCTTCATTGAAGTCTTATCGATATTCTTCCGTATTAGAACCTGTGGCGGAAGAATTCCCGTAATGGTATCTTGAGCAGTCGCCGCCCCGGAAGCCCTCGGCGCGAACACCGGGGCGAGCAAGGGAGAATATCGCCGGATGTCCGACGAAAGTACCGGAACGGTCGTCTCTTTGAATGAACAGCTCACGGAGCTGCGAGATGCGATCGCCCTGCTCCGTTCGGAGGTCGACGAGAGAAAGCTCATGGAAAACGCCCTCCGGGAGCAGGAGGAGCGTTACCGAACCCTCGCCGAATTCGCCACCAACTGGATCTTCTGGCTCGGCCCCGACGGGGAGATGCGCTACGTAAGTCCCTCCTGCGAGACGATCTCCGGGTATCCCCCCTCGAAATTCTACGAATCCAGAGACATGTTCCTGTCCATCGTCCACCCGGAAGACCTCGAGGATTGGCTGGAGCTTTCGCGGCGGATGGAAACGGACCGCGTGCCCGGCCAGCTGGAGCTGCGCATCGTCGACCGGCACGGGGAGACGCGCTGGATCAAGCATCGGGGACGCCCCGTTTTCGGGGAAAACGGGCGGTACCTCGGCCTCCGCGGCAGCAACAGCGACATCACGGAACGGAAACAGGTCGAGAAATCGCTCCGGGAAAGCGAGGAGCGGCTGAGGGACTTCTTCGACAACGCCATCGATCTCATCCAGAGCGTGTCCCCGGACGGCCGCTTCCTGTTCGTGAACCGCGCGTGGCGGGAGGCCCTCGGCTACACGGCCGAGGAGGTCGAGGGGCTGCGCGTGTCCGACATCATCGCGCCGGAATGCAGGGACCATCACGAGGAGCAGCTCGCGCAGGTGATGTCCGGAGAGAATCGGGCGTTTATCGAGACGACGTTCCTCTCGAAAGACGGCGAGCGGATCCTCGTGGAAGGAAACATCAACTGCCGGTTCGTGGACGGGAAGCCGTTCGCGGGCCGCGGCATCTTCCGCGACGTCACCAACAAAAAACAGATGGAGGAGGAGCTGCGCAAGTCGAACATGCTCGAATCCATCGGGATCCTGGCGGGAGGGATCGCGCACGACTTCAACAACATCCTCACCGCCGTCATGGGGTACCTCTCTCTCGCCAAGCTCGGGGTCGAGCCCGGGGACCAGACCTGGTCCCGGCTCGTGGAGGCGGAGAAGGCGGCGATCCGCGCCCAGAGCCTCACCCGGCAGCTGCTCACGTTCTCCAAGGGAGGGGCGCCCGTCCGACAGGCATCCTCCATCGCCCAGCTCGTCGAGGAATCCGCGAACTTCGCCATCCGGGGTTCGACCGTCAAGTGCCGGATCACGGTCGCCCCCGACCTCTCGCCGGTGGACATCGACCCGGGACAGATCGGCCAGGTCATCAACAACATCGTCCTCAACGCGGCGCAGGCGTTGCCGGAAGGCGGGATCGTCGGCGTCGACGCGCGGAACCTGACCGTCGGGAAGGCCCCGGGGAGCGCCCTTCCCCCCGGCGAGTACGTCAAGATCGAGGTCGCGGACCAGGGGACCGGCATTTCGGAAGAGAACGTCAAGAAGATCTTCAACCCGTTCTTCACGACGAAGGTGAAGGGCACCGGCCTCGGGCTGGCCACGGCCTATTCCATCGTCAAGCGGCACGAGGGGGCGATCACGGTGGATTCGGTGGTGGGAAAGGGAACGACCGTTTCCGTATTCCTGCCCGCGGTGAAGAAGACCGTGCTGGAGATCCCGGTCCCCGGGCCCGCGACGCACGAGGGCATCGGGAAGATCCTCGTCATGGACGACGAGGAGATGGTGAGGGACGTCTCGGTGTCCATGCTCGAAACGATGGGCTACCAGGGGCACGCGGTGAAGGACGGGTCGGAAGCGGTCGATGCGTACCTCGACGCCATGAAGGCGGGGGACCCGTTCGACGCCGTGATCCTCGACCTCACCGTCCCCGGCGCGATGGGCGGGAAGGAAGCCGTCCGGAAACTGCTCGACATCGACCCCGGCGCGAAGGTGATCGTTTCCAGCGGCTATTCCCAGGACCCCATCCTGGCCATGTACAGGGATTACGGGTTCAGCGGCGTCATCGCCAAGCCGTACCAGATGGGAGAGCTCGGGCAGGCCATCCAGCTTCTGATCTCCGGGCCGGCCTCCCCGCGTCGCTGACCCCGCCAAGGCATGCCCGCACGAATGAAGCGCAGCGGAAGCCGCAAGGTCACACCGGACGAACTCGTCCAGGAACTCCACCGGACGGTGGACGGTCTGGCCGAGGACGGCGCGAGCCGCGCGGACCTGAAGCTCCTCTCCCGCACCCTGCGGGAACTGCGCGTGGCGTTCCGCCTCTTCGACACCCTGCGGGAACACCCCAAGGTCACGGTCTTCGGCTCCGCCCGCACCGCTCCGGACTCCCCGTCGTTCAGCCAAGCGGAGGAATTCGGCCGGGAGATGGCCCGGCTGGGCTGGTTCGTCGTCACCGGCGCGGGGGAAGGCGTCATGATGGCGGCACACCTGGGAGCGGGCCGGGATCACTCGATCGGCGTGAACATCCTCCTCCCCTTCGAACAGCAGGACAACCCGGTGATGGTGGGGAATCCCCGATCGATCCACACCAAGTACTTCTTCACGAGGAAGCTGCTGTTCCTGAAGGAGTCCGGCGGGATCGCCCTCTTCCCCGGAGGCTTCGGGACGATGGACGAGGCGTTCGAGACGCTGACGCTGCTCCAGACCGGCAAAACGCACATCTTCCCGCTGGTGCTCGTGGAGGAGCCCGGGGGGGACTACTGGGCCACGTGGCGGCAATCGTCGAGGAGAACCTCCTGCGCCGGGAGCTGATCTCCCCGGAAGACCTTTCCCTGTTCCGGATCGCGGGAAGCGTCGGGGAAGCCGTCGGGGAGATGCAGCGTTTCTACCGGGTGTACCACAGCTCCCGGTACGTCGGGGACCGCCTGGTGATCCGCCTCCGGCGCCCGCTCGCCCCGGAAGACCTCGAGTCGCTGAATTCCGGCTTCGCGGACCTTCTGTCCGGCGGGACGTTCCGCCAGGCGATGGCCCCATGCCTGAAGAGGCGGACGACCCGGAGCTGGCCCACTTGCCGCGCCTCGTGTTCCGCTTCAACAACCGGAACTTCGGCAGGCTGCGCCGTTCTGATCGACTTCCTCAACCGGGAGTAGCCCCCCTCCGCGATACAATAGATCCATGCCGAGAACTCCCGCTCGTCCAGCTGCGCGGCCTGGCGAAGAGCTTCCCCGAGGGGGAGGCGACGCGGACCGTGTTCCGCGGCCTCGACGCGGAAATCGCCCGCGGGGAGTCGGTGGCCCTCCTCGGCCGGAGCGGCTCCGGGAAATCGACCCTGCTGAACCTCGTCGGCGGCATCGACCTTCCCACCGAAGGCGAGGTGATCCTCGACGGGACGAACCTGACGCGCCTCTCGGAACAGGAGCGGACGCTGTTCCGGCGCCGCCATATCGGACTCGTCTTCCAGTCGTTCAACCTGATACCCACCCTGACGGTGATGGAGAACCTCCTGCTCCCGCTGGAGCTGAACGGCCGGACGGGCGCCGCCGCAAAGGATGCGGCGGGAGATCTCCTTCGCAGGATCGGCCTGGCCGAACGGGCGGGGTCGTACCCGGACCGCCTTTCCGGCGGCGAGCAGCAGCGGGTCGCCGTGGCCCGGGCGGTGGTGCACGACCCCGTCCTGCTGCTGGCCGACGAGCCGACGGGAAGCCTGGACGCCGAGACGGGAGGCCAGCTGCTCGAGCTTCTCGCCGGGCTCGCGCGGAAGGGGGACCGCACGATGATCGTCGTGACCCACAGCGACGCCGTGGCCCGGGCCGCCGACCGGGTGCTCGCGCTCCGGAACGGACGCCTCGTGGAGGAAACGGCGCCGGCGGACGCGCCGGCATGATCCTGCGGCTTGCCGGCCTGCGCCACCTGTCGCGGCACCCCGTGCAGCTGCTCTTCGGCCTGATCGGTGTGGCGCTCGGCGTCGCGGCGGTCTTTTCGATCGACCTGGCGAACGAAAGCGCCCGGCGCGCCTTCCGCATCTCCGCCGACACCGTCGCCGGCAAGGCGACCCACCGGATCGTCCACGGTCCCTCCGGGCTTCCGGAGGACCTGTACGCGACGCTGCGGAAGCACGGCGAATCGCGGACGATCGCGCCGGTCGTCGAGGGTTACGCCCGCGTCCCGGGACGGCCGGGGGTCATCCTGCACATCCTCGGGATCGACCCGTTCGCCGAGGCCCCGTTCCGGGACTACACCCCGGAGACCTCGGCGGGCGCGGACATCCCCCGCTTCCTCACGCGCCCGGGGGCGGTCCTGGTGCTGGAGGAGACGGCGAAGCGGCTGGGGATGTCCCCGGGGAACGTCCTGCCGTTGCGGGTCGGCATGGAGATCGCAGGAAGATCTTCCTTTCCGGCATCCTCCGGCCGCCGGAAGAAGTGACCCTGCAGGCGCTGGAGAGCACGGCCGTGGCGGACATCTCCACCGCCCAGGAGCTCCTCGGCATGGAGGGGAGGCTTTCCCGGATCGACCTGAGGGTCCCGGAGGGGGACGCTGGGGAAGGGTCGTCTCCCGGATCCGCGGGCATGCTCCCCCCGGGAGCGGAAATCGTTCCACGGCCGCGCGCGGCAAGGCCATTGGACCGGATGACGCGCGCCTTTTCCCTGAACCTGCAGGCGATGAGCCTGCTCTCCCTCCTGGTCGGCATGTTCCTCGTCTACAACACGATGACCTTCCTGGTCCTCCAGCGGCGGCAGCCTCGTGGGGACGCTCCGGGCCCTCGGCGTCACGCGGAGGGAGGTGTTCGCGCAGGTCCTCTCCGAGGCGGCCGATCCTCGGGATCGCGGGGACGATCCTGGGCCTCCCCTTCGGGTACTTCCTCGGGAAGTTCCTGCTGGGGATGGTGACGCGCTCCATCGGGGACCTGTACTTCGTCGTGTCCATCCGGGACGTCGCGCCCACCGCGGCGACGTTTCTCAAGGCGACGGCGCCTCGGGACTCTCGGATCGGCGGCGGCGTCGCTGTGGCCCGCCCATGAGGCCACCACCACCCCGCCCCGGGACGTCATGCGCCGTTCCGCGATCGAGACGGCGTCCGCTCCGTCCTGCCGATGGTCTCGGCGGCGGGCGCCGGCCTGCTCCTGCTGGGCGCCGGCATGCAGGCTGTACCCCTCCCGGAGCATCCTGCCGTCGTTCTTCGGCCTGTTCTGCCTCGTGGCGGGGTACGCGCTCTTGACGCCGGGGGCGGTCACCCTCCTGGTCCGCGGGATCCAGCCCGTCCTTTCCCTCGTCTTCGGCACGCCGGGCAAGATGGTCGCCCGCAGCATCCCCGCGTCGATCAGCCGGACGGGCGTGGCGACGGCCGCCCTCGTGGTCGCCGTGTCCACCACGGTCGGGATCGGGATCATGATCGACAGCTTCCGGCGGACGGTGTCGGACTGGCTGGACCACACCCTCCGGGGGGACATCTACGTTTCCTCCTACGAGGACCGGAAGGAGCCCGACAGGAGATCCCTCCCGCCCGACCTGGTGGCCGCCGTCACTTCCGCCCCCGGGGTCCGGAGCGCCGTCCTCTTCAGCCGCCGGACCCTGGAGTCGCCCGGAGGGGTTCACCGAGCTCTTCGTGATGCGGGTCCGCCGGGAGAGCATCGACGCCTTCAGCTTCCGGGAAGGGGACCCCGGAGAGGTCTGGGACGCCCTTTCCCGCGGCGCCGTCATGGTCTCCGACCCGTACGCCTACCGCCACGGCCTGCGGAAGGGAGACACGCTGCGCCTGCGCACCGACCAGGGGATCCGGGAGTTCCCGGTGGCGGGCGATCTACTACGACTACAGCTCCGACCAGGGCATCGTGGCGATCCTGCGGGGAGATCCACGACCTGTACTGGGAGGACCGGGGGGTGGACTCGATCGGGTTGCGGCTTTCCCCGGGCGTCCCGGTCGACGAAGCGGTCGGGCGGATCCGCGGCCTGCTGGGCGGACGTCCGGCCGTCGTCCGCTCGAACCGGGCCCTCAAGGAGGCGTCGCTCAAGGTCTTCGACCGCACCTTCGGCGTGACGAACGTGCTGCGCGCCCTCACCGTGCTGATCGCCTTCGCCGGCGTCCTGAACGCGCTGATGGCGATACAGATCGAGCGCGGAGGGAGCACGCCGTGATGCGGGCCGTCGGGCTCACCCCGACGCAGGCGTTCGGGCTGATCGCCGGGCGAATCCGCCGTGATCGGGGGGAGTCGCCGGCTGCATCGCCGTCCCGCTAGGGATGGCGCAGGCGCTGGTCCTCATCCAGGTCATCAACCGCCGCTCCTTCGGATGGACGATGCAGACCGTCATCGATCCGTGGATCCTGCTCCAGGCCGTGGCCCTGGCCCTCGCCGCCTCCGTCCTGGCGGGGCTCTACCCGGCGGCGCGGCTGGCGCGGTCCTCCCCCGCCGCCGCGCTGCGGGAGGAGTGAATGGCCCGCCTCCGGACCGCGGTGACGGTCGCTCCTGCTCGCGGCGGCCCTGATCGCTCGGGGTGGGCGCTGCGGCGCGCGCTGCCCCCGGCGCCGGCTCCCTCCTCCCGCCCGGAACCGTCGACCGCCCTGCTTTCGGGGGACGACCCGGGAGGGTTCGCCCTCGCGACGGCCCCCCGCGCGTTCCGGTTCCCGGACGACCACGGCCCCCACCCGGAATTCCGCCACGAGTGGTGGTACTTCACCGGCAACCTGAAAGGACCCGGGGGCGGCGGTTCGGCTACCAGCTCACCTTCTTCCGCTTCGCCCTCGCTCCGCCGGGCGCTCCTCCCCGGGAATCGCGTTGGGGCGCCGTACAGGCGTACATGGCCCACTTTCTCCGTGACCGACGCGCGCGGGAACGGTTTCCGCCACTTCGAGCGGACCGGCCGCGGCGCCATGGGATTGGCGGGCGCGGGCGTCCGGCCGTTCCGGGTCTGGATCGACGACTGGTCCGCGGAAGGGGGAGCGGGACTCCCTGACGCCGATCCGGCTGCGCGCGACGGAGAACGGGGCCTCCGTGGACCTCCTCCTCGACTCGGACAGGCCGCCGATTCCCCAGGGGGACCGGGGACTCAGCCGGAAAGGCGCCGCCAGGGCAACGCCTCGCACTACTACTCGATCACCCGGATCGCGACCCGCGGAACCGTGGCGGTCGACGGGACGTCGTACCGGTCGAGGGGAACTCCTGGCTGGACCGCGAATGGGGCACCAGCGCCCTCGGGGAGGAGCACGCCGGGTGGGACTGGTTCGCCCTCCGGCTGTCCGACGGCGGCGACCTGATGTTCTACCGGCTCCGCCGCAGGGACGGCGGCGCGGAACGCTTCAGCGCCGGGACGCTGGCGGAGCGGGACGGCTCCTTCCGGTCCCTTTCCGCGGGCGACGTCGGGATCGAGACGCTCGATCACTGGAAGAGCCCCTCGAGCGGCGCGCCGATACCCGTCCCTGTGGACGCTGCGGGTTCCCTCCGAGGGGATCGAGCTGGAGGTCGTCCCGCGCGGTGGCGGACCAGGAGCTGCGGACCTTCGTCCGGTACTGGGAAGGGGCCGTCTCCGCCAGCGGGACTTCCCGCGGGAAACCGGTCGAGGGCGAAGGGTATGTCGAGTTGACGGGGTACGGCGAAACGGCCGGCAGATAAACGCGAACGGGAAAAATCCCCGGGAAAGGCAGGACATGCTGAGATTATCGATCCTCTGCGACGACACCGTGGCGGCCGGAGAATACATCGCGGAGCACGGGTCCTCGATCCACATCGAGCTGGAGAACGGCCGGAGGTGGCTCATGGACACGGGCACCACGGACGTATTCCTCATGAACGCCCGGCGGATGGGCCTTGCCCTCGACGACCTCGCCGGGATCGTCATCTCCCACGGGCACGACGACCACACGGGCGGGCTGGCGTTCTGCTCCCGTCTTAAAGGAACGCCTCCCGTGTTCGGGCACCCCTGCATCTGGCAAAAGCAGTACGAGGTAAAGAAAGGAGAACCGGTCCGGATCCTCGGAATGCCGTACAGGGCCCGCCGGTACGCCGACCCGGTGTTCCGCCCCCTCAACCATACGGCGAAGCTGGACGAAGAGCTGTATTTCTTCACCGACATCCCCCGCGAATCGGGGAGCTACGCCCCCGTCGAGGGGAAGTTCTTCAACGAGGACGGGACCGGCCCGTGCCCGATCGCCGACGACGCCACCCTCGCGGTGAGGACTCCCCGCGGGCTGGTCGTCCTTTTCGGCTGCGCCCACGCCGGGTACGTCAACATCCTGAAGACCGTCCGGAAGGAGTTCCCGGACGACCGGCTGCTGGCCGTCGTGGGAGGGCTGCACCTGGGCGCCGCGAGCGATGAGGTCCTGGCGGAGGCGATCGCGTACACGAATTCCATCAAGGCGGAAGGGTTCACGTTCCACGGCGGGCACTGCACCGGCGGAAAAACGCTCGCCCGCTTCAGGGAAGCGTTCGGCGACGCGGCGTTCCGGCCGCTCGGGGCCGGGCGGGTGATCGAGTTCTGAAGGACCGGCCCCTGCTCCCCGCTGATGCGGTCGGTGGCGGGAGAGGCTTTTTTCCGGAGGCGCCGGAAGATCCGGCGGGAAAGCAGGAGGAACAGCAGGAGGAACGCGGCCACGACGCCGAGGACGACCAGGGGATACGCGATGGCGGAGTAGCTCCCGCCGACGGCCACCGCGTCCTCCACCAGGCTGAGCACGACGTTGCTGAACGGTTCCGGGCTCTGGTTGACGGCCAGCCGCGCTCCCGACTTCGCCGCGTGGGAGGAGAAGGCGACCGCACCGCACACGAGGACGACGGCGACCTCCGCGGCGGGGTCGAGGCGGCCGACCGCGGCGAAGGCGATCAGCGCCGCCCCCGCGGGACGCACGAAGGTGTGGATCGCGTCCCATAGGGAATCTACCCAGGGAATCTTGTCCGCGAGGAACTCCGCCGCCGCGCAGATACCGGCGGCGCCGAGGACGTACGGATGGGACAGTACCGCCAGCGGGGAAAGCTCCGGCGGCAGGGTCAGCAGGCCGTACCGGAGGCACAGCCCGATGGTCAGCACGGTCGCGTAGAGCCGGATCCCGGCGAAAAGCGCGACCCCCGTCACCGCCCCGAGGAGGGAAAGCGTCCTCATCGGCCCCTCACGGGAAACGGGTCACTGGACCGAGATCAGCTCCACGTCGAAGATCAGCGTGGCGTTCGGGCCGATGTCCCGGCCGACCCCCCGCTCCCCGTACGCGAGCGACGAGGGAAGGAAGAGCTGCCACTTGGCGCCCTCTTTCATCAACTGGAGCGCCTCGGTCCAGCCCGGGATCACTCCGGAAACAGGGAACGAGACGGGCTCTCCGCGCTTGTAGGAGCTGTCGAACTCCGTTCCGTCGATCAGCGTGCCCCTGTAATGGGTGGTCACCGTGTCGGTCGCCTTGGGCGTCTTCCCCGTCCCCGGGGTGATCACCTTGTATTGCAGTCCGCTGGGGAGGGTCTTCACCCCCTCCTTCTTCCCGTTCTCCGCGAGGAACTTCTCGCCTTCCGCCTTGTTCTTCTCCGCCTGTAGTCTCATGGCCTCCGCCTGTTTCTCCATCATCTTTTTCTGGAATTCCTGGATCTCCGTGCGGGATTCCTCTTCCGTGAGGAGGGTTTTCCCTCCGGTATAGGAGTCTTTCAGTCCCTTCGTCAGCGAATCCACGTCCAGCTCGACGCCCTGGCGCTTGAGCGTGCTCCCGATGTCCATGCCGATGCTGTATCCGAGCTTCTCCTTCCCTTCCTTGAGCGTCGGAGCCTCGGCGGCCCGAACCGTTCCCGACAACGCGAGCGCGATGCACACCGCCGCCACCGCCAGAAGTCTCATCCCCCGCTCCTTTCCCACGGTCCCGGTTAATGGCATCTTATCGCAACATACCACACCGGGCGACTTTTCGGAAAAGCGGGTTTGCTGTATATTTTACGAATCATGAAAATACAAATCACGAAGGCGGGGCCGGACCGCCTGCGTCCAAAACCGGCAGGCGACAAGGCGCTGGGATTCGGCAAGATCTTTTCGGACCACATGTTCCTGATGGATTACGCCGAGGGAACGGGGTGGAAGAACGCGCGGATCGTCCCGTTCGGCCCGCTGGATCTCCTTCCCACCTCGGTCGTGCTCCATTACGCGCAGGAGATCTTCGAGGGGCTGAAGGCGTACTACGCGAAGGACGGCGGGATCTGCCTCTTCCGCCCGGAGCGCAACGCGGAGCGGATGAACCGCTCGGCGTCCCGCCTGTGCATGCCGCCGGTCCCCGTCGAGGACCAGATCCGGGCCATCGAGGAACTGGTGCGGGTCGACCGGGAATGGATCCCCCGCGGCAGCGGCGCGTCCCTGTACATCCGCCCGGCGATGATCGCCACGGAATCGGCGCTGGGCGTCCACCCGTCCACGGAATACCTCTACTTCATCGTCACCGGGCCGGTGGGAGCGTATTACGCGAAGGGGTTCGAGCCCGTCAGCATCCTCGTCGAGGAGAACTACATCCGCGCCACGCGCGGGGGGCTGGGCGAGGCCAAGACGGGGGCGAACTACGCGGCCAGCATCCTGGCGGCGAAGGAAGCCAAGGCGAAGGGATTCGACCAGGTCCTGTGGCTCGACGCGGAGCGCCGGCGCTTCGTGGAAGAGGTCGGGACGATGAACATCTTCTTCGTCTTCGGCGGGGAGCTCGTGACGCCTCCCCTTTCCGGGTCGATCCTCCCCGGCGTGACGCGCGACTCGGTCATCGAGCTGGCGCGGGAATGGAAGATCCCGGTCCTGGAGCGCCCCGTGGAGATCGACGAGGTGATCCGGAGGGCCGAGGACGGATCGTTGACGGAGGCGTTCGGATCGGGGACGGCGGCGGTCATTTCCCCCGTGGGCTCCTTCTCCTACCGCGGGCGGGAGGCCCGGGTCGGGGACGGCCGGGTGGGGACGATGTCGCTGCGATTCTACGAGGGGATCACCGGGATCCAGTACGGGGTGGTCGAGGATCGCCACCACTGGGTTCACCGGGTGGAATAAGCGCGTCCAGGACCGCTTCCGGGGTCATTCCCTCGATCCGGACGATCTTGCTGCGCCCCTTCTCCCCGGCGACCAGCGTAACGCTTCCCCGGGAGACACCCAGGGCCTTCGCAAGGAACCGCCCGAGGGCCTCGTTCGCCTTCCCTTCCACCGGGGGGGCGTTCAGGCGGATCCGCAGCACCCCCCCTTCGTAGCCGGCCACGCCTTCCTTCGCCGCGCGGGGAACGACCCGCACGGCGAAGGTGGCCGCCGGCGCCTCCGCCCGCTTCACGACATCCGCACGGCGAGGTCGAAGAGGGACCGGACGACGAAGTACTGCAGGAAGACGATGATCAGCACGACGACGATGATGGAGAAGTCGATCGAGCCGGCGTACAGCGGCAGCTTCCTCCGCAGCGGAGAGAGCACCGGCTCGGTCAGCCCGTGGATCACCCGGACGATCGGGTTGTACGGGTCGGGGCTCACCCACGACAGCAGGGCGCGGATGATGAAGACCCACATGTACGCCGACAGCACGATGTCGACGATTTTTGCCAGCGCGTAGAGCAGGTTCCCGGCGACGAACATCTTTACGGATCCTCCCTTATATGAGCCGCTACAGCTCGCGGCACCTCTTCCATGCGGACAGCACGGCGTCCATCACCGTCGCGCGGAACGCCCCGCGCTCGAGCGCCTCCACCCCGGCCGCGGTCGTCCCCCCCGGGGACATGACCATGTCCTTGAGCTCCGCGGGGTGCTTCCCCGTTTCGCGGACCATGCGGGCCGCGCCCTCCAGCGTGGCGGCGGCGAGCAGGTACGCCTCGGCCCGGCCCATCCCGGCCCGGACGGCGCCGTCCGCCAGCGCCTCCAGGAACAGGAACGCGTAGGCGGGGCCGGAGCCGGACAGCGCCGTGACGACGTCGAGAAGCTCCTCGCGGGGCATCTCGGCCACCTCGCCGAAGGAGGAAAAGATCGCCCGGACGCGTTCCCGGGTCGCCGGGTCCACGCCCGCGGCGAAGAAAACCCCCGTGCTCCCCATCCCCACCTGCGCCGGGGTGTTGGGCATCGTCCGCACGACCATCGCGCCTTCGCCCAGGGCCCGCTCGAACAGCTCGGTCTTCGCCCCCGCCACGATGGAGATGAACGTCTTCCCCCGGGCGGCGTCCCTGGAGATCGCGCCCAGCACCGCCGGGAGGACCTGGGGCTTCACGGCGACGACCACGGTGTCGCAGGAGGCGAGCAGCTCCTCGACGGACGAAGCGACGGACACGCCGAGCCGGTGCCGGAGCGACTCGGTCCGGCCGGCGGCCGTGTCGTGCACGAACACCCGGTCCGCGGGGTACAGCTTCGCGGAAAGCACGCCGCGGATCATCGCCTCTCCCATGTTTCCCGCCCCGATGAATCCCAAGCCCGTCATGTCATCCCCTCCCGTGGCGTACCCCGAAGATCGCGGTCCCGACGCGGACCATGGTTGCCCCTTCCTCGATCGCGGCCTCGAAGTCGCCCGACATTCCCATCGACAGCTCCCGCAGGTCCGCCGCGGGGAACTCCCGGGCGAGCGCGTCGCGCAGCTCCCGCAGCCGGACGAAGTACGGCCGGCTCTCCTCGGGATCCATCCCGTACGGCGGGATCGCCATCAGCCCGGAAACCTTCAGCCCCGGGAGCCCCAGGGAGTCTTCCGCCACGCGGCGCAAGGAGGCCGGCGGGATCCCCGCCTTGCTCTCCTCCTCCTCGAGGTTGACTTCCAGGAGAACCGGGACGACCTTGCCTTCCTGGGCCGCGCACCGGGAGATCTCCTCGAGACGCTTCGCCGAATCGGCCGTCTGGATCCAGGAGAACAGGGAAACGGCCTTGCGGACCTTGTTCCCCTGGAGCTTCCCGATCATGTGCCACTCGGCGCCCGGCAGCCCCGGGATCTTCTCCTCCGCTTCCTGGATGTAGTTCTCCCCGAAGACCTTCAGGCCCGCGGCGTGCGCCTCGAGGATCAGGGAAAGCGGCTGGGTCTTGGACGCGGCCACGAGCTTCACCGAGCCCCCGGCGCGCCCCGCCCGCCGCTCGGCCGCGGCGATCCGGTCGAGGACCCGGCCGACGTTTTCGGCCACCGTCGGGCTTCCGGCGCTCATCCCTTTCCCCCCGTAAGAGCATAACAGCCCGGCCCGACCGGGGAAACGGCGATCAGTCCGGCCTTTTGCAGCATCGCGACGACCCGGGTCATCGGCAGCCCCACCACGTTCGTGAACGACCCGCAGACGCGGTCGATGAGCAGCATCCCCGCGCCCTGCGCGGCGTAGGCGCCCGCCTTGTCGTCGCATTCCCCGGTTCGCGCGTACGCCGCCACCTCGCTGCGCGTGAGGGGGCGGAAGACGACGCGGGTCACCTCGGTGCCCGCGTCCCGGTATCCCCGCTGCGCGCACAACAGGCACACGGAAGTGTATACCCTGTGCTCGCGCCCCGCGAGGATCGACAGCATCCTCCGGGCGTCTTTCCGGTCCCGCGGCTTCCCCAGGATCTTCCCGTCGGCCACCACGATCGTGTCCGCGGAGAGGACGTAAGACGACGGGTGCCTCCCGGCGATTTCCATTCCCTTGTCCAGCGCCGCCCGGCGGACGAAACGCGCCGGGCTCTCTCCGGGAAGCGGGGTCTCGTCGACCCCCGACGGCGCCACCCGGAACGGCACCCCCAGCGCGGAAAGAAGCTCCCGGCGGCGGGGGGATTCGGACGCGAGGATCAGGTGGGCCTTCGGGTTCACGGAACCGCATTATAGGTTAATGATCGAACGAGGTAAAGGGATCAATGATTTCCATACGTTACAAAGCAGACCCGGCGGGATTATACTATTCCGCATGGGGGACAAGGAATGGACCCCGTCGGCCCGATAAAGAAGATTTCGTTCGTCGTGCCGGTGTACAACGAGGAAGAGAACATCTCTCCCCTCGTCGATGAGGTATTGTCGACGGCCGGGGAACTTGAAATCCCATTCGAACTCATTGTCATCGACGACGGAAGCGTCGACGGCACGCTTTCGGCGATCAGGGCGCGGGCGGCGGCGACGCCGGAAGTGAAGTACATCTCCTTCCTGGAGAACCACGGACAGTCCGCGGCATTGTATGCCGGCTTCCAGAGCGCGACGGGGGACACGATCGTCACCCTGGACGGCGACCTCCAGAACGATCTTTCCGACCTTCCCGCAATGCTCGCCCTGTTACGGCGAATACGACGTGGTGACCGGGTGGAGGCAAAACCGCCGGGACACGCTGTCGAGGAAGATCGGGAGCTGGATCGGCAACACCTTCCGGAACCGGATGACCGGGGAGAGCATCCGGGACACGGGATGCTCCCTGAAGGTGATGCGGGCCTCGATGCTCAAGCGGATAAAGATGTACCGGGGCCTGCACCGCTTCCTCCCCACGCTGATGCGGATGGAGGGCGCCCGGGTGGTGGAGGTGAGGGTGAACCACCGCCCGAGAGTCTGGGGTGTTTCCAAATACTCCAACCTTCGAAGGGGCATCGAGGGGTTCCACGACGTCCTCGCCGTCCGGTGGATGATCCGCCGGAACCTGACGATGCCGGTCCGGGAGAAAAATGTCTGATATCGGGAGCTGGATCCTCGTGCTGGGATTCACGGGGCAGGTGCTCTTCTTCATGAGGTTCCTGGTCCAGTGGATCCAGTCCGAGAAACAAAAGAAGAGCGTCATCCCGCTGTCGTTCTGGTACTTCAGCATCGGCGGAAGCACCCTGCTGCTGGCGTATGCGATCCTGCGGAAGGACCCGGTTTTCATCCTCGGGCAGGCGGCGGGGTTCCTGATCTACTTCCGGAATCTTAACCTCATTTACCGCGAAAAACGCGAGCGGGGAGGCAGCGGAACCGATGCCGGCGAGCCGTAGGCTCTGGCTCCTTCTCCTGTTGTATTTCGCCGTCCTCCTCGCCCCGTCGGGAACCGTCTCCATCATCGAGTCGACCGAGGCCCGGTACGCGGAGATCGCGCGCGAGATGGTCGTCTCGGGGGATTACCTCGAGCCGCGGCTCAACGGGATCAAGCATTTCCACAAGCCGCCCCTTGCCTACTGGATGGTCGCCGCCGGGTTCCGCATCTTCGGACTGAACAATTTCGGCGCCCGCTTTTTCGGTGTCGTGTTCGCCTGCCTCGCGGTCCTGTACCTGTACCGGACCGCCCGCGTCCTTCTCGAGGACGACCGGAAGGCGTTCCACGCCGCCCTCGTGTTCGCCACTTCCCTGCTTTTCCTCGCAGTGTCCCGCATCGCCTCCACGGAGATCTACCTCTTGTTCTTCACCGTCGCCTCGCAGTTCCACCTCTTCCGGAGGATCCACGGGGAGAGGCGGCCGGCGGACGCGCCCCTGATCGGCCTCTTCCTGGGGCTGGGCTTCCTCGTCAAGGGGCACATCATCTTCGCGTTCACGCTCCTGCCCTTCCTCGCCGCGAAACTGTTCGACAGGGCCCATCGGTCCGTATTCCGCCCGGCGGAGATCCTGTCGGGGACCGGGGCGTTCCTCGCCGTCGCCCTGCCCTGGTATCTTCTCGTCATCGCGCGGAACCCGGGGCTTCTCGACTATTTCCTGAAGGTCCAGACCGTGGGCCGGATCGCCACGGACCGGTTCCACCGGTACGAGCCTCCATGGTTCTTCCTGTACATCCTCGCGGTGACGTTCGTCCCGTACGTGCTGTTCCTCGTCCGGGGGATGGCGTCGTTCCGTCGCCTGGCCCCGGCCATGAAGACCCTGCTCGTCTACATCGTCCTCCCC
This sequence comes from uncultured bacterium, assembly GCA_963741515.1. Classification (GTDB taxonomy): domain Bacteria; phylum Desulfobacterota; class Deferrimicrobia; order Deferrimicrobiales; family Deferrimicrobiaceae; genus UBA2219. Next base: position 278,374 of record CAVUIA010000002.1, read on the forward strand.
TTCCTCGTGTTCTCCGCGGTCAAGGGGAAGCAGATCACGTACATCGCCCCCCTCTACGGCGTCCTCTCCGTGTTCGTCGCGGAGTCGATGTCCGCGTTCCCGTCGCCGGGCCTGAGGGCGGTCTCCTCCGCGCTGCTGGCGCTCCTCGCGGCGGTCCCCGGCGCTGCGGGCTTCGCCATGCCCGCGCTGCACGGGGCGCGGCTGCCTCTTCTCGCCGCGTCGGCCACGGCGCTCCTGATGGCCTGGCGCTCGCTGGAATGCCGGTCGGACGACAGGTTCATCCACTGGACGGCGGCATGCCTCCTCTTCGTGGCGACGACCGGGACCGTGGCGTATGCGATCGGAAGCAGGAACGCCGCGGCCTACGAGGCGTTGACGGCCGGGATAAACCGCCTCGACCCGCAGCGTGCCCGGGACGTCCTTGTCTACCGTGCGCATCTCCCTTCCATCTCCTTCTACCGTGGCAAGCTCGCCGCGATGGCTTTCGGGATGGCCCGGGAGGTGCAATTCGAGACGGACGATGCGTGGAAAGACGCCTGCATAGCCGACCGGGAGTCTCTAAGCAGGTTCCTGGCGGGGAGGAAGGAGCTTTTCGTCGTCGCATCGCCCGGCGGCCTGGCGTCCCTTCTCGCGGAATATCCGATGTCCTGCGCGAAGGTGGCCGTCACGAAGCGGTACAGCGCTTACCTCTGCGGACCCTGAGGTTCCACGTCCTTCCCCGCATCCCGGCTTGCCCCGCCCGACCCGGCATGATAATTATTTGTATGCAGGAGAACGTTTCGGGAGCGGATAAATGGGTTTCAGAACGATCACGGTCAAAACCGAAGGCAAGCAGCAGTTCGTCGACATCACGAAGCACGTCCGGCTCATCGTGCGGGAGGCCGGCCTGAAAAGCGGCGTCGTCCATATCTTCATCCCCCACACCACGGCGGCCGTCACCATCAACGAGAACGCCGACCCCGACGTCCGGCAGGACATCCTGAACTGCCTCGAGAAGATCGCCCCCTCGTCCGGGCCGTACCTCCACTCGGAGGGAAACGCCCACGCCCATATCAAGGCGAGCCTGATCGGACCGGGCGTCTCCGTGTTCGTCGAGGCGGGGCAGCTGGTCCTGGGAACCTGGCAATCGATCTTCCTGTGCGAGTTCGACGGACCGAGGACCCGCAACGTGATGATCCGGGCAACGGAGGGGTAGTTCCCCCTATCCGCGCAGGTACGCCTCGTAGCGCGCGCGCAGCGCCTCTTTCGCGAGCCCCCCTTCCAGCACGTCCCAGGGGAAGAATTCGTCGGCGTCCTTCTCGCGATGCACCGTCGCGTCCAGCCTGGCCCCCAACCCCGGAGACGACCCGGGCAGCCTCCCCCCCTTCACCCTGCGGAGGTCCTCCGCCACGAGACGGTCCGACAGCCCGAGGTATCCTTGCAGGATCGCGTCGCGCGGCCGTTCCCCGGTCCACCGGAGGTTCGGCACCGCCCGGACGAAGGAGGCGACCGCATCCTCGCGCGCCCGCAGCTCTTCCTCCCCGGCCATCGCGGCCCACTGCAGCGGGGTATTCGGCTTCGGGACGAAGGGGGACAGGACCGCGGTGATGGTCCCCAGCCTCCCCCCGGCGCGCGCCTCACCCGAGGACGCGCTCCCGGAATTCCCGGAGGAACCCCGTGATCCCTCCGACTTCCTCCTCCCTGCCGGTCCCGGGAAGGCCGATCAGGAAATACAGCTTGAACGAAACGATCCCCGCGCGGACGAGCTCCCCCGCCGCCTCGAAGAACACGGCGTCCGGCAGGCGCTTCCCGACCCGCGACCGCAGCCCCGCGGCGCCGCACTCGGGCGCGAGGGCCACGGTGCGGTGCCCGCTCCGCGAGAGGATCCCGGCGATCTCCGTGTCGACGGCGTCGGCGCGCACGGAGGCGGGCGACACGCTTCCGCCCCGGTCCAGCACCTCGCGGGCCAACTCCCGGAACGGGCCCCAGTCCAGCACCGCCGCGCCGATCATCCCCACTTTCTTTCGGTACGGCCACGCCGCGTCGACGGCCGCCCGGACGCGCTCCAGGGGAAATTCCCGGAAAGAGGGGCATGCGTGGGACGCGGCGCAGAAGCCGCACATCTTCGGGCATCCCCGGGACGTCTCGACGAGGGACATGCTTCCCAGCTCGGTGTCTTCCGCGAGGACAACGGGCGGAGGCGGGGGCAGGCCGCGCAGGTCGAGGGCCTCCCGGACGACGCGCTCGGGGAACCCGGGGAGCGGCCTCAGGGACAGGAGCCGCCCGCACGCCGGGAGCCCGCCTTCCCGTTCGTGGACGGGCAGGTATCCCCCGGGGACGTACACCCCGGGAATTTCGGAGAGGACGCGCAGGAAACCGGAGTCCGCCGGGTCGCCCTCTCCCAGGTCGAGAAGCGTTTCGACCGCCCGCTCCCCGTCCCCGATCACGACCGCGTCGGCGAAGACGCCGCACGGCTCCGCGTTGAGGGAGGCCGCGAATCCCCCGGCGACGACCAGAGGATGGCGGCCGCCGGACGCGCGCCGGTCCTCCCGGAACGGGGGGACCCCGCCCGAGGCGAGGATGCCGGGAAGGTTCAGGAGGTCGTTTTCAACGGAGAGGGAAACGGCGACTACGTCGAAATCCGAAAGGGGGCGGCCGCTCTCGAGCGTCGTCCCGGCGGCTTGTTCCGCCGGGGAGGGCGCCCGCCGTCCGGCGGGACGGGCGTCCGACCCCCGTCCGCCGCGCCGGGAAAGGAAGACCCGCTCGCACAGCGCTTCCGGCCGCGCGTTGACCTGGGCGTGGACCAGCAGGAAGCCCAGGTTCGACATGCCCGCCCCGTACGAGTTCGGGTAGACCAGCGCGACCCGTTTCCTGCCCCCCCACTCCTTGCGGACGGCGCCGGTTTCCCTTTCCCGGCGCGCGTCCCCGCGAGGCGGCCTGCCCAAGGCCCTGTATCGCCTGCGCCGCCTATTCCCCCCGCCGGCGCAGGAAGGTCGGGATCTCGAAATCGTCCAGCGACTCGATCTCCGTTTCCTTGTCGATCAGCGGGAGATCTTCCACGCGCTCCTCGACGAGGCCGATCTGCGCGGCGTTCCGGAGGAACGCGGGCTTCTGCAGGTCCTCCGTGCGGGTGACCAGCTTGATCCCCTTCCTCTGGCTCTTCCAGGGGCCTTCCGCGACGTTCGGCTCGAAGCCGGTAGCCACCACGGTGACCTTCAGCTCGTCTTCCAGCGTCTCGTCGATCACGGTCCCGAAGATGATGTTCGCCTCGTCGGAGGCCTCCTCGCGGATCAGGCTCGCCGCCTCGTTGACCTCGCTCAAGGAGAGGGTCGATCCCGCCGTGATGTTGATGAGCACCCCGCGCGCGCCCCGGATCGAAACGTCCTCGAGGAGGGGGCTGGAGATCGCCTTCTCCGCGGCCGCCACCGCCCGGTTCTGCCCCGAGGCGGAGCCCGTGCCCATCAGCGCCAGCCCCATCCCCGTCATGACCGTCTTCACGTCGGCGAAATCCAGGTTGATGTACCCCGGCTTGGTGACCAGCTCCGAGATGCCCCGCACCGCCTGGAACAGGACGTCGTCCACCTTGCGGAACGCCTCGACGAACCGCATGTCCTTCCCCGCGATCAGGAGCAGCTTCTCGTTCGGGATGACGATGATCGTGTCGACGAGCGTCCGGAGCTCCTTGAACCCCATGTCCGCCTGCCGCTTGCGGGTCTGCCCTTCGAACGTGAACGGCCGCGTCACGACGGCCACCGTCAGGGCGCCGAGCTCCTTCGCGACTTCCGCCACGACCGGCGCCGCCCCGGTACCCGTGCCGCCGCCCATCCCCGCGGTGATGAAGACCATGTCCGCCCCGGTGAGGGCCCCGCGGAGCAGATCGCGGTCCTCGAGCGCCGCTTCGCGCCCGATCTCGGGGTTGGCCCCCGCCCCGAGCCCCTTCGTCAGCTTCGACCCCAGCTGGAGCTTCAGCGGCGCCAGGTTCCGTGAAAGGGCCTGCGCGTCCGTGTTGGCGGCGATGAACTCCACCCCCTGCAGCCCCTCCTCGATCATGTTGTTGATGGCGTTCCCGCCGCCGCCGCCCACGCCGAACACCTTGATGACGGCGTGGCTGCGGTTCTCCTCGATGATCGTGAACAGCCTCGACTTCCCTTCTTCCCGTTCCGTCGTTTCCATTCGTCCCCCCTTTTTAACGCTCGGATTCCCGTATCAGAAGAATTCGGACAGGTATTTCTTCACGCGGTTGATGATCCCCTCCGAAGGGGATTCCTCCTGCTGGCAGACCACCGTTTCGGACGCCCGCGCGCCGTAGATGACGAGCCCCACGGCGGTGGCGTAGGCCGGGCTGTTGACGACCTCCACCAGGCCCCCGATCCCGATGGGATTGCCCCGGCGGACGGGAAGCTTGAACACCCGCTCCCCGAGATCCGTCAGGCCGTCCAGGAGCGCCCCGCCGCCGGTGATCACCACGCCGGCCCCCAGGCTGTCCTCGAAACCGGACCGGAGGATCTCCTTCCGCATCAGGGCGAAGATCTCCTCCGCGCGCGGCTCGACGATCTCGCTCAGGTGCTGCCGGCGGAGCGGCCTGGGCTGGCGGCCGCCGACGCCCGGCAGCTCCACCAGGTCGTCCCGCCGCACCTTCTGGATCATGGCGCACCCCGAGGCGACCTTCAGCGCCTCCGCGTCGGCGTTCGGCAGCTTGAGGCCGATCGCCACGTCGGAGGTGATGTTGCTTCCCCCGAGGGGAAGGACGTAGGTGTGCCGCAGGGCGCCGTCGTAGAAGATCACCATCTCCACGGTCCCGCCCCCGAAATCCATCAGCGCCACGCCCACCTCGCGCTCCTCGGACGTGAGCACCGCCTCGGCGGACGCCAGGGGGGCCAGGACGAGCGACTCGACGCCGAGCGCGGCCTTCTCGACGCATCGCAGCAGGTTGCGCGCGCCGGGGACGTCGTTCGTCACCACGTGGACGCGCGCGTCGAGCCGGATCCCCGTCATCCCGCGGGGGTCCTTGATCCCCGCCGCGTCGTCGACGATGAACTCCTGGGTCAGGACGTGCAGGATCTCGCGGTCGTTGGGCAGCTCCACCGTCCGCGCGATCTCGAGGACCCGGGTGAAGTCGGCGTTCGTCACTTCCCGCTCGTTCTTCACCGAGATGGCGGCGTGGCTGTTGAACGACTTGATCAGCGGGCCGGAGATCCCGACGAAGACGGACTCGACGTTCAGCCCGGTCATCCTCTCCGCCTCCGTGACGCTCTGGCGGATCGACTTGACCGTGGCGTCCACGTTCACCACCGCTCCCTTGCGCATCCCCTCGGTGGGGCATTCCCCCATGCCGAGGATCTCCACGCCCTCCGGCGTCTTCCTCCCGAGGACCGTGGTCACCTTGCTCGACCCGACGTCCAGTCCCGCGATCACCTGGTCATGTGGCGTGTCCATTCATTCCCCCGGCCGCACGAAGATGCGGCCCTCCGTCTTGAGATCGACGATGCCGGAAGACTTGCCCAGGGCCGACACCCTCGGCAGCGCCTCCTCCACCCGTCGTATCGCCTTCTGGAAATCCATCTCGCCGATCTTGAACTGGACGCCGGTGTCCCGGGTCACGAGCGTGTACCCCTCCTGGGCGTCGTAATGCACCTCGGAGAGGTTCTTGCGCAGCGGCCCCGCCTCCGCCAGCTGCAGGAGGTCCAGGCTTTTCCGGAAATTCCGCGCCGTCACCGCGTCCTTCGCCCGGAGGTCGCCCACCGAGAAACCGGTGACGATCGCCAGGTTCTTCGGGTCGTACGCCGTCAGCCGCTTGAACAGCTTCCCCTCGTCGTTCACGTACCAGAGGGCGTCCAGGTTCACCATCGCGATCGGGCGCTGCTCCTCGATCCGCACCACGAGGCGGTCGGGGAACGACTTGCGCACGGATACCGAACGGATCCACGGGTGAGACGCCAGCCTGGCGGAAACCTCGCGCACGGGAACGGTCCAGATGTTCCGCTTCCCCCCGCCCCGGACGATCGACCAGACCTCCTCCTTCGTCACGTTCGCGCAGGGGTTCATGTCGATCGACCGCACGGAGAACAGGGAGGATCGGGTCAGCCGCGAATACGACCAGGCGGACGCCGCGCCAGCCAGGACCACCGCGGCCAGGAAGGCGGAGATCCAGGCGGCGGCCCGCAGACGCGTCTGGGGGGACATCCCTTTCTCCGCCCGGTCCTTCCCCTTTTTCCGGACGGCCTGGCCGCTCCCTCCCCGTTTCCCGGAGGCGGTGTGGTGATATGCCTTGTACTCGATCATCTACTTCGACAACCCCGCGTCCGAAAGGATCTCCTCGACCAGGTCGTCGAACGGCATGCCGTCGAACTTCGCGGCCTTGGGGAGGAGGCTCGTCTCCGTCATCCCCGGGATCGTGTTCGCCTCGAGGAAGAAGACGTTCCCCGCGCGGTCGACGCGGTAATCGATCCGCGCAGCGCCCCGCAGCCGCAGCGCCTGCGCCGCCCGCCGGGTGTATTCCGCGGCGCGCTGCAGGATGTCCCTTTCCATCGGCACCGGGATCACGTACTCCGTCTGCCCCGCCGTGTACTTGGAGTCGTAATCGTAGAAACCGGACTTGGGAACGATCTCGATCGCCGGGAACACCCGGCCGTTGACGATCGACACCGTGATCTCCCGCCCGGCGACGTACCCCTCCGCGAGCACGCGGCTGTCGTGCCGCGCGGCCAGCGCCAGGGCCCCTTCCCATTCCGCGGCGTTCCGGACGATCGTGATGCCGACGGTCGAGCCCTCCCGGTCCGGCTTGACGACGAGCGGGAAGCCGAAGGCGGGCGGTTTCGCCCCGGAGATCTCCGTCCCCTCGTACACCTCGTCCGGAGGGCACGGGACGCCGGCCGCGGCGGCCATCCGTTTCCCGAGCATCTTGCTCATCGCGATGGCGGAAGCGGCGACGCCGGACCCCGTGTAGGGGAGCCGCGCCAGCTCGCACGCCGCCTGGATGCAGCCGTCCTCCCCGAACCGCCCGTGAAGGGCGATGAACGCCGCGTCGACGCCGGCATCCCGGACCGTGCCCAGCCAGTCCTCGCGGATATCGATCTCGCGGACGTCGTGCCCCTTCCGCCGGAGCGCCGCGGCCGCCGCCGCCCCCGTCCTCAGGGACACCTCCCTCTCCGCGGAGATCCCGCCGAGGAACACGCCGATCCGGGCGCCGGCGAACCTTCGGGGATCAGGCATCGAAATCGCCCCACAGCTTCACTTCGGGAACCAGGAGGATCCCCGACTGCTCTCTCACGGCGCTCTGCCCGCGGTCCATGAGCCGCCGGATGTCGGCCGACGTGGCGCGTCCGCGGTTCAAAAGGAAGTTGGCGTGCTTCTCGGAATAGCAGGCGTCCCCTTCCCGCACTCCCTTCATCCCGGCCCGTTCCAGGAGCAGGCCGGCGCTTTCGCGGCCCTGCGGGTTGCGGAAGGTGGAACCGAACGTCTTCTCCCCCCACGGCTGGTCGGCGCGACGCTTCTCGTTCCACTGCCGCATCAGCTCGAACACCGCCTCCCGCGTCCCCTCGGCGAAACGGAAGCCCGCCCGGACCACGACGCCCTTCACGGGGAATTCCGTTTCCCGGTACCCGAACCGGATGGCGCCCGCCTCTACCCGGTGGATCTCGCCTTCCGCGTCCGCGATCTCCACCCATTCCACGAGGTCCCCGATCTGCCTTCCGTAGGCGCCCGCGTTCAGCGACAGCGCGCCTCCGACGGTCCCCGGTATGCCGGAGAGCGGCTCGATCCCCGAGAGCCCCGACAGGGCGCACAGGACCGCCAGGCGGGGAAGCATGACTCCCGCCTCGGCGACCACCGAGTGGCCCCCGAGGAACACCACCTTGGACAGGTGCTTCTTGGTGCAGAGGACCGTTCCCGTCAGCCCGCCGTCGGACACGAGGAGGTTGCTGCCTGCCCCCATCGTGTACACCGCCCTCCCCGCCCGCCGCTCCGCGGAGAGGCTCTCCCGCACCTCCGCGGGGGACCGCGGGAACAAGACCCGGTCGGCGGCCCCGCCGACCCCGATGGTGGTGTGGTCCCGGAGCTTGAGGTGGAACGAGACTTCGATGCTTCTCAAAACCGGCCCTCCCTTGCCTGCCCCCTCACGCCGAAACGACAGCCTCTCCCAGTTTCCAGACATCGCCCGCCCCCATAGTGAGGAATATGTCGCCCGGCTGCAGCGCGGAACGGACCGTTTCCCCCGCGTCACCGGCTTTTCCCGCGTACCGCGCTCCCTTGTGCCCGTGCTCCCGGATCGCCTCGCACAGGCGATCGGCGGCGGCTTCCTCGATCGGCTCCTCCCCCGCGGCGTAGACGTCGAACAGGAGCAGGACGTCCGCCTCGTTGAAGGCCGAGAGGAAATCCTTGAACAGCGCCCGCGTCCGGGAGTACCGGTGCGGCTGGAACCCCGCGACGATCCTGCGGTCCGGCCAGACCTCCCGCGCCGCCGCCAGGGTCGCCCGGATCTCCGCCGGGTGATGCGCGTAGTCGTCCACCACGGTGATCCCGCGGGCCTCCCCCTTCAGCTGGAACCGCCGGGCCACGCCGGCGTAGTCCAGGAGCCCCTGGCGGATCTTCTCGCAGGGGATCCCCAGTTCCATGGCCACCGCGACCGCCGCCAGGGCGTTGCTCACGTTGTGGCGTCCCGGGGCGCGAAGCGCCATCTCCCCCAGCGACACGCCCCGCGCGATGACGGTGAAGCGGTTCATCATCCCTTCGGCGACGAGCCCTTCCGCCCGGTAGTCCGCGTGCCTGGAGAAACCGTAGGTCACGACGGTCTTCGTCACGGAAGGGATGAGCTCCTGGACGTTGGGATGGTCCACGCAGAGCACGGCGAAACCGTAGAAGGGGACCTTGTTGATGAAATGGAGGAACGTCTCCTTGATCTGGCCGATCCCCGAGTAGAAGTCCAGGTGTTCCGGATCGATGTTCGTCACCACCGCGACCGTGGGGGAAAGCTTCAGGAAGGTCCCGTCGCTCTCGTCCGCCTCCGCGACGAGGAACTCCCCCTGCCCGAGCTTCGCGTTGGAGCCCAGGCTGTTCAGCTTGCCCCCCACCACGGCGGTCGGGTCCCACCCCGCGGTCGCCAGCACCGTCGCCACCATCGAGGTCGTCGTCGTCTTGCCGTGCGTGCCGGCGATGGCGATCCCGTACTTCATCCGCATCAGCTCCGCCAGCATCTCCGCCCGGGGGATCACGGGGATCTTCCGCCGCTGCGCCTCGAGGACCTCCGGGTTCCCCGGCCGGACCGCGGAAGAGGTCACCACGACGTGCCCGTCGGGGGGAACGTTCTCCGCCGCGTGGCCCAGGCGGATCGTCGCGCCCAGCCCCGCGAGGCGTTCCGTCGTTTCGGAGCGCCGGAGGTCCGATCCCGATACGCGGTACCCCAGGTTCAGCAGGAGCTCCGCGATCCCGCTCATGCCGATGCCGCCGATCCCGACGAAATGAATGGGCAACCCTTTTCTGTACATCCGCTCCCGCCCCTTTCAGATCGCCTTCCCGGAGAGCGAAAGCGCCCTCCGGACCGCTTCGAACGCCGCGTCGGGCCTGCCGAAGGAGAGCGACGCCGCCCGCGCCCTTTCCCTCGCCTCCCGGTTGCCCGCGAGAGACCACAGGGACGCCCGGAGCGCCTCCGCCGTGGCTTCGCCTTCCTCCATCCACGTCCCCGCTCCCGCCGCGCAGAATTCCCGCGCGTTGCCCGCCTGGTGGTCGTCCGCCGCGAACGGGAACGGCACGAGGACGCACGGCCGCCCGAACAGCGCGGCTTCCGCGATGGAAAGGGCGCCCGCCCGCATCAGCACGGCATGGCACCGGGGGAACATCTCCCCCATCCTGCTCGGTGAACGGGAACGGCTCGATCCTCAAGTCCTCTCCCCTTGCCGCCTCATCCACCGCCGCGTGCTCCTCCACCCCGGTCTGCAGCAGGAACCGGATCTCCCTGCCTTCCCGCTTCCCCGCCCGGGCCATCTCCAGCACGCGGGAGTTGATCGCCCGCGCGCCCCGGGACCCACCCAGGGCCAGAACCGTGAACGGATCTTCCGGCGGCCAGTCGCCCCCGCGCTCCCGCGCCGCGGCGATGATCTCCGACCGGACGGGGTTGCCCGTGACCTCCGTCCTGCCCGGCGGCAGGAAGGACGCCGCTCCCGCGAACCCCGCGAACACCCGGACGGCGCGCCTCGCCAGGAGCCGGTTCGACCGGCCCGGCACGCTGTTCTGCTCCTGCAGGAACAGCGGGACCCGAAGGAGCGCCGCGGCGGCCGCCACCGGTACCGAGGCGTATCCCCCGACGCCGAAGACCAGGTCCGGGCGGCGCCGTCTCATGACGGCCACCGCCGCGGGAATCCCCGCCGCGATCCGCAGCAGCCCGGGAACGGCCCGCAGCCCTTTTCCCGTGACCTGCCCGGAAGGGACGAAATCGATCCCGAACCCCCGCGCCGGCACGGCCCGAGCCTCGAGGCCCCCTTTCGTCCCGACGAACGTGACAACGCCGCCGGGGCAAAGGGAGAGGAACGCCTCAGCAAGGGCTATTCCCGGAAAAACGTGCCCGCCGGTCCCTCCCCCTGCGACGATCATCCTCAGCGACAAATGCCTCGGCCCCTTTCCGGGATACGTTCATCAACACCCCGACCGCCGCCAGGTGGAGGACCAGGGAACTTCCCCCGTAGCTCAGGAACGGGAGCACCATCCCCTTCGGCGGCAGCATGCTCAATCCCACCATCATGTTCATCATCGCCTGGATGCCGATGACGCACGAAAACCCCATGGCGAGGTACTTCCCGAAGGGGTCGCGCGCCCTGCGGGCGATCAGGAAACCCACCCACACGATGGTGATGTAGCACGCCCCCACCAGGACGACCCCCGCGAACCCGAGCTCCTCCCCGATCACCGAGAAGATGTAATCGGTGTGCATCTCGGGGAGGTAGAACAGCTTCTGTTTCCCGCCGCCGACCCCGACCCCGAGAAGCCCCCCGTTGTTGAACGCGATCAGCGACTGCACCACCTGGTACCCGCCCGCCTGGGCCTGCGAGATCGGGTCGAGGAACGCCTTCAGCCGCGCGATGCGGTACGACTTGGCCGCGATCAGCGCCGCACCCCCGGCGACCGCCGCGATCCCCGCCAGGCCGAGCAGTTTCCACGGGAAGCCCGCGAGGAAGACGACCGCGAGGAACGAGGTCATGATCACGACGGCCATCCCGAAGTCCGGCTCCTTCAGGATCACGGCGACGAAGAACCCCATCACGGCGAGCATGGGAAGGAACGCCTTGACCCCTTCCTTCGGGTTCTCCCCCTTCTTGTCGATCGCGTACGCGGCGAAGAGGAGCAGGACGAACTTGGCCAGCTCGGAAGGCTGGAAGTTGACCACCCGCAGGTTGATCCACCGGGCGGCGCCGTTCGCCGTGTGCTGGATGCCGGGGACGAACACCAGGAGCAGCGTGAGGAACGTGCCCCCGAGGATCGGCCAGACGTACCGGCGGTAGAGGTCGTAGTCGACCCGGGACAGGAAGGCCGAGAGCGACACCCCTACGACGAGGAACAGGATCTGCCGCTTGAAGAAGTAGGCCGGGTCCATGCCGAACCGGGCGGACGATCCCGCCATGACGTTCGTCGCGCTGTAGATCATGAGCAGCCCCAGCACGGTCAGGGCCAGCGTGCACAGCGCGAGGACCATGGTCTCGTGGCGCTTGCCGATCTTCATTCCGGGAGCTCCCTCACGGCGCGCCGGAACGCCTCGCCGCGCTCCTCGAAGTTCCGGAACATGTCGTAGCTGGAGCAGGCGGGGGAAAAGACGACCACGTCGCCCGGGCGCGCGGCGTCGGCCGCCGCCCGGACCGCGCCTTCGAACGTGTCGGCGGTCACGATCGGCGCCGCCCCGGAAAGCTCCCTTTCCATCCGGGCGCGGGCCTCGCCCAGCAGCACGACCGCCCGGGCCTTCCGGGAAAGCGGCTCGCGCAGGGGACGGAAATCCACACCCTTGTCCTTCCCCCCCGCGACCAGCACCACCGGCTCCGGGAACCCCTCGAGCGCCGCCAGGACCGCCCCGACGTTGGTCCCCTTGGAGTCGTTGAAGTACGACACGCCCCGGATGGTCCGCACGAATTCCACGCGGTGGGGAAGCCCCGGGAACTCCGCGAGCTCCGCCAGCACGTTTTCGCGCGGGACCCCCATCGCCCGCGCGACGCAGATCGACGCCAGGGCGTTCTCGACGTTCTGGAGGCCCCGGATCCTCATCGACCCCCGCGGGTACCGCTCCTCCCCCGAAGGCGACCGGTACACCATGTCGTCCCCCGAGAGGAAGGCGCCATCCGGGAGCGCGCGGCGGATGGAGAACGGGACCTTCCGCGCCCGGATCGAGGCCGACCGCGAGATCACCTCCGGGTCGTCCGCGTTGACCACCGCCGCGTCGCCCGGCCCCATGTTGCGGAAGACCTCCATCTTGGCCTGCGCATAACTTCCGAAATCCGCGTACCGGTCCCTGTGATCCTCGGTGAGGTTCAGCAGCGCCGCCACCGCCGGGCGGAACTCCTCGATGGACTCGAGCTGGAAGCTGGAGACTTCCACCACCCCCCAGTCGTACGACCCGCCGGCGGCCGCCACGAACGGCGTGCCCAGGTTCCCGCCGACGAACACCCGCGCGAACGATCGGGAGGCCATCCCGCCCACGAGCGTCGTCACGGTGGACTTGCCGTTCGTCCCGGTGATCGCCGCCACCTTCCCCCGGAACCGGCGGTATCCCAGCTCCAGCTCTCCCAGCACGGGAACGCCCGCCGCCGCGAGGGCGGGACCCGGGAGCTTCGACCCGGGGACGCCCGGCGACAGCACGACGAGCGCCGTCCCGGGAACGTCCGCCTCCCCCATCATCCCGCGGCGGAAGGAAACCTCCTCCGGGACCGGCTCTCCGAGCGATTTCTCGACGGCTTCCCGCGGCCGGTCGTCCAGCAGCAGGACCCTCGCCCCCTCTCCCGCGAGGAGGCGCGCCGCGAGCAGCCCGGACCGGCCGGCCCCGACCACCACGACTCTTTTCCCCGACAGCTTCTCCATGGTCACCGGATCTTCAGCGTGCTGATCGCCAGCAGCGCGAGGATGATCGATATGATCCAGAACCGGACGATGACCTTGGGCTCCGCCCACCCCTTCAGCTCGAAATGGTGATGGAGCGGCGCCATCCGGAAGATCCGCTTGCGGCGGGTCTGATAGGAAGTCACCTGCAGGATCACGGACAGCGCCTCGATGACGAAGATCCCGCCCACCAGCGCCAGGACGATCTCCTGCTTCACCATCACGGCCACGACGCCCAGGGCGCCGCCCAGGGCAAGCGACCCCGTGTCCCCCATGAATACCTGCGCGGGGTAGGCGTTGAACCAGAGGAACCCCAGTCCCGCGCCGGCGAGGGCCCCGCAGAAGATCGTCAGCTCCCCCACCCCGGGGACGTACTGGATCTGCAGGTAGTTGGCGATCCGGACGTTCCCGGCGAGATAGGCGAAAAGCATGTAGGTCGAGGCGGAGATGATGGACGGGCCGATCGCCAGGCCGTCCAGCCCGTCGGTCAGGTTCACCGCGTTCGACGCACCGACGATCACGAAGACGATGAACGGGATGTAGAGGAAGCCGAGGCTGGGACGAAGGTTCTTGAAGAACGGGATGTTCACCGTATCCTTGATGCCGATGTCCGTGTAGATGAGGCCCGCCGCCAGGACCGCCAGCGCGAACTGGAGGAAGAGCTTTTTCCGCGGGCTCAACCCCTTCGTGTCCTTCCGGATGACCTTCCTGTAGTCGTCGGCGAACCCGATCGCGCCGTACCCGACCGTCACCAGCACCGCGATCCAGATGTAGGGGCTCAACAGGTTCGCCCACAGGAGCGTGGGGACGATCGTCGCCAGGACGACAAGCACCCCTCCCATCGTCGGGGTCCCCTCTTTCACGAGGTGGCTCTCCGGGCCGTCCCGCCGGATGGTCTGCCCGATCTGGCGTTCGTGGAGGAGCCGGATCAGCCACGGCCCGATGATGAACGAGATGAGGAGCGCGGTGATCGCGGCGTAGATCGTCCGAAAGGTGATGTAACGGAAAACGTTGAAGAACGAGTAGCTCGCGTGCAGCGGAAACAGGAGATGATACAGCATCGCCTAGCGCCACTCCTCACGGATATCGTTCGCGACGGTATCCAGCCGCATCCCCCTCGACCCTTTCACCAGGACCACGTCCCCTTCCGACAGGCATCCCCGCACCGCTTCGCGCAGCGTCTCCCGGTCCGTGGAATGGTCGACGGCCAGCGGGTCCATCCCCCCTCCGCAGGCCCCGCGGGCCGCGTACGCCGCCTCCTTGCCGAAGGCGAACAGGCGCCCGGTCTTGAGGGACGCCGCCAGGTGGCCGATGCGGAAGTGCGAGGCCGCGGAAGCCTGACCCAGCTCCAGCATGTCCCCGAACACCACCACGGTCCGCCGCCCGCGCGACAGGGCGGCCAGCGCCCGCAGGGCGGCCTCGGTGGACGCCGGGTTCGCGTTGTAGCTGTCGTCCAGCAGGAGCCCTCCTCCCCGGAGCGGCTCGGCGTGGAAGCGCCCCGGCACGGACGTGAACGCCGCGAAACCTTCCTCCATGTCCGCGGGCCGCAGCCCCACCGTGAACGCCACCGCGGCGGCCGCCAGGGCGTTCATGAGGTGATGCTCCCCCGCCACGCCGATGGAGGACGTGAATTCCCCGGCCGGCGTCCGTATGGCGATCCGCATCCCCGTGTCGGACATCGAGAGGATCCGCCCGGAGAAGTCGTTCATCGGGACGCCGTAATACACCTTCTCGGCGGAGCAGCGGGCCGCCTCGCGGACCGCGCGGAGGTCGGTGGCGTTGACCACCGCCACGCCGTTCGGGGAAAGGGCGCGGTAGAGTTCCCCCTTTTCGTGCGCCACCCCTTCCATGGAGCCGAGTCCCGCCAGGTGCGCGGGCGCGATGTTGGTGATCAGGCCGATGTCCGGGAGGGCGATGCCCGCCAGGCGGGCGATCTCGCCGGGGGAGTTGGTGCCCATCTCCAGGATCGCCGCGTCGTGCTCCCCGGAGAGGGCGAGGAGGGCGAGCGGCATCCCGATCAGGTTGTTCCGGTTCCCCGGGTTGCACAGCACCCGGCGGGACCGGGAGAGGATGCAGGAAAGCATCTCCTTCGTGGTCGTCTTCCCCGAGCTTCCGGTGATGGCCACGAGGGGGACGTGACGGTAACGGAGCCGGTGGGCCCGGGCCAGGTCGCCCAGCGCCTCCACGGGATCGTCGACGACGAAGACGGGCCGTGTCCGGGCCAGCGTTCCGGAAACCTTTTTCGACCCCGCCTCGGAGACGATCGCGGCAAGCGCCCCTTTATTGAACGCTTCCTCCACGAAGTCCGCCCCGTCGGCCCGCTCTCCCGGGAGGGCGACGAATACCGACTTCGGCCCGATCTCCCGGCTGTCCGTCGTGACGACGCCGATCGGGTCGTGGACGGAAAACCCCGCCGTCTCCCGCAACGGATGGATCGCCCCGATCACCTCCGGGAGGGTCATCCTACCGCCTTTGGGCGAGCACATCCCGGACCACCCCCCGGTCGTCGAACGGCAGGCGCCGGTCCCCGACGATCTGGACATCCTCGTGTCCTTTCCCGACGATCGCGACCGTGTCCCCCTCTTCCGCGAGGGACAAGGCCGCGGCGATCGCCGCTTTCCTGTCGTTCACTACCAGGTAGTACCCGTCTTCCCACTCCACCGGCCCCCGGGCCTCCACGAACCCCTCGGAGTTCAGCCCCGGAAGGATTTCCGCGATGATCGCCCCGGGATCCTCGTTCCTCGGATTGTCGGAGGTCACCACCACGACGTCGGAGCGCAGCGCCGCGATCCGGCCCATCTCGGGCCGCTTGCCGCGGTCCCGGTTTCCGCCGCAGCCGAACACCGTGATGAGGCGCTGGTCCGCGAGTCCCCGGAGCGTCGTGAGCACCCGGTCCATCCCGTCCGGGGTGTGGGCGTAATCGACGTAGACGTGCAGGCCCCGCTCGTTGTCGATCGGCTCCAGCCGCCCGGGAATCGCGCGGACCGCGTCGATCCCCGCGGCGATGTCTTCCGCCGGCACGGAGAGGAGCAGCGCGCCGGAAACGGCCGCCATGATGTTGGAGACGTTGTGCGCCCCGATCAGCCGGGAGCGCAACGCCAGGCGTCCCCCCGGCGTGGCGAGCGCCATCCGGCACCCTTCCCACGTCATCTCCATCTCCAGGGGGAACACCTCCCACGACCGGGAGAACCCGAAGGTCAGGGCGGAAGGGAATTCCTGCGCGAGCCGCTCCCCGTAAGGGTCGTCGCCGTTCAGCGCGACGCCCGCGCGCTTCCCGCCGGAAGGGAGGTATTCCCGGAAGAACCTCGCCTTGGCCTGGAAATACGACTCCATGTCGCCGTGGAAATCGAGGTGGTCCCGGGTGAGGTTCGTGAAGATCCCGAGGTCGAAGCGCACCCCGTCGATCCGCCCCTGCGCCACGCTGTGGGAAGAAACCTCCATCACGAGATCGGTGGCCCCTTTGGCCAGCGACTCCGCCATCACCTCCTGCAGGTCGTGGGGGAACGGCGTGGTCAATCCCTTCCGCAGCACCTTTCCCCCCACCCGGTAGTCGATCGTCCCGATGACCGCCGGGACCCTCCCGGCGGCCCGGAGGATCCCCTCCAGCAGGTAGGTGATCGTCGTCTTACCGTTGGTCCCCGTGATCCCGGCGACCCTCAAGGCGCCGGAGGGGTCGCCGTGGAAGGCGACGGCGGCCTTCCAGAGCGCCTCCGCCGTCGAAGGCACGCGAACGACCGGCAGGGGGGGAGACGGCAGGTCCCGCTCCACCAGCGCCGCCGCCGCGCCGCCGCGCGCCGCCGCATCGAGGAAGTCGTGGCCGTCGGCCCGCGTGCCGGTCAGCGCGACGAACAGGTCGCCGGGGCGGACGGCGCGCGAATCGACCCGGATTCCCTTGATCTCGATTTCGCCCAGGGCGCCGGCCGCCATGGGTCCCCGGGACGGAAGGAGGTCCGCGAGCCTCAACGCTTCCCCTTTTTCGCGACAAGCATCGCCGGCGTGCATTCCGCGGCGAACGTCACCGCGCATTCCGCCCCCGGCGACAGGACGGTCCCGGGAACGGGCGTCTGCGAGCGGGCGACCCCGCTCCCCGCCATGGACAGCGTCACCGGGTACCGGTTCATCTGGTCGACGACGCGCCCCATGGACAGCCCGGCGAGGTCCGGCATGATCATCGGGCTTGGGGACGCGGCGGAGGACACGGGCGTCACGCGGACCCCGTGCGTGATTCCGGGCGCCTCGGGCGCTCCGGGTTTTTCGGACTTCCCGGGCTCCGAGGCGACGATGGGCTCCGTCGGCTGGATGCCGAGGTAGTACGCCGTCTTGACCGCGATCTGGTTGAACGCCGGCGCGGCGACCACGCCCCCGTAAACCTGGCCGCGCGGCTCGTCGATCACCACGAGGATGAGCAGCTCCGGGTCCCGCAGGGGAAGGAAGCCGACGAAGGACGCGGTCCGCTTGTCCGGGGAATACCTTCCCGTGCCGGGCTCCACCTTCTGCGCCGTGCCGGTCTTCCCCCCCACGAGGAACCCCTTGATCCGGGCCTGGGTTCCCGTCCCGTCCCCCTGGACCACGCTCCCCAGGATCTCCCGCATCTGCTCGGAGGTCTTCGGCGAAAGAACGCGCCGCAGCTCGCGCGGCTCCCCGCTGTACACGAGGTTCCCCTCGGGGTCGCGGATCTCCCGCACCACGTAGGGCTTCATCATCTTCCCGCCGTTGACGACCGCCGACATCCCGGCGGCCAGCTGCACCGGGGTCACGGAGATCCCCTGGCCGAAGGAGACGGTGGCCCGGCGGATGCGGCTGTTGAAGTCGTTCCGGGAGGGGCCGATTCCCGGGACTTCCCCCTTCAGCTCGATGCCGGTGCGGGATCCGAACCCGAAGGCGCGGATCATGTCGAAAAAGCGGTCCCCGGTCATCCGCTCGTTGATCTTCGTGATGCCGATGTTGCTCGAAAACTTGAGGATGTCCGCCCCGCTGAGCCACCCGTACTTGTGGGTGTCGTGGATCGTCCTTCCCGCGTAGGCGTATTTCCCGTTCTCGCAGAAGAACATGTCCGATTGCCTGATCGAACCCATCTCGAGGGCGGAGGCCAGCGTGAAGACCTTGAAGGTGGACCCGGGCTCGAAGCTGTCCGTCAGCGGCTGGTTTCTCCGGGCCGAGGGCGGGGCGCCGCCGGGGGCGTTCGGGTTGAACGACGGGGCCGTGGCCATCGCCAGCACCTCGCCCGTCTTCGGGGAGACCACCATCGCCATTCCTCCGCGGGCCTTGTACGTCGCCACGGCGGACTGGAGCTCCTTCTCCGCGATGTGCTGGATGTTCCGGTCGATCGTGAGGGTCACCGAGTGGCCTTTCGAGTTGACCTCCACCGCCGTGCTCGCCGGCACGATGAGCCGCCCCCGGGCGTCGCGCTCGCAGATCAGGTGCGCCCGCTCGCCGCGCAGGTAATTGTCCAGGGCGAGCTCGACCCCCTCGATCCCCTCGCAGTCGAGATTGGTGAAGCCGAGCAGGGAGGCGGCGAGCTCCCGGTTGGGGTAGAAGCGTTTCGGCTCCTCGACGGCGCCGATCCCCTCGACGGCCGACGCTTTCCCGCGGCTGCGCGGATCGAGGGCGGCCAGCGCCTCCTTCACCTCGAGGACCGCCTCGTCCGCGGCCGTGGACGGCATCTGGCGGCGCACCCAGACGAAGCTCTTCTCCGATGCGAACAGTTTCTTAAGCTCCGAGGCCGGGCGGGAAACCCGGGGGGCCAGGAGGGCGGCCGCCTTCTGCGGGTTTTTCAGCTTCGCCGGCTGGACGAAGATCGACTTCGTGGCGATGCTCACCGCGAGCTCGCTCCCCACCCTGTCGTAGATCACGCCGCGTTCCGGGACGAGAGGGATGGATGTCCCGTACTGCTTCGCGCCCCGCTCGCGGATCCCCTTCACCCCGAGGACCTGGATGTGGAAGGCCCTGACGACGACGAGGACGTAGAGCGACAGGAGTACGCCGAGGATGAGGCGCGCGCGCGGAATCATCTCACCGGATGACCCCGTCCATCCGTGGGTCGACCATTCTGAGTTCGGTGCGGGCGATGGAGTCGATGCGCGACGGGCTCTTCAGCGCGAGCATCTCCGTCCGAAGGATGTCCTTCTGCATCTGCAGCGTGCGCTTCTCCTCCAGCGCGGTGGATACGCTGTACCCCGTCCGGATGTACTGCCCCGAGAGCCATACGTTGAACAGGCCGATGCCGAGCAGAACGGCCAGCAGGGCGAAGAACCCCTTTCGGCGCGGAACGGCGGGGACCGGCGGGGCTTCCTTCCGGATCTCCGAGATGATGTACACGCCGTTTCCCACGGTGATCTTCGTCATGTCGATCCCTCCTCCGGAAGTGCCTTGCGCGCCGCCCGGAGCTTGGCGCTGCGGGCCCTGGGGTTTTCGCGGGTCTCCTGTTCCGTCGGTACGACCGGCTTCCGCGTCAGCACCCGGAAGGCGGCCTCGTCGCCTTTCTCCGCCTGCCCGAGCCGGCGGAACGCCGTCTTCACCAGGCGGTCTTCGAGGGAGTGGAAGCTGATCACCGCCACCCTCCCGCCGGGGGAAAGATGCTCCGGGAACGCGTCGAGGAAGGCCTCCAGGGAAGAAAGCTCCCGGTTCACCGCGATCCGGAGCGCCTGGAACACCCGCGTGGCCGGATGGATGTCCCTGGGCCAGGCCCTGCGGGGGATCGCCCCGGCGACCAGTTCCGCCAGCTCCGTGGTCGTGCGGATCGGTTCCCGTCTCCTGCGCTCCACCACGGTCCGGGCGATCCGGCGCGAGAACCTCTCTTCCCCGAAAAGGTAGAAAAGATCGGCCAGCTCCTTCTCGCGCCCGTCGCGGAGGATCTCCGCCGCGGTCGGCCTGTCGCCCTCCGGGTCGCGCCGCATGTCGAGGGGCCCCTCCTCCCGGAAGGTGAAGCCCCGGGACGGATCGTCGAGCTGGAAAGATGAGATGCCGAGGTCGAGGAGCATGCCGTCGAACCTCCGGCCTCCCGCCGCTTCCCGCAGGGAGGCGAGGTCCGAGAAGTCCGATTGGACCGCACGGACCCAGGGAAACGGAGCCAGTTTTTCCGCGGCGATCGTCAGCATCGACGGATCCTCGTCCGCGCAGATCAGCAGGCCTTCCGGGCCGATCCTCCTGGCGATCTCCGCGGCGTGCCCCCCGGCGCCGGTCGTCCCGTCCAGGAACACCTCGCCCGGGGCGGGGGCAAGCAATCCCAACGTCTCCTGGAAAAGAACGGGGATATGGGCGGTCGCCAAGGATCAGATACCGAGGTCGCTGATCTCTTTGGCGAACTCGGGGTTATCCTGGACTTCCTTCTCGAACCGTCCCAATTCCTCCTGCCAGCGAGCGAGCGACCAGATCTCGAACCGGTTGGGCATCCCCTGGATGACGACTTCCTTCTCCAGCGCCGCGTAATTCCGAAGCGACGGCGGTATCAGGATTCGTCCCTGCTTGTCGGGAATCGTCTCCACCGCGCCGCCGACGAAGAACCGGACAAAGGTGTTCATCCGGCGATCGGTGGTCGGGACCAGGGAAGCCCGCTCCTCGATCCGCGCCCAATCTTCCGCCGCGAACGCGTAAAGACAACCGGAATAATTGGTGATAAAAAAGGATAGCTGGCCGGATTCCTGGAGGCGGTCGCGGAAGGGAGCGGGGATGTTCACCCGCCCTTTGGGGTCGATGGTATATTCGAAGCGGCCTCGAAAGATCACCGGGATCTTTACCCACCTTTCCCCACGATTACCCACTTGGGGGATATTCTACCGGCGAGGAAAAGGGTGTCAAGGTATTTCAATGCATTTTCAAAGGAAAATTTCCACGCAGGCGATGTGGGTAGCCCGCATTTCTCACCAGCGTCCGTAGCGAGGCGGTGGAGACGGGCGTGGGCCGCTCCCGGCCATCCATGGCCTCCGCGGCATGCCGCCATCCCTGGCAGCACTACAAGGCGTCGCGACCGAGGGCCCCGGAGGCGCACTTGACAGTGCGGCGAGGAGCCCGACCGAGCGCAACGCAGTAGACATGCCCGTATCCGCCGCCGCAGTAGGAGGCTGGTGAGAAATGCGGGCTAGGAGGAATCGTCGATTCCGGGGATCGTTTGAGGAGAGAAAGCGTCCGAGGAGGCCGTAAGCCGGGTTCTGTCCGCGGCGCGCAAACGCCGCTGGGCGGCCATTTCTCTACGACGCGCGTTGCCGCGCGTCTTGAGCGGCCTGGACCCGAGGGCATCGGGCGGGCCGCCCTTATCCCCCGGCAAAAAACCGCCGCGGGATCGCCCTCCTATTCGGCCTTGCTCCGGGTGGGGTTTGCCATGCCGCGACGGTCGCCCGCCGCGCGGTGAGCTCTTACCTCACCATTTCACCCTTACCGCCCGCCGGGCGGGAGGCGGTATGTTTTCTGTGGCACTGTCCTCGGGGTCGCCCCCACCGGGTGTTACCCGGCACCCTGCCCTGCGGAGCCCGGACTTTCCTCCCGCCCCAAAGCGGGGCCGGCGGCCGCCAGGCCTCCTCGGACGCTAACCGCGATGCTGATCGATCGCCAGGTTCGCCAGAAGGTCCGCCTTCCGGTTTTCCTCGCGCCCTACGTGCAGTATACGGACCCCCGGAAACGCGCGCAACCGGCGGCAGGCCTCGAGGTACAGGGGCCGGAGATGCTCCGCCTTGACCTTGTACCTGCCGTTGAGCTGGCGGACGAGAAGCTCGGAATCGGAGTACACGGTGAGGGCGGCTTCGGGGGCGTGCCGCCCAGCCTCCTCGAGCGCCAGGAGAAGGGCCCGGTATTCCGCCACGTTGTTGGTCGTCTCTCCGATGTACGCGCAAAGCTCCATCGGGGGCCGCCCGTCCCCGAACTCGACGACGGCGCCGACGCCGGCGGGACCCGGGTTCCCCCGGCTCGCCCCGTCGACGCGGACGGTGACGTCGCCGGGGTTCACTCGCCCGCCGCCTGGTCTTCCGACGGCTCGTAATAAAGGATGCGGTTGCAGTTGGGGCAGGTGTGGATCTTTTCCTCCCGCTGCAGCAGGTTGAACAGCTGGGGAGCGATGTTCATGTGGCAGCCGGTGCAGGAATAGTTCCTCGCGGCGATGATGGCCAGCCCTTCCCTCCGCTCGAAGATCATCTCGAAACGGCGGACCAGCGCCGCGTCGAGCTTCGACGCCACCTGGCGCTTGCGGGCCAGGATCTTCCCGATGTCCGCGTCGAAGGAGCCCATCCTCGCCTCGACCTCGGTCATCCGTTCCCGGTACTTCCCCGTCACTTCGTCGAGCTCGGCCTTCCGCTCGCCGAGCCGTTTTTCCGACTCTTCGTACTTCGAAAGGAGGGAGAGGAGCTCGTCTTCCCGGGCGGTGTTGGTCCGCCGGGTCCCCTCGATCTCCTTCAGCATCGCGTAGTATTCCTTGTTGGTCTTGATCGCCATGAGCTTGGTCTTCGCCCGCTCGACCTTGTCCCGCTCTTCCTCGATCTCCCGTTCCTTCTCCCGGCGCTGCTGCTTCAACCCCTCGAATTCCTGGTCGGCGGCGAGGAACGCGGCCTCCCGCTCCTCGAAGAGACTCTTCAGGTCCGCCACCTCGAGCGGTATCTTCTGCTTTTCGTCCTCGAGGCGTTTCGCCTGGCTCATGACTTCCTGCAGAACGATCAGGTGCTTCACCTGCTCCATCAAGGTTTCATCCCTCCCCGTGATCCCCCCGCGGCACGAACCGCAGGGGTTCCGTTTCATTCATGACGCGGACCGTGACGGCCCCGCGAAACCGGTCAAGGAGGATCCGCCGGAACTCCGGAAGGATCCATCGCTCCCCCGAGGCGTGCCCGATGTCCGCCACGGGCATCCCGGCCGCGTCCGCCTCGAGGGCCTGGTGATATTTCACGTCTCCCGTGACGAAGAGGTCCGCGCCCGATTCGAGCGCGGCCCCGAGATATTCCCCGCCGCTTCCCCCCACGACCGCCACGCGGCGGACGTTTTTGCGGCGGGGCCCCGCCGCCTTGATCCATGCGGGACGCAACTGCCGCCGGACCGCGTCGAGCGCCTCTTGCAGCGGCAACGGGACCGCCAGTTCCCCCACGGCCCCGATCCCGCCCCCCAGCGCGCCGCAGCGCAGCGGGATGACGTCTATGGCGGGCTCTTCGTACGGATGGGAATCGCGGACCGCCCTCAGCACCCGCGGGAGCAGGCTCCCCGCCGCAACCGTCTCGAGGCGGACCTCGTCGACGCGCTCCTCCCGCCCCGGCACGCCCGCGAACGGGATGGTCCCCGCATCCCCGCGGAACGACCCCGTGCCCTTCGAGCGGAACGAACACCGGGAGTACCCGCCGATGCGGGCCCCGCCGGCCGAATCCACGGCGGAAAGGACGGCATCGGCGTGCGACGCGGGAACGAACACGACGATCTTGCAGGAGTCGGAAGACGGCTCCGCGGGGACCAGCGGCCGGATCCCCTCGAGGCCGAGGCGGCGGGCCATCGCGTGCGACACCCCGCGGGGGGCGGCGTCGGCGTTGGTATGGGCGGAGATCGCGGAGACCCCCGCCCGCAGCAGCTCGTACGCCGCGGCGGACGAGGGATGATCGGGACGGACGGCTTTCAAGGGGGAAAACAGCACGGGGTGGTGCGTGACCAGCAGATCGGCGGGCCGCCGCCGCAAGGCCGCGAGCACCGCCGGGGTTGCCGTCAGCGCGATCGCGATCGACCGGACGGGGGCCGCGGGATCGCCCAGCAGGATCCCCACGTTGTCCCATTCCTCCCTGTGCGCGAACGGATACTGTTCGTCGAGCGCCCGCCGGACGTCTTCCACGGTGACGGGAGGTCTCTTCACCGGGCGCGCGCCCCGTCAAATAAAAATGCACCGGTTCCCGGTGCATTTTCTTCGACCGTGTGTCCGGACTGGGTCATGCGTTGGAGCATAGGCGCTTCTTCATTGGTGGGCCCACCTGGCCTCGAACCAGGGACCGACCGGTTATGAGCCGGTGGCTCTGACCAACTGAGCTATGGGCCCGAATCGATTTTACCGAACGTAGCCGCATATTATGCTACCACTCCGACCAGGATGTCAATTCCCGCCAGGGCGCGGCCCATGCCTACTCGAGGAACGTTCTCAGGCGCTTGCTGCGGCTCGGATGGCGGAGCTTCCGGAGCGCCTTCGCCTCGATCTGCCGGATCCTCTCCCGGGTCACCTCGAAGTCCTGTCCGACTTCCTCGAGGGTATGGTCCGACTTCTCTCCGATGCCGAAACGCATCCTCAGGACCCTCTCCTCCCGCGGCGTCAGGCTGCCCAGCACCTTGTCCACCTGCTCCGCGAGGTCGATGTTGATCACGGAGTCCACCGGGGACGCCGTGTTCTTGTCCTCGATGAAGTCGCCGAGGTGGCTGTCCTCCTCCTCGCCGATCGGGGTCTCGAGGGAGATGGGCTCCTTGGCGATCTTCAGGACCTTGCGGACCTTCTCGAGCGGGATGTCCATCCGCTCCGCGATCTCCTCGGGGCTCGGCTCGCGTCCCAGCTCCTGCACCAGGTACCGTGACGTGCGGATGAGCTTGTTGATCGTCTCGATCATGTGGACCGGGATCCGGATGGTCCGCGCCTGGTCCGCGATCGCCCGCGTGATCGCCTGCCGGATCCACCACGTCGCGTACGTGGAGAACTTGTATCCCCTCCGGTACTCGAACTTGTCCACGGCCTTCATGAGGCCGATGTTCCCTTCCTGGATCAGGTCGAGGAACTGCAGCCCCCGGTTCGTGTACTTCTTCGCGATCGACACCACCAGCCGGAGGTTCGCCTCGACCAGCTCGCGCTTCGCCTCCCGGACCTTCCGTTCGCCCTGCTCGATGGACGAAAGGGTCACCTTGATCTCGAGGGCGGACAGCCCCGCCTCCCGCTCCACCTTCCGGATCGCGTTCCGGGAATCCTTGAGGGTCGTCTCGAACTCGAGAAGCCTGTCCTTCTTCACGTGGTACTTCGACGCGGCCTTCGCGAGGCCGTCCTTCTGCTCCTTGATCTCCTTGAAGAGGCGCGCGAGGTCCTTTTCGGAAAGCCGGACCTTCTCGCAGCACTCCCGGATCCGCGTCTCGGCCGCCTCCACCAGGTCGGCGTACCGGCGGATCTTGTCGCCGATCACCTCGATCTGGCGCTCCTTCAGGTGGATCTCCTGGATCGACTCCACCACCTTGTCGTGGTGGGCCGAGACCTTGTTCTTCAGGAGGGCCCGCTCCTTCTCGGGCAGGCCGCCCTTCCGCAGGCGCAGCTCGATGTCGACGGCAGCCTGGTGGGTCCGGCGGATGCGCAGGATGATCCGCAGCACCTTCTCGAGCGCCGCCTTCTCCTCCTCCTCCGTCGACTCCTCGTCGAGGTCCTTGATCACGTCCCGGACCATGATCTCGCCGTTCCGGAGCTTTTCCCCCACCCGGAACAGCTCGTCGAGGGCGATGGAGCAGCTCTTCACGGAAGAGACGATCTCCCGTTCCCCGTCCTCGATCCGCTTGGCGAGGGTCACCTCGCCCTCGCGGTTCAGGAGCGGGATGGCCCCCATCTCCTTCAGGTAGAGCCGCACGGGATCGTTTCCCTTGATCCCGCCCGGGTACTCGAACTCCTCCTCGGCGGCCGGCTCTTCCTCGACGGCGGCCTCTTCCTCTTCCTCCTCCGCGGCCACCTCCTCCCCGATCAGGAGGTTCGCGGCGGGGATCGGGACCTTCTGGTAGTCGTCCACGACCTCGATGGAGTTCTCCCCGAAGATCTCCATGACATCGTCGATCTGGTCCCCCGTGAGGACGTTGGGGGGAAGGACGCTGTTCAGCTCATCGTAGGTGACGAATCCCTGCGCCCGCCCTTTTTCGACCAGGCCGTCGATGCCCTCGGGAGTTTTACGCCTCGCCATTTTTCCCTCACCTCTTCAACGGGATCTTCGTTCCGATTCCAGCCGTTCCTTTTCCTTCTTGGCGGCCACCACGCGCGTCAGGAGGGAGACCTGGTCGTCGTGGCCCCGCTCGGACTTCAGCATCTCCTGCAGCGAGTCGATCTCCTGCTGCTTGCCCCGGATGCGCAGGGCGAGCAGCGCCGCGGGATATCGGCTCCGGGCCTCGCCGGCCGGGAAATCGGCCCGGACGATCTCGGCGGAAAGCCGCTTCCGGACCGCGTCGGGAAGCCCTTCCTCGAGGAGCGACGCCGCATCCTCCGAGGGGTCGCGGTCCGCGAGGGCGGCCAGGCGGTCCAGCAGCTCCCGGGCGTCCGCGTCGGTCAGCAGGGCCCCGACCCCTTCCTCGCGCGCCTCGCGCGCCAGGGCCGGGTCCGAGGCCAGGATCTGCAGAAGGCGGCTTTCCTCGGGGAGGGCGCACCGCGCGTCCGCCGCGCTTTCCGGCGGAGGATCGGGCCGGTTTTTCTCCGCCCCCCCGAGCTGCCGGCGGATCGTCTCGACCGGGAGCCCCGTCTTCTGCGCCACCCGCTGCGCGTACAGCTCCTTCTCCGGGGGATCGAGGATCCACCGGAGGTACTTCTCCATCTTCCTCACGTAGGAAAGCTTCCCGGAAATGGACCCGAGGTCGTATTTCCGGGAAACTCCCCGGTCGATATATTCCATCAAGGGCTCCGCTTCCACGATGCGACGCGCGATCTCCTCGTCCGGCGCCGCCTTCGCCCAGTCGTCCGGGTCCATCCCGGTCGGGGGGAAAAGCACCTTCGGACTGACCCCGGCCGCGTACAACGGCTCCCCCGAGCGAACGGCTGCCATTTTCCCCGCAAGGTCGCCGTCGTAGAATAGGATGACGTTCTCGGACAACCGCTTCAGGGTTCTGGCGTGGGTTTCCGTCAGAGCGGTCCCGCACGTCGCCACGGCGCTCCGTATCCCCTTCTGCCACAGGCCGATAAGGTCCATGTACCCCTCGACAACCACCACGCGGCCGTCCCTCCGGATCGATGGGAGGGCCTGGTGAAGGCCGTACAGGAGGGTGCTCTTCCGGTAGAGTTCCGACTCCGGGGAATTCAGGTACTTGGGGACGGCGTCGTCGACCGCCCTGCCCCCGAACCCGCAGATGCGCCCGCGGGCGTCGGAGATCGGGAAAAGGACGCGCCCCCGGAACCGCGCCCGGTGCCCCTGGCCGGAAGGAAGCAACAGGCCCGCCGCCTCGGCCCGGCCGGGCTCGATCCCGGCTTTTTTCAGGGCCGCCAGCAGCTCGCCCCCGTGCCCCGACCACCCGAGGGAGAACTCCCGCTCCGCCTCCGGGGCGACGCCGCGCCGCTTGAGGAACTCGCGGCCCGCCTTCCCCGAGGGGGCGTCCAACAGCCCCCGGTAGGTTTCGGACGCCAGGCGGACGATGGCGTAGAGGTCTTCCCTGGGGCTTGCGTGCGGGCGGCCGCCCTCGTACAGGACCGTCACGCCGCACCGCCCGGCGAGCTCCTCGACCGAGTCCGCGAAGGAGAGGTTCCGCGCCTTCATCAGGAAATCGATCACCGACCCCCCTTCCCCGCAGCCGAAACACTTGAAGGCCTGCCGGGCGGGATTGACGAAGAAGGACGGGGTTTTCTCGCGATGGAACGGGCACAGCCCGCGGAAGCTCGCCCCCGCCCGGCTCAAGGGCACCGTCTCGGATATCACCTCGATGATATCCGCGCGGTCTCGAACTTCCCGGATCGTGGTTTCGGAGATGCGGCCTCCCACGGGCCTCCCTGAAGCGATCTCCGCTCCGCTATCCCGCCAGGAGGCGGCGGACCGTCTCGTTGACCGCCTTGCCGTCCGCCCGGCCCGCGGTTTTCGGCATGACCGCCTTCATCAGGCGTCCCATGTCGGAGGGTCCCTTCGCGCCCGTTTCGGCGATCGCCTCGCGGACGAGCGCCTCGATCTCCTGCGGAGAGAGGGCTTGCGGCAGGTACCGCTCGAGGACGGTGATCTCGGCCCGTTCCTTTTCGGCCAGCTCGGGCCGGTTCCCCTGGAGGAACGCATCGATCGATTCGCGTCTCTGCTTGACCATTGCCGCGATCACCTTGAGGACCGACTCCTCGGGAATCGGCGAACCCTGGGCGATCTCCTTCCGGGTGACTGCGTCGATCTCGCGGTTCTGTATCGCGGCGACCGCCATCCGCAAAGCAGAAAGGGCCAAGGAGTCATGCTCCTTGGCCGCCTTCTGCATGTCCTGCCGTATCTGTTCCTTGAGTCCCAATGCTACCGGCTGCTCATCTTCTTCATTTTCTTCAAGGCACGCTTCCTGGCCGCCAGCGTCTTCTTCTTCTTCTTGACGCTGGGCTTCTCGTAATGCTCTCGCTTGCGGATCTCCGAAAGGATCCCGGCCTTCTCGCACTGCTTCTTGAACCGCTTCAGGACGCTCTCGAAGGGCTCCTCTTCCTTCACGCGGACGCCCGGCATATGTGAATCACCCCTTCCGGCACCACATAGCTGCTGAAAAGCTTATTATTCTACGCCCAATACAACCCTCGTCAAGGGGGGAAACCGCCCCCCCGGAAAGGGGACCCCGAGGCCGGAAGGCGCCTCAACCCATCTTGTGGTCGAGGTTCCGCCCGCCGATCAGGTGGAAATGCAGGTGCGGCACGACCTGCCCCCCCTGCTCTCCGTTGTTGATCACGATGCGATACCCGGTCTCCGCCACTCCCTTGTCGTTGGCGATCTTCGCCGCCAGGCGCAAGGCCTTCCCCAGCATCGGGGCGTCCGTCTTCCCCACCTCGTTCAGGTTCTGCATGTGCTCCTTCGGAACGATGAGCACGTGAACGGGCGCTACCGGTTGGGCATCGGCAAAGGCGATCAGGTCGTGGTCCTCGTAGATGGGCTGCGTCGCCACTTCCTTCCGTCCGATCTTGCAGAATATGCAATCATCGCTCATTCAGTCCTCCCCCTCGCCGGTATGCGCTGCGATAGAAACATGTCCGCTCCCCCGTGTGACACGCGGGGCCCTGCTGGCGGACACGGTACAGAATCGTGTCGACGTCGCAATCGTAAAGGACTTCCTCCACGTCCTGGAAATGCCCCGAGGTCTCCCCCTTCACCCAGAGGGACTTCCTCGAACGGCTCCAGTAGGTCGCGTGCCCCGAGGAGAACGTGTTGCGGATCGCCTCCGCGTTCGCCCACGCCATCATGAGCACGACGTTGTCGGTCACGTCCTGGGTCACCACGGGGACCAGCCCCCGTTCGTCGAACTTCACCTGGCCGATCAGATCTTCCGCCGTCATTGAACCTCCGCGCTTGCCTTCATACACCGCTTTCCGGGGCGAAACCGGATCCGGCGGGAGGCCGCACCGGGACCCCGTGCCGCCGGAGAAACTCCTTGGCCTCCCCCACGCCGTGCTCGACGTAATGGAAGATGGAGGCGGCCAGCACCGCGTCCGCGCCCCCTTCCGTCAACCCCTCCAGCAGGTGCTCCAGGGTCCCCACGCCGCCCGACGCGATCACGGGGATTCGCACGGCATCCGCGATGGCGCGCGTCAAGGGGATGTCGTACCCGTCGCGCGTGCCGTCCCGGTCCATGCTCGTCAGGAGGATCTCCCCTGCGCCGAACTCCTCCATCCGGCGCGCCCACGCCGACGGCGTCGATCCCCGTGGGACGGCGGCCGCCGTGCGTGTACACCTCCCATTCCCCCGCCCTGCCGGGGACCGCCCGCGCATCGATCGCCACGACCGTGCACTGGCTGCCGAACCGCTCCGCCGCGAGCCGCACGAAACCGGGGTCGGCCACCGCGGCCGTGTTGATCGACACCTTGTCGGCCCCCGCCAGCAGGAGGGCGCGGATGTCCTCGAGGGTGCGGACCCCGCCGCCGACCGTGAGGGGCATGAACACCTGCTCCGCCGTTTTCCGCACGATGTCGACCAGGATGTCGCGCTTCTCGTGCGAGGCCGTGATGTCGAGGAAGACGAGCTCGTCCGCCTCCTCCCGGTCGTACCGCGCCGCGATCTCCACCGGGTCCCCCGCGTCACGAAGCTCCTTGAAGCGGACCCCCTTCACGACCCGCCCCCCCTTGACGTCGAGGCACGGGATGATTCGCTTGGCAAGCATCCCCGGTCAGCCCTGCCCCCGCTCCAGCGTAAGCGCTTCGGCCAGGTCGATCGTGCCGTCGTACAGGGCGCGTCCGATGATCGCGCCGACCAGGCCTTCGCCTTCCATGGAGCGGATCGAGCGAAGGTCCTCCAGGGTGGTCACGCCGCCCGAAGCGATCACCGGCACGGACACGCCCTTCGCGAACTCCCGGATGGCGTCGAAATTGGGGCCCACCATCATCCCGTCGCGGCTGATGTCGGTGTAGATGAAGCAGGAGACGCCGCACTCCTCGATCCGCCGGGCGAACTCCGCGGCGATGAGGCCCGTCACCTCGACCCATCCGCGGATCGCCACGCGGCCGTCGCGCGCGTCGATCCCCGCCGCCACCTGCCCCGGGTACGCCCGGGTGATCCGGGTGACCTCCTCCGGGTCGCGCACGATCGAGGTTCCGAGGATCACGCGGGACACCCCCGCGCCGAAGTAGCGCGCCGCCGATTCGTAGTTGCGCACCCCGCCCCCCACCTGGACCGGGACCCCCGCGGAGGAGGCGATGCGGGAGATGATGTCGACATTCACGGGCTTCCCGAGAAACGCGCCGTCGAGGTCGACCACGTGAAGCCGCGAAGCCCCCGCCGCGACGAACCGTCTCGCGACGTCGAGGGGGGAGTCGGAGAAAACCGTGGAATCCTCCTGCCGCCCCTGGCGCAGTCGGACCGCCTTTCCGCTCTGGATATCGATCGCCGGTATGACCTGGAACGGCATTTCCCTTCCCCTCAGGCCGCCATGCACAGTCGGCCGAAATTGCCGAGCAGCCGCAGTCCCGCCGCCTGGCTCTTCTCCGGGTGGAACTGCACCGCGAAGCGGTTCCCCATCCCCACCGCGGCGGTGAACGGCACCCCGTACGTCGTCCGGCATCCCGCGATCCCCGGATCGGACGGGACGGCGTAATACGAATGGACGAAGTAGAAATACGTCCCCGACGGGATCCCCTCGAGGACCGGGTGGCCCGCGAGGACCTCGACGTCGTTCCATCCCATGTGCGGCACCTTCAGCACGCCGCCGCCCGGCGCGGGCATGTCGGCGGGAAACCGGACCACCTTCCCCGGGAAGTAGCCGATCCCCTCGTGCCGGCCGAACTCCTCGCTCTCGGCGAAGAGCAGCTGCATCCCCACGCAGATGCCGAGGAACGGCCTGCCCGACGCGAGGTAGTCCCGCAGGAAAGGCAGCAATCCCTGCCGGACCACGTTCCCCATGCAGTCGCGGAACGCGCCCACGCCGGGGAAAACGATCCCGCGGCAGGCGGAAAGCGCGCCCGGGTCGGGGCTCACGACGGCGGGGAATCCCAGCGACTCCAGCGCCTTGCTCACGCTGCGCAGGTTCCCCATGCCGTAATCGACGACGCCGATCGCGCCCTTGCGCGCCGAACCGTCCGACATGGTCACCCCATGACGCCCTTGGTGGAGGGAACGCCCTTGATGCGCGGGTCGATCCGGACCGCCTCGGACATCGCCCTTCCGAACGCCTTGAAAATGGCCTCTACGGTGTGGTGCGCGTTGGAGCCGTACTCCACGTTGACGTGCACGCACACCCCCGACGATTGCGCGAACGCCCGGAAGAACTCCTCCACGAGCTCCACGTCGAAATTTCCCACCTTCTCGTTCTTCAAGGGGCTTCGATAGACCAGGTGCGGCCTGGCCGAAATGTCGACCGTGACCGCGGCCAGCGCCTCGATCATCGGCACGACCGCGTGCCCGTACCTCGAGATCCCCTTCATGTCCCCGAGGGCCCGCCGGAACGCCTCCCCGAGGCAGATCCCGACGTCCTCCACCGTGTGGTGATAGTCGACCTCGACGTCCCCCTTCGCGAGGACCGTCGTGTCGAACAGCCCGTGGCGGGAGAAGAGGGTGAGCATGTGGTCGAGGAACGGGACGCCCGTCCCGATCTTCGACGACCCTTCCCCCTGGAGCCGGAGAGAAAGCTTTATGCTGGTTTCCTTCGTCGTCCGTTCTACAGAGCTTTCTCTCGGCATCACCGTTTCCCTCTCCCGCGGGTGCGTATAAGGACCGCCTCCGCGTGCGCGTCGAGCCCTTCCTTCCGCGCCAGCCGCACCACGTGGGGGCCGTCGGATCTGAGCGCGGAAATTTCATATGATACCACGTTGGTTTTCTTAAGGAAATCGGTAACTCCCAGAGGGGAGGCGAAACGGGCGGCCCCTCCCGTGGGCAAGGTGTGGTTGATCCCCGCGATGTAATCGCCCACCGCGACCGGGCTGCAGGGCCCGAGGAACGCGGTCCCGGCGTTCCGTATCCCCTCGAAAGCCTTCCAGGGGTCCCGGGTCGAGACGACCAGGTGTTCCGGCGCCAGGCGGTTGACGACGTCGATCCCCTCCCGGAGGGTCCGGACGATGAACCCGTCGCCCCGGGGCAGGGACTTCGCAAGGATGTCCCGGCGCGGGAGAAGCCGGGCCTGCCGGGAGATTTCCCGCTCCACCTTCCGGGGAAGCGACTCCGAATCGGTGACCAGCGCGACGTATGCGTCCTCGTCGTGCTCCGCCTGGGAGAGCAGGTCCGCCGCCGCGTACGAGGCGTTCGCGTCTCCGTCGGCCAGCACCACCAGCTCGCTCGGCCCCGCGAGCATGTCGATCCCCACGATGCCGAAGACCTGGCGCTTGGCCTCCGTGACGTACGCGTTCCCGGGCCCCGCGATCACGTCGACGGCCGGGATGGACCGGGTGCCGTACGCCAGCGCCGCGATCGCCTGAGCGCCGCCGATCCGGTAAACGGCGGAGACGCCGGTGATCCGCGCCGCCGCCAGCACGATGTCGGGGACCTTCCCCCCGGGGGCGGCGCACGCGGCCACCACCTCGGGAACGCCCGCCACGCGGGCGGGGATGGCGTTCATCAGCAGGGTGGAAGGATATGCGGCCTTGCCCCCCGGCACGTAGACGCCCGCCCGGGCGACCGGGTGGACCCGCTGCCCGATCGTCGCGCCGGGAAGGGAGATCCCGTACCCCCTCTCGACCTGATGCCGGTGGAAATCGGCGATCCGTTCCGCCGCGAGCTCGAGCGACTTTTTCAGCGCCGGGGAGACGCGCCGCCAGGCCGCGTCGATCTCTTTCCGGGAGACGGCGAATCCCTTGCGGGCCGGATCGAAACGATCGAACTTCCGGGTGTACCCGGCCAGCGCCGCGTCCCCCTCCTCGCGGATGCGGGCGATGATCTCGGACACCACGGGGGAGACCTTCGCCCCCTCCGTCGCGCCTCGAAGCGACGCCCGCGACAGCGCCTCCCGGAAAGCCGCCGTTCCCGACCTTGCCCACCGCATCCGTTCCCCTCCTATTCCTTGACCCGCGCGATATCGGCGCCCAGGGAGCGAAGCTTGCTTTCCAGCGTGTCGTATCCCCGGTCGAGATGGTAGATCCGAAGCACTTCCGTGGTCCCGGTCGCGGCCAGTCCCGCCAGCACGAGGGACGCCGAGGCTCTCAGGTCGGTGGCCATCAGCGGCGCGCCCGACAGTTTCGGCACGCCCTTCACGGCGGCGGTGTTCCCGGACACGTCGATCTGCGCCCCCATGCGCCGCAGCTCCGCCACGTGCATGAACCGGTTTTCGAAGATCGTCTCCGAGATGACGCTGAAGCCGTCGCCCAGGCACATGTACGCCATGAACTGCGCCTGCATGTCGGTCGGGAACCCCGGGTACGGGGCCGTTTTCACGTTCACCGACCGGATCGGGCCGGTCCTCGTGACCCGCACTCCGCCGGGGACCTCGGACACCTCGGCGCCGCTTTCCCGGAGCTTGTCCAGGACCGCGCCTATCCGGGAGGGATCCGCCCCCTCGACGGTCACGTCGCCGCCCGTGATCGCGCCCGCGACGAGCAGCGTCGCCGCCTCGATCCGGTCCGCCATCACCTCGTGCCGCGCGCCCCGAAGGGATCGCACGCCGCGGACCACGATCTCGTCCGTGCCGTCCCCCTCGATGTCGGCCCCCATGGCGCGCAGGAGGCGCGCGAGGTCGCACACCTCGGGCTCGTGGGCCGCGTTGGACAGGACGGTCGTCCCCTCCGCGAGGGTGGCCGCCATCATCAGGTTCTCCGTCCCCGTGACGGTCTTCATGTCGAAGTGGATGGAAGCGCCCTTCAGGCGGTCCGCCGTCGCCTCGATGTACCCCTCGGCCAGGGCGGTCTTCGCGCCAAGGAGCTCGAGGCCCCGCAGGTGCTGGTCGATGGGCCGCGCTCCGATGGCGCACCCCCCCGGCAGGGAGATTCTCGCCCGGCCGTACCGGGCCAGGAGCGGCCCGAGGACGAGAACGGACGCGCGCATCGTCTTGACCAGGTCGTACGGCGCCTCGGTTTTTTCCGAAGGGCCGGGATCGATCCGCATCGTCTCCCGCCCCGTCGTGTCCAGGCTGCGCGACACCCCGGCCCCGAGGATGCCCAGAAGCTTCCCGAACGTGGAGATGTCCCGGAGGACCGGGACCCCGACGATCTCCACGGGCCCGTCGGCGAGCAGCGAGGCGGCCATCGCCGGAAGGACGGCGTTCTTGGCCCCGGATACGAGGCACGACCCCGAAAGGGGATTGCCTCCCTTGATGACGAAGATATCCAAGCTTAATGACGCTCCTGTTCCGGTTTCGCCCAGCCGGCGTAACGGTCGCGACCCGCGAGATCCCGAAAAACCCCCAGGAACCTCAGCGCGCCGGAGGACAGGGAGGCCGCGGCCGCCCCCTGGGCAGCCCCGATCTCGCACCAGAGCTCCCCCCCGGGAGCGATGAGGCCTTCCCCGCCGGCCACCAGGCGCCGAAGGACGGACAACCCGTCGGGCCCGCCCAGCAGCGCCCCGGGCGGTTCGAAGTCCCTCACCGACGGCGGCAGGGAGGGCCATTCCCCGTCGGCCACGTACGGAGGATTCGAAACCACTACATCAAAACGACCCCCGCATTTCAAGGCGGAATATGCGTCGCAGCGGATGAACGCGACGCGCGAGGCCGCCCCGAGGCGCACCGCGTTCCCGCGGGCGGTCCGCAAGGCCCCGGAAGAGACGTCGGTGGCCACGACCCGGACGCCGGGGAGTTCGGCGGCCAGCGTCACGGCGATCGCGCCGCTCCCGGTTCCCACGTCGAGGGCGAGCGTCCGCGCCTGGCCCCTGCGCCGGAGGACGGCCAGCGCGCGTTCGACGAGCCCCTCCGTCTCCGGCCGGGGGATCAGGGTGTCCCGCGTGAGGCGGAACTCCCTCCCGTAGAAATCCCATTTCCCGAGAACGTACTGTAGCGGCTCCCCGGCGGCCCTGCGCTCGAGAAGCGGGGCGAGGCGCGCCAAGGCGTCCCCCGTGTCGGCGTCCCCCGAGAGGAACAGGAGGTTCCGCGGAATGCCCGTGACGTGGGAAACGAGGATCTCCGCCTCGGAAGGGCCGGCCTCCGGGACGCGGGTCATCTCCCGGCGGCAATGCGCGAGGAGCCCCGAAAGCGGCACCGTTACTTCCGGAGGGCTTCGACCTGGGTCTGGGCCGTCAAGGCGTCGATGAACGGGTCGAACCCGCCGCCCAGGACGGAGGACAGTTGGTGGATGGTCAGGCCGATGCGGTGGTCCGTGACGCGGTTCTGCGGGAAGTTGTAGGTCCGGATCCGCTCGCTCCGGTCCCCCGTCCCCACCTGGGACCGGCGGAGGTCGGCGCGCTCCGCGGCGCGCTTCTCCATCTCCGCGTCGTACAAACGGGAGCGCAGGATCTTGAGCGCCTTCGTCTTGTTCTTGAGCTGGGACTTCTCGTCCTGGCACTGGACCACCAGCCCCGTCGGGATGTGCGTGATGCGGACCGCGGAGTCGGTCGTGTTGACGCTTTGTCCCCCGGGCCCGGAGGAGCGGAACACGTCGATCCGCAGGTCGTCGGGGTGGATCTGCACGTCGTATTCCTCCGCCTCGGGCATCACCGCCACCGTCACCGTGGACGTGTGGATCCGCCCGCCCGCTTCCGTGGCGGGAACGCGCTGGACCCGG
Source organism: uncultured bacterium (assembly GCA_963741515.1). Taxonomy (GTDB): domain Bacteria; phylum Desulfobacterota; class Deferrimicrobia; order Deferrimicrobiales; family Deferrimicrobiaceae; genus UBA2219. Next base: position 314,372 of record CAVUIA010000002.1, read on the forward strand.
TGGACGCCCTTCTCGAACTTGAAGCGGCTGTAGGCGCCGTGCCCCTCGATGACGGCGATCACTTCCTTGGTGCCGCCGAGCCCCGTCTCGCTCCGGCCCAGGACCTCCACCTTCCACCGCTTGCCCTCGGCGTACATGGAGTAGGCGCGGAAGAGCTCCGTGGCGAAGAGAGACGCTTCATCGCCCCCCGCGCCGGCGCGGATCTCGATCAGGATGTTCTTGTCGTCGTTGGGGTCCTTCGGGATCAGGAGGACACGGACCTCCTCCTCGATGCGCGCCTTTTCCTCCGTGAGCCGCTGGATCTCCTCGCGGGCCATCCCCTTCAGGTCGGGGTCCGTCTCCGACTCCTGCATCTCCCGGTTCTCTTCGAGCTCCCGTTCGACCCTGCGGAACCGCGCGTGCGCATCGGCCAACGGCCGAAGCTCCGCGAGCTCCCTCCCCACCCGCTGCATCTCCCGCTGGTTCCCCGTGACGGAGGGATCGGAAAGCAGGCGTTCGAGCTCGGGGACTTTCGTAACCAGCGTGTTGAGCTTATCCCACAATGCCGGACTCCGTGACCCTCTCCCCCGAAACGCGCCGGAACGAGGCGATCGCGACCTCGATCTGGCGGAGGTCGGGCTCCCGGGTGGTCAGCCGCTGGAACCACAATCCCGGCGCCACGACGGCGCGAAACAGGGGGGAGCCGATCTTGCGGGCCGACAGCCGCAGCACCTCGTAGGAGATCCCCGCGATCGCCGGGATCAGCGGAAGCCGCAGGAGCGCCTTCGTCAGGAGAGAGCTGTCCCTCGGGATGAGGGAGAAGACCAGGATGCTGATGACCATGACGAAGAGGAGGAAGCTGGTCCCGCACCGGGGGTGCAGGCGGGAAAACGTCATCACCGATTCGGGCGTGAGGTCCGCCTTCCCTTCGTAGGCGTGGATCACCTTGTGCTCCGCCCCGTGGTATTCGAAGATCCGCCGGATGTCCTTCATCAGGGAGATGCCGCCGATGTAGAGGACGAAGACCAGGACCCGGATCGCGCCGTCCACCAGGTTGAACGCGAGCGAGCCTTCCAGGCCGGAGACCAGGCCGGAGATCAGGTGGGTCGCGTACAGGGGCAGCAGGAAGAACAGCCCGACGGCCAGGGCCAGGGCCATCGCCATCGCGCCCGCCATCGCGAGCCCCCCGCCTTCCCGCGGCTCGGAGGAAACCGCGCCTTCCTCGTCGGCGATCGCCTCGTCCGCCGAGAACTGCAGGGCCTTGTACCCGATGACGAGCATCGCCGCCATCGTCCACACGCCGCGCACCAGCGGGACCTTCGCGAAACGCTTCCGGGCGGGAGATTCCGTCAGGGGGAAATCCCGCACCTTGATCTCGCCGCTGGCCTTCCGGACCGCGACGGCGAACGTCTCGGGGCCCTTCATCATCACGCCCTCGATGACCGCCTGGCCGCCCAGCACCAGCTCTTTCGATTCCGCGGACGTCATCCGCCCTCCCCTTTTCCCAGGGAGGCGATCTCGAGGCGCACCTCGGCGGCCTCGCCGCAGGCCAGCCTGCCCTCGGAGCACTTCCCCCGGACGCAGCCGGGCCCGGCCGCCTCGAACAGCAGCGGCGCCTCCTTCCTGGCGATCGCCAGCATGCGGAGGGCCATCTCCCGGATCTCCCACTGCGCCCGCCGGCAGGTCCTCAGGGAAAAGAAGTGGTGCAGCTCCCGGGCGTTCATCGTGACGAGGATCTTGGTCTCCGTCGCGTTGGGCAGCACGAAGCGCGCGTCCTCCGCCGGGATCCCCGCCTTCCCCAGCTTTTCGTAGAGCCTGGAGGATGCAGCCATGTGCCGCTCGTATTCCTTCCGGAGGGCCGGGACACCGGCGACGGTCTTCGGCGTCACGTAGCCGAAATCGGCGGTGACGTACCTCTGGCTCTGCTGGGAATAGGAGGCGATCCTGTGCCGGACCAGCTGGTGCGACGCGGCGCGGGATATGCCCTCGATGCCGAAGGTGAACGTCACGTGCTCCAGCGTGGACGTGTGCCCCATCGACAGGACCTTGCGGACCAGCCCCTGGACGTCCCTACGGGACACGTCCTCGCGCAGTTCCCCTATCTCCGACGGGGAATAGCACAGCCGCGCCGCCAGGGCGACCATCCGCTCGGGTTCGGGAGTGCACTGGAGAAGGAGGACCTTCACCGCGCGAAGGGACCTTTCAGGCTTTTTCCCCCGTCTTGTACTTCTTATTGAACTTCTCGATCCGTCCGGCGGTGTCGATCAGTTTCTGCTTGCCCGTGAAGAAGGGGTGGCAGTTCGAGCAGATGGCCACCTTGATCTCGTCCGTGGCGGAGATGGTCTCGAACGCGTTCCCGCACGCGCACTTCACCGTGGAGGCCACGTACTTGGGGTGGATGTTCTCTTTCATCGGCTTCGTTTCCTTTCCGTCTGTTTGCTAGGTGTTCATCGACTCGATGAAATCCTTGTTGGTCTTGGTCTTGGAGATCTTGTCCAGGAGGAACTCCATGCTTTCCGCGGGGGAAAGCGGGGAGAGGAACTTCCGCAGGATCCAGACGCGCTGCAGGACGCTCTTCTCGAGAAGCAGCTCCTCCTTCCGGGTCCCGGACTTGTTGATGTCGATCGCGGGGAAGATCCTCTTCTCGGCGATCTTCCGGTCGAGGACGAGCTCGTTGTTGCCCGTGCCCTTGAACTCCTCGAAGATCACTTCGTCCATCCGGCTGCCCGTCTCGATCAGGGCGGTCGCGATGATCGTGAGGGACCCCCCTTCCTCGATGTTCCGCGCGGCGCCGAAGAACCGCTTGGGCTTCTGGAGGGCGTTCGCGTCGACGCCGCCGGAGAGCACCTTCCCCGACGGGGGAACGACGGCGTTGTAGGCGCGCGCCAGGCGGGTGATGCTGTCGAGGAGGATGACGACGTCCTTCTTGTGCTCCACCAGGCGTTTCGCCTTCTCGAGGACCATCTCGGCCACCTGGACGTGGCGCTGCGCCGGCTCGTCGAAGGTCGAGGAGATGACCTCCCCCTTGACGCTGCGCTGCATGTCGGTGACCTCCTCGGGCCGCTCGTCGATGAGCAGGACGATGAGGACGACCTCGGGGTGGTTCCTGGAAAGCGCGTTCGCGATGTTCTGGAGGATGATCGTCTTCCCCGCGCGCGGCGGGGAGGTGATCAGCGCCCGCTGCCCCTTGCCGATCGGGGCGATCAGGTCGATGATCCGCGTGGAATAGTTGTCCTGGACGTGCTCCATCTTGAACTTTTCCTGCGGGTAGAGGGGCGTCAGGTTGTCGAAGAGGATCTTGTCCTTGCTGATCTCGGGATCCTCGAAGTTGATCTTCTCGACCTTGAGAAGCGCGAAGTACCGCTCGTCGCCCTTGGGCGCCCGGATCTGGCCGCTGATGGTGTCGCCCGTGCGAAGGCCGAACCGGCGGATCTGGGACGGGGAAACGTAGATATCGTCGGGGCCGGGCAGGTAGTTCGAATCGGGAGCGCGCAGGAACCCGTAACCGTCGGGCAGCGCCTCGAGGGTCCCCTCCCCCGAAACGATGACCTCCTGATCGGTCTGGGACTGAAGTATGGCGAAGATGAGTTCCTGCTTCTTGAGGCCCGCCGCCCCGTCGACGTTCATCTTCTTTGCGATCTCGGTCAATTCGCCGATCCGCATGCCTTTCAGCTCTTTCAGGTTCATGCACATTCTCCGTGGGGGAAAGTGGTAGTGGATTTACCGTGGACGAAACCGCTCTCGCCTAAAAAAACGGGAAATTTTCCGGAAGGCACTCCAAAAACCCGTGATTTATCAATGATTGTCCGCTGATCTCATCCGGGAATAATAAGACTACCGCATCGGAAGCCCCCGCGTCAATCCCCGAAAACCGTGAACGTGTTGCCCCCCCTGCGGACGGACTCGTGAACCATGCGCTCCACGTTCGAGACGAGGACCCTTTCCGTGTCGCCGTCCTCGGGGAAGGCCGTGACCCCGATGGCGGCTTTGAGGACCACCTTCCTTCCTTCGGCCGGCAGGGAGTTCATCCCCTCCAGGATCTTCGAGGCCGCGGTTTCCGCTTCCACCTTCGGCAGTTCGGGCATCACGACGTAGAAGGAGGATCCGGAACGGGCGATGAAATCCACTTCCCGGAGCTTCCCCTTGATTATCTCCGCGAGCTCGATCAACGCCTTGTCCGCGACAACGTGGCCGTAAACATCATTCATTTCGCGCATATGGAGGACCTTGAGGAACACGAGGGAAAAGGGCTTTCCGAATTTTCGCGCCCGGATGAATTCCCTGTCGAGAACCTCGTGAAAAACCCGGAAGTTGTAGACGCCCGTGAGGGAGTCGAGGTTCGGGACGCGGTTGAGTTCATTGCTGAAGCCTTCCAGGGCGAGCAGGAGGGCCGCCATCTGGCTGTAGACCCCGAACGCTTCCCGGGTTTCGGCGTCGGTCAGGGCGGGCTCGCGGAACTCGGCGATGAAGCAGCCGAGGGTCTTTCCCTGGAGGCGGCACGGGGCCGCGTAGAAGGCTTTGCACTCATGCTCGAAACGCCAGGCGGGGTCCGAAAGCCGCGGATCGCCGCCCATGAGGATCGATTCCCCGGAAAACGCCGCGCCGACGACCGGCAGCGTTTCCTTCGCGTACATTTCCTTGAGGAAGCTTTCGGAGAGCCCCCGGCTTGCATACGCCACCGGCGACCGTTTCTTGTCCATGATCAGGATGGAGGCCGAATGGAGGGGGTAGCTGTCCATCAGCAGCCCCAGCAGGTATGTCGCCTGCATCTCCTCGGACTGCCGCTTACCGATGTGGGCGAGGAACTTGTTTCCGATCTGAATTCGGGTGTTTATCGGATCTGACGGAGCCATGGCCACCTTTCCTCTCCTTGAGGAACCGGTTCAGGAACCCGAATGGCTATCTATAAATATAGATAAAGCCAAGTTGGCGGGCGGTCAAGGATTTTTCCCGCCGGAACGAGTGGAAGCGCGGCGAGCAGATCGTGCACGGCCCCGACGCCTTCCATCCGGGAAGGCATGATTCCCGCCCCGGCGAGCTGCGCCAGGGCGATCGCCTGGAGGTCCGCGAACCACTTCCCCGGCGTTTCCCCTTTCCGCAGCGCTTTCCCGGCAAAGGCGGAGAGCGCCTCGGCCGTTTCCTCCCCCACCTCGTAGCAGCACGCGCGAGCGCAGGGACCCGCCGCGGCGACCAGGCCGGAAACGGCCCCTTCCCCCACCCGGTCCGCCAGGACCCGTACGGTCTCCCGCACGATCCCCGACGCGAGACCCCGCCATCCCGCGTGGACCGCCGCTGACCAGGGGGACCTCCCGGTGGGCGATCAGGATGGGGACGCAATCCGCCGTGCGGACGCCGACGCCCGTTCCCGGGGCGGCCGTCCAGAGGGCGTCCCCTTCCCTTCGTCCCGCGCCGGGCATGCCCGTATCGCCCCGCTCGAAGGCGAGGACGGTCGCGGAATGGACCTGTTTCAACGTGCCGATCGTATCGGGCGAGATGCCGAACACCTCAGTAAGCCGTTCCTTCATGCCGCGTCCCTCGACGGGATCCACGCCGGGGAAGGCGTGGTACACGCCGGGCACGGACCGGAGGAGGGGGGACTGTATGAATACGCGGCAGCGGCTTCATCGGATCCGGAGGATCCGCTCGGGCGTGTCCAGGACACTCGGGACTCTCTCCCTCCTGCCGCGCCGTTTTATCGATGAAATCGAGGCTCTGTCCCCGCGAAGAGCGCCTGCCCTGCCATCGAAGTTTTCCGTACGGGACAGCTTCCCGTAGCACGAAGTTGCCCTCCCGTGGCTATATCGATGTTCTCGATGGCTTCGTGACTCTTGTGGCTTGTGACCTTGTGGCTTGTGGCTGTGGTAGTCCTTGTGGCCTGTTTCTCTGGTCCTGCGAGGGGTGTGCGCCGGGTGCCGCGGTCGAGGCCGTATGGAGCGTGATTCCGCAGGGGGCCTCCGAGCATGAGACCTCCCCTGAGGGGGCGTGTTTTCCGAGCGGAGCCAAGGAGGGCGAGAGCGAGGAAGACCCGCAGCCGAACGTCGAGCCAGTGGATGTGCGAACGAAGCGTCCCCGAACGGGGAGGTGCTCATGCGAGGAGCAGCGCCCCTTGCGGACGCATCCGCTACGCATACGCGGCCTCGACCGCGGCGCGGAACGCGCTGAACTCGGGCGGATCGGGCACGGTGAACTCGAGGCGTCTCGCCGGTCACGGGGTGCGTGAAGCCGAGCCGGAACGCGTGAAGGAAGAAGCGGGACACCGTCACGGTGCGGCCGCGCTCCCCCTTGCCGAGGACGATCTTCCGCGGCCTGCCGTAGACGTCGTCGCCCACGATGGGGCACTTCAGGTGGGCGCAGTGGACGCGCACCTGGTGGGTGCGCCCGGTCTCGAGGCGGAACTCGAGGAGGGAGAACGGGCCGAAGGACGCCAGGCGGCGGTACCGGGTCACGGCGTGCCGCCCCCGGAGGGGAGCACCGCCATCTTTTTCCGGTGGACCGGGTGCCTGCCGATCTGGGTGCTCACGACCCCTTCTTCCGCCGGAGGGGCCCCGAAGACGATCCCGTGGTATCTCCGCTCCATCGCGTGCGCGGAAAGCTGGGCGGAAAGGCCTCCATGCGCGGCGTCGGTCTTCGCGACCGCGAGGATCCCCGACGTGTCCCGGTCGAGGCGGTGGACGATGCCGGGGCGCGAAACGCCGCCGATGCCGGACAGCGTGTCCGCGCGGGAGAGGAGGGCGTTCACGAGCGTGCCCCCGGCGTGCCCCGGCGCGGGGTGGACCACCATCCCCGCGGGCTTTTCGACGACGAGCAGGTGCGCGTCCTCGTGGAGGATCGTGAGCGGCAGCTCCTCGGCGACGAGGTCGAGCGGAACCGGGGGCGGGATCGTGACGTCGAGGAGCTCGCCGCCGGACAGGCGATGGGAAGGACCGTGGGACGACGCCCGACAGGAGGACGTTCCCCTCCCCGATCAGGCGCTGCGCCCCGGCGCGGGAGAGGCCGGGGAGCGCGGACGGCAGGTACCGGTCGAGACGCTCTCCCGCACGATCGTCCGGGACGGTGAGGCGGAGCGTCCCGGGTGGAGGACCGGGCACCTCTACCAGGCCTTGGAGGGGATCCGCCCGGTGGGCTTGACGAGAACGTCCACCAGCGCCTGGTTGAAGTAGTTGGTGTTCTCGGCGATCTCGGGGTCGATCCGGCTCAGGTAGTAGCTCCGCCCCTCGTCGATCTCGTTTTTCAGGAGATCGAACAGCGAGTCGTTCCGGATCCCCTCCTCGACCTTTTTCACGTTGTACAGCGCGATGTCCGAGACCACCGCTCTCGCGATCCGACGCGCCACGTCCATGTCCGTCACGACGGCCATCGCCACCTCCTTCTTCTCACTTGCTCCTGAGCGCCACGAAAAGCAGCTCCCCTTCCCTGGACAACATGGCGGAAACGACCTTCCTCTTCGGAAGGCGCGCGACGGCCTTCCGGTACGCGTCGATATCGTTCACCGTCTCCCGGTTGACGACGAGCAGGATGTCTCCCTCCCGGACGCCGCCGTCCCACGCGGCGCTGGACGCCTCGACGAACGTCACCTCGACGCCCCCGCGCAGCTCGAGCTCCCGCAGGATCCGCGGGTGGACCGGGCTGACCGTGATTCCCAGCGGATCCACGGATTCGCGGCGGGGCGGACGCCGGACCTCCGCCTTCCCCTCGGCCTCCGTCAACGTCACGGTGACGAGGAAGCGTTTCCCTTCCCGGAGGACCTCGATGGGAACCGCGGCGCCCGGGGCGGTCCCCGCGACCTGCTGCCGGAATTCCTTGACCCCGGAGATCCGGGTCTTGCCCCAGGCGATCAGGATGTCCCCCATCCGCACTCCCCCCTTCGCCGCCGGGCTCCCGGGGACGATGCGGTTCACGAGGATCCCCTTCTCCCCTTTCGCCCCGAACGCTTCCGCGAGGTCCGGGGTGAGCGGCTGGATCGCCACGCCGAGCCATCCGCGGCGCACGGCGCCGTGGGCGGCGAGCTCCTGTTCCACCGCCTTGACCGTGTTGATGGGGATCGCGAAGCCGATCCCCTGGCCCGAGCTCACCATGGCCGTGTTGATGCCCACCACCTCCCCGCGGGAATTCAGGAGCGGTCCGCCGGAATTCCCCGGGTTGATCGAGGCGTCGGTCTGGATGAACTCGTCGCCCCCCTCCAGGTCCGGTTCCGCGCTGCGCCCGGTCGCGCTGACCACGCCGAGGGTGACGGTGCTCTCGAGCCCGAAGGGGTTCCCGACCGCGATGGCGAATTCCCCCACCTTCAGGTCGGAGGAATCCCCGAGCGTCACGACGGGCAGTTTTTTCGTCGGCTGGATCCGGAGGACGGCGACGTCGGTGCGGACGTCCGCGCCGATGACCTTCGCCCGGTATTCGCTCCGGTCCGACAGGCGGACGACGATCTCGTCCGCGTCGCGGATGACGTGCTCGTTCGTGACGATCAGGCCGTCCTCGCCGACGATGACCCCGGAGCCGAGGGAATTCTCGCGGAACCCCCCGTTCTCCTCGAGCAGGTCCATCAGGTACTCGGGCGGCTGCCCCCCGGCCACCGGCCGCCCGCCGCCCCCTTGGCGAACCGGGTCACGGTCCGGATGTTGACGACCGCCGGGACGGCGCGTTCCGCGGCGGCGACGAACGCCTGCTGGACCGACGCGACGCCGGCCGCCGCCGGAGCGTTCCCCTGATCCTTCCCCCCGCATCCCGCGAGGACCGCCGCCAGCAGGAGGACGAGGAGCCTCATCGGCCCGCCCTCCACAGCGGGATCTTCGCCTCCCGGGCGAACTCCACGTCCTTCCCGATCTGCCGCACCAGCTCGTCGACGCTCTGGAACTTCCGCTCGTCGCGGATCCGGTCGCGGAACCAGACCGTCATTTCCTTCCCGTACAGGTCCCCGTCGAAATCGAACAGGTACGCCTCCAGCCCGAGGCTGTTCTCCCCGAAGGTCGGCGAGAACCCGACGTTCGCGACGCCGCGGTAGACCGTCCCGCCGGCCTCGGCGTCGATCACGTAGATGCCCGGCAAAGGCACCAGCCCCTGCGTGAACTGCACGTTGGCGGTGGGATAGCCCAGCTTCCGGCCCCGCGCGGCCCCCCGCACCACCGGACCGGCCACCTTGTACGGGCGGCACAACAGCTCCTCGGCCTCCCGCACCCTGCCGGCGAGGAGCAGTTCCCGGATCCGGCTCGAGCTCACGATGGCCCCGCCGCGCACCAGCGGCGGCACGATGTCCACGGCGAATCCCAGGTCCCGCCCGTAGCGCGTCAGCGCCTCCGGGGACCCGGCCCGGTCCTTCCCGAAGTTGAAGTCGTACCCCACGGTGACGACGCGCGCCCGCATCCGTTCGTGCAGGATCGTCCGGGCGAAGTCCTCCGGCGACATCCCGCCGATCTCCCCGTTGAACGACTCCACCACGAGCACGTCGATCCCGAGCTCCTCCATCCGGGCGGCTTTTTCCCCGATCGTGGAGATCTCGTAGAAGCGGGCCCTGGGGGAGAAGAAGCGGATCGGGTGCGGGGAGAAGGTCAGCGCGACGGCGGGTGCGCCGAGTTCCCTCGCGTGCTCCACGGTCCGCCGGACAAGCTCCCTGTGGGCGAGGTGCACGCCGTCGAAGTTCCCGATCGTGATGGAGGTTTGCCCCGGAGGAGAAAAACCCCGCGAACCTTCGATATATTTCATCTTAATAAAGTATGATACTACACGATGAAATTGTCGCGGAAATATCTCCTGGCGGAGTTGTCCGGGCCGTTCCTGCTGGGCCTTGGGAGCTTTACCCTCGTGGTGCTGCTCCACCGTTTCTCCCGCCTCGCGGAGATGGTCATCGCCCGCGGGGTGCCGGCCGCGCATGGTCGGCCGCCTCCTGCTCGCCCTGTTCCCGCCGTTTTTCGAGATCACCCTGCCGGCGTCCCTTCTCCTCGCCGTGCTGCTCGCCCTCGGGCGCCTCTCCGCCGACTCCGAAACGACCGCCCTGGCCGGCGCCGGCGTGGGAATGCGCGCGATCGCCGTCCCGGTCCTGATCGCCAGCGGGATCGTATTCTCCGCGTCGCTGCTCGTGGCCTGGAAGGGGATCGCCTGGGGGAACCGGGAAACGCAGCATATCCTCGCCCGGATCCTCTCCGAGCGCGCGGGGGCCGGGGCGTCGGAGCACGTGTTCCGGGAAATCGCCCCCGACGTGGTCATCTTCCCGGACCGCGTTTCGGCGGACGGCCAGCGGATGGGCGGGGTCTTCCTGACCTTCCGTCCTCCCGGCGAGGAGCCGATCCTCGTGTTCGCCCGGGAGGGGCGCTTCCTCCCGGCGATAAATGGGGAGCCGACGGGCCTCGAGCTTTCCGACGGGACCATCCACGCCACCCCTTCCGGAAAGGGACTGTACCGGGTGGCGTCCTTTGGGACAATGGACTTCCGGGTCCCCGTCGACATCGCCGAGGTCACCGTGGCGCACGAACCGAAGGGGATGACCCTCCCCCAGCTGGCGGCGAAGGTGAGACAGACGGGGGGCGTCGGCCCCGGCGCCAGGTACCGCTACCACTTCCACCGCCGGCTCTCCCTGGCCTTCTCCTGCATTTCCTTCGGCCTCCTCGCGATCCCGCTGGGCCTGACCCAGCGGGCCCGCGGGAAGTCGTCCGCCTTCGGTAAGACGCTCGCGCTGATCCTCGTCTATTACCTGTTCATCGCGGGGGCGGGCCTTCTGGAGGACCGCTCCCCCCGGGCCATGGTCGCCGTCTTCTGGGCGCCGAACGTCCTGGCGGTCCTGTTCTCCGCCTGGGTCCTCTGGCGGTCCGAGCACCGCATGGACCTGCTCCCGGCGCGGCTGCGGTCGCTGCTGGAGAGAACGTGACCGTCCTCTCGCGCCACATGTTCCGGGAATTCTTCAAGGCCGCGGCCGCCTGCAACCTCGGCTTCATGCTCCTTTTCCTGGTGGTCGACTTCGTCAACAACGTCGAAAAGCTGCTTCGGCACGACGCGAGCGGTTCCGAGGTCGCGTGGTACTACCTTTCCATCCTGCCGAAGATCTTCGTGATGATCTCCCCCGTCGGGACGATGCTGGCGGTCCTCGTCGTCATCTCGACGCGGATGCGGGGCAACGAGCTGACGGCCATGTACTCCGGGGGGTACAGCCTGGCGCGCATCTGCGCCCCGGTCATGGTCGGCTGTCTCCTCGTGTCGGGGCTGTCCCTCCTGTGCTCCGAGCTGCTGGCCCCCGCCGCCAACCGGCATGCCCGGGAGATCAAGCGGCTCCGGCTGAAGCCGGGCGCCGTGGCGGCGCAGTTCTCCGGGAAGAGGTACTGGATGCGCGGCGAAGGCGGGATCCTGTCGGCCTCCCTCGTGGAGCCGGCGTCCAGGTCCCTTGCGGGCTTCCTCTATTTCGAGGTCGACCCGCAGTTCCGGGCGGTCCGGCGGATCGAGGCGCGGAAGGCCGTCATCCTTCCCGACGGGTCATGGGAACTCCATCAGGGGGAAGAACGACGGCTCGGGGACGCGCCGTCGGTGGAGAAATTCGAGCTCCGGGCCTACCGCTTCCCGGAAACGATCGCGGGTTTCCTCGACGGCGAGACGCCGCCCGAGGAGATGACGTTCGCGGAATTGTCGGACTATGTGGAGGAGCTGCGCAAGAAAGGGTTCGAGGCCCGCAGGCACGAAACGGACCTCCAGGCCAAGATCTCCTACCCCCTGCTGAACGTTTTGATCGCGATGCTGGCGATCCCGTTCGCCCTGCGCGGTCCCCGCTCGGGAGGCTTGTGGCGAAGCATCGGCCTGGGCCTGCTGGTCGGATTCGCCTGCTGGGTGATCCTGTCGGCGTCCCTTTCGCTCGGGAAAAAGGGGTCTTTCCCCCCGCGCTGGCCGCCTGGCTTCCCGGGGTGCTCTTCGTCGGATCGGGCGCCGCGCTGTTCCGCGTCGGGCGCTGAAGGTAGCTAGGTCCCCATCTCCCAGGAAGAGAGGTACTTCTTCTGCTCCGGGGTCAGCCGGTCGATCCGGACCCCCGAGGCCAGGAGCTTCAGGCGGGCGATCTCCCTGTCTATGTACCCCGGCACGGGGTGCACGTCGTTCGAGAGGTCCCCGTGGTTGGCGAGCATGTACTCGACCGACAGCGCCTGGTTGGCGAAGCTCATGTCCATGACGATCGCCGGGTGCCCCTCGGCGGCCGCGAGGTTGATGAGGCGTCCCTCCCCCAGCACGTGGATCATCCGGCCGTCCCGAAGCTTGTATTCCTGGACGAAGGGGCGGACGGTCCGCACCGACTTCGCCATCTTCTCCAGCGCCGGGATGTCGATCTCCACGTTGAAGTGGCCGGAGTTGCACACGATGGCGCCGTTCTTCATCCGGGCGAAATGCTCCTCGCGCAGCACGTGGAGGTCCCCGGTGACGGTGCAGAAGATATCGCCGATCTTCGCCGCCTCGGCCATGGGCATCACCATGAAGCCGTCCATCACCGCCTCGAGGGCCGGCAGCGGATCGATCTCGGTGACGATCACCCTCGCTCCCATCCCGCGGGCCCGCATCGACAGCCCGCGCCCGCACCAGCCGTAGCCGGCCACGACGAAGCAGCTCCCCGCCAGCAGCCGGTTCGTCGACCGGAGGATGCCGTCGATCGTCGACTGTCCCGTCCCGTACCGGTTGTCGAAGAAATGCTTGGTCTTGGCCTCGTTCACGGCGATGATGGGGTACCGCAGCACCCCCTTCTTTCCCATGGAGACCAGGCGGATGACCCCGGTGGTCGTCTCCTCCGTGCCGCCCACGATGGCCGGCAGGTACCCCTTCTTCTCCGTGTGGACCACCGTGACCAGGTCGGCGCCGTCGTCCATCGTCACGTTCGGCTCCGAGGCGAGGGCCGCGAGGATATGCCGGTAGTACGTGTGCCGGTCCTCCCCCTTGATGGCGTACACCGCGATCCCTTCGTTCTTCACGAGGGAGGCCGCCGCCTCGTCCTGCGTCGAAAGGGGGTTCGAGGCGCACAGGGTGACCTTCGCGCCGCCCGCCGCCAGCACCTGCATCAGCGCGGCGGTCTCGGTGGTCACGTGGAGGCAGGCCGCGATGCGCACGTCTTTCAGCGGCTTCTCCTTGGCGAATCGGACCCCGATGGAGCGGAGCACCGGCATGTCTTTCTTGGCCCACTCGATGCGGCTGTCTCCCGCGGCGGCGAGCCGGATGTCCTTTATGTCGTACCCCTTGTCCCGCTTCATCTTGGCGGCCCCTTTCGTGGCGCTCATGCGCCGTGCCCCGCGGCCTTCCGCAACGCCCTGGCCCGGTCGGTTTTTTCCCATGTGAACTCCTGCAGCTCCCTTCCGAAGTGCCCGAGAGAGGCCGTCTTCCGGTAGATGGGGCGCAGGAGGTTCAGCTCCCGGATGATCCGGGCGGGGCGCATGTCGAAGGTGTCGAGGACGGCGCGGCGGATCTTCTCCTCGGGGACGACCGCCGTGCCGAAGGTCTCCACCAGGACCGACACCGGCTCCGCGACCCCGATGGCGTAGGCGAGCTGGATCTCGCACTTCCGGGCAAGCCCGGCGGCGACGACGTTCTTGGCGACGTACCGCGCCATGTAGGCGGCGCTGCGGTCCACCTTGGACGGGTCCTTCCCGGAAAACGCCCCGCCGCCGTGGCGGCTGAACCCCCCGTAGGTGTCCACGATGATCTTCCGCCCCGTGAGCCCCGTGTCCCCGTGCGGCCCGCCCACGACGAACCGGCCGGTCGGGTTGATGTGGAACTTCACCTTCTTCGACATCATCTCCTTCGGGATGGCCTTGCGGACGACCTCCTCGATCACGCCCTCCGTGAGGGCCTTGCGCCCCACGTCCTCGGAGTGCTGGGTGGAGCAGACGACCGTCGTGACCTCGCGGGGGACACCGCCCTCGTACCGGACCGTCACCTGGCTCTTCCCGTCGGGGCGAAGCCACGGGAGCGCCTTCTTCTCCCGCGCCTCCGTCAGGCGGGCGCAGATCTTGTGGGCGAAGGAGATCGGCATCGGCATCAGCTCCTTCGTGTCGTCGCAGGCGAAGCCGAACATCATCCCCTGGTCGCCCGCTCCCTGCTTGTCCTCGGCTCCCCGGTCCACGCCCTGGGCGATGTCCGGCGACTGCCGGTCGATCGCCGTGATCACGGCGCAGTTGTGGGCGTCGAACCCCTTCGCGTCGCCCACGTATCCGATTTCCGTGATCGTCCTGCGGACCACTTCGGGAAAGTCGACGAGCGCCTTCGTGGTGATCTCGCCGGCCACCACCACCAGCCCGGTGGACACCAGCGTCTCGCACGCCACGCGGCTGCGCGGGTCCTGCCGGATGATCTCGTCGAGCACCGCGTCGGAGATCTGGTCCGCCACCTTGTCGGGATGGCCTCCCGTAACGGATTCGGAAGTGAAGAGGAACTCGTTCATTCGGTCGTGGCTCCTGTCTCTGGGAGATGATGAAAAATCGGGCAACGAGATTATATATTAAAACCGCTCGGCCGAAAACAGGTCATCCATCTTCTTGCGCAGGATCCGGCCGATTTCCCCCGCCGTGGAGTGCAGCAGCAGCTCGCCGACGAACTCCTTCGCCTCGAACGCGACCGACTTCCGCAGGATCCGCTTGACCCGCGGGATCGCGGTGGCGTTCATGCTGAACTCGTCCAGTCCCAGGCCCAGGAGCACGTAGGAATAGAGCGGCTCCCCGGCCATCTCGCCGCACATGGACACGGGGATGCCGGCTTCGTGCCCCGCATCGACGATCCTCCGGATCAGGCGCAGGATCGCCGGGTGGAGCGGCTCGTAGAGGTAGGAGACGTGCTCGTTCACCCGGTCGATCGCCAGGGCGTACTGGATGAGATCGTTCGTCCCGATGCTGAAGAAGGCGACCTCCTTCGCCAGCAGGTCCGCTATGATCGCCGCCGAGGGGATCTCGATCATGATGCCGATGGACATCCCCTTGTCGAACGGGACGCGCCTGCGCTTCAGTTCCCCCTTCACCTCGTCGACCAGCGCCAGCGCCTCGTGCAGCTCCGCGACGCCGGAGATCATCGGGAACATCATCCGCAGCTTCCCGAAGGTGGACGCCCTCAGGATGGCCCGTATCTGGTCCTTGAAGATCTCCTTTTCCCTGAGGCAGAACCGGATCGCCCGAAGCCCCATCGCCGGGTTCATCTCGTCCGCGAGGTCGAGCTGGGAGGCGAACTTGTCCCCGCCCAGGTCGAGCGTGCGGATCGTGACCGGATGCCTCTGGAACTTCTCCACCACCTTCCGGTACGTCTCGAAATGCTCCTCCTCGGACGGAAGATCCTTCCGGTTGAGGAACAGGAACTCCGTCCGGTACAGCCCCACGCCGTCGGCGCCGCTGCGGAGGGCGATGTTCGCCTCCTCCGGGAACTCGATGTTGGCCATGAGCGACAGCGTCTTGCCGTCCCTCGTGACGGTCGGCAGGCGGGCGAACCTCGCCAGGTCGCGGGTCCTCTGGCCGAAGGCCTTCCGCTTCTCCGCGTATTCCTTGACGGTCTCTTCCGTCGGGTCGAGGATGACGACCCCCGACTCGCCGTCGATGATGACCGGCCCCTCGGCGCTGTACTCCTCGGTGATCCGCTCCAGCCCGACGACGGCGGGGACCCCGAGGGACCGCGCCGTGATCGCCGTATGGGACGTCCGGCTGCCCACGTCGGTGGCGAACCCCAGGATGGAGCTGTTCAGGATCTGCGTGGTGTCCGCGGGGGAGAGGTCGTGCGCGATGACGATCACCGGGTCCTTGATCGACGCGATCGAATCGGGCTGCCGCCCCGCGAGGTTCTCGAGGACCCGGTGCCCGATCTGGCGAAGGTCGTGGCCCCGTTCCCGCAGGTACGGGTCCTCGATCCGGTGGAACGTGTCCAGGAGGTTCTGCAGGACCTTGTTGAAGGCCCAGTCCGCCGTGAACTGGTTTTCCCGGATCGTCCGGGTCGTCTGCTCGAGGAGCATCGAGTCCTCGAGCAGGGCCAGGTGGACGGAGAGGATCTGGTAATGCTCCGCGGAATGGTCCAGGAGGGTGTCCCGGATGGCGCGGACCTGTTCCTTCGAACGCGCCAGGGCCCGCTGGAAGGCCGCGACCTCCTCCTCGACCCTTTCGTGGCTGACCGTGGACTGGACCGCCCGGGGAAGCAGCCGGTTCAGGAAATACCCCTGGCCGATGGCGATCCCCGCCGAGGCCGGGATCCCCTTCAGCACGCGCATCTTCCGGCGGGTGTCCATGGAGTCCCTACTCCTCCCCGAACTTCCGCTCGATCAGGTCGCCGATGGCGATAAGAGCCGCATCCGCGTCGGCGCCGGCGGCCCGGACCAGGATCCTGGTGTCCTTCGGGGCCGCCAGCATGAGCACGCCCATGATGCTCTTGCCGTTGACCTCCATGCCTTCCTTGACCAGCTTGATCTCCGAAGAGTACTGGTTCGCAATGCGCACCAGCTGCGCGGCCGCCCGGGCGTGCAGCCCGTGACGGTTCCTGATGTCGAATTCCCGTTCAACGTTTACTGCCACAGGATCAGCACCCCCACGAGGAGAAGGAACGAAAGGATCTCCGACGGCGACACCGCCTTGCGGAACATCATCGTGACGAACTGGATGGCGGCGGCGCCGATCAGGAACAAGGCGACGGCATGGACCCCGGTTTCGCCGTAAACGGCGGTCCGCCCGGTGAAGATCCCCGCGTAGACGCCGCCCAGGATCGCGGCCGCCAGTTTCCGGTTCCCGGTCTTGGTGCTCAGCGACTCCTTCTTGAGCCATTCGACCGCCGCCGCCTCCCCCTCCATCCCCGCGGAGAAGCCGCCGCGCCGGACGGCGAGGTGCGTGACGTTGTAGAGGACGAGCAGGGCGACGATCCCGGCCAGCGGGTGGACCAGGGCGAGGAGCGCCCCGGCGACGGAGGCCATCGGGCGCAGCGACCCCCAGAAGAAGGCGTCTCCGATCGCGCCCAGCGACCCCATCCATCCCATCTTGAACGCGCCGACCTCCCCGGGAGCGGCCTCCCCGGCGGCCGCGCGCTCCTCGAGCCGGATCCCCGCGCCGAGGACCACGGCCCCCATGACGGGGTGGGTGTTGAAGAACTCGAGGTGCCGCTTCACGCTTTTCAGCGCCTCCTCCGGCCGGCCGGAGTAGATCTCGCGCAGCGCGGGGAGGATGGCGTAGGCGAACCCCACGTTCTGCATGCCCTCGTAGTTCCAGCATCCCTGGACCAGGAACTGGCGGCGCCAGACGGAGCGGCGGGTCTGGGGAGAGATCTCCTGCATCGTCATACCACCCACTTGAACAGCACGGTCGCCCCGAACGCGATCGCCATCATCAGGTAGAAGATGCCCGCGGTCTTTTCGGTCCGGCCGCACGTGAACACGGAGGCCGCCCCGATCAGCGGCAGCACCGGCTGGAGCGCGTTGAAGTCGAGCTGCAGATTCGGGCCGAACCGGGGAAGCAGGTATGTCGAGACGGCCACCCCCGCCCCCGCGAACGACAGGGAGAGGAGGAATCCGACGACCCCGAACAGCGTGATCCCGGCCAGAAGGCCGTGCTCCACCGCCTTGAGGTCCCCCCGGTCCACCGAGTCCCGGGTGATGCGGGCGATCCGGCCGTTGGTCTTCCGGACCATCGCGTCCACCCCCTTGCCCAGTTCGGCGAACACCACCGAAAGCAGGATCAACGCGGTGAAGCTCCCGCCGTCGAGGGACAGCCCTTCCGAGACGACCGCGGCGGCGGAACCCGCGAAGATGGCGGCGCCGGTGTCGTCGGGAGGCAGGGAAGCCCCCACCGGAAGGTGGACGAGGTAGATGAGTTCCAGCACGATCCCGATCTGCGCGCCCGCCTCGAAGTTCCCGAAGATCCCCCCCATGAGCGTCGCCGCGACGAGCGGGCGGTGGAGCATCAGCTGGCAGACGCCCGTCCGGTCGAGGTAGCACACCCCCCCCAGGATTCCGGCCAGAAGGAATCGCCAGAACACGGCTCTACCCTTCCGCCTCGAACGACATGCCCGATTCGAACGGGGTCCCCTTGACGCAGACCGACACGCCGTGGGAGCGGAACCACCGGAGCGCCTCGAAATCCTCCGGGGCGAAGAATACCGAGGGGGAGATCTGCACCTTCCCTTCGGCGAAGTGGAGGTTGCCGATGTTCAGCAGGTTGAACGCGGCCCCGTCCTTCCGGATCCTCACGGCGTCGGTCGCGTTCGATACCAGCAGCATCGACCGGTCCCCGGCGCGGTCCGCCTCCGCGATCGCCGCGACCGCCTCGTCGAGGCGGCAGAATCCGCACGCGGATTCCCACTGGGGACGGCCAGCTCCATGACGGACCGCAGAACGGGGTTCGCGTAGAGGTCGTCGTTGGCGACGATCAGCAGGTTGGCGTTCACGTGGGGGATCCACGTCTCCACCACCTGGCCGTGGATGAGCCGGCAATCTATGCGGGCGAGCACCAGGGACATCCCGCTCCCTTCTCCTACTTCTTTTCCGATTTCTTCAGCATGTCGCCGGGGATCGTGATGTTGCGCTGCCCGCATTCCTGGAGGTGGTGGGCCAGCTCCGACAGGGTCATGGACTGGCGCGCGTACGGGAACTTGACCATCATCGGCAGGTTCACGCCCGTGAGGACCTCGACCGGGTGCGTCCCGAGGAAGGACAGGGAGATGTTGGACGGGGTCCCGCCGAACATGTCGGTCAGGATCAGGACGCCCTTCCCCTTGTCGACCGAGCGGATGGCCGCCTCTACCGCGGCGTGGATGTCCTCCACGCCCATGGACGGCGACATGTCCACGGCGGCGATGCCCTCGATCTTCCCGACGATGATCTCGGCGGCCTGCACCAGCCCGGTGGCATGGACGCCGTGGGAAACGACCACTGCTCCGATCATCGCGCCCCCTTGGCGGAGAGGGACGACCGGGCGAGGTCGCGGTGGGTCACGACGACGGCCCCGTCTTCCTTCCCCAGGATATTTCCGAGCGCGACGGCGACCGCGACGGACCGGTGCCTGCCGCCCGTGCAGCCCACGCCCAGAGTGAAGTACGCCTTCCCCTCTTTTCTATAAAGCGGGATCAGGAAATGCAACATCCCCGTCAGGCGGCGCATGAACGACCGGGTGATCCGGCCCTCGATGACGTATTTCCGGACCCTCCGGTCGAGGCCCGAGTACCTCCTCAGCGAGGCGTCGAAGTTGGGGTTCGGGAGGAACCTCACGTCCACCACCATGTCGGCCTCCGACGGGAATGCCGTACCGGAACCCGAAGGAGACGATGCTCACCTGCAGCCCCCGCGCCCCCTTGCGGCGGAACCTGCGCACCAGGGTGTCCCGCAGCTGGTGGACGGTGATCTGGGAGGTGTCGATCACCGCGTCGGACATCTCCCGCAGGGGGGAGAGGATCACCCGTTCCTTGCGGATCGCCTCCTTGGCGCCGCGGGCGGCCACCGGGTGCACGCGGCGGGTCTCGCTGAACCGCCGCAGGAGCACGTCGTCCGCGGCGTCGAGGAACAGGACCTGGACGTCGTTCTTGCCGTCCCGCAGCTCCTCGAGGACCCTCGACAGGTCGGGGAGGAACTCCACCCCCCGGACGTCCACCCCCATCGCGATGCGGGCGTCGTCGCCGCGCGCCTCGGAGACCACCTCGACGATCTTCGGGAGCAGGACCGGGGGGAGGTTGTCCGCGCAGTAGTAGCCGAGGTCCTCGAACGCCTTGGCGGCGGTGCTCTTCCCGGCGCCGGACAGCCCGGTGAGGATCACGATGTTCGCGCGGCGGCCGCGCCCGGAGGGTGTGGTCACGGTTGTCGCGGGTTCGCCCGCTTTCCTCGACTGGCGGTCGACGAGTTCCGACGCGGAGTGGACCCCGCGCAGCTTCAGCAGGTGGTTCCTGACGGCCACCTCGACGATCGTCGCCAGGTTCCTTCCGGGGGAGACCGGAACGAGCAGCGACGGGAGCCGGACGCCCAGGATCTCGACGGATTCGTCCTCCACCCCCAGCCGGTCGTACTCCTTCTCCGCGTCCCAGGACTCGATCCGGACGACCAGCTCGATCTTCTTCGCCTGCGCGGTGGCGGTCAGGCCGAACAGGTCCCGGATGTTCAGGATCCCCAGCCCCCGGATCTCCATGTGGTGCTGCGTGAGTTCGTCCCCGCCCGCCGACGAGGGTCGCCGGCCCCAGCTTCTCGACCAGGACGATGTCGTCGGCGACGAAACGGCTTCCCCGCAGGATGAGGTCGAGGGCGCATTCGCTCTTGCCGACACCGCTTCGCCCGACCAGGAGGACCCCCACGCCGAGGACGTCCATCAGCACGCCGTGGACCGTCGTGGATTCCCGGAAGAGCCGGTGGAGCTGCTTGTGGATCTCCTCGATGAGCTCGGCCGTCGGGAGGGCCGAGGAGAAGAGCGGCATGCCGCGCCGGTCGGCCGCGTCGATGAAGGACGGCGGCACCGGCATCGACGAGCTGACGACGGCGCAGGGGGACGCCCCGGAGAAGAACCGGTCGGCGATCTCGGCCTGGCGCCGCGGCATCCTGCCGGAGGAAGTAGGCGATCTCCGACTCGCCGAGGATCTGCACGCGGCCCGCCTCGAGGGGGAACGTCTCCCCGGTGATCGCCAGCCCCGCCTCGTGGGCGCGGGTCTGCCGCGATCTCCCTGGCCGCGCCCTTCTCCCCCGCGAGAAGCTGCATCTGCAGGGTGCCGGAGCACTCCCTTCGGAAGATCGTCACGGAGATCGCCACCGCATGCTCCCTTCCGCCGGGTCAGACGTGTTCGTCTTCTTCCCGCAGGACCTGCGTGAGCCCCTCGATCCCTTCCGCCTCCAGCAGGCGCCGGCGGAACCGTTCGTCCTTCACGAGCCGGGAAATGCGGGCGAGCGCCTTCAGGTGCATCCCGGCGGAGTTGCTCTCCGGGGCGACCACCAGGAAGAAGAGGTCGGGCCGGCTTCCCGTCGAGAGAGGCGAACTGCACCCCGCCGCGGCTGCGCCCGAAGGCGGCGACCAGCCGGTCGATCGCCGGCATCTTCCCATGGGGGATCGCGACTCCCTCCCCGATCCCCGTGCTTCCCAGCGATTCGCGGTCCATGAGGACCGACGCGAGCTGTTCCGGGGACATCCCGGGAACCGCCCGGCAGACCGCTTCGGACAGTTCCCGGAGGACCCCTTCCTTGGTTTCCGACCGGAGGTCGTCCACGATCCCCCCGGCCGGAATCAGGTCGAGGATTTTCATCTGGCCGCCGGCTCCGTGAACCCGATGTTGCCGTCCTGCTGGCGGAACACGACGCTCGGCTGGTTGGTCTCCTGGTTCACGAACATCACGACGTCGACCCGAAGGAGGTCCAGGTGCTTCGCCGCGTCCTCGACGGTCATCGGCTTGGGAAGGAAATTGTCGCTGCGCACGATCCTGGGGCCTCCCTCGTCGGGAGAGATGGTGAGGGAATAGCCGGACACGAAGGGCTCCTGGCCCGCCCCCTGCCCCTTGTCCTTCTGCTTTTCGCGGTATTTCTTCAATTGACGGTCGACCTTGTCGCAGACGAGGTCGATGGCCGAATAGAGGTCTTCCGTGGATTCGAACGCCTTGATGGTGATCCCGGGCGCGGTCATGTACACTTCGGCGATGTGGCGGTACTTCTCGACCGATAGCGTGCACGTTGGCTTCGAACGACTTCTCGATCACTTTCTGGATCTTTCCGAGTTTCTCGACCACGTAATCCTTGAGCGCCTGGCTCGGATCGACGTGCCGGAACGTCACATTGATTTGTTTCACGGTTCCCCCTCCTTCCCAGGAATGGGACATTCTCTGGATCAGAACTGCCTTCTCCGACCGGAGGACGACAGCAGTCCCAGCTGCGCCCGGTACTTCGTCACGGTCCGCCGGGCGATCCGGATCCCCTGGTTCTGCAGGAGCCGCATGAGCTCCTGGTCGCTGAGCGGCTTGTTCTCGCCCTCGGCGCGGATGATTTCGCGGATCTTCTCCTTGACGGACTTGGAGGCGATGTCCTCCTCTCCCCCGCCCCGGTTGAGCCCTGAATTGAAGTAGTACTTCAATTCGAAGATGCCGTGCGGGGTGTTGACGTACTTCCCGCTCGTGACCCGCGAAACGGTCGACTCGTGCATCTCGATGTCCTCGGCCACATCCTTCAGGGTGAGCGGCCGGAGATGCTTCGGCCCCTTCTCGAAAAAATCGCCCTGCAGCTTTATGATGCTCTCCACGACCTTGTAGATGGTCCGCTTGCGCTGTTCGATGCTCTTGATGAACCAGAGGGCGGAGTTGACCTTCTGCTTCAGGAACTCCTTGTCCTCCTTCGGCAGCTCCTGGCCCCCGCCGGCCAGCAGGGTCCGATAGTAGGAGGAGAGCCGCAGCCGCGGCTGCCCGTCCTCGTTGAGCTGGATGATCCAGCGGTCGTCCATCTTGAACACGGTGACGTCGGGCGTGATGTACTGCACGTCGTCTGGCGAGTAGGCCCGGCCCGGCTTCGGCCACAGGGAGACGAGTTTCTGGAACGCCTCCTTGACGATTTCCTTCGGGACCTTGAGCCGGCGCACGATCCCGGCCACGTCCCCCTTGGAAAACAGTTCGAAGTGCTCCTCGAGGATCTGCAGGGGAAGCTCGAACCCGTCTTCCTGCTCCCGCGCCTGGATCAGCAGGCACTCGCGAAGATCCCGCGCCCCGACGCCCAGCGGATCGAGCGTTTGCACGCTGGCGAGGGCCCGCGAGACCTCCTCGACGGGAAGGGAAAGGGCCTGCGCCGCATCCTCCACCGTCGTTTTCAGGTATCCGTTCTCGTCGATGTTCCCGATCAGGTAGCAGGCGGCCTCCTGCTCGGAGTCGGCGACAGGCCGAAGAGGCGGATCTGCGTTTCGAGGTGTTCGGAAAGGGAAAGCTGGCGCGTCAAGGTGTTTTCGTAGTAGGGGCGCCCGTCCTCTTCTTCCGGCATCGCGCTCCACGCGACCCTCGCTTCGGCCGCCCTCGCCGAAGTAGTACTCCCAGTCCACCCGGTCGATGAGGCCGTTGTTCCTCCGCGGGGGGCGCCTCTTCCGCCGGCGCCGCGGGAGCCGACGCTTCCGGGGCCGCCGCGTCCTCTTCGGGAGTCCCGTCGGAGGATTCCTCGAGGGCGGGATTGACCTCCAGTTCCTCCCGGACCGCCTGCTGAAGCTCGAGCCGGGACAGCTGCAGCAGCTTGATCGCCTGCTGCAGCTGGGGGGTCATCACCAGCTGCTGCGTGAGCTTCAGTGACTGTCGGAGTTCCAGGGCCATCGGGTTCCTTTCCCGTTCCTAAAGAGAGAAACCGTCCCCAAGGTAGATCTCGCGAACCCGGTCGGAAGCCGCGATTTCCGAAGGGGTTCCCGAAAGAAGGATGCGCCCGTCGGAGATGATATACGCGCGATCGCATACCTTGAGGGTATCGCGCACGTTATGATCCGTTATTATAACGCCGATCCCGCGCTCTTTTAATCCGAGGATGACCTGCTGGAGGTCGGCGACGGAGATCGGGTCGATGCCGGCGAACGGCTCGTCGAGGAGCAGGAAGTCGGGGGACAGGACCAGCGACCGCGCGATCTCCACCCGGCGCCGCTCGCCCCCGGAGAGGGCGTACCCCATCGTGTCGGCCACGTGGCCGATCCGCATGTCCCGGAGAAGCGTTTCCAGGCGCTCCTTCCGCTCCCCCCTCGACAGGTCCGTCCCTTCGAGAAACACGAGGATGTTGTCCCGGACGGAAAGCTTCCGGAAGACGGAGGGCTCCTGCGGCAGGTACCCCAGCCCCATCCGCGCCCGCCGGTGCATCGGCAGGTTCGTCACCGGCTGCCGTTCAGCGAGACGTCGCCCGCGTCGGGCGCGGACGAGCCCCACCATCATGTAGAAGATGGTCGTCTTCCCCGCCCCGTTCGGGCCGAGCAAGCCCGACCACTTCCCCCGGGGAGGTTTCCAGGGACACGCCCCGCACGACTTCCCTGCGGCGATACCGCTTGAAAAGGTCCGTGACGGCAAGGAACTTCCCGGCCCGGTCTTCGCGCCGGCGGTAGGGATGCTCCAGGACGCCCGTTCCTTCCGTCACGGCTTCGGCGCCTCCCGGATCCCCTTGGGGTTGATCACCGCCTGGACCCGACCGCCGCCGTCGGCGCCCGTCACCACGGCCCGGTTTTCCCTGCAGGTAGACGGTGATCGTCTCTCCCTGGATGGTGTTCTCCCCCTGGCGCAGGATCGCCCCGCCGGAGAAGACGACGCGCTGCTCCAGGTTGTACAGCGTCGCCCGGGCGGACCGGACCTCCCGCCCCTCCTGGACGAACCGGACCGCCCCTTCCGCCTCGATCCGCTCGATGGCGTTCGTCTTGCGGGAATACTCGGCGTGCAGGCGGTTCGAGTGCATCGTCACGTCGCCCTGCCGCGCGATCACGTTCCCGTCGAAGGTCACCGAATCGCTCCCGCTGTTCGCGTCGAGCCGGTCCGCCGTCACCTCGATCGGGCGGCTGCCCGCTTCCTGGGCGGACAGTCCCTTCTTCTCCTCCCCCTGGACGCCCCGGGCGGACAGGAGGACCAGGAGCAGCGCGATCGCCCACCGGACCCTCATCGGCCTCACCCCTTCTTCCGCGGAAGCGACGCCGGCGTGATGCGGCTCACCGGCGAATCCATCGTGAGCTTCCCGTCCGGCCAGCGCCACTCGAGGTTCCCCCCGACGACGGAAAAACCGGGGCCGGACAACGACACCGCGCCGGGGACCCGCAGGATCCGGGCATCGAGGTCGAGCGTGGCGGGGGCAAGCTCCCCCTTCCAGCCCCCCTCGCGGTCGGCGCGCCCGCCATCCGGCAGGTCGATGCTCTTGCCGTCGAAATCCCAGAACGCCCGGTCCGCCCGGATGACGGAGCCGTCGAAACTCTTCCCCGTCCCCAGGGAAACGGCCACGCCGGTCCCCACCACGGTCTTCCGCCCGTAGCTGTAGACCGCCTCCTTTGCCTCGAGACGGTTCCATGCCCCGTCGTCGCGGAATTCCCGCAGGTCGACGGGCCACAGCCGGACCTCGAGGTTCAGCGGGCCTTTCCCCCTGGCCGCCGAGGAGACCGGGGCGGCTTCCTCCGGCGCGGGCACGAGGAAAACCAGGGCGGCGACGATCGCCGCGAAGACCGCCCAGGGGAGAAGGCGGAAACTCATCCCTTACGGCTTCCCCTCGAAATATTTCGCCGTCACGGGCCGCCACGACCCGTTCGCCTTGAGGAGGAACTCGATGATCTCGCGGACCGCCCCCATCCCTCCGGGCCGGGAAGACACGAAATCGACCGTGTCGAGGACATACTGCTCCGCGTCGCAGGGGGCCGCGGAGAAACCCACCTGCCGGAGGATCGGCACGTCCACGATGTCGTCGCCGACGTAGGCGCTCTCTTCCGGCGAGACGCCCTGCTCCTTGAGGATCTCCCGCCATGCGGCCACCTTGTCGAAGGCGCCCTGGCGGATGATCCCGATCCCCAGCTCGCGCGCCCGGACCGCCACCACCTCGGACGAGCGGCCGGTGATGATCCCCACCCTCACCCCCGCGCGGTCCAGCATCTTGATCCCGTGCCCGTCCCGGACGTGGAACCGTTTCGACTCTCCGCCGCTCCCGTCGAGGATGATCCCGCCGTCCGTCAACACGCCGTCGACATCGGTCAGGAACAGCCGGATCCGGGCGGCCTTGTCGTCCGCGCCCGGTCGCACCAGCGGCCCGTTCATCCCACGCCCGCCTTCAGCAGGTCGTGGATGTGGACGATCCCGACCGGCTTCGCGGGGGACGACGCTTCGAAGACGAACAGGCTGGTGATGGAATACTCCTCCATCATGCGGAGCGCCGCCGCCGCGAGCTCCTTCGAGGAGATCCGCTTCGGCGAGGGGGTCATGACCTCCCCCGCTTTCGACTTATAGAGGTCGACCCCCGACTGGGTGGCCCGCCGGACGTCGCCGTCGGTGATCACGCCGGAGAGCTTCCCTTCGCCGTCGACCACGCCGGTCACGCCCAGCCGCTTCGCGCTGATGACGAGGAGCGCGTCCTTCAGCGGCATTTCCGAGGGGACGATCGGCACCTCGTCCCCCGTGTGCATGAGGTCCGCCACCGTCTGAAGCCGCCGCCCCAGCGCCCCGCCGGGATGCAGCCGGGCGAAGTCCTCCTCGGAGAATCCCTTCTCCTCGAAGAGGACCACGGCGAGCGCGTCCCCCATCGCCAGCGTCGCCGTCGTGGAGGCGGTGGGCGCGAGCCCGAGGGAGCACGCCTCCTCGGGAACTCCCACGTCGAGCACCACGTCGGCGTATTTCGCCAGGGTGGAATCGGGGTTCCCCGTCAGGGCGATCACCGGCAGCCCCATCCGTTGGAACATCGGGAGCAGGCGGACGATCTCCTCGGTCTCCCCCGAGTTGGAGAGGGCGATCACCACGTCGCCCCGCCGCACCATCCCGAGATCGCCGTGGATCCCTTCGCCCGCGTGGAGGAAGAAGGCGGGGGTCCCCGTGGAGGCCATGGTCGAGGCGATCTTCCGGCCGATCAGCCCCGACTTCCCCACCCCGGTGACGACGACCTTCCCCACGCGCCGCCCGAAGGAGGTCCACCGCCCGACCGAAGCCCGCATCCACTTTCTTCCTCAAACCCTCGATCGCGGACGCCTCCACGGCGAGAACCCTGTCGGCGCGGGCGAGCCGGTCATTCTCCATGGCTTGCCTCCTCTCCGGCGGCGGCGCGCAGGGCCAGGAGGGTCCTCAGGAGCGGCTCGACCTCCGTCAGCGGAAGGCTGTTCGGGCCGTCCGAAAGCGCCTTGGCCGGGTCGGGATGGATTTCCAGGAACACGCCGTCGACCCCGGCGGCGACCGCGGCCCTTGCCAGCGGCCCGACGTACTTCCGCTCGCCGGACGAGGCGGTCCCCGCGCCTCCCGGCAGCTGGACGCTGTGCGTGGCGTCGAAAATCACGGGGCAGATCGACTCCCGGATCAACGCGAGCCCCCGGTAGTCCACGACCAGGTTGTTGTACCCGAAGGTGGTCCCCCGCTCCGTCACGAAGACGGAGGCGTTGCCGGTGGAGCGCACCTTATCCACCGCGTTCGCCATGTCCCAGGGGGCCATGAACTGCCCCTTCTTGATGTTCACGGGAAGCCCCGTCTCCGCGGCGGCCAGCAGAAGGTCGGTCTGGCGGCAGAGGAACGCGGGGACCTGGAGCACGTCGACCACCCGGGCGGCGGCGGCCGCCTGCCGCGGATCGTGGATGTCGGTGGTGACGGGAAGGCGGTGGCGCTCCTTGACCTTCGCGAGGATCCGGAGCCCCTCCGTCACCCCCGGCCCCCGGAAAGAGGAGGAGGAGGAGCGGTTCGCCTTGTCGAAAGACCCCTTGAAGACCACGTTGATCCGCAGCTTCGCGGCGAGCTCCTCGAGGAAGGCCGCCACCGACAGCGCGAGCGCCTCGGACTCGAGGACGCAGGGGCCCGCGATGAAGACGGGCGGACAGCCGGCGCCGATTTCGAACCGCCCGCCGACGGACACCGTCCGGATCGCTCTTCCCCCGGCCACGGCTACGAATCGCCCTTCCGGGACGCGCGGGCGCGCGCCGCCCCGATGAAGTCGCGGAACAGCGGGTGGGGCACCATCGGGCGGGACTGGAACTCGGGATGGAACTGGCACCCGAGGAACCACGGGTGCCCGGGCACCTCGACGATCTCGACGAGCCGGTCGTCCGGCGACACGCCGGTGATCGACATCCCCTTGGAGGAGAACTGCTCCCGGTAGTCGTTGTTGAACTCGTACCGGTGCCGGTGCCGCTCCGAGATCTCCGGCACGCCGTACGCCTTCCGCGCCAGCGATTTGTCCTGGACCTTGCACGGGTAGGCGCCCAGCCGCATCGTCGCGCCCTTGTCCTCCACGTCGCGCTGCTCGGGCATCAGGTCGATGACGGGGCACTGGCTCTCGCTGTCCAGCTCGCGGCTGGTCGCGTCGGCCAGGCCGCAGACGTTCCGCGCGAATTCCACCACCGCGACCTGCATCCCCAGGCAGATCCCGAAAAAGGGGATCTCGTTCTCCCGGGCGTACCGGACGGCGGCGATCTTCCCCTCCACCCCCCGCGACCCGAATCCCCCGGGGACCAGGACGCCGTCGGCCCCTTTGAGCAGCGCCTCGGCCCCCTGCCTCTCCACTTCCTCGGAATCCACGTACCGGAGGTGGACCCGCACCTGGTGCGCGATCCCGCCGTGGGCCAGCGCCTCGTTCAGGCTCTTGTACGACTCCTTGAGGTTGACGTACTTCCCGACGATGGCGATGGTGACCTCCCCCACGGGGTTCTTCCACCGCTCGACCACGCGCGTCCAGGCGTCCAGGTGCGGCTCGCCCGCCCAGATGTTGAGCAGCTCCATGATCTTGTCGTCGAGCCCTTCCTGGTGGTAGATCAGCGGCACTTCGTAGATGAGGTCGACGTCGCTCGCCGTGATCACCGCGTCCTCGGTGACGTTGCAGAACAGGGCGATCTTCGCCTTCATGTCCTTGGGGATGGGCCGGTCGGTCCGGCACAGGAGGATGTCGGGCTGGATGCCGATGGAGCGGAGCTCCTTCACGCTGTGCTGCGTGGGCTTGGTCTTGAGCTCCCCCGCCGTCTTGATGTACGGGACCAGCGTCAGGTGGACGTAGAGGACGTTCTCCTTCCCCCGGTCGCTCTTCACCTGGCGGATCGCCTCGAGGAACGGGAGGCTCTCGATGTCGCCCACCGTGCCACCCACCTCGATGATCACCAGGTCGTACCCCTGGGCCGCGGCGTAGATGACCCGCTTGATCTCGTCGGTGATGTGGGGGATCACCTGGACCGTCCCGCCGAGGTAGTCGCCTCGCCGCTCCTTCGTGATGACGGAGTGGTAGATCTTCCCCGTGGTGCAGTTGTTCTTCTTCCCCGTCCGGGAGGAGACGAACCGCTCGTAGTGCCCCAGGTCGAGGTCGGTCTCGGCGCCGTCGTCGGTGACGAACACCTCGCCGTGCTGCAGGGGATTCATCGTTCCCGGATCGACGTTGATGTACGGGTCGAGCTTGAGCATCGCGATCTTCAGTCCCCGCGACTCCATCAGGGCGCCGATCGATGCGGCGGCCAGCCCCTTCCCCAGCGACGAGACCACGCCGCCGGTCACGAAGATGAACTTGGGTTTTACCGTCTTTTCGGCCCGCATAGCCTCTCCTCCACGGCTTTCAGGTCCTCGGGGGTGTCCACCCCGACCGAGTCGTGCCCCACGTCGACCACGCGTATCCGGTGCCCCGCCTGCAGCACCCGCAGCTGCTCGAGCCGCTCCGCCTCCTCGAGGGGGGAGGGCGCAAGCGCGGCGACGCGGAAGAGGAACTCCCGGCGGTACCCGTAGATCCCGAGGTGCTTCCGGTACGGGCCCTTCCCCTCGTCCCTGTAATGCGGGATGGGGGCCCGGGAGAAATACAGCGCGTCCCCCTTCGCGTCGACCACCACCTTGACCACGGACGGCCGCGCATACTCCGAGGGATCGTCCCCGGGAAGCGCCGCCGTCGACATGAGGACGTCCGGATCGGTCACCAGCGGCATGGCAACCGCGTCGATGACCGAGGGGTCCATCAGCGGCTCGTCCCCCTGCAGGTTGATGAAGATATCCTCGTCCATCCCCCGGGCCGCCTCGGCCACCCGGTCGGTGCCCGACGCGCAGTCCGGGGAGGTCATGACCGCCTCGCCGCCGAACCCCCGCACCACGGAGGCGATCCGCTCGTCGTCCGTCGCCACGACGACCCGCGAAGGGACCTTCGCGCGCATGGCCTTGTCCCAGACATACCATATCATCGGCCGACCGTCGATTTCGGCCAGCGGCTTGCCCGGCAGACGCGTCGCGCCGTAGCGGGAGGGGATCACTACGGCCACCCGGCCGCCGCTTCCCGCGGAGCTCATGGGAACAGGGGCATCCCCTTGAGCCCCTCGTCCTCCGGGAATCCGCACATCAGGTTGAAGCACTGGACCGCCGCCCCCGAGGCGCCCTTGACCAGGTTGTCGATGGCGGAGATCACGATCACCCTCCGCGTCTTCTCGTCGACCCGCCATGCGATGTCGCAGAAGTTGCTCCCCCGCACGTCCTTGGTGGAAGGGAGCAGGCCGGCCGGAAGGAGGCGGACGAAGGGCTCGCCGGAGTACGCTTTCCGGAACGCGGCCTCGACGTCCTTCGCCGTCCGTTCCGGGGCCAGCGTGGAGTAGCACGTGGCGAGCATCCCGCGCACCATCGGCATGAGGTGAGGGACGAAGGTGATCGCCACCTCCTTCCCCGCGGCGAGCGAAAGCTCCTGGTCCATCTCCGGGTTGTGGCGGTGGGTCGGCAGCCCGTAGGGCCGGACCCCCTCGTCGACCTCGGAGAAATGGAACCCGAGCTTGGGCCCCCGCCCTCCGCCCGAAACCCCCGTCTTGCAATCCGCGACGATCCCCTTCGTGTCGATCAGCCCCTCCGCCACCAGCGGGCGCAGCGCCAGGATCACCGAGGTGGGGAAGCAGCCGGGGACGGCGGCGAGGCGCGTCTTCCGGATCTTGTCCCGGTAGATCTCGGGAAGTCCGTAGACCGCCTCCGCGGCCAGCGCGGGGCACGCGTGGGCGACGCCGTACACCGATTCGTAGAGCGGGATGCTCCGGAACCGGAAATCGGCGGAGAGGTCGACGACGGGCACCCCGCGGCCGAGCAGCTTGCCCGCGACCGACGAGGAGACCGTGTGCGGCAGCGCCAGGAAGACGAGGTCGAATTCCGCGCCGACGAACTTCTCCATCTTCCCGAACGGGACGCCCTCGAGCTTCCCCTTGAACGGCGGAAACGCCTCCGCGAGCGGCAGTTCGGAGTACTGCTCGGAGGTGAGGGCGGAGATCTCCGCCCCCGGGTGGGACAGGAGCATCCGGATCAGCTCGAATCCGGTGTACCCGGTCGCCCCGAAGATCGCGATGCGTTTCATCCTTTCGCCCATCCTTTATATTGTGTACTAGGAATGAAAGAAGGGGAAGGCAGGTCGCCCCGCCTTCCCCTTCGGAAGAACATCCATCGAAGCGGGGCCTGCCGGGCCCCCTCCGCAGCTTAGCGCTTGGAGAACTGGAACCGTTTGCGGGCTCCCGGCTGGCCGTACTTCTTCCGCTCCTTGATGCGGGCGTCGCGCGAAAGGAACCCGGCGCGCTTCAGCGGGGTGCGAAGCTCGGGATTCTCGATCTGCAGGGCCTTCGCGATGCCGCACTTGACCGACTCGGCCTGCGACATGGGGCCGCCGCCGCCGATGTTCACGTCGACGTCGACGCTCGTGCGCTTTCCCGTCAGGACGAGGGGCTGGGTCACGACCGAGCGCAGCGCCAGCACCGGGAAGTATTCGTCGAATTCGCGTCCGTTGATCATGATGCGCCCGGTGCCCGCCTTGATGTAGACGCGGGCGATCGCGGTCTTCCGTTTCCCCGTTGCGTACACCTTCGACTTGAGCCATGGTGCGGTGGTTCCTCCTATTCGTTGACGGCCAGGTCCCGCGGGCACTGCGCCTTGTGCGGGTGATCCGGCCCGGCGTAGACCTTCAGCTTGGTGAAGAGCCGGTCCCCGAGGCGGGTCTTGGGAAGCATCCCGCGGACCGCCCATTCCACGATCCGTTCCGGGTGCGTGCCGGCGAGCTCGATCTGGGGGGTGGTGGACTTCAGGCCGCCCATGTACCCGCTGTGGCGGTAGTAGAACTTGTCCGTCATCTTCTTGCCCGTGAGCTTCACCTTTTCCGCGTTCACCACGATGACGAAATCGCCGATGTCGGCGTTGGGTGTGAATGTCGGCTTGTTCTTGCCCCGGAGCACGTCGGCGATCTTCGTCGCCATCCGCCCGAGGATCTGCCCCTCGGCGTTCACGACGTACCACTTCTGGTCGGCTTCTTCCTTGGTATGCATTTTCGTCGTCTTCATGGCGCAAACCTTCCCCGTCGAAATCAAAGAAGTTATTAGACCGGAAAACCTTCCCATCGTCAAGGACAAACACGCCCGGAAGCCGTTCCGCGGGGAACCGGCCCTGCGGAGTGCGAAACCATGGATATCCTTTGATTATCTCACGCCTCCGGAAGCAGGAGACGGTGTGGTCGTTCACCATCCCGGTGGCCTGCATGTGCGCATAGCATATCGTCGATCCGATGAACTTGAAACCTCTTCGGCGCAGATCCGCGCTCATCGCGTCCGATTCCGGGCTGGTGGCGCGGAAATCGCTCAACTCCCGGATCTCGTTCACGATGGGCCTTCCGTCCACGAATCTCCATAATAGGCGTCGAAACTGCCGAATTCGTCCCGAACCTCCAGAAATCTCTGGGCGTTGGCGATCGCCGCGAGGACCTTCGCCCGGTTGCGGATGATCCCCGGGTCCGCAAGGAGCTCCCGGACCTTCCTTTCGTCGTATCGAGCCACCTTATCCGGATCGAACCGGTCGAAGACGGCCCGGTAATTCTCCCGTTTCCGCAGGACGGTATACCAGCTGAGCCCCGCCTGGGCGCCTTCCAGTGTCAGGAATTCGAACAGGAGGCGGTCGTCGTGGACGGGAACTCCCCATTCCCTGTCGTGATACTCGACGTAATCCGGCTTTCCCAGGTCGACCCAGGGGCAGCGGATGATGGCTTTCTTCCCGCCCATTTCTTCGGTCAGTACCCCACCCGCCACAGGAACAGGCCGTGGGCCGGGGCGGTGATCCCGGCCTCGGCCCGGTCGCGGGCCTCCAGGATTTCCGCCATCCGTTCCGGAGGATGCTTCTTCTTTCCCGCGTCGACCGCGGTCCCGACGATGTTGCGCACCATGTGCCGCAGGAAACCGCTCCCGACGACATCGACGGAATACAGGCCGGGTGCGTCGTGCCGGGTCACCCCGGCGCGGAAGATCGTGCGGACCGTCGTCCTGGCCGTGCACCCCTGCCCGCGGAAGGACGTGAAGTCGTGCTCCCCGACCAGCGGCGAAAGGGCCTCCCGCACGGCGTCGACATCGACGGGAGATTCGAGATGCCACGCGTACCGCGAGAGGAACGGGGAGGCCACGGGCGAGAGGTGCAGGAAGTACCGGTACTCTTTTTGAGTCGCGTGCCGCCGCGCGTCGAAGCCCTCCGGAACCTCCTCGGCGGAGAGGATGCGAATGTCCCCGGGCAGGAGCGCGTTCCCGCCGCGGACGATCGTCTCCGTGTCCCGTTTCCCCGAATCGGCGAAATCGACGACCTGCTCCCTGGCGTGCACCCCGGCGTCGGTCCGCCCCGCCGCGCGCAGCCGCACCGGTTCCTGCAGGATCCGGGCGAGCGCCCCTTCCATCACGGACTGGATCGTCGTCGCGTCCGGCTGCACCTGCCACCCGGCGTACGCCGCCCCGTCGTATGCGACGGTGAGCTTGATCCGTCTCATCGACGGCGCCCCCCGAGGCGTGATCCCGTATTACAAACGCGCCTCATGGTTCGCCAACCTCGCACGAGACACTCCCCTTAGGGGACGCCTCGCTCACCCTCCATGGTTCGCTTCGGCTGCGGGTCTTCCTTGCTCCCGGCCTCCCTGCCTCCGCTGCGGAAGACACGCCCCCTGCGGGGAGGTCTCGCGCTCGGAGCGACCCATGAGATGCCATGTCTGCGGGAATGCCTTTCCCCTGGCGCCGCCGGTGAGACAGATCAACACCTTCGATGCAGGACC
The DNA here is from genome assembly GCA_963741515.1 of uncultured bacterium. Classification (GTDB taxonomy): domain Bacteria; phylum Desulfobacterota; class Deferrimicrobia; order Deferrimicrobiales; family Deferrimicrobiaceae; genus UBA2219. The sequence continues at coordinate 347,922 of CAVUIA010000002.1, forward strand.
GGGGCGCCGAAAAGTCGGGGGAGGAGGACGTCCCGGCTGACCGGAAACCGCGAACCCGCGCGGCCGAATCCCCCGAAGCCACCCCCACAGGCCACGGAACACAGTCCACAGAGACACAGGCCACGGAGACACAAGCCACAGAGACACAAACCACAGAGACACAAGCCACGGAGAGAACTTCTCTACGAAAAGTGCGTACGGAAGAACTTTCGATATAGGCGTAGGTGGGTTCGGGGGACAGACTTCGATTCGTGCGAAGGGGAAGTCTGTCCCACGCCCAGCACGGAAGGAAGGGAAGAGTGTCCCCACCCTGCAGGGGAAGAGTGTCCCCGCCCAGTACGTACGGAAAAGCTACCGATGTCGGGGCCGTATCCGGGGGCCGCCCATAACCGCATGGGGCGCCCCGAGCACGAGACCTCCCTGAGGGGGCGTGTTTTCTGAGCGAGCCAGGAAGGCAGCGAGCCGTCCCCCAACGGGGAGGTTCTCGTGCGAGGGCAGCGCCCCATGCGGCATATCGATATGCGGCCCCCGAAACGAAACCGGGAGCGGGGGTTTCCCCCCGCTCCCGGCATGCATTGCGTGGATGCGCGATCATCCGGAGCGCCTGCGCGCCGCCGGACTACAGGTACTTCTTCGCCAGCACCTCGGCGATCTGGACGGCGTTGAGGGCCGCCCCCTTGCGGAGCTGGTCGCCGGACACCCAGAGGTTCAGGCAGTTCTCGCCGCTTTCGTCCTCGCGGATCCGGCCGACGTAGCAGTCGTCCTTCCCGGCGCAGAGGAGCGGCATCGGGTACACGTTGTTCGCCGGGTCGTCCATCACCTGGCACCCCGGGAACTTCGCGATGAGCTCCTTGGCCTTCGCCACGGTGATCTTCTTCTCGAACTGGGCGTTGATCGAGATCGAGTGCGCGGTGAGGACCGGGACGCGCACGCAGGTGCAGGTGACGCGCAGGTCCGGGATCTCCATGATCTTCCGCCCCTCGTTCGTCATCTTCATCTCTTCCTTGGTGTACCCGTTGTCGAGGAAGACGTCGATGTGGGGGATGACGTTGAAGGCGATCTGGTGCTTGAACGCCGAGACCTCCAGCGGCTCGCCCTTGGCGTACGCCTTCGTCTGCGCGATCAGCTCCGCCATCGCCTTGGCCCCCGCGCCCGAGGTCGCCTGGTACGAGGACGCGATGACGCGCGTGAGGGTGCCGTAGTCGTGCAGCGGTTTGAGCGGCATGATCGATATGATCGTCGTGCAGTTGGGGTTCGCGACGATCCCGCGCTTCTTGTACTGCGCGATCGCCATCGCGGGTTGATCTCGGGCACCACCAGCGGGACGTCCGGCTCCATCCGGAAGGCGGACGAGTTGTCGACCACCACGGCGCCGGCCTCCCAGGCCGCCCCGGCGAACTCCTTGCTGCGCGAGGCCCCCGCGGAGAACAGGGCGATGTCGATCCCCTTGAACGCGTCCTTCGACAGCAGCTCGACGGGGAATTCCTCCCCCGCGAACTTCAGGCGCTTGCCCACCGAGCGCTCCGACGCCAGGAGACGGATGTTCTTGACGGGGAACTTCCGCTCCGCCAGGATGCTCAGGAAGACTTCCCCCACCGCCCCGGTCGCCCCGGCGATGGCCACGTTGAACCTCTTGCCGCTCATTTCCCTCACCCCTTCTTCGATATTTTCCTTACGGCTTCCCGGACCCGGTCGCCCATCTCGGTCGTTCCGACCTTCTTCCCCTGGCCCTCGCGGTAAATGTCCGCCGTCCGGTACCCGTCGGCGAGGACCTGCTCCACCGCACCCTCGATCCAGGCGGCCTCCGGGAGCATGTTGAACGAGTATTCTAGCATCATTCCCGCGGAAAGGATCATCGCCAGCGGGTTCGCGATCCCCTTCCCCTCGATGTCGGGGGCGGTGCCGTGGATCGGCTCGTACAGCGCGACCTTCCCCCCCAGCGACGCCGACGGCAGCATGCCGATGGACCCGGTGATCATCGACGCCTCGTCGGTCAGGATGTCGCCGAAGAGGTTCGACATCACCATGACGTCGAACTGGCGGGGATTGCGGACGAGCTGCATGGCGCAGTTGTCCACCAGGATGTGGGACAGCGGCACGTCCGGGTATTCCTTCGCCCCGATCTCGGTGACGACCTTCCGCCACAGCACCGACGACTCGAGGACGTTGGACTTGTCCACGGAGGTGAGCTTCCCGCCCCGCTTGCGCGCCGTTTCGAAGCCCACCCGGGCGACCCGCTCGATCTCCGGGCGCGTGTACACCTCGGTGTTGATCCCCGTCTCCACGCCGTCGATCATCATCACGCCGCGCGGCTTTCCGAAGTACAGCCCCCCCGTGAGCTCCCGGATCACCATGATGTCGATCCCCTCGACGATCTCCCGCCGCAGCGGGGAGGCGTCGATGAGAGGGGCGAAGACCTTGGCGGGCCGCAGGTTCGCGAACATGTCGAGCTCCCGGCGAAGGGCCAGCAGCCCCCGCTCGGGACGGACGTCGAACGGGAGCGCGTCCCACTTCGGGCCGCCCACCGCCCCAAGGAGGATCGCGTCGGACGACCGGGCCAGCTCCAGACCGCGGTCCGTCAGCGGCACCTTGTGCTCGTCATAGCAGGCGCCGCCGAGCAGCTCCTCTTCCGTCTCGAACCGGACCTTCCCGGAGATCTCCCCGACCGTATGCAGGACGGACAGGGCCTCCCGCATGACCTCCTTGCCGATCCCGTCGCCGGGGAATACGCAGATCTTCCTGACGGCCATCACGCCCCCTTTTTCCGCTTCGTCATGTAGCTCATCAGCCCGCCGGCGGACACCAGCTCCTGCATGAACGGGGGAATCGGGGTGAAACGGTACTCCTTCCCCTTCGTCTCGTTCCGAAGCAGGCCGCGGTCCATGTCGACCACCAGGATATCCCCCGCGTCGATCCCGTCGACGGCTTCCGGGGCCTCGAGGATCGGCAGCCCCATGTTGAAGGAGTTCCGGTAGAAGATGCGGGCGAAGGAGCGCGCGATCACCGCCGACACCCCCGCGGCCCGGATGGCGATGGGCGCATGCTCCCGCGACGAGCCGCACCCGAAATTCTTTTCCGCCACGATGAAGTCGCCCTTTGCGACCTTCGACGCGAACGAGGTGTCGATGTCCTCCATGCAGTGCTTCGCCAGCTCGGCCGGGTCGGAGGTGTTCAGGTACCGCGCGGGGATGATGGCGTCCGTGTCGACGTCGTCCCCGTACTTCCAGACCTTTCCGCGCAGTTCCATCGCCTAAGCCCTCCTTCCGAGCTCGTCCGGCCCGCCGATCCGGCCGAGGACGGCGGACGCCGCCGCCACCGCCGGGTTCGAAAGGTAGACCTCGCTCTCGGGGTGCCCCATCCGCCCGACGAAGTTCCGGTTCGTCGTCGCGATCGCCCGCTCCCCCTTCGCCAGGATCCCCATGTGGCCGCCGAGGCAGGGGCCGCAGGTGGGGGTGGACACGGCCGCGCCCGCGGTGACGAACACCTCCATCAGCCCTTCCCGGACCGCCTGCAGCCAGATCTCCTGGGTCGCCGGGAAGATCAGCATCCGCACGCCGTCGTGGACCTTGCGCCCCCGGATCACCTCCGCCGCGCTGCGGAGGTCCTCGATCCGCCCGTTGGTGCAGGACCCCACCACGACCTGGTCGATCGGCACGTTCCCGACCTGCGACAAGGGCCTCGTGTTCTCCGGCAGGTGCGGGAACGCCACGACCGGCTCGAGGGAGGAAAGGTCCACCCGGATCTCGTCGGCGTACCGGGCGTCCGGGTCGGCCGTCACGACCTTGTAGCCCCGCTTGGCATGCGCGTCGGCGTAGGCGCGCGTGACGCCGTCGAACGGGAAGATCCCGTTCTTGGCCCCCGCCTCGATCGCCATGTTCGTCATGGTGAACCGCCACGCCATCGGCAGGTGGGCGATCCCGTCCCCCGCGTACTCCATCGACCGGTACAGCGCGCCGTCCACGCCGATCTTCCCGATGATGTGGAGGATGATGTCTTTCCCCTCGACCCATTTGCCGGGGCGCCCCGTGAGGACGATCCGCACCGTCTCGGGGACCTTGAGCCAAACCTCCCCGGAGATCATGGCGGCCGCCAGGTCGGTGCTCCCCACCCCGGTGGAGAAGGCGCACAGGGCGCCGTAGGTGCACGTGTGGCTGTCCGCCCCGATCACGAGGTCGCCCGGGCCGACGATCCCCTCGTCGGGAAGGAGGACGTGCTCGATCCCCATGCGGCCGACGTCGTAGTAGTGCACGATGCCCTGCTCCCGGGCGAACTCCCGCATCACCCGGACCTGCTCGGCGCTGCTGATGTCCTTGTTCGGCGTGAAATGGTCGGCCACCAGCGCGATCCCGTCCTTCCGGAACACCGACTTCGCGCCCGCCGACCGGAACGCCTTGATGGCGATCGGGCTGGTCACGTCGTTCCCGAGGGCAAGGTCGACCTTCGCCATGATCAGCTCCCCCGGCGAAACGGAGGGGCGTCCGGCGTGTTCAGCGAGGATCTTCTCGCTCAGCGTCATTCCCATGTCTGCTCTTCTCGCTTTCTTCCGTCTTCCCTTTCTGCCGCACCGTATGGACGATCTCTCCCACGGGCCCGGACACGATGTAGCCCGAGATGAGAAGGAAGGTCATCACCTGCGGCTCCATGGCCAGCAGCATGGCGAGGAAGACGAAGACCACCAGCGTGTTGAAAGGACGCCGCCGGAACGGCTCCAGGTCCTTGAACGAGTTGAACTTGATGTTGCTGACCATGAGGAAGGCCAGCACGTAGATGGTCAGGAGGACGGCGATGTGCTTGAAGCTCCCCGAGCCGCCCAGGTAGTAGAAAAGCATCACGATGGAGGAGACGGAGATCGCCGCCGCCGGGATGGGAAGCCCGTTGAACTTTCCCTTCTCCACCGTGTTGATCTGCACGTTGAAACGGGCCAGCCGCAGGGCGCCGCAGATGAGGTACAGGAAAGAGGCCATCCACCCCCACCGGCCGAAGCCGGCCAGGGCCCACCCGTACACGAGGAACGCGGGGGCGGCCCCGAAGGCGATCACGTCGGCCAGGGAGTCGTACTCGACGCCGAACCGCGTGGTCGTCCCGGTCATCCGGGCGACCCGGCCGTCGAGCCCGTCGAAGATCGCGGCGCCGACGATCGCCATCGCCGCCTTCTCGAAACCGCCGGTGTAGGTGGAGGCGATGGAATAGAACCCCATGAACAGGCAACCCGAGGTAAGCAGGTTCGGGAGGAGGTAGACCCCGCGCCGCACGCTGTCGTGTTCCTGCAGGTCTTCCCGTTTCACCGGAGCACCCCCATGACCGTCTCGCCCGCCCGGACCCGGTCGCCGAGGGCGACCTTCACCTGCGCGTCCGGGGGCAGGTACACGTCGACGCGGGAGCCGAAGCGGATCATCCCCACCCGCTGCCCGATCCGTACCGCGTCTCCCGCTTTCACGTCGCAGACGATCCGGCGGGCGACCCACCCCGCGATCTGCACATAGGTCACCGCGCGACCTCCCTCCGTGACGATCTCCACCCCGTTCTGCTCGTTCCGGAGCGACGCCTTTTCCACGTTGGCCACGTGGAACTCGCCCTCGTGGTACTTCACCCCGGATACCCGCCCGGACACGGGCGCCCGGTTGACGTGGACGTCGAGCGGGGACATGAAGACGCTGATCCTTTTCCCCGCGGCCGCCGTGTACCTCCCCGGCGGGGCGTCGCCGCAATAGACGACTTTACCGTCCGCCGGGGACACGACAATCCCTTCTCCCGCGGGGGGAATGCGGTCCGGGTTGCGGAAGAACCACAGGGAAAACAGGGTGAAGACGACCCCCACCGCGGCGAGAGGAATCCATCGCGGCCATACGAGCCCCGCCACGGAGCTGAACGCCGCCCCGCCGAGGATGAAGGGCCAACCTTCCGGCGCGAACATGTAGCCGGGACTCCTTGGGGAAGCCTCAGTTCTTCGTCTTGTCGACCAAACGTCCCTTCGACAGCCACGGCATCAGCGCGCGGAGACGCTTGCCGACTTCCTCGATCGGGTGGGCCTCGCCGCGCTTCTGGAGCGCGTTGAAGACCGGCCGGTTCGCGCTGTTCTCGAGCATCCATTCCTTCGCGAAGGAGCCGTTCTGGACCTCCTCGAGGATCCGCTTCATCTCCCGCCGCGTCTCATCGTTGACGATCCGGGGGCCGCGGGTGAGGTCTCCGTACTGGGCGGTGTTGCTGATGGAGTACCGCATGTTGGCGATCCCGCCCTCGTAGATCAGGTCGACGATGAGCTTGAGCTCGTGGCAGCACTCGAAGTACGCCATCTCCGGAGCGTACCCGGCCTCGACCAGCGTCTCGTACCCCGCCTGCACCAGCGCCGTCACGCCGCCGCACAGGACGACCTGCTCGCCGAACAGGTCGGTCTCGGTCTCTTCCCGGAAGGATGTCTGGAGGACGCCCGCGCGGGCGGCGCCGATCCCCGCCGCGTAGGCGAGGGCCACGTCCTTGGTGTTCCCCGCGGGGTCCTGGTGGACGGCGATGAGCGCCGGCACTCCTTCCCCCTTCAGGTACTGCGCGCGGACCAGGTGACCGGGCCCCTTCGGGGCCACCATGAACACGTTGACGTCCGGAGAGGGAACGATCTGCCCGAAATGGATGTTGAACCCGTGGGCGAACATCAGGTAGGCGCCCTTGCGCAGGTTCGGCCCGACGGAAGCGCGGTAGATGCCGCCCTGCAGCTCGTCCGGGAGCAGCATCACGACGATGTCGGCCTTTTTCACCGCCGTCGCGGCGTCGGAGACCTCGAACCCCGCCTCTTTCGCCTTCTTCGCGTTGGGGCCTTCGGGGACCTCTCCGACGATCACGGAGAAGCCGCTCTCCTTCAGGTTGTTCGCGTGGGCGTGCCCCTGGCTGCCGTATCCGAGGATGGCGATCGTTTTCCCTTTGAGAAGCTCCGCCTTCGCGTCCTGCTCCCGGTACATGGTGACCATTCTCTTTCCCTCCGTTTGCTGGTTTCCGCCGCTTCCGCGGTCGGACCCTACATCCCCCGGGCGATGGCGATCTTGCCCGTCCGGACGATATCCTTGATCCCGAGGGGGCGCAGCATCTGCAGGAAGGCGTTCACCTTCCCTTCCCCCCCGGTCATCTCGATCGTGTAGAAGCGCGGCGCGACATCGACGACCTTCGCCCTGAAGATGTCGATCAGCCGCAGCACCTCCGGCTTGGTGTCGTTATCGGCCTTCACCTTGACGAGCACCAGCTCCCGGTCCACGGTGTCGACGCCCGTGAAGTCGACGACCTTGAGGACCGGGATGAGCTTGTTCAGCTGCTTCAGGATCTGCTCGACGATCTGGTCGTTGCCCGTCGGTGACGACCGTCATCCGGGAGACCCCGGGGTCCTCCGTCTCCGCGACGCACAACGACTCGATGTTGAACCCGCGGCCGGAGAACAGGCCCGCGACGCGGCTCAAGACCCCGAATTCGTTCTCGACCAGGATCGAAATGGTGTGTCGCATCGGAACGTTCTCCTTAAACCAGCAGCATCTTCGTCAGCGGCGCGCCGGCGGGGACCATGGGATAGACCATCTCCTCCGGGTCCGTCTCGATGTCGATCAGCACCGGGCCCTCCGCGGCGAACCCCTTCTTCAGCACCCCGGCGACTTCCTCGGTCTTCGTCGCCCGGAACCCCTTCGCGCCGTACGCTTCCGCCAGCAGGACGAAATCGGGGATCTTGGGCAGGATCGTCTCGGAGAATTTCCCCTGGAAGAAGAGCTCCTGCCACTGGCGCACCATTCCCATCACCCGGTTGTTCAGGATCACCACCTTGACGGGCACCCGGAACTGCACCGCCGTGGCCAGCTCCTGGATGTTCATCTGGATGCTGGCGTCCCCTGCGATGTCGATGACCAGCTGTCCCGGGCATCGCCACCTGGGCGCCGATCGCGGCGGGCAGGCCGTATCCCATCGTTCCCAGCCCCCCTGACGTGAGGAAGGTGCGCGGCTTGTCGTAATTGTAGAACTGGGCGGCCCACATCTGGTTCTGGCCGACCTCCGTGGTGATGATCGCGTTTCCCTTGGTGATCTTGTAGATCTGCTCCACCACGTATTGCGGCTTGATCAGGCCGCCGATCGACGTCTTGTAGGTGAGCGGATGGGTTTTCGCCCAGACGTCGAGCTGCTTCGCGCCATCCCGACATCTTTTCCCGGAACGCGGACGCTTCCTTCTTCGCCTTCACCGCCTTGATCATCTTCCGGAGGACGTTCTTCAGGTCCCCGACGATGGGGATGTCGACCCGGACGTTCTTCTGGATCGAGGTGGGGTCGATGTCGATGTGGATGATCTTGGCGTGCGGCGCGAACTCGTCGATCTTCCCCGTCACCCGGTCGTCGAACCGCGCTCCCACGGCCAGGATCACGTCCGGATGGATGATCGCCATGTTCGCCTGGTAGGTCCCGTGCATGCCGAGCATTCCCGAGGCTCAAGGGATCGCTCCCGGGGAAGCCGCCCATCCCCATCAGCGTCGTGGTGACCGGAAGGGCAAGGAGGTGCGGCCAGTTCCAGGAGCTCCGCGGAGGCGTTGGAGAGGATCACCCCGCCCCCCGCGTACACGACCGGACGCTCCGAGGACAGGAGCAGCTCGCAGGGCGCTCTCCACCTGCTTCGGGTGCCCCTCGTAGTTGGGGTGGTACCCCCGCAGGCTCACCTCCTTCGGGAGGTTGTACGGCGCGGAGGTGATCAGCACGTCCTTCGGGATGTCGACCAGGACGGGCCCCGGCCTTCCCGTGGAGGCGATGTAGAACGCCTCCTTGATGATCCTGGGGAGGTCCTTCGCGTCCTTCACCAGGTAGTTGTGCTTGGTGCACGGCCGGGTGATGCCGACGATGTCGGCCTCCTGGAACGCGTCGTTGCCGATCAGGAGCGACGGCACCTGCCCGGTGAAGATGACGATGGGGATGGAGTCCATGTAGGCCGTGGCGATCCCCGTGACGGTGTTCGTCGCCCCCGGCCCCGAGGTCACGACGCACACGCCCGTCTTCCCGGAAGCCCGGGCGTACCCGTCCGCCATGTGGACGGCCCCCTGCTCGTGGCGGCAGAGCATGTGCTTGACCTTCGTGTGCTGGAACAGCGCGTCGTAGATGTTCAGGACGGCGCCGCCGGGGTAGCCGAATACGATCTCCACGCCGAGGTCCGCGAGTGTCTTGACGAAGATCTCCGCGCCGGTCATCTGCATGTGATCAACCTCGAGGGCGGAATGGGCTCGGGACCCTCGGGACGCCGATCCGTCAGGGACGTCTGCGCGATCTTGTCTTTCCTGGCGAGTTTCAGCTTCTGAAGCCGCTTCCGTTCGAGCTCCTCCTCGGGAAGGAGGTACACCTTCCGGTCCAGTTCCTTCAGCTTCTCGTCAAGAAGGCGGTGCTCCTCGACGAGCGCCTTGAATTCCGGGTCCTTGGCGATCAGGCCGGCCATTTTCTCTTCCGGACTCTGGTCCATCAACACCTCCGTCGGGGAAAAAATGAGAGTACTACAGCATACCAGATGGAACCGGCCGTGTTACAACATCCCGACATGGCAAAGGGGTTCCGGGCTTCCCTCAGGAGACGAGGCGCTTGAATTCCGCCTCGGAAGGCCGGATGTACGCGGGCACCGCCGAACGCGGGTCGCCGACGGCGCCTCTCGAGAAAGATCCTTTCGCCGAGGATCCCCACGGCGCCCGCCGACGGGAGGCCCGCCGGCCCCTCGACGATCGACGCCCGGCCCCCCAGGCGGTCGAGGAACATCGGCCCGTAGCTTTTCAGCCCGTCGCCGCAGAAAAGGATCTCCCCCTCCGGCAGGCGGTCGATCAGGGCCTCCGGCGGCAGGGCCAGGTCGGGAGTCAGGCGCGCGAGCGCGTCCCCCTCCCGCCGGAACAGGGCCGCGTACACCTCTTTCCTCCGGGCGTCCAGGACGGGGCAGAGGATCCGGCTCTTCCCCGGGGAAACGGGACGCGAGCGCCTCGAGCGTCGGCACGAGGGCCATCGGCAGGTTCCACCCGAAGCAGTACCCCTTCGCCGCCGCCATCCCCACGCGCAAGCCCGTGAACGACCCGGGGCCGGCCGAAACCGCCACGCAGGAGATGCCGGACGGGCCGGCGCCGCAGGCGTCGAGGAGGCCCGAGACGGCGGAGAGGGCGGTTTCGGACGCCTGCCTGCCCTGCGGGAGGACGGTCTCCGCCGGACGGCCCCGCCTGCCACCAGCGCGACGCTCCCGTGCGGCGTCGCCGTCTCGATCGCCAGTATCACCGCGCGAGCAGCCGCACGATGTCGTTGTAGAAGACGAGCGCCGTCAGCGTGAGGATGAGCGCCAGCCCGACCCGCTGCGCCATCTCCCGTGCCTGAGGCGAGATCGGCCTGCGCAATATCCCCTCGACGGCGAAGAACAGCAGGTGCCCCCCGTCGAGGATCGGGATCGGCAGGAGGTTCAGGACCCCCAGGTTGACGCTCAGGAGCCCCAGGAAGTAGGCGAAGGGGGAGATGCCCTGCCGCGCCTGTTCCCCCGCGATCTGGGCGATGAGGATCGGGCCGCCCAGCGTCTCGGACGGGAGGACCCGCGTGACCAGCTTCACCACCGTCATCCCGGTGAGGTAGACGAGCTTTCCGGTTTCGGTCACGCTCTGGACGAAGGCGGACCCGACGCCGATCTCCCGGTAGACCACCTCGCTGCCCGGCCGCGATGCCGACCTTCGGCTCCGACACCTTCTCGCCGAACACGGTCCGCCCCTCCCGCATCTCGGGCGGCACCGGCACCGTCATCTCCTTCCCGTCCCGCAGGACGGTGAACTGGAGCGGCTTGCCGGGGGTGCCCGTCTTGATCCGGGCCGCCAGCTCCTCCCAGTTCGCCACCGTGGCCCCGTCGATCCGCAGCACGACGTCCCCCTTCAGGAGGCCCGCGCGCGACGCGGGGGTATCGGGCAGCACGTCGCCGATCTTCGTGGTGAGCGACGGCACGCCCCCGAGGAAGACGATCCAGAACACGAGGATGGCGAAGAGCAGGTTGCAGACGGGACCGGCCGCGACGACGGCCATCTTCACCCAGATCGGCTTGTTGCTGAAGGAGCGCTCCGACTGCTCGGGCGGGACCTCGTCCGTTTCGCTTTCCCCGACCAGCTTGACGTACCCGCCGAGCGGGCACCGCGGAGACCAGGTACTCCGTTTCGCCCCGCTGGACGCCGAACAGCTTCGGACCGAACCCGAAGGAGAACTTGGTGACCCCCACCCCGAGTTTCCGGGCCACGATGAAGTGGCCGAACTCGTGGACGAAGATGAGAATCCCGAGGACGATGATGAACGAGAGGAAATAGATCATGACGAAGAGGGTCTCCTGCTCCTGGATATCCTTTCCCTGGCCTCCTGGCGGGAGAGCGTGTCCGCGTCGAGAACGTCTCTGAGGGTCCTCGCGGCGAACGAGCCCGCCCACCCGGACAACACGCGGTCGACGACGCGGACGATGTCGGTGAACCCGATCCGGCGGGACAGGAACGCCCTTACCGCTTCCTCGTTGGCGCCGTTCAGCACCGCGGGCGCCGTGCCGCCGGTTTCCGCGGCGGCGTACGCGAGCGGCAGGGCCGGGAACCGCTTCCGGTCCGGCGACTCGAAGCCCCACGCCCTCCATTCGATGCGGGCGCAGGCGGGGCAGTTCCATCGGGAGCCGCTCGGGGTAGCCGAGCGCGTACCCGATGGGGATCCTCATGTCGGGGATCCCCATCTGGGCGAGGACGCTGCCGTCGCGGAACTCCACCATCGAGTGGATCACCGACTGGGGGTGGATCAGCACGTCGATGCGGTCGAGGGGGGAGGCCGAAGAGCCAGGTGGCCTCGATCACCTCGAGCCCCTTGTTCATCAGCGTCGCGGAGTCCACGGAGATCTTCGCGCCCATCCGCCAGACGGGGTGTCCCAGCGCCTCCGGGACCGTGGCGGACCGCATCTGCTCCGACGGTGCGGCTGCGGAACGGGCCGCCGGAAGCGGTGAGGATGACCCGGAGGATGTCGTCCCTGCGGCTTCCGCCCGATGGCCTGGAACACCGCGGAATGCTCGCTGTCGACGGGAAGGATCTCCGCCCCGCCCCGGCGCGCCGCGGCGGTCAGGAACTTCCCCGCCATCACGAGGAGCTCCTTGTTCGCCAGGGCGATCCGCTTCCCCGCCTCCGCCGCCGCGATCACGGGACGGATGCGACGAGGTGCCGGAGGCCGCCGCGAGGACGATGTCGACGTTCCGCGCGCACGCGGCTTCCGTCATCCCCTGCTCCCCGAAGAGGATGCGCGTCCCGCGGGGGAGCTCCTTCCGGAGCGACGCCGCGTCGCCTTCCCAGAGGCAGACGACGTCGGGGCGGAAGATGCGCGCAAGGGCGGCCAGCGCCCGGGCGTTGGTCCCCGCGCACAGGACGGTCGCCCGGAACCGCCGGGGGAACCGCGCGATGACGTCGAGGGCGTTCCTGCCCGACGGAGCCGGTGGCGCCGAGGACGGCGACTCCCCGCGGCTTCATCCCCCGCCTCCCGCCAGGGGCGCCAGCGCCGCCAGCAGGAAGAGGACCGGGCCGGCGGCTAGGATGCCGTCCGCCCGGTCGAGGACCCCGCCGTGGCCCGGGAAGATCGTCCCGCTGTCCTTCACCCCCGCGGCCCGCTTGAGCAGCGACTCGAACAGGTCCCCGCCCTGCCCGAAGATCCCGACGACCCCTCCCGCGACGGCGGCGTACCACGCGGGGATCCCGGGAAGGAAGAGGAAGGCGTACAGGATCGCCGCACGCGACGCTCCCCAGCGAGCCCGCCCGACCGCGCCCTCGACGGTCTTGTTCGGGGAGAGGGCGGGCGCGAGCTTCCTGCGGCCCAGCGCCCTTCCCGTGAAGTACGCCATGGTGTCCCCCGCCGACACGGCGAGGATCCCCAGCAGCACCCAGTGCTCCCCCCGGGGGAGGGACAGCGTCCTCGGGTACATCGAGAGCAGCCCGCCGACGTAGACCGCGCCGAGGGTCAGCATCGCCGCCCTGCGGGTTTTTTCCGCCGACGTCGTCCGCCCCCGGCAGCGGGTGGAAGACGGCCAGCACGACGCAGAGCAGGACCGCGGGGAGCGCAAAGGACGGCCGGCAGGAGCGTTCCCGAAAGGAACACGAGCACCGCGAGCGCGATGCCGCCCGACAAGGTCGCGCGCCCCGCGGAGGAACATCCGGAACATCTCGACCGCGCACACCGCCCGGCCGCCGGCCGCACACGAGAAGGAACGGCCATTCGAACGGACGCCCCTTGGAGCACAGGATGGATGCGACCAGGAGGGGGAGGAGGACGGCGGCGGTGGCGATCCGTTTCCAGGAGCATCGTCACTTCGCCGACGGCGTCCCGGCCTGCTCGTCGGTCAGGCCGAACCGCCGGTTGCGGCGGGAGTACTCCTCCAGCGCCCGGAGGAAGTCCGCCTTCCCGAAATCGGGCCAGAGGACGTCCGTGAACACGAACTCGGCGTAGGCCGACTGCCAGAGGAGGAAGTTGCTGACCCGGATCTCGCCGCTGGTCCGGATGACCAGGTCGGGGTCGGGCATCCCGGCGGTGTCGAGGCGCCCGGAGAACGTCTCCTCCGTCACGTCTTCCGGCGCCGAGCTTCCCCTCGGCCGCCTCGGCCGCGATCCGGCGGGCGGCGCGCACGATCTCGTTGCGCCCCGCGTAGGAAAGCCCGAGCGTCAGCGTCATGTCGGTATTCCCCGCCGTGGCGGCCACCGTGCCGGCGAGGACCTGCCGCACGGCGAAGGGCAGGGCGGACGTATCCCCGATGACCCGGAACCGGATCCCGTGCTTCAGCATCAGGCGGAAGCTCGCTGACGAGGAACTCCTGCAGCAGGGCCATGAGGGCGTTCACCTCGGCCTCGGGGCGGCCCCAGTTCTCAAGGGAGAAGGCGTACAGGGTGAGGTAGTCGATTCCCAGCTCGCGGGCGCATTCCACCACTTCCCGGACGGAGCGGGCCCCCATCCGGTGGCCTTCGACCCGCGGCAGCCCCCGCTGCCTGGCCCACCGGCCGTTGCCGTCCATGATGACGGCGACGTGCCGGGGGAGCGCGGGAACCCTCGCTTCCTCCTCCCGGGTGCATTCGCTTCAGACTTCCAGGATCTCTTGTTCCTTGGCCTTGAGGATGTCGTCGATCTTCTTGATGAAGGCGTCCGTCTCTTTCTGGATCCGCTCCTGGCCGCGCTTCACGCCGTCTTCCGGGATTTCCTTCTTCTTCTCCTTCTCCTTGAGCTTCTCGATCTCCTCGCGCCGGACGTTGCGCACCGCCACGCGGGCCTCCTCGGACATCTTCCGGACCACCTTGGCCAGCTCCTTGCGCCGCTCCTCGGTCAGCGGCGGGATGGGGATGCGGACGACCTTCCCGTCGCTCGACGGGTTCAGCCCCAGCCCGGCCCCCTGGATCGCCTTCTCGATCGGCCCGATCATCTTGGTGTCCCACGGCGTGATCGTGATCAGCCGGCTCTCGGGCACGGAGAGGGTGCCCACCTGCTGGAGCGGCGTGGGGGTGCCGTAGTAGTCGACCTTGACGCCGTCGAGCAGGGAGAAGGAGGCGCGCCCCGTGCGCACCTTCCCCAGGTCCTTCTTGAAGGCTTCGATGCTCCGCTCCATCCGGGCGGAGGTTTCCTTGATCAACGCTTCCATCATTTTCCTCCGTGAACGACTGTGCCGATCTTCTCCCCCGTCACCACCTTGAGGATGTTCCCCTTCTTCGTGAGGTTGAACACGACGATGGGCAGGTCGTTGTCCATGCAAAGGGAGATGGCCGTGGCGTCCATGACCTTGAGGTTCTTCCTCAGGACGTCGAGGTAGGTGAGCGCGGGTGAACTTCTTCGCTTGCCGGTCGAGCATGGGATCGCGGTCGTACACGCCGTCGACCTTGGTCGCCTTGAGGATGGCGTCGGCGTTGATCTCCATCGCGCGCAGCGCCGCGGCGGTGTCGGTGGTGAAGTAGGGGTTCCCCGTCCCCGCCGCGAAGATCACCACCCGCCCCTTCTCCAGGTGGCGCAGCGCGCGCCGCCGGATGTACGGCTCGGCGATCGCCTGCATCTCGATGGCGGAGAGCACCCGGGTGTCCACCCCGTTCTGCTCGAGGACTTCCTGGAGGGCGAGGCTGTTGATGACCGTCGCCAGCATCCCCATGTAGTCGGCGGACGCGCGGTCGATGCCCGAGGTTCCGGCCGGTGCCGATCCCCCGGAAGATGTTCCCGCCGCCGACGACGAGGGCGACCTGCACGCCCAGCTCCGTCACCTCGCGGATCTCCTTGCGACAGGCCGGCGAGGATGTCCTCGTCGATGCCGTACGCCTGCCTGCCCATCAGGGCTTCCCCGGAAAGCTTCAGCAGGATCCGGCGGTACGCCGGTTTCGGCACGGAACCTCCGCGGGCGGGGTCGTCGGCGTCACCCCTGCCCGATCTGCTTGGCCACCTCGGCGGCCAGGTCGTTGACCGCTTCTCCATCCCCTCGCCCACCTGGAACCGCACGAAGGATTTCATCGTGATCTCCGCCCCGGCGGCCTTACCGGCTTCCGCGAGGAGCTGCCCGACCTTCCGGTCGGGGTCCTTGATGAACGCCTGCTCGAGGATGCAGAAGTCCCCGTAGTACTTCTCGAGCTTGCCGTCGGCGATCTTGTCGAGGATCTTGTCGGGCTTGCCGGAGGCCTTCGCCTGCTCCCGGTAGATCGACTTTTCGTGCTCGATCACCGAGGCGGGGACGTCCTTGCGGCTGACGTACGTCGGGTTCGCCGCCGCCACCTGCATCGCCAGGTCCTTGGCCAGCGCCGCGGCCTCGGCGTTCTTCGGCCCGGCGCCCTCGAGCGCCACCAGCACCCCGATCTTCCCGCCCATGTGGATGTAGGGGACGATCAGCCCGGATTCCTTGCCCACCTCGAAGCGGGAGAAGCGGCGGAAGGAGATCTTCTCGCCGATCTTCGCCACCTTTTCCGTGAGCTTCTCTCCCAGGGTGCCGCCGTCCGTCGCGATCAGCATCGCTTCGTCGACGTCCTTGGCCCCCTTCGTGTTCACCAGCGCGGCGATCTCTTTCGCCAACCCCGCGAACTCGTCGGTCTTCGCCACGAAATCGGTTTCGCAGTTGATCTCGACCAGCGTCCCGTAATTCCCCTCCACGTGGGCGACACACCAGCCCCTCGGAGGCGATCCGCGACGACTTCTTGGCCGCCGCGGCCAGCCCCTTCGTGCGAAGGAAGTCGATCGCCTTCTCCATGTCGCCGCCCGCCGATGCGAGCGCCGCCTTGCAATCCATCAGGCCCGCGCCGGTCTTCTCGCGGAGCTCTTTCACCATTCCGGAAGTGATTTCCATACCGCGTATTCTCCCTGAGAAAGTTTGTTGACTCTTTCGCCGCTTCGGCCGGCTTGACGACCTCTTCCTCGCCCTCGGTCGAGATGAGGGACATGGTGACCTCGGGGGTCTCCGCATCCTTGTCGCCCTTCGATGCGTTCTTCTCGGCGTACACGGCCTTCCCCTCGATGATCGCGTCGGCCATCTTGGAGAGGAAGAGCTTGATCGCCCGGATGGCGTCGTCGTTGCCGGGGATCACGTGGTCTATCAGGTCGGGGTCGCAGTTCGTGTCGACGATGGCGACGATGGGGATCGCCAGCCTCCGCGCCTCGAGGATCGCTATCGTTTCCCTGGACGGGTCGACCACGAACAGGGCGTCGGGCTGACGCCGCATGTCGCGGATGCCCCCCAGGATCTTTTCCATCTTTACCCGCTCTTTTTCGAGCATCAGCACTTCCTTCTTCGGAAGCCGCTCGGCGGTCCCGTCGGTGCGCATATCGGTCAGCTTCTGCAGGCGGTCGAGGCTCTTGCGGATCGTGGTGAAGTTCGTGAGCATGCCGCCGAGCCACCTTTGGTTGACGTACGGGACGTTGGCCCGGCGCGCTTCCTCTTCCACCGCTTCCTGCGCCTGCTTCTTCGTCCCTACGAAGAGGACCATCTTCCCTTCGGCGGCCATCGTCCGGACCGTGTCGTAGGCCGCGCGGAACATCTTGACCGTCTGCTGCAGGTCGATGATGTAGATCCCGTTCCTCGCGGTGAAAATGTACTTCTTCATCTTGGGGTTCCACCGCTTCGTCTGGTGACCGAAGTGGACGCCCGCTTCCAGCAGCTGCTTCATCGTGATCACAGAGCTCTGCCCGTTCGCCATGCCTTTCCTTCCTCCTTTAGCCTCTGGGGTTGTTCCTCCGGACGCTCCGCCCCTCCCCATTCACCCCGTCTTCGACGAGGCACCCCGGGGAGAGTCCCGCCCGTGGGTGATAAATAAAAAG
Organism: uncultured bacterium; assembly: GCA_963741515.1. Taxonomy (GTDB): domain Bacteria; phylum Desulfobacterota; class Deferrimicrobia; order Deferrimicrobiales; family Deferrimicrobiaceae; genus UBA2219. The sequence continues at coordinate 365,200 of CAVUIA010000002.1, forward strand.
CCAAGCAAGCATATATAGCACGAACTCCTTTCCGATATCAACTACATGGGCGAGGGACACTCTTCCCCTTCGCCCTTTATCGATAAACCGAAGAGTGTCCCTCGAAAGCGCCTGCCCTGACATCGGAAGCTTTTCCGTACGTACCTTTCGCTGAGAAGTTCCCCCCTGTGGCTTGTGTCTTTGGTGGCTTGTGTCTTTGTGGCTTGTGTCTTTGGCGTTCTGTGGCTTGTGTCTTTGTGGCTTGTGCCGGCTGTGCCTTGGGGGGTGGCCTGTGGGGCCGGGGGCATCGACGTCGCCGCAAGGGGCTCCCGAGCACGAGTACCTCTCCGCAGGGGTCGTGTCTTCGGAGCGGAGGCAGGGAGGCCGGGAGCGACGAAGACCCGAAGCCGAAGCGAACCATGGAGGGTGAGCGAGGCGTCCCCGAGGAGAGGTACTCGTGCGAGGGTATTGCCCCTTGCGACTATGCCCGCCCCCGGCTTAGCTGCGATAGCCGGAGTTTATCCGCACGTATTCCTTCGTCAGATCGGAGAAATACAGGTGCCAGCTCCCCTTGCCGATCCCCAGGTCGACGTCGATCCCGTACGCTTCCTCCCGGATCTTCGGGGCGGCCCGACGCTCCGCCGCCGGATCGGGGCGCATCCCCCGCCGCAACACCGTCGCCCCCGCGAACCGCATGGAGACCTTCATGGGGTCCATGGAGATTCCCGCGCGTCCCAACGCGGCGATCACCCGGCCCCAGTTCATGTCCGCCCCGTACACGGCCGTCTTCACGAGGGGGGACGTCGCCACCGCCCGGGCGCCCCGTTCCGCTTCCGCGGCGGTGCGCGCGCCCGCGACCTCGATCCGCACGACGCGCGTCGCCCCCTCGCCGTCGCGGACGATCATCAGCGCCAGGTCGAGCAGCAGGGAGCGCAACGCCTCCCCGAAGGCCGCGAGCCCCTTCCCGGAAAGGCAAGGCAGGCCGCATGCCCCGTTGGCGAACAGGGCGGCCGTGTCGTTCGTGCTCGTGTCGCCGTCGACCACGATGCGGTTGAAGGAGGCGTCGACCGCCTCCTTTAAAACGCGCCGCGCGTCCGCGAGGCGCAAGGGCGCGTCGGTGAACGCGTAGGCGAGCAGGGTGCCCATGTTCGGGGCGATCATCCCGGCCCCCTTCGCGATCCCGCCGATGGTGACGACCCTGCCCCCGATGCGGAGGGTGCGCACGCCGCGCTTGGGGAACGCGTCCGTCGTCCGGATCGCTTCCCCCGCCGCGAGGATCCCCTTCGGGGAAAGGCGCCCGACGAGGCTTGGCAGGGCGGAAACGATCTTCCCGACCGGCAGGGGGACGCCGATGACCCCGGTGGATCCGATCAGCAGCGAGTCGGGAGGCAGCCCCAGCGCCTCGCAGGCCGCCTGGGAAGTTTCCCGCACCGCCCGCATCCCTTCCTCGCCCGTGCAGGCGTTCGCGTTGCCGCTGTTGACCAGGATCCCGCGCAGCCGCCCGCGGCTCCGGAGCGCCCTCCCCCAGACGACGGGGGCCGCCGCCACCTTGTTTTTCGTGTAGACCGCCGCGGAAACGCAGGGCCGGTCGCTTACCACCAGCGCGAGGTCCGGCTTCCCCGACCGCTTGAGGCCGCAAGCGGTCCCCGCGGCGCTGAAACCCGGAACGACGATCCCTTCATCCGATTTCATTCACGCCTCCCGCCCGCAGCATTTCTTGTATTTCTTCCCGGACCCGCACGGGCATGGGTCGTTCCGGCCGATCTTGACCCCCTGGCGCTTCTGCGTGGTCTCCCCGGCGTGCTTGATGTCCCCCCTGGAGAGGGAAACCCGGCGCGGTCCCGGGGCCGGAAGCGAAGCCGGCGGGGCCCCCCCGTCCTCCTCCCGCTGCACCTTGACGGTGAACAGCCGCTTCAGCGCCTCTTCCCGGATCCGGTCGATCATGTCGGAGAACATGTCGAATCCCTCCCGCTGGTACTCCTTCAGCGGGTCCTTCTGCCCGTATCCCCGGAGGCCGATCCCCTCCTTGAGATGGTCCATCGACAGCAGGTGGTCCTTCCACAGGGCGTCCACGGTGGAGAGGAGGAACATCTTCTCGAAGTACCGCATGATCTCATCGCCGTACTCGGCCTCTTTCCGCTTGTAGAACGCCTCGGCGCCCTCCCGGACCCGGTCGGCCAGCGCCTGCGGGGTGAGGGCCGCCCTGTCCCCCTCCGGGACCTCGAAACGGAACCCGAACTGCGCGTGGACGGCGTTGCCCAGTCCCTCGAAGTCCCAATCCTCCGGGTGCGTCTTCTCGTCGGCGAAGGTCTCGACGATCCCTTCCGAGACCTCCTCCGTGAACTCCATCGCCATCTCGCGCAGGTTCTCGCTGCCGAGCACCTCCCGGCGCATCTCGTAGATCACCTTGCGCTGCTTGTTCATCACGTCGTCGTACTCGAGAAGGTGCTTCCGGATGTCGAAGTTGTGCGCCTCGACCTTCTTCTGGGCGTTCTCGACCGCCTTGTTGATGAGGGGGTGCTCGATCGGCTCCCCCTCCTCCATCCCCAGCTTTTCCATGATCGGCGAGATCCGGTCGGAGCCGAAGATGCGGAGCAGGTCGTCTTCCAGGGAAAGGAAGAACCGCGAGGAGCCCGGGTCCCCCTGCCGTCCCGCGCGCCCGCGGAGCTGGTTGTCGACCCGGCGGGACTCGTGGCGCTCCGTCCCGATGATATGGAGCCCCCCTTTCCCGACGACCCCTTCCCCCAGCTTGATGTCGACGCCGCGGCCGGCCATGTTCGTCGCGATGGTCACCCTCCCGGGATGGCCCGCCTCCGCGATGATCTGCGCCTCCTGCTCGTGGTGCTTCGCGTTGAGCACGTTGTGGGGAATGCCGTGGCGCGTCAGGAGCCCGGAGACCCGCTCGGACTTCTCGATGGAGACGGTGCCCACCAGGACCGGCCGCCCCTCCGTGTGCAGCCCCTTCACCTCCTCGAGCACCGCATGGAACTTCTCCTTCTCCGTGCGGTAGATCTGGTCGGAGGTGTCTACCCGGACCATCGGCTGGTTCGTCGGGATGACGGTGACGCCCAGCTTGTAGATCTGCTGGAACTCCGCCGCCTCCGTGTCGGCCGTGCCGGTCATGCCGGCCAGCTTCTCGAACATGCGGAAGTAGTTCTGGAAGGTGATGGTCGCCAGCGTCTGGTTCTCGTTCTCGATCTTGACCCCTTCCTTGGCCTCCACCGCCTGGTGGAGCCCGTCGGACCAGCGCCGCCCGGGCATCAGCCGCCCCGTGAACTCGTCGACGATGACCACCTCGCCGTCCTTGACCATGTAGTCGACGTCCCGGTGGAAGAGCACGTGGGCCTTCAGCGCCTGGTTGACGTGGTGGAGGATCTCGATGTTCTGGGGCTCGTAGAGGTTGTCCACGGTCAGGAGCCGCTCGAGCTTCGGGATCCCCGATTCCTCGGTCAGGAGCACCTGCCGGGCCTTCTCGTCGACCTTGTAGTCGGCGTCCTTCTTGAGGTACGGGATCACCGAGTTCACCCGCGCGTAGAGATCGGTCGACTCCTCCGCGGGGCCGGAGATGATCAGCGGGGTCCGGGCCTCGTCGATCAGGATCGAGTCGACCTCGTCCACGATCGCGTAGTGCAGCTCCCGCTGGACCATGTCCTCGAGGCGGAACTTCATGTTGTCGCGCAGGTAGTCGAAGCCGAACTCGTTGTTCGTCCCGTAGGTGACGTCGGCGCGGTAGGACGCCTGCCGCTCCGCGTCGTCCATCCCGTGGACGATGACGCCCACGGACAGCCCCAGGAACCGGTACAGCTGCCCCATCCAGTCGGCGTCGCGCTTGGCCAGGTAGTCGTTCACCGTGATGAGGTGGACGCCGCGGCCGGTGAGGGCGTTCAGCACGATGGGCAGCGTCGCGACGAGCGTCTTCCCCTCGCCGGTCCGCATCTCGGCGATCCGGCCCTCGTGGAGGACGACCCCCCCGACGAGCTGGACGTCGAAGTGCCGCATGTTGAAAACGCGCTTCCCCGCTTCCCGGACGACGGCGAACACTTCGGGGAGGAGATCGTCGAGCGGCTCCCCGTTCCCGGCGCGCTCCTTGTACTCCGCGATCCTGGCCACGAGACGGTCGTCCGGAAGGGTGAGAAGCGGCGCTTCCAGGGAGTTGACCTTGTCCACGATGGGGGAAATACGGGCAAGGGTCCGCTCGTTCTGGGTGCCGAACATTTTCTTGAGAAAATCCATTATCATCTGGCGGGTTCCCCCGTTATCGCCTTGCCGGACTGTGGGTGGAATTGCTAATTCAGGAAGCGGGCGGGATTGATCCGGAGCCCGTCGACGCAGACCTCGTAATGAAGGTGCGGCCCGGTGGCGCGGCCTGTCGCCCCCACCTGCCCCAGCACCTCGCCGCGTTCCACGAAGTCTCCCTCCTTGACCTTCCGGGAAGAAAGGTGGGCGTAGGTCGACCGGTATCCCGCGCCGTGGTCCACGATGACCACGTTGCCCACCAGCGCCTCGAACCCGCTCTTGACGACGGTCCCCGGCCCGGTGGCGAGCACTGCGACCCCGTGCCGGGCGACGATATCGACGCCATGGTGGAAAACGGGCGTGCCGGTGAACGGGGAGGTCCGCATTCCGAAGCTGGAGGAAAGGACCCCGCGGACCGGCCATCCGTTCGGTATGCTTTCGAGCAGCAGCCGTCGGCTGTCGAGCCGTTCGCCGAGCCGGTCGAGGTCTTCGACTCTCACCAGCAGTTCGCCTTTCAATTGATCGAACTTCCGGTCCAGGAGCCGGTCGAGCCGGGCGTCCGCCGACGTTTCCGGCGTTTCGCCCCCCCCGACGCCCGAAGCGGGGCCGCCGATGGGATTATTGCTTTCATCCAATGATTTCAATCTGTTGTTCATCGACCGCAGCTGGTCGACCTCGGCAACCAATCCCTCGAACTTGGCATGAAGATTATGAAGGGCCAGGTTCTGGTCGGAAACCCGGTTCCGCAGCGACCGCAGCTCCCCGAGTTTGGACAGGTTGTCGCGGATGTCGTAAATTCCCTGGGTCAGAAGCACGAAGAGGACCGCCGTCACCGCGACCGCGGCGACCGCAGCGGTGCGCCCCAAGCGAACCTCGAAGTTCCGCCCGGAATACCCTACCCGGAACGTGATCAGAGAATGGTTCCCCACCCGTCCGTGGCCCCCCAGATGTCAGGATAAGCCCGGGCAGGTTAACACACCCGCGGAAGCGATGTCAATGTAGACAAAACACATTTAAAATCGGGAAGTTACCGCATCACTCCCCGACGGCTTTCTTCTTCTGCGCCCGATCCAGTTCCCTGTTTTTCGCGACCACCGGGTCCATGATTTCCCCGCAGTTCACGCAGCGCCACGCATAGAAGATTTCCATGGTCGCCTGGAACCGCTCGAAAACCATCGCCCCGCCGCAACGGAGGCACCTCATCCGGTTCTCTTTCGGGCTACCCAGCCTGGTCTCTTTCGGGTTCCCCTTCGGCTTCATGAATGCCCCCTTTCCGGTCCTCCCCCTGTCGTCACGAACGTACGATGCCTTGCCGGCAAACCGGTTTCACGGAAAACCGCGAGGTCTTCCGCGTTCCGTTCGCGGGGAAAAGTTTTTCTTTTATCACATTTGATATTGCGAATCACGTACCCTTCATGTTCATATGGTCATCCCGATGATATAATCTTCGAAACCTTCCCCAGGGAGCGTTGGCGCCGTGGGTAAAAAACGATTAGGCGAATTCCTCGTTGAATCGGGCCTTCTCTCCGAAGAGGACCTTACCAGGGCCCTCTCGGAACAGCGGTCCAAGCGGGGAAAGCTCGGGGAAGTGATCGTCGCCCTGGGGCTTGCCACCGAGTCGGAAATCGCCCAGGCCCTCGCCATCCAGCTCGGGATACCCCTGATCGACCTTCAAAACACGCCCGTCGAGCCCCAGGCCATCGAGCTCATCGGGGAAAAGGTCGCCCGGAAGCATCTGATCGTTCCCGTCGCCATAGATCAGAAAGAACTCCATATCGCGATGGCGGACCCCCTCAGTTTCGAAGCGTTCGAGGACGTCCGGTTCGCCTCCGGATACACCATCAAGCCGTTCCTGGCCACCCGCACGGACATCCTTTGGGCGATCGACCAGCATTACCACCTCGGGTCGTCCCTCACCAACATCGTGAAGGATATCGCCGACGAGCGGATGGTCGAGGTGGTGGGCGATCATTCCGATACCGACGGCCGGGACGTGGAGGACCTCCGAAAGAAATCCGAGGCCGCGCCGGTCATCCGGATGGTCAACCTGATCATCGCGGAAGCGGCGGAAAAAGGCGCATCCGATATCCACATAGAACCCGTCAAGACCGCCCTCCAGATCCGCAACCGGATCGACGGACTTCTGCATAAGACAATGGATCTCCCGAAATGGGTCCAGGGCGCCGTCATTTCCCGGGTGAAGATCATGGCGAAGATGGACATCGCCGAGAAGCGGCTTCCCCAGGACGGCCGGATCGGCGTCCGCATCGGGGGGAAGAGCCTCGACCTCCGGATTTCCACCGTCCCCGCCAGTTACGGCGAAAAGGTGGTCATCCGGATCCTCGACTCCGCCAACGCGACCATCTCGCTCGACGCCATGGGGCTGGCTCCCGCCGAGCTTTCCACGATGGAAGACATCATCTCCCGGCCGCAGGGGATCATCCTCATCACCGGGCCCACGGGGTCCGGGAAGACGACCACCTTGTACGGGATCCTCAACCGGATCAAGTCGGTGGAGGAGAATATCACCACCATCGAGGACCCGATCGAATACGAACTGAGCGGGATCAACCAGATGGCGGTCCAGGAGAAGATCGGGCTGTCCTTCCCCTCGATGCTCCGGTCGTTGCTTCGCCAGGATCCCGACATCATCATGGTCGGCGAGATGCGCGACGCGGAAACGGCCTCCATCGCCGTCCAGGCGGCACTCACGGGGCACCTGGTGTTCTCCACGATCCACACGAACAGCTGCGTGGCCACCATCACCCGGCTGCGCGACCTGGGAATACCCTCCTACCTCATCGCCACCACGATCGTGGGGATCGTCGCACAGCGGCTGGTCCGGACGATCTGCCAGAAGTGCAAGGTGCAGGAGGCCCCGACCGATCGCGACATCCTGCGGCTGGGGCTGAAGACCAACGTCCCCGTCTACCGCGGCGAGGGGTGCCCGGTGTGCAACGGCACCGGGTACAAGGGCCGGATCGGGATCTACGAAATGATGGTGTTCACCCAGCCGGTCCGCGACCTGATCGCCGCGAACGCCACCGAGAACGAGCTTCGCCAGATGGCGATATCGAGAGGCATGATCACGCTGGGGCGGAACGCGCTCGACAAGGTGGTCTCCGGCATCACCACGGTGGACGAGGTGTTCCGGGTGGTCGAGACCGACGCGGACTTCGCCTCCGCCTGCCCGCAGTGCGCCACGCCGCTGGAGGCGGAGTTCATCATGTGCCCTTCCTGCGGCTACTCCGTCGTCTCCGTCTGCCCCGGCTGCCGCAAGAACCTGTCCCAGGAATGGAAGTTCTGCCCCTACTGCCGGTACGACCTGCTGAAACGGGAGAACAAGCGCTCGTTCGCTTAACCCACCGGCCGCGGGTCGGTCATTTCCCTTTCCGCCTCCCGATGTAGAACACGTACCCGTAATAGGACGAATATTTCCGGTAGAGGTTCATCTCCGCCTCTTCCACGTCCAGGACCTGCAGCGCTTCCGCGTCGTTCCGGTACCTGCTCTTCAACAGCGGGATCTTCGCCAGGATGTTGTTGTAGTATTCGTCCCACCAGTCGCTTTCCGGAAGGACGAAGGTCCCGAGCGGCTCGAACCCGGCGCGCTCCAGGATTTCCGTGTTGCGGGAGATCGGGCCGATCGCCGGATATGCCTCTTTCCAGAACCGGTCCAGTTCCTCCGGGATCTCCTCCCGCAGCCAGGAGATTTCCGTATAGGCGATCGCCCCCTTCTTCTTGAGGAGCGGCCTCCACTGCGAGAGCCCGTTTTCCAGCCCCGAGATGTAGATCGACCCTTCCGCCCAGACCAGATCGAAGGAGCCGGGCGGAAACGGCAGGCGGTTCATGTCGGCGGCGACGGGAATGACGCGGTCCGCCAGCTTCCGCGCCCCGATCGTCCGCGCGAGACTCCGGAGGAAGGGGAGATGGTTGTCGACCGCGACGACCTTTCCCCCGCTCAAGGACGCCAGGCAGACGGTCTGGGCCCCCGGGCCGCAGCCGACGTCGAGGATCCTCGGGGCGCGGGGCAGCCCGGGGATCATGGTGAACGCCTTGCGGGTGGACCGGTCGCTCCCGGGGCCCTCGCGGGGCAGCCCGCTGTGGACGTCGAAGAAGACCCGGGTCACAAATTCTTCTTCTCGAACCAGAAAAACAGCCCGCCGACCGCCGCCCAGAAGAAGGGGACGATCACCCACGGGGAAACTCCCAGCGCCTCCGGCAGCCCGATCTTGCCGTAATCCTTCCACGAAAGAACCGTCGCCTTGAAAAAGGGGTAGAGCTCCGCATAAACCGCGGCCCCCGCGATCATCCCCGCGACGGCGAACAGGGCGTGCCAGCGCCCTTCCCCGACGGCGCCCACCGACGTGCCGGGGCAGAAGCCCATGATCGCCCAACCGACGCCGAAGAGCCCGCCGCCGACCACCACCGCCCCCACGTTCATCGCCTTGTGGCCCAGCTTGAGGACCCCCGCGTCGGACAGCAGGAGGATCCCGACCATCCCCACCAGGATCGACGAGAGCATGAATTTGAGGATCGTCATGTCCTTCAGCAGCATCGCCCCCAGCTGCTTCTCGTAGCGGAGGACGCGCCCCTTCTGGAGAAGGAACCCGAACAGCACGCCGGTGACGAGTCCCAGCACCTGGTCGACGGTCATGACGGCCTCCTTCCATAGACGACATATGCCGTCAGGATGCCCACGCCGAAGAACATGGCCAGCGCGACGAACGAGCTCATCGAAAGCTGCATCATCCCGCTCAGGCCGTGCCCGCTGGGGCAGCCGTCCGCCATGCGGGCCCCCACCATGGCGACGATCCCCCCAGGAACGCGCCGGCCGCCCGCTTCCCGACGGACGGTCCGAACCGCTCCTCCCAGACCGGGGGCACGCCCTCCGATTTGAAGCTCCCGTCCGTCTTCGAGGAGATCAGCGCGCCGAGGAAGATGCCCGCGATCAGCATGAACTGCCAGTCGACCTTGACTTTTTCCTTGGTGAAATACTCGTTGGCCTCCACGTGCTCCGGGGCGGCCGTCCGCTCGAGAAGACCCGCGGCCCGCACGAACGTGGTCGACGCGCCCAGGTAGGACGTTTTCCCCAGCAGGTTCGTGGTCGCGACCGCGGAAGCGATGGCCAATAGCCCCAGCAGCGCGCCAGCGAGGTACGGGCTCCATCCCCCGTCCTTCGTTTTCCACTCCATCGTCCCCTCCTTATCTCCCGGGTTCAAAGCGCTCCTTCAACGCGAAGGGATACGGCGGGCACCCACGGCATCACTTGTCCTGGTACCACGTCCTGGACCAGAGGAACTTGAACGATTCCTCCTTGGTCAGGACGCCGGTTTTCACGAGGATGCGCCGGAGCGTGAAAAGGAAGATGACCACCATCCCGAACGTGATCAGGATGTACAGGGGAATGGTGGAATATGCGCCGTACACGGCGTCCTTGGGGACTTTCGGCACGATGTTGCCTTTCCAGAACACGTAGCCCGCGCCGCATCCCAGGATGACGGTCACGAAGTAGGATAATTCCGCGATCAGGATGCTGTATGGCGACTTGTAGCTCATTGACCCCCCCGGGCCATTTTACCGCGTTCCTTGATCTTCGACCCCAGGTATGCGGATCCGAAGAGCATCGCGACGAATGCCATCCAGGCCAGCAGCCGGACGGTGAATTCCGTGGATCCGAAGGCACCCAGTTTGCCGCCGAGCAGTTGGTACAGGACTTTTCCGGTGGTGGCCGTGAGGATCACCAGGAGGGTGACCGCCGGCACGCAGCCGGCCAGATAACCGATCGACAGCCCCACCGCCGCGACGGACACATACTGGGAGACGTACAGCATCGTCACGTTCCCGCCGGATGCGAAAAAAACCGCCAGCGGTATCAGGATCACCAGCACGGTGCCGGCAAGAATGTGCAGCACGTTGTACTGGTTGCTATCCTCGTCCCCGTCCGGGGACAGGACGCTTTTCCCGCGGACCAGCTTGTCCTCGATTCTCATTTTGTCTCCAGGCCCCGTCATTTCCGGGCCGTGCCTTTGAAGAAAGTATAAATGAACGTGCCGTCCTCCGCCGTGGTCCGGTACAGGTCCCGGATTCCGCGGTCCCAATCGGTCCCGTCCATCCGTCCCGAACGGACCGCCTGGTCCCCGACCCCTTCGACCATCGCGATGAAGGTGTTCTTCGTGAACCCTTCGACCAGGCCGGGCTTGCCCGAATCGACATAGACCATCCGGGGGGAAACCGAAACGTCGCGGAAGCCCGATTCCCTCAAGATCGGGTAGAGCTGCCTACCGATCAGGGAGTTCCCTCCCTCCGCGGCCTGGATGTCGACCAGGCATTGGATGGCCCTTCTCGCGTACGCGCTGTCGGGATGGAAGTACGTCGAGCCGTGGTCGCCCTCGATCACGGTGACCGACCCTCCCCGTTTCAGGACCCTCCGAAGGCACGACAACGCGCCCGCCGGGTCCGGAAGGTGCTCCAGGACGAAGCACAGGAACACGTGGTCGAAGCTCTCGTCCCCGAACGGAAGGCGGAAGATGTCGCATCGATGGAAGGCGACGTTTGCGAAACCCCTTTCGGCGACGCCCTTCCTCGCGGTCCGGAGGGATTCCTCCGACCTGTCGACGGAGACGAACCGCGCACCGGGGCTGTTCCCCGCAAGGAACACCGTCTGCGCCCCGACGCCGCATCCCGCTTCCAGCACCCTGCTTCCCGCCGGATACGCGGTGTCGTGGTGAAGGATCTCGGCCAGGGTGGTCGCCTGGTCGACCAGCCGCGCGCTTTCCCTCGGCGTGTAGCCGTGCACGTATTTCTTTTCCATCAGGTGTTCAGGATAAACGAAAAACCGGTGGGGTAACGAGGGAAGTATCGGGTGTTTCAGAAGGTCAGCAGCACGATCGACGCGAAACCGAAGGTCTTGACGATCTGCTTCATCCAATGCGCCAGCCTGGCGGCTATCCCGCGGCCCGAATTGAAATCGGGGCCCAGACCCCATGCCAGGAGGACCTTCGGATCCTGTTTGTAATCAGGTTTTACGAAGCCCATGCCTTTTCCCCGCAACTCCTCGATCTTCAATAACAATGATCAACAATCCAAACACCGGCGCTTCTGAATACTTATCGGCAGAATGAAATTCGACTTAAGCCGGCTTACCTACCGATCTTCGGGCCCTGCAGCATCTTGAGGCTGTCGGACATGGTCGAGACGACGGGATCGTAGTACGCGCTCTTCGACGCGGGGTAGATCGCCTCGAAGCTCACGAATTGCCTCTCCGCGGGCTTGTATACGATCTTTTTCCGGAAACTCATGACGTCGTTGGTGCCCCTGACGACGAAGATATTGTCTTTAATGGACTTATACGTCACCTTCCAGCGCGGATCCTCTTTCTTGATGCGCGAGAGGGTTTCGTTGTAAACGGTCGTCAGCGTGTGATTCTCCGGGGCGTCGTACCCGTACACCGACGCCACGGCCTTGCCGTCCCTGGACAGGAACTTCCGCCCGCCGCCGTTGGCCGCTTCCTCCTGCGGCATGAAGATTTCTCCGGGGTACGCGACGCTGTAGGCGAACCGGACGTTCACGTACCACTCGTACGCCGGCTTGCCGGAAATCGCCGGAACGACGGACATCGACAACAGGAAGAACGCCACCGGCAGGAATTTCCATCTCATGTCCCTTCTCCCGTTCGGCCGAGCCGTCATGTGGCGAATTTCAGGTGCTTGGCGTTCCTCAGCATCCTCAGCGCGTCGTTGATGACGTCGTTCTGGCCTTCGTTCGTCAGGATGGTGAACGATATGGCCAGCTCGCCGACGCGGATGATCCCCTGGGTCATGTATTTCCATGTCCCGGGCTTCGGGGCAGGATCCGTGGCGAAAAAGTAATAGCCGCGCCCCGACGCGCCGCGGATCTCCATCACTTCCAGTTTTTTTTCGACGGAGGACGCTTCCGCGCTTTTCGCGGATCGTTCGACCTGCTTCCGGATCGACGCATCGCTCGCGGCGGCCACCGTTTCCATCGAGGGATCGATCGCCGTCAGGAATATGAGGAAGGAATCCGGGGATTTCGCGTTGAACACCAACGTCGGAGAGGCGTTCTTCGCGCTTTGCCTGATCTCGTGGAACCAGGAAACGGGAACCTCGAGCTTCAGTTTTTCCTGGTCGCGCATGGGAAACAACCGGCCGATGGTGTCCTCGGTCCCGCCCGTGGAGGCGATGGCGAGCGCCGCCGCGACCATGCAGCAGACGACGGCATGGAACGGTTTCATCATGGGGTCTCCCGGGCGGCGGCCGGCAGCATGCCGCCCAGCAGATCGGCCGCGACGCGGACCAGTTCCACACACCGGGTGCGGAACAGCCCCTGCTCGACCGCGATCCTGTATCCCTCGGGCGTGCTGATGTCGCAGCCGAGAAGCTCCTTGCAGGCCAGGGAGCCGTGCCGCTGCCGGAACGTTTCGGCGAAGGACTGGATGGCGGCGTATGCCGCCCTGCGCCCCTCGATCGTCCTGCAGCCGTCGTCGCAGTGGGCCAGCCCTAGCGCCATGAAGGCGCCCGTCACCGCCCCGCATGTCCCGGCCATGCGCATGCCGCCCGCGAATCCGGCCGCCACACGCACCGCGCGGTCCTCGTCCAGGCCGAACCGGGGCCCGTAGACCGCCAGGATCGCCTGCGAGCACGCGCAGCCGCCCTTGAAGAGCTCCACCGCGGCGTCGACGTCGTTCATGAACCGCTCCTGTCCGGCGCTGGCTCCCGCCCCCGCCCGCGGGTGACGTGATCCAGCACCCGGTCCATCAGCCGGTTGATCTCCGCGTAGGCTTCGTCCGGGACGGCCAGCATCCGGGGCCTCGACTGGACGAACGCGCCCGGCGTCAACTCGTCGGCGCAGTTTTCGACCAAGGCCCGCGCGCTTTGCGGCGTCGTCTCCAGGTGGAACTGCAGCCCGATCACGTTCTCTCCCAGCTGGAACGCCTGGTTGCCGCAGGCCTCGCTCCGCGCCAGGCGGGCGGCGCCTTCGGGAAGGTCGAACGTCTCGCCGTGCCAATGGAACACGTCGCACCGGGGAGGGAACCGGAACACCGAGCCGACGACCGGCGTCGCCTCGATCGGGAACCACCCGATTTCCTTCACGGGATTCCGGTAGACGCGGCTTCCCAGGGCGCTGGCGACGAGCTGGGCCCCAAGACATACTCCAAGCACGGGAACGCCCCGTTTCACCGCGGTATGCAGGAACCGCTTCTCGGCTCGAAGCCACGGCCAAACCGATTCGTCGTTGACGCTCATCGGCCCGCCCATGGCAATAACCAGATCGAACCCGACAGGATCAGGCAATGCCGGATTCTCGAAGAACCGCGTGTAACCCGCTTTTGTTCCGTGCGACGCAAGCCATGAAGCCATGCTCCCGATGTCCTCGAACGGTACATGCTGTAATACGTGCACCCTCATTTTTTCTTTGGCCCGCATTCCGCCGAGTTATCAAGAACCCATTCTTTAAGTACAGGACCGTATTTATTTGCCTGGTCTAAGGAGTAATAAGCGATAATTAACGTATTATTGTCATCAATGTCGTATATATCAATTACCTGATACGTATCGGCATCAAGAATACCGTACAATACAACTTCAACAGACCCAAATTTTGACTTATCACTTAAATTACCAAAAACAATTATATCCGTAGAAAATTTACTAACTTCATAACATTTTTTCGCCTGAGCATAAATTTTATCATAAACAGGCTGGTAATTATCCCCTAACTTCGAATATATACTGACTTTTGGAACCCAATCCTCTCACTACATTAGCGGTAGGCGGAGCGCAGCCGCATAAGATCATCAAGGCAATCGAAATAAAAGAAATAGCAATTATATGTTTTTTCATTTATTCCCTCAAATTTCCGCCGTAATCACATTCTTATTCAGTAAGACTCGTAAGAGTCTTATCAGTCTTGATAATTCAGACATTTTCTCCCTTCATTGCTTGGCCCGTGCCTTAACGTACAGGGACCCGCCGCGTTTGGCAACTCTCGATATCAGTCCCTGTATCAGTCCCTCTGAACCTGGGATACCCAGCCTTCACCCGCTTCCGGGAAACAATCGACTCTCGCGATGTAGGGCTTGATATCCAGCAACGGTGTGCCGTCGATCACGTCGATGCCCGCAATCTCCAGCCTGTTTCCGGATCGCCCCAGAAGCCTCACGACCGTGAGACCGATACCGTTGGGGCGGCAAGGATGCCGGGATGCGAACACCCCATGCGGCACCTTATCCGATGCGCCGGGGCGCACCAGCTTGACCTCCCACGCCTTGTCGAGGTGATACAGGAGAATGATGTGCGTGAACGTCTCGATATCCTTCAGCCCCTCCTCGAAATCCGGAAAGACCTCCACCGTGCCTTTCGACTCCGGGGCCATGGTTCCCTGGCTCGGCGTTTCATCCCGGGTCTTGTGCGGCGTGCGGATGATGCCTATGGGATCGAACGTTATGGTCATGACCTATGCCGCATTATTTAAATATCTCCAAAACTCTTCCTCGTTTCTTGACGTAATGTTTACCGTTATATACCCAAAGAGTTATTAATGTTCGGCCTTCACTTGCTTCCGTAGAAATTGTTATATTTTTTAGCCCACCAGTGACATTATTATCTATTGTCAAAGCGTAACCGCTAAAAAGCAGGACTTCCACATAAGAGTTACCTTCTTTTTTAAATACGAATATCGAATAACCACCCGAACCGCCACATTCCTTTGCCGTTGCGACAAAATCGGTTGATTCTTCGTCACCGTCCAGATCTAAATATTTTCCGGAAATTATGCAATGAGCATATGAAGGGTAGTACTGTATTATTGTTTGTTTTATTTCAGCAGGTGCCGGGGTCAGATTTTCAGTTATTTCGAACTTGCCTCCATATCCGGAAGCCGGAGCAATCACCAACATAACCAATATCGCCAACCACGATCTCACGTTTGCCTTACCTCTTCCGGTCCGGCTAACGCCCAGGCCAATTCAGCCTGCTGTCAGGTTGCCATCTTTACAGATCTTTTTCCGGTAATCGAATCAATATTAATCTTCCATACGCGAATATTATTCAATTTATTATCACTGAAAATCCATTCTTTCCCGGAATACTGTGACATGATTTGTTTCAAACCATACTTTCTGTCTTCAATTGATTCCAACTCATAAATATTTCCAAAACCGATTACGCTCTCATAGGAAATGGACCATTTGCACGGATTATCCTGGTTGCCGAGCAACTCTATATTTCTCTCGAACTCGAAACATATATTATTGTTTATATTTATAATATCTAACTTTTTCCCCTCTTTTGCAGTATGAATATAGATTGATACACCGTCATAACCGAACGAAACGGGGACAATATATGGCATATTGTCCATAGCCAGCGCGATCCTGCACACCTGACTGCCGCGAATGATCGCGTCCACATCTTCTCTGGATTCAATTTCTTTTTCGGCTCTTCTCATGTCTCTCTCAAATAATTCCATGTTCCTTCGCCATGGCTTTTGTAATAATCGTTCCGTCTTCAAATTGAAGAAACGTAAATGCATCGGATATTTCTTCCTTACATAGTCCTTCGTGTCCAATCATAATATTGCAAACTGATTCAATCTTCTTGGCCTTTGTTTCAATAGTTTTTTTCTTTGTGCCATAATAATCACATATTTTATCAATAGACATACAATCACGATTGTTTTTTTCACACAACAAATTAAGTTTTACAATAACACACACTACTGCAGCAGCCAATATCTCAATTTTACCTGCGCCAACATCGTACTTATCGCTCTTAGTCAACATACCAATAAGCCTGTCCGTATAAATACTTATTTCTTTATTCAATTTTTCTTTACAAAATGCCCTCGTCAAATTATAAAGCTTATCAACCCTCTCCTTCTCCGTCATTTTCAGCTCCATTTTGTTTATGACTTGTGACTATTCATATAAATTACAAAAAAGATGCCATCAGGATAACCATACAAAGCATAAACGATGCCCCTGCCAGAAACAACAATTTCTTGTCTCGATCACCCAAGGTTATCCCTAGTAATGGAACATAGGTGTTTCCATACAATGGAATTTCCTTTTTAAACAGTCTCTTGATGATCACGGAAGCAGCAAGCCCCACTGCAAATGCTCCGAAAATAATCGCCATGCTTCCCATAAAGATTTCCTCCGCGGCGCCCATATCGATCTTCTGTCTATCCGACCGGGAATCCGATCACGGCAAGGAAGTCCTTGGGATGCTGCAGGAACAGCGAGACCATTCGTTTCCTGCCGTTATTTTCGATGAATACCACTTCCACCCCAGTGTCCATTTTCTTCCTGAAAATAGACTTGCCCCAATCTTGCGCTTTTATCTGCTCAACCCATGTCGTTGCTTCCGGACTGACGAGTTTGGCAGACCGGATATCGGTGAGCGGCACCCGGTACTCCATCCCCGAGAATTCCGACGCGAAGAACAGGTTGCCGGGGAAATATGGACGGATATGAAGTTCCAAATCGGTTACCTGGACCAGCAGACCGCCCACCCCGAACGTTTTCGTCAACAGATTTCGATCGGAGAACACATACGCACAATTTTCCCGATATCGGGGGAAAGGTATGCGGTCGTAGAAAATTGGCTTTCCCCTCAACAATCGATAAACAACCGACAACATCAGCCATCCGAGAACGATACCCAGGAACCCCCGGATGGGATCCAGGGAAAAACCGGAAACATGTTCTATCTTCGGTATCATATACAAAAATCAACAGGTGAACCCAATGGCTCCACCTAACGCTCAGGCTTAGCTGCGGGTCGGAGGCACTTCGCTTGCCGGCGACTCCACGCAAGCGGCCTGGCCGATGGGGCCGTCAGCTTCATCATGCAGTTATGCGGCATCATCAGCTTTGGCCTTTGTCAAAATCAGGCTTGGACTTGCCGCAACTCCAACATTCGGTGAATTGCCCCTCGTTTTCCTCTCTGCAGCTGCAACGCCAAGTTTTCCCTTTAATAGAGGTTGAGGTTTCTCCAACATTAAAGGTTTGGATCAATTCCATGGCCCGGTCATAATCCGCATCCGGCACCCAAACCGAAGGAGAGGTGTCCTCGGTAATAGGAATTTCCCCCCGGAGTTTCCAAAGAGATTCGCCTTGGACCTCTGCTTCAATATCTTCACCTTCTAAAAACCCCTTCAATAGGTGGGCATCAGAAAGGTCTCGCGCCAAATAGACTTTCTTCAATAATTAACCTTTCGACAAAAAGAATGTCCGCATAACTTCCAGGCCAGGCTGCGGGCCGGGGGCGCGACGCTTGCCTAACCCACTTGCAAATCGCAAGCGGCGTGTCCGCAGGTGCCGCCAGCTTCAGCTTTCAGCCAGGCGGCGTCGACTGCATGCCCTTTTTAGGCAATAAATCGCAACACGTAGCTCACACCGAGTGCACATACATACATCCCTACTCCAAATACAGTATGCGTTGCGACGCTTTTCAGCCTGGCCTGCGTGGGGTTGGATGTTCTTGATGCAGCAATACCTAGGCCGAACGAAGGCTGCATTATGAAGAATGGGAACACGACGGTGCCAATACCGTAGAGCAAGGCAGGCATCAACGTTGGGCGCACAAGCCAGTCACCTGATACAAGTGCGACAAACGTAAACGCGAACACGACACCAATGGTGTAGTGGGCAACCCTGCCAACCGCGCACTCAAAGGGTTTCCCAGGCGCGTTAGCGATACTCGTATGCCAAAAAGTTCCTTCCGGCATGTGGCAAAGCCAGCGTCCGAGCAAGCAGTAATTGAGCGATGGTAAACTGAACATACGCTTCAGGAACAGATTCCAAAAGTCCATGAACAGAGTCGCGCCAATACCAATGGCAAATGCACCAACGATGTGGTTTGCTTCAATGGCCATCATCTGCCTCGATAAAAACGCTGGCGGCACAATGCAAGCGGCGGGACCGATGGAGCCGCCAGCTTCAGCCGGTTGTCAGGCGGCTCACACGATTCAAGAAGGGCGATTCCGCCTTTGAGTACCGCTATCTAAAACAGCTTCATGAAAGCTGCCAGCCAAGCCGGGTGCGCTGGCCAAGCGGGCCCGGTTACAAGATTGCCGTCAACGTGGGCTTCGTGCCAATCCTTGGGAACATACTTCCCTCCAACGGCCTCGACTTCGGGGCCACATGCCGGGTATGCCGAGCATTCCTTTCCGTTGAGTACGCCGGCGGCAGCAAGAATTTGCGCCCCGTGACAAATTGCCGCTATCGGCTTTTTGGAGGATTGAAAATGACGAACGATCTCCAGAACCCGCTTGTTCAGACGCAGGTATTCCGGTGCCCGCCCTCCCGGCAGAACCAGCGCATCATATGAGCTTGGCTCAATCTCTGAAAACGTTGCATTCAGCCGAAAGTTATGTCCGACTTTCTCGCTGTATGTCTGGTCACCTTCAAAATCGTGGATCGCCGTCCTTACGGTGTCTCCCGATTTCTTTTCGGGACAGACTGCATGTACCGTGTGTCCAACCATTTGAAGTGCTTGAAAAGGGACCATGGCCTCATAGTCTTCGACGAAATCACCGACAAGCATCAATATTTTCTTCCCCATGACAGTTCCTCCCTTCTTGCTTGGAGTTGTTAAAGTTGTCCCGCTGTTCTCCCGCAAGACAATCAGAATCCTCCCAACGCCCAGGCTAAACTGTGGACCGAGGGCAGGAGCCGTCCGCTTCAACCTGTAGTCAGGTGGCAATAATCAAAATTTTCTATAAAATATTCTCAAATAAAATAATTCACAATATTATGCTTTTCAATATACACAATCATATTATTTGAATATGTAGTACCATATGGATACAATAACTTTATAATTCTTAAATAAAACAATAGAAATCTATAACCAGCCTTCTTCCTTATAATTATAAATAACCCTGTCAATATATGCCAATGCGACAAAGCGAACACCATTACAATATAAATTTCTCTAAACCTTAAATCGGAATTATCTAACAAGTAAACCAATGGTAGCGTAAAAATACAACCAATTATGAACAGAAATATACCTAAATTTCTGATCGGTTTATATTTTTCCACGTCAAGAATCATAGTCTCCATGTCCACCTGACGCTCAGTTAGACCGCGGCATCCCGCACTACCTTCATTCCCTGGCTCGCACCTTCTTTATGGCGACAGCTACGTCCTGCGGCTTCATTCCGGCCCGCCGTGCCTGGCTGCGAGCTTTCGACGCCAGGACATCGAAGTCTCTCATCGATGGAGGCGAAATGGTTTTCAGGATCACGACATCGCCTTCCCCGACGACAATGAATTGATCGCCGGCCTTCAATCCCAAACGCTGGCGCACATCCTCCGGGATGACCACCTGCCCCTTCGAGGACAACCTCGTCGTCGCCAACCCAGCCATTGCGAACACCCCCATGATCTTACCAGTAAGATCGTACAGGGAACGCCAGCGTTTCTCAACGAACGAACGTGATGCCTTTCGACAAAACGGTTCCGGACCATAAAGAGCCGGCCTAACGCTGAGCCATCCGGTTTACATGTTGAATAGCAATATAACGAGGAAATAACATGAAAAATTTCAGCGAGTTGTGATTATGAAACGGAAGGAAGATATTATTCAGGGGTATTGTAATGCGGAATCCCTCTTGGTTTCCGTTGCAATCGCACCGAGTTGATTGATATATGCCTTATAGCCAAATCTTTTAAGGAGAAACAACGAATGAGGATGAACAACCGGTTGTTCATATCCGTGGTTTTAATTATTCTTTTTACAATTACTTCCGGTTCCGCGTTGGCAGCCGAGTACAAGATGAGCACGAAGATCCCGCCTGGAATCGCGATACCGGACATGGTGGAAACTCGGTTGGGCACGCTGAAATTCTTCGACGGCTTCCCAGACAATGCCTCCGTGGAGAAACTCTACGACAATCTCGACTTCCAGCGCGCCGTGCAGGCGTATCTGCTGGCACTGGCGCCGGTGAACCAGGCGGCGAATCGCAAGGCGATCCTCGAGGTTGGTCCGGCCAACATGACCGTTCCGATCTTCGAGCAGATGATGAACGCACGGTCCATCTTCCTTACTCCAAACAACAACACGCCGTACACATGGTTCTGGCTCGACCTGAGCAAGGGTCCATTGGTCCTCGAGGTTCCGCCGAAGGTGCTCGGGCTGATCGACGATATGTGGTAGCCGCTTTGTCACCGATGTGGGCTTCATGGAGACCCGACAAGGGGGAGGGAGGCAAGTATCTGCTGCTGCCCCCCGGTTATAAAGGCGATGTCCCGAAGGGCTACTTTGTCGTGCGACCGGCGACGTTCAGTGTCTGGGTGCCCTGGCGCAGTTTCCTGGAGAACGGCGACCCGAAGCCGGGAGTGGACAGGGTGAAGAAGTTCACGAAGATCTATCCGTTGTCACAGGCCGCCAATCCGCCGACATTGAACTTCGTTAACGTTTCCGGGAGGGATTTCGAACTCCGATGCCCCGGCGGATTACGCGTTCTGGGAGTATCTCAACCAGGTGGTCCAGGAGGAGCCTACCGAGTCGATCGATCCGGTGACGCTGGGCTTTTACGCATCCGTTGGAATCCGGAAGGGCAAACCGTTCGCGCCCGACGCCAGGATGAAGAAAATCCTGACGGAAGCCGCGATCGTGGGAGATGCGACCGCACGCGCCCTCACATTCCGGATGCGCCTCAAAGAGGCGTACTACTATCCGAACAGCGCGTGGCGCGGCGGGTTCATCGGCGGGTATGAGTTCAAGGAAAACGACGCGCTCATCCTAGATGCGTACTCCTCCTTCGTTTCTACGCCACCGGCGTGACACCGGCCATGGATTCGAAGGAGGTCGGACAAGGATCGCAATATATGGCGGCATTCATCGACTCCAAAGGCAACCCCCTCGATGGGGGCAAGAACTACATGCTTCACCTGCCGCCCAATATCCCCGTCGCCAACTTCTGGTCGGTGATCCTGTACGACGACCAGACCCGCTCGATGCTCCAGAACGACCAGCAGTGGCCGGCGGTCAGCAGCCAGACCAAGGGGATCGTGGTCAACGCGGACGGGTCGGTAGATGTCTATTTCGGCCCGAAGGCGCCGGCCGGCAGGGAGCACAACTGGGTGCAGACCGTTCCCGGCAAAGGATGGAACACGCTGCTGCGCCTCTACGGTCCACTCGAGCCGTGGTTCAACAAGACATGGCGGCCGGGGGAGATCGAACTGCTGAAGTGATTTGATTGTGAAACCAGCGGACCGCCTGCTCGGGCGGTCCGCGCTTTCCCCGAGAAGCAGAGAAAAAGCGAAACTTGTTCTTCTGGAAATGGGACGGTAAAAAACGAAGGTGTTAATTTTCAACATTTAAACCGGATGGCTCAGCCTAACGCCCAGGCTAAATTGCGAGCCGAAAGCGCGCAGCTGGCCAACCACACACAACACCCGCATGAGGCGAGACCGATGGAGCCGCCAGCTTCAGATTGTAGTCAGGGTGCACCCGATTCTTTTCTCTTTAAGAATTTATAACAGGACAAAAACACTTTAATGCTTATATAAACGGAAATAATCAGGGAACATGTTAACAACAACGACTTAAATAGCGAATTAGCGTGTTTGCCAAAAATATATAGCATTAACATAAATATACAATACAAAATAATATTTATGAATAATAATATTATTCCGTAAAAAAATGGGGCTATCACAAAGAAATATAAAATCTTTTTTCTCTCAATGCTTAAAGGTTTCCAACAATATACGCTGTCTTTAATGCAATAAGCGGTAATGCCTGTGATCAATAAGCCATAAACTGCAGATATTACTACAGCATTTGAACTTACAAACGCTACAATTAACCCGATATCCACATATAGGAATGCTGTTTCCATAAAATGATTGTTTTCTTCTTACTCCGTATACTGTGTCAACCTAACGCCTACATTAAGCCGCGCCGAGAAGCGGCGCCGGCTTGAATGAATTGTTAGGTCTGCCGGATGCGCCAACGCATCACCGCGGCATCAGCGCGAACACACCCCAGCCCAGGTATTCACGCGTGCAAGCGGCGTAGCGCTCGGGTTCCGAGGTCAGTTCGGCTCGAACATCTTTCGCGAAATCGTCGTCGGGATTGGCTTCAAGCCATCGGCGCATGGTGAACCATTTGGCCGCCTCGTATCTGTCCCAGCCGTCCTGGTCAGCCAGAACCATTTCAACGACGTCGTAGCCAAGGCGGCCGAAAGACGCGAGAAGTTCCGGAAGCAGGAGAAAGTCGGAGATCGAGTGGGCAAGACACCCCTTGGCAACATCTTCCGTCGGCGGTAGCTGCCGCCAGTAGGGCTCGCCGATGAGGATGATCCCTCCGGCGCGCAGGCTCCGCGCCAGAAGCTCGATCGTGCCGACGACTCCCCCGGCGATCCAGGTGGCGCCGACACAGGCTGCCACACTGGCCTTCTCGTCAGAGACATAGCCGGCAGCATCGCCATGGATGAACTTGACTTGATGGGCGACGCCGAGTTCTTCAGCACGGAGTTTCGCTTGCTCGGTGAACAACCGGCTCATGTCGATGCCGATGCCGATGACGCCGTGATCGCGTGCCCAGGTGCACAGCATCTCCCCCGAACCGCTGCCGAGGTCGAGCACCCGGGCCCCCGATTCCAGACGCAGCGCCGCGCCGAGAATGGCGAGCTTTTCGGGTGTGATCGGGTTGTGGATGCGGTGAGCACTCTCAGTGATGTTGAATATCCGCGGGATGTCCATTGCGGAAAATCTCCTTGCGGGTGTGAATAAATTCGGTCACGGCCTAACGTCCAGGCTAAGCGGCGTGCACGAAGGAGCCGCCAGCTTCAGCCTGTAATTGGGCAGCGTCAACTAGCTGCCTCGGCAATCACTTTCGCCAGATCTTTCTCAGAGGCTCCTAAGGTCAAAAGAGATCTGACCAATAGATCCAGGGAAACCGAGGGGTCTCCTGACTCCATCTTCGCCACTCTGGATTGACTTGAACTCATAAGGGTTGCCAGCTGCTCCTGAGTAAGCTTCTTCCGAATCCTGCGCTGCTTCAGGTGCCCACTCAAAGCCAGCTTCAATTCGATGTACCGAGCTTCTTCGGGGGACAACTCCAAAAATTCACTGGCGGTTCCTACCTTCCAGCCCTTGGCTTCCAAATGCTTCCGCTTCGCCTTATTCATCATGGGTGCGTCCCCTATTCACGATTCGTAATCCTTAATTCGTTTTCTACATACCTCGATCACGTGAACTGGCGTGCGATTGGCCTTCTTCTCAAACACCTCCAGGATCACCACAGTGTCCGTATCCACCCGGTACACGATTCGCCAACTTATATGTTCGTCCACAATACGAAGCTCCTGACATCGCGGCCCGATAGACGGCATGGGGCGAGAATGCGGCATCGACAGATTCTCTCCACGCTGTAACAACCGAAGCAGGTAGCCGGCTTCCAGCCGCGCCACACGCGAAAACGGAGGCGTCTTTACCTCTCCGTGCAGCCACACCAAAGGTTTTTCCTTCGGACTCATCCGACATCATCCTATGTCATATATGACATATCGTCAAGGGATCGATAAAACATCAAGGCCTGAAACAATAGAGATTTTCGTCTGCCCAACGTCCAGGCTAAGCTGCGGGCCGAGGGCGAGAGGCTTGCCACCGCCAGCGATAGACTGCAAGCGGCGTGAACGAAGGAGCCGTCTGCTTCAGCCGGTAGTTGGGAGGCATCATTTAAGTCTTCTTATGAGTTCTTGATGAGACAATGTAAAGAATTGGCGTATCAGCTTTTGCATTTCAAAATTAGACGATAGTTTATCTTGATACGTAAAATTTTTATTACCAATAGATTCATGTTCCAAATTAGGAAGCTGGCAAATAATAATAAAGTCATTAATTCCTTTTATGTATATCTCCATAAAATATTTATCTGATTTCATAAAACCAATCATACTCTTCGTAATTATATCTTCGATAGAATCATAATTTAATTTATATTTAGCGATAATTTGATCAAATAATTTTAATGCGACAGGCAAATCAACAGGTTCATGAAATTCAGGTTTCTGTTCACTATCAAGTGTGTACCAAACTATTTTTAACAATAAAATTGTCCTCCTAATGCCGAGCCATCCGGTTTATATGTTGAAAACGTACCTCATCAGTTCGACCATCAACCGGCGGCTGTCGACAGGAAGAGGTTCATCTTGCGCGCAGCATCCAGCTATTGTCCCGACGCCTGCGCTTGCCGGGCGTCCCCAGTCAGGCTGTTAGCGTTGGTATAGATGCGCATTCTCGCAATACGCTGGCCTGGCACCGGAGCAAGACTCAGCGCATGTTTGCGTAGGTTGTGCTGCTGCAATAGGACAGGGCGCGAGGCCACAAAACGAGGCCTCGCTTTTCTCTGCATAGGTAAGCATTCCTCGAACAGTACTTCGCCAGGGCGTGCGGCGAAACAAGCTCTTCGCGATCGCCATAGTTCCCGTAGGCATAATCCGAGATCACTTATACAGTAGCCTCGCCGGTTGCGAAGCGAAGCAGGCGCCTTTGTCGTGCGTTGAGCTTGTGCTGACAGTACTCCGGATCGCGAGAAAACAGGCCCAGCGGTTCCGGCGATAGCGTAACGCTGTTGCAATTCAGGGAGGATGCAGGTCGCAAAACAACCAACCGCATCCGCGTTGGACTCGCGCAGGCAAAACTCCGGCGGTGCCGACCAGATGTTTGATGCATGCAAGAGAAGGAGGAAAAACGACACCACCGTAAAACCGCAAGATACGTCCATCATCGATCACCCCCATTGGTTCTCAGCCTGAAGACGAATGAACTTCTGCTCAATGGGCCTAATGCCCAGGCTAAGCTGCGGGCCGAGGGCACGAGCGCTTCTGCCCAGGCCGCCAGCGATAGATTGCGGAGCAAGCGGCGTGACCGCTGGAGCCGTCAGCTTCAGCCTGTGGTTAGGCCCTTTCATTCCGAAAACAGCTCTGCCAAACCAGAGAAGACTTTCACCTGAGTTTCCGTGTCGATTTTGCCCAAACGCTTGGCCAACCTCGCCTTGTCCACAGTTCGGATCTGATCTAAAACGATTTGGCCTTCCTTGCCTTGAAACACACAAGAGACTCGGGTTGGATAGTCTCTACCCTTGGTCGTCATCGGAGGCAACAATCACGGTGGAAATGTACTTGTTCATTTCATCCGGAGAAATTACCAGGCAGGGACGACTTTTTTTAATTTCATGACCAACAGTAGGGTCTAAATTCACTAGGAAATACATCAAATCTTTTTACTTCCATTCCCATTCTTCCTTGTCCCAAGAAGTTTGGTCAATAGAAGAACTGTCCAATAGCTTGTCGTCTCCCTTTTCCGCCATCGCCTTGAACTTCTGAGCCCAATCCTGACGTGGCTTGGAAACCGGTCGAATCAAAATCTCTCTGGCCCTTCACCTCCAACTCGAACTTCCCCCTCAAGCTGTGTTTGCTCCAACACCACTTTCGGGATTCGGATCCCCTGCGAATTTCCGATACGAACGATGCTTGCTCTCACAGGCCACCCCCACCATACCCACAATAATTACAATGTAATCACGTGGTGGCCGCTTGTCAATATCCTCACCATGAAATGGGCCTAACGCCCAGGCTAAGCTGCGGGCCGAGGGCGCGCCGCTTGCCCACGCAAGTTATAGACTGCAAGCGGCGTGACCAATGGAGCCGTCAGCTTCAGCCTGTAGACATTATGGAGTGACCGGCTCCATCGCATGTAACGTGGGTTAGCCGGGAGAAGCCCGGCCAGAGCCACAAATGAGAGGAGCCGGTCATGGACAATCGTATCACCTGGGTCGGGATGGACGTCCACAAGGAAAACATCGTCGTCACCGCCATTTCCCACGATTCCGACAGGGCCACCGCTCACTTCGAGATCCCGAACACGGACACGGGAGTCCACCGACTGGCGAAGAGGCTTCGGGAAATGGGCGACGTGAAGTGCGCATACGAAGCGGGACCGTGCGGTTACGATCTTCGACGCTTCCTTGCTTCCCAAGAGATCCCCTGCGACGTCGTCGCGCCCTCCTTGATCCCGAAGAAAGCCGGAGACCGGGTCAAGACGGACCGACGCGACGCAGAGAAGCTGGCCCGTCTCCACCGGATGGGGGAACTCACGCCGATCCGCGTTCCCACGCCGGCCCAGGAAGCCCTGCGGGACCTGGTGCGCACCCGGGAGGACGCCAAGGAGGATGCGTTGCGGCGACGCCACCGGCTCCTAAAATTCCTGCTGCGCCAGGGAAGACGCTACGAGGGGAAGTCGTGGACCCAGCTCCACTGGAAGTGGATCCGCTCCCAGAAATTTACCGACGGCAACTCGCAGGCCGTCCTCACGGAATACTTGGCGGCTCTGGAACAGGAGCTGGAACGAATCCAGCGACTCAATGCAATGATCGAGGAAGAATCCCGCCGGCCCGAGATCGCTCCCGCGGTGGCCAGGCTTCGGACCCTTCGCGGCGTGGACACGCTGACCGCCATGACGTTGGTGTCGGAGCTGGTGGACTTCTTCCGGTTCACCACGGCCCACGAACTGATGTCCTTTGCCGGTCTGGTCCCTTCCGAATATTCCGGCGGAGGAAAGGAACGCCGCGGAAGGATCACCAAAACCGGAAACGCCCATGTCCGCCGGGTTCTGGTGGAGGCTGCATGGCATTACCGACACGCACCGATCGGAACGGGGATCTCGCTTCGAAAACGGCGAGAAGGACAACCGCCGGATGTTCTGGAAATCGCACGCCGGGCGGAACTTCGATTGTGTCGGAAATACCGAAAGCTGACGGCCAAGGGGAAAAACTCCCGACTTACGGTCGTATCCGTGGCCCGGGAACTGGCCGGCTTCGTGTGGGCGATTGGAAGATCCCGTTAATCGCACAGAGACCCCCGGTTCCA
Source organism: uncultured bacterium (assembly GCA_963741515.1). Taxonomy (GTDB): domain Bacteria; phylum Desulfobacterota; class Deferrimicrobia; order Deferrimicrobiales; family Deferrimicrobiaceae; genus UBA2219. The sequence continues at coordinate 392,323 of CAVUIA010000002.1, forward strand.
AAGCTTTTGCACCAGGCCGAGGCGAAATGGCACGAACAGGAGAACCCTCGGCCTAACTATGCGGCAGCCCTTCGGGCAAACCCGCGACTGTAGAGCGAGGCAGCTCCCGACGGATCATTGTCATGCGGTAACCAACCCGCGAATATCAGTCTGATCATCGTCGAAGCCGCCAACGCCCGGCCCGGTGCAAAAGGAAATGGAGAACGCGAACGAATATTCCAGTTGACGCCGGTCACTCCATATCAGTTAGACACTACGCCTCCACCTCTCTGATCCCACGACATTTCGGGTACTGAGAACAACCCCAAAAATCCTTTCCAGCATTTACGCCCTTCTTCGCCGTTCTCAACAACATGGGGCTACCGCAAATAGGGCAAATGGCGGAAGCTGCCTTTTGGTGGAGCATGTTACCGGTTCCTTCTGAACCTCTTGAACCATTGCCATCAAAGATGTTCCATCTACAAATTCCAGTGGCTTCCCCTTCACAAAGTCAGCAGCCTCTTGCGTGAACGTTCCTGAGGAAATAATGATTCCCCCGGTAGCACCCTCTGCCATCATCACGCCGTATAATTCCCTCGCAACCTTTACCCCCACCTGCTCCGATCGCCATTGTTTGCATTGAACAAAAACAAGCTCTCCGTTCTTTTTTGAACTGAAGATCGACGCCTCCATCCGCGCCTCCCCCCTCCAAAATCCGTGACGCTATAGCCTTTCTTACGATAGATTTCTCCAATAAGTTCTTCAAATTCTCTCCAACTCAAAGATTTTACCGAAACAATATTCTTTTGACTTTTCAGCAGATCTCCCCTACGCCACGAGTCATATGCTGATTTTGCCGCTAACAACAATAAGAACCCTGCCGCGTATGGTGCAAAAACAGGAGATGCTTTGGGTATACCCTTGAAAAAGGGATTCGTGAATTCCCACGTGGGGATCCAATATTTAAGGGAAAGAAAAACAACGATCGACATTATAACGATTACCCACCACGGGAATTCCAACACCATATCCATCCAAGTTTCTTTACGCCTTCTCATTCTTCCCCCTCGCGGCGTATGTGTCTAACGCCCAGGCTAAGCTGCGGGCCGAGGGCACAGCCGCTTGCTCCACACCGTGAGCACACTGCAAGCGGCGTGAACGAAGGAGCCGTCAGCTTCAGCCTGTAGTTAGGCCTTTCGTAAAACAGATTTCACCTCAACGCCTGAAAATATTTACATAAAAAAGACTGTAAACATAATAGATTACTTATATATAAATGCTCCAATAACAACCAGAAGTGCGCCTCCGACTAAATATAAATAAAGGCGATTAATTTGGTTTTTGTCATCATATTTTCTTTTATAAATAGCAATTACTGAAACAACGACAGCAAAAAGACCTACCAAAATTAGATTTAAAGCTATAACTTTCATAAAAATTTGATTAACAGAATCAGTCATAAAAATTCTTGGTCCTTCTCATTATTCTTCATCAGCTTCATACAATGACGAATAGGCCTAACGCCCAGGCTAAGCTGCGGGCCGAGGGCAAGCCGCTTGCCCACGCCGTGGCACACTGCAAGCGGCGTGAACGAAGGAGCCGTCAGCTTCAGCCTGTAGTTAGCCGTTTTTCAGCTTCATAAGAGCATAAATGGCTTTATGCACCCCTTGTTTGCCTTTAATTTCTATAGATTTCAATTCCTCAATGAAAAACAGCTTGCAAATAGTGATTCGATCTTTGCTTCACTCGAAAAATAGAGAACCGTTCCAATCGGAGTTTTTCTATATTTTCCGAGTCCACCAAATTGTGTACTTTCTTCGCTAAAACAAACGGATAAATAGTGCCCTTGTGGCTTTAATAATCTTTGGACGTTTTCGATATACTTATTCCGATGTTCCGGGAATATATGGTGAAGCAATTCCCAATCGTATGCAAAATCATAACTTGTCTTAATCTCTGACATATCCCCGAGAACGTCTGCCACTATAAATTCGCACTTAACTCCAGATTTATGCGCCAATCCTCTTGCTATTTCGATCGCTTTTTCGGAAATATCAACTCCGGTCGCATCGAAACCTAGGTCCGAAAAATATCGAATGTAATTGCCGGCGCCACACGCCAATTCAATAATTTTACACGGAGACAACTTCTTCGATCTTATCAGGCATTGAAATATGTCGGGTGGAGTCTCAACGTTCCATGGGATATTTTCGAGATCCATGCTGCTATATATCTTGTTCATTTGTTCCTTGATCATTTGAATCCTCAGCGGAAAATACGGCTAACGCTAGGCTAAGCTGCGGGCCGAGGGCAGGCCGCTTGCCCACCATGTTTATAGGCTGCAAGCGGCGTGCACGAAGGAGCCGTCAGCTTCAGCCTGTAGTTAGGTGGCCTCAATAAACTTTGATATATTTTTCGCTGCATTTTCAGACATCTTTATTAAACTTTTATATGACATCTCTAAATTATTTTTAATAATATCAGCGTTGGCTTCCGACAATGAAGAGTCAAAAGTTTTATAAAAATAGAATCTTCATATCAATTTCTCATTAAAGTTATTTCAATTGTGCAATCAATTCAATAATATTTTTTGAAACTCAATCGGAAACCAACCCATGTCAGCATAATGACTGTTAATAAAAGGAAAGTTTATTTTTCTCACATTTACTGCCCCTGCTTAAATCAGCAGTAACTTTTTTGAACTCGTGCAGCGTATTCAATTCCTACTCATCTCTTTTTAATAGTTTTTCAACAGTAGCATACGTTTCTAAATACTTGAAATAACCATCATACGATTTTGAGATTGGAAGCGACCCATTCCAAAGAAGGTTTATCCAATTCCCCAATTCTATCTTCTAATAAATACGCCGTAGCTACAAGCCTAAAGCGAACATGTTCAACTCAGATAGTACTCCTTTTTGAAATTGTGGTTTTTTTGATCGACTGTTGAATGTATTCAACTAGCTGTCCTATCTAACCACCACAGTTACGATTTTTTCGGCCTAACTTTAAGTGGACTGCGAGAATACAGTTCCTTTTAAATTCAGTAATGTAATCAGAGGAAGTCTATTCTTAAAAAGAATTGGTTGTTGAGGATTGGAAGTTGCCTTGTAACGGTTTGTTGCGGGAATCTGGTAATGGGGTGTGGTGGTGATAGGCTGTGAGGGCGCAGGGATTGACGGAGGGTGATGGGCTGTGAGGGGGATTACCTCAGGATGTCCATCGGGCTTCGGACGCAGCGTCCCCCACGGTTGAGTACGTGGGTGTAGATCATCGTCGTGCTTACATCGCGATGCCCCAGCAGTTCCTGGATCGTCCGGATGTCGTAGCCGTCTTCGAGAAGGTGCGTGGCGAAGGAATGGCGGAAGGTATGACAGGTGACATGCTTTTTTGAGTCGGCCAGGACCGCCGCCTCTTTCACCGCGCGCTGAAGGACGGATTCGTCGAGATGGTGCCGAAACCTTCGTCCGGTTTCGGGATCCAGGTACTGCCGGTGCGCCGGAAAAATCCATTGCCATCCCCAAGAACGGTCCGCATTAACGAACTTCCGTCCTAGCGCTTTGGGAAGTTTAACGTAACCTTCTCCGCTCTTCAAATCTTTTTCATGCCGGACGCGTACATCGTCGATATGCAGTTTTAGGCGCGCCTCTACCGACGCCGGAAGGACCGTGACGCGGTCCTTGTTCCCCTTTCCTCCGCGCACGGTGATCTGACGGTAGCCGAAATCGACGTCCTTGATCCGGAGCTCCAGGCATTCGAGCACGCGCAGGCCGGCGCCGTACATCAGCATCGCGGCGATCAGGTTCTCCCCGTGCAGGTGCCGGAAGACCGCCGCGACCTCGTCGCGCGTGAGGACTACGGGCAGACGCTTCGGGCGCTTGGCGCGCACAACGCCGTCGAGCCACTCGAGCCGGATGTCGAGGACGTCCCGGTAGAGGAACAGCAGGGCGCTGAACGCCTGGTTCTGCGTGGAGGCGGCGACATCCTTTTCCACCGCGAGATGGGAAAGGAACCGCTCGACCTCGTCCTTCCCCATTTCCCGCGGGTCGCGGTTCCCGTGGAAGCGCAGGAAGCGGGCGACCCAGTCCGCGTAGGCGTCTTCCGTCCGGCCGCTGTAGTGTCTTTTCCGGACCTCTTCGCGCAGGCGATCGAGCAAGGCCCGTCCGTCGAACCGTATCCGCCGAGCCTCGTTTCCCGAAGGAGTGCCGCGGTCATTCCCCGCCGTGCCCTGTGTTTCGGCGCTTCCGGATTCCACCCAAGGGTGGGTCCGGCACACGTGCAGGTCCCACGCGTCGGCTTCCATCGAGCGCCGTTCCGCCGTCGTCCTCATGCGGAGCGTTCAATGCAACAAAAGGACCGCCCGGGAAACGGCGGAGGTTCCCCGGGCGGGCGTGGATCCGGTCGCGATCGGCAGCGATCAATGCGGCGCGAGGAACGTGAACGGATCCGCCTTGATCGAGGTTCCCGGTCTGGTCCCCGCCGAGGTCGGGGTTCCCGGACAGGGTGAGCTTGCGGACGCCGGATCCCTCGCTGAAGTCGATCCGGTCGAGCCGGATCCAGACCAGGCTGGGGCTGGCGGTGTCCTCGAAGTAGTAGACCCTGTTCTTCTGGTCGGCGACCGTGCGCCAGATGGTGGACGAGATGTTGGGCTGTCCCGGCGTGCTGATGCCGCGGGGGACGCTGACGTTGCGCATGACGCTGAAGACGGCCGCGACGGCCTGGCGCGGATCGGCGGACTGGGTGATGGCGTTGATGTAGAACGACGCGCGGGCGAACCGGTCGGCGGAGCGGTTGGTTCCCGGCAGCATCGTGGTGCCGCCGATCTGCTTCCAGTACTCGTTGAGCGGGATCTGTTCGTTGTAGATCGGCGAGTTGGTCATCACCTGGTACTGCTTCCCGTGGTGGATGACGAGCTTGCCCTTGAGGTACTCGAAGATCGCCGAGTCGCCCGTGGGGTCGGAGATCGCCATGTGGACGTTGCCCTCGACGCCGTTGGGCGCGGCCACGGTGACCATGCGGAACGTTTCCCGGCGGAGTTCCGCGACGGCCTCCTCGACGGTGGCGAAGTTGTCGAGGAGGTATTGGGCCCACGCGCTGATGACGATGGCGGGGCGCGTGTCGTTCAGGGGCGTGTATTCCGACTCGGCGAGGAACAGGAGGTTGGCGACGAGGCCGCGCTCGTTCATGCCGTCCGCGGTGCCGCCCTCGTAGACGGAGGCGACGACGCTGCCGTACTTGCTGGTCCACTTCAACGACTTGCCGCCGAGCCCGCCGTCGCGGGCCATGCCGCGGGGAAAGACGTAGAGGTTGGACTGCATGTCCTCGAGCCAGTCCATGGTCCGCCCGGTGACGGTCTGCCCTTCCTTGCCGAAATAGACGGCGCGGGTGCAGGAGAACGCGGCCTGGATGGGCGCCGCGAGCACCAAAACGGAAAGCAGCAGGCACAGGAAGGTTCGGCGGCATGCGGTCGTTTTCATGCGGGGCTCCTTCGGCGGCGGATCCGGTTTAAACGAAGTGGCACGCGGCGAAGCGGCCCGGGGCGACTTCGCGCAGCAGCGGGCAGACTTCCTCGCACTCCTTCTTCGCCATGAAGCAGCGGGTGTGGAACCGGCATCCCGGGGGCGGGGCGATCGGGCTGGGGATGTCGCCGGCAAGGACGATGCGTTCTGCGGGCGCGTCCCCCAGCATCGGGACGGCCGACAGCAGGCTGCGGGTGTACGGGTGCAGCGGCTGATGGAACAGCTCCCCCGACGGGCCCAGCTCGAGGATCTTCCCCAGGTACATCACGGCCACGTCGTCGCTCACGTGCCGGATGACCCGCAGGTCGTGGGAGACGAACAGGTACGCCATCCGGTACTCTTCCTGGATGTCCTTGAGCAGGTTCAGGATCTGCGCCTGCACGGAGACGTCGAGCGCCGAGACCGGCTCGTCGGCCACCACGAGCTTGGGCGAAAGCGCGATCGCCCGGGCGATGCCGATCCGCTGCCGCTGGCCGCCGGAGAACTCGTGGGGGTATTTCTCCCCCGCCTCGGCGGAAAGCCCCACGCGCGCAAGCAGCTGGGAGGCCTTCTCCCGGAGCTCCAGCCCCTTGGCCAGCCCGTGGACGAGCCACCCTTCCCCCACGATGTCGCGGACCTTCATCCGGGGGTTGAGGGAAGAGTACGGGTCCTGGAAGATGATCTGCATCTGGCGGCGCGTCGTGCGGAGCTCCTCGCCCGAAAGGCCCGAGATGTCCTTCCCGTCGAACCGGATCATCCCTTTGTCCGGGTCGAGGAGGCGGATCGCCAGCCGGCCGAGCGTCGTCTTCCCGCATCCCGATTCGCCCACCAGCCCCAGCGTCTTCCCGCCCCCGAGCGACAGCGAGACGCCGTCGACGGCGCGGACGCACACTTCTTCGGTCGAGAAGAACGACTTCCGCACGGGGAAGGTCTTGTAGACGTTGGACAGCGACAGGAGCGCCCCGTTTGCGTCCGGGCGGTACAAGGCGTCGCTCATCGCGCGTCCCCTCCCCTTGTCGCCCGCTGGTGGTGGCACGCCGCCGCGTGCCCCGGCGCGTACTCGAACGACGCCGGGTCCACCCGGTCGCAGATCGCCAGGTCGTCCCCCGCGGAATATCCCTGCTGATACCGCCGGATCGCCCCCTGCCGGAACGAGCACCTCGGGGAAAAAGGGCATCCCGGCGGGACGGCCGACAGGTCGGGCACCGTTCCGGGAATCGACGGCAGCCGCTTCTCCCCCTGGCTCCTCCCGGGCAGGGAGGCGAGCAGCCCCTGCGTGTACGGGTGGACCGGGTCGGCGAACAGCTTCTTCGTCGGCGCGATCTCCACGATCCTTCCCAGGTACATGATCGCCGTCCGGTCGGCGAAATCGTGCACCACTCCCAGGTCGTGGGTGATGAGGAGGACCGCCATCTTTTCCTGCGCGCGCATCTCCTGCAGCAGCTCCATGATCTGCGCCTGGATCGTCACGTCGAGCGCCGTGGTGGGCTCGTCGGCGATCACCAGCGAAGGGGAAAGGGCCAGCGCCGTCGCGATCATCGCCCGCTGCCGCATGCCGCCGCTCATCTGGTGGGGGTATTCCCGCGCGCGCCGCTCGGGGTCGGGCATGCGGACCTTCCGCAGCCATTCGACCGCCCGGTCGGCCGCCTCGCGCTTGCCGCAGACGCCGTGGGCCGTGAAGACCTCCGCCACCTGGTCCCCGACGGTGAGCACGGGGTTCAGCGAGCTCATCGGCTCCTGGAAGATCATCGAGATCTCTTTCCCCCGGACGTCGCACATCTTCTTCTCCGGCAGGGCGAGCAGGTTCTCGCCGCGCAGGAGGATCTCGCCGCCCTCCACGCGCGCCGGCGGGGACTGCAGCAGCCGCAGGACCGAAAGCGCCGTGACCGTCTTGCCGCAGCCGGACTCGCCGACCAGCCCGACCGTCTCCCCCGGGGCGACCGTGAAGGTGACGCCGAAGAGCGCCCGCACGGACCCCTTCTCCGTCTCGAAGCCGACTTTCAGCTCCCGCACCGAAAGCAGCGCGCCCGGCGTTTCCGTCCCCGTCATCTGCGCCCCCGGCATCCGCCTCACCGCCCTTTCAGCCGCGGGTCCACGGCGTCGCGGATCCCCTCGCCCAGCAGGTTGTACCCCAGGACCGTCAGGAAGATCGCGAGCCCGGGGAAGAGCGACAGCCACCAGGCGAACTCGATGTTGTCCTTCCCCGCGGTGAGGATGTTCCCCCACGACGGCGTCGGCGGCTGGACGCCGATCCCTAAGAAAGAGAGCCCCGACTCGACCAGGATCGCCCCGGCCACCCCCAGCGTGGCGGCCACCAGGATCGGGGCCAGCGTGTTCGGCAGGATGTGGCGGAACATGATCCGCCCGGTCCCCGCCCCCTGCGCCCGCGCCGCCGACACGAAGTCGCGCTCTTTCAGCGACAGCGTCTCGGCCCGCACCAGGCGCGCCACCCCCATCCAGCCGGTCAGCCCGATGATGAACATGATGTTCCAGATGGAGGGGCCGATGAAGGCGATGACCGCCAGGATCAGGAAGAACGTCGGGAAGCAGAGCATGATGTCGACGAACCGCATCAGCACGGAGTCGACCTTGCCGCCGTAATAGCCGGCCAGCAGGCCGATGATCAGCCCGATGCCGATGGCGATGCTCTCGGCCACGAAGCCGACCGACAGCGAGATCCGCGCGCCGTGCGCCATCCGCGCCAGGACGTCCCGCCCCAGGTCGTCGGTGCCCAGCGGGTGCGCCCCGGACGGGGGGGTGAGGATCTTCAGGATGTCGATCCGGTTCGGGTCGTGGGAGGAGACGAGCGACGGAACCAGCGCGAAGACGAAGAAGAACAGGATGACCGCCGCGCCCGCCATCGCCAGCGGGTTGCGGGCCAGCCGCCGCATCGTCTCCCGGAAGATGGAGTTTTCCGTCATCCCGTGCGCTCCGTGTTGATCCGCGGGTCCGCCAGCGCATACCCCACGTCCGCCAGGATGTTCCCCAGCAGCGTCAGGAACGCCCCGATCGTGAGGATCCCCATGATCAGGGGATAGTCGCGCGACATCACCCCCTGGTAGAAGAGCTGCCCCATGCCGGGGATGGCGAAGATCGTCTCGAAGATGACCGACCCTCCCAGCAGGTCCGGCACCGACAGCCCCAGGATGGTGATCACCGGGAGGAGGGCGTTGCGCACGGCGTGCCGGAACACGACCTTCCGCTCGGGCAGCCCCTTGGCGCGCGCCGCGGCGACGTAGTCCTGGCGGATCACCTCGAGCATGTTCGACCGCATGTAGCGGGAGATCCCCGCCAGCCCGCCGAACCCCGCGAGGAACACCGGGAGGATGAGGTGCGACGCCCGGTCGAGGATCTTCCCGGGAAGGGAGAGGGTGTCGTGCTCCATCGACACGAGCCCCGAGATCGGCAGCCACCCGAGGTGGACGCCGAACAGGATCATCAGCAGCAGGGCGAGCCAGAACGTCGGGATCGCGAACCCCGTGAACACGGTCACCGTGGCGACCCGGTCGAAGACGGACCCTTTCCGCACGGCCGAATAGATCCCCAGCGGGACCGCGACGAGGAAGATGAGCGTCATCGACAACAGGTTGATCGAGAGCGTCACCGGGATCCGCTCCTTGATCTTGTCCCAGACCTTGCGCCCGTCGGCGGAGAAGCTGTCGCCGAAATCGAGCACCGCCATCCGGCCGAGCCAGCGGCCGTACTGGATGTAGAGCGGCTGGTCGAGGCCGTAGTACGCCTTGAGCCGTTCCCGGTACTCCGCGGTGGCCTTGGGGTTGAGGTCGGAAGAGATGCCGATGGGGCCGCCCGGCGCCATGTTGATCACGCCGAAGGTGATCAGGCTGATCCCGATCAGGAGGGGGATGGAGACCAGGACCCTGCGGACGATGTACCGAAGCATCGCTCTCCTACTGCTGGAACGTGGTGTACCGCTGCTCCCCCTTCGGGACGTACCACTTGATGAAATTGTACGAGATCCCCGCCGGGGCGGGAACGATGCCGCGGATCCGCTTGTGGACGGCGGGCAGGGCGTCCGGGTAGTAGAGGAAGACGAGCGGCTGGTCCTCCGCCAGGATCTCCTGGATCCGGAAATACGCCTTCTTGCGCTGCTCGATGTCGAAGGTGCGGCGCCCTTCCTCGAGGAGCCGGTCGACCTCGGCGTTGGCGTAGCCGACGTGGTTCAGCTCGTCGGGGCCGGTCTTGGCCGAGTTCCAGATGTCGAACTGGTCCGGGTCCGGCGTGATCGACCAACCGAGGATCAGCGCGTCGAATTTGCGCTTCTTCACGAACTCGTTGATGAAGGCCGCCCATTCCACCGTGCGGATCTCCATCTTGATCCCCGCCGCCGCCAGGTTCTGCTGGAGGATGGCCGCCGTCTTGGCGCGGCTCTCGTTGCCCGCGTTGGTCAGCACCGTGAACTCGAACCGCTGGCCGTCCTTCACGAGGATGCCGTCCTTGCCTTTCTCCTTCCATCCCGCCTCGGCGAGCAGCTCCTTCGCCTTCGCGAGGTCGTGGGGATACCGCTTCACGTCCGGGTTGTACGGCCAGGTCCCGGGCTTGTACGGGCCCGTGGCCTCCTGCCCCAGGCCGAAGAGGACGCCGTCGATGACCTCCTTCTTGTTGATCGCGTGGGCGATCGCCTGGCGGACCTTCCGTTCCTTGAAGAAGGGGTGGGAGAGGCGGAAGCCCAGGTACGTGTAGCCGGAGGAAAGGTATTGGTACTTGTTGAACGACTTCTTGAACTCCTTGGTCTCGGTCTGGCGGGTGCGCTGGAGGGGGGTGAGGTTCATCAGGTCGAGCCCGCCGGATTTGAGCTCCAGGAACATCGTCGCCAGGTCGGGGATGACGCGCGTGACCACGCGGGCGATGTACGGCTTCCCCTCGTGGTAGCCGGGGTTGACGTCGAAGACCGTCTTCTCGCCCGTCTTCCACTCCGTGAAGCGGTACGGCCCCGTCCCGACCGGCTTCTTGTTCAGCGGGCTCTTCGAGATGTCGGGAAACTTCTCGAGCAGGTGCTTCGGGAGGATGTGCATCCCCCACGACGCCAGGGCCGGGGCGAAGGGGCGGTCGTACTCCGCCACGAAGGTGTGCGGGTCGGGGGCGGACGCGCGCTTGACCTGCTTGAAGTCCTCGCCGTACGCCGTGGGCGTCTTCGGGTCGATCATCTTCCGGTAGGTGAACAGCACGTCTTCGGAGGTGAAGGGGGCGCCGTCGTGCCACGTGACGCCCTTGCGCAGGCGGAACGTGATCTTCTTCCCGTCGGGGGAGACGTCCCACGATTCGGCGAGGTCGCCCTCGAGCTTCAGATCCTTGTCGTACCGGACCAGACCGTTGAAGACGTAGCCCGCGGCTTCGTGGGAGGCCGAGTCGGAGGTGACGGCGGCCAGGAATCCGCTGACGTCGCCGATGCTCCCCTCGACGATCGCGTCGCCGTGCGCGGGGACGCCGGAGGACGGCGTCTCCGCCGCCGGCCCTTCCCCCTTGCCGCCGCACCCCGCGATCAGGGCCGCGAACAGGGCCAGGAAAAACAGCCGGCGCGAGTGCCGCTTCATCTCAAGGGTCCCTCCGCAGCGAGATGTCCAATCCACGGACCGCTACCGAAATGCCGGCGGGAGGCGCCGCCGAGGAACGCTCCGGGTACTCCACCGTCGCCTCCGCGTCGCCGACGCGGTATTCCGCCTTCGCGAGGAACCTGCGGCCGGGATCGGAATACAGCGTCTGCCGCTCGTCGGAAAGCATCCAGCCGCCGTCCGCGCCCCTCGCCGCCTCTCCCCCGGAGACCGGGAACCCCGGCGCGCCGGAAAGGATCCGTCCCAGCGACACGGGACCCGCATGGAGGCGCATGTCCTCCCGGAGCCCCGCGCGGTCGGCCATCGGCCCCCGGGTCAACGCGAGGGCCCGGCCGTCGTTGGCGAGGAATGCCACCGCCCCGCCCATGGGATCGTAGAGGCCGAGCGCTTCGGAAGCCGGCCCGGACGCGTTCACGCCGGCGATGAAGGGCATGGCGTCCCGCCCCCGCGGCCGCGCGATCCCCGAAAACGTCGCTTTGACGGGGAAGGCCGCCTCTTCGGCCAGGCGGGCGAAGAAACGCGCCGCCTGGTCCCCCTCGGGGCCCGTCAGGACCGTGCGGGACGGAGCGCAGCCGGCCCCACCGGCCAGGACGGCGAGGCAAAGGACCATAGGCGCGAGACGGCGCGGCGTCCCCCCCTTCACTTCCCGGGAGACCTCGCGTTCCGGATTTTCTTGAGCTTCGCCTCCACCTCGGCCTTCTTCTCGTGCCCCTTGGCGATGGCCTTTTCGTAATGGGCGGCCGCCTCGCCCTTCTTCCCGAGGGCCGACTGGATGTCGCCCATGTGCTCCAGGATGACGGGGTCGTCCGGGTTGATCGCGATCGCCCGCTTCTGCGTCTCCTCCGCCTTCGGGTAGTTGCCCTTGCGGTAGTAGACCCACGCCAGGCTGTCGATGAAGAAACCGTCGTCGGGCCGCACTTCCAGCGCGCGCAGGACGAGCTTCTCCGCCTCGTCCAGCCGCATGTTCCGTTCGGCGAACGTGTACCCCAGGTAGTTGAGGGCGGTGGCGTGCTTCGGGTTGATGGCGATCACCTTCTCCATCGAGGAGATCACGTTGTCCAGCCGCCCCAGCTTGTCGTTGACCACGCCGAGGGAGAACCAGGCGCCGGCGTTCCCCGGGGCCTTCACGGTCGCCTCGCTGAGGACGGCCAGCGCCTCGTCGTACCGTTTCGCCTCTTCCAGCAGCCCGCCGAGGAAGATCAGCAGGTCGGTGTCCTCCGGGAACTTCTCCCGCAGCTTCCGCGCGATCGCGATCGCCTCGTCGTCCTTGTCCTGCCGCGAGAGGAGCAGCGCGAGCCGCAGCTGCGCGTCCCGGTAGAGGGGCGAGTCCGCGGGAACCGCGCGGAACGCTTCCATCGCCTCCGCGACGGCTCCCTTCTCCTCGTAGGCGGTCCCGAGGAAGAACCGGATCTGGGAGTTGCCCGGCTCCTCCTTGAGGACGAAGGTGAACTCGTTGATCGCGGCGTCGAACTGGTCGCGTTCCAGGTACAGCAAGCCCAGCTTCGAGCGCACGTCCGTGCTGGAGGGCGAGAACTTCTTCAGCGCCTCGTATTCCCCGACCGCCTGGTCGAGCTTCTTTTCGCGGACGAGCAGGCGCCCGAGGCGCTCCCGGATGAACACGTTGTTGGGGGACATCTGCAGCGCGCGCCGGTACCGATCTTCCGCCTCCGCGCTCCGGTTGAGGAGCTCCAGGACGGCGCCGGAATCCAGCAGGGCGGCGTCGAACCCGGGCGCGATCTCCAGCGCCTTGTCGAAGTCGGCGAGGGCGGGCTCGAACTTCTTCTGGGACGCCCGGATCCGGCCGCGGTAGTAGTACCCCAGGTGCGAATCGGGGTTCTTCGCGATCAGGGAGCTTAAGACCTCTTCCGCCTTGTCGATCTGCTTCTGCTCGGCGTGGAGGGTGGCCAGGTGGAGGTAGGCCTCCTCGTTCTCCGGGTCTTCCTTCACCACGCGCTCGTACTCCTGGAACGCCTTGGCGCGGTCGCCCGTGGCGGCGAGCACCCCTCCCAGGAGATATCGCGACCGGGTGTGCCCCGGGTCCGCGGCCAGCGCCTTCTCCAGCGACTCCCGGGCATCGGGGAGCTGCCCCTTCTTCACCTGGATATTGGCGATTTCGTAAAGGATATCGGGGTTGTTCCCCGAGGACTTGAGGGCTTTTCGGTACCAGTCGAGGGCCGAGTCGAGATTGCCCGCGCGGTATTCGAGATGGCCGGAGATGAAATCGGCGTAGGCGCCGCCCGTGGTCTTGATGCCCCTCGGAGCCACGCGATCGTTGAGCGCCTCCCCGCTGGAGGCAAAAAGAATGAGGGCCAATGCCCCCATCGCTGCGTAAGTTCTCATCGGTACCCCCGGAGAAATTGCAAGGAAGTTGTATTATACACTAGCGAAAAAGCCGCAGGAGGAACCCTTGGCCGCCGCCCGGACGCTTGCCGAACTGCCCGTGGGGAAAATCCTTTCCGCCCTCCTTTCCCGGGGGGGCGAGTACGGGGAGCTGTTCCGGGAAGAGGTCCGGTCCCTGACGGTCCTTCTGGAGGACGGCCGCGTCGAGCGGGTGGTGTCGGGCGCCGACGCCGGCATCGGCATCCGGCTCCTCTTCCGCGGCCGGACGTATTACGCCTACACGAACGACTTCGCCGGAGAGGGCCTCCTCGCCCTGGCGGGCGACCTTTCCCGGTACGCGGAGGGGGGCGGCGCGCCCGTGGAACTTCCCGCCGGGCCCCGGGTCGTCGCGGGCCCCACCGTCGTCCGCGTGCCTCCCGCCTCGCGCGGCATCGGGGAGAAGGTCGCCATGGTGCGGGAGATCGACCGCATGGCGCGGGGGGTCTCCGGAGAGATCCGGCAGGTCCGCGCGACGTATTCGGAGTCGCTCCGCGGCATCGAGATCGCCGCCCACCCGGGGGTCTTCCTGGCCGAGGAGCAGACGTACGGCGTCCTCGGGGTCCAGTGCGTGGCGGGGAACGACACCGGCCTCACGATGGGGTACGAGTCCGCCGGGGGCACGCAGGGGCTGGAGTTCCTCGACGGCGGGATGCCGGAGGAGCTGGCGCGCAAATCCGCGGAGCGGGCCGTCCGGACGCTCCACGCCGCGAAGCTTCCCGGGGGGCGGATGCCGGTGGTCCTGTCGTCCGAGGCGGGCGGGACGATGGTCCACGAGGCGGTCGGGCACGGCCTCGAGGCGGACCTGGCGCTGCGGGGGATGTCGGTCTACAAGGACCGTCTCGGCCAGCGGATCGCGAGCCCCCTCGTTTCCATCGCGGACGACGCGACCCTTCCCGGCAGGCGCGGCTCCTTCGGCATCGACGACGAGGGGACGCCGGGGGAAAACACCCTCCTGGTCGAAAACGGGGTCCTCAAGGGGTTCCTGCACGACCGGCTCTCGTCGATGCGGGAAGGCGTCCCTTCGACGGGGAACGGCCGCCGCGAGTCGTACCGGCGCAAGCCGATCCCCCGGATGACGAACACCGTCATCCTCCCGGGCGCCACGCCCCCGGAAGAGGTGCTCTCCGGCGTCACCGAAGGACTGCTCGTGGTGAAGATGGGCGGCGGGCAGGTGAACACCGTCACCGGCGACTTCATGTTCGAGGTGTCGGAAGGGTACCGGATCGAGGGCGGGAAGCGCGGCGAGCCCGTGCGCGGCGCCACGATCACCGGCAACGGCCCCGAGGCGCTCTCGATGATCGACCGGGTCGGGTCCGACCTCGGCTTCGGGATCGGCACGTGCGGCAAGGACGGGCAGGGGGTCCCCGTCGGGGACGCCCAGCCGACCCTCTCCTTCGGCCCGCCTTACATCACCGTGGGGTGATCAGGCCGTCTCCCCGGGGGGGCCGGCGCCTTCCTCCCCCGCGTCGAGGCGCCGGGAGAACTCCTCCGTGTGGGCCGCCTGCGCCTCCGTCCTCCCCCGGTCGATCGGGTCGAACTCGTCGATCAGCACCCGGACGATCCGCGGGTCGAGCGATCCGTTCGACGCGAACTCCTTGAGGAGCGTCACCGCTTCCCCTTTATTCATCCCTTCCCGGTAGGGGCGGTTCTCCGTGAGCGCGGTGAACACGTCCGCCGCCGCCATGATCCGCGACCCGAGGGGGAGCGCCTCCCCCTTGTGGTGGAACGGGTACCCGGTCCCGTTCATCCGCTCGTGATGGAACGCCGCCCACTGCGTGATCTCCTCGAAGCCGCCGATGTTCGACAGGATCCGGTACGTGTGGTAGGCGTGCCCCCGGATCACGTCGAACTCCGACGACGACAGCCGCGCCGCCTTCTCGAGGATGGCGTTGGGGACCGCCACCTTCCCCAGGTCGTGCAGGTGCCCGGCGATGCGCAGCAGGCGGCATTCCCGCTCCTCGAAGAACAGCCGCCGCGCGAGCAGGTCCGCGGTCGCGGCCACGCCGGTCGAGTGGGAGGCGGTGTACGGGCTGCGGAAATCCACGACGCGGGTAAGGATCCGGCCGATCTGCTCGAGCCCGTCCATCTTGAGGGTGACCCGGGGCCACTCGACCATGTCCGTGATGATCGAGCTGACGCGCGGTGAAACGGCGTCCAGCCAGAACGCCTCGATCCGGGAGACGTCCAGGAAAACGTCCACCAGGTCCGGGCTGAAACGGTCCTTCATGTCCCGCACCGCGGAGACGATCCTGTTGATCTGGCCGAGCACGCCGCCGTCGCGGCGGATCATCCGCTCCACCGTGTCGGCCAGGTGGACGGCGTTGGCGGAAACCCGGACGTTCTCCGGGACGCCTTCCCACTCGTCCTCCGCCGTCCAGGGCGTGTGATGCCGCCGGACGATCCCGGAGGCGGTCCGGAACGGGTCGAAGCGGGAGAGCAGGTCGGCCCCCAGCGCCATGTGCTCGTCGAGGTCCTCGACGTCCCCCTTCATCAGGTCGATCCGGTCTTCCACCGACAGGATGCCGATGTCGTGGAGGGCGGCGGCGTAGAGGAGGTCGGTCTGGTCGTCGAGGGGGCGGTTCGCGGGCAGGGTGATCCGCAGGGCGATGTACGCCGTGCGAAGCTGGTGGTCGACGGCGATGAGGTGCACCAGGTCGAGTGCGTCGGACAGCGACAGCACCAGGTTCTGCAGGAGGACCACGGGGTCCTTGATCATCGGCGACGCCTCCTTTCCCGAAGGGTTCGCCACGCACCAACAGTGTACCGCGAACTCCCCTTGCCTCCCCGGGGGAATCCGTTAAAATGGCGGGGCCATGGTCACCCGCATCCTCGAAATCCTCGCGAGCTTCGTGATCTACGTGATCTCCGGGCTCGGCCTGCCGGGGATCGTCCTGCTGATGGCGATCGAGTCCGCCTGCATCCCCCTGCCCTCGGAAGTGATCATGCCGTTCTCCGGGTACCTCGTGTTCAAGGGGGAGCATTCGCTGCTGGCGGTTTCGCTCGCGGGCGCCTTCGGCTGCGTGGTCGGCTCCGTGCCCGCGTACTACCTGGGGATGTACGGCGGCCGCCCGCTGATCGAGAAGTACGGGAAGTACATCCTGATGTCGCACCACGACCTCGACCTGGCCGACCGGTGGTTCCAGCGCCACGGGGAGGCGACGGTCTTCATCGCCCGCCTGCTGCCCGTGATCCGCACCTTCATCGCCTTCCCCGCGGGAGTGGCGAAGATGGACATGACGCGGTTCATCGCCTACACGTTCGCGGGGTCGTTCCCGTGGTGCCTGGGGCTCGCGTACATCGGGATGGTGCTGGGGGAGAACTGGCCGACGCTGCGCGGCTACTTCCACAAGTTCGACGTCCTGATCGGCGTGGTCCTGGTTGCCGGCATCGTCTGGTACGTCCGGCGGCACCTGAAGCAGCGGGTCGCCTGAGAAGCCGGGCGCCCGGTCCGCGCCCCCCGCCCCGGCTCACTCCTCGCCGACGGGCTCGTCCTTCAACAGCCGCATGATCCGGAACGACTCGGTGTATTTCGGCTGCCGCGCGCGCCCCTTCCCCTTTTTCCCCGGCGGGGGGGCGGTCCGCCCTTCCCCCAGCGCCCAGGAGTAGATCATGGGGGCGATATCGCGGGTCCCCAGCTGGCTCTTGTGCGCGCGCAGCGACGCGATCTTCCGCTCGATCGTCTTCCCGATGTCGATCCAGGTGTCGGGCTGGATGGTGGAGCTGATATAGACGGCGTGGACCTTGTGGGCCTTCCCCAGCCGCGGCCATAAAAGCTCCATCTCGGCGCCGGGGAACACCGCCTCGAGCGCCAGCTTCCCCGCGGCGATATGGTCCGGGTGGTTGATGTACTGGTTCCCGTAGAAGAGCGCCTGCGGATCGCCGCACAGGACGACCTCCGGCCGATGCCTGCGGATCTGCCGGACCAGCTCCTTCCGCAGCGCCATGGTGGGCTCGAGCTCGCAGTCGTGCTTCCTCAGGAAAACGATCCGGGAGGCGCCCAGGATCCGGGCGGCTTCCCGCTCCTCCCGCTCGCGGACCCGCGCAAGGCTTTTCCGGGTGAACTTCGTGTCGTGCGTGCCGGCGTCGCCGCTGGTGATCAGGACGAAGGTGATGTCGCACCCCGCGTCGGCCCACTTCGCCACCGTGCCCGCGATCGTGAACTCGATGTCGTCCGGGTGCGCGTAGATGGCCATCGCGGAGGCCGGTACGTAGTCGGAATCGAATCTGGCCAATGCCCTCTCCTTCTCCCGCCGCTTTTTCTCGGTGCCCAGCTTGCCGTTCCTGTGGGGTAAGATGGCTTTTCGGGCCGTTTGGATCCCGCGCGAGGAAAGGAAACCGCCCAAGCTGGAAAACCGGGTCACCACGATCATCACCGAGGTCGAGAAGGCGCGCAAGGGGCTCGCCGCGTGCCTCGCGCTGTTCCTGGGCCTCACCGCGGCCTGTTTCCCCTTCTCGGAGCGGGCGCTGGTGGTGCTGGTGCGCCTCCTGGGGAGGAAGCTCGTCTCCTTCTCGCCGGAGGAGGGGTTCATCGCCCTGGCGTCGCTGTCGGTCTACTGCGCGTTCGTCCTGACGCTCCCGCTGGCGATGTACCTGCTGTGGCGGGGGGTGGTCCTCCCGCGCGTCCCCGGGTGGCGGAAGTGGAGCATCCCCGTCTTCGCGACGGCGACCGCCCTGTTCCTGAGCGGCGTGCTCCTCGGGTACTTCGTGATCCTGCCGGCGGGGATCGGCTTCCTCGTGGGATTCGAGACCGAGGGGGTGAGGGCTTACATCTCCGCGAGGAAGTTCATCGCCTTCTGCGGCGGGATGCTCATCGCCCTGGGGCTCGCCTTCGAGACGCCGCTGCTCTCCTTTTTCCTGGCGCGGCTGGGATGGCTGAAAGCCGATTTCTTCCGGAAACGCTGGCGGCAGGCGATCATCGTCTGCACGGTCCTGGCGGCGGTCATCACCCCGACGCCGGACATCTACAACATGATGCTCATGATGGGCCCGCTGCTGGGGCTCTACTTCGTTTCGTTTCTGGTGGTCTTGACCGCAAATCGGGGACGTTGATGAGTTCTCCCGCAGAAGGGGGACAGACTTGCGGTCTGCTCATCTCTGTCCCTAAACTGCGGGAGAACTCATCAACGTCCCCGATTTGCGGTTTTGCGGTCACCTCTGCGTCAGCCCCAGGTCGCGCAGCATCTGCAGGTCCTCCGCCGCCGGGCGGCCCGCCGTCGTGAGGTAGTTCCCCGCCATCGTGCCGGTCGCCCCCGCGGCGAACATCAGCGACTGCAGACCGCGCAGGTTCACCTCGCGCCCGCCGCAGACGATGATCTCCTTCGACGGGTTCGTCAGCCGCAGCATCGCGATGATCCGCAGGCAGCCGGTCGGCGTCAGCTCCCGCCGCCCCTCCACCGGCGTCCCCGGAACGGGATTCAGGAAATTCACGGGGATGGAGTCCACGTCGAGCGCCCGCAGCGTCAGGGCCAGTTCCACGCGATCCTCCGGGGACTCCCCCAGCCCGAAGATCCCCCCGCAGCACACCCACGCGCCGGCCGCCTTGGCGACCCGGACCGCCGCGACGTCGTCGTCGTAATCGTGGGTGGTGCACACGTTCGGGAAGAAGGACCGGGAGGTCTCCAGGTTGTGATGGACCGACCTTAAGCCCCGGGAGATGAGATATTGCACATCGGCGGCGGAAAGCGTGCCCAGGCTGACGCACGTCTCCAGCCCCAGCTCCCTGCCGATCCGCTCCACCGCGTCCCCCACGCGGGTCAACTCCTCCGGGCTCCGCATGGCCAGGCCGGACGTGACGATGGAGAACTCCCGCGCCCCGCGCGCCTTCGCCTCCGACGCCGCCCGGAAGATCTCTTCCCCGGTCAGCAGCGGATGCCTCGGGATCTCCGCCGTGGACCGGCTCGACTGCGAGCAGAAGGAGCAGTCCTCCGAACAGGCGCCGGACTTGGCGTTGACGATGGAGCAGAGCCGGATGCCGTCCCCCTTGAAATGACGGCGGACGGCCTCGGTCGCGTCGAGCAGGCGCCAGAGGGCCTCGTCGGGCAGCGACAGCACCGCCAGGGCGTCGGCCGCGCCGACCCCCTCCCCCGACATCGCCTGCGTGCGGATCCTTTCCCAAAACGCTTCCACGGTGACTCCTTTCAGCGGTCGATCACGGAGAGGAACGGGCGGCGGATCGCCTTGCGGAACCGGACCGCCGGGTACCCCAGGATGAGAACGATCCTCGGGGTGTGCCCCTCCGGGATCCCGTGCTTCCTCTTCAGGTCCTTCCGCCGCTCGAGCACCGGCGGCAGGCAGCCGATCATGCAGCTCCCCAGCCCCATCGCCTCGGCCGCGATCATCGCGCAGGTGCAGGCGATGTGCGCATCCGCCCCGTCCGAATAGGGCGAGGTATGGAAGAGGAGGGCGGCCGGCGCGTCGTACAGAACGTAGTCGAACCCCTGCTTCTTCCCCTCGACCAGGGTCCGCCCCAGCGGCAGGATGAAGCTCTCGAACTGCTGCCGCACGGCCTTTTTCATCGTCCTCCGGAAGAGCCGCCCCACCGGTCCGTCGAAGAACTTGAGGAGCTTTTCGTAGGCGTCGGCGGTGTCCATCGCCAGCTCCCGCACCTTGCCGCGCCCGTGGAAGACGGCGACCCCGACCTCCCAGGGAGGGATCCCCATCGGGGCCGTCGCGGCGGCGCGGATCACCCGGTCGATCGCCTCCCGCGGCACCGCGTCCTCCCGGAACCGGCGGATGCTGCGCCTCGAAAGCAGCAGCGCCTCCAGCTGGTCGAAGGTGGCCCGGCGGTCCGCCGCCGGCAGGTCGATCACGTCGGCCGGGGAAAGCTTCCGCCCGGTCACGGCGATGCTCCCCGCGGGGCAGATCATCATGCACTGCCCGCAGGCGATGCAATCGAACGCCGAGGAATGGTCCACGAGGATCTCCCCGTCGCCCTTCACCAGCACGCCGCCCGGGCAGATCTTCGCGCATTCCCCGCAGACCGTGCAGGTCGACCGGTCGATGACGGGATGGCCCGCCGCGTCCCCGAAACTGCCGATGATCCCCATTGTGCCCCCCGCGCGTCCGCCATCGGATGGCTTGCAGCCCTGCGCCAGTATACCCCGCGGTGCGGCCTCCTTTCGATTCCGGCGCCGTCCGTCGCGGAATTTCTTTACAATGGAACCATGGAATATCCCGCACGGCTTCTGGTGTTCGACCTGGACGGGACGCTGATCGATTCGAAGGAAGACCTGTCCGCGGCCGTCAACGTGGCCATCGGCTCGTTCGGCATCCCTCCCCTGCCGCACGAATCGATCCACGGCTTCATCGGGGACGGGGCGACGACCCTCATCCGGAGGTCGCTGCCCCCGGACAAGCAGGAGCTCCTGCCCGACGCGCTGGAGCGCTTCCTTTCGTACTACGGCAGGCACCTGCTGGACACCACCCGCGCCTACCCGGGGGTATCCGACGAGCTGAGGAAATGGTCGGGGAAATACCGGATGGCCGTCCTGACGAACAAGCCGCTGTCGATGACGGAGGCGATCCTCGCGGGACTTTCCCTGACGCATCATTTTTTCGCCGTCCGCGGCGCGGACAGCTTCCCCACCAAGAAACCCGATCCCCTGGGGCTTCTCCGCATCATCGAGGAGGCCGGCGTTTCTCCCCGGGAAACCGTGATGGTGGGGGACGCGAAGACCGACACCCTGGCCGGCAGGGCCGCCGGGGCGATCACCTGCGGCGTCACGTACGGCCTGGGAACGGAATCGTTCGCCGCCCACCCGCCCGACTTCACCGTCGACCGGTTCCCCGACCTGTTCGGCCGGATCCGGCCGGCGGAGTAGAAGCGGCCGCCCCGTGAGCCCCGGGAAGCCGTTCCCGAAGAAGGCGGTCCTGATCTTCGTCGCCGTCATCGCGGCCATCCGCCTCTCCCTCTTCGTGGAATCGTCCACGCGCGTTTTCTCCACCGCGGTCCTCGCCGCCGTCCTGTTCCTCTACGTTCCGGTGCAGCTCTATTGGGGCCGCGGCTTCCCCGCGTGGACCCGCATGGAGAACCCCCGGAAGACCCTCGGGACGGCGCTGCTCCTCATCGTGTCGGGAGCGGCGGCCTTTTCCCTTTTCTCGTGGCTTCCGCTGCCGCCGGAACTTTCCCCGGGCCGGGAAGCGGTCCCGATCACCCCGTCGCTGGCGGCGCATCTCCTGCTGCTGACCGCGCTGCCCGAAGAGGTCTTCTTCCGGGGATACCTCTACGACGCCTTCGAGGAAGCGGGCTGGGAGCCGATCATCCCGACCGCCCTGCTGTTCGCCGCGGGGCACGTGGCGCTCTATCCCTCGCCTTACCGCCTGCTGACCTTCTTCCCGGGCCTGCTGTTCGGGTGGGGGAGGAAAAACTCGGGGAACATCTTCGTGCCCGTGGCCGTCCATTTCATCTTCAACCTGCTCCCCTCCCTGCTCGGGGGGCTCGCGTAAGCGGGGGACCGGCATGAGCGAAGGCGCGGCGCGTACGGCGGTTTCCGGCCACCTCTTCTTTTTCTACGCGTACGAGGCGGGGTTCGAGATCGACCTCGAAAAGGCGCGCACCCTGTGCGAGGCGTCCGACGCGCCCGGGATCGCGGGGCTGCGCCCCTCGCCTCCCCATCTGCAGTACCGCCCCAAGCCGCTCGTCGTCCCCGCCGGGACGGTGGAGGCGGTCGCCGGAGGGAAACCGTTCCGGCTCGACGCGGCCGTCAAGATCTTCGACTTCGGGGCCCTCTCCGTGACGCTGGCCCTCCCCGTGCGGGACCTTCCCTGGGAGGAATACCGGTCGACGGCCCTCGCCCTCTCCGCGGGGACCGGCCTGGAGAAATCCGCCCGGGCCGCGGCGGAAAGCGTGTTCGACCGGGTCCGCCCCGCCGTCTCCCGCCCGAATCTCTCCGACCTCGTCGAGGAGTATTCCCTGTGGCACGTGGCGGAATTCTCCCCGCCGATGACCGGCACGCAGGCGCTGGAGGAGCTGCCCCAGGACATCGCGGGGCTGCTGACGCTGGAGGAGGGGAAGTTCAGCGAGGCGGCGATCGCGGAGATCCTGCGCTCCCCCATCCGGTACTTCGACAACGACCTGTTCCTCGCGGACTGGTGCGCGTCCTTCGCGTACGACCCGAGGTTCCAGGACACCGTCGAGGTGCTCGAGTTCCTGAACGTGCAGGTGCTCGAGCTGCGCTTCTTCGACCGGCTCCTCCACGAGGCGATCGACGCCACGGCCGCGGAGCTGCGCCCCCGGCGGCGCATCTATCACATCCTCCACGACCCGTACGAGAAGCCGCTCCACAAGCTGTCCCAGATCAGCACCGACGTGTCTCTGGTGCGGGAGCGGATCTACAACGCCCTGACGCTGGTCGGCGACGCCTACCTGGCGCGCGTGTACGAGGAGGCGCGCAGGAAAGTCGGGGCGGAAAAGCACGAAGGGTCGGTGCGCGACAAGCTGGCGGTCCTGACGGAGATCTACACGGTGCTGAACGACCGGGCGCAGGCGTCGCGGACGGAAACGCTCGAGATGATCATCATCCTGCTGATCGTCTTCGAAATCGTCATGGGGATCCTGAAGTGGTAGCCGGGGCGCCCCTCTCCGGGTTCCCGCGCACCTGAAAGCCGACGGCGTCGAGCCGCGCGCCGTCGCGGCCCACGAGCGACAGCCGGTGGCTCCCCGCGACGGGCTTCCACGGGAACGGGCCGTCCGCCGGCCCGATCGGGACCCCGTCGAGGTCCCAGGAAAATCCCTCTCCCCCTCCGTCCGCCTCGAAAAACAGGAGCTGCCGCCCTTCCGGGATGTCCGGGTCGATGGCGACGATCATCCCGTCGACGGGGTACCGGATCCCCGCGGACGGCGGCCCGGCGGCGGCGATCCGCCCCGAAGACGGCTCCGTCCCGGCGACGAACCACTCGTCGCGCTCGTCGCCGGAGCCGCCGGGGAAGGCGATCCGCCGCTTCGCCACGCCGGGCGGCGGCGCGGGCGCCCTGCCGGGGCGGCCGGCGTGCAGCCGGAGCAGGATCTCCGTCCATGCGGGCGCGGCCCCCGAGACCCCCGAGACGTCCCACATCGGCTCCCCGGAGAAGTTCCCGGCCCATACGCCGACGGTGTACCGGTCCGAGTACCCGACGCACCAGTTGTCGCGCATGTCCTTGCTCGTGCCCGTCTTCACCGCGGACCAGAACGGGGTCGTCAGCGGGTTGGAAAGGCCGAACGCCTCCCCGCGCGCGCCCCGGTCGGACAGGATGTCGGAGACGAGGAACGCCGCTTCCCGCCCCATCGCCCGCCGCGCCCGCGCCCGCGGCTCCCCGGGCCGCAGCGTCAGCGGGCTCCATCGCCCGCCATTGGCCAGCGCCCGGTAGGCGCCGACGAGCTCGAAGAGCGTCACGTCGGCGCTCCCCAGCGCCAGCGACGCGCCGTAATCCTCCCCCCCGCCCGGGAGCTCGAACCCGAAATCCGCGAGACGCCGCGCCATGTCGTCGGGGCCGAGCAGCAGGATCGTCCGCACCGCGGGGACGTTGAGCGACGAGGCGAGGGCCGTCCGCGCGGCGACGAGCCCCCGGAATGCCCGGTCGTAGTTCTGCGGGGCGTAGATCCCGCGCTCCGTCGGCACGTCCAGCGGGGAATCGTCCAGCAGAGACGCGGGGGTGAGGAGCCGCCTGTCGAAGGCGGCCCCATAGAGGAACGGTTTGAGGGTGGAGCCCGCCTGCCGCCTCGCCCGGACGCCGTCCACCAGGGGGCTTTTCGACTCGGGGCCGCCGCTCCCCACGTACGCCAGGATCTCGCCTGTCGCGTTCTCGACCACCAGCGCTGCGCCGTCGCGGACGTTCTGCCCGGAAAGGGCGGCGATCCGCCGCGCGAGCGCGTCCGTTGCGAACGCCTGCAGCTCCGCGTCGAGGGTGGAGACGACCCGTTCCCCCGCGCCCGGGGAAAGGATGCGCGCCGCGTGCGGGGCGAGGCCGTGCCGCGAGCGCACGGAAAACGGGGCGCGCAGGCGGTCGACGGCCGACGCATCCAGGGCGGAGGGCGGGACGTCCCACCCGAGGGTGGCGCACAGCCGCGCCGCCCGGCGCGCGACGACGGGCGGGGGAGCGTTGGGGGAGCGGAGCAGGCACGCGAGCACGGCCGATTCCGCCGCGTCGAGGCCGCCCGGCTCCTTGTCGAAGATCCCGCGCGCGGCGGCGGCGATCCCCCGGAGCTCGCCCCGGAAGGGGACGCGGTTCAGGTACGCCTCGAGGATCTCCCCCTTCGTCCAGCTCCGCTCCAAAAGGAGGGCGGAACGCGCCTGCCGGAGCTTCGCGAGGAACCGGCCGCCCCCGCCGCGCCCGTCGCCCGCCCCCTTCGCCGCCGGGTCGAGCAGGCCGGCCAGCTGCATCGTGATCGTGGAGGCGCCGCGCGCCCGCCCCGGGCCGAGGCTCCCCGCCGCCGCGGACAGCAGGGCGATCCCGTCGACGCCCGGGTGCCGGAAGAACCGCTTGTCCTCGGAGCGCAGGACCGCCGCCACGAGCGACGGGGAGATCTCCGCGAGCGGCACCCACGGGAGGGCCCGTTCCCCGAAATCGGCCCGGACCTCCTGCAGCGGCGCGCCGCGGCGGTCGAGGAGGAGCCCGTCGGAGGGGCGGTGCGCCTCCCTCGCCTGCCGGAACGTCGGCGGCGCCTCCCCGCCGCGGAGGAACAGCTGGAGACCCGCGGACAGGAGGATCGCGATCAGGGCGCACGCGAACGCCGCCCACGCCGCCGCGGCGCCGGCTGCCTGCCACGGACGCCGCGCGGGTCCCCCGCTCATCGCGCCACGACGAACGCGCCGTTGGGGATCTCCCCGAACATCTCCGGCGAATAGAGCGCCTCCACGCGCGTGGCGGGGAGGCGGAACGTCCCCGGGTTGTTGAGGCGAACGGTGTACTCCACGGTCCATTTCCCCTTCGGCACGAACGCGTAGTAGGAGCGGAACGCCTCGCGGCCCCGCTCCGTGAAGGCGGGCCAGGCCCATCCTTCCCGCTTCTCCCCTTTCGACAGGAGCCGCGGGTCGCGGCCGAGGCCCGTACCGAGGATCGTGCCGCCCGCGGGGATCGGGTCGTTCACGACCACCCAGGTCATGTCCGCCTGCGCCTCGAGCGCCAGCCGCACCCGGACGACGTCCCCCCGGCTCCAGGCGCCCTTCTTCTTCCGCTGCACCGCCGTGTAGGTCTTCTTCACCGTGTACCCGCTGGAGAACGGCTCCTTCAGGGGCACCGCCGCCATGGAGCGGACGGTGACCCACGGGCGTCCCGTCCCCTGGTGGGAGACCTTGAGCTTCCCTTCCCCCTTCGGCCAGGGGAGGACGACGTTGTCCCCTTTCGGGCTCTTCCCCCAGTCCACGGAGCCGCGCCCCGCCCCCAGCGCGGCCGCGGTCGTCCCCGTGACGCTTTCCGATTCGTACTCCTTCGAGAACTTCTCCATCGCGAGCACGCCCCACGCGTTGGCCACGGTCGTGCTCCACGCGCCCCGGCGCTGGCGCCCCAGCGCCCCCCGGACCATCCGCGGGATGTCCTCCTTCCACCCCGGGCGCCCCTGCAGCGCGAGGAGCGCGCGCACGGCGTTGACGTCGCCCGAGACCATCAGCCACCAGAGGAAATCGGTCCGCTCGGTCGAGAAGCCCATCGTCGTCCCCTGGAAGTTCATCCGGGAGCGCAGGATCCCCTCCGCCTCCGCGATCCGCTTCTCCCGGCCGGGGATCTTCTCGATCCGCGACAGGACGTTCAGCCAGTCGATCACCCCCGAGGTGGGCCAGAGATGCGGGTCCGGCGCGATCGCGTCGAGGTGCGACGCCTTCCCCTTCCCGTACCGGGAAAGCGCCTCCAGGGCGGCCATCTTCCGGAGCGACAGGTCCGCCGTCGGCAGCGACCCGTACCGGACGACGTGCCCCCCGATGAAGCGCGTCAGCGCCCCGGCCATCCGGTTCCTCTCCCCCTCGGGGAGCTCCCACCCGGCCTCGTGCGCCACGGAGAGGATGTAGGACGTCAGGACGTCGCTCCCCTCCCGCATGGACGGGAAGTACATCGCCAGCCCGTCGCGGTCGAGATGGGCGCCGAGGTTCGAGACGACCTCCTTCCAGAGGGCCGGGTCCCGCAACGCGACCGCCCGCGACACCCTCTGCTCGAGGCAGGTGTACGGGTATTCCTTCATCGCGTGCGTCACGCCGCCCATCCCGTCGGAGAGCCGCGCGCGCATCGAGACGTCCACCCCGCCCCGCCCCGGCAGCGCGCCGGCGGGAAGGCGGGCCTTCATCGCCAGCGGCGCCGCGAGCTGCGCGAGCGTCGCCTGGAAGGCCCGCACGGGGACGGCGGGGGCCACGCTCTGGCTCACCCGGATCCGGTCGGCGGTACCGCCGTCCTCCGAGGCGGCCGACACATCCCAGAGGAGCGTCCGCGCGCCCGCCGGGACGCGGACGTTCCACGCCGCCTCTTTCGCCTCGCCCGGCGCAAGCGTCAGCGACACCGGGGACAGCGGATCCTTCCCGGCCCGGGGCTCCGCCTTGGCGTCGACCCGGACCTTCATCGCCTTGTCGGAGGCGTTGCGCACGGTGAAGCCGGCGCGAAACCGGTCGTCCTCGCGGACCATCGCGGGAAGGCCCGATAGCACCATGACGTCCCGGGTGGACCGGATGGACGCCTCCCCGGTGCCGAAGAACTCCGCCCCGCCGCTCGCGACCGCGACGATCCGGAAGGAGGTCAGCGAATCGTTGAGCGGGATCTCGACTGACCGCCGCCCCGTTCGCGTCCAGCGGCACGCGCGCGTTCCAGAACAGCGTCGTTTCGAAGCGCTCGCGGGCCGCCTGCATCCCGCCGGCCCTGGCCATCATCGCCCCGCCGCCGCCCTGCGGCTGGCTTTTGAGGCCGAAATGCCGCTTCCCGACGACCTGCATCTGCGCCGTCGACGTGCTCACCTCGTAGGAGCGCCGCCGCATCATCGCCTCGAGGAGGTTCCAGCTCGCGTTGGGGGCGAGCTCGAGAAGCCCCTCGTCCACCGCCGCCACGACGACCTCGGTCCCCTTCGGCAACGGACCGCCGTCGGCCCGCGCCGCGCGGACCGTCACCTTCGCCTTCTCCCGGACGCGGTAGACGTCGCGCTCCGGTTTCACCTCGACCTTCATCTCGTGGACCTTCCACCCGACGTCGATCCCGGCGATGCCGAGCTTGAACGCCGGCTTCCCGAGGTCCACCGTCGCCGTGGGGGTCGCGTCCGCCGCGCGTCCCCGTACGCAGAGGACGGACACGTAGACGTTCGGCGCATGGTACGGCTTGACGGGGATCTCCACGACCGGCGATTTCCCCGACAGCTTCCGCACGTAGACGTCCGCGATCCCCTCCCGCTCCACCGTCACGAGCGCCGTGGCCTCCCGGAACGGCATCCGGACCTGGAAGACGGCCGTCTCCCCCGGCTCGTACCGCTTCTTCTCCGGAAGGAGGTCGATGCGGTCCTGGCTGGAGACGTCGAACCACCAGTCGTCCTTGCCGGCGACCCAGACGTCCCGGTGCGCGAACGACGCGTTCCCCTCCGCGTCCGCGGCCGACGCCTGGAGGATGACGTTCCCCGAGACCGGCGACTTCGTCTCGCACGCAAGAAGCCCGAGCTTGTCCGTCGCCCCCTTGCAGAGCGCGCCGATCTTCACGATCTCCTCGGTGTGCTCGTAGGCGTACACCCCTCCCAGGAGTCGCTTGCGGTGGGTGTACGACTTCCGCTGGAACAGGTCGACCGCGACCGCGGCGTCCTTCACCGGGGCCCCCGAAAGGTCGAGCGCGGCGACGTGGAACTTGAACGCCTCCTTCGAGGCGGCCCAGGAGTCGGGCTTGATGCCCAGCAGGACGCGGGACGGCCACAGCGGGACGCGGGTCGAGACGGCCTGGATCTCCCCGTTGGGATCGGAGTACTCGAGCTCCGCGACCAGCTCCCGCGCCGCCGGGGAACGAGCGATCCCGGCCACCTTCGTCCGCAGCGCCCCGTGCGCGTCGAGGACGAGGTCGCGCGTCCGGACGGAGGATTTCTCCTGCGCGGGCCCTTCCGCCGGGCCCTCCCCCTCTTCGTCCCACGCGTCCGCCTCGTCGCCCTCGCGCCGGGAGATCCCCTCGACGACCCGCCCGTTGGAGAACACGAAGTCCCCGTACCCGGCGAAGCCGACCGTTCTCGGCGAAACGTCCGTCCGGAGGCGGACGGCGGCCCCTCCCGCCCCTCCTCCCGAGAGGTAGGAGACGAACAGGTCGAGTTCGGCCTCCCGCGCGTTGACTCTCGGCCCCCCCGCGAGACTCACGGTCCCCTTCATCAGCGGCACCCGGTATTCCTCCACGCGGAACGATCCCGCGTACCGGTCGCCGCGCCCCATGTGCGCGTACTCCTCGTCGCCTTCCGTATACCCGCCCACGGCGGTCCGCGCCCCTTTCGCGGCCGGCGCCTTCTCCCGCAGGAACACCCCGTACACCCCGAGCTTCGCCTCCTTCGGGATCGCCCACTCCGACGCCGCGGAGCCGTCGGGCGCCCACGCGAGCGGCATCTCGAACCGCTGGCCGCTCCCCTCGTGCCGCAGCAGGACCGTCGCCGGCAGCCCCTCGCCGATGTTGAAGAGCCCGTCCAGCGCGTGCCGCCGCAGGAAATGCTTCATGCGCACCGTCTCGCCCGCCTGGAAGAGCGTCCGGTCGAACACGGTGTGGGCGATCGCGGGGTCCGCCCGGTACGACGTCGGGACCCGGAACCGGTACGGCTCGATCCCCTCCTGCCACTCGGAGAAGACGAACGTCAGGTCGTCCCCTTTCCGCGCGGTGGCGTACAGGCCGCAATACGGCGCGCAGCTCTCGGGCCGCTTCGGGTCCGGCAGCGGCGCGCCGATCCGGGCGACCCCGTCCGCGTCGGTCTTCCCCTCCCAGAGGACCTTGCCTCCCGGGTCCCGGACCGCGACGTCGGCCCCCTCGACCGGCTCCCCGCGGTCGAGGGTGGTGACCCAGACCAGCGACGATTCCCGCCCCCGCTTCAGGTGCGCGGAGAGGTTCGTGACGAGCGCCGCGGCGGCGACGTGCATCGTGCCCTTGCCGTCCAGGAGCGACTTGCCCAGCCGTTCGCTCCCGATCTCCACGACGTAGAATCCGGGCCGGGTGAAAGGGATCCCCACCACCTCGAACGCCTTTTCGCCCCCCGGTTTCGGGACGGCGAACTCCGTCGCCTCCTTCATGTCGGCCAGGAGCGAGACGCTCCTGCCTTCCCTTCGCTCCTCCGCGCGATCGACCTTGCGGAGCCAGTCGACGATCCGTTCCTCCCGCCCTTCCCGAAGCTCGTAGATCCTTCCCGTCGCCCGCGCCTCGATGTTGCGCACGGTCAGCGGGAGCGCCGCGTCCCCGCGGAACTCGACGATCCCGAACGGCGCGGGGAACTTGGCCAGCGGAGGGAACGCCCCGGTGGCCACGGCCAGCGGGAACTTCCCCCGGTTGGCCGGCGCCCGTCCGGCGTCGTCGGCCAGCCCCGGCGGGAGCTCGACATGGAAACGGGACTTCTCGGGGAACGGCCCCTCGAACAGCGCGCCCGACACGAACGGGTCGCCGGGCATGTCGTCCGAAAGGACCGGCGCGCGCGCCGTCCCGTCCGCCGCCCGCAGGACGATCCTCGAGGCGAGGGACCGGTCCACGGGGGCGGAGAAATCGAGCCGCATCGGAAGGATGGGCAGGCAATCGCCCCCTTTCCTCTCCCGGTCGCAGCGAAAAACCACCGTGAAGGCCGGGCGCGCCTTGAACGTCATCTTCCGCGTTTCCTCCGAGGAGACGCCCCCCGCCGTCCGCACTCCCGCGCCCCACCGCAGGACCACCTTCGCGCCGGGAGGGAACGCCTGCGTCGGCGCCAGGACCAGGATCCGCCCGTCGGCCGAGGCGTCCCTCTTTCGCCACATCTTCGCGGGACCCGCCTCGACCAGCGCCTCCCTCTCCTTCCCCTTGAGGATCCGGACCCCGACCGCCTCCTTCACTCCGGCGACGGAAAAGGACACGCTGGAGAGGACCGACGTCTCGTCGGCCTCCGCGTCGAGCAGGAGGAGGAACACCTGGTTCTCGTCGATGCGATCGTCCCCGTCGTAGGGGATGGACTGGACGACCGCGGGGCCGCCGGTGCTGAACGAAAACTCCCGGCGCCCCCCGACCGGCGTCCCGGAAAGGGACCGCAGCCCGGGCTTGAGGGTGAAGGTGCACCGGATCCCGGCCGGGAGGTCTCCCTCGAAATCGTAGGCCCAGTTCCTCCCGTCGGCCCAGCGCCCTCTCCCCTTCACGCCGCCGGAGCAGGACGCCTCGAAGGGATCGGAAAGGCGCGGGTCGCCGAAGGGGACCATCGCCTCCGTGAACCGCGCCGTCGCCTGACGGACCTTCCTGGCCGTCCCCTGGGGGCTGAAGGGGTCGACCGACGGGACCCCGCCACCGAAGGACGGGTAAGCGGAAAGGAGCAGGAGGAACGGAAGGAAACGAAGGGAAAGCCGGGACACGACGGATGCAAGCATGCGGATCCGCCTCCGGGGGTGGAGTGGCTGCTGGTGGGATTCTACCCCAATTCCGCCGCGGCGCCGGGGCGTGAATCGCCCCCCGGTTTTTGGTACTATTCTGACCATAAGCCCCGAAAACCGCAGTGCCCAGGAAGGAGATTTGAAATGAAGATCCGGTCCGTGGACCAGCTCGATCTCTCCGGGAAGAGAACGCTCATCCGCGTCGACTTCAACGTGCCGATCGACAAGAGCGGGAACATCACCGATGAAACCCGGCTCAAGGCCGCGGTCCCCACGATCCGGGCGACGATGGACAAGGGGGCGAAGACGATCCTGCTGTCCCACCTGGGCCGCCCCAAGGGGAAGCCGGTCCCGGAAATGAGCCTGGCCCCCGTCGCGGAGAGCCTCTCGAAGCTGCTGGGCAAGCCGGTGGCGTTCGCCGCGGACTGCGTCGGCGAGACCGCGGAAAAGGCGGTCGCCGCCATGAAGCCCGGCGACGTGCTGCTGCTCGAAAACGTCCGCTTCTACGCCGAGGAGGAGAAGAACGACGAGGGGTTCGGAAAGAAACTCGCCTCCCTGTGCGACGTCTACGTCAACGACGCCTTCGCCACCGCCCACCGCGGGCACTCCTCCAACGTGGCGATCCTCAAGTTCGTGAAGGAGCGCGCGGCGGGGCTGCTGATGAAGGACGAGATCGCCTATTTCGAGAAGGCGCTGGTCTCCCCCGCGCGCCCGCTGGCGGCGGTGTTCGGCGGGGCGAAGATCTCCGGGAAGATCCAGGCGATCAACAACGTGCTCGGCAAGGTCGACAAGATCCTGATCGGCGGGGCGATGGCGAACACCTTCTTCGCGGCCCTCGGGTACGGCGTCGGGAAGTCGCTCTTCGAGGCCGAGATGATCGAGACGGCGAAGCAGGTCCTCGCCGGGGCGGCCGCGCGGAAGGTGAAGGTCTACCTCCCGGTCGACGTGGTGGTCGCCGACCGGCTCGAGTCGCCCACCTCCATCAAGAACGTGCCGGCGCAGGAGATCCCCGAAGGGATGATGGCGCTCGACATCGGTCCCGCGAGCGGCCTCCTGTTCAAGGAAGCGCTCCACGACGCCAAGACGATCGTATGGAACGGCCCGATGGGGGTCTTCGAGTCGCCGCAGTTCGCCGGCGGCACGCAGGCCGTGATGCGGGCGCTGGCGGAGAGCAGCGCGACGACGATCGTCGGCGGGGGCGACACCGACACCGCCCTGCACAAGGCGGGGCTGTTCTCCCGGATGTCGTACGTCTCGACGGGCGGCGGCGCCTTCCTCGAGCTGCTCGAGGGGAAGCGGCTGCCCGGGATCGCGGCGCTGGAAGAGGCATGAAGGGAAGCGCCGGGGCCCGCATCGAGGAACTCCGGCGGCTCATCCGCTACCACAACGACCGGTACTACCGGGACGACGCGCCGGAAGTGTCCGACGCGGAATACGACGCCCTCTTCCGGGAGCTTTCCGCCCTCGAGGCGGAGCACCCCGAGGCGTTCGACCCCGATTCCCCCACGCAGCGCATCGGCGCCGAGCCGGTCGCGTCGTTCGGCACCGTCGTCCGCGACGTCCCGATGCTCTCCCTCCAGAACAGCTTCTCCGAGGAGGAGCTGCGGGAGTTCGACCGGCGCGTCCGCCGCTTCCTGAAAAGCCGCGACATCCCGGAGAGCGCCCTCGACGCGCGCGGCTACGTCGCGGAGGCGAAGATCGACGGCCTGGCCGTGGAGCTCGCCTACGAAGGCGGGAAATACGTCCGCGGGGCCACCCGGGGGGACGGCACCCGCGGGGAGGACGTCACGGCCAACCTGCGCACGATCGGCGACGTCCCGCTGACGATACCGACCCCTCCCTCGCGGCTGGAAGTCCGGGGGGAGGCCTACATGAACAAGGCCGACCTGGCCGCGCTGAACCGCGGGAGGGAGCGCGGCGGGGAGCCGCCGTTCGCCAACCCGAGAAACGCGGCCGCCGGCTCGGTCCGCCAGCTCGACTCGTCCGTGACGGCCAGCCGCCGGCTGCACCTGTGGGTGTACGGGACGGGGAGGATCGAGGGGATCGCCTTTACGCACCATTGGGAGGAGCTCGACCTGCTGGAGCGGTGGGGGTTCCCCGTCAACCGGCGGGCCAGCCGGCAGTGCCGCACGATCGACGAGGTCGTCGACTTCTACAAGGAGATCGAATCGGGCAAGGAGGAGCTCCCGTACGAGGTCGACGGCATCGTGGTGAAGGTCGACGACGCCGCCCTTCAGAAGGAGCTGGGCGAGATCTCCCGGTCCCCCCGGTGGGCGGTGGCCGCCAAGTTCTCCCCGGATCGGGCCGAGACCACGGTCGAGGATATCGTCGTCTTCGTCGGCCGGACGGGCATCCTCACGCCCGTCGCCCTCCTGTCCCCCGTGGTGGTCCGGGGGGTGACCGTGCGCCGGGCGACGCTGCACAACCAGGACATGATCGACGCGAAGGACGTCCGCGTGGGCGACCGGGTCGTCGTCCAGCGCGCGGGCGACGTGATCCCCGAGGTCGTGGAGTCGCTCTCGGCGGCGAGGGAAACCGCCGGGCGCGGCGAGAGGTTCGTCATCCCCGACCGGTGCCCGTCCTGCGACGCGCCCGTGGAGCGGGTCCCGGGCGAAGCCGCGCACCGGTGCACGGGCGACGGCTGCACCGAGAAGCGAAAGCGGCGGCTGATGCATTTCGTCTCCAGGGACGCCATGGACATCGAGGGGATGGGGGCGAAGATCGTCTCCTCCCTGGTGGACAACGGGCTGGTCACGGATCCCGCCGACCTGTACCGCCTCGACCGGGAGACGCTGGCGGCGATGGACCGGCTGGGGGAGAAATCGGCGGACAACCTGGTCCGCGCGATCGGGAAGAGCCGCGGCGTTCCCCTGTCCCGGTTCCTGTACGCCCTGGGGATCCCGCACGTCGGGGAGCACCTCGCGGACGTGCTGGCCCGCCACTTCGGCTCCCTGGAAGCGCTGAGGAAGGCCGGGGGGGACGAGCTGACGAAGGTGCGCGAGGTGGGACCGGAAGTGGCCGAATCGCTGCTGACGTATTTCGGCTCCCCGCAGGCGTCGGCCTCCCTCGACCGGCTGCTGCGGGAGGTGACCCCGCTGCCGCCCGAGGCCCCCGCGGGAAGGATGTCGGGGAAGACGTTCCTCTTCACGGGGACGCTCTCGATGCCGCGCCCCCGCGCCAAGGAGCTGGTCCGGAAGGAAGGGGGAAGCGTCGCCGCCGGCATGAGCGCGAAGGTCGATTACCTCGTGGCCGGGGACGACCCCGGGTCGAAGCTGGCCAAGGCGAAGGAGCTCGGGGTTGCGGTATTGACGGAAGAGCGGTTCATGGAGATGCTGGAAGGGAAAGGATAGCGACGGAGACGGTGATGGCGGATATCGCGGAGGTCCATGCGATCGTCACGGGGCGCGTGCAGGGTGTCTGTTTCCGCGCCGCCACCCAGGAGGCCGCGTTGAAGGCCGGCGTCCGCGGCTGGGTGCGGAACCTCCCGGGACGACAGGTGGAGGCGGTGCTGCAGGGGGAACGCGCGGCGGTCGAGAAGGTCCTCGATTTCCTGCGGATGGGACCTCCGATGGCGAACGTGACCGACGTCGCCGTCTCCTGGCGGACGCCCGGGGAAACCTATCGTGGATTCGACGTCAGGTATTGAGGGGAAGGTCGCTTCGTACTGGAGTCCCGAGGAGGACGCGGTGCGGTGCGTGCTGTGCCCCCACCGGTGCCGGATCCCCCGGGGGAAAACCGGCGTCTGCGGCGTGCGGGAGAACCGGGGGGGGACGCTGATCGCCGCGACGTACGGCAAGGCCGCCGCCGTCGCGATGGACCCGATCGAGAAGAAGCCGCTGTTCCACTTCCACCCCGGCGCCAGCATCCTCTCCGTCGGTTCCGTCGGCTGCAATTTCCGCTGCGAGTTCTGCCAGAACTGGCACCTGGTCCAGAAGAAAGGCCCCGTCGAGGACGTGCGGATCGACGACCTGGTCGAGACCGCCGTGCGGCAGCGGTCGATCGGCATCGCCTACACGTACAACGAACCGCTCATCCAGTTCGAATTCGTCCTGGACTGCTCGAAGGCGTTCCGGGCGGCGGGGATGAAGAACGTGCTGGTGACGAACGGGTTCGTCAGCCCCGGGCCGCTGGAGGAGCTGCTCCCCTTCGTGGACGCGATGAACATCGACCTGAAATCGATGGACCCGGACTTCTACCGGGAGGTGTGCGGCGGGGAGCTCTCCGCGGTCCTCGACACCATCCGGACGGCCGCGAAGAGGACCCACGTCGAGCTCACCACGCTTTTGTACACGGGCCGCAACGACTCGGACGGCCAGGTGCGCGCGGTGATCGACTTCGTCGCCGCGACGGACCCGGAGATCCCGCTCCACATCTCCCGCTACTTCCCGCAGCACCGGGCCACGGCGCCCCCGACCCCCGCCGCGCGCCTGGAAGCGGCCTGGCGGGCGGCGAGGGAGCGGCTTCCGTACGTCTACGTGGGGAACATCCGCCTCCCGGGAACGGAAGACACCGTGTGCCCCGGCTGCCGCGCCACGGTGGTGCGCAGGGCCGGGTTCGACTCGGACCCTTTCGGGCTGTCCGGCGACCGATGCGTCTCCTGCGGCAAGCGCCTGCGTTTCGTGGTATAAAAACCGAATGGAATCCGCATGCTGGATCGACCGCCGCGGACACGGATTCGGGGCATGGAAGGCCGGCATCCTCGCCGCCACGATCCTCGCCCTGCTCCTGCTGTTCGCCCCCCCGTCCTTCGCCTCCACGGATAACAGCGGAGAAGCGACCTTCGAGGC
Organism: uncultured bacterium; assembly: GCA_963741515.1. Lineage (GTDB taxonomy): Bacteria > Desulfobacterota > Deferrimicrobia > Deferrimicrobiales > Deferrimicrobiaceae > UBA2219. The sequence continues at coordinate 428,025 of CAVUIA010000002.1, forward strand.
CCGCGCGGCGGCGGAAAAGGCGAGCCGTTCCCGGTACAGGAAACTGGAGGTCGCATCGCTGATCATCATCTTCGCCGCCGGCGCAGGCGCGGTCTACTGGGCGGTCCGAAGGAGGAAACCCTAAGAGAGATGACGAACACGCCGCTGAAGCGCATCCTGGTGGTCGACGACGAATCCTCGATCGTGGGCCTGCTCACCACCGTCCTCGCCGAAAACGGATGGGAAGTCACCGGCGCGAGCTCCGGGGCGGACGGCATCGAGAAGCTGGAGCTGGGGCAATTCGACGTCATCCTCACCGACCTCATGATGCCGGGCGAGAGCGGGATCGACCTGCTCCGCGCCTCCAAGGAAGTCCGGCCCGACGTCGAAGTCATCCTGATGACGGGGTACGCCACCGCCGACACCGCCATCGAGGCGATGCGGAGCGGGGCGTTCCATTACCTCACGAAGCCGCTGAAGATCGAGGAGGTGCTGAACCTCGCCGACAAGGCGTACATCCAGCGGCAGCTGCTGCGGGAGAACCAGTTCCTGAAATCGGAAGTCCGCGCGGGGTACCAGATCCAGTCCGTCGTCGGGGACAGCGGGGCGATCGATCGGGTCGTCTCCGCCCTGCAGGCGATCGCGCCCACCGGAGACCCCGTCCTGCTGGTCGGCGAGCGCGGGTCCGGCCGCAGCTTCTTCGCGCGGTTCGTCCACTTCTGCAGCCCCCGCGCGACGGGGCTGTTCGTCCCGGTCCACTGCTACGGCGTGCCGCCCGAAAAACTCCTGTCGGACCTCTTCGGGCACGTTCCGCCGGGCGGCGAACGGACCGCGGCCTACCGGGCCGGGAAGATCGAGATGGCGAACCACGGGACGCTCTTCGTGGCCAACATCGAGGAAGCCGGCCGGGAGACCCTCGATCGCCTGGCGAATATCCTCGACACCAAATGCCTTCCGGCGGCCGAGGGAGGGAAAGAGGTCCTCCTGAACCTGCGGTTCATCGCCTCCTCCACGCTCCCTCTCGACGAGCTCCGGACCCGGGGAATCGTGCCTTCCCGGCTGGCCGCCATACTCGAGACCGGGACCGTCCGCATCCCCGCGCTCCGGGAACGGAGGGAGGACGTCCCGCTGCTGCTGCACCACTTCCTCGAGGAAGTGAACCATGACCGCAAGAAACCGCTGAAGGGCTTCACCCCCGCGGCGCTCTCCATCCTCGAGCCGTACGACTGGCCGGGGAACGTCCGCGAGCTGGCGCACCTCGTGCGCAACATCTCCTCGAAGAAGAAGCAGGGGACGATGATCGACGCTTCCGACATCCCCCCGGAAATCGTCTACCGGCAGATCCGCAAGAAGGAACCGCACGACCAGGAACCGTAGGGCGGGGAGGAACCGGTGAAAGCGGCCTTTTTCCGCGAACACGGAGGCCCCGAAAAGATCGAGGTCGGGGAGATGCCCGATCCCGTTCCCGGGCCGGGAACGGTGCGGGTGAAGGTGCGGGCCGGCGCGCTGAACCGCCTCGACGTCTTCGTCAGGAACGGCATACCGGGGATCGCCCCCGCCCTCCCGCACATCCTGGGCTCCGACGGCGCGGGCGTGGTCGATTCGAAGGGGCCGGGAGTGGCCTCCGTCAAGGCCGGCGACGAGGTCGTCCTCAACCCCGGGATCAACTGCGGCAACTGCGAATTCTGCCGGAAGGGGGAGCATTCCCTGTGCGTCTCCTTCCGGCTCGTCGGGGAACATCTCCCCGGCACGTTCGCGCAGCACGTCGTCGTTCCGGCGGAGAACGTCCACCCGAAGCCTCCGGGCCTTTCCTGGGAAGAGGCGGCGGCGTTCCCTCTGACCTTCCTCACCGCGTGGCGGATGCTGGTCACCAAGGCCTGCGTGCGGCCGGGGGAGACGCTGCTGATCGTCGGCATCGGCGGGGGCGTGGCGGTCGCCGCCCTCCAGATCGCCCGGCTGCTGGGCATGACGGTGTTCGTCACCTCCGGGACCGCCGACAAGCTGGCGCGCGCGAAGATGCTCGGGGCCGAGGCGGGCATCGACCACTCGAAGACCGACTTCTCCAGGGAGATCCGGATGCTCACGGGGAAACGGGGCGTCGACGTGGTCCTCGACTCCGTGGGGAAAGCCACGTGGAGGCAGTCGATCGCGTCCGCGGCGCGGGGCGGGCGGCTGGTCACCTGCGGGGCCACCACCGGATCCGATCCGCAGACCGACCTGGCGCGCATCTTCTGGAACCAGCTGACCGTCCACGGCTCCACGATGGGGACCCACGGGGAGTTCGCCGCGATGCTGAAGATCCTCGGGGAAGGGAAGCTGAAGCCGGTGGTGGACGCGGTGTATCCGCTTTCCCGCATCCGGGAGGCGATGGAGATCCTGGAGGAGAAAAGACAGTTCGGAAAAATCGTCCTTCGCGTCGATTGACGAAAACCACAACCAGAAAAGGAGGGTCTGCGATGATCACGTTCGAATACCGGTTCGACATCCTTCCGGGGAAGCAGTCCGAGTACGAGCGGTACATCAAGGGGCTGGGGAAGAACATCTGGGCGAAGCAGAAAGGGGTGAAGGCGGTCCGCAAGTTCCGGAGCATGCTGGGCGGCGAGACCCCGCAGCGGGTGGTCCAGGTGGACATCGATTCGCTGGCCGCCCTCGAGAAGATCCTGTCCGACCCGAACTTCCGGAAGGCGAGGAACCGGTTCCACGACCTGGTGACCAACGTCAGCGACTCCCTGCTCGTCGCCATCTGAGACGGGAAGCCCTTATCCGCTCCGGGGGCGCCGCGCCCTATTCCCGGCGCCTCCGGAGGATCTCCTCGTAGACCTCCTTCTTCGACAATCCCGTCCGGCCGGAGATCTCCCGCGCCAGGTCCCTGGACGACGGGTTTTCCGGCGCGTCCTCCAGCGCTTCCCGCACGGCTTCCTCGACGGACACGGCGGTCCCCTTCGGGGCGCCCGCGACGACGACGGTGATCTCCCCGGGAACGCTTTCCCGCCCGGAGATCTCCGCGAGGAGCTCCGGCAGCGTCCCCCGCAGGATCTCCTCGTGCACCTTCGTCAGCTCCCGCACGATGCACGCCCGCCGGCCGCCGAACGCATCGGAAGCGTCGGCCAGGAACGCGGCGATCCGCTGCGGCGCCTCGTAGAAGATCATCGTCCGCGGCTCGCCCGAAAGGGCCGCCAGCGCCTTGCGGCGGCGCTCCGTGCGGTTCGGCAGGAATCCCTCGAAGGCGAAGCGGTCCGTGGGCAGGCCGGAGACCACGAGCGCGGAGATCAGCGCCGACGGCCCGGGGACCACCTCGACCGGCAAGCCCGCGGCCACGGCGTCGCGGACCAGCTCGTACCCCGGGTCGGAAACGCCGGGCGTGCCCGCGTCGGACACCAGCGCCACGCTCTGCCCCTCCTTCAGGCGGCGCAGCAGCCCCGCGCCCGCCTGCAGCTTGTTGTGGTCGTGGAAGGACGTCATCGGCGTGCGGATCTCGTAGCGGTTGAGGAGCTTCACGGTGCGCCGCGTGTCCTCGCAGGCGATCAGCGGCACCTCGCGGAGGACCCGCAGCGCGCGGAAGGTGACGTCCTCGAGGTTCCCCAGCGGCGTCGCCACGATGTACAGCGTCCGACGCTCATTGCCCAGTTCCCATGCGAATCTTACAGCTTCCGGTTGATCTGATGACCCGTATCGCCTTCCCCTCGAACTGCTGGAGCGACTTCCTCTCGACGAGCTTGACCTCCACCGTGATCCCCAGCTCCTGGCGGAGCTTCCCCTTGATCCGGTCGACCATTTCCTTCTGCTTCCGCATCGTGTCGAAGAAGATCGACTCCCCCGCCGCCACCAGCACCGTCGCCTCGTCCATCGCGCCCTTCCGGTCGACGACGATCTGGTAGTACGGCTCCGTCCCCTCGATCTCGATCAGGACGCGCTCGATCTGGAGCGGGTAGACGTTGACGCCCCGGATGATGAGCATGTCGTCGGTCCGCCCCAGCAGGCGGCTCATCCGGCGCCCCGTCCGCCCGCACGGGCAGTCGCCCGGCACCATGCGGACCAGGTCGCGGGTCCGGTACCGGATCGTCGGGAACGCCTCCTTGGTCAGCGAGGTGAGGACCAGCTCCCCCACCTCCCCGTCCGGCACGGGCGCAAGCGTCTCCGGGTCGACGACCTCGACGAGGAAATGGTCCTCGTTGAAGTGGAGCCCGTTCCGCTCGAGGCACTCCCCGGAGATGCCGGGCCCCATCACCTCGGAAAGCCCGTAGTTGTCGGTGGCGACGATCCCCAGCTTCGACTCGATCTCCTTGCGCATCGCGTCGGACCACGGCTCCGAGCCGAACAGCCCCCACTTGAGCGACAGGGCGGAGACGGGGATCCCCATCTCGCGCACCGTGTCGCCGAGGAGCAGCGCGTAGGAAGGCGTGGCGACCAGGGCGGTCGACTTGAAGTCCCTCATGAACTGGATCTGGCGCGCCGTGTTCCCGCTGGAGGCGGGGATCACCGACGCCCCGATCCGCTCCGCGCCGTAATGGAGCCCCAGGGCGCCGGTGAACATGCCGTACCCGAAGGAGACCTGGATGACGTCGTCCTTCGTCACGCCCGCCATGGTGATGATCCGGGCGACGAGGTTGCTCCAGGTCTTCAGGTCGTTGCGCGTGTACCCCACGACCGTGGCCACGCCGGTCGTGCCCGAGGACGCGTGCACCCGCACCACTTCCCGCAGCGGGACCGCGAACATGCCGTACGGGTAGTTGTCCCTCAGGTCCGCCTTCGTGGTGAACGGGAGGCGCGCCACGTCGGCGAGCGACTGGACGTCCTCGGGGGAGATCCCCATCTCGTCGAACTTCTTCCGGTAGAACGGCACGTGCGCGTAGACGCGGTTGAGCGTCGACTGAAGGCGCTCGAGCTGGAGCTGCTCCAGCTCCTCGCGGTCCATGCATTCCTTCTCGGGCTCCCAATACATCGCCTTCCCTCCTTCAGTCTTCCCTTTCCCTGCCCAGGTACGCCCTCTGGACGTCCCGGTTCGCCAGGAGGTCCTCGGACGGCCCCTGCAGCACCACCCTCCCCGTCTCCAGCACGTACCCGCGGTCGGCGATGGCGAGGGCCCCCCGGGCGTTCTGCTCGACGAGGAGGATCGTCATCCCCCGCTCCTTCCGCAGCTTCGAGATGTGGCCGAAGATCTCCTTGACGACCTTGGGCGCCAGCCCCATCGACGGCTCGTCCAGCAGGAGCACCTTCGGGGAGGAAAGGAGCGCCCGCCCGATCGCCAGCATCTGCTGCTCCCCGCCGGAGAGCGTCCCCGCCAGCTGCTTCCGCCGGTCGGCCAGCGCCGGGAAGAGGGAGAAGATCCCCTCGATCTCCTGCCGGATGCCCGCCCGTGTCGCCAGGGAATACCGGTGGTACGACCCCAGCAGCAGGTTGTCCTCGACCGACAGCGGCTTGAAGACGTGCCTCCCCTCCGGCACGTGGGCGATCCCTTCCCGGACGATCCGGTCGGGGCGTTCCCGCGTGATCGCCTTCCCGTCGAGCGCCACCTCGCCCGAGGCGGAGCGGACCACGCCGGAGACGGCGGAAAGCAGCGTCGTCTTCCCCGCGCCGTTCGCGCCGATGAGCGCCACGATCTCCTTCTCCTTCACGTGGAGCGACGCCGACCGCAGCGCGTGGATCATCCCGTAATACACCTGGAGGTTCTTCACCTTCAGCATGCTATTCCTCACCCAGGTAGGCGGCGATGACGGACGGGTCCTTCTGCACCTCGGCGGGCGTCCCGCTGGCGATGACCTGGCCGTAGTTCAGCACCAGGATCCGGTCGGAGATCCGCATCACGAGGTCCATGTCGTGCTCCACCATGACCACGGTGGTCCCCCGGTCGACGATCCGCCGGATCAGCTCCCCCAGCGCCGCCGTCTCCTTCATGTTCAGCCCCGCCGCGGGCTCGTCGAGCAGCAGGACCTTCGGCTCGGCCGCCAGGGCGCGGGCGATCTCGAGAAGCCGCTGCGACCCGAAGGGAAGCTGCCCCGCCGGGAGGTCGCGCTGCGCCGTCAGCCCGACGAAGTCGAGGCACGACTCCGCCCGCTCCCGCAGCTCCCGTTCCTCCCGGAAGAACCGGCGCGTGCGGAGGAAGAAATCCAGCGGGCCGTATTTGACCAGCAGGTGGCTCCCCGTCAGGACGTTCTCGATCACCGTCATGTTCGTGAAGATCTCGAGATTCTGGAAGGTCCGCACGATCCCGTGCCGGGATACGACGTGGGGCGGAAGCCCCGAGATCCGGCTCCCGTCGAGGTGGATGTCCCCCTCGTCCATGCGGTAGAAGCCGGTGATCACGTTGAACAGGGAGGTCTTCCCCGCCCCGTTGGGCCCGATGATCGCATGGAGGGAGTTGCGCCGGACGTGGAACCCCACTCCGGAGAGCGCGGCCACCCCTCCGAAATGCAGGGAGATCCCGTCCCCGTGGAAGTATCTCTCCTTGGACGATTGCCCGCTCACCGGCCGCCGCCCTCTCCCGCCGCCCGGCCCGCGCCCGCCCGGCGGAGCAGGGATGCCGCCGCGTCCCACAGCCTTCTCCGCGCCCTCGGCGAGCCCCCCCGGCAGGAACATCATGCACAGGATGAGGATCGCCCCGTACACCAGGATGTCGAAGTTCTCGATGGCCCGCAGCCATTCCGGAAGGAACGTCAGGAAGAGCGCCCCGAGGACCGCCCCCCACAGCGACGCCATCCCCCCCAGCACCACCATCGTGACCAGCAGGACGGAGGTGGCGAAGCTGAAGGAGCTCGGGGAGACGAAGGTCACGTAGTGGGCGTACAGCGCCCCCGCCACGGCGGCGTAGAACGCGGAGAGCACGAAGACGAAGATCTTGTATCGCTGTATGTCGACCCCCAGCACCGCGGCGGCGGTCTCGCTGGTGTGGATCGCCCGCAGCGCGCGCCCCATGCCGGAGCGCACGAGGTTCTGCGACAGGGATGAACAGCAGGAGCACCGTCCCCCAGACCACGTAGTAGTACCCGCGGTCGGAGGAGAAGACCCATCCGGCGATGGAGAGCTTGGGGATGCCGGTGAAGCCGGAGGGGCCGCCCGTCAGCTCGGTCGCCTCGTTGAAGACGATGTAGACGATGATCCCGAACCCCAGCGTCCCCATGGCGAGGTAGTTCCCGCGGAGTTTGAGCGTCGGCACCGCGATGAGATACGCGACCAGCGTCGCCAGCGCGAGGGCCGCGGCGATCCCCGCCGGCACCGGCCAGTGGTACGTGCCGGTCAGGATGCCGGTGGTGTAGGCGGACAGCCCGTAGAAGGCCGCGTGCCCCAGGGAAACCTGCCCGGCGTACCCCATCAGCAGGTTCAGGCCGATCACGAGGATCGTGTACAGGCCCCCGAAGATCAGCACCGTGAGGTAATAGTCGTTGGGGAGAGCGAACGGCAGGATCGCGCCGCCGCCGCGAAGGCGAGGAGCCCCGCGTTATGCCCGCCCATCCGGAAGCTCATGTCAGACGCGCTCCGACCGGGAAGCGCCGAACAGCCCGGAGGGGCGCCAGAAAAGCAGTGCGAGCATGATCACGAAGGCCACCGCGTCCTTGTACCCGGAGGAGATGAGCCCCGCCCCGAGCGATTCGAGGATCCCCAGGAGGATGCCGCCTACCACCGCCCCGAACGGGTTCCCCAGACCACCGAGGATGCACGCCGCGAACCCCTTCACGCCCAGCAGGATCCCCACGTCGTAGGCCGTCAGCGTGATCGGGGCCAGGATCACCCCCCCCAGCGCCCCGACCAGGGCGGAGAAGGCGAACGACAGCGTCACCATGGAGTCGACGTGGATCCCCATCAGCGACGCCGCCTTCCGGTCGCAGGCGCAGGCGAGCATGGCCTTGCCCGACAGCGTCCGCTCGAAGAAGAACTTCATGCCCAGCACGGTCAGCAGGGTGATCCCGAAGACCCACAGGGACTGGGGCAGGAGCGTGGCCCCGCCCAGGTCGATCGGCCCCCCCTCGGAGAACGGCGGAAGGGCGAAGGTGTCCTTGCCGAAAATCAGCATCGCCCCGCCGCGCAGAAGGATCGACACGCCGATGGTGATGATGATCATCGTGAGCGGGGTCCGACCCTGCAGGGGCCGGATGGTGATCCGGTTGACCAGCACGCCGACCGCCGTGACGATCAGCACGGCCAGCGGGACCGCCAGCGGCAGCGGCACGCCGCCCCACCGCAGGGCGAACACCGCCAGCATCCCCCCCAGCATCACGAACTCGCCCTGCGCGAAGTTGATGATTTCCGTGGTGTTGTAGATGACCGTGAACCCGAGGGCGGCCAGCCCGTACGTGGCGCCGACCGTCGCCCCCGAGATCACGTATTGCAGAAGCGCTGAAGCCGCGGTCATCCCTACTTGAGCAGCTCCCAGTCGCCCTTGGTGATGCGCACCATCACGAACGCCTCTTCCGTCAGGCCGTTATGGTCCTTCTCCGAGAAATTGTACTCCCCGGTGGTCGCGTGGTAACCCTTGATTTTCTCGAGGGCGTCACGCACCGCCGCCGGCTCCGCGGACTTCGCGTTCTTCATCGCCTGGACCAGGAGGAGGACCGCATCGTATGCGTACCCGCCGAAAGTGGAAATCGGCTGCTTGAACTTCGTTTCGTAGTCCTTGATGTACCCCGCCAGGATCTTCTTCTGCGGGTGGTTCGCGGGAACCTGGCCTTCGCAGGTCAGGCGGCCCGCCGGCAGAAGGATCCCCTCCGCGTTCGCCGCCCCCGCCAGCTCGATGAACTTCGGCGAGGCGACGCCGTGGCTCATGTAGAGGGGGGTCTTGATGCCGAGCTGAACCCGGTTCCGGGCGATCACCGCCGGGCCCGGGTTGGTGCCCCAGCACACGATCGCCTGCGCGTCGGTCCCCTTGATCTTCGTCAGCTGCGCCGTCATGTCCGTGTCCTTGGGGCCGTACACCTCGTCCGCCGCGATCGTGATCCCCGCGGCCGCCGCCAGGCTTTTCAGCTCTTCGCGCCCCGCCGCGCCGTACCCGTCGGAGCAGGTGAGGATCGCCACCTTGGAGATCCCCGCCTTCTGCGCGTGGCGGTAGATCTGCCCCACCGCCAGGTGATCGCTCTGGGGCGTCTTGAAGACCCACTTCTTCACCGGATCGACGATCTTCTTCGCCGCCGCGCACGACACGAGCGGCACCTTCGCCTCCTCGACCTTCGGCACGATCGCCAGGGTGCTCCCCGTGATGCTGGGGCCGACGATCGCCACGACCTTGTCCTTCTTGATCAGCCGGTCGACGGCCGTGACCGCCTTCGTCGCGTCGGTCTCGTCGTCGTAGACGATGATCTCGACGGGGCGCCCGAGGACGCCGCCGGTGTTGTTGATGGATTCCTCGAGCATCTTCACGGTGTTGCGCTCGGGCTCGCCGAGGAACGAAGCGGGACCGGTCACGGAGAAGATCGCCCCGATGCGGATCGGCTCCGCCGCGCCGGATGTCGCCGCGAGGCCGACGATTGCGGCCAACGCGAGCAGGCAAGCGGTCGCTTTTCTCTTCATGTTCTCCTCCTGTTATCCTTCAAATGGCTGGTATTTTTATTTCTGCATTTCCCATTCGCCCTTGACGATCTTCACCATGACGAAGGCGTCTTCCGTCAGGCCGGTGTGTTCGTCGGGAGAGAAGTTGAACTCGCCCCAGGTCCCCTGGAGCCCCTTGACCTTCTCCAGGGCGTCGCGGATCGCCGCGGGCTCCGTGGACTTGGCGTCCCTGATCGCCTGGACCAGCGTCCAGAAGGCGTCGTGGGCGTGGCCGCCGAACGTGGAGACCGCCTGCTTGTATCTGCCTTCATATTCCTTGATATACGTCCCGATGACTTTCTTCTGCGGGTGGTTCGCCGCCACCTGCGGCTCGACGATGAGCCGCGCCGCCGGCAGCAGGATCCCCTCCGCGTTCTCGGCCCCCGCCAGCTCGATGAACTTCTTCGAGGCGACGCCGGAGCTCATGTAGAGAGGGGTCTTGATGCCCAGCTGGACGCGGTTCCGGGCGATGACGGCCGGGCCGGGGTTGGTGCCCCAGCACACGATCGCCTGCGCGTCGGTCCCCTTGATCTTCGTCAGCTGCGCCGTCATGTCCGTGTCCTTGGGGCCGTACACCTCGTCCGCGACGATGGCGATATCCATTTTCGGGGCGAGTTCCTTCATGTCTTCCCGCCCGCCGGCGCCGTAGCCGTCGGAGCAGGTGAGGATCGCGACCTTGTCGATCTTGTTCTTCTTGAGGTCCTTGAAGATCTTCCGTGCGGCCAGCAGGTCGCTCGGGGCGACCTTGAAGATGAACGGGCGGGGAGGCGAGGTGATCTTCTTCGCCGCCGCGCAGGAAATCAGGGGAATCTTGCCTTCCTCGATCTTCGGGATGATCGCCAGGGTGTTCCCGGAAGTCGACGGGCCGATGACGGCTACCACGCGGTCCTTCTTGATCAGGCGGTCGACGGCAGTGACCGCCTTCGTGGCATCCGTCTCGTCATCGTAGACGATGAACTCGACGGGACGTCCGAGGACCCCCCCGGACCGGTTGATGTCCTCCTCGAGCATCTTGACGGTGTTGCGCTCCGGTTCGCCGAGGAAAGACGCCGGACCCGTCACCGAGAAGATCGCCCCGATCTTTATCGGTTCCGCCGCCCAGGCAACCGCCCCCGACAGCAGAACCATAATAAATACGAAAACGAGTCCCGTCCTTCCTCTCATTGCCCTATCCTCCCGTGGATTTATTTCCGGTAAGGCGTTTTAGCCCCGTATCTTAATTCAGGAATCCATGGGAGTCCACAACAGATCTCCTTTTTTAGAAAACAATGTTATATTTTTCCGATGCTTCCCCCCCAACCCGGCGCGCGCCGGGTCCATTACGGCTGGGTCGTCGTCCCGGCGGGCACGCTCTGCGTCCTGGCCGCCCTGGGCTTCGGGCGCTTCGCGCTCGGGATGCTGCTCCCCTCCATGGCCGCGACGCTTCACCTGACCTATTCGGAAATGGGATTCATCGGGACGGCCAACTTCCTCGGCTACCTCGTCTCCGCGCTGCTGAGCGCCCGCATCAGCGGCCGGACCGGCCCGAGAAAGTTCATCTTTTTCGCGCTCCTGTCGGTGGGCCTCTCCCTGGCCGCGATGAGCGCCGCGGGCGGCTTCTCCGCGGCCCTCCTCCTGTACATGATCGCCGGGATCGGCAGCGCCGGCGCCAACATCCCGGTGATGGGGCTGGTCTCCGCGTGGTTCGGGAGCCGCATGCGGGGACGCGCGGCGGGCTTCATCGTCATCGGAAGCGGGTTCGCCATCATGATCACGGGGCTGCTGATCCCGTACGTCAACCGGCGGGCGGGGCCGGAAGGCTGGAGGAGCAGCTGGCTGATCCTGGGCGGGATCACGGTGCTGATCGCGTGCGCCTGCTACGCGCTCCTGAGGAACCGGCCACAGGACATGGGGCTGGCCCCGATCGGGGACGGCGAGGCCCCTCCCCCGGCGCGGCGCGCCGCGGAAGGCGAAGGAAGGGAGACGAGCGTCTACAGGAAGGGGATCATCTATTACCTCGGGATCATCTACTTCCTGTTCGGCTTCACCTACCCCATCTACACCATGTTCATCGTCACGGTCCTGGTCAAGGAGTGGGGGTTCCCGGAAAACGTGGCGGGGACGTTCTGGATGTGGATCGGTTTCTTAAGCCTTTTCTCCGGGCCCGTCTTCGGGACGCTGTCCGACCGGATCGGCCGGAAGGCGGGGCTGATCGTCGTCTTTTCCCTGCAGGCCGTCTCCTACCTTCTCGTCGCCTCGCGCCTGCCGGGCGTCTACCTGTACCTGTCCATCGGGTTCTTCGGGGTGGTCGCGTGGAGCATCCCGTCCATCATGGCGGCGTCGATGGGCGACTACGTCGGCGCCGGCAAGGCGGCGGAGGCGCTGGGGCTGGTCACGTTCATCTTCGGGCTGGGGCAGATGTCGGGCCCCGCGATCGCGGGGATGCTGGCGGAGAGGGCCGGCAGCTTCTCGGTCAGCTTCTACATGGCGGCGGCGGTCGCCGGGGTCGCGATCGTGCTGACGGCGTTCCTGCGGAAGCCGGAGCCCGGGGAGGGACGCGTCGTTCCCGCGTCCCCCACCGGTGCGGCAGTCTAAAGCGCGTAAACCTCCTCGGCCTTCAGGACCCGGACCCCCGCGCCGATCAGGACCCGCGTCGCCTTGTCCAGCTCGTCGAACCGGAAGATGATGATCGCGTTGGCCCCCGAATGCTGGACGAACGCGTACATGTACTCAACGTTGATCCCCGCCTTGTCCAGGATGGAAAGGATCCCCGCCAGCCCGCCGGGGGAATCCGGCACCTCGAGGGCGATCACCTCGGTCTTGGCCACCGTGAAGCCGTTGTCCTTCATGACCTGCTTGGCCCGGTCGGTGTCGTTCACGATGAGGCGAAGGATCCCGAAGTCCGCCGTATCGGCCAGCGACAGCGCCCGGATGTTGACCCCCGCCTTCGCCAGGGTCCCGGTGACCTCGGCGAGCCGCCCCGACTTGTTCTCGAGGAATATCGATATCTGCTCCACCTTCATGGCGACCCCCTCTTGTCAGATTTTCCGCTTGTCGATGATGCGCTTGGCCTTCCCCTCGCTGCGCTGGATCGTCTTGGGCTCCACGAGCTTGACCTTGCAGGAGACGCCGAGCACGTCCTTGATCTCGCGCTCCACCTTGCGGGCGAGCCCCTCGAGCCCCTTCACCTCGTCGGTGAAGACCGACTCGTTCACCTCGACCTGCACCTCGAGGACGTCGAGCTGCTCCTCGCGGGTGACGATCAGCTGGTAGTGCGGCTCCACGCCCTCGACCGCGATCAGCACCGTCTCGATCTGCGACGGGAACACGTTGACCCCGCGGATGATGAGCATGTCGTCCGAGCGCCCGGAGATCCGCTCCATCCGGACGTGCGTGCGCCCGCAGGAGCACGGCTCCGGGATCAGGCGCGAGATGTCCCGCGTCCGGTACCGGATGACCGGGAAGGCCTCCTTCGTGATCGTCGTGAAGACCAGCTCCCCCAGCTCCCCGTGCGGAAGCACCTTCCCCGTTTCGGGGTCGATGATCTCGGGGATGAAGTGGTCCTCGAAGACGTGCAGGCCGTGCTTCTCCTCGAGGCATTCCGACGCCACGCCCGGGCCGATCACTTCCGAGAGCCCGTAGATGTCGATCGCGTTGATGTGCAGCTTCTTCTCGATCTCCTTCCGCATCGCCTCGCTCCACGGCTCCGCGCCGAAGAGGCCGCACTTGAGCTTCAGCGTCGAGGGATCGACCTTCTCCTCCGCCATCACCTCCGCCAGGTTCAGGGCGTACGACGGCGTGGAGAGAAGGATCGTGGAGCCGAAGTCCTGCATCAGCATGATCTGGCGCTTGCTGTTCCCCCCGGAGATCGGGATGACCGCCGCGCCGATCTTCTCCGCCCCGTAATGGCCTCCCAGCCCGCCCGTGAAGAGTCCGTACCCGTAGGCGTTCTGGACGATGTCCCCCTTGGTCGTGCCGCCGCAGGAGAGCGTCCGGGCCATCAGCTCGGCCCACGTGTCGATGTCGCGCCGGGTGTACCCGACCACGACCGGCTTGCCCGTGGTCCCCGAGGAGGCGTGGATGCGCACCACCCGCTCCATCGGCACGGCGAACAGGCCGAAGGGATACGTGTCCCGAAGGTCGATCTTCGTCGTGAACGGAAGGGAAGCCAGGTCCTGCAGCGAATGGATGTCCCCCAGCCGGTACCCGCTCTCCTCGAGCTTCTTCCGGTAGAACGGGACCGTCCCGTAGATCCGTTCCACCAGGCTGCGCAGCCGCTTGAGCTGGAGCGCCTCGAGCGCTTCCCGCGGCAGGGTTTCGAACTCCTCGTTCCAGATCATCGACGCATCCCCCCCTCTTCGCTTGATCCTGCTCCGGCCTGCACCAGCGCCCGCCCCGCCCGGAACGCCTTGACGTTCACTTCCACGAGCCGCTCCGCGAGGCATTTCCCCAAGGCCTCCACGTACGCCCCCTCCGGCAGCGGCAGGAAACGGGACCCGGCGCCGACCATCACCATGTTCACCGCCCGGACCTCCCCGAGGGCCAGCGCCGCCGACAGGGCGTCGACCGGGAAGAACCGGTCCGTCACCGCCGCGAGACGCTCCATCGCGTCGGCCGGGTACGGCTCCCGCCCCGTGGCCACCGACGGCGGGTAGATCTCCTGCGTGTTCGCCACCAGCGTCCCCCCGGGGCGCAGGTAGTGGGCGAACCGCAAACCCTCGATCTTCTCGAACGCGATCAGCAGGTCCGCCTTCCCCGGCTCGATCAGCGGCGAATATACCTTCGGGCCGTAGCGCAGGTGGGTCGTCACCGCGCCGCCCCGCTGCGCCATCCCGTGGACCTCGCTCTTCTTGACGTCGTACCCGGACAGGAGGAACGCCTCGCCCAGGACCTCGGAGGCCAGCAGCGTCCCCTGCCCGCCCACTCCCGCCAGGAAGACGTCTCCGCGCCCGGGCGTCACGGCTTTTCCTCCCGGACCCGGATCGCCTGGAACTTGCACAGCGGCGGGCACTGGTTGCACCCGTCGCACAGCAGCGGGTTGATGCGGGAGGTGTCCCCCGCCCATTCGATGGCCGGGCAGCCGAGCTTCGCGCAGGCCTTGCAGCCCGTGCACAGGTCGGAGGCCACCTCGTAGGTCGGCCGGCTTTTCCGGCCCCGGCGGTGCTCCGGCAGCAGGACGCACGGCGCCCGGGTGATGACCACCGACGGCTCGGGGCGCGCGACCTCGCGGCGCAGGATCTCCTCGGTCTTCGCGATGTCGCTCGGGTCGACGGTGTAGACATGCTCGACCCCCAGCGCCCGGCACAGCGCCTCGAGATCGAGCCGGTGGCGTCGGCTTGCCGTCGAGCGTCTTCCCCGTGGAGGGGTTCTCCTGCGCCCCGGTCATGGCGGTGGTGGCGTTGTCGAGCAGCAGCACCGTCCCGCAGCCCCGGTTGTAGACGATGTTCATCAGCCCCGTGACGCCGGAGTGGAGGAACGTGGAATCGCCGATGACCGCCACGACCTTCCCCGGGCCGTCGGCCCCCAGCGCCTTCTCGAACCCGTGGGCGGCCCCGATGGAGGCGCCCATGCAGACGCAGAGGTCCATCGAGTCGAGCGGGGGAAGCGCGGCCAGGGTGTAGCAGCCGATGTCGCCCGTGACGGCCACCTTGAGCTTCTTCAGGGCGAAGAAGAGCCCGCGGTGCGGGCAGCCCGGGCACAGGTTCGGCGGGCGGGGAGGAACCGCTTCCGGGGCGCGCACGGGGATCGCCTCCCCCGTGACCGCCTCGGCGCACGATGCGCGGGTCGAGCTCCCCGAGGATCGGGACCCGCTCCTTGCCCTCGGCGGCGATCCCCAGCGACCGGACGTGCGTCTCGAGGTACGGGTCGAGCTCCTCGACGACCACCACGCGCGACACCCCGGCGGCGAATTCCCGGATCAGCCGCTCGGGCAGCGGGTACGCCAGCCCGAGTTTCAGGACCGACGCCTCGGGGAACGCCTCCTTCACGTACTGGTAGGAAACCCCGGCCGTCACGATCCCCAGCGACCGGTCGCCCCACTCGATCCGGTTCCCCTCGAAGGTCTCCGCGAACTCCCGCGAGCGCCCGGGTCCGCTCCTCGACGACGACGTGGCGCCGCCTCGCGTGCACCGGGAGCATCACCCACTTGGCGGGATCGCGCTTGAACCCCGGCGGGAACGGCGGGCCGGACGGCTCTCCCAGGCGGACGACGCCCTTGGCGTGGGCGATCCGGGTGGTGGTCCTCAAGAAAAACGGCGTGTCGAAACGCTCGGAGAGCTCGAACGCCAGCCGCGTGAAATCCTTCGTCTCGGCGGAGTCGGACGGCTCGAGCATCGGGATCTTGGCCGCCAGCGCGTAGTGCCGGTTGTCCTGCTCGTTCTGGGAGGAATGCAGCTCGGGATCGTCGGCCGAGACGATGACCAGCCCTCCCCGCACGCCGGTGTAGGACGCGGTGAAGATCGGGTCGGCCGCCACGTTGACGCCGACGTGCTTCATCGCCGCCAGCGCCCGGACCCCCGCCATGGAGGCGCCGATGGCGACCTCGACGGCGACCTTCTCGTTCGGCGCCCACTCGGCGCAGACGCCCTCGTACCGGACGAGATCCTCGAGGATCTCCGTGCTGGGAGTCCCCGGATACGCCGAGGCCACCCGGACCCCCGCCTCGAACGCGCCCCGGGCGATCGCTTCGTTTCCGGAGAGGAGGCGCACGCTATCTTTTTCTGCCGGGATGGTCACCTTGGGGATGGACACCTTTTCTCCTGCGGGATCGGCGGATTGCGAAGATAAACGGTAGCATATCGCGCCTTCCCTTTCAATTCCGTAAGGTTCCCCATCTGTTATACTGGTCCCACAATCCCAAACGGAGGGGCGACCATGAGAATCGGGGTGCTGACCGGCGGCGGCGACTGTCCCGGCCTGAACGCGGTGATCCGCGCCGTGGTGCGCAAATCCGACACGCGACAACTCCCGCGTGGTGGGGTTGCGGAACGGCTGGAAGGGGCTGCTGGATCCCTCGCCGATGGACCTGGACACCAAGATGGTGTCCGGCATCCTCCACGTCGGGCGGGACGATCATCGGCACCTCCCGGACCAACCCGTTCAAGGACGCCGCGGGGCCGGAGAAGGTCCTGAAGAACTTCAAGCTGCTCCGGCTCGACGCCCTGATCGCCATCGGCGGCGAGGACACCCTCGGCGGCGGCCGCCAAGCTGTACGACATGGGCCTCCCGGTGGTCGGGGTGCCCGAAGACGATCGACAACGACCTCGTCCGGGACCGACTTCACCTTCGGCTTCGACACGGCGGTCTCCATCGCCACCGACGCCATCGACCGGCATCCACACCACCGCCGAGTCGCACAACCGCGTCATGGTGGTCGAGGTCATGGGCCGCCACGCCGGCTGGATCGCCACCTACGCGGGGATCGCCGGCGGGGCCGACGTGATCCTGGTCCCCGAGATCCCCATCGACCTGGACGAGGTCTGCGACCTGATCCTGCGGCGCCACAGCCGCGGCAAGTCGTTCTCCATCGTCGTGGTGGCCGAAGGGGCGCAGTTCGCCGAGAAGGCCGGCGAGGAGGGGGAGCTCATCCTCCAGGAGACGCAGAAGGACGAGTTCGGCCACGTGCGGCTGGGCGGGATCTCCCAGGTGCTGGCGAAGGCGATCGAGCAGCGGACCAAATACGAGACGCGGTTCGTCGTGCTCGGGCACATCCAGCGGGGCGGATCGCCGACCGCGCACGACCGGGTGCTCGCCACCCGCTTCGGCGTCTACGCCACCGACATGGTCCACCAGGGGGACTACGGCAAGATGGCCGCGCTGGACGGGAACCGGATCGTCGCCGTCCCGCTCTCGGTGGCGACCTCGAAGCTGAAGACGGTCGACCCGGAGATCTACAACATGGCGAAGGAGTTCTTCGGGTAACGCCGCAAGGAGCGCTGCCCTCGAACGAGTACCTTCTCCTTCGGGGACGCCTTGAGTCGGACTCAAGGCGAAACGACCAAAGGATACCGCTGCCCTCGCACGAGCACCTCCCCTTCGGGGACGCCTCGCTCGCCTCCCTGGCTCAGCTTCGGCTTCGGGTTTTCCTCACTCCCGCCCTCCATGGCTTCGCTCGGAAAACACGCCCCCTGCGGGGAGGTCTCGTGCTCGGGGCGATCCTTGCGCCGATATCCCTCCGGAGCAACCCTGCACCGCGACACAGGCCGAACAGCGACACAGGCCAACCGAGACACAAGCCAACCAAGACACAGGCCACGGAGGACATCTCGAGCCACCAGAGACACAAGCCGCCCTCTCGGCAGGCTACCGAAAGTCAGCCGCAACGACACAAGCGAACGGTGAGAACTCTCTACGGAAAGTACGTACGGAAAAACTTTCGATATCAGGCGTAGGGCGACTTCACGGGGGACAGTACTTCGATTCATCGATAAAGGGCGGAGGGGAAGCTGTCCCCGCCCAGCACGTAAACGAAACCTATCGATTATCGACAACGGGATAAAGGGGAAGAGTGTCCCGCCTCTGAGCGAGGCGTCCCCGAACGGGGAGGTACTCGTGCGAGGCAGCTTGCTCCACGAATTCTCGGATGTGTCGGTCGCGGGGAAGATCCTCGTGACCAGAGGCGATGTGGTCTCGGAGCGCGCATGATGTCGCGTAGGCGCGGGAAGGTGTCCCCTGAACGTACGGGACGAATCAGTCGCGGAACCGGCGCAAGACCCCGCCCTCTTGAGGGGGCAGATGTATCCGAAGCGGAGGCATGGCAGGCCGGGAGCTTCGATAAACACGCACGCTAGTCGCAGCCTGGAGCGAGCAGCGTCCCCTGAAGGGGAGTGTCTCGTGCGAAGGGCATCGCTTTCCGCGGAGTCGCGGGTCGCCGGGTCACAGGATCTTCCCCTTCGCGTCGAACGCCGCCTCATAATGCCGCAGCTCCGCCGCGTCGCCGCTCCCCTCGATCGCGATCACGTCGAAGCGGGCCTCCTGCCACGAATCCGGGGGCGCGGCCGACAGGTACCGCCGCGCGGCCGCGGCGACGCGGAGGCGCTTCCGCGGCCCCACCGTCTCCTCCGGGGAGCCGAACGCGGCGTCTTCCCGGGAGCGCACCTCCACGAAGACCAGCAGATCGCCCCGCCGGGCCACGATGTCGATCTCGCCTCCCGGCACCCGGAAGTTCCTCTCCACCACGGTGAACCCTTCCCCTTCGAGATGGCGGCACGCGCGCTCCTCGGCCGCCAGCCCCGCGCCGCGCCGCTCCTCCGGGGGAAAGGTCACGGCAGGACCCCGCGGAACGTGCGGCGGTGGATCGGGCAGGGGCCCAGCCGGCGGATCGCATCGATGTGGTCCCGCGTCGGGTATCCCTTGTGGACGGAAAAGCCGTACCCGGGGTAGAGGAGGTCGAACTCCCCCATCATCCGGTCCCGCGTCACCTTCGCCAGGATGGACGCGGCGGCGATGGAGAGGCACCGGCCGTCTCCGCCGGACCAGCGTCTCCTGGGATATGCCGCACGACGGGATCCGCTGGTTCCCGTCGACGAAAATGAAGTCGGCGGGGAAAGGAAGCGCCTCCACGGCGCGCCGCATGGCGAGCAGGGAGGCCCGCAGGATGTTGATGCCGTCGATCTCTTCGGGGGTGGCCAGCGCGACGGCGCAGGCGGACGCCTCCCGGTCGATCACCGGGAAGATGCGCTCTCGCTGTGCGGGGGAAAGCTTCTTGGAATCGCGGATTCCGGGATGATGATAGTCCGGCGGGAAGATGACGGCGGCGGCCACGACCGGGCCCGCCAGGGGGCCCCTGCCCGGCCTCGTCGACGCCGGCGGGGGCCAGGAAGCCCCTGCCGCGCGCGATCGATTCGAATGGCTCCATTCGGGAACCGGCGGCCGCGAACGGCCGGGGGCGATGTTACTCCTGCGGAGTCTCTCCGGGGGCCGCTTCCGCCTCGGGGCCTTCCGCGACGCCTTCCGACGGGACCACGACGCCCTTCTTGGAGAGCCAGTCCTTCTTCTCGCGGATGCGCGCCTTCTTGCCGGACACTTCGCGCAGGTAGAACAGCTTGGCGCGGCGGACGTCGCCGTGCTTCTTCACCTCGATCTTCTCGAGGAGGGGGGAGTGGATCGGGTAGGTGCGCTCCACGCCCACGCCGTACGACTCCTTGCGGACCTTGAAGGTGGTCGCGACGCCGTTGCGATGGAAACCGATGACGATCCCCTCGAAGTACTGGACGCGCTCCTTCTCGCCTTCCTTGATCCGCGAGAAGACCCGGACGGTGTCTCCCACGTTGAATTTCGGGAGGTCCTTGCGCAGCTGCGCGGTTCGCACATCCTGGAGGAGCGTCATGGCGTATCCTTTCCTTAGGTACCTTGCGAGCTTGCGCTGATGTGGAACAAGACCAAGTAATCTATTACACTCGCCGCCGGTCTGTCAAATCTTCTTCAGCTCCCCTTCTTCGCCAGGTCCGGGCGGATCGAGGGAGGTGCGGCGCTCCCCTTCCGCCTTCCGCCAGGCCTCGACGGCCCCGTGGTCCCCCGACAGGAGCACGTCGGGGACCGCCCAGCCCCGGAAAACCCGCGGCCGGGTGTAATGGGGCGCCTCGAGAATCCCGTCCGAAAACGAGTCCTTGTGGGGCGCCTCCGGGTCGCCGAGCACCCCCGGGAGGAACCGGGCGACCGCGTCGATCAGCACCATCGCCGGCAGCTCCCCCGCCGGAAAGGACGTAGTCCCCGATGGAGATCTCCTCGTCCGCCAGGTGGTCGGCCACCCGCTGGTCCACCCCTTCGTACCGGCCGCAGATCAGGAGTGAGGCGCTCCTCCCGCGCGAGCCGTTCGGCGACTTCGGGGGAAAGCCGCGTTCCCGCGGGGGAAAGGAGGATGACCCGTCCCGGCCCGAAGGATTCCCGCGAGCGCCTCGACCCCCGCGAAGATCGGCTCGGGCTTCATCACCATCCCGCCGCCGCCGCCGAAGGGGGGCTCGTCGGTCACGCGGTGCTTCCCCTCGGCGTACTGCCGCAGGTCGTGCGTCTCGACCGTCAGGAGCCCGGCCTCCTGCGCCCGCGCCAGGATGCTGTGGGAAAGGGGCCCCTCGAACATCCCGGGGAACAGCGTGAGCACGTCGATCCGCAAGGTCACCACCCCTCGGGGGGGGAAGCCACGATCCGCTTGGCGGGGATGTCGACCGACCGCACGAACGCCTCCACGACGGGCAGGTACGCCTCTTCCCCGTTCCGGCGGACGACCAGCCAGTCGTGGGCCGGCCCCGGCGCGACGCCGGTCACCTCGCCGAGCGATCTCCCCCGCCTCGTTCACGACCGCGCACCCCACCGCGTCGACCCAGTAGAACTCGTCCTCCGGAAGATCGGGGAGGTCGTCCCGGCGCACCGACACGCGGGCGCCGGCCAGATGCCCGCGCGGCCTCGGGGGTGAGGACCCCCTTCAACGAAAAAACGGCGCAGCCGCCCGCGCGCTGCGCCTCGACCACTTCGTATTCCCGGCCGTCGGGACTCCCGGCGGGGCCGCCCGACAGCCAGACCCGCCGGACGTTCAACACACCGGCGGCGTCGCCCGAATACATCGCCACCCGGACTTTCCCGTGAACGCCTTGCGGGCCGGAAACCCGGCCCACCTCGAGGAGCGTCACGCCGGGGCGGCGGTCTTCGACTCCATGAACTTCTTCCACGTGCCGCTCTTCTTCAGCAGGCTCTTGACCGTTTCGGTGGGCAGCGCGCCCTTCGCGAGCCACTTGAGCGTCACCGCATCGTCGATCACGATCTTCGCCGGGTTCTCGCGGGGGGCGTACGTTCCGACGTACGCGATGCACCGCCCGTCCCGGGGCATCTGCGAGTCCGCGACCACAACGCGGTAATAGGACATTTTTTTACGCCCCGTCCGCGACAACCGGATCTTCACCGCCATGAACCGTTCCTCCTGCCTCTTGATTAGTTGGGTACCGCTACAGTATCACAACATCAACGGAAAAACGGGAGGTTCCTTCCCATTCCCGCCTTCCCGCCCTTCGTCATGCGCTTGATCATCTCCTCCGCCTGCTGGAAGTTCTTCATCAGGCGGTTCACGTCCTGCACCGTGGTCCCGCTGCCGTCGGCGATCCGCTTCCGCCGGCTGCCGTTCAGGAGCTTCGCGTTGCGCCGCTCCTTCGCCGTCATCGAGTCGATGATCGCCACCGTTTTCTTCAGCTCCGTCTCGTCGGGGGCCATCCCCTTCAGTTCCTTCATCTTTCCGCCCAGGCCGGGGATCATCCCGAGGAGGTCCTCCATCGATCCCATCTTGCGCAGCTTGAGCAGCTGGTCGCGGAAGTCCTCGAGGGTGAACTCGTTCCTGCGGAGCTTCTTCGCCAGCTCCCGGGCCTGCTTCTCGTCGACCTGCTCCTGCGCCTTCTCGGCGAAGGTGAGGATGTCGCCCATCCCCAGGATGCGCGACGCCATCCGGTCGGGGTGGAACGGCTCGAGGGCGTCGAGCTTCTCGCCGACGCCGACGAACTTGACCGGGGCGCCCGTCACCGCCCGGATGGAGAGGGCCGCGCCGCCGCGGGCGTCGCCGTCCATCTTCGTCAGCACCACGCCGGTCAGCCCCAGCTTCTCGTGGAACGACTTCGCCACGTTCACCGCGTCCTGGCCGGTCATCGCGTCGGCCACCAGCAGGATGTCGGCCGGGTCGACCGCCGCCTTGATGCGGGAGAGCTCCTCCATGAGCGGCGCGTCGATGTGGAGGCGCCCCGCGGTGTCGAGCAGGACCGTGTCGTAGCCGTTCAGCTCCGCGTACTTCACCGCCTCGCGGCAGATGTCGACCGGGTCGGCGTCGGGCCGCGAGTCGAAGCAGGGGATCTCGAGCTGCCGCGCCAGCACCTTCAGCTGCTCGATGGCGGCCGGGCGGTAGACGTCGGCGGGGACCAGGTACGGCGTCCGCTTCCGCTTCTGCAGGTGCAGGGCGATCTTGCCGCACGAGGTGGTCTTGCCCGACCCCTGCAGCCCCACGAGCATGATGGGGACGGGCGGCTTGCGGGCCAGGTTCAGGTCGTGCGCCTCCGACCCCATCATCTTCGCCATCTCGTCGTGGACGATCTTGATGAAGTGCTGGTCCGGGGACAGCGATGCGAGCACCTCGGCACCGAGCGCCTTGGTCCGGACGCCGGCGACGAAATCCTTGACCACCTTGTAGTTGACGTCGGCTTCCAGCAGGGCGAGGCGGACCTCGTTCAGGGCCCCCTCGATGTTCCCTTCCGTGATGCGGCCGTGGCCGCGAAGCTTCTTTAAGACGCCCTGGAACTTATCCGACAGGTTCTCGAACACGCTGCTGCCCCTTTCGCCCGACGGGAACGAACCTCTGAATATATGGGATTTCGACCGAAAAGGAAAGGCCCCCGGGGTTTCCCCCGGGGGCCTTCCGTTGAACTCGAGGTCTCGCTTCGAACTTAGAACCGGTAAGCGAGCTTTCCGTAACCCATGTAGTACGCGTCGTTGAACTCTGCTTCACCGGCGCCCGTCTGGAAGAAGTCGCCCAGGAGCAGGTAGCCGCCGACCAGGCTGAAGTCCAGACCCTTGGAAATGTTGTAGTCCAGTCTCACGTTGAGCTCGGTACCCATGTCCTTGTCCCGAGCCTGGCTATACACCGTCGTGTCCTTGTCATGCTCATTCAGCTTTACCGCATAAAGGGTACCGATGTTCGCAGAGCCCTTCAGCTTCTCGGAGAAATTCTGGGAGTAGCCGGCCGCGATGTGCCACAGACCGCGCCCGCCGTTCCCGAAGCTGTCGCCCGCCTCGCCGCCGGAGCAGCCGATGAGGCACTGGGACACGTTGAGGGAATCCGCGCCGAACAGGAAGTACATGTTGGTGCGGCCGAAGCCGGCGTTGCCGCCGGTGCCGTAGCCGGCTCTCTGATAGTCGCCGAGGGTGATCGGGGATTCATAGTCTTCCCCGTCGCCGCCGCTGATGAAGAAGCCTTCAACGAAGAGGTTCCCGCCGCCGAGCTTCAGGTCGGCGCGGAGGTCGAGCATGTAGGCCTTGACGTCGAAATCGCCAACGCCATCATAGTGCTCCATCGATCCCCACTGATAGAAGGCGAACCCGGAGAGCTTCGCCGGGCCCGGCGTTCATTGCGAAGTTCACGCCCGGCATGTAGAGGGTGCCGGTGTAACCGGCAATCTGGAAACCACCGGCCGCATTTTCATAATCCGCAGCCCAAGGCTCCAGCGCATTGACGCCGCCGCCATTTCCCATCATGTCCTGAATGACGTACAAGTTCACACCGAGGTTCATGTCCTTCGCGGGGACGAACTGCGCGGAGGCGATGTAGATGTCCACGTCGTCGGCTTCGGTGTAGCCGTCGGTGCCCGTGGAAATATTCGTGCTCTCATAAAGCTTTCCCCAGCCCAAGGTCCACTTCACCGGCTCGAACGTGCCGTTGACCATGATCGCCGTGAAGTCGGCCGCGTTGGAGAAGATGCCGGCATAGTGGTCGGACACGGACTGCATACCGACCTTTGCCTGGATGGAGGTGTCGGGGATCTTGAACCAGACGTAGATTTCCTTGGTCTCGAGCTGAACCGCGTCGGCGGACGATGGCGCCGCCGGAGTTCCGGGCCGCCTCGGCGGTGCCCTTGCCCCAGTTCATGTCGCTCTCGAAGTGGAACACGGCTCTTGCGACTTCGGTGCCCACATCGAACTTGATGCGAGCGCGCTGCTCGTTGTACGAGTTGGTCTGCTCTAACTCATCGGTCCTGAGGCTCGGTTTGCTACGACCGTCGAAGAAGTTCGACAGCATCGCCTTCGTCTGATAGAACCCGGTCACTTTCAGGTCCGCCATCGCCGGGGCGGCGAACGCCACCACGAGAACAGCCGCCAGCAATACGATCCAGCCTTTCCGCATGATTCCCCTCCTTGAGAGATGAGATCCTATTCTTCCCCTATACAGCGGGAAAAAACCCTCCGTCCGAATCAACCCCCTTCGCTTCCCTACCCTCACCTCCTCCCGGTTTGGCTTAATCTCCTGGGCTTGCCTACGCCCCACGCAACACGATCATGCCCGATCCCGAAGGAAAAACCCTTATGTTTTCCGACCTGAATACCATCCCACTTACCGCCTTGTCAAGGTTTTTCCCTGCCAGAAACGGCCATCCCTCCTCATTCCACCTGGTATAAGTGCAAACGGCTTGACTGGTCCTTGAAAAAGATCGCCTGCTGCTCGATCACCGAGCCGACGACCTTCCCCCCTTCCTGAAGTCGGACGTGGAGAGGAAATCGGCTCCCGAAAGGAACTGGGTGGTGCCCTGGGTCCCCGCTTTCTCGAGGAACTCTCCCCCTTCCCACCGGAGAAGGACCAGCCGCGTGGAGTCGTAGGAGCCGCCCACCAGGTCGAGGAAACCCTTCTTGATCTCCGTCGTCAAGACCAGGGGGTCCTCCCCGCTCCCGGGCGCGGTGCGCGCCGACATCCTCAAGGGGAACCGCTTCCTGCGGCCTTCGATCTCCATGTAGGGCCCCCACTCGAAAAAGTCGATGCTCATTCCGTACTGGGAGCGGGACTTGAATATGCTTTTCCCCTCCGCGTCGAGAACCCGGAGGTTCGATTCCACGTCGGTGTACATCAGCCGCCACTCCTTCCCGAACCGGGCCGAGGAAAGCCCGAGCGCGCCCGACCAAAGCGGAGCGATCGTCGTGTTGTGGGGGAACGTCTCTCCGGGGGTGAGCTGCTTCCCGTCCCAGCGCAGGGCGACGATCTTCCCCTGGAACGGAGTATCGACCCCCTGGTACTGCCCGACCAGCGCCGGCTTCCCCTTCCAGTCCGGGAGGGCGACCAGGTAGTAGCGGATACTTTCCCGCCACCTCCTCGTACACGTCCCCCTTCTTCTTGAGGATGAACGACTGGACCGACTCCTCGAGGAGGTCGGTTACGAGGATCTCCTTCTCGCCGTCCCCGTCGAGGTCGATGGCGTCCACCGAAAGGATATGGTGACCCAGGGACCTGCGGATGCTTGTGTACGGAAGGATTTCGTTGCCCTTCACCCGGTACAGGTAGATGACGGTTTTCCCGTAGGCCGCCACGAGGCCGTTCCCGTCGGCGTCCGCCTGCAGGGTGACGACGCCCAACACCTCGTCGGGGATCTTGTCGGACTGGCCCACCTTCTTGACGGAGGACGGGATCCATCCGCCGGCAAGCGTGGTCGGCGCCGGGGGCGGAAGCAACCGCGGCCGGCTGGGCCTGCCCGGCGGGAGCCGCGCCGGAAACGCCGCCGGCCGACGGCGCCGGCAGCGGGGCGACGATCGGCGCCGCGACGACCGGAGCCGCGACGACGGGGGCCGGGGACACGGCTCGCACCGCCCCCTGGACGCCGAAGATCTTTTCCGCGACCTCGCCCGAGAGGATTCCCACCTGGGCGATGATGTCGTCTTCCGTGGCCGCGGCGACGAAGAACGCTCCCGCGTTCTTCCCGTCGGCGAGGTCGGTGACGACGGCGTCGATGCTGTACCCCTTGCCGAGCTTGGAGACCGTCCCCTGGAGCAGCAGGGGGTATTTCGCCTCCCGGGCCGCATCCTGGGGGGATTTCCCGCCGGCGGGCAGCACCAGGACGTCGGCCCCGGCCAGCGCCATCAGCCGGGACGCCATCAGCCGGGGAAGAACGGCCACCGTCGAGCCGATATCCTCCTTGGCGAGGGAGACGAACGGAGCCAATGCGATGCGGCGGGGATATCCGGCGGCCAGCGCCGGGCCCGTGATCAGGAGGACCAGGATCAGGACAAGCGCGACTCGCAGGCCGCGCGCGAGGAGTTGAAACATATCTGTACGCATTCAGAAAAATCTAACAGAGGGGATATGGTCCGTCAACGTTATTAAACCGCGCCGCAAGGGGCGCGGCCCTCGCATCGAGACTCCTCGCCCGTTCGGGGACGCCTCTCCAGGTCCGACATGCGGCGAGTCCTCGGATCTACGACTCTCGACGGCTACCGTTCGCGCGAGAGGAAGTTCGTGCTTGGGTGCGCACCTTGCGACGCGCCCCACAATCCCACGCAGAGCCACCTTCACAAGCCGCCACAAGACACAAGCCACCGGGACACAAGCCAACCGAGACACAAGCCAACCGAGACACAGGCCAACCGAGAGAAGTTCTCTACGGAAGGTACGTACGGAAAAGCTTCCGATGTCAGGGCAGGCGCTTTCGGGGACACTCTTCGGACCAGAGGGGACAGGCTTCGATCCATCGATAACGGGTGGAGGGGAAGCCTGTCCTCCGCCAGCGGGGAAGTCTGTCCCACGCCCAGCACGTACCGAAAGCTAACGATATCGATAACGGGCGGAGGGGAAGATTGTCCCCCGCCCAGCACGTCACGTACCGAGAACACTTCCGATATCAGGGCAGGCGCTTTCTACGCCGAGAGCGCCCCCTTCAGCTTCTCCTGTATCCCGCCGAACCCGCCGTTGGACATGAGGAGGACGAGGTCTCCGGGCTTGCAGCTCCCCGCGATGCGCGCCACGATGTCGTCCACTTCCCGGATGCATTCCGCCGGGCGCCCCATCGCCTGCAGGCCGGCGACCATGTCTTCCGGCGACAGCCGCTCCCCTTCCGGGATCTTGTCCGCCCCGAACACCCCGGCGACGATCACGGAGTCGGCCTCGGCGAGCGCCTCGGTGAACTCCCGCTGGAACACCTTCCGGCGGCTGGTGTTGGACCGGGGCTCGAAGACCGCCACGATCCGCCGCCCCGGGTAGCGCCCCCGCACCGCCCGGACGGTCTCCCGGACCGCGGTGGGATGATGCGCGAAATCGTCGATCACGAGGATCCCGCGGAACTCCCCCACCACCTCCTGGCGGCGGCGCACCCCCGCGAACCGCTCGAAGGCGGACGCCACCCGGTCGGGCGGGTACCCCAGCCGCATCAGGACGATCGCGACGCCCGCGGCGTTCGCGGCGTTGTGGATCCCGGGCAGCGGGAAACGGAAATCGAGCGCCTGCTCCCCGCGCGTCATCCGGAAGAGCGTCATCCCTTCGGCCTCCCCCGTCCCCCGCACCGACCAGCCCCCGCGCCCGGCATGCCGGCCCTCGGCGTCCTTCCCGAGCACGCCTTCCTTCGTCGAGTAATAAACCACCGGGCAGCGCGCCCCGGCCGCCACCTCGACGACGTCGCGGTAGTCGGCGCACGCGACGAGCAGCCCGTCGGGCGGCAGGATCGCCGCGAGCCGGCGGAACGATTCCCGGACATGGGAGAGGTCGCGGTAGATGTCCGCGTGATCGAACTCGATGCTCGTCAGCAGGACGACCTTCGGCCGGTAGTGGAGGAACTTGGGCCCCTTGTCGAAATAGGCCGTGTCGTATTCGTCCCCCTCGATGACGAAGCGCGGCCCCTTCCCGACCCGGTAGCTCACGGGGAAGTTCTTCGGGACGCCGCCGATGAGGAACGACGGGTCGTCCGAAAGCGCGAAGAGCGACCAGGCCGCCAGCGCCGATG
Organism: uncultured bacterium; assembly: GCA_963741515.1. Lineage (GTDB taxonomy): Bacteria > Desulfobacterota > Deferrimicrobia > Deferrimicrobiales > Deferrimicrobiaceae > UBA2219. The sequence continues at coordinate 455,936 of CAVUIA010000002.1, forward strand.
TGGTCGTCTTCCCGTGCGTCCCCGCCACGACGATCGACTCCAGCCCCCCGATGAAATGCTCCGCCACCGCCTGCGGCATCGACAGGATCGGCAGGCCGCGACGGACCGCTTCCTCCGCCTCGGGGTTGCCGCGCGAGATCGCGTTGCCCACGATCACCAGCTCCGCGTCCTCGGGGATGTTCCCCGCCGCGTAGGGAGAAAAGAGCCGGATGCCGAGGTTCTCGAGCTGGGTGCTCATCGGAGGATATACGTTGGCGTCGGAGCCGGTGACGCGGAATCCCTTTTCCCTCAGCATGCCGGCCAGCGATGCCATTCCCACGCCGCACGCCGCGATCAGGTGCACGTTCTTCATACGCCCGTCCCCTTCCATACGGCATCGTGGATCCGGGGGCGCAGCGACGACAGCTTCCGGTTGCCGCTCCCGTGCACCACGCGGTTCGTCAGCAGCACCACCGAGACCTCCCGGTCCGGATCGATCCATAAAGAGCAGCCGGTGTACCCCAGGTGCCCCACGGCGTTCGCCGGCGCGAGCGCCCCCGCCTGCGACACTCCGCCTTCCGCCGCGGTCGGCGTGTCGAATCCCGCGGTCCGGGGGCACCCCGCAGGGGCGGAAACCCGGGTGGTCATCGCCGCGGCCGACGGGCGGCTCAAGATCCGTCCCTGCCCTTTCAGCGCCCGCAGCAGCTCGCGGGCGAACAGGAACAGGTCGCCGGCGGTGGAGAAGACCCCCGCGTGGCCCGCCACGCCGCCCATGGCCGCCGCGTTCTCGTCGTCCACCTCCCCCGCCTTGTCCAGCTGCCGTTCCTCGGACCAGCCGGTCGGGATGATCCGCATCGCTTCGTCCTCGTCCATGGAGGACAGCGGCAGGAAGCCCGTGTCCCGCATCCCGAGAGGCCCGGCCAGCTTCGTCTTCAGCATCCGGTCGAGCGACTGGAACCCGGCCGCCTCGATCGCCCGCCCCAGGAGCATGTAGCCGAGGTCGCTGTACTCCCACGCGCTCCCCGGGTCGCTCTTCAGAGGAAGGGAGAGGACCTCGGCCAGGACCCGGTCGTGTCCCTCGGCGGTGCCGAAGATCGGCCGTCCCGCCTTCCCTTCTTCCTCCCGCACTTTTTCATAAAAAGGGAGGTACGCCGGCAGCCCCGACGTGTGGGAGAGCAGGTGGAGGAACCGGATCCCGCGCACCCGCGGGTCGGGCGAGGAGAACGGGAGGATCGTCGAGACGAGTCCTTCGGGGGACAGGTGCCCTTCCTGGCAGAGGATGAAGAAGAGGGCCGCCGTCAGCGGCTTGGTCACGGAGGCGATGTCGAACAGCGACCCGGCGCGGGCGTACCCCGCGGTCCCTTCCCAGACGACTTCCCCTCCCCGGCCCGCCAGCAGGACGGCGGCGGCGTACGCGCCGTCGCGGGCCCCCTCTTCCAGCAGCTCCGCGGCTTCGCGGAACCGCGGATCGTCGGCGGGCGCGGAGCCGGTCACCCTTCCCCCACCGGCGGCTCGAGGAGGCGGAGCCGCCCTTTCGCGTCGACCCGGGCCCGGACGCCGAACGGGAGCGCGACGTTGCGGCCATCATGCCCCGCGGGGAACCCGTACCAGACGGGCACCGAAAGCCGCTTCCCGGCGTCGAGGAACACCCGGCGGAGGTCGTCGGGCGTCTCGCCGCGCGCCGGCGCGATCTTCCCGACGAGGATCCCGGAGATTTTCGACCACTTCCCGGACTGGACCCACTGCGTCAGCATCCGGTCGAGCCGGTACGCGGGCTCCTGCACGTCCTCGAGGAACAGGAGCGCGCCCCGGAAATCGGGCTCGTACGGCGTCGAGAGGAGCGCGGTGAGCACGGAGAGGCATCCGCCGGTCAGCGTCCCCTCCGCGGCCCCTCCCCGCAGCCGCTCCATCGGCTCCCCCCACGGCTCCCGCGGGGACACGTCCCCCGCCGCCAGCCGCGCGAAGGCGTCGAGCGCCTCCGCGTCGAACCGCGTGGCGAGGTCCGCGGCCGTCATCGGGCCATGGATGCAGGGAATTTTCAGGCGCGTCGAGATGTAGGCGAGGACCGCGGTCAGGTCGCTGTATCCCACCAGCAGCTTCGGGCGCCTCGCCGCCTTCCCCCAGTCGATCAGCGGAAGCAGGCGCGTCGTGCCGTAGCCGCCCCTCGCGGCCATCGCGGCACGCGCCTCGGGCAGCGTCAGCGCCCATTCGAGCTGGCGCGCGCGGTGCGCGTCGTCCCCGGCGAGGTACCCTTCCGCCGCAAACACGCCGGCGGCGACCTCCGGGACGAACCCGGCGGCGGCCAGGCGGGCGATGCCGCGGAGCAGCCGGGCCTCGTCCACCGGCCCGGCGGGGGCATAGACGGCGATCACATCCCCTTTTCGCAACGGCGGCGGCTTTCGCATGGGCCCTCCCGCGGATCGCGATCCATGCTATCACGATCCGTTATAATGGTCCTCCGTCCCTTGAAGGACGCGAAAGGAAACGACGACGTTGAACGGGTCTTCCTGGGAAGCCGCCCTCTCGGCCCTGGAATGGGGAAAGATCACGGCCCGGCTGGCGGGGCACGCCTCGTCCGGCCCGGGGCGCGCCCTGTGCGCCGCCCTTTTCCCGGGGACCGACCTGGAAGCCATCCGGACCTCCCTCGAGGAGAACCGGGACGGCCGCCGGATGCTCCTGCAGGACGGGGCGCTGCCGCTGGAAGGCGCGAAGGAGATCGGCGAGGAGGTGGAGAAGGCCTCCAAGGGCGCCTCCCTTTCGCCCCAGGAGCTCCTGCTGATCGGCCAGACGGCGCGCGCGGGGGAGCGGATCCGCAAGTTCTTCGAGGACCGCCGGGGGAACTACCCGCGCCTGTCGCACCACGCCCGCGAGATCCCGCCGCTGCGCGACATCGCCGAGGAGATCGAGTTCAAGATCGACTCCGCGGGGACCGTCCCCGACCGGGCGTCGGACGCGCTGGGGTCCCTCCGCAGGCAGCTCGCGAACGTCCGCGTCCGCCTGCAGGAGACCGCGGACCGGATCGTCGCCTCGCCGAGGTACGCCCGCCACGTCCAGGAGACGTACGCCACCGTCCGCTCGGGCCGGCTGGTGATCCCCTTCAAGACCGCGTCGAAGGCGATGTTCAACGGGATCGTCCACGACACCTCGCAGAGCGGGCAGACCGTCTTCTTCGAGCCGGAGGAGCTGGTCGCCCTGAACAACGAGGTCCGGATGGCGGAGCTCGAGGTCGAGCGGGAGGTGGCGAGGATCCTGGCGGAGATCTCCGCCCACGTGGCGCGCCGGTCGGCGGAGCTCCTTCTGGCATTGAGCCGCCTGGCGCGGATCGACTTCATCCAGGCGCGCTGCCTGCTGGCCGACGAGCTGTCGGCGAGCGAGCCGGCCGTGAACGCGTCGGGGGAGGTGAGCCTGCAGTCCGCCCGGCATCCCCTGCTGGTGCTGAGCGGGCGCCCCGTGGTCCCGAACGACCTGAAGGTCGGCCGCCCGTACCTGTGCCTTATCCTCACCGGCCCCAACGCGGGCGGGAAGTCCGTCGCGCTGAAGACGCTCGGGATCCTCGTCCTGATGGCGATGGCGGGGCTGTCGATCCCCGCTTCGGCCGACTCGACGGTCTCCACGTTCCACAACGCCTTCGTCGCCGTGGGGGACGAGCAGAGCGTCGAGGGGGACCTTTCCACCTATTCGGCGCACATCCGGCGGCTGAACGACATCCTCCGGGAGGCGGACCGGGGCTCGCTGGTGCTGCTCGACGAGGTCGTCTCGGGGACCGACCCGAGGGAGGGCGCCGCGATCGCGCGCTCCTTCCTGGAAACGCTGGCCGACCGCGAGGTGCGGGTGATCGCGACGACGCACTTCGAGGAGCTGAAAGGGATCGCCTTCACCGACCACCGGTTCGAGAACGGGTCGATGGCCTTCGACGGCGACCACCTGTGCCCGACCTACCGGCTCACGCTGGGCGTCCCGGGGCGGTCGATGGGGATGGAGATCGCGCGGTCGCTGGGGTTCCCCGAGGAGGTCCTGACGCGGGCGGCCGGCTATCTCACCGGGCCGGGGCCGAACCTCACCGAAGTGATCGACCGGCTGGAGGGGGAGCGGGACCGGCTGCGCGCGGAGACCGCGGCGATGGCGGCGAGGACCCGGGAGGCCGAGGAGCTCCGGCGGAAGCTGGAGGCGGACCGGGAGAAGGTCCGGTCCGAGGAGTCCCGCGTGGTGTCGCAGGCGCGGCAGAAGATGCGGGAAGAGCTGCGGAAGGCGGAGGGCGAGCTCTCCCGGATCATGGAGGAGATGCGCAAGGACCGCCGGATCGACACGGTGCGGAAGGCGACGACGGTGCTGAAAGAGTGGAAGGAGAAGGCGCGCGCGGCGGAGGAGGACCCCGTCGTGCGGGCGATGATGAGCCGCACCGCGCCGCCGCCCCAGGACGCCGTGCTCCTTCCCGGGCGGAAGGTGTACGTCGCGTCGCTGTCCAGGGAGGCGGAGGTGGCCGCGGTGTCCGGGCCGGAGGACCGCGAGGTCGAGGTCGCGGCGGGGGGGATGAAGGTCCGGGTGCCGCGCGACCAGGTCCGCGTCTTCCCGGTGCAGGGAGGAACCCGGGAGCGCCGGAAGGAAACGGGGTCGCGGCAGGTTGAGGCGTCGCCGGCCGCCCTCTATATGCAATCGCCGGAGAACACCCTCGACCTGCGCGGGATGTACGTCGACGACGCGATCCCCGAGGTGGAGGCCTTCCTCGACCGCCACGCCCTCGCGCAGGCGCCGCACGCCTTCATCATCCACGGGCACGGGACGGGCGCCCTCAAGGCCGCGGTCCGCCGCCACCTCGCGCAGTCCCCGTACGTGAAACGCTCCCTCCCCGCCCCGCGCGAGCAGGGCGGCGACGGCGTGACGATCGTGGTGCTTTAATCACAGAACCGGGACGTTGATGAGTTCGGCAGCAGTTGGGGGACAGAGATGCATCTCTGTCCCTATTCTGCTGCCGAACTCATCAACGTCCCCGATCTGCGGTTCTGAACTTCCGCCACGCCTCCTTCACCAGCGACGGGTCGGTGAACAGTTCGTACCCGGTGAGGGCGAGGGCGCGGATACCCTCCATCATCCCCTCCGTGCCCGACGCCGAAAGCGTCGCCTCCGCGAAGCGGCGGGTGTGGATCTCCACCCGCCCCCCGGAGACGATGGGCACGTTGGGCTGAAGCGTCGGGACGACCTGGGATACGTTGCCGATGTCGGAGGACCCGCGGTTCCGGTTCGGGGAGGCGCCGCTTTCTTCAAGCTTCAGCAGCCCGAGCGCGCGGCGGTAGGCCGCCGCCAGGACGGGATTGACCTTCATCGGGGAGAGGGTGTACGGCCCCTCCTCGACCGACAGGCGGCAGCGGCTGGCCGTCGCGGCCCCCGCGGCGCACGCCTTCACGCGGGCCACCGCCTCGAGCAGCTCGCCTTCCTCTTCCCCCCGCACGTAGAAGTACGCCTGCGCCCGGTCCGGGATGATGTTGGGGGCCACCCCCCCTTCCGTGACGATCCCGTGGACGCGGACCGTGTCCGGAAGCTGCTGCCGCAGGGCGGAGACGCCGTTGAAAAGGAGCAGGACGCCGTCGAGGGCGTTGATCCCGTCCTCCGGGTACGCCGAAGCGTGCGCCGCGCGGCCGTGGTAGGTGAAGCGCATCTTGTGGAGGGCGAGGTACCCCTTGGCCACGTGACGCCGGGAGGACGGGTGGACCATCATCGCGGCGTCGATCCCCCGGAAGACCCCCTCCTCCACCATCCGGGCCTTGCCGTAGCCCGTCTCCTCGGCGGGGGTCCCCAGCGCGATCACCTTCCCCGACCGGAACGCTCCCTTCCCGCACCGGGCCAGGGCCGCGGCCGCGCACGCCGACGCGACCCCGACGATGTTGTGCCCGCAGGCGTGCCCCAGGGAGGGAAGCGCGTCCATCTCGCAGAGGAACGCCACCGCCGGCCGTCCCCTGCCGAAGGAATACTCCGCCCGGAAGGCGGTCTCCATCCCCGCCACCCCGCGCTCGACGCGGAAACCCTCCCGCTCGAGAAAAGAGGCAAGCGCCCCGGACGTGCGGGTTTCCCGAAGCGCGAGTTCCGCGTAGGAGGTGATTTCCCGAAGCAGGTCGACGGCTATCGGCCTGAGGCGGGCCGCGCAGGAGAGAAGGGTTTTTCGTCCCGGATCCATTTTTCCTTTTGGTCCTTTGGCGACGCAGGGTACTATTTTACCATACGAGGAATTACCGGCGTGCCGCCCCGGCGGGACGCGTTCCCGCCCAGGTGCCAGCAATCGCTTCAAGGACGGAAGGGAGACGGATGACCCGCTGGAAATCTTTTACCGTGGAGGTTCGCCGGGAGGCGATCGACGCGGTCACGCACTTCCTGATGGCCCGCGGCTCCCTCGGGATGGCCTACGACGAGCAGCTGCTCGGCGCCTCCGGCGATCCCGCCGACCCGATCCCCCCTCCTCCCGACGTCACCCGGCTGACCGCCTATTTCCCGTGGGACACCGATCTCTGGGAGCTGAAACAGGCCTTCATCGACTTCCTTCCGGTGCTCAAGGAGTCGTTCGGCGACGGGCCCGAGGCGTTCGAAAGCGCCACCGAGATCACCGACTCGGGATGGGCGGAGAAATGGAAGGAGCATTTCCGGGCCCGGAAAATCGGCCGCCGCCTCGTGATCAAGCCTTCGTGGGAAGAGTTCGCCAGGGCCGACGGGGATGTCGTGCTGACGGTCGATCCCGGGCAGGCGTTCGGGACCGGGACGCACGAAACCACCCGGATGTGCCTCCGGTTCATCGAGGATGCCTTCGAATCCGGCCCCTCCTCTCCCCGCTCGGCGCTCGACATCGGCACGGGGACGGGGATCCTGGGCATCGCGGCGGCGCTCCTGGGCGCGGAACGGGTCCTCGGCGTCGACACCGACCCCGTGGCGGTGGAAGTGGCGGGGAAGAACGCCGTGCTGAACGGCGTGGGGGCCGCCTTCCGCGCGGAGAGCACGATCCTCTCTTCCATCGGGGAGGAATTCGACCTGGTGCTCGGCAACCTGATCGCCGAGATCCTCGTCGATCTCTCCGATGCGATCGTCGCCCGGTGCGCGCCGGGGGGCCGGATCGTCCTTTCCGGGATCCTGAGGGAGAAGAGCGGCTGGGTCGTCGAGGAATACGGGAAACACGGCGTATCCCTCGTCGAGGAAGCGACCGACGGCGAGTGGTCCGCCCTGCTGTTCCGCAGGGAGGCCTGACCCCCCGGGGCAAAGAAGATGCCCACCTTCCTCGTCCATCGAAAGAACGTCTCCGGGGACACCGCGGTCCTGTCCGGCACCGAGGCGGGCCACATGCTCCGGTCGCTGCGCCTCTCCGTGGGCGACAGCTTCCACGCCTTCGACGAAGAAGGCACGCGGTACCGGATGCGCATCCTGGAGGCGACCTCCCGCTCCCTGCGGGCGGAGGTCCTGGAGACGTTCGCGCCGGAGCCCCCTCCCGCCGTCGCCGTCACGCTCCTCGTGGGCCTTCCGAAAGCCGACAAGATGGACTTCATCCTGGAGAAGGCGACCGAGCTGGGCGTCTCGCGGGTCGTCCCGTTCCGGTCGTCCCGCACGATCCCCCGCGTCGACCCTTCGGACGCGAAGAAACGTCTTCTGCGGTGGGAGCGCGTGGCGCTGGCGGCGGCGAAGCAGTGCGGGTCCGGCCGGATTCCGGAAGTGTCCGGGATCGTCCCGTACAACGAGGCGCTGCTCCAGGCGGCGAAGCATGAAGCCGGGGTCCTCTTCTACGAGGGCGAGCGGGAGTTCTCCCTGAAGAGGGTCCTCTCCGGGATGCCCGCCGTGAAGGAGATCGCCCTCGTGGTGGGACCCGAAGGGGGCTTCTCCCCCGACGAGGTCCGGGAGGCCGTGGCGGCGGGGTGCCGGTGCGCGGGGCTGGGAAGCCGGATCCTGCGCGTGGAAACGGCGGCACTCGCAGTTCTTTCGATGGTGATGTACCATTTCGAAAAGGAGTCGCCCTGATCGGAATGGAAACGGAACGGAAAAACGGAGAGTTTTACCCATACGCGGGGTTCTGGTCCCGCGCCGCGGCCCGGATCATCGACCTGGTCCTGATCATCGCGGTCTTCAACCTGATCTACCTGGCGGACAGGTTCGGCAGCGAGGCGGGATTGTGGGCCGGCAGCGGCATCGAGGAAGGCGACGTCGCCGAGGGGTTCTCCCCCGCCAACCTGCTTCGAGCCGTGTTCTTCCTCACGTTCCCCATCTTCTATTACGTCTTCCTCCATGGGAGCTGCGGGCAGACCTTCGGAAAGATGGCCATGCGGATCAAGGTGGTCAACGACGACGGGACGCCCCTCGGCTACAAGATGGCGTTCTTCCGGTGGCTGGGATATTTCCTGTGCGACCTGACGTTCAACGTCGGGTACATCTGGGCCGCCTTCGACGCCCGGAAGCAGGGGTTCCACGACAAGGTATGCGGTACCCTCGTCCTCCGGACCGACGTTCCGCTCCCCGCGCCGCAGGGATCGCGCGAGGCGCCGCCCGGCGGGGAAAACGCATCCCCGCCGGAAGATGCTCCCCCGCTTGACACCCCGGGGAATCCGCCGATATAATTCACAGTTCCTTCGGGCGGCCCTTTAGCTCAGATGGTAGAGCAGAGGACTGAAAATCCTCGTGTCCCCAGTTCAATTCTGGGAGGGGCCACCATTGAAAATCAAGGACTCGGCCATCGCTGGCCGAGTCCTTTTTTCGTTCCCCAAGGAAGTCTCCGTCAATCCTCCGTGCTGCCGATGAACCGGTATATGACCGCGCCAAGCAGACCCCCAAGAATTGGGGCGATCCAGAACAGCCACAACTGCGCGATGGCCCACCCTCCGACGAACACGGCCACGCCGGTGCTTCGTGCGGGATTTACGGAGGTGTTGGTTACGGGAATGCTGATCAGGTGGATCAGCGTGAGTCCAAGCCCGATAGCGATCGGCGCGAAGCCCTGCGGCGCACGTTTGTCGGTCGCACCAAGGATTATAAGCAGGAACATCATGGTCATGACGATCTCGGTCACCAAGGCGGCGAGCAGGGAATATCCCCCCGGGGAATGGGTGCCGTATCCGTTGGAGGCGAAGCCTCCAGCCAAATCAAAACCCGCCTTGCCGCTGGCGATGAAATAAAGAACGCCGCCCGCAGCAACCGCCCCCAGGACCTGCGAAACGATGTACGGTGGCCAGCTGGTTCGCCGGAAATCGGCCGGCTCAGACGCCGTAGCCGAAGCACCGCGGAAATCCGTACGGCCGGATATGCGACGATCGAGTAGTACCGGACGGATCCGGATGCCGATGGGCGCGTACACCGTTTCCGGACCCCGGGCCTCAAGGATTCATCGCGCCACCGTCGCCCATTTCCGCACTTGACCCCGGGGAGACGGCGCAGCAGGTTCAACGTCGACTGCTCCACGGTATTGGCGATCGGGGATCCCCCGACCGAACCCGCCAGGCTCAGGACCGTCGGAGGCCCGCTGCCGCAGTTCCGGGTAGTCGGCCAGCGCCTCGAGGATGTCCGGCGCGCCTTTGGAGTACCCTACCAGCAACAGGCGCATGCCTTCCGCCGGGTCGGGCTCGCCATGACGGCGTCCCGGATGATCTGCCGTTCAGCGCGCTGCGAAAGCCAGCGCGACCCCGTGCAATCCGATACCGACGTCCGGAAACGCGGCGGCAAGGACCGCGCTGCCGCAACCGCCAAGCACCAGCCAGAAGGTCCCGACGAATTCCGCACCGTATTTTTTCATGCATTCCTCCTGTTGTTTTCTTCGAGCCGTCGAATCATATGACCCGGATTTTGCCCTGCCGGACAACATCACAATCCGCCGTATATTTTTCATGCATTCCTCCAGATTACTTCAGCCTGATTTGACCGAGAAAGATCACCGCGCGGAACCCATCCGTGAAATACGGATCTCCCGTAAGGTTTCCCCTCGGGTTGGTGGGAGTCGCGGGACCGACCCCTTTTACCAATCCGGCCATGGACATCGTTTGGGAATGAAAGAAATCCTCGACCAGGGAGCGGCGCGCCTCGTCGACGTCGGGATCTATTTTATGCGTGACCGGAGGCCATGCCTTGCTGGTGAAACGGACGCCGATGTCCCTGCTGATCTGTCCCAGGAAGACGGGCTTCCCTTCATATCGCATCGGGCTGTACCACAGGCGCAGATGGTTCCGTTGGTGGATGTCGTGGCGCGGTTTCTGGCGGGCGAAATCCTGGCTCCGCCCGTAGGCGTAGAGCGGGCTTACCGGGGAATACCTGTAACTGGAGCCGAACAGGAACGACTTGACCGTTTTCCAGATGGCGGCCCCGTAGGTTTCCTCCGCGGGAACCCAGCTTCGGCGGGCGAAGGTCGCGGCGATATCCTCGAATTCCCCGACGACCACGAGGTTGAGCGGATCCCCGGACATCGTTCCGTCCTGGTTGGTGGTGCAGCAGGGCGCCTTTTCGAGCGCCCCCCTCAGTTCGTCGAGGGACAGGTTCACGATGGCGTTGTCCGGGTAAAGATTTGCGAAATCGACCAGCAGATAGTCGGCCCGCATGCCGGGGATCTGGACGAAGAACGTGAACGACTTGATCTGCCGGTTACCGACGAGTTCGACCTGGACGATCTTTTCCCCTTCATCGATGTTCGTATAGATGAATCCCGACACGGACGCGTTGGGAGGAACGGGATTCCGGAACGTCATCGTCCGGAAATGGTATTCGAGCTCCTTTTTCCCGGCATCGTCGAAATCCCCGCCGACGGCGAAGGTGGCCTCGTTCGGGGAAAAGTAGTTCGGATCGACCGCGGTGGTGACGAGGTAATAGACCTCGTCGCCGTGGTTTTCCACTTTTACCCACACCGGCTGGATCTCTTTTTCGGCCAGATTCGTCCCGAACAGGGCCTTCGCTTCCTCCACGGTGGGAACGGCCGTGGTCACGCGGACCTCGTTGTCGTGGATCGACTTCGAACGGTCGAGGAACCGGACCTCGTTGATCGACGCCGGCTTGTACGCGGAGGACGTCGCGCAGCCGCCGAGAACCGCCGCGGCCAGGAACGCCAGGACCGCCCCGAACGGAAGCAGGCGGCCGGGGATCCGGCCGCGGCTAATTCGCCCGAAAATGGAAAACCAATTCATATGGCAACAATTATCCCTTGGAATGCCGGACCCTTCCATCTGGGAATACCGTCCGGCTCCGGTTTACTTCCCCGTCAGCTCGACCCGGACTTCCTTGATCTTCCCGTCGAACGCGAACGGCCTTCGGTCGTAGTAGTCGCGGGAAACGGGGGAGCCGAGGTCGGTGCCGACATCGAAGCTCTCGCTGGCGGTGAAGGCGGCGGGCACGGTGCGCTTCACGGTTGCGCGCGCGACCTCTTTGCCGTCCACGGAGAGGACGACGTCGGCGGCGGCGCCGGGCTTCGCGATGACGGTGTTCACCTCGATCCGGCGTTTCCCGGGCGGAAGCGCGCCCTTCGTGCGCACGATGGTCCGTTCTATGATCATCATGTTGTACTCGTAGACCAGCTGTCCCTTGTCCATGTAAAGGGTCACCCCTCCGGAGGCGCCGCCCAGCGCATACAGGACGCCGGAGGCGTTCGGGCCGACCTCTGCGTCGATCGTCACCTTGTTGCTTTCCCGGCCTATCCCGGGAGCCGTGAACTCGGGCATCCGGACCGTGCTGGCGTCGAAGGTCCAGCTTGTATAGGGCGTCTTGATCCGGTCTTCCGGATGCAGGCGCAGCCAGATCCCCGCGCCCAGCGGATAGACCTTGTTCTCCCGGGCCTCCGCGTCGAACGCCTTCTGCAGGGCGGCGAGCCGCGCGGGTTCCTTGCCGGCCAGGTCGTTCGCCTGCGAATAAGTCGTTTGCCAGGTCGTACAGCTCCCACCGGTCCTTGTTCGGATCCCATTCCGCGAGTCCCGGAGCACCGGGCAGCCACGGGACCAGCGGGCCGAACGCGCATGCGTACCAGCCGTCCTGATAGATGCCGCGGCTGCCGTTGTTGTCGAAATACTGGATGCGCTTGCGGGCGGGCGCCCTGGCGTCGGCAAAGGTATCGACCATGCTCACGCCGTCGATCGGGTCTTGCCGGAACCCGTTGACCACCTTCGGGGGCTCGATGCCGAGGAGTTCGTAGACCGTAGGAGCGATGTCGTTGACGTGGTGGAACTGCGGGCGCGGGGCCTTGTCGGGCTTGATCCCTTTCGGCCAGGAGACGACGAGCGGGTTGCGCGTGCCGCCGAAATGCGAGGCGATGAGCTTCGTGTACTGGAACGGCGTGTCGCCCGCCCACGCCCAGCCGGCGTGATACATGTTTTCGGTCAGCGGGCCGCCGAGGGCCTTGAGGCCGCCCAGCCCGTTCAGCGCCTCCATCTGCTGCTCGATGGTGTTCGGGATGCCGTTTTGGGCGAGCAGCTCGCTGATGCTGCCGTTCTGCCCCTCGGCGCTCGACCCGTTGTCGCCCCAGATATAGAAGATGAGCGTGTTTTCGCGCAGCCCCATCGCCTCGAGGCCGTCCACCAGCCTGCCCACCTGGACGTCGGTGTGCTCGACGAAGCCGGCGAAGATCTCCATGAGACGGAGTTGGAACGCGCGCTCGGATCTGCGGGATGCTGTCCCACGCCGCCATGTTCTCCGGACGGGGGGTGAGCCGGGCGTTCGGCGGGGATCCACCCGAGCTCTTTCTGCCGCTTGAAGGTGCTCTCGCGCATCGCGTCCCAGCCGGCGTCGAACCGTCCCTTGTACTTGTCGGCCCACTCCGGAAAGATGTGGTGCGGTCCGTGGGCGGCGCCGGGGGCCCAGTACATGAAGAACGGCTTGTCGGGAGAAAAGGCGCGGTGCCGCTTCAGCCACGTGAGCGCCTTGTCCGCCATGTCCTCCGTCAGGTGGTACTTCTCGTCGTGGGGGGGCTCGATGAGGTTGGTGTTCTCCACGAGGCGGGGCTCCCACTGGGAGGTCTCGCCGGCGAGGAACCCGTAGAAGTAGTCGAAACCGTAGCCGGTGGGCCAGTAGGTGAACGGGCCCATCGCGGTCGTCTGGTCGGCGGGCGTGTTGTGCCACTTGCCGAAGGCGGAGGTCTTGTATCCGTAGTGGCGCAGGACCTCGGCCATGGTGGCGGCGGTCTTCGGCATGACGCCGACGTAGCCGTCCCAGTCCACCGCGCGCTCGGCGATGGTCCCGGAGCCGACGCGCTGGTGGTTGCGCCCGGTCAACAGGGCGGCGCGCGTGGGCGAGCAGATCGAGGTGGTGTGGAACGCGTTGTAGCGGATCCCTTCGCCGGCCAGGCGCGAAAGCGTCGGCGTGTGGATGGGCCCGCCGAAGGTGTCCGGCAGCCCGAAGCCGACATCGTCCAGCAGGATGATGAGGATGTTGGGCGCGTCCTTGCGCAGACGGCTCGGCTCGACGCGCCGCTGGTGCTTCGATTCCTGCAGGGTCGGCGCGGCGACGCTGGCCGACGGGGTCGGCGGGAACGGCAGGACCGACCCGTCGCCGGAGGCGGCGGCGGCCGGCGATGCCGCCAGCAGCAGGGCCAGACGACCGCAAGAGCCGGGAATGACGACATCGCGTGCAAATTTCCCTTCCACGCGCCAACGATTTCTACATGCCCGCATGATATTCCCTCCCGTTGTCTGCATACGGCAATGATCGCCGCCCCATGTCGCTGCGCGGGAGCAGTTCTTATTTCCTGGGGAGGACCGGCTTCGAGCGCGGCAATCCGCCGTCGTCGATGTCGAAGTCCGGATCGAACAGCGTCTTGCCCTGCGCGCCGAGGTAATCCGGCTGCGCTTTCATCCACTCGCTCGGCTTCTGCTGCCTGGCGTAGGCGATCAGGCGGCTCTCCAGGTCGCGGACGACCTCCGGATTCTGCGCGGCGACGTCGTTCTTCTCCGCCGGATCGGCGATCAGGTCGAACAGCTCGATCTTGCCCGGCAACAACGCGATCTTGACCAGCTTCCACTTGCCTTTGATGATGGCGCCGCGGAACGCCTCGACGTTCACCAGGATGTCGTCGTGCGGCGAGGGTCTGCCCTCGGCGACCGTCGCCCAGATGTCTTTGCCGTCGAGCGGCTTGTCGGGGCTCGCCTTGGCGCCGGCCAGCGCGAGCACCGTGGGCATGATGTCCACCATGTGCAGCGGCTCGTTGACGACGCGCGGCTTGAGCTTCGCCGGCCAGTTCAAGATGGTCGGCATCCGTACACCGCCTTCGTACAGGCTGCCCTTGCCGCCGCGCAGGTCGCCGTTGCTCGCCGGCAACGACTCCTGCTTGACGCCGCTCTCGGCGCGCTCCTCGCGGGAATGCGCGCCGCTCGCGATCACGGCGCTGCGCGGTCCGCCGTTGTCGCTGGAGAAGACGATCAGCGTGTTTTCCCGCAGTCCCCGCTTCTCCAGCGCAGCGACGATCCTGCCCACCTGGTCGTCGAGCGAGGTGATCATCGCCGCGTAGGTGCGGCGCGTGGGGTCCTTGATCGTGGAGGCATATCGGTTCTCGTCGGTCTTCGTCGCCTGGTAGGGGGCGTGCGGGCGCGAGCGACGCGAAGTAGAGGAAGAACGGCTTGTCCTTCTCCTGCTTTTCGATCAGCTTGACCGCTTCGTCGCCGATCAGCGTCACGTAGTAGCCCTTCTCCTGGAGGAACTTGCCGTCGCGCTGCCAGTCGACTATGCCTCCGCGCATCTTGGTGAAGTAGTCCACTTCGCCGACGAGGTTGCCGTAGAAGGTCTCGAAGCCGCGGTTCTGCGGCCAGAACTTCTGGTCGGCATGACCCAGGTGCCACTTGCCGACCATCATGGTCCGGTAACCCGCTTCCTTCAGCGCCTGCGGCAGCGTACGTTCGTCGGTCGGCAGACCGTAGCTGTGGTTCGGGAAGATCACCAGCGTCTGCAGGCCGTAGCGCATCGGATACCGTCCCGTCATCAGCGCCGCGCGGGACGGTGTGCAGACCGGCATGCCGTGGAAGGACTCGAGCCGCACGCCCTCCCTCGCCAGCCTGTCGATGTTCGGCGTCATGATGTCGCTGCCGCGATAGCCGAGGTCCGCGTTGCCGAGGTCGTCGGCCAGGATGACGATGACGTTCGGCCGGCCGGTCTCTGCGGCGACGGCCGGCGTCGCGACGAGCCACGACAAGGCAGAACAAGGCGAGCAACTTTCCCCATTGGAACGCCTTCTCGACGATCCGTCCCGTCATAACGGACCTCCCCTTTCCGATGTCCTTCAGAACTTGTAGACCGCCTTGAGCCACACGATGTCGCCCTCGAGCCGGTTCTCCGTCTCGAATTCGTGGAGCCACTTGAGCTCGAAAACCGTGTCGTGGCCGGAGATCTTTCTCGTGTACGAGACGACGGGGCCCAGGCCGGCGGTCTTTCCCTTGAAATCGCCCAACGTCGCCCCCGACCCGCTGTCTCCCGTCACCTGCTGGTAGTAGTACGCGGACACCCCTCCCCCCGCGAGCCCTCCGAGCCAGCGGGAAGTGCTGCGCCAACGTTCCGTCGAGGTGGAGCTGCGTGCCGGACCGGTAGTCCGTATCCTCGTTCTCGGTGTTGAAGTCGATGCCGAGGAACGCGGAGGCCTCGATTCCGTTCTTCTGCCCGAAGTACATGAGCCCCAGGACCGGTTCGATGGTCCAGAAGTTCTTGCCCGTGTTGGCGAGGCGGCCGACCTCGTAACTGCCGGTCGGCGCATAGAAGCCGACGCGGAAGTTCACATTGAAATCCGGATCGACGTTGTAGTTCAGCATCAGCGGCATCAGGACGATGTCGCCCAGCCCGTCGGTGCTGCCGGAAAACGCGATCGAGCCCGGCGCGGCGGTGGCGTCCACATCCACGTCCATGAAGAGGAACGGGATCGTCGCGCTCATCGCATAGCTCCACCGCTCTCCCAGGTCGAGCGGCGGACGCCAGAGGCCCGTCAGGCCCATCCCGAATGACGAAGCTTCCGCCCCGAGCGTGGTTTGCCCGGCGATCGGCAGCTGCTTCGTGGGCCCCACCGAGCCGTTGTAGTAGATGATGTTCGCGCGCATAAGGAAGGTCTCTGAAAGGGGAACGCCGTCGATGAAGGACGCCATCGAACCGGGGAGATAGTGGCCGGATCCGCCTTCCTCGGCCATCGCGATGCCGGGCGGCAACGCGATCCCGAGGACGGCGAACAGGGTGAGGAATACATATCGCGGCAGGAACCGTGCAACCCGTCCATCCCGATTTCATGCGTGCCTCCGCTGGAGATGACGCTCTTCCCCGGGCGGGCCCGCCCAGCCTGTGATCGCCGGCCCTCTTCGCGCCGGATTGCCGGGAATCCCTCTCGGCGACCGAGGCGCTCTCAGAAATACACTGCCTCGAACAACGCGACCGGGACGCCCGCATCATCCAGGAACTCGAGCGTGTTGGCCTTGATACGCCATCTTCTGGTCTTATCCAGCGTTTCCGGCAGTTTTCTTTCAAGCATATCGAGCGGCGGCGGGCAGGCCATCAGCGTAGAGGCCGCCTGGGTGAACCGGATCGCCTCCCCGTCGGCCGAATATCCGCCCGCCAGCTGATTGCAGCCGACGGTTGCGGAAAAACGCTTCCGCTCACCCTCCGCTCCCAGCAGCAGGTGCGGTTCGCGCCGGCCCATGGCCGGGCTCACCGAGGCTTCGCCGAGGCGGACGATGCGCCAGTATGTGTTCGCGAGCGATGCGTTCGCGATGGCCCGGCCGCATTTCTCCCCGGGCCGGGCATCGATGAACCGTCCGACCACGACGGCAGGTTCGAGACCCGGCCCCTCCATTTTGGGCCGCTGCACGATGGACCCTTCGAACGTCACGTACACCGGGGCGCCGGGCTCTCCGCCCGCCTCGCGGCAGGCCCGCTCCATTTTCACGAAATCCGCCTCCATCGCGACGGGATAACCGCGTCCCGTAAGGCATTCGGTGAAACGCGCCGCATCGGCCATGTACCGCACCTCGCCGGCGAGCGTCAGCGAAAGCTCCGTCGGCGCGAGCGTGCCGTCGCCGGTCAGCAGGTATGGAAGTTTCGAGGGAATGGGTTTCCCCTCCCGGTCCAGCAGGCGAAGCCTGTCCGGTCCCTTGATCTCGAACTGCAGCGGCATCTCGCCGCCGGCGTCGAGGAGGAGCGCGTTCCGGGCGGGATCGACGCGCCACCGTCCGACTTCGTCGCGGCGGAGGCCCCTGCCGACCCATTCCCGGCGCAAATGGTACGCCTGGTCGGGCCAGAGATCGAGATGATGGCGGATCGCTTCGCAGTCGGCACAGGGCAGATCGCCGCGGAAGGTCGCAGGCAGCCGCAGCCCGTGCGCGCCCGTGACCGGCAGTCCGCCGCCCGCTGCTCCCGCGGCGGGAGAAACCGATGCGCGACGCAGCTGCAGCTCCACCCCGGTGGAATGCCCGCGGGTCAGCACGGGATGGACCCTGTCCGTCGTGAACCATAGCTGCCCGTCGACGGTGATCCGGCCGCGCACGGAATAGGAGTTCCGCTCCTGGATGCGCGACGGATCGTACGGGATTTCGAAGCGGATCGGCACCTGCCCCGCGGGCTCCACGCGGGCCCGGCCCAGTACCTCGGCGAGCACGTCCGCTTTCGAAACATCCTCGAGCGTCGCCTCGAACACGGCGTTCGGCGGCAGCGCGATCCGTTCACGATAGGCCGCCGTGCCCCGGATCACGCCCCGGCCGCCCGGTCCCGCGGCCGGTTTGCGCCGACGCTGCGCCGCAGGAGGCCGCCAGCAGGAAGGCGGCGGAGAGGAGGACAGGGACGACTTGCCGTTTCACGACGTCGCGACTCCTTTCATCGCGGCGCGCAGATCGCGTGCGCCGGAACCCCATTTCGAGATGACCGACACCGCCTTGGTGAACGGGACATCGACGAGGTGCACGCGCTCCTTCGGCAGGATGTAGACCGCGCCGGCGGCGGGGGTCGGAACGGAGGGGACGAAGACCGTGAACGCCCCGTCGTCGTGCTCCTCGACGATGAACGCCGGGACGAGCGCGTCCTCGATCTCGACGAGCGCGACCGCAAACGTTTCGTCCTCCTGCCTGCCCGCGACGCGGCCCGCGAGCCCGCGGATGAGGGAGTATCCCGGGATGCGCTCCAGCAGGTTGCGCTCGAGGGCGGTCTTCGCGCGAAGGCCGACCCCGGTCCGCAGGACAAGACCCGCAAGGAAGCATGCGGCGATCACGACCAGGAAGGCGATCAACTGGCGGAACTGGAGAGCGGCGGGAATCTGGTTGGTGATGGGCGATACCAACGCGACGGCCACGGAGAGGCTCTTCGCGACCAATAGGATGCATACATAAATCGGAAGGATGACGAGCAGGCCACCGATCAACGTCGTCTTCGTGAACTCGGCGATTTTATTCATAATGTCGCCTCCGAATCGATTTATTTCCCTCCCGGGGGCAGTGGCTTCCGGTCCGGGAACACCCGCTTCCAATCGCGCTGCATGCTGGCGATGATCCATCCGCGCCGCGGCCCCTCGTCCAGGCCGCGGTCCAGGCGGCCGATGTGGGACTCGCGGTCGTAGGCCCACTCGCGTTCCGCGTCGTCATGGTGGACGATCAGCGCGAACCGCGGGCCCGGGCCGGACGTCGTCCACTCCAGCATCTCGAAGTCGCCGTCCGAGTTGCCGAAGGCCATGAGCGGCCGGCGGCCGATGAACTTGTGGATGCCGACCGGCTTGCCGGCCTTGTCGTCGATGAAGTCGATCTCGGGCAGCCGCGCGATCACCGGCTTGCCGTCGCGCACCTCGTACCTTGTCTTGATGCTGCTGCCGATGACTTGCTCGGGGGGGATACCGTATACCTTTTCGCTGAAAACGCGCACGAACTCGATGCCGCCGCCCGACACGATGTAGGTCTTGAATCCGTTCGCCCGCAGGTAGGCGAGCAGATCCGAGCATGGGCTGATAGACCATCTCCGTATACAGCCGGCCGGTCTTTGGGTGCCGTGCCGTCGCGATCCAGTCCTTGACGGATTGCGCGAACTCCTCCGTGGTCATGCCGGCATGGGTAGCCATGACGATTTCGAGCATCGAGCGTTCGCCGCCAGCGAGCGCTCCTTTCACGTCGCCCTTGAGCAGCGAGGCGAACGGTTCCTTGTCCTTCCACTCCGGATGCTGCGGGGCGAGTGCCTTCACGCGGTCGAGGGCGAAGAAGAGCTGGAAATACATCGGCTGCTCGGACCAGAGACAGCCGTCCTGGTCGAAGGTGGCGATGCGCCCGGAGGGCGGAACGAAGTCCGGCGAGCCTGATTTCGTCACCTTCTCGACGAATGCGACGATGGCCTTCTTCGACGCGGTGTCGTTCCAGGATGGCAAGGGATCGGCGGCAGACGCCGGGAGCGCGAGGCTGGCGACGCATAGAACCACGAGTCCCAAAGTTTTCGAGAGCCTCAAAGTGATCCCCTTTCCACTTGCAATGGGCCGCGCCCGTTCGGGATGGGCGCGGCCCGGCATGGTGACTTTCCGTTTCCGTCGTGCTACTTGGACCCGTGGTTTTCCTTCATCTTCTCCATCACTTCATCCAGATTGAAGCTGGCAGCCTTCTGCCGCTGAGGGTAGTCCTTGAAGGTCATCAGGAACTGGCCAACGACCTCCTGAGCAGGAACAAGCTGGAAGGCGTGGTCCAACAACCAGTCGTAATAGGTGTTCGACGTGATGTCGGCCCGCTCATACGGGTCCGTCCGGAGGTTGAAGATCTTCGGAACCCTCAAGGTGACGAACGGCTCCGCCCAGACGCGCAGTGTTCCCTGGACCCGCTGCTCCATGAACACGAACTTGAAGTTGTCGTAGCGCAGGCCGGTCATTTGCTGGTCGTCATTGATGTACAGAATGATAACCCGCGGGGTCTTTTCGGCGTTCCCGGTCAGGTAGGGAACGAGGTTATAGCCATCGAGGTGAACCTTGTAGTTCATGTCGCCGACCTTGTACCCCTTGAGCAACTTTTCCGTCACCTGCGGTTCGCCGGCGGCGGCCAGAAGGGTCGGCAGCCAGTCGTGGTGGGCGACCATCTCGTTGGACACGCTGCCCGGCTTGATCTTGCCCGGCCAGCGGACCATGGCCGGCACCCGGTAGGCTCCTTCCCAGTTCGAGTTTTTCTCGTTCCGGAACGGCGTCATGCCCGCATCCGGCCAGCTGTTCATGTGCGGGCCGTTGTCGGTGCTGTACATGACGATGGTGTTGCCCGCGATGCCCAGGTCGTCCAACGCCTTGAGGACCTGCCCGACGTTCCTGTCGTGATCGATCATGGTGTCGTGGTACGGGCTCTGCCACCGCCCCGACTGGCCGATGCTCTCCGGCTTGGTGTGGGTGCGGAAGTGCATATGGGTGAAGTTCACCCACACGAAGAACGGCTTGCCGGCCTTTTTCTGCCGCTGGATGAAGTCCACGGCCCGGTTGGCGACATCGTCGTCGATCGTCACCATCCGCTTCTTGGTCAGCGGGCCGGTGTCCGTGCAGACCTGCCTGCCGACCTTGCCGAAGCGCGGATCCACCGTCGGGTCGTCCTTGTCCGAGGCCTTGCAATCCAATACCCCGCGCGGTCCGAACTTCGCCCGGAACGCCGGATCCTTCGGATAGTCCGGCAGCTCCGGCTCTTCCTCCGCGTTCAGGTGGTAAAGGTTTCCGTAAAACTCGTCAAAGCCGTGCACGGTGGGGAGGAATTCGTTGCGATCCCCCAGATGGTTCTTTCCGAACTGCCCGGTCGCATAGCCGAGTGGTTTGAGCAGCCCGGCAATCGTCGGATCTTCCTTTTGCAACCCTTGCGTAGCGCCCGGCAAACCGACCTTGGTCATGCCCGTGCGCAAGCCGGACTGACCGGTGATGAACGACGACCGGCCGGCGGTGCAGCTCTGTTCGGCATAGTAGTCGGTAAACATAATGCCTTCCGTGGCAACGCGGTCGATGTTGGGCGTCTTGTAGCCCATCAGGCCATGCGAGTACGCACTGATATTGGATTGGCCGATGTCATCGCCCCAGATGATGACGATATTCGGTTTGTCCGCCGCCTGGGCGGGGGCGGCCAACGCCCCCACTGCAAGCGACAAGGCTGCCGCGACCAGCGCAAACAACCTCTGTACGGGTTTCTTCATGCTGCCTCCTTCTTGGGGAACGGATTTTCCCCATCCAGGGGATCATATCGGGAACTGCAGCGTGACAACGACCGCCGCCTGCGCTCACCGGGCGTTTCGCCCGGGGATGCCAACACCGCCTCTAATCGATGATGATGATAAGGATAAGTTCAAGGCGTAGCGAGACGACCGCGGTACGATAAAAACCAGCAGCGCCGCCGCGGCGCAGGAATCCGCAAGCCGCGCGATCGGTCTTCCCGCCAGCGGCGCTGTACGAAATTCCTTCCGCTTCGGCAGCGCTCTCCCCCCCCGCCCCGACCAGGTTTTTCTTAATTATACATTCAAATTCCATCGGACCGGGGATGGGGACCGGGGTCAAACCACCGGCAAACGGGTATAATTCCATCGGCAACGTGCGGATCAACGGCCGGAGGGGGCAATGGTCATTTTCTCCCGGAGAATGAGGATGGCATTGTCAAGGACCGTCGCGGCGGCGTTGCTGGTCCTGGCCTGTTCGGCCCCGGCTGCCGGGACGGACGAGATCACCGGCTCGAAGGGGTGCCGGGAGTGCCACGAGCGGTTCTACCGGCTCTGGTCCACATCGTTCCACGGGCTGGCAATGCAGCCGTTCACACCGAAGCTCGCGCAGGAGAAGCTCGCCGTGCCCTCGGGGGATCTTCGGGCCGGTGACATGCGGTACCGGGCCGACATCGGCGGCGAGGCGGGGTGGATCGTGGAAAGCGGCCCGAAAGGCGACCGGAAATACCGGATCGACCATGCGATGGGCGGGAAAAACGTGTTCTACTTCCTGACTCCCATGGAGAAGGGCCGCCTGCAGGTCCTCCCCCTCGCATACGACGTCCGGCGGAAGGAGTGGTTCCTCACCACCGACAGCCACCTTCGCCCCTTTTCCGACAACGCGCCGTCGCTGCCCTGGACGGACCCGCTTTACACCTTCAACACCTCGTGCCACGGCTGCCACGTGAGCCAGGTCTCGGTCAACTACGACCTGGCGACGGACAGCTACCGCACCACCTGGACCGAGCCGGGGATCAACTGCGAGACGTGCCACAACCCCGGGGGGGAGCACGACCGCGTGGCCCGCGCGACACCGAAGGGGGAACCGCTCAAGGACCCGAAGCTCATCGTCACGAAGACCTTCACCGTGGAGCAGCACAACTCCTCGTGCGGCCCGTGCCACGCGAAGATGTCGCCCGTGTCCCCCCGGTTCACTCCCGGGGAGCGGTTCTTCGACCACTACGACCTGACCGCTTTGGAGGACACGGACTTCTCCCCCGACGGGCGGGACCTGGGGGAGAACTACACCTACACGCGGTGGCGGATGAGCCCGTGCGTGCAGTCGGGGACCTTGAGCTGCATGCATTGCCACACCTCCAGCGGCCGCTACCGGTTCCGCAAGCCCGAGGACGCGAACAAGGCGTGCCTCCCCTGCCACAAGGAGCGGGTGGAGAACGCCGCCGCCCACAGCCGCCACCCGGCGGAAAGCGAGGCGAGCCGCTGCGTCTCCTGCCACATGCCCGTGACGGAGTTCGCCCGGATGCGGCGCAGCGACCACTCCATGCTTCCGCCGACGCCGGCGGCGACGATCGCGTACAAGGCGCCCAACGCCTGCAACCTGTGCCACGCGGACAGGGATGCCGCGTGGGCGGACAACCTCGTCCGCTCCTGGCGCACGCGCGACTACCAGGCGCCGGTGCTTCGCGCCGCGGGGCTGGTCGACGCGGCGCGGAAGCGGGATTGGAAGCGGCTCCCGGAGATGCTGGCGTACATCGAGGGGAAGGGCCGTGACGAGATCGTCGCCACATCACTGGTCCGTCTCCTGCGGGCGTGCCCGGACGAGCGGAAATGGCCGGTCTTCATCGCGGCGCTTTCGGACCCCTCCCCCTTGGTACGAAGCGCCGCCGCCGTGGCGCTGACCGGCCACGTCACATCGAAGACGCTGCCCGCCCTCCTGGCGGCGACCCGCGACGATTACCGGCTGGTGCGCGTCCGCGCGGCGGAGGCGCTCGCCGGCGTCCCGAAGGACCGGCTCGGGGCGGAGGACCGCCGATCCCTGGAGCGGGCGCGCGAGGAAGCGATAAGCGCGTTCCGGGCCCGGCCGGACGACCACGCCTCGCATTACAACCTGGGGAACTTCCACCTCGCCGAAGGCGACCCGAAGAAGGCGATCGCCGAATACCGGATCTCCTCGAAGCTTCGTCCCGACAGCGTTCCGCCGCTGGTCAACGCCTCGCTGGCGTACAACGCCCTCGGGGAGAACGAAAAGGCCGAGGCGTCGCTGCGCCGGGCGCTGAAGATCGCCCCGGGAAATGCGGCGGCGCACCTGAACCTCGGCATGCTGCTGGGGGAGACGGGAAGGGAGAAGGAGGCGGAGAAGGAGTTCCGGGCGGCGGCGAAGGCCGACCCGCAAAACCCCCAGGCGGCCTACAACCTGTGCGTCCTCACGGCCGGGGACCGGCTGGACGAGGCGCTATCCTGGTGCCGGAAAGCCGCCGCCCTCCAGCCGGAAGACCCGAAGTACGGCTACACGTACGCATACTACCTCGACCAGAAGGGGGATACGGCCAAGGCGATCCCCGTCCTTCGAGGGATCGTCGACCGGAACCGGCCGTTCGGGCCCGCGTACGCCCTGCTCGGGACGATCTACGAGAAGCAGGGAAAAACCGACGAGGCGAGAAAGGTGTACCGGAAGGCAGCGGACAACCCGGAAATCCCCGATCCGGACCGGGCGCAATTCCGGGAAAGGGTCCGAACCATGGGGAAGTGAGTCCGGCGGCGGGCCACCGACAGCCGCTCTCCCGGTTTCCCGCGGTTACTTCTCCTCCGTGCACTGGTCCCCAGCTTCGAGCAGACGGAGAAGCACCGCATCCACCATTTCCGCCCGTTCGGCCGCGGGGTCCTTTCCCTTCTCCGCCGTGAACGTCAGCTTGCTGCCGCCCTTGGGGAGGGCGGAAATCTTCACGGTCGTGTCAAGACCGACCCTGCCTTTGCCGGAGAAGGACATCTCCTTGTCGTCGCGCGTGGCGACCTTGAACTCCCTTTCCCCGGCGGTCGCGATGGATACCTTATAGACGGTTTCCGGCTTTTCCATGACGTTCAGCACAATGACCTGGTGGGTCCCCTTGTCGTAAATTTTGTAGGCGCCATAGATTACCGGGGCGAAGCACCCGAGCAGCATCGCCCACGCCGCCAGGATTCCCGACGCCGTCTTCCACCCGCCGCGTCCCATCATTGCGCGCTCCTTTCCGAAAAAAGGTTGGCATGCGGAGACGTCCCTTGCCCGGCATCACGATCGAGTCGCTTGATATTTATACTATATAGAAACGGCTGGGCATGGCCAACATGGGAGGCCGATCGCTCCTAGGACCGGTGCCTCTTCCTCCGGAACAGGTCGTTCTTGACCGACGCTACGCGGTCGAGGAAAAGGATCCCGTCGAGGTGGTCCATCTCGTGCTGGATCGCCACCGCCTCGAACCCGACCGCCTCGATGATCGTCCTTTCCCCATGCCGGTCGAGCGCATCCACCAGCACCCACTCCGCCCGCCGGACGTTCGCGGTGTATTCGGGGACGCTCATGCACCCCTCGCGCACGACCTGCTGACCCCCCATCGCCAGGATCTCCGGGTTCAGCAGCACAAGCAGCCCGTGGTTCGGCTCCCGGCTCCCCCGCCGGTGGGCGGAGACGTCGACGACGATGATCCGGAGCAGCGCGCCTGCCTGCGGGGCCGCGATCCCCACCCCTCCGGGCGCATTCCGCATCGTGTCGATCAGGTCATCGACGAGCGCCGAGACCTCCGCTGTCGCCCTCTCGACGGGAGCGGCTTTTTCCTTCAGGATCTGGATCGGGAAAAACCCGGATGGGGAGTACGGCCATGGCAGGGAGGATTACAGCTCCACCGGGTCGATGGGGCGCAGGGAGATCGAGACGCCGATCTCTTTCCGGATCCGTTCGAAGGCCTTGTCCAGCTCCTTGAGGTCCACGGCGTCCGGGATGTCGGCCTCCAGGATCATCACGTACACCGGCCGGCCCCCCGAGCCCACGATGTGTGTGTTCATGTCGGTTACGTTCACCCCGAACCCGGCCAGTTCGCGCGCCACCGCGTGGACGATCCCCGGGCGATCGGCCCCGTACACCGAGATAATGTGAGGCCTCCCGGCGATTTCCTTCTCCCCGGATACCTCTTCCTCGTCCAGCTCGTGCAGCGAGATCGTAAGCCCCATGCCCTCCCGAAGCGGGTCGAAGGAGGGATCGATCTCGTCCACGAAGGAATAATCCCGGTGGACGATCACCAGGATCATCGCGAACTGCCCGGAGAGGATCGTGCAGGTGGAGTCCTCGATATTGCATCCAAGCTCGTAGAGCACCCGGCTCACCTCGGCGACGATCCCCGGCCGGTCCTTCCCGACGACGCTCAACGAGAAATGCCCCACTTCGTGGCCCCCCTACCCGCAAAACCGGGACGTTCATGAGTTGTCCCGCAGAACCGGGACAGACCTGAAGACCGCGGAACCTATGGAACGAACCTCTTTAATTATAACCGCAACCGGGCAACCTGCGGTCCCGCGGTCCGATCATCTCTGTCCCCGATTTGCGGGACAACTCATGAACGTCCCGGTTTTGTGGTCGGTTTTGCGGTCATCTTTGCGTTCAGCAGCGACGCGGCGGACAGGATCCGGATCCGCTTCCCGCGGACGTCGATCCGGCCCTCTTCCTGCAGCTTCTTGAGCGCGCGGGAGAACGTCTCCGGGACCGTGCCCAGCCGGGAGGCGAGCACGGTCTTGCTGAACGGCAGCTCCAGCGTCGCGCCGTCCCGCAATGGGATCCCGCGGGCCTGCAATTCCCCCGACAGAAACAGCAGCAGCCGCGCTTCGACGTCCCGCAGGGAGAGGTCCTCGACGAGACCGGTCATCTGCCGGAGCCACCGGGAGAGGGACCCCAGCATCCGGATGGCCACCTTCGGGCGCTTCTCGAGCAGCTCGAGGAAGGGCCGCTTCTGGATGAGGAGCGTCTCGGTTTCCGTGAGCGTCTCGGCGTGCGCGGGGTAGACCCCGCCCTCGAAGAGCGCCGCCTCGGCGAAACTCTGGCCGGATTCGAGGACATGGAGGATCTGCTCCTTCCCCTCTTCCGACAGTTTGTACACCTTCACCTTCCCCGAGGCGATGACGTAGAAACCCTCGACGGCGTCCCCCTCCCGGAACATCGCTTCCTTCTTGCCGAAGCGGCGCGGGACGGCGACGGACGCCACCCATCGAAGGTCTTCTTCCGGCAGGGTCGCGAACAGGGGCGTCTTTCGGAGGACATCCGCAGCCTGAATGGTCATGGTACTATTCTGTTGATTCGGCAGGCCGCGTCAAGGCGGGATTTCCGGCCCGTTTTCCGACGTCTTTGCGGAGGTGTCGCGATGGTGAAGGTCGGGTTCATCGGCCTGGGAATCATGGGCGAACCGATGTGCCGCAACGTGCTGTCGAAGGGGCACAGCGTGATCGTCTACAACCGGACGCGGGCCAAGATGGGGACCCTGGTCGCGTCGGGGGCGAAGCCGGCGGGTTCGCTCCCCGAGCTGGTCCAGCGTTCCGAGGTCGTGATCACGATGGTCGCCGACCCGGCCGCCGTCCGCGACGTCGTCACGGCGAAAACCGGCCTCCTCTGCGCCCTCTCCCCCGGCACGGTCCACATCGACATGAGCACCGTTTCCCCGGAAGCCTCCCGGGAGATCGCCATGCTGGTGCGGGGAACGGGCGCCGACTACCTGGAGGCGCCGGTGCTCGGGAGCCTGCAGGCCGCAACGGACGGCACCCTCACGATCCTGACCGGCGGCGACGCCGAGCTCTCCCGCCGAATGGAACCGCTGCTCCTGGCGATGGGCAGCCGGGTGATCCACGTGGGCGACACGGGGATGGCCGCGCACATGAAGCTCCTCGTCAACCAGATGATGAGCACCCTCCTGTGCGTCTTCGCCGAGGCGGCGCTGACCGGCATGGAGGCGGGGCTTACGGCCGAAAAGATCCTCGAGGTGATCGGGTATTCGGGGGTGGCATGCGATGGGCTCCGGATGAAGGGGAGGGACATGCTCGGAGAGCGCGTTTTCACTCCGAACTTCCTTTTGAAGCACGCCTTCAAGGACATGCGCCTGGCCGTCGAAACCGGGAAGTCGGTGGGGATCCCGTCGCTGGTGACGCAGGCCGCGCGAGACATGTACGGTCAGGCGTGGGACAAGGGTTTCGGGGACCGGGACATCTCCGCCGTCATCCGGGCGCTGACCGACCGGTAGCTTGACGCTTTTCTACCGGAAGGACCCCGTCGCATTCCGCTCCCGATACGGGTCCAGCACCTCCAGCATCGACGGATCGAAACGGCATCCCAGCGCTTCCGCCCGTTCCGCCTCCCTCGCCGCCGCCAGGTAATCCCCCTTCGCGAACCAGGCCCGCGTGAGCCCCTCCCGGCCCTTCGCGCTCGACGGATCGGCCTCCACCACCTTCAGGAACTCGCTGATCCCCCCGTCGTAGTCGCCGCAGGCGGCGTAGGCCGAGGCCAGGTTTCCCCGCGCCAGGGCCATGTTCGGGTCGAGCGACAGCGCCTTGCGGTACTTCGCGATCGCCTCGTCCAGGCGCCCAAGCCGCTGCAGCGACACGCCCGCGTTGTAGTGCACATCCGGCAGCCCCGGGTACAAGCGCTCGGCCTCCGCATAGATCTTCAGCGCCTCAAGGTGCTTCCCTTTCCCGGTATACGCCGCCCCGACGCTCTTGAGGAACACCCCGAGCATCTCCGGGCCGGAAAGCGAGCGCAGGTACGGTCCCCTTTCGCGGAGACGGAACCTGCTCAGGTACACTTCGTCTTCCCACGAAGCGCCGCCGTCGGAGAATTCCACGTTCCGCGGCCCGCCTTCCCCCTCGTACCGGACAAAGCAGTGTCCCGGAACGTACGCCCCGCGGAAAGGAACGCCAAGCTGCTCGGCCAGCGAAAGATAGAGGAGCGACATCCCCAGGCAGTTCCCCCGTTTCCGTGCGACGACACCGCCGGCGAGGAAATTTTCCGTGTTCCCCGACGCCGCGTTGTACCGGAACCCCTCCTCTTTGAGGAGCACACGGCTGAACGCGGTCACGACGCCCGGCCCTCCTTTCGCCGCCGCCACGGCGGGCCGGAGCCGGTCGGCAAGCCGGGACAGCTCTCGCGCGGTCTTTCCCTCGTCCACCGGAAATCCCGTCAGCTCCCTGCCGGCCGTTGCGGAGTAGGCGAGCCAGGTCCGGAGGACCGACGTTTCCGCGGCGGCCGGGTTCGCCCCTTCGCCGACGGAAGACGCTCGCACGGGAAGGGCCCGGGCGAAAACAAGGGTCCCGGCAAGGAACGCAACCAGGATCGCATGGATGTTTCCCTGAGCTCGGCTCAAGGGGATCCCTCCGGAGGATTATCGAAACGTCTTCCGTTTTTCATTTTACCACCTGCGCCTCCGGCGAAAAAAAAACGCCGGGGAGGTTTCCTCCCCGGCGCCTCGTGTCACCGACCGATGGATCCGGCCGATCCGGCAAGTCACTCGCCTCCCCCGCCGCCGTCGATCGTGCGAAGCTCGGGGTGGAACGGGTTGAAATGCGAATCGCTCGGCAAAATCTTGTCGCTGCCCAGCTCACCGGGGACGGCCCCGGTTTCCACCGGTCCGCTGACGGGCCATATATCCGCGTCCACCGTTCTTACGGATTCGGCGGACATGCTTGAGTCGATCGAATCATAGCCCGAGTATCCGGGCCCGCCTGCGAGAACCGTCGCCGGAAGCGCTGCGGCGAAAAGACCGGCGATCAGAACCATGATGATCTTGCGTGTCATGACGTCATCCTCCACATCCTTGTCATCCATCAAGTTGACTATCCTGAACATCGTTACCTGACTATGAGAATAACGCCGGCTCCGGTAAGTTTCGCGTCCGGGAAAGATTCTCCCGCATCAAAAAAGCGCCGGGGAGGTTCGCTCCCCGGCGCCGGTGCTCATCGACCGATGGAACCGGTCGAGCCTTGAGTTACTCGCCCCCCGCGCCGCCGTCGATCGTGCGGAGCTCGGGGTGGAACGGGTTGAAATGCGTGTCGCTCGGCAGAATCCTGTCGCTGTCGGAAAGCTCCGGAACGGCCCCGGTTTCCACCGGCCCGCTGACGGGATAATCGCCCGAGCTTACCGCGATCCCGGAATCACTCGACATCCCGGAGGAACTCATCCCCCAGTCCACGGTGTGTTCGGGGTCTGCGTATACCGCAGTTGAAACGAGCCCGAGGCAAAGGCCGGCAAGCATCGCTATGAAAATGTTCTTTCTCATCTCTACATCCTCCATAACTCGTCTTCCGTTGGGTTGATCACCGAATACAACCTAATCTTGACTATGAGAGTTACGCCTCCTACCGGAAGTTTCGTCTCGAGGAAAGATTCTCTCCAGGCACGCGAAGCTCGATGGGTCGCCGGGTATCCCCGACGCGGAAGAGAACCGGGAAGGAAAACCGCTGCCGCGGACGCGTCAGTCGGTGCGGCCCGCGACGAGGACGGAGATGTTCAGCCGGTGGCGAAGCTCGTCGATCGTCGATCCGTACAGCCAGTCGGCGACTCCCTTGTGCCCGTGGGCCCCCACCACCAGCAGGTCGACGCCGTGCCGCCGGATGATCTCCGGTATGGCGCGGAGGGGGCTCCCGAAGCCGAGCTCGGTCTCCACCGGGATGTCGTGCTTGCCCAGGACGATCGTGTACCGCCGGAGGCGTTCCAGGTCCTTCATGCTCTCGCTGTCCTTGATCTCCTCGCCCAGCGCGGCCGCGCCCGCGCTCTCCACGCAGTGGATCAGCAGCAGGGGGCACCGGTTCACCGCGGCGACCCCGGCGGCCATGGAGAGGACGTCGGCGTCCGTGACCCCGAAATCGAGCGCGGCGGCGACCTTGCGGAACGGCCGCGCGGGCCGCACTTCCTCGACCTCCGGCTTGTGGACGTCGCGGGGGAGCGCTTCCGCCGGCCGGCGGACAGGAACGGCTCGACGAGGATGTACAGCAGCAGCACTCCGATCGGCGACGGCGACGGGCACCGCCACGTACCGGGCGGCCATCCCCGCCGGCCCTTCCGCGCCGATCCATCTCCCGATCTCGTCGACCACCAGCTTCACGTTCAGCGAGGCGATGACCGCCGCGCACGCCCAGGCGAGCGTCTTGATGCCCGGCCGGATGGCGAAGGCCCCCATGCGCTTCCGGTCGCTCACCATGTGGATGAGGGGGATGACCGCGAAGGAGAGCTGCATGGAGAGGAGCACCTGGCTGAACACCAGGAGGTGCCCCGTGGCCCCTTCCCCGGCCACCCCGATGACGATCACCGCCGGGATGATGGCGATGGACCTCGTGACGAGGCGGCGCAGCCATGGGCGAAGCCGGATGTTGACGAATCCCTCCATCACGATCTGGCCCGCGAGGGTCCCCGTGATCGTCGAGCTCTGCCCCGCGCAGATGAGGGATATGGCGAACAGGGCGGGGGCGAGCGTGCTCCCCACGAGGGGAGCGAGAAGCCGGTGGGCGTCCTGGATCGACGCGATCTCCGTGTGCCCCGAACGGTAAAAGACCGCCGCCGACATCACCAGGATGGCCGAGTTGATGAAGAACGCCATGTTCAGGGCCACCACGGAGTCGATGGTGTTGTACTTCAGCGACTGGCGGATGCCTTCCGAGGTCTTCACCACCCTGCGCGACTGCACCAGGGAGGAATGGAGATAGAGGTTGTGCGGCATCACGGTCGCTCCCAGGATGCCGATGGCGTAGTAGAGGGCGTCGCCGTCCGGGAGGCCGGGGATGAACCCGCGCGCGATCTCCGCCACGTCGGGCTTCGCGATGAGGATCTCCAGGAGGAAACACACCCCGATCGTGCCGACCATGACCAGGATGAACGCCTCCATCTTCCGGATCCCCGCCTGGTGGAGCAGCAGGATGATGAAGGTGTCCAGCGCGGTCAACAGCACACCGTACATCAGCGGAAGGCCGAACAGCAGCTGCAGCCCGATCGCCGAGCCGAGCACCTCGGCGAGGTCGCACGCCGCGATCGCGAGCTCGCACAGGATCCAGAGCACCGCGTTGACGACGGGGGGATACCGGTCCCGGCACGCCTGGGCGAGGTCCCTTCCGGAGACCAGCCCCAGCTTCGCCGACAGCGACTGCAGCAGGACCGCCATCAGGTTCGACATCAGGAGGACCCAGATGAGCGCGTACCCGTAGCGGGAGCCCGCGGCGATATCCGTGGCCCAGTTCCCCGGGTCCATGTATCCCACGGAGACGAGGTACGCCGGCCCCGCGAACGCGAAGAGGCGCCTCAGGAATCCCCGCGACTCGGGGATCTCCACCGTGGAATGGACTTCGGAAAGCGACCGGTTTTCGTCCAATGATCCTCCTTATTCCGGACAATTATTGCAGGAAATCGGCGGTTCGGCGATAGCGGACCGCGAAGGTGTGGTATTTTCCATCGGGAGACGGGAATACGATTCGAGGGGAAGACCGTGCCTTTCCGCCGCTTCAGCAAAAAGAGGGTCCTGCTGTTCCTGTCCGTCCTCGGGCCCGGGATCATCACGGCGTCGGTCGACAACGACGCGGGCGGGATCACCACGTATTCCATCGCGGGGGCGCACTTCGGGTACGCCCTGCTGTGGACCCTCTTCCCCATCACGGTCGCCCTGGTCGTCGTCCAGGAGATGGTCGCCCGGATGGGCGTGGTCACGGGGAAGACGCTGGCGGACCTCATCCGGGAGAAGTTCGGCGTGCGCCCCACCTTCCTCCTGCTGGTCGCGATGTTGCTCGCCAACCTGGGGAACACGGTGGCGGAGTTCGCCGGATGGGCCTCCGCGTGGGAGATCTTCGGGGTCAGCAAGTACCTCTCCGTGCCCCTGGGGGCGACGGCCGTCTGGTTCCTCGTCGTGAAGGGAACGTCCCGGGTGGTGGAAAAGGTCTTCCTGGTCGCCTGCGCGGTCTTCTTCACCTACCCGGTCGCGGCGTACCTCGCGAACCCCGACTGGGGGGCCGTCGGCCGGAATCTCCTGGTCCCCGCCCTGCAGGTGGACGGGACGTACCTCACGATCCTCATCGGGATGGTGGGGACGACCATCGCCCCCTGGATGCAGTTCTACCTGCAGTCCGCGGTGGTGGAGAAGAACGTGCAGGTGGAGCACTACCATCTGACCCGGATCGACGTGATCTTCGGGTGCTTCGTCACCACCGTCGTGGCGCTGTCGATCATCGTGGCCTGCGGGGCGACGCTGTTCGCCGGGGGAACCCGGATCCTCGACGCGAAGGACGCCGCCGTCGCGCTGGCGCCGCTCGCCGGGACGTACGCCTCGTGGCTCTTCGCCTTCGGGCTGGCCAACGCTTCCCTGTTCGCGGCCTCGATCCTCCCCCTGGCCACCGCCTACTGCGTCTGCGAGGGAATGGGGTGGGAATCGGGGGTCGACAAGGACTTCCGTTCGGCGCCGCAGTTCTTCTGGCTGTATACGGGGCTCATCGCGCTCGGCGCGGGGCTGGTCCTTTACCCGCGGGCGCCCCTGGTCCTCATCATGTACCTGTCGCAGGTCGTGAACGGCGTCCTGCTCCCGTTCGTGCTGGTCTTCATGCTGAAGCTCATCAACGACCGGGAGCTGATGGGCGAGTACGTCAATACGAGGGCGTTCAACGGGATCGCCTGGACGACCACGGCCGTCATGATCGTCCTGACGGTCCTCCTCGTTGCGGTGACGGTCTTCCCGGGGCTGCCGGGGCTGGTCGGGCTGTAGCGGCGGCGCGGAGGCGGGGAGTCCCGCCGGCTCACCTTCTCCGCCGCTTCCGGCGGGAGGCCGGGGGCAGCAGCAGGTCGACCACGTCGTCGACGGTGACCACGCCGAGCAGGAAATTCCCTTCGTCCACCACGGGCAGGGCGAGCAGGTTGTACTTCGAGATGAGCTCGGCGACCGGCTCCTGGCCCATCTCGGGCCGCGCGGTCTTCAGCTTGGTGAGCATCACCTCGGAGAGGGTCTTCGCCGGGTCCTCGATCACCAGGTCGCGCAGGCCGACGACGCCGACCAGCCTCTCGCCCTCCACCACGTAGATGTAGTAGACCTGCTCGATCTCCCGCGCCTCGGTCTTGAAGCGCTCGAGCGCCTCCCCCACGGTCAGCTGCGGCGGCCACGCGAGGTATTCGTTCGTCATGAGGCCGCCCGCGGTGTCGTCCTCGTGGTGGAGCAGCTCGTGGATGTCCTGCGCCTCCTCCTTCTCCATGAGCTGGAGCAGCTCCTGCGCCTTCTCGGTGGGAAGGTCGGCGATGACGTCGGCCGCCTCGTCCGGCGGCATCTGCTCGATGATGTCGGCCGCCTGCTCCTTGTCCATCTCCGTGATGAGGTCGGCCTGGATCTCGGGCTCGAGCTCGTGGAGCGCCTCCGCCGCCGTCTCGGTGTCGAGCTTCTGGAAGAACTCCTGCCGCTCCTCCGGGGCGAGGTCGCTCATGATCTGCGCGAGGTCCGCCGGATGCAGGTCGGAGACCGCTTCGCGCGACACGGACAGCGTGAGCCGGTCCAGCTTGTTCTCCAGCGGCTGGAGGAACTGCCAGGAGATGAGCTGGTGGCGCAGCGGGTGGCGGATCGTCTCGAAGAAGGCGTCCCCGCGCCGCTCGATCCCAAGCCGCCGCAGGATGCCGCGCATCCCCACGTCGACGTCGGTGACGTAGACCGCGCCCCCCTCCTCCGTCAGCTTCACGTCGTTCACCCGGACGACCTTCGCCCCGTTGATGTCGACGATCTGCTTGTCGAGGATGTCCCTGACGATGAACAGGATGTCCTTGCCGACGCCGGCCTCGGGGAGCTCCCCCTCCGTCTTCCGGGAGGAGATGATCCGGCGGTTGAAGATCGTGAGATCCTCCCAGGGGAGGTAGCGCCGCGACTTCTTCTTTTCGAGGGACAGGCCGATGGCGCGCGGGAACCGGGCCCCCGCCTCCACGGCGATGTCCCGCACCCGGCCGATCTCCTCGCCCCGCGGGTCGAGCACGGTCTTCCCAAGGATGTCGGCGACGAACACTTCCCCGATCAGCGCCATGGCACCAGTGTACGTTCCGCGTCCGAGCCGGGTCAAGGAACGGCTAAAGCGGCTACGGTTTCCCGAGAAAGGCCCCGGGCATCTGCACCGTCACGATTTCCCCGCGGGCGGTCGCCACGTCCCCCGCGTACACCGTGGCTTCGACGACGACCCTCCGCCCCTTGATCTCTTTCACCCGCCCGCGGATCACCAGCTCGCCGAGGGGCGTCGGCTTCAGGTAATCCACGCGCAGCGATGCGGTGACGAAGCGGAAAGGCGGATCGGTGTCCATGCCGCGCCCCTCGGCGCGGTACATCGCCGCCGCGGCGGTGCCCGTCCCGTGGCAGTCGATCAGCGACGCGATCAGCCCGCCGTAAACGTAGCCGGGAATCGCCGTGTGGTATGGCTCCGGGAGGAAACAGGTCACGGACTCGTCCCCCTCCCAGTGCGTTTTTATCCTGTGGCCGTGCCTGTTCAGGCGGCCGCATCCGTAGCAATGGGCGACGTTGTCGGGGTAATACTCCTGAAACGGTTTCTCGTTCACGGCTCCTCCGTCACGGGTTCTCAAGGGTCTTCTCGACCTTCCTCTCCAGACCCGCCAGGTTGGGGACCTCCGCCAGCGCCTCCCGGTACTCCTCCCGCGTGATCATCCGCGCACCGGCCATGCGCCGCAGGATCCGGTCGGAGCGTTTCATCACGCGGGACATCTTCCGGTAGGGGTTGTAGATCCTCGGCCCGGGAAGCATGGAGGCCAGGAACGCGCACTCCCGCACCGTAAGCGCGGAAGGCGGCTTGCCGAAATAGTAGTCCGCCGCGTGGCCGACGCCGTACACCATGGGGCCCAGCTCCACCACGTTCAGGTACAGCTCCAGGATCCGCCGCTTGCTGATCGTGTCGTCGATGCGCTTCGCCAGGATGATCTCCTTGATCTTGCGGACGATCGTCTTCTCGCGCGTCAGGTACAGGTTCTTCGCCAGCTGCTGCGTGATGGTGCTGCCGCCCCGGACGAACTTCCCCCTCTGGATGTCGACCACGATCGCCTCCCTCATCGCCTCGTAGTCGACCCCCTCGTGGGCGTAGAAGTTGCCGTCCTCCGCCGCCACGACCGCTTTCTTCATGGCGGACGGGATGGCTCCGTATGGGGCCCAGCGCGGGTTCCGGGGCCCGACCACGAAGGCGCGGTCCCTCTTCTTCCAGTCCTTGACGGTGATCGTCATCGAGGTCCGGTAGGAAGCCAGCGGCTCGACCGAGGGGAGCGTGAGGATCGAGAAGCCGACCCACGCCGCGAAGGCGAGGACGGCCGTCGAGGAGGAGGAACAGCGGTCTGCGGTACCACGGGCGGCGGCTTTTCATGGGTGCGGAGCGGCGCTACTCCCCGGACACGTAATCCCGCACCGAGGCGAGGAAGGCGGGGTCCAGGGGAATGGGGCGCTTCGCGACGTAGTCGTACATCACCTGCACCGTTTCGGCTTCCACGAAGACCCGCCCGTCGGTCGGGTCGAAGAGGTCGTAGCGGAAACGGTAGGAGCTCCGGGAGACGTCCGTGATCCACATCCGCACGCGCACCCGGTCCTGCAGGAGGATCGGGATCCGGTACCTGCAGGAGACCTCCGCGATGATGAACGGGATGTCCTCCACCCGCCGGGCCCCGAACAGCTCCACGAGGAAACGCACGCGCCCGGTTTCCAGGTACGACACGACCGTCGCGTTGTTGACGTGCCCCATCGCGTCGGTGTCACGGAAGCGGAGCTGGATGTCCGTCTCGTAGACCTTCGCGGGGGAGGCGGAAAGCGTCGCCGGGTAAGGCTCGCCCCAGCGCGCCGAGAAGGCGATCTCCCCCAGCGGCTTGCGGACCCTGGGCTTTTCGTCTTTCTTTCGCGCCTGCTCGTCGAGATCCTCCGGCTTCCCGGCGTACCCGACGGCCACCACGGCCATGGGGGCGAAGCCGTCCGGCAATCCCAGCGCGGCGCGCAGCGGCGCCTCTTTCCAACCGGCCATCGGGTGGACGAGGAGCCCCTGGTCGACCCCGCGGTACACGAGAGACATCAGCGAAAGGCCCGCGTCGAGCAGGTGGTATTCCCGGGACTCGACGACCGCGCCGTCGGGCCGGCTCGCCCCCGCCACGATCAGCACCGGCGCGCGGCGGGCCCAGGCGTTGCCCGCGTCGAGCGCCTCCTCCACCGCCCCCCTCGTGGGGGCGTCCCGCCCCACGACCACGAACCGCCACGACTGGCGGTTTCCGCACGTGGGGGACCAGCGGGCGGCCTCGAGCATCCGCTCGATCTTCTCCGGTTCCACGGCGCGGGGGGAATACGCCCGCAGGCTCCTGCGGGCGGATATGAGGCGGTGGAATTCCAACGGTCCCCCGGATCAGCCCCCCGCGGTCCGCGGGGGATCGGAATTCCAGTTGACGGACTGACCGGGGGGATTCTTCGTTCGCTTGAGGCGCGAGCCCTTTTTCTTCGAGCCGGATTTTTTCGCCTTTCCCGTTCCCGGAGCGGTCTTCTTCCCGGCCTTGGAGACTTTCCGGCGGTTCTTTCCGCCGCCCTTCGCGTTGTAGGACGGGGGGTTGGAGGAAGGATAGCCGAAGTAGGCGTTGAACGCCTCCTTCCCCACGTAGCTCCCCTTGATCTTCCACCGGTTGTCGTTCACGACCAGGGCCGCCAGCGCAAGCTTCGGGGCGCCGACGGGGGCGACGCCCGCGAACCATTCGAAATGGACCGGCGGCGTCCATCCGGAGAGCGACCCGGTTTTCCCCGCCACTTCCATGTCCTGGAGCAGCGGGGTCCTTTCGGGCGTTCCGAAGGCGCGGTGCGAGGTGCCCATCTCGACCGTCTTCACCATCATCTGGAGGACCGCGCCCGCCGTCTCCGGACGGACGGTGTCCCGCAGCTTGGATGGAGCGGATTCGAACAGGATGTCCCCGTCCTTGTCCCCGACCCGGTCCACGAGGAGCGGCCGGGGCATGGAGCCCCCGGAGGCGAGCGCGGACATGATCATCGCCATGTGCAGCGGGGAGACGTACACCTCGCCGAACCCGGCGCCGGTCCGGGCGAGTTCGTACTCCTCCCGCGGCACGTCGGCGCGGCTCGGCTCGACGGGGAGGTCGAACGGGATGGGCTGGCCGAAGCCGAACTTCCAGAGGTATTCCCCGAGAACGGGTCCGCCGACGTTGCGGACCGCCACCTTCCCGAACACGGAGTTCGCGGAGCGCGCGATCGCCTCCTCGAGGGTCATTTTCGGGGTGCCCCGGCCGTCCTCGGCATGGAGGCCGCGGCGGCTGATCCCATAGATCCCGCCGCGGTAGCTGATCTCGTCGTCGGGAGACACGTGCCCCCGCTCGATGGCGGCCGAAGCGGTGATCACCTTGATGAGGGAAGCGGCCGGGTAGATGGCCTTCAGCGCGAGCCACGGGTCGGATTCCCCGCCCCGCCGGTACCCGACGAGGGCGACGACGCGCCCCGAGACCGGCTCCATGGCGGCGAAGACGCCGTACGGGGGATCGAAGCGGCGGAAGAGCTCGAAGATCTCCGACTGCAGCTCCTTGTTGATCGCAAGCGTCACCCTGGAGCCGTCGGGGAGCGTCTTCTCGACCTCGCCCGCCTTGACGAGATCGAAGAGGCCCTGCTGCGTCAGCCCGTGATCGAACGCGACCTCCTCGGCGGGAACGGGGGCCGATCTCGACGGGGAGGGAAGCTGGTGCCGGTTCGCCGCGGTGACGATCCTCGCGACGGACCACCCGGCGACCAGCAGGAGGGCCGCGGCGAGCGCGAACCGAAGGCCCCTCGCCCGGAAAAAGCCGTTCACGCCTTCCTCGCGAGGCACACGACGGCCTCCGAATCGTCGGAAAAGTCGGTTCGGGCGAAATCGCCGAAGAAGCGGATATCCCCGAATCCGGCGTCGGCGATCATTTCCCAGAGCTCCTCCGGGAACAGGGGGAACAGCGGCATCTCGTTCCGGTAGATCATCGGCCCTTCCGCGGTGGAGAGCCGGAGGGCCGTGCGGAACAAGACCTTCCGGCGGTCTTCCCAGTCGTACCGCCTGCGAAGCTCCGCGGAGCCGTCCTCGGAGCGGATCAGCGGGAGCTCCGTCACGCCCTCGCGGAACAGCCGCTCGTAGTTCAGGATCTGCAGGAGCATCAACCCGCCGGGGGAAAGGGCCGCCGCGGCATCGGAAAGGAACCGGGAGGCGTCGGCGGCGGGAACGTGGACCAGCGAGTTCCCGAGGCACATCAGCAGGTCCGAAGGGGACGCCGCCAGCCGGGGAAGGTCCGCGAACGGACCTTCCTCGATCCGGGCATTCGGGTAGGCGGCGAGTTTCCTCCGCGCGACGGCGACGAGCGACGGGTCGGGATCGAATCCCAGGCAGGCCAGGCCGGCGGCGGCGAACGGAAGGAGCTGCGACCCGGTGCCGCAACCGCAATCCACGACGGAGCGGACCTTTGCTTCCTCCCGGAGATTTTCGAGAAGGGAACGCTGCGCCGGGGACACCGGGAACAGGTCATCGTACGCCACGCTTATGTCGGCATAGAACGTCAATATTCCATCCTCGGGACATTGTAGCAGGACGATTTCCGCCGGACGAAAAAAATCCGTCACGGCGGGAAAAAAACCACGCTTCCCGCCCGTGACGGACTAGAGGAACGGCCGATCGGCCGTCCTTCAGGCCACGCCGCTTACCCGCCGCCCGTCACTTGTACCTCTCGTCGATCACCGTCTCGCTTCCGCCCGCCTGCATCCCCTCCGGGAAATTCCCCGCCGGGGGCGACGAGGACGACCGGCTGCTTCAGGGCGAGTTCGTTATCGAAGGGAGAAATGTCATGGAACACGAAGGCCTCCGCCTTGACCTTGTACGCGCCCGGAGCCATGCCGCGCGTGTCCCACTGGAGGTTCAGCTTGGTGAGGTGGTCCCCTCCCGGGGTTCCCCATCGGAACATCTGCTTCGCCACCACTTTCTTGTTGGCGTAGACCTCCGCCCAAGATGTTTCGCTTCCTTGCTCCCGGTTGTCGATCCACACCTCGACGTTGATGACGTCGCCGACATGCGCCCGGATCGGCTCGACGGTCACCCGCTGGACCGTGAGATTGACCGCCGCTCCCGCCGCCGTCCCCGCTGTCCATCTCCGCCAGGGCCTCGGTCGAAAAAGATGTGAACACCGCCAGGACAAACCGCCGCCGCAAGGAGAATCGACAACTTCTTCCCGATTCGCATATTCGTTCCCTCCTTGCTTCAATTGTAAATCAGATGCTCCGGACCTGCGGATGGTTCCATGCCGCCCGACGGCTTGCAAAACTTTTGCGTTTGCAATATATTCGCAAAAGGAGGCGGCCATGGGGAAACACACCGAAACGCTGCGGCAGATGGGACGGACGTCGACGCGGGGACGCGAGGAGATCCTCCGGATCCTGGAGGAGACCCCTCTGCCGCTCTCTCCGAAGGACATCCGCGAACGGTTCCCGGAACCCAAGCCCGATTCGGCCACCGTCTACCGGAACCTGGCCCTTTTGTCCTCCCTGGGCCTCGTGCGAAGCGTGGCCCTTCACGAAAGAAGCCGAAGGTACGAGGCGGCGGGCGAAGGCATCCACCGCCACCGGGTCGTGTGCCGCGGCTGCGGGCGGATCGAGGCGTTCCAGGCGATGGGATGCGACCTTTCCGGGATCGAGGCCGACATCCGCCGGCGTCTCGGCTTCAAGGTGACGGACCACTCCCTCGAATTCTTCGGCAGCTGTCCGGACTGCCGGAGGAAGGCGGGCGCGAAATGAGCCCGCGGCGCATCGCCCGGTCCCTCGCGGCGGCCGCCCTGCTCCTCCTGGCGCCTGCTGCCGCGTCCGCGGCCCCGCTGAAGGTCCTCGCCTCCTTCCTGCCGATGTATCTTTTCACCGTGAACGTCGTCGGCGACGCCCCCGGCGTCACGGTCGACATGATGCTCCCGGCCGATCTCGGCTGCCCCCACGACTACGCGCTGACCCCTTCGGACATGCGGAAGATCGCGTCGGCGGACCTTTTCATCGCCAACGGGATGGGCATGGAAGAGTTCCTGGGCGACCCGGTCCGCAAGGCGAACCCGCGGATCCGCACGGTCGAAACGGCGTCCTCCGTGCCGCCCTTGCGGGCGACCCGGGGCGGGGGGGACGCGCATCACGGGCACGGAAACGGGCATGGGGACGTCAACCCGCACACCTGGGTCAGCCCGAAAAACGCCGTCCTGCAGGTGCGGGCGATAGAAAAGGCGCTCCGGGAGGCGTCTCCCGGCAACGAGGCGAGGTTCCGCGCGAACGCGGACGCCTACGTGCGGCGGCTCGAATCGCTCCACCGGGAATACGCGGAGGCTTCCGGCGCGTTCCGGAAGAGGAACATCGTCACGTTCCACAACGTGTTCGACCACCTGGCGCGGGATTACGGGTTGACGATCGTCGGCAGGGTCGAAAACGCCCCGGGGCAGGAACCCTCCGCGGGGGAGATCCGGAAACTCGTCCGGACGATCCGGGAAAAAGGGGTTCCCGTCCTTTTCGCGGAACCGCAATACCCGCAGAGGATCGCCGACGTGGTCGCCCGCGAGGCGGGCATTTCCGTGCGGGTGCTCGATCCCGTGGCCACCGGGTCGACGTCCCCGGGGGCCTACGAAGAGGCGATGCGGAGAAACCTGTCGACCCTGAAGGAGGCGCTTTCCGGGCCATGAGCGGCGAGACGCACCATCACACCCTCGCGATACGGAACCTGACGGTCCGCAAGGGGGGGACGGAAATCCTGTCCGGGATCGACGCCGACATCCGGTGCGGCGAGGTGACCGCCCTCATCGGCCCGAACGGCGCGGGGAAGACCACCCTGCTCCAGGCGATCCTGGGCCAGGTGGCGTACACCGGCGAGATCCGGTTCTGCCGCTCCCCGGAGCACGGGGAGGGAGCCCCCCGCATCGGGTACGTCCCGCAGCATCTCGCCTTCGACCGGGAAACGCCCCTTACGGTGCTCGATTTCTTCGCTCTCTCCTCCCAGCGGCGCCCCGTCTTCCTCGGGATCTCGGCCGCGGTGCGCCGTTCCGCGCGGGAGAGCCTCGAGCGCGCGGGCGTGGCCCATCTCCTCGACCACCCGCTGGGAAAGCTTTCCGGCGGGGAACTGCAGCGGGTGCTCTTCGCCCTGGCGCTGCGCGACGCCCCCGACATCCTCCTGCTGGACGAGCCGGTCTCCGGGGTGGACCTCGCCGGCGGGGAGCAGTTCTGCGATTTCCTCTCCCAGGTGCACAGGGATACGCGTTTCAGCCTTCTCCTGGTCAGCCACGACCTGTCCGTGGTGACCCGGCACGCCGACCGGGTGATCTGCCTCAACCGCCGGATCGTCTGCCAGGGGGCGACCACGGAAATGCTCACCGCCGAAAACCTCGCGTCCATGTACGGCGACAACGCCCACCTGTTCCGCCACAACCACGCCGACGGCCACGGCCACCTCCACGAACATCGGGAAAGGGAACGGGTAACGCCGTGGAAGGGATCCTCTACATCGTCTTCTCCGTCATGGACCGTCTTCTTCCGTTCTCCTTCACGGAAGCCCGGCTTCATGAAGCGGGCGCTGCTGGCCCTGCTGTTCGTCGCGCCGGCGGCGGCGGCCGTCGGTGTCCCGCTGGTCCAGTTCCGGATGGCCTTCTTCTCCGACGCCATCGGTCACTCCGCGTTCACCGGGGTGGCGATCGGCGTCCTCCTGGGGATCTCCCCGACATGGACCATGGCGGCCTTCGGCGCCCTGGTCGCCGTGGCCATCATGCTGGTCAAGGGGCGGACCGACCTGTCCACGGACACGGTCATCGGCGTCTTCTTCTCCACGGCCATCGCCATCGGGAATCGCGATCATCAGCCGCGCGAAGGGATTGACCCGGAACCTTCAGTCGTTCCTTTACGGGGACCCTCTCGCCGTGTCCGACGCGGAGCTCGTCTGGATGGCGGCGCTGCTGCTGCTCGTGGCCGTCTACCTGCTGTTCGCGTACAACAGGATCCTGCTGCTCGGGCGTGCACGAGGGGTTCGCCCGCACGAAGGGAGTCCGGGTGCGGGCCGTCGAGATCTCCTTCGCGCTCGTGACGGCGCTCGTGGTGACGACGGCGATCCGGACGGTGGGGATCCTCCTCGTCACCGCCCTGCTCGTCATCCCGGCCGCCGCGGCCCGCAACGTCGCGCGGGGGGCCGCTTCCGCGTTCCGCATTTCCGTGGCGGTTTCCATCTTCTCCGGGATATCGGGGCTCGTCGCTCTCCTACTACCTCGACACGGCCACGGGAGCCACCGTGGTCCTGGCGGCCGCGGCCTGCTTCGCCCTGACCGCCGCGGCGCGGGCCCTCCGGTCCGAACGGGTGAGCCTTTCGGGTTTGTTGTTGCGGGCACGCGAGAAGGATTCCTATAATATCCGATAACCTTCTCACCCCAATCGATCGGAGGAACCATGGAACTGAAAGGATCCCGTACCGAGAAAAACCTCATGGCGGCGTTCGCGGGAGAATCGCAGGCGCGCAACCGCTATGGTTTCGCCGCGGCGGTCGCGTCCAAGGAAGGACACGAAGTCATCGCGGCCATCTTCAACGAAACGGCCGAGCACGAAAGGATGCACGCGAAGCGGTACTTCCAGCAGCTGAAGGGCTTCGACGTCGAGATCACGGCGACGTACCCGAGCAAGTTCGGCGACACCGTCGTCAACCTGGAAGCGGCCGCCGCCGGAGAGCACGAGGAGTGGGCGGACCTCTACCCGGGTTTCGGGAAGGTCGCGGACGAGGAAGGGTTCGGCGCGGCGGGAGCCCTCTTCCGGCAAGTGGCCCTGGCGGAGGTGAACCACGAGAAGCGGTACCTGCGGCTTCTCGAGCAGGTAAAGAGCGGCACCCTGTACAAGCGCAGCGCCCCGATCCAGTGGAAATGCACCAAGTGCGGCAGGGTCCACGAGGGGACCGAGGCGCCCAAGGTGTGCCCCACCTGCACGCATCCGCAGGGGTGGTACATGCCGATCGAGGCCAACTTCTAGGCGGGAGAAACGGCCGGCGGCCCGCGCAACCGGGCCGCCGGCCGAGGCATCACGATCCCCGGCTCACGCCGGAGGGGTCACTTCGGGAGGGTCACTCCGGGGGGCGTCACTTCCCCGAAACGGGCCTTTTCCCGCGTCATCGCCTCGCGGCCCGCGTCGTACGCCGCCTTGAGGACGGAACGCTCCTCCTCGACGAATCCCTCCACCTTCTGCTTCACGTCGCCGCTCCACTGCTCGGATCTTTTTCTTCAGGTCTTCCGCCATCCCGCCGATCTTCTCGCGCGTCTCGCGCCCGGAAGCGGGCGCGTAAAGGAGCGCGAGGCCGGCACCGATCAGCCCGCCGGCCAGGAACGCCACCAGGATCCCGCCCGTGCTGCACCTTTCGTCGCTCATCTTATTCCCTCCTTTCCCGTGAACCTGTGGAGAATATGGGAAGCCGCCGCCTTGATCCCGGCGATCCCCCCGGCGAATCCCACCAGCGCCGGGGACACGGAATGGTCGAGGACCTTCAGTCGCCACGTCGACGGGTCCCCGCAACGCCCGGATCCCCTCGGTGAAGTGCGCCACGTTGGAAACCGCAAGGTCGATCCCGGAAACGATGCTCCCGGACGGCGGTGTTCGTCTTCCGCAGGTCCTCGGT
Organism: uncultured bacterium; assembly: GCA_963741515.1. Taxonomy (GTDB): domain Bacteria; phylum Desulfobacterota; class Deferrimicrobia; order Deferrimicrobiales; family Deferrimicrobiaceae; genus UBA2219. Next base: position 499,634 of record CAVUIA010000002.1, read on the forward strand.
GGTCATTTCGACCTGGCGCAGGGTCTCGTCGAGCCTCTGCGTGAGTTGCTCCACGCTCCGCCGAATCCCGAGCAAGCGCGATCGATACGCCGATCGCAAGGATCAGCACGGATACGGAAGGCGCGATGTACAGTGATCGACAAGGGATCCAAGGGCCACCTCCCGATGGATACGGCGCGTGGGAAATCGAACTGTTGCCCTGTAGAAATAAAATATCGCAAAGGAGCGGATATGCCGCAATCTTCCGGAACCGCGTTAATATGTTGGAACCGAAAAGGGGGTACCGTGTCGGAAGAAGAGGGAGGCGCCGTGGGAACGCCGCGAGAGGCAGGCGCGCCGGTCGACCTGCTCGTGGAGGCGTACCGGAAGGGAAAGCCCGGCGCCTTCGACGCGATCGTGCGGGCGCACCAGGACGGGTATACGCTTTTTGCGCACGGATGCTGTCGGACCGGGAGGAAGCCTTCGACATGTCGCAGGAGGTCTTTCCTTTCGGCATACCGGAAACTCGGACACTTTCCGAGGGGATTCGGCCCTGTCGACCTGGCTTCTCCGGATCGCCGCGAACCGTTGCCTGAACCGCATCCGCCAGAGGAAAACCGCAGCGGGGCGGGAAATGCAATGGCCGGTCGCGCAAGAGGACGGTGAAGGAACGGATTTCCAGCCGGTCGCCCCGGAAGGGAACGGCCCGGACCGGATCTCCGAGACCATGGAACTGGGAGCGATCCTCGCCGACGCTCTCGGCCGGCTCGACCCGGGGATTCGCTGGATGGTGCTGCTCTCCGACGTGGAGGGATTCTCCCACGAGGAGATCGCGGAAATGGCGGAATGTGCCGGTGGGAACGGTCAAGTCGCGGCTGCACCGGGCCCGCATGTCGCTGCGCCGGGTGCTGGCCCCGGTGATCTGAAGGGGGACGCTGAATGGACTGCAGGGAAACGCGGGAGCGCCTGTCGGATTACAGGGACGGCTCCCTGTCCGAAACCGTAGCCGATGGGATTTCCCGACACCTGCGGGAGTGCGCCGGGTGCTCGGAGGTCGCGCGTTCCCTCGACGCGGTGCGGGAGGGGCTCCGCAACCTGCCCCCGGTTCCCGCTCCGCCCGGAGCTGCTCGGAAGGATCCGGGAGGCGACCGCCGCGTTCACACCGGCCCGGTCTCTCTTTTCCCGGCTGAAAACGCCTCTTGAAACGGCCGCGGCGGTCCTGCTGCTCGTCTCCGCATACTGGTATTGGACGGGATCTCCGGACACGACGGCGACCCGGCCGGCCGTTCCGGCAGCGCCGCCCGTCGAAATCGCGTCCCCCGCCTCGCCGCCCGCGGCTCCCCCGGCGCCCGTCCAGGTCGCCCGCGCCACGCCGCGCACCGTCGCGGCGCCGCGGCCCGCGCGAACCGGGAGGCGGCGAAACCCGCGAACCGCGTCGAGGAGAGATCGATCGCTTCCCTTCCGGAGGACACCCCGGACCCGAAAGTCCGCGTCTATACCCTGTCCGATCTCCCCGCCTCGCCCGTGCTTCGCGCCAGCACGATGTTCCGACGGATCGCCGCCCTCTTCCCAGGCGGACGCGCCGTCGGCGGAATCCGGGTCGGCCGGACCCGCGGAAACCCCGGAAACGGAACCGTCCCGGCCGTCGTCCAGACCGCCACGGCTCCGTCCGCCGTTCCCGTACGGGCGGGACGTGTCGCTGGAAATGGCGCGAGGAGGACCGCGAAGAGACGGCAGAGCGGATCGCGGGAGGCCGCGCGGCGCCTTGGTGGGACCGTGGAAGGGACGGACCGCGTCGTTCCCGAAGGCACGGTGGCCGTCCGGGTGCTTCTGCCGGAGCGCACGGCGCAGGCGTTCATCGACGACCTGGGCCGGATCGGGAAGATCCCGCCGGAAGGAATGCCCGCGAGGAGCGTCCTCCCCGCGGGGCCGGCCCCGGGAACGATCGCCTACACCGTAAGGCTGCGCGCGAGGTAAGCGCTCCGCAAGGGGCGTCGCCCTCGCACGTATACCTTCCCTCGGGGACGGCTTGCTTGGAGAGGGGACACTTTCCCCCGCGAATCTGAACGTCCCCCGAAACCGCCTGCCCTGGTATCGGAAGTGTTTTCGTACGCACTGGGCGTGGGACAGACTTCCCCTCCGCCCTTTATCGATAAATCGAAGTCTGTCCCCCGAAATCGCCTACGCCTATACCGAAAGTTTTTCCGTACGTACTTTTCGTAGAGAAGTTCTCTCGGTTGGCCTGTGCCGCGGTGGCTTGTGTCTTGGTGGCTAGTGTCTGTTGGCTTGTGTCTGGTGGCTTGTGGGGGGTGGCTCGCCGCAAGGGGCGCCCCGAGCATGAGACCCTCGCCGCAGGGGGCGTGTTTTCCGAACGGAGCCAGGGAGGGCGGGAGTGAGGAAAACCCGCAGTCGAAGTGAGCCATGGATGGCGAACGAGACGTCCCCGAGGGGAGGGTCTCATGCGAGGGCAGCGCCCCTTGCGGCTTACCGGTACTCGTCGAACATCGTGCGGTACTTCCGGCAGTCGTGGAACTTGAGGTACGGCAGCACGCCGGCCGTCCCCTCGCGGTCCAGCGGAGAGAACTTCCCCTTGGCGCGGGCGCACGCTTTTCCCCCGTGGAGGATCTCCCCTTCGCAATAGGCCAGCCGCCCGGCGTCTTCGACCAGTCGGCTTCGGACCTCGATTTCCTCTTCCACCGGCACCGGAGAAAGGAACCGGACGGTGAACTCCGCCGTGACGAACATCGGGTGCGTCTCCCTGAACACGGTGGCGGCCCATCCCATCGTCTCGTCGAGCAGGGCCGCAAGGACCCCGCCGTGGGCGACGTTCTTGTACCCGTTCATGTGGCGGGGAATCGTCACCAGGCCCCGAACCTCGTTCCCCTCCACGAAGAACCGCGCCCGGACCCCGGACGGGTTCTCCTCGCCGCACAGGAAGCAACCGGTGGAATGCGGGAGATATTCCCGGTCATCGTTTCCCACGCTCGCCCCTCCTCCCGTTGCCGTTCCATAACCACCCCTGGAACGTCCCGCGCTTCTTGAGCTCCGCCGTCACGTCGGATGCCATCTCGCGGGGACCCTTTTCCCACAGCGGGGCCAGGAGCAATCGCTCCGGCGCGCTCCCCATCAGGCGCATGACGGCCACTTCCGGGGACAGCCGCTCCAGGAAATCGACGCAGGCGGACAGGTACTCCCCGTATTCCGGTGTCCTTAACGCGCCGCCGCGGAATGCATCCTCCATCCTGCTCCCCGCGTGGATCTGGAAATGATGGAGCTTCACTCCCTGGATCCCCAGGCGGGAAAGGAACGGCGCGGCGGAAAGGAACTTGTCCGCCGTGTCGAGAGGAAGACCGTAGATCAGGTGGACCCCGACGTCGATCCCCCGGTCCCTGAGGGCGGCGGCGGCATTCGTGAAGGCCTCGACCGTGTGCCCCCGGTTCACGTGCCGGAGAACGGCGTCGGACATCGACTGCAGCCCCAGCTCTACGCAGACGTACCGCTCACGGGCGATCTCCGACAGGACGTCGAGGACCCCTTCCCCGACGCAGTCCGGCCGCGTCCCCACCACGATCCCCGCGACGTCGGGATGCGCGAAGGCCGCGCGGTACCTCCGCCGAAGCTCCCCCGGCGCGGCGTAGCTGTTGCTGTATTTCTGGAAGTAGACGAGGAACCGCCTGTACGCGTGGTGCCTCCCGGGAGCGGAGATGGTCCGGCGCACCTGTTCCTCTATCGGGAGACCGGGGTACCGGATCCCCGGCGTGAACGCGTCGTTGTTGCAGTAGTCGCACCCTCCGACGCCGATCGCCCCGTCCCGGTTGGGACAGGTGAAGCCCCCGTCCACCGGGATCCGGGCGGCGGGCCCGCCGAGGCGGCGGATCAGGTAGGAGCCGTAGTTGTGGTACCGGAGTTCCGGGTGGAGGGGGGGAGGATCGAGGGGCCCACGGCGTCCGCCTATCTCGCCGCGGGCGGCGCGGCCGCGGGGACCGGGCGGCGCGCCCGCAGAGCGTCCCGGTGCCCCCGGATCTCGGTGCGGACGGATTCCGTGCAGGCCGGGTCCCCCGCGTCGCAGCGGGCCTGCGCCTCCGCGAAGGCGCCCTCCGCGTCGGCAAGGCGGGACAGCTCCCCGAGCAGGACGCCCAGGGTATCCAGGAGAGGAGGCGACCGCCGCGCCGCATCGGACAGGACGGCCTCCATGCGTTGTAGCGCGTCTTCCCGCCCGACGCCGGACAGAATCGCCGCCCAGGACAGATTGTTGATGGCATCCGGGTCCCCTGGGCGCAGCTCCAGCGCTTTCAGGTACTCTTCGCGCGCCGCGTCGTACCGCTTCTCCGCCAGCCGCACGTTCCCGAGATTGAACCGTGCGTGGAAGGAAGAGGGGTCTTTCTTCAAGGCGCGCTCGTACTCGCGGGCGGCCAGATCGAGGCTCCCCTTCTTCTCGTACGACACGCCGAGGGCCACATGCTCGTCCGCGGAGAGAGGATCCTCGAGCACGATGATCTTCGGCACGCGGCCGCAACCCGCCGCCGCGACGGCCGCCAGCAGGAGGAGCGCGAGGGTCCAGAGGGCGGTTTTCTGTACATACTTGGGCGTGGGACAATCTTCCGCGCCGAAAGCGCCTGCCCTGGTATCGGAAGTGTTTTCGTACGTACTGGGCGTGGGACAGACTTCCCCTTTGCCCTTTATCGATAAATCGAAGTCTGTCCCCCGAAACCGCCTGCCCTGATATCGATAGCTTTTCCGTACGTACCTTCCGTAGAGAACTTCTCTCTGGTGGCTTGTGTCTTGGTGTTCTGTGGGGGTGGCCTGTGGGGGTGGCTGTGTGTGGATGGTGGTATTGCCGCAAGGGGTGCCCTGAGCATGAGACCTCCCCTGAGGGGGCGTGTTTTCTGAGCGGAGCCATGGAAGGCGAGAGTGAAGAAAACCCGAAGCCGAAGCGAACCATGGACGGTGAGCGAGGCGTCCCCGAATGGGGAGGTGCTCATGCGAAGGGAACACCCCTTGCGGATTTATCGCCGCATTGACATGCGCCGTCACTTTGGGGCCTCCCGCACGGGGGCGACGATGGCCAGCCGCCCCATCTTCGCCCACTGCGCGTCCAGGACGCTGTACGGGATGACCGCCCCTTCCGTGGTCCCTGAGTGGGCCACCACGCCTTCCGGCGTGACGCCGTACGCCACCATGTAGTGGGGCCGGCTCCACGCCCACGTGCCCAGGTCGACCAGGAGGATCACCGGCTCCCCCGCGGCGATCCGCCGACGGAGCTCCCCCATGTCGAGCGCCGTCACCTCGGCCGGAAGCCCGCGGCGGCGCGCCGCCGCCGCCAGGTCGGTGATGAGCGTCCCCCGAAGGCCCGCCGTGCGCGTCTCCTCGGACAGCTCGCGCGTCGACGCGTCTTTGCCGTGGAACCGCAGGAGCATCGCGAGGGAGGACGGGCCGCACGTGTCCTCTTCCTGCGGGAGGAAAGGAACGCCGGCGATAACGCGCGGAGCGGCAGCAACCCCGGAAACGGCCGCGGGAGGGTCTCCCGCGGGTCCCGGCGACGCGCACCCCCCGAGAAGGGAAAGGGCGCCGCCAAGGAGCAGGGCGGCGCCCGGGAACCGCGAAACGGACGGCATCAGCGGATGATGATTTCCTTGTCCATCAGCTTGATGATCAAGACGATGATGAGGATCAGGATCGCGAGGCCGATGGCGACCCCCAGGGCGTCCGCCCCCTCCGCCGCCCGGTCGGTCAGCGACGCCACCTGGTGGAGCTCCTGCGGGGTCATCGCCCGGACCTTGGCCATCGCCTCTTCGGGGGACACTCCGTAGTCGATGAGCTTCTGGGCGACGATCTTGTTCTCCAGGAACGACTGCACACTCGCCAGATCTTCCGGGCTGCCCGTTCCTTCCGGCAGGCTGGAGCCGATCACGCCCGCCTCGGCGACACCGCGCAGGGTCCCGAGGACCCCCATCCACCCGGCCATCGCCACCGCCAGAACCACGAACCAGCCCGCTTTCCGCACGTATGCCATCCGGGTCTTCCTCCTTTTCCCTTCTTCGGATCCGATCAATGTATCGGGGTATTTTCTCAGATTGTGCGCCGTCCGGTCAACCCCGCGCGGCGACCGATGGAGGTGCCGTCGAGTCCGTCTTCCGGTAAAAAAAGACGCCCTGGCACTGCTCCAGGGCGAACGTGTCGGTGATGCCCCAGAGCGTTTCGGAGTGCCCCAGGAAGAGGACGCCGCCCCCTGCGAGGCATTCGTGGAACCGCTCCACGATCCGCCGTGTGGTGCCGGGCCGGAAATTCCGGAGGACAGCACGGCTTCGCGGAGGAGGCCTTCCCTGCGTTCGTCGAGGGGAGAGAATTCCGTGGGGGGCGACATTTCCTCTCCTGCGGAACATTCTCTTTAACACAACGTTTTGACCCGTAGGTCCCCTGATTTATCGGACATTTCCAGTCGATCTTTACCCGCAATATTAATGGGAAAATTTCTCTTCCAAAGGGCTGATATGTATGTTAACATACATACCATGGTTGCCCTGACCCCATCCCAGAAACGAGTCCTGCTTTTCCTGCAGGAATTCGCGAATCAGAATCGCTTTGCCCCCACGGCGAAGGAGATCGCCCGCCATTTCGGGATCGCTGAAAAGAATGCTTTCTATTACCTCGACCTCCTGGAGCGGAAGGGGTTCCTCCGGCGGAAGCGGCACCATCCGCGGCGGATCGAATTCACCGCGCTTTCCTCCCCGTACCGCCCTCCCCGGCGCGTCCCCGTCCTGGGGGGCGTCCCCGCCGGCCCGCCCCGGGAGGCGATCGAGAACGCCGGGGAGGAGCTGTTCCTCGATCCCGTGCTGACCGGCGAGGGCGAGGTCTACGCCCTGCGCATCGCGGGGGACAGCATGACGGGAGGCCGGCATCCGGGACGGCGACTACGTCCTGGTCCACCCCCAGGAGGCCGCCGGGGACGGCGACATCGTGGTGGCCGTCGTCGACGGCGAAGCCACCGTGAAGCGGTTCCGCCGGACGGCCGAGGGCATCCTCCTCGAGGCGGAGAACCCGGCCTTCCCTCCCCTGTTCCTCCCCGCGCCGCCCGCCGGGGCCGCGGCGTCCTCCCCGGAGCTTCGCATCGCGGGGAAGGTCGTCGGCCTGTTCCGGAAGATGTAGATGGACCCGGCGTCGGCCTCTCCGCTGCGGATCGGCCTCGCAGCGCTGTGCGGCATGTGCCTCGCCCCCGCGCCGGGGAAGATGGCGGCACTCTTCGGCCCCGGCGCCACCCGCCTCGCGCTGCGGGCCGTGGCGTCCCCCCTGCTGGCGGGCGAGCCGGTCGTCGCGGTGGACGGCGGGAACCGGTTCGACCCGTACGAGATCGGCCGGGCCGAGCGGGCCCTCGGGGGGAGCGGCAGGACCGCCCTTTCCCGGCTCCTCGTCTCCCGCGCCTTCACGTGCCACCAGATGGAGGCGCTCCTCTCCCGGGACCTGCCGGAGGCGCTGGCCCGTTCCCGCGCGCGGACCGTCCTCGTGCTCGGCCTGCCGGAACTGTTCGCCGACGAAGACGTCCCGTACGCGGAGGCGTGCCGCGTCTTCCGGCGGTGTCTCTCCGCCCTGCGGCGGCTTTCCCGGGAAGGGACGCGGGTGGTGCTGGCGGGCGACCGCGGGGTATGCCCCCGGGACCCGCGCGCCGGCCCCGGCCGGGAAGGGTTCTTCCGCCACCTGGCGCGGACGGCGGACCCGCTGCTGCTGTTGTCGAACTGGGGGGGACACTCCCTCCCGGTAAGCCAAGAGTGTCCCCCACCTATAGACCGTGGGCCGCACCGTCGCCCCCTTCACCCAGGAGCTGTACCGCGAGGAGGCGTCGTGGGCGTCGTTCCGGCGCGCCCTTCGGAAGGAGGACCGGGAGCTGCTCGACGACCTTTTCGCCGCGGCGCGCCACCACACCGCCGCCTGCTCCTTCGCCGGGCGGCCGGTCCCCTTCGAGGCGATCCTCATGAGCATGCTCATCGAGGAGCGCCGCGCGCTGCGGGAGCTGGAGCGGAAAATCGGGGAGCTCGCGCGCGAACCGGCGGGGGACGCTCCGGAGGACGGCGGGGGACACCCCGCCCCTTCCTCCAGGAAGCCGCTTCCGTGGCCTTGACCGGCTGGGTGTTCGACATCGTCCCCGGGGGGGACGGCGTCACGGTCTGGTTCCGGGACGAAACGGGGAAGACGGCGCCGCTGCGGGCCCCCTTCCGCCCCTCCTTCGTCCTCGCGGGCAAGGGAGTCCGCCGGGAAACGGCCGAGGCGGCCGCCCGCCGCTGGGGATGCGACGTCTCCCCGCGCGAGGGCACCGACCTCTTCTCCGGGGAAACGATGCCCGCGTGGACGATCACGGTCCCCCGCGTCCCGGCGCTGCGGGAAACGGTGCGGAAGGCGGAAAAAGCGTTCGGCCCCGAGGCGCTGCACAACGCCGACATCTCCCCCGAGCAGCAGTTCGCGCACGCCTCGGGGCTGCACCCGCTGGCGCGCGCCGGGATCGACCTCTCGCCGGACGGCGTCCTCCTCTCCGCCCGCGTCCTCGACTCCCCCTGGGACGCCGACGCTCCGCTCCCCGCGTTCGCTACGGCGCGTCTCGCGGTCTCGGGAACGGGCCACCCCGCCCACGGGCGGGAGCGCCCCCTCGAGCTCGAAGCGGACGGACGGACCCACGTGCTCCCGTGGGAAGGCGGCGTCGACGTCCTCCGGGAGCTCCAGCGGCTGCTCGACGCCCACGACCCGGACCTGCTCGTAACGGAGTTCGGCGACGACTACATCCTTCCCCGCCTGCTCGCCCTCGCCGCGCGCCTGCGCTTCCCCTTGCGGCTCGGCCGGAGAGGGCTCCCGGCGGAAGGAAGCGGCGGGGGCGCCGTCCGCCGCACCCGGGAGCGCTCGTTCTTCTCCTACGGGCAGGTCGTCTTCCGCGCCGCGGGGCACTTCCTCGAAGGCCGCTGGCACGTGGACGCCCGCAACTCGTTCCTGTTCGCCGACACCGGGCTCCCGGGCCTGGTCGAGCTGTCCCGCCTCTCGGGCATCCCCCTCCAGCGGATGGCGCGGTCGTCGCCGGGGACCGCCATCTCGGCGATGCAGGCGGCGCAAGGCCTGCGCCGGGGGATCCTCGTCCCGTTCCGGAAGCGGGAGCCGGAAGGGTTCAAGACGGCGCTGGAGCTCGTGGAGACCGACAAGGGGGGGCTCACCTACCTCCCCCGCCCCGGGCTCCGCGAGAACGTGGGGGAGCTCGATTTCGCCTCGATGTACCCGTCCCTGATGGTCCGATACAACATCTCGCCGGAAACGGTGAACTGCCGCTGCTGCGCCGAAGACGCCGTCCCCGTCCCCGGCATCCCCGCGCGCACGTGCCGGCGACGCCAGGGGCTCGTGCCCGAAACGATCGCCCCCGTGCTCGCCAAACGGGCATTGCTGAAAGGCCGGCAGAAGGCCGCCGCCGACCCCGCGGAAAGGGAAACGCTGCGGCGTAGGCAGACCGCCCTCAAGTGGCTTCTGGTGGTGTGCTTCGGCTTCCTCGGGTACAAAAACGCCCGCTTCGGCCGCATCGAGGCGCACGAGGCGACCACCGCGTGGGGGCGGGAAAAGCTCCTGTCGGCCAAGGAGACCGCGGAAAGCGCGGGGTTCTCCTTCCTCCACGGGCTCACCGACGCCATCTGGGTGGAGAGGGAAGGGGCGACGGAAGACGACTACCGGCGGCTCGGGGATGCGATCACGGAGGAAACGGGGATGCCGATCGCCCTCGAAGGAGTCTACCGGTGGATCGCCTTCCTGCCGTCGAAGAGGAACCCGCGCCTCGGCGTTCCCAACCGGTTCGTCGGCGCCTTCGCCGACGGGGAAGCGAAGGCCCGCGGAATCGCGATGCGGCGCTCCGACACCCCGCCCTTCATCGCGGGTTTCCAGCGGGAGCTGCTGCGGCGGATGACGGAGGCGCGGGGGGCCTCCGAGCTCCGCGCGATGCTGCCGGGGCTGCGCGAGGCGGTCGAGGCGGCGGCCCTGGAACTGCGCGACGGGCGCGTCCCGCCGGAGGCGCTTTCGGTCTCCCGGCGGCTGTCGCGGGAGCCGCAACGGTACGTCGCGCAAAACGCGTCGGCGGAAGTCGCGCGGGAGCTGTCCGGGCGCGGCGTGGCGCTGCGCCCCGGCTCCCGCATCCGGTACCTGCTCACCGACGAGGGGGGGCCGGCCGCGAGGAGCGCGGAGAAGCAGCACGGCCGGGCGTCGGGGTTCCTCGACGGAAGCGAGTCGCCCGACCTGCGCCGCTACGAGGCGATGCTGCGCGAGGCGGCGGAAGAGCTGCTGGGGGTCATCGCCCCAGGATGCGCTTCACCGCGTCGAGGACCGCGTCCACGGTGATCCGCTCCATGCACTCCAGGTAGGGGGTGTGCCTGCAGACGCGGCTTCGGCACGGGACGCACGAGACCTCGCGGGCCTGCAGCACGATGTGCCCCTCCCCCACCGGCCCGGTCCGCCCGGGATCGGCGGCGCCGAAGAGGGCGACGACCGGCGTGCCGACCGCCGTGGCCATGTGCATCGGGCCGGTGTCGCCGCTCACCGCGACCGCGCAGCGCGCGAGCAGGGCCCCCGTCCGCGACAGCGACGCCCGGCCGACCATGTCGACGACCCGCGCGTCCGCGCACCCGGCGGCCACCGCGTCGGCGAGCTCCCTGTCCTGGGGACCGCCCACCAGGATCGAGGCGACGCCCAGCTCGGCGTCCAGCCGGCCGGCCAGCTCGGCGAAATGCCCCGCCGGCCAGCGGTTCACCGGGTGGGACGCGCCCAGGTTCAGCGCCGCCGCCGGGCGCCCGGCCAGCCCTTCCCGCTCCAGCAGCTCCCCGGCCCAGCGCAGGTCCTCCGCGCCCAGGCGCAGCTCGAGGCGGCGGTCGGCGGTGCCTGGATCGATCCCCAGAGGCGCCACGGCCGCCAGGTGGTCCTCCACCGCGTGCACGACGCGCCCCCTGGTCTTGCGGTAGACCAGCAGCCGGCACGGCAGGGCCGCCGACGCCAGGAGCCACCCCTTCAGGTTGCTCCGCTGGTAGTTGACGACGATGTCGAACCGCCGGTCCCGCACCTGCTTCCACAGCTTCCCGAAAGCCCGCCACGAGCGGTGCTCTCCCTTCCTGTCGAAAACCAGGACCTCGTCCACGAGGGGATCGTGCGCGAAAAGCTCCGCGGACTCGGCGTTCCCCACCATCAGGGAGATCCGCGCCGCAGGCATGCGCTTCCTGACCGCCCGGACCACCGGGGAAAGCTGCAGCAGGTCGCCGATGGCGCCCGGCTTGAAAAGCAGCACCCTCACGGCCGCGGCGGGTCGTCCGGCCCCCCGCGCCGCCCGGCGCCGGGAGCCCCGGTGTTTCTCGTCCTGATCCTCCTCGCGACGATCCTCGTAGGGCGGTACACGTTCCCCGTCTTCAACAAGGAGCCGATCAGGGCGAGCAGCCCCTTCCAGGGATCCGACTCGAGATAGCGGCTTTCCGCCTCCTTCCAGTACCCGAGCCTGGACAGTTCGCGCAGCATGGGCGCTGCCCTGTCCGCGGACAGGAGCCCCTTCTCCAGCGCGACGCGGATGTCCCTTCCCCACGAGGCGTACACGGCCGCGTGGTTCCTCGCTTCGCGGGCGCGCATGGCCCATGTCGGCCTCAGCCCGAAATCCCCGGAGGTGTTCTCGCCGGTCATCCTGTACCGGATCAGCGGCTCGTCCAGGTAATGCACCTCCCCGAGCAGCAGGCTCCGGAAAGGGATCGTCATGTCCTCGGCGACGACCCGGCTGTCCATCGGCCCGAAGACATCGAAGCAGCTCTTCGTCCACGCGTGCGTGCATCCGGCGACGCCGATGCTCTCGCGGGCGACCGCCTCCTCCACGGTCCGGGCGTGCGACGGGACATTTCCGCCGTACATCCTCCGGATCTCCGTTCCCGCCGAATCGATCAGGATCGCGTCCGAGTAGATCGAACAGGGGGCGCGTCCCCTGCGGGTCCATTCCAGGAAGCAGCGTTCCGTCCGCGTTTCCATGGAGACGTCGTCCCCCGCGGCCACCACGACCAGCTCTCCGGTCGCGATCTCCATGGCCCGGTTGATGTGCGCCCCGATGCCGAGGTTCACCGGGTTCCTGTTCAGGACGATCTTGTGGGGGCCGCGGTAGGACTGCGCCATCTCCTCCATGATCCCGAAACTGCGGTCGGAGGAGCAATCGTCCGAAAGGAGGATCTCGAGCGGCGAATAGCCCTGGGAGAACGCCCCCGCCACCGCTTCGGCGATGAACCGTTCCTGGTTGTAGGAGAGGATAAGGAACGTCAGCAGGGGCCGCTCCCCGCCCGTGCCGCTGTTCAGGCGCTCTTCCATGCCCGTCCCCGTTTCAGCCGGCGAGCCGGAGATAGAGTTCTTCGTACCGGTCGATCATCGTCTTCACGTCGAACCGCGCGCGGGCGTCCTCGCGCGCCCTCCGCCGCATCTCTTCCGTCTTCTCCGGCTGCCCCGCCAGCGAAACGACGATCCGGACGAACTCCTCCGGGGTGTCCGCCAGCATCCCGGTCTCCCCCTCGACCACCAGCTCGGGATAGCTGCCGGAGCGGTAGCCGACGAAGGGGGTGCCGGAGGCGAGGGACTCGATGACGTTGAGGGCGCACCCTTCCCGCCGGAAGGCGCTGACGTTGAAATCGAGGCCGGCCAGGGCGTCGCCGATCTCCCGGTGGGGGACCTTCCCCGCGAAGTGCACGGCATTCGTCACGCCGCACGCCTCCGCCGCCCGCTCCAGGTTCCCCCGCTTTTCGTCGTCGCGCCCGATGACGATCAGCTTCGCCGCGGGAAGTCTCTCCCGGATGCGGGGCAGAAGCCCGATCAGCTCCTCCTGGTTTTTGTAGAAGAAGCCCACGACGCCGAACAGCGGCCGCGCGCCGGCCAGGGCGGGAACGTTTTGCCAGTATCCCGGGCGGGGCCGGTCGAACGGGGAGAGATCGATGCCGTTGTGGATCACCTCGACCCTGCCCTTCAGGGAAGGGAAGCGCGATTCCATGTCCGAGCCGATGAAACGGGAAACCGCGACGATCCGGTCGGCGAGGCCGATGTGCCGGGCCGACATCGTCCCCAGCAGGCAGTGCTGGGTCAGGAGCAGCGGCGCGCCCGCGGCCGCCGCCGCCATCCTGCCGACCAGCAGGTCGTGGTTCCGGTGGGCGTGGACCAGGTCGTACCGCTCCCCGCGAGCCGCCCGGACCGTCCGCCAGAGACCGAGGAACATCCCGGTCGCGTCCCGGGGGGTCGGACGGACGTCGAACCCCTCCCGGCGGAACGGTTCGACGGTCGCCCCGCCCTCGCGCAGGAAGACCGTCATGTCGTGGCCCCTCGACCGCATCCCGGCCGCCAGGGAGAGGAGCACCTGCTCCGCCCCGCCCCATCCCCGGCTGTTGTCGATCAAGGCGATCCGCACGCGTCACGCGCCCCCGAGCTTCCGGTAGAAATCGAGGTAGGTGTCGCCCATCGCCCGGAGGGAATACCTGCGCTCGACCAGCTCGTACCCCCTTTTCCCCATGGCGAAGCGCCGCGCGTCGTCTTTCAGCAGGGTGATCACCGCGGCGGCGAAGTCGGCGGTCCCCCCGTCGACGAGGGTCCCCACGTCCTCTCCCCGGAAGATGTCCACGAACCCTCCCTCGTTATAAGCGACGACCGGCGTGCCGGCCGCCAGGCTCTCCAGGTGGACGATGCCGAACCCCTCGTTCCGATGAGTCGTCACGGAGAGGTCGAGGTCGTGGAAAACGTCGGGGATCCGGTCCCGGGGCACGAGGCCCGTGAAGACCACGTTCTTTTCGATCCCCAGTTGCCGGATCCTCTCCTTCAGGGGATCCACGAGTGCGCGGTCCGACGCGTTCCCGATGAACGCCACCGTCAGCGCCGGAAACTCCTTCAGCAGCAGCGGCGTCATCTCCACCAGTTCCGCCTGGTTCTTCCAGAACTCCCCCACCATGCCGACGATCGGGAAACCGGCCCCCTGGAAGAAGCGCAGAGGGCGGTCGACGGAGAACCGGGCCGGGTGCGGCGGTCCGCCCAGGGCGATGCCGTAGTAGAGGATATGGGTCCTGGCGGCCGCGGACGGGTTGCCGCGCAGGAGGCAGGCCTTCACGTGCTCCGAGATGCAGACGATGGCGTCGGCGGCGCCCAACAGCGGCTGCAGCCGCACGGTGGGAAGGTGGTAGCTCATCATCAGCCTGCCGGTCCGCCGCAGCGGGAAAGCCAGCCGCCAGGCCAGGGCGCACATCAACAGGTCGTGCTCGCGGTTGATCGAGACGATGTCGAAGCGTTCCCGGCGAAGGAGGGAAACCAGGCCGGCCAGCGCCTTCAGGTCGCTGATCCCGTGCCGGTAGGGCATCGGGAACACGGGGAACCCGGCCTCGCGGAAACGGGTTTCGGAAAGGGTCCCGGCACGGGCGACGAACTGTATTTCGACCCTCCGGCCGCGAAGCTCGAGAGCCAGGTCCTTCAGGTGCTCCTGGCCCCCGCTCCACCCTTTTCCGTTGTTGATCAGCAGGATTTTCATGGTTCGCAACATGCTATCATCCCGGAAATGGGCGAACAAGGAGACGGCGGGTTGCGGATGAAGATCGGTTCGTACATCGCCTGGCTCGCCATGAAGGGAGCCCTCGGCGCGGTCTCCCTGCTGCCGCTTCCCGTCCTGTTCGCCGCCTTCGGCGGGCTGGCCGCCGCCGCCCGCGCCGCCGGGATTCCGCCGGCGCGTCGTGCGGGTGAACCTGCGCGCGGCATTCGGGAAGGACCTTCCGGAGCGGGAGCTGGACGGGATCGAGAGGGATTGCTACGCCGAATACGGACGGATCCTCGCCGAGGTCATCGCCTCCGACCGCCTCCTGCGAAGGAAGGAGGAGAATTTCGAAATCGTCGGCCTGCCGATCCTCGAAGAGGCCATCCGCGGGAAAAAGGGGCTCCTCCTCCTCACCGGGCACATGGGAAATTTCATCGTCGGCGCGCACTGCATGCAGTCGATGGGCTTCCGGATGTCGGTCGTCACCAAGCGGGTCGCCAACGAGTACATGAACCGCGAGATCGAAAAGGTGTACAGCCGGGGGGCCACGAACATCAGCGTCCGGGGGTTCAAGAACGACCCGCAGGGGGGCCTCAAGCTCTACCGCGGCCTGAAGCGGGGGGACGTCGTGGTGGCGCTGGTCGACCAGGACGCCGGGCCCGAAGGGTTCCGGAGCGTCTTCTTCGGCCTGCCGACGTACCTGCCGCCGGGTCCCGCGCGCTTCGCTCACCGGGCCGGCGTGGCGGTGACGACCGGCTTCGCGACCCGGGAAGGCGGCCGCATCCGGATCGAGATCCAGCCGCCCATCGACTACTCGTCGGCGGAATCCCCGGAGGAAGCGGAAAAGATCATCCTCGACGAGTATTCCCGCCGGCTCGAGGAGACGGTCCGGAAATGCCCCGAGCAGTATTTCTGGTTCCACAAGAAGTGGAAGGCGCTCCCGGAGATCCGCGCGCGGTACGAGGGCCGCGGATGAACCTGCTCGTCCTCCGGTATCGTTTCATCGGGGACACGATCCTCACGGTCCCGTTCCTGCGGAACCTCCGGCGGGCGCATCCCGACGCCCGGATCGACCTCGTGGCGGCCCCTTATTCCTCCGACGTGCTCCGCGGGATGCCGTATGTCGACGAGATCATCGTCTACGACCCGCCGACGAAGCACGCGGACAGCGGCGGCCGGCACCGGACCCTCGGCTCGAAGATCCGGTTCGTGGCGGAGCTGCGGAAGAAGCGGTACGACAAGGCGTACGTCCTGAAGCGGTCCTTCTCCAGCGCCGTCATCGCCCTTCTTTCCGGGGCCCCCGAGAGGATCGGCTTCGACACGGAAGCGCGCGGCTTCCTGTTGACGAAGCGCGTCCCGTACCGCAAGGACCAGCACGAGGTCCGGAACTTCCTCGACGTCCTCCGGGCGGACGGCGTGCCGATCGTGGACGACCACCTGGAAGCCTGGCTGACCGCGGAGGAGACCGCGTTCGCCGACGAATTCCTCGCACGGGGGGGATGCATGGCCGGGACGCGGCTGGTCGGGATCCACCCGTTCACGGCGGACCCGGTCAGGGCGTGGCACGAGGACAACTTCATCGCGGCCGCCAACGCGCTCCAGGAGGAACACGGCGCCCGCATCCTCCTGTTCGGCGGCAAGAAGGACCTCGAGCTCGCCGCCGTCATGAAGAACCGGATCCGGCCCGGCCCGGTATCGGCGGTCGGCTGCACCGACCTGCGGCAGACCATGGCCCTCCTGTCGAAATGCTCCCTGCTGCTGTGCAACGACAGCGGGATCATGCACCTTGGGGCCGCGCTCGATGTCCCGCTGGTGGCCCTCTTCGGACCGCAGACCCCCGACCTGTTCGGCCCGTGGGGCAGGCGGTGCAGGATCCTCAGCAAGCGGTTCCGGTGCAGCCCGTGCAAACAGAAGTTCTTCACGGAATGCGAACCCTCCCCGAGAGGCAAACCCATGTGCATGGAAGCGATCCGCGTCGACGAGGTGATTGCGCGCCGCATCGGACATGCTGTCCGGGAAGCCGGGGTGACGGGCATGCGGCCGAAGATCTCCGCCTTCGTCATCACGAAAAACAACGGGAACGTCATCGGGGAGTGCCTTGCCTCCCTGGCATGGGCCGACGAGATCGTCGTCGTCGACGACCTCAGCACCGATGCGACGCAGGAGATCTGCCTGCGGCACGGGGCACGTGTCTTCCAACACCCGTTCGAAGGATTCCGCGACCAGAAGCGCCATGCCATGTCGCTCGCGTCCCACGACTGGGTCCTGGAGCTCGATTCGGACGAGCGCGTCTCGGAGGAGATGAGGCGGGGGATCCTCGGCCTGCGGGAAGACGATTTCTCCCGGCACGCCGGGTTCGAGTTTCCCCGCTTGAGCCGCTTCTGGGGGAAATGGATACGCCACTCCGGCTTATATCCGGACCGCAAGATGCGCCTGTACGACCGGCGGAGGGGCAGCTGGAGCGAAGGGAACATCCACGAGCGGTTCATACCGGGAGGGGCGGTGCTGCGTCTTCCCGGGGACATCCTCCACGCCCAGGATCTCGACCTTCACGCCTACATCCATCGCACCGCCCGGTACGCCAGGCTCTCCGCCGAGGAGTACCGGAGCCGGGGTCGGAAGGCCCGGTGGCACCACTTCACCGTCCGGCCCGTCTACACCTTCCTCTACCGGTACTTCGTGCGCCTCGGCTTCCTCGACGGGGTGGAGGGATTCGTCCTTTGCGCCGTGGGGGCGTTCGGGACCTTCCTCAAGTACATGACGCTGTACGAGTTGGACCGGGACTGAAAGCGCAGCCGGTCACATCACCCCGGCGATCCGTCCATCACGGCGGCCATCAGCGACGCAACCTCTTCCGGCCGGATGCTCGCCCGGCATTCCGTATCCCGTTCGCATATTTTTCGGAGGCATGCCGTGCAGGGCAGGGGGGCTTGCAGGAACCGGTGGGCGGGTCCCGTCGGGGCGTTGCGTTCGCCGTCGGTCGCCCGGAAGACGCTCACCGTGCCCGCGCCCGCCGCCGCCGCGAGGTGCAGCGGCCCGGTGTCCGGGGCCATGACGAACCGGCACTCCCGGTAGACGGCGGCAAGCGGCATCAGGCCAAGCCGGGGGAGCATTTCGACCTTCCCCCCGGCCGACGCCCGGATTTCCTGCGCCTCCCGCCTCTCCTCCTCGCTTCCCCAGGAGACAAGGACCCCCAGCCCGGGGTGGCTTTTCCGCAGGCCCCGGATCGCTTCCGCCCAGAACCCGGGGGGCATCTTCTTCGTCGGCCAGCTGCTCCCGGGATGCAGCGCCATCCGGGGGACGGCGTCTCCCAGCAATTCCTTCACCAGGGAAGCGGCGGCGTCCCGGTCACCCGGGGGAATCGGAAGGGACGGGGACAGGTCCGACGGATCGAACGGCCGGCCGAAGGGATCGCTGACCAGCCGAAGGTATTTCCGGCTGATGTGGCGGTCCTCCGGCAGCAGCCGGACCTTGCGGTTGGTGAAAAGCAGGTTGGGCGACTCCCGGACCCCCTCCCGGTCGAAGCCGACGCGCAGCGGAGCGCCCGACAGGCGGGTCACCAGGCCGCTTTTCAGGTTCCCCTGGATGTCGAAGGCCGCGTCGTACCCTTCCCGCCGGAGCGACCGGGCGAGGGCGCACGCCTCCCGCCAGGTCCCGGGGCTGCCGGCCCTCCCCTTCCATTCCCGGATGGGAAGCGGAACCACCTTGGCGATCCCGGGATTCCCGGCCAGGAGCCCGGCGAAGGAAGCGTCCACCGCCCAGTGGACCTCCACGGCGGGCGCGGCCCGACGAAGGTACGACACCACCGGCAGGGCGTGGAGGATATCCCCCAGGGCCGACAGCTTCACGATGAGAATCCTGTGGAATTCGAGCATCTTCGGCTTCACGTGGGGCATGATAGCATTTGGTCCCACGCGGGAATAGGAATCTGGTATATTTTATTTTTTCGTGGAGGGATGGCCGAGCGGCTGAAGGCGGCGGTCTTGAAAACCGCTGAAGCGCAAGCTTCCGTAGGTTCAAATCCTACTCCCTCCGCCATGGCGTATCCGAAGGATCGGCAGGAAAACGGAGAGGTGGCCGAGCAAGGCTGAAGGCAACCGCCTGCTAAGCGGTTATACGGGTAAAACCGTATCGAGGGTTCGAATCCCTCCCTCTCCGCCATGTTTTCCGTTGCGTCGTCTCCTGGGGGAGGGATTCGAACACGAGCCCTCCGCCGACAAAGAGGAGGAAAAGCGCGACGCACGGGAGCGCGGCAGGAGGGCGCCCCTACTCCAGGGTGAAATACGCACCCTGGGGTACCCCGCGGCTAAATGCCTTGGGGCAAGGCGCCGGGAGGGCAAATCCCTCTCTCTCCGTCGCTACTGCCTGTCCGAGAGTCCATGTGTGCGGTCGTTGTGCGGAGAGGTGTCCGAGCTGGCCGAAGGAACGCGACTGGAAATCGCGTAGGTGGCTTATACCCGCCTCGAGGGTTCGAATCCCTCCCTCTCCGCCATGTTTTTTGAAATGACTTCCTCTGTGGAGGGATTCGAACCCGAGCCTCCGCTGAGCGGGTAGCGAAGAAAAGCGCGACGCACGGGAGCGCGGCAGGAGGGCGCCCCACTCCCAAGGGGAAATGCGCACCCTGGGGTACCCCACGGCGGAATGCCTCGGGGCAAGGCGGCGGGAAGGCGAAGGCCTGGATGGACGGAGCCTCATCGGGCGAATCCCTCCCTCTCCGCCATTCCATTGGCTCCGCTATGTTATCCTGTCCCTTAAATTCTCCATTTGCTCGACCGGAGGTAAGCGGATGAAGAAGACCTTCCTGTTGGTGATCCTCCTTGTGACGGCAATCCTCGCTGCTCCCGGCTGCAAGAAGAAACAGCCTCCCCCGAAGCAGATGCCCCCGCGGCCGGCGCCCAGGCGGCATGCCCGGCATGCCAGGCGACCCGCACGGGGGAGCGCCCGTCGAGAAGAAGATCGTGGTGCCGGGAGAAGTCCGGGACTCCTGGAAAGCCGTAAAGATCGCGGTGGAGTTCAAGCAGAAAAAAGAGAAGAAACAATACGTCGTGCCCCTGAACTCCGAGTTCAAGGTGCCCGACACCGGGCTGACGCTGAAGGCGGGGGCGTTCTTCCCGCACTTCAAGATGGCGGCGGACCAGATCACTTCCGAATCCAACAAGCCGGAGAATCCCGCCTTGCAGATCGAGGTGTTCGAGGGGGGAAAGGAAATCTTCCACGGGTGGCTTTTCGCGAAATTTCCCGAGGTGCACTCACTGGTCCACGACAAGTACGCGATCGCGCTCGTCGAGGGGGTCAAGAAGTAACGCGGCGCGAATACGAAGAGAAAACGGGGGCGGCCCGAAAAAGGGCGCGCCCCTATTTTTTCGCCCCCCGCAGGACCTCGACCATCCGTTCGTGGATCCGCCCGTTGGAGGCCACGATGTCCGGCTGGCGAATGTCGTACGCGCTCCCGTCGAGCCGGGTGGCGACACCGCCCGCCTCCCTGAGGATCAGCAGCCCCGCCGCCGTGTCCCAGGCCTTCAGCTTCAGCTCCCAGAACCCGTCGAACCGCCCGCTGGCCACGTAGCAAAGGTCGAGCGCGGCGGAGCCGTCCCGGCGGATCGCCTGACCGGTGAAGACGAACGCCCGGAAGTAGTCGAAGTTGTTGTCGCGCCGACACCTTCACGTCGTAGGCGAAGCCGGTGGCCAGGAGCCCCTTCCGCAGGTCCGAAATGGTCGAGACGCCGATGCGCTCCCCGTTCCGGAAAGCCCCCGTGCCCGCCGTCGCGGTGTACATCTCGTCGAGCAGCGGATCGTACACCGCCCCGGCCACCAGTTCCCCGTCGCGCTCCACAGCGATGGAAACGCAGAAACAGGGGTATCCGTGCGCGTAGTTCGTGGTCCCGTCCAGCGGATCGACGACCCACCGGTACGGGGACGGGGACGTCTGTTCGGGACTTTCCTCCGAAAGGATCCCGTGGTCGGGAAAGGTCTCGCGGATCCGGCCCAGGATGTATTTTTCCGATTCCCGGTCCACTTCCGTGACCAGGTCGATCTCCCCCTTGAAATGGATCTTCTGCTGCCTGCCGTAGTTCCTCCGCAGGATGTCCCCGGCCCCGCGGGCGACATCCTCGGCGAACGCCAGCAATTCCCAATTCTCCATGACTTCCTCCCTTTGAGGTCCGTGCCCAAGACGGGCCTTGAAGCGATTATAATACCCGGGGCGCGCATGGAACCGTCCCGCGGAAAAAGGCATCGCGCCCCCGGAGGCATCAATGAAAGCACGCTCCGCCCTGTGGCTCCTCCTTCTCCTGTCGCTGGCTCTCCCCGCGTGCTCGTCCACGAAGGCCGTGAAGGCCTGGAATCCCGGGGACACGGTGATCTGCCCCCACTGCGGGCGCGAGCACGTCCTGCCGGAGAAGCTCGATAAATAGATAACCGTTGACAAGGGACACGAATATATTTATCGTGCCACCATTCCGCGCGGAGGAACGCATTTGTCCGGCGTGACACGGTTCGGCATCTCCCTCGACGAGGGACTGCTCGCCAAGTTCGATCGGCTCATCGAGCGGAAGGGGCACGGCAACCGCTCCGAGGCGATCCGCGACCTGATCCGGGAAAGCCTGGTCCGCGACTGCTGGGAGCTCGGCGACGAGGAAGCGGTGGGCACCCTGACGCTCGTGTACTCCCATGAAGTCCGGGATCTCGAGGAACGCCTCACCGAGCTGCAGCACGCCCACTACAAGACGATCGTCTCCACCCTCCACGTCCATCTCGACCCCCACCATTGCCTCGAGGTGCTCGTCCTCCGGGGGAAGGCCTCCCTGCTGAAGACCATCTCCGACAAGCTCATCGGTACGCGAGGGGTCCGGCACGGGACGTTTTCGGCCACGGCGGAAGGGAAGGCGCTGGGGTGATATATTTTTTGCCCATCGGTGTTACGAATTTTTAATATGTGGCATCATATTCGGATGGAACCGGGGTGGCGCGTCATGAAACGGACGGGAGCGGCCTTCGCGGCCGCAGTGGGGATGTTCTTCGCGATCATGTTCGGAATGAAGGGGTATGCCTTCGCCGGCCACCCCTTCGTCACGGAAGACCCCGAAACGCAGGGGAAAGGAAACGTCGAGGCGGAATTCTCGTTCGAATACCAGAAGGCCGGCGACGGGACGAAGACCTCGAGCCTCGGGAACGCGTTCGCGCTGGGCATCGCGCCGAAGGTCGACCTGGTCATCGGATACGGCTACGACTTCGTCGAGGTTCCCGGCGGTGAAGACACCCGGGGGATGGGCGACGTGGAAGCGCAGCTCAAGACCTATTTCAACGAACACAAGGGCTGGATGCCCTCCCTGGGACTCAAGGGCGGGGTATCTCTCCCGGTGGAGGAAGGGGGCCAGGCCACGGTCCTTGTGACCGTCCCCGCCGAATGGGAGTTCGAGCCGTTCGAAATCTATGCCAGCGTGGGGGCCGATATCGGGACACGCCTGGCCGGAAACGACGAGAGGACGGACCGGGTCCGCGCGAGCATGGCCGGCAGCTGGGAGGTCCGGGAAAAGCTTTACCTGGTATCGGAGCTGCTCTGGGAGAAACAGACGTCCCCTTCGGCCGACTCCGTCCTGGAGGGGATGATCGGCGCCCAGTGGGAGATCACGGAGACGATGATGCTCGACGCCGGGATTCGCGTCGGGCTCACGGAGGATTCCCCGGAGTACACGCTCCTGGTGGGATTCACGATGTACTTCACCGGCGAAAAGCCTTCCGGGGCGCCCGGCGGCGGGGCCCTGCCCCGCTCCACGAAGTAAGGAGGCGACACCATGCACATGGCGGATGCCCTGCTGTCCCCCGCCGTCGGGGGCGCGTTCTGGGCAGGGACGGCGGCGACGATCGGTTACGCGTCCAAGAAGCTGAAGGAAAGGCAGGACGACCGGAAGATCCCGCTGATGGGCGTGCTGGGCGCCTTCATCTTCGCATCCCAGATGATCAACTTCACGATCCCGGGGACCGGGTCGAGCGGTCACCTGGGGGGAGGCATGATCCTGGCGATCCTCCTCGGGCCGCACGCCGCGTTCCTCGTCATGGCCTCCGTCCTGACGGTCCAGGCGCTGTTCTTCGCGGACGGGGGGCTGCTGGCGCTCGGGTGCAACATCTGGAACCTGGGGATCTACCCCTGCTGCATCGCCTACCCGCTGGTCTATAAACCGCTGGCGGGCGACGGCGGCAGCCCGCGGCGCGTCTTCACGGCATCGCTCGCGAGCGCCGTCGTGGCGCTCCAGCTGGGGGCTTTTTCCGTCGTCCTGCAGACGTTGTTTTCCGGGAAGTCCGAGCTGCCGTTCGGCACCTTCGTCCTGATGATGCAGCCGATCCACCTGGCCATCGGAATCGTCGAGGGACTGGTGACGGCGGGAGTGGTCCACTACGTCCGCTCGGTCCGTCCCGAGGTCCTCGAAACCTCCGTCTCCACCGGCCCGTTGCCTCCGGGTGTCTCCCTGCGGAACGTGCTGGTCGGGTTCGTCGCCCTTGCCGTCGTCACGGGCGGGGCGCTGTCGTGGTTCGCCTCCGCCTATCCCGACGGGCTCGAGCGGTCGATCGAAAAGATCACCGGGAAACCGGAGCTGCCCGGGCAGGAGCACGGCGTAGCCGCGACGCTGAAACGTCTGCAGGAGAGGACCGCCGTCCTTCCCGATTACGGCTTCAAGAAGCCGGAAGGAAGCCCGGAAGCCCCGAAGGAAGCGCCCTCCTGGCCGTCCGTCGACGCGGGAACCACGGTCTCAGGGCTGGTCGGCGGAGCGCTGGTCCTCGCCATGGCCCTGATCATCGGGTGGGCCATCCGGGCGCTCCGCGGGCACCGCGACGGCTGAGCCGGGATATAGTATTCAGGGGATCGCCCAAATGACTCTCGAAGCCGCATTTTCCGACATCGGCCGGCTGGACCGCCTGTCCTACGGGGACACGGCGGTCCACCGCCTGGACCCTCGCGCAAAGGTGATCGCGACGATGCTCTTCGTGGTCGCCGTCGTCTCGTTCCCGAGGTACGAGGTCCTCTCGCTCCTGCCCTTCGCCCTGTTCCCCGTGCTCATGGCGGCCCTCGGCGACATCCCCGCCGGCTTCATCGCGAAAAAGGTCGTCGCCGTCTCCCCGTTCGCGGTGTTCGTCGGGATGTTCAACCCGCTCCTCGACCCCGGGACCGTGGCGATCCTCCCCGGCACGTCGGTTTCCGCCGGGTGGGTCTCCTTCGCCTCGATCCTCGTGAAGTTCGCGCTGACGATCGGCGCCGCCCTCCTGCTGATCGCGACGACCTCCTTTCCCGGCATCTGCCGGGGCTTGCGGAGACTCGGGTTCCCCGCCCTCTTCGTTTCCCAGCTCCTCTTCCTGTACCGATACCTTTTCGTGCTGCTGGAAGAGGCGATGCGGGTCGTCCGGGCGCGGAACATGCGCTCGTTCGGCGGCCGGGGGACCGGCCTGCGGGTGTACGTCCGCATCGTCGGGACCCTGTTCCTGCGGACCGTCGAGCGGGCGGAGCGGATCTACGGGTCCATGCTGGCGCGCGGCTTCCGGGGGGAGGTCCCGTCGATGCGACGCGAAGAGCTGCGCCTCTCAGACGCCCTTTTCGTGATCGCGTCGGGGTCGTTCTTCGCGCTGTGCCGCCTCGTCCCCGTCCCCGAGACGATCGGGCGCTTCGTCCGGGGGCTGGCCGGATGAGCCATCACATCATCGAGTTCAAGGACGTCCGCTACCGGTACCCGGACGGCACGGAAGCGTTGAAGGGGGTCTCCTTCCGGATCACCCACGGCGAGTCGGTCGGCATCGTCGGCGCCAACGGCGCGGGGAAGTCGACGCTGCTCCTGCACATGAACGGGTACCTGCTCCCCTCGTCGGGGAACGTGACGATCGGGGAGGTCCCGCTCCTCAAGGAAACCCGCACGGAGATCCGCCGGAAGGTCGGCGTTCTCTTCCAGAACCCCGACGACATGCTCTTCATGCCGACCGTGTTCGACGATGTCGCCTTCGGCCCCCTGAACCTGGGGCTTCCGCCCGACCGGGTGCGGGACAGGGTCCGGGAAGCGCTCCGGCGCGTGAACGCCCTCGGGCTGGAAGGCAAGCCGCCCCATCACCTCTCGGGGGGCCAGAAAAGCGCGGTGGCGATCGCCGCGGTGATCGCGATGGAGCCGGACATCCTCGTCATGGACGAGCCGGCCGCCAGCCTCGACCCGAAGTCGCGGCGCGACGTCATCGGGCTGCTCAACTCCTTCGCCCATTCGAAGATCGTCGCCTCGCACGACCTCGACCTGATTCTCGACGTCTGCGCCCGGTGCCTCGTGATCCGGGACGGCGCGATCGTCGCCGACGGCCCGGCGGAGGCGATCCTCTCCGACGCGGCGCTGCTCTCGGAAAACAACCTGGAGCTCCCCCTGACGCTGCAGGGGAGGCCTGGAATGGAGAAGCCATGAAGCATTTCTGGAGGACGGAAGAGATCGACCCGAGGACGCTCGCCGCCGGCATCACGACGAAGCTCGCCTGGGGGGAGAAGCTGATGCTCTCCCTGGTCACGCTCGAGCCGGACGCGGCCGTGCCCCCGCACACCCACCCGCACGAGCAGATGGGGATGCTGGTGTCCGGCGCGATGGAACTGACCATCGCGGGGGAAACGCGCCGGCTGTCGGGGAACGAGATCTACCTGATGCCGGGGGGGGTCCCGCACTCCGCGAAGGCGGGACCGGGCGGAGCCGTCGCGCTGGAGGCGTTCTCCCCGCCCCGCGAGGAATACAAGAAATCCTGAGTTTCCCCGACGTTGCGGGGACGTCCTATAATGGGGATATTACGCGGCTGAAAGGAGGCTCTCTTGTACGGAAGCTGGAACCCGGAAAATCTCGCCACGAGAGAGATCGCCCCCGGTATAGCGGCGAAGATCGCCTGGGGGGACAAGCTGATGCTGTCCCTGGTCACCATGGCACCGTATGCCGTCGTGCCGACGCACTCCCACCACCACGAGCAGATGGGGATACTGGTGTCGGGGACGCTGGAGCTCGCCATCGCGGACGAGATCCGCCCCCTGTCGGGAAATGCGATATTCCTGATCCCCGGACTGACCATGCACGCGACGAAGGCGGGCCCGAACGGCGCCGTCGTGGTCGAGGCGTTTTCGCCGCCGCGCGAGGAATACAAATAAAAAAAAGCCCCGCGGGCTGAAGAGCCCGCGGGGCCGCAGCGAAGGGGGAGCCTAGAGCGACGGCATCACCGCCGCCGCGCGCTTCCCCCCCTTTACCTTCTTCCCCGCTTTCCCCGCCTTCTTTTCCGCATCCACCCACCGGTTGATGGCGGAGAGGTAGGCCTTGATCGCCGCCTCGATGATGTCGGTCGAGCTCGCCCCGCCGGCGAAGATCGTCCCGTTCGAACGGATCCGCACCCGCGCCTCCCCGACGGCGTCCTGCCCGGAGGTCACGGCGTTCATGCCGAACTCGATCAGCTGGAACTCGTGCCCCACGATCCGCTCGATGCACTTGTACGCCGCGTCGATCGGGCCGTTCCCCGTCGCCGCCTCCTCGATGATCTCCTTGTCCCGCTGGACCTTGAGCGCCGCCATCGGGGTGGCCTTCGATCCCGACAGGATCTGGACGTTGACCAGCTTGTACGTCTCCGGCACCTTGAACATCTCGTCCTGCACCAGGATCTCGAGGTCCTGGACCATCACTTCCTTCTTCTTGTCCGCCAGGGCGAGGAACTTCTCGTAGATCGCGTCGAGCTGCGCGTCGGTGGGCACGTGCCCCAACGCCGCGATGTGGTGCTTGAGCGCCGCCCGCCCGGACCGCGCCGTCAGCGCGAAGGTGTGCGCCGTAACGCCGACGTCCTCCGGCCGGACGATCTCGTAGGTGGACCGGTCCTTGATGATCCCGTCCTGATGGATCCCCGAGGAGTGGGCGAAGGCGTTGGCGCCGACGATGGCCTTGTTCCGCTGGACGGGAAGCCCCATCAGCTTCGACACCATCCGGCTCGTCCTGGCGATCTCCTTCATGTTCAGGTCGGTGTACAGCCCTTTGTAGATGTCCTTCCGGGTCTTGATGGCCATCGCCACCTCTTCCAGCGACGCGTTCCCGGCCCGCTCGCCGATCCCGTTCACCGTCACCTCGACCTGCCGCGCCCCGGCGAGGACCCCCGCCAGCGTGTTCGCCGTGGACAGCCCGAGGTCGTCGTGGCAGTGCATCGACAGGATGACCTTGTCGAGCGCGGGGACCTTCTCCTTCAGACGCCGCACCCGGTCCGCCATCTCCTCCGGCATGGCGTACCCGACGGTGTCCGGGATGTTGATGGTCGTCGCCCCGGCCTTGACCACCGCTTCCACGGTACGGCAGAGGTATTCGAAATCGGTCCGGGAGGCGTCCTCCGTGGAGAACTCCACGTCCCGGCACAGCGACCGGGCGTACTTGACGGTGTCGACGCACCACTGGAGGATCTTCTCCCGGTCGGCGCGGAACTTCTTCTGGATGTGAATGTCGGAGGTGCCCAGGAAGGTGTGGATCCGCGGCCGCTTCGCCAACTTCACCGCCTCCCACAGCGTGTCGATGTCCTTCTTCACCGCCCGCGCGAGGCCCGTGATGACCGGCCCGCGGACCGCCTTCGCGATCGCCTGGACCGACTCGAAGTCGCCGGGGGAGGAAGCGGGGAATCCCGCCTCGATGATGTCCACGTTGAGCGCCTCCAGCTGCCGGGCGATCTCCACTTTCTGTTCCTTGGCGAGCTTCGCCCCGGGAACCTGCTCCCCGTCCCGCAGCGTCGTGTCGAAGATGAATACCTTGTCCGCCATCGCTTCCTCCTTTTCTTCTTTCCACCATGGATATAAAACGAAAGCCCCCGGGGAACTCTGTCCCCGGGGGCCTGCAAAAAAACAAAAACCGCGGGAACCTGCCGGTCCCGCGGCCCATGTTCACGTATTCGTTTCCCTACTCGCTCAGGCGGCGGTCCGGCTCCTATGGAAGCGAGGTAGGGTGAGCCCGAGCAAACCCGACACGTGGATATTAATCGATATGCACATCATGATCTTTGGATTTTAGCGGCATGGGAACTTTCCTGTCAAGCCCCGGGCGGAGGAATCCGCCGGAACTCCTTCGGGGACGCGATGCCCCCGGACATCAGCACCCGGATCGCATGCTCGACGGGTATGTCCAGCCGCACCACCGTTTCCTCGGGAAGGAAGAGCACTTCCCCGAGATACAGGTTGTTCGTGGGGATGTACGCGACCACCAGCCGCCGGCCGCTTTCCTCGACGGTCATGGTGCGGAAGCCGAGAGCGTAGCACCCCTCCCTCGGGTATTCCACCAGCAGCACTTCCTTGAAGGACGCCGTGTTTTCCGGGGAAAAGGCGTTGGTGAGCTGCTTGACGGTGGAATAAACGGTTCGGTAGCCGGGGATGCGGTGGATCAGCCCGTCGAGCGTTTCGAGGAGCCGCTTCCCGACCACGTTCCGGGCCAGGGCGCCGAGCAGGAGGAGGATGATCAGCCCCGTGAGGACCCCGGTGCCGGGGATATGGGTCATCTCCGGGAAGATCTTGTGGAGCCAGCTCTCGAGGGCCGGCGAAAAGAGATCGTCGACCTTCCCGAAGAACCAGCGGAGAAGCGCCACCGACACCCACAGCGGGAGGAGGACGAAGATCCCCGCGATGAAACTTTTTTTCAGGCTGGCCAGCATCGGGGTATTCTATCCTAATTACGACCACCCGGGGGGTGATCCGATGGATCATGCGGTCGTGTTGGCCGGCGGTTCGGGGACGCGTTTCTGGCCGGAAAGCCGGACATACCGCTCGAAGCAGTTCCTGGACCTCACCGGCGGGGGGCCCATGATCCGGGAGACCCTCGACCGCCTCCGCCCCGTTGTTCCCCCGGAACGGCTCTGGATCGTCGCCGGCCGGAAGGACGCGCCGCACCTCTCCCCGGACGCCCTCGGCATCCCGAAAGGGAACATCCTCCTGGAGCCCGAGGGGAGGAACACCGCCCCCGCCGTCGCCCTGGCCGCCGGGGTCATCTCGAAGACCGATCCCGACGCGGTGATCCTGGCCACCCCCGCCGACCATGCCATAGCGGACGTCCGGGCGTTCCATGCCGTGATCCGCAAGGGGCTCAAGCTCGCCAGGCAAACGGGCCGCTTCGTCACTCTCGGCATCCCGCCGACCCACCCCTCCACCGGATACGGATACATCGAACGCGGAGCGCCGTTCCCCGGCGCGGTGAAAGGCGCCTTCCAGGTCGCCCGGTTCGCCGAGAAGCCCGACCTCGCCACGGCGAAGCGCTTCCTGCGCTCGGGCCGCTTCGACTGGAACAGCGGGCTTTTCCTCTTCCGCACCGACATCTTCGCGGACAGCCTCTCGAACCACCTGCCCGAGGTGGCCGAATCGATCCGGGAGGCGCTGCGCGGGGGAAGGAACGGGTTCGCGCGGCGGCTGGCGGAGGCGTACCGCCGCATGCCGTCGATCTCGATCGACTACGGCATCCTGGAAAAGGAGAAGGGGATCCTGGTCCTTCCCGCGAACATGGGGTGGAACGACCTGGGGACATGGCGCTCCCTCCACGAGTTCCTGGGGGAAGAGGGGGGGAACGTCACCTTCGGCAGACGTGATCCTGACCGAATGCAGGAACACCCTGGTGCGGACGGACAGCGGGCTGGTCGCCGTGCTCGGGATGGAGGATACGGTGGTCGTCCGGTGCGGGGACGCCGTGCTGGTCTGCCCGCGCTCCCGGTCGGAGGACGTGAAGGCGATGGTGGGGGAAGTCCGGAAACGCTTCCCTTCCCTGACCTGACCTATTCCGGCGGCTGCAGGACGTCCCCGAACATGGTGACGACCCGCCGGATCTCGTATTCCAGCGTGCCGCGCGGGATCGTGATGGTGACCGTGTCGCCGATCTTCCGGTTCATCAGCCCCTTCCCCACCGGGGCGGCGATCGACACGAACGACTTGTTCCCGTCCGCCAGTTCCGGGATCACCAGCGTGTAGGTGATCTCCGCGCCGTCTCCCAGGTTCTCGACGGTGACCTCGCTCCCCAGCCCCGCGCGGTCCCTCGGGATGTCCGTCACATGGATTCGGGACAGGTCGGCCAGCCGTTTCTGGATCTGTGCCAGGCGGCCGTGCAGCGTCGACTGCCGCTCCTTCGCCGCCTCGTACTCGGCGTTTTCCGAGAGGTCGCCCTGCCCCATCGCCTCCCCGATCTCCTTCGGCAGGATGATGCGCAGCTCGTAATCGATCTTCTGCGCTTCTTCCTCGAGCTTATGCCTTGCCGCCCTCAGAAATTCCATGTCGTCACTGCTCCATCGTGAATTCCTGCATGTCGAACCAGAAACCGTTCCGCCCGATAGAGTCTACCTCGGCGCGGAGGATCCTTGCATGCAGATCTTCTTCCCTGGCCAGCGCCAGGAACATCTCCCGGTCCGCCTCCGACCCGGCCGATTCCGCCAATTCGATGTACAGGCGGTTCGCCTCCAGCTCGCGGTCGAGGGCCAGTTCGAGGACACGGATCTCGTCCGCCCGGGCGAAATCCGCCTCCGCGGGGAAGTCGATCCCCGGGCCCTCCGCGAGCCGGGCCGCCATGGCGTCCGCGAGGTCGGCCACGGGAAGCGTCCCCTTCTTTCCCGTCAGGACGGCGACCAGGTGCCTCTCGAGCTTGTCCAGGTGCCCCACCTCGTCGGAGGCGAGGTGGATGAGCATGTTCTTTCCCTTCGGGTCCGCAACCGCTCCGGCAAGCCGCAGGTAAAGGGCGGCGGCGTCCTTTTCGCGGTCCATGGCCGCGTGAACGACTCCTATGATTCCCGATGGCTTGGTCATGTTCCCCCCCTTGCCGGGACAGGCGGAAGGTTATTGGTCCAGCAGGCGGAACAGCTCCTTCGGGGCATCGCACACGGGGCAAACATCGGGGGGCTCGTCCCCCTCGTGGATATACCCGCAGATGACGCATTCCCAGCGCTTCATGATATGAAGATGATTCTATCAGACCCTCAACCGGCCGGGCTATCTCCTCGTGATCCGCTCCATCCCGCCCATGTAGGGGCGGAGCGCTTCGGGGACGTCCACCGTCCCGTCCTCCCGCTGATAGTTCTCGAGGATCGCCACGACCGTCCGCCCCACCGCCAGCCCCGAACCGTTCAGCGTGTGCGCCAAGTGGATCTTCCCCGCCGCCCCGTCCCGGAAGCGGATCTTCGCGCGGCGCGCCTGGAAGTCGGTGAACAGGCTGCAGGAGGAGATCTCCCGGTACCGCCCCTGGGAGGGGAGCCACACCTCGATGTCGTACGTCTTGGCGGAGGAGAACCCCATGTCCCCCGTGCACAGCGTCACCACGCGGTACGGGAGGGAAAGGCGTTTCAGGATGTCTTCCGCGTCGGCGGTGAGCTTCTCCAGCTCCCCGGCGGACTGCTCCGGCCGGCAGATCTTGACCAGCTCCACCTTGTTGAACTGGTGCTGCCGGATCATGCCGCGGGTGTCCTTGCCGTACGAGCCGGCCTCCGCGCGGAAGCACGGCGTGTAGGCGGTCATCTTCAGCGGGAGGGTCTCCCCGGGCAGGATCTCGTCCCGGAAGATGTTGGTCACCGGCACTTCCGCCGTCGGCACGAGGAAATAGTCGGTCCCCGCGATCCGGAACAGGTCCTCCTCGAACTTGGGGAGCTGCCCGGTGCCGAGGAACGACGCGCTGTTCGCCATGAAGGGGGGCAGCACCTCCAGGTAGCCGTGCTCCCGGGTGTGGATGTCGAGCATGAAACTGATGAGGGCGCGCTCCATGAGCGCCCCGGCCCCCTTCGAGAGGCAGAACCGGCCGCCGGCGATCTTCGCCGCCCGGTCGAAGTCGAGGATGTCCAGCTCCGCGCCCAGGTCCACGTGGTCCTTCACCTGAAAGCCGTAAGCGCGCGGCTCCCCCCAGGTCCGGATGACGGGGTTGTCCTCCTCCCCCGCCCCCTCGGGAACGGACGGATCGGGCACGTTCGGGATGGACAGGAGGAACTCCTCCATCCGGCGCTCGATCTCCGGCAGCTCGCCTTCCGCCCCTTTGAGGCGCTCCGAAAGCGCCTTCATCCGGCCCATGATCTCGGAGGCGTCTTTCTTTTCCCGCTGCAGCTTGCCGATCTCCCCCGACGCGGCGTTGCGCTCCGCCCGCATCCCCTCCACCGCGGCGAGCCGTTCCCGGCGCGCCTTGTCCAGTTCGACGAACCCGCCGAGCATCAGGGAGGAGCGGCGCTTCCTCAGCATCTCCTCGACCGCCGGTATGTTGTCTCTCACGAATTTCAGGTCGAGCATGATTTCATTCCCCTCTTGCCGTTAATTTTCCGTACGTGCTGGGCGAGGGACACTCTTCCCCTTCGCCCCGCGAACTGGCGGAGGACAGACTTCCCCTCCGCCCTTTATCGATAAATCGAAGTCTGTCCCCCTCTGGCTGTGGCTTGTGGAGGTGGCTTGAGTCCCGGTGGCTTGTGTCTTGGTGGCTTGTGGAGGTGGCTTGTGGTTCGGTGGCTTGTGTCTCGGTGGCCTGTGTCGCTGTGGCCTGCGTCGTAGGATGCCGCCGGGGGCGCCCCGAGCACGAGACCTTTCCTGAAGGGGCGTGTTTTCTGAGCGGAGCCAAGGAGGGCGGGAGCGAAGAAAACCCGCAGGCGAACTGGCGGGGGGCATGGTTCCCCGGCCCCGCGAGAAGGCCCGCGTCGTGAGATGCCGCAGAGGGCGCCCCGAGGACAGGTACCTCCCCTGAGGGGGCGTGTTTTCCGAGCGGAGGCAGGAGGCCGGGAGCGAGGAAAACCCGCAGGCGAAGCGAGCCAGGGAGGGCGAGCAAGCCGTCCCCGAACGGGGAGGTACCTGTACGAGGGTAGCGCCCCCTGCGGTCACGTTTCACGACGCGGGCCGCCGCGCGGGGGTGAATCCCGCGTCCCGGATCGTGGCGACGATCTCCTCCTCCGTCATCCGGAAGGACACCCCGGCGGAGGCCACCACGTTCTCCTCCATCATCGTGCTGCCGAAGTCGTCCGCGCCGAAGAACAGCCCCACCTGCGCCACTTTCGCGCCCATGGTCACCCAGGACACCTGCACGGTCGGGATGTTGGGCAGCAGGATCCGCGACAGCGCCAGCACCTTGAGATACCCGGTCGCGTTGCCGAAGCCCGCCCGGGAACCTTCCTCGAACCCGGGGGCCTCCAGAAGCTCCGTGTTCGTCGGCTGGAACGTCCACGGGATGAAGTTGGTGAAGCCGCCCGTCTCGTCCTGGAGCGCGCGGACCCGCAGCAGGTGAGCGACGATCGCCTCGGGCGTCTCCACGCTCCCGAACATCATCGTCGCCGTGGTGCGCAGCCCCTGCCTGTGCGCCTCCCGCATCACCTCGGCCCATCGCTCCCACCCGATCTTCTTCGGGCTGATCCGGCGGCGGACCTCGTCGTCGAGGATCTCCGCGCCGCCCCCCGGGATCGAGTCGAGCCCGGCGTCCCGAAGGGCCGATATGACCGCGGAGACCGTCATCCGCGACTGCTCCGCGAAATGGCAGATCTCGGGCGGCGAGAACCCGTGGAGACTGATGGGGTGCCGCTTCACCGCGCGGACCAGCCGGACCGCCTCTTCGATCCCCCAGTCGGGGTGCAGCCCCCCCTGGAGCAGGACGCGGACGCCGCCGGCGGCGATCGTCTCCGCGATCTTGGCGGAGAGCTCCTCATCGGAAAGGACGTAGGCGTCGGGGGCGTCCTTCTTCCGGTAGAACGCGCAGAAGGAGCATCCGCAGGCGCAGATGTTCGTGTAATTGATGTTCCGGTCGACGATGTAGGTGACCACGCCGTCCGGGTGCAGGCGCCTGCGGACCGCGTCGGCCTCGCGCCCCAGCTCGAACAGCGGCGCCTCCCTCAGGAGCCGCGCGCCCTCGGCGACGGTCAGCACGCCGCGGGGCCTTCCGCGGGCCATTCGCGGACGACGTTGTAGAGCGTGTCGCGCTCGACGGGGATCCTCCCCGCCTGCCGGATCATCGACACCAGGTCGTCGACCGTCATCTCCTGCCCCGTCGACGCCCCCGCCGCGTGGGAGATCTTCTCCTCCACCACCGTGCCGTC
Organism: uncultured bacterium; assembly: GCA_963741515.1. Classification (GTDB taxonomy): domain Bacteria; phylum Desulfobacterota; class Deferrimicrobia; order Deferrimicrobiales; family Deferrimicrobiaceae; genus UBA2219. The sequence goes on from CAVUIA010000002.1 coordinate 533,160, forward strand.
GATGTCGTCCACGCCGAAATGGAGGGAGATCTGCGCCAGTTTGGGCCCGATGTTGATCCAGAACGCCTTTACGTGGCGGAAGTTGTCGAGATAGAGGCGCCCCACGGCGAGGGCCGTCAGGTCCTCCACGCCCGTGGTGCTTCCCTTGGCGATGTCCGTGTTCTTCGGGTGGAACGCCAGCGGGATGAACGACTGGAAGCCGCCCGTGCGGTCCTGCAGCTCCCGGAGGCGCCGCATGTGGTCCACCCGCGACTCGAGGGTCTCTACGTGTCCGTACAGCATGGTGGCGTTGCTTTTGAGCCCCGCCGCGTGGACCGCCTCCATCACCTCGAGCCACCGGTCGCCGGATATCTTCTCCGGGCAGATCTCGTTGCGGACCTCCGGGGCGAAGATCTCGGCGCCTCCGCCGGGAAGGCTTCCGAGGCCCGCGTCCTTCAGCCGCCCGATGACGTCCGCGAGCGGCAGTCCCGATATTTGCGCGAAGTAGTCGATCTCGACGGCGGTGAACGCCTGGATGTGCAGGGATGGGTGCCGCTCCCTCAAGGTCCGCAGCATCCCGAGATAGAAATCGAACGGGAGGTCCGGGTGCAGCCCGCCCACGATGTGGATCTCCGTGGCCTTCTGCTCCTGCGCTTCCTGCGCCCGGCGAAGGATCTCCTCCATGGTCATCGTGTAGGCGAGCGGCTCTTCCTTGCTCTTGCTGAAGGCGCAGAACCGGCACCGGTTCACGCAGATGTTCGTCGGGTTGATGTGGCGGTTGACGATGAAGTGGACCCGGTCCCCGTTCACCCTCCGGTTCGCGAGCTGCGCCATCTCCCCAAGGGAAAGAAGGTCCCGCGACCGGTAGAGGGCGAGGGCGTCCCCCTCGGTCAGGCGCTCTCCCTCCTCCACTTTCCTCCGTATGTCACGCAGTTCCGTTTTCATGGTCCTCGCTCTTCCTCATCTGCTCCAGGATCCGGTCTCCCTTCCCCGCTTCCTTGGGGAAGAGGGGAAGGAAGATGGAGAAGGTTACGCCTTTCCCTTCCTGGTTGTCCAGGTGGATCGTCCCCCCGTGCCTCTCCACGATCGCGTGGACGATGGGAAGCCCCAGCCCCGTGCCCTTCGCCTTCGTGGTAAAGAAGGGGTTGAAGATGTTGTGCACGACGTCGTGGGAAATCCCGCCCCCCGTGTCGCTCACCCGGATCGTCACCCCCGCCTTCTCCGGGGGGACGGAGGGGCGCGTGGTGATCGAGAGGGTGCCGCTGCCCTCCATCGCCTGGATGGCGTTGTTGACGAGGTTCCACAATACCTGCGCGATCTGGTCCGGGTCGGCGATGATCACCGGGACCTCGGGGGACAGGTCGACCGCCGTCGTGATATGGACCTCCTGCAGCTCGTCCCGGAACGCCGAAAGGGCGTCGCGGACCACCCGGTTCAGGTCCACGCTGCGCAGCTCGGGGACGACCTCCCGCGAGAAGTAGAGCGTCTCTTGGATGATCCGCTCCAGCCGCTGCACCTCCTTCAGGATGATCTGCGCGTACCTCTCGACGGAGACGCCGTCGTTCGCCGACTTGTCCGGCCGGGCCATCCGCCGCGCGAACCCGCCGATCACGGTGAGGGGATTCTTGATCTCATGCGCGATCCGGGCGGCCATCTCGCCGAGCGCCATGAGCTTTTCGCTTTGGAGGAGGCGGTCCTGGGTCGAACGCACCGTGTGGAGGGCGTTCTCGAGCGACTCGTAGAGGGAGACGGTCTCCATCGCGAGGGTCGCGTTGGAGGCGAACGTGGTGAGCACCTGGATGTCCTCGTCCGTCAGATCGCGCTCCCGGAACATGTTGTCGACGTAGATGGCGCCGCGCGCCTCCCCCTTGACCATGAGAGGGACGGAGACGAATTCCCCCGCGTGGGACCCGCAGAATCCCGCGCAGAAATCGGATATCTTGTCCGCGGCGGACACCGGGCACCCGTTCTCGGACCGGACCGGGCGCTTCTCCAGCACCGACCGCGCCACCAGGCACGCGGCCTCGGACAGGGGGATCCTCATCTGCTCCGCGTCCGGCCACAGGAGCTCCCGGATCCCCTCCTTCGCGTCCCCCGATCCTTCCTCCAGGAGGTCCCGGGGGAGGCGGTCGATCCACCGGACCTCTTTCCGGTCCCGGGGGCCCATCGCCATCCGGCCCACCAGGGCGCTTCCGTCCCCGGACAGGAGGAACAGGACCGCGCGGCTGAACTTCAGCCCCTCGGGCGAGATGAGGGAGAACAGGATGGACTGCAGCAGGCGCTCCGTCTTCACGGTGGACATCATCACCCGCGCGATGTCGTACATCGCCGAGATCCGCCGCACCTTTTCCTGGTTCTCCTGCGCGAGCCGCCGGGCCTTCTCGAGCGTCGTCGCGTGCTCGATCATGTTCGCCAGCTGGGAGCACACCGTCTGCATCAGGTGGACCGCTTCCATGTCGAAATGCGGGCCGGAAGAGGCGGAATAGTAGCTGATGACCCCCAGCGACCGGTCCTTGGAAACGATGGGCAGGCCGAGGAACGATTTGATGCCGCGCCGGGAAAGTTCCTCGTGGAACGGGGAATCCTCCGGGCCGTTGATGAGCAGCGGACGCCTTTGCTGAAAGACCTGCAGCGCCAGCCTCTTCCCCGGCTCCCGGAACTCGCGGCGGAGGCCGGCATGGCCGTACCCTTCGTCCACAACCACCCGCAGCCCCCCGCGCCCCTCGGAGGAAAGCCGGACCGTGCACCCGTCGGCGGCCAGCAGCCGTGTCGTGGATTTGGAAACGTACCCCATGATGTCCTTCACTTCGAAGGAGGAGATGATCGCGCGGCCGATCTCGTTCAGCGTGATGAGCTCCGACACGCGCTTCCGGGCGTCGTGGTACAGCTTGCTGTTCCGGATCGCGCCCGCCGCCTCCGTCGCCACGACCTGGAAGAACGTCATCTCCTCGTCGGTGTGCCGGGCGGGCTTGAGCGAGGACAGGTTCATCACGCCGTACAGATAGATGTCGTCCATCACCGGGACGGAGAGGATCGAGGCGAAATCGCGCAGCTCCCGGGAGATCGCCTGGGCGGGAGGGTTCTCCTTCACGTCGGGATAGAAGACCGCCGCCCGGCGGTACGCCGCCTTCCCGGCGACCCCCTCTCCCGAGCGGATGGCGAAGTCCATCTTCGTGCAGTCGTCGATTCCCATGGAGGACGAGATCCAGGGGACCAGGTCCTCCCCCCGCGATTCCCGGCGGTAGAAGCAGATGCAGTCGATCCGGCCTTCGCGGTTCAGCAGGTCGCAGATGGACTTCAGCCGGTTCTCTACCAGGATGTTCGAGTTGGAGATCTCGACGACCCGCGTCAGGAGGGAGAGGAAGGATGGCTTGTCCCGGCTGTCGGACATGCGGGTCGAACTACCCTTTCCTTCCCCGTTTCCGGAGGGCCTTCTCGTACAGGTCGACGTAAAGCCGGGCCGACGCCTCCCAGGAAAAGTCCTTTCCCATCCCGCGGCGGACGATGCCTTCCCAGCGCGGGCGGTCCGCGAACGCGGCGAGCGCCCGGGAGATCGCGTCCTTCATGTCCCCGGGATCGTACTCGTGGAAGGCGAACCCGTTCCCCTCGGCGGGGTTCACGTCGGCGTCCACCACCGTGTCGGCCAGCCCCCCCGTGTTGCGGACGATGGGGACGGTCCCGTATTTCAGGCTGTAGATCTGGTTCAGCCCGCACGGCTCGTAGCGGGAAGGCATCAGGTAGGCGTCCGCGCCGGCCTCGATCTTGTGCGCGAGGGCGTTGTCGTACGCCACCCGGATGGCGACCCGCCCGGGGTATTTCCGGCCCAGTTCCACGATCGCGTCTTCGTACCGCCGCTCCCCGCTCCCGAGGAGCACAAGGCGCATGGGCTGCGTGGCCAGCCAGTCCCCCGCCTGCTCGATGAGGTCGAACCCCTTCTGCACGGTCAGCCGGCCGATGATGCCGATCACCGGTTCCTCCCCGTCGGGAAGGCCGAACTCGGCGAGAAGGTCCTTCCGGCACTCCTTCTTCCCGGAGAGGTCCGCGGCGGAGTAGTTCGCCGCGATCCACTGGTCGGTCGCGGGGTTCCACTCCTCGTAGTCGATCCCGTTGACGATGCCGAAGAGGTCCTCGCGGCGTTCGTACAGCACGCCCTCGAGCCCGTGCCCGTACTCCTCCTTCTGGATCTCCCGGCTGTAGGTCTCGGAAACCGTGGAGAGGATGTCCGCGAACACCAGCCCCCCCTTCATCAGGTTGACCTTCCCGTAGAACTCCAGCCCACGGGGCGTGAACAGGTCCCATCCCAGGCCGGTCAGCGGCAGGTCGTGGTTCCAGAACAGCCCCTGGTACCCCAGGTTATGGACGGTGTAGACGGTCCCGACGGACCGGAACGGCTCCAACTCGGCGTAGAGCGTCTTCATGTAAACGGGGACCAGGGCCGTCTGCCAGTCGTGGCAGTGGATGACGTCGTACCGGCGGCCGGAACGGAGGATCCACTCCAGGATGCCCCGGCAGAAGAAGGTGAACCGCTCGCAGTTGTCGACGTAGTCGCCGTCGCGGGTCCCGTAAAGGAATTCCCGGTCGAAGTACTTGTCGTTGCGCACGAGGAACGCGTGCCCGCCGTCGCTCTCCTCCGTTTCCTCGACGGTGCCGGGCTCCTCCCGGTGCCCCAGGGGGACGCGGATCTCCTGGGGCCCTTCCCAGAGCGGGAACCGGTCCTTCCCCACGCACCGGTAATACGGGAGGATCAAATCCGCATCCACCCCGATCCGGCGCAACGCCCTGGGCAGGGCGCCGGCGACGTCGGCAAGGCCTCCCGTCTTCGCGTACGGGGCCGCCTCGGCGGAGGCGATGAGGACCTTCATTCCCCCATCCCCTTCTTCATTCCGGCAGCTCGCGCATGAACTTGGCGGACTCCTCCGGGGGAGTCGGGTTGATGTAGAACCCCGATCCCCACTCGAACCCCGCCACCTTCGTCAGCTTCGGCATGATCTCGATGTGCCAATGGAAGAAATCGAGCGCCCTTTCCTCGAAGGGGGCGCTGTGGATGATGAAATTGAACGGGGGGTTCTCGAGGGCGATGTTCAGCCGGCGCAGCGTCCGGCGGAAGACGGCGGCCAGCGCGCGCGCCTGGTCCTCCTCGATCATCTCGTAGGCGCACTGGTGCCGCTTCGGGACGATCCAGGTCTCGAAGGGGAACCGGGGGGCGTACGGCGCGAAGGCGAGGAACTCCCCGGTCTCCTCGACGATGCGGCTTTTCTGCTCCATCTCCTGGACGATGATGTCGCAGATGACGCACCGGTCCCGGAACCGGAAATACTCCTTGCACCCGGACATCTCCTCCAGCACCCGTTTCGGGATGACGGGCAGGGCGATGAGCTGGGAGTGGCTGTGGGTGAGCGATGCGCCCGCGGCCGACCCGTGGTTCTTGAAGATGATGACCGACTTGAACCGGCGGTCCTTTTTCAGGTCGAGGAGGCGGTCCCGGAACGCCCAGAGCACTTCCTGGAATCGATTCTCCGGAAGGTCGAACAGATCGACGTCGTGGCTCTCCGTCTCGATGACGACCTCGTGCGCCCCGATGCCGTTCATCCGGTCGTAGATCCCGTCGGCCGCCTTTCCGAGCTCCCCCTCGATGCGAAGCGCGGGGAACTTGTTGGATACCACGCGCAGCGTCCAGTTCGGATCGTTGGGATTCCCGCCGCTCCTGTAGGCGAGGATCTCCGGCGGGGTCATGCGCTCGCTCCCGGGGCACAGGGGGCAAACGCCGCCCCTGCGTACCGAGGGCTCCCTGGCGAATTCCTGCGGCCGTTTGGCGCGTTCCGTGGAAATGATGACCCATCGGCCCACGATCGGGTCTTTGCGCAACTCCGTCATAAGTCCTCCGGCTGCCGGGAAACGTATGGGTGTGCCGTGGAGGAAGCTACTTGACCTCGACTTCCTCCTCGACGGTCTTGCAATCGATGCACAGGGAAGTCACCGGCCTGGCGAGGAGCCGTTTTTCCTCGATTTCCCCTTCGCACGTCTCGCAGATCCCGAACGTGCCGCCCTCGATCCGCTTGATGGCTTCCTTGATCTTCGCGACGAGCTTCCGGTCCCGGTCCCGAAGACGCAGGGTGAAGTTGCGGTTCGACTCGAGGAGGGCCCGGTCGGTGGGGTCGGGGAAATTCTCCTCCCCGACGGTCGTCATGTCCACGACGGTCCGTTCCGCTTCCGCCATGATTTCGTCCAGCTGCCGTTGCAGCTCGACACGGCACATTTCGATGAGGCTGCGATCCATCACGCGAAGCCTCCCGGTGGAACGCGTCTTATGTGACATAAGTTATCGCTTTTCCCGGGGGGTGTAAAGGCGGGCGGGGGGCTTTGCCGCCCCCCGCCGCCGCTTCAGATGGCCAGGTCCAGCCCGAGGAGGAAGTTGATCCCGGGGGAGGGATACCCCTTCCTCTCCTCGTACTGCCGGTCCAGCAGGTTCTGCACCTTCCCGTGCAGGGCGACTTCCGCGGCCCGCGGCGATCCCGTTTTCCAGAGGTACCTGCCGAAGAGGTCCACGCGCGCGTACCCCGGCCGCCGGATGTCCCCGCCGTTCGGCGGCGCGTCGAGCATGTCGCTCTCGACGAGCCAGTCCGCCCGGCAGGTGAGGCCCGGAAGCGGGGTGAGGACGAGGGACGCGCTCCCGCGATGGGTCGGTTGGCCGAGGATCTTCCGCTGCGCCTCGGCGTCCCACGTGTCCGTGAAGGTGTAGGAAAGCTCCGCGGCGGCGGTCCGCAGGAAATTCCAGGAGGCGGCCGCCTCGACCCCCCGGGAATAGGCGTGCCCGGAATTGCGCAGCTCGCCGAAGCCTACGGGCCCGGCCACGGTGCCGTCATACTGTATGAGATTCCGGAAGGACTGATAGAACCAGGTCGCCGAGACGACGGCGTCTCCCTCCGCCAGGACCGCGTCGGCGCCCGCCTCGTACGTCATCGTCACCTCCGGGGAAAGGGACCGGTTCCCGATGGACGGGTCGGTCTTTTCGGAGATCGTGGGTGTGCGGAAGCCCCTCCCGGCGGCCGCGCGCAGCCGGACCCCCGTCGTCCCGATCTCCTGGAACGCCGCCACGCGCGGGTTGACCTCGGTCCCCGCCTCCGAGTTGCCGTCGACGCGCACCCCCGCGCTCAGGCCCGTGCCCTTCACCGGCTTCCACTCCTCCTGCAGGAAGACGGAGCGATTGATGGTCGTCCCCGCGGTGGACGTGTCCCCGTAGTTCGACCGGAGCGTGTCCGAGGCGCGGTCCCGGATGAACTCCACCCCGACGAAGGTCTCCGAAACCTTGCCTCCGGTCACGCGCGCCGTGAGCCCCATCGCCGTCTTCCGGGTCTTCGTCTCGTCCTCGAAGGCGTACGGGAACAGCTCGCCGGGATCGGCGGCATCCTTCTCATGGGAGTTCTCGTCGTAAACGCTGCCGGAGGCCGTTATCGACAGGACCGGCGAGAAGCGCGTCTCCCACCGCCCCCCGGCGAGGAAGCCCTGGCGCTCCCATTTGTGGTCGTCGTCGCGCTCCGTGCCGTAATCGATGGGGACCTCCTTTATCGAATCCGTGGCCATCACGAGGAAATGGAACCGGCTCCGGTCCCCCACGCGGACATCCCCTCCCCCGAGGAAGGAGGCGAGGTTCGTGCCGTCGTTCTCGTGGAGCCCCTCGCTGCTGAAACCCGTTCCGCCCATGTGGAACGACCCGGCCTTCCCGCCCCCTTCGGCGAAGCCGTTCCACTGGAACGTCGAAAAGCTCCCCGCGGAAAAGCCCGAGCCGAACCGCAGCCCTTCCTCCGGCGACGGTGGAAAGAAGTTCACGACGCCGGACATGGCGTTGGACCCGTACAGCGCGCTCTGCGCCCCGCGGACGACCTCCACCCGCCCGAAACGCGCCGCCGGCAGGGAGCTGATATCGAACTCCCCGAGGGTCGGGCTGTTCACGGGGAACCCGTCGATCAGCACGAGGGTTCCGGTCGCCGATCCCCCGCGGATCTTGATGTTCTCCCGGTTCCCCGGGCCGCCGGAGCGCTGGTCGTCCACCCCCGGAAGCTCCTGGAGGACGTCCCCGATCAGCGCGGGAGACTTGAGCACGATCGTGTCCCGCTCCACGACGCTCACCGAGGAGGCCTGCTCGGAGACCTTCTCCTCGATCCGCGTGGCCGTGACCACCACGGGCTCCATGCTGACCGGCCCGTCGGCCGCCCATGCGCGCGGAACGCACGCCGCCGCCAGAAACGCCGCCACCGCCCAACCCACTGCCCTCATTGCTTGTCCTTTCCGTTGGCCACCGTCTTCCCCGGCTTCCGCCCTGGTGCAACGACTATGAAATCCTTCTCCTCAGCGGGGTGACGCGGATTGCGCCGGTCGCGGGGTTCCGGTCGCAGGCGACCTCCACCCCGTACGCCGCCCGGATGTTTTCCGGCGTCAGCACCTCGTCGGGCGACCCCTGCGCTGCCGTCCTGCCGTCCGACAGCAGGACGATCCGCGCGCCGTACTCCGCGCACAGCGACAGGTCGTGGGAGGCGACCAGCACGGCGGCCCCGCGGCTTTCCGTAAGGCGGGCGACCACCTCGTAGAACGCCACCCGGTGCCGGAGGTCGAGGAACGCCGTGGGCTCGTCGAACAGCATCACGTCCCCTCCCTGCGCGATCGCCCGGGCGACGACGGCCCGCTGCCGCTCCCCCGCGGAGATCCCCGAAAGCGGCCGTCCCCGCAGGGCGGCCAGCTCCGTCATGCCCAGCGCTCCCTCGACCCGTTCCCGGTCCTCCCGCGTCGCCCCGCCGAAGAACCCCTGGTGCGCGAACCGGCCGAGCGCGACGTATTCCTCGACGGTCATCGGGAAATCCACCGGCGGCCCCTGGCCCACGGCCGACAGGAGCCGGGCCATTTCGCGGCGCGGGTACGACCGGGGAGGCCGGCCGAACAGGAGCACCTCGCCGGACGCCGGGCGCAAGGCCCCCGACAGGACCCCGATGAGCGTGCTCTTCCCCGAACCGTTGGGCCCGAGGAGGACCGTCACCTCGCCGGGGAGCAGGTCGATGTCCACTCCCCGCAGGATGTCCCGGTCGCCGTACCGGAAACCCGCATTCCGCGCCGTCAGCGCCGGGTTCACGGCCGGCCCCCGTTGCGGCGCAGGAGGAAGAGGAAGAACGGCGCCCCCGCGAACGCCGTGACCGCGCCCACGGGCAGCTCCCCGGAAGGGGACGCGGTCCGGGCGATCACGTCGGAGAGGACGAGGAACGCGGCCCCCATGAGGAACGCCGCCGGCAGCAGCCGCCGGTGCCCGGAGCCCACCAGCGCCCGCGCACCGTGGGGAACGATGAGGCCCACGAAGCCGATGAGGCCGGAGACCGCGACGACCGACCCGGCCAGCAGCGACGCGGTGAGATAGGTCGCCGTCTTCACCCGCTCGATGTCGAGCCCCGCGTGGAACGCCTCGCCCTCCCCCAGCAGCAGCAGGTCGAGCCCGCGGGAAAGCAGGAACAGCGCCAGCGACCCCGCCGCCACGTACGGGAGAAGGACCGCCACGCGGCCCGGGGTCCCCTGTCCCAGGTCTCCCATCAGCCAGTACAGGGCCCCGGGGATCTTGCCGGGCGGGGAAAGCGACACCATCAGCATGATGACCGCGTTGAGGAACGCCCCCACGACCACTCCCATGAGGATCAGCCGCTCCGGCGACACGCCGCCGCGGCGGCGGGCCAGGAGGAAGACCGCGAGCGCCGAAAGCGCCGCGCCGAGGAAGGCGCAGAGCGGAAGGACGGCGTGAGGCGTGCGCCGGCAGGAACAGGGTCGCGACGAGCGCCCCCACGGCCGCCCCCCCCGAGACGCCGAGGATGTACGGATCGGCGAGGGGGTTGCGGAGCAGCGCCTGGAAGGCCACGCCGGAGGACGCCAGCGCCCCGCCCACCAGCAATCCCAGGAGCGCCCTGGGAAGGCGCAGCGACAGGACGACCCGCGCGGGGGTGTCGGCGCCGCCGCGCAGCAAGGCGTCGACGAACCCGCCGAAGGACACCGGCACCGGCCCGGTCGACGCCGAAAGGGCCACGGCCCCGGCCAGCGCGGCCGCGAGCGCGGCCAGGACCGTCCCGTATCCCGCTCCGCCCGCCTGCCCCCGGCTCATCGCCCGCCGTCCCGGCGCGGCCTGCGCCCCGCGAGCGCGTCCGCGATCTCCTCGAGCGCCGTCACGAGGCGCGGCCCCGGCCGGGTGACGAGGTCGCCGTCGATGGTGAACACGGCGTCGTCCCGGAAGGCGGGGATCTCCTTCCATCCGGTCACCTCCGGGGGGAACCGCTCGACGCCCGCCATCCCCGCGACGAAGATCACGTCCGGCCGCGCGGCGAGAAGGTCCTCGACGGACAGGCGCGGGTACCGGCCCGAAAAGCCCTGGGCGGCATTCCGCGCGCCCGCCAGGCGGAGCAGCTCGTCCATGAACGTTCCCTTCCCCGCGACGACGATGGGCGACGTGGAGACGACGAACAGGGCGAGGGGGGAGTTTCCCCTTCCCCGGCCCGCGGCGGCGCGGGCGCCGTCCATGCGGCGTTTCAGCGAAGCGGCCTCCGCGCGCCCCCGGCCGGCGTCGCCGAGCAGGGCGCCCAGGCGCTCGACCGTCGCCAGGACCGCGGGCAGGTCCTGCGGGGCCACGGCGAAGCAGGGGATCCCCATCTCCTCCAGCGCCAGGACCCTCTGCCGCGGGTTGCCGTCCGTCGTGCAGAGCACGAGGTCGGGGGACAGGGCGACGATCCGCTCCACGTCGGGATCGGTCACGCCGCCGATCCTCGGCAGGGAAGAGGCGGCCGGCGGGTAGTTGCAGAACCGCGTGACGCCGGCGAGGAGCTCCCCTTTGCCGAGAAGGAAAACGATCTCCGTCAGGCTGGGAGCGAGGGAGACGACGCGGCGGGGAGGAGCGGCCAGGCGGACCGCGACCCCCCGGTCGTCGCGCATCTCCGGCGGAAAGCGGTCGGCGGCGATGCACGGGAAGGATCGAACCGGAGGCCGAAAACAGAAGGACGGCGGCGAGGAAGACCCCGCCGCGGACGCCGAGCCAAGGTGCGAACGATGCGAACCAAGAACCCTCCCGGCCCTTCTCCCTCGAAAGGCGCTTCGGGCTTGCTTCCCGCCGGGTGAGGTCTCCTGGCTTCCGGCCCACGACGGCCCGATGATCCGGGCCGCCCGCCTACTTTCCGCGCCTTCCCGCCCGCCGTAAAAACTCTTCCGGGCAGTGGCTTCCCTGCGGATTTCGTTGCCGGTTACAGTTGCGGGGCAGCGATGGCTTCACACCATCTTCCCTGGCCCCGGCGGAACCTGTTTGTCGTTTCAGGTCATTTTGACGGCAGGGAGGACCCCGCGTCAAGCCGGGATCCGGCATCCCAGGAACGGAGCCGTTCCCGGACCCGCTTCTCCAGGTCGGGACGGGACCCGTTGGAGGCGGCGAGGAACCCGGCGTAGACTTCGGCGCTCTTCGCCCGGTTCCCCATGCGCTCGTATACCGTGCCGAGCTGGTACAGCACGTCGGGGTCGTTCGGGAACCGGCGCCGTGCGGCCAGCAGCGTCTCTTCCGCGTCGCCGGGCCGGCCCATCCGGGCCTGCGCCACGGCGAGATTCACGCGGGGGGCCGGGGAAGCGGGGGACAACTCCGCCGCCCGGGAGAACCATTCGGCCGCCTCCTCCGCCCGTCCCTGCTCCAGGCGGAGCAGTCCGGTGTTCATCAAGGCCGGGACGTACCGCGGCGCGAGGGCGAGCGCGCGGGAGAAGGCCTCGTCCGCCCCGCCGGGGTCCTTCTGGCGCAGGAGGCCGAGCCCCAGGCCGTTCCACGCTTCGACGAGGTCCGGCGAAGCCGCGGTCACTTCCCGGAACAGGCGGACCGCCTCCGCCGCGTCTCCGCGGTCCAGGGCCGCAACCGCCGCGTTGAACGTGTCCACCAGGGGATCTTTCCCGTCCCTTTCCGCCGGCCCTGCTCCGCCCGCGGCCCCGTAGGGCGGCGGGACGCGGGAAACGGAGGCGCCGGCGGGCCTCGCCCGGCCCGCCGCCCGGCCGGACGGCTCCGCATTCCCGGGGGACGGCCGGAGGACCGGCGCGGGAGGAACCGCATTCGCCGCCGGAACGGGGGCCGGAACGGGCGCGGGCGGTGTGGGGAGCTGCGCGACCGGCACGGCCGGCGGTGCGGAAGGGCGGGTCAGGAGGAAGACGCCCGCAGCGCCCAGGACGAACGCCGCCGCCACGAGGCCGGCCAGAAGCCCCCACCGCGTCTTCGGTTTCCCGGGCGGGAGATCGGGGAAGGGGTCCGGTGAAGACGGCGGCTTCGCCTCCGCGCCTTTCTGCGCGCGGCGGAGGGCGTCCTGCAGCAGGCTCACAGGCCTGCCCCCTTCCCGAGCCGCAGGAGGGGAAGCAGCAGCGCGGCGAACCACGGCACCCGCAGGAACCGGCGCAGGACGCGGCCCGCCGGCTCCCGATCGTCCGAGAGCGATTCCGCGGCGCGGACCACGTCCACCCGCTCCACGCGCACCGCGTCCCGCAGGCAGGCCGCCAGGAGCGCACGGTCGCACAGCTGGTTGATGCGCCGGGGAACCCCGCGCGACCGGCGGTAGAGCAGCTTCTCCGCGGAGGGAGACAGGAAGGCGCCCCCTTCCGCGCCCGCCACGCCGAGGCGGTGCTGGATGTACATGGACGTTTCCCTCCGGTCCAGCGGAAGGATGTCGGCCCGGACCGTGATCCGCTGGTTGAACTGGCGCAGCTCCGGAAGGCGCAGCTTCTCCCGCAGCTCCTTCTGCCCGAACAGGACGATCTGCAGGAGCTTCCGTTTCTCCGTCTCCAGGTTGGACAGCAGGCGCACCTGCTCCAGGAGGGGCGGGGCGAGGTTCTGGGCCTCGTCGATGATGAGGACCGGCATGCGGTCCCTTTCCGCCTCGGCCAGGAGGAACCGGTTCAGCTCGTCGAGAAGGTCCTTCCGCGTCCCGTCGGGCACGGAGGCGCCGAAGTCGGCGAGGATCGTGCGCAGAAGCTCCTTCTCCGTCAGCAGGGTGTTCACGACGAGGGCCGTGGTGAAGCGCTCCGGCATCCGCCGCAGCAGGGCCCGGCAGACCGTGGTCTTCCCGACGCCGATGTCCCCGGAAACCACGATGAACCCTTCTCCCGTCTCCAGCCCGAACAGCAGGTGGTCCAGCGCCTGCCGGTGGCTGTCGGAGAGGAAGAGGAAATCCGGGTCGGGCGTCAGCGCGAACGGCTTCTCTCTCAGGCGGAAGTGTTCTTCGTACATGTCAGTTCCAGGGGCGGAACGTTTCCCGCTCCCCCTCCGTGCCGTATAGCCACGGCCGGCCCCCGAGGAGATTCCCCCTCTTCAGATCCTCCAACCGGTTGCGTTCCTCCAACGCCACATCCGTCCCTTCCGTCGTGCGGACGATCCGCGGCGTGATGAGGATCACCAGCTCCGTCTTTTTCTTCTCCTGCTGGGTGGTGCGGAAAAAAGCCCCCACGTACGGGAGGTCCCCCAGGAACGGGACCGAGGTGACGCTTTCCTGCGTCCGCTCCTGCATCAGCCCCCCGATGAACACCATCTGCCCGTCCATCACCGATACCACCGTGTTGGTCTCCCGGATGTCGAGGATCGGCGCCGTGTTGTTGTCCGGGGCCCTGGCGTCCCCCACCTTCTCGGTGATCGAGGGGTGGATGGAAAGCATGATCCGCCCGTCCTGCCCGATCTGCGGAGTCACGCTGAGGATGATCCCCTCCGTGATGCTCTCCGGCGAATACGTGGTGAACGCCGCGGAGGTCGTGCTCGCGGGGGTGACCGTCGCCCGGAAGAACACGTCCTGCCGCCCGATCCGGATGACGGCCTTCTGGTTGTTGAGCGTGGAGACCTTGGGGGTGGAGAGGACGTTCAGGTTCCCCTTGGTGGCCTCGGCGTCGAGGAAGGCGGTGAACTTCGACCCGGCCACCCCGATCTGGAAGGCCGTCGCCCCGGAAGCGAGGGTCTGGATCGCGGTGGCGCCCCCCGCCAGGTTCCCGGTGAGGCTCAGCGACGACTGCATGTCGGGAAGGGCGGACCAGTTGATGCCGTATTTCGTGGCGTCGTCCAGGGTGACCTCGAAGATCTGCGCCTCGATGATCACGCCGGTGCGCATGCGCGCCTCGAGCATCCTGAGGTGCCGCGCCACCCGCGCGACGTTCTCGGGGAAGTCCGTCACCACGACGGTCCCGGCCGTCCGGTTGACGACCACTTTCCCCCCTCCGGCGGACACCATCTCCCCGAGCTCCTCCGCCAGGCTGGTCCAGAAGTCGCCCTTCTCCTCCGTCGAGACGCTGTTCGTGCTCTGGCTTTCCGAGCCGGTTCCCGAGGTGCTGCCGGTGGCCGACGTGGACGCGACGAGCGATCCCTGCCCCGTCCGGACGGTGATCAGATAATCCACCGGGAAAACCCGGGTGACCCGTTTCACCGCGTTCACGCGCACCGTTTTCCCGTGGAACACCGCGCGGCAGCCGACCATGCCGCAGACCTCGTCCATCAGCTCCTCCGCGGTGACGTCCTTGATGTCGAGCGTCACCGTCCCGGTCACGTCGGGGGAAAGGACGAGGTTGAACTCGTTCTCCCGCGCCAGGGAAAGGAACAGCTCCCGGGAGTCCGCCCCCGACATCACCAGGGTGTACCGCTTCGAGGGCTTCCTGAACTCCCTGACGGACCCGCGCGACTCCACCGCGCCCTCGAGCGGCGCGTCCGGAAGCGGCGCCGCTATCGCGGCGGCGGCCGGGACGGCGGGAGCGGGCTCGCGGGCCGCGACCGTCGGCTTCGGGGGAGATTTCCGGACCGCCTGGGAGTTCGTGCAGCCCAAACCCATCGCCATCCACCCGATCAGGGCAATCACCAGGATCTTCAACGGCCGGCCTCCTTTATAACCGCCTCCGAAGCGGCGGTCCCTACTGTCGATACAGCTCGACGATCCGTGTTTCCTTCCCTCTCTTCAAGAACACGCGGTACGGTTCCACCTCCGCGAGGGTCCATCCCCCGATCTTCCCTCCCGCGGGAACCAGCACGTCCCCGCCGTCCGGACGGTCCCCCCGGAAGATCGCCGATCCGCCGCCTTTGCCGGCCACGGTCCCGCGAAGCGTCGGCACCGACGGGTCCGCGACGGGTCGGTCCGCCGGCGGATCCGTCCCCGGCGCCGCCCGCGCCCCGCGCGGCCCCCGCGGACGGGGAAAGGAACGGGTTCCGGTCCCAGTTCCACGCCGGCCCGGACCAGCCGGCCGGGATGGAGGAAGGCGGGGCCGGGAGCGGCCGGACCTGCGCCGGCGAGGCCGGCTCCGCCGGGACCGCCGCCGGGGCGGTCGCCTCGACGGCCTGGTTCGACGGGAACAGCGAAACGACGCGCGACGGCACCAGGCGATACCCCACGGCGAACAGCGCGACCGCCGCCAGCGCGACGGCCACGCGCGTGTCCCTCATGTATTCCCGGATCGGCTTCATCGGGTCCCCCGGTGCCACGCCGAGACATCGACCGTCGCCACCATGGCGCCTTCTTCCCCCCGGATCGACACGGACCGGACCGAGAGGAGGCGCCGCATCCTGGGGAGGTCGTCGAGGAACCCGGCCAGGTCGCGGTAGGTGGACCGGAAGGTCATCCTGTACCGGACCTCCGGCATGCGTTCCTTCTTCGCGGGAGCCCCTTCTTCCGGCGCCGCCTGCGGAGGATCCCCGCCCGGATCCCCCGGGACCACGGACAGGCCGAACGATTCCAGGCGATGACGCGCGGCCAGCTCGCCGATCTCCGCGAGGAGCCGGTGCGGTTCGGGGGAAACCGGAATGCGCTCCTCCCAGGAGCGCAGCCGCAGGTACCAGCTTTTCCCCCCGTCGCCCCGGGATTCCTCGACCGCGGTCCGGAGCGCCATCGTGTCCGCCACTTCCGCTTCCTTCCGCGCGATCTCCTCCTTGAGGCCGCGGACCGTCCGGAGCTCCGGGGCGAACAGGAAATAATACGAGGCCGCCGCCAGCGCCAGGAGACCGAGCAGGACGGGGAGGACCCCCTCCTTCTTCCAGATGTCGAACGGCATCCTCTACCTTTCCCTCATCGTGAAGTGGACCAGGAACTCCTGGTCGTATCCGCCCGGCGATTCCTTGCCGGCGGGACGAATCTCGAGGACCGAGTACTCCGCGTCCGCCACGACCGGCTGGGCGCGAAGGGCGGCAAGGAAGTCGTTCACCTTCCGCTGCACTTCCGCGGGCGTCCCCGAGTGGACGATCCCGCGCACCTCCGCCCGCCCCGCCTCGGCGCCGCCCGTCCCCGGCTCGGCGGGCGTGAAGGAGGCGGAGAGGAGCCGCATCTCTGGAGGCACGGGCGCCCCCAGCGCCGCGAGCAGCCCTTTCCATTTCGTGAAGGAGTGCGCGTACGCCTTCTCCCCCGTCGTCGCATCGCCCAGGGCGGCCTTCAGCCGCATCCAGCGGGAGGTCTCCTCCTCCGGCAGCGCCACGCGGCGGGAGACCGTAGCGTAGTTCGCAAGGACGTCGCGGTACCGTTTCTCCGCGCTGCGCAGCCCCAGGAACAGCCCGGCGTTCGCCCCGAGGAAAACGAGCAGGATGACCGCCAGGGCGATGTAGCTTCCCCGGCGCGCTTTCCGCTGGAGGAACTTGACGGGGAGGAGGTTGACCCGGTCGATCCCCCACTCGTCCGCCGCCATCCCGATGGGCACGGCGAAGGCGGACGGCTCCACCTTCACGCCCGCCCCGAAGACCGCCTCCTTCGCGGCGGGGTGCTCCCCGATGTCGAACTTCAACCGCGCCGAGATGAGGGCCTTCGCCTCGGCGGTCGGCGGGTCCCCGCTCCAGAAGAGGCGGGTGATGGCCCCGCCCTGGGAGATCTGCCGGAAATAGAGCAGCGACCGGGTGAGCTCCATGACGAGCCGCTCGGCCTGCCCCGACGCGTCGGCCGGAGGGGACTCCGCGCCTTCCTGGCTCTTCAGCGCGAATTCCCGCGCGAACCGCAGGCCGCCCGCGCCCGAAACGCAGATGGCGCACCGGGTCGGCTCCAGGTGCAGGAAGCCGCACAGCTCGTCGGCGGCGTCGGAGGGGTGCAGCCCCGCGAGGGCCACCGGGACGGAGACGACCCGCTCGGGCGTCAGGCCGGCCTCGACGAGGATGTAGACGAGCCGCCGGATCTCGAACTCCGGCGTGTAGAGCGTCATCACCTCGTGCTTTTCCAATCCCTTTTCCGACACCTTCCCGATGACCTCGCCCGTCACCCGGAGCTCGGCCACGGCGATCGATGCGTCCTGGGCGATCCGCCCCCGGAGCAGTTCCTCCCGCGTGGCCCCGGTCACCGGCGGGATGGTGTAGATCCGGTGGTCGATGACGGGCCCCAGGTAGCTCACCAAGGCGTCCTTCGCGGTGAATCCGTTCCGGTCGAGGAATTCCCGCAGGAACTGTCCCACCGCCGCCGGCTCGCCCCCGGGCCGGTCCGCGGCCGCCGCGCGGAAGATCCGCACCGGATGGTCGCCCGGCTGGTATTCCGCCACCCGGATCACCCTCGGCGAGAACTCGATGGCCAGCATCCTGCCCATATGCGCGATCCGCTCCTTTTATCAACCGTTTACCGCAGGTACAGGTTCACCTGCGTCTGCTGGTTGTTTCCCGGGATGTAGACCACCGCCTGCCCGCTCATCTGCGGATCCGGCGGAAGGGTGCACGTCGCGGTCACCGCGTGGAATCCCGCATGCGTGGAGAGGGCTGTGGCGGGCGCGGGCGCCGTCGGGGAAAAAACATAGGGCGGCCCCGTCGCCGGGGGGGTGCCCGCATACGATTTGTACGCCTCGACCCCGTTCCTGGAGTAATACATCCGCACGTCCATCCGCATTCCCGGAAACGCGGCGGGCTGCGGGTTCAGGACGTACTGGCTCGCCGTGTTGTCCGTCCGCCAGACATGCAGGTTCACGAGGAGCCGGCCCGTGGGGACGAACGTGGCGGTCGTCGGGGGGTACCCGATGTCGTCCGCCGTGGTGCCCGCGTTCGGGCCCTGGCTGGTGATCCGGCCCGTGGCGGCGGTGTAGCCGAGGGCCCGCCCCCACCCGTCGAAGCGATAGGCGGTCGGGCTGTAGCCGATCCGCACGTAGGGGCCGTCCCACCCGTACTTGACGCCCAGCGTCCCGTACGTCGGCAGCGGAAGCGTTCCCCGGGTGTACAGGAAGGTGAGGTTGGGCGGCATCGCCCCCAGGTCGCCGACGTATCCCCCCGAAGGCACCCTCGGGTCGCCCGCGATCGCCTGGTGGATCTCCAGGAGCTGCCTTCGCGCGCTCTCCTCCCGGCCCTGGTCGATGAATTTCACCGCGTACGGCACCGCCATGGACGCCAGGATCGAGACGACCGCGATGACCACGATCACCTCGATGAGGGTGAATCCCCGCGATCCTCCTTCCCTTCGGGCCGTCACTGGGCCGCCCCCATCGCGCCCACCATCTTGTAGAGGGCGAGGAAGAAGGAGAGCGCCGTGCCCATGACCACGACCGCCAGCAGGATCGTCATCACGGGCTCCAGGATGGCGAAGGTCTTCTTGACGGTCGCCGGCACCTCCCGGTCGTAGTACGCGGCGACGTTCTCGAGCGTCGCGTCCAGGTTCCCCGACGACTCCCCCGCCGAGACCATCCGGACGACCATCGGGGGGAACTCCCCGGACTTGTGCAGCGCCACCGACAACCCGCCCCCGGCGATCAGCTCCTCGCGCGCCTGGCGGATGACGCCGGCGATGACGCGGTTCCCGACCACCTTCTCCACGACGTCGAGGGTCTTCGTCATCTCGACGCCCGCCCGGTACAGGGAGGACGTGAAATGGGCGAACTGGCTCATCTCGATCGAGCGGATCACGTTTCCGACCAGCGGGACCTTGAGCTTCCACCCGTCGATCCGGAGCCGCCCCGCCTCCGTGCGGCGGTACAGTCTCAGGGCCACGTACCCGAGGAACAGGCCCAGGACCAGCCAGGCCCCGTAGTCACGGAAGAACTGGCTGATCGCGATCACGATCCGCGTCGGGAGGGGAAGATCGACGACAGCTCCCCGGAAGATGGAGAGGAAGCGGGGGAAGACGAAGGTGAAGAGCAGTACGATCAGCCCCAGGACCAGGGTGACGACCGTCGCGGGGTAGTACGTCGCCTGGCGGATGGTCTTGCCGAGCTCCTCCTGCCAGGCGAGGAACCGGTTCAGGTCCTTGAGCACCCCCTCCAGGTTCCCCGTCGCCTCGCCCGAGCGGATGATGGCGACGAAGACCTCCGGGAAGACGTCCCCGTGCAGGGAAAACGCCCCCGAGAGCGTCACGCCGGACTGGACGTTCCGGCGGACGTCCCTCAGCACTTCCTGGAATTCCGCGTGGGTGGCCTGTTCGGCGACGTCCGAGAGGGCGCTCATCAGGGGGACGCCCGCCCCGATGAGCGTTTGCAGGTGGTAGGTCAGCTCGATCAGGTCGGCCCGCTTGATCTGCTTCCGGAAAAGACCGGGGCCGCCGCTTTCCGCGACCTGCTCCGAGGAAACCAGGTGAAGCCCCATCCCGGAGAGCGCTTCGCGCAGGCTGCCCTGGTCGGTGGCGGACATCGTCCCCCGCGCCGTCTTGCCGTAGTCGTCCACGGCGTTGTATTCGAACCGCGCCAATAACCCTCCTTACGTCAGCTGGACCACTTCCTCCAGCGGGATCATTCCCCGCATCGCCTTCGCGATCCCGTCCTGCCGCATCGTGGTCATCCCCTCCGCCATGGCGGCCTCGAGCAGCTCCTGGGCGTTCGCCCGCCGCATCACCATCCGGGAGATCTCCGAGGTCACCTCCATCAGCTCGTACACGCCCACGCGGCCCCGGTACCCGGTCTGGCCGCACTGGGAGCACCCCTTCCCCCGCTGCACCTTCCCCCGGACCGCGTCGAGGGGCAGCCCGGCGCGCGCCAGGGTGTCCGGAGACGGATCGTACTCCTCCCGGCACGCGGTGCAGTTGAGGCGCAGGAGGGCCTGCCCGATGATCGCCCGCAGCGACGAGGCCACGAGGAACGGCTCCTGCCCCATGTTGATCAGCCGGGGGATCGCCCCGGCGGCGTCGTTGGTGTGCAGGGTGGAGAAGACGAGGTGGCCCGTCAGGGCCGCCCGGATGGCCAGCTCGACCGTCTCGGCGTCCCGCATCTCGCCGACGAGGATGACGTCGGGGTCGTGCCGGAGGATCGACCGCAGCCCCGTGGAGAAGGTGAGCCCCGCCTTCACGTTGATCTGGACCTGCCGGATGACCGGCAGCTCGTACTCCACCGGGTCCTCCAGCGTGATGATGCTGCGGTCCACGTTGTTGATGTAGGCGAGCGCGGAGTACAAAGTCGTCGTCTTCCCGGAACCGGTCGGGCCGCAGACGGTCACGATGCCGTTGCGGCTCTCGATCGCCTTCCGGAGGCGCGCGAGCGTGGTTTCGTCGAAGCCCAGCGTCTCCAGGCCCAGGACCAGCTTCGACTTGTCGAGGACGCGCAGGACGATGTTTTCGCCGTTGATGGTGGGGAGCGTGGAGACGCGAAGGTCGATCTTCCGCTTCCCGTAGTAGAAATTGATCTTCCCGTCCTGCGGCAGCCGCGTCTCCGCGATGTTCATGGACGAGAGGATCTTCACCCGCGCGGTGACCGCCGGCTGCAGGATCTTGGGGAGGGACGGCCCCATCCGCAGCTTCCCGTCGATGCGGTACCGGAGCCGGAAGATCCGCTCCTCCGGCTCCATGTGGATGTCCGTCGCGCCGTCGTTCACGGCGGAGAGGAAGATCTGGTCGACGAGCCGTATGATGGGGGCCCCCGACGCCATGTCCGCCTCGGACAGGCGCCCCGCTTCCACCTGCCGGATCGACTTCTGGACGATCTCCTCGAGGGAGACCCCTCCGGTGTAGTACTGGTCGATCGCCGCCGCGATGCCGGTTTCCGTGGAGGAGACCGCGTCGACCACGTACCCGGTGACGCGCTGGATCTCGTCGATCGCGATCATGTCGAAAACGTTCGCGAGCGCGATCGTGAGCTTCGGCGGCTCGAGAAGGATCGGGATCAGCTTGTGCCGGCGGGCAAGCGCCTCGGGGACCGTCTTCAATGCCGAGGGCTCGATGAGGTAGCTGTCCAGCTGGACGAAGGCGACGCCGGCCTGCGAGGCGAGGACCGAGGAGATCTGCTCCTGGGTGACGAACCCCAGGTTGATGAGGATCTCTCCGACCCTCTCCCCCGTCCGCTTCTGCTCGCGCAGGGCCAGGTTGAGCTGGTCCGGGGTGACAAGCCCCGAATCGATCAGCCGCTCGCCGAGCTTCATGCTCTTGGGGGGAGCCGCTTCCCCCGGCTTCGGTCCCGCGGACGTTTCCGTCATGCGTTTGCCTTCCCCCGCAGGCTAAAAAAAAAGCCGAAGACGGGGCTTCGGCTTTTCGTCGCGAAAGTCACCCCTCCTACCGTACGCGGAACCCGATGTCGTCGCCTCTTACCACGTTGTCCGCGACGGCCGTCTGGATCCTCAGGTTGGGGCCGGCGGAGAGCACCCAAAGGGGGCCGATGGCGGCGAAATTGACCACGTAGGGCCTCCCCCACGGATCCACCGGAAGGGCGCCGCTGGTGTACGGCCCCCGCCACTGCATGTCCCCGCTCGCCGGGTAGGCGTTCCCCGTGCCGTTGGTGACAAGGCTGTTGTCGAGCGGCGCGGAGGCGCCGGCCCAGGCGGCGACCGGGGGATTGAGCGCGGGCGTGATGGCGGAGAAGATGTTGCCGGCCGCCGTGGGAACGGTGGTCCCCGTGTAGAGATACGTCACCGCCGTTCCGGTGGCGTTCCTGCTCGGCCACACCCCCGTGTCCTTGTAGAAGTTCGTCAAGGCCCCGCCGATGACCTGGACCTCGTTGCGCGCCTTGGCGATCCGGGAATCGTCTATGTATTTGGTGATGAAAGGCGTGAGCACGGCGGCCAGAATGGCGATGACGGCCACGACGACGACCACCTCGATCAGCGTGAAGCCGGCCTCTCTCCTTCTCCTCATGTGCTTTCCCCTCCAGGAAAAGTGTTCACGATCAATGGTGATAAGTTCCACCTAATTTAGCAATAAATTATATATAAAGACGCATAATATACAAGTCAAGAGGAATTTTCCTGACAGGGTGCGCGGCGGCGGAAAAGCCGGCGAGACGGGGACTTGCGGGTCGGGAAGGGACGGATCAGGAGGTGCGGGAGACCACGTAATCGGAGAGGGCCAGCAGAGCGTCGCGGGCCGGGGAGGCCGGGAGCCCCCGGAGGAACCCTTTCCCCCGCCGGACGAAGCCCTTCGCCCGGGACGCGGTGTGATCCACTCCCCCGTGCCGGGCCACCATCCCGGCGAGGAACGCGATATCGCGCTTCCCCCGATCCTTCCTGGCGAGGGCCGCCAGCGCGCGGGCCCGGTCCCGGGCGTCCGCCTCCCGCAGGGCGTGGAGAAGCGGCAGCGTGACCTTCCCCTCGCGGAGGTCCTGGAAAGGGCGTTTCCCGAGCTCTTTTTCCGTGCCGGTGAAATCGAGGATGTCGTCGACCAGCTGGAACGCCATCCCGACGGACTTCCCGAACCCGAACATCGCCTTGCGCGTCGCCGGGTCGGCCCCGGCGAGCACGGCCCCCGTTTCGCTGGCCGCCGCGATGAGGGAGGCGGTCTTGCAGTAGACGACGTCGAGGTACTGCCGCTCCGTGATCCCCCCGTCGCGCGACCGCGTCAGCTGCATCACCTCGCCTTCGGTGAGGGAGACGAGGGTGCGCGCGTAGATCCCCAGGACGTCGATGTCGCCGTCTTCGGTCATCAGCTGGGAAGCGCGGGCGAAGAGGAAATCGCCCACGAGGATGGACACGGAGTTGCCGAAGACCATGTTGGCCGCGGGCTTCCCGCGGCGGACCGTGCCCAGGTCGACCACGTCGTCGTGCAGCAGGGTCGCGGTGTGCATGTATTCCGTCACCACCGACATGACGGTCCGGCGGGGGCCCCGGTAGCCGCACGCGTCGGCGCACAGCAGCAGGACCGCGGGGCGGACCCGCTTCCCGCCCGACAGGGTGATGTGCTTCCCCACGACGGGGATCAGCGGGACCGGGGACTTCAGGTTGGAGACCAGCGCCCGTTCCACGGCATGCAGGTCCCGGCTCAAGTAGCGGAAGACGCCGTTGATGTCGATGTCCGTCCCCCCCCGGGTGCGATGACATTATCTTACAGGATTTTCGGGGCAAACCGGGCCAAGTTCCATTACCATTGGGAGAATGTACGAAAGGAAGGACGCCTGGTACCGCCAGGCGAAAAAGGAAGGGTACCGCTCCCGGGCGGCGTACAAGCTGGCGCAGATCGCCGGGAAGGAAAAGGCGGTCCGCGCGGGGGACCGGGTGATCGACGCGGGCGCCGCCCCCGGCGGGTGGAGCCAGCTCCTGCTCGAGCTCGTCGGGAAGCGGGGGAAGGTCGCGGCGGTCGACCTGCTCCCGATGGACCCGCTCCCGGGGGACGGCTTCCGCTTCTGGCGGAGAGACCTGACCGACGTCGCGCTCCCGGACGAGCTGCTCGCCTTCCTCGGCGGGCCTGCCGACGTCGTCCTTTCGGACGCCGCGCCGAACACCACCGGAAGCCCGTTCACCGACCAGGCGCGCTCCGCTGAGCTGGTCCGGGCGGTCTTCGCCCTCGCCCGGGGGACGCTGAAGGAAGGCGGAACGTTCCTCGCCAAGATCTTCGGCGGGGCGGAGAGCGACGCGGTCTTCTCGGAGCTCAAGCCCTTCTTCCGGGAGCTTCGCCGCATCCGTCCCGAGGCCACGCGCAAGGGGTCGTTCGAGCTCTACATCCTGGGGAAGGGATTCAAGGGGGGCTGAAGGGGCGGCGAGGCGAGGGCGCCTTGGCCGTTCACCCTTTCGTCCGGCACGCGAGCAGGTAGCGGTACCCGTATACCAGCACGGGCTCGCCCCGCTGGTTCATCGCCCGGCAGGAAAGGATCGCGATCCCCCGGTCCGGTTTGCTCCGGGACCTCCTCAATTCCGTCCAGCGCGCCTCGACGGTGACGGCGTCCCCGGGACGCACGGGGTTCAGCAGCCGCACCTCGTCGACGCCCAGGCCGGAGAGGACCGCGAGCTCCCCGTGGGCCTCCACCACCGCCTTCGTGCAGCAGGCCACGATCTGGAAGGAGGACGCCACCAGTCCGCTGAATATCGACGCTTGCGCCGCGGCCTCGTCGGTGTGGAACGGCCACGGGTCGTACCTTCTCCCGTATTCGAGGATCCCCTCCCGGTCGAAGGCGACGGGGCCGCAGGTGAAGCCGTCCCCTTCCTTCAGGTCCTCCCAGTGCCTCTTCCCCATCTAGCTAGGCGTCCAGCGCCGAGCGGACTTTCTCCGCCAGCATCCTTACCGTGAAAGGCTTCGAGACGAAAGATATGCCCATGCCGACGGTGCCGCGGTGGACGACGGCGTCTTCCGTATAGCCGGACATGAACAGGGTCCGGATCCCCGGCTTGCTCCGCTCGATCCGCCGCTGCAGCTCCCGCCCGTTCATCCCCGGCATGATCACGTCCGTGAGCAGCAGCTGGATCTCCCCTTCGTGGCGTTCCGCGAGCAGACACGCCTCTGCCGGGGAACCGGCGGGAAGCACCCGGTACCCCTGGATCTCGAGGATCCGCGTCGCCAGGGAAAGAATCTGCTCCTCGTCCTCGACCAGCAGGACGGTTTCGGTGCCCGAGGGAAGGGCTTTCGGGGCCGCCTCGACGGATTCCTCCGCCTCCGCCCGGACCCTCGGGAAATAGATCCGGAAAGAGGATCCCATTCCCGGCTCGCTGTAGGCGTTGATGAAGCCGTTGTTCTGCTTCACGATCCCGTACACCGTGGACAGGCCGAGCCCGGTCCCCTTGCCGGCCGCCTTCGTCGTGAAGAACGGTTCGAAGATCTTCTTCAGCGTCCCCTCGTCCATCCCCGTTCCCGTGTCGCTGAAGGCGAGCATCGCGTACTCGCCGGGAAGCGCATATCTGTGCCGGCGGTGAAACGCCTCGTCCACCGTGACGTTGGCCGTTTCGATCGTGATCGTTCCCACCCCGTCGATGGCGTCCCGGGCGTTCACCGCGAGGTTGGTCAGGATCTGCGTGACCTGGGACGGATCGATCCGGATGTTCCAGAGATCTCCCGCGGGGCGGAACTCGATGCGGATGTCCTCTCCGATCATCCGCCGCAGCATGTTCAACTGCTCGGCGACCGCATCGCCCAGCCGCACGATCACCGGCGCCACGATCTGCTTGCGGGAGAAGGCCAGGAGCTGCTCGACCAGGGAGGCGGAACGCCGGCCGGCCTTCATGATCTCCTCGAGGTTCGGAACCACCGGAGAGCCGGGCTCGAGGCGGTTCATGGCGATCTCGGAGTAGCCCAGGATCACGTTCAGCATGTTGTTGAAGTCGTGGGCGATGCCGCCGGCGAGGCGCCCCACGGCCTCCATGTGCCGGGCCTGGCGCAGCTGCTCCTCCATCTTCCGGCTCTCGGTGACGTCCCTTGCGACCTCGATCAATTCCCTTACCGCCCCTTCCTCTATCACCGGGATCGCCCTGAGCTCCCAGATCTTGCCGTCGGGGGTGACGTCGGTTCCGACCGCGGTCTCCCCGGAAGCGGCCGCCCGGACGATCGGGCAGTCCCCGCAGGGACCGGTCCTCCCGTGAAACAACTCGTAGCAATGCCCCCCGATCGGGTCGGCCGCATCCCCCACGGTCCGGATTGATCTTCCTGATATCGTCCTCCGCGAGCCGGTTCGTCCAGATGATCCGCAGGTCCGGGGAAAGGCGCAGGATGTTGTCGGGGAGGATGCGAAGGATGGAGTGGAACTGCTCCGACTGGAGGCGGGACTTCGCCTCGCTTTCCCGCAGCGCGTCTTCGGCCCGCTTGCGGGCGGTGATATCGAGCGCGGTGAACGTCACCCCCATCGCCAGGTCGTCGGGAACCACCACGGAGGAGGCGAGAAGGACATCGATGATCCCGCCGTCCTTCCGCTTCCAGCGGCATTCCACGGTTCCCGTTCCCGAAACGCTGATCTGCCGGTACTTCTCGCTCCCGACGTATTGGAATTCCTCTTCGGACGGATAGAGGATGCGGGCGCTCTGCCCGATCAGCTCCTCCCGGGAATACCCCGTCATCCCCAGCAGGGTGTCGTTGGCCTCCCGGAGGACGCGGTGGACGACCATGCCGATGCCCAGCGGCGACGCGCTGAAGATGCTGCGGAGCTTCGCCTCCCGCCGCTCAAGCTCCGCCGCAAGCCGCTTCCGGTCCCGCAGCAGCCCCCATTCGCGCAGCGCCCGGGCCACGACGCGCGGCAGTTCCGTGAACCCCTCGGCGGATTCCGTCACGGAATCCAGCGCTCCGCTCCGTACCGCCTCCGCCCGCCGCCGCCGCCTCGCCGGGAGCTGCAAGGACCAGCACGGGAAACGGGCCGTCTTCCGGCGGATCGGTCAACGCCTCGACGAGCCGTCCGTCCGGCAGGACCAGCGCCGCGAGCGCGATGTCCGGGGAGGCGGAGGCCGCCGCCTCCCGGAATTCCCGCAGGGAGCCCGCCCTCCGGATCGGGAGTCCCGCTCCCGCCGCCTCCAAAGCGCGCGCGAGGCGTTCCGCGCGTGCCGCGTCCCCGTCCACGATCAGGATCCGCGTGCCGGACAGCAGCATCCGTTCCCCCCTTCAGCGCGAAAGCGCCTCCTTGACGTGCCGCACCGGCACCAGATCGAGCGGGAACTTCGCGCCGAGGCGCTCCGCGTTCGATGCGGGAAGGAGCACGCGGGTGAACCCCATCTTGGCGGCCTCGTTCAGCCGCATCTCCGCCATCGGGACCGCGCGGACCTCGCCCCCCAGCCCCACCTCGCCGAACGCCGCCGTCCCCGGGGGGATCACCCGGTCGCGGAAACTGCTCGCGAGGGCCATGCACAGCGCCAGGTCCGCCGCGGGCTCGTCGAGCCGGATGCCGCCCGCCACGTTGACGAAGACATCCTGGTCGTGGAAGCCGACCCCCGCCTTTTTCTCCAGGATGGCGCACAGCAGGATCACGCGGTTGAAGTCGACCCCGAGCGTGGTCCGCCGGGGCATGGGCAGGTACGAGTGGGAGGCCAGCGCCTGGATCTCGACGAGGAGCGGCCGCGTCCCCTCGACCGCCGGGAAGACCAGGATGCCGGAGGTGTCCCCGGACCGCTCCGAGAGGAACATGCCCGAAGGGTCGGCCACCTCGGCGAGCCCCTCGGAGCGCATCTCGAAGACGCCGATCTCGTTCGTCGAGCCGAACCGGTTCTTGACCGCCTTGAGGATCCGGTACGGGTGCCCCTTCTCCCCCTCGAAGTAGAGGACCGTGTCGACGATATGCTCGAGGACCCGGGGGCCCGCGATCGCGCCGTCCTTCGTCACGTGCCCCACGAGGAAGACGGAGATCCCCGCCTTCTTGCCGAAGAACACCAGCCGCGCGGCGCACTCCCGCACCTGTCCCACGGAACCCGGCGCGCCCGACAGGTCGGGGGAGAACACGGTCTGGATCGAGTCGACGATCATCACGGCGGGGGAGAGCTCCCCGGCGGCGGAGAGGATCCGCTCCAGGGAGGTTTCCGCCATCAGGTAGATGCCGCCGTCGGAGATCCCGAGGCGGGATGCGCGCAGCTTCACCTGCGCCTCGGACTCTTCCCCGGAGACGTACAGGACGGGCTTCCCCTGCCGCGCCAGGCCGCGCGCCGCCTGCAGGAGGATGGTGGACTTCCCGATCCCCGGGTCGCCGCCCAGCAGGGTGGCCGACGCGGACACCACGCCTCCCCCCATCACGCGGTCGAACTCGGCGATGCCGCACGAGACGCGCACGGCGGCGGTCTCCGAAACATCGGACAGGAGCACCGGCCGCGAGGCCGGGAAGTCGGGCACGCCGGGGCGCCGCCCGGGCGCCGGGGCGGAGACCTCCTCGACGAAGGTGTTCCACTCCCCGCATCCCGGGCACTTCCCGACCCATTTCGGGGAGGTGGTCCCGCACGCCGTGCAGGCGAACTCGACCTTCACCTTCGCCATTTTCTCGCCACCTCGGCGGCTACCTCGTCGAACGTGGCCGCGCCGCCGCGGACGATCCGCTTCACGTCCTCGTATTCCGGCAACGGGCGGACCGATCCGTCCGGCAGCGTCGCCTCCTTCACCCGCACGCGCCCGAAACGCGTCTCGATCTCGCGCACCGCGCGGTCGAGCTTCAGCCGGTCGCAGGCGTGGTACCGCAGGCCGATCGCCGTCGACACGGAGAAGACCGCCGCGGAGACGGGCTCGAGCCGCTCCTCGGGAGCCAGGATCCGCAGCACCCAGCCGGGCCGGTTCTTCTTCATCGTCGCCGGCAGGACGGCGACGTCGAGGGCGCCCGCGCCGAGCGACCGCTCGATCAGCAGCTCGAACCGCTGGGGGCTCATGTCGTCGATGTTCGCCTCGATCTCGAGGACCCGGTCCCTGCCCGGCGCAGCGCCCGCGGGTTCCCCCGCGACGATCCTTAAGAGGTTGGGGCGGCCCGGGAGCTCCCGGTGCCCCAGCCCGATCCCGACGCCCCGCGCCGTCATCTCGGGCGGGCGCTCGAAGGACACGTCGAAAGCGCGCAGGAGCGCCGCCCCCGTGGGGGTCACGAGCTCCCCTTCGCCTTCGCCGAACCGCCACGGCGCGCCTTTCAGCAGCTCGAGGGTCGCCGGCGCGGGGACCGGGATCTTCCCATGCCCGGACCGCACCTCGCCGCTGCCGCCCGGGAGGGGCGAACAGTGCGCCGCCTTCGCCCCGGCCAGCTCGAACAGGAAGCAGCCGGAGACGATGTCGACGATCGCGTCGACGGCGCCCACCTCGTGGAAGTGGACCTTGTCGATCGGCGTGCCGTGGACCTTCGCCTCGGCCGCCCCCAGCAGCTCGAAGCAGCGGATCGCCCGGGCGAGCGTTTCCCCGGGAAGGGAGGAGGACCTGAGCAGCGCGAGGATGTCGGGGAGATGGCGCGCGTGCTTCGGCCCGCCGGAAACGTTCACGCGCACCCGCGTCCCCGCCATTCCGCAGGAATGCCCCCGCTCCGCCGTCAGCCGGTAGCCGGAGAGGGGAACGCCTTTAAGGGCCTTCCGCAGCTCCTTCTCCGCGCCGGTCAGCGAAAGCAGCGCCGCCGTCGCCATGTCCCCGGCGATCCCGGAGAAGCAGTCGAAGTAGAGTATCGTCACAGCCGGTCGATGACCGACGCCAGCACGCCGGCGCCGAAGCCGTTGTCGATGTTGACCACCGCCACGGTGGGGGCGCAGCGAGTTGAGCATCGCCGAGGAGCGCGGCGACCCCCCGAAGCTCGCGCCGTAGCCGACGCTGGTCGGCACGGCGATGACCGGCTTGTCGGTCAGCCCGCCCACCACCGAGGCGAGCGCCCCCTCCATCCCCGCCGCCACGACGATCACGCGCGCCTTGCGCAGCAGGCTTGTCCTCGAGCGAGCAGCCGGTGGATCCCCGCCACGCCGACGTCGTAGAGCCGCTCCACCGCGCTGCCGAGGAACTCGGCGGTCACCGCCGCCTCCTCGGCCACCGGGATGTCGGAGGTGCCCGCGGTCACGACGAGGACGGTCCCCTTCCCGCGCGGCTCCCTCTTCCCCTTCGGGATGACCACGCAGCGGGCTTTCGGGTGGACCACGGCCCCCCGGAAAGCCGCGGCGGATCGCCCGGATCTTCTCCTCGGAGAGGCGCGTGATCAGCACCCCGGTCCCCGCGCGGCGCATCGACCGGGCGATCGCGACGATCTGCTCGGTCGTCTTCCCCTCCCCGAAGATCACCTCGGGGATCCCCTGGCGGATTCCCCTGTGGTGGTCCACGCGGGCATCCCCCACGTTTTCATAAGGAAGGCTGCGCAGCCGCTCGAACGCCTCGTCGACGGAAACGTCCCGCCCGCCACGGCCGCCAGCAGCTTTTTCAGGCGATCTCTGGTCATCTCCCCTTCCCCGGCCCGGCGCCCCGGCTCAATCCGGGCTCCCGGCACCGTCTCCCGCCGGCGGCTCCTCATCCTCCATGGCCAGGCGCCGGACCCTCACCTCGAGGACCGCGCGCTCCGACACCCTCTCCGCCCTCAAGGACGCCCCCGGGACATCGAACGACTCCCCTGCCGCCGGGATCCGCCCGGCGACCGACGTGAGAAATCCCCCGACGGTGGTGTATTCCCCTTCCGCCAGGCGGATGCCGGACTCCTCCGCGAAGCGCCCGATCTCCATCCGGCCGGGGACGATGTACTCGTCGTCCGACACCTTCGTATAGTATTCCATACGCCGGTCGTACTCGTCCTCTATCTCCCCGACCACCTCCTCGACCACGTCCTCCGCGGTGACGATCCCGGACACGCCGCCGAACTCGTCCACGACGACGGCGAACGAGGTCCGCGCCTCCCGGAACGCCCGGAGGAGCTCGTCGAGCGGCATGAGCTCCGGGACGTACAGCGCCTTCCGGAGGAACGGCAGCACGGACGCTTCGGGCGGGCTCCCGGCGACGTCCAGGACATGGAGGTACCCGACCACCTGGTCCACCCGGTCCCTGTACACGGGGTAGCGCGAGTACCCGCTTTTGGCGGCGGCGAGCGCCGCGTCCCCGCAGGACGCGCTCTCCGGAAGGGCGGCCACCTGGGGAAGCGGACGATAGACGTCGAAGACCCTCGTCTCGCCGAAATGGAACACGCGGCGCACCATCACGCGCTCGTGGGCCTCGACGTCGGACCCCCCCCCGTGGGTCATCCTCAGCATCAGGACCAGCTCTTCCCGCGTGACCAGGACCCGGAGCGGCGGGACGCCCCCGAACGGCATGGAGATCACGCGCGCGACGAAGGATCCGGCGGTGACGAGCGGGTAGAGCAGGACCTGCGCGAAGCGGATGACCCGGGCGGCCGCGGAGCACCAGCCGGTCGGCCCGCTGCCGCGCGAAGCTTTTCGGCACCACCTGCCCGAGGATGATGACGAGGGGGGTGTAGACGCCGACCGCGATCCACTCGGCGTATTCCCCGAACGACGGCAGGAGGCGGGACGTGGCGAGGACGCTGCCCAGGACGATGAAGAGGTTCGTGGTGGTCAGCGTCGTCGCGAGGACGCGGTCGGGCCGGGCCAGCATGGAAAGGGCGAGCTTCGGCCCCCGCTCCCCGCGGAGCGCCCGCTCCTTCAGCCGGTGGCGGTCCGCGGAGACGAGCACCATCTCGGCGCCTTCATATAGGCCCTGGCCCAGCAGGCACAACGCGATGAGGGCCGCCAGTCCCATCCGCTACTCCCGCTCCCCGTCGCAGGACCGCACGCCCACCTCGACGATCCGGACCCCTTTCAGCCTTTCCACCGTGGCGACGAGCCCGGCGATCACGATCCGGTCGCCGCGTTCCGGGAGCCGGCCGAACTCGTGCAGCAGGAGCCCCGCCACGGTGTCCCACTCCTCGTCCGGAAGATCCGTCCCGAACGCCGCGTTGAACCGGTGGATCGGCGTCTTCCCGAGGACGCGGGAGGAGCCGTCCGGCCGCGCGACGATCTCCTTCTCCTCCCGGTCGTGCTCCTCGTGGATGTCCCCGAACAGCTCCTCGAGGACGTCCTCGATCGTGACGATCCCCACCTGCTCCCCGAACTCGTCCACCACGACGGCGATGTGGACCTTCCTCCGCTGGAATTCGCGCAGGAGAAGCGGCAGCTTCTTCACCGCGGGGACGAAGAGCGGATGCCGCACGCGACCGGCCCATTCGGCGACCCGCCCCTCCTCCGCCATCGGGCGGAGCAGGTCCTTGAAATGGAGGATCCCCACCACGTTGCGCCGTTCCCCCTCGTAGACGGGGATCCGCGACTTGCGGTACACCCTGTACTTCGCCACCAGGTCGTCGTAGGGGAGGTCCCGCGGGACCATGAACACGTCGGGCAGCGGCGTCATGACCTCCGCGGCGCGCTGTTCCGTCATCTCGAAGATGTTGTGGATGAGCTCCTTCTCGCCGGGATCGAGGGTGCCGGTCTCCTCCCCGATGTCGACCATCGCCCGGAACTCGGCTTCCGAGACCATCTCGCGCGACTCCGCCCCGCCGCGCGCGCCCAGCAGGAACAGGACCCCCGCCGACAGCTTCTCGATGACGAACCGCAACGGGGCGATGGCCTTCGAGAAGGTCATGAGCGGCGCGGCGAGAAGCAGCGAGAACGCTTTCGCCCGGGGCCAGACGATGCTCTTCGGCGTGATGTCTCCCAGGATCAGGATCCCCAGCGTCCCGGCCGCGAGCGCGGCCGCCTCGCCGTACCTGCCCGGAAGGCGCGGAAGAATGAGCGCGGCGAGGACCGAGGAGATCGCCACGTTGACGATCAGGTTCCCGATGAGAATGGTCGAGATCAGCCGGCCCGGGTTCTCGAGCATCTTCCCGATGAGCGCCGCCCTCCGGTTCCTTTCCTCCTTCCATTTCTCGAGGTCGACCCGCCTCAGGGCGAAGAGGGCCGTCTCCGTCGCGGAGAAGAAGGCGGAGGCCAGGAACAGGAACGGAAGGAGTACGGCTTTCACGGGCGCGAGGGCATGGCGCGCCCGCCCGGCATGAACCGGTCTGTCCCGCGGAACCCGCCGCGGGCTGCGTCGGGGTCGTCGGAACCGTCGTGCATCAACGCGCTTTCCGGGCCTTCGTGGTCCTCGCCGGCGCCTTCTTCGCCGGCGGGGATTTCGGCGCCGGTTTCTTCCCCTTCTCCGCGCGGAACGGGTTCCTCGTCAGGGCGAGGGGGAGCACATCGTCCATGCTCTTGACCAGCGAGAAGCGGACCTGCTTCGCCTCGTGGCGCGGGATCTCCTCGAGGTCCTTCCGGTTCTGCTCCGGCGCGATGACGTGCGTGATCCCCCCGCGCAGCGCCGCCAGCGATTTTTCTTTAAGCCCCCCGATGGGGAGCACGCGCCCGCGCAGCGTGACCTCGCCGGTCATCGCGATGTCGCGCCTCACGGGGATCCCCGTAAGCGAGGAGACGAGCGCCGTCGCGATGGTGATCCCCGCGGACGGCCCGTCCTTGGGGATCCCGCCGGACGGGACGTGGATGTGGATGTCCTGCTTCTGGTAGAAGGTCTTCGAGATCCCGAGCCGCGCGGCGCGGGACCGGGCGTAGGTGAGCGCCGCCTGCGCGCTCTCCCGCATCACGTCCCCCAGGTTCCCGGTGATGGTCACGCCGCCCTTCCCCTCGACGAGCGACACCTCGATGAAGAGCATGTCGCCCCCCGTCGGCGTCCACGCGAGGCCTGTCGCCACGCCGACCTCGTCGGCCTCCCCTTCCGTCTCGGGGATGTGCATCGGGATGCCGAGGATACTTGTGCAGGTTCTTCGCCGTGACGGTGAACGGCCCCTTCTCGCCCTCGGCGATCTTCCGGGCGATCTTCCGGCACACCTGGCCGATCTCGCGCTCCAGGTTGCGGAGCCCCGCCTCCCGCGTGTACTGGTGGATGATCGCCAGGATCGCCCGGTCGTTCATCGCGATCTGCCCCGGCTTGATGCCGTTTTCCTCCTGCTGCCGCGGCAGCAGGAACTTCTTCGCGATCGCCAGCTTGTCGACGTCGGTGTATCCCGAGAGCTGGATGATCTCCATCCGGTCCTTCAAGGCCGGGGGAATCGGGTCCATCACGTTCGCCGTCGCGATGAACAGCACCTTCGACAGGTCGAAGGGGACGTTCAGGTAGTTGTCGCTGAAGGCGAAGTTCTGCTCCGGGTCGAGGACCTCCAGGAGCGCCGCGGACGGGTCGCCGCGGAAATCGGCCCCCACCTTGTCGATCTCGTCGAGCATGAAGATCGGGTTGCGGGTCCCGGTCTGCTTCATCCCCTGGATGATCCGGCCCGGCATCGCGCCGACGTAGGTCCGGCGGTGGCCGCGGATCTCCGCCTCGTCCCGGATGCCGCCCAGCGACATGCGGATGAACTTGCGCCCCATGGCCCGGGCGATCGATTTGCCCAGGGACGTCTTCCCCACGCCGGGGGGCCCGATGAAGCACAGGATCGGCCCCTTCATCTTGTCCTTCAGCTTGCGGACGGAAAGGTATTCGAGGATCCGCTCCTTGACCTTCTCCAGGTCGTGATGGTCCTCGTCGAGGATCTTCTTGGCCTTGTTGATCTGGATGTTGTCCTTGGTCTCCTTCTTCCAGGGGAGCTCCACCAGCCAGTCGAGGTAGGTGCGGACCACGGAGGACTCCGCGGAGTCGGGATGCATCCCCTCGAGCCGCCGGAGCTGCTTGTCCGCTTCCTTCAGGACCTCTTCGGGCATCCCGGCGGACTTGACCTTGTCCCGGAGCTCGTCGGTCTCCTCGGTCTTTCCGTCGATGTCTCCCAGCTCCTGCTTGATGGCCTTCATCTGCTCCCGCAGGAAATATTCCCGCTGGCTCTTCGACATCTCCTCCTTGGCCTGGTTCTGGATCTTCGCCTGCATCTCCGCGAGCTGCAGCTCCCGGGACAGCAGGTTGTTCACCAGGGTCAGGCGGGCGACGGGGTCTTCCTCCTCGAGCACCCCCTGGGCCTCCTCGATCTTGAGGCGGAGGTTCGAGGCCACCAGGTCGGCGAGCACGCCGGGGTTGTTGATGTTCTCCGTGACCATCAGGATCTCGACCGGCATGTTCTTCAGGGTGAGGATCTTCTCGATCTTTTCCCGGGAGGCGCGCATGAGCGCCTCGGTCTCGAGGTTCCCCTCCTTGATCGGCGTCTCGACGATCCGGTCGATGCGGACGCGCACCCCCGGCTTCCCCTCCATGAACTCGACGATCTTCCCCTTCATGACGCCCTGGATGAGGATCTTCAGCCGCCCGTCGGGAAGCTTGATCATCCGCATGATCATCGCCACGGTGCCCGTGCGGTACAGCTCGTCCGGCTTCGGGTCCTCCACCGTGGGGTCCTTCTGCGTCGCGAGGAAGATGTACCGGTCCCTGGCGAGGGCCTCGTCCACCGCGGAGATGGACCCTTCCCGCCCCACGAACAGCGGCAGGGTCATGTACGGAAATATGACGATGTCGCGCACCGGGAGAAGCGGAAGGACCTCGGGGATCTCGGGGCCGCCCTCCTTCTCCTCGACGACCGGGCCTTCCTTGGGGGGAAGAACGATTTCCTCCCCTTCCGCGTTCTTCTTTATGTCTTCGTCCGCCATCTTCTTATCCTTGTCTGCCATCTCGTTCCTGCCCCTTTCCTGGAGCGTCTCCGGTCCTTATTCTTCCGTCACCGGGATGCGGCGTTCCTTGCCCCGCCGTTCCGCCATCTTCGGAATCGTGATCGTCAGGACCCCATCCTTCTGACGCACGGATATCTTCCCGAGATTCACCGGGCCCGCCACTTCGAACATCCGGCAGAACTTGCCGAAGCTGCGTTCCAGGCAAAGGAAGGAGGTTTCCCCCTTCGGGAAATCGGGGGGCTTCTCCCCCGTCACCTCGATCCGGTCCCCCCGGACCCAGACCTGCACGCCTTCCGCCGGGACGCCCGGAAGCTCCAGAAGGATCCGGACGGAGTCGTCCACCTCGGTGACGTCCGACGGCGGCATGTACGCCGTTTCCTCCGAGAGATCGAGGAGCATCACGCTGTCGACCGGCCTCGGCTCCAAGCGTTCGTCCATCCCGGCGCGCTTCGCGATCCTTGCGCGGGAACCACCCTCCCTCTGGCTCACACGAATCTCTCCTTTCGAAGGAACGCCTGCAGGCCCGGACCGATCTCCGGGTCCTTCAGGGCGAAGGCGATGTTCGCCATCTGGAAACCGAGCTTGGTCCCCGCGTCGTAGCGGACCCCCTCGAACTCGTAACCGATCACCCGCTCTTTCCCGATCAGCGACCGGATGGCGTCCGTGAGCTGGATCTCCCCCCCGGCCCCCGGCTTCGTCGACGACAGGGCGGGGAAAATGGACGGGGGCAGGATGTATCTCCCGATGATCGCCAGGTCGGACGGCGCCTTTTCCGGCCGCGGCTTCTCGACCATGTCGGAGACCTCGTACGCGCCGTCGCCGATCTTCTTCCCCTTGATGATTCCGTACTTGGACACCGCGTCCTTCGGGACCCTCTGGATGGCCAGGACCGCTCCCGCGCTGTACCTTTCATGGGCCGCGATCATCTGCTTCAGCACGGGGACGGCGGCGTCGATCACGTCGTCCGACAGAACGACGGCGAACGGCTCCTCGCCGACGAGGTCCGCCGACCGGAGCACCGCGTGGCCGAGGCCCAGCGGGAGGTTCTGGCGCACGTAGAAGAAATCGGCCCCGTCGGTGACCCCCCGGACCAGCTTGAGGAGATCCCCGTTCCCTTTTTTCTCCAGCAGCGCCTCCAGCTCGAAGGAAACGTCGAAATGGTCCTCGATCGCGTTCTTGCCGCGGCCGGTCACGATGATCATGCCCCGGATGCCCGCCGCCTTGGCCTCCTCGACCCCGTGCTGGATGAGCGGGATGTCCACCAGGGGAAGCATCTCCTTCGGGGAAGCCTTCGTGGCCGGGAGAAACCGCGTTCCGAACCCGGCCGCGGGGAACACCGCCTTTCGAATCATCTTTCGTCCTCCCTAAAGGATTTCGGGCGGGACCTTCGCCCGGAAGCGGCGGAAGAACGCCGCCACGTCGGCCCGGTCCCGCGTCCATTTCATCGGGGGGAGGTTCGCGCGGAACAGCTCCCCGTATCCCCGGCTCGCCACCCGGTCGTCGAGCAGGGCGACCACTCCGTAATCGTCCCCGCGCCGAAGGAGCCGCCCGACGCCCTGCCGCAGCGCGAGGACCGCCTCCGGAAGCTGGTACGAGGTGAACGGATCGATTCCGCGCTCGCGGAGCGCCCGGATGCGCGCGGACGTCACGGGATCCGACGGCGAGGCGAACGGCAGCTTGTCGATGATGACGCAGCGCAGCGACGCGCCCGGCACGTCGACCCCTTCCCAGAACGTCCCGGTCCCGATCAGGACCGTGTCCTCGCCGTCCCGGAATTCCTTGAGCAGCTGCGCCCTCGGGGCGTCGCCTTGAACGTACAGGGTATACGGCACCTCCCCGCGAAGCGCCTCCTCGAGCGCCGAAAGCGTCCTGTAGCTCGTGCACAGGACCAGGGCCCCGCCGCCGGAGCAGTCGAGCAGTTCCCGCGTCTCCGCGGACGCCGCGGCGGGGAAACCCGGCTCCGACGGGCCGGGAAGACCCCGGGGGACGTAGAACAACGCCCGCTCGGCGAAGTCAAACTCATTATCCACGATGAGTTCCCGCGGTTCAACCCGATCCAGCCCCACCCGCTCGCGGAAATACCCCAGGTCGCCCGTTATCGACAGGGTCGCGGAGGTGAGCAGGAAGGGGATCGGGTCCCCCCACAACGATTCCGAAAGGGCCGGGGACACCTCGATGGGCGTCCGGTGGAGCGCGACGGCCCCTCCCCTGCGCTCCGCCCAGGCGACGGCGTCCGACGGGTCCGCGGACAGCACCGAACCGAGGTCTTCCAGGAAGGAGCGCACCCTCCGGAGCAGCGCGTCCCGGTCCGGCGCCGGGTCGGAAGCGGAGGCGGAGCGGCCGGCGCCGGGGGCTTCCGTGGAAAGGGACAGGGAAAGCTCCTCCCCCGCCCGCAGCAGGAAACCGGCCTTCTCGACGAACCGCGCCCGCCCCGGGATTCCCGCGATCGGAAGCCGCCCGTCCCCTTCCCCCACCGCGTCGAAGGCGGACTCCGCGGCGAGCCGGAACTGCTCCGACATCGACAGGAGGCCGGCTCCCGCGCCCCCCGTCACGGCGGCGGAGCGCCGGAGGTCCCTCGCCAGCTCCCGCGCCCGGCCCAGGGAGACGCTCACGCCGAAGAACAGCGAGGCGGTCTCCTCGATGCCGTGCGCCTCGTCGAACACGACGGCCTCGGCCCGCGGAAGGATTTCCCCGTACCGCCCCTCGTCCCCGCCGCGGCGCCCGTCGGTCTCCCCGTGCGGCCCCGCAAGCCGCGCGCGAAGGGAAAGGTCGGCGAAAAACAGGTGGTGGTTGACCACGACGATGTCGGCCGACGCGGCGCGGCGCCTCGCCTCGGCGAGGAAACACCGGTCCACCTGCCCGCAGGAGGCCGTGTCGCACATCTCGCTTCGCGCGTTGACCTCGCCCCAGACGCGGGCGTCCTCGGGAATGCCCCTCGCTTCCGCGATGTCGCCCGTCCTCGTGGTTTCGGCGAACTCCCGCATCGCCGGGAAGTAGGCGGTCTCCTTCGCGAACTCGAACATCGGCTCGTCGCGGAAACGTCTCCATCTCCGCAGGCAGAGGTAGTTGGCGCGGCCTTTGAGCACCGCGCACGAGAAGGGATACCGCGTGGCGTCCCGGACGAGCGGGATCTCGCTCTCCAGGAGCTGCTGCTGGAGCGTCCGGGTGCCGGTCGACACGATCGTCCTGCGGCCGGAGAGGATCGCGGGGACCAGGTACGCCAGCGTCTTGCCGATGCCGGTGGCCGCCTCCGCGACCAGGATGCGGGAGTTCTCGAGGGCGTCCGCCCACGCCAGCGCCATGCGCAGCTGGCCGGGGCGCGGCTCGAACCCCTTCATCGCCTCCGCGAGGGGGCCCCCGGGGGAAATCGCCATTCCCACCCTGCGGGCGAGGTCTCCCGGCACGGCGCGCCTTGCCTCTACTGCGCCGGGACCGGGACGAAATTCCCCAGGTCGACCCGAAGGAGGGAGACTTTCCGGCGCATGTCCCCCGCGGCGCCGAACAGGAACGTCCCCGTGACCCCGGTGTAGTTCTTCAGGCGGGGGATTTTCTCCCGCATCGCCTCGCCGGAAGGCTTGCCCGCCCCCGCTTCTATGTA
Source organism: uncultured bacterium (assembly GCA_963741515.1). Taxonomy (GTDB): domain Bacteria; phylum Desulfobacterota; class Deferrimicrobia; order Deferrimicrobiales; family Deferrimicrobiaceae; genus UBA2219. The sequence goes on from CAVUIA010000002.1 coordinate 571,820, forward strand.
GAACGCATCGGCCAGGAGCAGCGCGCCGTCGTACCCCATCGCCTCGAAGCGGGTGGGCGTGGAGCGCATCGCGTCCTGGAACTCCTTCCGGAACCGGTCCCCCTGGGAACCGGGGATGGCGTCGGAATAGTCGACCGAGATCACCGCGCCCGCGACGGCGCTTCCCGCCCTGCGCAGCAGTTCCTCGTTGTACCATCCCGAAAAACCCGCGAGGGGCAGGTAGACGTTGTAGTAGTTCAGCTGGGAGGCGAGGAGGAACACCCGGTCCCACCGGTCGGCGATGACGATCCCGTCGAGCGGAAGCTTCATCCCCTTCCCCTTCTCCTTCGTCCGGGACTGCCGCCGGAACTTGGCGGTGCCGACCGCTTTCCGGATCACGTCCGTGAAGTCGCGGGCATCGGGGGCGTACCCGATGGTCTGCACGATCCGCACGCCGGATTCGGCCGACGACTTTCGCCACGGCCTCGGCGAACCCTTTCCCGTAGCCGTTCTCCGGGTGCAGCAGGAGCAGGTCGACCACCTTCTCCCGCGCGAGGAGCCCGAGGACGGCGCGCGCCTCCTCGACGGGCGAGAGGCCGAATCCGTACAGGAACGGCTTCTCGACGATCGCCTTCTGCCCCATGTAGAGCACGGGGGGCGACTTGGGCCCGAACGCCGCCGAGACGGAACGGCCCTCCTCTCCCGTGACCGGGCCGAGGAACCCGATCACCGTCCGGTCGGAAGACCCCGCGGCGAACTCCGCACGGGCCCTGTCGGGATCTCCCGCCGTGTCCACCCAGCGGGCCACCGGCACCCCTCCGAGATACCCGTCCCACCGTCCGGAAGCCAGGGCGACCTCCGCCCCGGAGAGGACGGAGAACCCGACGTCCGCCAGCTTGCCCGTCAGGGGGACCAGGCCGACGATCTTCGGCCGGCTGGAGACGATCTTCTCGACCCGGAACAGGTGCTCCGCCGCCTCCTTGGCCCATCTTCCGCCCGCCCCCGTCGAACGCTCGAAAGCGTACTTCGCCATCCCGTGGAAGCCCTTCCTCGCCGCCGCCTTCCCCAGCGCGAGGAACAGGTGGGCCCGGACGTCCGGGTCCTCCTCGACCTGGGCCGCCTGGAGGAGCGGGGACAGATCGGCCGCCCGGTCGATGACCAGCTCCCGCTCGGTCGAGAAGCCGATCGCCTCCTCCGGGTCCGAGGTGGCCGCGATGGCCCTGCGGTACAGCCCGAGGGAGGACCCGACCTTCCCGGCCCGGGCGTCCGCGCGGGCCATCAGGGCGAGCAGGACGGGGACGTTCGCGTTGACGTACTTCTGGTCGATCAGGTATCCCGCGACCTGCCGCGCCTCGTCGCCCCAATCCATCTTCTGGTAGATGCGGAGCTTCAGGTCCATCGCCGAGAGGACGAGGTACCGGGCGCGGGAAAGGAGCACCGCCTTGTCGGCCGCTTCCAGCGCCTTTTCGAACTCTCCGCGGTCCAGGAGGAGTTCGCCGACGCGCATCCAGACGAATCCCTTCCGCTCGTCGTCGGGTCCGGAATACGCGATGCCGAGGAATCCCCTGAGCGCCTCCTCCTTCCTGCCGGCGGCGAAGTCGGACTCCGCCTGGAGGAACGCGGCGACCGGCACCGTGCGCGCGGGGTCCTGCAGGCCGGGGCGGGGAACCGGCACGGCCTCCGTGCCCGGGGTCAGCGGCTGGGGGAGCTCCGCGGCCGCGGCGAAGGCCGCGGAAAGGAGGAGAAGGAGGGCGGACAGCGCCGCCGCGCGGACCGCGCCGGGCCGGGTCAACCGAAGATCTCCTTGACCTTCTCGAAGAAGCCGCTGGCGATGGGACCGGGAGACGCCTCGGACAGTTTCTGGTACTCCTCGAGCAGCTCCTTCTGCCGCTTCGAGAGCTTCCGCGGCACCTCGATCAGCACCCGGATGACGAGGTTCCCGCGCCGGCCGGAGGAAAGCGAGGCGACGCCCTCTCCCCGCAGGACGAATTCGTGGCCCGACGCCGTTCCCGCCGGGATGGAGAGGTCCTTCTTCCCGGAGAGGGAGGGCACCTCGATCTTCGCCCCCATCGCCGCCTGGGGGAACGTGATCGGGACCTCGCAGAAGAGGTCCGGCCCCTCCCGGACGAAGAACGGGTGTTCCCGGACGGAGAGCGCGACGTACAGGTCGCCCGCCGATCCGCCGACGGCGCCCGCCTCCCCTTCCCCCCGCAGCTTGAGGCGCGTGCCGGTCTCGACGCCGGGGGGCACCTTCACCTTGAGCGTGCGGCTCTCCCGGACATAGCCCGGTGCCCGAGCATTTCCCGCACGGGTCCTTGATCACCTGGCCGGTGCCGCCGCAGCGGCTGCACGTGCGGCGGATGGAGAAGAACCCCTGCTGCATCGTGACCTGCCCGCGGCCGTTGCAGGCCCCGCACTTCTCGGCCTGGCTCCCCTTCTTCGCTCCCGTCCCGCCGCAGTCGCCGCACCCCGCGGTCCGGGGGACGACGATCTCCTTCTCCGTGCCGAAGACCGCCTCGTCGAACGTGACCTCCAGGTCGTACCGGAGGTCGGCGCCCCGCCGCGGGCGCCCGCCGCCGCCTCCGCCGCCGCCGAAGATCCCGCCGAAGAAGTCGTTGATGATGTCCTCGACTCCCATGCCCTGGAAGTCCTCGAACCCCCCGAACCCCTGGCCCGCGGGGCCCGCGTGCCCGAAACGGTCGTACTGCGCCCGCTTGTCGGAGTCGGACAGGACCGAGTACGCCTCGTTCAGCTCCTTGAACCGCTCCTCCGCGGAAGCGTCGGAGGAGTTCCGGTCGGGATGGTGCTCGAGAGCCAGCTTCCGGAAGGCCTTCTTGATGTCGTCCGGGGAGCTGTCGCGGGAGACGCCGAGCACTTCATAGTAGTCGCGCTTCGTCGCCACGGCCGCCTCAACCCTCCTGCCCGCACGGGCCGTCCGCGGGAGGGGCCGCGGCCACCAGCACCTGGGCGGGACGCAGCAGCCGCCCGTTCAGCAGGTACCCTTTGCGGGATTCGGTGAGCACCGTCCCCTCGGGCATGCCCTGCCAGGGCATGGCGCCGACCGCCTCGTGGACGGAGGGGTCGAAGGCGTTCCCCACCGGGGAAAGCGGCTCCAGGCCGAACTTGCGAAGCTCCCCGAGGAACAGGTCGCGCGTCATCCGGACCCCCGAAAGGATCGCCTCCGCGGACGCCCCCTCCTGGCCCAGCGCCCGCTCCAGGTTGTCGAGGAACGGAAGGACGGCCCGCAGCAGCTTTTCGTTGCCGTACGCCTCCTGCGCTTCCCGCTCGCGGGCGACGCGCTTCCGGAAATTGTCGAACTCCGCCATCAGGTACGCGAGACGGCTCCTCAGCTCCGACGCCTCGTCCTTCCCTCCGGGTCCCGCGGCCTCCACGGGCTCCCCGGGGCCGGCCTGCGCCTCCCGGGTCTCCTCGCCGGGGGCGGTCTCCCCGTACAACGCTTCCTTTTCCTTATCTTCCATCCGCTTCTTCTCCTGTATACGGTGTGAGGGAACGAGCCGGGCGGATCACCTTTGCCCGAACATCGTGGTGAGCAGGTTCGCCGTGTATTCCACCAGCGGGATCACGCGGGAGTAATCCATCCGGACGGGGCCGATCAGGCCGATGCTTCCCATCGTGGAAGCCCCCTGGCGATACCCGGATGCCACCACCGACACGTCCCCCAGGTCCTCGACCGGGTTCTCCGGGCCGATGGACACCTGGATCGCCTGGCTGGCCATGGCGCGGTCGAGGAGGCGGAAGATCACGGTCTTTTCCTCGAAGGCGCGAAGGACGCGCTTCAGCCGCTGCACGTCCTCGGCGAATTCCGGCTGGTCGAGGATGTTGGCCCGCCCCTCGACGAACACCTCTCCCGGCCCGCTGTCGGCGAGCGCCCGGGCGCCCATGATCAGGGCGCGGTGCATCACCCGGTCGTACCGGGCCTTCTCCTTCCGGAGCTCGGCGCGGACCCGCACGCGCAGCTGCGCCAGCGTGAGCCCCTCGGCCAGGCCGTTCAGGTAGGCGTTGATCTTTTCGAGATCGTCGGACGAGACGTCGGGCTCCCCCTCGATCAGGCGGTGCTGCACGTAGCCGCTCTGCATGACGGCGACGAGGAGGATCTTTTCCGCCGACGCGCGCATGAGGCTCACCGAGCGCAGCCGCTGCTCGTCGGTCCGGGACACGATCACGACGCTCGCCTGGCACGCCAGGTTCGCCAGGAGGCGGCTCACCTGCCGGACCAGCTCGTCCGCGGGCGCGCCCCCGCCCGAGTCCTGCGCGGCGAGGTTCAGCTGTTCCACCTCTCCCAGCACGAGACCGCGCCGAAGGAGGAGGTGGTCGATGTAGAAACGGAAACCCGCCCCCGTCGGGATGCGTCCCGCGGAAGTGTGCGGCTGGGCCAGGAACCCCATGTCCTCGAGGTCGGCCATGATGTTGCGGATCGTCGCGGGGGAAAGCGCCTGCCCCATCTTCTTGGAGACGGTCCTCGAGCCCACGGGCTCCGCGGTCGAGATATAATCCTCGACGATGTAGCGCAGGACCTGGGCCGCGCGGTCGTCGACGCCAAGACCCATTTCATCTTCTCCCGCCATGATTTAGCACTCCCAAAGGAAGAGTGCTAACCCATAATCTACCAGCCGCCGGTCGCCGGTGTCAAGGGAAGGCGGCTTGACGCCGGGGCCCGCGCTTGCGACGATCTATCCATGAACGTCGAGTACAGCCGCGCCCATAGCCGGAACCTCGGGCAGGACATGGAACTGAAGGTGTACGGGAACGCGGGGAAACCGGTGGTCGTGTTCCCGCGCCGCGGGGGCCGGTTCTTCGATTACGAGGACAACGGGATGGTGGAGGCGTGCCGCCCCTTCATCGAGGCCGGGGCGGTCACCCTGTTCACGGTGGACGGCGTGGATCACCAGGCCCTGATCGACGACTCCGTCCCTCCCGCCCGGCGCGCCCTGCGGCACAACGACTACGACCGGTACATCGTGGAGGAGGTCTCCCGGTACATCCGGGGGCTGCTGCCCCGCGCGGAGGGATTCCTCGCCACGGGGTGCGGCATGGGGGCCTACCACGCCGCCAACGCCTTCTTCCGGCACCCCGACGTCTTCGACGCCCTGGTCGCCCTGTCCGGCGTGTACTCCCTCGAATCCTTCCTCGGCGACTACTCGGACGACAACGTCTACTTCCACTCCCCGCTCGCGTACCTGCCGAACCTCGAGGACCCGTGGTATCTGGAACGGTACCGCCGGAGCAAGATCGTGGTCTGCGCGGGCCGGGGGGAGTGGGAAGAGAAAACGCTCGCGGACACCCGCTCGCTCCAGGACGTCCTGGCCGCGAAGGGAATCCCCGCCTGGTTCGATTACTGGGGGAGCGACGTCAACCACGACTGGCCGTGGTGGCGCCTCCAGATGCCGTACTTCCTGGGCCGCATGGACCTGTAGAACCGCCGGCTCCCGCTTCCGGGATCGTCACTTCTTCTTTTTCTGATCGATCTTCGCCCGGAGCGCCTCGCCGAACGCGCCGACGGAAGGCGGCGACGGCGGCGTTTCGAGGTACTCGCGGTAATCCTCCTCTTCCCCCCCGGACGACCCCGGGCTTCCGCCCCGACGAGGGCCAGGGAGACCCGGTGCTGCGCGGGGTCCACCGATTCCACCTTGACCTCGATCTCCTGGCCCAGGGCGACCGCCTCGCCGGGGGACTTGATCTTCTTCCCTCCCCCCAGCCGGGAGATGTGCAGGAGACCGTCGATCCCGCCCCCGAGGGAAACGAACGCCCCGAACGCCGTGAGGCGCGCGACCTTCCCGACGTGCTTCGATCCCGCGGGGAACCGCTGCGCCGCGGCCTCCCACGGGTCCGCCAGCATCTTCTTCAGGCTGAACGAGAACCGCTTGTTCGCCCAGTCGAGGCGGGTGATCGACACCTCGACCTCCTGGCCGACGGACAGGACCTCCCGGATGTCCTCGACCCGCTCCCAGCCGATCTCCGAGACGGGCAGCAGCCCCTCGATCGGGCCGATGTTGACGAACGCGCCGAAGTCGCGCAGGGAGGTGACCTTCCCCCGGACCACCATCCCTTCGGACAGGGTCGCCATCGACTCCTCCCGCTTCCGCTGCTCCTCTTCCTCGACGAGCACGCGGTTGGAGACGACGATATTGCGGCCCTTCTCGCCGTACTGCGAGATCCGGAACGGGACGCGCTTCCCGACCTGCTCCGCGGCCTCCCTGCCGTGCGACGATCCCATCTGCGAATAAGGGCAGAACGCCCGGGCGCCGCCGGGAAGCCGGACCTCGAACCCTCCCTTGATCTCCTTCACCACCTGGCCGTCGACGGGGATGCCGGTCCGCCACGCCTCCTCGAGCTGCGCGCTTCCGGCCGCGCCGCCCGCCACCCGCGTCGTGAACAGCATCTCGCTGCCGTCGGAGGAAACGAAGTACGACGAAAGGGAGTCGCCCTCCTTCACGGAGACGCTCCCGGACTCGTCCGCCAGCTCCTTCGTCGCGAGGACCCCTTCCCCTTTCCGGCCCAGGTCCAGGAAGATCCATTCGGGCGTCACCTTGATGACCCGCGCGACGACCTTCTGCCCCGGCTCGTAGCGCGCCGGGGCCACGAAGGTCCGTTCCAGCAGCTCCGCGAAATTCTCCTCTTCCGGCGCAGCCGGCTCTCCCGGCGTATCCGGCTTTCCCTCGTCAGATCCCATGCGTTTTCCGCCCCTGTGTCGTTATCCCAACAGACCCGCCAACCGCTCCCGCTGGCGCGCCAGCCGCTTCTGCCCGTCCTCGATCGCCTCCAGCATTATCCCCTTCGATTCCTTCGCCAGATCCTTCCCCTGCCCGAGGAGCGCATCCGACCGCTTCTCGATGTCGTCGACCATCCCGGAGACGCTCTCCGCGAATTCCCCGGCGGCCCCTTCCACCCTGCGCCTCGCTTTCTTCGCGAAGCGGACGACATCCTCCCGCGTCTTCTCCCCCGATTGGGGCGCGACCAGGAGGGCGACCCCCGCGCCCAGCACCATCCCCGTCAACACCAGCAACGCCCCCGTCGATGAACCTGCCGTCGCTATCGCTCATGGCGCACCTCCCATTTCTTTTCGCTGGGCATCCTTGGTATCTTGGTATCAGTGTACCGCTTCGCCCCTGCGGGAAACAACGGGCGCGCGTCAAGCATCGAAGCCGGTGAATACTTCCAGGAAGGGAAACCTCAAGATGAAAGCGATCCGGGTTTGGCAGTTCGGCCCGCCGGAAGTCATGCGGCTCGAGGACGTCCCCGTGCCCGTCCCGGGCGCCGGCCAGCTGCTGGTCCGGGTCCTGGCCGCGGGGGTAAATCCCGTAGATACATACATCCGTTCCGGAACTTACGCCAGAAAACCGGCACTGCCCTACACCCCCGGAAGCGACGCGGCGGGAACGGTCGAGGCGGTGGGCGAAGGCGTGAGCGGCTTCGCGCCGGGCGACCGGGTATACACCTGCGGAACGCTCACCGGGGCGTATGCGGAGTACGCCCTGTGCGACCCGTCGCGGGTGCACCCGCTGCCCGGCGAGGTCTCGTTTCCGCAGGGCGCCGCGCTCGGCGTGCCGTACGTCACCGCCTGGCGCGCGCTTCACCAGAAGGCCAGGGGGCTGCCGGGGGAGACGGTCCTGGTCCACGGGGCCAGCGGGGGCGTGGGGGTGGCGGCGCTGCAGATCGCCCGGGCCGCCGGCCTGCGCGTCGCGGGCACGGCCGGCACGCCGGAAGGAATCGCGCTGGCGATGGGAAACGGGGCGCACCACGCCCTCGACCACCGGGACCCGGAACACTTCGACCGCGCCATGGCGTTCACCGGGGGACGCGGTTTCGACGTCATCCTGGAGATGCTCGCCAACGTGAACCTCCCCCGGGACCTCAAGATCCTCGCGATGGGCGGGCGCGTCGTCGTGATCGGAAGCCGGGGCCCCGCGGAGATCGATCCCCGGGACGCGATGATCCGGGACGGCTCCATCCTCGGGATGCTGCAGGGCAACATGTCGGAAGCCGACCGGGCGGCCGTGCACGCGGGCTTGAGGGCGGGACTCGAGAACCGCTCCCTGCGCCCCGTCGTCTCCCGGGAGCTGCCGCTTTCGTCCGCGCCGGAAAGCCACGCCGCCGTTTTGGCCCCCGGCGCGGCGGGGAAGATCGTCCTGGTCCCGACCGGCCGCATGGCTAACGAAAAGGAGGATCGGGGATGAGCTCGGGGAAGGACCGGAATTTTTCGTTCAAAAGGCTTTATCTTTACCTGCTCGGGTTGGGATTGATGCTTTTCGGCGTATTCGCGATGCTGTTTCCCTCATACGATCATCCCTATTACGGCCACATCGATTTCGGTGAGTACCACCTATGGATCGGCGCCGGATTCATCCTGCTGGCGGCGGCGCTCCTGCTGTTCATCAAGCATAAGACCTGATTCCCACGGGGATGGCATGAGGGATCCGGCGGAATATTCCCGGGACTACCTGGTCCACTATTACGAGATCGACCGGAAGCGGCGATTGACGCTCCCGGCGCTGATGCATTATTTCGAGGACATCGCCACCCTCAACAGCGAGGCGCGGGGCTTCACGCTCGACCGCTACGCGCGGACCGGGCAGCTGTTCCTGCTCCTGAAATGGGACATCGCCGTCCGCTCCTGGCCCGCGTTCAACGAGACCATACGGATCGTGACGCGTCCCACCACGTTCAAGAGGTTCCTCGCGAACAGGGAATACGCCGTGTTCGGGATGGACGGGACGCCGCTGGCCGAGGCGCGGTCCGTCTGGATCTTCACGGACATGGCCCTGCGGAAACCGGTCCGGGTGCCCGACGAGATGTACGACGGCTTCGGGGTCTCCAGGGAATCCGGGGCGCTCTTCGAAGAGCTGGAGGAGCTGCAGGGGCTCACCGGGGGATCGCACACGCTCGGGATAACGGTCGGGAGCTCCGACCTCGACAACAACGGCCACGTCAACAATGTCCGGTACGTCGAATGGGCGCTGCGGGCGCTCCCGGCGGATTTCGTCCTCGGCCATGCGGTCTCCGGGTTGAAGGTCCATTACAGGAAGGAATTGCAGCACGGAGACGAGGCGGAGCAGTTCGCCGAAATCGCGGAACTGGACGGAAAACTGTTCTCCGGTCATTCGATCCGCAGCGGGGGCAGGGAGATCTGCAATCTCCGGATGGAGTGGTCGGTTTCTTAGGGCGGCCTCGCTTCTGTTGACATCGCTTCCTCGCTCGTGTTATCAGAACGCATGATGCGGCGTTATTTGTATCCCTTATCATCTATGTTCAACTAATATATAGTGAAACGCTCATTGATCGACCCGCTCCATTCGCTCATCGGACGAGGTGCCGCGAAAAAATAAAACACCGAGTCCACGTCCGTGCAACCATCCACCGGGCTTTCTCTCCTCCGGATGAATGGAGGAAGACGGATCGAGTACGCAAAGGATATGGCCGACAAGGCAGAAGGGGGGGAGATCAGGGATCGGATCGTGACGTTGCTTTCAGGCAGACGGTTCGTTCAATTCCATCCGGGAGGGACACATGTCTAAGAAAGAGCCGGGCACGGACACCAAGAAGGCAGGCGTATCGCGCCGCAACTTCCTCGCAGGCGCGGCGGCGGCGACCGCCGGGGCCGCGGCGCTGGGCTTCCCATCGATCGCCAAGTCGGCGGGGCCGATCGCGATGCGGTGGCAGAGCACCTGGCCGAGCAAGGACATTTTCCATGAGTACGCCCTCGACTTCGCCAAGAAGGTCAACGACTCGACCGGCGGAGACCTGAAGATCGAGGTGCTGCCGGCGGGATCCGTGGTGCCGGCCTTCGCGCTGCTGGACGCGGTGTCCAAGGGGACGCTCGACGGCGGCCACGGCGTTTTCGTCTATCACTACGGCAAGCAGAACGCCTTGGCGCTGTGGGGGTCGAGCCCCGGCTTCGGCATGGACGCCAACATGCAGCTGGCCTGGCACAAATACGGCGGCGGCAAGGAACTGCTGGCGAAGATCTACCAGTCCATCGGGGCGAACGTGGTTTCGTTCGCCTACGGCCCGATGTTCACGCAGCCGCTGGGCTGGTTCAAGAAGCCGATCACCAAGTTCGAGGATCTCAAGGGCCAGAAGTTCCGCACCGTCGGAATTTCCGTCGACATGTTCACCATGATGGGCATGGCGGTCAACGCGCTGCCCGGCGGCGAGATCGTGCCGGCGATGGACCGCGGCCTTCTCGACGGGGCGGAGTTCAACAACGCCAGCTCCGACCGCCTGCTCGGCTTCCCCGACGTTTCCAAGGTGTGCATGCTGCAGAGCTACCACCAGAACGCGGAGAGCTTCGAGATCCTGTTCAACAAGGACAAGTTCGCCGCGCTGCCCGAAAAGATGCGGGCGCTCATCGAGGTCTGCGTGGAAGGGGCCTCGGCCGACATGTCGTGGAAGTCGATCGACCGTTACTCGAAGGATTACATCGAGATGCAGACCAAGCAGGGCGTGAAGTTCTACAAGACCCCCGACTCGGTCCTGCAGAAGCAGCTGGAAGTTTATGACGCGATCGTGGAGAAGTTTTCGGCGACGAACCCCCTGTTCAAGGAAATCATCGCATCGCAGAAAGAGTTCGCCAAGCGCGCTGTGAGCTGGGACATGGACTACAACGTCAACCGGCGCATGGCGTACAACTATTACTTCGGCCCCAAGAAAGCGGCGCCGAAGAAGGGCTAACGATTTTCGCGGCGTCATCCAGCGGCCATCCGGGCCCAAAACCCGGATGGCCGCTTATCGAAAGGTCGAACATGCGGAAAAAGCTGCTCATCATCGACAAGATCAGCACCTGGGTCGGCTACACGTTTTCCTGGCTCATCGTGTCGCTCACCCTCCTCATCACTTGGGAGGTGTTCTCGCGGTACGCGCTCAACGAGCCGCATGCCTGGGCCTTCGACTACATGATCCAGATGTACGGGACCCTGTTCATGATGGCGGGCGCCTACACGCTGTCCCGGAACGGCCACGTCCGCGGCGACGTCCTGTACGGCTTCTTCCCGCCGCGCGTGCAGGCCGGCCTCGACCTGACGCTGTACTTCGTGTTCTTCCTGCCCGGGGTGACCGCGCTCTGCTGGGCCGGCTACGTCTATGCCGGCGAGTCCTGGAGGATCCTGGAGCACTCGAGCATCACCGCCGAGGGCCCGCCGATCTACTGGTTCAAGACCGTCATCCCGGTCGCCGGGGCGTTCCTGCTGGTGCAGGGAATCGTCGAGATGATCCGCTGCGGCATCTGCCTCAAGGAGGGCAAGTGGCCCTCCCGCAAGGAAGACGTGGAAGAGGTCGACGTCGAAAAGCTGAAGGAACTGATGCACGTGAAGGACGAGGACATCGCCAAGCTCGACGAGATCATCACCGCGAGGGAGAAGGACCTCAAATGAAAAAAGGGGTATGGTTCGGACTCTCGATCATGGCGCTGGTCGTAATCGGCCTGTTCGTGGCGATGCCCTCGCCGGAAAACATCACCAACGGCCACCTGGGCCTCTTGATGCTGGCGCTGATCGTCGTGATGATCATGCTCGGCTTCCCCACCGCGTTCACGCTGATGGGCATGGGCACGATGTTCACCTGGTTCGCCTACAACAGCGTGAACCCGTCGACTGGCGGTGCAGCAGACGCTCGACCTGATGGTGCAGCGCGCCTACTGGGTCATGAACAACGACGTGCTGATCTCGGTCCCCCTGTTCGTCTTCATGGGCTACCTGGTGGAGCGCGCCAACCTGATCGAGCGGCTGTTCAAGAGCCTGCACCTGGCGACCTGCCGCATCCCCGGGTCGCTGGCCGTCGCGACGGTCGTCACCTGCGCGATCTTCGCCTGCGCTTCCGGCATCATCGGCGCGGTGGTGACCTTGATGGGGCTGCTCGCGTTCCCGGCGATGCTCAAGGCCGGGTACCAAATCCGCCTCGCGGCGGGCGCCGTGACCGCGGGCGGCACCCTCGGCATCCTCATCCCGCCGTCGGTGCTCCTGATCCTCTACGGCGCCACCGCCGGCGTTTCGGTGATGCAGCTCTACGCGGGCGCCTTCTTCCCGGGCCTCATGCTGGCGGGGCTCTACATCGGGTACATCATCATCTGCGCGAAGATCAAACCCAGCATCGCCCCGCCGCTGTCCGAGGAAGACAAGAAGGTGGAGCTTCCCGAATTCATGCAGGTCCTCTCCCGGGACGGCCAGAACGCCACGGCGGGTCTGATCGGCGCGGCCATCGGCAAGCGGAACGCCGACGTCCCGAGACCCATCGTCCTCAGGAATCTGGGCATCGCCCTGCTCCCGGCGCTGTTCGCCGTCCTTGTCATGGGTTCGGCCTACCACGGCCTGACCCTTCCGGAGGAGGCGGTCCCCGAAGGCGTGCAGGCGATGGGCATGGCGGCGACGGCCGAGGATACCCAGAACGATGCCGGCGGCTTGCAGGAACCCCCGGGCGCCGCCGCGCAGGAAGCACCCGCGGAAACGGCGACGGCCCCGGCCCCTGAAGCCGCCGCCCCCGGCGAGACGCCGGCAGGGCGCACGCCCGCCCCCCTGGCCTACTGGATCGCCCTCGCCTTCTGCCTGTCGACCGTTGCGCTCTTCTACGCGTTCTTCACTTTCGAACGGCTCCAGATCTTCAAGCTGCTGATGGGGTCGTTCTTCCCGCTGGCGTTCCTGATCCTCGGGGTGCTCGGCAGCATCATCGCCGGCCTGGCGACGCCGACCGAGGCGGCGGCGATGGGATCGTTCGGGGGGCTGTTCCTGGCGATCGCCTACGGGCAGTTCAACCTGAAGATGCTCAAGGAAGCGGTCTACCTCACCGCGAGGACCAGCGCGATGGTGTGCTGGCTGTTCGTCGGATCGGGCATCTTCGCCGCCGGGTTCGCCCTGCTGGGAGGCCAGGAGATCGTCAATACCTGGGTGACGGGACTCTCCCTTTCGCCGGTGCAGTTCCTTCTCCTGGCGCAGGTCCTCATCTTCCTGCTGGGCTGGCCGCTGGAATGGACCGAGATCATCGTCATCTTCATGCCGATCTTCCTGCCGCTGCTGACGCACTTCGACATCAACCCGCTGTTCTTCGGCCTGCTGGTGGCGCTCAACCTGCAGACGGCGTTCCTGTCGCCGCCGGTGGCGATGGCCGCGTTCTACCTCAAGGGAGTGGCGCCGCCGCACGTGACGCTGAACCAGATCTTCCTGGGGATGATCCCGTTCATGGCGATCCAGATCCTCGCCATCTTCCTGCTGTACATGTTCCCGCAGATCGGGCTGTGGCTGCCGAGCCTGGTGTACGGCGGCTGACGGAGGCCGAAGCGATGAAACCCGCCGTCCTCGTGACCCGCAAGCTGCCGGACGCCGTCGAGGCCCGGCTCTTGCGGGATTACGACGCCCGCCTGAACCCCGGGGACGTCCTGTATAGCGCGGACGAGATCGTCGAACGGGCCCGGGACGTCGACGCCATCCTCCCCTGCCACACCGAAAAATTCGACCGCCGCGCTGATCGCCCGCCTTCCCGCGCGCGTCCGCGTCATCGCCAATTTTTCCGTCGGCTACGACCACGTGGACGTCGCCGCCGCCAAGGCGAAAGGGATCATCGTCACGAACACGCCCGAGGTGCTGTCCGACGCCACCGCCGAGCTGACCATGATGCTGATGCTGGGCGCCGCGCGGCGGGCCAGCGAAGGCGAACGGCTGGTCCGCACCGGCGAATGGAAGGACTGGAGCCCCGCTTTCATGGTGGGCACGCAGGTCACGGGGAAGCGGCTCGGCATCCTCGGTTTCGGGCGCGTCGGGCAGGTCGTCGCCCGCCGGGCCCGCGGGTTCGACATGGAAATCCACTACCACGACGTGAAGCGGGTGCCGCCGGAGCAGGAGCAGGGCGCGACATACCATCGGACGCCCGAGGATCTGATGCCGCATTGCGACTTCCTGACGCTCCACTGCGTGTCCAGCCCGGAAACCTTCCGGCTGCTGAACGCCGACCGGATCGCCCTGCTGCCCGACGGGGCCATCGTCGTCAACGCGAGCCGCGGCGCCGTGGTCGACGACGACGCGCTGATCGCGGCGCTCAAGTCGGGGAAGCTGACCGCGGCGGGGCTGGACGTCTACCGGAACGAACCGGACATCCATCCGGAATACCGGAAGCTGCCCAACGCGTTCCTGATGCCGCACATCGGAAGCGCCACGAAGGAAACCCGCGACGCCATGGGGTTCCGGGCGCTCGACAACCTGGACGCCTTCTTCGCCGGGCGCGAACCCGGCGACCGCGTGGCCTAAACCCTCCCCTTCTCCGTTCCCAATAGATCCACGAGCCGGCGGGCCGTCCGCAGCAACCGGCCGTCTTCCCCCGCGGCTCCGACCAGCTGCACGCCGATCGGCATCCCGTGCGCCCCCTTCAGGAGAGGCAGCGTGATCGCCGGCAGCCCGCACAAGGTCCAGATCGTGCAGAAGATCGGGCTTCCCGTCGATTCCAGGCCGACGGGCGCCTCCCCGGTGGTCGCGGGCGTGACGATGGCGTCGAACCGCCCGAACATCCCGTCGAGCGCCCGGTTGAGTTCCGGAACCCGGCCCAGCGCGCGCGTCGTACTCCGCGGCCCGCACCCGTTGCCCCCGCTCGATCATCCCCTTCAATATGGAGCTCAAGGAGTCCTTGCCCCGGGCATATTCCTCTTCGAAGCTTTTCGCCAGGTCCGCCTCCATGATCGTGCGGTGAATCTCGACCGCGTCGCCGAACATTTCCGGCAGCTCGACCTCCGCGACGTTCCCACCGAGCCGCGCGATCAGCGCCGGCGAACGCCTCCCGGGTGTCCGCGTCGGCGCGGTCCCACACCGGGCGACTTGACGAATGCCAGGCGCAGCGGGTCCGGAGACGGTTCCGCCAGCGCCTCCAGGAGGGCTGGCCGCGTCCCCGGGCGCATGCCGGGGTCGCGTTCGTCGAAGGCCATCAACTGTTGCGCGATCAGCGCCGCGTCCTCGACGGTGCGCGCGAACACCCCCAGCTGGTCGAGGGGCGGCGACTGCCGCAGCACGCCGTGCCGGGAGATGAGGCCGCGGCTCGGCTTGTACCCGTAGACGCCGCAGAAGGATGCCGGGCGGATGACGGAGCCGTTGGTCTGGGTGCCGATGGCGAGGGGAACCATGTACGCCGCCACGGCCGCCGCGGAGCCGCTCGAGGATCCTCCGGGCGTGCGCCCCGGGTCGTGCGGGTTGCGGGTTTTCCCGGGAGAGAACACCGCGAGCTCGGTGGTCACGGTCTTGCCCAGGATGACCGCCCCCGCATCGCGGAGCCGGGAGACCGCGGCGGCGTCCTCCGCCGGCCGTCGCCCGGCGTGCAGGACCGTGCCGTTCTCGGTCGGCATGTCCTTCGTGTCCAGGATATCCTTTATCCCCACGGGAACGCCGTGGAGCGGCCCGAGGGCCTTGCCTTCCCGCAGCGCCCGGTCCGCCGCGCGCGCCTGTTCCAGGGCAAGCGCCGGGGTCCAGGAAGGCCCAGGCGCCCGATCCGTTCCTCGATGCGCCGCGATGCGTTCGAGGCAGGCGCTCACCAGCTCTTCGGAGGTCATCCGCCCCGCGCGGATCGCCTCCGCCGCCGCGGTGGCGTTCATCCGGGCCGGGTCCATCCTTCCTTTCGGATCCTTTTCCATGACCGTTCTCCCCCGCGTCGGGCGTTCCTTAATATAACGCGGTTCGATATAATGGATGCATCCCCAAAGCGCGTTGGTCGAGCCACCGTCACAGGAGGATTCCGCATTGAGCACCGTGATTCCGAAATCCATCGGTCATTTCGTCAACGGCAGGATCCTCCCCGGCGCCGGGGAACGGCACGGAAACGTCTACGACCCCGCCACGGGAGAAATCACCGGCCGCGTCTCCTTCGCCGGCAAGAGCGAGGTGGAGGAGGCGGTCGCCGCCGCCGCCGCCGCGTTCCCGGCCTGGGCGGCCACTCCGCCGCTTCGCCGGGCCAGGGTCCTGTTCCGGTTCAAGGAGCTGCTCGACCGGTACGCGGGGGAATTGTCGGGGCTGATCACGGCCGAGCACGGCAAGGTCTTGAGCGACGCCCGCGGCTCCCTGACCCGTGGAATGGAGGTGGTGGAGTTCGCCTGCGGGATCCCGCACCTGCTGAAGGGAAGCTTCTCGGACAACGTCGGGACCGGCGTCGACAGCCATTCCTTCCGGCAGCCGCTCGGCGTGTGCGTGGGGATCTCCCCGTTCAACTTCCCCGCCATGGTGCCGATGTGGATGTTCCCCGTCGCCATCGCCTGCGGGAACACCTTCATCCTGAAACCCTCCGAGAAGGACCCCTCCTGCCCGCTGCGGCTCGCCGAGATCTTTGCCGAGGCGGGGCTGCCCCCGGGAGTCCTGAACGTGGTGAACGGGGACCGGGAGGCGGTCGAGCTGCTGACCTCGCACCCGAAGGTCGACGCGGTCAGCTTCGTCGGGTCCAGCCTCGTCGCCGAGATCGTGCAACGGACCGCGACATCCCACGGGAAACGGGTGCAGGCCCTCGGCGGCGCGAAGAATCACGCCGTCGTGATGCCCGATGCCGATCTCGACCAGGCGGTGGACGCCTTGATGGGAGCGGCGTACGGATCCGCGGGGGAGCGTTGCATGGCCATCTCCGTGGTCGTTGCGGTGGGAGACGCGGTCGCCGACGCCTTGGTGGAAAAGATCCGGGAACGGGTCCGGACGTTGAAGGTCCGGCCCGGACAGGATCCGGAGGCCGAAATGGGCCCGCTGGTCACCCGCGAGCACCTGGAGCGCGTGAAGGGATACGTCGACCTGGGGGTGAGCGAAGGGGCGAAGCTCGCGGTGGACGGACGGGGATTGAAGGTCGACGGGTCACGAAAACGGCTTCTTCCTCGGCGCGTGCCTGTTCGACGGCGTCACGCCCGGGATGCGGATCTACCGGGAGGAGATCTTCGGCCCCGTCCTTTCCCTGGTGCGGGTCCCGGACTTCGAGGCCGCCTTGAAGCTGGTGAACGGGCACGAGTTCGCCAACGGGACCGCCGTCTTCACGCGGGACGGCGACACCGCGCGCGAATTCTCGAGGAGGGCCGAGGTCGGAATGATCGGGATCAACGTGCCGATTCCCGTGCCGGTGGCGTTCCACAGCTTCGGGGGATGGAAGCGCTCCCTGTTCGGGGACCACTACATGCACGGCACGGAAGGGGTCAACTTCTACACCCGGCTGAAAACGATCACCTCGCGCTGGCCGGCCGGGATCCGGGCGGGCGCCGAATTCGTCATGCCGACCATGAAATAGACTGGCTGGCACCCGGTTTCCCGGGTGAAGTGCACCGCCGCCACGGACAGGGCGGAACAGACGAAAAGCCACAGGAATGCGGCGGAGTAAGCGCTCCGCGTCGTATACCCGCGCCCCGTTGACCAGCAGGCCGTCCCAATGTCCGTCGAGGATGCTCCCCAGCAAGGGCTGCAGGATCGCGGCGAAGCCGATGGGGCCCATGTTGACCACCCCGCCCACGGCGCCGGAGGCCCCCGGATGGTTGGCCTCCCGGGAATGGGCGAAACCGATGATCATGGCCCCGGAGGCGAACCCGATGGCGGCGAACAGGGGGTAAAACAGCACCCGGGGGATCCCCTCCCAGAAGAGAAAGACTCCCCAGAGGCATGCGCCCGCCACGTTCGACGCCATGTAGGGAAGCTTTCGCCGTCCGATGCGGTCGGACACCGCCCCCAGGGCGGCGCCGCCGACGGCCCAGGCGATCAGCATGGTCGATGTCAGCGCGGCGGCCTGGCTGCGGTCGAACCCGTGCACCTGGGTCAGGTAGGGAACGCCCCACAACCCGGCGAACACCAGGACCGGAGCGGCGGACAGCCCCCCGGCGAGCAGGAGCAGCCAGGTTTCCCGCCGGGCCATCACGCTGCGCAATGCGCGCAGGGGAGGCAGCCCCCCGCCCTCGGTGACCGCGGCATGGGCGAAGCTTTCGTAGCCGCGCTCGCCCGGATCGTCCCGCACCACCGTCCAGATGGCCACGGCGATGGCGAACGTGCACGCCGCGGTCGCCAGCCATCGCGGTCCGCCAGCCGAAGGAGGCCACGGCTTCCGAAAGCGGCACGCCCGCGAGGACGCCGCCGCAATTGCCGACCAGCAGCGCCACGCCCGTCACCGTGGCGAACCGGTTGGCCGCGAACCAGTGCCCGGCGAGCTTCATGCAGGTGACGAACGCGACGCCGACCGCGGCCCCGACCATCAGGCGGCCCGCGTAGGCCATCCACATGCGGTCCGCGAGGCCGAACGTCAGCGTCCCGGCCGCGGCCAGCAAAGCCGCGGCGGCGCCCAGGCGCCTCGGGCCGATCGCCGTCCGCCAGGAGGCCGCTGGGGATCTGCATCACCGCGTAGGAATAGAAATAGGCGGCCGAAAGGTTCCCGAGCAGCGCCCCGCCGATGTGGAAATCCCGCATCAGTTCGTCGACCATCACCGCGGGCGCGACGCGCTGGAAAAACCCGACCATGTAGAAGCTGGCCACCAGCCCCCACATCGTCCAGGACATCCAGGCGGGTGCGGGAAGAGACATGGAATCCCCACCTTATCGGATCGCCGGAATCCCATCAAGGGGTTCCTGGCCCGCATCTCCCACCAGCCTCCTACTGCGGACGCTGGTGAGAAATGCGGGCTTGTCCCTTTTTGCGCTTCGCGGGAATTCGTATAGACTGTTAGGCACTTGGAGGATCGGAGGAACGTTTGCGATGACGCTGCGCTCGAGGAAAGAGGATTTCCAGGCGCTTCCGGAAAGGTACCAGGTTTTCCACAAAGGCATATCCCCTTCCATCCCCTCGTCCAGGATCTTCTGCGACCCGTTCCGGACGCTCGCCTACGGCACGGACGCCAGTTTCTACCGGCTCGTCCCGAAAATCGTCGTGAAGGCGTTCACCCGGGAGGAGGTCGCCCTCGTTCTGCGGACCGCGGCTCCCCTGAACATTCCCGTCACGTTCCGGGCCGCCGGCACGAGCCTGTCCGGGCAGGCCGTGACGGATTCCGTCCTGGTGGTGCTGGCCGGCGGATGGCGGAAACGGGCCATCCTGGACGGAGGGGAGAAGATCTCCCTGGAACCCGGGATCATCGGGGCCGCGGCGAACGACTACCTCGCGCCGTACCGGCGGAAGATCGGGCCGGACCCCGCGTCGATCAATCACGCCATGATCGGGGGGATCGCCGCCAACAACGCGAGCGGCATGTGCTGCGGGACGGCGCAGAACAGCTACCGGACCGTGGAGAGCATGAAGATCCTGTTCCACGACGGGACGCTGCTGGACACCGCCGACCCGGAATCGCGGCGCTCCTTCGCGGCCTCGCACGCCGGGCTGGTCCGGGAGCTCGAGGGCATCCGGGACGAGATCGGCGGGGACCCGGTTCTCCGCGAGCGGATCCGGCACAAGTTCCGCATCAAGAACACGACCGGCTACAGCCTGAACGCCTTCGTGGATTACGCGGATCCCATCGACATCCTCCTCCACCTGATGATCGGTTCGGAAGGGACGCTGGGGTTCATCGCGGAGATCACGTACCGGACCGTGGAGGAGCACGAGCACAAGGCCTCGGCCCTGATCCTGTTCCCGGACATCGGGGGGGCGTGCCGGGCGACGGCCCGTCTCAAGACGGGACCGGTGGCCGCCGTCGAGCTGATGGACCGCGCGTCGCTGCGGTCCGTCGAGGACCAGGAAGGGATGCCGGGCTACCTTAAAGGGCTGGGGGACACCGCGACGGGGCTGCTGGTGGAAACGCGGTCCGGCGACGCGGGGTCGCTGGCGCGGCAGGTGGAGGAGGTCGGCCGCCTCCTTTCGGAGCTGCCGACCGTGTACCCCGTCGCCTTCACGGACGTCAAGGCGGAGTACGAGAAGCTCTGGCACGTCCGGAAAGGGCTCTACCCCGCCGTCGGGGCGGAACGGAAGATCGGGACCACGGTGATCATCGAGGACGTGGTGTTCCCCATCGAGAAGCTTGCGGACGCGACCGTCGAGCTCCAGGAGCTGATGTGGAAACACGGGTACAAGGAGGGGATCATCTTCGGCCACGCCCTCGAGGGGAACCTCCACCTCGTCTTCACCCAGGATTTCAACGGCCCCCAGGAAGTGGACCGGTACCGCCGGTTCATCGACGACATGTGCGAGATGACGGTGAAGAAGTACGACGGGTCCTTGAAGGGGGAGCACGGCACGGGCCGGAACATGGCCCCGTTCGTCGAGATGGAATGGGGAAAGAAGGCGTACGAGCTGATGAAGCGGATCAAGCTGGCGTTCGACCCGAAAGGGCTGCTGAACCCGGGCGTGATCATCAACGGCAACCCGCTTGTGCACCTGGACGACCTGAAGCCCATGCCGGAGGCGAACCCGATCATCGACAAGTGCATCGAGTGCGGCTTCTGCGAGGTCATGTGCCCGTCCAAGGACCTCACGACGACGCCGCGCCAGCGGATCGTCATCCGGCGGGAGATCTCCCGGCTGCGGGCCGCCGGAAACGGCGGGACCGCCCTCCTGCGCCTCGAATCCGACTATCGGTACCTGGGCGAGGAAACCTGCGCGACGGACGGATTGTGCGCCACGTACTGCCCCGTCGAAATCAACACGGGGGAGCACACGAAGGAGCTCCGTTCCCTGCAGCGAAGCGCCTTCGGCCGCTCCGTGGCCCGGTGGACCGCCGGTCACTACGCGCCGGTCATCGCGGGAGTCCGGGTGGCCCTTGCCGCGGTGGGAGCGGTGCGGGCGGTGCTGGGAGACCGCGTCCTCGGAGCGATGGCGCGGGGGGCGAGGGCCCTTTCGGGGGACCGCATCCCCCTCTGGAATGCCTGCATGCCGAAAGCCGCGCCGGCGCGGGCGCTCCGGGACACCACCGGCGGCTCTCCCCTGAAGGTGGTCTATTTCCCCAGCTGCGTCGTGCGGACCATGGGGCCCGCCCCGGGGGACCCGGACCAGCGCGCCCTCACCGAGGCCGTCCGGTCGCTGCTCGGGAAAGCCGGGTACGAAATCCTCTACCCTCCCGGCCTGGAGAGCCTGTGCTGCGGCATGACGTTCGGGAGCAAGGGTTTTTTCGAGGAGGCCGAGCGGAAGCGCGTGGAGCTCGAGGCGGCCCTCCTGGAGTGCAGCCGGAACGGGGAATACCCGGTGCTCTTCGACACGAGCCCGTGCCTCTACACGATAAAGAAGAAACAGGACCCCCGCCTGCGGATCTACGAGCCGGTGGAGTTCATCCATTCCTTCCTGCTCGACGCCCTGGAGTTCACGAAAATCCCGGAGACGATCACGGTGCACGTGACGTGCAGCTCGATCAAGATGGGGCTGCAGGAGAAATTCCTCGCGGTGGCGGGCGCATGCGCGGAGACCGTGGTGGTTCCCGAACACGTGGGGTGCTGCGGCGTGGCCGGCGACCGGGTCTTCCACTACCCGGAGCTCAACGAGTCGGCGCTTTCCTCGCTTCGCGAGGGGCTGCCTCCCGGGTGCGATTCCGGCTATTCCAACAGCCGCGCGTGCGAGATCGGGCTCTCCCTGCAGGGCGGCGTTCCGTACCAGTCCATCGCCTACCTGGTCGACCGGTGCACGGCGGGGAAAACAGGTCAATAAAAAGGCTTTTCATGGGCACCGGCCCCATGACAATTTATTATATGGAACCGGGCAGTCCGATTCCGAAGGAGGGGGCATGTACAGCAATATTCTCTTGCCGACAGATGGATTGAGTTCCTGCGTGTATGGCGTCTGCCACGGGGTGCTGCTCGCCAAGGCCCTCGGGGCCAAGGTGACCGCGGTATGCGTGACGAGGCACCTTTCCCTGCAGGAAATCTTGAGGACCTACCACCCCGCCATGGACTGGCGGATCGCGACCAGCGACAAGGCCGATGATTTCGTCGAGCTGGCGCTGGAAACGCACAAGGAACTGGCGGAAAAAGCGCTCGAAGTGGCGGAAAAGATGTGCGCTGCGGTCGGCGTGCCGTGCGAGAAGGCGTACCTCGAGAACGAATCACCCGCGGAGGGCCTGCGGCTGGCGGCGGAGAAATACCGCTGCGATCTCATCTTCCTGTCGACGCACGGTAAACCGGGGATCATCGGCCAGCTGTTCGGGACCGTGGCGACGAAGATCATGGGGAATTCGAAGATCCCCGTCCTGGTCCATCACTGCGGGGGGCCGACCTGACCGGTCGTTTCCGCTCCACCCCCGTCGCGGCGATCGTTCACCCCCGCCCGAGATAGGGCATCTTGGTGGCCATGAGGGTCATGAACTGGACGTTCGCGTCCAGCGGGAGGCCGGCCATGTACACCACGGCCCGCGCGACCTGCTCGACATCCATGGTCGGCTCGACGGCCGTCGTCCCGTCGGCTTGAGGCACGCCGTCCTTCATCCTTCGCGTCATGTCGGTCGCCGCGTTGCCGATGTCGATCTGGCCGCAGGCGATGTCGTATTTTCGTCCGTCGAGCGCGGCGGACTTGGTCAGGCCGGTGACGCCGTGCTTGGTGGCCGTGTACGGCGCGGAGTTCGGGCGGGGGGCGTGCGCCGAGATGGAACCGTTGTTGATGATCCGGCCGCCCCTGGGCTTCTGGCTCTTCATGATCGCGAACGCCTCCCGGATGCATAGAAACGTCCCGGTGAGGTTGACGTCCACCACGGCTTTCCACTGCTCGAACGGCAGCTCCTCCAGCGGCACCGGCGGCGCGCCGGTGCCCGCGTTGTTGAACAGCAGGTCGAGCCGGCCGAAGGCTTCCACTCGTCCTGTCGAACAGGGCGTGGACGGAGGCGGGATCCGTGACGTCGGTGGGAACGGCGATCGCGCGCGCGCCGTCCGGCCCCGCCTGCGCGACGACCGCCGCCAGCGGCTCCGCCCGCCGCCCCGCCAGGACGACGGCGTAGCCCTCCCGCAGAAGGGCCAGCGCGGTCTGCCTCCCGATCCCCGTTCCCGCGCCGGTCACGATGGCGACTTTCATGGTCATCCGAAATGGGGAATGACGTAGGGACCTTCCGGGACCACGGCGATCCCCGGGTCCCCATGGGCCCTGACGCTGGCGGCGACCGCCTCTTCGATGGAGGAGACCCGTTCCACGAACACGTCCTTCAGGCAATCCTTGCCGAGCCCCGTGGTGTAAAGCCCGACGTTCCCGACCCGCAGCGCCTTGATCAGCATCTCGGTCTGCCATTCGTCGATATGCGTCTTGTCGCGGTTCTCCAGGATGGACATGAACCGGTCCGGCCCCACCTCGCACAGCAGGCGCTGGGCTTCGACGAACTCCGGGCTCCCCATGCCTTCCGAGCATTCGCTGGCGATGATGATGGTCCCCCCGGGCTCCAGGATGTCGATGACGCCCACCATCCCCTTCACGGTCTGGTAGTACGTCGCGTCCAGGGGATAGCCCGCGCTCGTGGTGACGACGGTCTTGAACCGGCGGGGCAGCGTGACCTCCGCATGCCTTCTCATGAAGGCCACGGCGTCCACGTGGCTCGCCTCGATATCGCCGAAATTGACGAACCCGATCCTGCGGTTTTCGTCGATGACCACGTTCAGCGCGAGGATCCCCCCGATCGCCCGGACGATCTCGATCTGCGCCTCGTGCAGCGGATTGCCTTCGACGACGCAGTTGGCGGACCGGGGATGCTCCAGGATGCGCGGCCCGTGGAAGCTCAGGATCGTATCCCGGTAGGCGACGCCCGGGGCGACCACCTTGCGCCCTCCGGAGTACCCCGCCATGAAGTGGGGCTCGACCAGGCCGGTCACGATCTTCAGGTCCGCCTCGACGAAACGCCGGTCGATCCGGATCGGGATGCCCCCGGACGTTTGCCCGAGATCGACGTGGGCTTCCGCGTCCCGCGCGAAGTGGTTCTCGACCCGGACGGTGCGGAGCACTTCGTCCGACCCGACCAGCTCCCGAAGCTCCTCCCCCTCGTTGGGGCGGTGCAGCCCGGTGGCGACCAGGATCAGGATGTTCTCCCTGGGAATGCCCGCTTCCTCGATCGACTCGATCAGCGGGGGAAGCAGCGTGCCGTTGGGGACGGGCCGGGTGATGTCGCAGATGAGGATGCAGGCGCTTTTCCCGCCCCGGGCGATTTCCGCGAGCGGCGGGCATCCCACGGGCTTTTCCAGCGCCTGCCTCACCGCGCGGACCGGGTCCTCGAGGGTCTTCATCGGATGCTTGCCGACCATCGTGACGCGGACGTCGTCCGGAAGGTGGACGGGAAGGGTGCCCCGTCCGTAAAGAAGGTCTACCCTCACGCCCCCGGCTCCCGTGATTACAGCAGCGGCGGGGAGTGGTGCACGAAGATCTTCAGCGGCCCGTCGCCGGTGTTCTTCATCCCGTGCTCCGTGGATTCCGGGACGAAGATGTAGTCCCCCTCCTCGACCGGTTCCCAGGCCCCGTTCACGTACGCCTCGCCCTTCCCGCAGACCACGTAGATGGAGTCCACCTGCGGGTCATGGACATGGACGGGGAGGCCGCTCCCCGGGGGGATGTCGAGCAGGCAGACGCTGGCGGTGCCCGTGTCGTTCTTCGTGATGAACGTCGCCAGCCCCACGCCCTTGAACTTGGGGTGCGGGGAGAAAACCATCTCCTTCTTCCGGAACAATCGGGTCGGCATCCGTCCCCTCCGTGCGGAACCGGGCGAAGCCCGGCCGCTCTACATGTTTTTGATCTTCCCGAAATCTCCCGACCAGGCGGCCTCCAGGATCGGCCCCATGTACTGGTCCACCAGGCCCGCGTTCAGAGGCACCGGCATGTTCCGCAGCTTCATGTCGAGCTGCGGGTTCTTCGCCGCCGCGAGGCAGCGGTCGATGTGCTCCCTGCCGATCCCCTGCACGTCGCTCAGGCGCGTCGGGAAATCGAGGAACTTCCCGAACCGGATCATCGCCTCGGCCACGGCCAGCCCGAGCTCCCTTCCGGAAAGCGAATCCGGGTCCTTGTCCGTGTACCCGTGCTTGCGGTAGATGCGGCCGACCACCCGAAGCTGGTCCTGGATGGCCGGCGCGAAGAACACGGTGTAATACGGGTTCATCAGGGCGCAGGCGCGGCCGTGGCTTAAGACGTCGACCAGCGAGAAGCTGGACAGGTGGGCTCCGGACGTCCCGCCGATCATGATGGCGTAGCCGCCCAGGTCGGTTCCCAGCCCCAGCAGGGTCCTCGCCTCCTTGCTGGCGGAGTCCTTCTTCGCCGCGACGAGTCCCTCGATGATGAGCTCGATCCCCAGCTCGGCCACCTGCCGGGCGCGGTCCCGGACGGCGGAGGCGGCCCCGAAGTAGACCTCGAGGCAGTGCGCGATGCCGTCCAGCCCCCCGTCGAGCGTCAGGCTCATGGGCTGGGTGGTGGTGACGTCGTAGTCGAACACGGCGCGCGGCGGGACGATGGCCTCGTCCACGATCAGCTTCTTCTGGCCCTTGGCCAGGTCGGTGATGTTGGAGTACTTGGTCAGGTGCGCCCCGGAGCTGGCGGCCATCATGACGGCCACCACCGGCATCGGCTTCAGGCCGGTCTTCTTGCAGGCCTCGGTCACCTGCCCGACGCCGAAGAACGGATCGATGTCGGGCTTCCCGCCCCCCAGCGTGGCCAGCACGGCGGCCGCCTTGACGGCGTCGATCCCCGAGCCGCCGT
The DNA here is from genome assembly GCA_963741515.1 of uncultured bacterium. Taxonomy (GTDB): domain Bacteria; phylum Desulfobacterota; class Deferrimicrobia; order Deferrimicrobiales; family Deferrimicrobiaceae; genus UBA2219. The sequence continues at coordinate 597,347 of CAVUIA010000002.1, forward strand.
CGGCCACCACCAGGACGTCCGGTTTCAGGGCCATGACGCGCCCCAGGATGCGATAGACGTCCTCGAACGGCGCGTTCGGCGCCGCGGATTGAACGGTCTCCAGCACCTCCACTCCCGCCTTCTCCAGCGACCGGAGGACCCGGTCCCGGATCGGCCGGAACCACTCCGAGGAGACCGGCCCGACGAAAAGGGCCTTCTTTCCGAATTCCGCGGCGAACTTCCCCGGGGCCGTGTCGAGCACCCCGCCGCCGAACGCGTACGCCTCCCCCTTGAACTCCTTCAGTACGGCAACAGCCCGTTCCTTCAGTTCCGGCATGGTCCGCTCTCCCCGGTCGCTCTTATTCGAATTCCTTGACCGCGTCGATGGAGACGCCCATCGAGCAGTCCGTGTCCCGCTCCATGATGATCTCGACGATGTAGGGCTTGCCCGATTCCACCGCCCTCTTGAACGCGTTCTTGATCTCCTTCGGGTCCAGGACGCGCTCTCCGGCCGCCCCGCACGCCTCGGCGAACTTCACGAAATCGAACCCGGACCCCTTCTTCCCCAACGGGACCGGCCCTTTCGCCGCCCCGGCAGCGACCGTGGTCGCCGCCCCGCCCCCGCCGGCGGCCATGCGGCTCTCGGCCAGGCTCGCTTCCACATCCTGGGCCTCGTAATAGAGCTGCACCTCGAAGTCCATGTTGAAGTTGTACTTCGACGCCTGGCGGATGAGCCCGAGGTAGCCGTTGTTCAGACACGATGCACACGAACGGGACGTCGTACATCACGGCGACGGGGAGCTCCTCCATGCAGAACTGGAAGCCGAAGTCGCCGACCACCTGGACGACCGTCTTGTCCGGGCGGGCGATCTTCGCCCCGATGGAGGCGGGCATGTCCCAGCCCAGCGGGCCCGCCCCGCCGCAATCCAGGTAATGCCTCGGCTTGGTGATCTTCTGGAGCTGCCCCGACCAGATCTGGTTCAGCCCGATGCAGGTGACGAACACGGTATCGTCGTCGAAGAACTCGTTGATCTCCTTGAACACCCGCTGCGGCTTGATGGGGATGTTGTCGTAGTCGGTCTTCCGCTCCAGCTGCGCGCGGGCGATGGCGATCTCCGTCTTCGAGGGCGCCGGTTTGATGCTCCGGCGCTTGATCTCGGCCAGGAGGGCCTGGAGCGTCAGCTTCGCGTCCGCGCAGATGCCCAGATCCGGCATGATGTTCTTTCCGAGCTGCCCCGGGTCCACGTCGACGTGGATGAACTTCCGGTTCCCTTTGTACACGTTGATGGCGCCGGTGTGGCGGTCGTTGAAGCGGGCGCCCACCGCCAGGACCAGGGTGGAGTCGAGAAGCGTCTTGTTCCCCAGCCGGGTGTTGCACTGGATCCCCACTGCGCCCGCGGCGAGGGGATGGTTCCAGGGGATGCCGCTTTTCCCCATGTACGAGGTGACGACGGGGATCTGGAGGATCTCGGCGATCCTGACGAACTCGTCGCAGGCGTCGGCGAGGATCACGCCGCCGCCCATCAGCATGACCGGCTTTTCCGCCGCAAGCAGCATGTCGAGCGCCTTGGAGACCTGCTTCGGGTCGGGGGGCGTGACGAAGATCGGGAGCCTGGGGTCCGTTTCGGGATCGTATTCGATCTCCCCCTTCTGGACGTCGAGGGGCAGGTCGATCAGGACCGGGCCGGGGCGCCCCTCCTTCATGATCCGGAACGCCTCCCGGAACACCCAGGGCACCATGGCCGGCTCCTGCACGCAGTAGGTCTTCTTGGTGACCGGCTTGCAGATCTCCGCGATGTTCACCGCCTGGAACGCCTCGCGGCCGAGCTGCGCCTTCACGTTCTGGCCGGTGAGGGCCAGGAGGGGGATCGAATCCACCTGGGCGGTGTACAGCCCGGTCACGAAATTGCTGGCGCCGGGGCCCGAGGTGGCCGCGCAGACGCCCACCGTTCCGATGGCGCGGGCATATCCGTCGGCCATGTGGATCGCGCCCTCTTCGTGCCGGCACAGCACGTGCTGGATGGTCCCGCGGTCCTTGAGGGAACGGTAGAGGGGCAGGATCCCCGCCCCGGGTATGCCGAAAATGTGCTTCACTCCCTCGCTTTCAAGGATTCTCACGGCGGCGTCCATGGCGGTCATTTTCGGCATGTTCTTTCTCCTTCTCCCAGAGAGTGACTCGGGCACCGTTCGCCCGTTTATCATAACAAATATATTGAATCTTCCGGAACCGGGCGCCGTGCGGGAAGCTACCGGGACGGGGGCCTCCCGCACGTGGTCCGCTCCAGCAGCTTCAGACAGGCGTACAGCGTGTCGATCCTGGGCGTCGGGACCTCCAGCCAGCGGCCGATCTCGGCGACGGCCCCCAGGAGCCATTCCACTTCCGTCGGGCGGGCGGCTTCGATGTCCTGCAGCGTCGAGGTCCTGTGGGAACCCATCTCGGCGGCGCCCCGGATGCGCTGCTCGATGGTGATGCCGAACTCGATCCCGAGCCGGGACGCCACCGTCTGGGCTTCGGCCATGGTCGAGGCCGCCAGCTCCCGGGTCGGGTCGAACCCGATGAGCTCCCCGAGCGTGGCCCGCGTGAGCGCGCTGATCGGGTTGAAGGTCATGTTCCCCAGCAGCTTGATCCAGATCTCGGTGCGGATGTCGCCGCGGACGCGGCATTTCAGCCCCGCCCGGGTGAGCGCGGCGGCCAGCGCCTGCACCCGCTCGGTCTTCGCGCCGTCCGGCTCCCCGACCGTGAACCGGTTCCCCTCGACGAAGCGCACCACGCCCGGGGCGTCGAGCTCGGCCGCCTGGTAGGTCACGCAGCCGATCACCCGCTCCGGGGCGATGTGCGCGGAGATCGCCCCGCCCGGGTCGACCGACTCCAGCCGTCTTCCCGCGAACGGCCCCTCCTGCCTCTGGAAGTACCACCAGGGGATGCCGTTCTGCGCGGGAACGACCGCGGTCTCCGGGCCCAGCAGCGGCCCGAGCGACGGGGCGAGCGCCGCGAGCTGCTGCCCCTTCACCGCGACGATGACCGCGTCGTGCGGGCCGGCGGCCGCCGCGTCGTCCGTGGCGAGTTCCGGCCGCGCCGTCTGTTCCGTCCCGTCCGGCATGCGCAGCGTGAGGCCCGACGCGCGGATGGCCGCCAGGTTGGCGCCCCGGGCGATCACCGTGACCGGCTGCCCGGAGAGGATCAGCCGCGCCGCGAGATACCCCCCGATGGCTCCGGCTCCGACGATGGCGATTCTCATGCGGTCCCCCTCCCTAAACCGCCAACGCCAGGGCCTTCGCCATGACGTTGCGGCGGAGCTTGCCGGTTCCCACGTACGGCAGCGATTCCAGGAAATGGATGCGGGCCGGCACCTTGAAGTCCGCCACGTGCTCGGCGCAGTGCCGGCGAAGCTCCTGCTCGGTGGCGGGGCTCCGCAACACGACCGCCGCGTGGATATCCTCGCCGAGCGTGATGTGGGGCACCCCGAACGCCAGCGCCTCGCCGACCGCCGGATGGCGGAGGAGGACATGATCGATCTCCAGCGGTGAGATCTTCTCCCCGCCGCGGTTGATCCGCTCGGCGAGACGCCCCGTGATGGCAAGGTAGTTTTCCTCGTCCATCAGCCCCTGGTCCCCCGTGCGGAACCATCCGTTCTTGAACGCGGCTTCGTTCGCCTCCGGGTTGTTCTCGTATCCGTCCACGACGTTCGGGCCGCGCACGACCACCTCGCCGATCAACCCCGGCGGCAGCAGCGTCCCGGACTCGTCCATGATCGCCACCTCCACGCCCTGGCCGACGCCCACCGTGCCGGGTTTGCGGACACCCGGGGGAAGCGGGTTGCTGGTCATCTGGTGGGCGGCTTCGGTCATCCCGTACGCTTCGAGCACCGGCGCGCCGAACAGCTCCTCCATGCGGGCCATCACCGTCGGCGCCAGCGACGAACTGCACGACCGGATGAACCGGAACGGGTTCCGCCGGATGATGTCCTTGTTCCGTTCGGCGCGCGCCAGCAGCAGCTGGTGCATCGACGGAACGGCCGAGTACCAGGTGGGGCGGAACGCATCCACCCAGCCCCAGAAGCGCAGCGGGTCGAACGGCGGGGGGCAGACCACCGGCCCGCCGGCGGTCAGAGGGGCCAGCAGCGAGGCGCAGATGCCGTGGATGTGGAACAGCGGCATCACGCACAGCGAGATGTCGTCCGGGGTCAGGCCATAGGTCCGGACGACGTTCCCGGCCGAGGCGGCCACGTTGCGGTGGCGGATCGGCACGCGCTTGGGCAGCTTCGTGGTGCCGCTGGTGTGCAGCAGGATCGCGACATCGTCGGGGCCCGGGGCTTCCAGGGAACGCGCCGGGCGGGCGGGCCCGACGGGGTCGAGGCGCAGCTCCCCCGAAGGGCCGGTGATGGCGTGGATCACCGTCATCCCGGGCGTGACCGCGGCAAGGGCGTCCGGAAAGGCGCCGGGCGTCACGATCAGCCCCTTCGCGCCCGCGTCCCCGAAGTAGAAGCCGAACTCGTCGGTCCGGTATTTCGGGTTGAGCGGCACGGCCGTCCCGCAGGAGGCGGCCGCGAGGAGCGCGAGGACCAGGTCCGGGCCGTTCTCCATCACGATCGCGATGCGGTCGTTCCGGCCGAATCCGAGGACGGCGAGCCGTTCCGCGAGGCGGCAGACGTTGTCCCGAAGCGCACCGAAGGTCATCGGCCCGCGGCCGGGCGCCAGAAGGGCGGGCGCATCCGGCGCCCCGCGGTCCAGCATTTCAAGCACTGTCAAAGCCGTCGTCTCGAACATCTGCTGCCTCCTTTCACTCCGAAAATCGCTCGATACACGTCCCCGTGGCTGACGATGCCCACGAGCTTCCTGCCTTCCACGATGGGAATCCTGCGGATCTTCCGCAACGCCATGACGGACGCCAGGCGAAGCGCGTCGGTGTCCGGAGTCCCGGTGATGACCTTGACCACCATGACGTCCCGCGCCTGCAGATCGTCGATGTTCCTCAGCCCCTTCGTTCCGGGATGCATGGCGTAAAGGATGTCGCGCTCCGAGACGAGGCCGACCAGCTGCCCTTTCCCGTCCACCACGGGGACCCCGCTGACCTTGTGCCGGCAGATCGTGTCGATCACTTTCCGGAGCGGGTCGGCCGGGCGCGCCGTGTGGACCGTGCGGGTCATGATGTCTCTGGCTTCCAGTCTGCCGGTTTTCATGCGGTCTCCCTGTCCTTCTATATTTATACGGAAAAACAACTTATAATATAAATGCATATTTTGTATTATATGTATGCGTTTTGGTAATAGTTAACAGGAGGAGCCGACGGTTGGATGTCAGTGTCCATAGCCTCCGCACCTTCCTCGCGGTCGCCAGGAACCAGGGGATCTCGCGCTCGGTGAACGATATCCATCTTACCCAGCCCGCGATCTCCAGACAAATCCTGGCTCTGGAAGAAACCCTCGGCACGCCGCTGTTCATCCGGAAGGGGCGGTCCCTCACGCTGACCGAGGCCGGCCGGATCCTGCAGCAGTACGCCAACCGGATCCTGCAGCTCCTGACGGAGGCGCGGGAGGAGATCGACGGCCTGAAGGGGCTTGTCCGGGGGCATCTCCGGATCAGCGCGGCGAGCACGATCGGGATCTACATGATCCCGGACGTGCTGGGCGAGTTCAAGGACCTCTACCCGGGGATCGAGATCTCCCTGGACATCTCGAACAAGGAAAGGGTCCTTCGCGGCGTCCAGGACGGCACCGCGGACATCGGCTTCATCGGCCCGCCCGTGCCCGAATCGGAGCTCGCCATGGAGACGTACATGGAAGACGACCTGGTGCTGATCGTCTCCCCCCATCATTGGCTGGCCGAAAGGGACAACGTCACGGCGAAGCTGCTCGCCGAAGACGTGTTCCTCCTTCGCGAGAAAGGGTCCGGCACCCGGGAGATCATGGAAGAGGAGCTGCGGAAGGCCGGCGTATCCCTCCGGCACACGATGGAACTGGGAAGCACCGAGGCCATCAAGAAGGCGGTGGCGGCGAACCTGGGCATCTCCGTCGTCTCCTCGAGGGCGGTGATCCTGGAGGTCATGCTCGGCCACATCTGCGCCGTCCGCGTGGCCGATCTCAACCTCCATCGCCCGATCTACATGCTGTATGCGCGCAACGCCCCCTTGAGCCCCGCCGCCGACGGCTTCCGCCGTTTCCTCGCATACCGGCCCGGCGACTCCCCCGGCCCGGCGGCCCCCCTTGACATCCGGGGCGGTTCGAATAAAACCTAATCCATGCCCGACGCACCGACGAAACGCCCTCAATCCGGGGGGGAAGAGATCGCCAACAGCGTGAGCCACGGCGCCGGTCTGCTCGCGTCGGTGGCCGCCGCCCCGTTCCTCGTCCACTACGCGGCCCTTCGCGGGGACGCGGCGTCCGTCGCGGGAGCCGCCGTCTTCGCGGGCTCGATGATCCTGCTGTACCTCTCCTCCACCCTCTACCACGCGCTGTCCGGCCCCCGGGTCAAGTCCGTGTTCCGGGTGCTCGACCACGCGGCGATCTTCCTCCTCATCGCCGGCACCTACACCCCGATCACCCTCGGGGTGCTGCGGGGCGCATGGGGCTGGACGCTGCTGGCGCTGGTGTGGGGGCTGGCCCTCGGCGGCATCGTCCTGACCGCGGCCGGGGGGGTCCGTTACCCGAAACTGTCGATGGCCCTGTACCTGTGCATGGGCTGGCTCGCGGTCGCCGCGGTGAAGCCGTTGTGGCTCCGCATGCCCGCGGGCGGCCTCGCCCTGCTGGCGGCGGGCGGCATCGCGTACACGGCGGGCACGGCGTTCTACGCGGCGAAGCGGCTCCCGTACGCCCACTTCATCTGGCACCTGTTCGTGATCGCGGGCACCGCCTGCCATTTCGCCGCCGTCCTGCGGTACGCCGTGTGACCGGCCCGATGGACACGCGGAACCGTTCGACGCTCTTCAAGGGGCTGGTGGTCGACATCGAGCAGATGGAGGTCCGGATCGGCGGGAAGGGGTGGCACGTCTACCAGGTCGTGCGGCACCCCGGCGGAGTGGGCGTCCTGCCGCTGCACGACGACGGCACGGTCACCCTGATCCGGCAGCTGCGCCCCGCCGTGGGACGGAAGCTGCTCGAGATTCCCGCGGGCCGGCTGAACCCGGGAGAAGACCCGGCCGACTGCGGCCGCCGGGAGCTGACCGAGGAGACCGGCCTTTCCGCGGGGTCGATCGTGCCCATGGGCTTCTTCTATCCGTCCCCCGGCGTCTTCGACGAGGTGCTCCACCTGTTCCTCGGGACGGACCTTTCCCAGGGGGTCGCCGAACCGGAACACTACGAGGATATCGAGACGGTGCGGATTCCCCTTGAGGAGGCGCTCCGTCTGGCCGGGAGCGACGACGAGATCAAGGACGGCAAGACGATCGTGGCGCTGCTGCGCGCCGGGCGGATCGCCCGGTAACGAATCGTGGTACATTCCAGAAACGCCTTTCATCCCTTTCCGGAGGATCCGTGCCCATGGCACGCGTCAACGAGCATTACCTCAAGCTGAAGGCCGGCTACCTGTTCCCCGAAATCGGCCGCCGGGTGCGGGCGTTCGCCGAGGCGAACCCGTCCGCCAGGATCATCCGCCTGGGGATCGGGGATGTCACACGCCCCCTGCCGGCCGCCGTCCTCAGGGCGTTCCACGACGCCGTTTCCGAGCTCGGCGATGAGAAGACCTTCATGGGATACGGCCCCGAACAGGGCTACGGTTTCCTGATCGACACGCTCATCGAAAAGGCGTACGCGCCGCTGGGGGTCCGCCTCAAGCCCACCGAGATCTTCATTTCCGACGGCTCCAAGTGCGACACGGCGAACATCCTCGACATCTTCGCGCTCGACAACCGGGTGGCCATCGGGGACCCGGTGTACCCCGTCTACAACGACACGAACGTGATGATCGGCCGGTCCGGCCCCCCGGACGAACGGGGGCATTACCAGGGAATCGTCTACCTGCCCTGCACGGAAGGGAACGGGTTCTTCCCCGAGCTCCCCGGGGAGAAGGTGGACATCATCTACCTCTGCTCCCCGAACAATCCCACCGGGATGGTCGCGGACAGGAGCCAGCTCAAGGGGTGGGTCGACTACGCGCTGGCGAACGGACTCCGTGATCTTTTTCGACGCCGCCTACGAGGCGTTCATCACGGAACCCGGGTACCCGCACTCCATCTACGAGATCGAGGGGGCGCAACGGTGCGCCGTCGAGTTCCGCAGCTTTTCCAAGACTGCCGGCTTCACCGGCGTCCGGTGCGCCTTCACCGTGGTGCCGGAAGGGGTCGCGGCGAAGACGCCCTCCGGGGAGGCGGTGCCGCTGAACAAGCTCTGGAACCGGCGGCAGACCACGAAGTTCAACGGCGTGTCCTATCCCGTCCAGAAGGCGGCGGCGGCGGTCTACTCCGACGAGGGATGGCGGCAGACCATGGAGACCATCGACTATTACATGGGGAACGCCAAGGTCATCCTGGAGGGATTGAAGGGGGCGGGCTTCACGGTGTACGGAGGCGTCAACGCCCCCTACATCTGGCTGAAGACCCCCGGGGGGCTCTCATCGTGGGATTTCTTCGACAAACTCCTCACGGAGTGCCACGTGGTGGGCACCCCCGGAAGCGGATTCGGTCCTTCCGGGGAGGGGTTCTTCCGCCTCTCCGCCTTCGGCAGCCGCGACAACATCGCCGAGGCGGTCGAGAGAATCCGGAAAAGCTGCTGACGTCCGAAACGATCGGAGTGCCTGCCCGGCGGTCCGTCCGCCGCGGCAGGCACTCCGCACGACCCGATTCCCTTCGTTACCGGGCGGCCTGGCCTGCCGGTTCGCCGTCCTTCGGGATCCGCCTGCCGCTCGCGATCAGCGTGTCCAGTTTATGGCTGATGGAGATCCGGATGTTCTGGATCGCCTCCTTCCGCGTATCGCCGTACGCGCGGACACCGGGCAGCGCGGGGCACTTCACCCGGTATCCGCCATCCTCTTTCGGGGCCAACAGCACCGTATACGTGTAGGTTTTCATCCTGCTTTCTCCACCACGGTTTCCCCTTTCCTCTCGGGCGCCCCCATCAAGAAAACGAGGCGGCCCGTTGCCTTGGCGAATGCCTGCGTGAGGGCCGGGAAACGTTTCGGTTCCCCGGTCGGTGAAACGTTTCGGAAATCAGGAGATCGGCGGGTGGTAGATCCTCGGAAGGTGCGCGGAACTGCTGACGAGCATGGACAGGGGGGAGATCCTTCCCCCGTCCGAAGGGGGCAGGAATTCCGGGGCGAACGATTCGCCGAGGGCTTCCATGCCGAGCACCAGGGAACCGGCCCCATGGGTATCCGTTCCGTCCTCGCCCGTTTCCTCGTGATGGGCGCCCTGGAACGGCGGTTCGACGCGCAGGACCTGACCGGACCCGTCCTGGAGAAATACGTATCCGCCCGACCCGGTGATGGACATGACCATCATGCACGCCACCGCGAGGACGACGAATCTCACCGATTTGCTACAAGTCGCAGCCCGGCCCATGGTTTCCCCCGGCAGCGACTATTCTTCGCATAAAATCGGGCGGATGGCAACCGGCTTGTTTTATTTAAGGAGATCAGTTCTTGGTACGGTAGAGGATCAACCCGTGCGACGGGTCGTACGGGGAAACCCCCACCGTGACCCGGTCTCCCACGATGACCCGGATATGGAACCGCCTCATGCCGCCGCCGAGCTTGGCCGAGAGGGTCTGGCCGTTTTCCAGCCGAACGACGAACGTCCCCCCTCCGCGAGCCTCCACCACGGTCCCTTCCAGGTTTGCGAGATCATCCTTGGCCATGCGTACACCGTATCACGGATCCTCCGCCGGAACCCGGACGGAAATCATCTCCGGTGGTGTTTTTCGTGAAAAGCCTTGAACCACCGCTCCAAAGTGTCCTTGTAGACCAGGGCCAGGAAAACGATGACGACCGCCGCGCCGGCCAGCAGAGACAGCTCCATGTATTTCTGCTGTCTCAGGAAGGACCCTCCGAAGGTGAGCATGATCGTCCCCAGAAGGCGTCCGGTCGCCCCGATCACCACGAACATGAACAGGGAGAGGTGTCCCAGGCCGAGGATATAACAGAGGTAATCCTTGGGGAATCCCGGGAGAAGGAACAGCAGGAACACCAGGAACGCCCCCTTGTGGTGGAGGAGGAAGTCGAACCGCTCCATGGTTTTCGGGTCGACCAGCCGGTTGACCGCCGGCCTGCCGAACGTCCTCGACAGCTGGAAGGCGATGACGGACCCGAGCGTCAAACCGATCGTATTCAACAGGATGCCGAGAAACGGCCCGTAAAGGTATCCGCCGAGGAACCCGGAAACCTCCCCCGGGATCGGCGCCGCGATCACCTGGACGACCTGCAGGAAGATGAATCCCGCAAAGCTCCACATCCCGAGGGATTCGAGGAAACGGGTCAGCCGCGCCCGGTCGAAGAAAAACCCGATCCACCCCGTCCAGTAGAGCAGCGCCGCCAACCCGCCCACGAAGAGCAGCAACAGCAGAAGCTTGAGCCAGATCGCGTTCCGCCGCGCCTGTCCCTTTGGATCGACGGGCATCCGGTTCAGCGCACCGTGATGCTGAAGACCCGGCGCGGACCGGCGGCGGAGCCCGCGGAGCAGAGCGTTTTCCCGGGCGATACTCCCTTGAATCCCATTCCGCCGGGAAGATCGACGGGCACGGCGACTTTCGGGTCGTCGCAGAGTGCGGATCTCGCCGGGCATACGATCGCGCCGGACTTGCACACATCGAACGATTCACCGGCCGCCAGGTCGACCGGGTAATAGCCGGGGTCCTGGGCCGAAGCCGTCCGTACCATAAGGGAAGCGCCGGAGATCAAGAGCAGGATGACCATGATGGCGGTGCGTCGTTTCATCCGATGAACCTCCTGGATGGAATCGTAACACATGATGGAATCAGGCCGTTCCGGCGGCCGGAACTTTTTCCCGGTGCGCCGCCTCCCGGGCGAGCATCCGGATTTTCCGGGCCTCGCCCCCCCCGTACTTCCCGAACGCCCCCGTCTTCCGGATGACCCGATGGCATGGGAGGATATATGCAACGGGGTTTCGCGCCACGGCGCTCCCGACCGCGCGGACCGCGCGGGGAGCCCCGACCCACGATGCGACGTCCTCGTAGGAAACGAAGAACCCCGGGGGAATGCGGAGAAGCGCTTCCCATACCTTGACCTGAAAATCGGTCCCTTTGACGATCACGCTCAACGAAACGCCGGGGGCCTTGCCCGGCCGGCGGAAGATCCGTTCCGCCACCGCTTTCGTGATCCCCTGATCCTTGACAATCCTCGCACCGTTCCACGTCTTACGAAGTTCCGCGATCTCCTTCCCCGCGGCCCGCCCGGAGAGGAACGACAACGCGCATACCCCCTTATCCATCATCGCCAGGAAAAAGGGGCCGAACGGCCCCCGATGCACGCCGTAACGGATCGTAAAATCCGCCCCCCGTCCTTCAAGTTCCCGGAGTTCCCTCTTCGTGACGGCGTGGATGCCGACGATGAGGTCGTGAAGGCGTCCGGGGCCCGACAGGCCGGCCTTGCGGGAGGCCTCAAGACAAAGAACTGATTCTTCTAGTGTTTTCTTTGTATTCTCCGCGGACAGGAACTGCAATAACCGCTTCGGCCCGATCCCGGCCCACCTCGTGAGGAGGCGCCCGAATGCAGCCTCACTCATGCCTGCCGCCCGTGCGGCCGACGATAGAACCGGGGGGTTGCGAAAATTTTTCGCCAGGTATAATATTCCCCTCGTTGTACGTGCGTCATCAGCTGACTGCATGCTCGGTCCTCGCTTTCCTGCCATGCTTCCTGCTGATCACACGATGACACCAGAAGGAAGGGCATACAACCCGATTCTTGCGATTTTTCGCCGCAGGCAGTAAAACCTGACCTTCGTCGGATCCCTGCCCGGCTCAAATTGACCGCAATCGGACTGGAAAAAGCCCTTACCCAAACTAAGGAGGCAAGACCATGTCAGAACAGACCGCACTGCAAGACTTGCTGGCGTACGCCGTGAAAGGAGTTGGCTACTGGGCGGACATGAGCCGCGCCGTGGGCGGCAAGGACGAGGAGATCGACGGTTTCCTGATCAAGGCCCTCACCGCCGACAACGCCGGTCCCGACGAACTGGCAGCGCTCATCACCAAGGCCGCGGAGATGAAGAAGAAGGGGAAGGAGCTCTTCGCGAAGAAGAACGGGCGCGAGTTCAGCGGATTCGTTCCCGCCCCCGCGAAGATCTTCGATATTCCGGAAGACCGCGCCGGCCAGGTCGCGCTGGGCGAGCAGTTCGGTGGCAAGGATCCCAGGGTCCGGCCGGAAATCGCCGCGGCGCGTCAGGAAGTCCTTAAAAGCGCCAAGAAGATCGCCGCCTCCGCCAAGGGCACGGGAACGGACGCGGTCTGCGCCCTTCTGGATCAGGCGCTGGCAAGCCTGGTCAACGACAAGATGGACAAGGATGAGTACGACGCGGTCCTCAAGAGCCTCGCGAAGTAACGACAACCCCGTATCGGGCCTCGGCGCCCGGTAACGCGGCTCCGCCGGAACCAGAAAGGCGCGGGATCCCCCCGCGCCTTTCTGGTTCCGCTTTTTTTCGCCTTTTCCCCGATCCTTGCGACTTTCATCCCCGGATGCGAGAATAATTGACATACGTCAAAGCGTGGCAACCTGCCGACCGGTTAAATTAATTTCAACGGGAACGGTATCAGCCCTTACCGAAAAAAGGAGGTTAGACCATGTCGATGTTCTGTTACCAATGCGAGCAGACCGCAAAAGGAACCGGTTGCACTGTAGCGGGCGTGTGCGGCAAGCAACCCGACGTAGCGACGCTCCAGGACCTGTTGGTTCACGCCGTGAAGGGGATCGGCTACTGGGCCGACTTGAGCCGCGCGGTGGGCGGCAAGGACGAGGAGATCGACCGTTTCGTGATCGACGCCCTGTTCGCCACCGTGACCAACGTCGACTTCGACCCCGACGCCATCGCGGCACTCGTCGCCGAGGCGAACCGCCTGCACAAGAAGGCCAGGGAGCTCTTCGAGAAACATAACGGGCGCGCCTTCAGCGGGTTCGTGCCCGCGGGTGCGAAGCTCTGGGTGCTGCCGGAAGACCGGGCGGAGCAGATCAAGCTGGGCGAGGAGCATGGCGTAAAGGAAGGAAGGGTCAGCCCCGACATCCTCTCGCTACGCCAGATCATCCTTTACGGCGTCAAGGGGTATGCCGCCTACGCGCATCACGCGCGCGTGCTCGGCAAGGAATCGGAAGAGATCTACGCCTTCACCCACCAGGCGCTGGCGAACCTGGTCAACGACAAGCTCGACCTGGGCGATAACGTCGCGATCGCCCTGGAGGTCGGCCGCATCAACTACCTGACCATGGAGCTGCTGAACCAGGCCCACATCGAGCGGTTCGGCGCCCCGGTCCCGACCCCGGTCCAGCTCGGCACCAAGGCCGGCAAGGCGATCCTGGTCTCCGGCCACGACCTGCGCTTCCTCGAGGAGATCCTCAAGCAGACCGAGGGCACCGGCGTCAACGTCTACACCCACGGCGAGATGCTGCCCGCCCACGGATATCCCGGGCTGAAGAAATACGCGCACCTGGCCGGCAACTTCGGCGGCGCGTGGCAGGAACAGCAGAAGGAATTCCCCGAATTCCCCGGCGCCATCATTTTCAATACGAACTGCATCCAGAGGCCGGCCGACAGCTACAAGGACCGGATGTTCACCTGGGGCCTGGTCCGGTGGCCCGGCGTGAAGCACGTCGAGGGGTACGATTTCTCGGCGGTCGTCAAGAAGGCCCAGGAGTGCAAGGGCTTCGACGAGAACCCCGGGAAGCAGATCCTCGTCGGGTTCGGCCACAACGCGGTCCTCGGCGTGGCCGACAAGGTCATCGACGCGGTGAAGAAGGGATTGATCAAGCGCTTCTTCGTCGTCGGCGGCTGCGACGGCGCGAAGCCGGGCCGCAACTACTACACCGAGCTGGTCGAGAAAAGCCCCAAGGACACGGTGATCCTGACGCTGGCGTGCGGGAAATACCGGTTCAACAAGCTCGAGCTCGGCGACATCGGCGGCATCCCGCGCCTGCTCGACGTCGGGCAGTGCAACGACACCTATTCGGCGGTCCAGATCGCCCTGGCGCTGGCCGGCGCCTTCAAGTGCGGCGTCAACGACCTGCCGCTTTCCATCATCCTTTCCTGGTACGAGCAGAAGGCGGTCGCCGTCCTGCTGACCCTGCTCCACCTGGGGATAAAGAACATCAAGATCGGGCCGAGCCTGCCGGCGTTCATCACGCCCAACGTGCTCAACTTCCTGGTCGAGAATTACAACCTCGCCCCCATCGGAACCCCCGACGGGGACCTGAAGGCGGCTCTCGGCTAGACCGGCTCGAATCGAAAGGGAAAAGGCGCGGGGATTCCCCCGCGCCTTTTTTTATTTCCTTTGTGCCGGCGGCCCCGCGGCATCCTCACCCGCGGCCGCATCTACATGGCCTTCGCCGCCTCCAACACCGCGGCGTAATCGGGTTCCCCGGAGATCTCCTTCACGTGCTGGACGTACCGGACCGTATCGCTTGCGTCCACGACGAAGATCGACCGGGACAGCAGCTTCAGCTCCTTGATGAGCACCCCGTAGGCCCCGGCGAAGGAGCGGTCCTGGTAGTCGGAAAGGACCCGGACCTTGTCGATCCCGGCCGCGGCGCACCACCGCTTCTGGGCGAAGGGAAGATCGAGGCTGATCGTGAGGACGACGATGTTACCCGGGAGCGCTGCCGCCTCCTGGTTGAACCGGCGCGTCTCGGTGTCGCACGTCGGCGTGTCGAGGGACGGAACCGCGCTGATGATTTTCACCTTCCCCCGGAAATCGGAAAGCGCGACCGGAGCCAGCCCCGTGTCCACCACGTGGAAATCCGGCGCCTTGTCCCCCGCCTTGATCCCGGGCCCCAGCAGGGTCATGGGATTCCCCTTGAACGTCACCAGCCCTTTTCGTTCCTGCATGGTCCTTCTCCTTTCTCCCGCGAATTCCGCCTATCAGACATGGACCAGCCGTTCCCTCTTGTCTCCCGCCATGATCAGCATCAGCGTCAGATAATCCCTTAGATGCCGGGTCAGCAAAAAGTTTTCACGGACCAGCTCGCGCGCGCTCGATCCCATCTCCTCGAGCCGGGCCCGGTTGTGCAGGAAATACCGGATCCGGTGCGCCGCCCCCTCCGGAGTGTTCACCAGAAACCCCGTGTGGTGGTTCACCACCTGGAGGCGGATCCCTCCCACGTCCCCGCCCACGACCGGTTTCCCCTTCCACATCCCCTCGGTCACGGTCAACCCGAACCCCTCCTTCGTGGACTTCTGGATGACGACGTCCGCGAGCCGCTGCAGCGCGTTGATGGTGCGATGCGCGTCCGGCGGGAGAAGGAGGACGTGGATGTCGGAATCGTTCCCCGCCGCTTCCATCACGTCGTCCAGGACCGCCTTTCCTTCCGGGTCGTCCGTGGCCCCGCCTCCCGCCAGCACCAGCTGGACGGGGGCGACCTTCCGGACCATCCGGTACGCCGCGATCACGCCCACAGGGTCCTTGAACCGGTCGAAGCGGGAAACCTGCACGAGCAGCGGGCGCGAGGGATCCAGCCCGTACTCGGCCCGCACCGCCTCGATCTCGGACGGCTCGAGGTCCCGGTTCTTTTCGCTGAGCGGATCGATGCTCGGGGGAATCAGGAACTGCGGGTGTGGCAGGAGCTGGGCGAATTCGGCCATCGAGAAGATGCTGGCGTTGAATTTCTCCACGTACGGCCGCAGCGCCTTCCAGACCGGGCGGAACGGGCGGCTGATGTCGATGTGGGCGCGCCAGATCCACTTCCCCCTGCGTCCCGAGCATAGATTGAGCAGGTGGGCCGGCTGGGGATCATGGATGACGACGACGTCGGCCTCCTCGAGGACCGGGCGCAGCCGGTCGATGTTCCTCTCGTTCGCGTCCTCGAAGATCTTCCAGTCCTTCCCGGAAAGGGGAACGTGGAACCCCTGGAGCCCGTTATGGATGGACTTCGTGATCTCGAAGAACCGGGGATCCCCGTGGATCACCTCCCAGGACGCCTGCAGCCCCACGTCGTTCATGAGCGGAACCATCCATTCGAGGATTTCCGCGACCCCGCCCCCTTCGCGGGTGGAGTTCACGTGGACGATCCGGGTGCCTGCGAGCTTCTCCCCCAACTGGCGCAGCTGGCGCAGGACGGCCGATCCGACGACCCCTTCGTAGGAAGAAAGAAGTTTGCTCATTCCTCCTCCTTCACGCCCACCAATACGCGGGCGATCTCGCGGCGCAGATAGCCGAGGCTGTTGAAATAGAAGTCGATCTTCGACAAGGCATCGACGTACGGCCGGTTTTCCTCGCCGCATTCCAGGAGCCATGCCGAGAAATCGTCCTTCCCCGTCGGTGGCCGGCGGCGGGCCTCCAGGAAATGGTAATAGACGCTGCTGTTGGTCATCTTCCGGACGGAGGCGGGAAGGCGCGAGGGGCTGGTGATGCGGTCCCCCGTCTGGAACACGACCATGGTCGATTCGATGAAGAAGAACTCGTCCCCGGGTCGGGCCCACGGGACCATGGTCGATTCGCCGAGCCGCTCGTCGATCACCTCGAGCGTCGCCGCGCGTAGTTCCTCGAGGGAGACGAAGGAGTACGGATCCAGGATGCCGAGCCGCTCCGCGAGCACCCGGTCCCCCAGGTACAGCCTCGCCCAGACGGCGAAATCGTTCCGATAGTCGGGGTCGTCGAACGTCGGACGCAGCGTCATCTCGCAATAGTGGTGGTACAGGACGTCCTCGCTGCAGACGCTGACCCTGTCCCTCAGCTCCCGCAGGTTGATCGCGGGAGGGATCCCGCTCATCCGGGTGAGAAGCGCGCAGTCCATCACTTCGAAAGGCGTCATGTCCCCTCCGCAAGATCGCGTACGGCCCGCGCAAGGGCCGCCGGATCGTCCACGGGCCGCACTCCGCGAACACGCACGCGGCGCCCGACAGACAAGGCGATTCCCTCTTTTTTCAGCACCCACCTCATTGCGACGGCATCGTTCTCGTCGTCGCCCGCGTACAGGATGCGATCCCTCGACGGATCGAATTTCAGGAGCCGGCAGAGCCGCCTGACTCCGAAAGACTTGCTCACGTTGGGGAATAGCTGCACCTCGACCGCGTACGTGCCCCGGTACATCCGGATTCCGGGGGTTTCCCCGAGTTCCGCGAGCAGCGGCTCCAGCATGGGGGTGGCGTCCGGAAGCACCTGCCGGTAATGGACGGCCACCGACCACCCCTTGTCCTCCACCTCCACCCCGGGATAAGTGGAAAGCCGGTTCAGGATCGGCGCGAGGGCCTTACGGACCTTATTCCGCCGTTTTTCCACCGGATCGCCGGGCGAAAGCCGGACCCCCCCGGGAAAACGCCAGGCCAGCCCGCTGGCCCCGCCAAGGATCACTCCGGGCAGGGGGACCCGGTCCGCCAGGTCCTCGATCTCCCGGCTGGAAAGAATTGCCACGAAATTCCCGTCTTCCCGCGACAGCGTATCGAGGAGCGCACTGCACGCGGGGTGGAGCTCTGCCGCATCCCGGTCGGGGACAATGGCGGAAAGGGTTCCGTCGAAGTCGAAGACCCAGAAGCGCCGGTTCCCCAGGAGGTGGTTCACGCGGCGCCCTCCCGCAGCTTGCCGCGCCGGCGCATTCCGGCGGCGTCCAGCAACATTCGACCGGCCCAGCGATAAACGTTGAATTCGGCGATCAGGCCTCGCATGATGCGCATGCGGTCGCGTTGCTCCGCCTCCGGCATGGTGAGCGCCAGGTGCAGCGCCGCCGCGCATTGGTCGATGTCGTAGGGATTGACGATCAACGCCTCGGGCAACTCGCGGGAGGCGCCCGTGAACTGGCTGAGGATCAAAACGCCCCTCTCGTCGTCGCGGGAAGCCAGGAACTCCTTCGCCACCAGGTTCATGCCGTCGTGCAGGCTGCTCACGAAACACAAATCCGCCGCCCTGAAATGTTCGTAAACGTCGGGCGGTTCATGGTGTTCGATTTTCAGCAATATGGGGGGGACGCCGCCATCGGCAAACCGGCGGTTGAT
The DNA here is from genome assembly GCA_963741515.1 of uncultured bacterium. Taxonomy (GTDB): domain Bacteria; phylum Desulfobacterota; class Deferrimicrobia; order Deferrimicrobiales; family Deferrimicrobiaceae; genus UBA2219. The sequence goes on from CAVUIA010000002.1 coordinate 615,399, forward strand.
CTTTTCCGCCAGCGCCCGTACGCGCGCCTCGAACTCCTGGTATTCCAGGATCTTGGAACGGCTGGGCGCCGCGATCTGGAGGAAACTGAACTTCCCGATCCAGCCCGGCTCCATCTCCAGCAGGCGCTCGACCGCGAGGAATCGTTCGATGATCCCCTTGGTATAGTCGAGGCGATCCACGCCGATGCCGATGAAATGATTCGGGGGCAGCCTGTTCCGGCGGCGCACGTCGTCGCGGCATTCCTCGACCGGCTTTCGCGTCAGGGATGCGTCCGGCGGCCACTCGATCGAGATCGGATACCGTTTGACGGCCGTTATCTTGCCGCCGAAGGTAACCTCGAACGTCTCCCGGTCCACACGCGCTTCCAGGGTCCGGTCCACCGTATCCAGGAAATTGTTGCAATGGAACTGGGTGTGGAACCCGAGGATGCTGCTGCCCAGAAGTCCGTCGAGCAACTCCGCACGCCACGGGCAGATCGCGAAAGCCTCCGGATTCGGCCAGGGGATGTGCCAGAAAGTGATGATGGTCGCATCGGGCATCTTTTCGCGGATCAACCGCGGCAGCAGGGCGAAGTGGTAGTCCTGCACCAGGACGATGGGATCGGGGATCCTGGCCTCTTCGACGACGGCACGGGCGAATTTGGCGTTCGCTTCGACGTACTGTTTCCAGTCGCCGGCGCGAAAGGTCGGTCGGACGTGGGCGATGTGGCAAAGGGGCCACAGCCCTTCGTTGGAAAATCCGTAATAATACCCCGCCTCCTCCTCTTCCGTCAGCCAGATGCGTCGGATGTTGTAGTCCGGTTTCCCCGGTGGAACGGCAACGCGGTCGTTGGCATCCACGACATCGCGATCGGCCGAGCCGCCGCCGTGGGCGATCCAGGTCCCCGAACAGGCGCGCACGACCGGCTCCAGCGAGGTGACCAGCCCGCTCGCCGGCCTCGACACCTCGATGCGGTCCCCGCTGCGGGTGTGGATATATGGCTCGCGATTGGAGACGACCAGGATGTTGCCGCCCCGCAGATCGTTGTGCAGGATGGTCCTCAAGGCCTCCGGCGACCAGGTGATCTGGCTCTCGTCGCGGGCCCGATATTCGGACTCCATGTCCCGGATCAACGCGCGCAGGTCGGTGGCGATGGGACGCAACTCCGGCGGCGTGGCCGATGGACTCGCCCCGGCCGGCCGCAAGAGCCCCTCGCCCCGCATGAGCGCGCGAACGCCTTCCACCCATCCACGCCAGCTCAGCTGCGCGATGGCTACCGTGATCAGCGAGACGATCGCGCCGAGGCCGACGAAAAAGAAGAACACGTAACGTTGCGTTTCCTCGCTGCGGCGCTGGATGAAGCTCATGTCGTGAACCAGCACCAGGCTGCCGATCCCGCTTCCATCCTCCTCGATGCCGACAACGGATACGTGCAGCGGCCCCTGGCTGCTGCGAAGAAGTTTTTGCGAAGAGGTCGCGAACCTTTCGAGATCCGCGCAGCGGATCTGTTCGGGAAACGTATGGGTGGCGATCGGCGCGGCGTCCGGCGCAGCGCAAAACCCGAGCGCGTAGAGCCGTTCGTCCTTGATGATCTTGTTGAACAACTTGAGCGTGCCGGCCTTCGAGCCACTGCTCAGCGGATCCCGGATCGAATCATGGATGGCAGAGGCGAGAAGGTTCGAGCGCATGTCCAGATCGCGGACGAACCACCGCAAGGTCAGCCTGTCCACCAGCGGCACGGTCGCATACGCGATGACCGCCAGGGCCAGCAACAGGGGAATGATGAACCTCAAGGACAAACGCATGGCCGCTTCCTTTCCCGGATTCCCGAGCACGTGATATCCATAGTGCTCATCCCGAATCGGATCGGATGACCATTTCCCCAGGCACGCCGGAGCACAATCAGTATACCGGAGGTCACCAGAAAAGATCCCGGTTCACCTCCTGGAACGGGGACAGGCTCTTCTGGTACGCGTTCAAAACGTCGCCGCGGCGGATCACGCCGATCAGCTTCCGGTCATGGGGGTCGGAAACCACGGGAAGCTGCGCGGCGTTCCGGTAGGCGAACTTGTTCAGACGCGTCGAGCAGCGACTCGCTGGGCATGACCGCCACCGGGTCGGACGTTGCCACGTCGCTCGCGCGGAGGCCGGGCCACGCGCCCTGGTCTTTCAGGTACGGCCTCAAATCCATCAAGGCGATCACCCCCTTCAGGGCGCCGTCCCGCCCCACGAGGTACAGGTGGTCGGCCTTGCCGCCGAAGAAGTCGCCGATGACTTTGCAGAAGGGCGCCGCGGGATCGATGGAATCGAATTCCTTCCGCATCACGTCCCGCACGTGGAGGCGCCGGAGCACGCTCTCCTCCCGTCCCGCCACCAGGTCGACCCCCATCTTGTGGAGCTTGTAGGTGTATAGGGAATGCCGCGAGAACTGGTGCGCGACGCCCATCGAGATGACGACGGCCGTGAGCAGCGGGAGGATGATCTTGTAATCGCCGGCCATCTCGAACACGATCAGGATCGACGTCATCGGCCCGCCGATGACGGGGGCGAGGAAGGCGGCCATCCCGATCAGGGCGCAGCCGCCGGGCGCGGCGTACGAATTCAGGAACAGGGGGCTCGTCACGGTCCCCACGAGGGCCCCGATCACCGCCCCGATGAAGACGCAGGGACCCAGGACGCCCCCCGACCCCCCGGACCCGAGGGAAAGGGAAGTCGCCAGGATCTTCAGGAAGGCGATCAGAAGGAGCAGGAACCAGGGAATGTATCCCCACACGGCCTCGTCCACGGTGTTCGTATCCGTCCCGAGGACCTGGGGGAAATAGACCGCGATGAAGCCCGTAAGGGCGCCCCCCAGGGCCGGCTTGACCCAAAGGGGAAACCGCAGGGAGGAGAACAGCTTTTCCGAGGACTCCAGCGCGCGCATGAACAGGACCGCCGCGAGCCCGCAGAGGATCCCGAGGGGGACGCTGAGGAGGACCGCCCGGCCGCTGGTCAGCATGTAGCGGGGCACCTCGAAGACCAGGACGTTGCCCAGAATCTCCCTCATGACGAACGTCGAGACGACCGACGAGACGACGATGGGGGCGAACGTCGCGGCGGAGAAATCCCCGAGAAGCACTTCCAGGCTGAAGAACACCCCGCCGATGGGGGCGTTGAAGACCGCCGCGATCCCGCCGGCCGCCCCGCACGCGACGAAGCTGCGCATGCGGCCCGCGGAGACCTTCAGGAACTGCCCGACCGCCGACCCGATGGCCGCCCCGATCTGGGCGATCGGCGCCTCGCGCCCCACCGAGCCGCCGGAACCGATCGTGACCGCGGCCGTGACGGTGCGGATCCCGACCGTCCTGGGGCTCAGAACCCCGCCGTGGAGGGCGATGGACTCCATCGCGCTCGGGACGCCGTCCCCCTTGGCCTCCTTCGGAAACCGCCGGATCAGCGGCCCGATCAGGAGCCCCCCGAGCATCGGGATCAGGAACACGAGCTCATTGGGCCTTCCCATGCCCTGGAAGACCTTTCCGAAAAAGATCCCCTCGACGAAGTGGATGGCCTTGATGAACACGACGCCGCCGAGCCCGGAGAGCGCGCCGATGACCGTGGCCATCAGGAGATGGAACAGCTGGTCGCCGATGCGGAACCGCTCGAGGGCGCGGTAGATGCTCCGCCGCGCCGCGTCCGCAGCGGCCCGGAGCCGCTCCTTCATGCGATTCCCCTGCGAAGGACCCGCGTCCCCGGTCAATCGCCACCCCTTCTTCGATTGTTTGCGATATCGAACGTTACATATTTTAAAATACACGAGGAAAGCCGCACGACAAGTCGAAAACCCCCCCTTCCGAAAATCCGTTCGGCGGGGGACAACCCTTCGCGAGGAATCGAGGGCCCGATGAAACGCCTGACCGCCCTTTTCATCACCTGTCTCGTCGTCTTCCCGGCGACGGCGTTCGCCGCGGGGGAGGATCCGTCCCTTCCGCTGCTCTTCTTCCTCGTCCTCATCCTGGTCTCCGCGAAGATCTTCGGCCACTTCGCGGTCCTCCTCGGGCAACCCGCGGTTCTCGGGGAACTGCTGGCCGGGATTCTCCTCGGGAACATCCATCTCCTCGGCGCGCCGGGGTTCCCGGAAATCGCCACCAGCCCGGGGGTGGACCTCCTGGCCCGCATCGGGGTGTTGCTGCTTCTCTTCCAGGTGGGGCTGGAATCCACCCTCCAGGACCTCCTGCGCGTGGGGCTGACCTCGCTCCTCGTCGCCCTGCTCGGAATCGTTGCGCCGTTCGGGCTCGGGTGGCTCGTCGGCGCATGGCTCCTCCCGGAATATTCCTGGTACGCACACGCCTTCCTGGGCGCCACCCTCTCCGCGACCAGCGTCGGCATCACCGCCCGCGTCCTCCAGGACATCAAGCAATCCCAGAGCATGGAAGCCCGGATCATCCTCGGGGCGGCCGTCGTCGACGACGTCCTCGGGCTGATCATCCTCGCGTCCATCTCCGGGGCGATCATCGCGGCGGGGGAAGGCGCGTCCGCCCCCGGCCTCTGGCCGCTGGCCGTGATCGCGCTGAAGGCCGGCGGGTTCCTGGGGGGGTCCATTTTCCTCGGCACCCTGATCACCCCCAGGCTGTTCTCCTCCGCCGCGAGGATGAGAGGCGCAGGCGTCCTCCTCGGCGTCTCCCTGGCGTTCTGCTTCCTGCTTTCCTACCTTGCGGGGGCGGCGGGGCTGGCCCCCATCGTCGGGGCGTTCGCCGCGGGGCTCATCCTGGAGCCGGTCCATTTCCAGAAGTTCGGCGAGCGTGGCATCCACCACCTGGAGGAGGCCCTTCAACCGCTGGTGGAATTCCTGGCCCCGGTGTTCTTCGTCCAGATGGGCGCAAAGGTCGATCTCCTTTCGTTCGCCTCCGCGGACGCGCTTTATCTCGCCCTCATGCTCACGATCGCGGCGATCGCCGGCAAGCAGCTGTGCTCCCTGGGGGTCCTCGAGAAAGGGGTCAACCGGTGGGCCGTCGGATTCGGGATGATCCCCCGCGGGGAAGTCGGGCTGATCTTCGCCAGCATCGGGGCGGCCCTGATGCTTGGCGGGGAGCGGATCATCGGCACGACGACCTACACGGCGGTCGTCATCATGGTCATCGTGACCACCCTCATCACCCCCCCGCTGCTCAAGCTGGCGTTCCACCGGAAAACGAAGGCTGGCCCGGAAAGCGGGCCGGCGGAATGACCGCGCCCTCCCGCAAGGAGATCGCGAGCCTGCGCCGGCTGGCGCTCCTGCGGGGCGTGCAGACGTCGTATTACGATATCCTCCACGGGAGAAAGGCGCCTCCCCCCGAGACGCTCCTCGCGGTGCTCCGCTGCCTCGGGGAACCGCTGGAAACGGTCCGGGACGCCCCCGGGGCGCTCCGGCGGGCGGAGGAATCCGCCTGGGACCGCGTCTGCCCTCCGGTCTGCGTCTCCTGGGACGGCGGGCCCGCGACGCTCCGCTTGAAGGTTCCCCGACGTGCCGGCGACGACCGCGCCCGGTTCCGCCTCTCCTTGGATACCGGCGAAACCAGGGAAACCGTCTGCGACCTCTCCCGGTTCCCCGCCTCTGGCTCCGGGAACGGAAGCGCGGGGGAATGCGTGGAGAAACGGATCCCCCTGCCATGGAAACTTCCGCCGGGATACCACCGGCTCCGGGTGGAGCTGCGGGGGAGGATCTGCGGAGAGGCGACGGTCATCTCCGCCCCCTCCCGGGCATGGTCCCCTCCGGAGGAAAGCCGCCGCGGATGGGGGATCTTCCTCCCCCTGTACGCCCTCCGTTCCGGCAGGAGCCCGAACGGCGGGGACCTGACGGACCTGCGCGCCCTCATGGACTGGGTGGAAGGGATGGGCGGCAACGCGGTGGGGACGCTCCCGCTGCTTTCGGCCTGCTCCCCCGAGCCCTTCGAGCCCAGCCCCTACGCCCCCTGCAGCCGCCTCGCGTGGAACGAGTTCTATCTCGACGTGGAACGCGCGCCCGGGTACGCCGAATGCGAGGCGGCGCGGGAGCTCCTCTCCTCGTCCGCCTGCCGGGCGGAGGCGGAGCGGCTGCGGCGGTCCCCCCTCGTCGACCACCGCCGCGGCATGGAAACGAAACGCCGCGTCGCTCGAGGCGCTCGCCCGCCGCTTTTTCCGCGACGGGTCCGGCGCGAAGGGCCCTTTCCTCCGGTTCCTTTCGGAGAACCCTTCCATGGAGGATTACGCCGCCTTCCGCGCGGCCTGGGACGCCCGAAAGGCCCCGTGGCCGACATGGCCCGCCCCCGCAAGGGACGGGCTCCTGCGGGAAGGCGATTTCGGCGGGCAGGCGAAACGCTACCACCTGTTCGTCCAGTGGGCGCTCCACCTGCAGCTCCGGGAGCTCTCGTCGGGTCCCCGGAAGCTCCTTTACCTCGATCTGCCCCTGGGGGCCAGCTACGACGGCTACGACGTGTGGCGGCGCCGCGACCTCTTCGCGCTGGAGGCGTCCGCCGGAGCGCCTCCCGACGACTTCTTCACCAAGGGGCAGGACTGGGGGTTCCCGCCGCTGCACCCGGAACGATCGCGGGAGGAAGGACACGCCTACTTCAGGGAATGCCTCGCCAACCAGCTTCGATACGCGGGCACCTTGCGGATCGACCACGTCATGGGGCTGCATCGCTTCTTCTGGATCCCGAAGGGCGCGGGGCCCGCGGAGGGAACCTACGTGCGGTATCCCGCGGAGGAGCTGTACGCCGTCGCGTGCCTGGAATCGGTCCGGCACCGGGCGCGGATCGTGGGGGAGGACCTCGGCACGGTTCCCCGGTACGTGCGGCCCGCGATGGCACGGCACGGGATCCTCCGGATGTTCGTCGCGCAGTTCGGGCTGTCTCCGGATCCCCGCAGGGCCCTGGGAGGAATTCCGAGGGCCTGCGTAGCCAGCGTGAATACGCACGACATGCCCACCTTCGCCTCCTTCTGGAAGAGGATCGGACATCGACGACCGGGTGTCGCTGGGACTCCTGGACCCCGCGTGCGCGGCCCGGGAGAAGGCCGCGCGCGGGAAGATCGCCCGGGCGCTTTCGGTTTACCTGGGGATCGCCGGAAGGACCTCGGGGACGCGCGGGGATTCCGGACCGGAAAGCGCGCTGCGGGCCTGCCTCGCCCGCCTGGCGGCAAGTCCCGCCGAAACGGTGATCGTCGGCCTGGAGGACCTCTGGCTGGAGCCGGCGCCGCAGAACACGCCGGGCACCTGGAAGGAACGCCCGAACTGGATGCGGAAAACCCGCTTCCCCCTCGAGGAAATCAGGACGCTGCCCGAGGTGGTCCGAATCCTGGGGGAGGTCGGCCGGCTCCGCCGGAGAGGCGGAGGGAAACGCGGCCCGACACGACCCGGATGACCGGCCGGCATTTCGGTTGTACCATCGGTTGATGCGCAAAGGTCCGGACCGGAGGTTTCGATGTTCGCTGACATCCTGAATCGCGGGTTCTATCACAACCGGATCTCGGATTACCTGATCTGCCTGGCGATCCTCACCGGCGGGATTCTGGCGGTTGTGGTCGTGAAGAACGTCGTCATCCGCCGCCTCAGGGCCAGGGCGGAATCCACGCATTCCCATTACGACGACTTCCTCGTGGAGCGGATCCGGAAGAACGCGATCCCGCTGGCCTACCTCGGGATCGTGGAGGCCTCCTTGCGGATCCTTCTCTCACGCCCGCGCGCCGAACGGATCCTCGACTTGTCGGGATCGTCCTGATGGCGGTCTTCGGCATCCTGTTCGCCGTGGCGCTGATCCGGTTCGCCTTCCTGGAATACATCCGGAAGCAGGGGGAGAACGCCTCGAGGGACCGGGCGCTGAAAGGGGTCAACAACCTCGCCGTCAGCCTCGTATGGATCATCGGCCTCCTCTTCATGCTCGACAACCTGGGCTTCCGGATCTCCACCGTCGTCGCGGGCCTGGGCATCGGCGGGATCGCGGTGGCCCTCGCGGCGCAGGCCATCCTCGGGGACCTGTTCGCCTACTTCACGATCCTGTTCGACCGCCCCTTCGAGATCGGCGATTACATCGTCGTCGGCGACCACAGCGGAACGATCGAACGCTTCGGGATCAAGACCACGAGGATCGCCGGGCTCGGGGGAGAGCAGATCATCGTGGCGAACAAGGACCTCACCGACTCGAGGGTGCGCAACTTCAAGCGGATGACGAAGCGGCGGGTGGCGTTCCGGCTCGGAGTGACGTACCAGACCCCCGCCTCCGACCTTCGGGAGATCCCCGCGATCGTCGCGGACATCTTCCGGGGAATCGAGGGGGCGACCCTGGAGCGGGCGCATTTCCTGTCCTTCGGGGATTCCAGCCTCGACTTCGAGATCGTCTATTACGTCGACGGGAACGACTACCTGAAGTATATGGACATCCAGCAGGCGGCCAACCTGCGGATCCACGAGGAGTTCGGGAAGCGGCGGATCGAGTTCGCCTACCCGACCCGGACCCTGTTCGTGAACAAGGACTGAAGACCGTTGAGCGCCGAAGTCGCCTTCCTGATCCAGTTCGCCCTCATCCTCGTCCTGGCGCGCGCGCTGGGCGAGCTCATGCAGCGATTCAACCAGCCCGCCGTGCTGGGGGAGCTGCTGGCCGGGATCCTGCTGGGGCCGTCGTTCCTGGGACTTCTCCTTCCCGACCTGCAGCGGGAGATCTTCGGCCAGACCGGGCACCTCCAGTCCGTCGCATTCGTGGGGCTGGTGCTCCTGATGCTGTTGACCGGCCTGGAGACCGACGTACGGACCATGCGGAACATGGGGCGGACCGCCGCGCTGGCCTCGATCTTCGGGATCGCCATCCCCTTCGCCTCCGGCCTGATGCTGGGGTGGTGGCTGCCGGAATCCTACGTGCTGAAGGGCCGCCTCCCCCTGACGCACTTCATCGCCACGACGATGGGCCTTTCGGCCATGCCGGTGATCGCCAAGATCCTGATGGACCTGAACCTGGTGCGGCGCGACGTCGGGGTCCTGACGCTCAGCGCGGCCGTCGTGGACGACACGATCGGCTGGATCATCCTGGCGATGATCTCCGGCATGGTGACCACCGGGACCTTCGACATCTCCACCCTGGCGGTCACGCTGGGCTGGGTCGTCGCTTTCATGCTGGCGGCGCGGTACCTCATCTACCCGGGCCTGAAGTCGGGGCTCGCGCGGGCCGACCACCACATGCGGCTATCCGGCGGGGAGCTGGTGGTCGTCGTGGGCGTCACCTTCCTTTGCGGAGCCGCCACGGAGGCGATGCACGTCCACGCGGTGTTCGGCGCCTTCGTGGCGGGCGTCCTGGTGAGACAGGTCCCGACCCTCCGCACCGAGCGTCTCCACAAGCTGGAAAGCGTCGTCATGTCGCTGTTCGCCCCCCTCTTCTTCGGAGAGGTCGGGCTCCGGGTGGATTTCACGCAGCTGCAGGGCTTCTGGCTTCCCGCCGCGGTCATCGTCATCGCGATCGCCGGGAAGGTGGTCGGCTGCTTCCTGGGCGGGATCCTCGGGCGGCTCCACCCCTGGTCGGCGCTGGCCCTGGGCTTCCTGATGAGCGCCCGCGGGGCCGTCGGGCTGGTCGTGGCGAAGATCGGCCTCGATCTCGGCATCCTCAACGTCGAGCTCTTCTCGTGCCTCGTCCTGATGGCGGTCGTCACCTCCTTCCTGGCGCCGATCCTGGTGAAGGCCATCCAGGACAAAATCCCCTTCTCCGAAGAGGAGCGCCTCCGCATGGAGCCGGCCCCGGCGACCTTCCTGCCCTCGTCGGCCCTGAAGATCCTGATCCCGGCCGCGGGCGGCCCGAACGCCATGCTTTCCTGCCATTTCGCGGCCGTCCTGTGCGGCGAGGAAGGCAACAGCGCGACCGCGGTCTACGTAAGCACGGAGCGCCGCACGCCGTGGGAACGGATCGCCATCTGGAGGAAGACCCCGAAGATGGATGTCGACGGATACTTCGCGGAAATCCAGGCGGCGTCGCGAGTCCCCCGGGGGCTCCTCCTCACCCGCCAGCTGTCTTCGGGAAAAAGTGTCCGGGAGACGATCCTGGAAGAAGCGCGGATGGGCTACGACTTCCTCTTCCTCGGAGCCTCGCAGCACCGGCATCCCGTGTACAACCCGCTGATCTCCGGCATCGTGGGCGCGACCCCCTGCCAGGTCGTGATCGTCCGCGGCCCCGTCGGCGGGGACGTGTCCACCCCCTTCAAGCGGATCCTGGTGCCGACCAACGGAAGCCGCCACGCGGACGCGGCATTCGAGTTCGCCGCCGACTACGCGCGGCGCGTCGGCGCCAGGGTCACGACGCTCTTCTTCGTCCAGTCGCTGGAGCAGAACCCGCTGCTGCCGAGCCTGGGCTCCGACCAGGCCGAGATGCGGGCCCACCAGGCCATGCTGGAGAACCTGCAGGGGCGCTTTCCGAACGGGATGCGGAAGGGGCTGGCGGAGAGCCGGGTCGTGGAGGGCCCCTCGCTGATCACCGCCATCACGGAAGAAGTGCTGGACGGGGAGATACGACCTCGTCATGCTCGGGGCGGAGAACCGCAGCTTGTCGGAACGCGTCTATTTCGGCCCCGTCGTCGAGGGGTGCCTCGAGCGCCTGGGTTGCACCGTCGCCCTCGTCGTGCCGACCCGCGACATAGGCCGGAGGAATCCCTGACGGCGTCGGAGGGAGGCGATCAGCGCCCCTCCCGCGACAGCTCGCCCAGCGCCAGCGCCAGGGGCGCATGCGCGCCGAAGAGGACGAGCTTGTCTCCCGCGGCCAGCGTCAGCATCGGGCTTGGCTGCACGATGGCCTCCTCCCCCCGCAGGATGGCGAGGAGCGTGATCCCGGGATCCCCGCCCGCGGGCAGCTCCCCCACCGTCCTGCCGGCCCATGCGGATTCCGGCGACACGTAGAAGACCTCGATCACCTTCCGCTTCAGGAACTCCTCGAACTCCGCCAGCATGTCCCCCCCGCGGGGAACCGAACGCTCGCGGAGGATCCGGTAGGTGCCGCTGCGGATCAGCGCCTCCTCCTGGCGGACGACGTTGTCCGGAACGCGGTATTCCTGCAGGACGCGGGAGAAGATCTCCACGGAAGTCTCGAACTCCTCCGGGATGACCGCGTTCGCCCCCAGGGCGATCAGGTCGTCCACGTCCGCCACGTACCGCGTCCGCACGAGGATGAACAGACCGGGATTGGCGCGCCGCGCCGTCGCCACCGCGCGGCGGGTCGCCATCGGATCCGAGATGGCGAAGACCATGATCCTCGCCCGCGCGATCCCCATCCGGTCGAGAACCTCCGGGTTGTTCACGTCCCCGTAGAAGATCGTCTCCCCCTCCTCCCGGAACTGCCGCACCAGCACGTCGTTCAGGTCCACCACGACGTAGGGGAGGCGGGTGGACCGCAGGACCTTCGCCAGGTTCCTCCCGTTCATCCCGTACCCGGCGACGATGACGTGGTTCTCCAGCGGAGGCGCGGGAAGGGGCCCCTCCTCCTCTTCCGCCCCGCGGAGACCTTTCACGACGCGGCACGCCCAGAAACGCGCGATCGCGGGCGCCGCGTTCATCAGGAACGGCGTGGCCACCATCGTGAGGATGGCGACGGCCAGGAGGTACTGGTAAAGCCGGCCGTCCATCAGCCCCTCGCGGAACCCCTGGAACAGCAGGAGGAACGAGAACTCCCCGACCTGCGCCAGCCCCACCGCGGCGATCACCGTCGCCGTCCACGGGTACCGGACCGCGCGGATCGCCGCGCCCGCGCAAATCGCTTTCCCCGCCAGCACAGCCGCCGAAAGGAGGAGGACCGCCGGGAAATGGCGCGCGAGGAACGGCAGGTCGAGGAGCATCCCGACGGAGATGAAGAAGACCCCGTTGAAAACGTCCCGGAACGGGAAGATCTGGGCGGCGATCTCGTTGATGTAGTCCGACTCGGTGACGACCAGCCCCGCGAGGAAGGCCCCCATCGCCAGCGACAACCCGAACATCTGGGCGACGTAGGCCGTCCCGATGATGATGAACAGGACCGCCATTGCGAGGATCTCCCGGCTGTTGAGCCGGATGACCTCCTTGAGGAAGCGGGGGATGACGAACGTCGCCAGCAGGAGGACGCCCGCGACGCCCGCCCCCGCCTTGAACAGCGTGAGCGCGACGGTGGAGAACTGCGCCGTCTCCCAGTGCCGCAGCGAAGGGATGAGCAGCATCATCGGGATCACGGCCATGTCCTGGAACAGCAGGACGCCGACGGAGATCTTCCCGTGCGCGCTGTCGGTCTCCATCCGCTCCGAGTAGGCCTTCATGACGATCGCGGTGCTCGAAACGGAGAGGACGAAGCCGATGAAGACCGCCTCGGGGGCGGCGAACCCGGAGGCCAGGAGGACCAGCAGGACGGCGAGAATCGTCGCCAGGAGCTGTCCCCCTCCGCCCAGGAGGATCCGGCGCCCCATCTTCCGGAGGTTGGAGAACGAGATTTCGAGCCCCACGGTGAACAGGAGGAGGGCCACCCCGATCTCGGCGAGGGCCCGCACCATGCCCGTCTCCGACACCAGCCCCGCCCCGGTGGGGCCGATGGCGGCGCCGCCGACGAGGAACGCCGCCACGACGGAGAGCTTGAGCCTCCGGAACAGGAGGGCCACGGTGATCGCGGCGGCCAGGACGACCGCCAGGTCGCGGAGAACGAGGTGAAGGTCCAAGAGCGGCCCCCGCGCGGTTGGGTGAAACCAGTCTACCAGCCAAAGCCGCCCGAAATTCCCTAAAGTTTTCCGGGAAAGGTACCGACAAGATCCAGTGATTGGATAGTTGTTCTGCCCCCCCTCCCCGGGAGGGCATGTGCCCGCATCCCCCGCCATGAGATTTGCGGGCTGGCAAAGAAGATCCCCCGGGGTTCCCGCCTTACCCCGGGGGATCTCCATTTTTCCCCGCTGCACGGAGGACGATCCCTCCCGCGACGACTCTGTGACGGGCTTCCCTACCCCTCGATGCCCAGCACCCGGATCAGCCGGAACAGGTAGGTGGGCGACAACCCGAGGATCTCCGCCGCCCGCGTCTTGTTTCCGCCGGCCTTCGCTATCGCCCTCCGCAGGACCGCGCGCTTGTGCTCCCGCACGGAATCGTGGAACCGCTCCTCTTCCGGCGTGCCGGGAGGGAGCTGTCCGTCCGGGTCCGCCAGGCCGAAGCACAGGTCGGCGGACGTGATCTCGTCCCCCTCCGACAAGGCGACGGCGCGCGCGACGGCGTTCTCCAGCTCCCGGATGTTCCCGGGCCACGGGTACCGCTCGAACGCTTCCAGGATCCCGGGCGGGATCGTCTTCCGCCCCTTGCCGAGTTCCCGGCACGTCCGGGCGAGGAAGAACTCGGACAGCGGGACGAGGTCCTCCCGGCGCTCCCGCAGCGGGGGAAGGTGGATCGGGATCCCGTTGATGCGGTAGTAGAGGTCCTCCCGGAATTTTCCCTGCGAGGCGTCGCGCTTCAGGTCGCGGTTCGAGGCGCAGATGAGGCGCACGTCGGAGGAGAAGGTCTTGACGCCCCCCACCCGCTCGAACTCGCGGTCCTCCAGGACGCGCAGCAGTTTCGCCTGCGCGTCGTGCGGCACTTCCCCGACCTCGTCCAGGAAGAAGGTGCCGCCGTCCGCGAGCTCGAACCGGCCCGGCTTCGACTGGACCGCGCCGGTGAACGCGCCTTTTTCGTAACCGAACATCTCCGCTTCCCACAGCGTCGGGGGGATCGCCGCCCCGTTGATCTTGAGGAACGGGCCGTCGCGGCGGGCGCTGATCCGGTGGATCGCGCGGGCCACCAGCTCCTTCCCGGTGCCGGTCTCCCCGGTGATGAGCACGGAGAACGGGGAGGTGGCGGCCTTTTCGATCACCTTCCGCACCTCGACCCATGCGGGCGACCGGCCGACCATCCCGAACCACTCCTCCACCGGCGCGCTCGTCCCCTCGCGATCGAATACGCCCGAAGACGGCGACGGCGTTGGCCACCACGCGCAGGAGCTCCGCCTCGTCGAACGGTTTCAGGATGTAGTCGAAGGCTCCCGCGCGCATGGCCTCGACGGCTTCCTCGATCCGCCCGTACGCCGTCACCAGGATCACGGGAAGGCCGACGTGGCGTTCCCGGCAGTGGCGGAAGAGCTCCAGCCCGTCCATCCTCGGCATCCGGATGTCCGTGACCAGCGCGTCGACTTCGTGTCCCGCGAGGAACGAGACCGCCGCCGCGCCGTCCGTCGCCTCCGACACCTCGTACCCTTCCCGCGTCAGCATCGCCCGCAGGACCCGCCGGAGGTTCCGGTCGTCTTCCGCCACCAGGATCGAGCCCTTCATGGGCCTCCTATGCCTCCGGGAGCTTCACGACGAAGCGGCTCCCCTTCCCCGGGTTGCTTTCCACCGAGATGGACCCTCCGTTCTCCTCGACGATCCGCCGGCAGATCGCCAGCCCCATGCCCACCCCGCGCTCCCGCGTGGTGAAGAAGGGACGGAACAGGTGGCCGCGGTCCGCATCGGAGATCCCCAGGCCCGTGTCCTCCACGACGATCCGGGCGCTTCCCCCGCCGGAGTTCACGCGGACGGTCAGGTCCCCGCCGTGGGGCATCGCCTCGACGGCGTTCGTAAGGAGATTGTAGACCACCCGCTCGATTTCCGATGGATCCGCGTTGACGCTGGGGGCCGGCTCGCCGACCAGGACGTGCCTCCGCATCTTTCCCATCTCGGACGACTTCTCCCGGAGAAGGCGGGCCACCGCCTTTTCCACGGGTTCCTGCAGCGACAATTTCTGCGGCTTGCGCTCCGACGGGCGGGCGTATTCGAGGAACTCCGTGACCACTCCGTTCAGGCGGTCCGCCTCCTCGACGATGATGTCGAGGAACTCGCGGTCCCCGGCCCTCGCGTCCCGCCGCAGGAACTGCGCCGCCCCCTTGATCGCCCCCACGGGGGTGCGGACCTCGTGAGCGAGCCCCGCCGCCAGTTCCCCGATCGTTGCGAAGTGCTCCCGGCGCTGGATCCGCTGCTGCTGCCTCAGGTTCTCTACGGCCAGGCCGATCCCGTCGAGGAACGGGAAGAGCAGCTCCATCTCGCGGAACGAGGGCGTTTTATCCCGCCAGTGGAACAGGACGACGGCGACGAGGTTTCCCCGCAGGAAGATGGGGATCGATGCGTCGAAGGTGTCGTCCCAGATCGAGACGTCGGCCGCCTTCGACCCGCCGTGCTCCATGACGCGCAGGACGGGGTACCGTCTCGAGAACCGCGAGAACGCCCGGAGGTATTCCTCCGCCCGCACGGGCAGCGAGCCGATCCCTTCGT
Source organism: uncultured bacterium (assembly GCA_963741515.1). GTDB lineage: Bacteria > Desulfobacterota > Deferrimicrobia > Deferrimicrobiales > Deferrimicrobiaceae > UBA2219. Next base: position 630,616 of record CAVUIA010000002.1, read on the forward strand.
CGGTTCCCCCTTCGGGTCCGACCCAGAGCGAAGCGCGCGCGATGAAGGGGACGAGGGAAAGGGCCTCCTCCACGTTCCGGGCGATCTCCGGAAGGGACTGCGACTCCGGGAGCTTCCGCGCGAAATCGGAAAGCACCGACTGCACCTGCCGGGACTGCCGCACCAGGAGGTCGGAGGAGATGCCGCCCAGCGTGCGCATCAGGACCGGGTAGAACGTCAGCAGGAAGATGGAGATGAGGAAGACGCCCGCGAGCGGGAACCAGAACTTCCTCCCGGAAACCACTTCGAGGACGCCGAAGACGACGGCGAAGGCGAAGACCTGGATGACGAGAAGGATCCCGCGCCCGACGATGTCCGGCAGTTCGAAGAAGTGGAGATGGAGGATCCCCGTCGCCACGAAGTAGAAGAAGACGAGCACCGCGAACGCCGCCAGCGGCGGGAAGTAGATGCCCGTGCCGGGAAGGAAATTCAGCGGCGCCACCGCGCTGGCGATCCCTCCCCCGATCACCAGGAACTGGTATTTCTTCCGTTCCACGGCGGTATGGGTATCGAGGAACCCGTGCCGCCGGATGATGTACAGGGCCGCACCCAGGTACGGGTAGAAGTACAGGAGGGCCGCCACGTTCCACCACGGCGAAAGGAGGAAGGGGTCGTAGAAGAGCGTCATCCCGAACGCGGTGCTGACCCAGACCCCCGCGACGAACGCCGCCGGGAACCAGCGGGGCCGCGTCCTGACCGCGGCGCCGCAGTACCTCAGCGCGAACGGCGGGAGGAACATCACCCCCGCGAGGCTTGCCTTGTGCCAGAAGTCGGAAGAAAGGATTTTCCAGAGGAATTCCGGAAAGCACCAGAGGAAGATGACGAGGGAGAGGTCGGAGAACGCCTTCGCCTCCCGGTCCCCCTTCGAGAATGCGCGCAGGTACACGGCGATGGCCAGCGCCACCACCGCCGCGACCAGGCTCCCTTGGGCGTAATAATCCATGGGGGGAAGACGGGGGGACCCGGGTTCCGGGTTCCCCCCGCCATTCATTTCAGCCGAGCCGCGCCTCGGCCGCCTTCCAGTCGACGTTCTTGAAGAACGCCGCGATGTAGTCGGCCCGCTTCAGCCCGTAATCGATCATGAAGGCATGCTCGAACACGTCCATGACGAGGACGGGGACCGCCCCGGCCAGGTGCCCCGCGTCATGCTCGTTGACCCACTGGTTGAAGAGACGGCCGCCCTCCTTGTCCTGGAACAGGACGATCCAGCCGATCCCGCGCATCGCGCCCGCGGCGCGGAAGTCCGCCTCCCATTTCTCGACGCTTCCGAACTCCGCCGCGACCGCCTTCCCCAGCTTCGACCCCGGGTCGAGGGCGCCCTTGCCGCCCAGGTTCCCGAAGTAGAGCTCGTGCAGCCGCATCCCGTTCCATTCCCACCCGTAACGGCGCTTCAATTCGGCGTACTCGGGAGCCGCCGTCTTCCCTTCGGCGAGCATCGTCCCGAGGAGGTCCGACACCTTGTTCGTATTGGTCACGTATCCCTGGTAAAGGGTGAAATGGTTCTTCAGCAGCGTCTCGCTGAATCCCTCCATGCCGATCAGCTTCCCGTAATCCCTGGCGGCGTAGGGCATACCGAACCCTCCTTTTCCGATTGTGGGTGAATGATCCCATTTTGCCTGAACGGAGACGTCAGCGGAAAAGTTTATTTCACGGGCAGGGCGGGTTCCCCGGAAGGAACTCGCCCGTGCCCGGCGGATCACGTCACTTCCAGTTGAACTTGACCATCGGCGCCTTCGGGTCGTTCGCCCAATCCTCCGAGGATCCGTCGTACAACCGCACGTCCTTGTACCCGAGGACCTCCGAGAGATAGAACCACCAGCCGGATGCGAGACGGCCGGTATCGCAGTAGACGATGATCTCCTTCTTCTTGTCCTTGCCCGCCACGCCCTCCGCCATGGCCGTCAGGTCCTCCATGGGCCGGAAGGTGCCTTCCTTGGTGAAGATCCACGCCGAGGGGAGGTTGACGGAATGGGGGATGCGCCCCGCGCGCGCCACGAACGGAAGCTTGGACGCGCCGAAGAAGAAGTCCGGCGTGCGCGTATCGACGATGACCGCCTTGCCGACCTTCGACATTACGTGTTCCTTGGAAACCAGGATCTTCTTGTTGAAGGCCGGCTTCCCCATCACGGGGGCCGCCTTGCCCGGCTCGACGGATTGCGGCCTGTTTTCGGCCTTCCACTTGTTGTAGCCGCCGTCGAGCACGCCCACCTGGCCGACCCCGGTGTATTTCAGTCCCCAGGCGACCCGGGTCCGGTTCACCTGCTCCGCCACGTTGTCGACATACCCCACGACCACGACGGGGGTGTCCTTCCCGATCCCGAGGGATTCCAGGATGGAGCTCAGCACCTCGTCATCCGGGACCTCGTTCATGAGTTTCCCCGCGGTCACGGCCAAGGTGGCATAGGGCTGATTGATGGAGTTGGGCACATGGCCCACGTTGTAATCGTCGCCTTTCCGGATATCGACGATCCGGAGCGCCGGGTCGGCCATGTTCTTTTCCAGCCAATCCGTGGAGACGATCTTTGGGAGTTCCAGAGCCTGGGACAAGACGGGGAAGACAAGTACCAGCGCCAGCGTCAAAACAGGCAACACCCTTTTCCAGAGCTTCATTTACCCCTCCTTGCAGATTTTCTGGTTGTACGACGGCGAATTTCTTTTTCAATAAGTGTAGATGCAGCAAAAACAAAAAGGATTCCGCATAAGAAACAGCAGCCTTCCCGCAAATGAAAAAAAGCCCGCGCGGCCTGCTGCAAGCCGCGCGGACCCTGAAAATATCCTGTGCCGGGCGATACGGTCTACTGCTGCTTCTCGGCAGCCCGCTTCCTGCGGCCCTCCGCCAGCTTCTTCGCGAGCCCCTTCTCCTGGGCGATTTTCTTTTTCGCTTCCGAATATTTTCTGGCGACTAAAGGAGTTTTCGAGGGAATGCCGAACGCTTTCCGATAATCTTTCGGAGTCATCTGGTGGCTGACGGCGATGTGCTTTTTCAGCGTGGTGAAAGCCTTGCCGCAGACGAGGCAGTAGACTTTATCCGCGCCAAACGCCTTGTTTACCGGAATCGCCGGTTTGACTTCCTGAACACCCGCCTCGACTTCCTCGCCCTCGGTTCCGGCAAGAGCCACCAGCTTCTGGTACACCGACTGCATCTCGCCAAGAAGTTCCTCGGACCCCATTTCATTTACCGAGGCATGTGCGGATACAATTTCCGCCGTCAACTCCACCAGAAGTTTCTTGTCCATATTCCCTCCCTGTAAACTTTTATATACTTCAATTGTTTTCCTGTTACCACTCGAATGTCAATACATTTTAATAACAAATGACCGGGAAGTCGCATTTATTAAAGTAATAAACACACATGTATTGGAAATACACCAATCCGAAGCACAAAGATTCCCGCCGAAAGAAACGATTCCGGTTACATGCCGGCGGTAGCGGGAGAGGGGTTGTACACCATCTCCGCCTCGGCGACGAGGCGGTCCATCAACTCCTTCACGGTGGGGATATCCTTGATTCTCCAGACATTCTCCCCCGAGAAGACCAGGCCTTCCTCGACGTCGCCGTCGCGCGACATCACGAGGCGGTCGACGATGCAGAACTTGTGGGAACAGCTTTTCAGGCATTCCCCGCGGCATTTCCCTTCGTATACCTTGCCGCCGCCGAAATACCGGTCGAGGAACCGGTTGCGGATCGCGCGCCCCGGAAGCCCCACCGGGGAGTCGATGATCACCACGTCCTCCTTGCGGGCGTTCAGGTAGGCCTGTTTGAAGCTGTCCGCCACGTCGCATTCCTTCGTGAGAACGAACCGCGTTGCCATCTGCACCGCGTCCGCGCCGAATTTCCCGATCATCTCGGCGATTTCGAGGCCGTCGGTGATCCCGCCCGCCGCGATCAGGGGAATCTTCTTGACCACCTTGCGCACCTCGGGGAAAAGCTCGCGCAGCGGCCGGTCCGTTCCGAGATGACCGCCCGCCTCCTTCGCCTCCACGACGACGGCGGCGGCTCCCAGCCGTTCCGCGAGCTTTCCGAACTCGGGCGACGAGACGATGGAGACGATGGGAACGTCGTATTCCTTGCCCACCTTGAAGATGTCCCGGGAAAAGCCGGCTCCGGTCACGATCATGTCGACGCCCGCCTCGATGGACGCCTTGACGGCCTCCACGAACGGCTTGATGGCGAACATTATGTTCACGGCGATCACGCCGCTCGTCATCTGCTTCGCCTTGCGGATATCCTCCTTCAGTTGGTCGATCGCGATCCCCGACCCGCCGATCGTCCCGATGCCGCCGCACTCCGCGACCGCCGCGGCGAGCGACGACGTGGACACGCGGACCGACATGCCGCCCTGCACGATGGGAACCTTTGCCGTGAACCGGCCGATCTTCAACTCCGGAAGTTTCACCCTTTTCCCCTCCTTGCGCATGCGAACAATTGGGTATTTTAACCGGAAAACACCATCTTGCGGGGAGAAAAAAGGGGACGATCCGCCGACCCCCTCCGGCGGTTCTGATATAATCAGCGGCGACGCGATATCAACGGGGGGAAAGGCGGGCCCGAAGGTGGATTTCCACGTAACGCCGCTGCGCAGCGGTTCCTCCGGGAACATCACGCTCGTCTCGCACGCGGGGACGATCCTGCTGGTCGACGCGGGGCTCCCTTCCCAGCGGGGGCTCTCGGCGGCCCTCGCGGAGGCCGGGTGCGAATGGGACGACGTGGACGCCGTCCTCGTTTCCCATCTCCACAGCGACCACGTCAACCAGTCCGCCGTCGCCTGCTGCGCGAGGCACGATATCCCCATCCACATGCACCGCGGCAACCTCGACGGCTTCGCGCGGAAAGTCCTGCCCCGCTCCCCCGCACGGGGGCCGGTCCAGCCGTTCTCGGACGGCGAAACGTTCTCCATCGGCGGGATCGCGGTCCGGCCGTTCCGGGTCCCCCACGACGCCCGGGGCGTCACGTGCGGGTTCTCCTTCACGACCGCGGCCGGGGAGCGCGACGTCCGCGTCTCGATGGCCACCGACCTGGGCCAGAACGAAAACGGGCTGTTCGAGGAGTTCATCGACAGCGACCTGATCCTGATCGAGGCGAACTACGACGAGGGGATGCTGAACCGGAGTCAGCGGCTCGACCGGGCCCGGGTGGGTTCGAGCGTGGGGCACTTCTCCAACCTCCAGGCGGGGAAATTCCTCGTGCGGGTCCTCCAGGAGAGCCGAAAGGCGCCTTCGGCCGTCATCCTGTGCCACCTGAGCGCCGACCACAACACGCCGGAGCTGGCCCGCGGCACGGTCCGGGAGATCCTGTCCGCCCATCGGTTCGACGGAATCCCCGTCCACACGGCCCGGCGGGACGCGGCACTGCGGAAGTTCACCGTTTAAGGGACACGGAAACCCATGGGGGGGAGTCCATGCGCAAGACCGTTTGCCTCGCACTGATCGCCGTCCTGCTCCTTCCGGTCCTGCCGGGGTGCGCCACGACGAACCGGGAACCGGCAGGAGCACGAGGGAGCCCTCGTCGGCGCCGGAGCAGGAGCGGTCGGCGGGGCGGTCATCGGCGGCCTGATCGGCGGCAAGCGCGGCGCGGTGGTCGGCGGCATGCTGGGCGCCCTCACGGGCGGAATCCTGGGCGACTACCACGACCGGAAGGAAAAAGACCTCGCGGAGACGCGGAAGGCCCACGCCGATACCTCCACGGCAAAGGGCACCCAGGTGAAGATCGAGATGGTCCGCTCCACCCCGGCCGTCGCGGACCCCGGAGACACCATCGAGATCCAGATGACGTACGCCGTCCTGACCCCCCGGAGAAGACATGATGGTCCCCGTCCATGAAACCCGCGAGATCCTGTTCGACGGCAACCGGGTGGGAGAGGCCACGATCGACATCGAGCGCGAGGGCGGCACCTGGCGGTCCGTCGTCCCCATCACCCTTCCCAGGAACGCCCGGCCGGGGAGCTACCGGGTCGTCGCCTCCGTCGAAACCCGCGGCGGCGGGAAGGACGTAGAGGAGATCACGTTCCGGGTGCGGTGACGCTTCCGGACGCGCAGACATGAAATCCTCCCTCCGCAAGAGCGACATCGACCTCCTGGCGAACGCGCGCCACTGGGACCCGTTTTCGGTGCTGGGCCCCCACGTCGTCGCGGGGAAGGGCGGGGCGTTCGTTTCCGTCCGGGTGATCCATCCCGGGGCGCAGAGCGTCGCGCTGCTGCGCGAAGGCGGCAAGGCCGAAGACCGGACCGTCCTGTCCCGCGTCCATCCCGGCGGCGTGTTCGAGGCGCAGTTCCCCGGGGACGCGGAGATCTTCCCCTACCGCCTCGAGTTCACCGACCGCAGCGGGTACCGGTGGGAACAGCACGACCCGTACGCCTTCGGCCTGGTCCTGTCCGATTACGACATCCACCTGCTGGCCGAGGGGAGCCACCTCGAACAGTACGAGAAGCTGGGGAGCCACGTGGTCACCCACGGCGGCGTCCCCGGAACCGCCTTCGCCGTGTGGGCGCCCAACGCGGAGCGGGTGTCGGTGGTATGCAACGCGAACCACTGGGACGGGCGGGTGCACCCGATGCGCAACCGGGGCGAATCGGGCCTCTGGGAGATCTTCCTCCCCGGGATCGGCGAGGAGGAGGTCTACAAGTACGAGATCCGCTCCAGGGAGGGCGGAAAGCTCCTCCTCAAGACCGATCCCTTCGCCTTCCGTTGCGAAAAGCCGCCCCGCACGGGATCGATCGTCTGCTCCATCGACGGTTACGAGTGGGGGGACGGCGCCTGGATGACGGACCGGGCCCGCCGCAGCGTCCTCGACGGCCCCTTCTCCGTATATGAGGTCCACCTCGGCTCCTGGAAGAGGAAGGAGGGCGCGGACGGTCCGTACCTCTCCTACCGGGAGCTGGCGGACGATCTCGTGCCGTACGTGCGGGAGATGGGGTACACCCACATCGAGCTGATGCCGGTGGCGGAGCACCCGTTCGACGGGTCGTGGGGATACCAGGTGCTCGGGTACTTCGCCCCCACGTCCCGGTTCGGACGCCCCGGGGAGTTCATGGAATTCGTCGACCGGTGCCACCGGGAGGGGATCGGCGTGATCCTCGACTGGGTGCCGGCCCACTTCCCCCGCGACTCGCACGGCCTCGCCTCCTTCGACGGGACCCACCTCTACGAGCACGCGGACCCGCGGCTGGGGGAGCACCGCGACTGGGGCACCCTCATCTTCAACTTCGGGCGGCGGGAAGTGGCGAACTACCTGCTCTCCAACGCCCTGTTCTGGCTGAAGAAGTACCACATCGACGGGCTGCGGGTCGACGCGGTCGCGTCCATGCTCTACCTCGACTACTCGCGCAAGGCCGGGGAGTGGATCCCCAACGTCTTCGGAGGCAGGGAGAACCTCGACGCGATCGCCTTCATCAAGCGGCTGAACGAGGAGGTCCACGCCCGGAACCCCGGCGCGGTCATGATCGCCGAGGAATCCACGGCATGGCCCGCCGTCTCCCGCCCCGTGTACCTCGGGGGGCTGGGGTTCACGCTGAAATGGAACATGGGATGGATGCACGACATGCTGTCGTTCATCGCGCAGGACCCCATCCACCGGAAGTTCCATTTCGGCGAGCTCACCTTCGCGCTCCTGTATGCGTTCCACGAGAACTTCGTCCTCCCCTTCTCCCACGACGAGGTCGTGCACCTGAAGCGCTCGATGCTCGACAAGATGCCCGGCGACCTGTGGAGGAAGTTCGCCAACCTTCGCCTGCTCTATTCCTACATGTATGCCCATCCCGGGAAGAAGCTCCTGTTCATGGGCGGGGAGATCGCTCAGTGGGACGAATGGAACCACGATCAGTCGCTGCAGTGGGACCTGCTGCAATGGGACAGCCACCGGGGGGTGCAGCAATTCGTCCGGGACCTGAACCGCGTCTACCGGGAGACCCCGGCGCTCCACGAGGTGGATTTCCGCCCCGAGGGGTTCGAGTGGATCGATTTCCGGGACGTGGACAACTCCGTCGTCTCCCTGCTGCGCCGCGGGAAGGACCCGAAGGACTGCGTGGTGTGCGTCTTCAACCTGACCCCCGTGCCCAGGGAAGCGTACCGCGTCGGCGTCCCGTTCCCCGGCCGGTACGTTGAGGCGCTGAACAGCGACGCCGCCCCGTACGGCGGGAGCAACGTGGGAAACGGCGGATCGGTGACGGCGGAAGAGAAGCCGTGGATGGGGCGCCCCTTCTCCGTTTCGCTTTCCCTCCCCCCCCTCGGGGCCCTCTTCCTTCTTCCGGAGTGAATCCCGTAATCAACAGCGCCATCGCCTCCACGTTCCAGGCGATGCGCCACCGGAATTTCCGCCTCTGGTTCGTCGGCCAGCTCGTCTCGCTCGTCGGCACCTGGATGCAGACCATCGCCCAGAACTGGCTGGTCTACACGCTTACCGGTTCCGCGGCCGACCTGGGGATGGTCAACTTCGTGGGCGCCGTCCCCATGGTCTTCCTGACCCTCTACGCCGGAGTGATCGCCGACCGCTTCGAAAAACGCCGCGTCGTCTTCTGGTGCCAGGTGGCGATGATGCTGCTCGCCTTCATCCTCGCCGGCCTCTGCTGGACCGGCGTCGTCCGCTTCTGGCACGTCCTCCTGCTCGCGTTCCTCCTGGGCACCGCCATGGCGATCGACACCCCGGCGCGGCAGGCCTTCGCGGTGGAGCTGGTGGGAAAGGAGGACCTGACCAACGCCATCGCCCTCAACTCGAGCATCTTCCACGGCGCGCGCGTCCTGGGCCCGGCGGCGGCGGGGATCCTCATCGCGATCTCCGGCGTGGCGGGCGCCTTCTTCCTGAACGGCGTGAGCTTCCTCGCGGTGCTCCTCGCCCTTTTCCTGATGGACGTATCGCTCATCCGCCGGACCGGCGGCGGGGGCGATTCCGCGAAGGACCAGCTGGGCGGCGTGCGATATCTGCGGGAGAACCGGGTGCCGCGCGCCATCGTCCTGATGATCTCCCTCTCCAGCCTGATCGCCATGCCGTACTACGTCCTCATCCCGATCTTCGCGAAGGAGATCCTGGGCCGGGGCGCGGAAGCGTACGGCGTGCTCATGTCCGCGGCGGGAATCGGATCGGTCGTCGGGGCCCTGGTCTCCGCCACTCCCCTCGCGGGCAGACGCAAGGGGAGGTCGATCATCGCGTCGGGGCTGGCCTTCCCCGCCCTGCTGTTGGGGTTCGCCTTCTGCAAGGGGTACGCGTCGTCCATCCTCGTCCTGGTCGCGGTGGGGTTCGCCGTCGTCGTGCAGAACGCGCTGGCGAACTCCCTTCTCCAGGAGCATGTGCCGGACCATCTCCGAGGACGGGTGATGTCGCTCTACGTCTCGCTGCTGCTGGGATTGATGCGGGTCGGAAGCCTGCTGATCGGGTGGCTGGCGGAGCTGACCTCGACGCCCACGGCGCTGGCGTCGTTCGCCGTCGCGGGGCTGGCCGCCGGCCTGTGGGTCCGCCAGCGGTACCCGGAGCTGAGCGAGGCCGAATGAGACGCCAGGGGCACTGTCCTCGCACAAGTACCTCCTCTTCGGGGACGGATGCACCCCTGGCGTCCACACGGTGCCGAAACACCTTCACCCCATCGGAGAACATGCTTCTTCGAACGGTAATCTTGCGTAATGCGCCTCAAGACTCCGCTACGAAGACACGCCCCCTCAGGGAAGGTCTCGTACCCGGATGCACATCTGGCGTCCACACAATCCGGTAAGCTTACGTAATGCGCCTCAAGACACTTCACAGCACTGCGCTCGGCGCCGTTCTGGCGATCCTCCTCCTCGGGGGGGACGCATTCGGCTGGTCGTTCGCGTTCACCTCCGACAGCCACGACGACCGGACGGGCCTCTTCGCCCGGGTCCTGGACTCGGTCGAACTCTCCGACATGGAGTTCCTGGTCCACGGGGGAGACATGACCGAACAGAACAAGGCCGCGGAATGGGCCCGGTTCCGCGAGGCGACCGCGTCGTTCCGCAAACCGCTGTACCCGGTCATCGGCAACCGCGAGATAAACGGGCCGCAGGCCAGGGAGCGTTTCACGGAGCGGTTCGGGCTGCCGGGGACCTCCTATTCCTTCACCCACAAGGACACCCATTTCGCGATCCTGGACAATTCCGGCAGGTCGCTGCCGGGAAAGACGCTCTCCTGGCTCGACCGCGACCTGGCCGCGCACCCGAAGGGCAGCGACGGGATCGCCTTCCTCGTCGTGGCGATGCACGTCCCGCCCGCGACGGGGGAAATCCATCCCCACGGGACCCGGGCCGGCTACGGGGCGCAGAGCGGGAAACTCCTCGGGATCCTGAAGAAGCACGGGGTGGACGCGGTGCTGGCCGGCCACGAGCACATGCACCACACGGAGGACTGGGAAGGGATCCTCCTGGTCGTCACGGGGATCGAGCGCGTCCCGCTGATCCCTTTCCAGAGGAGCGGCTTCTACCGGATCGACCTTGAGGACGGGGAGGTCCGCCCGACGTTCATCCGGGTGGAGGCGGCGCCGTAAGGGCCGCGCCCTCGCACGAGTGCCTCCCCGTTCGGGGACGGCTCGCTCGCCCTCCATGGCTTGCTTCGCCTGCGGGTCTTCCTCGTTCCCGGCCTCCTTGCCTCCACTTCGGAAGACACGCCCCCTCAGGGGAGACATTCATCCTCGGGGCGGCCCTTAAGGATCCGCCTGCGGGAAAACCGGCGACCAATACAAAGCGCCTGCCCTTAGCTGGGCGAGGGACATTCTTCCCCTTCATCCCGTTATCGATATCGTTAGCTTTCGTGTCCGTGCTGGGCGAGGGACAGACTTCCCCTGCTGGCGGAGGACAGGCTTCCCAGAACTGGCGGTGGGCGTGGGACAGACTTCCCCTCCGCCCTTTATCGATAAATCGAAGTCTGTCCCCCGAAACCGCCTGCCCTGACATCGGCAGCTTTTCCGTACGTGCCTTCCGTAGAGAAGATCTCCTTTGTGGCTTGTGTCGCGGTGGCTTGCGACTTTGTGGCTTGTGTTGGGGGGCGGCCGCGAGGGGCGCTCCCAAGCACGAATTCCTCCCCGCGAAGGACGCAATCAATCCGGCTCGCCGATTTCACCTGGAGGCGTATCCGCAAGGGGCGCCCCGAGCACGAGACCTCCCCTGAGGGGGCGTGTTTTCCGAGCGGAGGCAGGGAGGCCGGGAGCGAGGAAAACCCGCAGCCGATGTGAGCCAGGGATGGCGAACGAGGCGTCCCCGAACGGGGAGGTACTCTTGCGAGGGCAGCGACCCTTGCAGAAACGCCTGTCAATGAAACCGGCGAGCCGGATGCGAGCCGTCCCGAACGGGGAGTATCCCGTGCGAGGGCAGCGCCCCTTGCGGCCGCCCTTACTCGCGCATCCGCAGGCCCGCGGCCTCCAGATAGTCGAGGTACTCGTAGATGATCTCGAAATGGGCCTGCTCCTCCACCGACAGGAGCCGGAAAAATCTCTTCTCCTGCGGGCCGGGTGCGGCCTTCGACATGCGGGCATACATCTCCCGCCCCTCGGCCTCGAAGCCGAGTGCTTTCCGCATCGCGGCGGCCGCGTCGCCCGAGATCGTCTTCTCCTTGCGGATCCGGCTGCATTCCTTCTTGAACAGGCGCATCCGCCCCTCGCTGGACGTCGCGGAGACCGCGGGGAATTTCCCCTTCTCCTCCAGCCGCAGGGCGATTTCGAGGATGTCGGCCATGTGCTTCCGTTCCATGTCGGCAAGGAGAGCGAACGTCCGCTTGGCGATGGGATCCATGGCCTTCGAGGCGGCCAGTTCGTAGTACCGCATCCCCGTCTTCTCAAACCGCAGGGCGCGGGTCAGGGCGTTGGCGGCCCGATCTTCCTTCGGTGCGGGTTTTACCGGTTTCGGCATGGCGTCACTCCTTTTTCCGGGGACGGTCGGCGCCTTTCAGGATCTTCTTCCGCATACGGACCGAGGAAGGCGTGACCTCCACCAGTTCGTCCTTGTTGATGAACTCGAGGGCGGCTTCGAGGGAGAAAATCTTCGGGGGCACCAGCCGGAGCGCCTCGTCGGCGTTGGCGGCGCGGATGTTGGTCAGTTTCTTCTCCTTGGTGATGTTGATGTCGATGTCGACGGGCCGGGAGTTCTCGCCCACGATCATCCCCTCGTACACCTGCTCGCCGTCGCCGAGGAAGAAGATCCCCCGGGACTGCAGGTGGAAGATGGCGTACGCCGTCGTCCGCCCGACGCGGTCGGCCACCAGCACGCCGTTGACCCGCTCCGGGATCGGGCCGCCCCAGGGCTCGTAACCGCCGAAGAGGTGGTTCATCAGCCCCGTCCCTCGGGTCAGCGTCAGGAAATCCGAGCGGAAGCCGATGAGGCCGCGCGACGGGATGCGGTACTCCATCCGGACGCGTCCCTGCCCCGGGTTGACCATCTTCGTCATCTTCGCCCGCCGCTCGCCCAGCGCCTGCGTCACCGCGCCGAGGTACGTGTCGGGGACGTCCACGAACAGCAGCTCCACCGGCTCCATCAGCTTCCCGTCCTGGTCCTTCGTCACCACCTCGGGCCGGGAGACGGAGAGCTCGAACCCTTCCCGCCGCATCATCTCGATGAGGATCGCCAGCTGCAGCTCCCCGCGCCCCATCACCGTGAACGATTCGACGCCGGAGAAATCGATCCGCAGGGAGACGTTCCCGAGGAGCTCCTTCTCCAGCCGGGCGCGAAGCTGCCTCGACGTGACGTACTTCCCTTCCTTCCCCGCGAACGGGGAGGTGTTCACCGAGAAGACCATCGACACGGTCGGCTCGTCGACCGCGATGCGCGGCAACGGTTTCGGCGCCTCCGGGTCGGAGATCGTGTCGCCGATCGTCACGTCCTCGATCCCGGCGATCGCCACGATGTCTCCCGCGCCCGCCTCCGGGATTTCCGTGCGGCTCAACCCCTCGTACCCGTACAGCAGCGCCACCTTGACCTTTTTCACCGTATCCCCGGGCCCGCAGAGGGAAACGGTCTCCGCCGAGCGCAGCGTCCCCTCGAAGATCCGCCCGACGGCCAGCCGGCCGACGTAGTCGCTGTAGTCGAGGTTGGTCACCAGGAACTGGAGGGTCCCCGAGGGGTCGCCGGTCGGGGGCGGCACGTGGGAAAGGATCGAATCGAAGAGCGGCTGCAGGTTCCGGCCGGCGGGATCGAAGCGGAGGGCCGCGGTCCCCGCCCGGGCGTTGGCCAGCAGGATCGGGAAGTCGAGCTGGTCCTCCGTGGCGTCGAGGTCGATGAAGAGATCGTAGACCTCGTCGATCACCTCCTCGATCCGCGCGTCGGGGCGGTCGATCTTGTTGACGACGAGGATGACGGGAAGCTCGCGCTCGAGCGCCTTCTTAAGCACGAAGCGCGTCTGCGGCAGCGGCCCCTCGGAGGCGTCGACCAGCAGCAGCACGCCGTCCACCATCTTCAGCGTCCGCTCCACCTCGCCGCCGAAGTCGGCGTGCCCGGGAGTGTCCACGATGTTGATCTTGACGCCCCGGTAGACCACGGCGGTGTTCTTCGCCATGATCGTGATCCCCTTCTCCCGCTCGAGGTCGATGTTGTCCATCACCCGGTCGACGAGGGCCTGGTGCTCGCGGAAGATGCCGCTCTGCCGCAGCATCCCGTCGACCAGGGTGGTCTTCCCGTGGTCGACGTGTGCGATGATCGCGACGTTGCGGATGGAGGTGACGGCCGGCGTCATGACCTTCTCACGCGAAGGAGCGGGCGAAGAGCTCCCGGATCGCCTTCCGGCCGTTTTCCTCGAGGAGGCGGGTGCCCGTCCCCGTGAAGCGGGTGTTCCCGATGCGGATCGCCTGCCCGCCTTCGGGGGGGACCCACTTGTCGTCCTTCCAGGTGAACCAGCCGTTTTTCGCCTGGTCGAAGACGAAGACCGGCTTGTTGCAGAGCTTGGCGAACTCCGCCCCCCACCCGGTTCCCCCCTTGACGGTGCCGTCGGGAAGGATCGAGCCGACCACGTACATCTCCTGGCCGGAGTTGACCTGGTACCAGATGGTCTGGAGCACCTTGCGGATCGTCGGCGCGTCGGTATAGGACCGGTTCAGGAGGCGGGAGACGTAGGCGAGGCTCACATCGCCCTTCGCCAGCTCCTCCCGGGAAAGGACCCGGATGCCGCGGAGCCGGGGGGTCGCCCGGCCCTCGTACGTGAAATTGACTTCCTCGATGCCGAGGGCTTCCGCCTGGACGCCGAATTCGGCCTCGGCGCCGGGGGCACTTCCGCTGTAGAGGATGCACTCCCCTGATTTCAGCATCTTCGTCTCCTTGGAGGATATCCGGGAATTGTTACGGACACTATACCATGCTATTCCGGCAGCAGGGCGGTGGTGAGCTCCGGGACGTAGGTGATGACGAGGACGCCGGCCAGCAGCAGGAGCAGGAAGGGGAGGACGGAAAGGACCACCTGCCCGAAGGGCTTCTCGAACCGGTAGGCCGACATGAACAGGTTCATCCCCACCGGAGGCATGAGGAACCCGATCTCGAGGTTCGCCAGGAAGATGATCCCCATGTGCACGGGGTGGATGCCGTAGGCGGCGGCCAGGGGGGCGATGATCGGGACGATGATCACGATCGCGGAGAAGATGTGCATGAACCCGCCGATCACCAGCAGGAACACGTTCAGGGCGAGGAGGAAGGCGACCTTGGACCCGATCGTGGAGCGGACCCATTCGAGGATGGCCTGCGGGACGCCGGCGTCCACCATGTAGCCCGTCAGCCCCGTCGCCGCCGCCAGCAGGAGGAGGAACCCCCCCACGAGCCGGATGGTCTCCATGCCCGCCACGGACAGGATCTTCCGCGGGGCGACGTCCCGCTGGACGAGCAGCTCGACCAGGGCGGCGTACACGACCGTCAGCGCCGCCGCCTCGACGGTCGTCGCGAACCCGCCGAAGATCCCCAGCAGCACGATCACCGGAAGAAGGACGTCCCACTTCGCGGCCCACGCGGCGGCCCCGAGTTCCCTGAAGGAGAACGGCGTCCGCTTCGCGCCCGCGCGGACCCCTGTCGCGATGGCCCAGGCCGCCATGATCGCCGTCAGGAAAATGCCGGGCAGCAATCCCCCCAGGAACATCTTGTCCACCGCGATCCCGGCGACGACGCCGTACAGGATCACCGGCAGGCACGGCGGGAAGAGAAGCCCCAGGGAGCCGGAGGACGTCAGCAGCCCCAGGGAGAACCGCTCCGGGTACCGCTCTTCGAGCAGGGCCGGCAGCAGGATCCCCCCCAGCGCGACGATCGTGACCCCCGAGGCGCCGGTGAAGGTCGTGAAGAAGGTGCACACGACCACCGTGACCACGGCGATCCCGCCGGGCATCCAGCCCATGACCGCCCGGAAAAGGCGGACGAGCCGCCTGGAGACGTTCCCCACCGTGAGGATATATCCCGCGAAGGCGAACAGCGGGATCGTGGGGAGGGTCGGGGAGGTGACGAGGCGGTAGATCTCGGCGGAAACCGAGGCCAGGGGCACGTCGGCGTGGCGGAAGAGCAGCACGGCGAGCCCGCCGAGGGCCACGAAGAGCGGCGCCCCGAGAACCACGGCGAGGCAGAACACGGCGATCGCCGCCATGAACGGCCCCGGCTCGAGGATGAGGTCCGAGGCGATGAACGCCGCGCCGACGGCCGCCGCGGCCACCGTCGCGGCGCGGATTCCCCATTCCGGGGACACCCGCCGGACGATCCGCCACGCGATGAGGAGGAATCCCGCCGGGATCACGCTCTCCGCGACCCACAGGGGGAGGAACGGGACCACGTAAGGGGAATCGGCCCATTCCGCCCGAACGAGCTGGAACCCGGACCAGGCGAGCGCCATCGTGAGGGCCGTGGAAACCGCCGCGGAGAAACCGTTGAGGATCCCCCGGTACGGCCAGGGGAACCGGTCGGCGAGATGCCCCAGCGCGAGGAGGCGGCCGTCCCGCGCCGCGATCGCCCCCCCGAGGCAGCCGATCCAGAGGGTGGCGTGCTGGACGAGGGCACCCGACCCGGGGATGCCGGTGCGCCAGAGGCGCCGCCCGACGATCTCGAGGAGCGGAAGCAGCGCCATGCCGACGAGAATGGCGATGGACACCGCGTTCTCGAAGCGGGCGGCCGGCGCCGAGGGGGGACGGTCCCCCTTGGGACCGAATATGGGAAGCGCCGCCAAGGCTACCTGGAACCGCCCTTCCCGGCGCGGTATTCGTCGCGGTATTTCTTGACCGCGTCGAACGCCTCGGCCGGCATGATCCCGCCCCGCACCTTGGGATGGATGTCCTCCACCATCTTGCGCCACTGGGCCTGCACGTCGGGGGGCACTTTGTGGATCTTCAGGCCGTTCTTCACCATCACCCCGATCGCCTCCTGGTTCAGGCGGCGGACCTCGACGTGCAGCCTGCCGCCCGCGGTGCGGGACGCCTCGAGGAGCTTCACCCGCAGGTCGGCCGGTATCTTCTCCCAGGTTTTTTTCTCGATCACCGTCGCCCCCGTCAGCGGCGCCCACCGGAGGTCCGCCATGTGGGGCGCAAGCCCGAACCATTGGAAGGCGAGGGAAACCAGCGGCGTGGCGTTGTAGCCGTTCACCATGCCGGTCTGGAGGCCGGGAAGCAGGTCGTTCACGGAAAGCGGGACCGGGCGGAAACCCACCTCTTTGTAGAGCTCCAGAAGGGTCGGGTCGCCTCCCGAGGACGACAGGAAAAGCTTCAGCGCCTTCGCCTCGGCCGGCGTGACCACCGGCGTCTTCGTGAAGAAGTGGACCCACCCGGCGTCGCCCCAGTTCAGGACGACGAACCCCTTCTCTTCCAGCCGCTTCTCGAGAACGGGAGCGTAATGCTCCCGGACGTAATCGAATTCCTCGTCGGACGCGTACATCATCGGGATGTGCAGGGCGTAGAACGACTTGTCCAGGTACGCCAGCCCCATCCCCGTGATGGCGGCCGCCTGGATCTGGCCGATGCGCATCTTGCGGATCATCGCGTCCTCGTCCCCGGCGACGCCGCCCGGGTAGATCCGCAGGGTGACCGCCCCGCCGGAGGCCTTCTTCCACTCCTCCCCCATGTCCTGGAGCACCTTGAACCAGGAAGACCCCTCGGGGGCGAGAGTCGCCATCTTGACGACCATGGGCGCTCCCGACGCCGGCGCGACCGGCAGCGCCAACAGGATCGCGGCGAGGAGCGCCGCGGAAACCGACCGGCTAATCGAGGAACAGGTCATCCGCTCTTCCTTTCAGCCAGCGCGCGCGGCGCTGTGCGACGAGGTTCGCCATCCTGTATTCCGGCGCCGTCCCGCGGGCGTCGAACGACAGCGCCCGGTCGAGGAGACCGAGGAACCCTTTGCGGTCCTGGGCCCGGACCGACACCGTTTCCGCGTACGTCACCAGGGAAGACACCCTGTTCCCGCCGGAAAGCTCCTGCGCCCGATCGAAATGCCTGCGGGCTTTTTCCGCCGACCCGCCCATCGCCGCGGGGCGTCCCCCCTCGAAAGCGATGAAATACTCGTGGATCGCCCCGGTGTCGTACCCCTCGTCGAGCTCGAGCGCCCGCCGCATCAGCGCCTCGCACCGGGGCAGGTCGGCCAGCATCGCGGGGTCTCCCGGGGAATGGACCACGGCGACGCTCCACGAGGCGGCGGTCCAGTAGAGGAGGGGGACGTCCTTGGGCCCCGCGAGGGCCGCCGCGCCGGCCGGGTCTGCGGAAAGCCTCGATTCGAACCCGTCCCGGCCGACCGAAAGACCCCGCAGGCCGTATCCCTTCGCGCGCAGCAGCAACCGCCGCGCGCGGTCCGTCCCCGCGGCGCGCACCGCGGGATCGCCCGCCTCCAGCGCGTCCTGCAGGACGAACGCGACCGCGTACTGGGTGAACCCCTTCGAGAGGGCCGCGAGCAGCCCCTTGTGCTCCGGCTGCTCGGCGAGGAGCGATTCCATCGTCTTCAGGGCGAAGGGGATCGCTTCGCGCACCAGCTCGGGATCGTCGTCCCGCGCGAAGGCGTCTCCCCCCGAAGACATCGCGTCCGCCGCCCGGGACGTCACGAAAGCCCGGGGGGAACAGCCGGAGGCGACCGCCGCCGCGAGAAGAAGGAGGAGGATCCCCCGCAATTTCATAACCGTTCCTCGCGGAAGCCGCCCGTGGCGCCGAGCACCTCTCCGATCTTCGATTCCAGGTCCTGCCTCCGGAACGGCTTCCTCAGGAAACCGCCGAACCCCGATTCGACGAGCTCGTTGACCCGGCCCGACTGGTCGTACCCGCTGATCAGGATGGCGGGCACTCCCGGAGCGATCCGCCGGATCTCGGCCAAGGCGCCTTCCCCCGACAGGCGGGGCATCACGAGGTCCATCAGCACGAGATCGATGTCGGGCTGATGCTTCCGGAACTGCTCCACCGCCTCCCACCCGTCCCCCGCCTCGGCCACCGAGTACCCGATGGACTCGAGCATGGCGCGCACCACGGAACGCACGTCCTGCTCGTCCTCGGCCAGCAGGATCATCCCCGTGCCGGGAGAGACTCCCGCCGACAGCTGCCGGACCGACTTCCGCCGCTCCACGCTCACCGGGAGCAGGACCGTGAAGGTCGCCCCCCCTTCCGGCGGGGACTCGGCCCGGATCTCGCCATCATGGTTCTCGACGATCCCGCGGATCGCCGCCAGCCCCATCCCCCGCCCGGCGCTCTTCGTCGAGTAGAACGGCTCGAAGATCCTCGGCATCGCCTCCGCGTCGATCCCCGGCCCGGTATCTGAGACCTCGATGACGATACGGGGTTCCTCCCCCGCCTCGCGGCGCGCCCGCACCGCGATCCGGCCGCCCCCCGGCATCGCTTCCGCGGCGTTCAGGCACAGCCCCATCAGGACCAGCTTCATCTGCTGGGCATCGACGAACACGTGGGGAATGCCCTCTTCGATCCCGACGGACAGGTCGATGCCGGCGGGGAAGGACGCGCCCAGGGAGGAGACCGCTTCGTTCACGATCTCCTTGACCGGGATCACCGCCGGGGCGTACTTCCCCTGGCGCGCGTACGCGAGCAGCTGGTGGGTGAGCTCGATCGCCCGGTTTCCCATCCGGAGGATGACGTCGAGATACGTCCTGGCCTTCGGATTCTCGACGACGACCATGGAGAGCATCTCGACGGCTCCCTGGATCCCCGCCAGGAGGTTGTTGAATTCGTGGGCCACGCCGCCCGCCAGCATCCCGACCGTGGAGCGCCTGTGGTTTTCCCGGAGGATGTTCTCCGTCTTCATCCGCTCGGTGACGTCACGCGTCATGCGGAGCACCCGCAAGCCCCCCCACGCCTCTCCCGGGGCGGGGGTCGCCGAGGATTCCACCTCGACGAACGTCCCGTCCGTGCGGCGCATCCGGAAACAGAGAACGACCCCCTGGCCGCCTTCCGCCACCCGCCGGGTGTCCTCGACGACTTTTTGCGCGTCTTCGGGATGGAGGAACGTCTCGACCGGCGCCCCGGTCATCGACCCGGGCTGGATCCCCAGGAGGGACAGGGAGGCGGGGTTCGCGTAGAGGATGCGTCCCGAGGGGTCGTGCAGGGAGATGAGGTCCGGAGAGTTTTCCGCGATGAACCGGTAACGGGACTCGGAGGCGCGGAGGCGCTCCTCCGTCCGCCGCCGGTCGAGCGCGGCGGCGAGGATCGCCGCCACCAGATCCATCGTCCGCAGGACGTCGTCGTCCCATCGCTTCGAGGAATCCGTCGCGTGAAGGGCGACGAACCCCAGAAGGTCGGTCCCGAACTTCAAGGGGACCAGCAGCGCGGACCGCACGGGGCGGTTTTCCAGGATTTCCCTCAAGGGGTCCCCCGGCGGGACAAGGGCGACGTCGTCGGCGCGGATCGTTCCCTCCCCCCGCAGGCGGTCGAGCAGGCGGTCCATCCGCAACCCCGGAAGGTACGGATCCGGGAGCCCCTGGATCGACCCGGAGCGGGCCGCCGGCCGGAACGTGTCCCCGCGGCCGTCATCGGCACGGAAAAAGAGCAGGCACTCGTCGGCCCCGCCCAGCTGCCGGATTTCCCGGCAAACCTCCTCGAAAAGGCCGTCGAAGGCCAGCCCCAGCGCGCAGATCCGGGCGATCCGCGGCACGCACGAAAGCGGCAGATCGGGCGCCTGCGGATCTTCGCCCCTTCGATGATTTCCGGGAAACGGCATGGTGTCGCCCAAGGATGACTGCCTCGCGGGTATCGATTCCGTATTATATATCCGTGGCGCCTTCCAGTCTTTTCCCGATGGCCGCGAGGAGCTTCCGGTAGGAGTCGAGGAAGCTTTTCACCCCTTCCGCCTCGAGACGCTCGCACACCTCCTCGATGCCGGTCTCCATCAGGGAGTAGTCGTCGAGGACCGCCTTCGCGGCGGGATACGACCCCGTCAGCGCGTCCGCCACCTTCCCGTGGTCCCGGAAGGCGTCCATCGTCTGGGGCGGCATCGTGTTCACCGTGTCCCGGCCGATGAGCTCCTCCACGTACTTGACGTCCGAAAACTTCGGGTTCTTCGTCCCGGTGCTCGCCCACAGGGGACGCTGGGCGCGCGCCCCCCGCGCCTCGAGACCCTTCCACCGTTCCGTGGAGACGATCTCCAGGAACTTCGCGTAGGCGGCCTGCGCGTTCGCCACCGCCAGTTTCCCGAGCAGCGAGAGGGCGGTCTCGGCCCTGCGGGACCCCGGCCACCGCTCCACCGTGGAGAGCAGCAGGGGATCCACCGCCGTGTCGACGCGCGAAACGAAGAACGACGCCACGGAAGCCACTTTCCGGGGATCGCCGCCCGCGGACAGCAGCCGCTCCACCCCGCGGAGATAGGCCTCGGCGACCTCGCCGTACCGCTTCACGGAGAAGATCAGCGTCACGTTCACCGGGACGCCGGAAGCGACCGTCTCTTCCACGGCGGGCAGCCCCTCGCGGGTCGCCGGGATCTTGATCATCACGTTGGGACGCCCCACGGCCCGGAACAGCTCGCGCGCCCGGTCGATCGTCGCCTTCGTGTCGTGCGCCAGGTCGGGCTCCACCTCGAGCGACACGTAGCCGTCGCCGCCCTTCGAGGCGTCGTACACGGGACGCAGCGCGTCGGCCGCGGACCGGATGTCGTCGACGACGATCCTCTGGTACGCGGACTCCGCCGTCGCCCCTTCCCCGGCCAGCGCCGACAGCTGCGCATCGTAGTCGGTCCCCGAGGAAACGGCCTTCTCGAAGATCGTCGGGTTGGACGTCACGCCCCGGATTCCGTCCTCCCCGATCAGCCGGCGAAGCTCGCCGGATTCGATCAACCCCCGGTGGATATAGTCGAGCCAGGGGCTCTGCCCCGCCTCCCCCAAAGCGACCAGCGGATTCCTCGTCATTTCGATGCCCCCCCGTTGACGGCGGCCAGGACCGCTTTCGCCCGGTCGCGCACATTCTCCGGCGTGATGCCCAACTCCGTGAAGACCCGCTCCGCCGGCGCGGACGCCCCGAACCGGTCGATCCCGACGGACATCCCGCGGGAGCCGACGTACCGTTCCCAGCCGAACGTGGACCCGGCCTCGACGGAGACGCGCGCGGCCACGGACGGGGGGAGGACGGAGTCCCGGTAGGACGCCTCCTGCTCCTCGAACCGTTCCCAGCAGGGCATGCTCACCACGCGGGCCGCGATCCCTTCGCCCGCCAGCAGCTTCCCGGCGGCAAGCGCCACCGGCACTTCCGACCCGGTCGCAAGAAGCAGCACCGCGGGCGCTCCGCCCTCCGCTTCTTCCAGGATATACGCGCCGCGGCGCGCGCCATCCTCCCGGAACACTTTTTCCGGGGGAAGGACCGGGATCTTCTGCCGCGTCAGGGCGAGCAGGGTGGGTCCCTGCGTCCGCTCGACGGCCATCCGCCACGCCACCGCCGTCTCGTTCGCGTCCCCGGGCCGGACGACATGCAGGTTGGGCATCGCCCGAAGCGACGCCAGCTGCTCGATCGGCTGGTGGGTCGGGCCGTCCTCCCCCACGCCGACGGAATCGTGGGTCATCACGTAGATCACGCGGCACCCCATCAGCGCCGCGAGCCGGATGGAGGGACGCATGTAATCCGAGAAGATGAAGAAGGTGGCGCCGTAGGGGATCACCCCGCCGTGCCGGGCCATCCCGTTCAGGATCGCGCCCATGCCGTGCTCCCGCACGCCGAAGTGGAAATTCCGCCCACCCGGCGGGGCATCGGGGAGGAACTCCCCCCCGTCCTTGATGATCGTCTCGGTGGAGGGAGCCAGGTCCGCCGATCCGCCCGCCAGCTCCGGCAGCTTCGCCGCGATCGCGTTCAACACCGCCTTGGACGCGCTTCGCGTGGCCACCGCGCCGGCCTCGGGAGAGAACGACGGGATGCCGTCGGCCCACCCTTCCGGGAGGGTCCCCCCCGCGCAGCGCTCCCATTCCAGCGCAAGATCCGGGAACGCCGCGGCGTACGCCGCGAACCGGAGGCGCCATTCCTTCTCCAGCCGCGCCCCGCGTTCGACCGCCTCGCGGAAATGGGCCAGAACGTCGTCGGGCACGAGGAAGCCGGGAGACGCCGGCCATCCGAGGTTCTCCTTCGCCAGCGCGATCTCGGCCTCCCCCAGCGGCGAGCCGTGCGCGTCGGCGGTGTCCTGCTTGTTGGGGCTGCCGAAACCGATGCTCGTCCGCACGATCACCAGGGTGGGCCGCTCCTGCCGGGAGAACGCGACCTCGATCGCCGCCGCCATCCCGTCGAGGTCGGTGTTCCCGTCCGCGACGGTAAGGACGTTCCAGCCGTACGCGCGGAAACGCGCCGCCACGTCTTCGCGGAATGCGAGGTCGGTCGATCCCTCGATCGTGATCCGGTTGTCGTCGTAGAAGGCCACCAGGTTCGAAAGCCGGTGCAGGCCGGCCAGCGACGCCGCTTCCGAGGCCACCCCTTCCATCAGGTCGCCGTCGGAACACAGGGCCGCGACCCGGTGCGAGACGATCTCGTGCCCCGGCCGGTTGAAGCGGTGGGCGAGGAGCCGCGAGGCCATCGCCATCCCCACGGCGTTCCCGAGCCCCTGCCCCAGCGGGCCCGTCGTCACCTCCACCCCGGGCGTATGGCCCGCCTCCGGGTGGCCCGGCGTCCGGCTTCCCCACTGGCGGAACGATTTCAGTTCATCGAGGGAGAGGTCGTATCCCGTCAGGTGGAGCATCGGAGTAGAGCAGCATGGAGGCGTGCCCGCAGGAGAGGACGAACCGGTCGCGCCCCGCCCAGTCCGGGTTCGCGGGATTGTACCGGAGATACCGGGTCCACAGGAGATACGAAAGCGGAGCAAGCGCCATCGGCGTGCCCGGGTGGCCGGACTTGGCCTTCTGGACGGCCTCCGCGGAAAGGAATCGTATGGTGTTGACGGCGCGCGACGCGAGATCCTCGTTCTTCACGGACTGCTCCCCTTTCATCCGGCCCGAGGTCGTTTTATGTGATGGGTTTCCGGGTACGGCCGGACCATCTTACCACCGTCCTCCCCGTCGCGGCGCTTAAACCTCGCCGATGACCTCCCGGCCCCTGTACACGTCGTAATCCGGCACGAGGCGGTCGTAGCTGTCGTCCATCAGCGGGGAGGAGATCATGAAATCGGCCGAGGCCCGGTTGCATGCGGTGGGGATGTTCCAGACCACCGCCATGCGCAGCAGCGCCTTCACGTCCGGGTCGTGCGGCTGCGGCTGGAGAGGGTCCCAGAAAAAGATCAGGAAATCGATGTCGCCCCTCGCGATCCCGGCCCCGACCTGCATGTCGCCCCCCAGCGGGCCGCTCTGCAGCTTGACGACGGCGATCCCCAGCTCCTGCTCCAGGATCCGGCCGGTCGTGCCCGTCGCGTATATCTTGTGGTGCGCCAGGAGGTCCCGGTTGAACTTGGCCCATTCCACCAGGTCCCGCTTCTTGTTGTCGTGCGCGACCAGGGCGATCTTCTTGTCGTGCTCCATCGAGATCTTCCGGTTCGTCATGCGCGGCTCCCTCCCCTTTTCTTACCGGTCGATTATATTCCCGCCGTGTCGCGAACCGGGAAATCGTCTTGTTAATTACCGAAAATAAACAATTTTTGAAAAAAACGCTTCCCGGGACTAATGTTTCCGCCCGGTTTTCCGAAGAAGGAATATGTAACACCCCAAGTCCTGTCACGCGGGAAGAGGACGAACGTAATGGCAAAGAAGGTCCTGATCGTCGACGACTCCCACATGATCCGCCGGATTGTCGGGATGATCCTGAAAGAGGACCATTACGAGGTGCTGATCGCCGAAAACGGCCTGATGGGGTACGAAATGGCCAAGGCGAACCAGCCGGACCTCGTCATCATGGACGTCGAAATGCCGGTCATGAACGGCATCGAGGCGACCACCCACATCAAGGCCGATGCGGCCACCAGCCACATACCCGTCCTGATCTTCACTTCCCTGGGGAGCGAAAAAGACATCCGGATGGCGAAGGAAGCCGGGGGATCCGGGTTCCTGAACAAGCCGATCTCCAAGGAAGAGTTGCGGAGCACCATCTCCGCCATTCTCGGACCGGACGGCAAGAGCCCCGTATGAGCAGCATCAAGGACACGATGGTCGACACTTCCTTCGTGGAAGAGTTCGCGGCCTACCTGCGGGATGAACACGGCGTATGCGCCTGGGTGGTGGACGGCGACGAAGCGTTCGTCCCGCTGGGCGGGATGAAGTCCGTCGAACTGCCCCACGTGAGATTCTACCCGTTCGGATCGGAAAACGGCTTCGGCGGATTCAAGTGCGCCGCCGACAGCGAAACCGCGCTGCAGCGGGCCGAACCGCAGATCACCTCGGGGTCAAGGGCATCAGCCACCTGCTGGCCAGGGACACGGAACTCCTGCAGACGAGCGACGAAATGCTGCAGCTTTCCGGCCAGATGAGCTTCCTGTTCAATCTCGCCCGGAAGACCATCGGCGTCAACGAGATCGACCAGTTCTGCAGGATCGTCCTCGAGGAGATCGCGCCCGCCATCCAGGCGGATTTCGGGATCGTCCACACGAAAGGCCGGGGAGAACTGGAAACGGACATCCTGTACAACATGGAGGAAAGGGAACTCGCCGCGCTGCGGGAGAAAGGCCTGGAGCGGATACCGGTACGGGACGCCACCGTCATCTCCAGCCTGTCGGACGGGACCTCGGTCCTCTATTGCCCGATCAAGGAGAAGGACGGGCCGATCGGCTACATCGCCTTTTTCAAGAGCCCGGACAAGCGGTTCTTCACCTCGTACGAAAAGAAATTCGTCAGCATCATCGAGCACACCATCTCCCCCACCGTGGAGACCATCCGTTTGTACGGAAGCCTGCAGGACCTCTATGTCAACACGGTGAAATCGCTGGCCGCCGCCATAGACGCCAAGGACGAGTACACCCACGGCCATTCGTTCCGGGTCGCCAGATTTTCCAACGCCATCGGCCAGCAGTTGGGCGTTTCCGAAAAGGCGCTGAACGACCTGGACATCGCGGCGTACATGCACGACCTCGGGAAGATCGGCGTGCCCGAATCCATCCTCGGGAAACCGGGGAAGCTTACGGAAGACGAGTTCCGGGAAATAAAGAAGCATCCCCTCCTCACGAACAAGATCCTGGAGCCCATCCATCTCCCCACCCTGATCGTCGACGCCGCCGTCCAGCACCATGAGCGGGTGGACGGAAAGGGGTACCCGTTCGGGCTGAAAGGCGAACAGATATCGCTCTTCGGCAGGATCATCGCGGTGGCCGACGTTTTCGACGCGCTGACCTCGAAGCGCCCCTACCGCGACGCGATGACGGTCGAAAAAGCCCTCGGCATCCTGTGTGAAGATATCGATAAGGCATTCGACCCCGCGGCGGTCCAGGCGTTTGTGCGCGCCCTGCAGACCGAGGAGATCGAAAAGGAATGGATCGACACCATGCCGGACCTGAGGTTCGCCGATCTCAACCACCTGGGCCGGTTCCTCATCGATCTGTACCGGATCATCCACCGGGCCCCGACGCCCGACATATCGGAAGAGACGCCCGGAGAAGAAAAACTTCACGCCTGAACCCGTCCGCCGCCCGCCGTGCATGTTACCATCTTGTTATCGGTTCCAACATGCCGCGCGGGAGGCCACGTCGCCATGCATCCGGACACGTTCGGAACCCGTTCCCGCACGACCCTCGGAGGGCGCCCCTTCGAGATCTTCCGGCTGGAATCCCTTGAAAAACGCCGCGTAGGCAAGATCTCCCGGCTACCCTTCTCCATCCGGATCCTCCTGGAAAACCTGCTCCGCCACGAAGACGGCCTCACGGTAACGGCGGAGGACATCCACGCGCTGGCGAACTGGTCTTCCAAAGGGCCAGCCGACCGGGAGATCGCCTTCCGCCCCGCGCGCATCCTCATGCAGGACTTCACCGGCGTCCCGGCGCTCGTGGACCTGGCGGCGATGCGCGACGCGGCGAAACGCATGGGCGGGGACCCGAAGCGGATCAACCCGCAGATGCCGGCGGACCTGGTCATCGACCACTCCGTGCAGGTGGACCGGTTCTCCTCCGTCGCATCCTTTCCCGACAACGTGGCCAGGGAGTACGAGCGCAACGGAGAGCGGTACGCGTTCCTGCGATGGGGGAAGGAATCGTTCCGGAACTTCCGCGTCGTCCCCCCGGGCACGGGGATCTGCCACCAGGTGAACCTGGAGTACCTGGCCCCCGTGGTGTTCAAGAGGAAGGTCCGCGGGGGAATGCAGGCGTTCCCCGACACCCTCGTCGGGACCGACTCCCACACGCCGATGATCAACGGGCTGGGAGTCGTGGGCTGGGGCGTTGGAGGGATCGAGGCGGAGGCGGCGATGCTCGGGCAGCCGATCTCCATGCTCGTTCCCGAGGTCGTGGGGTTCCGGCTCACCGGAAAACTACCGAAGGTCGCCACCGCCACGGACCTCGTCCTCACGATCACGCAGATGCTGCGCGCCAAGGGCGTGGTGGGAAAGTTCGTGGAGTTCTACGGAAATGGGCTTTCTTCCCTGCCGGTGGCCGACCGGGCGACGATCTCGAACATGTCCCCGGAGTACGGCGCCACGATCGGGTTCTTCCCCGTGGACGACGAAACGCTCGAATACCTCCTCTTCACGGGGCGCGACAAGGCGCAGGTGAAGCTGGTGGAGGCGTACTGCAAGGCCCAGGGCCTCTTCCGCACCGGGGAAACGCGGGACCCCGCCTTCTCCGACACGCTATCCCTCGACCTGTCCAAGGTGGAGCCGTGCCTGGCGGGCCCCAGGCGTCCCCAGGACCGCGTGCCGCTTTCCGGGTGCAAGGCGGCCTTCCGCGGCGCCCTCTCCTCGTGGGGCAAGGAGCCGCGTACGGCCGACGGGGAGGAAGGGACCGACCGGTGGCTCGGGGAGGGCGGGGGAACCGCCGGGGAAGAGACCCCGATCCGCCCGGGATCGTGGACGCCGGGCGTGAGAACGCTCCGCCTGGACCGGGGAGTGTACGACCTGCATGACGGGTCGGTGGTGATCGCGGCGATCACCAGCTGCACGAACACCTCCAACCCCGCCGTGATGATCGGCGCGGGTCTCCTGGCGAAGAAGGCGGTGGAGCGGGGGCTCAAGACCCGCCCCTGGGTGAAGACCAGCCTCGCGCCGGGATCGAAGGTCGTGACCCGGTATCTCGAGCGGGCGGGGCTGATGCCGTACCTGCAGGCGCTGGGCTTCCACCTCGTGGGGTACGGCTGCACCACGTGCATCGGCAACTCCGGACCGCTCCCGGAAGCGGTGGCCGAAACGATCCGGCGGGGGAACCTGGTCGCCGCCTCGGTCCTTTCCGGGAACCGGAACTTCGAGGGGCGGATCCACCCGCTGTGCCGTGCGAACTACCTGGCGTCGCCGCTGCTGGTGGTGGCGTACGCGCTGGCGGGAACCGTGGACTTCGATCCGTTCGACGAACCGCTGGGCATCGACAGGAACGGGATCCCGGTCTTCCTCTCCGACGTATGGCCCGCGCCGGAGGAGATCGCGGAATGCGTGCGCGCCGCGGTGGAGCCGGGCATGTTCCGGAATGAATACTCCGCCGTGTTCGCGGGCGACGACGCGTGGCGGAAGCTGCCCGTGCCCAGGTCCGAGTGCTTCCGGTGGGCCCCCGCTTCCACCTACGTCAAGGCCCCGCCGTTCTTCGACGGTCTCGCCGCGAAACCCGCGCCCCCGGAAGACATCCGCGGCGCGCGCGTCCTGGCCGTGCTGGGAGACTCGGTGACCACCGACCACATCTCCCCCGCCGGGGACATCGCCCCGGACAGCCCCGCCGCCGCCTACCTGCTGGACCACGGCGTCCCCGTGGAGGAGTTCAACTCCTACGGCAGCCGCCGGGGGAACCACGAGGTGATGATGCGCGGCACCTTCGCCAACATCCGCCTGCGGAACCTCCTCGCGCCGGGGTCGGAGGGCGGGTGGACGACCTTCCCGCCGGGCGGCGAAAAGACGACGATCTACGACGCCGCGATGCGATACGTGGCGGACGGCGTGCCCCTGTTGATCCTGGCCGGGAAGGAGTACGGGTCGGGCTCCTCGCGCGACTGGGCGGCGAAGGGACCGCGCCTGCTGGGCGTGCGCGCCGTCATCGCGGAAAGCTTCGAGCGGATCCACCGCAGCAACCTGGTGGGGATGGGAATCCTGCCGCTGCAGTTCGCGGACGGCTCGACCCGGGAATCGCTGGGGCTCTCCGGAAAGGAGGTCTACTCCGTCGAGGGGATCGCGGCGGGGATCGCGCCGAGGATGCGGGCGGCGGTCCGCGTTTCGGAAGACGGCGGCGAGCGGACCTTCCCGGTCCTGGTGCGGATCGACACCCCGGCGGAGGCCCGATATTACCTGCACGGCGGGATCCTGCCGTACGTGCTGCGGCGACTGGTCGGCATGGGGTAGAAGCATGCGCCTCCGGCGGCTCATGGCGATCGGATGGCTGCTCATTGGCCTGGCGATGCCGGCGGGCGCCGATGACGTCAAGCAGGTCCTGATCCTCAACTCCTATCACCGCGGTTTCGACTGGTCCGACGAGGAGGAATCGGGAATCATCAAGAGGTTGAAAGCCGTCTTACCCGACGATCGACACCCCCATCGTCTATCTCGATTCCAAGCGGTTCCCCGGCGAGGACCACCAGCGGCGCATGAAAAACTTCCTCCTCCAAAAGTACGGAGGGGAAAAGATCGACCTGGTCTTCGCCATCGACAACCCCGCGATGGACCTGCTCACGCGCTACCCGGACGATCTGTTCCCCGGCGTCCCCGTCGTGTTCGCGGGGGTCAGCGACTACCGGCAGCTACGTCATGAGCGGACGCGTCAAGATCACGGGGGTCGTCGAGAAGCAGGACGTGCAGAACACCCTGGAGACGGCGCTCTCGTTCCACCCGGAAGCGAAGGACGGTCCTGGTGGTCAACGACAACACCGCCTCGGGCTTATCGGCCCGCAGGGATGCGGAGGCGCTGCGGCCGCTCTTCGCCGGGCGCGTCGACATCCGGTTCCTCCCGCCCAGCACGTTCGACGAGGCGCGGACGGCGATCGGGGAGCTCCCCGGAAACGCGATCGTGCTGGTCCAGTCCTACTCCACCGATCGCATCGGGAAGACCCTCTCCGGGCCGGACAGCACCCGCGTGGTCGCCTCCGCCGCAAGGGTTCCCGTGTATATCATGCACGAGAGCCGGTTCGTGCCCGGCGTCGTCGGGGGTTTCCTTCTCGACGGCGAAAAGCACGGCCGGATGGCCGCCGACTTCGCCCTGAGGATCCTGTTGGGCGTCAATGCGTCCACGATCCCCGTGGAGGACACGTCGACCTCCAGGCCCATGTTCGACTTCGTCCAGCTGAAGCGGTTCGGCATCCCCCTCGACAAGCTTCCCAAAGACAGCATCGTCCTCAACAAGCCGGTGACGGTCTTCGAGACCCACGGGAAGTTCGCCTTCGGGGTCCTCCTGGCGGTGGTGTTCCTCTCCCTGCTGGTCGCGCTCCTCGTCACCGCCCTTCTCCGGCTCAAGCGGGCCGAGGAGGCGCTCCGGCTGACCCAGTACTGCATCGACAAGTCGCCGATCGCCTTCTGCACGATCTCGGAGGAAGGGAAGATCGAGACGGTCAACGAATCGATGTGCAGGCACCTCGGGTACACCGTCGAGGAATTCTCCAAGCTGACCGTTTTCGATATCGACGCCATGTTCGACCCGCGGGAATTCACGGAGAGCCGGGATAAATTGCGTGCCGCGGGCTCCGGGACGTTCGAGACCCTCCATCGCCGGAAGGACGGGACGACGTTCCCGGTGGAGGTGACGGTCAGCCACCTGGAATACGAAGGCAGGGACGTCGCGTACTCCTTCTCGAAGGACATCTCCGAGCGCAAGGCGGCGGAAAGGGAGCAGGCCGGCCTGAGGGAGCAGCTCTTCCAGTCGCAGAAGATGGAGACCGTGGGGCTGCTGGCGGGCGGCGTGGCGCACGACTTCAACAACCTCCTGACCCCGATCCTGGGCTACAGCGAGCTGATGATGATGGACCGGCCGGAAGGCGACCCGCACCGGAAGAAGCTCGAGCACATCCACCAGGCGGCGGACCTGGCGAGGGTGCTGACCATGCGCCTGCTCGCCTTCGGCCGGAAGCAGATGCTGCGTCTCGACCTTGTCGACCCGGGGGACATCGTCCGCGGCCTGGAGCCGGTGATCCGCCGCACGATCCGGGAGAACATCCGGATCGAGACCGTCGTCGGGGGGGAGACGGGGCTCGTGCGCGCCGACAAGGGGCAGATCGAGCAGGCGCTGCTGAACCTGGCGGTCAACGCGCAGGACGCGATGCCGGGAGAGGGCACGCTGACCATCGAGGCGAGGAACGTCGACCTGGACGACTCCTGCGCCTCCGCCCGCCCGGAGGTCGTCCCCGGCCCCTACGTGATGCTCTCGGTGAGCGACACCGGGGTGGGGATGGACGAGGAGACCCGCGCCCGCATCTTCGAGCCGTTCTTCACCACGAAGGGGCAGGGCAAGGGGACGGGGCTGGGGCTGGCCACCGTGTACGGGATCGTGAAGCAGCACGGGGGGTCCGTCACCGTGTATTCCGAGAAGGGGCGCGGGAGCGTGTTCAAGATGTACCTGCCGCTGGTGGCGAAGGAGGGGAAGACGGCCGACGCCGCCCCTCTCCCGGCCGCGCCGGTCCGCGCGGAGCGGGGGACCGAGACCGTGCTGGTGGCGGAGGACAACGAGACGGTCCGGACGCTGGCCTGCCGGATGCTCGAGGACCTCGGCTACCGGGTGCTGTCCGCGGAGAGCGCGGACCGGTGCGTCGCGCTGGCCGGCGGCCACCCGGAGCCCATCCACCTGCTGCTGACGGACGTGATCATGCCGGGGAAGAACGGGAAGGAGCTGTACGACCTGCTGAAGCGCGACCGGCCGGGGTTGAAGGCGCTGTACATGTCCGGGTACCCCGGCGAGGTGATCGGGCACCACGGCATCCTGGACGAGGACGTCTTCTTCCTGCAGAAGCCGTTCACGAACGCCGCGCTGGCGCAGCAGGTGCGGCTGGCGCTCGCAGGATGAGGCAAACCCCGGCGCTATGCGGCGAACACCACCCGGTTTTTCCCGGAATCCTTCGCCCGGTAGAGCGCCTCGTCCGCCTGCCGGATCATCTCCTGCAGCGATTCCGCGTACGTCCTGCCGTTCAGGGAATTCGGGTCGAAGGCCGCCACGCCGAAACTCGCGGTGACGTTGATGGCGGCGCCGTCCCTGCAGGGAAGCGGCGTCGTCTCTATGGCCTTCCGGATGCGCTCGGCGACGATCCCCGCTTCCCGGATCCCCGTTTCCGGGAAGACCACGATGAACTCCTCGCCGCCGTAACGGGCGACCACGTCGATCTTGCGCGCCATCTTTCGGGACGTGTCGGCGATCATCCTCAGCGTGATGTCGCCCATCTCGTGCCCGTGCGTGTCGTTGACGTTCTTGAAGGAATCGATGTCGTAGAGGCAAAGGGACAGATCGTTGCCGTAGCGGTGGGCGCGCTCGGTCTCCATTTCGGCCATCTCGAAGAAATGCCTCCGGTTGTACAGTCCGGTGAGCGGATCGGTGATCGAAAGCCGGCGGAAACGCTCCTCGCTTTCCCTCAGGGCCGCCTCGACGGTCTTCCTCTCCTCGATCTCGGTCGAAAGATCCTGGTTCGCCCTGTTGAGCGCCTTTACCGACATGTACAGATGGGCCACCATCGCGTTGAAGGCCTCGGAAAACTCCCCCAGGAAATCCACCCTCTGGGTGAAATCTCCCCGGGCGATCATCTGGGTCTGCCAGGTGAGATGTTTCAGGCCGGCCTGAAGGTCCTTCACCACGCCCGGCAGGAATCCCCTGGCGTCCAGGGGCCGGGAGAGATCGCCCCGGCTGAGGGCAAGCAGGGTGTCCCTCAACGCGATCATGTCGGCGTAGAGTTCCGGAAGACCCTCGATCCCCGACAGCTCCACGGGCAGGTCGCCGGGGAGGGTTTTCGAATGGACGTACTCCCGGAGGAGGACGGCCAGGCGCGCGTCGTTGTCGCTCTTGACGTTGTCGGTCACGAACCCGTCGCCTCCGCGCTGAAGCGGCAGGTGCGGTCTCCGGTGCACCAGCAGTCGATTTCCTTCACCGTGAATTTCCGGCCGGCGAAGCCTTCCAGCAGCCCGGCGATGAACCCCTCGTCGTACACGCAGACCTCGTAGCCCGTTTCCGGCAGCCCGGAGCAGTCGAGGTCCTCGGAAACCGTCAGGACGAATTTCATCTCGTCCAGGTCGGCCTCTTCCATGCGAAGCAGCCCGATCCCCATTTCCTTCATCGCGTTCTGCAGCCTCTGCACGAACACGCCCGGGTCGGATTGCCTCCCGATCACGTTCTCGTAGAACTCCTTGCCCGCGAGGAAACCGGCCTCGCGGAAAAACCCGTCCGCCGCATCCGTCCCGAGCCGCCGCTCGAGGACGTCCCGGAGCGTGAACTGCATCAAACGATAGATTTCCAGCCGTGTCGTCGACCCCAGATGGGGTCTTCCCTCTTGAAGATCCCCGAGCAGACCCCAGAAAAAAGCGTACTTCCTGTCGGACATTTCCGCTCCGGATATCCTTATATTATCGATCGCTTGCAGCTCATCCCGACCGGCGGAAACCAAATAATGAACTATATACAGTAATTTATATCATATCCAAAACCCGATTCCCCGCATCCCCCCGGGAAAAAGATGCGGGCGCCCCCGAATCTCCCTGTAAAAAGCCCGGGATTATATTAAATAATTAGACCGGAACGACCGAAAAATCTCCTGTATGATTTTGCACATGCGGCTTCACAAGATGCTTGCGGCGGGATTCCTCGTCCTGGCCCTGTGGACGATATCGTCCGCGGCGGCCGACGAATACAAGCATGTCCTCATCCTCAACTCCTACCATCGGGGTTTCTCCTGGTCGGACGAGGAGGAATCGGGAGTCATCGAGAGATTGAGAGGCGCCTACCCGACGATCGAAACCTCCGTCGAATACCTCGACTCCAAGCGGTTCCCCGACATGAAAAACCAGGAAGTGATGAAGGATTTCCTGGTCGATAAATACAGGGGCGCATGGATCGACCTGGTGGTCGCCATCGACGACCCCGCGTTGGCCCTGCTGACACGCTACCGCGACGAGCTTTTCCCCGGCGTCTCCGTCGTGTTCGCGGGAGTCAGCGACTACCGGCGGTACCTGGAGAGCGGCCGGGGGAAGATCACGGGCGTCGTCGAGAAGCAGGACGTGCAGAACACCCTGGAGACGGCGCTCTCGTTCCACCCGGAAGCGAAGACGGTCCTGGTGATCAACGACAACACCGTTTCGGGCGTTTCGACCCGCCGGGATGCGGAGGCGCTGCGGCCGCTCTTCGCCGGGCGCGTCGACATCCGGTTCCTCCCGCCCAGCACGTTCGACGAGGCGCGGACGGCGATCGGGGAGCTCCCTCCGGACGCGATCGTGCTGATCCATTCCTATTCCACCGATCGCGTCGGGAAGGCCCTCTCCACCCGGGAAACCACCCGGCTCGTCGTCACCGCCGCGAACATTCCCGTGTACACCCTGCACAAGCACCGGCTGGGCGACGGCGTCGTCGGGGGTTTCCTGCTCGACGGCGAGAAACACGGCCGGATGGCCGCCGACCTCGCGATAAGGGTCCTCATGGGGATGGACGCGTCCACGATCCCCGTGGAGGACACGTCGACCTCCAGGCCCATGTTCGACTTCGTCCAGCTGAAGCGGTTCGGCATCCCCCTCGACAAGCTTCCCCCGGCAGCGTCGTCCTCAACAAGCCGGTGACGGTCTTCGATACCCACGGGAAGTTCGCCTTCGGGGCCCTCCTGGCCGTGTTGTTCCTCACCCTGCTGGTCGCGCTCCTCGTCACCGCCCTTCTCCGGCTCAAGCGGGCCGAGGAGGCGCTCCGGCTGACCCAGTACTGCATCGACAAGTCGCCGATCGCCTTCCACATGGTCTCGGGGGAAGGGAAGGTCGAGACGGTCAACGAGTCGATGTGCAGGCACCTCGGGTACACTCCCGGGGAGTTCTCCAAGCTGACCGTTTTCGATTTCGACCCCACCATCGACCCGCGCACGTTCAAGGAGCGCCGGAACAAGGTGCACTCGAACGGAACCATGACGGTCGAGAGCGTCCACCGCCGGAAGGACGGCTCGGAGTTCCCGGTGGAGGTGACGGTCAACCACCTGAAATACAAGGACAGGGACGTCACGTACTCCTTCTCGAAGGACATCTCCGAGCGCAAGGCGGCGGAGAGGGAGCAGGCCGGCCTGAGGGAGCAGCTCTTCCAGTCGCAGAAGATGGAGACCGTGGGGCTGCTGGCGGGCGGCGTGGCGCACGACTTCAACAACCTCCTGACCCCGATCCTGGGCTACAGCGAGCTGATGATGGCGGGGCTGCCGGAAGGCGACCCGAACCGGAAGAAGCTCGAGCACATCCACCAGGCGGCGGACCTGGCGAGGGTGCTGACCATGCGCCTGCTCGCCTTCAGCCGGAAGCAGGTGCTTCGCCTCGACGTGGTCGACGTGGGAGACATCGTCCGCGGCCTGGAGCCGGTGATCCGCCGCACGATCCGGGAGAACATCCGGATCGAGACCGTCGTCGGGGGGGAGACGGGGCTCGTGCGCGCCGACAAGGGGCAGATCGAGCAGGCGCTGCTGAACCTGGCGGTCAACGCGCAGGACGCGATGCCGGGAGAGGGCACGCTGACCATCGAGGCGAGGAACGTCGACCTGGACGACTCCTGCGCCTCCGCCCGCCCGGAGGTCGTCCCCGGCCCCTACGTGATGCTCTCGGTGAGCGACACCGGGGCGGGGATGGACGAGGAGACCCGCGCCCGCATCTTCGAGCCGTTCTTCACCACGAAGGGGCAGGGCAAGGGGACGGGGCTGGGGCTGGCCACCGTGTACGGGATCGTGAAGCAGCACGGGGGGGCCGTCACCGTGTATTCCGAGAAGGGGCGCGGGAGCGTGTTCAAGATGTACCTGCCGCTGGTGGCGAAGGAGGGGAAGACGGCCGACGCCGCCCCTCCCCCGGCCGCGCCGGTCCGCACGGAGCGGGGGACCGAGACCGTGCTGGTGGCGGAGGACAACGAGACGGTCCGGACGCTGGCCTGCCGGATGCTCGAGGACCTCGGCTACCGGGTGCTGTCCGCGGAGAGCGCGGACCGGTGCGTCGCGCTGGCCGGCGGCCACCCGGAGCCCATCCACCTGCTGCTGACGGACGTGATCATGCCGGGGAAGAACGGGAAGGAGCTGTACGACCTGCTGAGGCGCGACCGGCCGGGGTTGAAGGCGCTGTACATGTCCGGGTACCCCGGCGAGGTGATCGGGCGCCACGGCATCCTGGACGAAGACGTCTTCTTCCTGCAGAAGCCGTTCACGAACGCCGCGCTGGCGCAGCAGGTGCGACTGGCGCTCGACACGGAAAAGGGCGGGGACGAACCACGCACCGGAATATGACGGGGGAGAAATGATCAAGAAAATCCTTATAATCGACGATTCTCCGATCGCACGGAAAATCCTGCGAAGCTGCCTCCCCGGAGACCGTTCCTTCGAGATCCTCGAAGCGGGAGACGGAAAGGCGGGCGTCCAGCGCTTCCAGGAAGCGGTGCCGGACTTGACCTTCACCGACCTGACCATGCCCGTCATGGACGGCCTCCAGGCGCTGCAGCTGATGAAGGAGGCCCGGAAGGACGCGGTGATCGTGGTGTGCAGCGCCGACATCCAGCCGAAGACGATCGAACGCGTCATGGAGCTCGGGGCGTACACGATGCTCAAGAAACCGCCCTCCAGGGAAATCGTGTCCGATCTCATCTTCAAGGTGGATAGCCCTCCCGGGGACCCGGGTGACTCCATGACGGAAGAGACCTGCATGGAGATCCTCGGCGACGAGGAACGGGACATCCTCCAGGAGATCATGAACATCGGGTTCGGCAGCGCGGCCGCCGACCTCGCCGGGGTCATCGACCTGTACGTCCAGCTGAGCGTTCCCACGGTCAAGGTCATCCCCTCGACGGAGCTTATCGACTACATCCAGCGGGAAATCCCCAACGCCCATGAAATCAGCATCATCGAGCAGAATTTCTGGTCCAGGTTCAAGGGGATGGCGCTGCTGGCCTTCACCTCCGGCGCCGGGAAGGCGCTGCTGGGCCTCCTGGGCGACATGGACGAACAGGCGTTCGAATCCGATCCCTTGCGGGTCCTGGAGAAGGAAACCCTGATGGAGGTGGGCAACATCCTCGTCGGGGCCTGCGTGGGCAAGGTGGCGGAGCTGCTGGGCGACGTCGTCACCTACTCCCCGCCCCGGATCCTCATCGGGAACCTGTCGGACACCAACGTGTCCAGGACGATCTTCGAACCGAGGAACTACGTCATCATCCTCCAGACGGTCTTCCATTTCGGCAAGCAGGACGTGCAGGGATACCTGTTCCTCGTCGCCAGCCACGATTCCATCGGCTGGCTCCGGCGGGCCCTCCAGGCCTTCATGAGCCAATACGCATGAACTTCCAGGGCGTCTTCGACATGCTGAACATGGGGATCGTCATCCTCGACGCGGAGTACCGGATACGGTACTGGAACGACTGGATGGCGATGAACAGCAGGAACCCCGCGGCAGAGATGCTGGACAGGAACATCTTCGACGTCTACCCGAACCTCAACCAGCCGGTGTTCCTCCGGAGCTTCAAGTCGGTCTTCACCTTCGGCAACTTCTATTTCTTCTCCCAGAAACTGCACGGCCATCTCTTCCCCATAAAGGTCGTCAGCTCGTTCCAGACGTCCTTCGAGTACATGCAGCAGAGCTGCACCCTCTGCCCTCTCCGGGAAGGCGACGGCCCCCAGGTGACCCACATCTGCATCACCGTCCAGGACGTCACCGACGTCGCGGCGTACGAGAAGATCCTCGTGGAGATGACCCACCGGGACAGCCTGACCGGCACCTACAACCGCCGGTACTTCACCAACCGCCTCAAGGAGGAGTTCGAGCGCCACCGGCGGTACAAGAGGCCGATGTCCATGCTCATGATCGACATCGACCATTTCAAGGCGGTCAACGACACTTACGGCCATCCGTGCGGAGACCACATCCTGAAATCGGTGTGCGGGACCGTCCAGTCCGCCCTCCGGCGGGTGGACATCCTGGCGCGGTACGGCGGGGAGGAGTTCTGCTGCATCCTTCCGGAAACGGGCTTCGAGAATTCCATGATCCTGGCGGACCGGATCCGCGCTCTCGTGGAATCGGCGGTCTACACCTACGAAGGGCAGGATATCCGTGTGACGGTCAGCATCGGCGTCCCCGGAACGCCGG
This sequence comes from uncultured bacterium, assembly GCA_963741515.1. Taxonomy (GTDB): domain Bacteria; phylum Desulfobacterota; class Deferrimicrobia; order Deferrimicrobiales; family Deferrimicrobiaceae; genus UBA2219. The sequence continues at coordinate 668,331 of CAVUIA010000002.1, forward strand.
AGCCCGGGGACTCCCCCGACACCTTCCTGAAATGCGCCGACGACGCCTTGTACAAGGCGAAGGAAACGGGGCGCAACGTCGTCGTTTCCTTCCCCTGACCGGGGCAGGCAAAGGGGCGCCCTGCGCAGGGTGAAAAAAAACGGCGGGGGGAAGGCGACCCCTCCCCCCGCCGGACGGACCCGAAGGTCCTTTAAAGAGAGTTATACCAGGCCGTGCGCCATCATCGCGCGGGCCACCTTGAGGAACCCGCCGATATTCGCGCCCACCACGAGGTTCCCGGGGGAGCCGAACTCCTCCGCCGCCTCGGAGGTGATCCGATAGATGTTCCGCATGATCTGGTGGAGCTTGGCGTCCGTTGCCTCGAATTCCCACGCGTCCCGACCCGCGTTCTGCTGCATCTCGAGCGCCGAGGTGGCCACGCCGCCCGCGTTGGCCGCCTTGGCCGGCCCGAAGAGCACGCCCGCGCTCTGGAACACCTGGATCCCTTCCGGGGTGGTCGGCATGTTGGCGCCCTCTCCGACGGCGATGCAGCCGTTCTTCACCAGCTTCCGGGCATCCTTCCCGGTGAGCTCGTTCTGGGTGGCGGAGGGCATCGCCACGTCGCACGGCACGTCCCAGATGCTCCCGCCCTGGACGTACTTGGCGTGCTTGTGGTAATCGCAGTAATCCTTGAGCCGGCGCCGCTCCACTTCCTTGAGCGACTTGATCGTTTCGAGGTTGAACCCCTTCTCGTCGACCACGTAGCCGTTGCTGTCGCTCATCGCGATGACCTTGCCGCCGAGCTGGTGGACCTTCTCGAGCGTGTAGATGGCGACGTTGCCGGAGCCGGAGACGACGACCTTCGTCCCCTTGAAGCCCTTCTTCTTCGCCTTGAGCATCTCCTCGACGAAGTAGGTGCACCCGTACCCGGTGGCCTCGGTGCGGACCTGGCTTCCGCCGTAGACGAGCCCTTTGCCCGTGAGGACGCCGGCCTCGAACTTGTTCGTGAGCCGCTTGTACTGGCCGAACAGGTAGCCGATCTCGCGGCCGCCCACGCCGATGTCGCCCGCGGGGACGTCGGTGTGCTCGCCGATGATCCGGTAGAGCTCCGTCATGAAGCTCTGGCAGAAGCGCATCACTTCGCCGTTGGATTTACCCTTGGGATCGAAATCGGAGCCGCCCTTGGCGCCGCCGATGGGAAGCCCGGTCAGCGAGTTCTTGAAGATCTGCTCGAACCCGAGGAACTTGATGATCCCGAGGTACACCGAGGGGTGGAACCGCAGCCCGCCCTTGTAGGGGCCCAGGGCGCTGTTGAACTGGATCCGGAAGCCCCGGTTGATCTGCACCTGGCCGTTGTCGTCCTGCCAGGGAACGCGGAAGATCGTCTGCCGCTCGGGCTCGCAGATCCGCTCGATGATCTTGGCCTCGGCGAATTCGGGGTACTTCACCAGCACGGGGGCGACGGATTCGAGCACTTCCTTGACCGCCTGGTGGAACTCCGACTCGCCGGGATTCCGTTTGACCACGTCCTGAAAAATCATTTCCACGCGTTCCGATAACGGCATTTTCTTCCTCCTTGGGCTCCTTGCGCGGTTTGCGCGGCGAACCGGTCCGCCGCATTCCCCAATTTACGCCGCCGCGCCCCCGGGTCAACAAAAAGGTGCTAAATCGGGTATAATCGGGCATTATCTCCCGCGAATGGAGGAACCCTTCTGCAGGAACGTTTCGATCAGCGCCTCCGCGGCATCCCGGCTTCGGCGCTCCATGCCATCGTCTTCCGGATGGCGAAGGCCGAGGCGTTCCGCGGGTGGTGGGAGGGGACAAGGAAGCCGCCCGGGCCGATGCGGGAGCGGATTCTCGCCGAAACGGCCGCGGAATCCGCCAGGGCGTCCACCCGCCTGGCGACGGGCGCGCCGCCGGCCGAGGAGGCGGGGTACGCGGAAACGCTGCGCTCGTTGTTCGCCGGGTACGCGAAGATGCCTCCCGGCGAGGACCGGATCCTCGCGCTCCACGCGGGGATCTTCCGGAACAGCCCGGCGGGCCGCCTCCAGGCGGGGAGGTACAAGACGTCGACGGCGGAGTCGACCTTCCTGCGATGGGGAGTGGATCCGGTGACGCTGCGCGAGCCCGGCCCCCTGCTGGTCCCGGCGCAGATGGAAACGCTTTCCGCGTGGTTCGACTCGCGGATCGGCGGGAACGAGTTCCACCCGCTCCTCGTCGCGGCGGCGTACCTTCTCGAGTTCCTCGCCATCCGGCCGTTCGCCGAAGGGAACCACCGGACGGGACGGCTGCTCATGAACCTCCTGCTGCTGCGGTGCGGGCATACCTACCTCCCGTACGGCTCCCTCGACAAGGCCGTCAGCAGCGACTGGACGGGGTATCACCTCGCGCTGCGGAAAAGCCAGGCCAGCCGCAACCTGCCGCGGCCCGACATCTCCCACTACCTGGTGACGTTCCTCGACGCGCTGATCCTCCAGCAGCACGCGGTCCGGGAAACGCTGGACCGGCTTCCCGACGAGGGGAAGCTCTCCCGGAACCAGGCCGCCGTGCTCGCGATCGCCGCGCGCGACGGCGAAGTGACCAACCGGAAGGCGGCGGCGGAGATCGGCATGCCCCGGGAAACGGCGAAGCAGACGCTCAACCGGCTTGCGGCGCTGGGAGCGCTCCGGCGGACGGGGCTGGGGAGGGCGACGCGGTACCGCCTCCCGGACGGATAGCGGTCAACGCCCTTCCGGGAAAAGGCCCAGGTAGCAGACGGCCCGCTGCCGGAAGGAATCCGCGTTCAGGCAAAGCGACTTCCCGTCCCGCGAACCGGGCAGGTCGACGACGCGCACGACCCCGGCCCACTCCGCGTCGTCGGGAAGCAGCTCGGGGAGGAGGTTCTGGTGCTCCTCGAGGATCTTCCGGTTCAGCGCGTCCTTCCCCCGCCCGGGGTGCACCGCCATGTACAGCATGTCGGACTCCACCAGGTCGTTGAAGAAGTGCGTCCCCAGGGAGACGTCGGGCACCACTTCCAGCCCCACCCCGGTGATCTCGCAGATCACGGACGCCGTCTCGATCTCCGCGAACGAGACCGGGACGCCCAGCGAGGGGGTGCTCGTCCCCCACCGCCCCGGCCCCAGCAGCAGGATGGCGGGCGGCCCGGACGGCCCCGGCGCGTGGAGGACGCGCCCGACCAGGCGCGCGACGGATCCCCGCTCCCGGACGGGAACCGCCGTGTAGGCCTCCGGGTCCACGAAGACCACGCGGCCGATCCGCATCAGCGAGCTCCGCCCGATGATCGGCCCCCGGGTCTCGAGCAGCAGCGACTTCGGGGCGATCCGCCGGGGCGGATCGACGATCTTTCCCCCTCCTTCACCTGGAGCGGCCGGCACTGCACGAGGTTGATCTTCCACCGGCCGTCGGGCAGGAAGTTCGCCGTGAATTCCGTGTCCACGGGATACTCGTAGGCGTCCCGCAGGGTCGCGAGCATCCGGCGCATCTCCCCCGGAAACGCCGTGTCCGCGAGCAGCCGCTCGAACGTCAGCACCCACCCTTCCGGCACGCGGCGGGGCGCGTCGTCCCCGCCCCGGGCCAGCGCGCTTCGCCGGGCGGCGTACATGTCGACCGGCAGGTCCGGGGACTCCCGCAGCACGTCGTCGATCGCCTTCGAGGCGAACCGGTTCGCCGAGAGGTCGAGGAGGTCCATCTTCCTCTGGGAATTTCCGCCCGTCCCCCGATCGCCCTCCCGGTCCGGGCGCCGAAGCGGGGCGTTGAGCGCCACCAGGCGGGTGTAGTCGTCGTCCGACCGGTCCACCGCGCGCGTCCCCAGGCCGAACACCAGCCGCAGGACTCCCGCGCCGGGGTCGATCTGCTCGCTCCACACGTAGGGGTTGTAGGAAAGCCCCACCCCCGCCACCTGCGGGTAGAACTGGTCCCCGTGGAGGCCGCCCGACACGCGCTGCACGAGGATCGCCATCTGCTCGTCCCGGTCGATGAGCCCACGGTGCGCCCGGTAGAGGAGCGCCGCCTCGCTCATCGTGCTGGCATACACGTCCCGGACCGCCGACAGGAACGATTCGAGCCGCTCCTGCGGCGAGCCCTGGTTGGGGCAGAAGACGCTCTCGTACTTCCCCGTGAAGGCGTTGCCGAAGCTGTCTTCCAGCAGGCTGCTCGAACGGACGATGATCGGCGACTGTCCGAAATACTCGAGCATCGCGACGAACTGGTCCACGATGAACGCCGGGAAGGTGCCCGCCCGGACGCGCTCCCGGGCCGCCGCCGCTCCGTCCAGAAACGAGTCGGCATTGCGCTGCTCGCGGCGCGCGCGCCAGCAGCCGTTGCGGACGAGGAAGGTGTAGAAAACGTCGGACCCGACATAGAAGGAATCGTGCTTCTCGAGCCGCTCGCCCCAGGCGGGGTCCGCCTTCGCGAGGATCGCGCGGGCGAGAAGCATGCCGACCGACTTGCCGCCGATCAGCCCGGTCCCGATCATCCGCCTCCGGATCGCCAGGAGGTCGGAGGAGTCGAACCACCGGGACGCAAGGTCGATCAGCCGTTCGTCCCGGGTCACCATCATCCCCAGGTGCCGGCGGAAGGTCCCCGCGCCCTCGCCCGCCGCGGCCGCCGCCGGCGCCGACTCGTCGGACAGCACCCTCTCCTGGAGGAACTTGCGTTCCCAGAGGTCCAGGGTCCTGGGGACGGCGTCCACACGGCGCCTGTCGTGACCGCCCAGGACCTCCGACAGGACGGCGCTTTCGGTGACGGGCTGGAACGACTCGCCCTCCCACCGGTGCGGGAGGTACATCGTGGTCGAATGCCGCCGGTCGACCTTCAGGGGGTGGATATACATCCGCTTGTCGTGCCGGAAGACGTCGATCAGGATCTGCGTCGTGCCGCGGATGGAGGACACGCATTCGAAGGAGTGGCTGTCCCGCAGCAGGGCGAAATAGGTGAACGTCTCCATCTCGTAGAGGTAGGGGCAGGTGACCATGAAGAAGTTGCCGAGCATCAGGTCGCTGTACCAGTCGACGGCCAGGTCCGACAGGCAGTCGAAGACGTAGCAGGCGCCCCTGCCCGCCTCCTCGATCACCTGGTGGATCCGGGCCGTGAAGGTCTCGAACCCGGCGTCGGGGCTCAGGCGGTGGACCTCCGCCCCGGCGCCTTCCGGGACCAGCTCCGGGTGGCGGGCGAAACGGAAGTAGACGAGGCGCCTCTCCCCGGCAAGGGCGGAGGCGACGAAGGAGCGGACGAAGGGCTTGTAGTTGTCGACGGCGTCCACCTGCCAGACGACGTTGTCGCCGGCCAGCAGGCCGGTGAGGACGCCGTCCAGGTACGGCATTCCCGTGTCCGCCGTGTAAACGGGATGTTCCGGCATAGGAGGTCCCCGATGGGTTCGTCTTGACCGTCCGTTCCACGTTACCACGAAGGACGGCCGGACGTCCAGCCCGCATTTCTCACCAGCCCGTATCCGCCGCCGCAGTAGGAGGCTGGTGAGAAATGCGGGCAGGTTACCGCCCCGCTTTTTCCCCGTCGAGGATGGAACGGATCAGGCCGGCGATCGCCGGCATCGAGAAGGGCTTGAGCAGGTACGCGCGGGCCCCGAACCGTTTCGCCTCGGCCTCGGACACGCGTTCGCTGTACCCCGTGCAGATGACGATCGGCATGCCGGGCCTTTTCCGCAGGATCGCCTCCACCAGCGCGTCCCCCGTCATCCCGGGCATCGTGATGTCCGTGACGACGAGGTCGAAGGCGCCCGGGTCCGCGAGGAACAGGTCGTACGCCTTCCGGCTGTCCTCCACGGCGGTGACGCGGTACCCCAGCCCGCCCAGCATCTCTTCGGCCATCTTCACCAGCACCGCCTCGTCGTCCACGAAAAGGATCCGCTCGGTTCCCCGCGGCGGCGCCAGGTCGCTTTCCGGCCCGGTCTCCTCCTCGGCCGTCACAACAGGCAGGTGGACGGAGAACTCGGATCCCTTCCCGGGTTCGCTTCGGACCGTGATGAAGCCGCCGTGGCTCCGGACGATCCCGTGCACGACGGACAGCCCCAGGCCGGTCCCCTCCCCCGTCCCCCGCGTCGTGAAGAAGGGATCGAAGATCCGGTCGAGGACATCGCGCTCCATTCCGACGCCGGTGTCCCGGACCGTCAGCACGATGTAGGTCCCGGGGAAAGATCCCGGGTAAGGCCCCAGGGCCGCGGCGTCCAGCGTGACGTCCGAAAGACCGACCTCCAGGACGCCCCCGGCGTCGCGCATGGCCAGCCCCGCGTTGGTGCAGAGGTTCATCAGCACCTGGTGGACCTGGGCCGGTTCCGCCAGCACGTACGACCCGGAGTCGTACGATTCCCGGATCTCTATCGTCGACGGGAGGGAGGCCCGCATGAGCTTCATGACCTCCCTGGCGATGGGCTTCACCTGGACGATCTTCTGGACCTGCAGCGTCGGGCGGCTGAAAGCGAGGATCTGGCGGGTCAGCTCGGCGGCCCGGTTCCCGGCCACGTAGATGCTCTGCAGCTTCTCCCGCAGCGGGCTCCCCTGCGCGACCTCGGAGAGCGCGAGGCCGGAATACCCGAGGATCGCCATGAGGATGTTGTTGAAGTCGTGGGCGATCCCCCCGGCCAGCGTCCCGATGGCCTCCAGCTTCTGCGTCTGCGCGATCCGCGCCTCGACCTGGACCTCCCGGGTGATGTCGCGGTTGACCGACACGTACCCGGAGATGCTTCCCGAAGGATCCCGGAAGGGGGTGATGCTGCACGCCTGGAGGATCAGCCGGCCGTCCTTGCGCCGGTTGGTCAGCCGCCCCCTCCACGTCGAACCGCTCCGGAGGGTGTCCCACATCCCCTGGTAGAAGACTTCGTCCTGCTGCCCGCTCCGGAGGATGTTCGGGGTCCGGCCGATCGCCTCATCGGGCGCGTACCCCGTGATCCGCGTGAAGGAAGGATTGACGTAGACGATCGTCCCGGACGTGTCCGTGATCATCACGTTCTCGTCCGCCTGCTCCACCGCCGTGGCCAGCCGGGCGAGACGCTCCTCGTTCTGCCGGAGGGCTTCCGCCGCCAGCTGCTTCTGCAGCGTCTCCGATCCGAGGGAGACCATGATCTGCCCCAGGGCGAGGTCCTGGTGGGTGAAGGGAGGCGTCTTCTTGTTGTGGAGGGACAGCAGGCCCACGACGTTGTTCGCCTCGTCGATCAGGGGGAAGACGATGAACGAGTCGTCCCGGTACATGACCCTGCCGCTCAGGGCGAAATCGGGCGTGTTCCGGATGTCTTCCGCGAGGACCGGCCGTTTTCCCCTGTACGCGTAATCGAAGACGCTCCCCTCCCGCAGCGGGAAGGGCAGCACGGTCGGGGCCATCCCCGGCTCCATCGTGGCGACCAGCTCCAGCCCCTGTTCCTGGACCAGGAACAGGTTCCCCCCTTCCGCGGCCATCAGGATGGCGACCCTTTCGAGAAGGAGCCGGCTCAGGTTCTTGAACTCCTGGCACGCCGCGAACGTCCGGGCGGAATCGACCATGGCCTTCAGACGAAGGTCCAGGCACGACAATTCCTCGTCCCTGCGCCTCAGTTCCTCCGCTGCGTGCTCCCTCTCCCGGAAAAGGCGCGCCCGATCCATGCAGCGGTCCAGCACCGGGATCAGGTCGCGGACCTCGAACGGGACCCGAAGGTGGTCGTAGGCCCATTCCCCGGACGGGCCGACGTCCGCTCCCGCATCCACGCTCCATGTCACCGCCACGCAGGCGATTCCCGGGTGCGCCTCTTTCAGGCGGGCCACCCGGTCGGGTCCCTCGAACCGTACCGCCCGGTCGTCGACCAGGGCGATCGGGACATCCGATCCCTGATTCCGTTCCAGGGCATCCTGAAGGTTCAGCGAATGGGCAACATGGTAGTCGAGGCTTTGGAGCGCGACGGCGAGGCCGTCGGACACGTTCTTGTCGTCGACGACGACAAGTACACGTTTCGGAACGTCTGAGCGGCGCGCGGAGGGAGACCTGGTCTTCGTTCACCTGCATATCATTCCTGTCTAGGCCCGGCCAGACGTGTTCCGGGCTCATCAGGTCTTTTCGACGATATTTCAGGAAACTTTAACCAGGAAGGGATGACTACGTTTCTATATCGATGGAAACGATCTCGAGGGTGTCGCCCCCTTTCACGGAGATATCGTACCCCTTGCACTGCGGGCATTCCCAAGCGAAGGCACGGGCCTCGGTTACACCGCATGAAACGCACTCGACCCGGACGGGGACCTCCTCGATGACCAGGGTCGCCCCGTCCGCGGGCGTGTCGTGCGCGATATGTTCGAAAATGAAGGTCAGGTGGTCGGGCTCTATGGCCCGGATGACCCCCACCCGCAGTCGGATCGTCGTCACCTTCTTCGCCTGGTTGCGGGCCGCCTCGGCGACGACGATGTCGAGGATCTCTTCCGCGATGCCGAGTTCGTGCAATCGATCACCTGTTCTTGAAGTTACCGCTTACGACCCGGGCCGTTTCCCTGCCCCGAACGACTCGATCCGGTCCAGGAACGCGGGCACGCCCTCCCCGGTCACCGCGGACAGCTCGAAGATCTCGATCTCCGGGTTGGCGATCCGTGCGGCGCGGCGCACACGCCCCACGTCGAACTTGACGTAGGGCAGCAGGTCGGTCTTCGTGATGATCAGGATGTCGGAGGTTTTGAAGACCAAAGGGTATTTCAGCGGCTTCTCGTCGCCTTCGGTGACGCTCAACAGAACGATGCGCTTGTCCTCGCCCAGCGGGACCTCCGCCGGACAGACGAGATTCCCGACGTTTTCCACGATGAGGAGCCGCGTATCGGACAGGTCCATCTGACGTGAGGGCGTTCAGGAGCTGAATCGGCTGGATATGGCAGCCCGACCGGGTGTTGATCTGCAAAACATTGACACCGTGCTTGCGGATACGGTCGGAATCGATCTCGGTTTCGAGATCGCCCTCGATGACGGCAACCGTCCCCTTCCCCTCGTACCGGGAAAGGAGCGCCTCGATCAGCGTGGTCTTCCCGGACCCCGGCGAGGAGATGAGGTTCAGGGAAAAGATTCCCCGCCCGGCGAGCAACGAGCGGATTTCCTTCGAAATGTCGTCGACGGACTGCTGGATCGAGCGCTCGACTTCGACCCGGACTTTTTCCTTGGCTTCCATGCGGCACAGGATACCACACCTGCGGGGTCCGTCCATTCTGCTAAACTGTTTTCCTGATGGGAGACCGGGAAATGCCCGACGCACACAACGGGACATCGGCGTTCGAGTTCACCTTCTGGGGTGTGGTGCAGGGGGTGGGATTCCGCCCCTTCGTCTACCGGACCGCGGCGGCCTGCGGCCTGTCGGGGTGGGTGACCAACACGCCCGGCACGGTCGTGGTGCATGTGGAGGGAACGCCTTCCTCCCTGGACCGGTTCAACGTCCTTTTCTGGAAGGGGCTTCCCCCGGCGGCCCGCATGATCCGTTCCCTGTCCCGGAAGGTCGCCCCTTCGGGCGTACGGGGCTTCGAGATCCGCCCGAGCCGGGAGCAGGGGATCGCCCTTTCCACGATCCCCCCGGACATCGCCACCTGCCCGGCATGCCTGTCGGAACTTTCCGACCCGTCGGACCGCCGGTACCGCTACCCGTTCACCAATTGCACGAACTGCGGGCCCCGCTTCACGATCGTCTCGTCGCTGCCGTACGACCGGGAGCGGACCTCGATGGCCGCCTTTCCGATGTGCCCGTCGTGCCGGAAGGAGTATGAAGACCCCCTGGACCGCCGGTTCCACGCCGAGCCGAACGCGTGCCCGGTGTGCGGCCCCCGCCTGTCGCTTCTCGGGCCGGACGGCGTGCCCGCCGCGTCGGCTACGGACGCGCTGGAGGCGGCGGCGGCGGCGCTTGTCCGGGGGAGCATCCTGGCGGTGCGCGGCCTGGGGGGGTTCCAGCTCGCCGCCGACGCGACGAACGAGGACGCGGTGCGGGCGCTGCGCGACAGGAAACGCCGGGAAGAAAAGCCGTTCGCGGTGATGTTCCCCGACATCGACGCCGTCCGGACCGCGGCGAGAATCTTCGGGGCCGACGAGGCGATCCTGCGCGACCCGTCCGCGCCGATCCTCCTTTGCCCCTCCCGCGCGTCCTCCCCCCTGGCCCCGGCGGTCTCGATGGGGATGCCGACGGTGGGGGTCTTCCTCCCGTACACGCCGCTTCACCGCCTCCTCCTGGCGCGCACGGCGCGGCCGCTGGTGATGACCAGCGGGAACCGCACCGACGAGCCGATCGCCATCGGCAACGACGAGGCGTTGACGCGGCTCCGGGGAATCGCGGACCTGTTCCTGCTGCACGACCGGGAAGTGGTGCAGCGGTCGGACGATTCGGTGGTGCGCCGCGTCGGCCGCACCGCGTACCCGATCCGGAGGGCCCGGGGCTTCGTCCCCGCCCCGGTGACGCTCCCGCGAAGCTTCCCGGACGTCGTGGGGCTGGGCGGGGACCTCAAAGGCACCTTCTGCTTCATCCGGGAGGGCGCGGCATACCTTTCCCAGCACCTGGGCGACCTCGAGCTGTCGCTGTCGCGCGACTTCTACGAGGAATCGTTCCGGTTCTTCCGGGAGTTCCTCGACGCGAAGCCGGTCGCCGCATGCCACGACCTGCACCCGGCCTATTTCACGACGTCTTTCGCAACGACCCTGGCCGGGGTGGACCGCCTCTTCGCGCTGCAGCACCACAAGGCGCACATCTACTCCGTGATGGCGGAGACGGGGTTCCTCGGCAAGGCGGTGGGCGTGGCCTTCGACGGGACCGGGTACGGGGAGGACGCCACCATCTGGGGCGGCGAGTTCTTCGCGGTGGACCGGGAGGACGTGACCCGGGCCGGACACCTGTCCCGGTTCCCCCTCCCCGGCGGGGACGCCGCCGTGCGGGAGCCGTGGCGGACCGCGCTTTCGCTCCTGCGGGAGGTCCTCGGCCGGGCGGAGGCGGAAAGGACGGCGCGGGAGCTGTTCCCCGGGATCCCCGAGGAATCGACGCGGCTCCTGCTCGACGCCCTGGACAAGGGCATCAACGTGGTGCCGACGTCCAGCGCCGGCCGGCTCTTCGACGCCGCCTCCGCGATCGCCGGGCTGTGCGCGCGGGCGAGCTTCGAGGGGCAGGCGCCGATGCGGCTCGAGGCGGCCGCCTCCCGGCGGGGCGCCGGGACGTACCCGTTCTCCCTGGATCGCGAAAACGGGCTTCTTGCGGTAAACTGGAGGGAAACGGTCGCCGGGCTGATCGCCGACGCGAAGGGACGCGTACCGCAGGGAACGATCTCCCGCCGGTTCCACGACACGCTCGCCGCCGCGATCCTCGAAGCGGTCTCCCGCCTGGCGGAGACCTCGGGGGCGCGGCATGTGATCCTTTCCGGCGGCGTGTTCCAGAACGCGACGCTGCTGACATCGGTCCTGTCCGGATTGCGGCGGAAGCGGCTGCGTCCCGCTGATCCACCGGCAGGTCCCCACCAACGACGGGGGGATCTCGCTCGGCCAGGCATATTACGCGGCGCTGCGCGTCGCAGGGAGGTAGATGCAGGATGTGCCTAGCGGTTCCAGCGAAAATCCTGTCCATTAACGGCGATTCCGCCATGATCGAGCTCGGGGGCACGCAAAGGGAGGCCTCCCTGATGCTCCTCGAAGACGCCTCCGTCGGCGACTGGGTGATCATCCACGCCGGTTTCGCCATCGAAAAGCTCTCGGAAGAGGACGCGCAACAGACCTTCGCCCTGCTCCGGGAGATCATGGAAGCCGATGAAGTACATTGACGATTTCCGCGACCCGGCGGCCGCGCGCGCCCTGGTGGAGCGGATCCGGGGGGACGCGGCCGGTTCGTCCCCCATGCGCCTGATGGAGGTGTGCGGCACGCACACGGTGTCGATCGCCCGCAGCGGCATCCGGTCCCTTCTCTCCGGCGCCGTGGCGATGGTGTCCGGCCCGGGGTGCCCCGTCTGCGTCACGCCGGACGGCTACGTCGACGCCGCGATCGCGCTGGGAAGCAAGGCCGGCGTCACCCTGGCGTCCTTCGGCGACATGCTCCGGGTCCCCGGCAAAACGTCCTCCCTGGAGAAGGAACGGGGCAAGGGGCTCGACATCCGGGTGGTCTATTCCCCCCTCGACGCGGTCTCGATGGCCGCGGCGTCTCCGGAACGGGAGATCGTCTTCCTGGGGGTGGGCTTCGAGACGACGGCGCCGGCCATCGGGGGAGCCCTCCGGACCGCCTCGAACCTGCACTTGAAGAATTTCTCGGTCCTTTCGTCGGTCCGGACGATCCCCGAAGCGATGGCGCTCCTGGCGGGAGATCCCGACATCCGGATCGAGGGGTTCCTGTGCCCCGGGCACGTCTCCACCATCATCGGAGCGGACGCCTACCGGGAACTGGCGTCGAAGTATCATATCCCGTGCGTTATCGGCGGCTTCGAGCCGCTCGACATCCTCCTGGCCATCTCCATGCTGCTCCGGCAGAAGAAAGAGGGGGTCGCCCGCGTCGAGAACGGATACTCCCGGGGAGTGACGTCCGCCGGGAACCGGAAGGCCCAGGAGCTGATGCGCGAGGTCTTCACCCCGTGCGACACGGGATGGCGCGGCATCGGCGTCATCCCCGGGTCGGGGCTCCGGATCTCCGACCGGTACGCCGCGTTCGACGCGGAGAGAAAGCACGGGATCCCCGTGGTCTTCTCCGCGGAAACCACGGAATGCCGCTGCGGCGACGTGCTCAAGGGGAAGATCCTCCCCGACGGCTGCCCGCTCTTCGGCAAGGCCTGCGTCCCGGAAGAGCCGGTCGGCCCCTGCATGGTCAGCAGCGAGGGGACGTGCGCGGCCTATTACAGATACGGCGGCGCCCTCCAGTGACGACGGACCGCCCGTCGACCATGGACAAGATCCTCCTCTCCCACGGCGAGGGCGGCAAGCGCACCCGCGACCTCATCGGCACCGTGATCGCCCGGTACTTCGCCAACCCCGTGCTCGCCCCCTTCTTCGACTCCGGGCTCCTCGGCCGGATCGACGGCGAGATCGCCTTCACCACCGACGGGCACGTGGTGACGCCGGCCTTCTTCCCCGGGGGGGACATCGGGCGGCTGGCCGTCAGCGGGACCGTGAACGACCTGGCCGTCTGCGGGGCGAAGGGGCTGGCGATCTCGTGCGGCCTGGTCCTCGAGGAGGGGCTGCCGATCGAGACGCTCGAGCGGGCGCTCGCGTCGATGCGGGACGCGGCGGCCGAGGCGGGGGTCGTCGTCGCCTGCGGCGACACCAAGGTCGTCGAAAAGGGGAAGGGCGACGGCATCTTCATCACGACCGCGGGCGTGGGCGTGATGGTGGACGGATGGAGGCCCGCCCCCGAAGCGGTCCGCCCCGGAGACCGGATCCTCCTGTCGGGGACGATGGGCGACCACTACGTGGCCGTGCTGATCGCCCGCCAGGGGCTCTCCCTGTCCGCTTCCGTGCGGTCGGACGTGGCGCCGATCGGGGGGATGATCCTCCCGCTCCTCGAGCGGTTCGGCGAGCAAGGTGCGTTTCATGCGCGACCCCACGCGGGGCGGCGTCGGCGTGACGCTCAACGAGATGGCCTCGTCGGCGAAGGCCCGCTTCGTCCTGGAGGAGGAGCGGCTGCCCGTGCGCGAATCGGTGCGCGGGGTGTGCGAGATCCTCGGATTCGACCCGCTGTACCTCGCCAACGAGGGGAAGGCGCTCCTGATCGTCGACGCTTCCGCCGCGGACGAGGCGCTCGCCGCCCTGCGGGAGCACCCGCTGGGACAGGGACGCCGCGATCATCGGAGAGGTCGGGGAAGGGGCGCCCGGCGTCCGGATGCGGACGCTCGCCGGGGGCTTGCGCGCCGTCGACTACCCCGTGGGAGACCAGCTCCCCCGGATCTGCTGAGAGACGCCCTCCGAAAAAGAACTAATTTTCCCGTACCATCCTTCCGAAATATTATTATGGCTCGAAGTGCGCCAACCCATGACGGGAGGACCCGAAGATGAGGAAAAGCTTTTTGACGATCGCCGCGCTGGCGCTGGTCGGCGCGCTGTGCGGACCGGCCCTGGCGGGGGACACATTGGCCGACGTGAAGGCGAAGGGCGTCCTGGTTGCGGGAGTGAGGGACACCCTGCCGCCGTTCGGTACGGAGAACCCGAACACGAACGCGTACGAGGGGTACGACATCGACTTCGTCAGGTATATCGCCAAGAAGCTGGGCGTGAAGGTGACGTACAAGACCGTGACCGCCGTCAACCGCATGCCGATGCTGATGGAAAACCGGGTCGACATCCTCGCCGCGGCGATGACGAAGACCTCCGAGAGGGCGCAGCAGATCGACTTCAGCGTCACCTACTTCCTGACCGGGCAGAAGTTCCTCGCGAGGAAGGGACAGTTCAAGAGCCTGAAGGACCTCGAAGGGAAGAAGATCGCCACCGCGAAAGGCACGACCGCGGAGCGGAACCTGGCGAATGCGGTTCCGGCGGCCGCGATCGCCCCCTACGACGACTATCCCCAGGCCATCCGTGCGCTGCAGCAGGGAAAGGCCGATGCGGTCACCACGGACGAGTCGATCCTGGCGGGACAGCTCTGCCTGCTCGAAAAGAATTCCGCCACCAGGGGGAAATACGAGATCCCGGACATGCAGATTTCCATGGAGCCTTACGGCCTCGGGGTCCGGAAGGACGACGCCAACTTCCTGAAGTTCGTCAACGACACGCTCCTCGAGATGGAGAGGAACGGCGAGGCGAAGAAGATCTTCCAGCGCTGGTTCGGACCCAAATCGGAGTGCCCGATCAACCGCGGCAATTTCATCATCACGAACGACCAGCTGGCGGCGAAATAGAAGGCAAGGCCGGAACCGCTTCTTACTGAACCACCGGTTCGACCGGGCGGTCGTCACCTCGGGAAAGATTTCGAGCGTCCCGATGGTGTCGATCGCCCTGCCGTTCCTTATTGTCGTCATCCCGGCACTGAACCAACTTCACTGTATCCCCCGTTGCAACTCCCGCATATTATGGTATTTTTACCGGTCGGGAGACTTCGTCGGCAAGCCCTCCCTTGGAGCAGGCCATGATCCGGTTCGAGCGCGTACACAAGTGGTTCGGCACGCTCCACGTGCTGAACGACATCAACCTCCACGTGAAACCGGGGGAGGTCGTCGTCGTCTGCGGACCTTCCGGCTCGGGGAAATCGACCCTCATCCGGACCATCAACCAGCTGGAGCCCATCCAGGAGGGGAAGCTCGTCGTCGACGGCATGGACCTGCTGGACAAGAAGACCGACATCAACAAGCTGCGGGCGGAGATCGGCTTCGTCTTCCAGCAGTTCAACCTGTACCCCCACCTTTCGGTCCTGAAGAACATCACGCTCGCCCCGATCAAGATCCGCAGGATCCCCCCGAAAGAGGCCGAGGCGCAGGCGATGGCGCTCCTCGAGCGCGTCGGCCTTCCGGAAAAGCGGGACGCCCACCCGGCAGAGCTTTCCGGCGGGCAGCAGCAGCGAGTGGCCATCGCGCGCGGGCTGGCCATGAAGCCGAAGATCATGCTTTTCGACGAACCCACCTCGGCCCTCGATCCCGAGATGATCGGGGAAGTGCTCCAGGTCATGAAGGACCTCGCCTTGTCCGGCATGACGATGATGGTGGTCACCCACGAGATGGGGTTCGCCCGGGAGGTCTCCGACCGGGTGGTGTTCATGGACCACGGGGCCATCCTCGAGACGGCGGAACCGGAGGAGTTCTTCAAGAACCCGCAGCATGAGCGGGCGAAGCAGTTCCTGAAGCAGATCCTGTCACCGATGCACTAACCCCCTAAAGGAGGAAAGCGAACATGGCAAGGAAAACGACATTATTGATCGCTGCACTGGCGCTGGTCGTCGCGATGTGCGGGTCCGCCCTGGCGGCCGACACGCTCGCGGATGTGAAGAAGAAGGGCGTCCTGGTCGCGGGCGTGAAGGACTCCCCCCCGCCGTTCGGCTCCGTCGACCCGACCACCAAGGAGTACGTCGGGTACGACATCGACTTCATCCGGTACATCGCGAAGAAGCTGGGCGTGAAGGTGGAGTTCCAGCCCGTCACCTCGGCGAACCGCATGCCGATGCTGATGGAGAGCCGCGTCGACATCCTCGCCGCGACGATGACGAAGAACCCCGAGCGGGCCAAGCAGATCGACTTCAGCTACACCTACTTCCTGACCGGGCAGAAGTTCCTCACGAAGATCGGGACGGTGAAGAGCCTGAAGGACCTCGAGGGAAAGGCGATCGGCACGGCGAAGGGCTCCACCTCGGAGCAGAACGTGGCCAAGGCGGTCCCGTCGGCCACGGTCCTTTCCTTCGACGACTACCCCCAGGCCGTCCTGGCGCTGCAGCAGGGAAAGGTCATCGCGGTCACCACGGACGAGTCGATCCTGGCCGGCCAGCTCGGCCAGCTGGAGAAGAACCCGGCCACGAAGGGGAAGTTCGAGATCCCCAACGTCCAGATCTCCGAGGAGCCGTACGGCCTCGGGATGCGCAAGGGGGACGCCAACTTGGTGAAGTTCGTCAACGACACGATCCTGGAGATGGAGAAGAACGGCGAGGCGAAGAAGCTGTTCGACAAGTGGTTCGGCCCGAACACCGACAACCCGATGAACCGCGGCGACTTCAAGATCACCGCCGACGAACGCGGCACCAAATAGGTTAAGGAAGACATAGGCGCGTGAACTACCAGTTCGATTGGGCGGTCGTCACCTCCGGGAAGTATTTCGACTGGCTCGTCTCCGGCGTGGTGGTGACGATCAAGCTTTCGGTCGTGTCGATCGTCCTTTCGTTCCTTCTGGGACTCGTCATCGCGGTCATGCGGATGAGCCGCTTCCGGCCCGTCTACTGGTTCGCGCACGGGTACCTCGAGTTCTTCCGCAACACGCCGCTGCTGGTCCAGATCTTCTTCTGGTACTTCGGCTCCTACAAGGTGCTCCCCGACAGCGGTGAACGACTGGCTCAACACCCAGGGCTTCGAGTTCGCCGCCGCGGTGATCGCCCTGACCATCTACACCTCGGCCTTCATCGCCGAGGACATCCGCTCGGGCGTGCGCTCCATCCCGAAGGAGCAGATGGAGGCGGCGCGCAGCTCCGGCTTCTCCTATCTCCGCTCCATGCAGTACATCATCCTGCCGCAGGCGGTGCGCCTCACGATCCCGCCGCTGATCAACCAGTTCCTGAACCTGACGAAGAACTCGTCGCTGGCGATGACGATCGGCGTGGCGGAGCTGATGTACCAGGCGCGTCAGGTGGAGAGCTACACGTTCAAGGGGTTCGAGGCGTTCACGGCGGCGACGATCGTGTACGTCGGGCTTTCCTTCGCCATCACGGGGCTGATGACCTTGTACGACCGGAAGGTCCTCCAGCCCATCAAGGTGCGCTGACGTGGGCGGCGGGCTGGATTTCCAGGTCGTCTGGGACAACCTGTCCTACTTCTTCATCGGCCGGTATCCCAAGGGGCCGCTGGGCGGCGTGGGGCTCACCCTGTACCTCGCCGTGGTGGCCCTCGTCCTCTCCTTCCTCGGGGGGCTGTTCCTGGGGCTCCTCAGCATCTCCCGGAACCGGCTGATCCGGTGGGCCTCCTCCTCGGTCATCCAGATCGATCCGCGGGATGCCGCTGCTGATGGTCATCTTCTGGATGTTCTTCCTGCTGCCGGCGCTGTTCGGCGAGGGGATGCCCGCGTCCATGACGGTCATCACCGCGCTCACGCTGTTCACCTCGGCCTACATGTCCGAGATCGTGCGGGCGGGGATCATGGGGATCCCGAAGGGGCAGACGGAGGCCGCCGTGTCCACCGGGCTGTCCCACCGGCAGACGATGATCTACATCGTCCTCCCGCAGGCGCTGCGGAACATGATCCCGTCGTTCGTGAACCAGTTCGTCTCGATGATCAAGGACACCTCGCTGGCCTTCATCGTCGGTGTGGCCGAACTGACGCAGATCGCCACCCAGGTCAACAACCGGACGATGCTTTTCCCCACCGAAATCTTCATGTTTATCGCCGTCATCTACTTCATCGTCTGCTTCGCCTTCACCGAGCTCTCCCGCTGGCTGGAGCGCCGCCTGGCCTACACCAAGTCGATCTGACCCGCCGTCCCTCTTGACAGGGATTCCCAAACTGCTAAACATATGGTCATCAGATGACTTCACGGGGGCGTGCGGCGTGGCCAAGAAGGTTCGAGACAGCCTCGTCCGCACCATCCTCGACCAGATCTTCCAGGGCAAGCTCCACGCCGGCGAACGGCTCCCTTCGATCGAAGAGCTGGGACGCAGGCACCGGATGAGCGTCGTTTCCGTCCGGGAAGCCATCCAGAAGCTCTCCCTCATGGGGCTGGTCCACGTCCGGCAGGGCGGGGGGACCTTCCTCGACGAACACATCCCGACCATGATCGAGATCCTCGACGCCAGGAAGTACGTCGAGATGGCGACCTGCCTCCTCGCCGCCCGGAACGCGACGGAAGAGGAGAACGAGGAACTCGAAAAGATCGTTTCCGGAATGCGGGACGACTTCCTGCGCGGCGACTCGGCCCCTTTCACGGAGAAGGACCTCGCGTTCCACCTCGCCATCGGGAGGATGTCCAGGAACGTCCTGCTCACCGCGTTCCTCGTCAACATCCAGGAACTCCTCTACTACCTCCAGCAGCGCACGCACATGCTCCAGGGGACGCTCGAGGATGCGAACCGCTATCACCCGCTGATCGCCGAAGCGATCAGGAAACGGGAGGGGGACGCCGCCCAGGTCCTCATGGCGGAGCATATCGAGGCGGTCAAGCGCGCATGGGGGGCCTACGATCGGGACAAGGGAAGCATGGCAAGGCAGGCGGCCACACGGCAGCCTGAACACGGAAACACCAAACCCAAAAGGAGGGTAATAGATCCATGAGAGGAAAACGCTTATCGGTGTTGGCACTGGCCCTGCTGTTGTCGCTCGCGCTCGCGTCCCCGGGATTCGCGGCGGACAAGGTCATCAAGATCGGCGCCGTCTATCCCCTGACGGGGAACATCGCCTCCACCGGGCTCGACTGCCGGCGCGGCGTGGAGCTGGCCGTCGACATCATCAACGGGGCGTACCCCGACCTGAACCTCCCGCTGGCCAAGATGGCGGGGATCCCGAACCTCGGCGGCGCGAAGCTGGAAGTCGTCTTCGCGGACACCAAGGGAGAGCCCAGGAACGGCCAGTCCGAGGCCGAGCGGCTCGTCACGCAGGAGAAGGTCGTCGCGATGATCGGCGCCTACCAGAGCTCCGTGACGAAGACGGCGAGCCAGGCCACCGAGCGGCTCAAGATCCCGTACGTCTGCTCCGACTCCTCCTCCCCCACCCTCACCGAGCGCGGGCTGAAGTACTTCTTCCGGGTCAGCCCCCACGACGCGATCTTCGCGCGCGACCAGCTCCAGTTCCTGAAGGACCTTGAGAAGGCCAAGGGACTGAAGATCTCCACGATCGCGGCACTTTACGAGAACACCGAGTTCGGAGCCAACGTCGGCAAGCAGATCAATGCGCTCGCCCCCGAATTCGGGTACAAGGTCGTCGCGGACATCTCCTACGCGGCCAACGCCACCGACGTTTCCAGCGAGGTCGGCCGTCTCATCAAGGCGAATCCCGACGTCCTGATGCACGCCTCCTACATCACCGACGCCATCCTCTTCACCAAGACCTACAAGGAGATGGGTTTCGCCCCGAAGGGGATCACCACCTTCGCCGGATACATCGAGCCGGGCTACCTGCCCGCCGTGAAGGCCGACGGAAACGGCATCGTCGTCCGGTCCACGTTCGCCCTCGACCTGGCCAAGAACAAGCCGCTGGTCGCCAAGGTGAACGAGCTGTTCAAGAAGAAGTACGGCCTCGACATGAGCGAGAACGCCGCCCGCAGCTTCACCGCCCCCTTCGTCCTCGCCGACGCCATCAACCGCGCCAAGACCACGGAAGCCGAGGCGGTCGTGGCCGCCCTCCTCTCGACCAACATCCCCGGGGACCAGGTCATCTACCCGTGGAAGGGGATCCAGTTCGACCCGCAGAGCCACCAGAACATCCACGCGCGGGGGATCCTCGTGCAGATCCAGAACCAGAACTACACCACCGTCTGGCCGTTCGAGTCCGCGGCCGCGCCGGTAATCTGGCCGTTCCCGGGCTGGAAAAAATAACCAGACCGGCGGGGGGCGCCGACTTCGCCCCCCGCCGGGCCTCATGCCGGATCTAAGGAGAGATAATGTCCGAGCAACTGATATCCCAACTCATGAACGGCCTGCTCATCGGCTGCATGTACTCCCTGATCGCCATCGGGTTGACGCTGATCTGGGGGGTCATGAACATCGTCAACTTCGCCCATGCCGACTTCCTGATGATCGGCATGTTCACTTCCTTCTGGGCATACACCCTGTTCGGGGTGGACCCGCTCTACTCCATCCCGATCTGCGCCGTGCTCCTGTTCCTCCTGGGATGGGTCATCTACAAGTTCCTCGTCAGCAAGGTGATGACGGGACCGGGGCTCGCGCAGGTGGTGGTGACGTTCGGCATCTCCATCTTCCTCGCCAACCTCGCCGTCTGGCTCTGGACGCCCGATTTCCGGATGATCCAGAACCCGCTCCTCCGCGGCACATGGAACTTCGGGACGATCCAGCTCTCGGTCCCGAAGGCGGTGGCCTCCCTCGGGAGCGTGCTCTTCTCGGCGGGGCTCTTCCTGTTCCTGCGGATGACCAAGACCGGGAAGGCGATCCTGGCCGTGGAAATGAACCGCTCCTCCGCCCAGCTGATGGGGATCAACACCGAAAAGGTGAACGCCCTGTCGTTCGCCATCGGCTCCTCGCTGGTGGGCGTGGCAGGGGCGTTCCTGTCGATGTATTACTACATCTACCCCCAGGTAGGGGGAACGTTCGGGCTGCTTTCCTTCTGCATCGTGGCGCTGGGGGGCTTCGGCAGCATCGAGGGGGCGTTCATCGCCGGCCTGCTGGTCGGCGTCGTCCAGACGCTGGGCGGGTACTTCTTCGACCCGGCGTATAAATACGCCATCGTCTTCGGGCTGTACCTCGTCACCGTGTGGGTCAGGCCGCAGGGCCTGATGGGGTGGTGATCATGAAAAAATTCGCCCCATGGCAGATCGCGCTCTCCGCCGCCGTCCTCGTCGCGGCCCTGGCCTTTCCGCTTCTCGTCAAGGGGACCTTCCCGAACCACGTCATGATCATGGTGTTCCTCTTCGCCATGATGGGCGTCGGCTGGAACATCCTGGGCGGATACGCCGCGATGTTCTCCTTCGGGAACGTCGCGTTCTTCGGGATCGGGGCGTACACCTCGACCGTCCTCCTGATGAACTACCACGTGAACCCGTGGATCGGCCTCGTCGCGGGCGGGTTCATGGCCGCGGCCGCGGCGGCCGCGATCGGCTATCCCTGCTCGAACATCCGGAGCCACTACTTCTCCATCGCCACCATCGCCTTCGCCGAGATCGTCCGGATCCAGTTCAACAACTGGAAGTTCGTCGCGGCGGCCGAGGGGCTGTCGCTGCCGATCCTCCCCGAGTCGCTGAAGAACTTCATGTTCCACACGTCGAAGGTCCCCTACTACTACATCATCCTCGCCTTCCTGGCCCTGTCGCTACTCGTCTGCTGGTACATCTCCGTCAGCCGGATGGGCTTCTACCTGCGGGCCATCAAGGAAAGCCACGACCTGGCCAACGGCCTGGGGATCAGCTTCGTCCGCTACCGCCTCTACGCGATCATGATCAGCGCCTTCATCACCGCGATGGCTGGAACCTTCTACGCCCAGTACATCCTGTACATCGACCCCGAAAGCGTCCTGATCCTCCCGATCTCCGTCCAGTGCGTCCTGGTGACGATGCTCGGCGGCGCCGGGTCGATCTGGGGCCCGGTCATCGGCGCGGCGATCCTCCTCCCCATCTCCGAGGTTACCCGCGTGTGGCTCGGCTACAAGGGGACCGGGATCGACATGATGATCTACGGCGCGCTGATCATGCTGATCTCCGCCTATCAGCCGCAGGGCGTATGGGGGTTCATCACATCGCTCGGAAGGAGGGCGAAATGACCGCCTCCCCCTGCCTCGAAGTCCGGGGAATCACCAAGAAGTTCGGGGGCCTCGTCGCCAACGAGGACATCACCTTCACCGTGGCCGACGGCGAGATCCTGAGCATCATCGGCCCCAACGGGGCCGGGAAAAGCACCCTCTTCAACTGCGTCACGGGCTTCTACGCTCCCGACGCGGGAAAGGTCCTCTTCCGGGGGAAGGACATCACCGGGGCGAGCGCCCACAAGATCTGCAAGCTGGGGATCGCCCGGACGTTCCAGATCGTCCAGGTGATCAGCGACATGACGGTCCTGGAAAACGTGATGACGGGCTCCTTCCTTCGCACCTACAACAACCACCACGTGCGGGCGAAGGCCGAGGAAATCCTGCGCTTCGTCGGGCTGTACGAGAAGAGGGACTTCCTCGGGACGGACATCACGATCGCCGACAAGAAGAGGCTGGAAGTCGCGATGGCGCTGGGGACGGAACCCACGCTGCTGATGCTCGACGAGGCGATGGCGGGGCTGACGCCCGTGGAATTGAAGGGGATGATCGCGCTCCTGCGGAAGGTCCGGGAGAACGGCTCGACGCTGATCATCGTCGAGCACGTGATGGAGGCGGTGATGGAGCTCTCGGACCGGGTGGTGGTCATCAATTCCGGCCGGAAAATCGTCGAGGGCGCGCCGAAAGAGGTCGTGCGGAACCCGGAAGTCATCCAGGCGTACCTGGGGGAACGCTATCATGCTTGAGCTGAAGAACGTCTCCATCGGTTACAAGGGGGGGGTCCTGGCGGTCCAGGACGTCTCCTTCAACGTGAAGGAGGGCGAAGTGGTCGCCCTCGTCGGATCCAACGGCGCCGGGAAGAGCACCATCCTCCGCGGGATCTCCGGGCTCCTGAAGCCCCGGGCGGGAGAGATCGTCTTCAACGGGGAGCCGCTGCACATCGTGCCGGCCTACGACATCGTGAGAAAGGGAATCGCGATGGTGCCGGAAGGGCGCCAGCTCTTCGGCCGCCTCTCCGTGATCGACAACCTGTACCTCGGCGCCTACGCCATCGACTCGAAGGAGGAGACGGAAAGCACCCTGCGGGAAGTGCTGGCGCTCTTCCCCCGGCTCCTGGAGCGGAAGGGCCAGCGGGCGGAGACGCTTTCCGGCGGAGAGCAGCAGCAGCTGGCGATCGGCCGCGGGCTCATGTCCCGCCCGAAGCTCCTCATGCTCGACGAGCCGTCCCTCGGGATCATGCCGAAGCTCGTCTCGGAGATCTTCCGCACCATCCAGGAGATCTCGAAGAAGGGCGTCACCGTGCTGCTGGTCGAGCAGAACGTCTACGAGGCGCTCCACATCGCCGGCCGCGCGTACGTGCTGCAGACGGGCCGGATCGTCCTCGAGGGGAACGGCAAGGAGCTGCTGGAGTCCGACATGGTCCGCCAGGCCTACCTGGGAATGTAGGGGGAAAACCGATGCGTTCCGACGTTGCCGGCGTCCTCCGCGGCGCCGACATCAGCGACTGGAAACCCGTGTCGTTCGAGCTCGGGGACCACGAGATAGAGATCCTCCTCCCGCCCGACGCCAAGACGCTGGGGATGAGGGAGTTCCCGCCGCTTTCCCGGCCGAAGGAGGAGATCCGCCTTTCCCTGGAAGAACCCATCGGAACCCCCCCCCTTCCGCAGATCCTCAAGGCGAAGGGGAAACCGGCGGGGAAGCTCACCGTGTGCATCGCCACCTCGGACATCACCCGCCCCGTCCCGTACAAGGGGGAGGGCGGGATCTTCGAACCGCTCCTCGGGATCCTCCACGAATGCGGGATCCGGCGGGAACACGTGACGCTCCTCGTCGGAACGGGGACCCACCGGCCCAGCACGCCCGAAGAAAAGGTGGAGATGTTCGGGGAGAAGGTGGCGGCGGAGTACCGGATCATCGACCACTCCTGCGACGACGAATCGATGCTGACGTACATCGGCAATACCCGCAGCGGCACCGAGGTCCACATCAACCGCCACTTCGTGGAAGCGGACGTGAGGATCGCCACGGGGCTCGTCGAGAGCCCACTTCATGGTGGGGGTGTCGGCGGGCCGGAAGACGATCTGCCCTGCGCTCGTCAGCCGCAAGACGATCGAGCGTTTCCACAGCGCGCAGTTCCTCTCCTCCCCGAAAGCCACGAACCTGATCCTGGAGGGGAACCCATGCCACGATGAGGCGCTGGAGGTCGCCCGCAAGGTCGGTGTGGATTTCATCGTCAACACCGTGCTGAACCGGCGCCTCGAGCTGATCGGCGTCTTCTCCGGGGACCTCGAGCAGTCCCACGAAAAAGCGGTGGAGCTGGTCCGCCGCGTCGTGGCGATCCCGGTGAGCCAGGAATATGATATCGTTCTGACGCATGGCGGGTACGTGGGGATCAACCATTACCAGAACGCGAAAGCCGCATGCAACGCGCTCCCCGTCGTGCGGAAGAACGGCTTCGTCATCCTGGCGGCGTGCGAGCGGGACGCGGACCCGGTCGGCCCGGATACCTACCGGACCCTCGTCCATCTCCTGAAGCTGCAGGGGCCCGACGGCTACCTGGCCGCCCTCCTCAACCCCGCGTGGAAGTTCACCCGGGACCAGTGGGAACCGCAGATGTGGGGGAAAGCGATCGAGAAGGTGGGCGAGGAGGGGCTCCTCTACTGCACCGCCTTCATCCCGGAAGAGGACCAAGCAGCTCCTGCCCGGCACGCCGGGATGGGACTTCCTGCCGGACAGGATCTTCCCCAGAGTACGGCGAGGCGACGCGGGCGATGGTCCAGAACGCCCTGGTGTACGCCTGCCGCCACCCGAAATGGGAAGGCAACCCGCCGTCCGTCGCCTTCATCAAGGAAGGGCCTTACGCCGTCCCGTTCCTGCGCCCGCCCGGCGGGAACGGAAAGTGACCATCCCGGGAAAGGAACGGTTGCTCCGGATGTTTCCGCGCGGCGGTGTCGGCGGTCGACCCGTCGCGCCTGGTGGCCTCCGCCCTCCGGGCGGACGCCGGATCGATCCTCTTGTCGGCCGCCGGCGCGGAACACGTCGACTCCCGCGGGAACGTCTGAACAAGGTCTACGTCGTCGGGAGGGGGGAAGGCGGGGCGGACGATGGGGAATGCCGCGCTCCGCGCCCTCGGGAGGGTTCGTCGAGGAGGGCGTCCTCGCCGTGCCGCGGGGCGCGGGAGGGATCGCGGGACCGCTGCGGTTCATCGAGACGGCCCACCCGGTGCCCGACATCGGGAGCTTCGCCGCGGCCCGGGAGATCCTGGCGATCCTCGAAAAGGCCGGGGAGAACGACCTGGTGGTCGCCCTCATCTCGGGGGGCGGTTCCGCGATGATCTCCGCTCCCGCGGCCGGCATCACCACGGAGGAGAAAGCCGAGGTGTCCCGGCTCCTCCTGCAGGCGGGCGCCGACATCCACTCGTTCAACACCGTTCGCAAGCACCTTTCCGAGGTGAAGGGTGGGCTGCTGGCGCGCGCGGCGTGCCCGGCGACCGTCTGGGCCCTGCTCCTTTCGGACGTCCCCGGCGACGACCCGTCGGTGATCGCCTCCGGCCCGTTCTCCCCCGACCCGACGACGTACGCGGACGCGATCGGCGTCCTCGAACGGTACGGCCTGCTGTACGCGGTCCCCGCCGCGGTCCGGTGGCGCCTTTCGGAAGGGGCCGACGACAGGATGGCCGACACCCCCAAGCCCGGCGACCCGGTCTTCCGCAAGGTCGTCCAGGCGCTCGTGGGGACGAACCGGACGGCCATGGACGCCGCGGCGGCGACGGCGAAGAGGAAGGCGCGGATGTCATCCTGCTCCCCGGCTTCCTCCGCGGGGAGGCCCGGGACTGCGCGCGGGCGTTCTGCGAAAGCTTGCGGACCGCCGCCGCCGCCCTGCCCCCCGGCGGCAGCGTCGCGCTGATCGCGGGCGGCGAGACGACCGTCGTGGTCCACGGGACCGGCAAAGGGGGCCGCAACCAGGAGTTCGCGCTGGCGTCGGCGATCGAGCTCGCCGGCGCGGAAGGGATGGCCGTGCTCGCGGGGGGAACCGACGGGGTCGACGGGCCGACGGACGCCGCCGGGGCGTACGCCGACGGGACGACGGCCTCGCGCGGGGAAGCGCTGGGCCGCGACCCCCGGGAACACCTGGAGAACAACGACGCCTACCCCTTCTTCCAGGCCCTCGGGGACCTCGTGTCACGGGGCCGACGGGCACCAACGTCACCGACCTGGTCATCGGGCTCGCCCGCTCCCCGCGCTGACCGCAAGGGCCGCTGCCCTCGCGCGGAATCCTCCCCTCGGGGACGGCTTGCAGGCGGGTCAAGGCGATCGGATCACGGAGCCAACGGATACCGCTTACGCCGAAAAGGGCTGTCCCCGTGGCTGCGGCAGCGGACTCCCGGGCGGCTCCCAGCCTGCCTCGGCAAGGGTTTCCTGGCCTTCGTCATCCTGTCATCGATCATGATACTTCCGCGGTAAGCGTAGAGAGGGCGGGATGGTCGAATGCCGCGGAGGCCTGGATGGCCGGGATCGTCCCGCTCAGGGGACACCCTTTTCGAGGCTTACGCGGCATCAGGATGCTCCGTGATCCCGTTGCCTTGGTCCGCCTCCCACGGCATCTGGGAGGGCCCGCGCTCGGGTGCGCCCCTTGGCGGCACGGCCGGCCGCGGTGATACCATGACACAAAAGGAGGTGACACCATGAAGCAGGCTTCCCCGGATTCGACCCGCGTCGGCTGGATCGGCACCGGCGTCATGGGGCTCTCGATGTGCGGCCATCTCCTCGCGAAAGGGTACGCGGCGACCGTGTACTCCCGCTCGCAGCCGAAGGCGCTGCCCCTGCTCGACAAGGGCGCGTCGTGGGCGGACTCCCCCCGGGCCGTCGCGGAACGCGTCGGACGTCGTGTTCACGATGGTGGGTCTCCCCGGCGGACGTGAGGGAGGTATACCTCGGGCAGGAGGGGGTCCTCTCCGGCGCCCGCCCGGGATCGATCGTCGCGGACATGACCACGACCGAGCCGTCGCTGGCCGTGGAAATCTTCGAGGCGGCGAAAGCCCGCGGCGTCCACTCCGTGGACGCCCCCGTTTCCGGGGGCGACATCGGGGCAAAGGAGGCCCGCCTCTCCATCATGGTGGGCGGCGAGCCGGAAGCCGTATCGGCCCTCGCCCCGCTTTTCGAGACGATGGGAAAGGCGATCGTCCACCAGGGGGGGCCCGGCGCGGGGCAGCACGCCAAGATGTGCAACCAGATCGTGGTCGCGGGGACGATGATCGGCGTGTGCGAATCGCTGCTCTACGGGTACAAGGCCGGCCTGGACCCGGAGACGATGCTGTCGTCGGTCGCCGGAGGGGCCGCAGGGTGCTGGACGCTGTCCAACCTGGCGCCGCGCGTCCTGAAGACGGGACTTCGAGCCGGGCTTCTCCGTCGACCATTTCGTGAAGGACATGGGGATCGCCCTCGACGAGGCGAGGCGGATGAAGCTCGCCCTCCCCGGCCTCGCGCTGGTCCACCAGATGTACGTCGCCCTGCAGGCCCTCGGGGGCAGGAAAGCGCGGCACCCAGGCGCTGATGCTCGTCCTGGAGCGGATGAACGACACGAAGATCGGGGGGTAGCCCCCCGGTCCCTTCAGCCCGCGCGGCCGAGGAGGTGCCTCGAGCGCCTCCCCGATCTCGGGGTGCAGGAAGCGGTACCCGGTTTCCTCGAGCCGCCGGCAGGCGACCCGGCACCCGGACAGGAGCAGGGCGTCCGCCATCTCCCCCAGCGCGAGGCGCAGGGCGAAGGCGGGCACGGGCAGGAACGCGGGCCGCGACAACTGCCTCGCCAGCGCCTCGGTCAGCTCCCGGTTGGTGACCGGCTGCGGGGCCACGGCGTTCACCGGCCCCCGCAGCTCCTTCCCGCGACCAACGCGTGAAGGACGACGCCGACCAGGTCGTCGAGCGCGATCCAGCTCACGTACTGCTTCCCGCTTCCGAGGACGCCCGCCGAGGCCCGCCCGGAACAGGGGGAGCATCTTCGCCAACGCCCCGCCTTCCGCGGCGAGCACGACGCCGGTGCGCAGGATGACCACGCGGATCCCTTTCCGGGCGGCCGGGGCGCAGGCCCCTTCCCACTCCCTGCAGACGTCCGGCAGGAAGCCGGTCCCGGGGGCGCTGTCTTCCGTGAGCGGCTCTTCCCCGCCGTCCCCGTAAAACCCGATCGCGGAGGCGCTGATCAGCGTCTTCGGCGGGTCGGCGCATCCCGCGAGAGCGTCGCAAAGAAGGGACGTCCCCATCACGCGGCTGTCCCGGATGGCCTCTTTCCGGGCCGCGGTCCACCGCCCGGAGGCGATGTTCTCCCCCGCCAGGTGGACCACGGCGTCGATTCCCTCGAGCGCCGGCGGCGTCGATCGCGCCTCGTTGCGGGGTCCCACCGGAGGGTCGTTCCTCCCCGCGCCGCTCACGCTCCGGACCATCCGGACGACGTCGTGGCCGTCCTCGAGGAGCCGTTCCGCCACCGCGGACCCGACCAGCCCCGTCGATCCCGTCACGGCGACCCTCATGGCTTCCCTCCCTTCATCGACCGGACGCTCCGCGGCAGCGCGGCCAGGGCGCGGAGCCGGGCGGCGGAATGGTCGACGACGGGACGGGGATACGTCTTCCCCGGCGTCACCCCCGCGTCGCGCAGGACGGAGGCCGGCGCCTCCCACGGGCGATGGACCCACCGGTCCGGAAGGCCGGCGAGCTCGGGGACCCAGGTCCGGACGTAGTCGCCGCGCGGGTCGAACTTCATGCCCTGGAGGACGGGGTTGAAGACCCGGTGGAACGGCGAGGCGTCGGCGCCGCACCCGGCGACCCACTGCCACCCCATCGTGTTGTTGGCCAGGTCCGCGTCCGCCAGCGTGTCCGAGGAACCAGGCGGCGCCTTCCGTCCACGGAAGAAGCAGGTCCTTCACGAGGAACGAGGCCGCGATCATCCGGACCCGGTTGTGCATCCACCCGGAGGCCCATAGCTGGCGCATCCCCGCATCGACCATGGGATAGCCGGTCCGGCCTTCCCGCCACGCCGCGAGGCCGCCGGGGTCCTCCCGCCACGGGAAGGAGGCGAACCGGGGGTACAGGGGCGACCGCACCGTCTCCGGAAAATGGGCGAGCAGGTGATGGGCGAACTCGCGCCATCCCAGCTGCCGGAGGAACGCCTCGGCGCCCGTCGCATACGCCGGGGGACGCGTCCACCGCCGCGCGGGACTGCACCGCGTGCCAGACCTGCCGGGCGCCCGATGCAGCCGAAATGCAGGTACGGGGAGAGGCGGGACGTCCCTTCCACGCCGGGCCGGTCGCGGTCGTCGGGATACGCCCCGACCGCGTCGTCGAGGAACCGCGACAGGCGCTCGCCCGCGGGACCTTCGCCGGCCGGCCAGGCGTCGCGGATCCCGGCGTCCCAGGGGACGGACGGAAGAAGGCCGAGTTCCGCGAGAGACAGGGAACGGGGCGGTCGGGAAGGAGACGGTATCGCGCGCGGCGCGGCGAGCGGCGGGGCCGGGGGCGGCTGCGCGAGGCACCGCTTCCAGAACGGAGTGAAGACCCGGAACGGGTTCCCGGAGGACGACGCGAGCGTTTCCGGCGGGAAGAGCAACGCCGTCCTCGAACAGGCGCGCCTCGATGCCGTCTTCCCGCAGGGCCGGCGGCGGCCCTCTCGTCCCGGAACGCGAACGCCGGGTCCCGCACGCGGTTGGCGAACACCGCGTCCGCGCCCGTTTCCCGCGCGAGGCCGGAAAGCGCCTTTGCCGAAGGCCCGCGGCGCAGGACGAGGCGGCCGCCGCGCGCGGAAACCGCGTCGGCGACGGGATTGGAGCGCGCCGTGGAGGAAGACGCGCGCCGCCGCCCCCGGGGCCGACTCCCCCTCCTCCTCCGGGGCATGCACCCAGGCGAGCACGACGGGACCGCCCCTGGCGACCGCGGCGTCGAGCGCGGGGTTGTCCGACAAGCGCAGGTCCCTGCGGAGCCAGACGACGGTGGAAGGGGCCACGGGACGGGCCCTATGCGGAAGCGAAGGTCCTGGAGATCAGCTCCCGGGCCTCTTCCTGGATCCTCCGCAGATGATCGATCCCCAGAAAGCTTTCGGCGTAGATCTTGTAGACGTCCTCGGTGCCCGACGGCCGGGCGGCGAACCAGCCGCTCGCGGTGACCACCTTCAGCCCCCCGATGGCCGCGCCGTTCCCGGGCGCGATGGAGAGCATCTTCTCGATCGGTTCGCCCGCGAGCGTCTCCGCGGCCACCCGCGACGGCGACAGCCGCGACAGCAGCGCCTTCTGTTCCCGATTCGCCGGCGCGTCGATCCGTTCGTACGCGGGCGCGCCGAACTCCTTCGTCAGCTCCCCGTACAGCTCGCCGGGGTCGCGCCCGGTCGCCGCCATCATCTCGGCCGCCAGCAGCCCCAGGATCAGGCCGTCCTTGTCGGTGGTCCACACCGTGCCGTCTTTCCTGAGGAACGACGCCCCCGCGCTCTCTTCCCCGCCGAATCCCAGCTCCCCTTCCAGAAGCCCCGGGACGAACCACTTGAACCCCACGGGGACCTCGACCAGCCTGCGCCCGAGCCGCGCCGTCACCCGGTCGATCATCCCGCTGCTCACCACCGTCTTCCCGACTCCCGCGTCCGCCCGCCATCCGGGACGCCGCCGGAAGAGGTAATCGATCGCCACGGACAGGTACTGGTTGGGATTGAGGAGGCCCGCGCTGCGCGTGACGATCCCGTGCCGGTCGGCGTCCGTGTCGTTGCCGAAGGCGACGTCGAACCGGTCCTTCATCCCGATCAGCCCGGCCATCGCGTGGGGCGACGAGCAGTCCATCCGGATCCTGCCGTCCCAGTCCGCCGTCATGAAGCGGAACGAGGGGTCCACGACGTCGTTGACCACGGTGATGTCCAGCCCGTACCGCTCCGCAACGGGTCCCCAGTAGGCCGCGGCCGACCCCCCCAGGGGATCGGCGCCGATCCGGATCCCCGCCCCGCGGACGGCCTCCAGGTCGATGACCTCGCCCAACCCTTCCGCGTAGGCGCCGATGTAGTCGTACCTCCGGGCGGCAGGGCCGCTCCGGGCGCGCTCGTACGGAACTCTCTTCACGCCTCGCAGTCTTTCCGAGAGAATCCGGTTCGCCGCCTCCTCGATTCCCCGCGTCACGTCCGTGTCCGCGGGGCCCCCGTGGGGAGGGTTGTACTTGATCCCGCCGTCCTCCGGGGGGTTGTGCGACGGGGTGATGACGATCCCGTCGGCCAGCCCTTCCGTTCTCCCGCGGTTGTGCGAGAGGATCGCGAGGGAGACGGCGGGCGTCGGGGTGTACCCGCCGTCGCGGTCGACCTTCGCGGCGACGCCGTTCCCCGCGAGCACCTCGAGAGCGGTCCGGAACGCGGGCTCCGACAAGGCGTGCGTGTCCTTCCCCAGGAAGAGCGGACCGTCGATCCCC
The DNA here is from genome assembly GCA_963741515.1 of uncultured bacterium. Taxonomy (GTDB): domain Bacteria; phylum Desulfobacterota; class Deferrimicrobia; order Deferrimicrobiales; family Deferrimicrobiaceae; genus UBA2219. Next base: position 699,713 of record CAVUIA010000002.1, read on the forward strand.
GCCGCCGCCCGGTGATCGCAGATCGCCTGGGTGACGGCGAGGATGTGGTCCTCGTTGAAAGAGAACGAAAGGGACGAGCCCCGGTGCCCCGACGTGCCGAAGGCCACGCGCTGGCCCGGCTCGGACGGATCGGGCTTCCCGGTGTAGTACGACGCGACGAGCCGCGGCAGGTCCGCGAGCCGTTTCGGATCGACCGGTTTCCCCGCGTCGGGATGCGTCGGCATCTTCCCGTCCCCCCTTCGCTATTTCGCCAGCTTCGCCGCGATCGCCGCCACGTGCCTGCCCTGGAACCGGGCGCCGGCCAGCTCGTTTACCGACGGCATCCGGTCGCCGTCGGTGCCCGCGATGGTCGACGCGCCGTACGGGGAGCAGCCGGTGATCTCGTCGGTGCGCATCTGCTCCTTGAACGTGTACGGCAGGCCGACGACGACCATCCCGTGGGCCAGCAGGTTGGTGTGGAAGGTCAGGATCGTCGATTCCTGCCCGCCGTGCTGCGTGCCCGAGCAGGTGAAAACACTGCCGACCTTCCCGACGAGGGACCCCTTGAACCAGAGGCCGCCCGTGGCGTCGAGGAACTGCCGCATCTGCCCGCACATGTTCCCGAAGCGCGTGGGCGTGCCGAAGAAGATCGCGTCGTAATCGGTCAACTCCTTCACCGTGCACACCGGGACGTGCGCCCACCCTTTCTGCGCCTCGAAGGCCCCCATCTTCCGGAGGACGTCCTCGGAAAGGGTCTCCGGAGCGCGCCGCAGCGCCACTTCCGCCCCCGGCACCTCCTTGATTCCCTCCGCGATCGCTTCCGCCATTTGATGGATATGCCCGTACATGGAGTAGTAGAGAACCAGCGCCTTCATGTTTCCTCCCTTCCGTTGGACCGCCTCCGATGGTTTATGCCGATTTTTTTATTGTATCCCGCATCCGCCGCCGCGAGCGCTTCTTCGCTCCGCCGCACGAAGGATCACGACTTTTTTGTCGCATCCCATACACTTTTCTGCCGGCAGCTTCACAACCCGGTACCTGCAGGGAACACCCTTCCCTCCTCCGCCTCGCTGATATTACGGGTTTTCCTTATCATCGTCGGATGCTTACCTGCCGTCCCCGCCCTCTCTCCCCGGGGCTGGCACGAGCAATGCACATATCTTTCCGTTCACTCATTTCCAAACCAGAGATGAGGCGTGGAAGGAAACCCAAGGCCAAGATCGTGCCATAATAAAAATTCGTACCGGAACAGACCGCCATTCCCCAGGAAGGCGCACATGGTCATGAAGCACAATCTATTCCGTCAGAACGCCGCCGGCGTTCCCGAACCGGCGGGACTGTACGACCCGGCGAACGACCACGACAGCTGCGGCGTCGGGTTCGTCGCCCGGATCGACGGGGTATCCCTGCATCTCGTGGTGCAGCAAGGGATCCAGGTCCTCGTCAACCTCGAGCACCGGGGTGCGCTGGGAGGGGACAAGGCCACCGGCGACGGCTCCGGCATCATGGTCGGCATCCCGGACATTTTCTTCCGCCAGGTCTGCCCCGGCGACGGGCTCTACCTTCCTCCCGCCGGGGATTATGCCGTCGGGATGATCTTCCTGCCGACGGATGAAGCGCTGGCCGAGAGATGCTCGGAACTAATCGAATGGATTGCGGAAAAAGAAGGCTGCCCGGTCCTCGGCTGGCGCGAGGTGCCCGTCGATCCCTCCATCCTTGGAGACCTTTCCGGCTCCACCCGCCCGCGGATCCGCCAGCTTTTCCTTGCCCGGGGAAACCACAAGGGCGATGCCTTTGAGCTAAAACTTTATGCCGTTCGAAGACTTGCTGAAAAAGAGGTCGCATCCTGGAACGATGTGGACGCCAGCCAGTTCTATGTCTCGAGCCTGTCCAGCCGGACGATCGTCTACAAGGGGCTGCTCACCGGGACGCAGCTCCCCCAGTTCTACCCAGACCTGAATAACGAGCTTTTCATGAGCCCGTTCGCCGTGGTTCATCAACGGTACAGCACGAACACCCTGCCGACATGGCATCTGGCGCACCCGTTCCGCATCTGCGCGCACAATGGGGAAATCAACACGCTTCGGGGGAACATGAACCGGATGCGGGCCAGGGAGGCGACCCTGTCCTCTCCCCTCTTCGGAAACGACCTCCGGAAGCTCCTGCCGGTCATCATAGAAACCGGCAGCGATTCCGCCATCTTCGACAACGTCCTCGAGCTGCTTGTCATGGCGGGTCGGTCGTTGCCTCACGCCATGATGATGATGATCCCGGAGGCGTGGGGACCGAAGTACCGCATGAGCGAGGACAAGCGGGCGTTCTACGAATACCATTCCACGCTGATGGAGCCGTGGGACGGGCCGGCGGCGATGGTGTTCTGCGACGGCCGGTACCTCGGGGCGACGCTCGACCGCAACGGCCTCCGCCCCGCGCGCTACACGATCACGCGGGACGGCATGATCGTCCTGGCCTCCGAGACCGGCGTGATCGACTTCCCGGCCGACCGGATCATCCGGCGCGGCAGGCTGCGGCCGGGCCGGATGCTGCTGCTCGACATGAAGCAGAAGCGGATCGTCCCCGACCAGGAGATCAAGGCGGCCATCTCCCGCCGGAAGCCGTACCGGAACTGGGTCAAGGAAAACCGGATCGAGCTGCGCGGGCTGTTCCTCCCGCCCGAGATCCCCGCCGAGGACCCGGAGGAGCTTCTCCGCAAGCAGCACGCCTTCGGCTACACCGACGAGGAGATCAAGCTCATCGTGACCCCCATGGCCTCCCAGGGGCAGGAGCCGGTCGGCTCCATGGGGGACGACGCGGCGCTGGCGGTGCTCTCCAATCGCCCGCAGGTGCTCTTCGGCTATTTCAAGCAGCTGTTCGCCCAGGTGACGAACCCGCCCATAGACCCGCTGCGGGAGGAGCTGGTGATGTCGCTGACCAGCTACATCGGGCGGGAGCAGAACCTTCTCGACGAGACCCCCGAGCACTGCCGGATGCTCCGGCTCGTCCAGCCGATCCTCACCCCCGAGGACATGCTCCGCCTGCGCAACTCGACCATTCCCGACCTCCTGTCCTTCGAGCTCGACGCGACCTTCCCCGCCGACGGGGACGGCAAGGCGCTCGAAACGGCCCTCGCGCGGCTGTTCGTCCAGGCCGACAAGGCGATCGGCGACGGCGCCACGGTCCTCATCCTCACGGACCGGAAGATGAGCGAGAACCGGGCCCCGATCCCCTCGCTGCTGGCCACCGCCGGGCTGCACCACCACCTGATCCGCAGGGGGCTTCGGACGCAGGCGGCGATCCTGGTGGAGAGCGGCGAGCCGCGCGAGGTCATGAACTTCGCCCTGCTCCTCGGGTACGGCGCCAACGCGATCTGCCCCCACACGGTCCTTTCGACGATCCGGGAGCTGTCCGAGGCCGGCATGCTGGAGAATCCGCTGCCTCCGGGGGTGGCGGTGGAAAAGTACATCACGGCGGTCAAGAAGGGGCTCCTGAAGACCTTCAGCCGCATGGGGATCTCGACGCTGCGGAGCTTCCTCGGCTCGCAGATCTTCGAGGCCGTGGGGCTGGGGAAATCGCTGGTGGAAAATTACTTCACCCACACCGCCTCCCGGATCGGCGGAATCGGCCTGGCCGAGATCGCGGCGGAAACCGTCGCGCGCCACCGCCGGGGCTTCCCGTCCGGCGGACGACTGGATCCGCGCAACAAAATGCTCGACGTGGGCGGCGTCTACAAGGTCCGCGCCAACGGCGAGCGGCACCTGTGGACGCCCGAATCGATCTACACGCTCCAGGCCGCCACGCGGCAGAACGACTACGCGATGTTCAAGAAGTACGAGGGGATCATCAACGACCAGGCGAAGGCGCACGCCACCCTGCGCTCCCTCTTCCGGTTCCGCAAGGGGACCCCGGTGCCCCTCGATGAAGTGGAGCCGCTGGAGAAGATCCTCCCGCGCTTCCTCACCGCCGCGATGTCCTTCGGGTCGATCAGCAAGGAGACCCACGAGACCGTCGCCATGGCGATGAACCGGATCGGCGGCCGGAGCAACTCGGGCGAGGGCGGCGAGGACCCCGCGCGCTACGTGCCGCTCCCCAACGGGGACAGCCTCCGGTCGAAGATCAAGCAGGTGGCTTCCGGCCGCTTCGGGGTGACCACCGAGTACCTCGTGAACGCGGACGAGCTGCAGATCAAGATGGCGCAGGGCGCCAAGCCCGGCGAAGGGGGGCAGCTCCCCGGCCACAAGGTGAGCCCGGACATCGCGAGGATCCGGCACACCACGCCGTACGTGACGCTGATCTCGCCGCCGCCGCACCACGACATCTACTCGATCGAGGACCTGGCGCAGCTGATCCACGACCTGAAGACCGTCAACCCGCGGGCCGACGTCTCGGTCAAGCTCGTCTCCGAGGTCGGCGTGGGCACCATCGCCGCGGGGGTCGCCAAGGCGAAGGCCGACCTGGTCCTGATCTCCGGCATCGACGGCGGGACGGGCGCCTCCCCGCTCACGTCCATCAAGCACACGGGGCTGCCGTGGGAGCTGGGGCTGGCGGAAACGCAGCAGGCGCTCATCTTCAACCGCCTGCGGGACCGCATCCGGGTGCAGGTGGACGGGCAGCTCAAGACCGGGCGCGACCTGGCCATCGCCGCCCTGATGGGGGCCGAGGAGTTCGGCTTCGGCACCACCGTCCTCGTGACGCTGGGCTGCGTCATGATGCGGAAGTGCCACCTCAACACCTGTCCCGTGGGCGTGGCCACCCAGGACCCGGTCCTCCGGGCCCGCTTCGGCGGATCGGCCGATTACGTCGTCCGCTTCTTCCGCTTCATCGCGCAGGACCTCCGCGAGCACATGGCCGAGCTGGGGTTCCGGACGATCGACGAGATGGTGGGGCGGGTCGACATGCTCGAGGTCGAGCCCGCGATCGAGCACTGGAAGGCGAAGGGGCTCGATTTCTCGGCCATCCTCCGGCTGGCGGACGACGGCCGGAACGGCCCGCGGCACCGGATCCGCCGGCAGGAGCACGATCCGGGAAACGCCCTCGACCGCGAACTCCAGGAGAAGACGAAACCCGCCGTCGAGAGGAAGGAGCGCGTGCTGGTCGACCTCCCGGTCCGGAACGTCCACCGGACGGTGGGCGCGGCCCTTTCCGGGGAGATCACCCGCCGGTACGGCGCGCAGGGCCTTCCCGACGACACGATCCACCTGAACTTCCACGGCTCCGCCGGGCAGAGCTTCGGGGCCTTCCTGGCCCCGGGCATCACGATGCACGTGCGCGGCGACGCCAACGACTTCCTCGGCAAGGGGATGTCGGGGGGGCGGATCATCGTGACGCCCCCGGACGGGGCGCTGTTCCCCCCGCACGAAAACGTGATCGTCGGCAACGTGGTCCTGTACGGCGCCACGGGCGGGGAGGTCTACCTCCACGGGGTGGCCGGCGAGCGGTTCGCCGTCCGGAACAGCGGGGCGAAGGCCGTCGTCGAGGGGGTGGGCGACCACGGCTGCGAGTACATGACCGGCGGCGTCGTGGTGGTGCTGGGCGCCACCGGGGTCAACTTCGCCGCGGGGATGAGCGGGGGGCTCGCCTACGTCTACGACGAATCCGAGCTGTTCGACACGCGGTGCAACCTCGACATGGTGGACGTGGAGACCGTCTGGCGGGAAGAAGACATCCGCCAGCTCCGCGCCATGATCGAGAACCACTGCCGCTGCACCGGGAGCCGGAAGGCGGCGCGAGATCCTCGAGAACTGGGATTCCCGCCTCCCGTTGTTCGTGAAGATCATCCCCATCGAATACCGCAAGTCGCTGGAGCGGATGCGCCTCGGAGGAGGACCTGGGGTCCGACAGCGTTTCCGCCACCGAGGAGGTTTTCCGTGGCTAAGCCCACCGGTTTCCTGGAGTTCAACAGGGAGGATCCGCCGCACAGGCCCGTGGAGGAACGGGTCCGCGATTACAGGGAAGTCGACGAGCTGCTCCCGGAGGGGCAGCTCAATTCCCAGGCGGCCCGCTGCATGGATTGCGGGATCCCCTTCTGCCATTCCTTCGGCTGCCCGGTAAAAAACCGGATCCCCGACTGGAACGACATGGTCTACAAGGGGCACTGGGAGAAGGCCCTCGACCTGCTGCACCAGACCAACAACCTCCCCGAGGTCACGGGCCGCGTCTGCCCCGCGACGTGCGAGGCCGCATGCACCCTGGCGATCAACCAGCCGGCGGTCACCATCCGGCAGCTGGAGCTGCAGATCGTGGAGCGCGGGTGGCGGGAAGGGTGGATCCGGCCCGAGCCCGCGGAGCGGAAGACCGGAAAACGCGTCGCCGTGGTGGGTTCCGGCCCGGCCGGCCTGCCGGCGGCGCAGGAGCTCGCGCGCCGCGGGCACGACGTCGTGGTCTTCGAGAAGTCGGACCGCGTGGGAGGGATGCTGCGCTACGGGATCCCGGACTTCAAGCTCGAGAAGTGGGTCGTCGACCGGCGCCTGGAGCAGATGCGGGCGGAAGGCGTCGTCTTCGAGACGGGCGTGAACGCCGGCGTCGACGTCTCCGCGGCCTACCTTCGCCGCAGCTTCGACGCCATCGTGCTGGCCGCCGGCTCCACCGTCCCCAGGGACCTCGACGTGCCGGGGCGCGGGCTCCCGGGGATCCACTTCGCCATGGAGCTCCTCAAGCAGCAGAACCGCCTGAATGCGGGAGACGAGATCCCCCCGGAGGAGCGCATTTCGGCGGAAGGGAAGCATGTCGTGGTCATCGGCGGGGGCGACACGGGGTCGGACTGCATCGGCACCACCCGCCGCCAGGGTGCGGCGTCGATCACCCAGATCGAGCTCCTCCCGAAACCGCCGGATTCCCGCCTTCCGATGAATCCCTGGCCCACCTGGCCGATCATCATGCGAACCTCCTCTTCCCACGAGGAAGGGTGCGAGCGGATATGGGCCCTCCAGACGAAGGAGTTCCATGGCGAGGACGGGCGGGTCCGATCCTTGCGGTGCATCAAGCTCGACTGGTCGGAGCCGGACGCCGCGGGGCGCAGGACGTTCCGGGAGATCCCCGGCAGCGAGTTCGAACTGCGGGCGGATCTCGTGCTGCTGGCGATGGGCTTCGTCCACGTCGAGCACGGGCCGCTGGTCCGCGACCTGGGCGTCGCCCTGGATCCCCGGGGAAACATCAAGACGGACGCCGATCTCATGACCACCGTCCCGGGCGTGTTCGCGGCGGGCGACGCCGTGATGGGTCCTTCTCTGGTCGTATGGGCGATCGACACCGGGCGCCGGGCGGCCGAGGGGGCGGACCGCTACCTCCTGTCCCGCTGACGAAGGACGGTTCGGGAATCATCCTGGATCCGTCGAACGAAATCCAAAGGAGGGACACATGAGGAAGCTCACGATCCTGGCGGCTTTGCTGGTTCTCGGCGTTCCCGGGCTGGCGCTGTCCGCGCCCTGGGAGCTCGACGCGGCGCATTCGGGGGTCCAGTTCAAGGTGCGGCACCTGATGGTCACCTCGGTGCGGGGGGACTTCGAGAAGGTGGCCGGAACCATCCACTACGACGAGACGGACATCTCGAAGTCCCGCGCCGACATCACCATCGACGCGGCCTCGGTCAACACGCGCGTGGCGCAGCGCGACGACCACCTCCGCAGCGCCGATTTCCTCGACGCGGCGAAATACCCGACGATCACGTTCAAATCGAAGCGGGTGGAGAAAGGCGGGCAGGGGCGCCTGAAGATCATCGGCGACCTGACCATTCGCGGCGTGACGAAAGAGGTGACGCTCGACGTCGAAGGGCCGACGCCCCCCGTCAAGGATCCGCAGGGCAGCATCCGCGTGGGCGGCCAGGCGACCGCGAGGATCAACCGGAAGGACTTCGGGCTGACCTGGAACAAGGCGCTGGAGGCCGGCGGCGTGGTGGTGGGCGACGAGGTGGACATCACCATCGACGTGGAGATCTTCCGGAAGCCGGGCTAAAACCCGCTCTGTCCCCTGAAACGGAAACAGCCCGTGGAAAGACCGCTTCCACGGGCTGTTTTATTGCCTTATCGGGCGGAAGAGCAGTCGGAGCAGTCGCCGACCAGGTGAAGGTCGAGGACGGAGACCGAAGCGATCGGTCCCGTGTCGTCCCAGCGTGCCTTGACGAGTTCCTCGGGCAGCCGGATGTTGCGGACCTTGTTGCAGGAGCGGCAGCGGAAATGCGCGTGGACGGCCCCTGCCGCCTCGAAGCGGGTGGAACCGTTGTCCCCGTTGCGGACTTCCCGCGCGAACCCCTGTTGCCGCAAATAGTGCAGGTTCCGGTAGACGGTCCCGAGACTTACGGTCGGAAGTTTCCTGCGCGCCTTCTGAAGCACCTCTTCCGCGGTGAGATGGACGTTTCCCGCCCGGAGGATCTCGAGAATCAAGATGCGCTGCCGGGTGTTGCGGGTCTTCTTGACGTTCACGAATCGCTCCTTTCGAAGACACACTTCCCCTATACTATTCATCGGAAAATCCGCTGAAATTCTTTAACGGTATCCGGGGGGAACAGGGCGATGAGGGCCGTGGTCCAGAGGGTGTCGCGGGCGTCGGTCGCCATCGACGGCGAGGTCGTCGGCAGCATCGGCACGGGCCTTCTCGTGCTGCTGGGGATCGGTCGGGGCGACGAAGAGGACGCCGGGCGTTGGATATGCGATAAGTTGTTGAAATTACGCGTTTTCGAGGACGCGGAAGGACGGATGAACCGGAACGTCGTCGAGGCGGGGGGCGGAATCCTGATGGTTTCCCAGTTCACCCTTTACGGGGACATCGGGAGGGGGAACCGGCCGGGATTCGACGCCGCCGCTCCCCCGGAAATCGCTCAAGTGCTCTACGGAAAAACGGTCGATTACCTGCGGGCCGTCTCCCCCGTGCCGGTGGCCACGGGCGTTTTTCGCGCTTCGATGGAAGTGTCCCTCGTGAACGACGGCCCGGTCACTCTGCTCCTGGAACGATAAGGGGGGGGCGGATGAGCGATTTCGAAATCGACCTTCACGGGCTGCGCGTCGCGGAGGCGCTCGCGCGCCTGGCCGACGCGTGCAACCGGCGGCTCGGGTCCGGAGACGCCGGCCCGATCCGCGTGGTCCACGGCTACGGCTCCTCGGGCCGCGGCGGGGACCTTCGCGTCGCGGTCCGGGAATTTCTCGACCGGCACGCGGAACAGGCCGAGTACGTCCCCGGGGAGAAATTCTTCAACAATCCGGGAGTGACGATCGTCTACCCGAAGCGGCCGCTTCCCTCCCCCGGGAATCCCCGCTTCCCCGCCCGCTCCCGTTAGGACCGGAGGGCCTTCAGCAGCCAGGCCATGTTCTGCCCGAGGGTCTGCATCGTCCGGATCCCCTCCCCGTCCTTCTCGACGTCGCCGGGCTGCAGGCCCAGGCCGACGTTCCAGTAGCTCGACCCGGGAACGATCATCTGCCCGATCAGGAAGAAGTGGTTCAGCGTGTCGAACGCGTGGATGGCACCGGCCCTGCGGACCGCCACCACCGCCGCCCCGACCTTCCGCCGGAACATGTCGCGGTTGGCCTTGGCGACAAAACCGGCGCGGTCGATCAGCGCCTTCATCTCCGACGTCACGTCGGTGAAATAGGTGGGGGAACCGAGCAGGATGCCGTCGGCGGCGTCCATCTTTTCGATCAGTCCGTTGACCGCGTCCCCCGTGACCGCGCAGCGGCGGTCCCGGTTCGCGAAGCATTTCATGCAGGCGGTGCACCCGCGGATCTCCATTCCGGCAAGCTGGACCAGCTCGGTCCGGATCCCCTCCTTCGAAAGCTCCTCCAGGACATGCCCGAGGAGCAGGGCCGTGTTCCCGTCTTTCCGCGCGCTCCCGTTGATCGCCACGACCATCACGGAATAGGTCCCTGCCGGGCTCACAGTTTATAAGGTATACGGAGCGGGTGGTACACTTTAGCTAATGAGGAAACATCGGCGGCGCCACCCATGACCCGGCGGATCTTTCTTCTCCTCGCGGCGTTTGCGATCCTGTCCTTCCCGTCCGCGACGGCTTTCGCGCTCGACAACACCTGGGTGGACCGCATCCACACCTACCTCGAGGACGACCTGTACGGTTCCGTCGCCTGGTTCGACGATTTCTTCGAGGACGATCTTTCCGGGGAATTGGACAACGTCCCTTCCTCCGTACGGGTGACAAACGACTTCCGCTGGGACGAGGAAGAGCAATTCGAGTATCGTCTCAGGGTCCGCGCCAGGATCCGCCTCCCGCATCTCAAGGGGAAATGGCGGCTGACGATCTCGGCGGAAAACCAGGGCGATCCGAACGCCACCGAACCGGAAGACCCGGGAAACCCCGGCCTGGCCGTGGTCGCCACGGACGGACGGGCCTCCACGGAGCTCGCCTACGACTTTCTCCGGACACGCAGCACGATCCTGTTCGCCGGCGTCGGCGTCAAGATCAGCACCCACCCGTCCGCGTTCGCCCGGGTCCGGCTGGTGCACGCCCGGGAACTCGGGTATGCCGTCGTCGGGCGGTTTGCCGTGACGCCGTACTATGACACGAAAGACGGATTTGGAAATACGGACCAGGCGGACTTCGAACGGGCGATCGACCCGACAACGATGGTGCGCTGGAACAATACCATCAATATCGACGAAAGAACGACGGGATGGTATTGGGGAACCACGTTGTCCGTCCTGCGCAAGCTCTCACCGTTCAGCGGGATCACCGTCGGCGGCGGCGCCACCGGCCCGACCCGGCCGTCGGCCGTCGTGGATAATTACCGCGCCTTCGTCCTGTACCGCGCCATGTTTCTCAGGAACTGGCTGTACTGGGAGCTGGAGCCGGACGTCAACTGGCCGTTGCGGGACGACGGGGGCCGGAAGGCCGTCCTGGGCGGAACGATACGGCTGGAGATGAACTTCACCGGGACGGCGCCTGTTACCGAACCTCCGCGACGGACCTCTCCAGCAGCGCGGTGAACTCCGCCGCCGGCATGGGCCTGCCGAAATGGAATCCCTGGGCCAGGCGGCACCCGAAGGCCTTCAGGAGATCCTTCTGTTCCGCCCGTTCCACGCCCTCGGCGAGGACCTCGATGTTCAGGGCGCCGGCCATCGCCAGGATCGCCTTGACGATCGACTGGTCCTCGGCACTCCGTTCCAGCTCCCGGATGAACGTCTGGTCGATCTTCAGCAGGCGGATGGGGAACTTCCTGAGGCAGGCCAGGGAGGAATAGCCGGTCCCGAAGTCGTCCATCGCCACCCGGATGGAGAACCCGTCCAGCGCCCGCAGCGTCTTCAGGGTTTCTTCCATGTTTTGGATCGCCACGGACTCGGTGATCTCCAGCTCGAGCGATTCCGGCCCGACATCCGTCTCCTTGAGGATGTCCAGGATCACGCCGGCCAGGTCGTATTTCTGGAACAGCCGGGCCGACACGTTGACCGATACCCGGAAGGGCGAGAACCCCCGCGACTTCCATTCCTTCACCTGCAGGCAGGCGGTCCGGATGACGAACTCGCTCATGGGGACGATCACCCCCATCTCCTCCGCAAGGGGGATGAATTGAGGCGGGAGGATCAGCTCCCCGCCGGGTGACTGCCACCGCACGAGGGCCTCCGCCCCGACGATCCGCCCGGTGCCCAGATCGACCTCGGGCTGGAAGTGGACGACGAACTCGTTGTTCGCGACGGCCGCCCGCAACTCGTTTTCCATCCGGGCCCGTTGCGTCACCTCGACGCTCATCTCCTCCGCGAAGGCCTGGAAGGTGTCCCTCCCGTCCGACTTGGCGCGGAACATGGCGATGTCGGCGTTCTTCACGAGCACCTCGGGGGTTTCCCCGTCGATGGGGAACAGGCTGATCCCCAGGCTGGCGGTCACGTTCACCATCTGCCCGTCGATAAGGAACGGGGACGAGAAGGATTTCCTGATCCTGCGGCACGCTTCGGCCGAGCCTTTGGTGTCGGTCTGGCCCGGAAGGATGGCGCAGAACTCGTCCCCCCCCACCCGCGCCACGGTGTCCGTCTCCCGCAACACGTTCCGGAGCCGTTCCGCAACCTGCACGAGGAGCCGGTCTCCGGCCGCGTGGCCGAGGGTGTCGTTGACCTCCTTGAACCGGTCCAGGTCGAAGAGGAGGACCCCCACGATCTCCTTCCGCCGTTTGGCGTTCGCGATCTCGTATTCCAGCCTCTCCTTGAACGTGACCCGGTTGGGCAGACCGGTAAGGGCGTCGTGATACGCCATGAAGGCCAGCTGCTCCTCCGCCCTCTTCCGGTCGGTCATGTCCCGGGAGATGAACAGCGACTCCCCGTCCGGGAGGGCCACCACGCGCGCCTCGCAGTTGCGCGTTCCGTCCTTGGAAGGCCAGGTTGTACTCGAACCGCTGGATGTTGCCGGTGCTCCGGGCCGTCTCCACGGACCGGATCGCCTGCTCCGCCGCCTCGGCGGGGAGAACTTCCTCGACCTTCCGGCCCGCCGGCTGGTCGGATGGAAGATTGCGTTCCATCGTACCCCGCCACGAGGTCCAGGACGGTCCCGTCATCGCCGATCCGGAAGATCAGGTCCGGGATCGCGCGCACGAGGGCCCGGGTTTTCTCCTCGCTGCGGGCCAGGTCGAGGAAGGCGCGGGACGAGGCCAGGATGTACCCGACACGGTACCCGAGGACCACCCAGTTGACCGGCTTGGTGGCGAAATCCGTAATGCCGACCTCGTACGCCCGTTGAATGGAGGCCAGGTCGTCCAGCCCCGTCATCATCACGATCGGCATGCGCTCCCTGCCGGGCATCTCGCGTATCCGCCGGACCGCGGTGAAGCCGTCCATCCCCGGCATCACGGCGTCCATCAGGACGAGGTCCGGCCGGTGGCGTTCACAGGCGGCGACCCCCTCCTCTCCGTCGGATGCGTTCACGACGGCGTATCCCGCTTTCCTCAGCGCGGCCTCCGCCAGCAGGCGGGTCCCGGCATCGTCGTCCACCACCAGGATCAAAGGCGCTTTTTCGGTAAGGTTCGCCATCACTCGCCCGTCGCCTCCCCACGCCCGGCGCCAAGAACGGCCTGCAGCTCCTGCCGAACCGAACGGTATTCGTCTTCCAGATCCTCGAACAGGGGGCCGCCGACGACCGGCGCGGTTCCCGCGCTCGTCTCCGCTTCGATCTTCCGGCAGATTTCCGAAAGCCCGAGCGCGCCGACGTTGGCGCTGCTCGACTTCAGGGTGTGGGCGGCGCGCCGCAGCGACGCCGTATCCCCTGTTCCCGCGGAAGACCGTATCCGCTCGATTTGCTTCAGGGAATCCGACAGGAAGAGGGTGACCACCTTTTCCAGGAGGCCTTGCCCGCCCGGGGCTTCCAGCATGCGGATCCCTTCGAGCACGGCCCGATCGATCGGGGGGTGGCCCGTCCTGTCCGTCATGTCATCCTCCTCCATGAGCCGCAGCTCATGATTTCTCATCGGATACAATCCGCCGGAAGTTAAGGGAAAAAACATCGGCGATCCGGAAGCGGAAGGCCCGGGAGGGGGAGACGCCATCCTGTTTCCGGGATCCGCGTCAACGCCATGATAGTATTTATATCCTGCCGATCCCGGCTGCGAGGATGAACAGCATGCACGGCGCCCCCGAATTCCTACAGAGCCTGGCGGTCGTCTTCTGCGTCGCGGGCATCACCACGGTCGTCTTCCAGAAACTCCGGCAGCCGGTGATCTTCGGATACCTGGTCGCCGGGATGATCGTCGGCCCGCACATCCCCATCCCGCTGGTCGCCGATCCCGACATCGTCCGGACCCTCTCGGAACTCGGCGTCATCCTCCTCATGTTCTTCCTCGGGCTCGAGTTCAGCCTGACGAAGCTGCTTCGCGTGGGGCCCACGTCGGGGGTGGTCGCCCTGGTCGAAACCAGTTTCATGATCTGGGTGGGGTACGAGGCGGGACGGCTGTTCGGCTGGCCGCCCCTGGAGAGCTTCTACGCCGGAGCGGTCCTCGCCATCTCCAGCACGACGATCATCGTCTCGGCCTTCAAGGAGCAGGGAATCAAGGGGAAGTTCACCGAGATCGTCTTCGGGATCCTGATCTTCGAGGACCTGATCGCGATCCTCCTGATGGCGGTCCTCACCACCGTCTCCGCCGGGACCGACTTGACCGCCCGGGAGCTCGCCTTGACGGCGGGCCGTCTCGTCGCCTTCCTCGCCGGCCTGCTGCTCGTCGGGATGCTGACCGTTCCCCGCCTGGTCCGGGCCGTCTTCCGCCTGAACCGGCCGGAGACGACGCTCGTGGCGACCGTGGGGATCTGTTTCGCCTGCGCCCTGCTGGCCCGGGTGTTCGGGTATTCCGTGGCCCTGGGCGCCTTCATCGCCGGCGCGCTGGTAGCCGAGTCGGGGCTGGCAAGATCGGTCGAACGGATCGTGAAACCGCTGTGCGACGCCTTCGCCGCCGTGTTCTTCGTTTCGGTGGGAATGCTGATCGATCCCGCGCTGATCGTGCGGCACTGGGCGCCCGTCGTCGTGTTCCTGCTCCTGGTCGTCGGCGGAAAGGTCACGGGGGTCTCCTTCGGGGCGTTCCTCGCGGGATACGGCGTCCGAACCTCGGTCCAGGCCGGGATGAGCCTCGGGCAGATCGGCGAGTTCTCCTTCATCATCGCGGCCCTCGGTCTTTCGACGGGAGCCACGCGGGATTTCCTCTACCCGGTGGCCGTGACGGTCTCGGCAGCCACCACGCTCCTGACCCCCTGGATGATCAAATGGTCGTCTCCGGTCGCGGACCGGATCGACCGCCTGACTCCCCAAGCCGGTGCGCACGTTCGCGGCGCTGTACGACTCCTGGCTGGAAAAGATGCGGCGAGGGATGGAGCCCGCGCACGCCCCCAGGGAAAGGCGATGGCGCTTCCTCCTGCTGCTGGCCGACTTCGCGCTGATGCTCGGCATCCTGAGCGCGGTCTCCGCATGGAGGGACGCGATCTCCCTGTGGATCGCCTCCGTCACGGGCCTGTCGGATGCCGCGGCCCGGTATGCACTCCTTGCCGCGAGCGTCCTCATCCTGGGCTTCTTCTTCTATGTCATCGCCAACGGAGCGCGGCGGCTGGTGCTTACGCTCGTCGCCAAGACGATGCCGCGCGCGGAGCCGGGAAAGCTCGACCTGGCGGCGGCCCCCCGGCGGGCGATGATCGCCACGCTGCAGACCGGCATCGTCCTTCTTGTCGGGCTGCCGCTGCTGGCGCTCTTCCAGCCGTTCCTGCCCGGGCTGCCGTCGGCCGCCGTATTCATCGGGATCCTTCTCCTGCTCGGCATCTCGTTCTGGCGCGGAACCGCCGACCTGGAAGGGCACGTGAAGGCGGTGTCGCAGGTCATCGTCGAAAGCCTGGCAAAGCAGGCGGAAGAAAAAGGGGCCGCGGAAGACGACAAGACCATCCGGCGTTTGCGGAAGCTCTTTCCCGGGATGGGGCACCTCGCCACGCTGCGGCTTGACCCCGCCTGTTACTGCGTCGGGAAACCGATGGAGGAGCTGAACGTGGGGAGCCGGACCGGCGCCAAGATCCTCGTCGTCATGCGCGGCGACGGGAACGCCATCCTTCCGACCGGGAAGGACATTTTGCGGGCGGGGGACGTGCTGACCCTCGCCGGGACGCCCGAAGCGGTCGAGGCGGCCCGGGCGCTCCTCACCCGGGGGCCGGACGCCGGGGGATCAGGTTAAGCCCCGCGGCGCCTCAGGAAACGTTTTCCACGAGAAAGGCGGCGTCCCAGTCCTTCCATACCGCTTCATACCCCTTGGCGCGGATGACGCGGCTCATTTCTTCCGGGGAACGGTCGTCGTCGATGTTGAACTGGCCCGTCCCCTCGTCCTTGTGGGAATATCCCCCGGGCGCCGTGGAGGAACCCGCGCTCATCTGGGTGACTCCCAGCGGGATGAGGTTGTCGCGGAACCGCGCGCTTTCCCGCGTCGACAGCGTCAGGCCGCAATCGGGCAGAAGCAGGCGCATGGCGCAGATCCCCTGCACCATCTGCCTGTCGGTGACCGTATAGCGGGGGGCGAAGCCGCCCTCCGCGGGGCGGATGCGCGGGAAGGAAACCGAGACCTGGGAGCGCCAGTACCGGTGCGCGAGGAACAGGGCGTGCAGCCCCGTGAAAAAGGTTTCCAGGTAGAAGTTCCCCAGGCCCAGCAGGGCGCCGATGCCGATCCTCCGGATCCCCGCTTCCCCGCCCCTTTCCGGGGTCCCCAGGCGCCACTCGAAGTCGCGCTTCTTCCCGAACAGGTGAAGCTCCTTGTAAAGATCCGGGTCGTAGGTTTCCTGGTAGATGGTGAGGCCGTCCACGCCGGCTTCCACCATTTCCCGATAGCCCGCCACGTCCATCGGGTAGACCTCGATGCTGATGGAGCTGAACAGCGGGCGGATCTTCCGGATGGCGGCCGCCAGCTCCTCGTTCCGGACGGCGTTCGGCGCCTCGCCGGTCAGGACCAGGACGTGCCGGAACTCCTGCCGGTGGAGGGCCATCGCCTCCTGCTCGACCTCTTCGAGCGTGAGCGTCTTCCGGGTGACCGGGTTGTTGGCGTTGAACCCGCAGTAGACGCAGCCGTTGGTGCACTCGTTGGAGATGTAGAGGGGAACGTACATCTGGATGTTGTTGCCGAAGCGCTGCAGCGTGTTCCTGTGGGAACGCTCCGCCATCGGTTCCAGGTAGTCCTCCGCGGCGGGGGAGATGAGCGCCTCGAAGTCCTCGATGCCCGGCCGTTCGGCCTGGAGGGCCCGCTCCACGTCCTGGGCCGTCCTGGACATGATCCGGTCCAGGACCTCCTTGGGGTCGTGCTTCTTGAATTCGTCCAGGAAGCTCATTTCTCGTCCCTCAGGAAGCCGGTCAGCGGGCTGGAGGCCTCGGCGAACTTGCGCGGCTTGCCGAGCCCGGCGAGGAACGCCTCGCGCCCCGCCTCGACCCCTTTCTTGAAGGCGGCGGCCATCATCCCCGGGTTGGGGGAAACGGCCAGCGCCGTGTTGACCAGCACCGCGTCGGCCCCCATCTCCATGGCCTCGGCCGCGTGGGAAGGGGCGCCCAGCCCGGCGTCGACGACCACGGGCACATGGGCCTGCTCGATGATGATGGCGATGTTGTCCCGCATCCGCACTCCCTTGTTGGTGCCGATGGGGGCCCCCAGCGGCATGACCGTGGCGCAGCCGATCTCCTGGAGATGCTTGGCCAGGATCGGGTCGGCGTTGATGTAGGGGAGGACGGTGAAGCCGTCCTTCACCAGGATCTGGGCCGCCTTGAAGGTCTCGATGGGGTCCGGAAGCAGGTAGTAGGGGTCGGGGGTGACCTCGAGCTTGATCCACGGCTCGCAGCCGGCGGCGCGGGACAGGCGGGCCAGGCGCACCGCCTCCTCGCAGTCGCGGGCGCCGCTGGTGTTGGGCAGCAGCAGGTACCTCTGGCGGTCGATGTGCTTGAGCATGTAGTCTTCGGGGTTGTCGATGTCGACCCGGCGCAGGGCGACCGTCACGATGTCGCTCCCCGACGCCTCCATGGCTTCCAGCATGGCCTGGTTCGAGGAGAATTTCCCGGTGCCGATCAGCAGCCTCGATTTGAATTTGCGGCCGGCAATGACGAGTTCGTCCATTTTGGTATCTCCAGGCGTTTCCGGATTTCCCTTGACGGATTGTGGCGGACTGCGGAAGGAACCTTCCTTCAGTTGCCCCACGTGGAAATTGTAGCACGTACGGTGGGTTTGCGGAATGCCTGTTCAAACCGGGCGCCGTCATGGAGCTCCCGCCGTCCGGCGAGGATGCACTCCGCGATAACTCACCGAAAAACAATTACTTTTCTATCCCGCCTTGCGCCTCCCGTTGTTTCCGATTTGCCGGGGCCTGCGCGGCATTGTGAGCCTGGAGATCCCGTGGTTCGCCTACCCCTTTGGCGTCCCTTCCCAGATACGCTGCAGGATGCCGGGCACGTCGAAGCCATCCAGCAATCCCTTGATGCCATCGCGGCTGACCGCGCCGATCAGCGTTACGACCACCCATGCCGCCAGGGCTGCCATGAGAAGCGCCGCCACACCCAGGCCGACGAGCAACGCCTTGTTGGCCAATAGTTTGCTCAGCAGTTCATGGGGCACCGGAAAACGGTCGTGATGCCCGCGGCCCTCCCGCCAGAGGCGGCCGTCGTCGCCGTGGTGGTCTTCATGCCCGTCATGCCGGTCGTATCCATGATGCTTGCTGTACCGGTTGCGTTCGCCCTTGAACAGGTCGTCGAAGTCCATTCATGCCTCCCATTGGATAAAATCGTTCACGGGCGTCGCGGCGCGCAGTGCTCCGCCGGACAAGCGCCGTTCTCGCCTTCGGGTTCATCTTTTTGGGCGGATCGCCCCTCCACGTCAGGTCCGTCGCGGAAACCGAAAAAGGAGTTGACGGAATGGCATATTGTGAATAAATACTCGGGATTCGTCCACTCGCATTCAGGTTGGTGCCCATGGCGGGACACAAACAACGATTTGAGCCGCGAAAACAACCGGTTCAAAAGCGATCAAGAGCAACGGTAGAGGATATTCTCGTTGCCGCTGCTCAGGTTTTCGAGGCGCACGGGTACGCGAACGGGACAACCAACCGCATCGCCGGAGAAGCGGGAGTTTCCATCGGCACGCTTTATCAGTATTTTCCGAGCAAGGAAGCAATAGCGATCGCATTACTCGAGCGACATGTTGCCGAAACCGACCGACGTTTACACGAGTGGCTGGGTCACATGGTCGCTGAACGGCATGGTTTGCGCGCCGCACTCAAGGACTTCGTATCCGGAATGATGGAGACCCACTCCGGGCGGCCGCGGCTGCAGCACATTCTCCTCGAGGAAACTCCGCTGCCCAGGGGCGTCCACCAGGCGTTGCTCGAATTCGAACGCCGGGCCGCCAGAACGATGGCCGAGCTGCTGAGGCTGTATCCGGATATCCGGCGCACGCAACTGGAGCAAGCCGGTTCCCTGGTTGTACAGACCGTCGAGAGCCTGACCCACCGGTTCGCGGCGCATCCCGAGGAGCAGATCATCACGCAAACCGGGTTCGTGAACGAAGTCGTGACGATGCTGGAGGCGTATCTGACCTGCCGGGGAGAATAGACCAACGCGAAGAAAGACCCGGACTACCGGCTGCGTATCCGGGGATCATTGATCCATTGTCCCCCTCCATAAGCCTTCGCGGCGGAGCAACGCTTTAGTCGGTACCCCCGCCCAGCACGGCGTAGAGGTTCACCCGGGCGGCAAGCTGGGCCAGGCGGGTGGAGATCAGCCCCTGCTGCGCCGCATACAGGGAGCGGTGCGCGTCGAGGACGCCCAGGAAGCTGTCGATCCCCTTCTCGTACCGCAGGTTGGAGAGGCGGTACGTCACCTCCACGGCCTCGGTCAGCGACTGCTGCGCCGCCAGCTGCTCCTCGATCGTGCCTTTCGCCGCGAGGGCGTCGGCCACTTCCCGGAAGGCCGACTGGATGGCCTTCTCGTACTGGGCCTGGGCGAGCTCCCGTTCCGATCTTGACCACGTCCAGCGCCGACCAGGCACGGGCGTCGAAGATCGGCAGGACGATCCCCGAGGCGAAGTTCCACGACCCCTGGCCGTTCGAGAAGAGCCGGTCCAGCTCGGTGCTCGTGGTCCCGAACGAGGCGGTCAGGGAGATGCGGGGGAAGAGCGCCGCCCGGGCGGCGCCGATGTTGGCGTTGACGGCCTTGAGCCGGCTTTCCGACTGGAGTATGTCCGGCCGGCGCAGCAGCACGTCGGAGGGCAGCCCGGCGGCGATCTCCTTCGGGGGGATGACGGTGCTCAAATCGGCCGGCAGGAGTTCGGCCGGAACCTTCGACCCGACCAGGAGGTCCAGGGCGTTTTCATCCTGGGCCACCTGCCGCGCGTAAAGGGCCGCGTCCACGCGGGCCGTGTCCACCCTCGTCTGCGCCTGGCGAAGGTCGAGCTCGGGCGAAAGCCCCACGTCGTAACGCTTCCGGATCAGGTCGTATGCGCCCTGCTGGGTCTCTATGGTGGACTGCGCCAGCCGGAGGTTCTCCCGGTCCGCGGCCAGCGACAGCCAGGCGTTGGCGACCCCCGACACCAGCAGGATCTGGGCGCTCCGGCGCGCCTGCTCGGTGGCGAGGTATTCCTCGAGCGCCGCGTCCTTCAGGCTGCGGATGCGGCCGAAGAAATCGATCTCCCAGGAGGCGATCCCCAGGTTGACGTTGTATTCCTCCGGCCTGCTGACGCTCCCGGAGCGCGACAGGTCGGCGGGCACCCGCTGCTTGGCCCCGCGGGCCTGCGCGTCGACCGTCGGGTACAGTGCGGCGCGCTGGACGCCGTACATGGCGCGCGCCCGTTCCGCGTTCAGGGCGGCGATCCGCAGGTCGCGGTTGTTGGCCAGCGCCGCCTCGATGACCCGCTGAAGCCGCGCGTCGGCGTAGATCTCCTTCCACGGCATTTCCGCCGCGGGGGGAGCGCCGGGAGAGACCGGCGCGTTGTCGTATGCGGGCCGGCCGGCCAGGCGGCCGGGACCGGGGCTTCCGGCCGGGTATATTCCGGGGCCAGCGAGCAGCCGCCCAGGCAAAGAAGCGCTCCCAGAGAGAAGCACAGGACAGTATTCATCCTTTTCATATCAGCTCACCTCCGGGGCGTCGGGTGAAGACGAAGACTGCGCGGGTTCGACCGGGGCCTGCTTTTTCTCGAACAATTGGGAGATGACGATAAAGAACAACGGGATGAATATCAGGTCGATCAAGGTGGCCGAGAGCATCCCGCCGGCGACGGCGGTGCCGATGGCTTTCATGGCGCCGGCGCCGGCGCCGGCGGCGAGGGCCAGCGGCAGAACACCGAAGAAAAACGCCAGCGACGTCATGATGACGGGGCGGAAACGAATCGTTATGGCGGCGAGCGTGGCGGCGGTCAACTCCATTCCGTGCCGTCGCTGCTCCTTGATGAACTGAATGATCAGGATGGCGTTCTTCGTCGACAGCCCCAGCGTCGTCAGGAATCCGATCTGGAAATAGACATCGTTGGGCAGCCCCCGCAAGGTCGTCGCCATCACCGCCCCGAAGATCCCCAGCGGCAGCATCAGCATGTTGACGAACGGGATGGTCCAGCTTTCATACAAGGCCGCAACGCAAAGGAAGATCACCAGGATGGAAAAGGCGTAGAGGATCGATCCCTGGGCCGTCGCCATCCGCTCCTGGTAGGAAAGCCCCGTCCAGTCGAAACCGATCCCCTTGGGCAGCTTCGACGTGATCTCTTCCATGGCCGCCATCGCCTCGCCCGAGCTCCTTCCCGGAGCCGCCTCGCCCTGGATGTTGAGGGACGGGAAGCCGTTGAACCGCTCGAGCTTCGGGGAACCGGAGGTCCAGTGGCCCGAGGAGAAGGCGGAGAACGGGACCATCCTGCCCGCGGTGTTGCGCACGTAGAGCTTGTCCACGTCCCTGGGAAGCATCCGATGGGGTGCGTCCGCCTGGATATAAACACGCTTTACGCGCCCGCCCTGGATGAAGTCGTTGACGTAGGAGCTTCCGAAGGCCGCCGATATGGTGGCGTTGATGGAGCCGACGGGGACCCCGAGGGCGCCCGCCTTGTCCCAGTCCACCTCGACATGGTACTGGGGAGTGTCTTCCATGCCGTTGGGCCGGACGGCGGCCAGCCGCGGGTCCCTGGCCGCCATGCCGAGGAGCTGGTTGCGGGCCTCCATCAGCTTTTCATGGCCCAGTCCTCCCCGGTCCTGCAGCTGGAAATCGAACCCTTTCGCGGTCCCCAGCTCGACGACCGCCGGCGGCGGGAAGGCGAACACCATCGCGTCGCGGTACTGGGAAACCATCTTCATGGCCCTGCCGGCCACGGCATCGACCTTCAGGTCCTTCCGGCCGCGCAGCTCCCAGTCCTTGAGCCGGACGAACGACAATCCCTGGTTCTGCCCCCGCCCGGCGAAGCTGATCCCGGCGACGGTCATGACCGATTCCACCGCATCCGGCTCGTTCGTAAGGAAATGGCCCCGGATCCTCCCCATGACCTCCTCGGTCATCTCCAGCGGCGTGTTCGCCGGGAGCATCGTCATGACCATCATCATCCCCTGGTCTTCATCCGGGAGATATGCGGTGGGCATCCGCAGATACAGGAAGCCGACCACGCCGATGAGCAGGGCGTATACGGCCAGGTAGCGCTTTTTCCTGGAAAGAGTGTGTCCGACCACCCCCACATACCGGTCCCTGAGCCCGAAAAAGACGCGATTGAACCAGTGAAAGAACGGGCGAAGGAAGGATATTCCGGTTCCCTCCGACTTGTGTCCTTTGGGGATCGGCTTCAGGAGCGAGGCGCAGAGGACCGGGGTGAGGATCAACGCCACCACCACCGACAGCAGCATGGAGGCGATGATGGTCACGGAAAACTGCCGGTAAATGACGCCGGTGGAGCCGCCGAAGAACGCCATCGGCCCGAACACGGCCGACAGCACCAGCCCGATCCCGATCAGGGCGCTGGTGATCTGGCCCATGGATTTGCTGGTGGCTTCCTTGGGAGAGAGCCCTTCCTCGCTCATGATCCGCTCCACGTTTTCCACCACGACGATGGCGTCGTCCACCAGGAGGCCGATGGCCAGCACCATGGCGAACATCGTCAGCATGTTGATGGAGAAGCCGAAGAGCCCCAGGACCGCGAAGGTTCCGAGGAGCACGACCGGCACCGCGATGGTCGGGATGAGGGTGGCGCGGATGTTCCCCATGAAAAGGAACATGACCAGGAAGACCAGCAGGATCGCCTCGAAGAGGGTCTTGACCACTTCGTTGATGGCCACCTTGATGAATGGGGTGGTGTCGTACGGATAAACGACCTTCATGCCCTTCGGGAAGTACTGGCTCATCTCCTCCATCTTCGACCGGACGGCTTCGGCCGTGTCGAGCGCGTTGGCGCCCGCCGCCTGCCGGATCGCGAGACCGGCGGCGGGTTTGCCGTTGTGGAACGCCTTGATGTCGTAGGTTTCCGTGCCGAGCTCCGTCCGCCCCAGGTCCTTCACCCGCACGACGGAGCCGTCCGGGTTCGTGCGGACCGGTATGGCGGCGAATTCCTCCGGCGTCTTCAGCATGCTCTGGACGGTGATGGTCGCGTTCAGGCGCTGCCCCCACACCGCCGGGGCGCCGCCGAACTGCCCGGCGGATACCTCGACGGTTGTACTGCTGGATCGCGGCGATGATCTCCTCCATGGAGATCCGGTAGTCCGTCAGCTTGCCCGGGTCGAGCCACACGCGCATCGCATACTGCGTCCCGAAGGTCTCCACCTCGCCGACGCCGGGCACCCGGGACAGCACCTTTTCGAGGTTGGATTGGGCATAGTCCCTCAGGTCGTTCCCGTCCATGCTTTCGTCCTGCGAGGTGAGGCCCACGATGATCAGGTAGTTGCGGGTGGACTTGCTGACCTTGACGCCCGCGCGCTGGACCACGTCCGGCAGGTTCGCCATGGCGAGCTGCAGCTTGTTCTGCACCTGGGCCCACGCCAGGTCCGGGTCGGTCCCGGGGGCGAATGTGAGCTCGAGCCGGGAGGTGCCGGCCGAACTGCTTTGGGCGGACAGGTACAGCATCTTGTCGAAGCCGGTCATCTTCTGCTCGATGATCTGCGTCACGCTGTCCTCGACGGTCTCCGCCGAGGCGCCCGGATAGTAGGAGTCGATGGCGATGGACGGGGGAGCGATCGGGGGATATTGCGATATGGGAAGGTTGTAGATCGCGAGGCCGCCCGCCACCATCATGATGATGGCGATGACCCAGGCGAAGACCGGTCGATCGAGGAAGAATCGGGATAACATCTTCGCGCCTCCGTCAGTTCGTTGTCTCGACGCCCAGCGGTACGACCTTCACGGAAGCGCCGGGACGCACTTTCTGCATCCCTTCCACGACCACGTTGTCCCCGGCCGCGAGCCCCTTCGTCACAAGCCACCTGGCGCCGACGGCGCGGTCCAGGGCAAGCGGCCGCTGCTCCACCTTCCCCGCGGCGTCCACCACCCACGCGGTCGGGTTCCCCTTCGGGTCGCGCGACACGGCCTGTTGAGGGACCAGGATGGCGTTTTTGTTCACGCCCTCCTTGATCACCGCGCGCACGAACATGCCCGGCAGGAGGACCCCCTGGGGGTTGGGAACGACGATCCGGAGGATGACGGATCCCGTCGTCGGGTCCACCGTGACGTCCTGGAACTGGAGCGTCCCCGCCTGCGAGTACTCCGTTCCGTCCTCCAGGAGGAGCCGCACGGACTTCTGGTTCGCTCCCGACTGGAGGCGGCCTTCCTTCATCCGGCCCCTCAGCGCCAGCAGCTCGGAAGTGGACTGGGGCACGTCCACGTAGATGGGATCGAGCTGCTGGATCGTCGCCAGGGCCAGCGGCTGATGCGCCGTCACCAGGGCGCCGTCCGTCACCTCGGACCGGCCGATGCGGCCGGAAATCGGCGCGGTGACCTTGGTATACCCCAGGTTGATCCGGGCGGTTTCCACCGTCGCCTTCGAAAACTCGACTTCCGCCTCGGCCTGCTTCAGGGCGGCGGCGGCATCGTCGTAATCCTGCCGGCTGACCGCCTTCGAGTCCAGAAGCTCCTTGTACCGGTCGACCCTCGACCGGATCGCCGGCAGGTTGGCCTCGGCCCTGGAAAGAGAGGCATTCGCATTGTTCAGCGCCGCCTGGATGGTGGCGGGATCGATCTGGTAGAGCACCTGGCCGGCCTGGACGTTGGAACCTTCCTGGAACAGCCGCTTCTGGATGATCCCGTTGACCTGGGGCCGGATCTCCGCCGTGCGGAACGCCGCCGTGCGGCCCGGCAATTCGGTGGTCAGCTCGACCCGCTGCGGCTTCACCGTCACCGTGGCCACTTCCGGTACGGCCGGCGGCGGCGGCCTGCTTCTTCTTGCCGCAGCCGCCGACCATCATCAAACCGCCGATGACGACCATGACCACCGACAGTTTCAGCGGCCCGCTAAAGATTCTTTTCGGTTCCATCCTTTCGGTCCTCCGGGAATTCGATTGGTGTCATTGGGATCAGGCAAGCAGTCCCTTGAATAAGATGTTCAAAATGGCGTCCGGATCGTCCAGCGTGGATTGACCGCCGGGCTGTTCGAGCCAAAGCAGTAGAAAACCATTGGTCATGTGTTCGATGGCGACGGCCAGATAATAGGGGTCGGCGATCCTCCGGAACCGCCCCCGGTCCATCCCGCTTTCGAAGATCGACGCCAGGACCTGCATGAAATCATCATGTTTCTTCCGCATCTCAAGATCGATCCCGACCATGACGTTGTGCCGCGCCCCCTGGGTCTCGGAGAAATAGAGGCGGATCATGGCGGCGTTTTCGCGGAAAACCTCTCCCTTGGCCTTCACGAAGCTGCGCAGCTTTTCCACTTCGTCGTCCGACGCGGCGATCGCCTCCATGATGCCAGTGTGGAATTTCACCGCCTGCTCGCTGACGAGGGCCCTGTAGAGGTCTTCCTTGTTTTTGAAGAACTTATACAGCGTCCCGATGGCGAACTCGGACTTTTCCGCGATCTCCTGCATGGAGACGTTGCCGTACCCTTTCCTCGAGAACAGGTCGAGCGCGGCCGCAAGCATCTCCTGCCGCTGCGCCAGCTTCTCCCGTTCCCGCCTTGGAAGCGTTTGTGGTTCCATGCCCCGACCCCCGTCCCCGCATCGAAGGATCCGTCCAATAAGTGAATCTAACGTCATATTATAGAACATATCGTCACATTATCAAGAACGATTTAGGAAAATTTCCAGCCTGCCTTGCCGGATGGGATGCAAAATGGGTAGGACGACCAAAACGCCATCCGGGGAGGAACCGATGAAGATAGTGACTCTGCTGGGAAGCCCGCGTTCGACAGGGAACAGCACGGCCATCGCCAACCAGATCACGGGGACCGCCGCCAAGCTCGGCGCCGAGACCCGTACCTTCGAGCTGAACCGGCTCTCCTTCCGCGGCTGCCAGGGGTGCTACTCCTGCAAGAAGGGGCTCGACCGCTGCGTCCTCGAGGACGACCTGACCGAGGTGCTTGCCGCGGTGAGCGAGGCCGACGCAGTGGTGCTCGCCTCCCCGGTCTATTTCGGGGACGTCACCGCCCAGCTCAAGGGCTTCATCGACCGCAGCTTCTCGTACCTGAAGCCCGATTACGTCACGAACCCGCAGCCGAGCCGGCTCTCCCCCAAGAAGCTCGTCTTCGTTCTCACGCAGGGGCATCCCGATGAAAGGCTGTTCGGCGACATCTACCCCCGTTTCAGCGGCTTCCTCCAATGGCTGGGGTTCGCCGACTGCCGCCTGATCCGCGCCTGCGGCATCGGCCCGGGAATGGGCGACGCCGTGCCGGAAACCGTCCTGAAACAGGCCGAGGAAACGGCCCGGCAACTGGTCGGCTGAAAGGCAGGGTAATATACTCTACGGGTCGGGCTTGCGCGTGAATCCGGACAACGAGAGGGGCTGTCCATGGGGGCAGAAAAGGAGTTCCGCCGCCGGCTGATGATCGTTCTCCTGCTCGCGATGCTGGTGTGGGTCGCGTCCGCTTTATTGGGCGCGGGCATCGTCGGAGAGATCATCGCCGCCTTGATGCTGACGACATCGGTTTACCTGATCGCGCGAATGTACCGTCGCCAGAAACAGATGCTGGAGCAGTTGACCCTGATGTCCCGTCGGAACGAATCGGCCCTGAACCTCTGCGCAACGCTTCCTTTGCGCGCCCCTCTCCCCCCGGCGGGCGGCTGGGCGGCTTCCGCGGACCTGCTCTGTCTCCTCGAAACGACCATCCTCCGGGAAAAACCGGAGGTCATCGTGGAGGGAAATCGCGATCCCCGAAAACCTGTTGATAAGGTTACCTGGAAAGTAATATTATTGACCCATTCCACCGGGACACGGGAGCGGCATGCAAGGGATCCTGCGGCACACCGACTACGCATCGCGCGTCGTGTTCCACCTCGCGTCGCTGGGACCCGATGCGCTCGTGCAGGTGAAGGACGTCGCGGATCGGCGGCTGATGCCGACGCCGTTCGTCCGGCGCGTCGTCGCCCGCCTCGCGGCGGCAGGGATCCTGCGGACGGTGCGCGGCAGCGGAGGCGGGTTGCGGCTCGCGCGGCCGGCCGCCGCGATCTCCCTGCTCGACGTGGTCCGGGCGATGGAGGGCGGCATCGTCCTGAACCGCTGCGTCGCAGAGCCCGGCGCCTGTCCCCTTTCCGACCGCTGCCCTGTGCAGCGCGCATGGTGCGACGCCACCCGCCGCCTCGAGGAATATCTGGGCGGCGTCACCTTCGCGGACCTCCCGCACGCCCCGGAACGATCGACCCGAAGACGAAAGGAGCGCTGAATGGACGTCCTCTTCCTCTCCCGGCTGCAGTTCGCGGTCGCCACCTACTTCCACTTCCTGTTCGTGCCGTTGACGCTGGGGCTGTCGCTGCTGGTCGCCATCATGCAGACGAAGTGGTACCGCTCCGGCGACGAGGACTACCTCCGGATGACGAAGTTCTGGGGAAAGCTCTTCCTCATCAACTTCGCGATCGGCATCGTCACGGGGATCACGCTGGAGTTCCAGTTCGGCACGAACTGGTCGCGCTATTCGATCTTCGTGGGGGACATCTTCGGCTCCCTGCTGGCGATCGAGGCCACGGCGTCGTTCTTCCTCGAATCGACGTTCATCGCCGTCTGGTTCTTCGGGTGGGAGAAACTCTCGAAGAAGGCGCACCTGGCCTCGATCTGGCTCGTCGCGATCGCTTCGAACCTGTCGGCGTTCTGGATCCTGGTGGCCAACGCCTGGATGCAGAGCCCGGTCGGCTACACGATCCGGAACGGCCGCGCGGAGCTCACCGACTTCTTCGCGGTGATCTCCCAGCGCTTCGCGATCCTCGAGTTCGTGCACACGGTCGGGGGGGCCTACATCACCGCGGGGTTCTTCGTGCTGGGGATCTCCGCCTGGCACCTGCTGCGGCGCAACCAGCCGGTGTTCTTCCGCAAGTCGTTCGCCCTGGCGGCGGTGTGGACGCTGGTCTTCTCCCTGTTCGAGGTCGCCCAGGGGCACATGAACGCCGAGATCCTCCACCACAAGCAGCCCATGAAACTGGCGGCCATGGAGGCGCATTGGGAAACGCGGTCGGGCGCCCCGTTGCACCTGCTCCAGTGGCCGGACACGGAGAACGAAAGGAACTTCATCGAGGCGCTGAGCGTGCCGAAGCTGCTGTCGGTCATGGCGAACTACGACCCGGACACGGAGGTGAAGGGGTTGAAAAGCGTGCCTCCCGCCGACCGGCCGCCGGTGCTTCCGACCTTCCTGTCGTTCCGCGCGATGGTGGGGCTGGCGTTCGTCTTCATCGCGCTGTCGGCGTGGGCCGTCCTTAAGCGCGGCGACCCGGAAAGCAGCCCGCTGCTGCTGAAGCTGCTGGTCTTCGCCATCCCGCTCCCGTACCTCGCGAACGAGCTCGGCTGGACGCTCGCGGAGGTCGGCCGCCAGCCGTGGATCGTCTACGGCGTGATGCGCACCGCCGACGCCGTATCGCCGATCGCCGGAATCCAGGTCGCCGTCTCGGCCGTTGGCTTCATCGTCGTCTACACCCTGCTCGGAGCCGCGGATTTCTACCTGCTGGCGAAGTACGCCCGCCGCGGGCCCGAAGATTCCCCCGAAGCGGGCCACTAAAGAGGAGGCGCGACATGCTCGAGACCATCTGGTTCGTTCTCTGGGGCGTCCTGTGGACCGGCTACTTCGTGCTGGACGGCTTCGACCTCGGGCCTGGGCCTGCTCATGCCGTTCCTCGCGCGGGACGACCAGCGAGCGGCGGCTGATCTTCAACGCGCAGGGGCCTTTCTGGGACGGCAACGAGGTCTGGCTGATCACCGCGGGCGGCGCGACGTTCGCGGCCTTCCCGAAAACCTACGCGGTGATGTTCTCCTCGCTCTACACGCCGCTGATGCTCCTCCTGTTCGCGCTGATCTTCCGCGGCATCTCCCTCGAAATGCGCTCCAAGGAGCCGGCCTCCTGGTGGCGGAACACGTGGGACGCCTGCATGACCGGCGGCTCGTTCCTGGCGGCGCTGCTGCTGGGCGTGGCGTTCGCCAACATCTTCCAGGGGCTGCCGCTGGACAAGGACGGCATCCTGCACGGCAACCTGCTCACCCTGCTCAATCCGTACGGACTGCTCGGCGGCGCGCTGTTCGTGCTGCTGTTCGCCGTGCACGGCTCCATCTGGCTGACGATCAAGGTCGGGGGCGAGCTCCGGGAGCGCGGGGCGGCGATGGCCGCGCGCCTGTGGCCGGTCCTGCTGGCCGTTGCCGTGATCTTCCTCGGGATGACCGCCGCGGTGACCGACCTCTACGCGAACATCGGCCGCTGGCCGGTGCTGGCCGTGTTCCCGCTGCTGGCCGTCGCGGGGCTGATCGGCACGCGCCTCTTCCTCGCAAAGCGGGCCTGGTGGAAGGCCTGGGCCTCCTCCGCCGCGACGATCGCGGGCGCGGCCGCGTTCGGCGTTGCCGGGCTGTACCCGCGCCTGCTGCCGTCGAGCATCGACCCGGCCGCCACGCTGACGGCCTTCAACAGCGCGTCGAGCCCCCTGACGCTTGTCGATCATGCTCGGCGTGGCGCTCGTGTTCGTGCCGATCGTCCTTGCGTACCAGGTCTGGGTATACCGCCGCTTCTCGTTCGAGATCTCGGCGGAGGACCTCGACAAGGGAAACGCGTACTGGGCGGGGAGGCCTTTCGTTCCCGTATCCGGGCGTATTTCCTCAACGCGACGATGGCGTTCACCGCCTGCTCCGCGGTGGGGTAGGCGGGGATGCCGTGGTCGCGCAGCTCGATGATGGCCTCGTTGCATTCGTATCCGCCCTGCAGCTCCATGATGAAGGGCTTCCCGAGATGCCGGTACTTCTCATGGGCCGTTATGGCGACGCTGGTGATCGTCGGTACGTCCGTGATGGCCGTCGGGCATACGGAGCCGTACACGCCGTCGACGCTGGGGTCCTCGAAGCAATGCCTGAAGGCGATTTCGTATTGCCACGGAGCCGCCATCCCGGAAAGGTCCATCGGGTTCAGGCTGGACCAGTACCCCGGCATGTGCGGGGCAAGGTTCCCTCCCAGCTCCGGGGAAATTTCCTCGAGCTCCCTCATCGGCATGCCGCGCCGGTCGAACTGGTCGCAGGAGAGCAGGCCGGCGCCGCCGCCGTTCGTCACCATCACCAGGTTGTCGCCCCTCAGGGGCGGCTGCAGGGCCAGCGACATGGAAACGTCCAGGAACTCCTGCCAGGTTTCCAGCCGGATGGCTCCGGCCATCTCGAAGATCCTGTCGAAATCGGCATCGCTGGTGCCGATGTTCACCGACGCCGTGTGGCGCATGGCGGCTTTGGCGCCCTGCTTCGATCCGCCCACCTTGATGACGACGACCGGCTTGTCGGGCACGATCTTCCTGCAGGCGTCGATGAAGGCATCCGGCGAATCCATCCCTTCCATGTAGAGGGCGATGCAGCGGGTGTAGGGATCCTCCTTCGCGTACAGCATGAACTCCGAGAAGTCGACGTCCGCCTTGTTGCCCAGGCCGGCGAAAAAGCTCAGCCCGTAATGACGCAGCTGGGACGCCCCCAGGGCGCCCAGCATGTTGGCCCCCGACTGGGAGATCAGCGCCACGGGACCTTTTTCCGGGAGGAACGGCGTAAACCCGCAGTTGAAGTTGTAATGAGGATTGCCGATCCCCAGGAGATTGGGGCCCAGCAGCGGCAGTTTCTGGTCGCGGCAGAAGCGGGTGATCTCGTCCTGCAGCTCGCCCCGGCCGGTCTCCTTGAAATCGCTGGTCGCGATGGCGACTACCTTGACCTTCTTTTCCGCGGCCTCCCGGACCACCGGGAACACCTTGCCGGACCCGATGGCGATGAACGCCAGGTCGATCGGTCCCGGGATATCTTCCAGCTTCCGGTACGCTTTCAATCCCTGGACGCTGTCTTCGTGGTCGTTCACCGGGTATATCTTGCCGGCGTACCTGTACCTCTGGAGCCCGTGGATGACCTGGAAACCCACCTTGGAAGGGTTGTTCGACACGCCGACGACGGCGATCGAGGCGGGGTTGAACGCGTACCGGAGATTCTTCACTACGTAATCGCGGGGCTTATCGATCTTCATGCGGATTCTCCTCCATGTCCCGCAAAGCGGGGCCACTCCGGTCGGGTTGGCGAGAGGGTTCCGGTGAGCTGTATTCAGAGTTTATCCGACTTCCA
This sequence comes from uncultured bacterium, assembly GCA_963741515.1. Classification (GTDB taxonomy): domain Bacteria; phylum Desulfobacterota; class Deferrimicrobia; order Deferrimicrobiales; family Deferrimicrobiaceae; genus UBA2219. Next base: position 730,797 of record CAVUIA010000002.1, read on the forward strand.
CGACCCGGACAACCGCGAACGACTCGCCGGCAGGCGCCGCAAATGAAAAGGCCCCGGGGGGCAGCCCCGGGGCCTTCGGCGTTCCAGGATCGTCGGCCTGCGGCGGACGATCCTACAAAGACTTCACCAGCTCGGCAACGGCTTTCCCCACCTGCTGCGTCGTCGCCTCCCCGCCGAGGTCCCGGGTGAGGACTTTTCCTTCCGCGACCACGACCTCCACGGCCTTCTCGATCGTCCTCGCCGCTTCGGGGTATCCCAGGTGCTCGATCATCATGGCCCCGGTGAGGATCTGCGCGACGGGGTTCGCGATGTTCTTGCCGTAAATATCGGGGGCCGAGCCGTGCACCGGCTCGAACGTGGACGGGAACTCGCGCTCCGGGTTCAGGCTGGCCGACGGGGCGATGCCGAGGCTTCCCGCCAGCGCAGGGCACAGGTCGGACACGATGTCGCCGAACAGGTTGCTGCAAACGATCACGTCGAACCTCTCGGGATGCCCGACGAGCGTGGCGCACAGGGAGTCGATGTGGTACTGGTCGGTCTTCACGTCCGGGTACTCCTTCGAAACCGCCCGGAAGACCTCGTCCCAGTAGGGCATCGTGATGCAGATGCCGTTCGACTTCGTGACCGATGTGACGTGCTTCCTTTCCCGCTTCCGGGCCTGCTCGAAGGCGTACCGCATGATGTTCTGGACGCCCCTCCGGGTGAAGACCGATTCCTGGACGCAGAATTCCCGGTCGGTCCCCTCGAACATCCTTCCCCCGACGTTCGAATACTCGCCCTCGGTGTTCTCCCGAACCACGAGGAGGTCGATCTTCCCCCCCTCGATCTTCCGCAGGGGGCTCTCGATCCCCTTCATGGTCCAGACGGGCCGAACGTTCGCGTACTGCTCGAATCCCCTCCGGATGGGAACGAGCAGCCCCCACAGGGAAACGTGGTCCGGAACCCCGGGATAACCGACGGCGCCGAGGAAGATCGCCTCGAAGCTTTTGAGGATCTCCAGGCCGTTCTTCGGCATCATCTCGCCGGTCTTGTGGTAATGCTCGCAGCTCCAGGGGAACGGCGTCCACGCGAGCTTGTACCCGAACCTCTCCCCGGCGACGTCCAGCACCCGGATCCCCTCGGGCACCACCTCGTTGCCGATCCCGTCCCCGTTGATCTGCGCTATCTTGTGTTCCCGCACTTTTGCCATATACCGTCTCCTTATGAAGGCGGCCGGGTCGATTACTCGACGCGGAACCGCTTGATCGTTTCCTCGGGGATCGTCCAGGCCCAGCCCCGGCCCCTGCGGGCGGGAACATGCGGCCGTTCTCGATCCGCGCGGGCTCCGCGAACGCCGCGGCCACCCACGGCATGTACTCGATGGGGGCCGATTCCATCACGCCGCAGGCGACCTGGATCGTGCTTTCCATCATGTGGTGGGGCGCCAGCGGCAGCCCGGCGACGTCGCCCAGCGCCGCGATCTTCACCATCTCGGTGATCCCGCCGACCCGGACGATGTCCGGCTGCAGGATGTCGGCCGCCCCGGCGCGGATGTACGCGTCGAACTCGAAGCGCGAACCGAGCGTTTCGCCCATGGCGACCGGGATGTCCAGGGCGGCGGCGAGCCGCGCATGGACGGGGATGTCCTCGCAGAGCATCGGCTCCTCGAACCACGCGACGCCCAGCTGCTCCAGCTCCCGGCCGACGCGCATCGCCGTCGGGAAGTCCCATTTCTGGTTGGCGTCGACGGCGATCCAGGCGTCGTCCCCCAGGCTTTTGCGGACCTCGCGGACCCGCTGGATGTCCTTCCGGTAATCCTCGTGGCCGATCTTCATCTTGACGCCCATCATCCCCTGGCCGAGGTATCCCTCGAAGGCCGCGAGCATCTCCTGGACGCTCATGTACAGCCAGCCGCCGTCCGACCCGTAGCACGGGGCGCTCTCCCGGCGGCCGCCCAGCAGCTTGTGCACGGGCAGGCCGGCCACCCGTCCCTTGATGTCCCACAGGGCCAGGTCGACCGCCGACATGGCCTGGGTCACGAGACCGACGCGGCCCACCGTCTGCAGCCGCCGGTACAGCTTGTTCCACAGCCGTTCGTTGTCGAGGGCGTCCTCGCCGACCAGCAGCGGCGCGAAATCGTCCCGGAGCACGCAGCGGGTGGCCGTGGCGCCTCCCAGCAGGCTCCAGGCGTACCCGAGCCCCCGGGTCCCGTCCTCGGTGGTGATGAACACGACCGGCATGTTGATATGGCTCACCGGGCCGCCTTTCTTGCCGCTGGACGACCCGGACATCATCGGCCGTGGCAGCGGCATCCGCAGCAGCTCGGCCCTCACTTCCGCGATACGCGTGGTCATCGTTTCATCCTTTTGGAAGATCGAGGCCCCTCCCCCTTCGACGGGAGAGGGGCCTCTTTATGACGCCTTGGTCCCGGTGTTTCCTTACTTCTTCACCCGGCCCAGTTCCTTCATGATCACTTCATATTCCGCCGCCTTCTTCTTCACGAGCGCCAGCGACTCCTCGGGGCCCAGGTACTCGGTCTTGAAGCCGTACTGGTCCATCTTCTTCTGCACTTCCGGGTCCTTCATGGTCTTGTCGAAGGCGTCGGCGAGGATCTTCACGATCGCGTCCGGCGTTCCCGGGGGAGCGGCGACGCCGCGGTAGGCGCCTTCCACGAGGTCGTAGCCCTGTTCCCTGAAGGTCGGCACTTCGGACATGGTCGCCATGCGCTTCTCGGACATGATGCCCAGGAACTTGAACTTGTCACGGTACTGGATGACCATGGGCGAATAGGACATGAGGGCCGAAACGTGACCGCCCAGGAGGGCCGGAATGGCGGCGCCGGTCCCGGTGAAGGGGACGTAGGTCAGCTTGAGGCCCGCGGCCTTGTTGAGAATGGCGACACCCAGGTCGTTCGCCGACGAGGTGGCGCTCCCGCCGACCGTGATCGACCCGGCGGGCTTGGCCTTCGCGTACTCGATGAATTCCTTCAGGGTGTTGTAGGGGGCGTCCTTCCGGACCATCAGGACGTTCGGGGTGACCTCGAACATGTAGACCTGCTTGAGGTCGAACGTCTTGTACCCGGCGTCGCCCATCTCCATCGGCTGGAGGATGGTGTGGGGGAGGTTGTGGCCGGCGATCGTGTAGCCGTCCGGCGCGGTCTTGGTCAGCTCCGCCCAGCAGACGGCGCCGCCGCCGCCGATCTTGTACTGGATGGACACGTCCTGGCCCAGGTACTTCTTCAGCGTCTGCTCCTGGAGCCGGGCGGTGATGTCGGACTCGCCGCCGGGGTTGAAGCAGATGTTGTAGGTGACGCGCTTTCTCGGGAAATTCCGCGGCGCCGGCCACGGTGGCCAGCACAAACGCACATGCGACGAGCGACACGACAAGAACAACTGCAAATTTCTTCATAGCTTCCCTCCTGTCGGATTGCGGGTTGACGGTGTCAATCCGTTTCTTCTATGGCGATTTCAGGCGCCTTGGTTCGCATCTGGATCCAGATCCCCCGGGCGATGGAGAGGAAGGCGAGGATCATGAAGACGGCCGAGATCGGGCGCTTCAACAGGATGAGGAGAGACCCCTGCGACATGAGCATCGACTGCCCCAGCGACGTCTCCATCATCTGCGTGACGACCGCCGCCAGCACCATGGGGGCGATGGGGTACCCGAACTTCCGCATGAAATAGCCGATCACGCCGAAGAGGAGCATGATCCACACGTCGAACGCGAGGAACCGGACGCTGTAGGTCCCGAGCACGGAGAAGAAGACGATCATCGGCCCGAGGATGTAGAACGGGATGACGCAGATCCGGGCCCACATCCCCACCAGCGGCAGGTTCAGGATGATCAGCATGACGTTTCCGATGTACATGCTGGCGATGATCGCCCAGACGAATTCGGGGTTCTCCTTGAAAAGCATCGGCCCGGGCTGGAGCCCGTACATCATCAGCCCTCCGAGCAGGACCGCCATCGAAGGCGCCGTGGGGATCCCGAACGAGAAGAGCGGGACGAAGCCGGCGGTGGAGGTCGCGTTGTTCGCCCCTTCGGGGGCGGCGACCCCGTCGATCGCCCCCTTGCCGAACCGCTCCGGGTGCTTCGAAAACCGTTTCTCGACGTCGTACGCCACGAACGTGGTGACCGACGGGGTGACGCCGGGGAGGAGCCCCAGGAAGAATCCGATGCCGGAGGAGCGCACCATCGCCGGGAAGGACTCCTTGATGTCGGCCCAGGACGGCATCCAGCTGCCGATCTTCTGGCTGATGGCGGAGATCCGGGACTCCACGTTGATCATCACCTCGCTGATCGCGAAGAGCCCCACGATGACGCTGATGAAGTCGACGCCGGCCAGCAGCTGCGGGAACCCGAACGTCAGCCGGGCGGCGCCGGTGAGGGGGTCCTGCCCGATGAGGGAGGTCGTCAGCCCGATGGCCATGGAAATCACCCCCTTGAGGAGGGCGCGGCCGGAGAGGCTGATGATCAGCGTCAGCGCCATGAACATGAGGGCGAAGTACTCCGGCGGGCCGAACACCACGGCCACGTCGGCCAAAAGCGGCGCGAAGAAGGTGAGCCCGATCAGGCCGAGCGTCCCGGCGACGAACGAGGAGATCGCGCAGATGGCGAGCGCCGGGCCGGCCCTCCCCTGCTTGGCCATCTCGTAGCCGTCGATGGCGGTCGGCACGGAGGACGCCTCCCCGGGGATGTTGACGACGATCGCGGTCGTCGACCCCCCGTACATGGCGCCGTAATAGATGGCGGCCATCATGATGATCGCCGACGTCGGGGGCAGCACCGTGGTCAGCGGGAGGAGGATCGCGATCCCGGAGGCGGGGCCGATGCCGGGGAGCACCCCGACCAGCGTCCCGATGAAGCAGCCGATCAGCGCCCACATGAGGTTCTGCAGCGACAGGGCGGTGACGAATCCCTGGTACAGGTGGTCGAAGGAAAAGCTCATGTCACCCCTCCAGCCCGAGCAGCTCCAGCAGGAAACCGACCGGGAACGATAGCTGAAGGTAATGGATGAACACGACGTACGAGAGGATCCCGAGGATGATGCCGGACAGGATCGCCACGCCTCCACTTTTCCGGTTTCAGGAACCAGATGTTGGCGGTGACGTACAGGAACGTGGCGATGGGCAGCCCGAGCGGCTTCATGAAAAAGATGTACGCCGCCAGCAACAGGAGGCAGACCACGATGGTGCGTACCCCCTGCCGGTCCGGCCAGTGGATCGCCGGATCCTCCCCCTTGAAGCGCCAGGACTTCAAGGCAAGCCCGGCGCCGCAGGCGAGGATGGTATACCCGAGGATGGAGGGAAAGAAACGGGGGGACAGCGCCCTCTCCACTCCGATCCGGATATTCGAAGCCGCGTACACGATGAAAAGGCCCAGCAGGGCGAGGAAACAGCCCACTACGATATCGGCCTGCCTGATCGTCTTCACGAACACCTCCGGAGATGCCGAGTATTCGGGAATTTCCGTCCGCCCCACCGACGGTCGCAGGATTTCCTTGGATTCGTGATTAATTCTACCTTCAAAAGGTCCCGGCGTAGAAGAAACAATACTCCGGAAACCCCTTCGACGGCAACCCTTCAAACTCCCGGTTTATCCATTCAACTGTTGTGCCAAATCGAACCCCAAGGCATATTTCTGTACTTATATGAAATCACTCCTTATTATTGCGCCGCGGTCTTGCGTGGTCCCCCATGTTGTCGCATATTGTTGCCATGTCGCGCAACTTATGCTACTTAATGCAACATCTCCTCGAAGGGAAACGGCATGAGCATCGTATTCATCGCCCCGGACCGGACCATCGCCGAAGAGTATCGCCAGATCCTCTCGGCCGTCCCGGACAAGATCGACGTCGTCGAGGCGTTGCTCGGCGAGGCGGTCTCTCTTGCCAGGCGGCTTGAAAACCAGGGCGCGGAGGTCTTTGTCGCGCGCGGCGGGACGGCGATGCTGTTGAGAAAGGAGGGAATAAAGACCCCGATCGTCGAGATCCACCTGACAAGCACCGACATCGCCCAGGCCCTGGTCAGGGCGAAAAGCGAGGTGGGCTCGGGCAATCCCGCCATCGCCGTCGTCGCCTTCCCCAATATGATCCGGAACCTGCACGATTTCCTCCCTTTCCTCAACCTCAACCTGGTCTGCCACAACATCGACTCCGAGGAAGAAGCGCCCGGCATGGTCGGCAAGGCGATAAACGACGGCGCACAGGTCATCCTCGGCGGGGCGATCACGACCCGTATCGCCCGGGACCGCGGTTTGCCCGCCGTCCTGCTGGGGTCCGGCGAAGCGTCGATCCGTCTCGCCCTCCAGGAGGCGAAACGGATCGTCTACGCCCGCCGGCTCGAGGCCCGCCGGAGCAACGAACTGAAGGCGATGCTGGATTACACGTACGAGGGAATCATCGCGGTGGACAGGGAGGGCAAGATATCGATCTTCAACCCGATCGCCCAATCGGTGACGGGCATCCCGCAGGAAGAAGCGCTGGGCAGCCGGGCCGACCAGGTCATCCCCTCGATCAGCTTCCGGGACGCCCTGCGGAACGGCAGCCAGGACCTCGGCGAAATCATCGATCTCGGCCATTCCAGGATCATGGTGAACCGCATCCCGATCCGGGTCGAGGGGGAGGTCGTCGGAGCCGTGGCGACCTTCCAGGACATCACGAAGATCCAGTCCATGGAGGAACGGATCCGCCGGGAGATCTACAGCAAGGGACACGCGGCGAAGTTCAGCTTCGTCGATATCTACGGCAGCAGCACCCTGCTGATGGAAGCGATCGACGCGGCAAGGCAGTATGCCCGGGTGGATTCGACGGTCCTGATCCACGGGGAAACGGGCGTGGGGAAGGAACTCTTCGCGCAGAGCATCCACATGGCCGGCAACCGGAGAAACGGCCCCTTCGTCGCGGTGAACTGCGCCGCCCTTCCGGAGGCGCTCCTGGAGAGCGAGCTTTTCGGTTACGTGGAAGGGGCCTTCACCGGGGCCCGGAGGCAGGGAAAGCCGGGCCTTTTCGAGCTCGCCCATCGCGGCACGATTTTTCTCGACGAAATATCGGAGATCCCTTTGAGCCTGCAGGGAAGGCTGCTTCGCATCCTGCAGGAACGGGAAGTGAGCCGCCTGGGGCACGACCGCGTGATCCCCGTCGACGTCCGCGTCCTGTGCGCGACGAACCGGGACCTGCACCGCCACGTGGAGGACGGGCATTTCCGGAGGGACCTCTTCTGGAGGCTGAACGTGCTCAGCCTGCCCATCCCCCCCCTGCGGGAGCGGCGCGACGACATCATGCCGCTGGTGTGGCATTTCCTCGACACGCTGTTCCCGTCGGACCGCCGCCGGTTCGTTTTCTCGGAGGACGCGCCCCCCTTCCTCACCCAGTATCCGTGGCCGGGGAACGTCCGGGAGCTGCGCAACCTCTGCGAGCGGCTGACCGTCGTGCGCACCGGGAGGACCGTGGACGCGGCGTTCCTGACGCATCTCCTGGAATACCGGGAATCGGAGCGGCCGCCGCGAAGCGGTCCGGCGGGCAAGGAAGAGATCGAACGCGCGCTGGCCCAGGCCGGGGGAAGGATCGGCCGGGCCGCGGAGATCCTCGGCGTTCACCGCGCGACGCTGTGGCGCAAATGCAAACGCCTGTCCCGCGCGAAAAGCAAATGAGGGTTCACCGCCCGTGCGGGCAGACCGCCGCGCAGATCCCGCAGTTATGTCCCTTGTGATACCGGAAATAGTGCTCCTTCTTCCATAGATCGCACGCCCGGGCATCCAGCAGCTCCTCGCGCGGCGTCCCCGGCCGCCAGTCGCCGCCCTTCAACGCCTGCGCGGGGCAGGCGTCCACGCAGATCCTGCAGCGGCCGCAGAGGCCCCTCTCCATCGGCGGGCCGCACGGAAGCTCCATGTCGGTGAAAACGGTCCCCAACCGGACCCACGGCCCGAACGGGCGCGTGATCAGCTGGCAGTGGCGCCCTATCCAGCCCAGGCCCGCCCTGGTCGCCGCGGTCTTGTGGGGGAAATCCCCGCGGATTCCCGCTTCATCGGTGCGTTCCGAAGACGCCAGCGGTGCGGAGCGGAAGCCCCTGGCCCGGAGTTCACTCGCCAGCGCGGCGGATATCTCATCGATGCGGGCGTTCGCCCTGGAATACTCGTCGGCGTATGCCTGGTCGGGACCGTTCCGGATGCCGGCCATGATTTGGGGGTTCATTCGAACGATCCACGAAACGGCATAAGGAAATCCTTGTCCCGTTTCGTCCGTCGGCGTGGGGAAACCCCGAAGATCGGCCGCTCCCCACAGCGCGATCCCGTGCGCTTCCATCCACTCGACAAGCCAGGACGGCGTACCGATCGATGGATCCGGCATCCCGCTCCTTTCATCCTTCATGGCCGCGGCCGCCTGCGTCCCTCCCGCCTGCGGTCCAGGAGGTGGAAGATGGACAGCACCGGGTGGCGCCAGGCCATGCGGGGCCCCGCGTACCGCATGACGCGCCGGATTTGCTCCCGCATCTCCGGCCGATAACAGTGCGTCGGGCAGTCGACGCAGGCGGGCTTGTCGGCGCGCAGCGGACAGCGGTCGATCCGCTGCGTCGCGTAGTCCCAGAGGGCGCCGCACTCCCCGCACAGGCCCCCGCCCCCGCCGTGCTTATCGCGGCAATACATCCCGATCATCCGCCGGACGGTCTTCATCTCCCGGCGGACGCGGCGCTCTGCAGGACCCGGCATATCCATATCTTCCCGCTACCGGATCCGCCGGAAATTGTCCTCGACCTGCGCCCAGTCGACGGTGTTCCACCACGCCTCGATATACTCGGGGCGCCGGTTCTGATACTTCAGGTAATAGGCGTGCTCCCAGACGTCGAGGCCGATCAGCGGCTTGCCTCCATCCATGACGGGATTGTCCTGGTTCGCGGTCGATTCGACGGCAAGCTTCCCGTCGCGCATCAGCAGCCATGCCCAGCCGGACCCGAATCGCGATATCGCGGCCTGGGTGAAGGTCTTCTTGAAGTCTCCCAGGCTGCCGAACGTTTTATTGATGGTTTCGGCCAGCTCCCCCGACGGCTCGCCGCCGCCGCCTTTCTTCATGATCTTCCAGAACATGGAATGGTTCAGGTGGCCGCCGCCGTTGTTCCTCACGGCGGTGCGAACGGCCTCCGGCACCTTGCCGATCTGCGCGAGCAGCTCCTCGAGCGGGAGTTTCTCGAGTTCGGGATGGCCTTCGAGCGCCTTGTTCAGATTGGCGACATAAGCCGCGTGGTGCTTGTCGTGGTGGATCTCCATTGTCTTCGCGTCGATGTACGGCTCGAGCGCGTCGTACGAATATGGGAGCGGAAGAAGAGTGTGCGCCATCGGGTGGATCTCCTTTCCGGCCGGTTCGCGACCGGCTTCTTCTTTCTATTTCGATGCGGCGGGACCACGGGTTCGTTTCCCGGCGGGAGCATTTTGTTCGACGCAAACCGCGGACCCGTGCGGGATCTTCCGCAATATGTGGGATTGTTGCGCCTCTCCAGGGGGATGCGGAAGCGGAACGTCGGCGGTGGGCCGTCCTTACGCCTGTCCCAGCGCCTCCCGGACCTTGGTGGCCAGGCTCTGGACGGAGAAGGGCTTCTGGATGAACCGGACCCCTTCGTCCAGCACCCCGCGATGGGCGATGACATCTTCGGAGTAGCCGGACATGAACAGGACTTTCAGGCCCGGATGGTCTTGAACCGCTTTCTCATACAGCTCCCTTCCGTTCATTCCGGGCATGACCACGTCGGTCAGCAGAAGATGCACGGAGCCGCCGTGGGATGCCAGCGTCTCCAGGGCGCCTTCGCTGTCTTCCGCCACGAGGACCCTGTACCCCTGCCGCTTGAGGATGGCCTCGGCCAGGTGGCGCACCTGCTCGTTGTCCTCCACCAGCAGGATGGTTTCCATGCCCGTCAGTCCGGTCGGGTTTTCCGGGACATCCTTCCCCGCGGCATGCGCCGTCCCGGTGACGGGCAGGTAGATCGTGAAAATCGCCCCCTTGCCGGGTTCGCTGTACACCCAGATGTTCCCGCCGTGCTGCTTGACGATGCCGTATACCGTCGCCAGCCCGAGGCCGGTGCCGCGGTCGCCCTTGGTGGAGAAAAACGGCTCGAACACCTGGTCGAGGGTCTCCTTGTCCATGCCGCGCCCGGTATCCCTGACGGTCAGCTTGACGTACGGTCCCGGCTTCACGCCCGGACGCGTGGCCGCATGCGTTTCGTCCAGTTCCGCCATGGCGGTTTCGATGATCAGCCTGCCGCCGTCCGGCATGGCGTCGGCGGCGTTGATGGCCAGGTTCATGATGATCTGCTCGATCTGGCCGGCGTCCGCCATGACCGGCCGGATATCCGGCGTCAGGACGATCACGAGGTCGATATCCTCCGGCAGGGTGCGCCGCAGAAGCTTTTCGAAACCCCTGACGGTCTCGTTGATGTCCACCGGCTTGAACTCCAGGTTCTGCTTCCGGGAAAAAGCCAGCAGCTGGCGCACCAGGTCCCGTGCGCGGATGCCGGCTCGCAGGATCTCGTTCACCGAGTCGCGCCGCGCATCCTTGGGGCCCAGCTCTTCCAGCAGCATTTCGCCGTAGCCGATGATGGGGGAAAGCATGTTGTTCAGGTCATGGGCCACGCCCCCGGCCAGTCGCCCGATGGCCTCGACCTTCTGGGCCTGGCGCATCTGCTCCCGGATATGCACCTCTTCCGTGATATCCCGCGATACGCCGCAGATCCCCACCACCCGCCCGGCGGCGTCGAATACCGGCGATTTGCTGGTGGATATGATGCGCGTGGTGCCCTGTACCGTGCGGGTATAAAGGCCCTGCACGGGCTCCCCCGCCAGGACCTTCCGGTCGACCTCGTCGATCTCCGGGCCGGCTGCCTCCCCGTACAGGTCGGCGGCGGTCCGCCCGATGATCTCTTCGCGGGGTCGGCCGAACATCCGCATCATGGCCTTGTTGCAGTGGGTGTAGCGAAGGTCGGTGTCCTTCAGGTAGATGAACTCCCGGGCCGAGTCGAAAATGGCCCTCAGGCGCGCCTCGCTTTCGCGCAGCGATTCCTCGGCCCGCCTTCGTTCGGAGATGTCGCGGCACACGCAGAAAATCAGCTTCCGGCCCCCGCACACGGCGGCATTGGTGCTGATCTCCATGTCGATCGGCGTGCCGTCCTTGCGGCGGTGGCTCGTTTCGAAGTGATCGCCGGTTTCGTCGACGTCCCGGATCATCTCCAGTATCCGTTCGCGCGGGAAGCGCTGGTCCCAATCCCACACGTGAAGCCGCAGCACCTCTTCCGGGGAATACCCGAGCATCTCCGCGAACCGCCGGTTCGCCTCGTACACCTTGCCGTGCTCGTCGAGGACCACGATGCCGTCGCGGGACTGCTCGACCAGGATCCTTCGCCGGGTCGCCTCCTCCTCCAGGGTCTCTTCGGCCCGCTTGCGCTCGTTGATGACCTCGGTGTAGACGATGATGCCGCCGACGGAGCCGTCCGCCTCGTACCAGGGGCGGCACTCCCACTGCGTCCAATACTTCGTGCCGTCCTCCCGGAAATACGGATCGTTGTCTCCGCTGGAGGATTCGCCGGCCAGCGCCCTTTGATGGGCGTCCCTCCATTTCTGCGGCAGGTCCGGGAAGACCTCGTAGTGGTGCCTGCCGATGATGTCCTGTTCCTTGACGCCGTAATCCTTCAGGTAACGCCGGCTGACATGGATATAGCGCAGGTCCCGGTCGTGGACGGCAACGGCGCTGCGCATGTGCTCGATGATGTAATGGGTCAGGTCGCGGGAATGCGACAGCCGCCTCCCGGCGTCCGCCAGCGCTTTCGCGTTCCGGAGGTTTTCGATGCGCAGGGCCGCGACGTCGGCCGTGTTCGCCACGAAAGGCGCATACGGCTCGAACGACGATTCGCCCGTCGGCGGAACAGGCTCCATATTCGGATCGGCCGTGCGCACGCGAATCTTCCGACCCCGTTCCTGCCGGGGCAATCGTCCGGGCAACCTCGAGCTCCCGGGCGGCCCGGCCGGAGCGCGGCCAGGGTCGTTCTTCCCGCGATGCAGACGAGGCACCCGGATACGCCGGGAAGGTCCGCAAACCCGCGGAGGACTGTTTCCGCGAGCCGTTCCTCGTCAGGCGCCGCCTGCAAGGCGCTTTGCAGCCGCAGGATGGATCCCAATATGGCGGTATCGGGCAAATGAGGGTCGGTCATATGTCTTGCCTGCCTTGTTCCGTTGGGTCCGTTCCTTTCCGACGGTCACGGTTTCGGCCAGAAAACATATGCGGATCGATGGATTCAGGATGCCATCGACGGATTCGCAACGCAAGGAACTCGAAGGGAACGGCCTCCGAAATGAATATTTCCTTCCCGTCCGCCGATAATCAGAATGAGCGGCAATCATTCTCGGATCGCCGGGGGGAATTCGCACATATGGATCAGCGGAAACGGGGCCGGATCCGGAGAGAGCAGCTGCGCCTCGTCATCGCGCAGCTCCCGACGATGCAGGCGGCGGCCCTCCTCGTCGCCCTCGTGCTCGCCTTTTCGGTGCGCGGCAGCTTCGGCCCCGGGAGGATCGCATCCTGGATCCTTCTGCTATTGGCGGTCGCCGCCGGCAGGCTGATCTATTACCGTCGGTTCTTCAAGGCGCTCCCGGAACAGTTCGAGAGCGCGGGCTGGGAAAAGGGCTATCTTCTCCTGTCCGTGCTTTCGGGAATCGTCTGGGGGCTGTCCGCTTTCCTCCTTCTGCCGGTCGGCAACATTTCGCTGACGTTGGCCTTCGTGCTCGTGGTGGCAAGCCTTTCGGCGACCACCACGGTGTCGCACGCCTCCCTGAAATTCGGTTCCGCGGCATGGGTGACGCCGGCGATGTCGCTCTACGCCGCCCGTCTCCTCCTGCACGAGGGCGAGGTGGAACGGACCATCGGCCTGCTCTCCATCCTCTACATGACCACCATCCTCGCGTACTCGTTCAAGCACCACCGGATGATCGTCTCTTCCATCGCCCTCCGGTTCGAGAACGAGGGACTTCTCGAGGAGGCGCGTCAAAGCGGCGAACGGTACCGCATCCTGTTCCAGAGGTCCCCCGTGGGGATCTTCGTGTACGACGAGCGGCTGCAAATCACCGAATGCAACGAACATTTCAGCGAAATCCTCGGTTCGGGGCGGGAGGCGTTGATCGGACTGGACATGACCCGCCTGAAGGACGGGAGAATCCTTCCGACGTTGCGGGCCCCGCTCGAAGGACGGGAAGGCTCCTATGAAGGCCTCTACCATGCGACGCTGAGCAAGTCGGTCATCTTCGTCTCCATGCGCACCGTCCCGTACCGCGGCGCGGACGGAGCGATCCGCGGCGGAATAGGGATCGTCGAGGACATCACCCGGCGTAAGAGAATGGAGGAGGAACAGCGGATCTTCGCCTCCCTCGTGGATCACAGCACCGACCTGATCGAGATCGCCTCATTGGACGGGGAGGTCTTCTACCTGAACCGGGCCGGCCAGGAGCTCGTCGGCATGGACCTGCCCGACGGGGAAAGGAAGCCGGAGGCAGGCGGATACGCGCTGGAAAAGGATCCCGGGGCGCAGCGCGAAATGCTGGAGGCGCTCCACGGGACAGGCGCATGGAACGGCGAGACCAGCATACGTCACATGAAGACGGGATTGCCGGTCCCCGTAGAGGTCCATGCCTTCGTCATCAAGGACCCGGAAAGCGGCAAGGCGATCGCCCTCGCCTCCATCAGCCGCGACATCTCGCTCCGGAAGAAGATGGAAGAGGAGATGGCGAGGTCCGAGAAGCTGGATTCGATCGGGATCCTGGCGGGGGGCATCGCCCACGACATCAACAACTTCCTGACGGCGATCGTGGGGAATGTCGCGCTCGCCAAGATGTACGCGAATCGGCAAGGGGACGCGTACAAGCGGATGGAGGAAATCGAGAAGGCCGCGTTCCGGGCGAAGGACGTGGCCCAGCAGCTGCTGACGTTTTCGAAGGGAGGGGCGCCCGTCAAAAGGGTCACCTCGATCCGGGACCTGACGATGGAGTCCGCCGGGTTCGCCCTGAGGGGCTCGAACGTGAAGTGCGAATTCTCGTTCCCGGACGACCTGTGGCACATCGAGGCGGACGAAGGGCAGCTGAGCCAGGTCGTGAACAATCTGCTGATCAATGCCGCCCACTCCATGCCCGGCGGCGGAACCATCCAGGTGGTCTGCCGGAACGTGGTCATCGGCGCGGAAGACCCGATATTGCGGCCGGGAAACCACGTGTCCGTTTCGGTCATGGACCACGGGATCGGTATCCCCCCGGAAATCCTGTCGAGGATCTTCGACCCCTACTTCACGACGAAGCAGAAAGGGAGCGGGCTCGGGCTGTCCACCGCCTATTCCATCATCAAGCGGCATGGAGGGCGGCTTTCCGTCGAATCGCATCCCGGCATCGGCACGACCTTCCAGTTTTGCCTTCCCGCCACCGACGGGGCGGTTCCGGCCCCCGACGTCGACGAGGAGCGATGGATGGCAGGACAGGGCAGGATCCTGGTGATGGACGACGAGGAGTCGGTCCGGGACATGGCCCGGGAGATGCTCGCGATGATCGGATACACGGTGACGATCGCGCGGGACGGGACCGAGGCGGTCGCGATCTATCGCCAGGCGATGGCGTGCGGAGAGCCGTTCGACCTGGTCCTGATGGATCTGACGATCCCGGGAGGCATGGGCGGCAAGGAAACGATCCGGAAATTGCTGGAAATCGACCGGAACGTCAAGGCCGTCGTCTGCAGCGGGTATTCCAACGACCCGATCATGTCTTCCTGCGAGGAATACGGATTCCGGGGGGTGATCCGGAAGCCGTACAGCGTGAAGCAGTTGAACAAGCTGATCAACGACATCCTGTCTTCCCCGTCCCCCGACCGGCTCGAAACGGTGTAAGGACGCGGCACGGGGCGATCAACGCCTCCGATGATAGAAGCACCAATTGGCTCCCTGGGCAGGACTCGGCCACTTCGGTCGGGACCTCCCTGTCCCTCCCTGCGTAGCCTCCCCTCGGAATCCTGCCGCCGCCATCCATGTCGGCTCATCCTCGCTGCCCGCTCGGCAGGGACAACAAAATCCGTGGCCATCCCTGGCCGTCCCTGCATTCGGCCATCCTTGGCCAGCAGCGATGTCGCTTCGAGTCCTGCTTTGAGAGCCAGAACATGAAAGGGCCACCTGCGGGAAACGCAAGTGGCCCTGATTATGTTCTGGCTCCCCAAATGTAACAGTATGCGAACCCGCCCGGGGCGGGTCGAACCGGAGGTCTACTTCCGGATCGTCCATCTCGCCCAAGAGGCCAATAGTTGCACCCGTGCAGATACATACCACGAACAAACAGTCGAAATCGCCTTAGGACCCAAGGGAGCGTTCGAAAACGGCAACATCGGTGCCCTGAGGCTACGAGCACCGCCCAGCCGAGTGGTCAGCCCGCCTAGCAAACCCAAACCAGTAAGAATACCCAAGGCCCCCCGAGTCGTCGAACTCCTCCGAAAAGCCATCGAGTGGAAGACTCTCCTGGAATCTGGGAAGGTCGCCAGCCAGACCGAAATTGCCCGCCGGGAGGGCATCACCCGTGCAAGAGTGACCCAAGTCTTAGGCATGTTACGCCTCGCACCAATTATCCAGGAACAAATTCAGTCTCTGGCCGTCATCGCTGGACGTTCCCCCGTTACAGAGCGGGTGCTCCGTCCCATCACGACCATTACTGACTACCACGATCAGATCCGGGAGTTTCACAACCGCTTGGGATAGGCGGACGCCTTTTCGTAAAGTGCCGAAGGGGGGACTCGAACCCCCACGGGTTTCCCCACCACCCCTCAAGTTTGCAGTCCGTGCGGCTTTTCGTCCAAAATAGGATAACGACGTACGGCGGATTATTAACCTAAGATACGGGTGGACCGATCACTGGAGGCTGGTCAGGAGCGTGGTAGATCCGCTGATACCGCGTACAGTTGAGGCTGTCCGTGATAATGGAGGCATAACTATTAAATCAGGGAGACGGACAACATGAAAATGGAACAAGTCAGTGCAAACTGTTATGCCGTCTTGAACGAAAAGAACCTTGTGTGCGATGCCAACTCGGGACTCATCAACCTGGGCGGCGGTGTGGTTGTCGACACGCAGTCGGACCTGCCCCACGGGCGACAGATGATCAAACTGTTCGGCAAGGTCTGGCCGGATATGCCGAAGCGCGTGATCAACACGCACGAGGACGCCGACCACGTATGGGGAAACCAGCTCTTCGAAGGTGCCGAGATTATCGCCCATCGAAAGGTGGCGGAGCGCATGCCGCACGTCGCCGATCCGAAGGAAACCCAGGATCTGCTCAAGGCGGCCGGTAGCTTCCTGCCAAGCTTGCTGCTGAAGGTGCTCCATCCCGGCGCATTGGCCATCGCCAGGCAGTTGCTGCAGGACTACAACTTCGACGGCATCAAGCTGGTGCTGCCGACGACCGTGTTCGACGAGCGCCACGTGCTGGATCTCAACGGCACGGAAGTGCACATCTCTTTGTGGGGCCGTGCCACCAGGCCGGGGACACCATCATCCACGTGCCCAAGGAAGGCGTGGTATTTGCCGGCGACGTCCTCTTCCGCCTGTGCACCCCCATGGGCTGGACCGGCAGTTACGCGAAATGGATCAAGATTCTGGATCTCATTGTCTCGCTCAAGCCGAACGTCATCGTCCCCGGACACGGACCGGTGTGCGGGATCGAAGGGGTAAAGGAGATGAAGGCGTACCTCGAATACCTGCGCGATGAGTCCAAGCGCTGCTTCGAGCAAGGGCTGACCTCCCTGGAGGCTTCCAAGCAGATCGATTTCGGACCGTACGGTGCGTGGCGCGCCCCGGCACGCATCTATCTGAACGTCGAGCGGGCCTACCGGGAATTCCGTAACGAACCGGGAGACAAGCCCTGGGATTCGGCGAAGAGCTTTGATTTGATTTACAAAGTCGCGAAGGCGCGGGGGATCGCACTTGAGTTCTGATTCGGCCAACTCAAACAAGGAGAACCGCGATGAAACTGATTCGTTTTTCACTTGGCGACGCGAAGCCCGGTTTCGGCGTCGTTATCGGCGAGCACGCCGTTGCTTTGGCGAGCCTGCAACAGCGGAGTCGCATTACGCAACCCGACCTTGGCGACAGTAGCGCCTACCTCGCCGGCCTGCCGGACAGCGAACGGGCGGCGCGCAAGTTGCTTGCCTGGGGCGAAGCGCATCTGAATGATCTGACCGACAGCGAAAAGCCAACGCTCCAGGCGGTTCGCCTGCATGAGCCGGTCGAGGTCGCGGCGCTGTTCGACTTCGGCCTCACGCCGCGGCATCTCAAGAACTCCGGCGAAATCATCATGAAGTACGAGAAGGACAATCCGCAGACGTCGGCGATGTTGCAGGCGTTCGCCAAGGCGGTCATGGCGCCGAAACCCAAGCCCCCCGCCGGTCAACCCGAGCCGCTGTCCTATTACAAGTGCAACGTGAACACCATCGTCGGCGACGGGGTTACCGTCCCCTGGCCGGCATATACCTCGCGCCTGGACGTCGAGCCTGAACTGGTCGTCGTGTATGGGAACAAGACGCAGCCGATAGCCGGTTACTGCATCTTCAACGACGTCTCGGCCCGCGACGTTCAGGCCACGGAGTTCGTCGGCGGGTTCTGCCTGACCAAGGACATGGCGAACGGCAATCAACTCGGGCCATACCTGGTCACGCCGGATGAGGTCGGCGATCCGTACAACCTCAAGGTGACGGTTGTGGTGAATGGTCAGGTCAAGTACCAGGGGTCAACATCCGAGATCAGCCACAAGGCCGAAGACGTGTTCGCGTGGTTGGGGTTCATCGCGCCCCTCAAGCCGGGCTCCGCGATGGGCTTCGGCACCATCCCCGACTGTACCGGCTGTGACCACGACGACTTCATCGATCCCGGAGCCGACATCGCGATCAGCATCGAGCGGCTGGGGACGCTGCGCTGCCGCTTCGCCGAACCGGCGCAAAAACTGCTGCCCAGTCGTTGGCCGCTGCAGCCGGCGTTACAAAAATTCCACGGCTGAAACGCCGCCAAAGCTGCAGACCAGCAGGTATGCGCGAAGAAAGAAGATGCCGTACCGTGCCTGAAATAGTTACTATATTCAGCGATTGGGAGATAGAGTTCTGATGAGCCTACGGAGAAAGGAGTGGCGATGGAGACCGTGCAGCGGTACTCGACGCACGCCATAGCAAGGAAACCGGGCAACCTGAGCCGGTTGCTGAGAATGCTGGGCATCGTCGGCATGGTCGCGGCGCTCGCCGCGCCCGCCATCGCCTCCGCCGCAGACGCACCCCGCACGGCCGAACATTGTCATCATCCTCGGCGATGACCTGGGGTTCGCCGACATGGGCTCGTTCGGCAGCGAGATCAAGACGCCGAACCTCGACTCGCTGGCGAAGGACGGCGTGCGCTTCACGAACTTCTACACGCACGCGAGCTGCTCGCCCACGCGATCCTGCTGCTGAGCGGCGTCGATACCCACCTGAACGGCCTGGGCAACATGGACGAGTGGACCGCGCCCAACCAGTGGGGCGTGGACGGCTACGAAGGCGATCCTCAACAACCGGGTGGTCACGCTGCCGCAGCTGCTCAAGGATGCCGGCTATCACACCTACATGGTCGGCAAGTGGCACTATGGGCAAGACACCGGAACAGATCCCGGCAGCGCGCGGATTCGAGCGCGACTTCTCGCTGCTCGACGGGGCGGGCAGCTACTGGGACATGACGAATTTCACCGCCGCTGCGCCGCAGTCGGTCTTCACCGAGGACGGGCGCTATCTGACGAAGCTTCCCGAGGACTACTACGCGACGAAGACCTACACCGACAAGCTGATCGGATTCATCGACGCCAATCGTGGCGACGGCAAACCCTTCTTCGCCTATGTCTCCCACCAGGCGCCGCACGATCCGTACCACCTGCCGCAGGATTGGCGCAATCGCCACGTCGGCGAATACGACAAGGGGTGGGACGCGGTGCGGCAGGAGCGACTGAAGCGGCAGATCGAGCTCGGCATCATGCCCGAGGGCACGCAGCTCGCCGAGCGGATGTGGTTTCTGCCCGATCCCATCGTGCTCGCTCCGGCGACCCGGGCAATCCTCGGCAAGAAGATGGAGCTCTACGCCGGCATGGTGGAGAACCTCGACTTCCACGTCGGCCGGCTCATCGACCACCTCAAGAAAATCGGCGAGTACGAGAACACGATCTTCATCGTGTTCGGCGACAACGGCGCCGAGGGAACCGACCTCTTCAAAATGATCGCGGGCACGCCCGGCACGCGTGACTTCCTCTTCGCGGCGATCAAGTGGTCGCAGACCCATCCCAACGCGTGGGGCGATCCGGGCTCGTACGTCGGCTACGGCCCGATGTGGGCGCAGGTGTCGATGACGCCCTTCAGCCAGTACAAGGGGTGGCTCGCGGAAGGCGGCATCCGGAACGCGCTCATCGTCAGCGGTCCGGCCGTCAAGCGGCCCAAGGGGAGCATCAACAACGGGCTCATGCATGTGGCCGACCTCATGCCGACGCTGCTCGAAATCGCCGGCGCCAGCTATCCGAAGACCTACGAGGGGCGCGAGCTGCCCGGCGCTCTTCGGCAAATCCTGGGGCCGATGCTGGCGGGCAAGGCGGAGTCGCCACGGACGGAGCAGGATTACCTCGCCTGGGAAATCTTCGGCAACCGTGCGGTACGCCAGGGAGGAGTGGAAGACTCCGCTGGCAGTACAAGCCGTTCGGCAAGGGGGAGTGGGAGCTGTTCAACCTCGCGGCTGATCCGGCCGAGACGAAAGGATCTTGCCGCCGAGCAGCCCCGACAAGGTGAAGGCGCTGATCGCGCTCTGGGACAGCTACGTCCAGGACGAACAACGTGATCCTGCCGAGCCGCTCCATGTTCGAGACCCTGGAAGACGCTCTTCCGCCGCGCGTCCCGGTCGACCCGGCTACCCGCCGCTTCTCTACAAGCAAGCAGTTCGTGCCGCCCAAGGACATGATGGCTGATCCCAAGCCTTGAGCGTTATGCCGATCCGAGAATTAATCAGGAAGGATGGAGATCTCATGAAAGACAACGGAGGTCGGATGAAACCGGTTGCTTGGTTGCGGATGGTCGCCTTGCGACGATGCTCGCCATGGGCATGCTCTGCCCTCCGCAGGCTCTGGCCCAGCTCCCGGCGCGCTTCTACTGGAAGACTCTGTACGGATGCGAATGCGGTGCCGCTCATCGTCGAGTCGATGAGCGGCAACACGAACCCGTTCGATCCCGCCCATACCGTGACGCCGGAGCGAATTTCGACGCAACCATGGCCCTGGCGGGTTATGCGCAGTACCTTCTCCCTGTTCGATCGCGCGGCCATGGCGGCGCTCATCGTCCCCATGGGGCGATCTCGGGCGATGTCACCGTGGCCGGCAGGACGGTCAAAACAATCGGCCAGAGGGTTCGGCGACCCGATGCTCGAGTTCGACATCAATGTCCTCGGCCCGCAGGCACAGAAGAACATCCCCGATGTCCTGCGCTATGAGCCGGGATTTTCCGTCGACCTGCTCGTTGACCTGGCGCTGCCGATCGGCGAGTACGACAGCAACCAGTCGCTGAATATCGGGCAGAACCGCTGGTATGGGCGCCTGGGCATGCCCATCGTCTGGCAGCTCGGCCCGTGGGTGCCGGGCCGGCGCACGACCCTGGAATTCCTCCCCGCCGTCTGGTTCTTCGGAAACAATAACGACTTTGTCGGGCAGACGTTGGAGACCGATCCGATGTTCCAGCTGGACGCGCACCTGACACGCGACTTCACCGAGAGCTTCTGGGGAGCGATCGACGCCACCTGGTACACCGGCGGCAAAGCGACCATCGACGGCGTTCAGGGGGATAAGCTCAACAACCTCGGCCTCGGACTCACGCTCGGGTACCAGATCAACGACAACCTGAACCTCACCTTCGGCTACATGTCGACCGTCAACGACAACGCTCCCGGGGACCTTCGCATGGACAAGTTCATGGTCACGCTCGTGTACGGCTGGCACCCGATTGTTGAAGGCATGCGACGGCTGAAGGGGGAGAAGTAGGGCAATCTTTCCAAGACCGGCTGAGTATTTCCGTGGTGCCGAAGAGGGGTGTCTCGAACCCCCACGGGATTCCCCCAATACCCCCGCGTTAGGCGATCTTCAAAGGACGGGGGAAAGAAAAAAGCCCGCAGGCGGGGGAAAACCCCATCCACGGGCTTGGGAAAGTGCTGGCTCCCTGGGCAGGACTCGGCCACTTCGGTCGGGACCTCCCTGTTCCTCCCTGCGTAGCCTCCCCTCGGAATCCTGCCGCCGCCATCCATGTCGGCTCATCCTCGCTGCCCGTCGGCGGATTCCTCGCTTCGAGTCCTGCTTCAGGAGCCAGAACATGAAAGGGCCACCTGCGGGAAACGCAAGTGGCCCTGATTATGTTCATGGCTCCCTGGGCAGGACTCGAACCTGCAACCTAGTGGTTAACAGCCACCCGCTCTGCCGGTTGAGCTACCAGGGAACGTGCGTCGGCAGACAGGAAAATATAATCCCGACGGCTTCTTACGTCAAGAGGAACCGCAGATCGCAGATCGGGGACGTTGATGAGTTCAGCCGCAGTTGGGGGACAGAGATAAGCGTCCGCATGTGTGTCCCGATCTTGCGGCTGAACTCATCAACGTCCCCGTTTTGCGGTGTTTGCGGTTCCTACCACCACCGCCACATCGCGACGATGAAAAGGACGGCGAACACCAGAAACAGGTTCATGAAGGCCATGAAATAAAACGCTTTCAGGTGCGGCGGCTTGCCCGCGGGCGTCCCCGCTGCCGGCGAGCTTCTTCACCGCCGGAAGCGACAGGACCCGCTCCTCCCCGTGGGGGGCGAGCTTCAGCGCGTCGGTCAGGTCGAGCCCCGCCTTGTGCTTCGCGAAATGGACTCCCCCCTTCCAAAGGGGGCTGGCCGACGCGTCGAAGATGACTCCCTTATAAGCGATCCACGCGGGCGACCCGCCCGCCCCGGTAAACGCCCCGAGCTCTTCGGCGGTCAGCTCCTTCTTTTCCGCGTCCGCCGCGGCCCGGCGGCCCTTGAGCCGGGGGCCGATGACGAACGTCACGATGAAGGCCGTGGTCGCCATCACGAGGAAGATGCCGATCTTGATCGTCAAGAGCACGCCGAACCGGGTCCGGAAGAGGTCGTCCGGGGACGGGACCCGGAAATACGTCAGCACGGCCCCGGTGACGGCGATCGTGACGATGGAGCTCCACCCGAGCATGAGCTCCCCGCGCGGCAGCCCCCGGGAGGCATAGGCGGGCTTGAGCAGCAGGTGCACGTAGAGGATGGAGCCGAACCAAAGCACCGCCGTGACGATGTGCAGGAACCCGGCCGCGAAGCGGACGGCATGGCGGGCGGCGGACGGCGGCGGCGACGTCCCCGCCGCCGTCCCGGCGGCCAGGAACTCCTTCCCTGCCGCCGAAAGCTCTCCGCCGCCCGCCGGGTCCACATGGCAGGCGGAACATTCCTTCCCCGTCCGCTCCGCTATCTCTTCCGTAGCCCAAACCGGTGCGGCAAGGAGGAGGAGCAGGAGCAGGAAAAGCAGGCCCGCCCCGAAGCCCTTCCCCGTCAAGTCTTGCCGTATCCTTCCACGTCGGTGACCCGTTTCCCGCGGTCCTCGAGGGAAGACCCGAACAACGCCCAGAAGTAGTCCTCCTGGCCCCCGCCGAACTTCTTCTTCCCGCCGGCCATGTTCTCCCCGGCGAGCTGCCCCTGCTTGATGGCGCTGCGCCACCCGAAGTTGACCCGGCTCTCCCCGGTCTTCTTGTCCTTGAACTCCGCGCAGTCGCCTGCCGCGTAGATGTCGGGGGCGCTCGTCTGCAGATACTCGTCCACCAGCACTCCCTTGCCCGTCGCCACGCCGCTCCCCGCCAGGAACCCCACGGTGGGAACACGCTCGGTGGCGACCACGATCAGGGAGGTGGTGATCACCTCGCCGTGTTTGGTGAGGACCCGCAACGCGTCGCTCCCCATTTCCTTCACCTCGACGATCTCGTCGCCGTCCTTGATCCGGGCGCCCCGGTTCCGCACGTCGTCGAGGATGCTCGCCTCGAGCTCCCCGGCGATCGGGTACCCGTGCCGGGGCTTGTTCGGCTGGATCCACACGACCTCTCTCTTCGCCTTCCGCAGCGCCCGGCATGCCTCGATCGCAAGGTAGCCCGGGCCATAGACCACCGCCGGGCCGGGCCGGGCCGCGAGCTCCTTGATGGCGATGGCGTCTTTCCAGAAGTCGAAGGACTGGATCATGGGGCTCTTATTCTGCAGCACCTCCGGCACGGCGCATTTCCCGCCGGTGGCGACGAGGAGGCGGTCGTACCCCTCCACCGTCCCGTCGGAGAATTCCACTTTCCTGTTTCCCGTATCCAGACGGACGGCCGCACGGCCATAAGCGATCTTGATCTGTTTCGCCTGCAGCTCCTTCCCCTCCGGATCGAGCGTGTTCTCGGCGGTCGCGTCCCCGAGGATGAAGTCCGGCATCAGCGGCCGCAGGTACGGGGCCACCTTCTCGTCGGTGACGATCTGGATCTCTGCGTCGGCCTTCGCTTTCCGCACGGTCTTCGCGGCGGCAATCCCCGCGGGGCCGCCCCCCAGGATCAAGTATTTCATGGAGCACCTCCTCCTGGATTCTTCGCGCGGCCCCCTCGACGGGCCGTGCGATGTCCTGCATCACCAGTCTCCCGGCTTCCCCTGCCGGCTTCCTTGACCTTCGTCAATCGGAACGACGGATTTCAGAGCCACTTCCTCTTCCGGAAATAGTAGAACATCCCGCCGGCGATGGCCGCCATGAGGACCAGCACCGCCGGGTACCCGAACGCCCAACGAAGTTCCGGCATGTTGAACGGCGACGCGTCCGTGTCGAAGTTCATCCCGTACACGCCGACGATGAACGTGAGGGGGATGAAGAAGGACATCACGATCGTGAGCACCTTCATGACCTCGTTCATCCGGTTCGAAACGGCGGACATGTATTCCTCGACCAGCCCGGCGGTCATCTCCCGGTAGGTGTTGACCATGTCGATCAGCTGGACCGTGTGGTCGTAGAGGTCGCGCAGGAACACCTTGGTCCCGGGACGGATCAGGGCATGCTCCTCGATCATCAGGAGGTTCATCGCGTCCCGGGCCGGCCACAACGCGTGCCGAACGGCGATCAGCTCCCTCTTCAGCTTCCGGATGGAGACGAACGTCTCGGGAACGGGGGTGGCGATCATATGGTCCTCCAGTTCCTCGACCTTGTCCCCCAGCCGCTCCAGCGTCGGGAAGAAAGCGTCCAGCACGGCGTCGCACAGGGAATAGAGCAGGTAGTCCGCCCCTTCGGTGCGGATCCGGCCCCTGCCTTGACGGATCCGTTCCCGCACCGGTTCGAGGGAATCGTCCGGGGACTCCTGGAACGAGACCACCAACCGTTCCGACACGAAAAAGGATAACTGTTCCGAAGGTTTCTGGAAGCGGACCTGCCAGAGGACCACCAGGAGGCGATCGCCGTACCACTCCACCTTGGGGCGCTGCGGGACGTTCAGCACGTCTTCCTGCGCCAGGGGATGGATCCCGAACCGGTCGCCGATGGCGCGGACGACGCCGGGGTCGGAAAGCCCCGCCACGTCGAGCCAAAGCACCCCGGTTTTCGGAGGGGAAAGGGAAGGGATGTCGGAAACGGCGACCGCCCTTTCCTCGCACCGCTCCGCGTCATACAGGAACGCCCTGACCTGGACCGGTGCGTTCCCCGCTTCCGCGTGCGCCGCCAGGGTCCCCGGCATCGTTCCCGGAGGGTGATACCGTTTCCTGCGCCTTTTCCCCATCCGACGCCCCCCCGGTATCCGCTTTGCCTGCTTAATCTATTTATATCAGACCGGGGACCCGGGTAAAACGGCGGGAATCGACCCGCTTCCCCCGCGCCCGGAAACGCGCCGAATGTGGAATAATGATCGATGCTTTTGCCGATTCCGAAGCTGCCTTCTTCAAGGAGATCCCGCGATGAAGAATTCTCGGGCCTTGGCCTGACCGCGTCCTGACCGTCCTCTGCCTGCTGGCGGCAGGAAGTACGGCTGCGCGACCAACCCGGTCACCGGGCGCTCCGAGCTGGCCATCGTTTCCTTCTCGGAAGAGGAGGAGGTCGCCCTGGGGGCGCAGGCCTACGCACCCGCCGTCCAGGAACAGGGCGGGTTCTACCGCGATCCGGATCTCGAGGCGTACGTGCAGGGCGTGGGGATGCGGCTCGCCCTGGTTTCCCATCGACCCAACCTGAAGTACCAGTACCGGATCCTCAATTCCTCCGTCCCGAACGCCTTCGCGCTGCCCGGCGGCTTCATCGTCGTCAACCGCGGGCTTCTCGTCGTGCTGGAAAGCGAGGCGGAGCTGGCGGCGGTGCTGGGGCACGAAACGGTCCACGTGACGGCGAAACACTCGCTGGCGGGATACCAGAGGGCGGTGGCCAGCAACGCCCTGCTTTCCGGAGTATCGGTGCTCGCCGGAGGCGGGGTGGCGGGGACGGGCGCCCAGGCGCTCTCCAGCGTCACCGCCTCCCTCGTCGAAAACGGGTTCTCGCGGGAGCAGGAACGGGAGTCGGACGAGATCGGCATGGGCTACATGGTGAAGGCCGGCTACAACCCCCGGGGCATGGTGGACCTGCAGGAGTACTTCTACAAGGAGATGGAGGGCGGGAAGGACCCGATGTGGGTTTCCGGCCTCTTCCGCACCCACCCGTTCTCCAAGGACCGCCTGGACGACACCCGAAAGCTGCTCGCGCAGAAATACCCGAACACCGTGAACAACCCGCAATACGTCATGAACGCCGAGATCTTCCTGCAGAAGACCGCCGGCATCCGCAAGGTCCAGAAGGCGTACGACGTGTCCGACCAGGGGGACAAGCTCCTCAAGGAGAAGAAGTACGACGAGGCGCTGGCGAAGTACCAGGAAGCAGCCCGGATGGAGCCGGCGCAGGCGCCGTTCTACTCCTCCGCCGGGCAGGTGCACATGATCCGCAAGAATACCGAGGCCGCGGAGGAGAATCTCCGGAAAGCGATCTCACTCGACGGGGAATACTTCGAGCCGCGCCTCCTGCTGGGGGCGATCCGGTACCAGAAGAAGGAGTACCGGGCGGCGATCCCGGACCTGGAAAAGAGCATGGACCTGGTGCCCACCAAGGAAGCGGCGACGATGCTGTCCAATTCCTATGCCGCCCTGGGGGACAAGGCCAAGGCGAAGAAATACGCCGACATGGCGAAGTAGAGGCTGAGCGCCGGACATGACGAAGGAGGAGTTCATCCCGAAGTGGATCGCCTGGGAAGTCACCGGGCGGTGCAACCTGAACTGCATCCATTGCCGGGCCTCGTCCGGCATGTCGTCCCACGACACGGATTTCTCCACGGAGGAGGCCAAGGCCCTCCTGGACGATATCGCAGAGGTCTCGAAACCCGTCCTGGTCCTCTCCGGCGGCGAGCCGCTCCTGAGGGGGGACCTCTTCGAGATCGCGAGGTACGGGACCGACAAGGGATTCCGGATGTGCATCGCCACGAACGGGACGCTCGTCACGGACGATATCGTGGGAAAGATGAAGGACTCGGGCATAAGGATCTGCTCCCTGTCGCTCGACGGCTCCACGGCGGCGGTGCACGACGACTTCCGGCAGCAGCCGGGCGCGTTCGAAGCCACGCTGCGCGCGGCGGAGACCTTCAAGCGCAACGGGATGCAGTTCATCGTCAACTCCTCCTTCGCGAAGCGGAACCAGCACGACATCGCGGCCACCTGCAAGCTCGCCAAGTCGATCGGCGCCCACGCCTGGTACATGTTCATGATCGTCCCCACGGGACGGGGACAGGAGATCATGAGCGAGCTGATCAGCAAGGAGGATTACGAGGAGATCCTCGAGTGGCACTTCCGGATGGAGAAGCAGGAAACGGAGATGCTCGTGCGGCCCACCTGCGCGCCCCACTACTACCGGGTCCGGCTCCAGAAGATGAAGGAGGAGGGGGAGAAATTCACCCCCCGGTCCCTGACCTTTTCCACCGGCGGCGGGAAGGGGTGCATCTGCGCGCAGTCGATCTGCTTCATCGACTCGAAGGGGAACGTCCAGCCATGCTCCTATTTCCCCGTCGTGGCGGGAAACGTGAAGAAGGAGAAATTCGGGGAGATCTGGCGCGATTCCGAGCTGTTCCAGTCACTTCGGGACTTCGAAAAGTACAAGGGGCGCTGCGGCGAGTGCGAATACCTGAACGTCTGCGGCGGGTGCCGGGCGCGGGCCGACGCGATCTTGGGGGATTACCTCGAAGAGGAGCCGTTCTGCAATTACGTGCCGCTGAAGACCCGCAAACGGGAGGAAAGCGGCGGCCGCGGGTAACCCCTCACGGCCGCCCTCCGTGTCCCCGCCCTAGTCGGCCTTCTTCCCCGACAACGCCTCGAGCGGCTTGATGATATCCCGCATGATCTGCGCCGTGGGGCTCTCCGCGTAGTGCTGGACGAACGCCTCGCCGCTGTCGGCCGCCTCGGCGATCTTCGGGTCCATGGGGATCGCCCCCAGGAAAGGCACCTTCATGTCCTCCGCGATCTTCTTCCCCCGCCGGAGCGCAGGATCGACGTGACCGTGCCGCAGTTCGGGCAGGCGAACCCGCTCATGTTCTCCACGACCCCGAGCACCGGCAGCTGGATGATCCGGCAGAAGGAGATGGACTTGCGGACATCCACCGCCGCCACTTTCTGCGGGGTGGTGACGATCACGGCCCCGTCGAGGTTGCCGGCGCCCATGATCTGCACGACCGAAAGCGGCTCGTCGCCGGTCCCGGGCGGCGAATCGATGATCAGGTAGTCCAGGTCGCCCCACTCCACGTCCTTCAGGAACTGCTTGATCGCGGTGTTCTTCATCGGCCCGCGCCAGATGACGGCGTCGTCCTGGTTGCGGAGGAAGAACCCGATGGACATGACCTTCATGTCCCCCATCAGGATCGGGATCACGGACCCGTTGGCGGCAGGGAGAGGGGATTGGTTCTCGAGCCCCAGCATCGTGGGGATGCTCGGCCCGTGGATGTCGACGTCCATCAGCCCGACGCGCTTCCCCGACAGCATCAGCGACGCCGCCAGGTTCACGGCCACGGTGCTTTTCCCGACGCCGCCCTTGCCGGACATGACGACGATCTTGTGCTTGATGCGGCAAAGCCGGGCCTGGAGCTGCTGGCGCTCCTGGAAATCCTTGTCGTTCTCGTTCTCCTGACGCTTCGAGGCGTCGCAGGCGTTCTTCTTGCCGCAGCTGTCGCACTTGGACGGGTTGCCGCTACTCATTTTCGAAGCCGCACGAGCCGCTGTTGGGGCAACTGCCGCATCCGCCGCTGGGCAGCCCGATCTTGGCCCAGGGATCCTCCCCCTGCCTGACCGGCTCCCACCCTTTTCCCGGAGAGCCGTCTCCGCCCCGGGTGATGAACCCGCTCCCGCCGCTGATCAGGCGATGCGGTTTCTTGCCGCACTCCGGGCACTTGCTCACCGGCTTGTCGTTGATCGACTGGCTGCGCTCGAACCGGTGACCGCACGATCTGCATTCGTACTCGTAGGTAATCATGGATGGTCCTCCTTGCGACCCGCTTTCGCCGGGCGCTTTTTCCCGCCGGCGGTCCGCGCCTCGGCAGGTCGTCCCCATTTGTTCCTGGCGGCGGAATCCCCGCTGGAAGTGAACCGGCCGGGGCCGTTGTCCCCTCCCTTCCAGATGAACCCGCTCCCGCCGCTGATCAGTCGATGCGGCTTCTTCCCGCACTTCGGGCACGTATCCACCGGCTCCTCGCTGATGGACTGGTCCCGTTCGAACCGGAAACCGCACGAGCCGCATTCGTATTCATACGTGATAAGCATGGCGTCCCCCGGCCGGTTCCTTGTTTCCTGCCGGCCCCAGCAAAAAGTTGTGTCCGCCCGAACCGGTGGAAACCGGTCGGGCACGCGCCCTGCTGCGCCTACTCTTCCCTGGTAGAGGTCGAACCGGCGGTTTGCCGCTTCATGAAGGCATGCAGGTACGAACTTATTGATTATACTCCCCTTTGCGGTTCGCGGCAAGCAGGGCGCCGTCTCCCCGAACCTGCGCCGGCGACGTCCTGAAGGGACCGGCACGAGATTACCCGGAATCCAGGTCAATTTCAATTGTTTTTCAATGGTCAGTGTGTCCATGATTAGACATCTCGTCATTTGAGGTAAACCCGCGAAAGGAGGGTCTTTATGAAGGTGCCTCGCCTCATCGCAGCAACCGTCTTGCTTGCGGGGATCGCCTTGGCGTCCACAGCGCTGGCCAGCCACGTAGACCTCGTCGGAAACGGTCCCTTCAAGAACGGCCCCGAAGTCACGAAAAAGTGCATCGAGTGCCACGAGAAGGAAACCGCGGACTTCATGAAGACCGTCCACTGGACCTGGACGAAAGAACAAAAGGTGAAAGGGAAGACGGTAAACATCGGCAAGGTCGACGCGCTGAACAACTTCTGCATCGGGCTGCCCGGGAACTGGCCCCGGTGCACCAGCTGCCACGCCGGCTTCGGCTGGAAGGACGCGAGCTTCGATTTCAAGAAGGCGGAGAACGTGGACTGCCTGGTCTGCCACGACACGACCGGCACCTACAAGAAGTTCCCGACCGGCGCGGGGCACCCGGTCTACGAAGGGGAAACGAAGGAATTCCCCAAAGGCAAGGCCTGGGCGCCCACCGACCTCGTGAAAGTGGCCCAGTCCGTCGGCCCGACGAGCCGCGCAACCTGCGGCGCCTGCCACTTCTACGGCGGGGGCGGCGACCACGTAAAGCACGGGGACCTGGACACCTCCATGACGAACCCGACTCCCGAGATCGACATCCACATGGGCGGCGAGAAGAAGATGAACTGCCAGGATTGCCACCAGGCCAAGGACCATTTATTGAAGGGCGAGGCCGCCTCCGTCACCATCACCCATGCCCCGCCCCGGCAAATCGACTGCATCGACTGCCACAAGGGCAAAGCGCACAAGAACACCCTGGTGAACAACCACACAAAGAAGGTTTCCTGCCAGGCCTGCCACATCCCCACCTTCGCCAAGGGCCTTCCGACGAAGACGTGGTGGGACTGGTCCACGGCCGGCAGGGACGTGAAACCGGAAGAAATCCCGAAGGACCAATACGGCCAGAAGCTCTATGACAAGATGAAGGGCGACTTCAAATGGGAAAAGGACGTGGTGCCCACCTACCAGTGGTTCGACGGCACCATCGTCCGCTACCTCGCCGGCGATAAGATCGACCCCGCCAAGGTGGTCCGGCTGACGGACACCAAAGGCAACCGCAAGGACCCGAAGTCCAAGATCTACCCGTTCAAGATCATGAAGGGAAAGCAGGCCTACGACAGCGGGAACAACACGATCGCCTACGTGCAGGTCTTCGGCGCCCCGGGCAGCGACGCCTACTGGCAGAAGTACGACTGGAACCTGGCCATCGCCGCCGGGATGAAAGCGGCCGGCCAGCCGTACAGCGGCAAGTACGGTTTCGTGGAAACCACCATGGTCTGGCCCGTACACCACATGGTGGTATCCAAGGACAAGTCGCTCAAATGCATCGACTGCCACGGCGATAAAAGCCGGCTCGACTGGAAAGCCCTGGGCTACAAGGGCGACCCGAAGGACAAGAAGAACCGTTAGGGGAAAGCCGCCCCATCGGAAATCGCACGGTACGCCCGCGGGGAAACCCGCGGGCGTTTTTTTATCCCACATCGGATTCCGAACTTGACCCGGGCAACAGCCGGATTACTTCTCCGCCCGGATCACCACGAAGCAGCCGTCTCCGTGCCCGTCCCTGACCGGGTCCGGCCCCTTCATCTCCCCATGCTTCCCGAAGATCGTCTGGCAAACGGAGAAGGACCGGAAGCCGACCTCCGCCAGGTACGCCTGCACCTCCGCGGCCGAGTGGAAGGTCGCGGCAGCATAGTAGACCGTTTCCTTTTTCCGCTCGTCGTACTTCTTCCCGAGAGGGCTCGCCCGGTCGATGAACGCGACGACCAGCGACCCGGAGGGCTTCAGCACCCGGAAGGCTTCCCGAAACGCCTTCCGGACATCGTCGAAGAAGCAGATGACGGTGACCATCAGCGCGTAGTCGAGCTCCCCGTCGCGGAAAGGAAGCGCCTCGGCCTTCCCGCAGACGACCTCGACTCCCCTTTCCCGCGCCAGCCTTCGCATCGACTTCGACGGCTCGACGCCCAGCGGCACGCCGAGTTCCGAGGCGAATCTCCCGGTGCCGACGCCGATCTCCGCGCCGATACCTCCTTCGGGCAGCAGCCGCTTCACCGCGCGGAGCTCCGATTCGTAGGCAAACCGGTTTTTCGGAGAACCATTCGTCGTAATCGACCGCGTGCGCGTCATAAGGCTCGGTCTTCACCCGTCCCTCCTCTATCGCACGACCGCCCCTTGCCGGGCCAGGGGCAGGCGTTCGAAACCGTGATCGTCATGACGACGTGCCCGCGGGATGCGGCCTCTCGGAACGCTCCGAGAAGCGCCGGGAACACCTTCTCGTCGTCGCCCCACAAGACCGTGCTCATCTCCCCGGTGCGGTATTCGATCCCGTGCCGCTCGATCTCCCCGATCGCCGCGTCGATCGTCGGAGAGAGATCCGCCTCCCCCAGCGGGTAAAGGCTCACCTGCGCCGTGATGCCGTACATGCCTTTACCTCCCTTGAAAAACTTATTCGAAATTGGAAATTATAAGGAGCCGAACCGGAACGTCATCCCGGCCGCGCCGGGCGACACCCGGTCGCCGAAAGAATCCTTGAGGGCCGAGACCGCCTTTTCGCCGGTGCAGTGGCAGGGAACCAGGAGGTCCGGTTCCAGCAGCCGCAGGGCGCCGATGGTCCGGTCCATGCGATGACTGCTTGCCTCGAGCAGGTGCATCCCCCCGATGACGGCCCGGACCCGCTCGCCTCCCGCAAGGCCGCGGACGCAGTCCAGGGTGTTCACGATCCCCGCGTGGGCGCAACCCGCGCAGACGACCAGCCCGTCGTCCGTCCGGACCCAGAGGGCGAGATCGTCCTCGATGGGGTCCGGGCTTTCCCCCTCCGGGTCGAGGAAGAACGGCCCCCCCGTGTCCTCGAAGCCCGTCACGCGAGGGATGGGTCCGGTCACGCCGATCCTGTCGGACAGCATCACGGGCCGTTGAACCGGGCGGAGACGTTCCGGCGGCGACTTTTCCATGGCCGCCATCGCCTCCCGCGGCATCCGGATCGGTTTCGCCTTTCCGTCCCGGATCGCGTAGCGGTCACGCGCGGCCCCGGGATGGTGAAAGATTTCGACGTTCCGGGCAACCCGAAGGGCCCCCGGAATCCCCCCGGTGTGATCGTAGTGCCCATGGCTCAGCACGAGGGCGTCCGTTCCGGCCAGGTCGACGCCCAGGACCCGGGCATTGAATTCCAGCGCCCCCTGCCCCGTGTCGAAAAGGATCCGCTTCCCGTCGGCCTCGACCCAAAGCGAGAAGCCGTGCTCGGCGAGGAGCCCCTCGCCGGCAAGGTTGTCGACCAGGATCGTGATCTTCACGCCGTCGAAGGTCATCGGGTCGGCCCGCTCAATCGTACGATTCCATGACGTCGCGCGGCTCCTCCATGAGGTCGCCGACGATTTCCCTCATGCCGGACCGTTCCCAGAACGACAGCCGGCCGTGAAACTCCATGTACTTCAATGGAATGGGATGCGTCCCCACCACCACCGGCACCCCGTAGCGCACCTCGATGAATTCCTTGAATTGCCGGATGCGGGGGCAGGGCGGGTAGCCCACCACCAGCCCGGTGGCCAGATGGATGACGTCGCAGCCGTTTTTCAGGAACTCGGCGGGAACGTACTCCACGTTCCCGCCCGGGCACCCGCCGCAGTTCGCGAAACCGGCGATCTCCACCTGCTCGTCGGCGCCGTACCTGGAAAAACCGCCCCTGCGCTCCCGCAGGGCCCGGAAACATTTCCCGCCGCCGCAGTTCCCGTACCGGTCGCAGATGATGACCCCGATCCTCTTCATTCCGGGCATTTTTTGAGCACCATGAACCAGTCGAGGACCCGGGTGTCGGCCGGAGGCGCCTCGACCCGTTCCTTGGCGCTGCCGCAGGAGCCGGGCGGGGGAACGATGACCTCTTCCCCGGGCTTCCAGTTCGCGGGCGTCGCCACCTTGTGCTTCTCGGAAAGCTGCATCGCCACCAGCATCCGCAGGACTTCATCGATGTTGCGGCCGTTGCCAAGAGGATAATACAGGATCGCCCGGACGACACCCTCGGGGTCGATGATGAAGACCGCGCGGACCGCCTGCGTCGTGCTGGCCGCCGGCTGGAGCATCCCGAACGCCTTGGAGACCTCCATCGTGAGGTCGCTGATCACGGGGAACGTCACCTCGACGCCCTTCATCCCCTTGAACTCGATCTTTTCCTTGATGGTCCGGAGCCACGCGATGTGGCTGTAGGTGCTGTCGATGGAAAGGCCGATGAGCTTGCAGTTCCGCTTCTCGAATTCCGGCTGCAAGGTCGCGAAGGTCATGAACTCCGTGGTGCAGACCGGGGTGAAGTCGGCCGGGTGGGAGAAGAAGACCACCCACTTGCCCTTGTAGTCTTCCGGGAAGTTGATGTGACCCTGGGTGGTTTCCGCCTTGAAGGCCGGGGCTTTTTCACCGATCAACGGGAGCCTGGGCTGCTGTTCCATGTGCACGTTCCCCCTTTTGCAAGATTGGTTGGTTCCTCGTCGCCGGGCCGCCGGAGTCCGTCTGCGGATTCTCCTCCCCGCGCTTCAGGCAGTCTTCGCACGCCGCCCGGAGCGTGTTCACCGCCAGGAGGGCGCAATGCTCGGATTCCTTCGGTAATCCCTCCAGCGCGTCGAGGACGTCTTTCTGTCGAAGCGCCATCACGTCCCCGATGCTCTTCCCCTCGGCCAGCGTCGTCGTCATGCTGCCGCTTGCCAGGGAGGGACCGCACCCGGTCGTGATGAACGATACCCGTTCCACCTTCCCGTCGTTCACCGTCAGCCAGAACTCCATCGTGTCGCCGCACGGGCCGGTGATCCTCGCGTTGCCGTGGAAATCGTCCAGGGACCCGTAACTCCGGGGCGCCATCGCGTGGGACCGTGCCACCTCGGAGACGCCGGTCGTTTCGATGCAGGTGTGCCCCGTCCCCCCGAACCCGAGTTTCTCCACGATCCTCTTGAACCATTCGGACAGGTTCAAGTCGTGCCCCTGCTCACGAACCGCTGCCGCAGGGCGTTTTCCCGCACTGCGGGCATTCCCCCACCGGGTCCTCACTGATGGACTGGCTGCGCTCGAACCGGAAACCGCACGACCCGCATTCATACTCATACGTAATAGGCATGGTTCCTCCGTCAATGATCGCAAACGTTCTCGCCAACCCGCAGCGTCCCGGCGAGGTATCCGGCCGCGACGCGCTCTGGCGTGTCGGAGGATGCTCCGACCATTACCTGGATCCCCTGGGACTGGAAAAGCTGCTGCGCCCGCTGTCCCATCCCGCCGGCGATCACCAGGTTCACTCCCTGTCCCGCCAGCCACGGCGGCAGCAGGCCGGGTTCGTGCGGCGGCGGCTGGATGTCCTTGCGCCCGAGGATCTGCTTTTTCTGCAGATCCACGTCCAGCAAGGCGAATTGCTCGCAATGACCGAAATGCATCGACAGTTTTCCTTCTGCCAGGGGTATGGCGATCCTCATGTGTGCTTCCTCCTTGAAATGTCCTGCCACGGGTCGATCCGGCTCAAAAACCAAGTCGCTCCCACACGCTTTGGATGTCCACGGAGCAGGGGGCATCAGTTTCAACCACGGCCCGCTCCCGTATCTGCGCCTGCGTGAACGCGCGGTCGTACCGGATGCGCCCGGCGACGATCGCGCCCGCCCTTCGGGTCGAATCCTCTATCCGTACCGTCATGTTTTCGTTCAAGTCCCACTTGTTCACGCAGACCGCCGACGGGATCTCGAAGTGCCTCGCCAGGGAAAGAACCCGGCTCAGGTCGTGCTCGCCCGACACGGTGGGTTCTGTGACGACCAGGACCATGGAGGCGCCGGTGACCGATGCGATCACCGGGCAGCCGATCCCCGGGGGGCCGTCCACGATGACCCGGGGGAGGTTTTTCTCCCCGGCGATGCGACGGGCCTCCGTGCGCACCGTGGAGACCAGCTTCCCGGAGTTCCCAGAGGCGACGCCGAGCCGCGCGTGCACCATCGGGCCGCACCGGGTGTCCGACTCCATCCACTCCCCGCTGATCCTCTCCGGGAAATCGATGCATCGTTCCGGGCAGAACCGGACGCACACGCCGCACCCTTCGCAGGAAACCGGGTCCACGGAGAACACGGGGGCGCCGCCCGCGTCCCCGTTTTTCCGCACCGCGTCGAACCGGCAGTTCGCCAGGCAGGCGCCGCAGCCGGTGCAAGCCTCCCGCCGGACGACGGCAACGTTCCCGCAGCGGAACTCGTGGCGCTCCACGACCCGGGGCGAAAGGACCAGGTGCAGGTCCGGCGCGTCCACGTCGCAATCGGCGATGACGGAGCGGCCGGCCAGGACGGCGAACGACGCCGCCAGGCTGGTCTTACCGGTCCCTCCTTTTCCGCTGACGATCGTCAGTTCCTTCGTCACCACTTGTCCTCGCACGGCGGTTTCCCGCACCGCTTGTCCAGGCCGCAGCAGGTCTTGCCGTGCAGTTCCAGGGCGCAGCCGTTCTCGCGACGGCGGAACCTGCCCTGGCAGCTCCTGAACGGCCGGTACCCGGCGCGGTTACCGGAGGAGTTTCCCGCATCGAACAGCCCGCGGGCCAGCTCCTCGAACAGGGGACGGTAGCGGGGCAGGGAATCGACGATGAGCTCCCCCCGGGAATAGGCCTCCGCGATGGCCCGGTCCTCGGGAATCTCGAGCAGGATCGGGATGCCCTGGTCCCGGCAGTACGCGTGGACCCGCTCGTCGCCGGCCCCCACCCGGTTGACCGCCACGCCGAAGGGGATCCGGAGATCCCGGACCATGTCCACGGCGATCCCGAGATCGTTCAGTCCGAAGGGCGTGGGTTCCGTCACCAGCAGGACGAAATCCGCTCCCCCGATCGTGGCGATGACGGGGCAGGACGTCCCGGGGGGGGCATCGAGGATCGCGGGAAGCTCTTTCCGCATGCGCGCCTTCACCGCACGGATGAGGGGCGGCGCCATCGGGGCGCCGACGTCGAGCCGGCCCTGGATCAGCGTGATCCGGTCGGCGCGGATCTTCCCGACGACTCCGATGCGATGCCCTGTTTCCCGGATGGCCTTCCGCGGGCAGACTTTCGCGCAGCCGCCGCACCCATGGCACATGTCGGGGAACACGAGCGGCCTGGCCCCGAACGAGACGATGGCGTGGAAGCGGCAGAACGCCCCGCATTCCCCGCATCCGTCGCAAAGCGCCTCGTCCACCTCCGGAACGGGGATAGAGATTTCCTCTTCCTCGAAGCCGGCGCCCTTCAGGAACAAATGGGCGTTGGGTTCCTCCACGTCGCAGTCGAGGAGCTGCACATCGGCGTCGAAGGCCCTGGCCAGGTTCACCGATACCGTTGTCTTTCCGGTTCCCCCCTTCCCGGAAGCTACGGCGACGATCACATCCAGTGCCCTTCGACGTCCGCCGAGAGCGCCTCGACCAGCTTTTCGGCGCGGAACAGCCCGAGGGCTTCCCCCACCGTCGCGGCGGAAGAGGAGAAGATCCTGATCCTGGCGGCCGAGAGGACCTTGTACGCCTTTGGGCCGCAATGCCCGGTCACGAGGCAGGCGGCCCCCGCCCGGGCGACGGTCGTCGCCGCCTGGATCCCCGCTCCCTGGGAAGCGTTCATGTTCTGCCGGTTGTCGATCACCGAAAAGCTTTCCTTCTCCAGGTCGTAGACCAGGAATTTCGGTGCACGGCCGAAACGGCTTTCAAACGGGGCGTCGAGATTGTCCCCCGAGGTCGTAAAAGCGATTTTCAACGTTTGGCTCCTTCCTGTTCGTCCACGGGATACGCAAAGGGCGGCCTCGCCCGTGGCGCTTGCCTCGGGAGGCCGCCCCGATCCGGCCGCGTTACTTTTCCGCGTCGGTCCCGATCGTTTCCAGCCGCTTCTTGACGGCGTCCAGCTCCGACTGCAGTGCATCGGCCCGGAGCTTCAGCGCCTGCTTCTCCTCCTCCGGAGCGGGATTCCGGAAAGACGCGGCAAATCCCGCACGCGCCCACCCCGGCAGGCCGGTCGCATGGAACCGGTTCCGCCAGCCCCGGCCGCCGCCGCCGAAACCGCCGCAATAACCGCCCGCGTGTCCCGCCATTGGACCCATTCCCCTCGGTCCCGTTCCATCACCTCTTGGCATGTTCCATCCTCCTTTGAAAGATTCCTTTACGAATCCCTGCCCATTTCGCCGCCGCACCTCGGGCATGCCTTGGCCCGACAGGGAAGCCCGGGGTCATGGGGTTCCCTGTATCCGCACTGGTGGCACATGCAGGTGCCGGCGGACTCCGTTGTGCCGGAGAGGCTGCCAGGTTCCTTGCTTCCGGTATCCTGTCCCGGTCCCTTTCCTGTCTCCTGTCCCATTGTCTGTCCTCTCCCCTGTCCTCTCCCTTGTCCTCGTCCGCCGCCCGCTCCTTGTTGTCCGAATCTGTTTCCGGGCATGTCATAGCCCTCCTTTACCGTAGTGCAGGTTCCCCGAAAGCGACGGGTGCCGCGCCCGCGGCAGCCCGGCATGGC
Source organism: uncultured bacterium (assembly GCA_963741515.1). Classification (GTDB taxonomy): domain Bacteria; phylum Desulfobacterota; class Deferrimicrobia; order Deferrimicrobiales; family Deferrimicrobiaceae; genus UBA2219. Next base: position 768,481 of record CAVUIA010000002.1, read on the forward strand.
GAAGGAATCGCCCCGGAGATTGCCGCCAAGCCAGGCTTTGACGATCTCGTCCAGTTCCCCGGCCACGAAGGGGATCACCCGGATGCCGTGCGCGGAGACCATGGAGTGCAGTTGCCTGGAAATCGCGCCGCAGACCAGCGTGCCGACCCCCATTTCCGCCAGGCGAAGCGCTTTCTGGATCGGTTGGTCGTCCGGGAGGGTTTCTTTCCCTTCCCTGACGATGCGCTCGGACTCCACCTCGATGGTGTGGATACGCCTTGCGGTGTCGAATACCGGAGCGATCCGGTTGTCCCAGCAGGCGAACGCCGCTTTCATCATCCAGCACCTCCTGGTTCCTTCACGGAAAGGGATTGCATTCGCCGTGCCGGCGCGGATTCCTGTGGGCTATTCCCACAAGACTCCGTGTAAAAAGGGATTTTCGGTATGAATTGGCGGAGCGTATCGACCGGGGGAGTTGCCGGAACACTACTGCTGGCGTGAGTATAAGTTGCTTTCCTGCTACTGCGCCACGGGGCGCCGGGTGCGGCCGTCCTGTTCCGGCAGGGAGATGCCCAGTTTCTTCATTTTGCGGAACAGGGTGGTCTTGTGCATGCCAAGTTCCTTCGCCGCTGCCAGGCGGTTGAAGCCGTTCCGGGTCAGCGCCGCCCGGATCGACTGGATGTCGAGAAGGTCGTGGGCCGGCTGAGAGCCGGAAGAAGCGGCCTCCGGGACACCGTACGCCGTCAGTTCCTCGGGCAGGTGCTCGATGCTGATCGGGCCATTCGGGCACATGATAAAGGCCCGCTCGATGGCGTTTTCCAGTTCGCGCACGTTCCCGGGCCAGGAATGCGCCATGAGCAGGGAAAGCGCTTCGGCCGATATGCCGGGGATGGCTTTCCGTTGGAGGCGGTTGAACCGCTCGATGAACTGCGACGCCAGAAGCGGGATGTCCTCCTTGCGCCGGCGAAGCGGCGGCAGCTCCACCCGGACGACGTTCACGCGGTAATAGAGGTCTTCCCGAAAATGCCTTTCGCGCACCCGGGCGGCAAGGTCCCTGTTGGTGGCGACGATGACCCGGACATCGGCGGTTTCGGTGCGGGTCGACCCCAGCGGCTCATAGCTCCTTTCCTGCAGGACGCGGAGCAGCTTGACCTGGAGGGCCGGGCTCACCTCGCCGATCTCGTCCAGGAACAGGGTCCCCCCACGGGCCAGCTCGAACCGGCCGGGCTTGTCCTTTACTGCGCCGGTGAAGGCGCCGGCCTTGTATCCGAACAGCTCCGATTCGAGAAGCGTATCGGGCAGGGCCCCGCAGTTCACCGCGACGAAGGGTTTCCCGCGGCGTGGACTTAAGGAGTGGATCGTCCGGGCCACCAGTTCCTTGCCGGTGCCGGTTTCGCCCAGGAGGAGGACCGTGCTGGGGCTGGCGGCGATGGCGGGTAGCACCTCGAATACCTTACGCATCAGCGGGCTGTGGCTCACCAGGTCGCCGATATGGGATTTCCCTTCCAGCTCGCTTCGCAGCGCCTCGAGCTCGGTCAGGTCGCGGAACGTTTCCGCCCCGCCGACGATGCGCCCTTCGGCGTCCCGAAGCACCGCGGTGGACACGCTGATGGGGATGCGGTTCCCTTCCGCGTCGATGATGTAGCACGAACGGCCGATCACGGGCTTGCCGGTCTTCAGGGTGCGCCGCAGGGCGCATTCGGCCTCGCACATGCTGGACCGGAACACTTCCGGGCAGGGCTTTCCGATGGCGTCCTTGCGGGATACCCCGGTGATCTCCTCCGCGGCCCGGTTGAACGAGGTGATCCGCCATTCGCCGTCCACCGTGAACACGCCGTCGGAGATGCTCTCCAGGATCGTATCCGTGGATTGCGGGAGGGCTTTTTTCATCGGCATCGGCAGTTAACCCTTTATTGGCCGTAATCGGCGTCCACGCCGTTCGCGGTATTTCACATTAATGGCAGGTTCCGTCATGGCCGTGCCCATGGTGACTGCAGGCGCAGGCAGGGGTGGCCTCCTCGAGCGTCCCCGCCTTGAGAGCCGAGACCGTCTCCTCGACGGTGCGCTCGCGCGTGATGAACACGCGCATGCCGGCCGCGAGAAGTTTCCCGAGCGCGCCCATGCCGATGCCGCCGACGGCGATCCCGTCCACCTGCTCCCCCTCAAGAGGCTTGAGCGGTTGGCACATCCCGTGGCCCTGGTGGAGATTCCTGTTCGGGATGGAACGGCAGACGCCGCTGTCGGTGTCGACGATGACGAAGAGCTCCGCCGAGCCGAAGTGCGCGCTCACGGGGCTCTTCGAGGCCCTGGTCCTCTGTTGCCGGGATGCAAAGTTTCATTCCTCTTCTCCTTCTCGGGGCGACGCCCCTCTATGGGTTTCCGCAACCCGACCGCCGCCGTCGGCGACCGCAGCGGTCCGGCGGTTGTTCCACCGCAGTTCCTGCATTCCTTTCTTCCTTGCACCGCGGGCATTCGGGCGGCCCTTCCCACTCGCTGGAACACGTATCGCACCGGTGACGGGCACGATCGAACACCGGGCCGCCTTCGATCTTGAGCGCTTTGCCGTTCACGATCGCCTCGGCGATTTTACGGTGCGCGGCATCGACGATGCGGCTGAAGGTGGACCTCGACACGCCCATTCTCGAAGCCGCAATCTCCTGATACAGGCCCTCGAGGTCGGCGAGCCGCACGGCTTCGAATTCGTCGAGCGTCATCGCGATTACGTCGAGTTCACGCGTCGGGATGCCGGCCGGCTTGAACACCGAAGCAACCGGTTTTCCCTCGACGCGGCGGCAACAAGGCGGCCTGGACAAGAAACACCTCCACCGTTATTATGAACATATGTGCATAAATGTCAAGTTCCAGGCCTGCGAGGAGAACGAGCAGCCGGCGGGGTTGTCGTGATTCTTCGGAAATCGGTGTTTGGGTTGCTCTTCGGGAAACGGCGTCAGGCGCCGGGAGCGGCGGCCGGCGACACGGTTTCCAATAGGTCCCGACCGTCCGGTTCGTCTCCCCTGCCGATGAAGGTCAGGAACCGCCCGTCGACGCCCCGGTTCGGGAAAACAGACAATTCGAAACGTCCGCACACATATTGGAAGAGCATCGTCTCGTCCGAGTCGGTGAAGTCGATCAGCCCCTTCACGCGGAAAACGGTTTCCGGCAGCGACGCCACCCCGCGCAGGAACGTCTCACGGTCCAGCGGGGAGGGCAGCATGACGGTTCTGGACCAGAGGCCGGCATCGGCGTGCGTCGTGTGCGCGGACGATGCCTCCCGCGGGCGGGACGCGTCCGTGTCGAACACCAGCGCCGGGTTCAGGTCCCCATGGGAGGTGCGGAACACGGGGGCCCGGGAGTTGATCTCCCGGACCCGGCGGTGCGCCGCCTCCATGCGGGTGTCGTCCACCAGGTCGCGCTTGTTCAGGACGATGACATCCGCCGCCCGGATCTGGTCGTGCGCGATCGGGCCGCCGGTAAGCGCCGCGTCCAGGTTCAGGGCGTCCACCATCGCGACCGTCGAGTCGAACCGCACCAGCTCGTCCAGTTCCGCCATCTCGCCCAGCAGGTTCAAGGGGTTGGCCAGCCCGGTGGTCTCGAGGATGACGGCATCCGGGGAGAACCGGTCGAGGATGCCCCGGACCGCCCGCTTCAGGTTCCCCGCCAGGCTGCAGCAGACGCAGCCCTCGTCGATCTCGGTGACGGTGTAGTCGAGCAGCTTGCCGTCGAGGCCCACCTCTCCGATCTCGTTCTGGATGACGGCCACGAACCGGCTGCGCTGGGTCTGGTACTCGATGAAATGCTGCAGGAAACTGGTTTTCCCGGAGCCCAGGAACCCCGTGAGGATAATGAGGGGCGGGCGCTCGTCCACGCCCAGGAACTTCTTGTCGACGCTCCTCGAATCCTTGAGCAGGTGCGCCCGCCACCAGAGCCTGTCCCGGTATTCGGGAGGGGCGTTTTCCGGCCCGTCCGCCTCCACCGCTCGGATCGCGGCGCCCGGCCCGGCCGGGATCGTCGTGCGGAGGGCTTCGAGGCCGCCCTCCCCGTACCCCAGCGCCACGAGTCCTTGCCACAGGTCCGGCGCCTCCCGCGCGGACACGGACCCAGGCCGGTCGTACGCCTGCAGGACCGCCGGGTATCGCCGCTCGGCGAGACAGCCGGGGGGGACCTCGAGGTTGAAACTCACGGAGGCCGCCAGGACGTCGAAAAACGCCAGCGCCGTGTCGAAGGCCGGAAAGTCCCGGTCGTACCCGCCGGGCTCGATCAGCGTGCTCTCCCGCCCTTCCCTCTTCAGCCAGACACCGTCCAGCGCCACCGTCCGAAGGGAAGAGACGCTTTCCATCGCCAACGCGAGGGCGCGCCGGTCCTTCCGTACGGAAAGCAGCAGGCTGCCGATGTCGAACAGCCCGCACATTTCCGGCTGCCGCTGGAACTCCCGGATCCGGTCCCGGTAGTCCCCGGCCTGCGTCAACGCGACGGCCTCCAGGGAACAGCGCTCGACCAGCGCCTCTTCGGGTTCGGGGAAATAGCAGAGGCCGAAGCGGCCGGCGGCCCACCCCGGAACGTCCTCCACGCCCACGAACACCAGCCCGAACACCCCCGAGAAGCCGCCGATCTTCGCGGTCCACCCTTGCGGCTCGGCCGGCGACGGCCGCATCCCCCGCCACCCGACGATGTGGCGAACCGTGGGAAGGAACTGTGTCCGGATCATCATCGCCCCCAGCAGCGTCGGAAGCGCGCCGCCGGGGTCTTCTTCAAGGTCCCCCCGGAAGAAGTTCTCCAGGTTCATGCCCGGCTCAGTATTCGACCTTCCCGCTCTTGGGGCCGCCCCACTCGAACTTCGCGATCTTGCCGTCCTTCCACCCGATGGTGAATATGCGCGTCGTGCCGACGGCCGTCGGCGAAGGCTCGCACTTCTCCACCCGGGACTCCAGGGTGTAATAGGAGATTCCGTCCTTCACCTCGCTCTTGCCGATGATCGGCTTGGTCATGTCGCACGCCGACAGCTCCTCGGGGACCGCCCCGTGGGCCCCGTACTTGTCGAGCGCCGCCTCCCGGTGGGCCTTGTCGGTGAAATTGTCGATCAGGTCCGCCATTTCCGGTACGACCTTGGGGGCGCCGCCGGAGCACCCGACGATCCCTGCCAGCAACAAGGCCGCCAGCGCCGCCAATACCTGTACTGCCGTTCCGCGACGGTATTTCTCCATCGTTTCCCCTCCCGATTTGGTTCGGCGGCGGAAGGCACGCAACCTCCCGCCGCCGGATGGTCCGGATTCCTAGATTTCGGTCCCGTACCCGATCTTGTCCCCGTTGCCCAAATAGGCCGTGTCCTTCGACCGGAAGCGGGCCGTCCCCGTCTGAACGGGGTATCCCGCCGCGATGAATTTCTTGGCGCAGAGGATCCCGGTGCAGTGGTTGCAGCCGATCTTCTGGAACTTGTACTTGCCGAGGGAGAGCACCAGGTCGTCGTACTTGGGGTCCCAGTCCTCGAACGGGGAGATGTGCAGGCCGCCGTAGATGCCGTAGAGCTGATCCTTTTCGTACTTGATCTCCTTGTAGGCGGTCTCGGCGAACTGGATGATGCCGAAGTGGCAGCAGCCGGTGATGCTGGTCAGCCCGTGGTCCTTCACGTTGACGTAGATCGACTGCTCCCCCAATACCCGGCAGATGATGGGAACGGGGAAAACGTAGGTCGCCATGCCGGGGATTATGGAGTTGACCGTGCCGGGCTTCACCTTGACGACTTTCCCCTTATGGCCCGCCGCCTTTAGGTAATCGAGCCCTTCCGGATAGAACGTGTCCGGGATGTACGTGGTGATATTGGGGGCGTACTTGAAGGTGACCGGGGCTCCCCAGTAGTGGTCGAAATGCTCGTGCGAGATGATGAAGGCCTCGATCTCGTTGTTCTTCAGCATCTGGTCGATGCCTTCCCGCTTGAAGCTTTCATGCATCCACTTGTAGGACCAGCCGCTGTCGAGGAGGAACTTCCGCTTCCGGCCGTCCATCTCCTCGACCTCGACCAGGGCGGCGAAGCCGCCGGCGTTCTGCGGGCTGACCGAGAGCTTCTCGGTGACCGCCCAGGCCGCCTCCAGGTCGTGCGGGATCAGGTGCTTGATCTTGGCGAGCCCTCTCTCGTAGCTGCCCTTGCCCAGCCCGGTCCCGTCGCCGAAGGGCGGCCAGTTGTAGCTGTACTGGTTGACGAGCAGCCCCCCCGCCTTCTTGATGTCGCCCATGAGGGTCGCGTTCTCGAACCAGCTCGTCTCCGAGATGTTCGTCACCTTGAGCGACTTGACGACGCCGATTTCCTGGAGCTTCCTTTTCGCTTCCGGGAAAAAGGCTTTGCGCCAGGGGGAATAGGAGAACAGCCCCATGCCCAGCGCCGTCCCGCCGAGCACGCCGGCCGCCGCCCCCTTGAAGAAGTCCCGACGGCTGATGGTTCCTTTGTCTTCGGACATGGTTCCTCCTTGGCTCTTCATCTATTTGGGAAGAACGTCTATGGTCTTGTAGGCCCAGGGAAGCACCTTCAGGGCGATGAAGTACAACGCCACGCCGCCCACGGCGCCGGCCGCGAGGCCCGCTCCCAGCGCCGGGCTCCACCGGACTTCGTCTATCTCTGCCTGGTGAGCCGCGTGATCGGCCGCGATCTCCTCGGCGGTCTTCGGCACCATCTTCCAGCCGGGCCAGTTGTCCATGAACCAGTGGTGGACCAGCCAGATGTTGATCAGCCAGATCGTCGGGATCATCGGGAACTGCTGTTCATGCATGAACCCCTTCTGGGTCCCCAGGAAGGTGTGCGAGGTCTTGTAGTAGAAGATGTACAGCACGGTCGCCGCGGCCAGGGTGATCAGCGTGCGGACCAGCACGTTGACGGGCAGGCTGAAGCGGCGCGGCCAGTTGTTGCAGTAGAAGGTCAGGAAGAGCGCCGGGACGAGGAAGAACACCGCCATCTCGCCGACGTGCAGCCAGCGCCAGTCGGGCGCGTTGATCAGCCGGGTGCCGCGAATGGCCGGCCCCCAGGTCAGCTCCTGCGCGAAATACAGGAAAAGGTGCAGCGCCCAGGCGATGGCGATGATGCCGAAGAACGCCACCACGCGCCGCAGCCAGTCGGTCTTTATCAGCTTGAACGGGAAGCGCTCCCAGATCGTTTCCACGATCCATACCACCACCGTGCAGCACATGATCCAGGAGACGTGGAAGTTGCCCGAGACCGTGTTGGCGAACTTTTCCCAGTACGGCGGGGCGATGGAGGTGAAGTACTGCCACGGGTAGTAGAGGATCCCCATGTGGGAATGCATGGTCATGAAGTAGACCAGCGTGCTGAGGAAAAACGTCGCGACCAGGATGCTGATCCCCTTGGCGGGCTGGTTCAGGTTCTGCCAGGGGACCTCCTCGCAGGCCACCACCCAGGCCGGGCTGAGCCAGGAGGCGATCGCCGCGAACATCAGGCAGGCCAGCGACGCGTACTCGAGGGCGAAGAACTCCGTCATGCGGGGAAGCTTCATCAGGTTGTCGGGGTTGAAGTAGGCGATCCCGAAGTTGCCCAGCAGCGCCACGAAGAACCCCTTGATGAGGACCAGCAGGATGACGACCGAGATGACGGTGAGGACCGCGCCCTTGACGACCGGGTGGGTGTGTTCGAGCCAGGCGCGCTTGAAAGGCCAGTAGTTGAAAATGTAGACCATCCAGATCAGCATGATCAGCCACCAGCGGGTGTACATGTAGCCCACGTACGGGGTATACATGCGCATCCAGCCCCGGGGGTCCTGGAAGATCCACCACGATGCGTAAAACACGATCAGCGTCAATACCAGGGCCACGATCGCCGGGATCGGCTGCGGCCAGCGCTGAACGAGTTTACGTTCCTCCAGATATCCTGCGCCGAAACGCTCCATTTACGCCTCCTTTCGCGGTATTTGTTCCCTCCATCCGAAAAAATTGGCTGTCCCATCGTTTACGCAACCCCGATGCCAACCTCCGGTTTCAGCAGTCCCTCCCATATATGCCTGTTTTAATTTGCATTATCTCCTTCGAAACACGGGCGGTTTTGCGGCCCGGCAACGGATGGGAACCGAACGCATCCTTCCGGGAAAGATAGAGGTGAACAATGTTCCCGTGGCCCGGGATCATCCGGCGCCCGGCATGCGGTACCGCGCCTTCGAGAGCGTCCCGCTGCGGTAGGCCTGGATCACCTCGCCGATATCGCCGGTGATGCCGCAGACGATGTCGACATACCTTTCCTTGAGAAGGTTGTAGAACGGGTCGCTCACCGCGCCGCAGATGACGACGCAGACGCCGGACTTCTTGATCTCTTCCGCGCGCTCGAACAGGGTGTTGCCCCGCACCGGCATCGTCTTCCGGCGAATTCCCCTCGCGCGGCCCGGCTCCAGGAGACAAAGCCGCGTGCACGTGTCCAGCACCGGGGATACCCTGCCCCGGAACACGGGAATGGCGGTTCGGGAAAACCTTTCGTTCCGGGCGGTGCGGGCATCGGTCGGCATCGGAACCCCGGCATCGACTCAGGAAGGTACGGGGAAAAAGCCTGCCGGGAATTCAGCAAAAATCGCGCCTTGAGGGAAAACCGGAGCCGGACGAGGACGATCCCCTTTGTTTTCGACGGATTGGGGTTGAAACAAGGGGGCCTTGACCGCTTCGCAAATCGGGAACAAAATGCCCCTATACGCTTCCCGCCATTATTATGGTCCTCTAATAGAAGGAACCCGATAATGGATCGAGAACACGACGACGCGAAGGAGCACCACCACGACCTGATCCTCAACAGCCTCCAGGAGGGGGTGTTCACGGTCGACATGGACTGGCGCATCACCTCCTTCAACCGGGCCGCTGAAGTCATCACCGGCGTCCCGCGGGCGCAGGCGGTCGGCCGGCGATGCTACGAGGTCTTCCGGGCCGACGTCTGCGAGGCCGGCTGCATCCTGCGCCGGACGATGGAAACCCAGACCCCCCTTTTCAACATGCCGGTGCACATTTTCCGCGCCGACAGGAAGCGGATCCCCATAAACGTCAGCTCCGCCCTGTTACGGGACAAGAGAAACCGCGTGGTCGGCGGCGTGGAAACCTTCCAGGACGTCTCCGAGATCAAGGAACTCCGGAAGGCCGTGCTGCGCCAGCACTCCTTCGAGGACCTCGTCAGCAAGAACCCCCGGATGCAGCAGATCTTCGGCATCCTGCCCCAGGTGGCGCAAAGCGGCAGCACGGTCCTGATCGAGGGGGCCAGCGGCACCGGCAAGGAGCTGATCGCGAGGGCCATCCACCATCACAGCCCCCACCGCGAGGGGCCGTTCGTCGCGGTGAACTGCGGAGCGCTGCCCGACACGCTGATCGAGTCCGAGCTCTTCGGCTACAGCGCGGGGGCCTTCACCGACGCCCGCCGGGACAAGCCCGGGAGGTTCGCCCTGGCGGAGAACGGAACGATCTTCCTGGACGAGATCGGGGACATCTCCCCCTCCGTCCAGGTGCGCCTTCTCCGCGTTCTCCATCAGAAGGTCTACGAGCCGCTCGGCTCCGCCCGTTCCGTGAAGACGAACGCGCGCGTCATCGCCGCCACCCATCGCCGACTGGACCAGATGGTGAAGGAGGAGAAATTTCGGGAGGACCTCTACTTCCGCATCAACGTGTTCAAGATCTCCCTGCCCCCGTTGTCCGAACGCCGGGGGGACATCCCGCTGCTGGTGGACCATTTCGTCGAGCGGTTCAACCGTCAGAAAGGACGCAGGGTATCGGGCCTCTCCCGGGAAGCGATGCACGTCCTCCTGCACCACGACTGGCCGGGGAACGTGCGCGAGCTGGAGAACGTCATCGAACACGCTTTCATCCTCTGTCGGGAAGACCACATCCGGCTCGAGGACCTTCCGCTCCACCTGCAGTCGACCGCGCATCCCGTCGCCGGCCCGGACGGAAAGACCCTGCGGGACATCGAAAAAGCCGCCATCCTCCAGGCGCTCCTCCGCCAGGACGGCAAGAAGATGCCGACCGCCCGCGAGCTCGGCGTCGACAAGAACACCCTTCGCCGCAAGATGATCCGGCATGGAATACCGCCGACGGACTCCGGTCCCGCCGTCTCTTGATTTCCCTCTCGCCCTTGTTAAAGTGGTTGTTTGCCCCAATGCGCCCACTTTTATTCTTGTCGAGGTCGAAATGGCGGAATACCGATTCCTCAAGGCATGCAGGCGCGAGCCGGTCGACATCACCCCCGTGTGGATCATGCGGCAGGCGGGACGCTACCTTCCGGAGTACCGGAAAGTGCGCGAGGCCAACTCCTTCCTGACCCTGTGCAAGACCCCGGAGCTGGCGGCGGAGGTCACTCTTCAGCCCGTCGAGCGGCTGGGGGTGGACGCCGCGATCCTGTTCTCCGACATCCTCATCCCCGTCGAGGCGATGGGGGTTCCCCTCGAGTTCCACGAGCAGAAGGGGCCGCTGCTGGGGAAGTCGATCCAGGGCCAGCGCGACGTGGACGCGCTCCGGGTACCCGATCCCGAGGACAAGGTCCCCTTCGTGATGGAGGCGATCCGCATCCTCCGCAAGGAGCTCGAGGGGAAGGCGCCGCTCATCGGGTTCTCCGGCGCCCCCTTCACGCTGGCGTCCTACATCGTCGAGGGCGGGACGTCGAAGAATTTCATCCAGCTGAAAAAGCTGATGTACCAGGCCCCGGACGTCTACCGCTCGCTGATGGAGAAGATCACACGGACCGTGACGGGCTACCTGAACGCGCAGATCGCGGCGGGAGCGCAGGCGGTGCAGATCTTCGACACCTGGGCGGGGATCCTGACGCCGGGGGACTATGAGGAGTACGCCCTCCCGTACACCCGCCAGGTGGTGGCGGGCCTGAACCGCAAGGGCGTCCCCGTGATCCATTTCGCCAACGACTGCGCCACGCTGCTCACCTCCATCAAGACGCTGCCGGTCGACGTGGTCGCCGTGGACTGGAGGATCCCGCTGGACGTGGCGGCGATGGTCGTGGGCCCCGAGAAGGCGCTGCAGGGGAACATGGACCCCACGATGCTGTTCCACCCGCCGGAGAAGATCGAGGAGTGCGTCCGGGAGGTGCTGCGCCGGGGAGAGAAGGCGTCCTCCCACATCTTCAACCTCGGGCACGGGATCCTGCCGCCCACCAATCCCGAGCACGCGATCGCCATGGTCGAGGCGGTGCATCGCATCGGCCGGAAAGGCTGATAAAACCCTTGTCCGCCCCGTTGACGGGCGTGGTCCTCCTCAACATGGGGGGGCCCGATTCCATGAACGCCGTCCGGCCGTTCCTCTTCCGGCTCTTCTCCGACCGGGAGCTGATCCCGCTCCCCGCCGGGGCGGTCACCCAGCCGCTCTTCGCCTGGATCGTCTCGGGGCTGCGCGCCCGGAAGGTCCGCCGGTACTACGAGGAGATCGGCGGCGGCTCGCCGATCGGGGCGCTCACGGAAGCCCAGCGGCATTCCCTCGAGAATTCGCTCCGGGAGTCGGGCGGGAACTACAAGGTCTACGTGGCGATGCGGTACTGGCACCCGCTGTCGAAACACGCGGCGCTCGACATGAAGGAGGACGGCGTCTCCAGGGCGATCGCCCTGCCCCTCTACCCGCAATACTGCGGCGCCACGACCGGATCCAGCCTGAAGGAGCTCCGGCGGTGGCTCCGTTGGGCGGGGTGCTCCTTCCCGGTGACCGAGGTCCGCTCCTATCCCGACCACCCGAAATACGTCGCCGCCCTGGCGGAAACGGTCTCCGCCGCGATCCGGGAGATCGGCCGGGACGACGCGTTCCTCCTCTTCAGCGCCCACGGCGTCCCGCAAAGTCTCGTCGACGGAGGCGACCCGTACCGGGCCGAGACGGAACGGACGGTGGCGGCGGTGATGCGGTCGTTCCCCGGCCTTCCCCACGCCCTCTCCTGGCAGAGCCGCGCAGGGCGCGCCGTCTGGCTTTCCCCCGACACGGTGGACGAGGTGACCCGGCTCGCCCGGGAAGGGGTCCGGAAGCTGGTCGTTGTCCCTGTCAGCTTCGTATCCGACCACATCGAGACGCTCCACGAGCTCGACATCCGGCTCGCGGCGCACGCGAGGGAAATGGGTATACAATCGTTTCTTCGGGCGCCCGCGATGAACGATTCGCCGTCGTTCATCGACGCCCTGAAGGACATCGTCACCGAAGCGTCATGAAAGGAAGCGCATAACATGCCTCGCATCGTCATCGTCGGCGCGGGCCTCTCGGGGCTCTGCACGGCGTTTTACCTCGTACGGAGCTTGAGAGACGCCAAGAAGGACGCGGAGATCCTGATCTTCGAGAGCGACGGCGTCCCGGGCGGGAAGATGCGCACGATCCGGCAGGACGGCTTCAACCTCGAATGGGGGCCGAACGGCTTCCTGACGAACAAGCCGTTCGGCATGGAACTGGTGAAGGACCTGGGGATCGAGGGGCGCGTCGTCCGCTCCTCCGACCAGGCCCGCAAGCGGTTCATCCTTTCCGGCGGCACGCTGCAGCGCCTGCCGGAGACGCCGGTCGCCTTCTTCCGGTCGTCGCTGCTCTCCCTGAAAGGCCGGGCGCGGATCATGTGCGAGCCGTTCGCCGCGAGGGCGCCGGAAAACGTCGACGAATCGCTGGGGGACTTCGCGAGGCGGCGCCTCGGCCCCGAAGCGCTGGAGAAGCTGATCGACCCGATGGTCACCGGGATCTACGCCGGCGACCCCGACAGGATGTCGCTCCGTTCCTGTTTCCCGCTGATCTACAACCTGGAAAACAAATACGGCGGACTGGTCCGCGGGATGCTCGCCTTGAAGAGGGAGCGGGCGAAGGAGGGCGTGAAAACCCAAATGTCGGCCGGGCCCGGCGGGGTGCTCGTGTCCTTCGACAACGGCACGCAGACGCTGGCGGACGCGCTGGCCTCCCTGCTGGCCGACGGGCTCCACATGAACGTTTCCGTCGACCGGGTCGAGCGGCGCAGGGGCTCCTACGTCCTCCACATCTCGGAAAAGGGCACGCGGGAAGAGGTCGAGACGGACGTCCTGGTGCTCGCCACGCCCGCGTACGACGCCGCGAGGATGCTTGCGCCCCTGGACGAGGAGCTGGTCGCCGCCCTCTCCTCGATCCCCTACTCGCCGATCACCGTCGCCGCCCTGGGGTACGACGCGGCGACGCTGGGAAACCCGCTGGACGGGTTCGGCTTCCTCATTCCCGGGTCGGAGAAGCGGAAGATCCTCGGCGCGCTGTGGGACTCCAGCGTGTTCCCGAACCGGGCGCCCGAGGGGAAGGCGCTCATCCGCGCCATGGTGGGCGGCGTCCGCGCCCCGGAGCTGGCTTCCCTCCCGGAGGAGCAGCTGCTGGCCCTCATCCGGAAGGAGCTGTCGGGCATCATGGGGATCTCCGCCGAGCCGGTGCTGGCGCGGACCTTCTTCCACGACCGCGGGATCCCGCAGTACCTCGTGGGCCACGGGAAGCTGCTGGAGCGGATCGACGCGCGGCTGGCGGCCCTTCCCGGCCTCTACCTGAACAGCAACGCCTACCGCGGCATCGCGCTCAACGACTGCGTCCGGGAGTCGAAGCTGGCGGCGGAGCGGATCGCGCAGGCGATCTGAAACCTGCCGCACCCCGGGTTTTCAGGGAGCTATTTGCTCCCGTATGCCTTGGCGTCGATGAACGGCAGGGCGCCGCCCGTCACGCTGGGCATCACGCCGTTCCACTTCCGGATCGCCTCCTGCATCGCCTCGATGCGCCGCAGCTCCACCAGGTCCGGGGTGATGTTCTGCCGCTGCAGCCGCAGCGATTCGGCCTCCGCCTGCGCCGCGGCGATCTTCTGCTGCGCCTCGATCTTGATCCGGTCCAGGTCCCGGCTCGCCTTCAAGGCCATCTGCTCGGCGGTCTGCTTGTTCTCGATCGCCTGGGTGAACTGGGCGCTGAACTTGAAGTTCACGATGGAGACGTCCACCACGGCGATGTTGTAGTCGAGCATGCGCGCCTTCAGAACCTCCTTGATCTCCGTGCGGACCTTTTCCCGGTTCGTGATCAGCTCGACCGCGGTGAACTTCGCCGTGACCGCCTTCACCACCTCCTGCGTCACCGGGTCGATCACACGCTCCTTGTACCCCATCCCGATGTGCTGGAACACCCAGCCGGCCTTGTCGGGAATGATGTTGAAGTTCACGGCGATCGTGGAGTGGGTGTCCTGGAGGTCCTTGGAGGCCGAGGATGCCTCGGTGACCTCCTTCTGGACCCGCACGTCCATCCGCACGACGTTCTGATAGACCGGGACCTTGAAGTGGAGCCCCTCGTCCCACACGTTGGGCGAGACGGCGCCGAAGTTCAGGAGGACGCCTCGCTGGCCCGGCCCCACGATCACGACGGAGGAGGACAGGAGGATGACGAGGAGGAGCGCGGGGATCGCGAACCCCAGGAAACCGAATTTGGACGACATCTTTCCACCTCCGGGGATGTTCTTTCCATCCGATTGCTGCGCCTGCCCGAGAGCCTCCTTATACCGGCGGAAGATCTCGGAGAAGTCCGGACCGGACATGGGGCCTCCCTTCCGCGGCGCCCTGATGTGCGTTCCGAATGCCTGCGCCGCCTGTTCCAGAGACTGTACCCCAACCCCCCGTGCCGTTCAACGGGACATCTGGTATCCTTGTCGTGATGGGACACCTGCGGAACGGGAAAAACGTCTACGGCCGGCTCCAGGAACGGCTGGACCGGTTCCCCATCGGCGCCCCCCCCGCCGAAGCGCTCCAGGAGATCCTGAAGGGGCTCTACACCCCCGAGGAAGCGGAGATCGGGGCCCGGATGCCGATCCGGCCCACCGACATCGAGGGAATCGCCCGGCGGACGGGGAAACCGCCGGCGGAGCTGCGCCACATCCTCAACCGGATGGCGGACAAGGGGCTCGTGCTGGACTTCGAGCACAACGGGAAGTTCTCCTACATCCTCTCACCCACCGTCCTGGGCTTCTTCGAGTTCGCCTTCATGCGGGCGCGCGGCGACATCCCGCAGAAGGAGATCGCCCGCCACATGGTGGCCTACGCCCACGACGAGCCCGATTTCGCACGGGCCGTTTTCGCGGGCAAGACCCAGTTCGGGCGCACGCTGGTGCACGAGGACCAGGTGGACCCGGCCGACCTCACGCAGATCCTCGATTACGAGCGGGCCGCGGATGTCGTCCGGAAGGCCAAGTCGTGGGCGGTGTCGCTCTGCTACTGCCGCCACGTCATGGAGCACGAGGGGAAGGCGTGCGGGAAACCGATGGACGTATGCACGACGCTGAACGCCGCGGCCGACTACGTCGTCCGCCATGGGCTTGGGCGCCGGATCTCCCGGGAGGAGTGCCTCGACATCTTCGCGCGGACGAGGTCGGAGGGGCTGGTCCACATCGGCGACAACGTGCAGAAGCGCCCCGCGTACGTCTGCCACTGCTGCGGCTGCTGCTGCGCGATGCTCTCGGCCATCAACCGGTTCAAGATGTTCGACGCCGTCGTCACCTCCCCCTTCGAGGCGGCGTTCGATCCGGCGAAGTGCAACGGGTGCGGGCTGTGCGCGAAGAAATGCCCCATCTCCGCCATCCGGGTCGAGGGGGAAGGGAAGGGGAAAAAGGCCGTCCTGAACGCCGAGGCGTGCCTCGGCTGCGGCGTGTGCAAGCCGGCCTGCGCCCGCGGCGCGCTCTCGATGGCGTCCCGGAAGGAACGGATCCTGGTCCCTGAAACCTCGTGGCAGCGGGCGGTGATCCAGGCGATCGAGCGGGGGAAGTTCCAGAACTTCCTCTTCGACGACTTCGACCGCATCGACCACGCGGTCCTGCGGGCGGTGACGCGCATCATCGTCGGGCTGCCCCCGGTGAAGAAGGCGCTGCTGTCGGAGCAGGTGCAGTCCCGGTTCTTCCGGGCGCTGGCGAAACGCTAGAGCCCGCTCTCTCGGGACGCTAGGCCCGCTCTCTGATGTAGGAAGGCAGCGACCCGACGGTGATCGTCTCCGTGTCCTCCTTCGCGACCGCGCCCGCGACGATCGTCATGAGCTCCTGGACGTTGTCGGGGTAGTCGTACCGGCAGAGGAGCTCCATGCACTCCGCGGAGTAGCCGGAGATCCGCTTGCCGGCGCGCGCGGCCTCCTCCTCGAGGAACAACCCCGCCAGCAGGGGGATGTCGCCGGACCGCTCGCGGAGCGGCGGGATCCGGATCGAGTTGATCATGAGGTGGTACAGGAGGTCGCGGGAGAAGTTCTCCTTGTGGTGGGAGCGGGTGAGGTCGTGCTTCGAGGCGACGATCATCCGCACGTCCGCCTTCCGGACGCTCGTCGAGTTCTCCCGGTAGTATTCGCCCCTCTGGATGAGGCGCTTCAGCTTCACCTGCATCGGCATCGTCAGCATCTCGATGTTGTCGAGGAAGATCGTCCCCCGCTCCGCCTGCTCGATGAGCCCCGGCGTCTCCTCCCGCACGCCGCCCCGGTCCCTCGCCTGCCCGAAGAAGAACGCCGGGAACCGCTCGGGGTCCTGGCTGTCCGCCTCGACGGCGGCGAACGGCCCGGCGCTGCGGGGGCTCGCCTGGTGGATGGCGCGGGCGATCGACTCCTTGCCGGTGCCGCCCTCCCCCCAGATGAAGATGCTCACGTCGCTCGCGGCGAGCCGTCTCCGCCTGGTGGAAGAGCCGGATCATCCCGTCGTACCGGGTCGGGAGCGGGTGGAAGGCGTCCTGGTGCGCCAGCCCCTGCCGCGTCAGCTTCTTCGGCAGCTCTTCGATCGTCCGGTGCAGCGTCCCGGTGCTCGATCGCGCTCTCGAGGACCTGCAGCAGGTGCTGCTCGTCGACGGGCTTGGTGAGGTAGTCGAAGGCGCCCAGCTTCATCGCGCGCACGGCGAGATCGACGTCGCTCACCCCGGTGACGACGATGACGGGCGTGTCGTTCCCCTTCACGCGCATGGAGCGCAGGATGTCCATGCCGCTCACGTCCGGCATGTCCATGTCGAGCAGGACGGCCTCGAACGCCCGGCTCCCGAGCAGCCCCTCGACCTCGCGCGAGTCGTTCGCGACGACGGGCTCGTACAGCCCCGTCTGGACGAGGAAGACCATGAAGTAATTGGTGACGGCGACGTCGTCGTCGACGATGAGGACCCTTTTCATCCCCGCGCCTTCGCCGCGGCCGCTTGGCGGGGATCCGGATCGTGAACGTCGTCCCCTCGCCCGGCCGGCTCTTGACCGAGATGTTGCCGCCGTGCTCCTCGAGGATGCGGTAGACGATCGCGAGGCCGAGCCCCGTGCCTCCCTTCGCCCGCTTCGTCGTGAAGAAGGGATCGAAGATCTGCTTCTGCGTCTTCTCGTTCATCCCGGTGCCGTTGTCCTCGATGTCGATGCGGATGACCGGGTCCTCCAGGCGCGTCCGGACGGCGATGAGGCCGCGCACGTCGTCCTGCATCGCCTGGCCCGCGTTGACGAGGAGGTTGACGAGGACCTGCTCGATCTTCTGGGCGTTCCCCGTGAACGCGGGGAGCCCTCCGGCGAGATCGAGTTTGATGTCCGCGTGCTTGTGGACCTCGTTCTGCACGAGCCGGGCGCTCGCGCCGATCAGCGTGTTGACGTCGATCGTGTCGACGAGGAGCCCCTCGTCCTTGCGGGCGAACGTCCGCAGCCCCTCGACGATCTCCTTGATGCGCTGCGACCCATGGTCCATGTCGTCGACGAGGGTCATGATGTGCCGCCGCCAGAAATCGTAGTCGAGCTTCGCGACCTTGAGGCCGGCGTGCGATGCGGCATATCCCTCGACGATCGGCAGGAGGTCCTCGAGCGACTGTTTCACGATCTTGATGTTCCCGCGGATGAACTGGTTCGGGTTGTTGATCTCGTGCCCGATGCCGCTCACGAGCTGCCCGAGGGAGGCGAGCTTGTCGGCCTGCTGGAGCTGCTGCTCGTACGTCTTTTCGAGCGTGACGTCGCGGTAGAACTCCATGATCCCGTCCACCTTCTGCTTCCGGTTATAGATCGGGATCGCCTGGACCTGGAGGTACCGGTCGTCGCGCTTCATCGTGACCGTGACGGGGGTCTTTTCGTGGAGGATGCGGGCGAGGCGGCAATCCTCGCACGGGGTCTCGCGCCCGAAGAAACTCTCGTGGCAGTAGGTGCCCGGGGCGATGTCCGCGCGGTTCGTCATGATGACCTTGCGGTGGTTGTCGATGAGGACGACCTCGTCGGGGATCGCCTGGAACATCGCCTCGAGCGTCGC
The DNA here is from genome assembly GCA_963741515.1 of uncultured bacterium. Lineage (GTDB taxonomy): Bacteria > Desulfobacterota > Deferrimicrobia > Deferrimicrobiales > Deferrimicrobiaceae > UBA2219. The sequence continues at coordinate 786,644 of CAVUIA010000002.1, forward strand.
CTTGGACCCTTCCCAGCCGCCCTTGACCGATTCGATGTAGGAGTCGACGAGCGCGAGCTTCCGCTTCTGCTCGTCGAGCTCCTCCGTGCGCCGGGCGATCTCCCGCTGGAACTCCTTGCGTTCGAGGGTGAGGCTCAGCATGCGCCCGATCTCGTCGAGCATGCGCTGCTCCTCGTTGAGCAGCCGGCGCTCCGCGTCGTGGTAGCCGACGCGGATCTCCCCCCGGTCCCGCCCGCCGACGACGATGCGCACCGAAATGCAGTTCGACGAGACCGGCTCCTGGCCGTACGCGACCCCCTCGTAGGACGAATGGACGATCGCCTCCTCGGGGTACAGCATGGCGACGGAGATGATCCGCGAGAGGCCGGCGAAGAACTCCTCGATCGAGCCCGACTCCTCGATCCACTCGGCGACGTCGTAAAGGCAGGAAAGTTCCTTGATCCGTTCGTTCTTTTCCCAGTCCTGGGCTTCGCTGAAGGTCTTCAGCCTGTTGCCGAAGAAGAGGAACACCTCGCCGTCGTCGGTCTTGCCGCAGCCCGCCTGGAGGTGGATCGACGCGGCGGCCTCCCCGGGCTTCGTCAGGACGGCGGTCGCCCGGTTCCCCGCGCGCGCCTGCGTCATCGCCGACCGGAAGGTGGCCAGCGACAAGGGGGCAAGGATGTCCTGGAGGCTTTTTCCCGGGGGCGACCCCGCCCCGGGAAGGCTGTCGCGGACGAGCAGCCGGCTCGCGTGGACGACGCGCTCCCCGCCGTCGACCACCAGGAGGTAGTCGAAGCTGCTCTCCATGAAGGAGTAGAGGTTCTCGAGCCTGATCATTCCGAGCTCCCTGGCCCGGCGGCAAAGTTAGCCCGCATTTCTCACCAGCCTCCTACTGCGGCGGCGGATACGGGCATGTCTACTGCGTTGCGCTCAGTCGGGCTCCTCGACGCACTGTCAAGTGCGCCTCCGGGGCCCTCGGTCGCGACGCCTTGTAGCCACGTCCGTCTCCACCGCCTCGCTACGGACGCTGGTGAGAAATGCGGGCTAGCTTCGAACCCGGAACCGCCCGGTGCCGACCTCGCGGATCTCGCGCCTGTACTTCTCCCCGTGCGTGAGCGGGGGCTGGATCGAGCCGGTCCGGACGCCCGCGCCCGTCGGCACGAGGCGCATCTTCCCGGTGGGGATGCGCTCCTCCCCCGTGTTCCAGTAGAAGCGGACGAGGTCCCCCAGCTTCTCCCTGGCGACGGAATCGACCGCGGCGGCCGTGTCGCCCTGGACCGCGAGGCCGAACTCGCGGGCGAGCCCTTTCAGCACTTCGTCCCCGGAAACCCCCGCCGGCGGCTCCACGGCCCGGGAATAGGCGGCGAGCGATCCCTCGAAGCCGCACCGGGTGCCGGCCGTCTCGAGGTACGTCGAGCCGGGGAGAACGACGTCGGCGCCGCGCGTCGTCTCGGTGTCGGTCCAGTCCATCGCGGCGAGGAACTCGACGTTCCGGAACCAGGAGCCCGTCGGATCCCACGCGAGCGGGTCCTCGCCGACGACGAGCGCCCCCTTGATCTCGCCGCTTTCGAGAAGCGCGCGCAGCTCCTCGCGGCTCCGGGCCCCCGCGGCCGCCCCGGGACCCGGGACGCGTCCCGGCCCGAACGCGGGATCGGCCCCGACGACCTCGAGCGCCGCGCTGTTCGCGTGCATGCGGGGGAGAAGAAGGTCCGCCGTGACGCCCGCCGCGCGGAGAAGCACGACCAGGTTCCCGAGCGTCCGCAGGTCGCCTTCCGCCTGGTCCTGCACGCGGTCGGGGCTGTGGACGATGACGACGCGTTTCGCCTGCCCGACGAGTCCGGCGGCCGACCGGATCGCGGCGGCATCCACGCCCGTGAGGGCAGCGACCGTGTCGATACCGAAATCCCTGCCTTCGAGGAAAAGCTTTCCGCCCGCGATCTTCCCGATCTCTGCGGGGTCGAAGACCCCCCCGTCGATCAGGAGCTGCTGGATGCCGTTCCACAGGACGGCCGCGCGTCCGCGCATCGGGTCCATGGCGACCGTCGAAAGCGCCTGGTCGGCCGGATCGAGCGTGGAGTTGCTCACGATGAGCTTCGCGCCCGCCCGCACGGCCTGGATGACCCGCACCGCGAGAACAAGGTGGTCGGACTCCATCGACGTGTTGTTGCAGATGATCAGGTCGGCGCCGTCGATGACCGACCGGTCCGCGGTGGAAGCCGTGAAGCCGAGCGACTCGTCGAGCACGCCCGCCCCGGCGCCGGAGCCCAGGATGGAGAGGGACGCGACGTTGTTCGTCCCGAGCCCCTCGCGGGCGATCCTGGCGGCCAGGTAGAGCTCCTCGTTCGTCAGCTCGGGCGAAACGAAAACGCCGACCTTATCCGCGCCGTGCTTGGCGGCGACGCCCTTGAGGCCGGCGGCGGCGAACTTCCACGCCTCGGCGAGGTCGCCCGCATGGATGCCGCTGCCGCGGCGGATCTTCGGGGAGACGATGCGGCGGCGCTTGACGAAGAGCTCGTGCCCGAAGCGTCCGAAGCGGCACAGGTAGTCCCCCGGCACGCCGGAGGAGCCTATGTAAGTAGCGCCCCGCGCCGAACCGTCTTCACCGTGAGCGCGCAGGCGAGCGAGCAGAACGCGCAGTGCGTGGATGCGTCGTCCGTGTCGAGCCGCGCCCGCCCGGGGAACGGGTACTTCACCGTGAGCGCGCCCGTCGGGCAGGCGTCGACGCAGTTCCCGCAGCTCACGCAGCTCGTCTCGACGAGCGGGTCGTTCATCGCCGGCCGCATCTCGGTGCGGAAACCCCGGCCCACGAGCCCGAGCGCCGCGACGGGGAGCACCCGCGCGCACGTACGGATGCAGCGCGCGCAGAGGATGCACTTGTTCGGGTCGTAGACGACGTACGGGTGCCGGTCGTCGACCTTGTGCTTCCGGGCGTGCCCCTTGAAGCGGTCCATGTCGACGCCGTACTGCTCGGCGTAGATGCGGAGGGCGCAGTCGTCGAAGCGGACGCACCCGCAGGAGAGGCACCGGTCGCACTCGTGGACGTTGTCCTCGAACTCGAAACCGGTCGCGACCTCGTCGAAGCTGCCGCGCCTTTGCTCGACGTCGATCTGGTGCACCTCGTGGCGGGGGCTCTCCTTGACGTCGCCGAGCTCGGCCTCGCCCGGCTTCGCCCAGAACTCCTTCTTCACGACGAAGGGGCGCGGGGCGGAAGACGCGTCCGCGAGGAACGCGTCGATCGACCGCGCGGCCCTCTGGCCGTCCGCGATCGCGTCGATGACGACCGTCGGCCCGTCGTCCGCCGCGTCGCCGCCGGCGAAGACGCCCCGGACGTTCGTCGACAGGCTCTCCGGGTCGATGACGAAGGTGTTCCACTTCGTGAGGCCGACCTGGCCGTCCCGCGGCGTCGGTGAGCCCGTACGAGCAGCGGTCGACTGCCCGATCGCGGAGACCGCCATCTGGCAGGGGAGGTCGAACTCGGAGCCCTCGAGCGGGATCGGGCGGCGGCGGCCCGATGCGTCCGGCTCGCCGAGCTTCATCCGGATGCACCGGAGCGCCTTCAGCTTCCCGCCTTCCTCGACGATGCCGACGGGGGCGGCGAGCTCCATGATCTCGATCGCCCTCGGCGAGGCAGTCCTCGATCTCCATCTGGTCGGCGGGCATCTCGTCCTTCGTGCGCCGGTACAGGATGATGACCTTGTCCGCGCCGAGCCGCCACGTGGTCCGGGCGACGTCCATGGCCGTGTTGCCGCCGCCCACGACGACGACCGTGCCCCGGATCGGGGCCGGGCGCTCCCTCAGCTCGGGGAGGAACTCGGCGCCCTGGACGACGCCCTCGGTGCTCGAACTCGCCCTCGGACGCTTCATCGGGTTGCCCGCCCAGGCGCCGGGGCCGAGGAACACGGCGTCGTGCCCCTTCATGAGCTCGTCGAGCGAGATGTCCTTGCCCGACGCGGGTGCCGTACCGGATCTCGGCGCCCGCGCGGCAGATGTATTCGACCTCCCGGTCGATGACGTCGTCGGGCAGGCGGTACGCGGGGATGCCGTAGCGGAGCATGCCGCCCGGGCGCGTCTTGGCCTCGTAGATGACCGGCTTGTGCCCCTTGCGCCCGAGGAACCACGCCGCGGTGAGTCCCGCGGGCCCGGCCCCCACGATCGCGACCTTCTTGCCCGTGGGCGGGTCGCAGGCGGGCGCGCCGTCGTAGGCCCCCGGCTGGTCGGTGACGAACCGCTTGATCGCAGTTGATCCCGACCGGCTGGTCGATGTCGGTCCGCCGGCAGACCACTTCGCACTTGCGGACGCAGACGCGCCCGCAGACCGCCGGAAGCGGGTTCGCCTCGCGGATGAGGTCGACCGCCTCGCGGTAGAGCCCCATCGCGGACGAGGGCGATGTACCCCTGGATGTCGACGTGCCGCCGGGCAGCCCTCGAGGCAGGGGGAGACGCAGTCGGCGTAGTGGTTCGAGAGGAGCAGCTCGAGCGCCGTCTTCCTCGACTCGACGATGCGGTCGTTGCGCGTCGTCACCTCCATCCCCGGCGCCACCCGCGTCGCGCAGGCGGGCACGAGGTTCGGCCGCCCCTTGACCTCGACGACGCACAGGAAGCAGGAGGCGTACGGTTCGAGCTCCGGCGAGTGGCAGAGGGTCGGGATCGCGCCGAGCTCGTGCTCGCGGACCGCCTCGAGGATCGTCTGCATCCGGCGCGGCCTCGATTTCGCGCCCGTCGATCGTGATTTTCACTTTATCCATCGATGCGTTCCCTTACCTCTTGTATACGGCGCCGAAGGTGCAGACCGTGATGCACTTGCCGCACTTCACGCATTTCGCCGTGTCGATCGCGTGGGCCGCCTTGCGCTCCCCGGCGATCGCGTCGACCGGGCAGCTCTTCGCGCAGAGCGTGCAGCCGGTGCACTTCGCGGGGTCGATGCAGAAATCGACGAGCGCGGAGCAGCTCGCCGCGGGGCAGCGCTTATCCTTGATGTGCGCCTCGTATTCCTCGGGGAAGTACTTGAGCGTCGTCAGCACCGGGTTCGGCGCGGTCTGGCCGAGCCCGCAGAGGCTCGCCTCCTTGATCCGGACCGCCAGCGCCTTGAGCTTGTCGACGTCCCCGGGGACGCCTTCCCCCTGGGTGATCCTCGTGAGGATCTCGAGCATCCGGAGCGTCCCGATGCGGCAGAAGGTGCATTTGCCGCACGACTCGTTCTGGGTGAAATCGAGGAAGAAGCGGGCCATCTCGACCATGCACGTCTGTGTCGTCCATGACGACCATGCCGCCCGAGCCCATGATGGCGCCCGGTCGCGGGGATGCGACTCGAAATCGACCGGCGTGTGGCCGAGGGAGGCCGGGATGCAGCCGCCCGACGGCCCGCCCATCTGCACGGCCTTGAACGCGCGGCCGTCCTTGATGCCGCCGCCGATCTTGAAGACCAGGTCGTTGATGGTGGAGACCCATCGGGACCTCGGCGAGCCCGCCGCAGGCGACCTTGCCGGCGAGCGCGAAGACCTTCGTGCCCGCGGCTCTTCTCGGTGCCGTAGGCCGCGTAAGCCGCGGCGCCGTTCGAGAGGATCCAGGGGACGTTGGCGTAGGTCTCGACGTTGTTGTTGTTCGTCGGCTTCTGCCACAGCCCCTTCTCGGCGGGGAACGGCGGCCGGATGCGCGGCATCCCGCGCTTGCCCTCGATCGACTGCGAAGAGCGCCGTCTCCTCGCCGCAGACGAAGGCGCCCGCGCCCTGCTTGATCTTGACGTCGAAATCGAATCCCGAGCCGAGGATGTCCTTCCCGAGGAAGCCCTTCTCCCGCGCCGCCTCCAGCGCGATCGTCAGGCGCTTGATCGCCAGCGGGTACTCGGCGCGGCAGTAGATGTACCCCTAGTGCGCGCCGATCGCCTTCGCGCGCGATGATCATCCCCTCGATGACCGAATGCGGGTCGCCCTCGAGCACCGAGCGGTCCATGAAGGCGCCCGGGTCCCCCTCGTCCGCGTTGCAGACGACGTACTTGACCGGGTCCTTCTGCGCGGCGGCGAACGACCACTTGAGGCCCGTGGGGAATCCGGCGCCGCCGCGGCCCCGCAAGCCCGAGTCCTTGACCTCCTTGACGATCTCGTCGGGCGTCATCTCGAAGAGCGCCTTGCGGAGCGCCTTGTACCCGCCGGCGCCCTCGTACTCGGCGATCGACTCGGGATCGATGAAGCCGCAGTTGCGGAGCACGATGCGCACCTGGGGCCCCTGGCGCGGGGCCTCGGAGCCGCCGGACGCTCCGCCCGGCTCGAGACGAAGCGCGACGTGCTCCTCGAGCACGCCGCCCCCGCGGATGTCCTCCCGGTAGATCCGCTCCGCGAGCTCCGGCGTCACGCCGCCGTAGACGACGCGGCTCGATCCGTCCCGGACCTCGACGAGCGGCTCCCGGTAGCACATGCCGATGCATCCCGTGGCGGCAAGCTCGAACGCGCCGGGCTCCCCCGCGAGGAGCTCGCCGAACCGGTCGTACGTCTTCTGGGATCCGGCGGACAGGCCGCAGGTGCTCATTCCCACGATGACTTTTTTCATCGCCATGCCCTACTTCGCCTCGGCCCGGCCGACGGCCGGCGCGTCCTGCGCCACCGCGGCCCGCTCGCGGCGCCGGTACTCGCGCAGGAGCTTGCGCACCGACTGCGGCGTCAGCAGGCCGTGGGTATCGTCGTTGATCATGATCACCGGCGCCAGGGAACAGCAGCCGATGCAGGCCACCGTGCTCAGCGTGAAGAGGCCGTCCTCGGTCGTGCCCGCCCACCTCGACCCCGAGCTCGTCCTCGATCGTGTCGATGATCATCCTCGAGTTCTGGACGTGGCACGCCGTCCCGTCGCACGCCTTGATCACGTACTTGCCCATCGGCTGGAGCCGGAACTGGCTGTAGAACGTGATGACCCCGTACACCTCGGATTCCGGGACGCCGGTCACCCCCGCGATGTAGGCGATCGCCCTCCGGGGGATGTACCCGAAGTGGTCCTGGGCCGACTGGAGCAGCGGGATCAGCTCTCCGGGCGCGCCGTCGTACCGCCACAGCCTGTAATTGAAATTCTCTTCCCGTGCCGCCGTTGTGATCACCCCCCCGCGCATGTCGGCCGGTTCGCCGGCCGCCGCGCCGAACCATTACGCCCTATATTCGAAATTTCAGCGGATCGCCCCGGGATCAGTCCTCGACGAGCCGGATCACCGCCGCCTCGCGGACGCGCAGCACTCCGTCGATCTGGCCCAGCTTCTCGATGACCCGCGGCGTGGTGCCGACGGCCCCCTGCCCCGTGACCATTCCCACGAGCTTCGTGCCGTTCTCGATGACGTCGCAGAAGACGACTTCGTCGATGAAGAAGACGGTCGTGAAGATCTGCTGGATCGCGTTCTTGTCGATGTCGACGATGATGTAGCTCGTCCTGCCGGGCTGCTTGTTCGAGCTCTCGACGCCCCGCGCCTTGACCGCCTGGGAATAGATGCCCACGAACTCGTCCACGTCCCGGTCGAGCTTCGGCCGCTCGACGCCGGAGGCGGAGACGACCTGGACGCCGTCCATCGAGCCGATCCCCTCCTTCAGCTTCCCGATCTCCTCCTGCGAACCCGCCTGGGCGACGATGATGATGTCGAAATCCCCCCGGACCGCCTCGCAGCGCTGCACCCCGTCCATCCCGTGGAGTTTCTTGAAGATGTCCATGCTCCGCGCCGGGTCGGTGATCCGGATCGTCAGGTAGGCCGTCACCGATTCCCGCATCTCGGGGGCCGCGGCCCGTTCGCCCGCCCCCTCCTTCCGCGGTCGAGCCGGGGGAGAGATCCTCGAGCGCCTTGACGAGGTCGGGAATCTCGAACGGCTTGTCGAGGTAGGCGGTGTTGTATTCCGAGAGGGCGGTGAGCTTGAGCGCCTCGTCGCCGAACCCCGTGATCACGAGCACGGGGAGATCGGGATACTGGATCTTGATCACCTTGAGGATCTTGAGGCCGTCGATGTCCGGCATGAAGATGTCGGTCACGAGGAAGTCGTACGCGACGCCTTTCCCGCGAGCGGCGTTCAGCTCGTGGATCGCGGAGATGCCGTCCGGGCAGGCCATGACGCCGTAGCCCTCCTGGGTGAGACCGAACGTGAGGTTCCGCCGGATCTCGGCTTCGTCGTCGATGACAAGTACGCGACCTTTCAAAAGATTCCCCCTATCGGATTGCTAGAGATCGGCGAACGGGATATACCCTCGGCCGGAACGTATCTGTCGGAAAATGATACCGCGCGAAAGGATCATCGTAAACCGTTATCTGACGATGATTCCCGTCGTATACTGGTCCGTGCCAAGGGGGCCCTCATGAAATGCTACCGGAAGGAACTCTGGTTCAACCTGCATCACCGGATGGAGTTCGTCCATATCACGAAAGACGTTGAGGAATGCCTGAGGGAAAGCGGCATCCGGGAAGGGCTGTGCCTTGTGAACGCGATGCACATCACCGCCTCGGTGTTCATCAACGACGACGAGCGCGGGCTGCACCAGGACTACGCGAAATGGCTGGAGCAGCTGGCCCCCCATGAGCCCATTTCCCTGTACCTGCACAATCGGACCGGCGAGGACAACGGGGACGCCCACCTCAAACGCCAGGTGATGGGGCGCGAGGTCGTGGTGGCGGTGACGGACGGACGCCTCGACCTCGGGACCTGGGAGAAGATCTTCTACGGGGAGTTCGACGGGCGGCGGCGCAAACGGGTCCTGGTGAAAATCATCGGAGAATAGGAGGATCGATGGAGGAACTGGCCGGAGGCGAAACCTGGCGGGTGTTCCGCATCATGAGCGAGTTCGTGGAAGGATTCGAGGAGTTGAAGGACATCGGTCCGGCCATCTCCATCTTCGGAAGCGCGCGCACCGCGAAAAACGACTGGTCGTACAAGTGCACGATGAAGGTGGCGGAGGGGCTCGCGAAGCGGGGGTTCGCGGTCATCTCCGGCGGGGGGCCGGGCATCATGGAGGCGGCCAACCGGGGCGCGCGGGACGCCAAGGGGGTTTCCATCGGCCTGAACATCCAGCTTGCCCAAGGAACAGAAGCCGAACCGCTACCAGGACGTCTCGCTCACTTTCCGGCATTTCTTCGTCCGCAAGGTGATGTTCGTCAAGTACGCCGTGGGGTACGTCATCATGCCGGGCGGGTTCGGCACGCTGGACGAATTCTTCGAGGCCCTCACGCTCATCCAGACCGGGAAGACCCGCCGGTTCCCGGTCGTTTTAATGGGAAGGAAATATTGGAAGGGGCTGCTCCGCTGGATGGAGCGCTCGATGGTGGGCGAAGGAATGATCTCCCCGGACGACATGAACACGTTCCACCTCACGGACGACGCCGAGGAAGCGGTGGAGTACATCGTGAATTTCCACCGGGAGGCGATCCTGCCCGTCGGGGAACGGCGGAAACGGTCTCCCCTTCCGCAGCCGGAGAAGTAAAACCGCAAAACGGGGACGTTGATGAGTTCAGCAGCAGTTTAGGGACAGAGATGCCGCCCCGGACTGCCGCCGAACTCATCAACGTCCCCGATTACTTACGGAGAGGTGAAATGAAAAAGATCGTCATGTACACCACCCCGTGGTGCAGGGACTGCAAGGCCGCGAAGAAATTCCTCGGCGAGCGAGGGATCGCGTTCGAGGAAATCGACATCGAGCAGGACCCGGAGGCGGCCGGGATCGTGATGAAGCTCAACGACGGCATGCGGAAGGTCCCGACCATCGACGTGGAGGGAACGATCGTCTCCGGGGACGGCTTCAACGCCGCCCGGTTCGAAAGAGACCTTCGCGACGCCAGCGCCATGTAAGGCAGAACCGGGACAGTCGTATCTCTGTCCCCAATTTGCGGAAGAACTCATGAACGTCCCGGTTTTGTGGGGTTTTGTGGTTCGGTTTTTCGGTTTACGCTTTCAGAAAAGCCAGCACCTCGCGGTTGAAGGCGTCGGCGTTCTCCGCGAACAGGCGGTGCGGGGCGCCGGGAAGCACGACCAGCGTCGCGCCGGGGATCCGCTCCGCGATCCGGACGGAGTTTTCCGGCGGCACTAACCGATCGGCGTCCCCGGTGATGACAAGCGTCCTGGCCCCGATCCGGCCGAGCCGATCGGCCGCATCGTGGGTCACGGCGGCGGACAGCTGGGCAACATATCCTTCCGGGGCGGTCCGGTTTTCCAGCCTCCTCCGGATGAAATTATCTATTTCCTCTGGCCGTTCCGAGATATACGCATCCGAATACAGATAGGGCATCATCCGCCGCATCTCGGCTTCCGGGTTCCCCTTGCCAGCGTCCCGGAACGCCGCCATCGCCTCCCCCGAGGGACGGATGGAAAGCGATCCCCCCGGAGCGGTGCACGCCAGGACCAGGCGGTCCACCCGGCCCGGGTGGCGCAGCGCCACCTCTTGCGCGATCATCCCCCCCAGAGACACGCCCAGCACGTGAGCTCGCCGGATCCCCAGGGCCTCCAGCAGGGCGACGGCATCGTCGGCCATCCGCGCGGTGGTATAGGGCCCCGGCGGAACATCGCTCTTTCCCGTGCCGAAGTTGTCGAAAACCACCACCTGGAAGTGCGGCTCGAACGCCGGAACCTGGAACAGCCACTCCAGGTGGTCGCTCCCCAGCCCGTTGATCAGGAGCAATGGAAAACCGGCCCCGCGCGCTTCGAAATACGTTCGGAAACCGTTCGAGACGACATGCGGCATGGCGGAAGCCCCCCTCCCACCGGGACATTATAGACCCTGCCCGGAAAATAGTTTTAAGGTTAAGGCGTTAGGCGCCGATAAAAACAGCGTGATTCCCATTACGAAAACCATCGAGGGCGTCCGGGAAAAACTCCGGGGGTTCCGCGTCCGCAAAAGCATCTTCCTGCCCATCGTCCTGCTCCTCCTTTTCATCGGCGCCGGCATCCTTCTCGCCGGGTACCAGATCAACAAATCCGTCTTCCACACCGTCTTCGAGGAGAGAGAGCGCCACAAGGCCCAGGACATGCACCGGATGATCGAGTCGCTGGTCTCCCAGGAAATCAACAGGATTTCGGGGCTGGCGAAGATCCTGAAAAACGACACGGATATCGTGTACGGACTGTTCCACCACGCCGGAACGCAGGGAGACGTCAAGCCGCTGAAACTGGCGATGAACCAGCTTTACCCCAAGATGAACCTGTCGCTCTTCGCCATCACCGACCCCAAAGGGAAGATCCTGTACCGCGCGGGGAAGGAAAATGGTGCGGATCCGGGAAAACTGGCGGAGATGCACGTCTTCCGGCGGGCGCTGAAGGGGGAACAGGTCATCACGACGATGTCCGGCACGGAAGGCACCGGAATCGTCGCCATCGCCCCGGTCTATGTCTTCGGGAAAGACAAGCCGGGGGGCATGCTGATCCTCGGAACCCGGATCGACGACGCCTTCGCGGGAAAGATCGCCCGGGAAACGGGCAACCAGGTATTCTTCGCGACGTCCGAAAAGGTGATCGCGCGATCTTATGATATCTCCCCCTCCAAAGCATTCGATCCCCGCCTGGCGCAGGCCTCCCTCGCGCAGCGGAAACCCCTCTTCCATATCGATAGAAACGCCTACCGTTCTTATACCTATGTTCCTCTGAAGATCGTCGATGAAGACTATTGCCTCCTGATCGAGTCCGACATCGGCGTCATCCGGGAGCTCCTGGCGAAGAACCGGACCCGGATGACCCAATGGGGGCTGGTCATCCTGACCGGCATCGCGCTGATCGGGGCCGGCCTCGCCTTCCTGATCGCCTGGCCCTTGAACCACCTGTACGGAAAGGCGCTCCAGACCATCCGGGAATATTCCGGGGCGGATTTCGACGCCGTTCCGCGGGAGAACGAGATCTCCACGCTGGTGCGCGCGAACGACGTCATGCTGGACACCATCAAGAACCACCTCGCCGAGCGGACGCGCGCCGAGAAGGCGTTCCACGAGACCAGCGGCACCCTGCACGCCCTGATCGAGGCCGCTCCCCTGGCGGTGGTCGTGAGCGACGCTTCCGGAACCGTGAGCGTCTGGAATCCCGCGGCCGTCCGCATGTTCGGATGGAAGGAATCCGAGACGATCGGCCGCCCGAATCCGCTCCTCTCCTCCGACGGGAACCAGGAGCTGCGGGCGACGTGCAACCTCGTCCTGCTCGGGGAGAAATTCTCCAACACGGAGATCTGCAGCCGGGCCCGCGACGGATCGGAACGCATCCTCGCCTTCTCGGGCGCGCCCCTGCTCGACCCGCAGGGGAAGGTTTCCTCCATGGTGGCGATCATGGCGGACGCCACCGACTCCAAGAAGGCGGAGGACGCCCTGCACCGCAGCGAGGAGCAGCTCCGCCAATCCATGAAGATGGAAGCCGTCGGCAAGCTGGCGGGGGGCGTCGCCCACGACTTCAACAACCTTCTCTCGGTGATCACCGGGTACAGCGAACTCCTCCTGCTCCGGACCGACGACCGGAACCCCGCGCTGAAAGAGATCGAGGAGATCCACAAGGCGGGCGAACGCGCCGCCGCCCTGACGCACCAGCTCCTCGCCTTCAGCCGCCGGCAGGTCCTGAAGCCGAAACTGCTCCGGATGGATGACGTCGTGGAAAACCTGGGGAAAATGCTCCGCCGCCTGATCGGGGAGGACATCGACTTCGCCATCGAATCGGGCGGAGGCCTGTGGACGGTCCAGGCCGATCCGAGCCAGATCGAGCAGATCCTGATGAACCTGTGCGTGAACGCCCGGGACGCGATGCCCGCCGGCGGGAAACTGGTCGTATCCACGGAGAACCTCACCCTGGAGTCTCCCTTCGTGGAACGCGAACTGACCATCCCCCCGGGCCGCTACGCCATGCTGCGGGTCGCCGACAACGGGACCGGCATGAACGAGGAGATCCTCTCCCGGATCTTCGAGCCGTTCTTCACCACGAAGGAACAGGGCAAGGGGACGGGGCTCGGCCTGGCCACCGTGTACGGGATCGTGAAGCAGAGCGGCGGATACATCCGGGTCGCGAGCGCACCCGGGAAAGGGACGACCTTCGCCATCTACCTTCCCGCCGTCGAGAGGGCGGAGCAGGAAACGACGGAGGATCCGCGGGAAAACGCGCTCGAGAGAACGGCGGGCGGGGAAACCATCCTCCTCGTCGAGGACGAGGACATGGTGCGGGAGCTCGCCGCCGAGATCTTCCGGGGGAACGGGTACACCGTCCTCGACGCCCCGAACGGCGGCGCCGCGCTGGAGATCAGCGACCGCCACGACGGCCGCATCGACCTGCTGGTCACCGACCTGGTCATGCCGGGAATGAACGGCATCGAGCTGGCCGACAGGGTGTCGGCCGCGAGGCCGGGCACCCTCATCCTTTACATGTCGGGATACGCGGAAGACGCCAGGAAACACCTGGGGCGGATGGGCAAGGGGCGGGCCTTCCTGCAGAAGCCGATCACGCCGACGACGCTTTCCCGGAAGGCGCGGGAACTCCTGGCGGACCGGGTGGCCTAGGTCACTCCCGGATCAACAGGTGCTCGTGCCGCGCATTCCCGACGACGATCGTTACCCGTTTCCCGACCTTCAACCGGCCTTCGCGGTTCCGGAACATGACGTGATGGGCGCCCTCCTCCCCGGGGACGCTGAACTCCGCCATGCGGCCAATGCGCTGCAGGCGGACGACGGTGTATTTTTCCCCCGTGGACTCGTCGATCAGGTAGATCTCCGTCGCGTTGATGATCGACGCGTTCGCCCCCGGCCATGCGGAACTTGACGCCCACGAAATCCCGGTTCGCGGTCATCTGCAGCTGGACGACCTCGATCCGGGCGGTCGGCGCAGGCAGGGCGGCGGGAGGAGGGGAGGAGGGGGTGCAGAAGGAGTCGGCGCGACCGCCTCCTTCTTCGCGGAACACGCAACCAGAAGGAGCAGGACGGCCGCCCACAGGATGCGCCTGAAGATCCGTTTCATTCCCCACCCCCGTCGTATCAAGCACCGGAAAGTCGATTGTATCACCCGGCGAAACAGGCGGCGCGGGAACGCCTTTTCCCGCCTCCCGGCGACCGGCCGTTATCCTAAAGAAGCCGAGGCATTTCACCGATATATAACCTGATGGGCGTGTGAATTCCCGATCCGTGGAGCAGGGTGCGCAATGTCATCGGTTCCATCCTCGCGCAACAAGGCCACCCGGATGGCCCTCGCGCTGCAGCAGGCGCTCTCCCCCTGCCGGCCGCAGGCGGGGGTGACGGTCACCGCCTCGCGGGGACGGCCGGAATGAAAACGCCCTTCCCCGGCGCCGTCGGGTGGAGGCGCATCTTCCGTCCGCGGAAGATCTCCACAAAGGCGGCGATCTACTCCTGGATCCTGGTGATCGCCACGCTGATCCTGTACCTTGCGTTCACCCTCCCGTACCAGAAGCGGGTCTTCATCGACAGCATGGGTTCCGAAGCCCGGAACATCGCCTCGTCGATCAGCCAGGTGACCGCCGCCGCGATCGTCGCCGAGGATTACAGCAGCTCCATCGACCACTGCATGAAGGTGCTGAAGGGCAGCGAATCGCTGGTATACGTCGTCATCACCCGCAGGGACGGCTTCTCGCTCGTGCATACCGTAACGGGATGGAACCAGGAACAGCTCGGAGGGATCTGGACCCCGCCGACGGCCTCGCGGGAGACCGGGGGGAAGTTCCTCCGAAGCGACCTCGCGAAGACGGAGGTTTTCCACTACACCTACCCGTTCGAGTATTCCGGGATCGACTGGGGCTGGATCCACATCGGCTATTCGGTGGAAGGATACCACCGGGACCTCCGCGCGCTCTATCTGCGCACCCTGCTGCTCCTCGGCGTCTGCATCGTCCTCACGTTCGCCGGGGCGCTGATGTTTTCGAGGAAGATGACCCGTCCCATCGCCACGCTCGACGAGATCACGCAGCGCGTCGCGGCGGGAGACCTCGACGGGAAAGCCGACGTGCGCACGGGGGACGAGCTGGAAAGCCTCGGCGATTCCTTCAACCGCATGACCGAGGCGCTCCAGCGGTCAAGGAAGGACCTGCTCGCGGCCCGGGAATACACCGAGGGGATCATCCGGTCCCTGAACGAAGCCCTGATCGTGGTGAACGTCAACGGCTACGTCGTCAGCGCGAACAAGGCGGCCCTGGACCTCCTCGGATACGGGGAGGGGGAGATGATCGGGCTGTCGATCGCCACGATCCTCGGGGAGCCGGAACGCGACGTGCTCGAACGGTTCGCCGCGGGCGTCCGGGCCGAAAGCGGACAGGGGCCCGCGGTCAGCTCGGAGCGGAGCTGCCGGTCGAAGAGCGGCGGAACGATCCCGGTGCTCTTCTCGGTGTCCGCGATCCAGGAGGCATCGGGCAGGCCCAGCGGCTACGTCTGCGTCGCGATGGACATTACGGAGAGGAAAAAAGCCGAGGCGGACCTGAGGAAATCGAAGGAGGAAGCCGAAACGGCCAGCCGGACGAAATCGCAGTTCCTGGCGAACATGAGCCACGAGATCCGGACGCCGATGAACGGGATCCTGGGGATGACGGAGCTCCTGCTGGCCACGGAGCTTTCGGACGTGCAGCGGAAATACGCCGATACGGCGCACGGCTCGGGCGTGAAGCTCCTCGCCCTGCTGAACGATATCCTCGATTTCTCGAAGATCGAGGCAGGCAAGCTCGAGCTGAAAAACGCCGATTTCCGGCTGGACCGGACGATCCGCGAGGTCGTGGACCTGCTGACCCCGAAGGCCCGGGAAAAGGGGCTGCGGCTGCACACCGAGATCCACGACAGCGTCCCGGGATCCCTGAGAGGCGACCCGTCCCGGCTGCACCAGGTCCTGGTCAACCTCGTCGGCAACGCGGTCAAGTTCACGGAGGCTGGAGCGGTGGAGATCGGCGTGCGGCCCGTAGAGGGAGCGGAAGGCGCCCCCTTCCTGCGATTCGAGGTATCCGACACGGGGATCGGTATCGGACCCTCCCAGAGGGAACAGGTCTTCGAATCCTTCTCGCAGGTGGACGGTTCCTCCACCCGGCAGCACGGAGGCACGGGCCTGGGGCTGACGATATCGAAGCAGTTGGTCGGGATGATGGGCGGGGAGATCGGCGTGCAGAGCCAACTGGGCAAGGGTTCCACCTTCTGGTTCACCTTGCCGCTCAAGAAAGGCGCACTTCGCCCTCCCCCCGCAAACCATGCCGGCCGCCCGCCCTGCGGCCCCGACTCGTGCCCCCTTGCGGGGGCGGGTGCTCCTCGCCGAGGACAACCCCGTGAACCAGGAAGTCACGAGAGCCATGCTCGCCTCGTTCGGTCTCGAAGCGACGATCGTGGGAAACGGTTCCGAGGCCCTCGAAGCGATATCGAACGAACGCTTCGACGCCGTGTTGATGGACTGCCAGATGCCCGGGATGGACGGGTACGAGGCGACGAAACGGTTGCGGAACCGGGAGTCGTCGGGCAGCGGCCCGGCGGGTCGTCCGCCGCGGATGCCGGTCGTCGCCCTCACGGCCCACGCGATGCAGGGCGACCGGGAGATCTGCCTTGCCGCCGGCATGGACGACTACCTGCCCAAACCGTTTTCCGCCACGGACCTGAAGAGGGTCCTCCAGAAATGGATCGGCGGGATCGTGCCCGGCGCAGCCGCCGCGAAGCCTGCGCGCGTCGACCGCCTGGATCCTTCGGCGCTCGACGACCTGCGGGCGCTGGAGCGCTCCGGGGCGAAGGGATTGCTGGCCCGCATCGTCCGGACCTACCTCGCGGATTCCCGGCAGCGCCTCGACGCCCTGGCGGTCGCGGTCGATTCGGAAAACGCGGAACAGATCTGGCAGATCGCCCACGCCATGAAGTCGGCAAGCGGGTACCTCGGCGCGTCGTCCCTTGCGGAGATGTTCCGCGACCTCGAAACGAAGGGGCGCGCCGGTTCGACCGACGGCTCCAGGGAAACGCTCTGGGCCATCCTGGAGGAATTCGACGCCGTCCGGTCCCTGCTGGAGGAAACCGCGCGGGAAGAGGAAGCGCCGGCCCCGGTTTCCTGACCCCGGCAAACGCCGGCCGGCGTAGAATGAAAGGCGATGGACGCCTTTCTCCTGAAACAGGTCGTCGCCGAGCTGTCCGCGGCGCTCCCGGGGGCGCTGGTCTCGAGGGTCCACCAGCCCGCGGACAAGGAGATCGTCCTCACTCTATGGACCGGGCGCGAGGAGAAGCGCCTCCTCCTCTCCGCGGACCCGGAAAACTGCCGCCTCCACCTGACGACGCGCAAGTCCCCCAATCCGGCCGTCCCTCCCCTTTTCTGCCAGTATCTTCGCAGGCACATGGAGGGCATGCGCATCGCGTCGTTCGCCCTCGCCCCGTACGACCGCTCGGTGCGGATCGATTTCCGCTCTTCCCGCCCGGACGCCGAGCATGAGTGTACGTCGCTCCACGCGGAGCTGTTCGGCCGGCACGCCAACCTGATCTACGTCGACGGGGAAGGGACGATCCTCTTCCCGCTGCGCGTCGTGTCCCCGGAAGAAAGCCGGATCCGGGAGATCTCCCCGGGCCTTCCGTACCGGCCGCTTCCGCGTCCCGCACGGGTGTTCCTGCCGGAGGTGACCCCGGAGGACGCCACGCGGATCCACGCGGTGGGGGGCGAGGGATTGGCCAGGGCGCTGCAGGATTCCGTGGCGGGGCTGGGCAGGGAAGTGGCGCACGAGACGGCGGGGCGGGGGAAAGAGAGCCCCGGGTCGCTGTACGCCGCGCTCAGGGACCTGGTGCGCCGGTACGAGGAAAACGATTTCGCTCCCGGCGTCGGGACGCTGCCCGGAGGGAAACGCCGGATCCTCCCCTTCCCCTGCCCGGCGGCGGGATTCGCGGAATTCGAGCCGCATCCCTCCGCCAACGACGCGGCGGACATCTTCTACGCGGCCGTTTCCGACTCCCGCGAACTGGCCGTGCTCCGCCAGCAGCTCGCCTCCCGGATCGCGGCGCTGCTGAAAAAGGAGCGCCACAAGCTCGAGAACGTCGGCGGGGACGAGGAGCGGCTCGTGGAAGGGCTTGCGGGGGGCGCCCACGGGGAAACGCTGAAGGCGAACCTGGGAGAGCTCTCCAAGGGCATGTCTTCGTTCCGCGGCATCCCCCTGGACCCGGCGATGTCCCCCGTCGAGAACATGAACCGGTACTTCCGCCTGGCGCGGAAGGCGAAGAACGCGATGGAGATCGTGCGGAAACGCAAGCGCGAGGTGGCGGAAGGCGTCTACTACATCGAATCGCTGGAGGCCCAGCTGGACGCCGCACGCTCGCGGGACGAGCTGATCGCGGTCCGGCAGGAGCTCTCGGCGTCCTTCGCCTCCCGGGCGAAATCGCCGCCGAAGAAGAAGGGCGGCCGGGCCGACGCGCCCAGGCCGGTCGTTCCCCAGGTGGAGACCGTGGAGTTCCGCGGCCACGCGATCCTCGTCGGCCGGAACAACGTCGGGAACGACCGGATCGTGAAGGAGCTGTCCTCGCCGGACGACCTCTGGCTGCACGCGCAGGGGATCCCGGGGAGCCACGTGCTCGTCAAGCGGCCCCCCGGGAAGGAAGTCCCGAAGGAGGTGGTCGAGGAAGGCGCGCGGCTGGCGGTGTTCCACAGCAAGGCCCGCGGGTCGCAGAACGTCCCCGTCTTCCTCGCCGAGGCCCGCCACGTATCGAAATTCAAGGGCGCGAAGCCGGGGCTGGTCCGGATCGCGAAATACTCTACGGTCTTCGTGCGGTAAGCGGCTACTCGCTCGAAAGGTTGGTGATCGGCATCCGGCGGTCCCTGCCGAGGGCGCGGGGGGTGATCTTGACGCCGGGAGGCGCCTGGCGGCGCTTGTATTCGCTCCGGTCCACCATCGAAACGACACGCCGGACCACGTCCTCGTCGTGCCCCGCCGCCGCCATCTCGGGAACGCTCTTGTCCTGCTCGACGTACATCTTCAGGATCGGGTCGAGGATATCGTACACCGGCAGGGAGTCGGTGTCCTTCTGGTCCGGTTTCAGCTCCGCCGTCGGCGCCTTCGCGAGCACCCGCTCCGGGATCACGTCACGGCCGTGTCTCTCGTTGTACCAGCGCGACAGGCGGTACACCATCGTCTTGAAGACGTCCTTGATGACCGCGAACCCGCCCGCCATGTCGCCGTAGAGGGTGGCGTACCCCACGCTCATCTCGCTCTTGTTCCCCGTCGTGAGGACGAGGTCGCCGAACTTGTTGGAAAGGGCCATCAGGATCGTGCCGCGGATGCGCGCCTGCAGGTTCTCCTCCGTGGCGTCCGTCGCCCGGTTCCGGAAAGGTTCGGCGAGGGTGTTCCTGAACGCTTCGAAGGCCTCCGTGATCGACAGGTCGATGCAGCGGATGCCGAGGTTGGCCGCCAGCGCGTGCGCGTCCTCGACGCTCTCCCTCGAGGTATAGGGCGACGACAGCGTGACGCCGAGCACCCGGGAGGGCGAAAGCGCTTCCGTCGCCACCGCCGCGACGAGCGACGAGTCGAGCCCGCCCGACAGCCCGAGGATCACGCCGGGGAACCGGTTCTTCTCCACGTAGTCCCGCGTGCCGGTCGAAAGGGCGCGGAAGACCTCTTCCTCCCTTTGCGGGATGGGCGCGACCGGTCCGCGCGGCTCCCGCCCCCCGAGGTCGCACAGGAGCAGCTCCTCGTCGAACATCGCCGCCCGGGCGATCACCTCCCCCGAAGGCCCGACCACCATGCTCCCGCCGTCGAACACCAGCTCGTCCTGCCCGCCCACCATGTTGCAGTACGCCACCGGCACCTGGTTCCGCCGCGCATGGGAAGCCACGAGGTCCCGGCGCACCCGCCATTTGCCGGCATGGTATGGAGACGAGGAGATGTTGAGGATCAGCCCGGCGCCCTCCTTGACCTCCCGGGGCACCGGCCCGCCGGGCACCCAGACGTCCTCGCACACGGTGACCCCGACCCGCGTCCCCCCGACGGTGAACAGCAGCGGCTCCGTCCCCCGGTGGAAGTAGCGCAGCTCGTCGAAAACGCCGTAATTGGGGAGGTGCATCTTCCGGTACACCGCGACGGGACGGCCGTTCGCCGCGACCCCCGCGGCGTTGTACGCCCGCCCCTTCCCGTCCCGGTCCACGAACCCGACGACGGCCGTGATCCCCTGGACGCCGCGCGCCACTTCGTTCCACGCCGCGAGGTTCCTCTCGACGAAGGAGGAGCGCAGCAGCAGATCCTCCGGCGGGTAGCCGGGGATCGCCAGCTCCGGAAAGACGACGAGATCGGCCTTCGCCTCCCGCGCCCGAGCGGAGGTCTCGAAGATCTTCCGGACGTTTCCCGATATGTCGCCGACGGTGGCGTTGATCTGCGCGAGGGCGACGCGCAACGGCCTGCTCATGATGTCATTCTCTTAGAAAGCGGGGGCAGGGGGAAGCCAAAGGTTTCGTTGTGATAAAATTCCCTACCCATGTCCTCCAACGCCCGACTCTACGACCGCGGCTACCTCCTCCTCAATGCATCGAACCTTTTCTACTCCTTCTACTCCGTTATCTTCATCTTCCTCCCCGCGTACCTGTTCCGGCTCGGGATCCGGGAGGGCGAGATCGGCCTGCTGATGGCCACGGGAACGCTGGTGGCGGTCGCGCTGAAACCCATGAACGCCTCGATCGCCGGGCGGGGGCTCCGGAGATCCCTCATCTCCGCCGGGGCGTTCTTCGCCGCCGCCTCCACGCTCCCCTGGTTGTTCGTTTCCGCCCCCGGCCCCGCCCTGTACCTCATACGGATCGCGCAGGGAGCGGCGTTCTCCATGTTCACCGCCGCCTCGTTCTCGCATGTCGCCGCGTCCGCCCCCCCGGAACGGCGCGCGGAGGCGTTCGGGATCTTCGGCCTCGCCTTCTTCCTGCCCGTCTCCGTGGGCGGCTGGCTCGGGGAATGGGTCATCCGCCGGGCGGACTACTCCGGCCTGTTCGCCGCCGCCATCGGCATGGCGGTCCTGGCCGCCGTATTCCCCCTCTGGATACGCGAGCCGGAAACGCGGGAGCGCCTTTCCTTCGGCTCCCTTTCGGTCTACCTCACGCGGCCTTTCCTCGTCCCGAACACCGCGGGGTATCTCTTCGGCATGGCGTACGGGACGATCTTCACGTTCCTGCCCGTATACCTTCTCGCCGTCGGGAAGAAATCGATCGGCGTGTTCGTGTTCATCTACGCCCTGACGGTCATCCTGACGCGGGTGCTGGGCCGCCGGCTCCTGGACCGGCTGCCCCGCGAGCGGATGTCGCTGGCCGCCCTGCTCCTGCTGGCCGCGGGGAACCTGCTCATTCCCTTCGTCGGGACAGGGGCGGGGCTCGCCGCCGTGGGCGCGGCCGCCGGGGGAGGCCACGGGCTCCTCTTCCCCGCCCTGTCGGCCCTTGTGCTCGACCGCGCGAAGAGCAACGAAGGCGGGATGGCGATGGCGATGTTCACCGGGGCCTTCGACATGGGGATGGTGACGGGGGCGGCGGTTTTCGGCTTCGTCGCGGAAAGCCACGGGTACGGGACGATGTTCGTCGCCGCCGCCGCGGTGGTCTGGGCGGGGTCCCTGGGATTCTTCCTTCTCGACCCGTCGTTCAGGAAAGCAGGGCGGCCCGGACCCGGTCCATGAGCTCCGGGATGTCCGCCTCGGTCCTCCCCTTCGTCGGGATGGGATCGAACAGCTCGACGACCACGCGCCCCGGCCGCACGGTCAGCGCCCCCTTCGGCAGGAGATCGTGGCTTCCCGAGATCCGCACCGGGACGATCGGCAGCCCCGTCTGGATCGCGAGGTGGAAACCGCCTTTTTTGAGCGACTGGAGCTTCCCGTCGGCGGACCGGGTCCCCTCCGGATAGATCAGGATCGACAGGTTCCCCGTGAGCCCCTTGGCCGCGTCCGCCATCGATTCGCGCGCCTGCTTGGCGTTGGACCGGTCGATCATGACCTGCCCCAGCGCCAGGATCACCCATCCGAAGACCGGGATCCTCGCCAGCTCCTTCTTGAACACCCAGAACGTGGGGTGCGGAAGCGCCAGCGCCAACGCGGGGGAGTCGAGGTGGCTCGCGTGGGTCGACATGAACAGGTACCCGGTGTCCGGGTCCACCCGGGACAGCCCGCGCGCTTCCACCGTCACCCCGAACATGCGCAGGGCGAGGCCGGCGTAATGTTTCGACAGCCAGCGGAAGAGCTTCCCCTTCTGCTCGCGTTTCGGCGACAGCCAGCCGAGCAGCGTGAACGGGGGGCCGACCACCAGCGTCAGCAACACGATGAACGCCCACTGGAACAATCCCCGGATCGTCATGCGGCCTTCCCCTTCCCGGCCGCCTTCGCCCCGGTCGGGCACACGGCCAGCAGCGGGCACGAGGCGCACAGGGGATTGCGCGGCTTGCACAGCTCGCGCCCCAGTCGGATGAGGTTCAGGTGCAGGGGAACGTGGGCGCCCTCGGGGACGTGCGGTTCGAGGAGGAGAGCGGCTTTCGCGAGGGTGGCGTTCGCCGGCGCCAGCCCGAGCCGCTTCGTCACCCGGAGAATGTGGGTATCCACGGGGAACGCGGGGAACCCCAGGGAAAACAGCAGGAGAATGTTCGCGGTCTTCACCCCGACCCCGCCGAACGAGGTGAGGTAGGCGCGCGCTTCCGCCAGCGGCATCGACCGCAGGAAATCGAGGGTGTAGCCGCCCCGTTCCTCTTTAATGCGGCGAGAGCGCCGACAGGATGGACGCCGCCTTCGTCTTCGCAAGACCCCCGGCGCGGATCGCGTCCTCCAGCTCCGCGGGCTTCGCGGCGGCCAGCCGGGGGATCGTGGGATACCGTTTTTTCAGCGACGCGAACGCCCGGTCGCGGTTGGCGTCGTTCGTATTCTGGGAGAGGACCGTGAGGACGAGGTTGTCCACCGGGGACGTCTCGTGCCCGCAGAGCCCCGGCGTGCCGAACCGGGAGGCAAGCCGCCGGGAAACCGCGCCCAGCCGCGAACGGATATCGCTCAAATCAGGCCTCCGGGATTCGGAAGCTCCTTGCCCTTCCGGGCCGCCGCGTCCTTCTTCAGCTGCTCGATCTCCGCCTTGAGCGCCTTCACCTCCGCCTCCAGCTCCTTGTTCTTTTGCTTCGCCGCCTTGGCTTCGCTTCTCCGCCGGAAGTGTCCCGGAAGGGCGGCGAGCCCGGCGCCGAACACGCCGGCGCCGAACGCCGCCACGACCACCGCGAGCAGCAGGGTATCTCCCGTGAACCCCAGGAACCGCACGGTGACGACTTCGGGGTTCTGAAAGGAGAACAGCGCCACAAACGCCAGGAGAATCACGAGAACGATAACGGATCCCTTCAATTCCCCTCTCCCTTCATGCTGTCGTATCCGGGACCGTCGAACTCCCGAATCATCCGTTTCATCCGGGCGCACTCCTGGGTGGTCGCGCAATCCTCTTCGCACGGATCGATGTGGGTGACCACGTGGGCGTTCCCCAGAAGCACGGTGATCTCGTGCTCCAGGTGGTCCGCCACGCGGTGCGCTTCCCCCACCGTCTCCTCCCTGCACACCACCACGTGGAAATCCACCTGCATCTCGGACCCGGACCGGCGCGTCCGCAGGGCGTGCCAGTCCCTCACCATCGGCCGGTGCCTTTCGATGACCTGCACGATGGACCGGACCGTTTCCGGAGGAAGGCTGCTGTCCAGCAGGTCCCGGATCGCCCCCGCAAGGAGCGGCAGCGCGGCCACGAGGATGTATGCCCCCACCGCCAGCGCGACCCCCGGGTCCAGCCACTTCCACCCCGTGAACCGGAACAGGAGCAGGGAGAGCAGGATGCCGCCCCCGGAATATACGTCCGTGCGGAAATGGAGGGAATCGGCCATCAGGGCGGTGGATCCGGTGGCTTCCCCCGCCTTCCGGATCCGGCCGGAAACGAACCAGGACGCCGCAATGGAAAAGGCCATCACGAGGATGCCCGCATCCAGCCCGGGACCCTCCGGCGCCACCCCTTTCATCAGGCGCCGCACCGCTTCCCACCCGACCCCCACCCCGGTCAGGGCGATGACGCCGCCCTGGAACAGGGTCGCCGCCGTCTCGACCTTCCCGTGGCCGTAGGGGTGGGTTTCATCCGCGGGATCCGACGCCTTGGCGATCGACAGCAGGTTGACGGCGGACATGAAGATATCGGCGACGTTGTCCATCGCCGACGCGAGGACGCCGAGCGACCCGGAGAGGATGCCCGTCACCAGCTTGACGAGGCAGAGGAAAATCGCGCTCCCCAGGGAAAAAACCCCGGTCCGGAGGCGGGTCCGTCGGTTTTCCGCCGTCCTCGCGGGGAGGGTGGAGGTGTCCGGCAAGAGAGGCTTCATCCTTTCTCCGGGGGAGGGCGCCCGGCGGGCGGAATGCCGATGATTTGACACGATTTCCCGCTGTTGCAAGAATAGCATATACCGTTTGCGAGGGAGGGCGTCTCGTGGTGCAGAAATCCAGGAAGATCTGGTTCGACGGAAAACTCGTGAACTGGGACGAAGCGCAGGTCCATGTGCTGACGCACTCCCTGCATTACGGCGTCGGGGTGTTCGAGGGGATCCGGTGCTACAAGACCGAGGACGGCAGCTCCGCCGTCTTCCGCCTGAAGGAGCATGTCGACCGGCTCTTCGACTCGGCCCATATCGTCCTGCTGGAAATCCCTTTCACCCGCGAGGAGATCTGCGCCGCCATCCACAAGACGCTGCAGGCGAACGAACTGGAGGAAGGGTACATTCGACCGATCGCTTTCCTGGGGGAAGGGGAGATGGGGCTGTTCGTCCGTTCCAACCCGGTCCGGGTGGCGATCGCCGTCTGGCCCTGGGGGGCGTACCTCGGCGAGGACGGCCTCAAGAAAGGGATCCGCGCGAAAGTGTCCTCCTTCAACCGCCACCACGTCAACGCGGCGATGACCAAGGGGAAGGTGAGCGGGTACTACGTCAATTCCGTCCTGGCGAAGTGGGAGGTGGTCAAGGCGGGCTACGACGAGGCGGTCCTCCTCGACACGGAGGGGTACGTCGCGGAAGGGTCGGGCGAGAACATCTTCATCGTCCGGAACGGGATCCTGCAGACCCCGTCGCTGAACTCCGTCCTGCCGGGGATCACCCGGGATGCCGTGATCACGATCGCGCAGAAGCTGGACATCCAGGTCAAGGAATCCCGGTTCACCCGCGACGAAATGTACATCGCCGACGAGATGTTCTTCACCGGCACCGCCGCGGAGATCACCCCCGTGCGGGAAGTGGACGACCGGAAGGTCGGCGCCGGGAAGCCGGGGCCGGTCACCAGGCAGATCCAGGCGTACTTCTTCGACATCCTGCGGGGGAAGAACGCCCTGTTCCAGCACTGGCTGAGCCGTTGCTGACGATCACGGAGATCTTCGCCGGCATCCAGGGGGAATCGTCGTATTCCGGCCTCCCGTTCGTCTTCGTGCGGCTGACCGGGTGCAATCTCCGCTGCCGCTACTGCGACACCACCTATGCCTACGACTCCGGCAGGGAGTTCTCGCCGGAGGAGATCCTTTCCCGCATCGCAGCGTTCGGGTTGCGCCGGATCTGCGTCACCGGCGGGGAACCGATGCTCCAGGAGGATACGCCCTCCCTCGTGCAAAACCTTCTCGACCGGGGGCACCAGGTGCTCGTCGAGACGAACGGGACGGTCCTCCTCTCCGGTCTCGACCCGAGGGCGGTCAAGATCATGGACGTGAAGTGCCCCGCCTCCGGCGAGCACGGGAAGATGCTCTGGAGCAACTTCAGGCACCTCACCGCGCGGGACGAGGTCAAGTTCGTCATCAGCACCAAGGAGGATTACCGGTACGCCAAGGACGTCCTGAAGCGGTACCGCGGGGAGTCGGACTGGGGGGTCCTCTTCTCGCCCGCCTTCGGGTTCCTCCCGCCCGAGACGCTCGCGGGCTGGATCCTCGAGGACGCGCTGGACGTCCGGTTCCAGCTCCAGCTCCACAAGTTCGTCTGGGGGCCGGACCGCCGTGGGGTCTGAACGCCGGAACCGCCCCGGGAAGCCGCTGGGGATCGCCCTGGTCAGCGGGGGGATGGACAGCCTCGTGATGGCCGCCTTCTGCCGCCGCGAGTCCGAGCTGGCCCTCCTCCACGTCAACTACGGGCAGCGCACGGAGGCCCGGGAGCTCGCCTGTTTCAACGCCATCGCGGACTATCTCGAGGTGCCGCCCTCCCGCCGCCTCGTGGCGGATATCGGATACCTCAAGGACATCGGCGGAAGCGCGCTGACCGACGGGGCGATCGACGTCCCGGGGGCCGACCTGGAGCGGAAGGAGGTCCCCGTCACCTACGTCCCCTTCCGCAACGCGCACCTGGTGGCCATCGCCGTGTCCTGGGCCGAGGTCCTCGGCGCGAAGAACATCTACATCGGGGCCGTGGCCGCCGACTCCTCCGGCTACCCCGACTGCCGCCCGGAGTTCTACGAGGCCATGAACGAGACGATCCGCCGGGGGACGAAGGAAGGCAGCGGCATCGTGGTCAAGGCGCCCTTCCTTCAGCTCAAGAAGAAGGACATCGTCCGGATGGGGGTGTCCATGGGCGTCCCCTTCGAGCATTCCTGGTCCTGCTACCGGGAGGGGGAAAGGGCGTGCGGCCTGTGCGATTCGTGCGCCCTGCGGCTTCGCGCGTTCGCCGAGGCGGAACGCGAAGATCCCCTCCCGTACGAGACCCGGCCCGACTACCGGTAGGCGGGGACGTCCGGGATGCCCACCACCAGCGACAGGAAGCGGACCGCCCGGCGGGTCTCCCAGGCGGCGTTCCTCGCCCTTTTCCTCGTCCTCCTGGTGAAGACCGACTACGGGGGCCGCGACGAGCTGGCCTACCCGGTGAAAGTGTTCCTCGACGCCGACCTCCTCGTCCTCGCCACGTCGCTCCTCTCCGCCCACAAGGTCCCGGCGGCGCTTTTCCTCGCCCTTGTCTTCCTCCCGGTGACGCTGCTGTTCGGCCGGGCCTTCTGCGGGTGGGTCTGCCCCTTCGGCACGCTGCACCACGCGGCGGGCTTCGCCGGGAAGCCGGCTTCTCCCGAGCGGGGCGTGAAGACCGCGGGCAGCCGGTGGAAATACCTCGTGCTGCTGTTCTTCGCAGGCGCCGCCCTCCTCGGGCTCCAGGCGGCGGGGATCCTCGACCCGATCTCCTTCCTGATCCGGTCGCTCTCGCTGTCGATCCTGCCGGCGGTCAACGCGGGGCTGCGCGGGGTCCTCGAGTGGGGATACGCCCTCCCCTCGCGCCCCGTGTCGGAGACCTTCGACGGCGCGTACACCTTCCTCCAGGCCCATTTCCTGTCCTTCCACCTGTCGCGGTACGGGCAGGCGTTCCTCTTCTTCCTCCTGTTCACGGGAGCCCTCGCGCTGAACCGGTACCGCACCCGTTTCTTCTGCCGCTTCGTCTGCCCCCTGGGAGCGCTCCTGGGGCTCCTGTCCCGCTTCGGGCTGCTGCGCCTGTCGATGAACGACAAGTGCACGCGCTGCATGAAATGCCGCGACGCCTGCGCGGGGGGCGCCAACCCGCACGAGGAGGGAAACTGGTCCCCCACGGAATGCGTGACCTGCTTCAACTGCACGGCGGCCTGCCCGGAAAACGCGCTCTCCTGGAAGTTCGCGACGGCCCGCGGCACGCAGGACCGGGTCGACGCGCGGCGCCGGTCGCTGCTGGCGGCGCTCTCCCTCGGCGCGGGGTCCGCCCTGGTGCTGAAAGCCACTCCCACGTCGGCGGTCCCCGTCCCGTCGCTCGTCCGGCCGCCGGGTTCCCGGAAAGAGGACGACTTCCTCTCGCGCTGCGTCCGCTGCGGGGAATGCATGAAGGTGTGCATCACCGGGGGGCTGCAGCCCACCCTGCTCGAAGCGGGCGTCGAGGGAATCTGGACCCCGCTGCTCGTCTCCCGGATCGGCTACTGCGAATACAACTGCACCCTGTGCGGCCAGGTATGCCCCACCTCCGCCATCAATCGGCTCCCGGCGGAGGAGAAGCGCAAGACGGTCATCGGGCTGGCGTTCGTCGACCCGTCCCGCTGCATCCCCTTCGCCCAGGGGACGCCGTGCATCGTCTGCGAGGAACATTGCCCGACGCCGAAGAAAGCGATCGTTTTCCGGGAACAGCCGGGAAAGGGGGGCGTCCCGGTCCGGGTCCCGGTCGTGGAAACGGATTTGTGCATCGGGTGCGGCATCTGCGAATATAAGTGCCCCGTGACGGATCTTGCGGGAATCCGGGTCACCTCCGTGGGCGAGAGCCGCAACCCCCGCAACCGGCTATTGACACCGATGCCCTCCACCGCTACAGTCTTATTCCCAAAACAGGCGGCAAAAAAAGGCTGAATCTTTCGCGCCGCCGTTCCGTAATATAATTGAGGTGGTTATGGCGCACTTTTACGACAAACAGGGCGATCCGGACGCCAGCTGGGAAGACGTGGGGGGGTTCAACACCCACCTGCTGACCGAGCTGCGCAACGCGATGCTCTCCGTGGAAACCGAAGGGAATCCCTCGAGCCCCGTGCAGGCCGTCGTGGCCGAGTGGATCAAGCGGCTGCCCACGTTCGACTTCCCGGACGACGAGATCGGCTGACCGCCCGCCCGGGGCCTACCCCGGAAGCCCCAGCAGCTCCAGGTAAACCTTCCTTATCTTCCCCGTCTCCTTCCGGTACCGTCCCACCGTTTCCGGCTCCAGGACGTTCGGATCGAACTGGTCGATCGAGGAGTCGTGCGAAAGGCGAAGACGGACGTCCAGCGACCGCAGGAACCGGTATCCCCCGTCCAGCACCTTGTACTGATCCAGGGAGACGATCCCGGCCCGCTGCAGCTCGTACAGGGCCCGCAAGGTGCCCCGCGCCCTCACGGAAGGCACCGCCCCCCCGTGGACCAGCTGCAGGTACTGGACCGCGAACTCCACGTCCACAACGCCGCCGCGGCCCACCTTCAGGTTCAGCCGGTCTTCGCTCTCCCGCCCCAGCTCGACCTCCATCCGCATCCGCAGGCGGTGGATCTCCTCCGCCGCGTTCGGGGGCAGCGGCCCGTGGGTGAATCCCTTGGCCATCTCCTCCACCCTCCTGCCGAACTCGCGGTCCCCCGCGACGAAACGGCATCGAAGCAGCGCCTGCCGCTCCCAGAGCTGGGCGGCCTCTTCGTGGTACCGCTGGAAAGCGTCCAGCGAGGACACCAGCGGCCCCGCGTTCCCCGACGGGCGCAGCCTCGTGTCGAGCCGGTAGACGTATCCCTCGCGCGTCACGGTGGTGAGGATGGAGATCAGGCGCTGGGCGACCTTCGCGAAATACTCGTGGTTGGTGATCTTCCGGAACTCCTCCTGCCCCGAGGGGTCCCCGGCGCTTTCCCCCGCCCCGGAATAGAGGAAGATGATGTCGAGGTCGCTGTGGTACGAAAGCTCCTCCGCGCCCAGCTTCCCCATGCCCATGACGAAGAACGACGCCTCCCGCCCGGTGCCGGCGTCGACCGGCACGCCGAAGCGGCGGCGCACTTCCCTGCGCGCGAGGACCAGGGCGTGGGCCAGCAGGACCTCCGCGAGCGCGGAAAGCTGGACCATCCCCTCCTCGATGGAAAGGCCGCCTCCCATGTCGTGGATGCCGATCCGCAGCGTCTCGAGGTTCTTGAAGCGCCGCAGCGCGTCGAGCTCCGCCTCGAAGCCGTCGCACGCCTCCAGGTCCGCCCCGAGCTGCATCCGCAGCTCGGACTTCGACTTGAACAGGACGGACAGGTCGTTCCGCAGGAACGTGTCGAGAAGCTCCGGATGCCGCAGCAGGATGCCCGAAAGGTAGCGGCTGCTGCCGAAGAGGCGCATGAGGGCCTCCAGCACCTTCGGCTTCTCGAACAGGAGGGCGTAGAACATGGTGCGCGCGCCGACGGCCGATAAAAAGCGCTCCAGGTGGGCGAGCGCCATGTCGGGGTCGGGGCTTTTCGCCGCGCGATGGAGCGCCTCCGGCGCGATCTGGTTGAGGTACTGGCGCGCCCGCTGGGAGATCCGGACGTGCGGAGGGCCGTCCCTCAAGACGTCCAGGTTCTTCCGCGCCGTCTCGGCGTCCCGGAATCCCAGGTGGGACAACCGCTCCGACGCGTCCGTGGGCATCGGGCCGTGGCAGGAACAGGGTCTGGACGTCCGCGGGAATCCCGGACGGGGCCGCCCCGCGCGCCTCCCCGAAGAGACGGTTGTAGATCCGGCGCACGGCGGCGCTGTCCCGTTCGAGCGCCGCGACCAGCGCCTGCGGGTCCGGAAGGCCCATCGTCCGCGCCAGCCGGCGCCGGTCCTCCTCCCCCGGCGGCAGGACGTGCGTCTGCCGTTCCCGGTGGACCTGGATCCTGTGCTCGAGCCTTCGAAGGAACACGTACGCCTCGGCCAGCTCTTCCTGCTCCCTCTCGGTGACGATCCGCAGCCGCGAGAGGGCCTCGAGCGTCTCCACCGTGCCGCGGAGCCGCAGCGACGGCTCCTTCCCGCCGTAGATGAGCTGGTGCGCCTGGACGAAGAACTCGATCTCCCGGATCCCGCCCGCGCCCAGCTTCAGGTCCCGCTCCCCCTTCCGGCCGCGCACGGCCGCCTGGTTGATGCGGTCCTTCATCCCCTTGATCTCTTCGATGGAGGTGAAATCCATGTACTTCCGGAAGACGAACGGGACGAGCGACCGCAGGAACTCCTCCCCCAGCGACAGGTCCCCCGCGACGGGCCGCGCCTTGATGAGCGCCGCCCGCTCCCAGGTCTGTCCCCAGGACTCGTAGTAGATCTCCGCGCCGCGCAGCGAGTTGACCAGTTCCCCGCGCGTCCCCTCGGGGCGCAGCCGCAGGTCCACGCGGAAGACGAACCCGTCCTCCGTCGCTTCCGATATGATCCGCGAGACCGTCTCGCCCAGCCGGACGAAATACTGGTGCAGGGAAAGCGGCTGGGGGCCGCCCCCGACTTCCCCCTGGTCGGTCTCGTAGAGGTAGATCAGGTCGACGTCGGAGCTGAAATTGAGCTCCAGCCCTCCCAGCTTCCCCATCCCCAGGACGACGAACCGGCACGGCCGGCGCGTCCCGTCCGGGAGGACCGCCGTCGGCTCCCCGGCTTTTCCGGAGATCGTCCTCCGCGCGAACCGGACCGCCGCGTCGAGGGACGCCGAGGCCAGCGACGACAGGTCCTCCGTCACCTCGCGCAGCGGGGAGACCCCCGCCAGGTCCCGCGCCGCGATCCGCGTCATCTCCCGGTGCTTCAGGCGGCGCAGCTCCCTCTTCACCTCCTCCTCCGAGGCGCACCGGTCCGCCTCCGCGAGCGCCTCCGCCCCGATCGCCCCGGGGGCGGGCCGCGTCAGCACCCCTCCGTCGAGGAAGAGGGCCTCGAAGATCTCCGGACGGCGGGCCACCTGTTCCGGGAGAAACGCCGATCCCCCCAGGAGCGCCCCGATCAGCGGCTGCAGCCTGCCGTCCCGCAGGGTGCGCATCAGTTGATCGGCCGGAAGGGAGTCGCCCCATCGGGACAGGTTCAGGAAGAAAAGGTCCGGGTCGGCCGCCCGGGCGGCGGCCTGGAACACCGCCTCCAGGCATTCGTGTTCCTGCGGGGAAGGCCGGAAGAGCTCCGACAGCAGGGACAGGCTGCGGCCGGTGTCCCGCACCCCGACCGCGCGCAGGCGCTCGAGAATCGTGTTCAACGAAACAGCTTCCGGATGGAACCGGTATACGGAGGTTTCAGGACCCCTTTCTCGGTCACGATGGCGGTCACGAACCGGGCCGGGGTCACGTCGAACGCGGGGTTGTACACGTCGACGCCGACGGGCGCCACGCGCTTGCCCATGAGGTGGGTCACTTCGGAAGGGTCGCGCTCCTCGATCGGGATCGCGGAGCCGGACCGGAGGGCGAGGTCGATCGTCGACAGCGGGGCGGCCACGTAGAACGGCACTTTATGCGCCTTGCACAGCACGGCGACGCCGTACGTGCCGACCTTGTTCGCCACGTCCCCGTTGGCCGCGATCCGGTCGGCCCCCACGACGACGGCGTCGACCTTCCCCGCCGCGAAGAGCGTCGCCGACATGTTGTCCGTGATCAGGGTGCAGGGGATCTGGTCCTTCATCAGCTCCCACGCCGTCAGCCGCGCCCCCTGCAGGAACGGGCGGGTCTCGTCCACCCACACGCGGATCCTCTTTCCCGCCGAGACCGCGGCGCGGATCACGCCCAGCGCCGTCCCGTACCCCGCCGTCGCCAGCGCGCCGGCGTTGCAATGGGTCAGCACGTTCCCTTTCGACGGCAGGAGCTTCGCGCCGTGCGCCCCCATCGACCGGTTCGCGGCCACGTCCTCGTCGAAGATGGCGACCGCCTCCCGCTCGAGGCGGGCGGAAGCCGCGGCCGGGTCGTCGGGAAGCGTCGAGGCGACTTTGCGCATCCGCTCGATGGCCCAGAAGAGATTCACCGCCGTGGGGCGCGTGCCGGCCAGCAGGACCGCCGCCTCGTCGAAGGCACGGCGCCAGGGCCTCCCCTTCCTCCGGGCGGCCCGGACGGCCAGGACCAGCCCGAACGCCGCGGCCACGCCGATCGCGGGCGCCCCGCGGACCACCATGGTCCGGATGGCGTCCGCCACGCCGGCCGGTCCCGTGAAGCGGCGCATCGCCTCCACGGCGGGGAGGGCCCGCTGGTCCAGCAGCAGGAGGGCGTTCCCCTCCCACCGCATCGTGTCGAACGACCCGTTCATCGGGCGGCCATCACCCCAGCTTCTTCTTCAGCACCTCTTGCACGATCTTCGGGTTGGCTTTCCCCCGGCTCTCCTTCATCACCTGCCCGACGAAGAACGAGAGAAGCCCCGTCTTGCCGCCCCGGTAGCTTTCGACCTCCTTCGGGCTGGCCGCGAGGACCTTGTCGACGACGGCGTCGAGCGCCGAGGTGTCCGACACCTGAGTGAGTCCCTTTTCGTCCCGCAAGGCCCGGAACGGCTTCCCGGTTTCGAGGACGGCTTCCACGAGCTTCTTGGAGGCCGTCGCCGAGATCGTCCCGTTCTCCCGGTCCTCCACCGCGTGCGCGATGGTTTCGGGGGAAAGCTTCCCGGCGAGCACCGCGTCCTTCCAGTGGACGCATTCGTTCGCGGTCGTCTTCGGGGCCCCCTTGAAGACCGCCGCGGACGCCTCGAAGAAATCGGCCAGCGCCCGCGACGAGGCCAGGATG
Organism: uncultured bacterium; assembly: GCA_963741515.1. Taxonomy (GTDB): domain Bacteria; phylum Desulfobacterota; class Deferrimicrobia; order Deferrimicrobiales; family Deferrimicrobiaceae; genus UBA2219. The sequence goes on from CAVUIA010000002.1 coordinate 819,649, forward strand.
CCGGCGTCGTATTCCGGGATGCCGTACTCGCGCACGAGGCGGGCGACCTTCTCGCCCGGCAGCTCGGGGATCGTCCCGCGGAGCGCATCGACCCACGAATCCTCCACCACCAGCGGAAGCAGGTCCGGGTCCGGGAAGTACCGGTAGTCGTGCGCCTCCTCCTTCCGGCGCATCGACGCCGTCACCCCGGCGTTGGCGTCCCACAGCCGCGTCTCCTGCACCACCTTCCCGCCGTCCTCGATCAGCTCGACCTGGCGGCGGATCTCGTACTCGAGCGCCTTCTCCACGTTGCGGAAGGAGTTCATGTTCTTCAGCTCCGCCTTCGTCCCGAACTCCGCCTGCCCCTTCGGGCGGACCGAGACGTTGGCGTCGCAGCGGAACGACCCCTCCTCCATGTTCCCGTCGCACACCTCGAGGTAGACGAGGATGTCGTGGAGGAGGCGCAGGTACGCGCCGGCTTCCTCCGGCGTGCGCATGTCGGGCTCGGAGACGATCTCCATGAGCGGGACGGAGCACCGGTTGAGGTCGGCCAGCGAGGCCTGCGCGCCGGCGAACTCCCCCTCGTGGACCAGTTTCCCGGCGTCCTCCTCCATGTGGATCCGGGTGATCCCGATCCGCTTCCCCGCGCCGTCGACCTCGATGTCGACGTGGCCGCCCAGCGCGATCGGCAGCTCGTACTGGGAGATCTGGTACGCCTTCGGCAGGTCGGGGTAGAAGTAGTTCTTCCGGGCGAAGACGCTTCTGCGCTGCACCCGGCACGAGGTGGCCAGCGCCGTGCGGATGGTGTACTCCACCGCCTTCCGGTTGAGGACGGGGAGCACCCCCGGCATGCCGGTGCACACGGGGCAGGTGTTCTCGTTGGGCCCGGCCCCGAACTTCGCGGAGCAGGCGCAGAAGATCTTGCTCTCCGTCTTGAGCTGGGCGTGGACCTCGAGGCCGATGACCGCTTCGAATTCCATGGCCGCCCGCCTACGGAGCCGGCGCAACGCGCGGCGCCGGGATTTCGCGCTCGATCGCGCCCGCCACGGTGAACAGCGTCTCCTCGCGGAAATGCCCCGTGAGGATCTGCGCCCCGATGGGCAGCCCGTCCGCGGAGAATCCGCACGGCACCGAGATCCCGGGGATGCCCGCCAGGTTGCACGGTATGGTGAAAATGTCGGAAAGGTACATCGTCAACGGGTCGTCCGTCTTCTCCCCGATGCGGAACGCCGGGGTGGGTGTGGTGGGGGTGAGCAGCGCGTCGACCTTTTCGAAGGCCTCCGTGAAATCGCGCCGGATGAGCGTGCGGACCTTCTGCGCCTTCCCGTAGAACGCCTCGTAATATCCGGCGGAGAGGGCGTACGTGCCGATCATGATGCGGCGCTTCACTTCGGCCCCGAACCCCTCGGCGCGGGTCTTCGACATCATCTCGATGAGCCCCGAAACCCCTTCCGCCCGGTGGCCGTAGCGCACGCCGTCGTAGCGGGCGAGGTTGGAGGACGCCTCCGCGGGGGCGATGAGGTAGTACGTCGAAAGGGCGTACCCGGTGTGCGGAAGCGACACCTCCACCATCGTGGCGCCCTGGTCCGTCAACACCTTCATTGACCGCTCCACCGCCGCCTTGACCGCGGGATCGAGCCCCTCGCCCTCGAAATACTCCCGGGGCAGTCCGATGCGCAGCCCCTTGACCGGTTTTTCCACGGCGGCGAGGTAGTCGGGCACCGGCGCGTCGACGCTGGTGGAATCCCGCGGGTCGTGGCCGGCGATGATCCCCAGAAGCGCGGCGGCATCCGCGACCGAACGCGTGATCGGCCCGGCCTGGTCGAGGGAAGACGCGAAGGCGATCATCCCGTACCGGGAGACGCGCCCGTACGTCGGCTTCATCCCCACGACGCCGCACAGGGAGGCGGGCTGGCGGATCGACCCGCCCGTGTCGGTCCCCACCCCCGCGAAGCACATCATCGCGGCCACCGCCGCCGCCGTCCCCCCGGAGGATCCGCCGGGGATCCGCGACAGGTCGCACGGGTTGCGCGTGGGCCCGAAACGGGACGTCTCCGTGGAGGAGCCCATGGCGAACTCGTCCATGTTGTGCTTCCCCAGGAGCACCGCGCCGGAGGCGAGGACTTTTTGCGTCACCATCGCGTCGTACGGGGGTTCGAAATCGGCGAGGATCCGGCTGCCGCAGGTGGTGCGCACGCCGCGGGTGCAGAAGATGTCCTTGAGCCCCACGGGGACGCCGTGCAGCGGGCCGAGCGGGAGCCCCCGCGCCTGCTCCTCGTCGCACGCCGCCGCCCGGGCCTTCGCGCTTTCCGGCAGGACGGTGATGTAGGCGTTGATCTTCGGGTCGAGCGCCGCGATCCGGTCGAGGAGCGCCCCGGTCAGCTCGCGGGACGAAACCTCCCCGTCCCGGACCCTGCGGGCCGCTTCGAGGAGAGACCATTCATGGACGGGAAGGCTCGGCATGGCGTTCCTAATCCTCGATGATCCGCGGGACGCGGAAGAAGTCTCCCGCGCGGTCGGGGGCGTTCTTCAGGATCGCCTCCTTGTCACCGAACGGGCGCACCGCATCCTCGCGGAAAGGGGTTCCCATTTCGACGGCATGGGACGTGGGGACGACCTCGCGGGTGTCGAGACGGTCGAGCTGCTTCATGTAATCCAGAAGTTTTCCGAGCTGCTCCCGCAGGAGGTCGGCCTCGGCATCGGTGAGCGCAAGGCGCGCGAGGCGGGCCACTTTCAGCGTTTCCTCCCGCGTGATCGCCATGAAACCCTCCCCCTCATCGCGTTTGATGAACGACCAATTTACCACAGGGGCGATGGAGGAGGCAAAACGCATGGGTTGCGGCCTCGCACGAGCACCCGCTTCGGCGCTCTCACGCTCCCTGGTCGTCGGACAGCGTTTTCCTCACTCCCGCCCTCGATGGCTTCGTTCGGAAAACCGCCCCTAGGCTAGTACTTGATGCCTCGACCGCAGCGACTGACGAGAACTTCCCTGGGCGGGCAGACTTCCCCTTATCCCGATGATGGCGAGCTTTCGTGACGTGCTGGGCGGGGCAGCTTTCGATTAATCGAAGCTGTCCCGAAACCGCCTACGCCTAATCGAAAGCTCTTCCGTACGTCCTTTTCGTAGAGAAGTTCTCTCGGTTGGCCTGTGTCTGTGGCCGGTGTCCGTGCGGATCGTGTCTTGGTTGGCTTGTGATGCCCGGTAGCTGCGCCTCTGTGAAGCGGGGTCGGAGACGGGTCGTCCTCATGATGGGATTTGTCGGGGTTTCCGGGGAGCGTGCGGAACTCCCGCGTGGGACCTCCCCGTGGGATCGGAGCGGATCAAGGCGACAAGATCGCGGAGTGCCATGATGCCGCGTAAGCCGAAAAGGGTGTCCCCTGAACGCAGGGACGGACGTGCGGAACCGACGGAGACGTGCTCTGTCATGGGCAGGCATCCGCTGACCGTTATGGATGCGAATCCGGAAGCTGCTTCGCGGCGAACCGAGGAGTGCGGCCGATAAGGGGAAGTCCCCGTTCGTAATCGAAGCACGAAGCCTACCTGCACGGAGTTCGTGCCTTTCATGGTGGCAGATCTTGGATGGGCCTGTGGCGGGGCATGCCGGCGGGATGCCGGAGCGTCGAGCATCCGCATGGCGCTTTGAAAACGACCCAGTTGCGATCACGGAGAGGATTTCCGCAAGGGGTGCCCGAGCACGAGACCTCCCCGCAGGGGGCGTGTTTTCCGAACGTAGCCATGGAGGGCGGGAGTAGGAAAACCCGGAGCCGCAGATGGCGGGCGGGCAGCCGTCCCCGAAGCGCCTCGCGTGGGCGTATGATGGGTCCATGAAAAAGAAGCGCGCCGCAACGCACCGGTTCTTCGCCACCACGTTCAAGGGGCTCGAGGAGGTCCTGGCCGGGGAGATCGCCGCCCAGGGAGGGGAAGAGGTTTCCATCGGCACGGGCAGCGTTTCGTTTTCCGGGGACATGGAGCTCTGCTACCGGGCCAACCTGTGGCTCCGGTCGGCGAACCGGGTCGTGATGCTGCTGTCGGAATTCCCCGCCCCGACTCCCGCCGCCCTGTACGAGGGCGTCCGGAAGATCTCCTGGCCCGAGCTCTTTCCGCCCGAATGCACCATCTCCGTGGACGCCACCGTGCGGGAATCGGGCATCACCCACTCCCATTACGCGGCGCAGAAGACCAAGGACGCGGTCGCGGACGGATTCAGGGACGCCCTGGGCCGCCGCCCGGACGTGAACACCGTCTCGCCGGACGTGCGGATCGTCGTCCGCATCGTGCGCGACGTCGCATCCGTCTCGCTCGACACCTCGGGGGAAAGCCTGAACCGGCGCGGCTACCGGGCCCATCCGACCGAGGCGTCCCTCAAGGAAACACTGGCCGCGGGGCTCCTGCTCCTCGCGGGATGGCAGGGCGAGGAGCCGCTGATCGATCCCGCCTGCGGCGCGGGGACGATCCCGATCGAGGCGGCCATGATCGCGGGCGACATCGCCCCGGGATCGCTCGGACGATCCTTCGGATTCCAGAAACTCCACGGCTTCAACCGCGGGAAATGGGAACACCTTTTGGCCGAGGCACGCGAGGCGGAACGCCGCGCGAAGCCGGCCCGGATCGAGGGGAGCGACATCTCCCCGGAAGCGGTCTCCGGCGCGCTCCGAAACGCCGCGAACGCGAAAGTAAGCGACCGGATCCTGTTTTCAGCCCGATCCATCCGGTTTTTCTCGCCCGGCGAGGGGCCGGGGACGATCCTGTGCAACCCGCCGTACGGCGCCCGCCTGCCCGGAGGCGCGGAAGCCGAGGCGTTCTACCGGGAGATGGGGGAGGCGCTCAAGAAACGGTGCCGCGGCTGGACGGCGTATCTCCTGTCGGGAAACCCCGCCATTACCCGGTTCCTGGGCCTGAAGGCGTCCCGGAAGTTCCCCGTGATGAACGGCCCCATCGATTGCCGCCTGTTGAAATACGAGCTCTATTGATAAAATAGCGCATGGAACAACGAGTCTCTCCCGAGCCCGTCGGGAACCCGGTCGCGCGGACCCGGAACTATTTCATCGTCATCTGCGTCCTGTTTGCCCTCGGGGTCGGCCTCTCCCTGCAGCATGACATCCGCCAGGCCCGGAAAGACCGATACCAGCTGGCCGCGTCCACGGGAAGGGTCCTCTTCCACACGATCGTCGCCACGCGCAGCTGGAACGCCGCCCACGGGGGAGTGTACGTCCCCGTCACCGAAACGACGCGGCCCAACCCGTATCTGATCGTTCCCGACCGCGATATCCGGACCACCGGGGCAAGGAGCTCACGAAGGTCAACCCCGCCTACATGACCCGCCTCGTGGCGGATATCCTGAAACGGAAGGGTTCAGCGTCCATATCACCAGCCTGAAGACGCTGCGCCCCGGGAACGAGCCGACCGAATGGGAACGCTCCGCGCTGGAGAATTTCGAGAAGGGAAGTCTCGTGGCGCACGCCCTGATCGGCCCCTCCGGCAACCGGGTCTTCCACTACATGGAGCCGCTGAAGACGGAAGCGTCGTGCCTGCCCTGCCACGTGCAGCAGGGATACCGCGTCGGAGACATCCGCGGGGGAATCAGCGTCGCCTTCCCGTACGCCCCATACGACGAATCCGTTGCGGCCGCCGTCCGTAAAACGGTCGTCACGCACATCGTCTTTTTCGGGATCGTGCTCGCGGTCCTTTTCTTCTTCGGACGCCGCGTCGTGGACCTGATACGGAACCTGCAGGAAGCCCAGGGGGAAATCCGGACGCTCCGGGGGATCCTTCCGATATGCTCCCATTGCAAGAAGATCCGCAAGGAGGGCGCGGCACCCGACGATCCCGCGGGATGGATCCCCGTGGATGCCTACATCACGGACCGGTCGGACGCCATGTTTTCCCACGGCATCTGCCCGGAATGCCTGAAAAAACACTACGGGGATTAGTCCAGGAAGAACTCCTCGCCGGGGGGAAGGGATTCCAGCAGGCGGATCACGTGTTCCAGGATCTCATGCGGGGGAAGGCAGAGATCCGCGCGGGCGCTCCTGAGGATGACGAAATACTCCCTGCATTTCGGGCAGACGGCGATGTGGCCGTCGACCATGAGGGACGACATCGAGGACAGCTTCCCCTCGATGGCGGCCCGGCAGAAGGCCAGGACCTTCGCCTCGCACTCCCGCTCGGCCTGGCGGTGGTATTCCTCCATCTGCCCCGGATATTTCCGCGCGGCGGAGACAAGGAAGGCGGTCAGGCGCTCCTGCACCTCGTCGGGGATCTCGTACTGGATGTCGCCCCGCAGCTCGGCGGCTTTCCTGCAGGTCATCCGGTAGGTTTTCGCGAAGATCATGCACGGCTCGCACCTGGCGATGTGCTCGTCGAGCTCCGCACGCATCCTCGGGTCCATGGTCCCGTCCAGGTAGTCCGCGAGGAGGTATGCGAGCTCTTTGCAGTTCATGGGTCAATCCGCCTTCCCTTCCTGGAGATACCGCCCCAGCTGCTCGCGGAGGTAGAGCCGCGCGCGGTGCAGCCGTGATTTCACCGCGGGCACGGTCATCCCGAGGATCTTCGCGGTCTCCTCATTGGACAACCCCTCGATATCGCTCAACACGAACACGACCCTGTATTTCTCCGAAAGCTCTTCGGTGAACTTCCGGATCATCTTCCCGAGTTCCTCGTTCAGCGCCTTCCGCTCGACTTCCTTGGACCAGTCGTCCATCGGCGACGCGTGCATCCCTTCCTCGGTGAACACGGGCATGAAATCCTCGATGGCGACCGTATCGTTCCGGCGCTTCCCGCGAAGCCGCATGAGGCAGGTGTTGACGCAGATCCGGTATATCCAGGAGTAGAAGGCGGAATTCCCCTTGAACGTATTGACTTTCCGGATGACGGTCATGAAGACGTCCTGGGTGGCTTCTTCCGCGTCGCTCTCGTTTTTCAGGATCGACATCGCGAGGCTGAAGATCTTCCCCTGGTAGAGGCGCATAAGCTCCTCCACCGCCCCCGGGGCTCCCTTGCGAAGCCGCTCCAGCAGCCCTTCGTCGTCTTTCCACCGATCCGTGGGCATTCATCGCTCCCTGTTGGATTCGGCCAACCCGCGAGAGTTTCCGGCGGCTTCCAAGGAAAGTTCAGGATTACCACGATTCTTCCGGAGGGCGCAAGCCCGCGGCGATGCCGTTTCGGCTTGGCCGCGGCGGCGGAATCCCTTAGAATAACGGTAGGTCGTGAAGAAGAAACAACTTGATGCTGATCGCCATGCTGGCCGCGGGAACGGCCACTTTTCTGTTCGCCGTTCTCCGGAAGCGGCAGGCGGCGGGCGGCCCCCCCTACGCCCGCCCGAAAGGCGGCGAAAGGGAAGGGGAGTTCGAGCTTTTCATCGGGTCCTGAAGCTCGACGCCCCGCGCGGGCGGTCAGTCGATAAACTCCATCGCCACGGCCCGGACCAGGATCTTCTTCAACCCGTAAACGGGGAAACGGGCGATGATCTTCCGGTCGGCCCCGTCCCCCTCGACCGCTTCGACCTTCCCTTCCCCGAAGACGGGATGCCGGACCTTCCGGGGCCTGCCGGCGCCGGACGGCTCCTCCCGTTCGTATCGGATCTCGCCCGTCCGCGGCGGCGGCGCAACGGGGGCGGCCATCGGCGCGCCTTCCCACTTCACCAGGGCCGACGGCAGGTCGTACAGGAACCGGGAAGGGATCGTGTCCCGGAAGGAACCGAAGAGGTTGCGCCGGCGGGCCAGCGACAGGAACGCCTTTTCCCGGGCCCGTGTCAGCCCGACGTAAAAGAGCCGCCGTTCTTCTTCCAGCTCCGCTTTCGACTCCAGCGACCGCGAATGCGGAAGCAGGCCGTCTTCCAGCCCCACCAGGAACACCACGTCGAACTCGAGCCCCTTGGCGTTGTGCAGCGTCATCAGGCGCACCGCCTCGGACTCCTCGCTCCCGTTCTCCTCGGCCGCCAGCGTCATCTTTTCGAGGAACTCCCGAAGCGCGTCTTCTCCCGTCCCCGGGAACCCTTCCGCCACGCGGAACAGCTCCCGGACGTGTTCGAGGTCCTCCTCCTTCCCCGCGCCGTCCCGGTCCGGCCCGGTCTCCTTCGCCGCCGCCTCCAGGGCGTCGAGGTATCCGGCGCCCTTCAGCAGGGCGAACAGCGCTTCCGCGGGGGACATCTGCGCGAGCTCGGAAAACCACAGGTCGCGGAAGTCGAACAGCGGCGCCAGGTTCGGGATGCGCCGCAGCGTTTCCGGAAAGGGGACTCCCTCGCGCCTCGCCGCTTCCCTCGCCTTTGAAAGCGTCACGTCGCCGACTCCCCGCCGGGGGAACTTGAGGAGCCGCTTGAGCGACACCGCGTCCCCGGGATTGAGGAACCACTTCAGGTACGAAACCGCGTCCCGGACCGCCGCCCGTTCATAGAAGGAGAGCGCCCCCCGCAGGACGTACGGGATCCGGAGCATGCGGAGCGCGTCCTCGACCGCCCGGGACTGGGCGTTCACGCGGTAGAAGACCGCGATCTCCGTGGGCGGCACCCCGGCGCCGATCTCGCGGGAGACCGCCGCCGCGACTTCCCGCCCTTCCGCCTCCTGGTCGGCGTAGACCGCCATCGCAGGCGGCTGCCCCCCGTCCCTCGACGGAACGATCGCCTTGTCCCGGCGCATCCGGTTCTTCGCGATGAGCGCGCCGGCCACGGAGAGGATCGAGGCGCGGGAGCGATAGTTCGTCGAAAGATGGATCACCCGCGCCCCCGGGTAGCGGCTCTCGAAAGACAACATCGGACCCGCGGAGGCGCCCCGCCACCCGTAGATCGACTGGTCCTCGTCCCCCACCGCGCAGAACGAGTCGGCCCCCAGGGCGATCAGCTCGGTGAGCTGCGCCTGCGCGGCGTCGACGTCCTGGAACTCGTCGACGAGGAAGTGCCGGTACTCGGCCCGCACGGATTCGAGGATATCCGGCGCGCCCTGCAGCAGCGTGACGGGCAGGCGGATCAGGTCGGCGAAATCCGCCGCCCCCGCTTCCTTGAGCGCCGCGTCGTACGCCTTCCCGACCTGCTCCGCCATGGAGACGAACCGCCACCCCGCCGCCAGCGCCGCCGCCTCGACGGACACGCCGTCCCTCTTCGACCGCTCGATGAGCCACGCGAACTTCGAGGGGGGGAACTTCTTCTCGTCGATGTTCAGGTCCTTCAGGATCGCCTTGAGCGCGTCGTGCTGGTCGCGGACGTCGTAGATGACGAAGCGCGGGGAGAGCCCGATGCGGTCCCCGTGGCGCCGCAGCAGCGCCGCCCCGAAGGCGTGGAACGTCCCCAGCCAGGGCAGGTCGGATCTTCGGGGATCGGGCGCGGGGAAAGCACCGCGCCAGGAGGTCTCCCACGGAAGCGGACCCGCCCCCGGAGAGCGCCTTCACCACGCGCTCCCGCATCTCCCCCGCCGCGCGGTTGGTGAACGTGATCCCCAGGATGCTCCGCGCCGGGACGCCGTCGTGGATCAGGCGGAGGATGCGGGCCACGATCGCGCGGGTCTTGCCGGAACCGGCGCCCGCCACCAGGAGGAGCGGCCCGCCGTCGTGGAGGACGGCCTTGCGCTGGTCGGGGTCGAGCGTCGTGAAGATCGGATCGGACAACGTCATGAGGGCTCCTCGAACTTGTAGCCGGCGCCGTAGACCGAGTGGATCCACTCCTCGCCGGGCGCGGCGGTTTCGATCTTCCTGCGCAGCTTCTTCACGTGGCTGTCGATGGTCCGGTCGCTGACGACGCGCCGGTCGGGGTAGATCCGGTCCATCAGGCCGAGCGCGGAGAAGATCTGCCCGGGATGCTCCGCCAGGAAATGCAGCAGCTGGAACTCCACGACGGTGAGATCGAGGTCCCGGCCGTGGAGGACCGCCTTGAACCGCTCCTTGTCGAGCGTCAACCCCGGGTGCGGCGGCTCCCGCCGCCCGCCGGCGCGGCGCAGAACCGCCTTGACCCGCGCGACGACCTCCCGGGGGCTGAACGGCTTGCAGATGTAGTCGTCGGCGCCCAGCTCCAGCCCGAGCAGGCGGTCGATCTCCTCGACCCGCGCCGTCACCATGACGATCGGAATGGACGAGAAGGCGCGGATCTCCTTGCAGATCTCGATGCCGTCCTTCCCCGGCAGCATCAGGTCGAGCAGAACCAGGTCCGGCGCCCGCTCCTTGACCAGGGGGACGACCTCCCGGCCGTCCCCGATGCACTGCGGCTCGTACCCCGCCTGCCGCAGGTAATCCGCCAGCAGCGAAGCCAGCCGCGGCTCGTCCTCGACGACGAATATTTTACCGGGCATCTTCCGCCTATCCGCTCAAGGGAAGTTCCAGCTTCACCCAGAGGCCCCCCATCGGCGAGGGGAAGGCTGCGATTGTACCATTGTGCGCCTCGACGATGTTCCGGCAGATCGCGAGGCCGAGTCCCGCCCCGCCGGTCGCGCGGCTGCGGGAACCTTCCACCCTGTAGAGCCGGTCGAAGAGGCGGGGAAGCTCGGACGCGGGAACGCCGGGCCCGGAATCCTCGAAATGCACCGTGGCCGTCCGTCCCTCCCGCTCGATCCGCACCTTCAGCCGCCCCCCGCCGTCGGTGTACTTCAGGGAATTCTCCAGGAGGTTGGAGAAGAGCTGGGTCAGGCGGTCGGGATCGGCGAACGCGGGGAACGGCGGATCGGGCGGCACGTCGGCTTCGAGGAGGATCTCCCGCCCGGCGAACTCGTGCCGGTACGGGTCGATCGCCTGCCGCAGAAGCCGGCCGAGGTCGGTATCGGTCCTGCGGTAGGTCAGGGCGCCCAGATCGGAGAGGGAGAGCTCGTAGAGATCCTCGACGAGGCGCCCCAGCTTCATCACTTCCCCGTGGAGGGCGCCGATGGCCTGCGGAGTGGCTTCGCGGACGCCGTCCTGGAAGGCCTCGATTTCCCCCCGCAGGACGGAGAGCGGGGTCCGCAGCTCGTGGGAGATGTCGGCGACCCATTGCCTGCGCGCCGCCTCGTTCTTCTCGAGCGTCAGCGCCAGCGTGTTGAAATCGCGCGAGAGCTGGCCCAGCTCGTCGGAGGAATCCCCGGAAACGCGCGTGTCGAACCTGCCCGAAGCCAGAAGGTGCGTGGCCGAGGCCAGGTCCCGGATCCGGCGAACCATCTGCCGGGCCAACGGCACGGAGAGAAGCGCCGCCAGGGCGACCACCGCGAGGGCGATGAGGGAGAAGGCGTTTTTCTGTTCCTGGACGAACCGAAGCTGCCGCGCGTCGGAAACGTTCCTCGGGGGCAGCATCCCAAGGTAGCCCACGGTCTTCCCGTTGTGCGCGAGCGGCCGTAACGCCAGGCCGCGGGGCAGCGTCGGGGGTCCGTAGACCGGGGACTTCGCCTCGTCGAGCAGCACGATCCTCCGGAGGAATCTCCCGCCCGGGTCGAACCTCGGGTGGTCATCGCGCATCGGCCCCATGCCTGCGGCGCGCGCCGCGATGCCGTTCCGCGAAAGAGTCCCACAGCAGGCGGCGCAGGCGCTGCGGATCGTCCTTCAGGAACCGCCAGGAGCCTTCCGAGGCATACGCCTCCTCGAACTTCCCTGCGACGGTTTCCAGCCGCTCCAGGTCGAGGGTGTGGGAGTACCTCAGGAAACCGCGGTCGAAGCTCCACCGCATCACCAGGAACATGCAGAGGACCACGGCCCCCGCCGCGGCCAGCATGGCGAGGAACAGCTTGTGCTGGATCCGGATCTTCATTCTTCCCAAATACCACAGGAGGCGCGGGGAAAACCACCGGCATCCCCCTGCCGCCCCGCATTTCCTTTATTCCTCCATATTTCGTCCATATTCGACGTGGTATTTCTATACGTGACATCGGGAATCGACCCGGAAAAACCGGAAAGGAGATCGACATGAGAACCATCGGAACGACCGTAAGGAACACCGTGGGGGCGCTCGCCCTGTTGACCCTGATCCCCGTCTCGGGATGGGCCGTCGGTGGACCCTGGGGGCCCTGCGGGGCGCCGGATTCCAGGGACCGCCGAAGGAGGCGTTCGACGCGTGCTCGGGGAAGAAGGCGGGCGACGCGGTACAGTTCACCACGCCCCGCGGCGACAACGTCGCCGCCGTCTGCAGGGAGTTCGACGGCAAGCTGGCCGCCGCTCCCGCGATGGGGCCCGGCCAGGGCGGCAGGGGCGCCGGGCTCTAGGGCCGCGGAGGCGGTAAAGGAATGGGGATGGGCAGAGGAATGGGGATGGGTCCGGACAGCATTTCGGCCGCATGGCCCAGCGACCTCGACCTGACCGCGGAGCAGAAGACGAAGATCCGGACATCCTGGACGCCGAATGGAAAAAGAACGCGCCGCTCCGCAAGAAGATTTGGGAAGCCCGGGAGCAGCTCCGGGAGATCGCGGCAACAAGACTCCGTTCGACGAGGCGGCTGTCCGGAAGCTGGCGTCCGAACAGGAGAAAACGCACGTCGACCTGATCGTGTCCAGGACCCGCGCCATGAACCAGGTCTACGCGCTGTCTGACCCCCGAGCAGAAGGAAAAGGCCGACAAAAAGGGCTTCTGCGGAAAGGGACACGGCCCGGGAAAGGGACGCGGGTACGGTCCCGGTGGTCCCGACTGCCCCGGGAGATAACCCCCAAACGCCGACGCTCCCCCTCCCGGGGTCGGCGCGACCACGCGGCGGTTGCCGGGGCTCCATGCCCCGGCAACCGTTTTGCGTTGATATGATATATTCCTCACAGTCGAGATCCGGGGGGTGAACTTCATGGCATACAACGCCTGGTTCCAGTGCATCAACCCGCAGTGCAAGGCAACCTACCCGCTGAACAAGATCATTTACCGCTGCGAATCGTGCAGTTCGCTGCTCGAGGTGCAGCATGACATTGCAGGCCCTGGCCCGGCAGGATGCCAAGGCATGGATGAAGCTGTTCGAGGACCGGTACAAGTCGAACCAGTGGCCCTACGGTTCGGGCGTCTGGGGGAAGAAGGAATGGATCCTCCCGCAGATCTCCGACGACAACATCGTCTCGCTCTACGAGGGCGGCACCAACCTCTTCTGGGCCGAGCGGTTCGGCAAGATCATCGGCCTCGAAAACCTCTGGATCAAGCTCTGCGGCAACTCCCACAGCGGCTCGTTCAAGGACCTCGGCATGACCGTGCTCGTCTCGCAGGTCAAGCAGATGATCAGCGAAGGCGCGCCGATCCAGGCCGTCGTCTGCGCCTCGACGGGCGACACCTCGGCGGCCCTGGCGGTCTATTGCGCCGCGGCCGGCATCCCGTCGATCGTGCTGCTGCCCAAGGGCAAGATCTCCATCGCCCAGCTCGTCCAGCCCATCGCGAACGGGGCGCTCGTGCTGTCGCTCGACACGGACTTCGACGGCTGCATGCGCCTGGTGCAGGAGATCACCAAGGACGAAACCCTCTACCTGGCCAACTCCATGAACTCGCTGCGGATCGAGGGGCAGAAGACCGTCGGCATCGAGATCGTCCAGCAGTTCGACTGGAAGGCGCCGGACGTCATCGTCATCCCCGGCGGCAACCTGGGCAACGTCTCCGCCCTCGGGAGCGGGCTGCTCATGATGCACGACCTCGGGATGATCGACAAGCTGCCGCGGATCGTCGTGGCCCAGGCGCAGCACGCCAATCCGCTCTACCGCTCCTACCTCAAGAAATTCGAATCCTTCGAGCCGATGCAGGCCGAAAAGACGCTGGCCAGCGCCATCCAGATCGGCAACCCGGTGAGCGTGGAGAAGGCGATCCGCACGCTGAAGCAGTTCGACGGCATCGTCATGGACGCCACGGAGCAGGAACTGGCCGACGCGGCCGCGCTCGGCGACACGGACCGGCATGTTCAACTGCCCGCACACCGGTGTCGCGCTGGCCGCGCTGATCAAGCTGGTCAAGTCCGGGCAAGATCGACAAGTCCGAGCAGGTCGTCGTCATCTCCACGGCGCACGGGCTGAAATTCACCGATTTCAAGGTGGGCTACCACGAAGGGACGCTGGACTTCCCCAGCCAGCACTCGAACCGACCCATCGAGGTGTCCGCCAGCGTCGACGCCGTCAAGGACGCCCTGAACAACGCCCTGAAGACCTCCCTGAAGCCAGGAGAAACCCGAATGCCTGATAAAGCGAAGCGCGCGAAAGACTGGAAGCCCTCCACCCTCGGCATCCACGGCCGCGGCCGCGTCCCGAAAGCGCACTTCTCGGTCTCCACGCCGATCGTCCAGACCTCGAACTACTACTTCGAGAACACCGCGGCCGTCTTCGAGTTCATGAAGGCCAAGAAAGAGGGCCGGACGATCCGGGAGCACGAATACGGGCGCTACGGCAACCCGACCCAGCAGGAATGCGAGCGCAAGCTCGCGGCGATCGAAGGGCGCCGAGCGGGCGATCCTCTTCTCGACCGGCATGAGCGCCGTCATCCTGACGCTGCTGACCTACATGAAGCCGGACGGGCACATCATCTTCACCAGCGACTGCTACCGCCAGACGCGCGACTTCGCGACAGAACACGCTTTCGAAGTTCGGCATCGAGGTCTCCATGGTGGACCCGACCGCCGAGGCCATCGAGAAGGCGATCCGGCCCAACACCAACATCATCTTCACCGAATCGCCCACGAATCCCTACCTGCGCGTGATCGACCTCGCCGGCGTCGTGAAGGTCGCGAAGAAACACAAGATCATGACCATCATCGACGCCACGCTCGCGACGCCCTACAACATCAGGCCGCTGGAGATGGGGATCGACATCGTCATCCACTCCGCCACGAAGTATTTCGGCGGCCACAACGACCTGCTGGCCGGCGTGACGCTGGGCAAGCACGATCTCCTGAACGACCTCTACCGCATGCAGCGGATGATCGGCGCGATGCCCGGACCCTTCACCTGCTTCCTGCTCGAGCGGGGCCTCAAGACCTTCGGGCTGCGCATGGAGCAGCACAACCGCGCGGGCCTCGCGGTCGCGCGCATGCTGGAGTCCCATCCGAAGATCGAAAAGGTCTGGTACCCGGGACTCGCGTCGCACCCGGACCACGTGATCGCGAAGAAGCAGATGAAGGGCTTCGGCAGCGTGATCACGTTCCTGGTCAAGGGCGGCGACAAGGAGACGAGGAAGTTCATCGATTCCCTCGAGCTGTTCCTGATCACGCCGAGCCTCGGCGGCAGCGAAAGCCTGGTGACGCAGATGTCGATGATGTCGTTCTTCGATTACCCCGAGGAATACCGGCGCAACATCGGCATGGTGGACAACCTCGTGCGGCTCGCCCTCGGGCTGGAGGACATGGACGACCTGATCGCCGACCTCGAACAGGCGCTCGGGAGGATCTGACCCGGCCGGGGGAAGCCTCGGCCCGCGCGGCTTTCCCACGCGTCCGGTTCAGGCGTCGACGAGGACCTTGAACCCCCCGTAGATCATGCGGTTGCAATCGAAGGGCATCGCTTGCGGGTCCATGCCCGCCAGGCGCTTGTCCTTCATCACCTTCGCGTTGACACGGTCGCGCTGCGCTTTCGATGCAAACACGATCCACGAGAACATCACGGTCTCGCCGACCTTGAGCGGTATCCGTTTCGGGAACGGCACGCCGACCCTCACGTTCAGGTCGTCCCCGACGCATTCCATGAATTCGAGCGCGCCGTGCTCCATCCATATCTTTCCCGCCATGCGGGCGATGCGGCGATAGGCCGCCAGCTTTTTCCTGGGGACAGGCAGGACGTATCCGTCGACATATTTGGCCATGGGAAACCTCCTTCCTTCAATTAGGATGCCACAGGCGGGCCCCCGGACGCTCCCCCAGGCCGTATTTTTTCCGCTGCCCCCCTTCAGGCCTGGTGCAGGCGCACTTCCCTCTGCGGCACGGGGCCCCGGATCCCCTCGGCGTCGAACCGCTTTTTCATGTTCTCGTTCGCGCTGAAGAAGACGTCCCAGTAATCCTGCGTCCGGACCCACGGGCGGACGGCGAACTCGAGGACCCCTCCCGCGATCCCCTGGACGGCGACGGTGGGCGAAGGATCCTTCAGGATCCGGGCGTCGCCCCCCAGCACCTCCGTAATCGCCCTCTTCACCTTATCGATGTCCTCCCCGGGGCTGACGCCGAACACCAGGTCCACGCGACGCGTGTCCTTCCTCGTGTAGTTGGTGATGTTGTCGCCGGTCAGCTTCGAGTTCGGGATGATGATCGCCTTGTTGTCCAGGGTGCCGAGCAGGGTGGTGAAGATGTGGATCTCCTCCACGACGCCCGCGACCCCGGCGCCCTCGATGTAGTCCCCGACCTTGAAGGGGCGGAATATGAGGAGGAGGACGCCGGAAGCGAAATTCGCCAGCGATCCCTGCAGCGCGAGGCCGACGGCGAGGCCCGCCGCGCCGATCAAGGCGATGAACGACGTGGTCTGGATCCCCAGCTGGGCCAGCGCCGCCAGGACGACGAACGCCAGGATCGCGAAATACACCAGGCTCTCGACGAACGAGACCAGCGTCGGGTCCATCGCGCTCCGGCCCATCAGCCTCCTGGTGACGTTCCGCAGGGCCTTCGCCGCCCAGCGGCCGATCACCAGGATCGGCAGAGCCGCGATGGCCTTGTAGCCGAACGCCGCGACCAGTTCCTACCCCCTCCCGATGAATCCTTCCATTCCCGCAGCCTCCTTTCAGAAGCGAAACCCGAGGGTGAACGCCCCCTCGCCGCCGTCCAGGTCATGCTTCTCCCCGAACAGGGTCGTCTCCATGAAGGTGTACCGGTACTCGAATCCTGCGTATACATTCCGCGACAGGCTGAACTCCACGCCCCCCCCGACGTGATACCCGGTCGCGGTGTCGCTGTCGCTCCGGCCGTCCTGATCCGCGTCGATGAAATGGACGTCCACGCCCGCGATGCCGTACGGGAAGAACCGATCGAGGGGAATCCCCGCCTTGATCGAGAAGGACACGGGCCAGACCGTCTGTTCGCCGTAGGAATAGTCCGCGGAATAATACCCGACGGACCCTTCCAGGGCGACGTTGTTCAGGATATAGCGCCCGTAAACCCCGTTGATGCTCCAATCGGTTTCGCCGCCCGACGTGACGGCGCCGGCCTGGAGCTTCAAGTAGCTTTCGCCCCGGGGTCTCCCCTCTCCCATCGCGTCCCGGGCGAAGATCGCCGGCGCCAGGACCAGGCAGAACGCGAGGGCAAGGGACGTCGCGGCGAACCGTGATTTCGATTCCATGGCGGGGAACCTCCTTGTTTCCTAAGGATATCATCCGACGGGCGGATTCCCGGTGGAAACCCCGGTTGTTTTCCCCGCCGGACGGCGATAGGCTAAACGTGTATATCCATCCCCCAACGCACAGGAGGCCTGCCGAAACCACCAGCCCAGGAGGGAATAGCGATGTCCGACGAACCGAAAAAGGGACCGGAAGGCGACCCGACGGACGCAACCCAATGGCACGTGGTGCAGAAAGGGGAAACCCTCTCCAAAATCGCCGCGCACTATTACGGCGACCCCATGCTTTACCCGACGATCTTCGAGGCTAACAAGGACCGGCTGAAGGACCCGAACCTGATCCGGATCGGCCAGAAGCTGCGCATCCCCTGACGTAAACCCGCATACGGCTAAGGAGGAGACCATGCCCGTGAAGAAAATCCTTTCTCTCGCGTTGGTCGCGCTGTTCGCCCTCTCTCTCGGCGCTTGCGGAGACAAGGCCAAGGGCCCCGCCGAAACGGCCCTGAAAGCCGCGGAAGAAGCGTTGAACGCCGGGAAGGCGGAGGCCATGAAGTACATCCCGGACCAGGTGGCATCGGTGGAAGAGGCCCTGAAGAAGGCGAAGGAGCTGTTCCAGAAGGGCGACTACGCGGGCGCAACGTCCGCGGCCGGCGCGGTGGCCGCCAAGGCGAAGGACCTGGCGGCGGCGGCGATGGCGAAGAAGGATGAATTGACGAAGGGCTGGGAGGAGCAGGCCAAACTGGTCCCGAACATGATCGCCGCCATCAAGAGCCGCGTCGACATCCTGTCCAAGAGCAAGAAGCTGCCGGCGACTCTCGACCAGGCGAAATTCGACGGCGCCAAGAGCGGCCTGGCGGAAATCACCAAGAACTGGGAAGAGGCGAGCAGCGCGTTCGCGTCGGGAGCCCTCGCCGACGCGTCCGCGAAGGCGAAGTCCGTCAAGGAAAAAGCCGTCGAGATCATGAACACCCTGGGCATGCAGGTCCCCGAGGCGGCAAAGGGCTGACTCCTCACCAAAATACAGCCACGTCGGGGCGGAGGATTCTCCGAACCTCCGCCCCGTTCTCTTTTCAAGTGCCGGAAGATCAACGATCGTAGTTCAGGATATCCAGCCTTTTGTCGTAAACGGACGTTCGTATCTCCATCAGGCCCAGCATGGTGTGGAAAAGATTGTCGTGGGAAAACGGAAGGTCCGCTTTCGCCCTCAACGCCTTCCTGTCGATCTCGAAGGAGTCCCCGAACCACATGACGGCGGGCACGTGCTTCTGCGCATCGGGCGCCATGAAGTAAGGCAAACCGTGCAGATAGAGCCGGTTTTCGCCGAGGGATTCCCCGTGATCGCCGATGTACACCATCGCCGTTTCGAACTCGTTCCGCATTCCGCTTCAGCAGGTCGATGACCCTGGACAGGAAGTAATCCGTATACAGGATGGCATTGGCGTATGCGTTTTCGACCTGCTCGTTCGTGCATTCCTCCAACTGGTTCGATTCGCAGACCGGCGTGAATTTTTCGAACTTCTTGGGATATCGCTTGTAGTAGGCAGGCCCGTGATTTCCCATCTGGTGCAGCACGATCGTGATGTCGCCCCGTTCCTTCCGGTCGATATACTCCTGCAGGCCGACGAGCATCCCTTCATCCCTGCATTCCACGTCGCATAACGGGTTTGTCTTCGGGCTTTGATAATCCTCGTAGACCACCCGGGCGGCCACCCCCTTCGAGGAAGAGTTGTTCTCCCGCCATAACACATTTACGCCCGCATGTTGCAGCACATCGAGCAGGTTTTCGGTTTCCCTGGCCTTTTGTTCGCTGTAACCCGACCTTCCGAAAACGGAGAACATGCAGGGGACGGCGATCGCCGTCGAGTGTGCCGCTCGAGTAGAAATTGGTGAAGCTGATGACGTCCTCTTTGGCGAGAAGGGGATTGGTCTCCTTGGCGTACCCGTTCAGCGAAAACCTGTCCGCCCGGACCGCTTCGCCGATCACCAGGATGATCAATTCCCTGTCGGTGTCGGATCGACGGTATCGCCGCATCCTTGCCGATCGGGCGCACCGTCCTTGCCTCCGCCTTCAATGTACCGGCGGATAACCTGATGGTCGAGTAAATCCAGGTGATCGGATTGGTGTAATACCTCAAAATCTTGTGTTCCCTGAAAAACGACGTGTAGTTCTTGGAAAAGACAAGCACCGTCACGAGAAGGACCAGAACCAGCACCGCCATATGCTTCAATTTCGAAAAAACTTCGGTTTTCCACGGTCCGTAATCCACCCGAACCTTGTAAATCAACACCGAAGGAAGGACTCCGAACAACAGGAAATACATCAGCAACTTGAAATTCATCAGGTCCATCGTCTCGGCGGCGTTCGTCTGGACGGCATTCCTGAGCATGCCGACATCGATGACGACATTGAACGTGTTCATGAAATAGCTTGCAAAAGATGAGGCCACCAGAACAAGTATCAATGCGGGTTTCAGAGTGTATTTCGAGCTGACGGCCATGAGCATCAAGGCCGTGAAGCAGACCAGCACCAGGAATAGGGAACAGAGAAAAGGCAATTTATCCCATGTCAACGGATAGATGACGAGAACATTCCTGAAAAACGCATAATTGTACAGGACCGCAAGAAAAACCGACGCCGATACGACCAACCGGGTGGCGGTGAATTTGCGGGAATTCATCGTTTTAATAAAGGACATCCATAGTTAGACATCGAACGTTCCGACTTCGTTCCACGGAACGGATGACCGGGCCTGTGCTCCGTCATCCCTGTTTCGACAGGTAGTCCCGGACGTAGAGACGGACGCCTTCCTCGATGCTCAGGAAAGGCGCCCGGTACCCTGCCGCGCGCAGTTTCGCCAGGTCGGCGCAGGTGTGGTACTGGTACCGGTCGCGGATCGTCTCCGGCATCTCGATGAACTCGATCTTCGGCGGGAGCCCCGCGGCGGCGAACACCGCGTTCGCCAGGTCGATCCACGTCCGCGCCTTTCCCGTTCCGCAATTGAACAGGCCGCAAGCCTCCGGGCGGTCGAAGAAATAGAGCGTCGCGGCCACGGCGTCGGAGACGTGGACGAAATCCCGTTCCTGCTCCCCGTCGCGGTACTCGGGGCGGTACGACTTGAACAGGGTGATCCGCCCCTCGCGCATCACCTGGCCGTGCGCCTTGTGCACCAGGGAGCGCATGTCGCCCTTGTGGTCTTCCCACGGCCCGTAGACGTTGAAATACTTCAGCCCCGCGATCTTCCGGAGCGCGCCCGTTTCCAGCGCCCACATGTCGAACATCTGCTTGCTTCTGCCGTACGGGTTCAAGGGCTCCAGGGTGGGCGTCACCCCGTCGGAATCGGAATACCCGAGGGAGCCGTCGCCGTAGGTGGCCGCGCTCGAAGCGTAGACGAACCGCGAACCGGAATTCAGGGACCATTCGCACAGCTCGCGCGTGTACAGGTAGTTGTTGTCGTTGATGTAGGCCTCGTCCATTTCCGTCGTCGAACTGCAGGCCCCCATGTGGAACACCCCGGCGGCCGGCGGGAGGCGTCCTTCCCGAAGCCGTTTCCGGAATTCCTCCTTTTCGGAAAAATCGCGGAACCGGAGACGTTCCAGGTTGCGGCGCTTGTCGGGGTGGTTCAGGTGGTCGACGACGAGGATGTCCGTTTCGCCCCGGTCGTTGAGCGCGCGGACGAGGTTGCTGCCGATGAACCCCGCGCCGCCCGTGACGATGAACGATCTGGCCATAATGTAAAAGGATATCAGATGAACATGTCCACCAGGGGAGCGGAATCCACCGGACTCGAAATGGACGCGCACTCATCCTTTATCCGTTATCGGGATTTTCCCTTTAAAACTTTAATGGCGCCCCCCGACCGTGATCCGCGCGCCCGCGATAAATATATTAAAGTGGGGGGATGGAAAACGGTTCCGGCACGGATCTCGAGAGAAAGCTCGGCCTGTTTCCCCTGACGAACATCGTCGTCGCCAACATGATCGGGGCCGGGATCTTCACCACGACCGGGCTGCTCATGAGCGATCTCGGCGATCCGCGTCTCATGCTCGCCCTGTGGGCCGTCGGGGGGGTCATCGCCCTCTGCGGCGCGCTTTCGTACGGGGCGCTGGGCGCGGCGATGCCGCGGGCCGGAGGCGAATACGCCTTCCTTTCCGCCCTGTACCATCCGCTCCTCGGATTCCTCGGCGGGTGGACATCCTTCATCGTGGGGTTCTCCGCCCCGATCGCGGCATCGGCCATCGGATTCAGCGAATATTTCCTGCGGGCGTTCCCGCAATCGTCGCTCCCGGGAGATCCCGCGGTCCTTAAAAAAGCCCTCTCCATCGGCGTGATCTGGCTCTTCACCGGAATCCACATGCGGGGGATCGAATCCGGCACGCGGGTCCAGAACGTCCTGACGCTGTTGAAAGGCGCGCTCATCGCCTGCCTGGTCCTGGGCGGCCTCCTGTTCGGGTCGGGCGGCGTTGCCCACTTCGCTCAGGGGAAACCGGTTCCCTTCACCTTCGCGGGATGGAAAACCATGGGCCTTTCCCTGATGTGGATCCTGTTCGCCTACAGCGGATGGAACGCCTCGACCTATATCGGATCGGAAATCCGGGACCCGGCGAAGACGCTTCCCCGCTCGCTCCTGCTGGGGACCGGAATCGTGACCGCGTTGTACCTCCTCATCAACATCGTGTTCGTCTACGCGGTTCCCCCGGAGGAGATGAAGGGCGTCATCGCCATCGGCGGGCTGGCCATGGAGAAGCTCTTCAACCGCTCCCTGGGGACCGTGTTCTCGCTCCTGGTCTCCTTCGCCCTTTTCTCCTCGCTCAGCGCGTTCATCATCCTGGGCCCCCGCGTGTACTACTCCATGGCGAAGGACCGGCTGTTCTTCAAGGACATCGCGCTCGTGCACCCGGTAAACAAGGCCCCCACCCGCTCGATCGCCCTGCAGGGGGCCGTCTCCTCGGCGATGGTGCTGTCGGGGACGTTCGACCAGATCCTGACCGTGATGGGATTCGCGCTGGGGATCTTTCCCCTGTTCGCCGTGGCGGGAGTGTTCCGGTTGAAACGATCGGGAACGACGGGTACGACGTTTCCCGGATACCCGTGGGCCCCGGCGATCTATCTTGCCGCCGGGGCATCCATCCTCCTCCTCGCGTTTTTCCAGCGGCCCGCCGAGTCGTCGCTTGCGATCTTGAGCGTCCTGACGGGCGTCCCGGTGTACATCTATTTCAAGGGAAAGGGCGCTTAGCGGCCGGTCACAGGTCGACCTTGAGGCCGCCGCCCGTGAAGTATTCCCGGACGGACCCCCGCAGGGGGGCCTGCAGCCGAAGCGCGATGGCCTTTTTCGGGCAGCGCGCCGCGCAGATTCCGCAACCCAGGCAATCCCGTTCATGGATCACGAGGCGCTCCCCTTCCAGGGAGATGGCCTCGACCGGGCACTGGCGCAGGCAGGCCATGCACCGGATGCAGACGCCCTCGTTTATGACGGCCTTCCACCCGATGGAGCGGAAGCGGTCCTTGATGTCGCGCCCGTTCGCGGCCCGGCCCAGGCGGAAGACGCCGCAGCAGCAGGGGCAGCAGAAGCAGAACTCCATCCAGCGCGCCGTCCCCTTTTCCCTCTCGAGCCCCATGAGGAACCGCTCGACCTCGATCCACAAGGCCTGCCCGACCAGTCCCAGCTCGGCTGCCCTTGTCTACATGGGCGAGCGCCTCCTCCACTCCGGCTTCCCGGCCGAGCCCCTTTTCGACCAGGGCGCGCGCACGGTTCCCGAGGAAGAGGCATCCATGGTCCCGCGGATAGTGATCGCAGGAATACGCGGAGCGGCAGAGGCACCTCTTCAGGATCACCCGGTAATCCGACTCCCGGATCGCCTGCTTCATCATGTCGACCGGCAGGACGACCCCTTGCGCCGCGTCCAGCAGGTCGGCATTGAGACTCAGGGTGTACCCCTGGGTCAGCGCCCCCGGCTCCAGCTCGGCCAGCCGTTTCAGGGCGGGCCCGACGACCGGGGTATCCAGGCGCGGCGCCTGCTTGAGGTACGTCCTGAAGATAGAGAGGAACAGGTTCCAGGAAATGTGCTTGGGCATCTCGGCGGTTCCCCTTCGATGTCCGCTCCGGTTCGACGCCTTAAAGGAGCGCCTTCGCCCCGGCTTCGGCGACCTGCGCGTCTTCCGTGGATCTGACGCCCGAAACCCCGATGGCGCCGATGATTTTGCCGTCCCGTTTCAGCAGGATGCCGCCTTCCAGGGCGCAGACGTCGCGGACCGACAGGAACCGGAGGGGGAGCCCTCCCTCGGCGATCCCGTCCTCGAATACCTTCGTGGCCCGCTTGAAATCGAGGGCGGTCTCCGCTTTCGCCCGCGCCAGCCCGATGCTGCCGTATTGCGTGTGATCGAGCTTCTCCAGGAATACCATGTGGCCGGTGCTGTCCACGATGCAGATGACCACCGTCCAGCCGTTCCGGACGGCTTCCGCTTCCGCGGCCGCCGCCACCTTTTTCGCGGTTGCCAGGTCGATGGGGCTTCCGTAGGCGAGGATGCCGGGGGGAGACATGCTGTCCGTCATTGGATGTACCTCCGTTCCTGCTTTCGTGGCTCACCAAGCGCTTCCCTGACCTTGGCCGCCAGAACCTTTAAGGAAAACGGCTTGCAGACAAAATTCACGCCTTCTTCCAGAATCCCCTCGCGGTCGATCACATCCTCCGTGTACCCGGACATGAACAGGCGCTTCAGGCCCGGCTTGATGGCGAGGATCCGCTCCGACAGCTCCTTCCCGTCCATGTCCGGCATGACCACATCGGTGAGCAGCAGATCGATATGTTCGCGGTATTCAACGACCAGCCGGAGCGCCTCGTCTTTCCCGTTCGCGGCCAGTACCTTGTAGCCCAGCTTTTCAAGCATGGCCTGGCTGAGCGTCAAGACGGACCGCTCGTCTTCCACGATCAGAATCGTCTCCGTGCCTCCCTGCAATTCCATCTCCGGCTTGTCATCCATGTTTTCGCCGCTCTCGTCCATGATGCGAGGCAGATAGATCCTGAATGTGGTACCCTGCCCCGGCTCGCTGTAGACATTGATGAAGCCGTTGTTCTGCTTCCGCGAACAAACCCAGAAATGATATTTATTATGAAGAATTATTGCAATTCAATGTTGCATTGTCGCTGAGGCGGGTGGGGGCAACGGGGCCGACCGGGGCCAGGCGCCAGCTCGCCCGTCTGCCCGGAAATCCCCTCGGTTGACCGGTTACGTCTTGTCCGGGCCGAACTTTGCCGCCAGAGCGGCCGCGTGTTCGAAGACCTTGCCTTCCTGCAGCGCCCGGTACAGCTCTTGGTGCAGCTTCGCGATTTCTTTGTACCGTGCATGGGCGTCGGGATGCGGCTCGTATCTGGAAACGACCTGCACGACCTTTTCCACCGCCTTCTCCAGGGTCGGGTGCCACCCCAGCGATACCGCCGCCAGAAGGGCGGCCCCCAGCGCGGTGGCTTCCGCGAAATTGGTCGTGACGACCCGCGTGCCGAATACGTCGGCCTGGATCTGGTTGAAGAAGGGCGACTTGGTCGCCCCGCCGGCGATCCGGATTTCCCGGGCCTTCCCCCCGATTTCCTCCAGGATGGCGATGTTCTTGCCGATCTCGATCGCGATCCCTTCCAGGAGCGCGCGGACGACCTCCGCGCGGGTCGTGCCCAGCGACAGGTTGAAGAGGACGCCCTTGGAGATCGGGTTCCAGTACGGCGCGAGGCTCCCGGTGAAATGAGGTATCCACATCACCCCGTACGAACCGACCGGGGCGGCCGCGGCCTGCTCGTTCAGCAGATCGTAGGGGTCCAGCCCCCGCTCGCGCGCCGTTTCGACCTCCTTTGCGCTCATCTGGTCCCGGAACCACCGGTACACGCTTCCGGTGGTGTACATGCCCGCCTCCAGCAGCCATTTGCCCGGAGCCGCGGAAATGGTGCACAGGACCCGCTCCTGGGGGTCCAGGACCGGCTGATCGACCGGGGAAAGGACGAAGGTGCCGGTCCCGGTGTTCGCCATGACGGTGCCGGCGGAGACGATCCCCATGCCCACCGCGGCGGCCTGCTGGTCGCCGGCGCCGGCGTACACGGGCGTTCCCTCCGGGATGGCGACCAGGCGGGCCGCGCCCGCCGAAACCGCTCCCAAACATGACCGCGCCGATGGCGGCTGGCCCGATTCTCGGGGAGAAAGTCAGGATCGCCGCAAAGTCTGTCTCGATGAAGTAGAATATTCCAAAAGGATATGGCGCATATCGGGGTAAAAATCTTTACTCCAGATGCACGCGAACGGGGCGCAAGAAGGGGGCTTGCGCTTAACGTAGCCCGCACAGTATTGCTTTGCCTTGTGTTTCATTTGCATGCGGTATGCTCCGTCCGCGCCGGCCAGGGGGGGGAAATTGTTCCACCCGTAACCGCCGCCCCTTCACCTGCCGTAACCACCGGCGATCCCGAGCCTGTTACAGAACCACGCTCACCGGACGCGCAGCAGAAATGGGTTCCGACCGACGAGGAGCTGGCGGCCAACGGCGCCGTCATCGGCGAGATCGTCATTCACAACGAGGATATCTTCAACCCCTCGGATCCCAAGGAAGACCACGCGCTCTTCCGCCTAGCGAACACGCTTCACATCAAGACGCGCCCGTGGCTGATCCGAAAACAGCTTCTTTTCCGGCCCGGGGACATTTACGACCGGCGGGTTCTCGATGAAACCGAGCGGATCCTGCGAGCGAGCGGGTATTTCTACGACGCCAGGATCCGGCCGACGGCTTTCAATGAAGGCCGCGTCGATATAGAGGTTTTCACTCGCGACGTGTGGACCCTGAGGCCCGGAATATCTTTCAAACGACAGGGGGGGGCGAACACGGCAAGTATCGATTTCTCCGATACGAACCTCCTGGGGATGGGCGTTACGATCGCTCTCGCGCACACTTCGGCGCCTGAGCGGGACATGGACAGCGTGTTTCTCGGATCGAAAAACCTCGTCGGCACCTGGCTTCGGACCGAATTACTTTATTCCGATAACAGCGACGGGCGGAAGCGGAGCGCCCTTCTCGAAAGGCCGTTTTACGCCCTCGACACCCGGTGGGCCGGCGGCGGAAGCTTCGTGAACGACTTACGGATAGATACTCCCGTCGGGCGCGTAGGCGTCGCCGATGAGTATCAAACGCATGTGAAAACCTCGAATGTGTGGGGAGGATGGTCGGATGGTCTGAAAGGTGGGTGGGTGAAGCGCTTTACCATCGGATTCGCCCAGGATGAATCACGGTTTGCTCCATCACCGGAAAACCCCAGCGCCGATCCCGTCCCGCCCGATCGGATCCTAGCATACCCATGGGTCGGTTTTGAACTCGTTGAAGATGTCTACGAGAAGATGAAGAACCGGAACCAGATCGAGCGGACCGAGGATTTTTTCCTGGGAACCCGCTTTCACGGATCGCTGGGTTACTCGAGCGACCTTTTCGGCGCCGACCGCGAAGCGGTCGTCTTCAGCGGCCTGTTCGATACAAGCTTGCGATCCACGGCCTCCTCGACCACGCTTCTGAATACCAGTGTCGGCGGCAGGCTCGAAAACGGGTCGGTGCGCGACACGATCCTGAAGGCCAGCGGCCGCCTGTACGTTCCCCTATCGAAAAAGTGGATCCTCTACTCGATGCTTTCCGGCAACCTGGGAGTAAACCTCGACCTGGACCACGAGCTGGTGCTCGACGGGGAAAACGGATTGCGCGGGTATCCGCGCGAGTATCAGGCCGGGGACAGAACCTTCCTGTTCACGCTGGAAGGGCGATACTTCTCGGACCTGTATCTCTACCGATTGTTCCGGATCGGAGGGGCCATCTTCTTCGACATGGGGAGGGCCTGGGGGGAGGATTTCGTGAAATCGGAGAACTACGGTTTGCTGCGGGATGTCGGAGCCGGTCTCAGAATCGGAATGACGCGGTCCGGGCTGGGAAACGTCCTCCACCTGGATGTTGCGTTTCCCTTGGACGGCGATCCGACGATCAGCCGGGTGCAGTTCCTCGTCACGACAAAGAAGAGCTTCTGACGGGGGGACCCACCCTGGTGACCTGCCCCCGCAACCCTCTCAAACCGCTCAAGCCGGATCAACCGTCGGAATTCAGGATATCCAGCCTTTTATCGTAAACGGAAGTCTCCACTTCCATCAGGCCCAGGACGGTGTGAAAAAGATTGTCGTGGGAAAAGGTACCTTCCGCTTTAGCCCGCAATGCCTCCCTGTCGATCTTGAATGATTTGCCGAACCACATGACAGCGGGCACGTGCTTCTGCGAATCGGGCGCCATGAAGTAAGGAAGGCCATGCAGGTAGAGCCCGTTTTCACCGAGGGATTCGCCGTGATCGCCCATGTAGACCATCGCGGTTTCGAATGCATTCGAATTCCGCTTGAGCAGATCGATGACCCGGGACAGGAAGTAATCCGTGTACAATACGGCATTGGCGTAGGCGTTTTCGATTTGCTCGACCGAGCATTCTTCCAGCTGATTCGTTTTGCATACCGGCGTGAACTTTTCGAATTCCATCGGGTACCGCTTGTAATAGGCCGGTCCGTGATTGCCCATCTGGTGCAATACGATCAGGATGTCGCCTTGATTCGTTTTATCGATATAATCCTGCAAACCAACCAGCATCCCTTCATCCCTGCATTCCACGTCGCACACCGGATTGATTCTTTGGACTCTGATAATCTTCATAAAGAATCCTGTCTGCTACCCCTTTGGAGGAGGAGTTGTTGTCTCGCCAGAGAACGCGAACCCCCGAATGGCTCAGCACATCGAGCAGGTTTTCGGTCTCGCGACCCTTTTTATCGCTGTAACCGGCTCTTCCGAAGACGGAAAACATGCTGGGGACGGAAACCGCCGTTGATGTGCCGCTGGAATAAAACCGAGGGAAATTGATGACGTCCTCTTTGGCAAGCAGCGGATTGGTCTCCTTGCGCGTACCCGTTCAGCGAAAACCGGTCCGCCCGGACCGCTTCGCCGACCACCAGGATGACCAATTCCCTGTCGGTATCGGCTGGTGGTATTGCCGCGTCCGTGCCGATCGAACGCACCGTCGCTTTCCCCGTCTTCAAGGAGCTGCCGGCGAACACCGCAGTTGAAGCGACCCAGGCAACCGGATTGGCATAATACCTCAAATTCTTGTGCTCCCTGAAAAACGAGAAGTAATACTTGGAGAAGCTGAATCCCGCGGCAAGAACGATCGCCAAAAGCGCTGCCACACACTTCAATTTCGACAACAATTCCGATTTGGGGGATCCATATTGCACCCGCGCCTTGTAAATCAATACCGATGGCACGACACCCAGCAGGATGAAATAGGACAACAGCTTGAAATTCAGCAGATCCATGGATTCGGCGGCATTCGTCTGGATGGTATTTCTGATCATCCCCGAATCTATAACAATATTAAATGTATTCATGGAATAGCTTGCGAGGGATGAAACCGACAGGACGAGGATCAATGCCGGCTTGAGGATGTATTTCGAGCTGAAGACCACGAGCGTCAAGACAGTGGCGCAGACCACCACGAGGGAAAGCGAACAGAGAAAAGGCAGGTTTCCCCATGTCAACGGGTAGACGGCGGCGACATTCCTGAAAAAAGCATAGTTATAGAAAACCAAAAGGAAAATCGACGTCAAAACGACCAACCGGGGGGCTGTCAGTTTACAATTATTCATATTTCAGTATGCTCTTTGCCACTCCCCGAAATTGTAGAGGGATTCCTCAGTCAGTTTCTGGACAAAGGAAATGAAGAAATGGTTCCCCACCGTGTACCGCTTGCTCTATATGAACACCCCCTTGGGACCCTCATTATTACCCGATCAGGTGTCAGCGAAATCAGGGGAAGTCCGTCTTGAGCGTTGAGACGTCGATGCCGGCGATCTGGGCAAGCCGACTCGTTGCGTCCAATAGCGGCTTGAGGGACACGTCTTCCCCGGAACCGCGCTCATAATAACCGAACGGGTTATCCAGATCCCTGATCAGCATCAGGAGATAAACCATCAGATACGAGATAACAATGACGAAAAACAACGACTCGTAAAATGGCTCTATCTTGGCCAATATGAGCCCTACACAAAGAAGGATCGTGACAAGATCGGCAAGTAAATAGCCTGAGGAAATGAAGGATGTTTCTCGAATAGTGTGAATGCGATTGAGGCTGCGCCGGAGGTTGCCCTGCTCCTGCTTCAATCTGGCCACCAGTGTTGCTTGAGTCCATTGTTCCATCGCCGCAAAATGGACGGTCAGATCATTCACGTGCCCCAGCAGTTCTGTTGTTCGGCGTTTCTTATGGAACCAGGAAAGAATGTCCTGGCTCAACTGTGCAATCAGTACCAGGCAGGGGCCTACATTGGCTTCAGGTTTTGCTATTTTAATGCCGCGCACTTCTTGCGCCAGATTCTCCAGGCATGCGCTCAACTCGCCCGGGTAACGTTCACTTTCCTTGAAATCCGATAGCACTCCACTGAGAAGAAATCCCATCAGGAAGACGTTTGCAGCCACAATCCCCGAGAATAGCGGATTAATGGAGATTATCTCCCACCCGAGGAAATGAACGAGGAGTTTCACGCCTACTACCACAGCAACGATGGCGCTTACTCGCAGCAGAAGATGGTGTCGATTTTTGATGGTCATCTTTGCCTTTCTTGTTCCTTTTCTGTCCGGGATTAAATTCCCAAGGCAATAAGGGTGACAATGGTGTAGCGCGCCAGTTTTCCGATCAAAACCAGAATGGAAAACCTCCCGAAACGAACCCGC
Source organism: uncultured bacterium (assembly GCA_963741515.1). Classification (GTDB taxonomy): domain Bacteria; phylum Desulfobacterota; class Deferrimicrobia; order Deferrimicrobiales; family Deferrimicrobiaceae; genus UBA2219. The sequence continues at coordinate 849,531 of CAVUIA010000002.1, forward strand.
AGCAATCCTCCCACGAGACAGAGCGGGTCTCCGACAATGGGCACCCAGGAAAGGAGCAGCGACCATGAGCCGTATCGGGCATAAAGCCTCTCCGCCTTTTGCCGCGCTTCATCGCTGATCCGGAGAATCCGGCCGATCAGGAAGGGACCTCCAAAGAGGCCGATCCCGTAGGTGGTGCAGGCGCCAAGCGTATTGCCGGCCGTCGCGACGGCCACGCATAACACCGGGTCGAATCCGCCAGCCACCAACGCCACGAGAAGCCATTCGGATCCCAGCGGGACAATGGTCGAGGCGAGGAAGCTCAGCAGGAAAAGCGTCAGATATCCGTGACTGGTGAAAAAGTCGTCCACGGGTGCTCATCCCCCGTAACTGTGAAGACCCGACAGGATCAGGTTGACGCCCAGGTAGCAGAAAAGCGTCGCCGCGAATCCCGCGATCGACAGGACGGCCGCCCGCTTGCCGTGCCAGCCCCGGGTGACCCTCGCGTGGAGGAACGCCGCGTAGACGAGCCAGACGATGAGCGACCACGTTTCCTTCGGGTCCCAGGACCAGTACGTTCCCCAGGCGAAGTTCGCCCATGCCGCGCCTGTGATGATCCCCGCCGTGAGGAGCGGGAACCCCCACACGATCGCCTTGTAGACGAGATCGTCGAGGACCTTGGTTCCGGGGAACATGGCGAGGACCCCTCCCGGCGTCGTATCGCCCCCCCGCCTCTCCTTCAGGAGGTACATCGCCGCCACTCCCGCGGATATCGCGAAAGCGGCATAGCCCGCAAAGCAGGTGATCACGTGGGCGTGCAGCCAGTACGACTGGAGGGCCGGAACCAGCGGCTGGATCCCGCTTTCGATCGTGAAGGCGAACGCCATCGAAAGGAAGGCGATCGGCACCACGAACGCGCCGAAGGACCGGTTTCCGTATTTCCGTTCCACGAACAGGTAGAACAGATTGATGGACCAGGCGAAGAATACGAGCGACTCATACAGGTTCGTGACGGGGATCCTGCCGATTCCCATCTTGTAGGATTCCGCCCAGCGGACGCCGATCGCCGCCGTGGAGACGACGGCCGCGGCGATGCAGATCCATGACCCGATCCGGGCGAGGAACTCCTTTCTTCCATAGAGGGCGGCGACATAGCTTCCCGTCGCAGTGCCGAACAGGAAGGTCGTCAGGTCGAACAACTGGACGTTGAGGGTATTCATGCGGCGATCTCCTTGGTTTTGTCGGGGGATTCCTTGCGGATTTCGGCTATCACGGCGGCAAAAGCCTTCTCGAACGCCGGTCGGTTCCGGTTTGTCGTGCCGCCTGCCGTAACCTCCACTTTCCCCTTTTGCCCCTCGGAAAGGCGGATCCAGATGCGGCGGTGGGAACCGAAGAAGGAGACCATCATCCCCGCCGTCAGCAGCAGGCACCCCAGCCATACCACGTTCACCCCGGGGTCTTTCGCCACCTGGAGGCCGGTGTACATCGTGGAGGTCAGACCTCCAAACGAGATCACCACCGAATCGCCGCGGCGGCGGTCCAGGTCGGGCCCGCCTTGGGGAATCCAGATTTCCGTCGCGGATTGGCCGGCCTTTTCGACGGCCACCTTGAGCGCGGGGCCCTTCCCCTGGAAGTTCTCTTCATAGGCCACTCCGCGGATGACTCCGTATCCCTCGATTCGGGCCGGCTCGTTTGCCGGCAGGGAGAAGCTGCCCAGCGGGGTCCCGTCCGGCCGGCTGACCGACAGCTGCGCGGTTGCGGTTGCCTGCCCGTAACTCGACTGATAGAACCAGATCCCCTTGTAGACGAGGGGATCGTTGACCGTGATCGTTTTGCGGACGACTTCGCGCCCGTTCTCGATGACGCTGAGATCGGAGGAGTATTCCTTGGGCTGCCCGTTCGGGTACGTTTCCAACCAGAACCGGTTGTTCCGGACGGCGAAGGGCAGATCGAGATGCTCTTTCCCTCCCCGGATGTCCAAGTGGGAGCCTTGCGCCCCATCCGGGATGTTCATGTACGATTTGAAACCGTAGAGGTTCCCCAGGATGGCCCCGATGAAGATGATCAGGATGCCGACGTGGGTAGCGTAGGCGCCGAACCGGGAATACAACGCCCTTTTCCGCGTAGAGGTGCACCGTCCCTTCCGCCTCGGTGACTTTGGGGGCCGCGAAGGATTTGGAAAGGGCGTTTTTATAGGTTTCCGCCAATTGCGGTATCGTGCCCTTGTTCTTCCACCGCTCCGCAAGGCCAATCGATTTCTCCGTCGCGTCGTCGAGGATCAGCTTCGGCTTGCGAACCGTCCGGACCGCCCGGGGAAGGCGGTCGATCGTGCAGCATGTGAGGTTCAGCGCGAACAGGCAGAGCAGGAAAAGAAACCACCAGGAGTGGTACATGTCGAACAGGTTGAAACGATAGATCAGGTTGTAGGCCCAGTCCTCGTACACCTGTTGATACTTTTCCAACGGCTGGTTCTGTTCGACGACCGTACCCAGGATGGAGGTGACGGCCAGCAGGATGAGAGTCCATATCGCCAATTTCAAGGAAATCAGGAAATTCCAAAATTCCATCCAAAACGGTTTTTCATGCCTTTCCGCGCCGGATTTCGGAATGGGTACACCCTCGGAACGGATCTCCGTAGTGGTCTCCAAAGAGGGACTCCTTTTTCTGATGCGAAATGAAAAATCGGGGCGGTCGGTTTTCTGCCGCCGGTTTCCGGAAACCGCCCAATACGGGGAGGCTGGAAATCAGCTTTTCGGAGGGCGGTAGAAAGGGAATGAAGGCGATTCGTAGCGGATCGCGTATGCCGGATCGGCGCTGCTCCACGAACGTTCCGCGAGGGAAACCATCACCGGGGCCGACCCGATGCACGGGGACATGCAATACGCGCAAGTCGCGCAAGGATCGTTATCCCCCGAATGGCCCGAGGAGGGAGGTCCCGTGCTCCACGTCGCGGGGGAAACCGCGAAGCATGGAACACATTCGGCCGCATCCCAAACGGACAAAAACAGGAAGACCGCGAGGAGCGCGACGATGATGGTTGTGGACGGCCTTTTTGGGAACATTTACTGAATTATAACCTGCCCACGGCCAATCCAAAAAAAAAATTCCGCCCCGATGCGATTCGGCCGGGGATTGGGTCCGTCAGCCCTTGACGACGTTGACCGGCGTCCCCGCGATGAAGCGGGCGAGATTTTCCACCGCGATGTCCATCAGCCGCTGGCGCGATTCCCTGGGCGCCCAGGCGATGTGCGGCGTGATGATGCAGCGCTTCGCCTTGAGCAGGGGGTTGTCCGCCTTGATGGGCTCGATCGACACGACATCGACGCCCGCCCCGCCGACCTTGCCGCTCTCGAGCGCTTCGTAGAGATCCTGCTCCACGACGAGCGGGCCGCGGGAGGTGTTGATGATGAACACGCCGTCCTTCATCTTGGCGATGTTCGCCTTGTTGATGATCCCCTGGGTGGAGGGGAAGAGCGGGCAGTGCAGCGAGATCACGTCCGAAGACGAGAACAGGGTGTCCAGGTCGACGTAGCGGCAGGTCTCGCTCTCGATCCCCGGGACTTTGTGCTCGTCGTGCGCGAGGATCCTCATCCCCAAGGCCTGGGCGATCCTGCCGGTCGCCTGGCCGATGCGGCCGAAACCGATGATGCCCATGGTCTTGCCGGCGAGCTCGACCAGGGGGAATTTCCAGTAGCACCAGTCCGGGCTGTTCTGCCACTCGCCCGCGAACACCGAATCGGAGTGCGCCCCGACGTGGTTGCAGAGTTCCAGGAGGAGGGCGATGGCCATCTGGGCCACGGCGGCGGTCCCGTAGGTGGGGATGTTGCAGACCACGATGCCCCGTTCCGCGCAGGCGGCGACGTCGACGACGTTGTAGCCGGTCGCGAGCACGCCGACGTAGCGGATGGAGGGGCAGGCCTCGATGACGGTCCGGCCCAGCGGCGTCTTGTTGACGATCACCGCCTCGGCCGAGCCGATGCGCTCCACGATCTTGTCGACGGGCGTCCGATCGTAGACGGTGAGCGGGCCGAGCGCCTCGAATCCGCTCCAGGAGAGGTCGCCCGGGTTTTCGGTGTATCCGTCGAGGATCACGATCTTCATGAGCTCTCCCTGTCCGGAACCGGGGCGGCAAGTCCGCGCGGGAGTTAGCGCAATCCGCGCCGCCTCGGCGACGATCAATTCGATCGCCGTCCAGTCCATTTCGCCGCGCCCTTTCGCAATGGATTCGGCCAGCCGTTCGTGAAGCAACCCGGCCAACGGCATCGGCATTTCCGCCGAATCGGCGGCTCCCTGCACCAGTTTGACGTCTTTCATGCCCAGCGCGAGCTGGAAGCCGGCCGGCTCGAACGCCCGGTTGGCGATGATGCGGCCGTAGTTCTGGTAGATCGGACAGCCGAACAGCGTCTCGCCGAAGAAGGCGGCCATCGCCGCGCGGTCGATGCCGTTCTTCTCGGCCAGGGCGAAGGCTTCGGACATCGCCTCGACGGCGGACAGGATCATGAAGTTGCCGCAAAGCTTGACGAGGTTCGCCGCGCCGGGATCCTCGCCGAAATCGCGCACCGACTGCCCCATCGCCTCCAGCAGCGGGCGGGCCGCCTGCTTGGCTTGCGCCGCGCCGGACTGGCAGATCCAGAGCTTCGCCGCCGCCGCGGCTTCCGGGCGGCCGAAGACCGGCGCGGCCAGGTAGTGGCCGCCATGGCGCGCGTGCAGCTTCGCCAGTTCGCGCGAGGTGTCGGGAGAGATCGTGCTCATCGAGACGTGGATGCCCGCGCCCAGGGCCGCGGCGACGCCGCCATCGCCCGCGACGAGCTCCTTCAACACCTGGTCGTTGCTGACCATGGTGACGACGATGCCGCCCGGCGTGACGGCGGCCGCGGGGCGGTCGGCCGTTCGGGCGCCGGCTTTTTTCAGCGCCGCCAGCTTTCCGGGTGTGCGGTTGTACGCCGTGACATCGAACCCGGCTTTGAGCAGGTTCATCGCCATCGGCTCGCCCATGCTGCCGGTGCCGACGAATGCGACCGCTTGTGCCATGTCCTTCCTCCCCCTGATCGGTGTCAGCCCACCGTCTTCAGCCAGCCCAGACCATCCTCGGTCCTGCCGCGCGGCCGGTATTCGCAGCCGACCCATCCGGCATAGCCGAGTTCGTCGAGCAGGCGGAACAGGTAGCGGTAATTGACCTCGCCGTCGTCGGGTTCGTGGCGCTCGGGCACCGAGGCGATCTGGATGTGGCCGATGTGTTCGCGGTACTTGCGGAAGGTCATGGCGATGTCGCCTTCGGCGATCTGCGCGTGGTAGAAGTCCATCTGCACCTTGAGGTTGGGCGCCCCCACTTCCTCGCGGATGGCGTGGGCCTCGGCCTGGGTGTTGAGGAAGTAGCCGGGAATGTCGCGGGTATTGATCGGCTCGATCAGCAGCGTCCGCCCGGCCTTCTCCAGCTCGGCGGCGGCGTGGCGCAGGTTGTCGACGAACACGGCGCGGTGCCGCACGCGGTCGGCGCCGGCGGGCAGGAGTCCGGCCATGGCGTGGATGCAGGGCGTGCCGAGCGCGTCCGCGTATCGGAGGGCGAGGGCCACGCCGTCGCGGAACTGCCGCTCGCGGCCGGGGAGCGAGGCGATGCCGCGCTCGCCGGCGGCCCAGTCGCCGGGCGGCATGTTGAACAGCACGTTGCGCAGCCCGTTCCCGGCGAGCCATCCGGCGACATCGGCCGTCGCGTAGTCGTAGGGGAAGAGGAACTCGACGGCCGTGAAAGCCCGCTTTCGCCGCGGCTTCGAAACGCAGCGGGAAGGCGACCTCGTTGAACATCGTGGTCAGGTTGGCGGCGAATCTGGGCATGGCGAATCCTTTCAACCCTTTTGTTTGCTGATTATGATTTTAACAGGACATGCCGCAACGTATACGGCCCGGCGGACCGCCGAGGCGGCTCACGGGGTCGGCCGCTCTGCGAAGGCTACGCGATTTCCGCCTCCTCCCGCATCCATCCCGGAACCCGATCGCTCAACGTCACGCCGATCCCGGGGCGCGTCGGCACCCGCATCCGGCCTTCCCGGATTTCCAGGCGCTCGTTGAACAGCGGTTCGAGCCATTCGAAGTGCTCGACCCAGGGCTCGCGCGGATAGGCCGCTGCAAGGTGGATGTGGAGCTCCATCGCGAAGTGCGGGGCGATCATCAGGCCGGCGTGGTCGGCGAGGTGCGACACCTTCAGGAACGGGGTGATTCCGCCGATGCGCGGAGCGTCCGGCTGGAGGAAGTCGGCGGCTCGATGGCGGATCAGCTCCCAGTGCTCCGCCACGCTGGTCAGCATCTCGCCGGTGGCGATCGGCGTATCGAACCGGGCGGCCAGGGCGGCATGGCCTTCGGCGTCCTGGCAGTCGAGCGGCTCCTCGATCCAGACCAGGCCGAACGCTTCGAGAATGCGGCACATCCGCTGCGCGGCCGGCCGGTCCCACTGCTGGTTGGCGTCGACCATCAACGGAAAATCGTCGCCCAGGCGGCGACGCACGGCGTCCACGCGGCGGATGTCGATCGCTCGTCCGGCTGGCCGACCTTGATCTTGATGCCGCCGATGCCCTATTCGAGGGATGCGGCGGCATTCTCCAGGATCTGCTCGATCGGGGTATGCAGGAAACCGCCGGAGGTGTTGTAGCAGCGCACCGAGTCCCGATGGGCGCCCAGGAGCTTGGCGAGCGGCAGCCCCGCGCGTCTGGCCTTCATGTCCCACAGGGCGACGTCGGATCGCCGCGATGGCCTGGACCGCCAGGCCGCGCGGCCCACGGCCGCTCCATGCGGAAGGGATGCTAACAGGCGGGGAAGATCGCTGGGTATCGTCGCCGATCAGTACATGCGCGATATCTCCTGGTCTTGCGCGATCGACGCTGCTGGCGCGCGTCTTCTCGAAGGAGGCGTTTGGCGATGCATGGCGGTCGGCCGGATCCTGCTGATCGTCACCGCGATTTTATGCGCCGGCAGTACCAGGCGTACGTGCTCGGCTCGGAAACGGAGAAGGTAGAAGCGGTCAGTAGTTTCCTTTGAGACGGAACCTCCGGGGACCGACGCCAGAAAGGAGATCGTCTCGCGCCTTCATTGGAAGATTCAATGGTCTTGAACCTCGTCCTTCTCCTGGATGGAGCGTTCCTCGTGACGGCACCGGGTCGGCGAAGTCCCCGAGACGGTAAGGGACGCGACCGTTAATGACCGGGCGGGGGACTGGAAGTAAGAGAACGGGGTGCCTTATTGGGCACCCCGTCCTCCGAGCCTATTTGGGACCCGCCTGCGGAGGGGACGGGAACAGCGCATAGGGAGTAGCCGGTTCCTGCGCCCGGCGGCACGTACGCCGGGGCGGGCTTTCCCGCCTGGACCAAGATGTTGGATGAATCGATGAGATGCCCTTCAGATCCTTCTTGCGTGCATCTTGTTCAGGTTGAACCACGGCATCGGCGGCCTGGCCTTGATATTCCGGGCATACGTTCACCCATTGACTTTCGCTCAGACCGGGGGACGAAGAGGCGCAGGTTCGAGCCGTAGGTGGTTCCCCATGGGCCCCGGCCATCCGAACCGGTCGCCCGTGAGCCATTTGGTTTCCGGAACCTGGCCTTCCGAGAGCAGATACCCTGCCGTGTGGCAGTCGTTGCACCCGCCGATCATGCGACAGATAGCGTCCCCGATCCACCGGATCCATGTTGATCGTCTCAGTTTTTTCCCTGGCAGACGACGCCGCATGCGACCGGGCCATGAATGCCATTCCGAGGAGTGCCACGATCACCAACAGAACCTTTCCCCGCGTCGGATCCATTTCCTCGTCCCCCCTCGTCGTGCGCAGATTTTTCCGGCAAGGAACCGTTTGGCGGCTTCAGAGTCGATCGTTCCTGACGATTGCCGGTTTAGAGGAGTTTGGACCGGGACGGGATTCCGGCCATCGCTCATCCCTCTGCCCTCCCGCACACTATCCCCGTCGTCACCGCCGCCTTCACGTCCAGCCGTTTCACATCGACGAGCCCGTTATTCTCGAGGATGGCCATCAGGTCCCCTTCAGAATAGGCCCGGCCTTTGGGCGTCCCGAGAAGCATGTTGATGGAGAACAGGGCGGGGAACAGCGGGCCCGTCTTGTCGTTGTTCAGGATGAACTCGTGGATGAAGAGCAGCCCTCCCGGTTTCAGGGCCGACACCGCGTGGGACACGACCTTTTCCGCTTTTTCCGGCCCTTCGCCGTGGAGGTTATGGGAAATCCAGGCCACGTCGTATTCCTTTTCCAGCTCCACCGTATCGTCGGTATAACTGCCTTCCTTGAAATCGATCCGGTCCGACAGGCCGAACCGCGCGATGGTCCGTTCCGCGAAGGGGCGCGTGGCGGGAAGGTCGAACACCGTGGCCGTCATCCCCGGGTTCGCCATGCAGAAATGGATGGCGTAGGTCCCCGGGCCTCCCCCGAAATCGAGAAACCTCCTGCGGCCCAATAGACCTATCTCCCTGGCGAAATGGGGAGCGAGCTCCATGGCCAGGTTGAACATCCCCATGAGGAAGCTTTCCCGTTCATCATCCGAGAAGGTCGATGATCTCCTGCGGCAGGGCTGGCCGCTCAATACCGACTCGCTCAGCCGGTTCCAGCAGTCCATCAGGTGGTGGTGGTGCAGGATGATGAACCCCGTGTACTCCGGCGATTCCTTCGCCAGGTATTTCCGGGAAAACTCCGTGTTGGCGTACAGCCCCTTCTCCATCGTGAGGAGGTCCATGGCGCACAGGGCGTTCAGCAGCGTCTCGACGCCGCGCCGGTCTCCCCCGATCCGTTCCGCCAGGGCGCCGGCGTCCGTCTTCCCCCCGCCGATCGCCGTGAACAGCTCCAGTTTCACGCCCGTGTGCAGAGCGCAGGTTTCCCAGTAGCTACCCGACGTCTCGAGGAGGGCGGGCTTGGTCCAGGGGGATTCCTTCATGGCGGCGGCTCCATTTCGCCTGTTTGAATTCATGATAATCGGATACAGTCGAACTCACAAACCTGGTCGAGTGGAGTTTGCTTTGAGTAACGCCGTGATCGGCCCGATGAAGCCGAATTTTTTGACGCTGACCCCGGCCTGTGTGTTGTTGGGAATCGCAACGGCCTATTGGTCGGGAGGATCCCTGGATCCGGTTTATATCGTCCTCATATTGACAGGAGCCCTCCTTACGCATATCAGCGTGAACGCACTCAACGAATATGAAGACTTCAAGAGTGGGCTCGATCTGATCACCGAACCGACGCCGTTTTCCGGCGGGACCAAGACGCTGCCCGAAAACCCGCAAAAAGCCCACTTCGCCTTGATTACCGGGTGGGTCAGCCTGATTTCCGTGGTCGGCATCGGCATCTACTTCCTGATCGAGCGAGGCCCGTGGCTGCTGCCGATCGGCATCCTGGGGATCCTGATCGCCTATACTTATACGTCCTTCATTACGCGCCATCCCCTTCTCTGCCTGATCGCCCCCGGTCTTGGATTCGGGCCGTTGATGGTGATGGGCACCGATTTCGTCCTGACCGGCCATTACTCCTGGACCGCAACCGTGGCTTCCCTGGTTCCGTTTTTCCTGGTCAACGATCTGTTGCTCCTCAACCAGTTCCCGGATGTCGACGCGGACAGGCAGGTCGGGCGAAATCATCTGCCCATACGGATCGGACGCAGGTCGAGCGCCGTCGTATATAACGTTTTTCTGTGCCTGGCTTATGTGGTGATTCTTGCCGGATATCTTTCGAGGGTGCTTCCCGCAGGTTCCCTGATCGGCCTGTTTCCAATCATCCTGGCCGTGCCTGTGATGCGCGGAGTCATACGCCATGCCGATGATATTCCCGGTCTCATCCCTTTCATGACGAAAAATGTGATTCTCAATATCGGCACGCCGGTGCTGGTTGCCCTGGGATTATTCCTTAGCGCCCGATAGGCTCTCTAAATTCCCCACGGGTTTCCCCACCACCCCCTCAAGAACCGGCACAATTCGCACTACAAAATATTAACGCCTACATATCTGATACTTACAAGCCGTAAGAAACCCGGCGTTTTCCACGCTTTTACACGTTTTCACACGGATTGTGTTTCTCATTTCCAAAATATTTCCAACGGGGAGGATCTCCGGTTTGATGTTCGCCGTAGCGCGGGACTGCCACATGCATCGCTTGCTCGCCACGAGCACCTCATCGGACCTTCAGGCAACAACCAGCGTGTAATCCCCTCATTGATTTATAGTATTACGGGTGATACTATTTTGTTCATGACGGCGTCAGACAAGATCCTCGGCAGAATGCAAAACAACCCATCCGGTTGGAGGATAGAGGATCTGAAAATCATCGCCGCCAAATACAACATCGAGCATCGGCAGCCAGGGACCAGTCATGTGACGTTCCGTCATCCTTCCGGAGCCAAGCTTACTGTCCCTGCATGGAAACCGATCAAACCGATATACGTAAAGAAGTTCCTGGAGATGATCGACGAGGTGACCCATGAAAAAGATTGATTACCCCATCACGATCCGTCGCCTTTCGAAGTCCGAGGGAGGAGGCTGGCTGGTGGAATTCCCGGATCTTCCCGGATGCATCGCGGACGGGAAAACGATCGGAGAGGCGGTGGAGAACGCTTCCGACGCGCTTCGTTCCTGGCTGGCCACAGCGAAGGAGTTCAAAGACCCCCTTCCCAACCCATCAACCGGATTAAGCGGGAAATGGGTCCAGCGGGTCCCGAAAAGCATGCATGCCACGCTCGCCGCAAAAGCGGAGAAAGAAGGAGTGAGCCTGAACACCCTTGTCGTTTCGATGATTGCCGAAGGACTGGGGCGCCGTGCAAGCTGAACCGTCGGACTCACGGAACTGAGTCTCCACTGAATCCGGGGCGATTCAGCCAGGGGGGGAAGCGATATTTCGCTCCAAGTTCGATATATCGTGTTTCAACGTTCTCCCTTGCCGTTTACCGCTCCGCCTTTTTGGAAAAAATATTATTAAATATCATAATATTAAAGCATATCTCGGTTGCGTTTGTTATTTCGCACGGAATTTGCAGTTAATCATATGCGATAAGTTTGTGCACAGAAAACTACCCCAGAGGAGGGAACATCGATGAAGAAGGCGTTGCCGTATCTTGTTGTTGGCGTCGTTGTTTTGTTGGGTTCCGTGGTGGCCTTCGCGGCGCCCGCGGACGAAGAGAAGAAGGTTTTCGCGGAACTGTCGGCACGCATTCCAAAGGACCACGTCGTTTCCGTCGACGATCTCTACAAGAAGTGGCAAGAGGTCCAGGCGAAAAAGAGCAAGGCCGTCATCCTGGACATCCGCTTTGCCGAGGAGTTCGACAACGGTCACCTCGAGGGATCGAACAACATCGATTCCGGCGTACCCTACCTGGTGCCGAAGCATTGGCCCGACCCGAACACGGAGATCTGGGTCTACTGTCGCACCAGGCACCGTGCCACGTATTTCACGTCCGTCCTCTACCGGTACGGCTACACGAATGTCTACCTCGTCGACGGCGGCTTCGCTGACTGGGCCGAGAAGGGCTACCCGTTGGTCAGTAAACACCTCGGGGAGATCAAAGTATTGAAGTACAACAAGGATCTCAAGGAGGAGTACCAGGTTCGCTAACTTTGAGCGGTGGCCCGTGCGCTCCACGGTTTTTAAGCGTTCTTCACGAGAGCGGGTGAGTCAAGTATTTTTGGGAAATTTGGCATCCGGCATAAAACAAGGACCTGGCCGGGAACGGCCAGGTCCTTGTTTATATCATGGTGGTTCCTCCCGGAATTGAACTGCGGACACCAGGATTTTCAGTCAATGCGCGAAGGGGCCGGCGCAACACGCGCCGGCCTTTTTTGTTCGGTGAATGATCCGGCAAGGCTGTAACGGAAAAAGGGAGCGATGGATTTCTCCATGCTCCCTTGGACGTTTCATGGTGCCGAAGGCGGGATTTGACCGGCTCGCGCCCGGGCATCCCTGCCCGGTCTCCGCCGGCGGCTGCGGCGCCTTCCGCCGCCATCCATGGCGGCTTTTCCTCCCTACTCGGTCGGCGGCGCCTTGGAGTTCAAATCCCGCATGAGCACCACTTGAAAAAAAAAGGAGCGCCAGGTTTGCCCTGACGCTCCTACTGAGTTTCAAGTGGTGCCGAAGGCGGGATTTGAACCCGCACGGGTTTCCCCACCACCCCCTCAAGAACCGGGATAACTCCCGCGGCAAAATATTACTACAATCATATCAATAACTTACACGGCATGACCGATCCGCCGTTTTACACGCTTTTACACGTTTTCACGCCGATTGTGTTTCTCGTTTCCAAAATATTTCCAACGGGAAGGAGCTTCCAAATGAGAAGGAATACGGGGTTAAGGTCGATAACGTCCTTCCTGCCGACATCGACCGGTATCTGCAACCCCGGGGCGGCTCTCACTTGGGAGGCGTCGTCGCCGGCGGTATGCTCTCCGCCGGATTCGGAATCGGCAGCACCGGGTCGACCTTCAGGCGGAACCCCTTTGCCTCCTTCATGCGAGCCTTCAACTGGGCGACCCGTTCTTCGAAATCGCGGCTGAGCTGCACGCCCTCCTCCACGCTGCGGATCACCCGCGGCGTGATAAAGACGAGCAGTTCGTTGCGGCTGACGCTGTCCGCACGTGATCCGAACAGCCAGCCGATGAGCGGAATCTTGTAGAAAAAGGGCAAGCCGGTCCGGTCCAGGGATTTCCGCTCCTTCACCAGTCCTCCCAGGACGATGCTCTGGTCCTGGGAAGCCACCAGGCTGGTGGAGATGCTCCGCTTGAAGAAGGTCGGATTTGCTCCCGAAGCGGAGGTGTTAACATCGCTCACCTCCTGCTCGATCTCCATCGTCACCAACCCCTCTTCGTTGATGAACGGAGTGAAGATGAGGATGACGCCCACGTCGCGGTATTCCACGGTGGTGGTCGTCACCGGCGGGTTGGTCGCCGTGTTCAGGGTCGAAGTCGTGATGGGAATCTGGTCGACAACGTTGATCTTCGACTTCTTCCCGTTGGTCGCGATGACGCTCGGAGTGGAAAGCACGGAGGCCCTCCCATCTTCCGCAAGCGCCTTGAAAGACGCGGTGAGCCGATCCGTCTTCTGGATCAGATAGCTGAAATTGTTGGTGGCGAGCGCGGCGGCGGGCGACAGGGTAGCGGTCTGACTGTATTCCCCTCCCGGATTGGACCACTGCCAGTTGACGCCGAGCTTCAGGTCGTCCGAGAGGGTCACCTCGCCGATGAGCACTTCCAGCAGCACCTGCTGGGGATACACATCGATGGCCTTCAGAATCCCCAGGAAATCCGCGTACTCGGACAGGCTTGCGCGGATAATCAGTGAATTCGTTGCCTCATCCGGGATAATGTCGAACGGCCGGTCCGAGAAATCCGTCCCTCCCTGCGCCTCCTTCACGCCCCTGGAGACCGCCTGGCCCGCCGGCCCCAGGCTGGCTGGCGCCGGCTGGGTGGGAAACCCCGACGTCTGCCCGGGGAGTTGCGACACCGCCGGTTTGAACTCCGTCTTCTTTCCGGCGCCGAAGGACGCGGTCCGGGACGGGTACAGTTTCTCAAGGATTGCGGCGATGTCCGTCACCTTGCCGTACCTCACACGGTACCGGTGTACCGATCGGGACGCGGACCCGCCCGGTCGATCGAGTTCCTCGATCCACTTTTCCACGTCCTCCATGGTCTTGGGCGACGCGCTGACCACCAGCAGCGCGTTCAGCCGGTTGATGGGGACGAAGTTGATGCCGGCCGGTTTCCCCTTCTGGGTGGAGAAGTCGAGCGCCCCGAAGATGTTTTCCAGGTTCTTCGTCATCTCCTCCGGGTCGAGCATCTTCAGCCGGAAGAGCTTCATCCCGGCGGACCGGAACACGTCGGAATCGAACAACTCAACGAGGCGTGCGGTCTTTTCGAGGTTCCCCTGCGTGTCGATCACCAGCAGGATGTTTGCGCGCCCCACCTCCACCGCGTCCCCCCCCGGCGAAAGGAACGGCCGTATCACCTTGGCCATCTCCCCGACGGAGATGAATTGCAGGGGGTACGCACGCATGTTGACCTGGCTGTTTGCCCCTCCCGAGTTGTTGTCCCCAGGGAAGGACGGCATCAAGGGCTCCATCTTCGCTTCGGCCATCGGGAGGATGTGGTACGTTTCGCCTTCCTTGATCGCCGTCGCCCCGTTGATCCGCAGTACGGCGAAGAGGAGATCGAGGGCGGCGTCCTTCCGCATGACCCCCTGGGTGTGGACGTTAACCACCCCGCGGACACGCGGGTCGATCAGATAATTGATCCCCGCCGTGCGTCCCAGCGTATGGATGACCTCGTAGAGATCCGCGTTGTTGAACTTCACGAAGAACCCTCCGCCGGCCGCGGGAGAAGCTGCCTGGGTCGAGGGCTGCACGGGAACCGCGCCCGGGGATGCGGCGGACACGGGCGTCTTCGAACCCGCCCGCTCAGGTGGATGCACCTGGAAGGGAGTACCATCCTCGTCCAGGAGCGGTTCCTCCGATGCGGCGAGCACCATCTGTCGGATCGCGCGGCCCGGCAGCGGTGCGATTTCCGCCGCGGCGACAATTCCCGCCCCGATCAGCATGATCGAGAAGGCCACAGACCCGAACTTCCAGATCGAGCTCTTCATTGATCCTCTCCTCCATCCCCTTCATCCATCGTTCTTATCAATGAATCCGGTCCGCGTCGGTGGCTACCGTGCCTCGGGCGACCGGGAAATTCCGCCAGGCCTTGCCGGTACCGGCTGGGACTGTACCGACGGCGCGACGGGTTTGGGAACGGGTACCGGAGCCTTCACGGAGCCGGCCTTTGGCACTTCCGTCCGGATGGATGCGGCGGCGCCCGACGGTCCGCCCGCGTACAGCGGCAGGAGGAACTCCTTGCCGCCCGCCGTGATGACAAGGCCGTCGATTCGGACTTCCTTCACCTTGAAGCCGTGGAGCGAGTCGCCTTTCTTCACTTCCAACCGATCGGAGTCCGGACTCCCCTTGGCAACCACGAGCCCCTTGAGGTCCCCCCCGAACGTGAGGACCCCGATCAGGGAAAGCCGGGACAGCTCCGCGTCATAATTCCGTCCGAAGCCCCCGGCGGCGTCCCGGAACGGCTGCCGGTCCGGCCGGAACAGGGGCCGGGCCGCAACGGAAGCGACCGCCGCAGCAGTATCGGGCGGCGACGGATCGGGCCAAGTCAGCCCGGGATTCCGAACGTCCACGGGCGAACGCCCCGCGTTGTCGACGGCGGCAAGGGGCGCAAGCCACGCCTCCTGCGTCTTCCATCCGAAGAACACCGCCAGGGAACAGAGCAGGGCGAGGAGAAGCGTCGGTTTCTTCATGGCTTCCCTTCGCCGGACACCGTCTTGTCGTCGAGCGGCGCCGCGGAGAGACCGGACACCACCATGGAGACCACGACCGTTTCCTTCTGCGGCAGCGGCCGGCCGGGATACATTCCCGTGCTCGCGGAAATTTTCCGCACCTGGAGGAACTTCGGCTGCCGGGCGATATCGGAAAGGATCTGCGCAAGCTCATCCGTAGAGGTCTGGAGGTCCAGCTGGACCGCGATCTCCGTGTATGCACCCTTCTTGACAGGCTGCAGCGCGCGGATCGCCGTCATCCGGGTCTCCGGCCTCTGGGTGAGCGGCTTGATAAGCCCCTGGAGGAAAACTCCCGCGGCAGATGCGCTCTCCCCCGTCAAGAGCCCGTTTTCCCATTTCCCAAGCTGTTCCTCCAACCGGAGCCGCTCCTCTTCGACCCGGCCCAGATTCTTCCGCGCCGCGTTGTACCGTTCGATCGTGGAAACGCGCTGTCCGATGGCGGCGAGGGTTTTTCCATACCGGGCGTGTGCGGGAAGGACAACCAGTTTCATGACGGTGATCCCGGCGCCGACGAGAATGCATACGACGATCAATCCCTTTTCGCGGAAGGACATCGCCCGCAGCCGGGAGAGGATCGTGCGGATGCTGTTCATGATTTCTTGCCTCGAGCCGGAGAGGCCGGGGCAACGGGGGAGGCGGCAGGCGGAGCGGCGGAGGGAGTGGCGTTAGGAGGCACGTATTCGCCGCGCAGCTTGAACCGTTCCATGTTTTCCCCCTGCCGCGTGATCGGCGCCCCCCAATCCACCGACCGGAACCGGCCGTCCCGTGTCAGGGTGGGGAACAGTTCGCTGGAGGAAGGCGAAAATCCGTCGAGCTCCACGGTGCGCCCTTCCACCCGAAGGGAGGATAGCCAGGTCCCGCTCGGGATCCGGTCGGTGAGTTCCTTCAGAATCCGGAGCGGTTCGCCCGAGGCGGCCGCATCCCTCTGCAGGATAGAGAGCTTCGTCCGCATCCCGTCGATTTCCGCAACAGATATCTCGTGCCGTTCCGCGAAGGGCCGAAGCTCCGCGACCTGGCGATCCAGCCTTCGAAGGTCCGCCTGCGCCCTCCATGCCGTGGTCGCGGGCCATGCGAGTCCGAGCAGGAGCGCGGCGGCGGCGGATACGCCGACGGCCATCCGCATCGCCCGGGACACCTCGACCGACCGATGGAAAGAGAGGAGGTCCATCTCTCTTCCACCAACGACGGCTCCGTAGGCGAAAAGGAACGGGAACGGGTCCGCCGGGGTCTCCGCGGAACCGGGGCCGGACAGGACCACCGAGGCTCCGGCCGGGAATCCATCCATCGCGCGGAAGGAAACATCATCCGGACCGTGCCGGAACTCCCGCTCCGGGAACCAGCCAGGGGGGGCATACAGGTCCACCGGTTCCTCCGGATCCCGGAGGGCGTCCGTCAGTCCGGCCAGTGCGAGGGAGAGGCCCTCCTCCGGCGCGATCTCCTCCGTGCAGGGACGGGAGGAGCAGAACAGCGGCACCGGTCCCGACAAGACGGTGCATTCCACAGAATCGCCCCTCCAACGGAGCAGCACGGAGAGAGCGCCCGCCTGACCGGGCCGCCTGCCGAGGATCCGGTAGAGTGCGGCTCCAGCCGCCCAGCCCGGCGGAACCGCTGCGCCCAGGGTCATTCCCGCGCGGGACAGGAGCTGACCGCACAGTTCGATATATTCCCTGGAAACTGCCGCCACGGCGAGGAGGACCTTCCCCTCCTCCGTCGGTCCCGGGACTTTGCGATACCCGTACCGGAGCGAGTCCGGAGAAACGGGGAAGAGCCGACCCAGCTCCAGCCCCACCGCATCCCTCAGGTCCTTCTCCCGCATCGGGGGAAAAGAGGCGCGTCCCATGTGGACGCGCTCCGCGGGAAGCGCGAGGAACGCTTCGGCGCCTACCAACCCATGGTGCGTGACGTATTCCCCGAGGATGGATTCCGCCTCCTCGAGCCGGGCCGCCTCCCGCTCCCCCCCGAACTCGTGCGCCAGCGGGGGAAGCGCCACGGAAAGGCCGCCCGGAGCGGTGCGGACGGCGACCACCGCGATTCGGGAGCCGGAGAGATCGACCCCGAGCGCCGTCCGGAAAAGTTTCATGCGCCCTCCTCCCGGGGGGCAAGATCCAGCCATCCGATGATCCGGACCTTGCCTGCCCCGGTCCCCGAAGCCTCCACAAGGCACCGGACGGTGCGGAAGACCCCCTCGGCCCGCCCCGTCGAGGTGATCTCGTAGATCCGCGACGCCCTGCTTCCCAAGATCATCGAAAGGCCTTTCTGCGTCAACAGCCCCCTGCCCGCCATCTCCGCAAGGTCGGCGGGCGCTATAGGCAGATCCTCCCCGCGCTTCGCCAGGATTTCGGCCACGGCCTCGTCCGATACTCCCGGAAGGGATCTCAGGACCATCTCCTGCGCATGGAGGACGTTTACCTGCGGGAAATCCCCGTGGGCGGTGAACACCCGCGAGAGGAACCTGTCGTAGAATTCCTGCGTGACGCCCTTGACATACCGGAGCTCCCCGATGCTGCGCAGGTTCCCGTTCCGCGGCCGCAACGGCTCCCGAAGCGTCGCGTACTCGGGGAACTCCGCTCCCCGGGGCCTCGGGTCATCGTCCGCATCCTTCCAGTCCAGAATGGCGTCCCGCAGACTTTCCGCCTCCTCCGCCGGCAATCCTCCTTTTTTCAGGATCTCAAGCAGGTCATCCTCCGACACGAAGTTGATGTCGACCTTCCCGCTCTCGCCCGCGACGCGCACCCGGTACGAGGCGTCGTTATTCTCCCCCTCGATGGCCATCCGCGCCACGTTGTCGGCGGGAAGCGTCGACAGGAGCATGATGGCCCTCGAAACCCCCGTCCGCGCCTGATAGTACGCCCGGACGTCGTCCACGCCGTTGCGCGCCGCCTGCGCCTCCGTTCGCATCGAAAGGGAGAATCCCGCCGCCAATGTCCCCAGCAGGAGCAGGGCCCACAGGACCAATAGCTGCGCGATGCCCCGGTCCCCCTTCATCCGCCCAATCCCTCGCCCGCCGGGATCGGCACGACAAAAGCCGTACTGCGCGCGCCGCCCTCCGCCGAAACGACGAACTCCACCCGCACGGCGGCCGGGAGGCGGCCGGTTTCCGCCGGATCCCACGAAGGGAGCCACTCCCACCGTGCCTCCTCGTCGGGCCCCTTCGTGTAGGAAAACGAGACTTCCACCGCCCCAGGGACCAATACCCGAGGGTCTTTGATTCCCTCCCATCCGGCAGCGCCCTCCGCGCGGAAGGGCGACGCCGTCGACATCGCCAGTCCCCCTTCCGGCCCGGCAACCTCGTGGAAGGAGATCAGCCGGGGGGCGCCCCCGCCGATCGCTGCGGGCGGCTGCGCCGTGAGGAACCGCAGCCGCTTCTCCTCCCCCATGAAGAAGACGGCCGTGCCGCCACCGGGGGAGACCGCAAGAAGGTCCGCGGAACGGATCGACCGCTCGATGATCCCAACCGCGGCGCGAAGGCGCGCCGCATCGCCCGCAACCTTCTCCCCCCGCTCGATCGAGGCCACGGCGATCCGCAATCCCGCCGTGACGCTCCCCACGATCAGGGCGAGGATGGTCAGCGCCACGATCAACTCCAGCAGCGTGAAGCCGCCGGCGGCGTTCCGCGGCTGCCGGTCACGCGCCTTCATTTTCCTCCTTCCAATGCCAACGCGTCGCGCCGACCTCCACCGAGCGTTCTTCCTCACCGTCCCGCCAACGGATCGTGACCAGCAGCCGGATCTCTTCGTACGGCTTCGGCTCCTCCTGCGGGACGAAGACGGTCGTCAGTTCCCACCGGTACTTCTCCCCGAAGGCTCCCAGCTCCTTCCCTTCCGCCGGGAACGGAACGAGGAGCGCCTCTTCCATCCGCTGGCGGGCGTAGATCGCCGATTCCGAGGCGTCCCTTGACCTGGCGGCCATCCGCAGCGCGCCGGAGAAGAGCTCGAAGACCATGACGATCCCCGCGGCGAACAGGGTCATCGCCACGAGGACCTCGAGGAGGGTGAATCCATCGTCCGTCCCCGGCCGCCTCGTCACGATCCCGCCTCCGCGATCCCCGTCAGGGGGTCCAGCCGCACCCGGATCTCCCCGCCGTCTCCGGAATCGACGGAGACCTCGGCTTCTTCCGCCGTGCCGTCCGGGTAAAATCGGACGCGGGCTTCCCCTTCCGCCTGCTCCTCTCCCCCGACCCGCACGCCTCCCAGGCGTATCGGCTCCGCAAACGCCCGCCGAAGGACTTCGTTGTCCAGCCCGAACTCCCCTTTTTCCAGGTCGAAAACCACGGTGCGCACCCGGCCGGCCGCTACGGCCAGGGATCGCGCCTTTCCGAACGCCGCACGCACCTCCGCTGCCGAAACCCGCAGCCGCGCGGAGACCATCGTCCGGTGGAACGACGGGGCCGCGAGAGCGGTGAAGATCGAGAGGATGAACAGCACCACCAACAGCTCGACGAGGGTGAAACCGCGTCGGCGCCGCATCAGAAGGGGACCTCGTTGAGGCGGAAGACCGCCAGGAAGATCGAGAAGACGATAAATCCCACGAGAAGCCCCATGGCGAGGATCACGATCGGCTCCAGCAGGGTCAGGAACCGCTTTAGGCTGCGTCGCGCCGAATCCTCGTACGTATCCGCGACCGATTCGAGCATCGCTTCGAGGCGGCCGGTCTCCTCGCCGACGGCGATCATCTGCAGCGCCAGGGGAGGAAACGGCGTCGTCTCCTCCAGCGCCCGCGCCATCTTCATCCCACCCTGGATCCGGAGCCGCGCCGCCTCCAACCCGTCCCGGACCGAAGTGTTGCCGCTGACTTCCCTCGCGATCACGAAGGCGGGAAGGATCGGCACTCCGCCGGAGAGCAGCGAAGAGAGCGACCGCAGCACGCGGGAAGTCTCCAGGGCTGTCACCGTCCCGCCCACGAGAGGCCACGTCATCTTGCCGCGGTCCCAACCCTTCCGCGTCTCCGGGCGGCGAAGGGCCATGCGAATCGACATGTAAGACGCGGCGCCGGCGGCGGCAAGCCAGAAACCGTATCCCCGCAGGAATCCGCTCGCGGCAAGGAGCATGCGGGTCGGCAGCGGCAGAAGGACTCCGGAGGAGGCGAACACCCCCGCGAACCGCGGCACGACGAACGCCACGAGCAGCACCACGGAGAGCAGGGATGCGACCAGCAGGATCGCGGGGTACAGCAACGCCCCCAGGAGGTTCGACCGGAAATCCTGCGACCGCTCCATGTACCGGTACGCCTGGTCGAGCGCCTCCTCCAACCGCCCCGTGGACTGCCCCGCCTCCACCATCTGGACGAGGAACCGGCTGAAGGGGACGCCGGGGGATTTGCGCATCGCGTCGGACAGGGAACTCCCTCCCCGGACCTCCCGCAGCAGGTACGCCGACACGGAACCCATCGGGCCGCCGCGGAACAGCTGCGCCAGCATCTCCAGCGTCCGGTCCATCGGGATTCCCGCAGCCAGAAGGGTCTTGAAACCCTGGAGGAAAGGAAGAAGGTCCTTCCGGGCCGCCCGCGTCCCCGCCCGGACCGGCTCGTCACCGCCCTTCCCCGCCGCCGCCGTCCAAACGCGGATCGGGATGAGGTTCATCTCCCGCAACCGGTCCAGGGCCGCGCGTTCCCCGGGCGCATCGATGACCCCTTCGGAAACCCGGCCGGACGCGTCGGTGACCTTGTATCCGTAGATTGCCATGAAGCTACCCCGTCCGCGTGACGCGGATGACTTCCTCGATCGTGGTAATCCCGCGCCTGACCTTCTCCCACCCGTCTTCCCGCAGAAGCCGCATCCCGTCCCCGATCGCCCTCGCGCGGATCGCCCCGGCGTCCGCCCGGGACAGGATCAGGTCTTTGATTCCCTCGGTGACGTGCAGCAGCTCGAAGATGCCCGCGCGGCCCCGGTACCCCGTGCCGCCGCACGCCTCGCACCCCTTGCCGACCCGCAGCTCCCCTTCGGGGAAGGAGCCGGTCTCCCGAACCACCTCCTCCCGAAGCGCCCGGGACACCTCCCTTTGGGCCGAGCACTTTTCGCAGATCGTGCGCACCAGCCGCTGCGCCAGGATCCCCATCAGGCACGACGGAAGCAGATACTCCTCCACGCCCATCTCCAGGAGCCGGGCCACGGCCCCCGCGGCGTCGTTGGTGTGCAGGGTGGACAGCACCATGTGCCCCGTGAGCGCCGAGTGGATCGCGATCTCCGCCGTCTCCCGGTCCCGGATCTCCCCCACCAGGATCACGTCCGGATCCTGACGGACGATGGACCGCAATCCCGAGGCGAACGTCAGCCCGATCTGGGGCTTGACCTGAATCTGGATGGCCCCCGGGATCTGGTACTCCACCGGGTCCTCGATGGTGATGATCTTCCGCTCCCCGGACTTGATCTCCTGGAGGGCTGCGTACAACGTGGTCGTCTTCCCGCTTCCGGTGGGCCCCGTCACCAGGACCATCCCGTACGGCATCGACACGATGGGGCGGAACGCGGACAGCGTATCGGGGAGAAATCCCAGCGTCTCCATGTTCAGCGGGACGGAAGCCTGGTCCAGGATCCGGATCACCACGCTCTCCCCGTACAGGGTAGGGACGGTGGATACCCGGAAGTCGATCTCCTGCCCGCCGATCCGCAGCTTCACCCGGCCGTCCTGGGGAAGCCGGTTCTCTGCGATGTTGAGCCGCGACATGATCTTGATGCGGGAGACGACGGCCGTCTGCAGCCGACGCGGCGGCGACTCCACGTCCTCGAGCACGCCGTCGATCCGGTACCGCACTCGCATCGCCTTCTCGTACGGTTCCAAGTGAATGTCGCTCGCCCCCCGCTCGATCGCTCGGGCCAGGATGAAGTTCACCAGCCGGATGATCGGCGCCTCGGAGGCCACCCCGATCAGCTGCTCTACCCGCTCGTCGCCCGAGGCGTTCTCGGCCGCCTCGTCCGACACCGCCTCGACGATCCGGTCCATCGAGGCGGAGGAGTCTCCGTACGCTTTCTCGATCGCCTCCTGGATCTCCTCCTCCGTCCCGGCAAGCACCTCGACCCGCTTGCCAGTTGCCCGCGCAACCGCTTCCCGGGCGTCCATATCGAGCGGATCCGCCATCGCCACGGTGATCGTGCCATTTTCGACCACCACGGGAAGGATCAACCGGGCCCGCAGGAAAGGGAGCGGGAGGAGTTCGGTAGGCACAGGGTCGGGGGTATCGGGGTCCCTCCGGTAAGGAGGGATGCCGCAAAGCTCTTCGTAGGCGCGGCGCAGGGATTCCGGGGTCAACAACCCCCGGGAGACGAGGAGGCGGCCGAATGCCGCCCCGAGGGTACCGGAGAGTTCCCGCAGCGGTTCCTGCCCGGTGGGAAGGATGGAAATCCCGTCAAGGAGCCGCTCGTTGAACCGCTTCCGGTTTCGGACCATTGGTCCCATGCGGCTATGTTACCGCAGCCTGACCCGCGGAGGCACCGGTAGTCGCCGACAAGGATAAGAAACATCTCCGAGGCGTGCCGACATGCCCGGATGGACCGCACCGGTTTCTAGCAGTGGAAACGCCATGTGGCGCATTTCGTTTCCCTTGATATATCAAAAGAGGACGGGGCGGATCGCCCCGTCCTCTTTCTTGCGTTGATAAAGGCGGAAAACCGATTATCTTTATCGATTACCAACCTACGGCAGCTCCGTCCTTTCTGATCGTGTCCGTCCCCGCGCGGTAAATCCCGTTGATCGGTTCCTGGAACGCACAGCCATGACCGCTCCTGCCATGGGGCAGCTTGGGCGCCTTCAGGCTCGGATCCTTCTCGAACAGGATCCCCTGGTAGCCGCCGCCGAGCCCTCTGCTGCCTGTGGTGCTCGACATTTCATGTCCCCAGGACCTCAGGGTTGCACCCACTTTATCATTCAAGTACACGTCCAATTGCAGGTTGCCCGTGTTGCGGCCGGTGGACGTTTGCGCGTGGTCCCAGCGGGCCGCATCGCTGGTGGCCTGAACGTTGTAGCCGAGATCGATCATGTTGACGATGTGCTGCACGTGCCCGAGGGGCTGCGTGCTCCCGCCCATGTTCCCGAACGCCATCACGGGCTCCCCGTCCTTCATGATGAAGCCGGCGATGATGGTGATGAAGGGCTCCTTGCCGCCCGCGAGCGTATTGGGATGGGCGGGATCAAACGTGAACATCCCACCCCTGCTGCTGAACTGGAATCCATAGCCGGGAACCGTGACCAGCGACCCCCAGGAGGTATAGACGCTGTACACGAAGGAAACCATGTTCCCCCAGCGATCCGCGCTGGCGCCGTAGATCGTGCCGCCGGGCAGGTTGCCCTGCACGTCGGCCGGCCGGGCCTGGATCGGTTCCGCGATGTCGATCTTGTCGCAGAGGCTCGCCGCATAGGTCTTGTTGAGGAAGGACTCGTTCAGCTTGGTGTAAAGCTCGGGGTAGAACTTCGGGTCCGCGTTGTAGCGCAGGAGGTCCGAGTAAGCCAGCTTCTTCGCCTCGACCTCGATGTGGGTGAACAGGGGGGTTTCACGCCCGATGGTGGCCAGGTTAAACGGCTTGGATTCGGCGCACGTCTCGAGGATGTTGAGCATCTCCAGGGCGGCCCACCCCTGACTCGGGGGCGGCGTCTCGAAGATGTCGTACCCATGGTACTTGGTCGTAAGCGGTTCGATCCACTTCGCCTCGTAATTTTTCAGGTCATTCATCGTCCAGAACTGGGTCACGCCGGGGGGGAGGACGACTCCCAAAGAATTCGCCTTCTTCACCATCGCCTGGGCGATCTCTCCCTTGTAGAATGCGTCGCGCCCTTTTTTCTGGAGTACTTCGAACGTGCGTCCCATGTCCGGATTCTTGAAGATGCTGTACAAGCCCGGCACATTCCCATCCTTGCAGTAAACATTCCTGGTGTCGGGATCGAAATCACACAGGTTGCTTTTGCTGCCGCGGAAACTGTTCGCAAGCACCTCGTGCACCGGGAACCCTTCCACGGCGCTCTTGCGAGCGGGTTCGAGCACTTCCTTGAAGCTCATGGTGCCGAACCGCTTGAGCATCTTGTCCCATCCATCCACCGAGCCCGGTATCATGGCGGAAAAGATGCCTCTGGTGCCAGGTCCCCCGTACGGCGGTCCGGAGAGGTTGTAGAGACCTCCGGTGTTATCATTAGGATTCTTGTTCAATGCGAACAGTGCAGGAGTGTAATTTTTCGGCGAGGGGCCGTTCGCGGAGATCTGGTACAGCTTCTTGGTCTTTGCGTCCCAGATGATGACGAACATTTCCGCCCCGAGACCGGTGCTGTTCGGCTCCTGGAGAGCGATCATGGCCATCGCCGCAACGGCCGCGTCCACGGCGTTCCCGCCGTCCTGCAATATCTTCAACCCGGCCTGTGCAGCCTGTGGTTCGCTGGTGGCAACTACGCCATTGCGGGCCAGGATTTCCGACCGCGTCTGGTCGACCCACCCGGTTGGCCGCGTGCCGCGGACCGCCTTGATGTTATTGCCGGGGTTCCAGTTATCTGCGGTGGGCTTTCCGAAAGCGTTGGGCGAGGCGTCCGCTGCGATCGCCGTTGCAGGCCCCGTCCCCATGAATAGAATGCAGCAGATTCCCAATAGAGCACATGCCTTTTTATTCATAAACCCTCCGGTCTGCGCTTGATAAGAGGTTCAACCCTGAAACCACCCCACCGAACCCACCGGAACGCTTCGAAACCACCTCCTCCGCTGCTTGTCTCCGACCTGATTCACCTCCTTCCGATGGGATCCGGCCGATCCGAAAAACCGGCCTGCGGCTGCGGCCCAAAACATATCGGAGCGAGAAGAAATCCATTCACGGAGCCGCCATTCCGGCGGTAAGGAATGGAATTTCATGGGAATTGCGGAGGCAGGGGAAACCGGCAAGGAATCCGATGAAACGTTATCAGCAAATATAAATGGAGAAGAGGGAGACCGGACCGAACAAGAGGAGCGAATACCCATGCGGCACCTGCTTCCCGGAAGAAAACTCCCAGGAGCGTTCGAATGCCAGGTCCATGCGGTCACAGATATATATTGCCGGGAGTGTAGTGAACCGGGGGGCGACTGTAATTCACAAAAGACAAGGACGACGTTAATAAATGTTCATGGGGAGGATCGGAAAACGGGAAGAATGAGGTGGTAAGAGTCTATTTACAATCAGGAAAAACAGATATGGTCGGTTCGCTAAGCTGAAGTCTCCGGGGTTCCGGAAGGATCAGCCAGCCATTGTTTCTCACCAGGAGCCCTTCGGTTTCCATTTGCCCGAACAGCCGGGAGAGATGTTGCGGGGTGAGGCCAAGCAACTGGGCCACTTCCCATTGTTTCAGGAGGTTCGGCAGCTTGATCGCCTTTTCCATATCGCAGGCGCCCAGCGAATTGGCCATCTCCCAGAGAAATTTCTCCACGCGATGCCTCGCGTCCAGGCTGCTCCTGTCGCTGAGGGCGAACATGCTTTTGTAGCATACGGCACTGAACATGATCGATATCCATAGGTTCAGCGCTGCATTCGTCTCCATCGCCTGCGTCAACTGGTCTTTGGAGACAATGCACATTCTGCTCCGGGTCAACGTCTCGGCCGTGCAGGCATATGGCTTGTCCAACAATACGTTGGCCATCCCCATCAGCCATCCGGTCCGGCGCAGCCCCACGATCGCCCGCTGACCGTTTGACTCCGCGCGGGTCAACTTCGCAATCCCGTCGCAGATGAACCACACGGAGAGAGGCATTTCGCCTTGCGAGAATATTTCATGGTGGGGAGGAATTACCCGTACGGTTTTGCAGGATATCAGCCGCTTGATATGCCCAAGGCACCGAAGGTCCGAGTCGCCGTTGCCAGTCCCGGGACATGGCAAGGGAAGAACATTCATCTGAACCTCCGCATCCTCGTTTACGGGATTATCGATGAAAACCCTGACCCGGTGCTTGACGTGATGGGAAAACCCCATACAGCCCCGGAGCCGGTTTCATCCGAATGCCGCTCGACGTGCCCGCCTTGGACAACGAAACTTCCAAGCCGTTAGAGGAGTATGAACTCGCCGCAATAATGACGCAATCGATACCGGCGGAAATCCATGAACAGGAAGTGGATACGGGTCGGGGAGGTATCCCCTCTTTGAAAGGATCAGCATCTAATCCACCCCTGTTTCAGCAGATTAGCGGTTGGCCGCGAGGTGTATGAATATCCCTAAGCCGATTCGTTCAAAAAATATTTTGAATCATATAATAACTAACCCTGTTAAACAACGGACATTCCAATGAGGAGCGAATGTCGAATGGTATTTCGACGCCGTGGGATGGAAGCACTTGAACTCCGAAAAACCTCACCTGGCGACCGTCAGAGACGCCATGAAGCGCCACGTAATAAAAGGAATGCCATATTAACCCGTAATCCCCTTTTCTTTAACATGGTGCCGAAGGCGGGATTTGCCCGATGAGGCTTGCCCCAAGGCATTCCACCGCGGGGTACCCCAAGGGAACGCATTTCATTCGGGAGTGGGGCCGGCCATCCATGCCTGCGCCCTCCCGGCCGGCTCGCCCGCCTGACGCGCTCCCGTGCGTCGCGCTTTTCCTCGCTCTTCGCTCGGCGGCGGGCTCGCGTTCAAATCCCGCTTGAGCACCAGAAAATGAAAAAGGGGCTTCGACTTTCGCCGAGCCCCCTGACATTTTCTGGTGCCGAAGGCGGGATTTGAACCCGCACGGGTTTCCCCACCACCCCCTCAAGGTGGTGCGTGGCTACTCCACCGTCACGCTCTTTGCCAGGTTCCGCGGCTGGTCCACGTCGGTGCCTTTCAGGACCGCCATGTGGTACGCCAGCAGCTGGAGCGGGACCACCTCCATGATCGGCCGCGCGTACCGGCCGCACGCGGGGAGGTACAGGACGTCCTCGGCCTTCGCCTCCAGCACGGCGTCCCCTTCCGTCGCCACGGCGATCACCATCCCGCCGCGGGCGTGCGCCTCCTCGAGGTTGGAGACGGTCTTCTCGTAGCTCTCGCCCCGGGCGCACAGAACCAGAACCGGCATCCGTTCGTCGATCAGGGCGATCGGACCGTGCTTCATCTCGCCGGCGGGGTACCCTTCCGCGTGGATGTAGGAGATCTCTTTCAGCTTCAGCGCGCCCTCCAGGGCGATCGGGTAGGAGATGCCGCGCCCGAGGAACAGGAAGTCGGGCGTGTCCTTGTATTTCTTTGCGACCTCCTGGATCTCCTCGTCGTGCTTCACGTATTCCTCGATCTTGCGCGGCAGGTCGGACAGCTCCGTCAGGTGCAGCGAGATCTCCTCGGGGGAAAGGATCGCGCGCGTCTGCGCCAGGTGGAGCGCCATGAGGTACAGCGCCACCAGCTGGGTGGTGAACGCCTTGGTGGATGCGACGCCGATCTCCGGCCCCGCGTGGGTGTAGATGACGCCGTCGGACTCGCGCGCGATCGTCGAGGCGACCACGTTGCAGATGGAGATGGTGGTCGCTCCCTTGGATTTCGCCTCCCGCATCCCCGCCAGCGTGTCCGCCGTCTCGCCGGACTGGGAGATGCAGACGCAGAGGGTCCCCTCCTCCACCACGGGGTCGCGGTACCGGTACTCCGACCCGAGGTCCACCTCGACCGGGACCCGCGCCAGCCCCTCGATCATGAACTTGCCCACCAGCGCCGCGTGCCAGGAGGTCCCGCACGCCACGATGGTCACCTTCCGGACCGACCGGAGCTGCTCGTCGGTGAGCGGCAGCGTCTCGAAGAACACCTCGCCCGCCTCGGGAAGCATCCGCCCGGCGAGGGTGTCGATGATCGCCCGGGGCTGCTCGTGGATCTCCTTCATCATGAAGTGACGGAATCCCCCCTTTTCGGCCATCACGGGGGACCAGTCGATCCTCTGGGCTTTCCGTTCCCTGGGTCTCCCGACGAAGTCGGTGACCCGGAACCCTTCCGGAGTGGCCACCACCATTTCCCCGTCCTCGAGGAACAGGACGTCGCGGGTATGGGACAGGAACGCCGTCAGGTCGGAGGCCAGGAAGTATTCGCCCTCCCCGAGCCCCACCACCATCGGGCAGTTCAGCCGCACGCCCACCAGCGTCCCCGGCTCCTTGTCCGACACCGCGAGGAAGGCGTAGGAGCCGCGGATGTCCCCCACCGTCTGCCGGACGGCATCCTCGAGCGACATCCCCTCGACGACGTACGCGTTGAGCAGGTGGGAGATCACCTCCGTGTCCGTCTCGGAGCAGAATTTGCTGCCCCTCGCGACGAGCATCTCCTTCAGCGTCCGGTGGTTCTCCACGATGCCGTTATGGATGACCGCGACGTGTCCCACGCGGTGCGGGTGGGCGTTCTCGTCGGAGGGACGGCCATGGGTCGCCCACCGGGTGTGGCCGATCCCGCAGGTGCCGGAGACCGGCTCCCTCGCGATCAGGTCGGTGAGGCGCGCGATCTTCCCCTGCGACTTGCGGATCGCGATGTCCCCTTCCGCGAGGACCGCGATCCCGGCCGAGTCGTACCCGCGGTATTCCAGCCGCCGCAGCCCGTCCACCAGGATCTCGACGCACGGGTTGGGACCGGTGTACCCTACGATTCCGCACATCTCACTTGCCCCCTTTTTGTTTCTTGAGCGGAGGAACGGGAAGCCCGCCCTTCTTCAACAGCTCCGGTTTCTTGCGGGCCACCCAGTATTCGATCACTTTCTGCTCGGCGCGCGACAGCGCCAGCGCGTAGGCGGGAACGTTCCGGGTGATCGTCGACCCGGCCCCGATCAGGGCGCCTTTCCCGACGGTGACCGGAGCGACGAGCATCGTGTCGCTTCCCACGAACACCCCGTCGCCCAGCACGGTCGTGTGCTTGGAGATGCCGTCATAGTTGCAGGTGATGGTCCCCGCCCCCACGTTGACTTTCTTCCCCACGACGGCGTCGCCGAGGTAGATCAGGTGGTTCGCCTTCGATCCCTTTCCGATGCGGCTGTTCTTCACCTCGACGAAGTTGCCGATATGGGCTCCTTCCCCGATATCCGCCTTTGGACGCAAATTTGCGAACGGGCCAACGATTGCGCCCTTTCTCACCCTGGCGGACGCCAGCACGGAGTACGGTTTCAGCTGGACCCCGTCCTCCACGACGCTGTCCTGGACGATGCATCCGGCCTGCACCAGGACGCCCCGCCCGATGCGGCGTCTTTCCCGTCAGCATGATCCCCGGCTCGAGGACCGAATCGGGGCCGACCCGGCATTCCGTCTCGACGTAGCGTGCGGTCCGGGTCGACGACGGTCACGCCGGAATCCATCAGGGCGGCAAGCTTCCTCTTCCGGAGGATTCCGGCCGCCTCGGCGAGCTCGCCGCGCGAATTGATCCCGCGCACCTCGTCCGGGTCGCCCGCCGCCAGCGGCACCACGCACCGCCCCTGGGCGAGCGCCTCCAGGACGAGGTCCGTCAGGTAATACTCCCTCTGGGCGTTCACTGTCGGTCAAGCGCGGAAGCCCGCGCTCCAGAAAGGCCCGGTCGAAGGCGTACGTTCCCGAATTCACCTCCCGGATCTTCCGGACGGCCTCGTCCGCGTCCTTTTCCTCGACGATCCTCGCGACGGTCCCGTCGGGATTGCGGACGATCCGGCCGTACCCCTTCGGGTCGTCGAGGATGCCGGTCAGCACCGACGCCACGGCCCCTTTCCTGCGGCGGACGGCGAGAAGCGCCCGGATCGTCGCGGGCCGGATGAGCGGGGCGTCGCCGCACAGGACGACGACCTCCTTCGCCCCCGCGGGCAGTTCCGCAAGGCCGCACCGGGCGGCGTCCCCCGTGCCGAACTGGCTCTCCTGGATCGCCACCTTGCCGCCGAAATCCTCCACGGTCGGGAGGACCTTGTCCCGCCCGAACCCGAGGACGAACACCATGTCCCGGATCCCAGCGGCCCTCGCGGCGGCCGCCACGTGCCACACCAGCGGCTGCCCGAGGGCGGGGTGCGCGACTTTCGGCAGGGCGGATTTCATCCGCTTCCCTTTCCCGGCGGCCAGGATGATCGCGGAAACAGCTTTCATTGACGGCCCCTTCCCCCCGAATGTTAATATCTATCGACGGTTTTGCCGATAAGTTTACAGGGTTTCTCCGGGCGAAGGAAGGGAACGACGCTATTGGACGACTTGAAGACCACGCTGGACCGGCTGGAAGCCGATCTCGTCGACCTCAAGCTGCAGTACGACCTCTTCTTCCAGGGGGGGAGGCGGGGCGAGCCGACCAAGGAGCGCAAGGAGCTGGAGATCAAGATCCTGGCCTTGAGCCGCCGTTCCATCATCAACAGCTCGGACCAGCTCCGGTTCTCCAACATCCAGGGAAAGTACTGGTCGTTCGTCAATCTCTGGGCGAGGATCGTGCGGGACCTCGAAGAGGGGCGGCTCCGCAGGGACAAGACCGGCGGGTTGACGCGTCAGGGCACGGAAAGGATATCGGCGGGCGGTCCGTCGAACCCGGAACCGTTCGACGCGGGGCAGCTCGACCGCGCGGCGCAGGAGCTTCTGGAGGCCCGGCGGAGCTGCGGCCTCGGCGGGGATCCGGCGGAGCTCGCCGCCCTTCGCGAAACACTGCAGTCCCGCGCGAAGGAAATCTCGGCCTCCGCCGGCGGCAAAAAGGTGGAATTCCGCGTAAGCGTCGAGGATGGGAAACCGAAGGTCAAGGCCACGCTGAGCTGAAACGTCCCGCGGCCGCTACTCTCTCACGGAGATCCGGGCGATCGCCCGCTGCATCGCCGCGGACGCCTTCTCGTACGTCTCGTCTTCGACCGACAGGTCTTTCTTGAGCGCCTCTTCGGCCCGCTCCTTGGCCCGGCGGGCGCGTTCCAGGTCGATCTCCCCGGCGCGCTCCGCCGTGTCGGCCAGCACCACGACCCCCCGCTCCGGCGTCACCTCGGCGAACCCCCCGCCCAGGGCGACCTTGAACCACTCGGTCCCCTTGCGGTAGCGGAGCACCCCGATCTTCACGATGGACAGGTACAGCGTGTGCTCGGGCAGCACGCCGAATTCGCCCTCGTACCCGGGGATGATGACCTCGTCCACGTCCTCGGAGAGGACGATACTGCTCCGGGGTGACCAGCTCCAGGTGGATCGTCGATGCCATCGTCCTTCGTTCTCCCCCTTACGTCGTGGCGAGCAGCTTCTTGCCCTTTTCCATCGCTTCCTCGATCGTCCCCACCATGTAGAACGCCTGCTCGGGGAGGTCGTCGTGCTTGCCGTCGACGATCTCCTTGAACGACCGGACGGTGTCCTCGAGGCGGACGTACTTCCCGGGGATGCCGGTGAACTGCTCGGCCACGAAGAACGGCTGCGACAGGAACCGCTGGATCTTGCGGGCGCGGGACACGAGGATCTTGTCGTCCTCGGAGAGCTCGTCCATGCCGAGGATGGCGATGATGTCCTGCAGGTCCTTGTACTTCTGGAGGACCTTCTGCACGGCGCGGGCCACCGCGTAATGCTCCTCGCCCAGGACCAGCGGCGAAAGGATCCGGGAGGTGGAGTCGAGCGGGTCGACCGCCGGGTAGATCCCGAGCTCCGCGATCTGGCGGGAAAGGACGGTGGTGGCGTCGAGGTGCGAGAAGGCGGTCGCCGGCGCCGGGTCGGTGAGGTCGTCCGCCGGGACGTAGATCGCCTGGACCGAGGTGATCGACCCCTTGTCGGTCGAGGTGATCCGCTCCTGCAGGTTCCCCATCTCGGTGGAAAGCGTCGGCTGGTAGCCGACGGCCGACGGGATGCGGCCCAGGAGGGCCGACACTTCGGAGCCGGCCTGGGTGAACCGGAAGATGTTGTCGATGAACAGGAGCACGTCCTGCCCTTCCTCGTCGCGGAAGTATTCCGCGGCGGTGAGGGCCGACAGCCCCACGCGGGCGCGCGCGCCGGGCGGCTCGTTCATCTGGCCGTAGACCAGGCACGTCTTCTCGAGGACCTTCGACTCCTTCATCTCGAGCCACAGGTCGTTGCCCTCGCGGGTGCGCTCGCCCACGCCGCCGAACACGGAGTAGCCGCCGTGCTCGATGGCGATGTTGTGGATGAGCTCCATGATGACGACGGTCTTGCCGACGCCGGCGCCGCCGAACAGCCCGATCTTGCCGCCCTTGGAGTAGGGGGCGAGGAGGTCGACGACCTTGATCCCCGTCTCGAGGATCTCGACCTTGGTCGACTGCACTTCGAAGGAGGGGGCGGGACGGTGGATCGGGTACCGGATCTTCGTCTTGATGTCGCCCATCTCGTCGACCGGCTCGCCGATGACGTTCATGATCCGGCCCAGGGTCTCGGGACCGACCGGGATGGAGATGGGGCCGCCGGTGTCGACCGCGTCCATGCCGCGGACGAGGCCGTCGGTGGAGTCCATCGCGATGCACCGCACGACGTTGTCGCCCAGGTGCTGCGCGACCTCGACGGTAAGGTTGCCTTCCCGGTCGCTGATGCTCGGGTTGCTGACCTTGATCGCGTTGTAGAGCGACGGCAGGTGGCCCGCATCGAACCGGACGTCGATCACGGGTCCGATGACCTGGACGATCTTTCCCTTTTTCATGGTTCTCCCGATCCTCCTTGTTACCCTTTGAGCGCTTCCGCGCCGCTGACGATTTCCGTGAGCTCGGTGGTGATCGTCGCCTGGCGGGCGCGGTTCATCTGCAGCGTGAGCCGTGCGATCATGTCGACGGAGTTGTTCGTCGCCGAATCCATCGCCGTCATCCGTGCCCCGTGGTCCCCCGCCACCGATTCGAGGAGGACGCGGAAGATCTGCGTCTCCACGTACTTCGGCAGCAGGCTCGCCAGAATCTCCTTCTTGCCCGGCTCGTAGAGGTAGTCGATGCCGACCCCGGCCGCCTCTTCCTCCGCCTTTTCCAACGCGATGGGGAAGAGCTTCTCGAACCGGGTCACCTGCGAGATGGCCGACCGGAACTCGTTGAAGACGACCTGCACCTCGTCGAACTCCCCGGAGAGGAACCCCTCGACCAGGTCGTTCGCCATCGTCTGCGCGTGGGTCCGCTTGAGGTTCCCCAGGACCCCGAGGTACTCCTTCCGGATGGGCACCTCGCGGCGGCGGAAGAAGTCGCGCCCCTTGCGTCCCACCACGAAGAGGGAGATCGTCCTCGTACTGCTGCCGCTGTTCGTCGATGAACCGGTGCACCATGCGGGTCAAGCCCGCGTTGAAGCTGCCGCACAGGCCGCGGTCGGAGGTGACCACGAGGAGGGCGAGCTTCTTCCCTTCCCGGGGCGCCAGCAGCGGGTGGGCGTCCTCGCTCGACGCGGCTCGGCCACCGCCTGGACCACTTCGCGCATCTTCCGGGCGTACGGCCTGGCGGCGACGATCGCGTCCTGGGCGCGCCGCAGCTTCGCGGCGGACACCATCTTCATCGCCCGGGTGATCTGCTGGGTGCTTTTTACGCTGCTGATCCGCTTCCGGATCGCGCGGAGGTTCGCCATGGCGTCTTATTCCTTGAAGATCCCTTTGAACTCTTCCAGGGCGGCGGACAACCGGGCCTTCAGGTCGTCCGAGATGGTCTTCTTCTCCCGGATCTCCGACAGGAGCTCCCCGTGCTTGTCCTTCATGAAGGCGGCCAGCTCTATTTCGTATCTCGCGAGGGAACCCGACCTCGTACCCGTCGGCGAAGCCGTTCGTCGCGGCGAAGATGGTCGTGACCTGGGTCTCGACGGCCTGGGGCTGGTACTGGGCCTGCTTGAGGATCTCGACCAGGCGCGCGCCGCGGGCGAGCTGCAGCTGGGTGGACTTGTCGAGGTCGGAGCCGAACTGCGCGAACGCCGCCATTTCGCGGTACTGCGCCAGCTCGAGGCGCATCCGGCCGGCGACCTGCTTCATCGCCTTGATCTGCGCGTTGCCGCCGACGCGGGACACCGAGAGGCCGACGTTCACCGCCGGGCGGACGCCCGAGTAGAACAGGTCGGCTTCGAGGTAGATCTGGCCGTCGGTGATGGAGATGACGTTGGTCGGGATGTAGGCGGAGACGTCGCCCGCCTGGGTCTCGATGATCGGGAGGGCCGTCAGCGACCCGCCGCCCTCGGATTCGGACAGCTTCGCCGCGCGCTCCAGCAGGCGCGAGTGGAGGTAGAAGACGTCGCCGGGGAACGCCTCGCGGCCCGGCGGCCGGCGCAGCAGCAGCGACAGCTGGCGGTACGCCACCGCGTGCTTGGAGAGGTCGTCGTAGACGCACAGGGCGTGGCGGCCGGAGTCGCGGAAGAACTCGCCCATCGTGCAGCCCGAGTAGGGAACGAGGTACTGCAGCGGAGCGGGTTCGGAAGCCGTCGCCGCGACGACGATCGTGTAGTCCATCGCGCCGTACTGCCGGAGCTTCTCCACCACCTGCGCCACCGTGGACCGCTTCTGCCCGATGGCGACGTAGATGCAGACGACGCCTGTCCCCTTCTGGTTGATGATCGTGTCGATGGCCACCGCGGTCTTTCCCGTCTGGCGGTCGCCGATGATCAGCTCGCGCTGGCCGCGGCCGATGGGGATCATCGCGTCGATGGCCTTCAGCCCCGTCTGGAGCGGCTCCTTCACCGGCTGTCTCTTGACGATGCCGGGGGCCTTGATCTCCGCGCGCCGGAAGTCCTTCGTCTCCACGGGACCGCGGCCGTCGATCGGCTGGCCGAGCGCGTTGACGACGCGGCCGATCATGGCGTCGCCGCAGGGCACCTCGACGATGCGGCCCGTGCGGCGGACGGTGTCGCCTTCCTTGATCAACTGGTCGTCGCCCAGCAGCGCGACGCCGACGTTGTCTTCCTCGAGGTTGAGCACCATGCCGCGGACTTCCCCGGGGAACTCGAGAAGCTCTCCCGCCATCGCCTTTTCGAGGCCGTGGACGCGGGCGATCCCGTCGCCGACGGAGAGGACCACGCCCGTCTCGGCGACGTCGATCTTCTTCTCGTATCCCTTGATCTGGCTTTTCAGGATCTCGGTGATCTCTTCCGCGCGGATGCTCATGTCTTACCCCTTCTGAAGGTTTTGCCGGATCTGGTGGATCTGCGTGCGGACGCTGCCGTCGTACACCGTGGAGCCGACCCGCACCACCATTCCCCCGAGGACGGCGGGATCGACGGATTCCTCGAGGAGGACCTTCTTCCCCGTGCGGCGCTCGAGGACGGACTGCAGGCTGCTTTTCTGCGGGGCGGACAGCGGCATCGGGACGGTCACCTCGACCCGCTCGATCCCCTCGGACTCCTCGACCATGCGGCGCAGCTCGGAAAGGATCGCGGGAAGGACGTCCATCCTCCCTTTCTCCACCAGGAGGGAAAGGAACGATTTCGTCGTGGGAAGGAAGTCCGCCTTGGACAACACCGCATCGAGCGTGCCCTGCTTTTCCTGCCGGCCGACGTGCGCCGACTCCATCGCTTCCCGAAGCCCGGCGGAGCCGTCGAGGACCTTCGCGAACTCCTCGACCTCGGTCAGCGAGCGGCGAAGCTGCCCTTCCTCCTTGCCGATGTCGAGCAACGCGCGGGCGTACCGCCTCGCCAGGCTCCCTGCGATCACCGGACGATCCCCTCGATCTTCTGGATGTTCTCCTTGACCAGCCGCTCCTGGTCCTCGGGAGACAGCGACTTGCGGACCAGTTCCTCGGCGGCCTTGGCGCTGAGGAGGGAGGCCTCCTGCTGCAGCTCTGCCCTGGCCTTCTTCACTTCCTGCTCGCCCGTGAACTCCGCCTGCTTCCGTATGCGCGCGATCTCGGCGGTGACGGTGTCTCGCAGCGCCTGCGCTTCGACCGCGGCTTCCGCGTCCATCTTCGCGTTCATCGCGGCGATCTCGTCGGACAGCTTCGCCATCCGGGCGTCGACGGCCTCGAGCTTCCGGGCGGCCTCGGCGCGGGCGTTCGCCGCGTCGTCGATCGACTTGCGCATCAGCTCGCTGCGCTCCTTGAGGAAGGAGGAGACCGGCTTGCGCAGGAAGTAGACGAGGACGCCGACGAGGATGCCGAAATTGACGGCCTGCTTGACGATCTCTCCCCAGGGGATCCCGGGGCTCCCGTGGGAGGCTTCCCCTCCCCCCGAGGCGATCGCGGCGGCGGCGGTCAACAGGACCCCGGCGGCCGGAAGGAGAGGCGCGCAACGCACCGCGGACCATGAACGACGCTCCGGAGGGTTTCACGCGACCCGTCTCCCGAGAACCTTCTCGGCGATCTGCCTGGAGAGCAGGGTCACCTCGGAGCGCAGGGAGGAAGCGACGGTTTCCTTCTCGGCGGAGATCCGCCCTTTCATCTCTTCGATCTTCCGGTTGGATTCCTCGACCGCGGCTTCGACCCGCTTCCTTTCGGCGCGGGAGGTCTCCTCCATGGCGGCCCGCTTCCGGACCAGCGCGTCCATGGAGCTCTTTCGGAACGATTCGTCGTACCGGCGGGACCGCTCTTCCGCCTCGGCCAGCAGGCGCCGGGACTCCTCCAGCGGCTTCACGGAAAGGTTGTCCCGCTCTTCGAACGTCCGCAGGATCGGCCGGATCAGGATGGCGGAAAGAATGAACGCGAGGACGATCACCAGGCAAAGCTGTATCAGTGCCAGTTGGTCGATTTCCAACGTCTCGAAAATCTTGCCGACGAGTTCCATAGAAACCGGCACTCCTCCAGGAGCTTTAAGTGGTCAACGGCAGGTTTCCAATAGTGAAACGGAAGATTGGTATCACGGCGGCGAAGGGGGTGTCAAGGGGTTCTTCCGATTCCGAAAGCCGTTCGGGGGGATACGGCGGGCAAGAAAATAGGCGCCGGAGGGGACCCCCGGCGCCATTTTCTTGAACCTTATCGCCCGGGTGCTTACTTCGCAGCGGGGGCGGCCGGCGCTGCCGGAGCGGCTTCAGCCGGGGCGGCCGGTGCTGCCGGGGCGGCGTTGTCCATCGGCGCGGCGGGCGCTGCGGCAGGCGCGGCAGGCTCGGCGGCCGGAGGAGGAGGCGGGGCCTCTTCCTTCTTCGAGCACGCGGAGAGGCCGATCGTCACGACCAGCATCAACACGAACAGCATGGCAAGATACTTACGCATTAGTTCAGACTCCTTTCCCTCGTGATTTATCCGTTTGTGCGGATAATGTCGGATGGTTGATATCATTCGGAATATAGCACAAGGATTTTCCACTGCAATAATTTTTTTCTGTTAATGGGCAAAACATTCCGTTTCCGTCATCTCCCCCCGAAAAGAACCTCCTGGAGGCGGTCGAGCTCCTCGCCGGAAAAGTAGAACACCTCGATCCGCCCCTTCTTGACGGTTCCCCGCAGACGGACCCGCGTCCCTCCCCGCCGGGTCAGCTCCTCCTCGAGCGACTTGAGGTGGATGTTCCCCTGGGCGGTTTTCCTCGCCGTCCTCTTCTTCACTTCCCTCGTGCACAGGCGCTCGGTCTCCCGCACGGACAGCCCGCGCCGCTGGACCGTCTCGAAAACCGACAACACGTGTTCCGGCAGCGCCGACAGGAGCGCGCGGGCGTGTCCGGCGGAGATGCTTCCGTCGACCACCGCCTGGCGCACCGGGGACGGAAGGCGAAGGAGCCTCACGGTGTTGGCCACCGTCGCGCGGTCCTTCCCGACCCGCTCGGCCATCTGCTCCTGGGAAAGGGAAAAATCGTGCTGGAGGCGGTTGTACCCCTCGGCGAGCTCGATGGCGTTCAGGTCGGCCCGTTGGACGTTTTCCACCAGGGCCACCTCGAGGGCTTCCCTGTCCGTGAGCCTCCGGACCAGCGCCGGGATCTGGGAGAGCCCCGCGCTTTCCGCCGCCCGGAACCTCCGCTCGCCCGCCACCAGCTCGTACCCGTCCGCGTCGGCCGCACCAGGACCGGCTGCAGCACCCCCTTCGCCCGGATCGAGGCCACCAGCTCGGCGAGCGCCTCCGGAGGAAACGATTTCCTGGGCTGCAGGGCGCCCGCGCGGATCTTTTCCAGCGGCACCAGCAGGACGGCGGATTCCGGCGAATCCGGCGTTCCCGGGGAAGGAGCCAGCAGCGCGGACAGCCCCCTGCCGAGCACTTTCTTCTTTACGGGGTCGGTTTTCCGTTCCATCGGCTCACCACCTCCCGGGCCAGTTCGAGATAGCTCTGCGCTCCCCGGGAAGCGACCGCGTAGAGGAGGGCCGGTTTCCCGTAGGAAGGCGACTCGGACAAGCGGACGTTTCTGGGTATAACTGTTTGAAATACCTGGGTTTTTAGGGTTTCTCGCGCCTCTTCGGCCACCTGGTGGGCCAGGTTGTTCCGCGGGTCGAACATCGTCAGGACCACCCCTTCGATCTTCAGGGTGGGGTTCATTCCGCCCCGGATCCGCTCGATGGTGCGGAACAGGCTGGAGATCCCTTCCAGGGCGTAATATTCGCACTGCAGCGGAATGATTACGGAATCCGCCGCGCAGAGGGCGTTGACCGTCAGCAGCCCGAGGGAAGGCGGGCTGTCGATGACGATGACCTGGTACTCTTTCGCCACCTCCGCGAGCGCCTCGGCAAGGCGGTGCTCCCTGCGCTCCATCGTCACCAGCTCGATCTCCGCGCCGATCAGGTCGTACGAGGCGGGAAGGAGATGCAGGAACGGCAGGGCCGTCTCCCGGATCGCCTCGGCCGCGGAGACCTCCCCCATCAGGACGCGATAGACGTTCCGCTCCGTTTCCCCCCCGGGGCTCCCCCCCACGCCGGAAGTGGCGTTGGCCTGCGGATCGAGATCGACCAGGAGGGTTTTCTTCTCCATGACGGAGAGGGACGCGGCCAGGTTGACCGCGGTCGTCGTCTTGCCGACGCCCCCCTTCTGGTTGGCGATGGCCAGGATTCGAGCCACGGAATTCTCCTCCCGAAAACGATCTTCCTATTATTAATGGAAGCGCTCCGATTTCTTGTACCACGTCGACAGCCGAAGCAGAAAGGGAAAACGGAAAAAATCCGCGCTCGCGTCACTCTTTTTCCGGGGGAGCCACCTCGACGATCTCCCGGTCTCCCATGCCCCTCGGGAGGCGGAACCGCTCGACGCGGGTCACCGTCCCGGGGATCTCCACGGCGGATCCCCCGCCCGGGCCCGTCATGAACAGCATCCGACCTCCTTCGGCCAGGTACGGGGAAAGGAGCGGGACGACCTCGGCCGGCTTCGCGGTGGCCCGTGTGACGATGTCGTCGAACCGCCCGATCGGCAGCGTTTCCCGCATCGAGACCCTCCCGTGGACGACCTTCACGTTCTCGAGCCGCAGCATCCCCCGGACCCGGGACAGGAAGGCGCACTTCTTCTCGGAGGCCTCCAGCAGGACGACCCGGGTCCCCGGAAGGTAAAGCGCCAGGGGGATCCCAGGGTACCCCGCCCCGGACCCGAAATCGAGCATCCGGCCGAAGAACGGGGCGAACCGCAGCAGTTCCAGGGAATCGACGATATGCTTGACCGCCACTTCCACGGGGTCGACGATCGCGGTCAGCCGGATGGACCGGTTCCACCGGAGCATCTCCTCCGCGTGGACCGCCAGTCCCTCGACCGCCCCGCGGTGCGTCTCGATGCCGGCCTCCCGCAGGATTTCCCGGAGCATGTCCGCGTCGGGTCCCGTCGGGGCCCCCTTCTTTCCCGCGCCGCTCACCGGGAAGGTTCCACGTGGAACAACCTATGAAATTCCTTCCGAATCAACATGTTGATACCTTCAACTCGCCGATTCCCCGAGGGAGCCGTCCGGGGGGGTCCCCGCCACGCGCCGTTTCAGCAGGACCAGCAGGAGGGCGATCGCCGCCGGGGTCACCCCCGGGATCCTCTGCGCCTGCCCGAGGGAGGCGGGGCGGACCCGGGCCAGCTTGTCCCGGACCTCCGCGGACAGGCCGCGGACCGTGGCGAAGGGGAATTCGGGCGGAAACAGCATCCCCTCGTATTTCTTCAGTTTCCTGGCTTCCTCTTCCTGGCGGCGGATATACCCGTCGTACTTGATGGACAGCTCCGCCTGCCCCATCGCCTCCGGCGTCGCCGGGCGCAGGTCCGGATCGCAGGCCAGGAGCATCGCCCCGGTCACCTCCGGCCTTCGGAGCGCCTCGGCGTACGTCGTCCCGGGCCGGAGCGGCCCCCCGCCCGCCGCCTCGACCTCCGCGATCAGCGGATGCCCATGGGCTATCCGCTTCTCCTCGAGCGTTTTCCGGAACGCCTCGATCCCCTCCCGCTTCGCGAGGAACCTCCGGTACCGCTCCTCCGGCAGAAGCCCCGCCCGACGGCCCGTCTCGGACAGCCGCAGGTCGGCGTTGTCCTCCCGCAGGAGGAGCCGGTATTCCGCCCGGGAGGTGAACATCCGGTACGGCTCCTGCGCCCCCTTCGTCGTGAGGTCGTCGATCAGCACGCCGATGTAGGCGTCCGCCCGGGAAAGCACGACCGGCGGCTCTCCGCGGACCCGCCGGGCCGCGTTGATCCCCGCCATGAGCCCCTGCGCCGCCGCCTCCTCGTACCCGCTCGTCCCGTTGATCTGCCCGGCATGGAAGAGGTTTTTCAGCAGCTTCGTCTCCAGGGAGGGGTGGAGCTGGACCGGGTCGACGAAATCGTACTCGATCGCGTACCCCGGCCGCACGATCTCCGCGTTCTCGAGGCCGGGGATGGTGCGCAGCATCTTGACCTGGATGTCGTAGGGCAGGCTCGTCGGGATCCCGTTGGGGTAATATTCGGCGGTCTCGAGCCCTTCGGGCTCGAGGAATACCTGGTGCCTCCCCTTCTCCGGGAAGCGGACGACCTTGTCCTCGATCGACGGGCAGTACCGCGGGCCGACCCCGCGGATGACGCCGGTGTACAGGGGCGACCGGGAGAGTCCGGAACGGATCGCCTCGTGCGTCGCCTCGTTGGTGTACGTCAGCCAGCAGGGAAGCTGCGGCCGACGTATCTCATCGGTATCAAAGGAGAAAGGAACGGGGCGGTCATCCCCGTCCTGGCGGATCGTCCTCGAGAAATCGATGGTCTTCCCGTCGAGCCGGGGGGTGGTGCCGGTCTTGAGCCGCCCCACCGAGAATCCCAGGCGCCGCAGGGAGTCCGAAAGGCGCATCGCCGGGAAATCGCCCGCCCTCCCCGCCGGATAGTTCACCAGCCCGATGTGGATCAGCCCTTTGAGGAAGGTGCCCGTGGAGAGGATCACCGTCTTCCCCCGGTACCGGACGTCGATATCGGTGTCGACGCCCACGGCCGCCCCGCCCTCGGCCACGATGCCGTCGACGATGGCCTGCTTCACGTCCAGCCCGCAGGTGGCCTCCAGCGCCTTCTTCATCCGGAGGCGGTAGAGCTGCTTGTCGGCCTGGGCCCGCGAGGAGCGGACCGCCGGCCCCTTGCTCGTGTTCAGCTGCCGGAACTGGATCCCCGTCGCGTCGATGTTCCGGGCCATCTCGCCGCCGAGGGCGTCGATCTCCCGGACGAGGTGCCCCTTGGCCAGCCCCCCGATCGCCGGGTTGCACGACATCAGGCCGATGGCGTCCGCGTTGATGGTGAGCAGGAGGGTGGAGCAGCCCATCCGGGCCGCGGCCAGGGCCGCTTCGCAGCCCGCGTGCCCTCCCCCGACGACGATGACGTCGTACTCTTTCGGATATTCGTACGGCGATCCGGTCATCTTTGCCCTTCCAAGAAAAGTTCCACGTGGAACATTCCCGTCTTTCTTTTTACCATCGACTACTTGCCGATGCAAAAACGGCGGAACACTTCGTCGAGGATCTCCTCGGGGGCGACCTCGCCCAGCAGCTCCGCCAGGGCGCGCGACGCTTCCCGGACATCCGCCGCCGGGAACTCGGGCGAGAGCCCCGCCCTCGCGGACGATTTCGCCCGGTCGAGGGCCTCGATCGCCTTCTCCACCGCGAAGCGGTGCCGCTCGCGGGTCAGCGGGGCCTGCGCCCGCACGGAGCCCTCCGCGGGCGACAGCTCCCGGGCGATCGCCGCCGTGAGCGCTTCGATCCCCTCCCCCGTCTTCGCGGAGACGCGGACGACTCCCCTTCCCTCCTTCGCGCCGGCGAGCTCCTCCCCCGTCGCGGCGGCGGGAAGGTCGGACTTGTTCACCACCACCAGGTGGGGGCGCCCCAAGGCCTCCCGGAACGCCTGCCGGTCGCCCTCGTCGACGGCCCGCCCGCCGTCCAGGAGGAACAGGACGAGGTCGGCGCGGGCGATCACGTCGCGGCTTCGCAGGACCCCCTTGCGCTCCACGGGGTCCTCGGTCTGCCTCAGCCCCGCCGTGTCGACGAGAAGCACGGGGATCCCCGCCACGGAGACCTCCGCCTGCAGGTAGTCCCGCGTCGTTCCCGGGGCCTCGTCGACGATGGCGCGCTCCTCCCCCGCCAGGCGGTTCAGCAGCCGGGATTTCCCCACGTTCGCGACGCCGGCGATCGCGACGGTCGCCCCGTCCCGGAAACGTCGCCCGGCTTCGTAGGACCGAAGGAGCGCCTCCAGACCCGAGACGATTTCATCTACCCGTTCTATTATTTGCGATGGCTTGGCCTCGGGAACATCGTCCTCGTCCCCGAAATCGATGGCCGACTCCAGGGCGGCGAGGAGCGACAGGAGCCGGTCCCGCAAGGGGCCGACCTCCCGGCCGATCCCGCCCCGCATCTGCCGCAGGGCGGAACGCGCGGCGTCTTCCGTCCGGGCGGCGATCAGGTCGGCGAGCCCCTCCGCCTGCGTGAGGTCCATCTTCCCGTGATGGAACGCCCGGCGGGAGAACTCCCCCGGCTCCGCGGGAACGGCGCCCGCCGCGCACGCCGCCCTCACGACCGCGTCCACGACGGTCGGGCTGCCGTGGAGATGGAACTCCGCCACGTCCTCGCCCGTGAAGCTGCGCGGGGCGGGGAAGCAGGCGATCAGCGCGGAGTCGAGCACCTTGCCCCCGGCGTCGCGGACGTCGGAACGCACCAGCGTCCGGGGGGGAAGTTCGGCGGGGGAGAGGGGAGTGAGGACCGAAACGATCGGGAAGGCCCGCGGGCCGGAGAGCCGGACGATGGACACGGCGCCCGTCCCCCCCGGCGTGGCGGGGGAGACGATCGTCGCCTCTTCGCGAGATTGGACTCCGCTGTCGTCAGTCAACTTACTGAACGGATTATGCTTTCGCGGCCTTTGCCGCATCGGCTTGCCGGTTGTACAGCCACTGCTGCCCGATGCTGAGGATGTTGTTCACCAGCCAGTAAATGACCAGCCCGGTCGGGAAGCCCCAGAACATGAAGGTGAAGACCACCGGCATGAGGAGCATCATCTTCTGCTGCATGGGGTCCATCGACATCGACGGGGTCATCTTCTGCTGGATGACCATCGAGATGCCCATGAGCAGCGGGAGCAGGCGGATGGGCAGGGTGTACCCGGCGAGGTGGATGTCCCAGAGGTATTCCGGCGCCGCCAGGTCGTTGATCCAGAGGAAGAACGGCGCGTGCCGCAGCTCTATGGTGACGAGGAGCCCCTTGTAGAGGGCGATGAACACCGGGATCTGGGCCACCATCGGCAGGCAGCCGGAGAGGGGATTGATCTTGTACGTCTTGTACAGGTTCATCGTCTCCTGGTTGATCCGGGTCGTGTCCCCCTTGTATTTTTCCTTCAGCTTGTTGAGGACGGGGGCCAGCTCCTGCATCTTCCGCATGGAGGCCATCGATTTCTGGGTGAGGGGGAAGAACAGGATCTTGATCAGGATGGTGAGCAGGATGATGTCGATCCCGTAGTTGCCCGTGACGCGATTGCTCGCCTTCATCAGGAACACCAGCGGCTTGGCGAAGAACCCGAACCAGCCGTAGTCGATCAGCACCTCCAGCCCTTTCCCCGTCGACTCCAGGAGGTCGGACTGCTTGGGCCCGGCGAACACCTTGACGCCGGTCGCGCACCGTGTCCCCGGCCAGGAGCGTCGTCGCCGCATCGGCCATCGAGAGCAGCGCGCCCTGCTCCCCGAGAGGCATCACCCGCCCGACGGACCAATCCTTTTCGGGGATCGCGATCCAGGTGAAGTATTTCGAGTCCGCGGAGGCCCACCGGACCGGCCCTTTCTCGACCTTCCCCTTGGCGATGTCGCTTAAGGAGTTCCGCTCGATTTCCCCCTTGGGACTCAAGGTCGCCATGCCGTGGAAGGTATAGGAATCGCCGGCGAGCTCGCCCACGAACAGCTGCGACAACTCGAGCCCCGGCCGCACGGAGACCGGCAGCGTCGAGCCGTTGGTCGCCTGGACGCGCACGTCGAAATCGTACCGGTCGCCCCGGAAGACGTATTCCCGCACCACCCGCACGCCGTTCGTGGACTCCCAGGAGAGCAGGACGGTCCCGGTCGCGCCCGCGCCGACCTCGACCACGTCCGGGGCGTCGGAACGGAAGACCATGGGGGTGGGGAAGGGCGGGCGGTTCTCTTCCTTATACAAGGAAAGCATCGGCGGCTGGATCGACTGCGACCCGACGAGGTCCAGCCGTTTCCCCTCCGGCCCCGGAACGTCTTTGTATTTCATGAGGAGGAACGACGTGATCCCGCCGCCCGCGGTGGAGATGCGGGCCGTGAACAACGGCGTTTTCACCTCGATCGACCGGTCCGCGGCGGAGGTCC
The DNA here is from genome assembly GCA_963741515.1 of uncultured bacterium. Lineage (GTDB taxonomy): Bacteria > Desulfobacterota > Deferrimicrobia > Deferrimicrobiales > Deferrimicrobiaceae > UBA2219. The sequence continues at coordinate 894,233 of CAVUIA010000002.1, forward strand.
CGGCCGAGAGCCCTCCCGGCGCGGCTCCGCCGGGCGCCGCCGCCCCGCCCGGCGCCGCACCGGGCGCGGAGGCCTGTTTCGCGTCGGGGGCCTTCCCGGCCTGGGCCGCGACGGCCGCGTTGTCCTGCACCGCCGGAACCGCCGGTTTCTCCGGAGTAGTGGGCATCAGGTACTGGTATATGAAAAGTACGGCGATCGAGAGAGCGATCGCCAGGATCATCCGTTTTTCTTGTCCCATCGATCCCTCTTTCCGAAAATATGGATACGCCTCGGCTCGTCCATGCCTCCCGGGTGGAACGGATGGCACCTCAGGACCCGCCAGATACCGTCCAGGCCGCCCACGATCGCGCCGTTAAGGCGGACCGATCCCGATCATGTACTCCGAGCAGCTGGGGTAGAACCTGCAGCAATTGCCGATATATGGAGATATCGCCAGTTTGTAGAACTTCAAAACGCCGATAAGGAGATCTCGCGGCCGCATGGTTCTTTTCCTGAGGAATCCCTATCCCCACCGTTTCCGGAGAGCGGGGAGCAGCTCGCGGCACACCCCGTCCAGCGCGGCGCCCTCGGGGGTTTTCCTGACCACGATGGCCGTGCGCGTCCCCGGCGGGGAAGGCTTCCTTGTGCAACCGGTAGAATTCCCTCAGGAGGCGCTTCATCCGGTTGCGGGCGACCGAGCCGCCCGCGCGTTTCCCGGCGGACACGCCCACCTGCCGACGTTCCCCTCCGAGCGCGTCCCGGTACACCGTGTAATGGACGGTGCCGACACGTTCCCCCTTCCGCACCACGTCCCGGTATTCCCGGTCGGTTCGAAGCCGTTCTTCGGCGGGGAAAAGGTGTCTTCGCTCCCGGCGGGTTTCGGTCACTTCTTGCCGGCGATCGACACGCTCAGGCGTTTGCGTCCCTTGGCGCGACGACGGGAGAGAACCTTCCGTCCCCCCGCGCTCGACATGCGCTCGCGGAAACCGTGGGTCCGTTTCCGACGCAGGTTGTGCGGCTGATATGTACGCTTCATGACGTGTTTCTCTCCTTCCGTAAACGCAACTCTCTTAACCCTTGAGAAATGTGTAATATATGGCTTAAGGGAACGCCGTGTCAACCGGTATTGCCGGAACCGCCGTCCCCGGAGGGGGGTGACATGCCCGATCGTACCACCTTGCGGTACAACCTGAGACGGTTCCTTCGATTCTCCCTCCTTTCGGCGGAGGAGCCCGGGCCGTCCCCCGAGACGATCGAGAGCGATGTTTTATTCGAGCTGACGAAGGAGAACCCCGGGAACCGCCTCTTCGGGCGGTACGACGCCCGGACGGTCCGCGCGATCGGCGGAAAAAGCGGGGCTGATCCAGGGACTGGAGCGGCTCGGCTACCCCGACCCCATCCTGTCCCTTTCCTGCGCCGACCCGTCCGATCAGCGGATCTGCTACTACGCGGGGGAAATGGTCCGGGAGCGGCTTCTCGTCGAGCTCCGCTTCCAATTGACGAATTTCCACCCGAAGCAGGCGATCGGCCCGTTCACCGAGGAGACCTCCTTCCGCATGCTCGTGCTGCTGTGGCTCGTCCTTTCCAACCCGGACAAGGAATTCCCGTTGGACCGGCCGCGGCTTCCCGGGCAGCAGCGGCCGGGGCTGGGGCTGATCGACGAGATGCTCCTCCTCCTCCGGACCTTCGCCCGCGACCTCTCCGTCGACGGCATGCTCGACGTGCCGGAGCACTTCCACACCGCCCTTATCTATTCCCGCTCCTTCCGCTACCTCGACCCGGCGGTGGAGGGCAGGTTCCAGGCGATCGCCCGCGACCTCAAAGGCGTGCCGCTGGCGCTGGCCTCGGACGCGATCCGCAAGGGGTGTCTCGTCGACCGCGCAACCGGGGCGCCGCTGCCCTGGCAGGCGTCGGAACAGGTGCTGACCGAACGCGGCCCCCTGCACCGTTTCCTCCATTCCCAGGCGTATCGGGACGCGCGGGACGAGGCCCGAACAGGTCTTCGCGTGATTGTCAACTGGGATCTTTACCGCTTGAAACTTTCCCTCCGCGAAGAGTAAGAAAAATACCCTTGATTCTTTTTTGGCGTGTGGTACCTTCGTTCCTTCGTCCAAAGCCCCCAGTACTGGCCGGGAGGTGTAAACCGAACGGATCCGGAAACTGCAATACCGCAGGGGAAAACCGGCCAAAATTGGAACATAATCAATTAAAATCAAACGGGTATTTGATTTATCCACAGGTGTGCACAACTATGTTGGCAACTTTACCCCTTAACACGCTCTTAACAGCCCTTAAATGAACCGTTTTCCGACTCGCATATCCGCGAAGCTCCGTCCCGGGCGGCTTCCCAAACCATGACCTCCAAGGTGTGGGAAAAGGTCCTCGGCCAGCTGAAGGGATCGGTGTCCGAGCAGGTTTTCGAGACCTGGCTCCGGCCCCTCCGTTTCGTCGCGCGCGAGGGGGCGGTCCTGTTCATCGCCACCCCGCACAAGTTCTTCAAGCAGTGGATCGAGGACAACCACATCGACCAGATCGAGGAGGCGGCCCGCAAGGAACTCGGCGAGGAGGTCTCCATCGATATCGTGGTGGGAGGGGAGGAGGAGCCGCTTCCGCCGCCGGTCACCCCCCCGCAGTTCCTCCAGCCCTCCGAGGACACGCCGGTCCGCAACCGGGGGACCTACGCGGCGCTCAACAGCCGGTACACCTTCGACCGGTTCGTCATCGGCACGGGGAACCAGTTCGCCCACGCCGCCTGCTTCGCCGTCTCGAACGGCCCCGGCAACAGCTATAACCCGCTCTTCATCTACGGCGGCGTCGGCCTGGGCAAGACCCACCTTCTCCACGCCATCGGGAACGAAGTGCTGACCCGCCACCCGCGCCTGCGGGTCTGCTACATCCCCGCGGAGAAATTCACCAACGAGCTGATCACCTCCATCCGGACGAACCGGATGCCGGATTTCAAGGAGCGTTACCGCAACGCCGACGTCCTGCTGGTCGACGACGTCCAGTTCATCGCCGGCAAGACGCGGACCCAGGAGGAGTTCTTCCACACCTTCAACGACCTGTACTCCTCCCGCAAGCAGATCGTGGTCACCAGCGACAAGTTCCCGAAGGAGATCCCCGACCTGGAGGAGCGGATCCAGTCCCGGTTCGAATGGGGCCTCGTCGCCGACATCCAGGCCCCCGACATCGAGACCCGCGTGGCGATCGTGAACCGCAAGGCGGAGGCCGAGAACATCCACCTCCCGGAAGACGTGGCGCTCTACCTTGCCACGATGGTGAAAAGCAACGTCCGCGAGCTCGAGGGGTACCTCATCCGCATCGGCGCCCACGCCTCGCTGATGAACAAGGAGATCAACCTCGACCTGGCGAAGTCGTTCCTTTCCCCGAATAGCGCCGCGGTAAAGGACATCTCTCCCGACAACATCCTCAAGGTCGTGGCGGACCACTTCGGGCTGAAGGTCGCCGACCTGAAATCCGACCGCAAGTTCAAGCTGATCGCCATCCCGCGCCAGATCGCCATGTTCCTCGTGCGCGAGATGACCCGCTGTTCCTTCCCCGACATCGGGCACCGGTTCGGCGGGCGCGACCATACGACCGTCATGTACGCGGTAAAAAAAATTGAGAAGAAACTCGGAGACGATGTATCTTTAAGAAACACGGTGGACGCCCTCAGGAAAAAACTCGAGGGATAACCTTGTGGAGAAAGGGAAAGGGTACTTGCCATCCACAGACCGGACCTTACTGGGCGCTCGTTCATCAACCATCCGCCAACAGCCCCGTTTCGCGAACGGTGCCGCCCCGCGGCGGAACCCCACAGTTTCAACACCCCCTTCTACATCTGCTGGTTTTTTACTTACTGATAAAAAGAAGAGGACAACATGAACTTCTCTGTGGACAGGGACCAGCTCATCGACGTACTCACCGGAATCCAGGGGGTCGCGGAACGAAGACACACGATGCCGGTTCTCTCCCATGCGTTGATGACGGTTTCGGGAGAAACCCTGACGGTCGTGTCGTCCGACCTGGAGATCGTGATCCGGTGCCTGCAGCCGATATCGGGGGGGGAGCCGGGTTCGATCGCCTTGCCGGCGAGGAAGCTTCTCGACATCGCGAAGGTGCTGCCGAAGGAATCGCCGGTGAAGGTCGCGTCGAAAGACGGGAACTACGTGGAGATCTCTTCCGGGCGGTCGCATTTCCGCCTGGCGGGGCTTCCGGCGCAGGAGTTTCCCGAGATGCCCGAAAAGCCCGCCGGCAAGCCGGTGTCGGTCGACGGGGAGCTGTTCGGGAGACTGGTCGAGTCCGTGGTGCAGTTCGCCTCTTCGGACGAGACGCGCTACAACCTCGCCGGCGTCCTGATGGAGCGGACGGAAGGGTCGCTGCTCCGGATGGTGGCCACCGACGGACACCGCCTTGCGATGGCCGAAGGGGAGGCGGGGAAGATCGACGAACTGCTCCTGTCGAGAAAGGTCCTCGTGCCGAAGAAGGGGATCCTCGAAATCCGCAAGCTCGCCGAGGCCGGCCCGGGATCGATCGAGCTGTCCGCGTCCGATAAATTCCTGTTCGCCGTGAAGGCCGACACGGAAGTGTGGGTGCGGCTGCTCGACGCCGAATTCCCCGACTATCGCCAGGTCATCCCGAAGGAGAACCCGCTCACGGCGACGGTCGACCGGAACGCCTTCTCGGAGGTCCTTCGCAGGGTAGGCGTCATGTCGCCCGACAAGGTCCACAGCGTGAAGCTGTCTTTTTCCGGCAAGCAGCTGGAGATCTCGTCGAACAGCCCCGACCAGGGGGAGGCGCAGGACCTGCTCGAAGCCGAATACGAAGGGCCCGCCCTGAAGATCGGCTTCAATGGGAGATATCTCCAGGACGCGGTCGCCGGCATCTCCGAAGAGAAGGTGGTCCTCCAGATCAAGGACGAGGTTTCCCAGGTGATCCTCCGGCCCGAGAAGAGCACGTCCTACCTGGCGATCGTGATGCCGATGAGGATCTTCTGAAAGACCGAATTAATAAATCTTTTCGAATATATATAGACCACTTGCGGGGGGCTTTCGCCCCCCGTTTTTCTTTACGCTTCCGGAAACGGAATAGTATAATTTCATAGATAACCACAATCGGGACGGAGTGCGTATGGCCAGCGGCTCGGATACCCGTGCAGGCAACGGCAACGGCAAAGACTACACGGGCGAAAACATTCAGGTTTTAAAAGGACTGGAAGCGGTCCGCAAGCGCCCGGCGATGTACATCGGGAGCACGGACACGCATGGCCTGCACCACCTGGTCTACGAGGTCGTCGACAACTCCATCGACGAGGCCATGGCCGGGTTCTGCGACACGATCACCGTCGTCATCCACGCGGACGACTCGGTCACGGTCGAGGACAACGGCCGCGGCATCCCGGTGGACATCATGCCGGACGAGGGGAAGCCCGCCGCCGAGGTGGTCTTGAGCGTCCTGCACGCCGGCGGCAAGTTCGACCGGGAGACGTACAAGGTGTCCGGGGGGCTCCACGGCGTGGGCGTCTCCGTGGTGAACGCCCTCTCCGAAACGCTGACCGCCGAGATCCGGCGCGACGGCTCGGTGCACCAGATCTCCTTCGAGCGCGGCCTGACCTCGTCCCCGTTGAAGGTCACCGGCAAATCGCGCAAGACCGGCACGCGCATCACCTTCAAGCCCGACGGCGAGATCTTCACCGAGACGGAGTTCTCGTTCGACGTCCTCTCGCAGCGGCTGCGGGAGCTGTCGTTCCTGAACGCGGGGCTCAAGATCACCATCCTCGACGAGCGCAACGGGAAGACCCACGACTTCCAGTACAAGGGCGGCATCGTCGAGTTCGTGAAGCACCTGAACCGGACGAAGACCCCGATCCATCCGAAGCCGGTGTTCATCGACGGAGAGAAGGACGGCGTCCAGATCGAGGTGGCGCTGCAGTACAACGACTCGTACCAGGAGACGGTCTTCTCCTTCGTCAACAACATCAACACGCAGGACGGCGGGACGCACCTGACGGGTTTTCGGCAGGCGCTGACGCGGGCGATCAACCAGTACGCCAACCAGGCGAACCTTCTGAAGGGGATCAAGGAGAACCTGCGGGGCGACGATCTGAACGAGGGACTCGCGGCCGTCATCTCCGTCAAGGTGCCGGAGCCGCAGTTCGAGGGGCAGACCAAGAACAAGCTGGGCAACAACGAGGTGAAGGGGCTGGTCGACTCGCTGGTCTACGAGAAGCTGATGATCTGCTTCGAGGAGAATCCCACCGTCCCGAAGAAGATCATCGAGAAGGGGCTCGAGGCGGCGCGTGCGCGCGAGGCGGCGCGGAAGGCCAAGGAGCTGGTGCGCAAGGGGCCGATGGACGCGGCGCGGCTTGCCCGGGCAAGCTGGCCGACTGCCAGGAGAAGGACCCGGCCCGGTGCGAGCTGTTCATCGTGGAAGGGGATTCCGCGGGCGGCTCCGCCAAGCAGGCGCGCGACCGGCGCTACCAGGCGATCCTGCCGCTGCGGGGGAAGATCCTCAACGTCGAGAAGGCGCGCATCGACAAGATGCTCGCCTCCCAGGAGATCCGGGTCATGATCACCGCCCTGGGGACCGGCATCGGCAAGGAGCATTACGATGTGGACCGGCTGCGGTACGGCAAGATCATCCTCATGACCGACGCCGACGTCGACGGCGCCCACATCCGGACGCTGCTGCTGACCTTCTTCTTCCGGCACATGCGGGAGCTGCTCGATCGCGGCAACATCTTCATCGCCCAGCCGCCGCTGTACGGCGTGCGGCGCGGCAAGGAGATGACGTACCACAAGGACGACGCCGCGTTCCGCAAGCACCTGATCGAGCACGGCTCGGAAGGGAAGAAGGTCGTTAGCGCGGCCCCGGGGGCCTCCGGCTCGATCACGGGGCAGAAGCTGGTCGCGTGGCTCACGAAGATCTCCCGGCTGCAGGAGATCTCGGCGCGGGCGGAGCGGAGGGGGCTTTCCGCCTTCGTCTTCCTGTCGCTGGCCTCGCGAGCCGCGGAAGGGGTCGAGGCGCTGTCGGGGGAAAAGCCGGCGTTCAAGTTCTTCAAGGCGCTGCTGGCGGAGTGGAAGGTCTCCCGCCCCGAGGTGATGAACACGGCGTTCTCGATCGAGCCGGACCTGTCCGGCGACAGCGAAGGGGTGCGGGGCCGCCTCTCCTGGAAGCGGGGCGGGCTGCCGATGGATTGCCAGGTCGACCGCACGCTGATGACGTCGGTCGACCTGCGCGAGGCGGGGACGCTGTCGCAGCAGATCCGCGAGACGCTGCCGCCCCCGTACCGGATGGAAGGGGAGGGGAGCTTCCCCGAGGCCGACGGGCCGCTCTGTCTGCTCGACCAGGTGCTCGAGTCGGGGAAGAAGGGGCAGACGATCCAGCGCTACAAAGGCTTGGGCGAGATGAACCCGGACCAGCTCTGGGAGACGACGATGAACCCCGAGACGCGCGACCTGCTGCGCGTCGAGCTGGGCGACGAGACGGACGCCGACGAGATCTTCTCGCGCCTCATGGGCGACCAGGTCGAGCCGCGCCGCGAGTTCATCGAGGCGAACGCGCTGAACGTGTCGTCGCTGGATATCTGAGTCGGAAGGGTGTCGGGTTGCAGATAAGCTGACAAAAAGCTGCAGATAAGCTGACAACGCCGAAAATCAATCCATCATGGGATATGGATTAAGACGTCAATCCGCGTCAAATTGACGTTGGTTCGCATCGATCGCCTCGAGCTCCCTCAGCGCCGCCTCCAGGGATTCCCAGAGGCGGTATGCCTCCTCGATCTCCGTCTGCACCGCTTTCAGGCGGGCCCGGCCTTGCGCGACGAGTGTCCCTTCCTGGCGGTAGAACGCCGGATCGGCCATGGAGCGTTGCAGTTCGTCCCGCTCGGCCTCGAGGGCCGAGATCCCCGCCTCCGCATCCCGGATCCGACCCGGAAGTTCCGAAAGTTCCCTCCGTTCCTTGAAGCTCAACTTGCGCGGCGCTTCACGTTTCGGACGGGATTTTTCCGGAGGAGAAGGGGGCGTTCCCGTTCCGGTGGGGACGCTTTCTCCCCGCTGCTTCAACCAGTCGTCGTACCCCCCGACGTATTCGGCCACCGTCCCGTCCGCGGCGATCACCAGGGTGCTGGTCACCACGTTGTTCAGGAACGCCCGGTCGTGGCTCACGAGGAGGAGGGTGCCCGTATACTCCAGGAGGAGGTCTTCCAGCAGGTCCAGGGTCTCGATGTCCAGGTCGTTCGTCGGCTCGTCGAGGACCAGGAGGTTGAACGGTTTCGTGAAGAGCTTCGCCAGCTGCAGGCGGTTCCGTTCCCCCCGGAGAGGACCCGCACCGGGCTTCTGGCCCGGTCGGGGGAGAAGAGGACGTCCTGGAGGTAGCCGATCACGTGGCGAGACCGGCCGTTGACGGTGACGGTGTCGCTCCCGTCCCCGAGGTTTTCCGCCACGGTCTTCTCCTCTTCGAGTCCCTCGCGAAGCTGGTCGGAATACGCGACGGTCAGGCGGGTCCCGAGCCGTACCGTGCCGACCCGCGGCGACAACTCTCCCAGGAGGACGCGCAGCAGGGTCGTCTTGCCCGACCCGTTCGGCCCGATGACCCCCACCCGGTCGCCCCGGAGGATCGTGGTCGAAAAGTCCCGGACCACCGGACGATCGCCGTAGCCGACCTCGACCCCCCGGGCCTCGACGACGAGCCTGCCGGAGAGATCGGCGCGCTGCGCCTGCATGCGGATCGTGCCCACCTGCTCCCGCCGCTCCCGCCGTTCCTCGCGCATCCTCTCCAGCGCGCGCACCCGCCCCTCGTTCCGAGTGCCCCGTGCCTTGACGCCCCGGCGGATCCACGTCTCCTCCTCCGCGAGCCTCTTGTCGAAACGCGCCCGCTGCGCGCTTTCGGCCGATAGGTCCGCCTCCCTGCGCTCGAGGTACGTGTCGTAATCGCACGCCCAGTCGCGGAGCCTCCCGCGGTCGAGCTCCACGATCCGTGTCGCCAGTTTCCGGAGGAACATCCGGTCGTGCGTGACGAAGAGAAGGGTCCGCGCCTCCCGGAGAAGAAAGTTCTCGAGCCAGGCGATGCCGTCGATGTCCAGGTGGTTGGTGGGCTCGTCGAGGAGGAGGATGTCCGACTCCCGGGCGAGCGCCCGCGCGATCAGCACCCGGCGCTGCATCCCCCCCGAAAGGGTCCCGAAGTCGGCGCCCGGAGGAAGCCCCAGGCGGGAGATCGCCTTCTCCGCCGCCCTCCCGGGACCGCCGGAAACGACTTCCTGCACGGTCCCGGAAAGACCGGGCGGGACCTCCTGGGGGACGAGGGCGGCCTTGACTCCCCGCTGCCGGACGACCTCGCCTTCATCCGGAGCGATCTCTCCGGTCACGACCTTCAGCAGGGTGGATTTTCCCGTTCCGTTGCGGCCCAGGAGGCAGATCCGGTCCCCCGCCTCGACCTGCAGGTTCGCCCCCGCGAGCAGCGGCGGTCCGCCGAAGGCGACCCGGATGTTCCGCAGGCTCAACAACGCCATGAAGCGTGCTCCCGTTCATTTCGAGATTTGCGACGCGGTCTCTTCTCCGCGGAGGAGGAGGGGTCGGCCTTTCTTCCATTGTGCCACATACTGAATAGCCCCGGGTTTGGTGGACCCTCATTGTTACCCAAGTCGGTGTCTACAAGACCGGGGGAACTCCAGAATGCTGTTTTTCAAATATTTCAACTGGTACAGAGCCCTGTGGATAATTTATCCCGTCATCGCCCTGGGATTTTCGCTGAAAAAGAAATAGCGCCGCCTGAAGGATCCTCTATTCGAATTCAGGCGCCCGCCGCCTGCCGCAGGTTCGTGATGTCTCGCAACGGGGGGGCCCCGAACAGGCGGTTGTATTCACGGCTGAACTGCGAAGGGCTTTCGTAGCCGACCTGAAACGCCGCGGTTGCGGCATCCATGCGTTCCGCCAGCATCAAACGCCGGGCTTCCCGCAAACGCAGCTGCTTCTGGAACTGCAACGGGCTTAAAGCGGTCATCGACCGGAAGTGGTGATGAAACGTGGAACTGCTCATGCGGACATGGGCGGCGAGGTCGTCGATCCGCAACGGCTGCGTGAAGTTGCCTTTCAGCCAATCGATGGCCCGGGCGATCTGGTGACTCTGGCTCCCCGCCGACGCGATCTGGCGCAGCCGCTCGCCTTGATCGCCCACAAGCAGACGGTAAATGATTTCCCGCTGGATGATCGGCGCAAGGATCGGAATGTCCTCCGGTTCGGCAAGCAGGTCGATCAACCGTTGAAATGCGGTGATCAGCGGCAGCGTGACCTCGCCGGTCGCCATTCCGCGGCTGGATTGCTGCGCACGCGGCGGGGGAAGATTGCTGTCCACCATCAGTTGTGAAATCTCGCGCTGATCGAGCATCAGCCGGAGCCCCAGGTAGGGCTTCTCCCGGCTCGCCTCGATAATCTGCACGACCGTGGGCAGATGCACGGACGTGATCAGGTAATGCTGCGCGTCATACACATACGTTTCGTCTCCGAGCAGCACGCGCTTGGCCCCTTGCGCGACCATGCAGATGCTCGGCTCGTACATGCCGCTGATCGGCCCGGTCGGCTCGTCCCGCCGGAAGAGAGACAAGCCCGGGACCGCGGTACGGTGTTGCTCGCCCGTATCGGTATATCGGGCAATATTCTTTCTAAAAACGTCCAGCGCAACGTTTATTTCGTTGTTATTAACCTCTTGTTTTATAATCTGATTTACCATTTTCTCCTCCAACCCCATCTTACCCGATCCCCGCGTCGCGGTACAACGATTATCTAAGGCATCGGACGATCAGGCAAGAAATGAACAGGATTCGGCTACCGGCCTGTTCCTTTCGGGAGCACAATATATTCATCACTGAAGAGCAGCATAAGGAGGATGAATCCATGTACAACGCCAAGGCCTACTCCGCTGCCAGTGCGACATCGCCGCTGGCCTCCACCACGATCCCGCGGCGCGATCCGACCGAACACGACGTGCAGATCGAAATCCTCTTCTGCGGCATCTGCCACTCCGATCTCCACTACGGTCCGCAACGAGTGGAGCAGCGTCATGCCCACGGTCTACCCCTGCGTCCCCGGCCACGAGATCGTCGGCCGCGTCACCAAGGTCGGCTCCGCGGTCACCAAGTTCAAGCCGGGCGACCTCGCCGCGGTCGGCTGCCTGGTCGATTCGGACGGCACCTGCCCCCAGTGCCAGGCCGGCCTCGAGCAGTTCTGCCCGAACCTGACCCTCACCTACAACTCCCCGGACAAGCACCTCGGCGGCGTCACCTACGGCGGCTACTCCGACAGCATCGTCGTCGACGAGCACTTCGTCCTGCGCGTTCCCGCCAACCTCAATCTCGCCGGAGCCGCGCCGCTGCTCTGCGCCGGGATCACGACCTACTCGCCCATGCGCCACTGGGGCGTCACCAAGGGCAAGAAGGTCGGCGTCGTCGGTCTCGGCGGGCTGGGCCACATGGGCGTGAAGTTCGCCCATGCCTTCGGCGCCCACGTCGTCGTCTTCACCACCTCGCCCAGCAAGAAGGAGGACGCGCTCCGCCTCGGCGCCGACGAAGTCGTCATCTCCCGCAACGCCGACGAGATGAAGAAGCACGCCGGCAGCTTCGACTTCATCCTCGACACCGTCTCCGCCGAGCACGACATCAACGCCTACATCAACCTGCTCGCGCCGCGACGGCAACCTCACCCTCGTCGGCGCGCCGGAGAAGCCGCTCGCCGTCTCCGCCTTCGGCCTGCTCTTCGGTCGCCGCAGCCTCTCCGGCTCGCTCATCGGCGGCATCGCCGAGACCCAGGAGATGCTCGACTTCTGCGGCAAGCACAACATCACCGCCGATGTCGAAGTCATCCCCATCCAGAAGGTCAACGAAGCCTACGAGCGACTGCTCAAGTCCGATGTGAAGTACCGCTTCTCCATCGACATGGCTTCGCTCAAATCCGAGTGAACGGCATGCGATCCGGGAGAACACAATGCAAAAGCGCAAACTTGGAAACAGCGGCCTGGAAGTCTCGGCCCTCGGGCTCGGCTGCATGGGAATGAGCTTTTCCTACGGCCCGCCCACGGACAAGCAGGAGATGATCTCCCTGCTCCGGACGGCCGTCGAACGCGGCGTCACGTTCTTCGACACCGCCGAGGTCTACGGCCCGTTCACGAACGAGGAGCTCGTCGGCGAGGCCCTCGCTCCCTTCCGCGACCAGGTGGTGATCGCCACCAAGTTCGGGTTCGATACCCGTGTCGATCCCCGGGCGATGACGGGTGGCCGGCCGGGCCTGAACAGCCGGCCGGAGCACATCAAGGAGGTCGCCGAGGCCTCGCTCAAGCGACTCAAGGTCGATGCCATCGACCTGTTCTATCAGCACCGCGTCGACCCGGACGTGCCGATCGAAGACGTGGCGGGCGCGGTGAAGGACCTGATCCGGGAAGGCAAGGTCAAGCACTTCGGCCTTTCCGAAGCCGGAGTGCAGACGATCCGTCGCGCACACGCGGTCCAGCCGGTCACCGCGCTCCAGAGCGAATACTCGCTGTGGTGGAGACGCCCGAAGAGGAAGTGCTGCCGACGCTCGAGGAACTCGGGATCGGCTTCGTTCCCTACAGCCCTCTGGGCAAGGGCTTCCTCACGGGCAAGATCAACGAAAACACCACGTTCGACAGCACCGACTTCCGCAACACCCTGCCTCGCTTCACGCCGGAGGCCCGGAAGGCGAACCAGGCCCTGGTCGATCTGCTCGGCAGGATCGCGGAACGGAAGAAGGCGACGCCCGCCCAGATCGCGCTCGCCTGGCTGCTGGCCCAGAAGCCGTGGATCGTTCCGATCCCGGGCACCACGAAGCTGCATCGCCTGGACGAGAACATCGGAGCGGTCGAGGTCGAACTCACGCCCGACGATCTCCGCGAGATCGAAAGCGCCGCCTCGAAGATCACGGTGCAGGGGGCGCGGTACCCGGAAAAGCTGGAGCAAATGACCGGTCGCTGAACCGAGGAGAATTCAATGAGCGATGAAACAAAAAACGCAAACACGATGGAGTTGTCCAGGCGGAATTTGTTGAAAGCCACCGTTGCGGGGCTGCTTGCGGGAGTTGCAGCCCCCGTACTTTCCTATCTGTCTCCCTCCCTATGCCTGCCGCAACAGGTACCGGCGGGAAAAAAGTGCTGATCGTCTACTACTCCCGTACCGGCAACACACGGGAAATCGCCAATCAAATCCACGAATCGGTCGGCGGCGACATCGTGGAGCTCCAGCCCGTGGAGCCGTATCCCGACGATTACGAAGCGGTCAAGAAACGGGCAAAGGAAGAACTGAACTCCGGGAGTAAACCTGCATTGAAAACCAAAGTAGAGAAGATCGGCTCCTACGACGTCATTTTCGTCGGCACGCCGATCTGGTGGGGTACGATCGCCGCGCCGGTCAAAACGTTTTTATCGGAATACGATTTATCCGGAAAAACCATTGCACCGTTTGTCACTCACGCGGGAAGCGGCCTGGGCGGAAGCGTTGCGGATATCGCGACGCTTTGTCCGAATTCAACCATTATGGATGGTCTTGCCGTTTGGGGAAAAAGCGCAAAAACCGCAAATAAAGATGTATCGGCGTGGGTGCGCAGACTCGGAGTGAAAAAGTAGGAAAGGAGGGTAAAGGATGGGAAGGGGAATTTCGCGTCGCGATTTCATGAAGAACAGCGCCATCGCGCTGGGGACGGTTGCCTTATTCGATTTGAAAGGGATGGGCAGCGCTTTCGCCGCGCAACAGGACAAATCCCAGGTGTTTTTTACGAAAGATATCAGTGTCGACGGGTTGCTGAAGATCTATTCCCGGATCGATCGGCGTATTTCCGGAAAGACAGCCATCAAGGTGCATACCGGCGAGCCGCACGGCCCCAACATCCTGCCGCGGGACATGGTGAAAGCCCTGCAGCAGCATATTCCCAACAGCAGACTGGTGGAAACCAATACCCTGTACAAGGGCAAGAGATACACAACGGCGGATCATCGCGAAACCCTCAAGATCAACGGCTGGGATTTCTGCCCGGTGGACATCATGGACGAGGACGGCGCGGTGATGATCCCCGTTAAAGGCGGGAAGCGTTTCAAGGAAATGTCGGTCGGCAAACACATGCTTAATTACGACTCGATGGTGGTGCTGACCCATTTCAAGGGGCACGCCATGGGCGGCTTCGGCGGTTCGATGAAGAATATCGCCATCGGCTGCGCGGACGGGCCCATCGGCAAGAAGATGGTCCACGCCGCCCCGGATAATGACGATTACGCAAAGCTGGCTGAAAGGCGAACCCTTCCAGGAAAACATGGTGGAGTCGGCAAAAGCCATCATGGATCATTTCGGCAAGCAGGATCGTCTATATCAATGTGCTGCGCAATATGTCCGTGGACTGCGATTGCGCCGGCGTCAAGGCCGCTCCGGTCAAGGCGCGCGACCTGGGCATCCTGGCTTCCACCGATATCCTGGCCGTGGAACAAGCTTCCATCGACATGGTGTATGCGCTGCCCGAAGCGGAACTTCACGATCTTAAGGAACGCATCGAATCCCGCAAGGGGCTGCGCCAGCTGTCGTACATGAAAGAGATGAAGATGGGCAATGATCGGTATGAGTTGGTAACGCTCTGAAGGATATAAGACTCCCTCCATTCTCTCCCCGCAGTTCCTCCCGGAATTGGTTGTTGACATATAAACACAGATTGTTGTTAAATAAACACAAGAAAGGAGGGCGCCATGCCGGTCAAGAGAGAACGTCGGGCCACGGTCGACCTGGAGACCGTCGAATCCCGCCAGGTACTCGCCAAAACGGTGATCCGGCTCTTCCAGCGCTGGAAGCTCAGCACGGCGGACCAGCTCAACCTCCTGGGACTGAGCGAGACCAGCCGGTCCATGCTGTCCAAATACGCCCGGGGCGAGGCGTTGTCTTCCACGCGCGACATGCAGGATCGCGTGGGCTGGCTGCTCTCCGTGCACAAGGCGCTCCGTCTTCTCTACCCCCGGGACGAGGAGATGCGTTATTCCTGGGTGAGCCGCCGGAACGCGGCATTCGAAAACCGGATGCCTCTGGAAGTCATGAAGGAACAGGGAATCATCGGAATCGCCCGGGTCAGCCGCTACCTCGATTTCTACCGGGGCCAGTGATGCCGCTCCTCGACAGGACGCGGGACTTCGACGACGATGCGTACCGCAATATCGTCTCCCTGCGCGAGTCGGAGGACCTGTTCGACGACCTGACGGACGGCGATGCCTCGAGGAGCGCCGTTGCCGTCGAGGCGGAAAGCCGGGTGAAATCCCACATTCCTTTGGGACTCCTCGAGCGGGGATTCCACTATACGACCTCGATCGCCTACCCCTTCGAAAATGAACCGTACCTGAAGACCCGGTTCGGAGACGGCTCGTACGGAGTCTGGTACGGGTCGCTCGCTTTGGAGACGACGATCCGGGAAACGGCGTATCACATGGTGAAGGAGGAGTCGGGAATCGAGGGGAACAGGAATCCCGTCTACCGGGAGCGGGCCGTCTACCTCGTCCGCTGCAAAGCGCTGCTGATCGACCTTTCCGGCAAGGAAGCCAGGTATCCCGCCTTGGTCGGTCCCGACTACGGATATACCCAGCAGATCGGGGAGCGGCTCCACCGGGAAGGGCACCCGGGCCTGCTCGCGCCGTCCGCCCGCCATCGGCAGGGGATCAACCTGGTCGCGTTATCCCCGAGGATCCTTTCCGATCCCAGACATCACTGCTATCTCGCATACACATGCGATCCCGTGCGGAGATCCGTCATGGTGGAACGTACCGCCGGGAAGGTGATGGCGGTTTTAAATTTCTGATCGGCTGCGGGCTAGAGGCCGAACAATCCCAGGAAGAATCTCCAGCGGTCCCCGAGGGTGAGCTGTTCGAGGCCGACGCTCCAGACCTGCAGCAGGGAGTAGAAGAGCCATACGCCCGCCATCCCGCGCAATGCCGCGGCCCAACGGGGCCCGGCGGGGGACGGCGCGCCCCGCCGGCGCTGCTCGCGCAGCATCGACACGACGATTCCGAGGCCCAGCGCGGTGCAATAGATGGCCCGCCCCGCGACGCGGTCGAGCATGGTCCACGGGCCGTGAAGGAAGTAGATCTCGTGGTCCCGGACAAGGTGGTAATAGAGGTTGCCGAACGCGGCGGCCGCCATGACCGCCAGTGCGATCCGCACGTCCCGGGACCGCTTGCCGTTCGCCGTGAACACGGGGTAGAAGAAGAACTCTACGAGCAGCTCCTTGAAGTAGTAGTAGTAGCGATTCCAGAACTCGACGATCGTCGTGGAGAGCAGCGGCTTGTAGGTGTTCCGGAAGACGCGGAAACCGGCCAGCCGCAAGGCCCCGACGATGAAGTGGCCCAGGATCGCCATCGAGAGCGTCGCCCGGAGGAACTCGGCGAGAAGCGCGAGCCAGCAGGTCCCCACCCCGTAGGCGGCGGGTCCCGCGCCGATGGCGGCCGCCAGGTGGGGCAATCCCGCGAAAACGATTTCGAGCAGCTTCCTCGTCGCGATCCAGACCCATCCGAGCAGCATCAGCTTCAGCCCGGCCAGCCGGGTCTGCGCGAGCTGGCGGTCGTCCGCCTTCCCCTGGGCCGCGAGGTAGTCGTATCCCTTGCCGTAGGGCGTGGCGGACCCCCCCCAGACAGGCAGCAGGTATCCGAGATGGTCCCGGAAACCCGTTTTCAGCACGCTCCCCCGTTTGCCGGACAGGATGAGGTAGCCGATCCGCCAAACCAGGAACAGGAGGAGCGTCTGCACGGAAGCCGCGGCCGCGCGGACCGGATCCGGCACCCGCAGGGCGGGCGCCCCCGATACGAAGGCCGCCCCCGCCGCCAGCGACAGGAGCGCCAGGTGGGCCCAGGCGACGGGACGCCGGCGAATTACGGGGGGTGCGCCGTGCAGCCGGCGGGCCGACAGGTATGCGAGGTATAGCAGCCCGAGGACCGCGGCCATGGCCATCCCCACGGCGAGGAGGCCCGCCTCTTTTCCGGCGGGGGGAATATGGGCGTACAGCACCCACAGCCCCGCCAGCGCCAGGACCTCCATCTTCCGTTGCGGAAAAACGAACAGGATGGCCAGCGCCCCCAGCAGCGGCAATTGCCAGCCCGGGTGCGCGGCCGCCGCGACGCAGCCCCAGAGGATCAGGCGTCCCGACGGGGTCCGGACCCGATCGACCAGCTCCGGGTCTTCGTGCCAGTTCCACAACCGCCGGATCATTGTCCGGGCCCTTCGATCACTTCGAGGATCGATGGGATGGACATCAGGCGGGTCGGGTCCACCCCGGTCGCGGAAAAGTCGATGGAGAATTCGGTTTCCAGGAACATGATGATCTCGAGGACCGCCAGGGAGTCGATCAGGCCGGCGGTCACGAGGTTGTCGTCGTCCCGGATCGACGAGATCGGCGTGTCGGGCCGGCGGATCCCCTCGAGGAAGGCGAGCAAGCGCTCCCGGTTGGACGCCGGTTCCGTCATGAACCCCCCAGGATGCCGCGCAGGTCCACCGGCGTCAGGCCGGCGCAGGCCGCGGCGACGTCGTCGCGTTTGATCTTCCCCCGCGAGGTGCGGTTCAGGGCATCCACCAGGTACAGCCGGACCGGCATCTGGTAGTCGGCGAGGCGTCGCCGGAGCCGGTCGTGGAGCTCGCGCAGCCGGGCCGGGCACGGGTCGCTCAGCACCAGGGCCAGCCCCACGTTCTGGCCGTAGGAGGGGTCGTCCAGGGCGAAGCAGCAGAGATCGTCCAGGCCGGGGAAGCCCTCGGCGACGGCCTCGATGTCGGCGGGATAGACCTTCGACCCGCCCTTGTTGATCTCGTCCCGGACCCTGCCGCGGAGGAACAGCCATCCCCTGTCGTCGAGGGTGCCCAGGTCGCCGGTCAGGAACCATCCGTCCCGCACGCATTGGGCCGTGAGGTCGTCGCGGTCCAGGTAGCCCTTCATGAGCGCGGGCGTGTTGATCCAGACGAACCCCGCATCGCCCGGGCGGCAGAGCTCGCCGATCCCCGGCGGGGCCTCGACGGCCCCGTCTTTGGTCACGGCCACGACCCCGCCCCAGGGGATGCCGATCAGCCCGTCTTCAGGTTCGACATCGCCCACCGTCGTGCCCGCCGCCCAGCTCCCGGTTTCGGTGATCCCGTAGACATTGGCGACGTCGTTCGTTCCGCTCCACCGCCGGATTTCCCGCCAAAGGCTGGCGGAGAGCGGGGCGGACCCGACGAAGACCCGCTCGATCGTTCCGGCCTCCGGGGGCTTGGCCGTCTTGAGCGCGAGACGCCACACGGCCGGGGAGGAGGAAAGGAAGGTTATCCGGTGGTCGTCGATCAACTTGCCGAGCCGCATCATGGCGTCCGCCTTGAAGGGCGGGAGGATGAACAGTTCCTGGCCCGAGAGCCAGGGGAAGAGGGCATTGCAGATCAGCCCGTGCCCGAAATGGGTCGGCAGGAGGCACAAGGTCCGGCGGTATTTCCCGAGCCCCAGGTGGCTGCGGAGCGCCATCCACCGCGCGCGGAGCGACCGGTGCGTATGGACGACGCCCTTCGGGTTCCCGGTCGTGCCGGAGGTGAACAGGATGAGCGCCTCGTCGTCGAGCCCGAACGAGGGAAGGTCGGGGGTCGGCGAACCGGGAGCTGCTCCGACATCGACCGAGTCCGCGACCTCGATGCCGAGGGCCGCCAGGCGGCCGGCGAGAGCGGGGTCCACTCCGCCGCATCCCACGTATACCCGCGCTTTCGCCGCGCCGGCGAGTGCCTCGACCTCGAAGGCGGTCAACCTGGAGTCGAGCGGGACCGCGCAGGCGCCGAGCCGCCAGATCGCGAGCAGGTCCGCGAAGAACTCCAGCCGGTTGCCGTATCCGAGCAGGACGCGCGTCCCCCTCCCGACGCCTCGAGCCCGGTAGCCCGCGACGCGCCGGCCGACCTGGGTCCTGATCGTGTCGGGGTCCCAGCGCAGGCCGGTCAACGGTTCGCAGATGGGGCCCACGTGCGGTGCGATGAACATGTGCCGTCTCCTACTCGACAAAACCCCGCTGAGCGTATCGCTTGCCGATCAGCAGGTCGTATTGAAGCGTATGATAATCGTCCACCAGCATCTTTTTCTCGAGAGGAAGGGAATCCCGGTCCCACACGGAACCGTTCGCATCCCCGATGCTGCCGTCCGAAAGGATCGGGAGCCTTCGGTGGACCGCGCCGGTTCTGCCCAGGAAACCCATGGAGGGGATCGACATTTTTTCGAGGAGGTACGACGCCAGGGCGTTGGTGCTCATGTTGGTCTCTTCCCGGGGGAGATCGAAATTCGCCCAGATCAGGAGAGGCACGCTTCGGGACTTCAATTCCCGCTCGGTTTTCGGCAGGCGCGCCAGGCGTGCGTTGAAGGAACCCAGGGATGCGTCGGACAACGGCGGCAGGTGATCCCCGACGATGACGATCATCGTCGGCTCCGGCCGGTTACGGAAATGTTTGACGAGTCTTCCGAGCGCCCGGTCCATGGTCTGCAGGGCATTGACGTACTCTTTGACCTCTTTCGCCGCGTATCCGGTGAGCGGAGCGAGCACGTCCAGGCTGGAATCCCTGTATAACCCCCGGTGGTAGGGGGAGTGGGTCGAAGACGGGAAGGCGAAGATGAAGAAGGGACCCGCCTTCCTGCTTGCACGGATTACGGTATCCACGACCGCCTCGTCGGACGGCCAGAACCCATCCGGGGACCGTTCGATGTCCGGCGCTTCGTGGAGCCAGAACATTTCGTCGAAGCCCAGCAGGCCGTA
Source organism: uncultured bacterium (assembly GCA_963741515.1). Taxonomy (GTDB): domain Bacteria; phylum Desulfobacterota; class Deferrimicrobia; order Deferrimicrobiales; family Deferrimicrobiaceae; genus UBA2219. Next base: position 913,976 of record CAVUIA010000002.1, read on the forward strand.
CACTTTCTCGCGATTGAAGAATTCCCTGGGGTCGGCCTGGACCGCGACCGTCCGGTATCCCAAGCTTTTCAAGGCGGAGGGGAGCGACGGTATCGGATGGGTGACGAACTGCCGGTACGGGATGGAACGTTCCGGCAGGAAGGCCATGGACATCCCGGTCAGCACCTCGAACTCCGAGTTCGAGGATCCTCCGTATTTCCCCGGGGCGAAACCGTATCCGCTGATGCCGGTTTTCCGGAGCGCCCGGATTTTCGGGATCGGGTCGGAGGAGTAACGCCAGCCCAGGTCTTCCGGATACATGAACGACTCGACCATGCAGACGATCAGATTGACCTGCTTCCCTCTTCCAGGCGCTGCCGGCGCGGCGCCGTGCCCCGGGAGTCGCCGCAAGGCGGCGGCAACCGTTTTCGGCGAGTAGTCCGGCGGCACGGTAACGAATGAGGCGGGGATCTCCGCCAGGAACGTCAGCAGGAACCCGCTGCTGCGCGTCAACTCCGCGGTATCGTCCAGGTGGAATTGCGGGCCCCCGATCAGGCGGTTGATCCGCTTGCCTTGTTTGGTGGGAAACCATCCGTTTGCCGGGATCGCCAGGAGGACCGCAAGGGAGACTGCACCTACCGCCATTCGATGCGCGCTGAGCATCCGGATCGGGGTGGTTTTCCGAAGGGCGACGAGTGCGAGGACCCAGGCGACGAGTCCGCCCACGGAAGCCGCGGTTACCCCGAGGCCGAAGAACTGCCGGAAGAACGGCAGGAACTCCCCGAGGAAAAGCAGGTCGAGGGGCGAAACGGGCGAATGCATGTACCTCAATTTCGCGATCGTGGAGAGGCCCAGCACGATGTAGATGGGGGACACGAACAGCAGCGCGGTGGACACCTTGGAGGCGACGGCGAACGCCAGGGCGTATGCCGCGAACAGGATCACGATATTCGCGAGACAGGCGTTGATTTTCAGGATCGAAACGGCCGTTCCGGGTTCCGGCGGCGCGCCGTATTGCAGGGCGTAACCGGAGCAAGTGACAAGAAATGCCGCTGCGCCCAGCAGGACGCCAAGCGACCGGAACAGGTCGGACCCGGGTTTGGAGTGGTCGCAGTCCATTAAATGTAAATCGACATGATAGGGAGATTTATTTAAGAAAATATGGTTCCAGCCGAGGGCTACGGCCGCCGCTGCATCTGCTGCCAGTTCTGGTTGCTCCCGATATTGGGATTGTAACCGGCCTCGTCGCTGAAGATGTATTCGCTGCCGTTGGTCCAGGCGTTGCGCATGCCGTTGGGGAGCTGGACCTCCCGGTCGTTCACCGGGTCGCGGTAGGTGTCCACGCCGCGGATCGACTCGCTGTACTTGTCGAAGACCCGGTCCATGGCCGCGCTGCGCCGCCGGTAGCCCTCATGGATCATGTCGGAGACCTCGCTCTGGCTCCGGCGGATCTGCTGCATCTGCTGGAAAACGGCCTGCTGCTGGCGCAGCTGGCTCCGGGTGATCGTGGCCGCCAGCCGGGTGCCCGCCACGGCCCATTCCGGGTTCTCCTGGTAGCTGTCGAGGATCACCTTGAACAGAGGCGCCTTCGCCCCCATCTCTCCGGCCGGTGCCTGGAAGCTCTTGACCAGCGGGATCCAGGAGATCGCCTGCACCGCGCCGTACATCGTCGGCATGTGCACCGTCTGGTAGGTGATGGAGACGATCAGCTCCTCGACGACCTCCTGGCCCTGCCGGCGGTACTGGACCCGGAGGTGTCCCGCGTCGGAGCCCAGATCGTACCGGAAGGTGAAGGGCGAGATCTGGTTGAAGACGTCCAGGTGGTACCGGGTGATCTCCAGGTTCCGCTGGGCCAGGTCCGGCAGGGGCCCGCTTTCCAGCACCTGCAGGCCGCCGATGTCCCGCCGAATCCTCGGAAGGAAGATCTTCCGGAGATAGTCGACGCCGGTCATGGGCTGCAGGATCTCGGCGCCGGTCCGGGAGTACGAGGCCTGCAGGTTGGGGTCCTGGGACCAGAAGCACATCTGGTGGGGATATTGCTGCAGGAACGACCTGCCGTCCGGGCTGTCGACCTTGTAGGCGATGAACGCCTCGGCGGGGAACTTCTCCATGTTCCAGGAGACCCCTCCCTGGAAGCGCCACTTGTCGGGGACCAGCAGGCGGAAGGCCTCCATGTTGAACCCCTGCTGGTCCATCGCCACCTGTTTCCGGAAGCGCAACGGCTGGGGCTGGGCCGCCCGGGACAGGGTGTGAATCGCCAGCAGTCCGGTCACGACCGCCAGGATCAGGGCGCAGGCACGTCTCCGCATCGTTCACCTCCCGAACGAAAGCGAGCGTTTCCCATCGAATCGGTCCAATCCGAGTGTAGCACTTGGCCGTAGTATATTAAGGCGAATGGAGATCAAGGAAACAAAGGCCTACAGGAATTTCATCGTCTCCGTGGGGCTGATCGTCGCCCTCGGGGTATCGGCCATTTACCTCGGAATGGCCGTCAGAAGCAGCGATCTGATCCGGGAGGGGATCCTGGCGAGGGCCAGGGCGCAATTCAACGGCATTGTCGTGACGAGGAAGTGGAATGCCCTCCATGGCGGCGTGTATGTGGAGAAGACGCCGGGCATGCAGTCCAATCCATACCTCGTCAACCCCGACATCCGCTCGACGGATGGGAAGATCTACACCAAAAAAAATCCCGCCTTGATGACCCGGGAGATTTCGGAAGTATCACAGAAGGACGGCCTGTTTTTCTTCCACATCACCAGCCTGAAACCGTTGAACCCCGGGAATGCCCCCGACGATTTCGAAAAGCGGGCATTGGAGCTTTTCGAACGCACCGGGGAAAGGGAATATTACGGCGATGTGGTGAAGGAAGGCCGTATTCGCTTCCGTTACATGGCGCCGCTTTTTGTGGAGGAATCCTGCCTCCAATGCCACGCCGCCCAGGGATACAAGGTGGGCGATGTCCGGGGCGGCATCAGCGTCTGGTTCGATATCGACCATGTGAGCAGGCAGCTGAAGGCGAATATCGTCGCCATGGTTTTGCTGACCATATTGACCACGGGTCTGCTCATCGTCCTTATCTACCTGTTCTTCCGCCAGCTGCGGATCAAGCTGGACGAAGCGCGGGCATTGCTCGACAGGATGTCCAAAACGGATCTCCTGACGGAGATATCCAACCGGCGGCACCTCGCGGAAAGGTTCCAGGAAGAGCTGGAAAGGTCGAAACGGTCCGGGAACGACCTCTGCTGCATCATGCTGGATGTCGATCATTTCAAGGCGATCAACGATACGCATGGCCATGTGAAGGGCGACGACGTTCTTCGGGCGCTTGCGGGGATATTGAAGGACTCCGTCCGCCCCTACGATGTCCTGGGGCGCTACGGCGGCGAGGAGTTCATGATGATTCTGCCCGATACCCACCTGGAAGATGCCGCAAAACTGGCGGAAAGGATCCGGCATGTCGTTGAAAGCGATCTCGGCAACAAGTCCGGGCTGCCCGCCGGCGCGAAAGTCACCGTAAGCCTCGGTTTGTCGAGTGCGGTCGAAAACGGCGCGACTTCGGAATTGGAGGCCGTCGTCAAAAGAGCCGACGGGGCATTATACAAGGCGAAAGAAGCAGGGCGGAACCGGGTGGAAACGGCGGGTGCAGGCAACAGATAGCCTGCAAGGCGGATCGAACCCATAGCATAATAGATTATAAAAATTCCGGGGAGGAACGCATGGACTTCAAGAAGATCGTCGATCAGGTGAAGGATAAAGCCGGGGAGCTGAAAGACAAGGCCGAAGAAAAGATCCAGGCGGCCCGCGCGAGCATGGACAAGGACGGGGACAACATTCCCGACGCCCTGGAAGGGCTGGCCGGGAAGGCCAAGACGCTGGCGGGCGAGGCGCAGGCGAAAGCGAAAGACCTGGCGGGAAAAGCCGGGGAAAAGATCCAGTCGGCGCGCGCGAGCATGGACAAGGACGGGGACAACATTCCCGACGCCCTGGAAGGGCTGGCCGACAAGGCGAAGACGCTGGCGGGCGAGGCGCAGGCGAAAGCGAAGGACCTGGCGGAAAGGACCGCGGCCGCCGCGCGCGAGCGCATGGGCTCCTCCGGCAAGGACGACAAAAAAGCCTGACGCGGAACCGGCAGGCTCACGGTTGCAGGCGGTCCTGATCGTTGTATCGTTCCGCCGTCCGGTTGTGCTGTTCGATCAGGGCGGCGTGCGCCTGCCGTTTTTGTTCGAACCGGTTGACCAGCTCGTTCCGGTCGCTGTTCATCCGGTTATACCGCGGTACCGTCTCGTTATACGCTTTCATGTCGTTGGTCGAGAGGAAGCCGTCCAGGGACTGTCTCAACTCGTTCATGGCGGTCGTGTGCCTGTCGATCTCCCCGGCCATCGCCTTCAGCTCCGTCTCGCTCGCGGCGATCGCCTGTCTGCCTTCCCGCAGTTGGTCGAGAAGCGCCTTGTGGGTGATCTCGTCGGCCCGTTTCACGGGGGCGATCGGGTCCAGGGTGCGGATATCCGCGCTCCTGGCGGGAAGCTGCGGAATCAGGTCGGCGGCAAGGGCGAAATTGATGTTCTGGCCGTCGATGGCCGAGGCCGTCGTGATTCCGACCAGGCGGCCGTCGGTGTCGAAAAGGCCGCCGCCGCTGGATCCTTTGGATATGGGAGCGTTCGTCTGTATCAGGGGGAATTCCCCGTAGGTACGGACTCCGGAGACCAGGCCGTCGCTGATGCTCAATTCCAGCCCCTTGGGAGCGCCGATCGCGTAAACGCGCTGTCCCACCCGGATCGTCCGGACCGACGCCATGTCCGCGGCGGGAGCTGTGAGACCCGGCACCGAAAGCGTGCAAAGGTCGTATTCCCTGTCCGCGTGCAGTACGGTCGCCTCGTAGGACCGGCCCTGGTCGAAAACCCGGATCTCCCCGCCCGCTTCGACGACGTGCCGGTTCGTCGCGACGGTTCCGGGGCTGACGACCACGCCGCTTCCCAGTACCGTCAGGCGTTTGTCGCCGCTGGTGAAGATTTTCACGACGACCACGCTCGGGGACGCTTTCCCGAACACCGCTTCGGACGTGTTGACGGACTCGGGAGACGCGGCGGTTCCGGCGATGGCCCCGGGAGAGGCGGCGGTTCCTGGAGCTACCCCGGTTTCCGCGCCGTGGCGATCCTCAATCAGGGCGTTCCGGTCCCTGACCACCCTCCCGACGAGGACGACCGTGATCACCGCGATCAACGTGACGATCGTCACCTGGAACCATTTCATTCGATTCCTATCGGATATTGCCCCGGAAAACTTCTATAGCCCGCATTTCTCACCAGCATCCGTTAACCGCTAATAATTGCCGAAAACGGTAAGGTTTCCCGGTGGAACTGCCGAGATAACCAACAGATGGATGCAAAACGGGAAATACGCCCGATAAAGGGGCGCGCCCTCCGGATGGCCGTCTTGGTAGCGGCCATGCTGGTCGCCGGGGGGCTGTTCTCCTGGTGGACGGCGGTGCGGACCGACGGCGCGCTGCGCGCCGACCTGCTTCGGCAGGCCCGGCTCGTGGCGCAGGGGCTGGATATCGAGCGCGTCCGGTCGCTTTCCGGCACGAAGGAGGATCTGGATACCCCCGCGTACCGGTGGCTCAAGAGCCAGCTCGCCAGGGTGCGCGCCGCCACCCCGCAGTACCGTTTCGTCTATCTGATGGGGCGCAGACCGGACGGCCGGCTGTTTTTCTTCGCGGATGACCGGCCTTTCGGGGACGCGGAGGAATCGCAGGCCGGGGAAATCTACGACGACGCGCCGGAGGGGTTCCGCAGGGTGTTCGAAACCGGGGTCGCCGATGCCGGTGGTCCCTACACCGACAAGTGGGGTTCCTTCGTCAGCGGCGCCGTGCCGGTTGTCGACCCGGAAACCGGTAAGCTGCTCGGCGTGCTGGCCGTCGATCGGGACGCGCGGGCCTGGAAATGGGAAGTGGCCGCCAGCGCCTCGCTGCCCGTGGGGCTGATGCTGACGCTGCTGATCGGCGTGGCCGCCGTCTACATTTCCATCCGCCCTGTCCGCGCAATGCCCGCGCCGGTCCTGCGGCGCCTGTTGCCTCCCCTCGCGGTCATCCTGGTGCTGGTCACGGTCGGCGCGGGATTACTGCTGTGGGGGCAGCACCGGCAGCATCTGGCCGAGAACATCGGAAGGCGCGTCACCAGGGTTTCCAGTGAACTGGGCGTGGACCTGGAAAATCACGCTTCCGGAATGGCCGTCGCCCTTCAGCCCATCGCATCCAATGCCGCCGTCCGGGAGGCACTGGCCGCGGGCGACGCCGACCGCCTCCTGGCGGACTGGTGGCCTGTTTTCGATACGCTGCGCCGGGAGAGTAACCTTGCGTATTTTTCCTTCTTCGACAAGGACCGCGTCTGCCTCCTGCGCTTGCACAATCCGGGAAAACGCGGGGACCGGATCGACCGCTTCACGACGCGGGAAGCCGAACGGATCGGGGAAAACCGCTACCGGAATCGAACTGGAGGAGAGCGGCACACCCGTCCTGAGGGTGGTGCAGCCGGTCTTCGACGACGGCGCGCTGGTCGGCTTCGTGGAATTGGGAACGGAGATCGAGGAGACGCTCCAACGTCTTCACGCCCGGTTCGGCAGCCAGCTGGCCGTGATCGTCCGCAAGAAGCACCTGGACCGGCGGGCCTGGGAAGTAAGCAGGCTCACGCTGGGCCGGGAAGCCGACTGGGACCGCCTGTCCCATAACGTGGTGATCTACTCCTCCTGGGAGGGTCTCCCCGGCGTTTTCACAACCTGGGCCGACATGGTGGAGGGGGAGCACAGCCACGGCGAAGCCGAGAGGGAGTTCCGCCTGGACGGCGGTTTCTGGCGCGCGTCCGCGACCCCCCTTCGGATCGCGTCGGGCATAGCGGTCGGCGACCTGCTGGTGATGATCGACGTCACCGAAGAGAAGGGAGCCTTCACCCGCCTCCTGGCGTTGGGCGGCGCGTCCGGCGCGGTGATGCTGACGTTCTTCCTGGGTTTCATCTACGTCCTGCTCTCCCGGACCGACGCGGGCATTCGCGCACAGCAAACCGAGCTGCGGGAGAGCGAGGAGATGCACCGGCTGCTCTTCGAGAATTCCTTTTCCGCGATCGTCTTCCTGGAGACCGTCCGGGACGCCGGGGGGCGCCCGGCGGACTTCGTCGTACGGAATGCGAACCAGGCCTGCGAGGTCCATTCGGGCATGCTCATGTCCGCCATCCTCGGCCGCCGGCTCACCGAAATCATCCCGGGAATCGGGATCTCGGGTTTCCTGGAGACCTTGATCAGGGTCTCCAGGTCCGGGGAAGCGGTGAGCATTGAGCAGTATTACGAGCCGCTGGGGAGACACTTCCAGTTCAACGCCAGTCCTTTGGGAGAAGAGCGGATCGCCGTGATCTTCTCGGACATCACCTCCCGGAAAAAGGCCGAGGAAGCGCTGCGGGCGAAGAGCGAGGAGCTGGAGCGCTACTTCACCTCCAGCCTCGACCTGCTCTGTGTTGCCGACACCGGCGGGCGCTTTTTGCGGCTGAATCCCGAGTGGGAGAACGTGCTCGGGTATTCGCTCGAGGAACTGGAGGGGCGGCGGTTCCTCGATTTCGTCCACCCGGACGACATGGAAAGCACCCTGGCCACGATGTCCACGCTCCAGGCGCAGGAGCAGGTGCGGAACTTCGAGAACCGCTACCTGTGCAAGGACGGATCGTACCGCTGGATCGAATGGCGGTCGCATCCGCAGGGCGATCTGATCTACGCCGTCGCCCGGGACGTCACCGAGCGCAAGCGGGCGGAGGAGGCCCTGGCGGTCGAGCGGCAGCGGCTGGCCCACATACTCGAAGGCACCGATGTCGGAACCTGGGAGTGGAACGTCCAGACCGGCGAAGTCGTATTCAACGAGCGCTGGGCGGAGATCATCGGATATACGCTCGAAGAGCTCGCGCCGGTTTCATTAGAAACCTGGATCAGATTCGCGCACCCCGGCGACCTTGAAGTGTCGAACGGATTGCTGGAAAAGCATTTCAGCAAGGAACTGCCGTACTACGCATGCGAGGCGCGGATGCGCCACAAGGACGGCAGCTGGGTCTGGGTGCTCGACCGGGGGAAGGTGGCGACCTGGACGGACGACGGAAAACCGCTGATCATGTCCGGCACGCATCAGGACGTCACGCAGCGCAAGCTGGCCGAGGAGCGGCTGCGGGAGCGTGAAACCAATTTCCGGACCTTCTTCGAGACGATCGACGACCTGGTCGTCGTCGCGACTCCGGAGGGGCGGATCCTTTTCGCCAACAGTGCGTTCTGGCAAAAGCTCGGCTACAAAGCGGAGGATTTCGCCGACATGCACCTGCTGGACATTCATCCCCCGGACCGTCGCGCGGAGGCGGAGGAGATCTTCGCGGCCATGCTTCGCGGGGAGAGGGAGATCTGCCCCCTGCCGGTCCAGGCGAAGGACGGCACCCTCATCCCGGTGGAGACCCGCGTCTGGACCGGCCGTTGGAACGGCCTGGATTGCATTTTCGGCGTCTGCAAGGACTTGAGCTCGGAACAGGAGGCGAAGCAGCGTTTCGAGCGGCTGTTCCGGAACAACCCGGCCCTGATGGCGCTCTCCGGTTATCCGGACCGACGCTTCGAGGACGTCAACGACGCGTTCCTGAAAACACTCGGCTATGCCCGCTCGGAGGTCATCGGGAAAAGCGCCGACGAACTCGGCCTGTTCCCGTTTTCGGAACAGCAGGCCGCGGTGGCGGAACGGCTTCTCGCCGACGGGTGCATCACCGACATGGAAATGCAGGTCCGCGGCAGGGACGGGGAGATCTTCGACGGCCTGTTCTCCGGCGAGGTGATCGAGACCCAGGAGAGGCGTTTCTTCCTGACCGTGATGATCGACATCACGAAGCGCAAGCGGGCCGAGAGTGCGCTGTACGCCGCCCATGAGCAGACCCGCGCCCTGATGGAGTCCGTCCAGGCCGGGATCATCCTCCTTCGGGTCGAAGACCGCGTCATCGTCGAGGCCAACCCGGCCGCGGCGAGCATCATCGGCGTGCCCCAGAAGGAGCTGGTCGGCAGGCCGTGCACGGAGAACTTCTGCCCGGCCGAGGAGGGGAGGTGCCCTGTCCTGGACCTCGGGGTGGACATCGACAACGCGGAGCGGTCCATCCGGCGGGCGGACGGTTCCGTCGTCCCGGTGCTGAAAACCGTCGCGCGGCTCGACATCCAGGGCCGGGAGTACCTGCTGGAAAGCTTCGTGGACATCTCCGAGCTCAAAAATGCGGAGAAGGAGCTGCGCCGGGCGAAGGAGGTCGCCGAGAGCCTGATCGGGCACTTCGAGCAGCAGACCGTGTACGCCAAGGAGATGGCGGCGCAGGCGGAGCTGGCCAACGTCGCCAAGAGCGAGTTCCTGGCCAACATGAGCCACGAGATCCGCACGCCGATGAACGGCGTCATCGGCATGACGGGGTTGCTGCTGGACACCGACCTCGACGAGGAGCAGCGGCGGTACGCCGAGATCGTGCGGGGCAGCGGCGAGTCGCTGCTGGGGCTGATCAACGACATCCTCGACTTCTCGAAGATCGAGGCGAGGAAGCTCGACCTGGAGACGATGGATTTCGACCTGGCGAGCCTGCTGGAAGACTTCGCCGCCGCCATGGCCCTGCAATGCGAGGATAAGGGTCTCGAGCTGATCTGCCACCTCGATCCCGGCGTCCCGACGCTGCTGTGCGGGGACCCGGGCCGCCTGCGCCAGGTCCTCAACAACCTGGTCGGCAACGCCGTGAAGTTCACGCATGCGGGGGAGGTCGCGGTTCGCGTGTCGCCGGCGGAGGAACGGGAGAACGACGTCCTGCTGCGCTTCTCGGTGCGCGACACGGGGATCGGCATCCCCCCGGACAAGCTCGGGCTGGTCTTCGACAAGTTCACCCAGGTGGACGCCTCGACCACGCGGCAGTACGGCGGCACCGGGCTGGGGCTGGCCATTTCCAAGCAGCTCGCCGAAATGATGGGCGGCGAGATCGGCGTCGAGAGCGAGGAGGGGAACGGTTCGGAGTTCTGGTTCACCGCGCGCCTATGCAAACAGGCGGCGGGGGCGAGAGCCGCGGAGCGCGTGCCGGCGGAGCTGACGGGCGTCCGGGCGCTGATCGTGGACGACAACCGCAGCAGCCGGCGGTCGCTGTCCGTCCGCCTGGCGTCCTTCGGAATGCGCCCGTCGGAGGCGCAGGACGGCCCCGGGGCGCTTCAGGAGCTCCGCCGCGCGTCGGAGGAGGGCGACCCGTTCCGCCTGGCCGTAATCGACCTGAAGATGCCGGGCATGGACGGCGAGGAGCTGGGCCGGGCGATCCGGGAGGACGGCCGCCTTGCCGGCACCCGGATGGTGATCATGACATCGCTGAGGATCCGGGGCGACGCCCGGCGGTTCGAGCGGATCGGTTTCGCCGCATACGTGACGAAGCCGATACGGCAGGAGGAGCTCAAAACCGTCCTTGCGCTGGCACTGGCGGAGGGGGACCCTGCGGGGCGGCCGAAGGGGGCCATCGTCACCCGCCATACGGCCGGCGAGTTGCGCAACCGGTTCGGGGGCCGGAAGGGCCGCATCCTGCTGGCCGAGGACAACATCACGAACCAGCAGGTGGCATTGGGCATCCTCAAGAAGCTGGGCTTCCGGGCGGACGTGGCCGCGAACGGGTCCGAGGCGCTCAAGGCGCTCGAGACGGTTCCCTACGACCTGGTGCTGATGGACGTGCAGATGCCTGTGATGAGCGGGCTCGAGGCCGCCGCGCGGGTCAGGGAATTCCCGTCCGGGGCCTCGAACCGCCGGGTTCCGATCGTCGCCCTGACCGCGCGCACCGTCCAGGGCGATCGGAAAAAGTTCCTCCTCGCCGGAATGGACGATTACCTTCCGAAGCCGGTGACGCCGCAGTCCCTGGCCGATGTGCTGGCGAAATGGCTGCCGGCGAAGGCCGATCCGGACCCGGGAGTGGCGCTCCCCTGCTTCGACCGGGAGGGGATGCTGTCCCGGCTGATGGGGGACGAGGAGCTGGCCCGCAGCGTGGCGGAGGGATTCCTGAGAGATATCCCGCGGCAGATCGAGGCGCTTCGGGAATTGCTGGCCGCCGGGGACAGCCCGGGCGCCGAACGGAAGGCCCACAGCATCAAGGGGGCGTCGGCCAACGTCGGCGGCGAGGCCATGCGCGCGGTGGCGTTCGAGATGGAGAAAGCGGCCGAGGCCGGCGAGCTGGCGGCCGCGGCGGCCCGGCTGCCCCGCCTGGAGGCGGAGTTCGATCGGTTGCGGCGGGCGATGCAGGAAGGGATTTGAACAGGGACGGGGAGGGAGAGGAAGAACCGATGAAGACGCTGATCGCGGAAGACGATTTCACAAGCCGGCTGCTCCTGCAGAAGCTCCTGGAGGGATACGGGACGTGCCATTTCGCCGCCAACGGCCGGGAGGCGGTCGAGGCGGCGCGCCTGGCGATCGAGGAGGGGGAGCCCTACGACCTCATCTGCATGGACATCATGATGCCGGAGATGGACGGCCAGCAAGCGCTCGGAGAGGTGAGACGGCTGGAGGAAACGACCGTCGTCTCCGGCCCGGGCCGCGCGAAAATCATCATGACGACCGCCCTGGCGGACAAGGAGAACGTCATGCGGGCCTGCGAACGGCATTGCGACGGCTACCTGGTGAAGCCCATCCAGAAGGCGAAGCTGGAGGAAGATCTTCGGAAACTGGAACTGATCCCCTGACATGGAGAACCCACGCATGCGCATCCTGATCGCCGAAGACGACTTGACTTCCCGGGCGGTGCTGACCGGCGTATTGAAGAGAGGCGGCCACGAAGTGGAGGAGACCGAGAACGGCGCGGACGCCCTCCGGGCGATGCTGCGCCCGGACGCCCCCGCGCTGGCGATCCTCGACTGGATGATGCCGGAAATGGACGGGGTGGAGGCGGTGCGACGGATCCGCGCGGGTCGGGCCGACCGGCCGTCGTACCTGATCCTGCTGACGGCCCGCGGCGGCAAGAGAGACATCGTCACCGCCCTCGACGCGGGGGCCGACGACTACCTGGTCAAGCCGTTCGATCCCTGCGAGCTTCGCGCCCGGATCGAGGTCGGCCGCCGGATGATCGAGATGCAGGGCGCTCTGGCCGCCAGGATAACGGAATTGCGCGAGGCGCTCGACCAGATCAAGACCCTTCGCGGCATCCTCCCCATCTGCATGCACTGCAAGAAGATCCGGGACGACGGGGGATACTGGAACAGGGTCGAATTGTATATCCGCGATCATACCGAAGCGGAGTTCAGCCACTGCGTCTGCCCGGAGTGCATGAAGGTGCAGTACCCCGAGTTCGCGCCGGACGACGGCGACGTGTAATATAATGTCCTTGAACCGCGGACCCTTTTCGCCAGTTTTTGCATCTCAACGTATGAGAGGAGGCAAAGCCATGGCAAATGCATACATCTGCAGCATGTGCGGGCAGCCGATCCTCGATGCGGACCACATGGAAGGTTTCCACGGCAAGCTGAAGACGTGGCAGCCGCTTCACGAGAAGTGTGCCGAGGTCCTGGGCGAGATCGCCAGGCGTACAGGCCAGTCCGGACCGGCTCTCCGGGACGGATTCTCCGGCAGCGGGGGGCCCGCGGGTAAAACGATCTGAACGGGCCGGCGCCTAGACAGGGGCGCCGGCCCTCTTCCTTTTTTTAGTCCTCCCGGCGGAATACCCGGTCGAGAATCAGCACCGAGACAATCCCCACGACGAACCCGTTTCCGGCGATAGTGCGAACGGCGTCCGGAATACCCGCGAGCGCCGACGGGCGGAGGAACGCCGTGACCGTTCCCGCAAGGAGGGGTAGCCCGATCACCAGGCCGTCCTCGAAGGTGAACGTGCCGCCCTCGAAGGCCGCGACCATCCCCGCGGCGACCTGCCCGGAAAGCGTGTAGACGAGGATCCCGCCGATCACCACAGGGGGGATCGCTCCCACGACCGCCAGGACTGCGGGGGAAAACGATGCCAGCGCGAGAAGGCACGCCGCCGGCACCAGCGGGAAGCGCGAGCCGCAGCCGCTCGTGGCGATGACCCCGGGACTCAAGGAATAGTCGACGGGGCCGATGACGCCGAGAAGGCCCGCGACGGCGTTCACGATCCCCGCCACCGTCATCCCCTTGCGGGTCCGCTTCTCCATCCCTTCCGGTAGTAGAAGCGGCTTCACCGCCTGCATCGATCCGATCTCGTTCAGGGAGAGGGCGAGGTAACAGAAAAGGAACGATGCGATGGTCCCGCCGTCGAAGACCGGTCTCGTGACGCCGGAGAAAAACGGCGCGAGGCACGCCGGCCGGCCGACGGCTTCGGCGGCTCCCGCGAACCCGAAAATCCCGTAGTACCCCGCCGACCCCGCCGCCATGCCGGCGACGATCAGGAACGACCGTCCCGCCGCCGGAAGGAGCCGGTGGGCCGCGATGAGCGCCAGGATGTACGCGACGGCGAAGGAAAGGCGCGAGGCAGGCGTGCCGGCGGCCCCCTCCGTCAGGAGGCGGGCGATCGTCGGGATCATCGTGAAGGCGATGAGGAGTACCACCGCCGCCGTCACCCGCCGGGTGAAGAAGCCCCGGAGCGCCCCGAAGAGGCCGCCCGCGGAGAGGATCGCCAGGAGCGCCCCGCAGACCGCCGCCGCGGTATAGACGGCGTCCGGCGTCGTCCGGCTTCCCAGGATGCCGAGCAGCAGGGCCGTGGCCGGGCCGGCGACCAGCGTCAGCCGATGCCCGAAGAACGCCTGCCCCAGGATCATCAGCGCCGTGGCGAACGCCGCCTTCTGCAGGTAGACGGTCCGAAGCGCCGGGTCCGCGGTGTGGTGGCCGGCGGCCACCGTCCCGGCGATGACGACGAACGGCAGCGACATCGCGAGCCATTGCAGGGCTTGAGAAGCCGTCTCCGCCGCCGGAAGGCGGTCGTCGAGGCCGTACCGGAGTTTCAAGAGTCCTCCCGGGTCCGGAGATCTTCGGTCTCCCTGGATTCTATCGCGCTTTGGGACGCATCGGCCGGAACACCCGCCTCATCAAATAACAGCGGAGGAATCCGCGAGGAAAAACGTCAGGCGTCAACCGGACCCGGCCGCGGGAAGGCGGTTTGCCGCTCCGCGGCGGCAAAGAAAGGGGAACGGGCGATGAAAGAGGCAAGGAAGCTGTCCCCTGCGGTGAGGCCGATACCGGAGGGATACCATTCCATCACGGCCTGCATGACCGTGAAGGGAGCCGGCAAGGCGATCGATTTCTACAAGCGGGCTTTCGGCGCCGAGGAACTCCTGCGGGTCCCCGGGCCGGACGGCCTCGGCGTCATGCACGCGGAGCTCAAGATCGGCGACTCCCGGTACTTCATCGCCGACGAGATGAAGGAGATGGGCAACCTTTCGCCGGAATCGCTCGGGGGTTCGCCTTCCGGGATCTACCTGTATGTGGGGGACGCGGATGCGGCGTTCAGGAAGGCGGTCGACGCCGGCGCGGCCGTCAGGGAGCCCCTCCGGGACATGTTCTGGGGCGACCGGTGCGGGACCGTCCGCGACCCGTTCGGATACGAATGGACCGTCGCCACGCACAAGGAGGACGTATCGCCGCCGGAAATGAAGCATCGGATGGAGGAATGGCTCAAGGGCATGAAAAGCGGTAATAACTGAACCGCGAGGAGCGGTTCCTTCGCCTCGTCCGCCGGATCGGGTCGGCGGACGAGGTTTCTTCGCGCCGGCCTCCGTTCAAGGGAATCCGCGTTGACGCTCGAGCAAATGAATTAGATAGTAGTGTCATGGAGCCGCAGAACCCGCAATACCGGGAACACGCCACCGCCATCATCCGGAAGTCGGAGTTCGCCCGGGACATCGGGCTGGTCCTCGACGACCTGGGCCCCGGCTGGTGCGAGACGCACATCGACATCCTTCCGAAGCACATGCAGCAGGACGGCTATATCCACGCGGGGGTGCAGGCGACGCTGGCCGACCACACGGCGGGCGGCGCGACGGGGACGCTGGTCCCGGCGGACTACCTGGTCCTGTCCGCCGAGTTCAAGATCAATTTCCTGCGCCCTGCCATCGGTGAGCGGCTCCGCTGCCGCGCGACGGTGCTGAAGGCGGGGAAGACGCTGGCCGTCGCCGAGTCGGAGGTCTTCGCGGTGCGGGACGGGGCGGAGAAGCTGGTGGCCAAGGCGACGATCACCCTGGCCCCGGTCCGGGGGCGGTAGCCCGCCGGACCGTGCCGGGGGAGAAGGTTCCGCGAAAGCTTTTACTGCTCCTGCAGCTGCCGGTGCGACTTGTACTTGATCGACTTCTGGACGCCCTTCGCCTCTTCCGAGCTCATGTCTCCCATCGCGTCGAGGCGGTTCCCGTACTCGGCCGCCCGCTCCATCTCGGCCTTCACGGCCGGCGACGCCGGCGCCGCGGAGAGCCCCGCCGCCGCCTTGCCCAGCATCTCCTTCGCCTTGTCCTTCTTCCCCTCGTCGGCCAGACGGGCGGCCTCCCGGACCATCGCGCTCGACTCCGCCACCGCCTTCCCCTCCTGGACCGACCGGTCGAATCCCTCGCGGTGGAGCCGTTCGTCGCGCACCAGCTCCAGGGAGACGGTCCGCGGTGCGGCGGTCACGGTTTTTTCGGAGACCGGGTCCCGGTACCGGAGCGTCACGTCGCCGACCTCCCGCAATCCCGGACGGTCGCCGTCCACGTTCACGTTCGCGAAGACCGTGCGCCGCCCGCCCGCCGCAAGGTCGCCCAGGCGGATGACGTAGGAATCGCCCTCGCGCCGCCATTCGCGTCCCAGCACCGACCCGAAGCGGCAGTCGCGCCGCAGGCGGATGATGATTTCCACGTCGGAGGCATACGTCCTCGATGCCGATTGAAGCTCGTCGCTCAAGGCCGCCACGATCCGTTCCGGGTCGCCGAGATACCGGTAGTTGCCGCCGCCGGCCGCCGCGGCGCCCGCCATCAGCTCCTCGTCGAAGTCGTTCCCCACGCCGAAAGTCGATATCGAGACGCCCTGGCGCGCCATGTTCCCGGCCAGTTCGCGAAGCGCCCCCCCGTGGGTCACCCCCACGTTGGCCAGCCCGTCCGACAGGAGGAGGACCCGGTTGAGGTACCCCCTGCGCCGCCCTTCCCCGGCCTGGCGGAACCCCTCCTCCAGGCCGCCGGAAAGGAAGGTGCTTCCCCCGGGATAGATCCCGGAGATGATCCGGTGGAGCGTTTCGCGGTTTCCGTCCACCCGCCGCGCCCGCCACGGGACCGTCACCCGGTCGTCGTAGGTGACGATGGACAGGATGTCGTCGGGCCCCATCATGTCCACCAGCTGGTGGGCGGCCGTCTTCACGTAGTCGAGCTTCCGGGCGCCCGACATGGAGCCGCTGCGGTCGATGACGAGGGACAGGTTCACGTTCGGCCGGTATCGCGGGGCCGGGTCGTCGGGGGCGATCACCTGGATCTGGACCGTCCCGTCGCCGCGGCCGGGGATGAGGATCGTCCGGTTCTCGGGCCGGACGTCCAGGTTGAGTGTGGACGCCGCGGCGAACGTTGCGCCGGGCGCGGCGGTCAGCAGGGCGGCGGTCAGCAGGGCGGCCGCCATCGCGCCGATCCTCTCGTGGATACGAACCTGTTTCATGTGGTCCTCCGTTCCTTGCGGGGTATGTTTCCCGTTTCCTGGCCCATATACCCGCCTCCCCCGCTTTTTATTCCCGGCCGGCCGCCGGATTTTTCCGTGCAGGGAATAAATCCCCGGATCGTATGGTATAGAGGGTATGGGATGGGAACGGACCGGGAGGAAGAACAGGACGGCCGGCTGGCCGAACGGGCGGCGAAAGGGGACCGTGCCGCGTTCGAGACGCTGGTGACGCGTCACCGGCAGGCGGTGTACCGCCTCTGCTGGTCGGCGACCGGGAATGCCGCCGACGCCGACGACGCCGCCCAGGAGACGTTCGTGCGCCTCTTCCGGTCGCTTTCCTCCTACGACCCGTCGAGGCCCTTCGCGCCCTGGCTGCGGAAGATCGCCTGGAACGCGAGCCTGTCGCTTTTCCGGGACGCGAGGGCGGGGGTTCCCCGGGTCCCGGAAAGCGAGGCCCCGGAAGCCCCGGATCCGTCGCCGGGCCCCGAGGCGGCGGCGGAGCGGAAACAGGAGACGGAGCGGGTGGCGGGCGCGATGGCGGGGCTGCCCCCCGAGCTGCGCACGGTGCTGGTGCTCCGGGCGGTCGAGGGGCTTTCCTACGCGGAGATCGCGGAGTCCACGGGGGTCCCCGCCGGGACGGTGATGTCCCGACTCTCCCGCGCCCGGGAGAAGCTGGCCGCCTTGCTGGGGAAAGGGCCGGAAGGAGGCTCGTGATGGATTGCGTCAAGACGCGCACGATGCTTTCCGCCTACCATGACGGGGAGCTTGCGCCCGCCGACCGGGAGCGGGTGGACGAGCACCTTCGCGGCTGCGGGGAATGCTCCGCCGTCCTCGCCCGCCTGGCGGAAGTCGATGCGAACGTCGGCGTGCCGGAGCCGGGGCCGGAGTACTGGGAACGGTTCAACCGCAGGGTGATGGAGCGCGTGGAAGGCGAGGCCGCCCCGGCGGCGGTATTGCGGCCGAAGCACGGGTGGGCGAGAAGGCGGCTGCCGTATTTCGTCCCCGTCGCCGCCGCGGCCGCCCTGCTCCTGGTGGTCGTCCGGCAGACCGGGATGGACCCGTTCTCCAGGACGGCGCCGCCGCCCGCCCCGCCCGCCGCAACGCACGCGCCCCAGCAGGCGCTTCCGGAGGCGGCGCTGCAGACGCCTCGGCCGGCGCCTCCGCGGGCGGCCCCCCGCCGGGAGGCCCCGGAAAGCCCTCCGTCCGCCGGGTCCGTTTCCGGGCTTCGCGAACCCTTGCCGGCCGCTCCACCGCCCGCCGCCGCTCCGTCCGCGGCCGGGGACACCGCCGCGGACCTGGAGACGAAGGGGGCGCCGGAAGAGGTGATCCGTCACGACAAGGCCGCGGAACGGTTCGGCTCCGTGACGGCGCAGGAAAAGGAACGCTCCGCGCGAGGCGCGGATTCGATGCCCCGGGCCTTGTCGAAATCCATGGCCGCCGCCGCGCCGGCCGCCGTTCCCTCGCCGTGCGAAGAGGCCCGCTCGCTGGCCGGCCGGGGATTCCTCGAGGAGGCGGAGACCGCCCAGCGCGCCTGCCTCGCCCGGAAGAACCCCCCGGAGGCGCAGGAGAAAGGGATGGTCTTCCTCGCCGAGCTGCTCGACCGGCAGTCCCGCTTTGCCGAGGCGGATTCGGTCCTCGAGGAAACGCGGCGGCAATTCCCGGAGAGCCGCCCGCTCGGCGCGTACCTCCGGCAGCGGTCCGAGGTGCAGGGGCGCCGTCTTCCCGCCGCCCGGTAGGAAGCGGGGGCCGACGGGCATGTTCTGGTATCATTACATCCGTCATTAATAAGCAGGAAGGGGAGCTGGCATCGATGGAAGGCAAGCCCGTTTCCGCATCCCAGCTGGTGCTGGCCCAGATGATGACGCCGCTGGACGCCAACGTCGCCGGGAACGTGCACGGCGGGAACATCATGAAGCTGGCCGACTCGGCGTCCGGCGTTGTGGCGATCCGCCACTCGGGGCGCAACTGCGTCACGGCGGTCGTGGACAGCTTCCAGTTCCACGCCCCCGTCTTCGTCGGGAACCTCGTGACGCTGCACGCCTCCCTGAACTACGTGGGACGCAGCTCCATGGAAGTGGGGGTCCGGGTCGAGGCCGAGGACCTGCGCACGGGGAAGAGGACCCACACGAACACGTCGTATTTCGTCATGGTGGCGCTCGACGATAACGGGCGGCCCGCCGAGGTCCCCCCGCTGATCCTCGAGAACGAGGACGACCGCCGCAGGAACGAGGAAGCGATCCGGCGGATGCTGGCCCGGAAGCGGCAAGGATAGGACCGACGCGCGGTGCGCGGAACCCTTCACGGTTCGGGAGGACGGACAATGAGAAAACGGCTCCTGGCAATCACGGTGATCCTTCTGTTCACGATCGCGGCGGCGGGCGAGGCGTTCGCCCGTGCCGGCGGGGGCCGGTCGTCGGGGAGCAGGGGGTCGCGGGGCATGTCCGCTCCCTCCCGTCCTTACACGCCGCCTTCCTCTCCCTATCAACAGGGCGCGGCGCCCGCGCCGGCGCCCCAGACACCGGCCCAGGGGGGAGGATTCCTCCGCAACATGGGCGCGGGAATGCTGGGAGGACTGCTCGGGGGCATGTTCGCCGGCGGATGCGATCGCCGGACCGCGAAGCAGGACGCCGACCCGTCCGGGACCGGCACCCCGAAGGAGGAAACGTCCGGCAACGGGATGGGCCTGTTCGACATCCTCCTGCTGGCCGGGCTCGCCTACCTCGTTTTCCGGTTCATAATGAAGAGGAAGCAGCAGCAACAATCGCAGCAGGATTCGACGTACTTCCCGCCGCCGCTTCCGCCCGTGGAGACCGGACCGTCTTCCGTCCCGTTCCCCGGGGGCGCCGGGGGCGCCGATCGCTCGCAGGGGATCGGGCGGATCCGCCAGATGGACCCGTCCTTCGAAGAGAAGACATTCCAGGAGCAGGCGACGGACCTGTTCTTCCGGCTCCAGGGGGCATGGACGCGGCGGGACCTGGCGCCCGTCGGGGACATGCTGACCGGGGAGATGCGCGGGCTGCTGCAGGCCGACGTCGACGGAATGAAGGCGAAGGGGCAGGTCAATCGGCTCGAGAACATCGCGGTGCGCTCCGTGGAGATCACCGAGGCGTGGCAGGAGTCCGGGATGGATTACGTCACGGTGCGGTTCCTGGCGAACCTGCTGGACTACACCACGGACGAGGCGGGAAAGGTGCTGTCCGGAAGCGACGCGGCCCCCGTGAAATTCGAGGAGCACTGGACGCTGACCCGGCCGGTCGGCCCGGGGGCCTGGAAACTGTCGGCGATCCAGCAGATATAGCGGTCAGTTCGGGTGCGGGACGGACCCCGCGTAGAACCTCCCGCACTCCGACGCTCCGAACAGATTCTTCGCCGGGTCGAGCAGGTCGAGGATCGTCCCGACGACCGCCGACTCCAGGGTGCTGGTCTTGTCCATCTGCGGGGAGCGGAACGGGCCGCTGATCTTCTGCCGGATCTTCACGCACCCCTTCGGGTCCAGCACCGCCACGGCAACGTCCACGAACCGCTCGTTCACGATGTCCAGCCGCCCTTTGAGGGCGATCCGGTTCCGCCGCGTCGAGAACGCCACGTCCCGCGCCTCCGCGATCCCGTCGCGCACCGTCCAGTCGGAGACCAGCATCGTCACCTCGGTGTCCTTTCCCCGGCCGCCGGTCGCATTGAATTGGTACCCTTTCGTGACGGCCGTCCCCAGCGGGCCGGCGAGCATGAAGGCGCCGATGTCCGCCAGGTTCAGATGCTGCGCCGCCGACACGGTGGACAGCATGCCGTCGATGTCTATCCCATGGGCGGTCAGCCCTTTCCCCCGCAGGGAAACCTTGCCGTTCAGCGTCCGTTTCATCCGGTCCGTCGAGTTGCCCCGGAGGGAGAGATCCGGGGAAAGGGTCAACGGGCCGCTCAGCCGCTTTTCCTTCGACACGGCCGCGAGCGACTCCTCCGCGCGGAAATCCGCCAGCGTGTAGCCGATCCGAAGTACGGGTTCCCCCTTCGACAGGTCGGCGCGGATTCCCCCCTCGCCCTTCCCGCCGAAGAGCTTCATGGTGAAGGGGCGGGCGTCGTATACCCCGCCGGAGGCGGCCACGTTCGCCTCAATATCCCGAACGGTCATCTCCGGCGTCTTCAGCTCCTTTATCCGCAGCTCCCCGGAGAAGCGGATCCCTTTCGTCAGCGGCACGCCGGGGGATGCCGGGAAGGAGAGCTCCTTCAGGGCGAACTCCACACCGGAGATCTCCGTTTTCCCTCCCGTCGCGCGGTCCACGTAGACAACCCGGCCGTTTTTCAGGGCGCCGTTCGCGATGGAAAAGGCGGAGCCCGCGGCCTTGCCTTTTCCTTCCGTATCCGGCGGCTTCCCCGAACGGGGTGGTGTTTCGAAATTGAATTTCCCGTCCGCTCCCTTCTCGATCCGGATCATCGGGTCAACGAAAACGAGACTGGTTATCACCAGTTGTCGATGAAAGAGAGGGAACAGCTCCACGCCCACCCGGACGGAGCCGGCCGTCGCGAGATCGGTGCCGCGGTTCCGCAAGCGCACGTCGGACAGGGAGACGCCGGCGGGGGGGAAAAGGCGCAACCCCATTTTTCCGGCGATGCGGAATTCCATCCCCAGCGCGCCGGACACCGCGCTCTCGATCCGGGATTTATGGGCGTTCACGTCGACGAAGAGGACGATTGCGACACCGGCCAGGACGAGCGATCCGGCCAGAACGCAGAGGACGATGAGGATCTTTTTCATGGTGCCGGACCTCGCGCGCCGGATTGTTAATTGTATTTTATCGCGATCCGAAAGGGATTCGAGCCGCAGAGACCCCTTGATCTTTGCTTCCCGTAGAGGTATTTTCCAGACTTGTACTCCAATTACTCCCTTTGTATGATTTGTATGTGATTGGCTTCTCATGGCCCGTTTCAGATCGACCGTTGCAGATCGAACGGAACCGAAAAAAATAAAAGGGAGGGGGGTGACACGCGTTCGCTCGCTGGAAGTGCGGCATTTTACGGACGGAAATTATTTCGGAGACGGAGGGGGAGGATGAAACGACCGTGGAGAGTTTTGTGCGCTATCGTTCTCTGCGCAGGGCTGATCGTCGGTTGCGCGACGGCCAACGCGATCCAGAGCGCCCGCGCACAGTATTTAAAAGCGAAAGACGCCGGTGCCGTGTGGTCTGATCCGTTCAATTTCTATGCCTCGGAAGCGTACCTCGAGAAGGCAGTGAAATCAGCGGAGATCGGGGACTCCAAGCAGGCCAGTATTTTTGCTAATCAGTCGAAAGACCATTCCGCCAAAGCGCTTGTGTCGGTCGGGGGAGGTGCGAAATGAGGAACCGTAACCTTATTCTACTGCTGACGGTTCTTCTGGTCGCGGGCCTGGTTGCCGGCTGCGGCGGCAAGCGTGCTTACACCAAGGCGGAATCCGACAAGATCGCAGCCCTTCAGGGCAAGCTGGCCGATACGGAAAAAATTGCGGATGCGAAGGAATGCGCCCCCAAGGAAATGGCCTACCTGAAGGCGGAGATCGACGGCATCCGCCATGAATCGACCGAGTCCTGGGAAGACGGCTTCAAGACCAGTCAGTTCTCGAGGTCGAACATTCCCGACGGCGACAAGAAACTGGCGGCCCTCCTGGCGAAGCTGAAGGAATGCGAAGAAAAGAAACTGGTGCCGACCTGCGGGCTGGTCGCCGATCCCGAGACGATCGCCCCGGGGAAGTGCACGATGCTGAAGTGGAAGTCGGAGTACGTCACCCAGATGTATTTCGGCGAGGAAGACGCGAAGAAGAAGGACAGCGAGCCGTTGGCCGGCTCCAGGGAAGTGTGCCCCAAGGAAACGACGGATTACAAGATGGTTTGCAAGGGCAAGTGGGCCACCAATTATGAAACCGCGACCGTGACGGTCGCGGTGCCCCCGCCGCCGCCTCCGCCCATGGTCGCTCCGGTGGTCGTGCCTGTAGAAGTCAAGAAGGAAATGGCCCTTCGGGTCAACTTCGACACGGCCAAGGCGAACATCCGGCCGGCGGACCTCGCGGAGCTGCAGAAGGGTGTCCAGTTCCTGAAGGACAACCCGGGCGCAAAGATCCACATCGTCGGCTACACGGACAACCGCGGCGGCGACAAGTATAACCAGAAGCTGTCCGAGAAGAGAGCGGCTTCCGTGAAGAAATACCTCGAGGGCGAGGTCTCCATCAAGCCCGAGCAGATCACTTCAGAGGGTAAAGGCGAAGCCGATCCCATCGGGGACAACAAGACGAAGGACGGCCAGTTCCAGAACCGCAGAGTGGTGCTGACCATCAAGTAACGATCGACGGGTCGGTGTGACGATCCGGCTGTTTACGGCACGGCGTTTCCCGGGGGACCGGGGAACGCCGTGCTTCTTTTTTCCCCGGGGACCGGAAGCTTTCCCCCTGCCCCCTTTCCTCCGCGGCAGGGGGTAGAATATCCTCTTTAAAGGACGCGATGAATCTGCAAGGGCTGCGGGAGACGAATGCGATGAACCCGGAATCCTGGTCGGAAGCTGCGCTGCGGCGCCTCGAACGGATCCTCGACCGCGTGGAGGCCCTCCTGGGAAAAGGGGAGCCCGCGACGTTCGACCCGGCGATCTTCCGGGACCACCGGGCGTTCCGCTGGGAGGCGTCGGGGGAATCGGGGCGGATCGTACCCGTTGAACATCCGCACCGGGTCGATCTCTCCCTGCTGGTCGGGATCGACGCCGCGAAGGACGAACTGGTCCGCAACACGGCCCAGTTTGTCGCGGGGGCTGCCGCCAACCACGTCCTCCTGTGGGGGGAGCGCGGGACGGGCAAGTCGTCCAGCGTGAAGGGGCTGCTCGACGTCTTCGGCCCGAAGGGGCTGCGGATCGTCGAGCTCGCCCGGTGGGACCTCTTCTCCTTCCCGCGCATCGCCGGGCGGCTCCGGAGCCTTCCGTTCCGGTTCATCCTCTTCTGCGACGACCTGTCGTTCGACGAGGAAGAGGTGGATTTCCGGGGGCTCAAGACGCTGCTGGACGGCGGGGTGGAGGAGAGGCCGGAGAACGTCCTGATCTACGCCACCTCGAACCGGCGCCATCTGATGCCCGAGCGCCGGGTCGAGCTGGGGGCGGAGGACGAGCTTCATCCGGAGGAGGCCGTTTCGGAGAAGCTCTCCCTGTCCGACCGGTTCGGCCTGCAGCTCGGCTTCTTCCGGTTCGACCAGGACACGTACCTCGCCATCGTCGACGAATACGCCCGGCGGCTGCGCCTCCCGGTCGACCCGGAGACGCTTCGGGCGGACGCGCTGCGCTGGGCGCTTTCCGCCGGCTCGCGCAGCGGGCGCACGGCGAAGCAGTTCATCGACGACCTCGTCGGCCGCATCAGGATGCGGGAGTGTTCGAAACCGGGATGACCGTCGTCCTGCTCATCGCCTTCTTCGGCGCGCTGGGATGCCTCGCGCGCTACTTCCTTTCCGGCTGGGTGTACGGTCTCGTCGGCGTTTCGATGCCGTACGGGACCCTTGCCGTCAATGTCCTGGGGGCGTTCCTGGTCGGCCTCGTGATGGAATTCGGCCTTCGCGGCTCGCAGCTGTCCCCCGAGCTCCGCATCGGGCTGACCATCGGCTTCCTCGGCGGCTTCACCACGTTTTCGACCTTCAGCTACGAGACGTTCCGCCTGCTGGAAAGCGGCCAGTTCCTGCAGGCCTTCCTGAACGCGTTCGTAAGCGTCGCCGCATGCCTGGCCTTCACGTTCGCCGGGGTCGCCGTCGGGCGCCACCTGTAGGGGAGGGAACATGTCCAAGCTGATCGGGCGGAACGTGCTGATGCGGATCTTCATCGGGGAGGGGGACAAGGTCGGCCACCGCCTTCTGTACGAGGCGCTCGTGGAGCTCTTCAAGAAGGAGGGGTTCGCCGGCGCGACCGTGCTCCGGGGCATCACGGGGTTCGGCGCCCACAGCGTCTACCACAAGGACACGCTGCTGCGCCTCTCCCGGGACCTTCCGGTCGTCGTGGAGGTCGTGGACACGAAGGAGAAGATCGACCGGGTGATGCCGCAGATCGACGAGATGATGTGCGGCGGCCTCATCACCCTCGAGAAGGTGACGGTGATCCGGTACAGCCACAAGCACGATGCATGAGCCGCGCACGGATCTGCGGTATCCTGTAAACCGGTTCGTGCGAAACGCGTTTCCCGAGGAGGGTTTCCGATGCGGTCCGATACGATCAAGAAAGGGTTCGAGCGGGCCCCCCACCGCAGCCTGCTGAAGGCCTGCGGCGTCACCGACGCCGACATGGGGAAGCCGTTCATCGCCGTGTGCAACTCCTTCGTGGAGATCGTCCCCGGCCACGTCCACCTGAACCGGGTGGGGGAGCACGTGAAAAAGTGCATCCGCGAGGCCGGCGGGGTCCCCTTCGAGTTCAACACCATCGCGGTGGACGACGGGATCGCCATGGGGCATCGCGGGATGCTCTACTCCCTGCCGTCGCGGGAGATCATCGCCGACTCCGTGGAGTCGATGGTCAAGGCCCACTGCTTCGACGGGATGATCTGCATCCCCAACTGCGACAAGATCGTCCCCGGGATGCTCATGGCGGCGATGCGGTGCAACATCCCCACGATCTTCGTCTCCGGCGGCCCCATGAAGGCCGGCCGGACGAAGGCCGGAAAGACGGTCGACCTGATCACGGTGTTCGAGGGGGTGGCGGCGCACAAGCTCGGGGAGCTCTCCGACGAGGGGCTCAAGGAGCTGGAGGACACCGGCTGCCCCGGCTGCGGCTCCTGCTCCGGCATGTTCACGGCGAACTCGATGAACTGCCTGTGCGAGGCGCTGGGGATGTCGCTCCCGCGCAGCGGCTCGCTGCTGGCCGTCGACCCGAAGCGCCAGGACCTCTATCGCGAGGCGTCCTTCCGGCTGATGGAGCTGGTCCGGATGGACCTGAAGCCCCGGGACATCGTGACGCTGGAGGCGTTCGACAACGCGCTGACGCTCGACATGGCCATGGGCGGGTCGACGAACACGATCCTCCACACGCTGGCGATCGCCCACGAGGCGGGGGTTCCGCTCGACCTGGCGCGGATCGACGCCATCTCGCAAAGGACGCCCACGCTCTGCAAGGTGTCGCCGTCCTCGCAGTACCACATGGAGGACGTGGACCGCGCCGGCGGGATCCCGGCGATCCTCAACGCGCTGTTCCAGCTGCCGGACCGGATGCACCCGGGCTGCATCACCGTGACGGGGAAGACCCTCGAGGTGAACGTGGCGGGGGCGGAGACGAAGGACCCGGAGGTCATCCGGCCGCTGTCCAACCCGTACAGCGCGCAAGGGCGGCCTGACGGTCCTCTACGGCAGCCTCGCGCCCGAGGGGGCGGTGGTCAAGACGGCGGGCGTCGACCCGAAGATGCTGGTCTTCGAGGGGAGCGCGGTGATCTTCGAGTCCCAGGAGGAAGCGTGCGCGGGGATCCTCGCCGGGAAGGTCAAGGCGGGCGATTTCGTGGTCATCCGGTACGAGGGGCCCAAGGGCGGGCCGGGGATGCAGGAGATGCTCGCCCCCACGTCGTACATCATGGGCCAGGGGCTGGGGGACAAGGTGGCGATGGTCACCGACGGCCGGTTCTCGGGAGGGACGCACGGGGCCGTCATCGGCCACGTCTCGCCGGAGGCGGCGGCGGGCGGCCCGATCGGCCTGGTGAGGCCGGGCGACCGGATCCGTCTCGACATCCCGGCGCGGAAGCTCGATCTGCTGGTCTCCGCGGGGGAGCTGGTGGAACGGCGGGAGAACTGGAAGATGCCGAAGAAGGATGTCCCCGCGGGCTGCCTGGGGAAATACGCCTCCATGGCCACCAGCGCCAGCACCGGCGCGGTCCTGAAGTGGGGTTGATCCGGGCGCCGTGGTAGAATCAGCTATTCGAAAATCGGCCGAAGGAGCCAAGGCACCCTGATGGACCTGTTCCAGAAACCGGTATACCCACGCGCCATCCAGGACGAGATGCAGCAGAGCTACCTCGACTACGCCATGAGCGTGATCGTGGGGCGCGCGATTCCCGACGTGCGGGACGGCCTGAAGCCTGTCCAGCGCCGCATCCTCTTCGCGATGCACGAGCTGGGCAACGAATACGGCAAGCCGTACAAGAAGTCGGCGCGCATCGTCGGCGACGTCATCGGAAAGTACCATCCGCACGGGGACAGTTCCGTATACGACGCCCTCGTGCGCATGGTGCAGGAGTTCTCCCTCCGGTACCCGCTGGTCGACGGGCAGGGGAACTTCGGCTCGGTCGACGGCGACTCGGCGGCCGCGATGCGGTACACCGAGTGCCGGATGGCCAAGGTGACGGGGGAGCTTCTCTCCGATCTCGACAAGGAAACCGTCGAGATGGTCCCGAACTACGACGGCTCCCTGCAGGAGCCGCGCGTCATGCCCTCGCGCATCCCGAACCTCCTGGTCAACGGGAGCGCTGGGATCGCCGTCGGGATGGCCACGTCGATTCCCCCGCACAACCTCACCGAGGTGGTCGACGCCCTGCTCGCGCTGATCGGCAATTCCGACATCACGATCGACGAGCTGATGGAGCACGTTCCCGCGCCCGACTTCCCCACCGGCGGCATCCTCTACGGGCTGGAAGGCGTGCGCGACGCGTATCGCACCGGCCGCGGGTCCGTGCAGATCCGCGCCCGGGCGTTCATCGAGAAGTCGAAGAAGGGCGACCGCGAATCGATCGTCATCAAGGAGATCCCGTACCAGGTCAACAAGTCCAGGCTCATCGAGCGGATCGCCGAGCTCGTGCGGAACAAGGAGATCGACGAGGTCTCGGACATCCGCGACGAATCCGACCGCGACGGGATGCGCGTCGTCGTCGAGCTCAAGAAGGACGCCGTGGCCGAAGTCGTCCTGAACAACCTCTACAAGGCCACGCAGATGCAGATCTCCTTCGGCGTGCAGTTCCTGGCCATCGTCCAGAACCGGCCGCGGACGATGAACCTGAAGGAGCTTCTCGAGGAGTTCCTGGCGTTCCGGAAGGAGGTCGTCACCCGGAGGTCGCTCTACCTGCTCCGGAAGGCCGAGGCGCGCGAGCACATCCTCGAGGGGTACAAGATCGCCCTCGACCACATCGACGCGATCATCAAGCTGATCCGCGCCTCGAAGGACCAGAAGGAGGCCAAGGAAGGGCTGATGGCGAAGTTCCGCCTGTCGGAGCTCCAGGCGCAGGCGATCCTCGACATGCAGCTGCGGCGCCTCACCGGCCTCGAGCGCGACAAGATCCTGCAGGAGCTGAAAGAGGTCCGCGAGGAGATCGCGCGGCTCAAGAAGATCCTCGCCGAGGAGTCGGAGCTGCTCCGGGTCATCGCGGAGGAGTTCCGCCAGCTCCGGGACGCCTACGGCGACGCGCGGCGCTCCGAGATCCAGCAGGAGACGAAGGACCTGCGCCTCGAGGACCTGATCGTCGACGAAGAGATGGTGGTCACCGTTTCCCACAGCGGCTACATCAAGCGGAACCCGATCAGCCTCTACCGGACGCAGCGGCGCGGCGGGCGCGGGAAGGTCGGCATGGGGACGAAGGAGGAGGATTTCGTCACCATGCTCTTCATCGCGTCGATGCACACCTACGTCCTGTTCTTCTCGGACCAGGGGAAGGTGTACTGGCTCAAGGTCCACGAGCTGCCCGAGGCGGGGCGCGCCTCGAAGGGGCGGGCGGTCGTGAATCTCCTGTCGCTTTCCCCGGGCGAGTCCATCTCCTCGATCCTCCCCGTGCGGGATTTCGAGGAGGGGAAGTTCATCATGACGGCCACGGAGCAGGGGACCATCAAGAAGACGGGGCTGATGGAATATTCCCGTCCGCGGGCCGGCGGCATCATCGCGATGGGGATGAACGAGGGGGACCGGCTGATCGCAACGGCCATCACCGCGGGGCAGGAAGAGGTGTTCCTCTCCACCCGCCAGGGGATGTCGATCCGGTTCCACGAGGAGGACGTCCGGTCGATGGGGCGCGCGGCGGTCGGGGTGCGCGGCATCGACCTCGAGGAGGGGGACGTGGTCGTCGGGATGGACATCCTCCGGCCGCAGGGAACGATGCTGACCGTCACCGAAAAGGGGTACGGGAAGCGCACCACCGTGGAGGAGTACCGGAAGCAGTCCCGGGGCGGGAAAGGCGTGATCACCCTCAAGGTGACCGAAAAGACCGGATCGGTAACCGGCGTCTGCCAGGTGCTCGACACGGACGACGTGATGCTCGTCACCGACGGCGGGAAGATCATCCGCATGGCGGTCGGGGAGATCCGGGTGATCGGCCGGAACACCCAGGGGGTCCGCCTCATCGGCCTCGAGGAAAACGAGCGGGTCGCGTCGACCGCGCGCCTGGCGGAGAAGGAAGAGTGACGCATGGCCCGCGGGAGGGCCGGACGGCGGCGTAGCGTCACTCCTGCTCTGCGCGTTCCTCCTCGCGGCCGCGTGCGGGGACCCGGCGAGGGAACGGTACGAGCAGGCGGAAAAGGAACTCCTCGCGCAGCGGATGGAGACGGCGCTATCCGGTTTCCG
The DNA here is from genome assembly GCA_963741515.1 of uncultured bacterium. GTDB lineage: Bacteria > Desulfobacterota > Deferrimicrobia > Deferrimicrobiales > Deferrimicrobiaceae > UBA2219. The sequence goes on from CAVUIA010000002.1 coordinate 943,071, forward strand.
CTCGGTCGCCCGGGAGCACCCCCAGTCCCGGTACGCCCCCGCCGCCCTGCTGCGCCAGGGGGACCTCTTCGGGGCCTACTACCGGAATTTCCCCGCCGCGCTGGAAGCGTACGGCTCCCTCGTGTTCAACTACCCGAGGGTGTCCGAGGTCCCGCTGGCGCTGCTGCGGAGCGCCGAGATCCACATGCTGCAGTTCATGGACGCCGCCGCCGCGGCCGGCGTTCTGGAGCGGATCCGGAAGGAGCACCCCCGGTTCGAGCGGATGGACGAGGTGCTGTTCCTCCTGGCGCACGCCCGCGCCGCCGCGGGGGAGACCGATCGACAGATCGCGGTCCTTGTCGAGCTGGTGGAGAACCATCCCCAGTCGAGCCGGGCGGTGGAGGGCCGGTGGGCGCTGGCCTACGCCTACCTGGGGCAGCGCCGGTACGCCGACGCGGAGCGGGAATTCCGCAAGCTCCTCTTCCTGGCGGGGGATCGCCGGTCGGCGGTCCGGGCCCGCTGGGGAACGGCGCAGTCGCTCGAGGGGAGAGGGGACCTTCCGGCGGCGATCGAGCAGTACGAGGCGCTCCGGAACGATTGGGACGACCCGGGGTACATCGCGGGAAAGATCGAACGGTTGAAGGCGCGCTCGGGGGAACCGGGGCGCGGACGGGAAGGGGGGGCCGGTGACCGGAAGCCGGAATGAATCGGTTGCCGTCGTGGGAGCCGGATCGTGGGGCACCGCCTTCGCGATCATGCTTGCGGAGAGCTACGGCGACGTCGCCCTGTGGGCGTACGAGGCGGAAGTCCTCGACTCCATCCGGCGGCACCGGGAGAACCGGCAGTTCCTCCCCGGCATCGCGGTCCCGGAGGCGGTCCGGCCGACGAACGATCTTGCCGCCGCGGTGTCCGGGAAGTCCGTGGTGGCCTTCGCGGTGCCTTCCCATCACATGCGCGACATCGCCGCAAGGGTTGCGCCCTCCCTGTCCCGCGACGCCTGCCTCGTCTCCCTGTCCAAGGGGGTGGAGAACGGGACGCTGCGGAGGATGACGGAGCTCCTTGCGGACGCGTCGCCGGCCCACGCGCCCCGCGTGGCGGTCCTTTCCGGCCCGACCTTCGCCCGCGAGGTGGCGGAGGGCAAGCCGACCGGGGCCACGGTGGCGGCGGACGACCTCGTCGTCGCGCGGCGGCTGCAGCACGCCCTGGGGGGGTCCCGGTTCCGCGTCTACGCCGACGACGACGTCGTCGGGATCGAGATCGGCGGGGCGCTGAAGAACGTGATGGCCATCGCGGCGGGGATCTGCGACGGGCTGGGATTCGGGCACAACGCCCGGGCGCTTCTCATCTCCCGCGGCCTGGCGGAGATCACCCGGCTGGGCGTGCGTCTCGGCGCGCACCCGCAGACCTTCGCCGGGCTGTCCGGCATGGGGGACCTGGTGCTCACCTGCACCGGCGACCTCTCCCGCAACCGCAGCGTGGGGATGCGGGTGGGGCGCGGGGAGCCGATCGGGGAGGTCCTCGGCGGGATGACGATGGTGGCCGAGGGGGTGCGGACCGCGCGGTCGGCGGTGGAGCTGTCTGCCAGGACGGGAGTGCCCATGCCCATCTCGGAGCAGGTTTTCCGCATCTTACATGAAGGGAAGGACGCCCTGGGGGCGGTTTCGGAGCTGTTCGCGAGGACGTTGAAACGGGAGAAAGAGTAAGGCCATGGACAAGGCGCAAGGATTGCTGGCGGAAGAGATCCGGGGGCTTCTCAAGGAAAGGAACGCCGTCCTGCTGGCTCACAACTACCAGAGGGACGAGGTGCAGGAGATCGCGGACATCACGGGCGATTCCCTGGGGCTCTCCCAGGAGGCGGCGAAGACCCCGGCCGACGTGATCGTCTTCTGCGGCGTCCACTTCATGGCGGAAAGCGCGTCGATCCTTTCCCCCGAAAAGACCGTCCTGCTCCCCCGCCTGGAAGCGGGCTGCCCGATGGCGGACATGATCAAGGCCGCCGACCTGGTGGCGTACCGGACGCGCGCACCCGGACGCCGTCGTGGTGACGTACGTCAACACGTCCGCGGAGGTCAAGGCGCTCTCCGATATCTGCTGCACGTCGGGGAACGCCGTGAACGTCGTCCGGTCGATCCCGGCGGGGAAGGAGATCTTCATGGTCCCCGACCGGAACCTGGCGCACTACGTCCAGAAGGTGTCGGGGAGGAAGCTCTCCTGGTGGGACGGCTACTGCCCCACGCACGAACGGCTCACCACGGCCGAGGTGGCGAAGGAGAGGGAGGCGCACCCCGAAGCGGTGCTCGTCGTCCACCCGGAATGCCGGCCGGAGGTGGTGGAGATGGCCGACGCGGTGCTCTCCACTTCCGGGATGCTCGCGTTCTGCCGGCGTTCCGACGCGAGGGAGTTCATCGTGGGCACGGAGTCGGGGATCCTTTACCGGATGCGGAAGGAGAACCCCGGGAAGCGGTTCCACGTGCCCACCCGGGCCATGATCTGCCTCAACATGAAGATCATCACCTTGAAGGACATCCGCGACTCCCTCGTGTCGATGTCGCCGTCGGTCAGCGTGCCGGAAGGAGTGCGTCTCAAGGCGAAGGCGGCCCTCGACGCGATGCTCGCCGTACCGCGGGATGCGGCGTGAGCCGCAGCCCGGACGTGGCCGGGGACACTCTTTCCCTGCATCCCCGATAAGATCAAGAGTGCCCCCGATGATCACGCTGTCTTTCGAGCACGTGGCGCTGGCCCTGGGGAAGGGCGAGCCGGCCCCGTGCGTCCAGTGGATGCGCGTCCCGCCCGGCGCGCGGGCGTTCCTCGCGGCGAAGCTGTTCACGCGCCTCTCCCGGACGGTCCTGTACCTGTGCCCCGACGTGAAGGAAGCCGAAGAGGCGGCCCGGGAGCTTTCGGCCTACCTGGGGCCCGACGCCGTGCTGCCGTTCCCTTCCGTCGAGGTGGAACCCTACGAGCCGGCCTCCCCGTATCTCCCCGCGGTGCACGACCGGATGCGGGCGCTCCACCGGATCCTCGCGGGCCCCCCCGCCGTGGTGGTGGCCTCCGCGGAGGCCGCGGCCGAGAAGACCGTCCCGCCCGGGATCTTCCTCGACGCGGTGGAGACGATCGGGCCGGGCTCCCGTCTCGACATCGACGCCTTCTCCGCGAAGCTCGTCTCGCTGGGCTACGCCCGCCTGCCCGCGGTGGCCGATCCCGGGGATTTCGCGGTGCGCGGCGGGATCGTCGACGTGTACAGCCCGGCGCACCCTTTGCCGGCGCGGCTGCTGCTCGACGACGACGTGGTCGAATCCGTGCGCCGGTTCCACCCGCAGACGCAGCGCACGGTGCCGGCGGGCGCGCGGGCCGGGGACGATCCGGAGCGGCTGACCGTCCTGCCCTGCTCCCAGGTGATCACCCGGGACGCGTTCCTCGCGGCCGCGGTCTCCGGCAGGGAAGCGGCTCCCTGGGCCGGGACGATCCGGCAGGGGATCCGTTTCCATGGCGCGGAAGCCCTCCTGCCCCGGCTCTACGGCGGCGCCGCGCCGGTCTTCTCCTACCTGCCCGAAGGGTCCGTCGCGATCGCGGTCGATACCGTCTCGTGCCTTTCCGCCGTCCGGAACGCCCTGGCCGACGCGGAGGAGAGCTGGACCCTGGCGGGGGAGGAGGCGGGGTACCCGCCGCCCGCGGAGCTGTTCGTCGCGGAGGAAGAGTGGTACGAGGCGACCTCCGGCGTGCCGCTTCTCGCCTTCGACGGGATCGGGATTTCCCCCTTCCGGCGGGAGGAGCCCCTGCGCGGCGAGGCCGCGGTGGAGGGCAACGAGGACATCCGGCGCAGCACCGCCGACGCGTCCTCGGAAGGGCTCCTTTATCCCCTGGCGACGGAGGCGAGGAACTGGTGGAAGCGGGGGGAGAAGCTCGTCATCACCTCCCTTTCCCCTTCCCACGTGGACCGCATGGAGGACCTCCTCTCCCGCTACGCCCTTCCGCTCTCGCGGGTCGACACGATCCGCGAGGCCGTCGACCGGGACCGGGGGGTGTTCCTGTGCGCCTCGGAGGTGACGCGCGGGTTCCGCGCGTCCGAGCTGGGCATCGCCGTGATCACGGAGACCGAGATCTTCGGGGAGAAGACCCGGGCGCGGCGGGTCCGGAAGGAAGCCATCGCCGTCCCCGACGAGTTTTCCCTCGCCGACCTGCGGGTGAACGACCCGGCGGTGCACGTGGACCACGGGATCGGGATCTACCGCGGGCTGCTCCGCCGCCGGGCGGCCGGGACGGAAGGGGATTTCCTCGTCCTCGAGTACGCCGGGGGCGACCGGCTCTTCGTCCCCGTGGAGAAGATGTCCCGCGTGCAGCGGTACGTCGCTTCCGGGGAAGAGGGGGCGAAACTCTCCCGGCTGGGGGGCACCGCGTGGCAGCGCGCGCGGCGGAAGGTGCGCGACGAGCTCCTGGCGATGGCCCAGGAGCTGATCGACCTGCAGGCGAAGCGGCAGGTCGCGGAGAAGCCGCCCTTCGCGCCGCCGGACGCCGTCTTCCGGGAGTTCGAGGCCGCCTTTCCCTTCGAGGAGACGCCGGACCAGGAGGAGGCGATCCGGGCGGTGCTCGCGGACCTCTCCTCGGGGACCCCGATGGACCGGCTGGTGTGCGGCGACGTGGGATACGGCAAGACGGAAGTCGCGGTCCGCGCCGCCTTCAAGGTGGCCGTGGACGGGCGCCAGGCCGCGATCCTCGTCCCCACCACCGTGCTCGCCGAGCAGCACCAGCAGACGTTCGTCCGCCGGCTCGCCGGGTACCCCGTCCGCGTGGAGAACCTCTCCCGTTTCCGGGCGCGGAAAGAGCAGGCGGAGGTGGTGAAGGAACTGGCGCGGGGCACGGTGGACATCGTCATCGGGACGCACCGGCTGCTGCAGAAGGACGTGAAGTTCAAGGACCTGGGCCTCGTGGTGATCGACGAGGAGCAGCGGTTCGGGGTGGCCGACAAGGAGAAGCTGAAAAAGCTGCGCGCTTCGGTGGACGTGCTGACGCTCTCGGCGACGCCGATCCCGCGCACCCTCCACATGGCGTTCTCGGGCCTGCGGGACGTGAGTCTCATCGCCACGCCGCCGGAGGACCGGCTCTCCATCCGGACGTTCGTCGTTCCCTATTCCGGGGAGACGATCAAGGAGGCGGTGGAGAGGGAGATCCGGCGGGGGGGCCAGGTCTTCTTCGTCCACAACCGGGTGCAGACGATGCCGGCGATGGAGAAGGTTCTCCGGGAGCTCCTTCCCGGCGCCCGGATCGCCGTGGGCCACGGGCAGATGGAGGAGGAGGGCCTCTCCCGCGCGATGGACGACTTCGCGGCGCGGCGCGCCGACATCCTCCTCTGCACCGCGATCATCGAGGCGGGGCTGGACCTGCCCAACGCGAACACCATCCTGGTGAACCACGCGCACCGGTTCGGGCTGGCGCAGCTGTACCAGCTGCGGGGGCGGGTCGGCAGGGACCGCCACCGGGCCTACGCCTACTTCCTCGTCCCGAAGGACGTGGCCCTCACGAAGGACGCCATGAAGCGGCTGGCGGTCCTCGAGGAGCTCACCGAGCTGGGATCGGGTTTCCGGATCGCTTCCCACGACCTCGAGATCCGGGGGGCGGGGAACCTGCTCGGCAAGGACCAGTCCGGGCAGATCCACCAGGTCGGCTACGAGCTGTACACGCAACTGCTCGCCGAGGCGGTCGCGGAGATCTCGGGCAGGGCGGCGGCGCAGGAGGAGGAGCCGGAGCTGGAGCTGCGGATCCCCGCGTTCCTTCCCGACGACTACATCCCGGAAGCCGGCGTGCGCCTCGAGTTCTACCGCAAGCTCTCCCTGTCGAGGACCGTGGACGCGGCCGACGAGATCGAGATGGAGCTCCTGGACCGTTTCGGGCGGCTTCCCCAGCCGGCCAGGGCGCTGTGCGACCTCGCGCGGCTGCGCTCCGCGATGCGCCCGGCGGGCGTGGCCGAGCTGAAACGCGGCGACGGGAACCTGTTCCTCGTCCTTTCTCCCAATTCGGCCTTCGACCGTGGCAAACTGGTCCAGTGGATCACGAAGGAGCGGAAGACCTTCTCCTTCCTCCGGGGGGAGATCCTGTCGATGCGGCTGCCCGGAGAGGCGCCGGCGGATGTGCTGTCGGCGGCGAAAAACCTGTTGAACCGCTTCGGTACGGGCAGTAGCATATGAGGTTCCAGGGAGAAGACCCATGCGTAGACTGCTGATATTCGGCATGATTTGCGCGATCGGCGCGTCGGCCTGCGGCGAGGTTCCAGGCAAGGGGGAAAAGGGGAAGGTCCTCGCGATCGTCGACGGCGAGGCCGTCACCGAGGCAATGCTTCACAAGGAGGCCGAAGGGCTCCCTCCCTACGTCCGGCCGATGCTCGATACGCCCTCCGGAAAGGCGCGGTTCCTGGAAAGCGTCATCACCCGGGACCTCCTGTTGCGGGAAGCGCTTCGCCGCGGGATCGACCGCCGCCCCGAGGTGGCCACCCAGCTTTCCATGAAGCGCAAGTCGATCCTGCTCGAGGCGCTGCTTTCGGACGTGGCCTCGAAGTCGCAGGGCCTGTCCGACGAGTCGCTGCGCAGGATCTACGATTCCTCCCCGGAACAGTACCGGACGGGTCCGCGGGTGAGGGTGAGCCACATGCTTTTCCGCGACAAGGCTCGGGCGGCGGAGATGCTCCGGCGCCTGGACGAGGGGGAATCGTTCGAGGCGCTGATGAAGGAAACCGGCGCCTTCGAGGGCGAGATCGCCGCGGACCTGGGAGACATCGAGCGTGGGCACTTCGTCAAGGAGTTCGAGGCGGCCGCGTTCGGGGCGGCCCCCGGGGCTGTGGCGGGCCCCGTGAAGACCACGTACGGATACCACCTGATCAAGGTGTACTCGAAGAAGCCCGCGGGCGTCCGGAGTTTCGAGGAGGTCAAGCCGCAGCTGCTCGCGGAGCAGCAGGAGATGGCGCAGCGGGAGGCGTTCGAGACGCTGGTCGCGTCCTTGAGGAAGGCGTCGACCATCCGCGTCCTGGTCGGGACGGAGGAAGGGGGAAGGAGCGCACCGCCGCCCGCGCCGGGGAAATGACTTCCCGCGGGGCGTTTCGGCGCGCGGCCGGATGGTGAAACCGGGCCGCTTCGCCGCGGCGGGGGCCGCGCTGGCCGCCGCCGCGATCGCCGCGCTGTTCTGCGCCTGTTCCCGGGAGCCGGGTCGTCCGCCCGACGCCGGGATCGTGGTCGCCGAAGTGGACAACGTCCCTGTATTCCTGCGGGAAGTGAAGAGCGAGATCCTGGCGTCGCGCGGCTACTCGCCGACCCTCGAGGAACGGGGGGCCGACCGCGCCGAGGTCTCCGAGGCGATCCGGCTGCTGGTCGAGCGGTCGATCGTCCTGCGGGAGGGGACCCGCCGGGGGATCACGGTTTCCTTCGCGTCCCTCGAGGAAGAGGTGGTGCGGTACCGCACCGACTTCCCCGTGGGCGGCTTGGAGAAGTCGCTTCTCCAGGTGGGGATGAGCGAAGAGGAGTGGCGGGAGCGGCTTAAGGCATCCATCCTGTACCGGAAGTCGGCCGAGGCGATCGCGTCGTCCCTCGCCTCCGTGACCGACCGGGAAGTGGAGGAGGCGTACCTGAAGGAAGGGAAGGCGGCGGACCGGCCCGAGAGGATCCGGATGCGGCAGTTCCTCTTCGAATCGGCGGAGACGGCGATGGACGCACGGGAACGGCTCCTGCGTAAAGGGGCTCCCGGAGGGGGCGGACCCGCCGACGCGAAGGGAGTGGACCTGGGCTTCTTTTCCCGGGAGGAGTTCCCGCCGGAGCTACCTCCGGGGCTTTTCGGGATGAAGGAGGGCGAGGTGAGCGAGCCGGTCTTCCTCGAGGATTCGGTGAGTCTCTTCCGCGTAGAGGAAAGGGAGCCGGCCCGGGCGCAGACGCTGGAAACCGAGGGGAAGCGGATACGGGAGTCGCTCCTCGCCGGACGGCGGGAGGCGGCGTTCCGCCGGTGGCTTTCGGACGCCTGCCTGGCGGCGACCGTCAAGGTCCGGGCGGATCTGTTGGAGAAACTGGTCGAGGGGAAAAGGTGAAAAAGACGAGAGCGTTCCTTTCCGTTATGGCCGGGGCCGCGGTGCTGCTGTCCTCCGTCCCCGCGTTCCCGCGGGTGATCGACGGCGTCGTCGCGCTGGTGAACGACGAGCCGATCACCTATTCCGAGGTGCGGGAGGAAGTTGCGGGAGGGATGGGAATGCCGTTGGGCGACGCGGACGTCTTCCTGCGGGAGCAGAGGGATGTCCAGGGGGTCCTCCGGTGGATCAACGGGCTGGTCGAGGCGTTCCTGGTCCGGGCGGAGCTGAAGAAGAAGGGGCAGTCGGTCACGGAAAAGGAGCTCGACCGGGCGATCGAGAACGTCCGGAAGGCGAACCGGGTGGACGAGGCGCAGTTCGCCGAGCTCCTCGCCAGGGAAGGGCTCACCCTCCCGGCGTTCCGGAACCGGATCCGGCTGCAGCTGGAGCGGGGGGCGATCATCCGGGAGCTGAAGTTCAAGGAAGTGACCGTGACGGAGGACGAGGTTCGGGACTATTTCCGGGAGAGCGCGGAACGGTTCTTCGTTGGCGGGGAAGTCCGCGTCGAGGCGTTGTACTTCCCCATTACGTCGGAGACCGCCAGGGAGGAACAGGCGGGCCGCGCGCGGTACTCGGCGCGGCTGGCCTCCGGCGCCGTCCGGCAGGGGCGGCCGCTCGCGGACGGGCTCGAGGCCGCACGCGCGGTGTTCCCGGATGTCCAGCTGGTTTCCGGCGATTTCGTCCCGGCGGAGGACCTGATGCCCGAGATGCGGCAGGAGATCGGCCGGCTCCGTTCGGGGGAGCGCTCCGAGCCGTTCGCCGCGGGAGAGGGAGTGTACATCGTCCGCGTCGTCGAGCGGCGCGGCGGAAAGGCGCAGGAGTTTTCGGAGGTGAGGGCCCCTCTCACCGAGGAATTGATGGACCGCCGCAGCGAGCGGGCGCTGGCCGACATCCTCAAGGAGCTGAAGAAGTCGGCGTCCATCGACGTCCGGCTTTAAGGTCCTCCCCGGTGCCCGACGTCCATCTTCCCAAGATCGCCATCACGATGGGCGACCCCGCGGGGATCGGTCCCGAGGTCGTCGTCGCCGCCCACGCGCGCGAGGAGCTCTTCTCCTGGTGCCGCCCCGTGGTGTACGGGGACGCCGGGATCCTCCGGCGCGCGTCGGAGGCGGTGGGAAGCCGCCTCGCGATCGCCGGGGAGGAGGATGCGGGCCCCGGGCGGATCGCGGTGGCCGAGCGGTCCCGCCTGCGGCCGGAAGAGGTGCCTTTCGGGCGGCCGTCCCTCCCCGGTTCCGTCGCGATGGCCGAATACATCCGGTCCGCGGCGCGGGACGTCCTGGCCGGGAAGGCCGGCGCGATCGTCACCTGCCCCGTGACGAAGGAGGGGCTGCGGGCCGCGGGGGTCCCCTTCCCGGGCCACACGGAGTTCCTGGCCCATCTGTGCGGTGGCGCGGACGTGGTGATGATGCTTGCCGGAGACCGTCTCCGGGTGGCCCTCGCGACGATCCACGTTTCCTTGAGGCGCGCCCTGGAGCTTCTCTCCCCCGAGCTCATCGAAAAGACGGTGACGATCACGGACGCCTTCTTCCGGAAGCACATGGGAACGCCGGCTCCCCGGATCGCCGTCGCCGCCGTCAACCCCCACGCGGGCGAGGGGGGCATGTTCGGAGACGAGGAATCCCGGCTGGTCGCGCCCGCGATCGACGCCTGCCGCGCCGCGGGGATCGACGCCTCCGGCCCGTATCCGCCCGACACGATCTATTACCGGGCGTACCGGGGGGCGTTCGACGCGGTCGTGGCCATGACCCACGACCAGGGGCTGATCCCGCTCAAGATGGTCCACTTCGAGGACGCGGTGAACGTGACGATGGGGCTCCCCATCGTCCGGACCTCCGTGGACCACGGCACCGCGTACGACATCGCCGGGAAGGGGAAGGCGAGCCCGGCGAGCCTCCTGGCCGCCGTGCGGATGGCGTCGGGGATGGCCGGCTCCTCCGGGGAACGGCCCAAGGCGGGGTAAAGTGGCGCTCGACCGGATCGTCGTGCGCGGCGCGCGCGAGCACAACCTCAAGAACATCGACGTGGAGATCCCGCGGGACCGCCTCGTGGTCGTCACCGGCGTCTCGGGTTCGGGGAAATCGTCGCTGGCCTTCGACACGATCTACGCCGAGGGGCAGCGCCGATACGTCGAGTCGCTCTCCGCCTACGCGCGGCAGTTCCTGCGAGCAGATGGAGAAGCCCGACGTCGACGTGATCGAGGGGCTCTCCCCCGCCATCTCGATCGAGCAGAAATCGGTCAGCAAGAACCCGCGCTCCACGGTGGGCACCGTCACGGAGATCTACGATTACCTGCGGCTGCTGTTCGCCTCCGTCGGCCGCGTGCACTGCCCCTCCTGCGGAAAGGAGATCCGCCAGCAGACGGTGACCCAGATCGTCGACGCCGTCATGGGCATGGGGGAGGGCGCCCGGGTGCAGCTGTGGGCGCCCGTCGTCCGGGGACGGAAGGGGGAGTTCCGGAAGGAGCTCGCGGCGCTGGCCCGGGACGGGTACTCCCGCGTGGTGGTCGACGGGGAGGCGCGCGACCCCGCGGAGCCGATCGATCTCGACAAGAAGCGCAAGCACGACGTGGACGTGGTGGTCGACCGGCTCAAGATCTCGGAAGACGCGCGCGGGCGGCTGGCCGATTCGACGGCGCTGTGCCTCAAGCTGTCCGACGGGCTGGTCCGCGTGGTGGACGAGAAGGGTGACGGCACGATCTACAGCGAGAAGTTCGCCTGCCCCGACTGCAGCGTGAGCCTTCCCGAGGTCGCCCCCCGCCTGTTCTCCTTCAACAGCCCCGCACGGCGCCTGCCCCCGGTGCGACGGGCTGGGGTCGACCATCTACTTCGACCCGGAGCTGGTCGTGCCGGACCCGGATCGATCGATCCGGCAGGGGGCGATCGCGCCCTGGAACCGCCGGATGCAGGGCTTCTACTACCAGGCGCTCGCGTCGCTCGCCCGGCAGTACGATTTCCCGCTCGACGTGCCGTTCGGGAAGCTGCCGGAACGGGTGCGGAACCTCGTCCTCTACGGGTCGTCGGGGGAGCCGGTCCGGTTCCTCCTCGAGGAGGGGGCGCGGAAGTACGCCTACACCAAGCCGTTCGAGGGGGTGATGAACAACCTGGAGCGGCGCTCCCGGGAGACCGATTCGGAGGTTGTCCGGGAGGAGCTTGCCAGGTACATGAACAACCGGCCGTGCCGCGGAGTGCGGCGGGGCGCGCCTCAAGAAAGAGGCGCTGTGCGTCCGCGTGGGCGGGAAGGGGATCGACGCGGTGACCGCCCTTTCGGTGCGAGGAGGCGCTCGACTTCTTCGACGACGCTCCCGCTGTCCCCGCGGGAGGAGAAGATCGCCGCGAGGATCCTCAAGGAGATCCGGTCGCGCCTGTCGTTCCTCGCCAACGTGGGGCTCGACTACCTCGACCTCGCCCGGGCCTCGTCCACGCTGTCCGGCGGGGAAGGCCAGCGGATCCGGCTGGCCACCCAGATCGGCGCGTCGCTGATGGGGGTCCTCTACATCCTGGACGAGCCGTCCATCGGGCTGCACCAGCGCGACAACCGGCGGCTCCTGTCCGCTCTCACCGAGCTGCGCGACCTGGGGAACACCGTGCTGGTGGTGGAGCACGACGAGGAAACGATCCGGACCGCGGACTTCGTCATCGACATGGGGCCGGGGGCGGGGGAGCACGGCGGCCACGTGGTGGCGGCGGGCCCGCCGGAAGCGATCCTGGCGTGCGAGGCGTCGCTCACCGGGCAGTATCTCTCGGGGAAGAAGGAGATCCCCGTGCCCCCGCGGCGGCGGCGCTCCAACGGGCAGTGCGCTGCGGATCACCGGCTGCCGGGCCAACAACCTGAAGGGCATCGATGTGACGATCCCGCTGGGGGTCATCACGTGCGTCACGGGCGTGTCGGGGTCCGGGAAGTCGACTCTCATCCTCGACACCCTGCACCGGGCGCTGGCGCAGAAGCTCTCCGGGCGCCAGGGAGCGGCCGGGGGAATACCGGTCGATCGAGGGGCTCGAGGGCGTGGACAAGGTCATCCACATCGACCAGTCGCCGATCGGCCGGACGCCCCGCTCCAACCCGGCGACCTACACCGGCGTCTTCACCCCGATCCGGGACCTGTTCGCGATGCTCCCCGAGAGCAAGGCGCGCGGGTACCGCCCCGGGCGCTACTCCTTCAACGTGAAAGGGGGGCGGTGCGAGGCGTGCGAGGGGGACGGGATCCTCAAGATCGAGATGCACTTCATGCCCGACGTCTACGTCACGTGCGAGGAGTGCCGCGGCCGGCGCTACAACCGGGAGACGCTGGAGATCGCCTACAAGGGAAAGAACATCGCCGACGTCCTCGAGATGACGGTGGACCAGGCGTTATCGTTCCTGTCCCCCATCCCTCCCATCCGGCACAAGCTGGAAACGCTGGCGCGCGTGGGGCTGGGGTACATCCGCCTGGGGCAGTCGGCCACCACCCTGTCGGGCGGGGAGGCGCAGCGGGTGAAGCTGGCCAAGGAGCTGTCCCGGCGGGCGACGGGGAAGACGGTCTACCTGCTGGACGAGCCCACGACGGGGCTTCACTTCGACGACATCTCCAAGCTGCTCTCCGTCCTGCACCTCTTCGCGGACGCGGGGAACACGGTGATCATCATCGAGCACAACCTCGACGTCATCAAGTCGGCCGACCACGTCATCGACCTGGGCCCCGAGGGGGGCGACGGGGGCGGCGAGGTCGTCGCGTGCGGCACTCCCGAGGAGGTGGCAAGGGAACCGCGCTCCTTCACCGGCCAATTCCTGCGACGGGTGCTTCACGCCGAACGGGGCTGAGGCGGCCGCTTCGCTTGCCGAAGGGGGCATGTTGAACTTTCGTGGCAAGACATGTACAGTTATGTCCCATGATGTCCATCCAGGAAGTCGCTCGGGAACTGCGGGTTTCCGAAAAGACGGTCCGGCGGATGCTCTGGCGGGGAGAGCTCCAAGGGATCCGCGTCGGGGGGCAGTGGCGGTTTCCCATCGAGAACCTGGCGGAACTCCTTCCGTCGTCGGTCGCATCCCCCAAGCCCGCCGCGCCGTTTCAGGCCGCTTCGATCCATGAACTGATCGACATCGGCGGGATCCATTACCGGATCATGGGCGATAATCCCCACAAGATCCTCCAGGAGATCGTCAAGGAAACTTCCTGCGTCCCGGCATCCGCGCGTCCCGCGCTGTTCAAGGCGATCTGGGAGAGGGAATCCCTTTGCTCGAGCGGCATCGGCAAAGGGATCGCAGCGCCCCACCCGATCGTGCCGATGTGGGCGCCCCGCTCGGATATCCCGTCCTGCATCGGTCTTTTTTTCCTGGAACACCCCGTGGACTTCGGATACGTCGACGGGGAAAAGGTCTCGATCCTGTTCCTGCTCCTGCTGAAGACGCTGCAGGAACATCTCCGGACGCTGGCCCGGCTGGTCCGGCTCCTTCGGGAAGACTCGCTGACGACGTTCCTCCACGGGGTTCCTCTTCGGGCGGAGATCCTGTCCGAACTGGCCCGGCTGGAGAAAACGGTTCTTCCGGTGCATCCCTGAAATGACGCCGTCGACGGCCTTCTGCATCGTCTCGGGCGCCTGGCTGTTCTCCGGGATCTCGGCCCTCTTCCTCCGCGATCCGGGGCGCTCCCGCATCGCGGGGTTCGGCGGGGGCGCCGCCGCATCGCTCCTCGGCCTGGTGTTCGTCCTGGGCGGGTTCTTCCCGCGGGGCCCCGTGCGCATTCCCATCCCGGCGCCTCTCCCGTGGGTCGAATCGGAGCTGTTCATCGACGGCCTGTCCGCGTTCTTCCTGGGGATCGTGTTCCTCCTGGGCTTCCTTACCTCCCTGTACGCCGTCGGGTACATGCGGGAATACGACGGGCGCCGCCGGGGCCGGGCCGCGCCTCTGTTTTTCAACCTCCTCCTGCTGTCGATGGCGCTGGTCGTCTCGGCGGGGGACATGCTCACCTTCCTTCTCGCCTGGGAAGGGATGGGGCTGTCCTCCTATTTCCTCGTCATCTTCGAGCACGACCGGGCGGAGTCCCGCCGGGCGGGGCTGATCTACCTGATCGCGACGCACATCGGGACGGCGGGGATCTTCCTGGCCTTCCTGTTCCTGGTCCGGTACTCCGGCACCTTCTCCTTCGACGGCTTTACGCGCGTTTCCATCGACGACCCGGCGATCCTGGCCGCCGCCTTCGGGTTCGCGCTGGTGGGCTTCGGCACGAAGGCGGGGATGTTCCCTTTCCATATCTGGCTTCCCCACGCCCACCCGGAAGCCCCGTCTCCCGTTTCCGCGCTCATGTCCGGCGTGATGATCAAGATGGGCGTGTACGGGATCGTCCGGTTCCTCTTCTACCTGCTGCCGTCGCCTCCGCCATCCTTCGGGGGGATCGTCATCGCCTTCGGCCTGCTGTCGGGTTTCTTCGGGGTCCTCTACGCCATCGCGCAGCACGACCTGAAGCGGCTGCTGGCGTTCCACAGCGTGGAGAACATCGGGATCATCCTCCTGGGCGTCGGCGCCGCGTCCCTCTGCCTTTCCTGCGAGTATCCGGTCCCGGCCCGGCTGCTGCTGGCCGGCGGCCTGTTCCACGTGTTGAACCACGCCCTGTTCAAGGGGTTGCTCTTCATGGGCGCGGGCGCCGTCTATCAGGGGACCCACACGAAGAACATCGAGCGGATGGGCGGATTGATGCGGGGGATGCCGCTGACGGGGCTGACCTTCCTGCTCGGCAGCATGGCGATCTCCGCCGTCCCCCCGATGAACGGGTTCGCGAGCGAGTTCGCGATCTATCGGGGCCTCTGGGACGCCGCGGGAAAAGGAGGGGTCCAGCCGGGCATCCTCATCGCCACCATGGCGGGGCTCGCCCTCATCGGGGGGCTCGCGTTCGTGTGTTTCGTCAAGGTCGTCGGCACGGTGTTCCTGGGCAACGCGCGCAGCCCGGCGGCGTCGGAGGCGCGCGACCCCGAATGGACGATGACGCTGCCGATGGGAGCGCTCGCGGCCTTGTGCCTCGTGCTCGGCGTCTATCCGGCGGCCGTGCTGGAACCGCTCATGGGGCTGTTTCCCTACCCGCCGTCGGTCCCGCTCCGGCCCCTCTTCGAGGGGATCGGGGAGCCGCTGACCGTTTTTGCCGCGCTGGCGGTTTCCATCGGGGGACTCGCCCTGCTGCGCTTCGCGCTGCTCCGGAGGAACGGGAAGCGCGCATACGACACCTGGGCCTGCGGGTTCTCGTACTCCACTCCCAGGATGCAATACACGGCGTCGTCCTTCGCGGAACCGATCATCCACATCTTCAAGGGGATCCTGCGGCCGCGCTCGGTGCTTGAAGAGCGCCTTTCGGGGCGCTTCCTCCTGGGGAAGCAATTCGAGACCCACATCGGGGACCTTCTGGAGAACGGCCTCTACCTGCCGATCTACCGGTTGTTCATCCGGCTGGCGTTCCTCGCGCGGCGGCTCCACACGGGGTACGTGCACGTGTATCTCGCGTACATCCTCGGCACTGTCGTCATCCTGTTGGTGCTGTTCCGATAGGGAGAGGGACATCGAAATGAAGCCGCTCGTCCATATGCTCCTCTTCGTCGCCCTGGCGCCGCTGCTTTCGGGGATCATCCGCAAGACCAAGGCGTTCCTGTCCTTGCGGCGGGGCGCCCCGGTCTGGCAGCCGTACTCGGACCTGTGGAAGCTGTTCCGCCGCGGGATCGTGAGAAGCTCGACGGCTTCGTGGGTGTTCGACCTGTCCGCGCCGGTCGTCCTCGGGAGCGCCGTCGTCCTGGCGGCGGCCACGCCCTTGGGATCGCGGGAGGTGCCGCTCCCGATGCATTTCGTCCTGTACATTTACCTGATGGCGCTTCCCCGGTTTTTCCAGACGCTCGCCGGCCTCGACACCGGGAGCGCGTTCGGCGGGCTGGGATCCAGCCGGGAGGCCGCCGTCTCCGCCATGGCGGAGCCGGCGCTGGTCCTGGCGCTGTGCGGGTACGCCTATCTCGGCGGGGCCGACACGGTGAACGGCTTCCTCGCGGGCGCCCCCTCGGAATCGGCCCTCGGGCGGCCGGAGACGATCCTGATCGCGGGCACCCTGTTCCTCCTGCTGCTCGCGGAGAATTCGCGCATCCCGGTGGACGATCCCGCCACCCACCTGGAGCTTACGATGATCCACGAGGCGATGGTCCTGGACCATTCGGGCGTGGACCTGGGGATGATCCAGCTTGCCTCGTCGCTGCGGATCGCGTTGTTCTCGGCGCTGGTCTCCGCGGTGCTGTTCCCGCAGTCGCTGATCCTGCCGGCGCACCTCGCCGTCCCCGCCGCGGTCCTGCGCCTGTGTCTCTTCGGGGTGGTGATCGGCGCGGTGGAGGCGGGCACCGCGCGCCTGCGGCTTTCCCGGGTCGCCGCATTCCTCATGGTGGCCACGGCGCTGGCCTCGATCGCGCTCGCGATCCAGTTCACCGGGTAGGGGAGGGGGACGACGTTGGACGCATTGACCGTGCTTCTTCTTCTGCTGGGGATCCACCTCACGGTGTCGGAGCGGATCCGGCCCTCGATCCGTTCCCTCGCCCTGCAGGGATTCCTCCTCGGGCTTCTCCCCCTGCTGCAGGAGTCGGGGATGACCTGGCGCGCGGTCGCCCTGTGCCTGGCGACCGTCGCCGGGAAGGGCATCGCGATCCCCGCCATCCTGACCCGCGTCGTTTCGCGGCTGGACATCCGGGAGGAGTCGGAATCGCTGGTCTCCACGAAAGCCACCATCCTCCTGGCGAGCGCCTTGACGCTGGCGGCGTTCGTCGGCGGCAGCCGGTTCGGGCTTTCCGGAAAGGACGAGCTCGGGGCCGCCGCGGGGCTCGCGCTCCTGTTCTGCGGGCTGCTGCGCATGACCACGCGGGTCAAGGCGGTAAGCCAGGTCATCGGGTTCGTCCTCCTGGAGAACGGCATCTTCCTGCTCGGGGCGGTCTCCGGCAGCGAGTTCGCGCTTCCGATCGAGCTGGGGATCTTCCTCGACCTGTTCGTCGCCGTCTTCCTGATGGGGATCCTGATGTTCAAGATCCAGCGGGCCTTCACGCACATGGACCTGCGGAAAATCCACACGTTGAAGGATTGAGGGGATGATGCACCTGCTGTTGATATCGCCGCTCGCGGCCGCCGTCGTGGCGCTGGCCGTCCGCTCCCCGCGGAAGGCCGCCCTGGGCACGTTCGCGGGGGCCGTCGGGCTGCTCATCGGCGCGGCCGTCCTGTCGAGGTCCCTCCCGGCGCGGGCGTGGGGAGACCTCCTGATGCTCGACGAGCTCGGCATGTACTTCCTCGCCATCGTCGTCGGGGTCCATTTCGTGTGTTCCATTTACACCTTCGGCTATTTCCGCCGGGAGATGGAACACGGCGGCATCGACGCCCGCAAGGTTCGCCAGTACCACATCTGGATCAACCTGTTCGTCTTCTCGATGGTCGTCGTGGCCTGCTCCCACCATCTCGCCATCCAGTGGATCGCGGTGGAGGCCACCACATTGTTCTCCGCGCCGCTCATCTACCTGCGGGGGGACCGGAAGGGGATGGAGGCCGCCTGGAAATACCTTCTCATCTGCTCCGTGGGGATCGCTTTCGCGTTCCTCGGGATCATCTTCCTTTCCCGGGCGGCGGGCGAGGTCTCCCTCACCTACACGGCGATCTCCCGGGAGGCGAACCGGTTCGACCCCCGGTTCCTGCGGCTGGCCTTCCTGTTCTTCCTGGTGGGTTACGGGACGAAGATGGGGCTGGCGCCGATGCACACGTGGCTTCCGGATGCGCACAGCCAGGCCCCCGCCCCCGCTTCCGCGATGCTCTCCGGCGTCCTGCTGAACTGCGCCTTCCTTTCCATCCTCCGGGTCGTGCCGGCGGTTCCCGGCGACTACGCCGCTCCCCTGATGATCCTCTTCGGGATCGCTTCGATCGCCGTGCCCGCGCTGCTGGTCGCGGTGCAGAGGGACATCAAGCGGCTGCTGGCGTTTTCCTCCATCGAGAACATGGGGATCGCCTGCCTCGGTATCGGGTTCGGGGGGGCCGCCAAGCCCGCCGCGCTGCTCCACGTGCTGAACCATTCCATCGTCAAGGTGCTTCTGTTCCTTGTGGCGGGGGACCTCATCCTCCGGTACGGCACCCAGAGGATCCGGAAGATCCGCGCGGTCCTCCGGCAGGCCCCGCTTTCCGGCTTCCTGCTGTTCGGGGGGCTGCTGGCGATCGCCGGGTCGCCGCCGTTCGGTTCGTTCTGGAGCAAGTTCGGCGTTCTCGCGGGGGGAGTGGCGGGAGGCAACGTGGCCGTTTCCTTCCTGTACCTGGCGCTGCTCGCCGTGCTGTTCGGGTCCTTCCTGGTGCACGGGAGCAACATGGCGCTGGGGGAGGGGGAGCTCCCGTCCCGGCCGATGACCGCCGCGGAGTGGTGCTGCCTCCTTCCCGCCTGCGCGCTACTGTTCGCTTCCGCCTTCCTGGGACTGCACGTCCCGCGGGGGCTCTACGAAGTGCTGGAGAGACTCTCCTTCGCGGTCTCATTCTCGTGACGGGGGAAAGGGCCTGATGCCGACGCACTGTGTCCGGGTCTTCGAGCTCGACGCTTCCCCTCCCCTGTCCGAGGAGGCGTTCCGGGCGTTCCTCCGGGAGGAGACCGCCGCGGGGGAGCGCCTCCTCGCCTTCTTCGCGGAGGAACCCGCCCCGGGGAGCTTCCTCGTCCATGCGGTCGTCGGGGGCTCCGGCCCGGGGCGGATGGCCCACGGCAGCGTGCGGGTCTACGACCCGTCCTTCCGAACCTTCACGGACGTCTGTCCCGCGGTCCACTGGTTCGAGCGGGAGATCTACGACCTGTTCGGCATCGTCCCCGAAGGCCACCCCGAGCTGAACCCGCTGCGTTTCCACGAAGGCTGGCCGAAGAAGCTCTTCCCGTCCCGCAGCGCCGCGGCGCCGCCGCCGGAACCGCGCAAGGGATACCGGTTCCTCCAGGTCCGCGGCGAGGGGATCCACGAAGTCTCCGTGGGCCCCGTCCATGCGGGGGTCATCGAGCCGGGGCATTTCCGGTTCTCCTGCGCCGGGGAGACGATCCAGAACCTCGAGATCCGGCTCGGGTACCAGCACAAGGGGACGGAGTCGCTGCTCGCCGGGAAGCCCGGGACGCGGCAGCTGATGCTTTCCGAGTCGATCTCCGGAGACACGGCCGTCGGGCATTCCAACGCGTGCGTCCGCCTGCTCGAAACGGTCCTCGGGACCCCGGCGCATCCGGCGGCGGAGACCTGGCGTTCCGTCGCGCTCGAGCTGGAGCGGATCGCCAACCACGTCGGGGACCTCGGCGGCCTGTCGGCCGACATCGGCTACCTCTTCGGGTCGGCGCACTTCGCCCACCTTCGGGGGATAGCCCTCGGCTTCCTCATGGGGCTTACGGGCAACCGGTACGGCCGCGGTTTGAACCGCATTGGCGGTATCGACCCGCGCCTTCCGAAGTCCGGTACCGCAGGCGTCCTCGACCGTCTTCGCGGATTGCGGGCCGATGTCGAACGGACGGGGACGATCCTGCTCGAATCGCCCTCCGTCGTCGTCCGGATGGAAGGGACCGGGCGTTTGCCGCTCCAGACGGCCCAGACGCTCGGCATCGTCGGCGTTCCCGCCCGCGCCTCCGGCCGGGACGTCGACGCGAGGCGGGATTTTCCGTCCCCCTGCTTCTCGACGTTCCCGCCGGAAGTCATCCTGCAGAGGGAAGGCGACGTCCTCGCCCGCGCCCGCGTGCGATGCGATGAGATGCTCGCCTCCTTCCGCTGGCTGTCGCTCGTGCTTCCGGCGGCGGGCCCGGCCCCGCCGGCGCCGGCCCCGGATCCTTCGGCCGCCCCGCGCCGCCGCGCCCTGGTCGTTTCCGTCGAGGAGGGGTGGCGCGGCGAGATCGTCCACGCGGCGGTCTTCGACGGGGAGCGGGGATTCACGACCTACAAGGTCGTGGACCCGTCCTTCCACAACTGGCCGGGCCTGTCCTTCGCCGTGCGGGACAACGTCATCTCCGATTTCCCGCTGTGCAACAAGAGCTTCAACCTGTCCTATTCGGGCGCGGACCTGTAGGGGGGATCGACGACATGCTGGAAGCGTTTACGGGAAGGTGGCGGGTGGGAAACACGGCGTACCCCCTGCCGTGGACGGGGTTCCCGGAAAGGTACCGCGGGCTTCCCGTGCTCGGGGAGGAGTTCTTTTCCGGGGACGCCGCGGAAGCGGGCGCGCGGGTCTGCCCGACGGAGGCGATCGACCCGGCCGCGAAGACCGTCGACCTGGGCAAGTGCGTGTTCTGCGGCCTCTGCGAGGAGGCGTGCGAAGGGAAGGGCATCCGGTTCACGCCCGATTGCCACCTTCCGTTCGGGGCGCGCGGGGACCTGGTGATCGGCCGGTCGGCATTCGTCCCTCCCCTGGCCCCGGAAAGGCTGCGCTCCCTGCTGGGACGGTCCCTTCACCTGCGGGAAGTGTCCGCGGGCGGATGCAACGGCTGCGACCTCGAGGCCCAGGCCGCCGGGAACCCGAACTTCGATTTCCAGCGGTTCGGCATCGACTTCGTGGCCTCGCCGCGCCACGCGGACGGGATCCTGGTCACCGGCCCGGTCTCGAAGAACATGAAGGAAGGCCTCGTCAGGACGTACGAGGCGATCGCGGAGCCCCGGATCGTCATCGCGGTCGGCGCGTGCGCCGCCAGCGGGGGCGTCTTCCGCGGGTCGCACGCCGTGGAGAACGGGGTGGGGGAAGCGGTCCCGGTGGACCTGTACATCCCCGGCTGCCCGCCGCACCCGCTTTCGATCCTTTACGGGATCGTCGCCTTTTTCGGAAGATACCCCGGAAGGGTGCCGGGAGGCATCCCGCACCGATAGCCGTCCGCCAGCAGCTTGCGCGCCGTGTCTTCCGGGAAAAGGTGGTTCACTTCCCTTTCCACGGCGGGGAGGATGGGGTGGGTGCGGTTCTCGCGCTTCATGCACCAGACGTCGTCCATGTCCTCGTCGACCGTCAGAACGCCCTCCGACACCACCAGCGGGAACATGATGCAGAACCGCGGCTTGAACTCCCATTCGTGCCAGCCCAGGTCGACCGCCGCCTTCTGGAGGGAGCAGCCGTGGTCCGGGTGGAAGAAGACGCAGTAGTCGCCCGCCACGTTGGTCTCGACCGCGATGCCGCTCGGGCAGTCGGGGTCCTCGGTCGTCTCCCCGAACCAGGACGACGGGTCCTTCGCCTCGGGCCGCATGTACGGGACGAACAGCTCCGCGTTCTTCAGGATGACTTCCTTCTCCTTGATGTCGGCCCACACCCCGCCCTTGCAGCAGCGGCTTTTGCACTGGTCGAGGCGGCAGCGTTTGGGGAACTTCGCGTGGAAGACGAGCGGGTCGATCTCCATCGATGGCAACCTTTGAATGAGGGATTCGTTGCGCATCATTCTAGCCTTCTCCGCACTGTCGGGCAACACCTGATGGGAGAATTGTCGTTGACTCATGATCTGTCCGGTCTTGCAGCGCTTGAACTTTCCGATTCCGATGTTCACTTCTCCGGGAGATGTACATTAGACGGACGGAGCTGCTGCAGGAGGAAGCCGCAGATTGTTGATGCTTGCAGGAAGATACCTTTATAGAATCATCGCAAGCATCTCGAGCGGACCTTCCGGGCAGGGTCGTGGAGAGCGGGCATGCTGGCTGCGGCAAGATGCAGGTTGTTATTTCAGGCGCGTGGATGATCATCGACTCCGTGCGGATCGTCGCCGACGATCCAGATCCCTTTTTCGGGTGGTCTTGCCTTGTCCTGTTTTGCATTGCAGGCAGACCGTTCAAATAGACGCACAAATACGCTGCGGGGGCGAGCGCCGTGCCCGGCGAACCGTTTAGATTCGAAGCGCTCCTCTCGAACATCTCCGCGCGGCTGATCGCGACGCCGCCGGACCGGATCGGCCCGGAGATCCGGGGTTCATTGGAGCAGGTCCGGGAACACTTCGGCGTGGACCGCTGCTCCCTGCTTCACCTCCTGCCGGGAAAGACCGCCTTCCGGATCATCTTCATTTCGGATGTCGCGGGGAGCCCGCCTCCCGTCGGGACGGATCTTCCGGTGTCGATCGTTCCATGGTCGACAATGCGGCTGGCGGACCGGCGCGAGACCGTCTGTTTCACGAACCTTGACGAACTGCCGGAAGCGGCCTCCGTCTGTTCGAAGCTGGGGACACAATGCACTGAGGAGAAGGAAAAGTAGGAAACCTTACGCAAATCCCGCAAAGCGCGATTTCGATGATGGCGGAAACGGAAAGGGCCCTCGAACGAGGGCCCTTTCCGCAAGACCGGATCCTTGCCCCGCGCCGGCTTACAGCTTCCCGACGAGAACGAACGCGATGACCAGGGCGTAGATGACCAGCGACTCGATCAGCGCGAGTCCGACGATCATCGGGATGAAGATCTTGTTCTGGGCGGAAGGATTGCGCGCGATCCCTTCCAGCCCGGCCGCGATGGCCCTGCTCTGGCCGAGCGCGCCGCCGAACGCCGCGATCGCGATGCCGAAGCCCGCCGCCAGTGCGATGACGGCTTTCACGTTGGAATCTCCGCCCGCGGCGGGGGCGCCTTCCGACGCCAAAGCCACCGACGCTACCGCCAGCATGAGGGTAGCGACGAGAAGTGAGAGAGTGAATCTGCGGAACATAGGGTGTTCCCCCTTTCAAAGATGTTCCCGGGCGGTCCCGCAAAAACCGCCGGGGTGCTGCGTGGATCAGTGTTCCTCGTGCGTCACCGCGCCGGAGATGTAGATCATGGACAGCACGGTGAAGATGAAGGCCTGCATGAAGGAGACGAACAGCCCGAGCCCCAGGAAGACCGACGGGACGAGGATGGGGATCAGCGCCATGAAGCCGGCCACCACCGCGTGGTCTCCCGTGATGTTCCCGAAAAGACGGAGCGAGAGCGACATCGGCCGCGCCAGGTGGGAGATGATCTCGATCGGCAGCATGATCGGGGCCATCCACCACACGGGGCCGAGGAAATGCTTGAAGTAGGAGATGCCGTTTTCCCGGACGCCGAAGTAATGGGTCGACAGGAAGATGACCAGCGCCAGCCCCACGGTGATGTTCATCTTCTGCGTCGGCGGCAGGAACCCGGGGATGAGCCCGAGGAGGTTCATGAACAGGATGAAGACGAAGCACGACGCGAGAAGGGGGAGGTACTTCTTGTAATGGTGCCCGATGATGTCCTCCGCCAGCTGCGCGAGGAACCCCAGGATCAGCTCGAAGAAATTGCGCAGCGTGAAGCGCCCCTCGGGGACCACCATTTCGGAAGTTTTCTTCCCGCCGACGACGAGCCAGGAACCGACGACGAGGAACAGGGCGATGAAGACGGAGGCGTACATGTAGTAGTACTTCTCCCCGCCGGGCAGCGCCATGAAAAAGGAATAGCCGTGGCCTCCCGCCGCCAGCGCCGTCGCCGGCGTCAGGGCCGCCAGGAGAAGTCCGAGGATCGCCTTGCGCATTTCCGATAACCCCCGAGAAAGTCGGCGGAAGCGTTCACTCCGCCGGTTGGAACGATTTCCACAGGGCCTCCAGGAGAACCCCGAGGAAAAGCGACGACAGCCCCAGCAAAAACCCCAACACGTCGAACCAGCCCGACCGGACGACCAGGTAGACGATCCCGATCAGCCCGAGGAACTTCAGCACGTACTGGACGACGAACCGCTTGTTGACCTCCCCCTCGCCCAGGAACGCCTTCTCCAGGATCTTCCGGACGAGGATGAAGTTCCCGCAGGCGATGGCGGCGCCGCACGCCGCGCCGGGGAGCATCCGGAAACTCGCCGCGCCCGCGACGGCCGCGA
Source organism: uncultured bacterium (assembly GCA_963741515.1). Taxonomy (GTDB): domain Bacteria; phylum Desulfobacterota; class Deferrimicrobia; order Deferrimicrobiales; family Deferrimicrobiaceae; genus UBA2219. Next base: position 966,922 of record CAVUIA010000002.1, read on the forward strand.
CGGCGATCCCCGCGAGGACCAGCGCGGCGGAGAGCAGGATCCGCCGCTCCAGGGAACGGATCTCAGTTCCCCCCGGGTTTCCCGCTGCCCCTGCTTCGTCCTTCTCCTGCTCCTCCAGCTCCTTCTCGGATCGCTTGGCGGCGCGATACAGGCTGCGCACGCCGGCGGCGAAACCGAAAGCGAGCCAGAGGATCATCAGCCAGGGGGCGGTCCCGAGCCACTTGTCGAGGTAGTACCCGATCCCCAGACCGATGAGCACCGACAGGGACATCTCGAAACCGAGGGCGCTGTACCTTCCCAGTTCCCGGTAGAACGCCTTGCGGTCCTGGCGGTCGTTCATGAGGTCAAACGCTGGATTTTTATCATAAGATCCGTGAACCCGTCAATCGGAAACCGGTTTCAACGCGCCCAGGACCGACCGGGCGGCGGCGATCGTCCGGTCGAGGTCCCGTTTCGAGTGCGCCAGGGAAACGAATCCCGCCTCGAACTGGGACGGCGCGATGTAGACCCCGCGTTCCAGAAGCCCGTGGAAATACTGGGCATATCGTTTCGTGTCGCTTCGTTTCGCGGAAACGTAGTCGGTCACCGGCCCCTTCTGGAAGAAGGTGGTCCACATCGACCCGACGCGGTTGGTGTAGGTGGGGACGCCGGAAGCGGCGAACGCCTTCGCCATCCCCGCGGCGAGGTAGTCCGCCTTCGCGTTGAGCTCCGCGTACGCCCCCTTGCGGGACAGCTCGGTGAGCGGCGGCGATCCCCGCGGCCATCGCCAGCGGGTTTCCCGACAGCGTGCCCGCCTGGTAGACCGGCCCCTCGGGAGCCAGCGCGTCCATGACGTCCTTCCGGCCGCCGAACGCCCCCACCGGCAGGCCGCCGCCGATGATCTTGCCCAGGACGGTCAGGTCCGGGACGATCCCGAACAGCTCCTGCGCCCCGCCGAAGGCCACGCGGAAGCCCGAGATCACCTCGTCGAACACCAGGAGCGCCCCGTGCTTCTTCGTGAGCGCGCGCAGCTCCTGCGAGGAACCCCGGGACCGGCGGGACCACCCCCATGTTTCCCGGGATCGGCTCGACGATGACCGCGGCGACCTGTCCCTTGTTCCTTTCGAAGAGGCGCGTCACGGAGTGCGATGTCGTTGAATTTCGCGGTGAGGGTGTGCTTCGCCGTCTCTTTCGGGACCCCGGGGGAATCGGGCAGGCCGAACGTGAGCGCCCCCGACCCGGCGGATACGAGCATCGCGTCGGCGTGGCCGTGGTACCCTCCCTCGAACTTGATGATCTTGTCCCGCCCCGTGTACCCGCGGGCGAGCCGGACGGCGCTCATCGCCGCCTCGGTGCCGGAGGAGACCAGCCGGACCTTGTCGATGGAGGGGAAGGCGTTCCGGATGAGATGCGCGAGCCCCACCTCTCCCGGCGTGGGAGCCCCGTAGCTCGTCCCCCGTCCCGCCGCCTTGCGGACCGCGGCGACCACTTTCGGGTGGGCGTGCCCGAGGATCATCGGTCCCCAGGAACCCACGTAGTCGATGAAGGCGTTGCCGTCCACATCGCGCACGGAGGAGCCCTTCGCCCGCTCGATGAACAGCGGCGTTCCGCCCACCGACCGGAACGCGCGGACCGGGGAGTTCACCCCGCCGGGGATCATCTCTTTCGCCATCGCGAACAGCTTTCCCGAAGTGCTCGTCTTCAACCTGGCCAAGGGACAATGCCTCCTGCCGAGGGATCTCGTTCCATGGAAAAAGGAAGGTAATGATACCGCCGCGGGAAGGCACTGTCAATTTAACGCATGGTATTTTCATGGGTTTTTTGAGATATCAAAACGGCATTATATAATAGCTTGACAGGGATGTGACGAAGGGGATAAAAAAATGGATTATACTGAATGTTATTGTTTTATTTCGCAACACACGCCGTTCTGGCGGAAAGGGACGACGGAATGGGCGCCCGGGACAAGGTGTTGATCGAGGAGCGGTTCGGCCCCTTATGGTCCGGGAGGGACGAGATCTCCATCGGTGGACGCACCCGCACGCTCCGGGAAGTAAAACGGATGTTCGACCTGATGGCCGACGACGTCGTCGCAATCGATCTCCAGGAACTTCCGGAAGGCCGGTTCGCTTTTCGTTTCTACGACGGAGACGACCGCCGCGTCGTCGTCTATGTCTTCGACGCGGACGCGGAGATCCGCGAGGAGCACCGGGCCCACATCGCCGAATGGCTCGGCGATTCGTATTACGATTCCGGCGCCCTGGCGTTCGAACCGGAGGCGATGGTCCTTTTCCTGCGCGGGAAACAGCAGGAGGCAGACGTCCGATGACCCTTTCATGCAGGAAGACCTCCCTCAAGGAATCCGCCGCCCAGTGGAGCCTCGACGCCCTTGTGGACACGCCGGCGGGCGACATCCTGCCGTGTTTCGTCTCGGTGATCTCGACGTATTGCACCGTGCAGGCGGCGAACACCGGGGAAGGCGAGGCCCTCCTGGGCGCCGTCGCGGAGGCGCTGGGGGCGCCTCCCTCCACGCCTCCCCAGGTGGTCAAGGGCGGCTCCTGCGACGGCGGGGACGGGGACGAGGAGTTCCCGTTCTCCGGCTCGATGGTGTCCGCCACCTGGGATTTCCCCAAGGAGCGGAAGGGGGAGGTCCTCTCGGTCTTCAGGAACCTGTTCGGGCTGGATCGTCAACGGGGGAACCCGTGAACTCCTACGTCGAGCTCGTCCGGCGCCGCCTCGAGGACCGCACGGCCAACCTCATGGAGAACCTCGAGGAGCTCCCCGACGCGCAGCTGAGGTACACGATGCGGATCTTCGGCGACTGCGTCGACGAGGAGACCGCGAAGGAGCTGTTCGCCGGGTACAGCGAGCACCTCTCCGAAGCGGAGCTTCGGAATTTCGCGAAGGCGTTCGTCCCGGCCTACGCCGCATACGCGATCGCGGAGCTCGAGGAAAAAAAGAAGGACGGCGAACGGTTCGAGCCGCCGTATCTGACCCAGGAAGAGTACCAGGAGATGGCGGTCCGGGAAAAGTGGCTTCGGATCGCGGACCGGATGGACCAGGTGTCCCCCGTCCAGCTCCGCAGGGAGATCGCCCGGGCGGCGATGCTGTTCCGCCCGTACATGCTTTCGGATCCCGGATTCAACGAGGGAGTCCTCGAGTTCGCCCTCTATTACGATCTCATCGACCGGATGCGCCTCCAGCCGGAAGCGCGTCTGAGGGAAGCGGCGTCGGAGATCGCCCAGGGGATCGCGCGGGCCGTGGAGGCGGGGGCGACGGAAGAGGGCGAGCTCCGGCTCAAAGAGGTCCGCGGCATGGCGGGGGCCGTCGCGGGGCTGACGGCGGACCCGGAGACGCTTGTGGGCCCGCCGATGGAGAAGGTTCCGCGGCAGGTGCCGCCGGAATACCGCTCCCGCGATTTGAGGAACGCCCTGGCGGCGATGCCCTTGAAGGAGCTGCGCCTCTCCGCCATGGCCCAGATCGACCTGCTGACCGCCGCGGAAACCCGCCGGATCGTCGCCCCCTTCCTCGAAAGGTACCCTTCCTTCCTCGAAATGCCTTCGAAAGGATTGCGGGAGCTGATCCTGTCGATCGCGGAAGCCGCGGCGGACCGGTCGCTCCTGTCCTTCATCGAGCGGTTCGGTTCCGGGCGGATGGCGATGACGAAGCCCGTGGACCACGACGTGTGGAAGCTGATGCCCGAAGGGGAGCGCATCGCCCTGCTGCGGCGGGACAACGCGAAGATGGATTCCGCCATGATGGCACGCCATCTCGCGCGGTTTCTCCTTACGGAGACCGAACGCGACCTGTCGGACGCGGGGAAGCAGGTCGCGCTGCTGACCGATCCGGGATTCGTCGGGATGCACGGCTCGATCCTGGCGCGGCTGGGCGGGGACGACGAAGGAGAGCGGATCCGCGGCCTCTACGACGCCGTGACGGTCCGTTCCGCACGGATGGCCGGGCTTCGGGGCGGAGAGCGGGAGGCGGCGTACCGGGAGATCCGGGAGATGATCGGCGGGACGGTAAATTCCTAGGAAGAGGGGACCGGGAAGATGGTGTTCGAATACATGGACCGGATGATGATGTTCGAGGACACGCAGGACGGGCTCGTGGCGGACATGGACTGGCTCAAGGAGGCGGGGAAGGACGGCTGGGAGCTGGTCACTTCGGTGCCCCTCATCGCCCCGAACCGGGACGGGATCGCCTACGGGACGGTGGGCTGCCATTTCGTCCTGAAGCGGGAGAAACGGCTGGTGTGAAAATAAAAACTTGTTTTACCCTTAAAAAACCCCTTGACAGGGGATTTCCGTCTGGGTATATAATAAAACGCATTTATAAAATAACATAACGGAGGCGTCGAAACAGGGAATTCTTGAGGTAAATCAAGGCCGTGCAATGGTTTGGTTCCGGTGTAGCGAGCAAACGGTTTATTGGCGGTATCCGGAAAAAAAGCAAATTTCTTTGAAGGAGGGGAAGCATGGGTGACTCCTGGCGCACCGAAAAGAAGCGGCCCAAGATAAAGGTCCTTCCCTGGCCCGCCGTTCCCACGCCGACGACGGACGAGGTTTACGCCGGTGTGGACGACAAGCGGAAGGAATACGCACTCTGGATCGAGTCGCAGGTCCGGCAGCAGTTCAATGCGGACAAGCCCGAATCGCTGAACGGCATCCGCGTGCTCGACATGACCGCGAACCAGATCATCGGCCACTGGTGCTCGTCGCACTTTTCCGAGCTGGGCGCCGACGTCATCATGGTCGAGCCGGTGGGCGGCGACCCGCTCCGCAAGTTGACCCCGTTCGGGCGGGAAGAGTACATGTTCTCCTCCAGGGACGGCGAGAAGTGCGGCGCCCGGTTCCTCGCCGAGGCCCGGAACAAGTACTCGGTCACGCTGAACGTCGAGACGGAAGAGGGGCGCAACCTGCTGAAGAAGATCATCCCGCAGGTCGACATCCTCATCGAGAACGCCGCCCCCGGGCATTACGACAGCCTCGGGATCGGCTACCGCCAGCTCTCGGAGATCAACCCCCGGCTGATCTACCTCTGGGTCGGCCAGCGCGGGCAATGGGGCCCCCTGAAGGACCAGCCCGGCGCCATGGACCCGGTCGGCCAGTGCTCCATGGGCTTCGTGCACGGCACCGGCGCCCCGGTCTCCTTCGGCGGCACCCCGACGCGTTCGGGATGGTGGCTGGCGGACCAGGTCGGCGGCACCTTCGCGGCCATCGCCGCGATGTCGGCCCTCTACGCCCGGGAGAAGTTCCTCGGGAAGGGGCAGTTCGTGGAGTGCACGTCGGCCGAGGGCGTCATCCGGATCATCGACTACAACTGGGGATGGAACGGGATGGACGGCTCCGTCCGTCCCCGCTACGGGAACTGGGACCTGGCGATCAACATCTACGGCGTCAACCCGTGCGCCGACGGCCAGATCATGGTGGGCGGCGGGCACGACCGGCTCTGGTTCCGCATCTGGCGGACCGCGGGGAAGGTCAAGCCGTACCTCGAGCAGCACATCGTCGAGGATCCCAAGCTCAAGGTCGTCACCGACCGGCTGGCGCACTATCAGCAGGTCGAGACGTACACGACGCTGGTGGAATGGATGAAGGACTGCAGCCGGTACGAATGCGAGACGGCGCTGCAGGAAGAGGAAGTCGCCTCGGGCGGCGTGTCGTTCATCGACGAGGTGTGCGAGTTCCCGCATTACAAGTACCGCGGCCACCTCAAGATGCAGGACGACATCGAGTACGGCAACGTGCTCCTCGGCGCGTCGAGCTTCATCGGCTCCGGCACCCCGGGCCGGATCAAGTGGATCGGCCGGCCGGTCGGCAAGGACAACGAGGACGTGTACCGCGCTCTCGCGGGGCTGAACCGGCAGGAGCTTGCGGAGCTTAAGAAGGGAGGGGTGATCTGATGCTCGACAAGGCGCTGAAAGACATGACGTTCGAGGATTTCTGCCGAACCGTCTTCAATACGAAGGACACGTTCCAAAAGCCGGAAGTCATGAAGGGGATCCGGGTCATTTCCACGACCCAGTACATCCTCGGGCCCTGCGTCCCGGCGTACCTGGCGGAGCTTGGCGCGGAATCGATCAAGGTCGAGCTTCCCAAGCGGGGCGAGCCGATGCGGCACACCACCCCGTTCAACGAGCCGTTCCTGTACCCGCTGTCCCGCTGGCTGCCGGAAAAAGGGACGGGGCTGGGCTTCTTCGGCGCGAACACCAACGAGCAGTTCATGTCGCTCGACTTCCACAAGCCGGAAGCGGTCCAGATCATGAAGCGGCTCGCCGCCAAGGCCGACGTGATCGCCGAGAACTACCGGGCGGGCACCTTCGACCGGTGGGGGATCGGGTACCGGCAGTTCAAGGAGTTCAATCCCCGTTTGATCTACCAGTGGATGGGAGGCTTCGGCGGCTGGGGCCCGGGGCGCAACCGCGCTTCCTACGACATCCTCGGCCAGGCCCAGGGCGGCTGCTTCTCCATCACCGGGTGGCCGAAGGAATACGGCGGGATGCCCTCCAAGCAGACCATATGGATCATGGACTACTGGGGCGGGGCGGTCTCCGCGTTCAACATCATCGCCTCCCTGTACTGGCGCGACAACGTCTCCGGCGTCGGGCAGTTCCTGGAGTACTCCCAGGTGCACGGCGCCCAGCGCCATCTCACCGATTTCATCGCCCTCTACGGCCGCAACGGCATCGTCGGTCAGCGGTGGGGGAACTGGGAGCCGCTGTTGTGCGTCCACGGGATCCTCAAGTGCGGGAAGTCGTCCTATCCCAAATCGAAGAACCCGCAGGAGCAGGAAGTGGGCTTCTGCTTCGTCTCCGCCTTCAAGGACGAGGAGTTCAAGAAGCTGTGCGGCGTCATCGGGAACGCCGAGCTCGCGAAGAAGTACCCGACCCACTCCGACCGCGTGGCGGCGGACGCCCAGACGGCGATCTATCCGGCGCTGGAGAAATGGGCCTCGGACAAGACCAAGGAACAGGTCTGGAAGGCGTGCACCGACGCGGGGCTGGTCGCCCAGCCGGTCTGGAACTCCAACGAGGTGGCGAATCACGAGCACTGGCACCTGCGCGGCTCGATCCAGTGGCTGGACGACCCGACCTACGGGGACATCATGATCCAGGGCGCCCCGTACCGGCTGTCCGAAACGCCGGCCCGCATCAAGAACGTCTTCAAGCCCGTCGGCGCGGACAACGAGCACATCCTGGCCAAGCTGTGCGGCTTCACGGGCTCCCAGATCGCCGAGCTCGAAAAGAAAGAGATCATCTAAAGGAAAGGGGGAATCGATGAGCGTTTTCCGCGATACGTCGCTCATAATGGAGTGCCCGAAGTGCGAGACGATCAACTACCTCGACCCCTTCACGTTCTGGAACTTCAAGGGGAAGATCAAGTGCGCCGGCTGCGACAGCATCTGGGCGTACGAGCTGGTGAACGGGACGCGTACCGCGCCGCCGGCGGCGGCCGAAGGGAAGCACGACAAGATGCCCGGGTACGCGCAGAGCAAGGACTGGAAAGGCATCACGGACCCCTCGAAGGTCAACACCGGGCCGCAGGCCCGGGAGGACTTCCAGGGAAAGCCGATCCCCATCACGGTGAACAAGCGCGGGAATCCCGTGTCGGGCGCCCCGCTGAAGCCCGAGGACCTGGTCGGCAGCCGCCCGAAGAAATTCGCGAAGTGACCTGAAGGAGGAGAGCCCGTGGCGAACATACCCAATTGCCCGAAGTGCAGGAACTTCGTGCCGGCGACCGACCCGCAGATCGTGAAGGCCTACGCCGGCCAGTGCGTCAAGATCGAGTGGCCCTATACCGTCAACATCCCCCGCGTGGACGGGATCGAGGGGGAGTGCGGCTTTTATGAAGGAACGGAGCCGGCGATGGTCGCGCAGTGGGACCTCGCGGCCGCCGATACGCTTCTGAAGAAGGTCTCGGCCGCCGACACCACCGTGACGAAGGTCGAGTTCTACTACGATTCGGGAACGCAGCCCGGTTCCCAGTATTTCACGGACATCCCGGAGGCGCTCAAGCTGCTCAAGAAGCTCGGCACCGTCGGCGTCGCGATCGACCTCAAGGGGAAGCCGAACCCGGCGAAGGCCTACAACGCGGCGTGCACCGGCCCCAAGGCCGACATCCGCGGCGTCTTCGGGGCGAAGGGCGCCCTCGAGGAGGATTTCGGCCGGACGGTGCCCGCGCTCCTGGTCTACGGCGCCGACCCGAACTACCCGAGGGAAGCGTACCCGCGGTCCGACAAGGAGCAGCAGAGAGTCCTTGACGCCGTCGACGCGCTCGAGCGGCTGACGATTTAACCGCCGGGCGGAACACGCGCGGCGCAGAAAGAGCGGTGCCCGGGCAGGGGTTTCCTGCCCGGGCGCCGAACCATTTGGATCGCATCCTTCAAGGAGGAGGACACGAGGCGATGGGCAACATCCCCGAAAGCTCCCTTCCGCCGCCGGAACTGAGGCCGCAGAGGATCTACACCCTCGACGAGTTCAGGAGCATCCCGCAGAGGTTCAACTCGACGGAGGTGCTTCTCGACCGGACGGCGGAGAAATACGGCGACAAGACGGCGATCTATTTCGACGACCAGCGGATCTCGTACCGGCAGCTGCAGGCATCCGTGAACCGCGTCGCCAACGGATTGAAGAAGCTGGGCGTCGAGGAGGGCGACCGCGTCCTGATGCGGATGCCGAACATCCCCCCGATCCTCGTCTGCAACTTCGCCATCATCAAGATCGGCGCGGTGTCGCTGCCCACCTCGGTCCTGTTCGCCAGCACGGAGATCGCCCACGTGGCGAACGTTTCGGAGGCGAAGGTCCTCATCGTCGCCGCGACGATGCTCGGCGAGGTGGAGGCGGTGAGGGCGGACCTGAAATCCGTGAAGTCGATCGTCGTGGTGGGCGGGGACGAGAACGAGGTCCGGGCGAAGGGGTACACGCCGTACGCCGAGCTGATGAAGAACCCCGACCAATGCGCGGCGGTCCAGCGCGACCGGATGGACGTCTCCGTCCTCCTCTTCACCTCCGGGACGACGGGGCTGCCGAAGGGCACGGCGCACTTCATGGAGGAGTCGCTCATCGTCGCCGACGGGTTCGGGAAATACTGCTGGGGGGTAACCGACAAGGACGTCATCGGCGGCCCGGCCCCCCTGGCGATGGCGGCCGGCTACTCCACCGTGGGGGTCATCCCGTTCCGGTTCGGCGCGGGCGTCTCCCTCATCGCGAGGTTCGACCCGGTGTCGATGTTCAAGAACATCCGGGACCACAAGATCTCCATCCTGTCGGCCCTTCCGACGGCGTACCGCAAGATGATCGCGGACATCGACCCGAAGGAGTGGGACTACTCATCGCTCCGGTTCTGCACCGGCGGCGGCGAGGCGCTGACCGCCAAGACGTATCTGGACTGGAAGCAGAAGTTCGGCCTCGAGATCTACGAGGGGCTGGGCACCACCGAGATGATGTTCGTCTTCATCTCCTCCGCGGTGACGAAGAAGGTGAAGCCCGGCGCGATCGGCACGGCGTGCCCCGGCTACGAGGTGCGCGTGGTGAACGAGAACTTCGAGCAGGTGAAGCCCGGCGACGTCGGGAAGATGATCGTCCGCGGTCCCACCGGCACGATCTACTGGAAGGACAACGAGAAGCAGAAGTCGTGCGTGCGCGACGGCTGGTGCCTGGCGGGCGACGTGGTCACGATGGACGAGGAAGGGTACGTCCAGTTCCTGTCCCGCGAGGACGACCTCATCAAGTCGTCCGGCTACCGGATCGGGCCCGAAGAGATCGAGGAGGCGCTGGTGACGCACCCCGCGGTGCTGGACGCGGGCGTGGTGGGCGTCCCCGACCAGATCATGGGACAGAAGACCAAGGCGTTCGTCCAGCTCAAGCCCGGCGTGGAGGCATCCGACGAGCTGAAAAAGGAGCTGCTCGAGCACTGCAAGAAAAAGATCGCGGTGTACAAGCTGCCCCGGGACATCGATTTCATCGGGGCCATGCCCCGGACCGCGGTCGGCAAGCTGCTGCGGCGCATCCTCCGACAGCAGGAACTGGAGAAGAAGCCCGGTACCTGACGGGGGCGGCGGCCGCGCTATCCCGGCGCCGACGGGGCGATCGCGGCGTCCAGGCGGGCCCGGAACCGCTCCACGATGCTTTTCAGCGCCTCCGGGGGGAGGTCCCTCCCCTCGAGCTTGAAGACGTCTGCGCCCGCGCGGATCCACGAGGGGAGCTCGTCCTCCAGGGAGCGCGGCTCCCGGGGGACGGGCAGGCCCCGGCATACGAGGCGGCACCCCCCTCCGCGTTTCGCCGATACCGCCCCGCCTTCCGGCCCTTCCGTCCCGTAGCCCGTCAGGCCGCATCTCCCATGAAGAAGGAACTCCGCCCGGCACCATGCGAAGACCTCGATCCGCAGGCCCGAGGCGCGCTTGATGGGAGGGATCTCCCCGCGGCGGACCGCCGAGGGCAGGACGACGGCTTCCGCCCCCAGGTCGCGGCAGGCGGCCGCGTCCTGCGGGTTGACGACGGAAAGGCCGACGGAGGCGCAGATCGGCAGGGAAGGGAGTTCCCTGCTCACAAGGGCGATCAGCCCCGGGTCGTTCAGGATGACCTCGGAGATCCCTTCCCCCGCCAGGCGGGAGAGGGAGGAGAGGAAGAGGGGGATTTCCCCCGAGGGCGGGACGGCGTTGACGGCGACGTGCAGACGCGCGCCGGCGCCGCGGCAGCGGGCCGCGGCGGCCCCGATCTCTTCCAGGGGAATCCCCGTCCGCCCCCCGCGCGAGAGCCCGCGGATTCCCACGTAGACCGCGTCGGCGCCCGCCGACAGCGCGGCCTCCAGCGCCGGGATTGACCCCGCCGGGGCGAGCAGAACCGGATACCGTGCAAGGAAATCGGATGGCATCGTTTGATTATACCGCCGCTTTCCGGGACGCCGGCGGCTCCGCTGAATCCATTTTTTTTAGTTGACATGAAAATATTCCCGAGTATCGTATTGCGCTTGCCACCTCAGGCAAATTTGCCTTCAAAGGCTGGAGAACGGAAAAGCTATGCTCTACCAATTCGCGACAATTATGGTGTTCATGTGCTTCGCGGCGTTCATCGTCCTCGCGCTGAACCTCGTCACCTGGCTCCTCTCCCCGAAGGACCCGAACGCCCTCAAGGCCACCACCTACGAATGCGGTGAAATCCCCTACGGGCAATCGTGGATCCAGTTCAACATCCGCTTTTACGTGATCGCGATCGTCTTCCTCATCTTCGACGTGGAAGTGGCGCTCCTGTTCCCGTGGGCGGTCGTCTTCCAGAAGCTCGGGTGGCTCGCCTTCGTCGAAGCGTTCGTCTTCATCGTCATATTGCTTGCCGGCCTGGCGTATCTCTGGAGAGAGGGAGACCTCGACTGGGTCCGCACCCTTCAGGACGCCCCGGCCGGAAAGGATGTCAAATGATCAAAGGTCCGGCGGAGAAACCGGTCAGGTCCAACATCTTCGAGGTCGTTCCCGCGCCCGCGGACCTGCCCAAGAACGTCCTGCAGAAGAATATCGAGAAGGTCCGTCGGCAGGCCTGCCCTGGCGGCGAGGGGGTCATCGAGGTCGGCATCGCGGACCTGTTCATCAACTGGTGCCGCAAGAATTCCCTCTGGTATCTCTATTACGCGACGGCGTGCTGCGGCATCGAGCTGATGCAGGGCGGCGCCTCCAAGTACGACTTCGACCGGTTCGGCGCGGTGTTCCGCACCACTCCCCGGCAGGCCGACATGCTCATGACTTGCGGCACGATCACGCACAAGATGGCCGAGCGGGTCCAGAGGATCTACGCCCAGATGGCGGAGCCCAAGTGGGTCATCGCGATCGGGGCATGCACCATCACCGGCGGCCCCTTCTACAAGGATTCGTACTGCGTGGTCAAGGGCGTCGACCTGATCCTGCCCAAGGTCGATGTCTACGTCCCCGGGTGCCCTCCCCGTCCCGAGGCGTTCATCGAAGGCATCCGGAACCTGCAGGACCTCATCATGAAAACCAAAAATTACGGCTATAAACCCGGCCAGGCCGAAAAGGCGTGAAGGGCGAAATGAAACCGTTGAATGCCCAGGCGATCTTCGAAAAGTTGAAGGGGAAGTTCGGCGCCGCCGTCGTCGAGCTGCAAGCGACGAACGTCAACCCCCCCTTCGTGGTCGTGTCCCCCCAAGAGATACAGGAAATCGGGCGGTTCCTCAAGGAGGACCCGGAGCTCCGCTTCGATATCCTCATGCTGCTTTCCGGCGTGGATTACAAGGACAAGTTCGCGGTATCGTATCACCTCTACTCCATGGAGCACCGGCACAAGATCGGCGTGAAGGCGATGCTCCCCCACGACAACCCCTCCATCCCCACGGTGGATGTCGTCTGGAAAGCCGCCATCTTCATGGAGCGGGAGGCGTACGACCTGGTCGGAATCGTGTTCGAGGGTTCGTGCGACCCCAACCGCATCCTTCTTCCGGACGACTGGGAAGGCCATCCGCTGCGGAAGGATTACATCTACCCTGAGTCTTATCACGGGATCAAGGTATGACCGCCCCCATCATCGAGAAGGAAGCCCTTCGCACCGACGAGTGGACCATCAACATGGGTCCGCATCACCCCTCCTGCCACGGGGTGCTGCGGCTCGAGCTCACCACCGACGGCGAGATCGTCAGCAACGCGCGGCCCACGCTGGGATACCTGCACCGGGGCCTGGAGAAGATCGCCGAACGGAACGTCTGGGGCTCGTTCATGCCGTTCACGGACCGGCTCGACTACCTCGCGGGGATGAACTGCAACTGCGCCTACGCCTGGGCCGTCGAGAAGCTGGCGCAGATCGAGATCCCCGAGCGCGCCGAGTGGATCCGCGTGCTCGTCTGCGAGCTGAACCGGATCTCGTCGCACCTCATCGGATGGGGATCGTTCACCGCCGACATGGGCGCCTTCACCCCGTTCGTCTACGCCATCCGCGAGCGGGAATGGGTCAACGACCTGTTCGAGATGCTGTGCGGGCAGCGGCTCACCTACAACTTCGCCCGGATCGGCGGCGTCTCCCACGACCTCCCGCCGGGGTTCCTCGAGAAGACCAAGGAATTCTGCGACTATTTCGAGCCGCTGCTCGACGAGTACAACAATCTCATCTCGTACAACAAGATCTTCGTCCACCGCCTGAAGAACCTCGCCGTGATCCCCGGGAAGGACGCGCTCGAGTGGGGGCTGACGGGCCCGAACCTCCGCGGGTCCGGCGTCAATTGGGACATCCGGAAAGACGATCCGTACTCGGTATACCCGAAGCTCGACTTCAAGGTGGTCCTCGGTCACGCCGACCGCGGGACGCTCGGCGACTGCTTCGACCGGTACCTGTGCCGGATCGACGAGATGCGGGAAAGCGTCAAGATCGTCCGCCAGGTCATCGCCCAGATCCCCGACGGGCCGGTGATGGCGAAGGTGCCGCGGGTCTTCAAGCCGCCGGTCGGCGAATGCTACTTCCGCGCCGAGAACCCGCGCGGCGAGACCGGCTTCTACCTGATCAGCGACGGCGGCACGAACCCTTACCGCTGCAAGATCCGCACGGGCTCCTACATGTCCATGAATATCTTCGAAAAGGTCTCGAGAGGGCTCATGATCTCCGATATCCCGGCCCTCATCGGCAGCTTCGACCTTATCCTACCGGAAACCGACAGGTAAGACATGGAACCATTGGCTGCTACGGTATATCCGAACTACGACGGGATCGGCAGAACCATCAAGGAAGCGATCGTCGGGATTGTCCCATTCCTCGACATCGTGCCGGTGTGGATGGTTGCGCTGGTCATCATGGTCGTCATCGCGGCCGCCGCCGTGATCTTCATCCTCTGCTTCGAGGGGGTGGGGTCCCTGGTCCTGCGGAAGCTGGCCGGCGACATCCAGTCCCGGATCGGGCCCAACCGGGTCGGTCCCAACGGGTGCATCCAGTTCCTCGCCGACGGCGTGAAGCTGATCCTGAAGGAAGACCTGAAACCGGCGGCCTGCGACCGCATCCTCTTCCGCCTGGCCCCGTACCTGGCGTTCGTCGGATCCTGCGCCGGCCTGGTGGTGATTCCCTTCGCCGTCGGGATGATCGCGGCCGACCTGGACATCGGCATCTACTACGTGATGGCGGTCTCATCCCTGGTTTCGATCGGGGTGCTCCTGGGAGGGTTCGCCTCCAACAACAAGTATTCGCTCATCGGCGGGATGCGCGCCGCGGCGCAGATCGTCTCCTTCGAAATCCCGGTGGCGATGGCGCTCATCCCGGTGATCCTGATCGCCGGCACGCTGTCGCTGCAGGGCATCGTCCGTTCGCAGAGCGGCCTGTTCGGGATCTTCGGGTGGAACCTGTTCCACAACCCGTTCGTTTTCTTCTCCTTCTTCCTCTATCTGACGGCTGCGCAGGCCGAAGCCAACCAGACGCCGTTCGACCTCCCGGAATGCGAGTCGGAGCTGGTCCAGGGCTTCATGACGGAATACTCCGGCATCCGGTTCGGTTATTTCTTCCTGGGCGAGTTCGGGGAAGTCTTCATCGTGTGCGCGCTGGCCTCCGCCGGCTTCCTGGGCGGGTGGAACATCCCCTTCTTCAACGCGGACACCCTCGGGTGGTTCTGGGGGAACCTCCTCTCGTGCGGGGTGTTCCTCACCAAGACCTTCACGCTGGTGCTGGTCTCGATGTGGGTCCGCTGGACGCTCCCCCGCACCCGCGTGGACCAGTTGATGCGGATGTGCTGGAAATACCTGGTGCCGCTAACCTTCTTCAACCTCCTTGGCGTATCCCTGTGGCTCCTGGCCTTCGACGGCAAGGGAATCCCCGCGATGATCGCCGCGCTCTTCGGATGAGACCATGAGCCTGAGAGAATACGTAAACGACATCACGGAAGCCTTCGTCACCATAGCCAAGGGGATGCGGATCACCTGGGGCTACGGGGTCTCCACGAAAGAAGAGACCACGATCTACTATCCGGAAGAGCGCATGGTGATGCCGGAGCGGACCCGCGGGTTCCTGTTCAACGACATCGCCAAGTGCATCGTCTGCAACATGTGCGTGAAGCAGTGTCCCATCGACTGCATTACCCTTTCATCGATCAAGGGCGCCGACAAGAAGAACGTACTCACGTCCTATGTCATCAACATGGGGCGCTGCATGCACTGCGGCCTCTGCGTCGAGATCTGCCCCCCGAAATCGCTGGTCCACACGGACGGATACGAGGGGTCCTCCCACACCCGGGAGGAGCTGATCGTCGAGTTCGTCGATGAAGACCTGTCTTCGATCAAGGCCCGCATCGCCCGCCATGCCGCCGAGCTGGCGAAGGCGGCCCCAGCGAACCCCGCAGAGGGGGAGATAAAGAAATGAACCTGAGCAACATCAGCATTCCTTCAGACCTCGTCTTTTTATGGATCGCGGCGATCACGGTCGCCGCGGCCGTCATGGTCTGCCTGCTTCCCAACATCATCCATTCGGCCATCGCCCTGCTGTTCACGCTGATGGGCGTCGCGGGGATCTTCCTTTTCCTCTCCGCCGACTTCCTCGCGGCCACGCAGATGCTGGTGTACGTCGGCGGCATAACGATGCTTCTCCTGTTCGCGGTCTTCCTGTCGCACAGGCTCTCCGACGTCAAGATCAGCAACCCGGCGCGTTTCCAGCTCCCCGCCGCGGCGATCTGCCTGTCGCTGTTCGGGGTGCTGTCTCTCGTCGCCGTCACGACGCCCTTCGCCGTGAAGGAAACCAAATATGTTCCCACGACCGCCAACATAGGGGAGCTGCTGATGACCCGGTACCTGCTCCCCTTCGAAATCGCTTCCGTGCTTCTCCTGGCGGCGCTCATCGGGGCGGCCATGATCTCCCGGCCTGCCCGGGGAAACCCGGCCGTCGGTCAGGAGGGCGGGAAATGATGACGCTCCAGATGTTCCTCATCCTCAGCGCGGCTCTCTTCAGCTGCGGCCTCTATACCGTGATGACCCGGCGCAACGGCGTCGCCGTGCTCATGGGGGTCGAGCTCATCCTGAACGCCGCGAACATCAACTTCGTGGCTTTCGCCCACTTTCTCTCCAACGTGATGGGCGGGCAGATCTTCGCGATCTTCGTCATCGTCCTTGCGGCCGCTGAATCCGCCGTTGCACTTGCCATCTTCCTGCGGCTGTACGCGAACACGGGTTCGGTGGAAATCGACACCGCCGACTCGTTGAAAGGGTAGACCGTTGATCCGATACGCATACATCATCCCGTTCCTGCCGCTGGCTTCCTTCTTCATCAATATCTTCTTCGGCAAGCGGCTGCCCCGCAAGGGAGACTGGGTTTGCCTGGCCACCATCGTCACGGCTTTCCTCATGTCGGTCTGCATTTTCGTCGAGGTGTTCAGGGCGTACGACCCGAATTTCCGCTACCACATCACGTTCCCCTGGTTGGTCGTGGGTAACTCCATGACGCTGAACGCCGGGATCCTCATCGACAACCTCACCGCCGTGATGCTCCTGGTGGTCACGATCGTCTCATCGCTGGTGCACCTGTACTCCATCGGTTACATGCACGGGGATCCCAGGTACAGCCGCTTCTTCGCCTATCTGTCGATCTTCTCCTTCTCGATGCTGGGGCTGGTCCTCGCCGAGAGCTTCTTCTTCATCTTCATCTTCTGGGAGCTGGTCGGCCTGTCCTCCTACCTGCTGATCGGGTTCTGGTTCGAGAAGAAGTCCGCCTCCGACGCGGGCAAGAAGGCGTTCATCGTCAACCGGATCGGCGACTACGGGTTCCTCATCGGCATCATGATCATCTTCACCACCTGCGGCGTCGTCGGTTTCGACCAGGTGTTCGCGGCCATCGGCGCGGGCAAGCTGCAGGGCCAGCTCCTGACGCTGGCGGGCATCGGCGTCTTCTGCGGCGCCATCGGCAAGTCCGCCCAGTTCCCGCTGCACGTCTGGCTCCCCGACGCCATGGAAGGCCCCACGCCGGTTTCCGCGTTGATCCACGCGGCGACGATGGTGGCCGCCGGCGTGTACCTCATCGGCCGCGTCTACCCGATGTTCACCCCCGACGCGTTCCTGTTCATCGCCTACCTTCGGCCTCATCACCCTGTTCATCTCCGCGACGATCGCCCTGACGCAGAACGACATCAAGAAGGTGCTGGCCTATTCGACCGTCTCCCAGCTCGGGTTCATGGTCATGGGGCTGGGCGTCGGCGGCTACACCGCGGGTCTTGCGCACCTCACCACCCACGCGGCCTTCAAGGCGTGCCTGTTCCTCGGCTCCGGCTCGGTGATCCACGCCGTCCACAGCCAGGACATCCAGGACATGGGCGGCCTGCGCAAGAAGATGCCCATCACCTTCTACACCTTCATGATCGCGACGCTGGCGATCGCCGGCGTGCCGTTCTTCTCGGGCTTCTACTCCAAGGACATGATCCTGACGGCGGCCCTCGAGTTCGGCGATGAAGAACGGCAACCCGCTTCTCTACATCTTTTTCGTCGGCGCCCTTCTGACCGCCGGGATGACCGCCTTCTACATGTTCCGCATGGTGATCCTCACCTTCTTCGGGACCCCCAGGGACCATCACAAGTTCGACCACGCGCACGAGTCGCCGTTGAACATGACGATCCCGCTCATCATCCTGGCGACGCTCTCCTTCGCCATCTGGTTCGAGCCCTGGTTCGGGAAACTGGTCGTGAAGCCGAAGACGGTGGCCAATGTCGCGATGGTTTCCGCGGCGCAGGCTCCGGCGCATGAAGCGGCTCCCGCAACGGCGGCAGGGCACGAGGCCGCCCCCGTGATGGAAGGGCATGCCGCCGCCCCCGCGGAGCATGCGGCGGCGCCCGCGGCTCACGGCGCTACCCATGACGCGGCGCACGACGCGCACATCGAGCACGTGGCCCATCTCACCGCCATGTACTCGTCGGTGGGGATCGGCACCCTGGGCATCGTCCTCGCCTTCGGGATCTACCTGCTCGGCTGGGTCGATCCCAAAGCCGTGGCGGAGAGGTTCAAGCCGCTTTACCTGTTCTCGCTCAACAAGTGGTATTTCGACGAGCTGTATGAAGCGACCGTCATCAACGGTTCCAAGGCGTTCTCGCGGGGCTGCGCCTGGTTCGACAACAACGTGGTCGACGGCCTGGTGAACCTGTCCGCGCAGGTCGGTGTGTTCCTGGCCATGCTTATCGGCAAGTTCGACAACGCAGTAGTCGACGGCGCCGTGAACGGCGTCGCAGACGTTACGATCGGAAGCGGTTCGGTACTTCGGCGGGTGCAAACCGGAAAGCTGTTCCATTACCTGTTCATCCTGGCTGGCGGCGCACTCATTATTTTCCTGGTCAAGTTTTTTTAGGAACGGAGGAGGTCCTTCGTGGGTTCCATCGATAGCCACATTCTCACGCTTATGACATTCATCCCACTCCTTGGGGGTGCGCTGATCTGCTGCGTGCCCAAGGGGAAGGATGACGTAATCAGGGGCATCGCCGCGGTGGCGTCCTTCATCCCGCTGGTGCTGGCGGTCCGAATGTTCTACATCTACGACCGGACCATGGCCGGGATCAACACGGTCAACTCGTTCCAGTTCGTGGAGAAATACAGCTGGATCCCCAACATAAACGTCGAATACTTCGTCGGCGCCGACGGGATCTCGACGCCCATGATCCTCCTGACCGCCCTGCTGTCGTTCCTCGCGGTCATCGGGTCCTTCGGGATCGACAAGAAGGTCCGGGGATACATGGCGCTGTTCCTCCTGCTCGAAACCGGCATGATGGGCACGTTCATCTCCCTCGACTTCTTCCTCTTCTACGTGTTCTGGGAACTGATGCTCCTCCCGATGTACTTCCTCATCGGCGTGTGGGGCGGGCCCCGGAAAGAGTACGCGGCCATCAAGTTCTTCCTGTACACCCTTTTCGGCTCGGTCCTGATGCTCATCGTCCTGCTGGCGCTTTACTTCAACACGACGGACCCCGCGACCGGGAAACACACCTTCAACCTGCTCACGTACATGACCCAGAGCACTCACAGCGCATGGATGAAGGGGTTCGACGTCCGCATCCTCCTGTGGCTCGGACTGTTCATCGGCTTCGCGATCAAGGTCCCGCTCTTCCCGTTCCACACCTGGCTGCCCGACGCCCACGTCGAGGCGCCGACCGCCATTTCGGTCATCCTGGCGGGCGTCCTCCTGAAGATGGGAACGTACGGCATGATGCGGATCTCGTTCCCGATCTTCCCGGACATCACGGTGTACTTCGCCGTACCCATGGCGATCCTCGGGATCGTGAACATCATTTACGGCGCCCTGTGCGCCATGGCGCAGTCCGACCTCAAAAAACTGGTCGCGTACTCCTCGGTAAGCCACATGGGCTTCTGCCTCCTCGGTATGGCGGCCCTTACTCCGTTGGGGATGGTCGGCGCCTCGATGCAGATGTTCTCCCACGGCCTGATCACGGCCATGCTCTTCTTCCTGGTCGGCGTGGTCTACGATCGGGCGCACCATCGCCAGATCGACGGCTTCGGCGGCCTGGGCGTCGTGGTTCCCATTTACACCGGATACATCGCGTTCGCGTTCTTCGCCTCCCTCGGACTGCCCGGCCTCTCCGGCTTCATCGCCGAGCAGATGGTGTTCCTCGGTTCCTTCGGCGTGTTCCGTACGTTGGTGATCATCGCGGCTCTCGGCATCATCTTCGTGGCTGCCTTCCACCTCTGGGCGCTGCAGAGGGTTTTCCTCGGGCCGCTGAACCCGAAATACACCAACCTCGAGGAAATCAACAAGAGAGAGATGTTCTGCCTCACTCCGCTCGGCATCCTGGTGATGTTCGTGGGCATCTGGCCGATGACGGTGGTGAATCTCATGAGTGTTTCCTGCGCGCGGCTCGTCGACCTCGTGAAGGCGGTGATCTAGATGTTCCTGGGCAACCTGGCCAGCGTAAGTTATTTCCTGCCGGAGTTCATTCTCACGGCGACGATCCTGATCTTGATCATTACGCGCGTGGCCACGAAGGACCCCCAGTCCACGGCGTTCCCGCTCCTTTCTCTGGTTGGAGTCGGCTTGGCGATCCTGTTCGCGGCTGTCATCCCTGCCGGGGAGGGGAAAGCGACCTTCGAAGGGATGGTCGTCTACGATGCGTTCGCCGTCTTCTTCAAGATGGTGACGGCGCTCGCCGCCATCGTTGTGATCTTCATGTCGATGGACAGCAGGGAAATGGAAGGCCGGCCCAGGTGGAATTCTACATATTCCTCCTGTCCTCGCTGATCGGAATGTTCCTGCTTTCGTCCTCCACGGACATCGTGATGCTGTACCTGTCGTTCGAGCTCGTGTCCATCCCGTCGTACCTCCTGGCGGGTTACCTTAAAGGCAAGGTGCAGGCCACCGAAGCGGCGATGAAGTACGTCGTCTACGGCGGGACCGCTTCCGGTGTGATGATCTACGGGTTCTCGATCCTGTTCGGCTTGACCGGGTCCACCCAGATCGGCGAGATCGGTCGTACCATCGCTGCCGGCGGGATGCCGATCATCCCCTTGTTGCTTGCCGCGGTCATGATAACGGTCGGTTTCGGTTACAAGATCGCCGCGGTTCCGTTCCACATGTGGTGCCCCGACGTGTACGAGGGTGCGGCCACTCCGGCCACGGCGTACTTCTCCGTCGCACCCAAGGCGGCCGGGTTCGCGGTGGCTGTGCGCTTCTTCTACACGGTGTTCGCGGCGTATGACCCACGCCACATCCTTCTGGCATCTGACCACCGACGTGAACTGGACGCTGCTGTTCGCCGTCCTGTCCGCCATCACGATGACCGTCGGCAACCTGGTGGCGGTGAAGCAGGACAACGTGAAGCGCCTTCTGGCCTATTCCTCGATCTCACATGCGGGCTACATGCTCATGGGATTGGTGCTGCTGACCCCCGCGGGCATCCAGGCGATCCTGTTCTATCTCATGGTCTACCTGTTCATGAACCTCGGGGCTTTCTACGTGGTCCTCATCGTCGGTAACGAAACCAAAGGGGAGGATATTTCCGACTTCGCGGGTCTTGGGAGCCGGTCGCCCTTCATGGCGGTTTCGATGGCCGCGTTTCTCTTTGCCCTGGCGGGAATTCCGCCGTTTTCCGGGTTCTTCGGCAAGTTGTACCTGTTCGCGGAAACCATCAATCGCGAGGTCTACTGGCTGGTCGTCGTCGCCGCGCTGAACAGCGTCGTGGCCCTGTACTACTATGCCCGGATCGTCAAGGCGATGTTCTTCGACGAGCCGAAATCCACGACCGAGATCTGCGTGGCGGCCGTTCCCCGCGCGATGCTGATAATTCTTGTGGCGCCGACGCTGCTTCTCGTATTGAACTGGGAGCCTGTCGCGAGGATCGCTGCGAATTCCGTGAAGATGCTGGTCTTCTGATCCAGGCGCCGCCGCGGCGCACGCCGCCGCGGATCCCGTACCGATAGACACCGGGCCGGCCTTCCCCTCGGGGGGCCGGCCCTTTCGTTTCCGCCCGTGCCGCACCCCGTCCCCGGGGGAATTTTTCTTGTCCTCAGGAAGAAATCGCATATAATAGTCACTTTTTAAACGGCGTTTCATAAATCGCGTCAAGGCGCGGCAAAGCAGCTCTCCCGGTTTCGGACCATTCTTCACGTGGTTCCCGTTCAGGGGACTGGGATATACTGAGAACCGGCCGCCGCACCGCTTTCATTCAGGATTCCGGGAAAGGAGCAGGCGAAAGCCATATGGTTGCGATGGACTTCTCGGATCCCTATTTCCCGATCCTCATCCTGCTCGCCATCTCCCTTCTGACGGCCATCGGACTGGTCTTCCTTTCACACATGACCGGCCCGAAGATCTACGAAAAGATCAAATACGGCGTTTACGAGTGCGGGGTCGACCCACTGGCTCCCTCGAGGGTCCGCGTATCCGTCAAGTACTACCTGGTCGCCCTCATCTTCATCATCTTCGATCTCGAGGCGATGTTCCTCTATCCCTGGGCGGTCCTCTTCCGCTCGCTGGGGCTCCTGGGCTTCATCGAAATGGCCGTTTTCATGGGGATCCTTCTGGTCGGACTGATCTACGCCTGGAAAAAGGGCGCCCTGGAATGGCAGTGAAGCGCCAAAAGGACGGCTCTCCGGGGTATATGCTTTCCACCCTCGATGCGCTCGTGGCCTGGGGCAGGAGGTACTCCCTCTTTCCGCTCACCTTCGCAACGGCCTGCTGCGGCATCGAGGTGATGGGGGCCCTGGGGACGCACTACGATCTCTCCCGCTTCGGGGCGGAGGTCGTGCGGTTTTCCCCGAGGCAGGCCGACGTGCTTCTCGTCGCCGGGACGGTCAATTACAAGATGGCGCCGGTCCTGCGGCGCATCTACGACCAGATGCTCGAGCCGAAATGGGTGATCTCGATGGGGGCGTGCGCATGCTCCGGCGGGTTCTACAACAACTACACGGTCCTGCAGGGGATCGACAAGATCATGCCCGTGGACGTCTACATCCCCGGCTGCCCGCCGAACCCCGAGGGGATCATCGACGCGGTGGTGCAGATTCAGAAACTCATCGAGACCGGCGCGCCGCGAGCCGCGGACCGCTGGCGGAACAAGTGAGGGCCCTCCGGTGAGCGTGGTGCTGGAAAAGCTCGCGGGCGCGTTCGGGACCGGGATCGTGTCCACCCATTCGGATTTCGGCGACGACACCGCCCTGGTCCGCCGGGAGCGGATCGTCGAGATCCTCGCTTTCCTCAAGGACGACCCGGAGCTGCTGTTCGACTTCGCGATGGACCTGACCGGGGTCGACCATCTCGGCGAGGAGCCCCGGTTCGAGGTGGTCTACCACCTCTACTCCCTGGAGAAGAAGCACCGCGTGCGGGTCAAGGCGCGGCTCCCGGAGGACGACCCGACCATCGATTCCGCGGTTTCCGTGTGGCCCGGGATCAACTGGTACGAGCGGGAGGCGTACGACATGTACGGCATCGTCTTCCGCGGCCATCCGAACCTCACCCGGATCCTGATGTACGAAGGTTTCGAGGGGCACCCGCTCCGCAAGGACTATCCGAAGGAAAAGCGCCAGCCCACCATCGGACCGGAGGAGTAGGGACCCGTGACGGAACGGCTCGACATCGATTCCCGGGACGGGAAGCTCGACCTGCAGTCCGAGCCGATGGTCATCAACATCGGCCCGTCCCACCCGGCGACGCACACGACGCTGCGGTTCCGCACGGTCCTCGACGGGGAAACGATCCTCGATCTGGAGCCCGAATTCGGCTACCTTCACCGCGGTTTCGAGAAGGAATCGGAAGCGGCCACCTGGACGCAGGTCATCGCTTACACCGACCGGCTGAACTACTGCTCCTCCATGATGAACAACGTGGGCTACGCGATGGCGGTGGAGAAGCTGTGCGGCATCGAGGTCCCCGAGCGGTGCAAGTACATCCGCGTCATCGTCTCCGAGCTTTCCCGGATCATCGACCACATGGTGTGCATCGGCACCAACATGGTCGACATCGGGGCGCTGACGAACTTCTGGTACTTCTGGAAGTGCCGCGAGGAGGTCTACAAGGTCCTCGAGGAGCTTTGCGGCGCGCGCCTGACCACGACGTACACCCGCATCGGCGGCGTCGCGGCCGACGTCCCGGACGGCTGGACCGACCGCGTGCTGGCGGTGTGCCGCGGGGTGATCCCGCAGTCCCTCTCCGACGTGGAGGCGCTGCTCAACCGGAACCGGATCTTCATCGAGCGGACGATGGGCATCGGGGGCATCACGCCGAAGGAGGCGATCGCGCTGGGCTTCACGGGCCCCTGCCTCCGGGCGGCGGGGGTCCCCTTCGACCTGAGGAAGGACCAGCCGTACCTGGTGTACGACCGCTTCGACTTCGACGTGGCCGTGGGCGAGGCGGGCGACACCTGCGACCGGTACATGGTGCGGATGGAGGAGATGCGGCAGTCGCTGCGAATCGTGGAGCAGGCGGTCGCGGGGATGCCCGGCGGGCCCGTGAACGTGGACGACCCGCGCTTCATCCTCCCCCCGAAGGATGAGGTGTACGGGAACATCGAGGCGCTGATGAACCACTTCAAGATCATCATGGAAGGGGTCCGGGTCCCGGCGGGCGAGGTGTATTCGGCGACCGAGGCGGCCAACGGCGAGCTGGGCTTCTACATCGTCAGCAAGGGGGGCGGCGGCCCCTGGAAGATCAAGGTCCGGCCGCCCTGCTTCCCGCTGTTCCAGGGGATGCCGCGCCTGGTGAAGGGGCACATGATCGCCGATCTGATCGCCGTGCTGGGGAGCGTGAACATCATCGCGGGGGAGCTCGACAGATGAGCTTTTCGCTTTCGGAGGGAGGCAGGACGGAACTCGACCGGCTGCTTTCGCGCTACCCGGACAAGGCGGCGGCGATCCTGCCGGCCCTCCACCTGGTGCAGGGGGAGTTCGGGTACGTCCCGGACGAGGCGATCCCCTATATCGCGGGGATGGTGGGCAGGTCCCCGGCGGACGTCGAGGGAGTGGCGACCTTCTACACCATGTTCGAACGGCGGCCCATGGGGAAGCACCACCTCCAGATCTGCCGGAACCTCTCCTGTTCGCTGATGGGGGCGGAAGCCCTGATCGATCACGTTTCCGCAAGGCTGGGGATCCGGCCCGGGGAGACCACCCCCGACGGGAAGTTCACCCTTTCGGTGGTCGAGTGCCTGGGCTCCTGCGGCACGGCGCCGGTGATGCAGGTCGGCGACGAGTACCACGAGAACCTGACCGTCGAGGCGGTCGACGCGCTGCTCCTCAGGCTGCGGTCGGAGGAGTGAGAAGGGCGGCGATGGAAACGGTCCTCACAACGCATTTCGCGGACGAGAGCTTCCGGCGGATCGACGGGTACCGCGCCAAGGGCGGCTACGGGGCGTTGCAAAAAGCGCTCTCGATGCCCCGGGAGGCGATCGTCGAGGAAGTGAAGAAGGCGAACCTCCGGGGACGCGGCGGGGCGGGCTTTCCCGCTGGCGTCAAGTGGGGGTTCCTGCCGAAAGACCTCTCCCGGCCGCGCGTGCTGGTCGTCAACGCCGACGAGGGGGAGCCGGGGACCTTCAAGGACCGGCTGATCCTTTCCCGCGGGCCGCACCTCCTCGTCGAAGGGATCGCGATCGCCTGCTTCGCCCTCTCGATCCCCCGCGCCTATATTTATATCCGGGGCGAATACGCCCGCGAGACGCGGATCCTCGACGAGGCCCTCGGGGAAGCGCGCGCCGCCGGCTTCCTGGGGAAGGACGTCCTGGGATCGGGGTTCGACCTCGACGTGACGCTGCACCGGGGCGCCGGGGCGTACATCTGCGGAGAAGAGACCTCGACGATCAACTCCCTCGAGGGAAAGCGGGGATGGCCGCGGCTGAAACCGCCGTTCCCGGCCGTCGTGGGCGCGTTCGGCCTCCCCACGCTCGTGAACAACGTGGAGACCCTGTGCAACGTGCCGTGGATCATCGGGAACGGGGGAGACCGGTTCGCGGCGCTCGGGTGCGAAAAGAACGGCGGAACGCGGCTGGTCGGCGTCAGCGGGCCCGTGGCGCGTCCCGGCATCTACGAGCTTCCGGCTAACGTGAACTTGAGGAGCGTCATCTTCGACGTCGCCGGCGGCCTGCGGGACGGGAAGCGGCTGAAAGCCGTCATCCCGGGCGGGTCGTCCACGCCGGTCCTCCGGGCGGACGAGATCGACGTGACCTTCGACATCGAATCGATGGCGAAGGCCGGCACGATGGCGGGGACCTGCGGCGTCATCGTCATCCCCGAGGGGACCTGCATGGTCCGGGCCCTTTCGGTCCTGATGAATTTCTACGCGCACGAGTCATGCGGGCAGTGCACGCCGTGCCGCGAGGGGACCGGGTGGCTCAAGCTCATCGTGGGAAGGATCGAGGCGGGGAAGGGGCGGCCGGGCGACGTGGAGCTCGTCCTCGACATCTGCGGCAACATGGCGGGGCGGACCATCTGCGCGATGGCGGACGCGGCGGCGATGCCGGCCCAGTCGTTCATCGGGAAGTTCCGCGAGGAGTTCGACCGGCACATCGCGGACGGGAAATGCCCGTCCGGGAACGTGTTTTCAAGAGGCGGGGCGGCATGCCGAACCTGACGATCAACGGCATCGCGGTGAGCGTTCCCGATGGGGAGACGATCCTGAACGCCGCGAAGCGTGTGGGGATCCATATCCCGCACTACTGCTACCACACGCATCTCTCCGTCGCGGGGAACTGCCGGATGTGCCAGGTCGAAGTGGAGAAGTTCCCGAAGCTCCAGACCGCCTGCTCCACGGTGGTGACGGAGGGAATGGTCGTCCGCACCGACACGGAGGTTGTGCGCAAGGCGGTCACGGGCGTGCTCGAGTTCCTGCTCATCCACCATCCGATCGACTGCCCGATCTGCGACCAGGCGGGCGAGTGCGGCCTGCAGGACTATTACATGCAGTACGGGCTCCACAAGAGCCGCTACGCCCTGGAAGACAAGGTCCGCAAGAAGAAGGTGCAGGAGGCCGGGAGCGGGATCGTCCTCGACGCCGAGCGCTGCATCCTCTGCTCCCGCTGCGTGCGGTTCCTCGACGAGGTGACCGGCACCCGGGAGCTCCAGTTCTTCCGGCGCGGCGACCATTCCGAGATCTCCTTCCTGCCGGGACGTCCTATAGGCAACGACTACGCCGGGAACCTCGCCGACATCTGCCCCGTCGGGGCGCTGACGAGCAGGGATTTCCGTTTCAAGTGCCGGGTGTGGTTCCTGAAAATGGCGGAGTCGATCTGCACCGGGTGCGCCCGGGGATGCAATATCGAGGCGCATTTCAACGGGGACATCCTGTACCGGTACAAGCCGCGCGGAAACGAGGCGGTCAACCGGGTGTGGATGTGCGACTTCGGGCGGCAGGAATACCGGAAGGCGAACGAAGAGCGCCTGCTCGCCCCCTTCGTCCGGGAGGACGGGCGGGAGAAGGAAGTGTCGTGGGACGCGCTGGTGTCGAAGGTCGCGTACGAGCTTTCGCTGGCGGTGGAGAAGGACGGGCCGGACGCCGTCGCGGTGATCGCCTCTCCGCAATCCTCCAACGAGGAGCTCTTCCTCGTCCGCCGGATCGCTTCCGGGCTCCTGGGCACCTCGAACCTGGTCTTCACCCACCGCGCGCCCGGTGACGGCTTCTCCGACGACTTCCTCATCCACGCGGACAAGAACCCCAACAGCGCGGGGGCCAGGCTCCTCGGGATTCCCGACGGGGGGGCGTTCGACGCCCTGGTCGGGAAGATCGCCGGGGGGAAGGTCCGCGTTCTCCTGCTTTTCGGCAACGTCCTGGGCGCTTTTTCGGAAGGGGAGACCGGGGAGGTCCTGTCCGGTGTTCCCTTCGTCGTCCAGGTGGGGACCAACGCCGGCCCGGTGTCGCGCGTCGCGCACGCCGTCCTGCCCTCGGCTTCCTTCGCGGAGCGCGGCGGGACGTTCACCAGCTTCGCGGGACGGGTGCAGCGCTTCCGCGCGGGATTCCCTCCGAGGGGAAAGGCGAGGAACACCATCGGGATCCTCGTCGATCTCGCGAACCGGCTCGGCGCCGGGTGGTCCTTCGACGGCGAGGAGTCCGTGTTCCGGGAGTTGTCGGCGACCGAGGCCCCCTTCCGCGGAATGACGTACGGGTCCATCGGCTCCCTGGGACAGGAGGCCGGCCGATGACGGGGCCCCTCTTCGACCTGGTGGTCGTGCTCATCCGGATCGGGGTGGTCTTCTCGTTCTGCATGGGGCTGGTCATGGTGTTCGTGTGGGCGGAGCGAAAGGGGGCGGCCTACATCCAGGACCGCCGCGGCCCGAACCGGGCCGCCATCCTGGGGTGGCGGGCCTGGGGGATGTTCCACCCGCTGGCCGACGCGATCAAGTTCCTCTTCAAGGAGGACTTCATACCGGACAACGCCCACCGGACCTTCTACGTGATCGCGCCGATGTTCGTCATCGCCCCGGTCATCCTGTCCGTTGCCGTGATCCCCTTCGGGCCGGACATCTCGATCTTCGGGCGGCGGGTCATGCTGCAGATCGCCGACCTGAACATGGGGATCCTCTACGTCTTCGCGGTTTCGGGGATGACCGTCTACGGCGTGGTCCTCGGTGGGTGGGCCAGCGGAAGCAAGTACCCGCTCCTGGGAGGCCTGCGCTCGGCGGCCCAGATGCTGTCCTACGAGGTGTCGATGGGGCTGTCGCTCGTGGGGATCTTCATGGTGTTCGAGTCGGTCCGCCTGTCCCATATCGTGATGGAACAGGGGGACCTGCTGCTCGGCGTGCTCCCGAAGTGGGGGGTGTTCGTGCAGCCGGTGGGTTTCGTCCTGTTCCTGACGGCCCAGTACGCGGAGGCGAACCGCACCCCCTTCGATCTGCCGGAGGGGGACTCGGAGCTCGTCGGCGGCTATCACACGGAGTACGGCTCCTTCAAGTTCTCCATGTTCATGATGGGGGAATACCTCCACATGGTGGTGAGCTCGGTCATCGTCGCGACGCTATTCTTCGGCGGCTGGCAGTTCCCGTACCTGGCCGACACGGGATTCCTTTTCCCGTGGGGCTTCACGGTAGCGCTGCCGGAAGCCGTGGTCCTCTTGATGCGGACCGGGTCGATCTTCCTGAAATCGCTCTTCTTCACCTGGCTCTACGTCTGGGTGCGCTGGACGATCCCCCGGTTCCGGTACGACCAGGTGATGCGGCTTGGATGGAAGGTGATGCTCCCGCTGTCCCTCGCCAACGTCTTCGTGACGGGGCTGATCCTGCTCCTGCTGGACAAATAGGGTAGAGGCGAAAACGGAAACGACATGGCGATCGGCGTAAAGAAGGCGGCGCGGCCCCGGAAGATGTCCTTCCCGGAAGGCGTTTACCTCGTGGAGATCGTGAAGGCCCTCGCGGTGACGATGGGGCATCTCCTCCGCAACATCGTCCGCCAGGACCGGATACAGACGATCGAATATCCCGAGGTGCGGCGGGAGATGCCGCCCCGGTTCCGCGGGCAGCACCGCCTTATGAAACGGGAGGACGGCTCTCCCCGGTGCGTCGCGTGCTACTGCTGCCCCACCGCCTGCCCGGCGAAATGCATCACGATCGTGGCGGGGGAATCGCCGGACCCCAGCGTGGAGAAGTACCCGGTGCGGTTCGACATCGACATGCTCCGCTGCGTTTTCTGCGGCCTGTGCGTCGAGGCATGCCCGGTCGACGCCATCCGGATGGACACGGGGTGGTTCGTCCCGCCGGACGACGCCCGGGAGAAGCTCGTGTTCACGATCGAAACCCTCCTGGAGAAGCAGGGGTAAAGATGGAAGCGGTCCTGTTCATCCTGTTCGGCTCGATCGCGGTCGGCGCCTCGATCATGGTGGTGACGCGGAAGCATCCCATGTCGTCGGCGCTCCACCTGATCCTGGCGATGGCCGCCGTCGCGGCCCTGTTCGTGCTGCGCCAGGCGCATTTCCTCGCGGCGGTCCAGATGATCGTCTACGCGGGGGCGGTCATCGTGCTGTTCGTTTTCGTCATCATGCTGATCAACGTCCCCGAGGACCGCCTTCCGGAGGAGCGGGCCACGATGTTCCGCATCCTGGCCGTGATCGCGGCGGGGGCCCTCATCGTGGAGGGCGCCCTGGTCGCCGGGGGGTTCGCGATGCCCAGGGAACCCGAACCGGGGGGCGGGACGCTGGAGGCCGTGGGGCGGGCCCTGTTCACGGACTACCTCCTGGCGTTCGAGGTCTCGTCGGTCCTGCTGCTGGCCGCCCTGATCGGGGCGATCACCCTGGCGAAGAAAAAGCTCTGACGGGGGAACCAGTGACGATCGAACCGTCCGCATACCTGCTCCTCTCCGCGATCCTGTTCGGCATCGGGGTCGTCGGCGTGGTCACCAGGAAGAACGTGCTCATCATCCTCATGAGCGTGGAGCTGATGCTCAACGGGGTGAACGTGGCGTTCGTCGCCGCGG
This sequence comes from uncultured bacterium, assembly GCA_963741515.1. GTDB lineage: Bacteria > Desulfobacterota > Deferrimicrobia > Deferrimicrobiales > Deferrimicrobiaceae > UBA2219. The sequence continues at coordinate 996,735 of CAVUIA010000002.1, forward strand.
GCTCGTACCTCGCGGACGCCACCGGGAGTGTCTTCGCCTTCATGGTCATCACCGTCGCGGCGGCCGAGGCGGCGGTGGGGCTGGCCCTTCTGATCGCCCTGTTCCGGCTCAAGGAGACGGTGGACATCACGGAACTGAAGGTCCTCAAATGGTGACGGGAGCCCTCGAATACCTCTGGCTGGTGCCGGCCTTCCCGCTTCTGGGGGTGGTCCTCAACGGCGCGCTGGCCCTCTTCGCCGAGCGGCCGCTGCTGCTTTCGGGCGAAGAGCGCCACGGGGTCCCTTTCTACCGGAGGGCGGCGGCCTTCATCGCCCCGGGGGCGGTGGGAGCCTCCTTCGTCACGGCCCTCCTGTGCGTGGGATCGCTCGCGGCCAGGGCCCCCGGCGACCGGCTATTCGTCCAGTTCCTCTTCCCCTGGGTGGAGGCCGGGGCGTTCCGGGCCCCCGCGGCCCTTCAGCTCGACCCGCTCTCCTCGGTGATGATCCTGGTCGTCACCGGGGTGGGCTTCCTGATCCACGTCTATTCCGTGGGGTACATGTCCCACGAACGCGCTTTCGCGCGGTACTTCACCTACCTGAACCTCTTCATGTTCGCGATGCTCGTCCTGGTGCTGGCGGACAACTACCTGTTCATGTTCGTCGGGTGGGAGGGCGTGGGGCTGTGCTCGTACCTCCTCATCGGGTTCTGGTACGAAAAGGAAAGCGCCGCCGATGCCGGGAAGAAGGCGTTCGTGGTGAACCGCGTGGGGGACTTCGGGTTCCTCCTGGCCATGTTCCTGATCTTCTGGACCTTCGGTTCCCTCACCTACACGACGGTGTTCGCCCGCGCCCCGATCCTGGCGGACGGGGGGGCCCTGACCGCGGGGCTGGCCACGACGATCACGCTGCTCATGTTCCTGGGCGCCGTCGGGAAGTCGGCCCAGATCCCTTTGTACATCTGGCTGCCCGACGCGATGGAGGGCCCGACGCCGGTTTCGGCGCTGATCCACGCGGCCACGATGGTGACCGCGGGGGTATACATGATCGCCCGGTCGAGCGCCCTGTTCCTGCTGGCCCCCGACACCATGACGACGGTGGCCGTCGTCGGGGCGGCCACGGCGTTCTTCGCGGCCACCATCGGTATCTGCCAGACCGACATCAAGCGGGTGCTGGCCTATTCCACGGTGTCGCAGCTGGGGTACATGTTCCTCGCCTGCGGCGTCGGCGCCTTCACGGCGGGGATCTTCCACCTGGCGACCCACGCCTTCTTCAAGGCGCTCCTGTTCCTCGGCGCCGGGTCGGTGATCCACGCCCTTTCCGGCGAGCAGGACCTTCGGAAGATGGGCGGGGTGAAAGGGCGCCTTCCGGTCACCTTCGTCGCCATGTTCGTCGCCGCCCTCGCCATCGCGGGGGTCCCGGGGCTGTCCGGCTTCTTCTCCAAGGACGAGATCCTGTGGAAATCGTTTTCCGCCCCCGGGTTCGGGCCGGTCCTGTGGGTCGTGGCGGCGGCGACGGCCGGGATCACGGCGTTCTACATGTTCCGGCTGGTCTTCCTCGCATTCTTCGGGCCGTCGAGGATGGACCCCGGCGTGGAAAAGCATGTCCACGAGTCCCCGTGGACGATGACCCTTCCCCTGTCGGTGCTGGCGGTCCTGTCGGTGATCGGCGGATGGGTGGGCATACCGGCGATCCTCGGCGACGCCGTCGGCGTTCCGAATTTCCTCGAACGGTGGCTGGCGCCTGCCGCCGGCGACGGCGCCGCACCATTCGGCGGGGCTCGAGATCGGCCTCATGGTCCTGTCCGTCGCGATCGCCCTGTGCGGCATCTGGATCGCGCACCGGTTCTACCGGGTCCGCCCGGAAAGGCCGGGCGAGATCGCGAAACGATGGCCCGCCCTCTACGACGCGGTGCGCAACAAGTACTACGTCGACGAGTTCTACGAATGGGCGGTGGTGCGGCGGGTCGTCCGCGGGGCCGACTGGCTGTGGCAGATGTTCGACGCCCGCTTCATCGACGGGATCGTGAACGGCGTGGCGGACCTCGTGCGGGCCGCGGGAGGCCGGGTCCGGCGGATCCAGAGCGGGATCGTCGGCGGGTACGCCTTCTCCCTGCTGGCGGGCGCGGTCCTCCTCGTCGGCTACATCCTTTACCGGAGCGCGGGATGACGACCGGCAGCTTCCTTCTCGACCGGCACCTGCTTTCCGTCCTCATCGGCCTGCCGGTGATCGGGGCGGCGGGGATCCTCTGCCTGCCCAGGGAGAGGCGCGCGGATATCCGCAACGCCGCGTTCCTCGTCGCGCTGGCGGAGTTCCTCGTTTCCCTTCTGGTGGTGGCGCGGTTCGACCCCGGGACGGCGTCGATGCAGCTCTCCGAGAGCGCGCCCTGGTTCCCGCGGCACGGGATCGGCTACATCGTGGGGGTGGACGGCATCTCCCTCTGGCTCCTGATGCTCACCACCTTCATCACGCCGATCGCGATCCTGTCCTCCTTCACCGCGGTCGAGCGGCACCTGAAGGAGTTCATGTTCTTCATGCTGGTCCTCGAGTCGGCGATGGTGGGGGTGTTCGTCGCCGTCGACCTGTTCCTCTTCTACGTCTTCTGGGAGCTGGTCCTCATCCCGATGTACTTCCTCATCGGCGTATGGGGAGGCGAACGCCGGATCTACGCGGCGATCAAGTTCTTCCTCTACACGTTCGTCGGCTCCGTCCTGATGCTGGTCGCGATCCTCGCGCTCTACTTCCACCATTACGAGGCCGCGGGCTTCTACACGACCGACCTGCTGAAGCTGTACGGGCTCGCGATCCCGCTGAAGCTGCAGTTCTGGCTCTTCGCGGCCTTCTTCCTCGCGTTCGCCTTCAAGGTGCCGATGTTCCCGTTCCACACGTGGCTTCCCGATGCGCACGTCGAGGCGCCCACGGCGGGCTCGGTGATCCTCGCCGCGATCCTCCTGAAGATGGGGACGTACGGGTTCCTGCGGTTCTCCATGCCGCTGTTCCCCGCGGCGGCGGTCGACTTCGCCCCCCTGATCGCGACGCTGGCGGTGATCGGGATCGTCTACGGCGCCCTGGTGTCCATGGTGCAGAAGGACATCAAGAAGCTCGTGGCCTATTCCTCCGTGTCCCACCTGGGCTTCGTCATGCTCGGCCTGTTCGCCTTCAACCTGCAGGGGATCGAGGGCGGGATCCTCCAGATGATCAACCACGGCGTTTCCACCGGGGCGCTGTTCCTCATCGTCGGGATCCTCTACGAGCGGCGGCACACCCGCCTGATCTCCGATTTCGGGGGGCTGGCGAAAGTCGTCCCGGTGTTCGCCGCCTGCTTCATGGCGGTCGCGCTGTCCTCCATCGCCCTGCCAGGCACGAACGGGTTCGTCGGCGAGTTCCTCATCCTGCTGGGCGCGTTCCGGGCCCACCCGGGCCTGACCGTGGTCGCGGCCACGGGCGTCGTCCTCGCCGCCGTGTACATGCTCTGGATGTACCAGCGCGTGATGTTCGGGAAGGTGACGATCGAGGAGAACCGGCGTTTGAAGGACATGAGCGGACGGGAGATCGCCTGCATGCTCCCGATCCTCCTGCTCGTCTTCTGGATCGGGGTCTATCCGCAGCCGTTCCTGCGCAGGATGGACGCCACGGTCCAGGCGTTCGTCGCGCGCTTCGAGGCCGGGAGGCAGGCGGCGCTGACCGCGGCCCCGCCGGGCGAGACGATGTTCACGCGCTATTTCGGCGCGGGGAAGTGAGGGCGGGATGAACCTGGTCCCGGTCGACATCCAGTCGCTGGTCCGGGGGCTCTACTGCATCCTCCCCGAGATGGTCCTGATCGCGGCGGCCGTCGCGGCCCTGCTGACGGACCTGTTCCTGGAGGAGGGGCGGAAAAGGATCCTGTGCGACATCGCCGTCACCGGCGCCGTCGCGGCGATCCTCGCCGTCCTGTGGCTGGGCCCCGTAAGGATCGATGGCTTCTCCGGGATGATCGTCCACGACGGGATGGCGGTTTTCTCGTCCCTGACGATCCTCGTCGTCGCCCTCCTCACGCTGTTGATGTCCATCGGGTACTCCGAGTGGGAAGGGACGCGGAAAGGGGAGTTCTACGCGCTGCTCCTGCTGTCCGTCGCCGGGATGCTCTTCCTGGCGAAGGGAACGGACCTGATGACCGTCTTCCTGGGGCTGGAGACGATGTCGATCCCCGTCTACTGCCTGGTCGGGTTCCACCGGGACCGGATGACGTCCCTGGAGGGGGCGCTGAAGTATTTCCTCCTCGGCGCGTTCGCCACCGGCTTCCTTCTCTACGGGATGGCCCTGATCTACGCCTCCACCGGGACCACGAAGATCGTGACGATCGCCGCGATGGCGGCGGACCTGTCGCTCGGGGGGAACCCGGTCTTCTTCTGCGGGGTCGGGCTTCTCCTGGTCGGTTTCGGTTTCAAGGTCTCCCTGGTCCCGTTCCACATGTGGACGCCCGACGCGTACGAGGGGGCGCCCACGCTCGTGACCGCCTTCATGGGCGCGGCCGTCAAGGCGGCCGCCTTCGCGGCGCTCATCCGCGTGGCCCTGCTCGTCTTCCCGGCCCTCCTGCCGGAGATGTCGGTCATCCTGTGGCTCCTTTCGGCCCTGACCATGACCGTGGGGAACCTGTCCGCGCTGTTCCAGGACAACATGAAGCGCATGCTCGCCTATTCCTCGATCGCCCACGCAGGGTATATCCTCGTGGGCCTGACGGCGGGCGATGTCGCCGGGGCGCAGGCGGCGCTCTTCTACCTTCCCGTGTACGCCTTCATGAACCTGGGGGCGTTCGGGGTGCTCATGCTGATAGCCCGGCGGGAGGACGACGGGTACGATATCGGCAATCTGGCGGGGATCGGCTTCCGGCACCCGGCTCTCGGCGCCCTCCTTTCCCTGTTCCTGGTCTCGCTCGCCGGCATCCCGCCCACGGCGGGTTTCGTCGGGAAGTTCTACCTGTTCGGCGCGGCCGTGAAGAACGGCCAGGTCCTGCTCGCCGTCCTCGGGGTGCTGAACAGCGCCGTGTCCGTCTACTACTACCTGCGCCCCGTCGTCCACATGTACATGACGCCGGCCATCGGCGAGATCCCGCCCCCTCGTCCCGCCCGCACGGCCTTTTCCCTGGCACTGTGCGTCTCCGCCGCCGCGGTCCTCGTGCTGGGCGTGGCGCCGGGGTTCGTGCTCGACTTCGCGGAGTGGTCCGTCCTCTCACTGCTGATGTAGGCCGCAAGGGCCGCATCCCTCACACAAGCAGTCCCTTGCATCATGCACGGCAAATGGTCTCCTGTTCCGCGGCGGGGCGTCTCTCGGAGCTACGGCTCCTCGGCCGTCCATGGCCTCGTCGCCTGCGCTGTTTCTCCCTCCGCCTTCCCTGGCTCCCGGTTCGAAACAGACGCCGCTCCTCAAGACCCCCGCCGCTTCACGGGAGACCACTTGACCCGCTTGCCGCAAGGGAGTTGCTCGTGCCCGGGGCGGCCCTTGCGGCCGACACACCAAGAGCTACCCCCCCCCAGGCCACAGAACCACAAGCCACCCCCACAAGCCACCTTCACAAGCCACAAACACAAGCCACCAAGACACAAGCCAACAGAGAGAAGTTCTCTACGGAAGGTACGTACGAAAAAGCTTCCGATATAAGGGCAGGCGGGTTCGGGGGACAATCTTCGATTTACCGATCGCGGGTGGAGGGGAAGATTGTCCCCCGCCCAGTTACGTACGGAAAAACTTCCGACACCAGGGCAGGCGGTTTCGGGGGACAGACTTCGATTTATCGATAAAGGGCGGAGGGGAAGTCTGTCCCACGCCCAGCACGTACACGAAAGCTAACGATATCGATAACGGGATGCAGGGGAAGATTGTCCCCCGCCTCGTTACGGCCGCGGCAGCGGCAGGAACCGCGGCACCCGCTTCCTGTATTCCCGGTATTCCTCCCCGAACGCGTGTTCCATCCGCCTCTCCTCGAGGAACGTGGCGAGGTAGAAATAGGCGATGATCGCCCCGGTCGTCGCGAGGGAATTCCGCGTCTGCACGGGGTTGAAAGCGAGGAGGGTGGAGAAGCCGAGATAGAGCGGATGTCGGACGATGCCGTAGGCCTTCCCCGTGAACAGGCGCTTGCCCTCCCTGTCCCCCGGCCCCTCTCCGCGAAGGTACCGGAGAAGCTGCCGCAACCCGACGAACTCCGGAAGGTCCCAGGGGGTCCAGAACAGGAGCGCCGCGCCCGCCGCCTGGGCAGCGTGGAACGCGATCCTCGCCCACCCCTCGATCCGGTACAGCGGCGCGTCGGGAAGGGAGTGGACATAGAGCAGCGTGGCGGCGGTGGCTGCGGCCGAGTATGTCGTGAAAAGGAGCCGGTGGAACGCCTCGAACGACCGCTCTCCCATCGCCCGCCGCGCCAACCGCTCATACCCCTCGGAAACGGTCAGGCTATGGAAGGCGGCGAAGGCGGACCATGCGAGCACAATTTTCACGATTTCCATATTCACCGCCCTATAGATTTCCCGGCCTGTATACCGATAATAGATTAGATGAGGTGCCCTTTCTGCAAGATCGATTCGATGCGGCCCGCGGGTTCCGGCGGGGACCGGATCGACCGGTGTCTCTCCTGCGGGGCCGCCTGGTTCGACCCCGGGGAGATCCGGGAGCTGACCGAGGGACGGTTCCCGGGAGTCGCGGAGTCCCCGGCGGGGGAGCAAGCTTTCCCGTCCGGGAAAGAGGGGGTTTCCGCGCGGTTGGCCCGCGCGTGGAAGAAGGCCCCCTCCCTTTCCTGTCCCCGTTGTTCCCGGCCTCTCTCCGTATTCGATTTCCAGAACACCGGCGTCCCCGTTTTTCGGTGCGGGGGGTGCGGCGGGCTGCTCGTCCCGCGCGATGCCGTCGGGGACCTGGCCAGCGGGTTCGGGATCCATCGAAAGAACGCCGCCCTTTACGGCGCCCTCGGGGTGTCGATGGCGGCCGAGATGCGGCGTCGCCTCGAGCTGCAGTATGGCCCCGACCGGGAGATCCGGGGGGATGTCGGCGCGCCGGGGCTTCCGGTGGTGGTACCCCTTGCGGATGCGGGCGAGGCTCCGGCCGCTCCTCCCGTCGTCACCTGGGGGCTTCTCGGCCTGATGGTTGCCTTCCACCTGTTCGGCATGATCGGGGTCGGCGGGATAGACGGATTATCCGCACGCCTCGCGCTGCCGTCCGGCGCCGGGTTCGGCAACGTGCCGGCATTCGCCCCCTGGCTGGCCCCGTTTTTCCACGGCGGGATCGTTCCGCTCGCGGCGGGCTGCCTGTTCCTCTTCGTCCTTGGGGATAACGTGGAAGACCGGTTGGGGCGCGCGCGGTTCCTCGTCTTCTATCTCGCGTGCGGGGCGTTCGCCGCCGCCGCACACGTCGTTTGGGGGAAAGCGGGAGCGCCCGCCGCACTCGGGTCCGCCGGCGCGGTCGCCGGGGTGCTGGGGGCCTACCTCGTTTTCTTCCCGGAGGTGCCGATTTCCATGTACGGCGGGGGAAAGGTCGTTTCCGTCCCGGCCTACCTGTTCGCCTGCGCCTGGGCGGTGGCGTTGTTCCTGTGGAGCTGGGGGCCGTTGTCGGACATTTTGAACCCCGCCCCGTATTCTCTCGCGGGGAATCTGGCGGGATTCGGCGCGGGAGCCGCGGCCGCGGCCCTGTGGCGTTTCATGGAAGACGGGTCGCCCTGAAGGACGGGAATTCCAAAATCGCGTTTTTTTTAAAAAGCGGGGGTCCAATGCGGTAATATGGCACCCATGCGTGGAGTTCGGCGGGACGAAACCATCTTCGGGTTCTCTGGGACGCTGGCGCGATCCCTGACGGTGGCCCTCTTGATGGCATCGATCACGATCGTGCTGGTCGCCATACCCGAACGGTCCCCCCAATGGGCCAACTCCCAGGAGCTTCTCCGCAAGCTGTACCTCATGCCGATTCTCCTTTGCGCGTCATGGTTCGGCGCCCGGGGCGCCGCGGTCGGAACGGCGGTCGCCATGGTCGCGTGCCTCGGGCTGGTGGGAAGCCCCTGGCCGACGGATATTGCCGACCAGGCGGGGCGGATCGGCGAGATGGGGATCTTCTGGCTGGTGGGCGCGCTCGCCGCGAGTTTCTTCGAGCAGCAGAAGAAATACATGCAGGACATCGAGACGGCCAACGACAACACGCTCATGGCCCTGGCTTCCTCCCTCGATGTGCGGGAGCACAATACCGGCGTTCACTCGCAACGGGTGGCGGACTACGCGTTGCGGCTTGCGAAGCAGATGAGCATGAAAGACGGGAAGGAGCTGGATGTCGTCTGGCGAGGCGCCCTGCTCCACGACATCGGGAAGATCGGCATCCCCGACGAGGTGCTCCTGAAGCCGGGCCCGTTGAGCGACGACGAGTGGAGGGTGATGCGGACGCACCCCATGGTCGGGGCGGGCATCCTGAGGAAGATCGATTTCCTTCGCGAGCCGGCCGACATCGTCCTTTCACACCATGAACGGTACGACGGTACGGGATACCCGCGGGGGCTCAAGGGGGAAAGCATCCCCCTCGGAGCGCGCATGTTCGCCGTGATCGACGTGTACGACGCCCTGACCACGGACCGGTCGTACCACACCGCCTGCTCCCACGCCGAGGCCGTGAAGAATCTTTTGGACGGGGTCGGGACCCGGTTCGATCCGGGGATCGTCGCTTCCTTCGCGAGGATCCCGTTCGAGGAGCTGCGGGATATCGCCCGGAGCAACAGCACCTCGCTGCTCCTGGGGCCCGAAACCGCTCCCGCGTTGCGGGAGACGGCCGTCGTCGCCCCGTCCTCCTGAGCCATGACCGAAGAGAACTTCCCGCCCGAAGACCTGCCGCATCTCGTTCCGGTGGAGGACAGCATCGACCTCCACACCTTCTCCCCCCGCGACGTCGTGTCGGTCGTGGAAGAATATCTCGAGGCGGCGGCCGAAAAGGGATACACGGAGGTGCGGCTCATCCACGGGAAAGGGAAGGGCGTCCAGCGGGCGGCCATACGGACCGTCCTGTCCCGTCACCCCCTGGTCGCGGCGTTCTCCGATGCCTCCCCGGGGGAGGGGGGATGGGGGGCGACGCGGGTGCTCCTGCGCCCGCGGGGCTGAATCATTTCTTCAGGGAAACGCTGACCCGGTCGATGCCCTTGATGACGGCCTGGTCTCCGGTCACCCGGCTGTCCTCCTTCAACAAGCGGCGGACGAGCGCCAACATCGTCGCGTGCAGCGGGGATTCGGGATTGTCCGCGAGCCGGTAGGCGACCCAGAGGCCGTCGCGCCGGTGGTCCACGAGACCCGCCTCGGAAAGCGTCTTCAGGTGGTGGGAAACGTTGGGCTGGGAACCTTTGAGCGCGTATTGGATCTCGCATACGCAGAGGGGCCGGATCTCGAGCATTTTCAGTATCCGCAGCCGCGTTTCGTCGGAAAGCGCTTTAAACAGCCTCGATGTTTCCTTCAATCCGGACATTCCTTCCAGTGAGGGCTTTGCCGTGGAATGACGTAAATTATATCCTTTTCCGGAGGGGCCCGGCGCCCCGGCGTTCGATGCGGTCCTTTCCCCGTATGATATGATTTTCCATCACGCGCTTTCCCGAGGGATTCCGATGGCGTTCCGCGACCTGCCTTCGTTCCTCGCCGCCCTCGAGGGGCGAGGCGAACTCAAGAAGATCACCGCCGCGGTATCGACGGAGCTCGAAGCGGCGGAAATCGCCGACCGGGCGGTCAAATCCGGCGGCCCGGCGCTGCTGTTCACCAACGTGAAGGGCTCCGAAGTCCCCCTCGCCATGAACCTCTTCGGGACGATGGAGCGGATGTGCTTCGCGCTGGGCGTCGAGCGGCTCGACGACATCGCCGCGCGCGTCCGTGAGATCATGGAGCCGGAAATTCCGACCAACTTCCTCGAGAAGCTCAAGATGCTTCCCCGGCTGGCGCGGCTGGCGGAATTCATCCCGAAGGTCGTCTCTTCCGGACCCTGCCAGGAGGTGGTGGAGCGGGAGCGGCCGTCGCTCTCGTTCCTTCCCGTCGTGAAGACCTGGCCGGGGGACGGGGGCCCGTTCATCACGCTGCCTCTGGTGTTCACGAAGAACCCGGGAACGGGGCGCCGCAACGTCGGGATGTACCGGATGCACGTCTACGACGAGACGACGACCGGGATGCACTGGCATATCCACAAGGGCGGGGCGCAGCACTACCGGGCTTTCCGCCGGAAGCGGGAGCGGATGCCCGTCGCGGTCGCTCTGGGCGGCGATCCCGCAACGATCTATTCGGCCTCCGCGCCGCTCCCCGAGGATGTCGACGAGATGATGTTCTCGGGGTTCCTGCGGAAGGAGCCGGTCGAGATGGTCCGGTGCGTCACCTCCGACATCGAGGTTCCCGCCCACGCCGAGGTGATTCTCGAGGGATATGTGGACCCCGACGAGCTGAGGACCGAGGGGCCGTTCGGAGACCACACCGGGTATTACTCCCTGGCCGACAAGTACCCGGTCTTCCACCTGACGTGCGTCACCCGCAGGAAGAACCCGGTCTATCCCGCCACCATCGTCGGCAAGCCGCCGATGGAGGACGTCTTCATGGGGAAAGCCACCGAGCGGATCTTCCTCCCGATGCTCCAGAAGATCGTCCCCGAGGTCGTGGACATGAATCTGCCGATCGAGGGGATATTCCATAACTTCGCCCTGTTCTCCATCGACAAGCGGTACCCCGGGCACGCCCGCAAGGTGATGAGCGCCGTCTGGGGGCTCGGTCTGCTCATGTTCTCGAAATTCGTGGTCGTGTTCGATGCGGACGTGGACATCCAGAACCTCTCCGAGGTGATGTGGCGGATCGGGAACAACGTGGATCCCCGCCGGGACACGATGCTGGTGGAAGGCCCCGTGGACGCCCTGGAGCACGCCTCTCCCGTACCGCACTACGGCTCGAAGATGGGGATCGACGCGACCCGGAAATGGGCCTCGGAAGGGTTCGCCCGCGAATGGCCCGAGGACATCGTCATGCCGGAGGAGATCATGGGGCTCGTCACCCGGCGGTGGAAGGAGTACGGCTTCTGATCCCGGAAGGGCTGCTTCCCTCGCGCGGGTACCTCCCCTTCGGGGACGGCTTGCTCGCCCTCCATGGCTCGCGGCGCCTGCGGGTTTTCCTCGCTCCCGGCCTCCCTGCCTCCGCTCGGAAAACACGCCCCCTCAGTGGAGGTCCCGCGCTCGGGGCGGCCCTTCCGGCCGACACACCCAGAGCTACCCCCACAGGCCACAGCCACGACATATGCCACAGAGACACAAGCCCCCGGGACACAAGCCACCAAGACACAAGCCACAGGGGGGAACTTCTCAATGAAAGGTACGTACGGAAAAGCTACCGATGTCAGGGCAGGTGCTTTCGAGGGACACTCTTCGGTGTATCGATAACGGGCGAAGGGGAAGAGTGTCCCTCGCCCAGTACGTACGAAAACACTTCCGATTTTGACCGCGATGATGGGTCAAGGGCCTGACATGCTCCGCCGGATCGGCGTGTACCTGGAGATGATCAAGGTGGCGCACACCGTCTTCGCGCTCCCGTTCGCCCTCGTCGGGATGTTCCTGGCCGCGCGGGAGACGGGGGCCGGGTACGCGCTCCCCCCTGCCCGGACCGTCTTCTTCATCCTCCTGGCGATGGTCGGCGCGCGCAGCGCCGCGATGGGATTCAACCGGCTTGCGGATGCCGCCATCGACGCGAGGAATCCCCGGACGAAAGACCGCGCGATCCCGGCGGGGAAGGTGAGCAGGGGCACGGCCGGAGGTCTCGTCCTGGTGTCCGCCCTCCTGCTCGTGCTGTCGGCGGGGATGCTCAACTCCCTCTGCCTGAAGCTTTCCCCCGTCCTGCTGCTGCTCCTCTTCTCCTACTCGTTCATGAAGCGGTTCACCTGGGCCTCCCACCTGGTCCTGGGCGCGTGCCTCGGGGCCGCCCCGCTGGCGGCCTGGATCGCGGTCACCGGAGGGGTCGACGCGAGGATCCTTTCGATCTGCTTCGCCGTCATGTTCTGGACGGCCGGTTTCGACGTCCTGTACGCCCTGCAGGACATCGAGTTCGACCGGGACACGGGTCTCCACTCCATCCCCCGGCACCTTGGCGTCGGGGGCTCCCTGTGGGTCGCGCGGGCGTTCCATTTGGCGATGGCGGCACTGCTGCTGCTGGGGTATCATTTGTTTGGGCTCGGCGCCTGGTACCTCTTCGGCCTTTTCCTGTGCTTCGCCGTGCTGGCGTACGAGCATTCGATCGTCCGGGAGGACGATCTCTCCCGGCTGGACATGGCGTTTTTCAACCTGAACGGAATTGTGAGCATCGCGTATTGCCTTTTCACCTACCTGGACCTCGTGACGCGGGGCGGTCCATGAGGGTATTGCTGGGGATATCGGGTGCGAGCGGCGCCGTCTACGGGGTGCGATGCGCCTCGTTGCTCCTGGCGCAGGGGGTGGACCTGCACCTCCTGGTCACCCCGACGGCGTGGGAGATCCTGTCCGCCGAGGTGGGGGACGGCAAGGTTCCCGGCGCGCTCGACGAGAGGCGGGAGTGGCTTGCGCGCCTGGTCTCCGGTCCCCGGCCGTTCCGGCTGTACGCCGAGGACGATTTCCGTATCCCGTTCGCCTCCGGATCCAACCCTCCCGACGCGATGATCGTCGCCCCATGTTCCATGGGAACCGTCGGCAGGATCGCATCCGGGGTCTCGTCGTCGGTGTTGACCCGCTGCGCCGACGTGGTCCTCAAGGAGCGCCGGCCGCTAGTCCTGGTGGTCCGCGAAACTCCTCTCTCCGTCCTGCACCTCGAAAACATGCTGGCCCTCGCACGCGCGGGGGCGGACGTTCTTCCCGCCTGCCCGGGGTTCTACCACCGGCCGGAATCCGTGTCCGACCTGGTCGATTTCGTCGCCGCCCGGGCGCTCTCCCGCATCGGTATCGACGCGGGCGTGCTCCCCCGGTGGGGGGAAGGGGTAACCGTGCCGAAGGAGGGGCTCCATGAAAAAAATCCTGGTGATCGATGACGAAGAGAGCATCCGCGAGCTGTACCGCGCCGAACTCGCCGACGAGGGATACGAGGTCGACCTCGCCGCGGACGGGCGGGAGGCGATTCGCCGCCTCGAAGCGTTCCGTCCGGACCTGGTGACCCTCGATATCAAGATGCCGGGCATCGACGGCATCGAGGTGCTGCGTCGGATCCGCGAGAAAAACACGACGATCCCCGTCATCCTGGTGTCCGCGTTCGGCGAGTTCAAGCAGGACTTCAACACGTGGGCCTCCGACGCCTACATCGTGAAATCCCACGACCCCACGGAGCTCAAGGAGACGGTCCGGAAGCTGCTGGGGGCCGGATGAGCATCCTCAAGGTCCTTTTCGAGGCGCTGCGCGGCGAACGGAGATCCGGCGTCGAGACGTGGGACGTGTCGTACGCGGCCGCCCTGACGTCCGGCCTGTACGAGATTTCCCAGGCGCTGAGCAGGCCGGCGGAGGACGTCCAGCGCAGCTTCGATCTCATCACGTCCGCCTCCGCCTCGATCCTGCGCGTCGAGCGCTGCCTCCTGCTCCTCTCGGTGCCGGGGGAGGAGCATCCCGAGATCCGGTCGGCGGCGGGGATCCCGAGGGGAAAGATGTTCGAGAAGTTCCGCCACGAACTGTTCCGCAGGGTCGTCCAGCCGATCCTTTCCAGCGGGGAGGGGATCATCATCTCCGAGGGGCGCCCGGGGATCGACCGCAGCCTTCTGCGGCTGATGCGCCGCCTCGACGTGAAGGGATTCATTGCCGCGCCGGTGAAGAGCGCCTCTTCGACCATCGGGTTGATCATCGCGGCGACTCCCCTGGACCGGCGGGACCTCGAGGACGAGGACCTGAAACTCCTTACCGTGATGGCGAATTTCGCGTCGGTCGCGCTGGGGAACGCGGCCCTGGTCGCCCGGCTGGACAAGAAGGCCCGGAAGCTTTCGGCCATCTTCGACATCAGCAAGGCCTTGAACGAGGAATCCGATCCGGCCGTCCTGTTCCAGTTGATCGTCGATCGCGCTACGGGGCTGTTGGGGGCCTCCTCCGGTTCGATCATCCGGGTAAACCACACCTCCGGGACGCTCCACATCGAGGCGGAACAGGGACTGGGCGGCGGCGTGAAGAACGCCATCCGGCTGGGGATCGGCGAGGGAGTCACGGGGTGGGTGGCGAAAGAGGGCGTTCCTCTGCTGGTTTCGGACGTCCGGGAAGATCCCCGGTACTTCGAGGTGAGCCCCAAGGTGATGTGCGAAATGGCCGTGCCGATCAAGTGGGGGTCCGAGGTGATGGGGGTGATCAACCTCGACCACCACCAGGTGAACGGCTTTCTGGAAGAAGACCTCGAGATGCTGACCGCTTTCGGGCACGTCGCGGGAGTGGCGTTGCGCAACGCGAACGTCCTGCGCGACTGGACGAGAGAGATCGGATGATGGCAATGCTTCCGTGGTGAGATCCGTCCTGGTCGCCCGCCCGGTCTGGCCTGTGCTGAAATTCCTTGCGGAGGGGCTTGTCTCCCGCGGATACTTCGTGGAGCGCTCCGGGTCGTGGGAAGCGCTCTTCGACGCCCGGGCGGCGGGGGAAGACCTCGCGGCCGTCTTCCTGGGGGAATACGGCGAGATCGACGCGGAAGAGGAGATCCTCCGCCGGTTCCGGGAAGGAGAGGGTGGAAAGGGAGTGCCGGTCTTCCTGGTCGGGGGAAAGAACGCCCTGCGCTGGGAACGCAGGTTCCGGGAGGCCGGGGCGGACCAGGTTTTTTCCGCGGACCTGGCGGCCGCCGATATCCTGGAGCGGGCGAGGCCGCTTCATGTCCTCGGAGACATGTACCGGAACGCCCTCGAGGACAACAGGGAACTCCGGGGGAATTCGCTGGTGGACGAGCTGACGGGGCTCCCCAACCGGCGTCATTTCACGGAAGAGCTCGAACGGAACGTCGAGATGGCCCGCAGAATCGGGCGTCCGTTGTCCTGCATCGTAACGGATATAGACGATATCCGGGGCGTCAACGAGATGTACGGCTTCCCGGTGGGAGACAACGTGATCCGGCAATTCGGCAGGATACTGAAAGGCGGGAAGCGACGCTGCGACACCGTGGCCCGCCTTGGGGGAGATCAGTTCGTGTGGCTGCTGGTGGGAGCGGACGCGTCCCAGGCGGTCCGGGCGGCTTGGCGCGTGCACCGCAGGATTTCCGAAAACGTGTTCGACGGCGCGCATGCGCCCGTCCGCGTGACGGCCACCTGGGGGGTATCGTCCGTACTTCCCGGGGGAGGAAAGCCCCGAGCGGCTGCTCCTGGAATACGCCGACCGCGCATTGTACTGGGGGAAGGAGAGCGGGAAGAACATGGTCCGGTGCTATCCGCCGGGGAAGGTTGCCGTCGATGGTTAGGGACATCCTCGTATTTCCGGACCCGTTCCTTGCCCGAACGCGCATCCCGGGTTACGAAAGTAGATGAACGGGTAAAGGAACTCATCCAGGACATGTTCGATACCATGTACGAGTCCGACGGCATCGGGCTGGCTGCGACCCAGGTGGGCGTCGCCAAGCGGGTCATCGTGCTCGATGTTTCCCCCGCCGACGAGACGGCCGCCCCGATCGCGCTCGTCAACCCCGAGATCATCGGCCGGGAAGGCCCGGTGGCGGTGTGCATGGAAGGATGCCTCAGCGTCCCCGGCGTCCAGGGGGAGGTTGCCCGTTCGGAAGGCGTTGTCGTGTCCGGGCTGGACGGGAACGGCGAGCCGGTGACGCTGCGGGCGGGCGGAATCCTCTCCCGCGCCCTGCAGCACGAGATCGATCACCTGGACGGCATCCTGTTCATCGACCGGATCCCTGTCCCGATCCCTGCCCCGCCGGCTTCCGCCACGTGAGTTCCGGGTTCCCCGGCGTCGGAGCGGCTCCATTGCGCACGGTGTTCATGGGGACGCCGGCGTTTGCCGTCCCGTCGCTCGCCGCGCTTTCGGCGACGGAGAACGTGACGCTGGTGCTGTGCAACCCCGACCGTCCGGCGGGACGCGGGCAGGTCGTGGCCCCTCCCCCGGTGAAGGTCGAGGCGGCCAGGCTCGGCATCCCCGTATTCCAGCCGGGAAAAGCCCGCCAACCCGATGCCGTGGCGCGAGTTGCCGCCGAGGCGCCCGACCTGATCGTGGTCGTCGCGTACGGCCACATCCTCCCGAAGTCGGTCCTCGACATCCCGCGGACGATGTGCGTCAACGTCCATGCCTCCCTCCTTCCGAAGTACCGCGGGGCGGCCCCGATCAACTGGGCGGTGGCGCGCGGCGAAACGGAGACGGGGGTCACGATCATGAAGATGGACGAAGGGATGGACACGGGTCCGATCCTCCACGTCCGGAAGATGCCCATCGGCGATGAGGACACCGCGGAATCGATGTTCGGGAAGCTGTCGATGCTCGGCGCGGAGGCGCTGGCCGAGGCGCTCAAGCGCCTGCGCGACGGCACGCTCGCGGAAATCCCCCAGGACGGCGCCCTGGCGACGTACGCCCCGATGCTGAAGAAGGAGGACGGGAGGATCGCCTGGGTCAGGACGGCGCCGGAGATCCGGGACCTCGTCCGCGGGATGACGCCGTGGCCGTCCGCAACCGCGGTTCACGGCGGCAGGACGATCAAGATCCTCTCTTCGGCCGTCGCGCCGGAAAGCCCCGGCTCGGCCGGGGAGCCCGGCGAAGTGGTCGCCGCCGGGCGCGACGGGGTCTCCGTGGCGTGCGGCGCAGGTATCCTTCGGCTGCTGTCCGTCCAGCCCGAGGGGGGAAAGGTCATGGACGCCTGGGCGTACGCGCAAGGCCGGCGCCTGGGGAAAGGGGACCGGCTATCGTAAGGGACGCGGCGATCTCGGTCCTCGCCCGGGTGGACCGGGACGAGGCCTTCGCCGATATCGTGCTGGACCGCGCTCTCCGCGAGGGGACCTTCCCGGATCCCCGGGACCGCGGGCTGGTGACCGAGATCGTGATGGGCACCTTGCGGCGCCGCGGCGCGATCGATTTCGCCCTCCTTCCGTTCCTCTCCCGGCCTCTCGAGAAGACCGACGCGTACGTGCGGAACGCCCTGCGGGTGGGGGCGTACCAGCTCTTCTACACGCGCATCCCCGACCGGGCGGCGCTGAACGAGACGGTGGCGGCGGTCAAGGCCGCGCGCGGCGGCGGGCGCGGCGGGCTTCGTGAACGCGGTGCTCCGGGGAATCATCCGTTCGGGGAAAGTCCCGACCGTCCCGCGGCCGGGAGATCCCTCGCGTGACGACGGCGGAGCTGTCCGCGCCCCAGGACCTCTTCGAGGCGCTGGGGCGGACGATGGGAGAGGAGGAAGCGCGGGCGTTCCTCCTGGCGTGCCTGGAAAAACCGCCGTTCTGCGTGCGGGCCAACCCGTTCCGATCGACGGCCGCCGGTTTGCTGCCGCGGCTCGACACCGAGGGGATGGAACCCTCGCCCTGCCGATTCGCCCCGGAGGGGATCGTCCTCGGGAAACCTCCGGCGGTGCATGCGGACCCCGCTTTCCAGCAGGGCGCCTACCTCGTGATGGACGAAGGGGCCCAGCTCATCGCCCCGCTCCTTTCCCCGGCCCCGGGAGACCGGATCCTGGATACCTGCGCGGCGCCAGGAGGGAAGACGACCCACCTCGCCGCTCTGTCGGGGGGAAAGGCGACGATCACCGCGGCGGACGTGTCCGCCCCCCGCATCCGCATGCTCCGCGAGACGGTGGCGCGGACGGCGGCGCCGGGCATAGACACCGCGTTGAACGATTTCTCCCGGGCCCCGCTGCCGTCCTCCCGCTGGGCGTACGACAAGGTGCTGGTGGACGCGCCCTGCACGGGGATGGGGGTGATCCGGCGGAACCCGGACGCGAAATGGCGGTTCCGCCCGGAAGGGCCGGAGGGGATGGCGCGGATACAGGCGTCGATCCTCCGCAATGCGTGGGAGGCGGTGCGGCCCGGCGGGACGCTTCTGTACTGCACCTGTTCCCCCTTGCGGGAAGAGGACGAGGACGTGGTCCGCGATTTCCTTTCCTCGAGGCCGGATGCGGCGCTTGCGGGTCCCCCCGCCGATTGGCCAGGCCCCGCGGACGCGTGGACGGCGGACGGCTTCCTCCGC
Source organism: uncultured bacterium (assembly GCA_963741515.1). GTDB lineage: Bacteria > Desulfobacterota > Deferrimicrobia > Deferrimicrobiales > Deferrimicrobiaceae > UBA2219. The sequence continues at coordinate 1,014,789 of CAVUIA010000002.1, forward strand.
CTTTATCCGCAAACGCATGGCACGGATGCTTTTTTTGCGGCGTTGATAAGGAAAACCGCGGACCCGATACCACAGATCCGGGACGTTGATGAGTTCTGCCGCAGTTTAGGGACAGACATGAGCGGTCCGCATGACTGTCCCCAACTGCGGACAGAACTCATCAACGTCCGTTGCGGTTCTACGGTAGGATACCGGGAAAAGGGGAACGCCATGGATTATTACATCGCGCCGTCGCTGCTGTCCGCCGACTTCGGCAGGTTGGCCGAGGAGGTGCGGGCCATCGAGGAGGCGGGCGCCGACCTGCTCCACGTGGATGTCATGGACGGCCGGTTCGTCCCCAACATCACGATCGGCCCCTTCGTGGTCGCCGCGATAAAAAAATACGCCTCGATACCGCTGGACGTCCACCTGATGATCATCGAGCCCGAACGGTACCTCGAAGCGTTCTCCGGGGCGGGGGCCGACATCATCACGGTTCACCCGGAGGCCACCCCCCACCTCCAGCGGGCCGTGGCCCGGATCCGCGAGCTGGGCAGGAAGGCGGGCGTGGCGCTCAACCCGGGCACCTCGCTTTCCGCCGTCGAATGGGTCCTCCAGGATGTGGACATGGTCCTGATCATGAGCGTCAACCCCGGCTTCGGGGGGCAGGCCTTCCTTCCCGCCTCCCTGGGGAAGATCGAGCTGCTCCGGTCGCAGATCCGGCGGGCGAATCTGGACGTGGACATCCAGGTGGACGGCGGGATCAAGGCCGACAACGTCGGAGAGGTGGCCGCCGCCGGAGCGAACGTGTTCGTCTCGGGCTCGGGGATCTTCGGGACGCCGGACTACAAGGGGACGATCGGCCGCATGCGGGGGAACATCCGCTCGGCCGTCGGCCTGAAAGCCTGACGGGCGGACGCCCGGGAAGGGAGGCACGCCGTGGACCGCCTGGAGATCGGGTTGTGGCATCTTGCGCAGCGGGGAAAGCGGTGCGTGGAATCCTTGCGGAAGAACGGTTTCGACGCCGTCTTCCTCCCGGACAAGGAGTCCGTCCGGTCCCGCCTGCTGTCGGAATGTGAAAAGGCCGCCTCCATCGGCTTCGGCGGCTCGATGTCCATCACGGAGATGGGGATCCACGAAGCTCTCGCGGGGACGGGGAAACGGCTGCTGGACCACGGCCGGGTCCCTCCCGGGGAAAAGGCCGCCGCGCGGCTGGGCCAGCTCACCTGCGACCTCTTCCTCTCCGGGACCAACGCGGTCACGCTGACCGGATGCCTCGTCAACCTCGACATGAACGGGAACCGGACGAACGCGATGACCTTCGGGCCGAAGAAGATCGTGGTGGTGGCGGGGGCGAACAAGATCGTGGCCGACGTGACGGAGGGGATGGGGCGGATCAAGACGATGGCAGCTCCCCGGAACGCCAGGCGCCTGCAGCTTTCCACGCCCTGCGCGGTCACCGGGTTCTGCGAGGATTGCAGCTCCCCCCAGCGCATCTGCCGCGTCTATTCGATCATCGAGCGGAAACCGCCGAACTCGGATATCACCGTGATCGTTTGCGGCGAGCCGATGGGGCTTTGACGGGGGGGCGGGAATCTCCCTATTGACGACCCGGCGATGCCGTTGATACGATAGTCGCCTTTCGCGTCGGGATGTGGCTCAGCCTGGTAGAGCACCTGGTTCGGGACCAGGGGGTCGCTGGTTCAAATCCAGTCATCCCGACCATGTCCTCCCGGGGGTTGCGGGCGTCGGTTCCCGCAACCCCTTTTTTTTCACGGCTGGCGGCGCCCGATGGGGATTTGCGCTTGACAGCCCCGGGGGTGTGAACCGAATAATGAATGTTCCGGGTTTGGCCAGCGGAATATCAAGGAGGTCTCATGTACAAGAACATCTTGTTGCCCACGGATGGATTGGGAAAGTGCAAGTTCGGGGTTTGCCACGGCGTGCAGATCGCGAAACAGCTGGGAGCCAAGGTCACGGCGGTATGCGTGACGGGGAAACTCTCCTCCCAGGAAATCCTGAAGCTCCACGACATGAAGGAGATGACCTCGATTTCGGACGTCGAGGCGGCGAAGGCGGCCATGTTCGGCGCGGACGCGGAGAAGAAGGACGAGGCGGCCCGGTCCCTCGCGGTCGCGAAGAAGATGTGCGACAGCATGGGCGTGCCCTGCGATGTGGAGCACGTTCCCGGCGAGGACATGGTGGACGGCATCCTGAAGGTGGCCGCCGACAAGAAGTGCGACATGATCTTCATTTCGACCCACGGCAATCCCGGGATGTTCGGGGCGCTGTTCGGCACCCTGGCGACCAAGGTCCTGGCGAAGTCGAAGTACCCCGTCCTCGTGCACCACTGCGGGGGACCGAGCTGATAGGAACCGCGATTTACGCGTTCGTTTCGTGCACGATGCGCCCCGCCCTCCCGTCGAGATCGCAAAAGGATCCACGGAGAGGGCGGGGTACATACAGCGGCAAAGCGGTTAACTAATCGGAAACATTATCCATTCTTGCCCCGTCCAATTTCCCCTTGACAGGCCGCCGGCGTTTTACTATATTTTGGTCTGACCATCAGTTTGTATTCTGTATACAAGTTGCCCGGCACCATACATCCCACGGCGAGGCGACCGACAGTGGCGAAATCCCCAGATGATTTTTCCCTGAAAGTTACTAGAGCGTTTATCGAGGATGAAGGCAAGGGCTTGGCCCGTCTGGATCCGGATGATCTGGACCGGCTGCACGCGATTCCCGGCGACGCTCTCCTCGTCACCGGACGCCGCTCCACGGTCGCCCGCGCGGCGCACGCCCCCCAGCAGTACTGCGGCCAGGGGCTCGTGCTCATCGACGGCATCACGCGCGACAACGCGCAGATCTCGGTCGACGAGGAATGCACCGTCCAGAAGGTCCCCTATAAGCAGGCCGATAGCATCATCCTGTCCCCGGTCGATATCCGCAGCGTGCTTCCGAAGGACCAGGAGATCCCTCATATACGTCAGCTCCTGTCGGGCCTCCACGTGGTCATCGGCGACCGCATCCAGATCACCATGTTCGGCACCAAGCCGGTGTTCTACATGGTGGAGGGCGCAAGCCCCCGGGGCGCCATCCGGGTCACGGCCCATACGGAAATCTCCTTCCGCGGTTCCGATTTCGCCTCCGAGAAGGCGACGCGGACCTCCTACGAGGACATCGGCGGGCTGGAAAAAGAGCTCGGCCACGTCCGGGAGATGATCGAGCTTCCCCTGAAGTTCCCCGAGCTGTTCGCCCAGCTGGGGATCGATCCCCCCAAGGGAGTCCTTCTCTCGGGTCCCCCGGGAACCGGCAAGACCCTCATCGCCCGCGCCATCTCCAACGAGGTCCGGGCCCACTTCCTCCACGTGAACGGCCCCGAGCTCATCCACAAGTTCTACGGGGAGAGCGAGGCCAAGCTGAGGGCGGTTTTCGAGGAAGCCCGGAAGAACGCTCCCGCCATCATCTTCTTCGACGAAATGGACGCGCTCGCCCCGAAACGGGCGACCGTCGTGGGCGACGTGGAAAAACGCGTCGTGGCGCAGCTCCTGGCGTTGATGGACGGCCTCGTGGGCCGCGGGGAAATCGTCATCATCGGCGCGACCAACATGCCGGAACTCGTCGACTTCGCCTTGCGGCGCCCCGGGCGCTTCGACCGTGAAATCACGATCGGCGTGCCGAAGCGGCATGAACGTCTCGCGATCCTGAAGATCCACTCCCGCAAGATGCCGCTGGCGGAAGATGTCGACCTGGTGCGCCTGGCCGAGATCACCCACGGATACGTCGGCGCCGATATCCAGGCGCTCTGCACCGAGGCGGGCATGGCGGCGTTGCGCCGCATCATGCCGTCGGTCAAGTTCGAGGTGGATGCGAAGCCCTCCCTGGAAGGCGGGGAAGTCACCGTAACCGCCGAAGATTTCATGACCGCCTACAAGGAGGTCGAGCCCACTTCGACCCGCGAGTTCATGAGCGAGCGGCCGAACACCTTCTTCAAGGACATCGGCGGGTTGCACGAAATCAAGAAGAACCTCCTGTCCATGATGCGGTTTCCCTTGCGGAGCCAGTCTCTTTTCGCCAATTCCCGCCTGACCCCCCCCCGCGGCGTGATCTTCTCCGGGCCCTCCGGGACCGGCAAGACCATGATGGCCAAGGCCATCGCGGGAGAGATGGGAATGACCCTGTTCACCGTCGACCCCCCCACCCTGTTGTCGAAGTGGGTCGGGGAATCGGAAAAGGGGCTGCGGGAAGTGTTCAAGCGGGCGAAGCAGGCCTCGCCGTGCATCCTGTTCTTCGACGAGATCGAGACGCTGGCGCCGGTCCGCACGGCGGAGGATTCCGGCCAGATCTCGCAGAGGATCGTCAGCCAGCTGTTCCGCGAGCTCGACGGTCTGCAGAGCTCCCTGGGAGTCATGATCCTCGCCGCCACCAACCGGATCGATCTGATGGAGCCGGCCCTGCTTCGGGCGGGCCGCTTCGATTCCATCATCGAGTTCCCGTTTCCCTCGAAGGAAGAACGGGTGGAAATCCTGCAGATGTTTCTGCAGAGCCTGCCGTTCCGCACCGAGGTGGACATCGACGCACTTGCCGGCAAGACCGACGGGTGGACGGGCGCCGACATCGAGACCCTGTGCAAGAAGGCCGTGCTGGCGGTCGTGGATGAGGCGCTCTGCAAGGAGGAGAAGCCCGATTTCTCCCAGTTGACGATTGCCTCGGGGCATTTCGAGCTGGCAGTCGACCAGGCGGGGACCGGTTTGATGAACAAGTCCCGCGTCATGAAACGCTAGAGCCCTCTTAGGCGAGGAGCTCGAGTGAAGAAGACGTTAAGGCTGTTCAAGCCAGTCAAGAAAACGAGAGTGTATGAGGAAATCGTTGCAAAGATCAAAGACATGATCGACAAGGGCCGATTCAAGTCCGGTGATCAGCTTCCCGTCGAGCGGGAACTGGCGGAAGTGTTTCGGGTCAGCCGGTCTTCCGTCCGCGAGGCCATTCGTTCTCTGGAAAGCCAGGGCCTTCTTGAAAGCCGTCAAGGCAACGGCACGTACATCGCAAAACATCCCGTGGAATCGTTGGTCAACCCGTTGGCCTCCGTCATCTGCTCCGAGAAGGACGGCCAAAGGGAGCTCTTCGAGATGCGCCGGCTGATCGAGCCTCAGCTGGCCTTCCTTGCCGCGGAACGGGCGTCCGAAGATGAAATCAAGATGATGGAGAAAACCCTGACCCTCCAGGAGCGGGAGATCGCCCGGGGGGGGTTGGGCACGGAGATCGACAGGAATTTCCATTACCTCCTGGCCGGCGCGGCGCGGAACCGTTTTCTCCTCCAGATTGTCGACAACAACATGAACCTCTTCCTGGAGAGCCGCGACAACTTTCTCCAGGTCGAGGGAAGGCCCGAGAAGTCCATCCAGCGCCACAGGGAGTTGCTCGACGCCATAAAGGCCCGCGACCCGGAAAGCGCGGCGCAGGCCATGCGCGAGCACTTGATCGATATAGAGAACAGCCTGTTCGAAATGATGGGGAGAAAGAGCAGGACGCAGTAAGCAGTAGGCGAGGAGAGTAAGAGTCAATGCGAAAGGAGGTGAAACAGGCTTTAGTTAGACCAGTTAGTATCAATCCGTTGAAAAACGAAGGAGGAAGGAAACAATGGCAGACGTATTTGAAGTAACGATTTGGTGCCGTGGCGTGACCCAGGATATGGAAGGAAGACACCTGTCGCTCGTGCTTGCCAACGCAGCGGCGAAGGGCGGCAAGTTCGTACAGGCTTGGGATAACTACGCGGACCTTCCTGACCGCGTGCAGGTTCCTCTTCGCAAGTACGACCGCATCAGCGACGAAGAGATCGAGATGCGGTACCTCTATGAAAACGACCATCCGCAGCTCGTCCTCGTCATGGACGACACCATCATCAAGGGCATCGACATCCTTCGCGGGATGCCCAAGGGCGGCGCGCTTGTCGTCAACACCAAGCGGTCGGCGGACGAGATCCTTTCCCTGATCCCGAACAAGGACCTTCTGTCCTCCCTGACTCTCGTGGACGCCACCGGCATCGCGGGCGGCACCGGCCTCGAGAGCGTCGACTTCATGGGTTCTGAAGGCGGCGTGGAAGCCGTTTCGGTCGCAGTCGGTCTGGCCGCTCCGTTGGCTGGCGCGGCGAGCAAGGTTTGCGACAAATTCTCGCTGGATAACCTCGTCGCTTCCGCGGCGAACAAGGCGGGTGTGAAAGAAGGCGCCAAGACCGCCGTAGTGAAAACTTTATAAGGGCTGGAAGGAGAAGAAAATGAGTCCACTGTATTGCGAAAAGTTCCGGATTCCCAAGCACCTCGAAATCGCTGACGGTGCCGTGGTTCCCTCCCCCGTTGGCGAGCAGCCGATGATGAAGACCGGCAACTGGCGGATCGAGCGCCCGGTCATCGATCACGAAAAGTGCACCACCTGCCTGAACTGCTTCATCTATTGCCCGGACGGTTGCTGGCACCTGGATCCGAAGTCCGAGAAGATGGTGTGGGACGCGATTTATTGCAAAGGCTGCCGGATCTGCGTGGAAGAGTGCCCGGCGGATGCGCTTCGGCTCGAGAACGAACTGAATTTCAAAGGCGGCGTCGCCCGTCTTGATAAGCCTTACTAGATTCCGAGGAGGAGAATTCAAATGCCGAAAGAAGCTTACATGGCTGGTTGCGCCGCCACTGCAAACGGCGCCAAGTTAGCGAGAGTTGAGGTCATCACCTCGTACCCGATCCGTCCGTACACCGGTATCATGATGGAGCTGTCCAGAATGGTAGCGGCAGGCGAGCTTGACGCCGAATTCGTGCACGGCGAAGGCGAGCATGGCCAGGTTTCGGTCACCCAGGGCGCGTCCGCTGCTGGCGCCCGTGCGTACACCGGCTCCTCGGGCGTCGGTCTTGCGTATGGTATGGAAGTGTATTCCCCGATCTCCGGTGGTCGTTATCCGTGCCAGATGGCAGTTGCCGACCGCGCGTATGACCCCCCCGGTGACTTCGGTTCCGAGCACACCGACGTGAAGTCGGTCGACAACCAGGGCTGGATCCTGGGTTGGGCCGAGACGCCGGAAGAGAGCATGGACAACTGCATCATCTACTACAAGGCCGGCGAGAACGCGAAGATCATGCTGCCCCAGTGGCAGGTGCAGGACGGCTATTTCGTGTCCCACATCCCCAACAAGGTCAGCATTCCGGACCAGGCGCAGATTGATGAATACCTGCCGCCGTACAACTGCCCGCACGCCCTGAATCCCCAGAACCCGACCAACCACGGTCCCCAGATCTTCCCGGACCAGGGCCCGGCGATCGACCTTCAGAGAGCTCAGGCGTTCCTGAACGCCCCGAAAGTCATCGAAGAAGCCGTCAACGACTACAACAAGGCCATCGGCCGCAGCTACTCCGTGTGGCTCGAAGAGTACAAGACCGACGGCGCCGAGTTCGTGTTCTTCCTCATGGGCGCCCACTGCCGTACGGCCCGGTTTGCGGTTGACCACCTCCGCAAAAAGGGCGCGAAGGTCGGTATGGTGAAGCTCCGCTTCGTCCGTCCCTGGCCGACCGCTCAGGTTTGCGAAGTCCTCTCCAAGTTCAAGGCCGTTGGCGTCATCGAGTCGCAGACTTGCTACGGCGGCGCGATGAAGGGCGGCGAGCTGCAGCACGAAGTCCGCGCCTCCCTGTATGATTCGCCGAAGCAGCCCGCCGTGTGCTCGTTCATGGCCGGCCTGGGCGGCGAAGTCATCTCCCTCGAGGAGTTCTACAACATGGCGAAGATCCTCGAGAAGAACGCGAAGCAGGGCAAGGTCGATCAGTACGTGTACTGGTGCGGGTTCGACAACGGTATCTAGTTATTACACTGCCGATAAGAATAAAAGGAGACACATAACATGGCACAAGTTCCGACTCAAGAACTCGAGATGATCAAGAACCTTCGCGGTGTTGATCAGAAAGAGTACTATGTTCCCGGTCACCGTACCTGCGCGGGCTGCGGCCCGGCTCTTTGCTACAAGCTGGTCTCCAAGGCTGCCGGCCAGGATTCGATCTTCCTGGGTCCGACGGGCTGCATGTACGTTGCGAACTGCTCCTACATGTGCACCCCGTTCGCCTATGCCTGGACGCACTGCCAGATCACGAACGGCGGCGCCGTTGCCTCCGGTATCGAGTCTGCGTACAACGTCCTGATCCGCAAGGGAAAGTACAAGGGCAAACTGCCCAACATCGTTGTCATGGCCGGCGACGGCGGCGCGATTGACATCGGGCTTCAGGCGGCTTCCGCCATGATGTATCGCGGTCACGACGTCCTCTTCGTCATGTACGACAACGAGTCCTACGCCAACACGGGCATCCAGACCTCCCCGATGACCCCGTACGGCGGCAAGACCACCTTCACGCCTCCTGGGAAAATGATCCCCGAAGGCAAGAAGCTGTTCCCGAAAGACGCGCCGCAGCTGTTCATCGGCGGCCACCCTGCACTGCACTATGTCGCGACCGCGTCGGTCGGTTACCCGGTCGACCTGATCAACAAGTGCCGCAAGGGCCTCAACTACAAGGGCCCGGCCTTCGTCCACATTCACTGCCCGTGCCCGAAGGGCTGGCTGTATGACTGCAAAGACACCATTCGCGTCGCCAAGATGGCGGTCGAGACCGGCTTCTGGACGAACTACGAATGGGAGAACGGCGAGTACACCTATTCGCACATCCCCAAGACGTACAAGCCGGTTAAGGAGTACATGAAGGGTCAGGAGCGGTTCAACCACCTGAACGAAGAGCACATCGCCAAGATGCAGGCGTTCATCACGGCGAAGGTGAAGGCCCCTGGCAAGCCGATCGAAGTCCCGGTTCTTGGACCCAGAGAGGCGTAGTTCTGCGTACCGGACGAGGGACACAGGGAAAACCTGTGTCCCTCGCTCCACTTATGGATCGAAAAATTTGAATGCAAAGTTGGGAAAATCGTCTATCCTTGCAGGAGAGAAAATCGGTCCCGGTTGCGCCCCCAGGTTATCCCCCTTGGAGACGCTTCCGGGACACTGTACCTGAGGTCTGCCCTGGCGCGGACCCCGGACGGTAGGATAGACGAACAGCATGCCTGTTCGATCAAGCCTCGGGGATGTCTCAGAAGAAGGGAGGAGGCTGTTGTATGTGACTTTTGAGGTCGGCAATAAAAACTTTCACATGGGGGGTATTTTCCATGAGTAAAAGGTTTTCAGGGCTAAAGATTTTGATGGTTGTCGCATGTTCTTTGGCACTGGTGATCACCTCAATCGGCACTGCGAAAGCCTGGGAGCCGAAGATGCCCGTCGAGTTCATCATCCCGGCAGGTGCCGGCGGCGGCGCGGACGTCATGGCTCGGTTCATCTCTCCGATCATCTCCAAGCACAAACTGTCCCCCAAGCCCTTCGTAGTCATCAACAAGTCCGCCGGAGCCGGGGCGGAAGGCTTCATGTATGTGAAGGGACAGAAGGGCAACCCGCACGTCATCATCATCACCCTTGACAACCTGTTCACCACGCCTCTGGCGACGGGCGTCCCCTTCAACTGGAGGGACATGACCCCGGTCGCGCGGCTGGCGCTCGACTATTTCATCCTCTGGGTGAATGCCGAGACCCCCTACAAGACCGTCCCCGAATATTTCGACGCGGTCAAGAAGACCCCCGGAAAGTTCACGATGGGCGGCACCGGCGCGAAGCAGGAAGACCAGATCATCACGGTCCTCCTCGAGCAGCAGTTCGGCCTGAAGTTCAACTACGTCCCGTTCAAGGGCGGCGGCGCGGTCGCGGTCGAGCTCGTCGGCAAGCACGTCGATTCCACGGTGAACAACCCGGCGGAAGCGGTCAGCCACTATGAAGGCCGGCAGACTGCGCCCGCTGGCGTTGCTCGACCATGAAAGGATGCCTGGCGCGGCCTGGAAAGACGTTCCCACGATGAAAGAGGCCACGGGCAAGGACATCGCCTACCTTATGCTCCGCGGAATCTTCATGGCCCCGGGCGTCAAGCAGGAAGAGATCGACTTCTACGTGAACGTCATGAAGAAGGTCAGCGGAGACCCCGGAATGGAACAAGTACATGGATGACATGGGTCTGAAGCCGGCGTTCCTCACCGGTGCGGAATACGTGAAGTGGCTGGAGCAGAAGGAAAAAGATACCAAAGAGCTCATGGCTTCCGGGAAACTGCTGAAGTAATGGTGGTTGCTTAACGTTCAAGCAACGGGGGAAGCAGGGTTTTCCTTCCCTGCTCCCCCGATTTGTGCGGCCTCTAATATCGGTTCAGATAGGGGAGGGAAGATGCGCAAGGCCAACGTTTGGATGGCTGTTTTTTTGTTTGCAATCGGTCTCATCTGTATCTATGATGCCTTCCGCTTGGGCTTCAGATACGATCCCACGACGGGTCCCGGCGCCGGTTACCTGCCGTTTTACCTGTCGCTGGGCGTCTTGATCGGATCAGCTATCGTCTTCTACAAAGGGTTCAAGAAACTGAAGGCGGAAGGGGCCGGAAAGCCGTTGATTCCGGAGGGCGGCCTGACGCCGATCCTCTGGGTCCTGATCCCGTCCACCGTCATGGTAATGATCATCCCGATTCTCGGTCTTCACATTGCGGCGATGGTTTACATCATGTTTTATATGAAGGTGGTCGGAAAGATCGAAGTTTACAAGTGCGTGCTCGTGGGCATTCTGTTCCCTGTCATCTTGTATGTCATTTTCGACAGGTTGTTCCTGATCCCGCTGCCGCAAGGGATGCTCGGAGAGGTAATCGCTCCACTGCTGGGGTAATGCTTCCATTTTGATATTGGAGGGAGATCACGTGGCAGAGAACATGCATAACCTATGGATGGGCATCAGCGTCGCGGCCCAGCCGTACAACTTCCTGGTCGCAATGATCGGGCTGTCTCTCGGCGTCATCGTCGGCGTTCTCCCCGGGCTGGGCGGTGCGAATGGAGTGGCCATTCTCATACCGCTGACGGTCGCGATGGATCCCATCTCGGGCATTATCCTTCTGGCGAGCATTTATTGGGGATCTCTGTACGGTGGAAGCATCACGTCCATCCTCTTCAACATCCCCGGGGAGCCATGGTCCGTTGCGGCCACATTCGACGGATATCCAATGGCGCATAAGGGAGAGCCCGGTAGAGCTCTCGTGCTGTCCTTCGTGTCGCATTTCTTCGGAGCGGTGCTCGGCGTCATCATGCTCAGCTTCTTCGCCCCGATCATCTCCGAGTTCGCCTTGCGGTTCGGCCCCGCGGAAATCTTTTCCGTCATGATGCTCACGTTCAGCGCCTTCGTCGGGCTGGGCGGCAAGGACGCGGTCAAGACCTGCGTCTCCATCTTTGTCGGGTTCCTCCTGTCCTGCGTAGGCATGGACACCGTTACCGGGGCGCTGCGCCTGACCTACGGGTCGATCGACCTGATGGGCGGGTTCAACTTCATCGTAGCGGTCATCGGCTTGTTCGGCCTTGGGGAAATCTTCCTGACGGTCGAGGAAGGTCTGAAGATCGAAGGCAAGGCTGGAAGGATCACGTTAAAGGACATCAAGAACGGAGTCATCGAAGTGTTCGTGAACTGGAGGTCGCTGATCCTCGGAATGCTCGTCGGGTGCTGGATGGGACTGAAGCCCGGCGGCGCGACCCCCGCTTCCTTCATGGCGTACGGTTTTGCAAAGCAGGGTGCAAAGGACAAGGACGCGTTTGGCAAGGGCGCTCCCCAGGGCATCGTTGCCCCCGAAGCGGCCGCCCATGGGGCCGGTACCTCGGCGGCTCTCCCCATGATCACCTTGGGAATCCCCGGCTCCCCGACCATGGCCGTCATCATGGGCGGTCTCATGATCTTCGGCCTTGTGCCGGGGCCGATGCTCTTCAAGGAACATGCTGATTTCGTGTGGGGCTTCATCGGCAGCTGCTGGATCGGGAATACCCTTGGTCTGATTATCGTCATGGCGTTTGCCCCGCTGTTCGCCGCGATCCTCAAGGTCCGGTTCGCGATCATCATGCCGATCATTGTTTACGTTTGCGCGATCGGCGCCTATGCGGTGAACAACCGGCTGATCGACATCTACTACATGATCATCTTCGGCGTTCTCGGATACCTGTTCAAGAAACTCGATTACCCGCTCGCCCCCATGGTCCTGGCCCTCGTCCTGGGCGACATGGCGGAGTCGGCATTGCGGCAGGCGCTCCTCATTTCGGGAGGCAGCGCGCTCGTTCTGATCAAGCCGCCGATCGCGCTTCCGATCATGATCGCGGCCGCCATCATCTTCTTCTGGCCGAGCATTTCCGACTTCTTGAAGAAAAGAAAAGAGAAAAGCAGCGTCGGCCCGGGTTGAGGCAGGGAAAGACACTTCGGATATCGGCCGGGAAATGGCTGGTGTCGCTGGAGAACAGCTAGTGACGGCTTGTTTTCGCCTTGCGGTCTTCGTGAAGCGGTCCGGGAAATCGTGTTCCATCGATTTCCCGGGCCGCTTCACTTTTAACGTGGTTTGCGGGTCATGACGAAGGAAACGAAAATCCTGATCACCGGCGGGGCGGGTTCGTGCGGCCGTTATCTTGCGGCCCGGCTCCTGGAACGCGGCCATGCGGTCCGGGTGATCGACAAGCACGCGGAATCCATCCGGTCGATCACGCACGATAGATTGACCGTCGTCGAGGCGGGACTCGAAGACAGGGACGCCGTGAAATCGGCCGTCGAGGGGGTGGACGCAATCATCCACCTGGCCTGGTCCTTTTCCGAAATCCCCCTGGAAGTGCTCGAGCAGGACCTGAGAGGCCACCTCTTCCTCCTCGAGGAGGCGGCGTCCGCGAAGGTCCGGCACCTGATCTACGCGAGCACGGCGGTAGTGTACGGAAAGCCCCGGTATTCCCCGATCGATGAAGAGCATCCCCTCCTCGTCGAAGAGGCGAGGAAGCCGCTCTACGGGATCGCCAAGGCCGCGGCGGAGAAGCTCTGCCTCATGTACGGCAAGGCGGGAAAGGTCCCGGCCACCGTCGTCCGTTTCTGGTGGGCGTTCGGGGACGAGATCGGCGGCAAGCATCTGCGGGAGATGTTGAAGACGGCCTCGGCGGGGGAACCGCTGAAGGTCCCCGCGGGGTCCGGCGGCAGTTTCCTATATATGGCCGATCTGGCCCAAGGGCTGGATCGTTGCATGTTCCGCCCCGAGGCATACGGGCGGACGTTCAATTTCTCGACCGTCTACGTCACCTGGGAAGAAGTCGCGGTGATGGCCCGCGACATCACCGGCTCCCGCTCGGAGATCCAATGCATCCCCAGGGATGAATGGACGGGGGCCCCTTTCCTTGCCGATCCCTTCGAGTTGTCGGATGCGTCGGCCAGGAAACTCCTCGGGTACCATCCCACCGAGGCTTCCGCCGCGAAGGGCTTCCTGAAAGCGGCGATCTCCAACTGCTGGCAAGCGATGGTCAAAAAAACCTAAATCCCCCGACGCGAAAGATCCGTTCTCCGCAGCGGAAAACAGAAACAATGGAGGTATGCAATGTTTGACGTAAGTTGGCTGAACATGCTTGGGTTCGACAGTTTCCTGCCGCAGCTGCTGGCGGCCGGACACGGGATCATGGAGGCGCCGCCGGACGCGTATCATTTGAATGTCTTTGGTGTCGAGCTGGGCTGGATCGCCTTCACCTGGCCGTTCTTCCAGGCGGTAATAGAGATCATCCTGATCGACCTGGTCCTGGCGGGCGACAACGCCGTCGTCATCGCCCTGGCCGTCCGGAACCTTCCCGGGAAGCAGAGGAAGTGGGGTATCATCCTCGGCGCGGGCGCCGCGGTCGTGCTGCGCGTCATCTGCACCGCGGTCGTGTCGCAGATGCTGAAGATCCCCTTGCTGAAGTTCGCCGGCGGAATCGCGATCTTCTGGATCGCCGTGAAGCTGCTGACGCAGGGGCACGAGGAAGAGCATGTCGATTCGGCGAGCAAACTGACCGAGGCGATCAAGCTGATCGTCATCGCCGACTTCGTCATGAGCCTCGACAACATGCTGGCGGTCGGCGGCGCGTCGAAGGGAAACCTCTTCCTGCTGATGTTCGGGCTGATCGTAAGCATCCCCTTCGTCGTGGGGACCAGCGCGCTCCTCTCGATGCTGATGGACAAGTACCCGATCATCGTCTGGATCGGCGCCGCGGTGCTCGGCAAGGTTTCGGGCGAGTTGATCACCACGGACCCGTGGGTGGGCGGCACCATGAAGGAAGGCGTGTGGCACCCGGGGCTCATCTCGAACGCTCTATTCGGAGGCCAGCCGACTCCCCACTGGTTCATCTGGGCCGTGAATATCGTCTTCATCATCGCCGTTCTGGCCATCGGCAAAATGATCCGGGATAAGAGAGCGGCCAAATCCGCCCAGATGACGACTGCGGTCCTGGCGGAGCAGGAAAGCAAGGACAATCACTAAACCATAAGGCAACGGTTCTCCCCGATCCGGGGGCGAAAGGGAACTTCCCACGCGGGAAGCGCCCCTTTCGCCCCTATTTTCTTTTCCCTGCGTATTTCCATATAATATGCGTCTGTATACCAACCACGCCTCTCGGAGGGCAGTGATGGCTAAAAGCGCGAAAAAGTACGTTTATTATTTCGGTAACGGGAAGGCGGACGGTACCGGGACGATGAAGGACCTTCTTGGCGGGAAAGGGGCGGGGCTCGCCAACATGACGCGCCTGAAGATCCCGGTTCCCGCCGGGTTCACCATCACCACCGAGGCGTGCAACACGTTCTTCGAGAACAAGAAAAAGTATCCCGCCGGCATGTGGGAGCAGGTGCTCGCCAACCTGAAAAAAGTCGAGGCGGCGATGGGGAAGAAGTTCGGGGGCTCGAAGGAGCCGCTCCTGCTCTCCGTCCGCTCCGGCTCGAAGTTTTCCATGCCGGGCATGATGGACACCGTCCTGAACCTCGGCATGAACGAGACGACCATGAAGGCCATTGTCGACAAGACGGGCAACGAGCGGTTCGTCCTCGACACGTACAGGAGATTGATCACCATGTTCGGCTCCACGGTCATGGGGATCGACCGGCAGCACTTCGAAAAGGCGCTCGAGGCGATGAAAGAGGACAGAGGGGCCAAGCTCGACACGGAGCTGTTGACCGGGGACCTGCGGGAGCTCGTGAAGACCTTCAAGGGCATCTACGCGAAGGAGACGGGCAAGGAGTTCCCCAACGATCCGCTTCAGCAGCTCAAGCTCGCCATCAACGCGGTGTTCAGCTCCTGGTTCTCGGACCGGGCGGTCAAGTACAGGAATCTCAACAAGATTCCGCATGACCTCGGCACCGCGTGCAACGTCCAGGCGATGGTTTTCGGGAACATGGGCGAGAACTCGGGGACGGGCGTCGGGTTCACCCGGAACCCCTCCACCGGCGAGAAGAAGTTCTTCGCCGAGTACCTCACCAACGCGCAGGGCGAGGACGTCGTCGCGGGGATCCGGACGCCCCTGCACATCGACGAGCTGAAGAAAGCGCTCCCCGCCGTCTACGGCGAGCTGGAGCAGATCTACAAGAAGCTGGAAGCCCATTACAAGGACATGCTCGACATCGAATTCACCGTCCAGGACGGAAAGCTCTATATGCTGCAGACCCGCGTCGGGAAACGGACCGCCGCGGCGTCGCTGCGGATCGCGATCGAGATGGTGAAGGAAAAGCTGATCGACAAGAAGACGGCGATCATGCGGATCGATCCTGAGCAGCTCGAGCGGCTCATGCACCCGTCGTTCGACCCGAAGGCCTCCGTGAAGGTCATCGCCAAGGGCCTTCCGGCATCGCCCGGCGCGGCGGTGGGGAAGGTCGTCTTCACGGCGGAGGACGCGGAGAAAGCGGCCGCCAACAAGGAGAAAGTCGTGCTGGTCCGCACCGAGACCTCGCCGGAAGACATCGGCGGGATGCATGCGGCCCAGGGGATCCTCACCGCCCGCGGAGGGATGACCTCCCACGCGGCCGTTGTGGCCAGAGGCATGGGCAAGTGCTGCGTCGCCGGGTGCACCGCGGTCCACATCGACGAAGAGACGAAGGTCATGACGATAGGCGAGCACCAATTCCGGGAGGGGAGCTTCATCACCCTCAACGGATCGACGGGGGAAGTCATCATCGGCGAGGTCCCGCTCGTCCCCCCCGACCTCAGCGGCGATTTCAACATCATCATGAAATGGGCCGATGAGATCCGGGAGCTGGGGATCCGGGCCAACGCGGACACGCCGGAGGACGCCCGCATGGCGCTGAAGTTCGGGGCGGAGGGGATCGGCCTCGTCCGCACCGAGCACATGTTCTTCGAGGGCGACCGGGTGCAGGCGGTGCGCGAGATGATCCTGGCCGACGACACGGAAGGCCGCAAGAAAGCGCTCGCCAAGATCCTGCCCATGCAGCGTGAGGATTTCATCGGGATCTTCAAGGTGATGGCCGGCAGGCCGGTGACCATCCGGCTGCTCGATCCGCCGCTGCACGAGTTCCTGCCGAAGACCCAGGAGGATATCGAGGAGATCGCGCGGGACCTGGGCGTGTCCCCGGAGAAGCTGAAGGCGAGGAACAAGGCGCTGCACGAGTTCAACCCCATGCTGGGGCACAGGGGATGCCGCCTCGGCGTCACCTACCCGGAGATCTCGGAGATGCAGGTGCAGGCGATCATGGAAGCCGCCTGCGAGGTCGTCCGCGATAAAGGCAAGGCCGTCCCCGAGATCATGATCCCGCTCATCGCCGATGTGCGGGAGTTCAACTTCATGAACGAGCTGACCGTGAGGATCGCAACCGAGGTCCAGAAGCGCTACAAGGTTCGAGTCAAATACTATGTCGGCACCATGATCGAGATCGCCCGGGCGGCGCTGCTCGCCCACGAGATCGCCCCGGTGGCGGATTTCTACTCCTTCGGGACGAACGACCTGACGCAGACGACGTGGGGCTTGTCGCGCGACGATGCGGGGCGGTTCCTCCCCATCTACGTGGAGAAGGGGATCTTCGAGCACGACCCGTTCATCACCATCGACCGCAAGGGCGTCGGCCTTCTCATGAGGATGGCCATCAACAGCAGCAGGAAGATCAAGAAGGGGATGAAGATGGGGATCTGCGGGGAGCAGGTGGATCCGGCATCGGTCGAGTTCTGCGACGAGATCGGGCTCACCTACGTGAGCGGCTCGCCGTACCGGCTGCCGGTCGCGCGCCTCGCGGCGGCCCAGGCGACGCTGAAGAAGAAGATGAAGGGCGGGCAGTCCAGGGCTTCCGTGTAACCCGCCCGATCAGCCGTTGGTCGAAGGGCTTCCCCCGGAATCCGGGGGAAGCCCTTCGCGTTCTTCCCCCGGGTCCCTACCACCCCATCGCGTAGCCGGTTTCCAGGCGGGCCGTCACCACGCCGGAAAGCACCTCGCTGGCGGCGTCGTACCGTATTGCCGAGACCCGCCCGTGGCTCCATTCCTTGTCGATCCTCACCGTGTGGCCCTTGTCCTGAAGGGCGGAGATCGTCGCTTCCGGGATGCGGCTCTCCACGTGCATCGCCCCGGGATCCGCACCGTGAGGGAAGAAAGAGGATGGGAAATGGGTGGAGTGGAACGTGGGGGCGTCCACCGCGATCTGCAGGTTCATCCCGAAGTCGACGCAGTTCAGGAAGAACTGGAGAGACCACTGGTCCTGCTGGTCCGCCCCCGGCGTCCCGAACGCCATGAACGGCCTGCCGCCGTGAAGCGCGATCGAAGGGGTGAGCGTCGTGCGGGGACGCTTGCCCGGCCGCAGCGCATTGGCGTGGCCGGGATCCAGAGAGAACATCTGCATGCGCGTCCCCAGGGGGAAGCCGAGCCCCTCGATGACCGGGGAGCTCCGGAACCAGCCGCCCGAAGGCGTCGCGGACATCAGGTTGCCCCATCGGTCCGCGGTGTCCAGGTGGGTGGTGTCCCCTTTGTGGATGGCCAGCCCTCCCTCTTTTTCACGCGGCGCGTAGGCGGGCGCGTCGCCGGGGCGCAGCTCCATGGAAGCGCGCGCCGGGTCGATCAGCTTCCGCCGGATTTCCGCGTATTCCCTGGAGAGCAGGCGTCCCAGCGGAACGTCGCCGAATTCCGGGTCGCCGTAATACGTTTCCCGGTCGGCGAACGCCAGCTTGGCCGTCTCGATCAGGAGGTGAACGTATTCCGGGGAGTTGTGCCCCATCGAGGCCAGGTCGTACCCTTCCAGGATGCGCAGCTGTTGCAGGAAGACCGGCCCCTGGGACCAGGGACCGCATTTGTAGACGTCGTATCCCCTGTAGCTCGCGGTCACCGGCTCCTCGATGCGGGTCGCGTAGGACGCGAGGTCCTCCTTGGTCAGCAACCCGCCGTTCCTTCTGCCGGTCGAGTCCGGAAAGCGGTTTCCCTGAACGAATTCCACGATCCGTTCGGATATTTCTCCCTTATAGAAGGCATCGTGGGCGGCCTGCAGCGCTCCCCGCCGCCCTTTTCGCCTTTCCCGGTGCTCCGCATCCGCGAGCCGGGCGAACATGCGGCCCAGGTCCTTTTGCGCGTAGATTTCCCCGGCGGCCGGGACGCCGCCTCCGGGAAGGTATGCCCTCGCCGAGGACGGCCAGTCCTCCTGGAACTGCCCGGAGCTCAGCTCCAGGGCCGCCCGGAGCCTGTCGTACATGGGGAACCCCCGCTCCGCTATCTCGATGACGGGGTCGAGAATCTGCGCCAGCCGCAGGGTACCGTACCGGGACAAGGCGCAGATCCAGGTGGAGACGGCGTCCGGCACGACGGCGGCCAGCAGCCCGTCGCCCGGAATGGCGTCGATCCCTTCCTTCCTGAACCACTCGATGCTCGCGTTCCGCGGGGCCGGTCCCTGCCCCGAGAGGCAGACGACCCGCTTCTCGTCGGCGAGGTAGATGAGGATCGGCACCTCGCCGCCGATGCCGTAGATGTACGGCTCGAGCACGGCCAGCGCGAATCCCGTCGCCACGCCGGCATCCACGGCGTTGCCGCCCTCCTCGAGGATGTGGAGCCCGATCCGGCTTGCGAGGTAATGGCCCGAGGCGACCATTCCGTGCGTGCCCATGATGACGGGGCGGGTGGTGATGATGTCCGGGGCCGGTCCGGCCAGAATGCTGAGCACGTCCCGGTAGTCGTCGGGTTTCATTCGCACCTCCGCGATGCGGGAATTCGTCGGATCGTTGGAACGGTCTTGAAAAAACGGCTCGCGACCGGAAGCCGGTCACGAGCCGTTTTGCGATGCTATGTCCGGGAAGCGTCGCCCTTATTTCGGGCCGCCGCAGTGATGGACAAGGACCGGGATCTTCGAATGCGCGAGGACCTTTTTCGCCAGGCTCCCGAACAGCGCGCCCATGATCCCCGGGTTGCCGTGCGTCGACAGGAAGATCAGGTCGCACTGCTTGTCGGCGGCCACCTTCAGGATGCCGTCCACCGGGGACTCACCCGGGAGATGCACCTTGTCGCAGGCCACGCCGTTGTCGGAGCACATTTTTTCCGCCACGGACAGCGCTTTATCCGCCAGTTCCTTCTTCGATGCGTCCGCCGCCGCCATCGCGTCCTTCGCCTTCTGCCCTTCCGAAATCGACCAGATCAGTTCCGGCTCGTAGATCTTCAGGATTTCCTGGGGAGAAAGTTTGTCCGTTATGCAAACGGCCGTTATTTTCGCCTTGAGGTCCTTGGCGAGCAAAACCCCGTGACAGGTGCCGAACGCGCACTTTCCCAATCCGTCCGTAGGCAATAGGATGTTCTTGTACATGCTGCCTCCTTTTCTTCCTGACCGGTTTCCCGGGAAAATACGGAGATATTCCGCCCTCGAAGATTATATCAATAATTTTCTATTTGGCGGCCACCGCATGTCAAGGACGAAAAGCGGAAATAAAAAACGGGGGCACCGTCCATCGGTGCCCCCGCGTTTCGGCCGGTTGCCTGTTCCGGCGGCTACTTCTTGCTGGCGGTTCTCGACTTCAATCCGATCCTGCCCCTGGCCGGGGCGATCGGTCCCTTGTTCAGCACCCGCCACGGCAGAGCGCTGGAAAGGGCGGATTGATCGCCGGAGCCCAGGACCGTCCTGACGGCGAAGTAAACCCTTTCCTGCTGGACCATCCCCAGGGACAGCGGCGGGAAGTCGACATGCGTGGCGGAGGTCGACGTCGTCAGCAGGACCAGGTTGTCGGCCGGGAGAGATGAATCGCGGGTCCAGTACACGTTGTACAGGACGGTGCTCCCCGCTTCCAGGGCATCTCCGCCCACAGAGGTCGTCACGGCGTCCCAGGAGAGTCTCCAGGCGTCCTCGGCAAGAGAACCCGGCTTGCTGATCCTGAGGTACTTTGCCGATGCCGGATCGGGCTGTTCCACGTTGACGATGGAGACGGACTTGGCTGCGGTCTTGGTGGTCCCTCCGGCGGCGTAGCCGGCGTTGACGGACAGGGTCTGGCTGGTGGAGACCGACCCGGCGGTCAGGGCGCCGGAGCCGTTGATGGAAGCGTACGACGCGCTGGAGAGACTCCAGGTCGGCGTGACGGCGGTCGTGGTGCCGTCGCTCCACGTAGCGGCGGCGGTGTAGAGGCCCGTGGCCCCTTCGTTGACGGAAGCGGGCCCGCTGATGGCGATGCCGGTCAGGGTGGCCGCCACGTTGGCGACGGTGACGGTCTTGGTCGCGGTCCGGGTGACGCCGTTGCTGGTGTAGGTCGCGTTGACGGTGACGGGCTGGCTTGCGGAGACGAGCGCGGCGGTCAGGGTGCCGGAGCTGCTGAGGGAAGCGTACGACGTGGTGGAGAGGCTCCAGCCCGGCGTGACGGCGGTCGTGGTGCCGTCGCTCCACGTCGCGGCGGCGGTGTATGCGCTGCTCGATCCTTCGGTGACGGAAGACGCCCCGCTGATGGAGATGCCGCTCAGGGTGGCCGCCACGTTGGAGACGGTGACGGACTTGGAGGCGCTCCTGGTGACCCCGCCGCTGGTGTAGCTTGCGGTGAGAGTGACCGTCTGGTTCGCCGAGACGGATTTGGCGGTCAGGACGCCGGAGCTGACGATGGTGGCGTACGACGTGCTGGAGAGGCTCCAGGTCGGCGAGACGGAGGACGTGGTTCCGTCGCTCCATGACGCGGTGGCGGCGTAGGCGCTCGTCGCCCCTTCAGTGACGGACGACGCCCCGCTGATGGCGATGCCGCTCAGCGTCTTGGAGGGAACGGAGGCAGGAACGGTCCACGACAAGGCGGAGGAATACCCCGACGACGTTCCGGTGCTCAACGTCGTTTTCATGGCGAAGTAGACCGTGCTGCCCGCGGTCATCCCCAGCGCGGACGGATCGAAGGTCTTGGAGGTTCCCGCCAGCCCCGAGGCGATCAGGTTCGGGGACGAGAGCGAGGAACTGGTGGACCAGTACACCGAGTAGGTGACCGTCGCTCCGCTGATCGGGGTGCCGTCAGAGTATTGGGTGGCGGGGGCCCAGCTGATGGTGCGGGTCGCGGCGGAGGCGATACCGCAGGCGGCCAGGAAGATACCCAGCGCCAGAAATCCGATGCTTGCTTTCTTCATGATCATCTCCTCCTGAGCCTTACGACCGGGTCCAGATGACGGGTTCCATGAAATCGGATTTCTGCCCGTCGATCCCGACCGCTCTCAGCGTGACGTAAAGTTGATTCGCCGAAGGAAGGCCCTGGAGAAGAGCCAGGTCGAAATCCGTGACCAGCTCCTTGCCGATTTGCCCGTTGTCGGTGAGGATGTCTTCCGCCGCGTCCACCACTGCCGAAGGGACGTCCTGATCGGTGAAGATCTCATCCGCGCTGACGTATATTTCGTAATGATCGAGCTCTTCGTAGGGGTCGATGGCCGTGTTGTCGATGGTGGCGTCCGGCGCCTCCCAGGACAGCATGTAAACGGAGCTCGAGGTCGATCCCGTAGCCACGGAGGTTTCTCCGCCGCCGCCGCATGCGGCGAGGATCATCGTGATCGCGAGCAGCGCCAGGAAGAGTCTCAAGGTCCCCAGTCGAATCATCTTCATCCCCCCCGGTCCTTCACTTCCTTGCGAAGGATCCTTACCGATCCATTACATCAACAATCGTGCCGAGAATAATTCCCGGGAAGGGCGAGGCCGTATCTTACTGATTTATAATCGGATTTATGCGTAAAACAACAGGGGAGGAGTTGGTCTGAAGGTGAATCCGGTTTATACAGATCTTTCCAGGAAACAGCTCTGAATAACACTCATGTAATTCAAGGGAGGCAAAGCCGCCCGGATCGGGCCGGGCGGCGGGGAGGGGTTCGGTTCGCCGTTATCGAGTCAGCGCCAGCAGCGCATCGGCCCCCATGTAGCCGCTGACGATGCGCCCGTCCGGCAGGATCATGGACGGTGTCCCCTGGGTTTGGAGCCGTCCGGCCAGCCGGATCGTCTCGTCCACCGCTCCGCTTTGGCACGCAGGGGCCGGGACCGGTTTTCCGGAGAAGGCGTCGTCGAGCAGTTTCCCCGACTTGTCGCACACCGCCGCAAGGCACCTCGAGTAGGTGACCTTGTCTCCCGGGTTGCGCGGATACGGCATGATGTAGAACGCCGCCTCCGGGTCCTTGGCGACCGCTTCCTTGATCGCCCCGTGCAGTCTCACGCAGAACGGGCAGGAAGGGTCGGTGAGCACGATGATCCGCCTCTTCGACGATGCGTTCCCCAGGACGATGGCGTCCTTCAACGGGATGGAGGAGACGTCGACCCGGTTCAGGTCCGAGAAGCGGAGCCGGGTGATGTTCTCCTTTTCCGGCAGGCGGAGGAACTGCCCCTGGATGAGGTATTTCTTCGAGTAGTCCACGTAGACGGGGTAGATCTTGCCCCCGATCGAGGCGTCCACTTCCCAGGTCCCCTGGAACGGCCCGGGGACGACCGCCGCGACGTTGTCCGCCATGCCCCGGAGGATCGACGCCGCTTCCTCCCGGGTGAGGGTGTGGCAGCCGGCGCAGGACTTTTTTGCCGGGTCTTTGGAGTCGAAGGCCGCCGAGAAATCCGGGGCCAGGCAAACGGCTATTAATAATGAAAGGGCGGCGGGGATCGTTCGTCTCATCGTTTCTCCCGTGTTCATCGTTCGAGGATCGCCCGGAGCCCGTTCACAAGGCGGCCGATCCCCTCGGAGGCCGTATCCTCCCGCAGGTTTCCGTACGCAATCCGCAGCCAGCACCCATCCGTGGCCCCGAACGTTTCCCCCGGGGTTACGGTGACCTTGTGCTCCCGCACCAGCCGCTCCGAAAGCCGGATCGCGGGCATGTCCGTGTTCACCCTGACGAAGAGGTAGAAGGCCCCCCGGGCCTGCGGAACGGTCGCCAGGCCGGGAATCTCCGCGAGGCGGTCGAGCAGCCGCTTCCGCACCTTCGCGAGGCCCGGCAGGTGGGAATGGCAATATCCGCGCCCCTCCTTCAGGGAATGCAGCCCGACCCACTGCGAGATCGCGGGGGCGCACACGACCACCGTGTCCTGTATCTTCATGAGGTCGTCGTACAGCTGCTCCGGCGCCACGAGAACGCCCAGGCGCCAGCTCGCCATCCCAAAAGCCTTGGAGAAGCTGAACAGGGAGATCGTGTGCTCGCCGCCGAGGGATGCGGGGGAGAAGTGGCGCGCCCCGTCGTAGGTGAAATATTCGTACGCCTCGTCGCTGACGTGGTAAATACCGCGTTCGCGGCACAACCTGTTGATCGCGGTGAGCGTTTCTTCCGGGGTGACCACGCCGGTGGGATTGTTCGGCGACACGGTCACGACGGCGCGCGTCCTCTTCGTGAACGCCGCCTCGATCGCGGCCGGGTCCGGCTGGAGCCGTTCGTCCGTGGGCACGACGACCGGCACGGCGGAGGCGAGGCGGACCGCCATCTCGTGGTTGAAGTAGTAGGGAACGGGGAGGACCACCTCGTCCCCGGGGTCGCAGACGGCAAGCACCGCGTTGAGGAACGCCTGGTTCGCCCCTGCCGTAACGTAGATCCGCCGCTCGTGCGGGGCGACGATCCCGTTCTCCGCCCGCAGCTTCTCCTCGAACGCCTTCCGCAGCTCGGGGAGCCCCGCGTCGGGGACGTACCGGTGGTGGGGGAACCCGGCGAGGAACCCGGGGATCGCGTCGAGGGCGGAGCGGGGCGGCCCGTAGTGGACCACTCCCTGGCCCAGGGAGATCGTTCCCGGGGTTTCGGCGGTCCAGCCGGCCACGGTCGGTATGATGGGGATCGTGACCCCCGCCGCCCGCGCCGAAGGGCCCGGCCGGTCCGCGTCCCCGCGTGCGTTCCCTTCCCGCATCGCGCCCCCTACCCGACGGGGAGGAGCTTCCGCTGGAAGGACATGTCGTCGAGCCGTCCGACCACGATGGCGAGCTCCTCGGTGGATTGCCCCGGCTGGATGCAGACGGTGCGCCCCGCCTTCGTCATCCACACCCCGGATTCCTCGAGCGACTCGTGGATGTGGCCGTGCAGCGACAGGAGCGGCTGCACGCGCGCGAGGAAGGCGCGCGTCGCGGCGGACCCGACGTGCGCCCCGCCGCGGATCTTGTCGAGCCCCAGCCCCGAAGGGGGGCCGTGCAGGACGTACACCGCCCGCGCGGGGTCCGCGGGCACGGGGAGCGCATCGAGCTCCTGCTCGATGGTGGGCAGGGTTTCGGCGTATGCCGGCCAGTCGGGGATCTCCCGGAAGCCGTCGGGCGTCGAGAGGATCCCGCGGCCGAACTGGTTTCCGAAGACGTACCCCGCCGAATCCTTCCGGGCGCGGTCCTTCAGGCGGAACGGGTAGTCGGTCACCCGGTTCATCCCGATGAACGAATACCCGTCGACCTCCGCAATCCTCTGGGAGAGATGCGTCACGAGCGGCGTGTCCGCGCAGATCGCGTCGAGCAGGCCGTCGAACGTCCCAAGGTCGTCGTTCCCCGTGAGTGTCAGGTACCGGATCCCCGCTTCCTGGTACCGGGCGAAGTGCGGTCCGAGGTACTCCTTGTAGAAACGCTCGTGGTCCTGGTGGTGATGCCCGGAAGGCGAGATGTCCCCCCCGTTGATCACGAGTCCCGCGCCGGTCTCCTTCGCGTACGCCAAGGTCCGTTCGTACTTGGCCCGGTTGCCGTGGATGTCCGTCACAAAGAGGAACGGTTTCATCGGGATCCCTCCAGGTCGATGATCGTGATCTCCGGCGGGGCGAGGAACCGCATGGGCGGCCCCCAGGTCCCGGTCCCGCGGTTGACGTGGAGCGTGCCTCCGCCCGGGACGGCGTGGTCCCCCCCCAGAAGAGGATAGACCAGCCGGGTGAGCAGCCGGAACGGGAATATCTGGCCATGGTGGGTGTGTCCGGACAGCTGCAGGTCGAACTTTCCCGCCGACCCCGGGTCGATCGCGGGGCGGTGCTTGAGGAGGATCGTGAACCGCCCGTCGGGGCGATTCCCCAGCACGTCGGCCTCGGGCGGTCTCCCGCTTTCCCCGAGCCGGTCCTGGGTCGGGTCGTCCACCCCGGCGATCCGGACGGCGCCCCCCGCGACGGCGGACTCGTTCCTCAAGACCGTGAAGCCCGCTTTCCGGGTGAAGTCGATCGACTGCCGGAGCCCCCTGTAGTATTCATGGTTCCCGGTGACGGCGTATTTCCCCATCGGAGCGTGGAGGTTGCGGAAGGTCTCCGACAGGCCGTCGATGTGGTCGAGCTCTCCGTCCACCAGGTCTCCCGTCGAGACGAAGATGTCCGGCCGCTCGCGGGCGACGATCGCGGCAACTTCTCGCGCCTTTCCGTTGCGGAGGATGAGGCCGAGGTGAAGGTCGGAGATCTGGGCGATCCGCACGGCGGAGACTCCCGGCGGGAGCCTGTCCGTCGCGATCCGTATCCGGACGACCTCGATGCGGGAGGCCTCGAAGGCCGAGTACGCCGACAGGACGGCGGCCAGCCCCGCGATGCAGAGGAACGCGGCCCGGCCCGCGAAGAGAGAGGAGAGATTCCCGGCGATGCCGGAACTCTCCGCCGCCCGGAGGATGAGGCGCGCGGCGTCCGCGGCGAGGTTCAGGCAGAAAAGGAAGAACACGAATCCCATCCATGCGTATCCCGCAAAGGCGAAGACCTTGGCCGCGTGTTCCTGGCCGTAGCGGACCAGCAGGTGCATCAGGACCGGTGCGGACGTCAGCAGCGCGAAAACGAGAAGAAGGGAAAGCCCCGTCCCCCAGCCGAAGGCGAACGCCTGCTTCGCCTTCAGGAAGACGTAGGCGTGCACGGAACCGTAGACCAGGAAGAACGTCAGAAGGAACAGTGTCAAACTCGTCGACCCTCCCGCGCGTGTGTCTTCATTATGAGATAATCGTTTGAGGAAAAGGTTGCGGAGGGGAGACGTGCCGGTCTACGAGTACAAGTGCCCCGAATGCGGGGAATTCGAAAAGGAACAGCGGATGTCGGACCCTCCCCTGGAGAAATGCCCGCATTGCGGCAAGCCGGTCGTGCGGCAGGTGGGCGGCGGCGGCGGTTTCATCCGGAAGGGAGGGAACTGGGTTTCCAAGATGCCCTCCCCGGGGGATTCCGCCAAGAAGGCGTCCGACCGCTTCATGAAGCAGACCGTCGGCGAGGTCGCCGAGGACCTCGCGAAGCATTCCAAGCGGCACTGACGGCCGCCCGCCGGGGAGGCGTCCCCCGGTCATGGGCCGCCGGGCGGCGCAACGGTGCGCGACTCGCCGGAAGCGAGATCGACCAGTTCGCCGTCATCGAGGAGCCGCCATCCCTCCCCGTCGTCGAGCGGCTGACTCGATGCGGTCCGGCACCCGTCGCTCTCCTTGAGGTACAGCGTGTAGTACTCCGGGTGCCTGCGGAACCGGCGGAACGCGAACAGCCGGTCGCCCGACGCGATCAGCAGGTTCGCGGCGGAATATTCCCCCACCCGCTCCCGGTCGGAAAGCATCTCTCGCAGGGTCTCCGCCAATCCCGGCAGCGTCCGCTCCTTCCATCGCTCCGCCAGCAGCTCGAGGAACACCAGCGTGTCGCTGACTCCCCGCGCGTCCCCCTCGTCGCCGATCCTCCCCCGGAACGTCCCGTTGTGGGCGAGCGCGATCCCCGACGCGAGGAAGGGGTGGGAATTCCCCGCGTGGACCGTATCGGGATTCGAGGCGAACCGGACGTGGCCGATGAACCGGTCGGTCCGCACGCGCAGTTCCCGCAGGAGCGGGTCGGAGGCCGCCGGTTTTCCGCTGCGGACGCACCGGATCTCGTCGTTCTCGCGCCAGGCGATCCCCCATCCGTCCGGGTGGTGGCCTCCGGCGTGCTTCTCCCAACCCGCCACGAGGTTCCCCCGCTCGCAGAACCGCGCCAGGTGGCCGAGGCACGGGGAGGCGTCGGCAGGTTCGAGGGAGGCGTACGCGATCATGCGGCACATCGCGCGACCCCTATTTCAGCGTCTGGAGGTAGGCGACGACCAGCCACCGCTCCCGTGCGGTGAGGTCGTACCGGAAGGCGGGCATCCCGTTCTTCCCGTGGTCGAGGATGGCGAAGAGTTCGCCTCCGGGAGGACGCTCCTTTTTGGCCCCGCCGGAGATGTCTACGGGAGCGGGGACGAATTTCCCCGCGATGCGGCCGTTCCCTTTCCCGGTGAGGCCGTGGCACGGCGCGCAATGGATGACGTACAGCTCTTTTCCCTTGAGCAGGGCGGAATCGGTGATTTGCTCCGGGTTCCCGAGGGCGCCGGCGGCCGGGGTCCCCGGCGACGGGACGCTTCCCGCTCCCTTGGTGGGTACGGACCCCTCGGGGGAAGGCGCACCGGTTCCTCCTGGGGGAGGAAGGCCGGGCTGTCGTACATGTCCCGGTCGAGTTTCTCGCAACCCGCGAGCAGCGCTGCGGCCAGCACGGCGGCCAGGACGACGGCCAGGGAGAAGGGAACCCGCTTCATATCTTCCCTTCCTCCGCCCGCACGTCGATGCCCCCGGCGGCGGAAAGCGCTTCGATCGCCGCCTGCGCCTCGTCCCCCGGCGCGACGACGGCGCAGACGAGGATCTTCCCCTCGTGGATCCTCGGGTCGTGGACGGTCTTCGTGCGGAACCGCATGAGCCCCATCTCCCGGAAGCCGGCGACCACCGTGCCGATCAGCGCGCCGAGCATCGCGACCTCGTAGGCGACGATGAGGGTCGGCGGGACGGAGATGATCGCCTTCCCTCCGGTGATGAGCGGGTAGAGAAGATAGGTCGTCAGGGCGAGGGCCAGTCCCGGCGAGGAGGCCGAGGAACCACCCCAGGAGGGTGACCCGGGGGAACCGGATCGGTCGGGTGTCCCGGCAGACGGCGCCGTCCGGGAGCGGCATGGGGGAGATGCTCGTGATCCTCTCCTCGGGCAGCGGGAGGGCCCGCAGGGCGTCGCCCGCGCCGGCCGCCGTTCTCGACGCTTTCGAACAGGCCGACCACCACGACGTCGCTCATCCGCGGCCCCCTTCCCCGTGGCCCTCGGGCCTCGCGATCGTCTCGACGGTCGCGCCGCCCACGGTCCGGTCCGTGGTCTGGAAAAGCCGTTCCTGGACGTCGCTGACCGCCACGATCGGGAACAGCTTGGCGAAGAAAATGTACAGCAGCAGGAACAAGGCGAGCGCCGCGGCCAGGATGGAGAGCTCCACCCAGGACGGGAAGTAGTTGTTCCAGATGAACGGATCGTTGCGGCGCGCCAGCGACGGAACGACGATCAGGATCCGCTCCGCGTACATCCCGATGACGACGAGGAAGGAGGCGAAGCACAGCGCCGGTATCGAGCGGCGGACCCTCCGCATGCACAGCATGGGGAACGGGATGACGAAGTTGCAGACGAGCATCGACAGCCACAGGGGGAGGTAATGTCCGCCGTAGGAGCGGAAGACCTCCCATTCCTCGGGATTGCGGTTGTACCAGACCGTGAGGAACTCGGCGAAGTAGAAGTATCCCCACAGAAGCGACATCATGCAGAGGAGCTTCCCGAGGTTCTCGAACTGGACCGTCGTGAGGACCTTCTCCAGCCGGAACGCCTTGCGCAGGGCCGCCATGACGAGCACCACCCCGGCGATCCCCGAGAAGATCGCGCCGGTGACGAAGTAGGGGGCGAAGATGGTGCTGTGCCACCCGGGGACCTTGGCCATGGCGAAGTCCCACCCGACGATCGAGTGGACCGAGACGGCCACCGGGATGATGAGGATCGCGAAGATGGTGGATGCGACGTGGTACCGCCGCCACTCGTTGTGGGTGCCGCGAAAACCCAGGGCGAGGACGGTATAGAGCTTCCTGCGCCAGCCCGTGGCGTGGTCCCGGGCGATGGCGAGGTCGGGGATCATGCCGAAGTAGAGGAAGGTGATGCTGCCCATGAGATACGTGTTGATCGCCACGGCGTCCCACATCAGCGGCGAACGGAGGTTGGGCCAGAGCTCCCGCGCGTTCGGGTACGGGATCATGTAGTAGAAGCGCCAGTTGCGGCCGATGTGGATGAGCGGGAAGAGGCCGCCCACCATGAGGGTGAAGACGGTCATGGCCTCGGCGCCCCTCAGGATGGGGGCGCGCCAGGTGGCGTTGGTGAGCCGCAGGATGGCGGAGATCAGCGTCCCCGAGTGGGACAGCCCGATCCAGAAGACGAAGGTGGCGATGAAGACCCCCCACATGACCGGCCGGTTGAGGCCGGTGACTCCCATCCCGGTCTTCATCATGTAGACGAAGCAGCCCGCGCCCCAGAGGACGACCAGCGACAGGAGGCCGACGACCAGGTACCAGCGCCTCGTCGGGGGAAGGTTGGACCGGGAAAGGTCCCGGTAGAGCTGCCCCGGGTCGATGCGCGAGAGGTGATCGCCGCTCACAGGCCGGTCCCTTTCCGCCGCTTCAGGTACGACACGCGCGGCTCGGTCCCCAGGTGCTCCATCAGCCGGAAGCGGCGGGGGTCCTTCAGCTTCCGGGCGATCTCGCTGTGCGGGTCGTCGAGGTCGCCGAAAAGCAGCGCCCCGGGAGGGCACGTCTGCACGCACGCCGGGACGACCTCGCCGTCCCGGATCGGCCGGCCTTCCGCCGCCGCCGATTCCTTCGCGCGGCGGATCCGCTGGATGCAGAAGGTGCACTTCTCCATGATGCCGCGGGACCGGACCGACAGGTCGGGGGAGAGCTGCTCGTCGAGCGGCTTCTCCCAGGCATGGTCCCGCCAGTTGAAGACCCGCACCGAGTAGGGGCAGTTGTTCGCGCAGTAGCGGGTCCCCACGCAACGGTTGTAGACCATGGCGTTGAGGCCGTCGTCGTTGTGGTAGGTGGCGTACACCGGGCAGACGGTTTCGCAGGGGGCCCTCTCGCACTGCATGCACGGCACGGGGAGGTACACCGCGGTCGCCTCGGGGTATTCCCCGTCCCAGTACCGCTCGACCCGGAGCCACTGCATGAGGCGGCCCTTCTCGACCTCGGCCTCGCCCGCCGTCGGGATGTTGTTCTCCGCGACGCACGCGGCCACGCACGCGCCGCAGCCCGTGCACCGGTCGAGGTCGATCGCCATGGCCCACTTGTGTTTCTTCATGCCGTCTCCGCCGCCGTCACATGAGGTTGCTCAGCTTCCACTGCCCTTCGGGATGCGCGAACCGGACCAGCCTGGAAGCGAGCGCCGTTTTTACCAGCGAGACCCGGGCGGACTGCCACGCGGGGCCGCCCGATCCCTCTTGCGGGGTTTCCGGCAGGAGGGAGAACGGGTTCTCCCCGCGTCCCGCCGCGGTGCGGCCGTACCGCGTGTGCCCCTGCCCCGTCGGCATCGCGGCCACATCGGGGCCCAGCCCCGGGTTGAAAGCGACGTGCGCCGTGATCTTCCCGTGGGGGGACGTCACCGTGACCCCGTCCCCGTCCGCGAGCCCGAGCTTTTCGGCCGTCTTCGGGTTCAGCTCCACCCAGTTCCTCCACACCGCCGTGGTGATGGGGTCCGGAAGCTCCTGGAGCCAGGGAAGGTTGGCTCCCCGCCCGTCGTACAGCGCGATGGACGGGTACAGGTGCAGCGCCAGCGGGTGCTTCCCGGAGGCGCCGGCGTCCGCCGCCTCCCGCGGCGCGTCGGACGGGAGGCCCGGCCCGTTCCTCTCCGCGCGGAGGGGCGCCGCGTCGGCCGGGAAGACGCCGCCGTCCCGCAGCGCCTTCTCGAGGGAGCCGCCGGGGCCGCCGTACGCCTTTTCCACGCATTCCTTCATCGATTTCCACGGCAGGGCCCGGGCCGTTTCCCCTCCCAGCTCCGCGGCGGCGGCGAGCAGGACGTCGGCCATCGACCTCGCGTCCCGGAACGGCTCCACGACGGGCTGCCGCAGGGTGACGGCGCCGTTGTGCCCAACCGGCGCGATGTCGTCGCCCCACGTCTCCATGGGGGTGGGGACCGGCAGCACGAGATCGGCGAGCGAGGAGGTCTCGTCGAGGAAGGAGGCGAACGCGACCGTGAACGGCACCTTCGACAGCGCCTCGGGGAATTTCAAGCCGGGCGGGAGGGTGAAGGCCGGGTTCGACGACCCGGCGAGGATCGCCATGCGGAACGCCCCGGAACGCATCTTCCCGATCGCCTGCCTGACGGGTGCGTACCCGCTTTCCGGAAGCGGCGCGAGGTATGACTTTTCCGCGCCGTACCGGGCATAGGCGCGGGAGCGGTCGGGGAAGGAGACCCCGCCCGGCAGCCCCGCGTTTCCCGCGAGCACGTTCAGGAGCTCCACCGCGGCATGGTTGAAGACGCCGCCGCCGGCCGAGCCGCAGGCCGTCCCGCCGATCGCAAGCCCCGGCTGATTTCCGGAGAACTCCTTCGCCGCCGCGACCAGGTTGTGGGCGTGCACCCCGGTCCGCTTCTCCACGCTTTCCGGAGCGTACCCGGAAAGCCCCGCCGCCATCAGGTTCCCCGCCGCCGCGGCCCGCGGCGTGAGCTTGTCGCGGACCATCACGTGGGCGATTCCCAGCGCGACGATCCCTTCCGTCCCGGGAGCGATCGGGAGGAACAGGTCGGCGCAGGAAGCGGTCATCGACAGGCGCGGGCCGAAGTGGATGCATTTCCCGCGCGTGGTTTCCCGGCTCCCGCGCATCCGGCCGAAAGCCTCCGCGTAGTGCACCGGAGAAACCCATGTTTCGAGGAAGTCGCCGGAGAAGGAGAGCACGTACCGGGCGTTCGCGATGTCGTACTCCGGAAGGTCGCGCACGCCGTGGACCGCCTCGCAGGCGGCCAGAAGGGCGTCCTGCCCGAACGGGTCCCACGCCGCGCGGTTCGGGGAGCCGAACGCCTTCATGAACCGGCCGGCCACCAGCCCCTCGTGCCCCCGCATCGGCTCCGTGAGCATGAGGAGCGACGCCGGGGCCTTCGCGCGGAGCTCTTCGAGGCGCGTCATCAGGAGGGAGAGCGCCTCTTCCCAGGAAACCGGCTGCCAGGTCCCCGATCCGCGCGGCCCCGAAGACTTCATCGGCCCGGAAAGCCGTTCCGGGTGGTACAGCGCCTGCAGGGCCGCCTGGCCGCGGGCGCAGAGCTTTCCCCGGTTCACCGGGTGGAGCGGGTTCCCCTCGACCTTCTTCGCCCGGCCCTCCGAGACGCGCACGACGACGCCGCAACCGGCGGGGCATTGCCCGCACGCGGACGCGTACCAGAGCGCCTCGCCCAGGACCTGGTTCTCCGGGGGGATGACGAAGGGGACGATCATCCTCTGGGCCTTTTCGCACCCGCCGAAGAGGGTGGCGAAGGCCGCCGCCCCGCCCAGCTTCAGGAATTGCCGCCGATCCAGCATCCGGTTCCCTTCCCGTCCCCGCTTTAGTAGTGGCAGGTCCAGCAGTCGATGGATACCTTCCTCTTGCGATGGCAGTCCATGCACATCCCCATCCCGAACTCGCGCGTCTGCTCCGCGACCCACGCATGCTCCATCCCCGGGTGGCAGTTCAGGCAGGGCACCTTGGCGTTCACCATCTTATAGTGGGGGAAGTAGACGTGGTTCGGCACGTCGATCACCTTGTTCCAGGGGATCGCCTTCTTCTCCGTCCAATACTGCGCGAGCTTCTTCACTTCCGGCCTGTCCGTCGCGATCGTCCGGTGGCACGTCATGCATTTCCGGACCGACGGGATGTTGGCATGCTGCGCCTTGTTCGCGGAAGAGTGGCAATGCAGGCAATCGAGCCCGTAGCCGGTCACGTGGACCATGTGGGGGAAAGCGATCGGCTGGGGAAGGGGTTCCGCGAAGGCGGTTCCCGCCGTGAAAAGCAGCGCCAGGACAAGGAAAGGCGCTGCGGATCCGGCGTGTGGACGCTTCCGGGTCATCGAATTCCCTTCCGGCGGTGCGGTCGCTGGCGAAGGTCCGTTACTTAAAAATCGATTTTATCGCACTTGCCGGCCGGGGAGGAGGATTTATCCGCGGGTCGCGATGCCGGCTCCAGCAGACGGTCGCCGACCTGCGCGCACAGCACGCCGAACGGCAGGTACCCCGCGTATCCGAGGAGCGGCATCTCGAAGACGTGGAGCGCGTCGACGTACGGGATGTCGTACACCCATCGCATGGCGCTTCCGGCGTTCCACATCTCCCAGAAGAACCCGCAGAAGAGGGCCGCGGCGCAGGAGGCGACGAAAGGGCGCCAGTCTCCCCCGGCGATCCCGGAAAGGGCGTGCGGCCGGCCGCGGAAGCCGGAGAGGGAGATCAGCAGGAGCGGGGGGGCGACCCAGACCAGCGGGTAGACGATGTCGGGGGCGAATCCCACGGCGAGAAGGCCGGCGCAGGAAAGCAGGAGGGCCGCGGCGGCGGTCCCGTGCGGACGGCCCGGCGAAACGGATCTCCAGTCGCGGAACGCGGCGTCGAACGGGGGATACGAGAGGAGCAGCTCCCGGACGGAGAGCACGGCGGGCAGGACGGTCGCGAACGGGAGAGTGGCGAAGAGGAAATACTCCGTCGCGCCGAATTCCCTTCCCCCGACGTAGCGCCAGTTCCCGACGAAGCGGTTCAGGTACTCGAAAGACCACCAGAACGCCGCGCTCGCCGGGAACAGGAGGAGGAAGCCGCGCGTCCGGTCGAGCAGGAAGCACCGGCCTGTCCTCCGGTGCAGGACCGCGTTGACGACCAGGATGAAGGAGATCCAAAGGGGCGTGAACGTGTGCGCCTGCAGTTCGCCCATCCAGGGGAACCGGCTCCAGGCGGCGATCCAGGCCGCCGCGCCCAGCCCCAGGCCGGCCCATCCCCACCAGGGGAACGGCCGCGCGGGTCCGAGTGCCTCCGCCTTGCCGCGGTGATGGAGGAACCGCAGGACCAGGGGCGCCGCCGCCGCGAGGATGAAGAGCGCGAGACCGACGAACACCGGCAGGGAGAACGGCGCGTGCGGGATGTCGGGCGTCTTCGGCGGGAACTGCAGGTAGATCCCCAGCGGCTTTCCCGCCGCCGCCGCGCCCGCGAGCGGCAGGAGAAGGATGAGGGCGAAGGTGACGACGAGGTCCATTCCTTAGATTTTGCCACCGCCTGCCCTGGGCGGGGGACAATCTTCCCTGGGCGAGGGACATTCTTCCCCTTCATCCCGCGATTGATAAATCGAAGAATGTCCCCCGAACGGCTGCCCTGACATCGAGAGCTTTTCCGTACGTACCTTTCGTAGAGAAGTTCCCCCGTGGCTGTGCTGTGGCTTGTGGCTTTGGGGTTGAGCTTCGTGTACGTGCTGGGCGAGGGCATTCTTCCCCTTCATCCCGCGATTGAAAATCGAAGAATGTCCCTCGAACCCGCCTACCCTGACATCGGAAGCCTTTCCGTACGTGTCTTTCGCGGAGAAGTCCCCCCTGTGGCTTGGTCGGGGTGGCCTGAGGCCGTGGCTTGTGTCTCGGTTGGCCTGTGTCTCTGTGGCCTGTGTTCTGTGGCCTGGGGGGGTGCCCTGTGGGGGTGGCCTTGGGGATGTCGGCCGCAGGGGCGCAGGTCGCGGAGCATCCTGCCTTTTTCTTGTTATGCGGCAGCTCTCCCGTGACGCGGCGGATGTCCCGGGGAGCGGCGTCTGTTTCGAGCGGGAGCCAAGGAGGGCGGAGCGAGAAACAGCGCAGGCGCCGAGACCATGGAGGGTCGAGAAGCCGTAGCTCGGAGGGACATCCCGCCGCGGAACAGGAGAGTTGCCGCTTCATCAGGAAAGGAACGGTGCCGTAGAGGCGCCTCTTGCGGTTACCGCAAGCACACCTTCGTCGCCGGTATGACGCACAGGAACGAGAAGACGCCCGGCCCGGCGTTTTCGAAGGCGTGCTCCTCGTCGGGCGGCACGAAGACGAAGGATCCCGGCCCTACCTCCGCCGCGCCGTCCCCGCGTTTGACCCGGCCCTTTCCCGAAAGGACGAAGACTTCGTGCTCCCACGGGTGGGCGTGGAAGGGCGTGTGCCCTCCGGGCGCCACCTCGAAGTGCCGCGCGACGAAGTTCGGGGCCCCGACGTTTTCGCCCATCAGCACCCGGATCGTGACGCCGTTCGCGCCCGCCTCCGAGACTTCCTTCCCATCGACGTCTCCCCAGCGCCCGATATGCATCGTCACCTCCCGCCGCCCAGCAGTCTGTTGCACATGTCGATGGTCCGGCTGTGCTGGTGCCACAGGTTCTTGAGGAACTCCTTTTCCGCCTCGCTCACTTCTTCCGGCGGGACCTCCTCGATCTGGCGGAGAACGGCCTGTTCGTCCTTGATCAGGAAACCGATCATCTCCTCCATGGAGGAGAGCTCCATTATCTCTTCCGCCAACGCGGTGACCTCCGACGTGGTGGTCCCCTCCCGCTGCAGGATCAGGCTGTGCAGTATCTCGCAGGCGGTCGAGGCGTCGTTCCGGAAGGAGGCCAGCATGCGGTTGACGTCCTTGTTCGGGCTGAGGAAAGCCAACTGCTCGAGGCAGATCACCCGCGAGCGCTCCGCCTCCAGCAGCTGCTGAAATCGTTCGATCAGGGTCATTTCGTCCTCCGGTGGATCTTCAGGATCCGGCGGTGTCGTTCAGCTCCGCCAGGAGTTGCTTTTCGCTCACGTTGTGCAGCAGGGCGCTCTGCCTCACCGATTCCGTCGCCTGCCCCGGGCAGGAAAAGCACCCGTCTCCATAATACTTCCGGAAGACCTTCTCTGTCTTGGGGTAGCTCTTCAGGATGTCCCCGAGGATGTGGTCCGGCCCGATCGGGTTTTTCCGGGGCGCGATCGCTTCGTTCAGCAGCAAGACCATGCGTTCGGGATCCACGCCGTGATTATTGCACGCCATCCGGACGGTTATGCCCATCCGCATCACGTGTTCGCGGTGCCCGGCATCCTTCAGGCCGGGGAAACCGTTTCCCACGAAGATATCGACCGTTTCGGGCCACCGGGCGAGAATGTCGCCCACCCGCATGTCGGCGTCGACGAGGGCGGGAGCTGCGGCAGGGCCGTGAGCCGCGGCGGGAGCGGGGAGGAAGCCGCGGCCGGCTCCTCCTCGTTCTCCTCTTCTCCCGGCTTCGGCTCCATCAGGATCGTCGCCGCCATGTTCGCGACGAACATCCCCGCGGAGAGCACCGAGAGGGCCGAGAAGAACACGAAGCCGGCGGAGGGGCGTCCGGGGGTGGTAGCGACCATCCCGACCAGGCCGATGTTGGCGATGTAGAAGTGGGCGGGGAGCCAGGACGGCCACCGCAGCGTGCGCCCGTTGAACCGGGGCAGGATGAAGTACCCCACCCCGTAGATCATCATCGTCATCCAGCCGAGCAGGTTGAAGTGGACGTGGGCGAAGCGGACCCAGTCCGCGGTGCCCGCCCCGCCCATCCAGATCCCCAGGACGGCGGCCAGGAAGAAGTACGCAAGCGCCGCGACCACGAAACCTTTGGTGTACCGGTCCATCGATATCCTCCTCTTTGCCGGTTTGAACGGGAGGGAAATACCCGGTCCCGAGGAAGATTGTCTCCCGGCCGGGGGACCGGTTCCTTGACGGGCGTCAATCGAGGAAAATGTCGCGGCCTTCCGGCAGGACCATATATGATGAAAAAAAACCTCCCTCCGAGAGGTCTTGCGAATGCGGAAGCTGATCCACGGGATCCACCGGTTCCAGGCGCAGTATTGGAGCCAGGACAGGGAGTTGTACCGGCGGCTGGCGGAACACGGGCAGTTCCCCGACGCGCTCTTCATCACCTGCAGCGACTCCCGGATCGCCCCGCTGCGGATCACCCAGGGGCAGCCGGGGGACCTCTTCATCCTGCGGAACATCGGGAACTTCGTCCCGCCGTACTCCGAAGAACGGCCGGACGCGACGGGCGCGGGCGCCGCGGTGGAATACGCCGTGCAGTATCTCGAGGTCCGGGACATCATCGTCTGCGGCCATTCGGACTGCGGGGCGCTGAAAGCGCTCTACAGGGACCGGTCGAGGTTCGCCTGCATGCCCCACCTCGCGAAATGGCTCG
Source organism: uncultured bacterium (assembly GCA_963741515.1). Classification (GTDB taxonomy): domain Bacteria; phylum Desulfobacterota; class Deferrimicrobia; order Deferrimicrobiales; family Deferrimicrobiaceae; genus UBA2219. The sequence goes on from CAVUIA010000002.1 coordinate 1,051,954, forward strand.
ATCACGGGGACCGGACGCTCGAGGTGGTGGGAGCCAACTACCCCGGGCTTTCCGCGGAGGACCGGGACGAGATCACTTCCAGGGAGAACGTGCTCGTCCAGATGGAGAACCTGCGCACCTACCCCGCCGTGAAGAAGGCGGCGAGGGAGGGGCGGCTCCACGTCCATGCCTGGTACTACGACATCGGCAGCGGAACGATCTTCCGGTACGACCCGGAGCGGGAAGAGTTCGAGCCGATCCGCGAGGAGAACGGCTGATTGCGGGGCAGGGTCCCGGTTTTCCTGGCGGCCGGTTGCCTCCTGCTTGCGGCGGGCTGCCTCCCTTCCAGTCTTCGCCTGCCCGCCGAACGCTCGGAAGCGCTTCGGAAGATCGCCGTGGTCCCGGTGGAATCCCCTGGAATGTTCGCCCGCATTTCCAATGTCATCCCCTCGCCCGGGGGCCTCGTCCGCCTCGCGGGAGCTCACGACAACGGCATCCTCGCCCCGGATTCCCACGGGCTCCTTTACGAGGGGGCGCCGGTTTTCGTCCGCCTTCCCGGGACGGGCGACGGGATCGGGGGGCGGGCGGAGAGGTTCGAGAAGGCGCTGGCGGGCCCCCGTCCGGTATGGAATCCCGCGGTCGACCTTGCGGAGGCCTGCGCACGGGCGCTCCGGGAGTCGGGGCGGGACCCGACGGCGTACCGGGAGGCTCGTCCGCCTTCCGGGGATTTCCCGCCGGGATCCCGAGGGGATTCCGCTCGATTGGCGGGAGCCGATGTCGGAATGGTACGAAAAGGACCCGGAACCTGTCGATCTGCGCCCCTACGGCGATCGGGGCGCCCAGGCGGTCCTGCTGGTGGTCGCCGGGCAGGTCGCTTCGGGGCCGACCGGCACCACCGTCATCCTGCGGGCGAAGCTGGTCGACCCTTCGACCGGCCGCGTCCTCGCAAGGGCGAAGGCGGAGGCCACGGGGCCCGGGGGGCTGTTCTCCGGGCGGATTCCCGGCGCGGATTCAACTCCCTGGCCGCGATGGCGTCGAAGACCGCGCTGAAGGAGATGGGCCTTGTCCGGTAGGAGGTTCGTCCTTCTCGCCGCGAGCCTCCTCCTGCTATCGGGGTGCGCCGTCCCCCTGTTCCCGGAATGCGGCGGGTGGCTGCAGGGCGAGAGAAGGTGCATCGACGGGAAATCGTCTTTCCTTCCTCGTTCCCGGCGGGACGACGAAGGACGACGTGATCGGGAAGCTCGGGTTCCCCATCCCGTGTCGCTCCGGAACGGGACGGTGTACGGTTACGACTGGGGGACGGCGTCGTGGCTGATGATCCTGGCGGGAGCGGGCGGCGGCGCCGCGCGGGGTCGCGGAGAAAGAACCACGTCCTCCTGATCGAGTTCGACGCCGGCGGCCGCGTGGTCCGGCACGCGGTGCGGGAGGGGTATTTTTTCCCCGAGGGGGAATTTCCGGAGATCGAGTCCGCCGCTCCGCTGCGGCTGCGGACAGAGTTCCAGCGGAATCGAGAGGGAGGGGCCGGGAGTGTGACGGATTTCCGGATCGAGAAGGATTCGATGGGGGAGGTCCGCGTTCCCGCGAAGGCGTACTTCGGGGCGCAGACGCAGAGGGCGGCCGACAACCTGCCCGTGAGCGCCGAACGGATGCCGCTTCCCGTGGTGCACGCCGTCGCGCGGATCAAGGGGGCGGCGGCGGAGGTCAACGCCTCGCTGGGGATCCTGCCCCCGTCGAGCGCGGAGGCGATCTCCCGGGCGGCGCGGGAGGTGCTCGACGGGAAGCATGACGACCAGTTCATCGTCGGCGTCTTCCAGACGGGCTCCGGCACCTCGACGAACATGAACGTGAACGAGGTGCTGGCGAACCGCGCGAACGAGCTGCTGGGCGCGCCGCTGGGCGGGTACGCCCCCGTGCACCCGAACGACCACGTCAACCGGTGCCAGTCGAGCAACGACGTCGTCCCCTCGGCGATCCGGATCGCCGTCCGGCAGGAGATGTCGGACCGGCTGCTCCCCGCGCTCGAGGCGCTGCGGGACGCGCTCCGGGAAAAGGCCGGGGCGTTCTCCGGCGTCCTCAAGATCGGCAGGACCCACCTGCAGGACGCCGTCCCCATGACGCTGGGCCAGGAGTTCTCGGGGTACGCCTCCCAGGTCGACCACGGGATCCGGCGGGTGAAGGCGGTCTTTCCGGACCTGGAGGAACTGCCCTTGGGAGGCACCGCCGTGGGGACGGGGGTGAACGCCCATCCCGACTTCTCCCGGCGGACGATCGCGGAGATCGCCCGGTCGACGGGGATCCCGTTCCGCGAGGCGGAGAACCGGTTCGAGGCGATGGGGGCGCAGGACCCGCTGGTGGCCGCCAGCGGCGCGATGAAAGGGATCTCGGCATCGTTGCTGAAGATCGCCCAGGACCTGCGTCTTCTGTCTTCCGGGCCGCGGTGCGGCATCGGGGAGATCGACCTCCCGCCGCTGCAGCCGGGGTCCTCGATCATGCCGGGGAAGGTGAATCCGGTGGTTCTCGAGGCGGCGATCCAGGTGGCGGCGCAGGTGATCGGGAACGACGCCGCGGTGACGCTGGGGGGGGCGCTGGGGGTCCTGGAGCTGAACGTCATGCTCCCCGTGATGGCTCGTAACGTGCTGGAATCGTTGGCGCTTCTTTCGTCGGTCTCGTCCCTCGCGGCGGCGCGGTGCGTAAAGGGGATCGTGCCCAACGAAAAACGGTGCGAGGAGCTGGTCGAGCGGAGTTTGTCGATAATCACTCCTCTTTCAGTGAAGATCGGCTATACTGCTGCCGATAAGCTAGCTCATGAGGCATATCGAACCGGGAAGACCATCCGGGAGCTGCTGGTCGAAAAAGGAGAGCTTTCCAGGGAAGAGATCGACGCCGTTCTCGACCCGCGGAAGATGATCTGACGCATGGATACCGTCACGCACGGCCTGGCCGGGTGGCTCATCGCCCGGTCGCTGCCCGAAAAGTGGAAAGGGGGCCATCCGAAGACGGTGTCGGCGGTGGTCGCCCTGGCGGCGGTGCTGCCCGACGCCGACAACGTCGCCTCCCTCCTGGGAAGCGAGATGTACCTGCGGATCCACCGGGGGCTGTCCCATTCGCTCCCCGGGGTCCTCGCGGTTTCCCTCGTCATGGCGCTCCTTTTCGTCCGTTTCGGGAAGCTGAAGGACCGCAGGGCGGTCTTCCTGCTGGCCCTGCTGGGGCAGTTCTCCCACGTGGTGCTGGACCTGCTCAACTCCTACGGGACGCAGGTGCTCCTGCCGTTCTCCGACGCGCGTTTATCGCTGGACATCCTCTTCGTCGTGGACCTGGTCTTCACGGGGATCATCGTCGCCGGGATCGCCCTGTCGCGGCGCGACCCGCTCCGGGCGCGGACGTCGATGGCGGTCCTGGCCGTCTACGTGGGCGTGGCGGCGCTGTTCCACGCCGGGGCCAGGGACGCCGTGCGCGACGCGGCCCTCCGGGACGGCATGAAGGTGGTTTCCGCCCAGGCGCTGCCGATGCTCCCGTACGTCGAGATTCCGTCCCTGGAACGCTTCGCCTTCGCCTCCGCGGCCATCGCGTTCGAGCCGCCGGGAGCGGTGGGGAAGATGTGGGAAGGCGTCCGGCGCCGCCGGGAGATTCCTTTCCCCGCGGGTCCCTTGGCGTGGAACGGCTTCGTCGACGACGGCCGCGCGTACCACCGCGCGGAGATCGAGCCGCTGACGGGAAGGGTGGCCTGGAGACAGCGGGCGCTCCACGGATCGGAGGTGCCGGAAGTTCGCGCGTTGCGGGGGATGCATGACGTGGAGACCTACCTCTGGTTCGCCCGGTTCCCGGCCGTCGAGGTGACGTCCGCCGGGGGGCGGACGGAGGTGATTTTCTTCGACCTGCGGTTCGGAGGGATGGTCGACGACCACAGGCCTTTCGTCCTGCGGGTGACCGAAGAACCGGGGGCGCTGCCCAGCGCCCGTTGGGGAGGCTAGCTTCTCCTTCACCAGGGGGACGAGCACGGTAAACGTGGTGCCCTTCCCCGACCTGCTCCGGACGCGGATCTCCCCCCCGTGTTTCCTGACGACGTCGCAGGCGACGCTTAAGCCCAGACTCTCCTCCTCCCCGTTTTCCCCCGCCGGCGAAAAAGGCTCGAAGACGCGGTCCAGGCGGTCTTTCGGGATCTCCCGCCCGGCATCGCCGAAGGAAACGCAGATGAAGCCGTCCGCCAGCCATGACCGGACCCGGACGACCGCCGGCGCCCGGGCGGCGCGGGCGGCGTCCGCGAGCAGGTCCGCGAAGACCCGGGTCATGCGGCCCGGGAGGCAACGGGTCTGCGGGAGGCTCCCGAGCCTTCGGTCCAGCGTCGCCCTGCCCTTGAACTCGTCCCGGACGGCATGGATGGCGTCGCGGAGGCACTCGTTGAGGTCGGCATCCCGGAATTCCGTTTCCTCGGACCTGGAGAAGAACTTCAACTCGCCGGCGATGGCGCGGACCCGTTCCGCCGCCTCCATCGTCTCCCCGACCAGGTTGGGCAGGTCCTCCAGGATGTAGTCGAGGTCGGGCTCCTGCCGTTTCCGGCGGACCGCCTCGACCACGCGCGGCAGCTGTTTCCCGAGCGTGGCCAGGTTGCCGACGACGACGCCGATCGGCCGGTCGATGTCCCTCGCCACCCCCGCCGCCATCCTCCCGGCGGCGGCCAGTTTTTCCTGTTCCAGCAGCTTCGCCTGCGACCGCTGGAGCCCGGAGAGCGCATCCCTCAACTGCCCGGTCCCTTGCTCGAGCTCCGCTGCGGCGGCCTTGACCTCCGTGGCGTCGCGTATGGTGACGATGGTGCCGGAGGCCTCCCCTCCGGGATCCTCCCGGAAGGGGTAGAGGCGCAGGACGAACCACCTGCGCAGCCGTTCGAGGAAGTGCTCGGCGGCCTGGCCGCCGGCCTGCGCGGCGGGCATCCCGAGATCCTCCAGCGCCTGGAGGAACGGACGGCCGATGATCTCGATGTACGGTTTGCCGGCGAATTCCCTGAAGGCGCGGTTGCACCTGAGGATCCGCCCGTTCGCGTCCGCGAGGAGGATCATGGTGTCGAGGCAGTCGATCGTCCCCTCCAGCTCTTCCTTGGCGGTCGCCACAAGGGCATGGACCCGGGAAAGATCGTCGCGCATCCCGGTCAGCGTTTCCTCCTGCTCGCGGTTGCTTTCCGTGGCCCAGGATACGCAGACCGCGACCTCGTTCCGGTCGAAGAACCGATCGATGAAGAGGCGGTACCGGCCCTCGTCGTTCGGAAGGAACCCCGAGGACCGGATCCTGTCCACATACGCCCGGCGGATGAGCTTCGCCAGGCCGAGAAAAGACCCGAGGGGCATCCCCGCGAGCCGGCGCTTGCGCGCCTCGACGACCATGAAGGCGGTGAGGCCGATGTCCTTCTCCAGCTCCTCCGACAAGAGCGAGGACGGCTCCTCGGAGCACCGGAAGGCCTGGACGATGGAGCCCGAGAGGCCCCGGACCGTCGGCCGCCATTCTTCCGGGTCCGGCGGGGCGGACCCGAAGTGGCCGTTCGCCTCCGCGTCGGCCAGGATCCGCTCGAGGAGCTGCTGCTCCCCGTTCAGGACGACTTCGTTGAGGGAGGGACCCATCGGCGCACCTCGTGGTTTAGTCGAGCCTGTAGACGACGGGGGTGAGGACTTCCGCTTCCGTCGGCGGGTGCGGGAAAGGGGAGGCCGACCGCACCGCCTCCACGGCGTTCCGGTCGAGGACGGAAAATCCGGACCCCCGGACCACGCGGACGTCGCGCACGGCGCCGTCCGGAAGGATCACGAAGGCGACCACCACGCGTCCTTCCCACCCCTTCTTCCTCGCCATGGCGGGATAGGAGATCTCCCTCTGGATGGCTTCCCGGAGGTAATCGTAGCCCGAAGCGGGCGATGAGCCGCCCCGGGACGGGGACGAGGAGGCGGAACCGGGACCGGGACCCGAACCGCTTCCCGGAAGGAACGCGGCCCGGGAGGAATCAAGCGGCGAGGGTGCGCCCGAAGAGGGTGCGTTCGAAGAGGGTGTGTCGGAAGAGAATGCGGCCGGGTCCGGCTCCGGGGCGGATTCCTCCCGGGTCGTCGGCCGGGCCGAAACCGGCGCGGGAGAGGGATCTGCGGCCGGCGCGGCATGTTGTTCCGGGCCGCGGCCGCCCCCGGCGGACGGCGCAAGGAGAGACAGGTCGATCACCGGCAGCCTCGGCGCCGGCCGGGGGGTCATCCCGTAAAGGAAGACGGCGGCGACCGCCAGGTGGAAGAGGACGGAGGCCAGGAATCCCCCCCACGCTTTGCCCGCCGAAAAGTTCAATCCGTTCTCCGTCCGGTGCCGTTATCTTGCGGTTTGCGCGTCCCCGCCCGCTTTGGGGAGGGACAGGAAAAGGATCGCCGCGGCCAGGAGGGCAAGGCCCGCGCTGACGCCGAAGGCGGCCGGGGCCCCGAATCCCTTCCACAGGAATCCGAAGATCACGCTCGCCGGCAGGGCGCAGATCCCCACCACGAGGTGGAACCACCCGAAGGCCGTTCCCCGCCGTTCGGGCGGGACGAGGTCGGCCACCAGCGCCCTCTCCGCCCCCTCGCACGCGGAGTGGTACAACCCGTATACCAGGAAAAGCCCGACCATCCAATATACCCCGGTAGTCAGCCCCCAGGCCGCGTACGTGGCGGCATAGACCGCCCACCCCCCGAGGATCATCCTCCGCCGGCCGAACCGGTCGGACAGGATCCCGCCGTAGGTGGACAGCGACGACTTGACGACGTGGAAGGCGCCCCACAGGAGGGGGATGTAGGTCGCCGGGACGCCGGCGTCCACCGCGCGGAGGATCAGGAAGCTGTCGCTCGCGTTGCCCAGCGTGAAGACGCCGAGGGCGAGGAGATAGCGGCGGAACGCGGGCGGAAGCGCACCGTCCTTGAGGCGGAGCCCCTTGCCGGGGGCCGTCGCGGAATCCGTTTCCTTGACGAAGAAATAGAGCGCGAGGACGGCCGCGATTCCGGGGATGGCCGCGAGCAGGAAGATCGCCCGGTAGGAGAATCCCCAGACGGAAAGGAGCACGAAGGCGATGGCCGGCCCCAGGACGGCGCCCAGGTTGTCCATCGCGCGGTGCCATCCGTAGGCCCTGCCCCGGGCCCCCTCGTGGACGGAAGAGGCGATGAGGGCGTCCCGGGGGGAGGTGCGGATCCCTTTCCCCGTGCGGTCGGCGAACCGGACGAGCAGGACGTGCGCCCAGGACGTGGCGAACGCGGAGAGGGGGCGGGCGACCGCCGCCAGCGCGTATCCCCAGACGACGAGCGGTTTCTTCCGGGCGACCCTGTCGGACCACGCGCCGGACAGAAGCTTCAGGAAGCTGGCCGTCGCTTCCGCGACCCCCTCGATGACGCCGAGGGCGGCCGGGCCCGCGCCGAGCACCGACGTGATGAAGAGGGGGAGCAGCGGCACGATCATGTCGGACGACATGTCCGTGAGGAGGCTCACGACCCCCAGGACGATCACGTTGCGCGGAAGCTTGTCCTTCGGCATCATCACTCCTTCCGGTGATCGTCGGGCCGGGGCGACAGGAGCCGCAGCCCGTTGAAGATGACGAGGAGCGAGGTCCCCATGTCCGCGAGGACCGCCATCCACAGCGTGGCGTACCCGGCCACCGCCATGGCGAGGAAGCCCAGCTTGATCGCGATGGAGGCGACGACGTTCTGGCGGACCGCCCCCACCATCCGGCGGCCCAGCGCGACGGCGGACGGGATCTTGCGCAGGTCCCCGGTGAGCAGGGCCACGTCCGCGGTCTCCATCGCGGCGGGCGATCCCGCGGCGGCCATCGCCACGCCGACGGTGGCCAGGGCCAGCGCGGGCGCGTCGTTCACACCGTCCCCCACCATCGCCACGGCGCCGTGGGAAGCCACGAGCGCCCGTACCCGCTCGAGCTTGTCTTCCGGCAGCAGCCCGTGCTCCACCTCGTCGATCCCGACGGAGGCCCCGACGGCCCGCGCCGTCGCCTCGTTGTCGCCCGTGAGCAGGACCAGGTGCCGGATCCCGAGCTCCCGCAGCGCCCGGACCGTTTCCGGCGCATGGGCGCGGAGCTGGTCCGCGAGCTCCAGCGCCCCCACCATGCCGTCGTCCGTGCCGACGAGCACCGTCGACCCGGTCGGCGCCGCGTCCGCCAGGAGCCCTTCGATCCCTTCCTTGAGGGACTCCTTCCCTTCGAAGATCCCGGGATTGCCCACGTAGACCGGCTTCCCGTCGACCTCCGCGCGCACGCCCTGCCCCTCGACGACGGCGAACGTGCGCGCGAGCGTCCCCCGCGCCGCCGTGGCGACGCCGCGCCGCGCCGCCTCCCGGCGGATCGCCTCGGCGACAGGGTGCGCGGACCCCGCCTCCACGGCGCCCGCAAGGCGGAGCACTTCCTCCTCCGTCCTGCCGGGGGCGGGGCGCACCCGGGTCACGCGGAGCCGGCCGTGCGTCAACGTCCCGGTCTTGTCGAACGCCACGGCGCGGACCTTCCCCAGCGTCTCGAGGTGCCGCGCCCCCTTGAAGAGGATCCCCTCGCGGGTTGCGCGCGTCAATGCGGAAAGGGTGGCCACCGGGGCGGCCAGGACGATGGCGCACGGGCAGGCGATCACGAGGACCACGAGCGCCCGGTACGCCCAGTCGGCCGCGGAGCCGTGCCCCAGCAACGGGGGGAGCGCGGCCACGAGGATCGCCGCGCCGAGCACGGCCGGGGTGTACGCCGCCGCGAACCGTTCCATGAACGTCTGCACCGGCGCCTTCTGCGTCTGGGCTTCCTCCACCCGCCGCAGGATCCGGGCATACGTGGAATCGGAGAGCGCCCGGGTCGCCAGGGCGATCAGCGGCCCCCGGCCGTTCACCGTCCCCGCGTAAAGGGCGTCCCCTTCCTTCTTCTCCACGGGGAGGGATTCCCCCGTGAGAAGCGACTCGTTGAGGTCGGAAGCCCCCCTGTGGACGACGGCGTCCACGGGGACGCGCTCGCCGGGACGGATGACGAGGGTGTCCCCCGGCCGCACCTCTTCGGCGGGGACGGTCCGCTCCTGCCCCGCGGAGCCGCCCTCCCGGATCACGGCCTGTTCGGGAGAGGCCGTGAACAGGTCCATGGTGGCCCGCCGGGCGCGGTCGAGGCTGCGCGCCTCCAGGAGGTTCGCCAGGGCGAAGAGGGTGACGACGACCGAGGCCTCCGTCCATTCCCCCAGAAGCGCGGCCCCGCCGATGGAGACGGTCATCAGGGCGTTCATCCCGAGGGACCGGTTCCGGACTTCGCGGAATCCCCGGAACGCGACCGGGGCGCCGCCGAGGAGGATCGACGCGAGGAAGGGAATCCGCGCGAGCGGTTCCCCGGGAAGGAACGCGTACAGGAGGATCCCGAGCAGGAGCGCGGCGCCGGCGAGGAGGAGCGTTCTCCACTGGCTGATGTCTTTCCGGGGCAGGTCGGCTTTCCGCAGCGTCTCGTCGACCGGCCGCCCTTCCATGCCGATCCGGCGGAGGACTTCGAGGATCGGCTCCACGGGGCCCTCGTGCTCCACCTGCACCTGGCGCGCGAAGAGGCGGAAGTCGAGCGATTTCACCGAGGGGAGGCGGGCGAGGGCGGCCCGGATCTCGCGTTCCTCGTCCGGGCAATCCATCGCCGGCACGAAGACGACGGTCGTGACGGAGCCGCTGCGGGGTTTCATGTTTCGGCGGGGCGGGCTCCCCCGGGTTTCCTCGCGACGAGGACGATCTTTTCGTCCGCGAAGGAAACGATGCGCCCCTCCTCGGTCCGTATCCGGTACGTCTCCCTGGCCCGCGGGAAGGCCGAGAGGAACATGTCCTCCACTTCCCTCTGGACCGCGGGGGGCTGCCCGGTCCGCGCCACCCATTCCGGGAACGCGTGCGTCTTCCAGAGGCAGGCGATCTGCAGCGGCACGAGCCCCGCCTCGGAAACGAATTCCACCCATTCCTCGTTGCGGTAGCTGCGGACGTGGGACGGGTCCCGCACCTTTTCGACCCCGTTCATGTAGGCGTCGAGGGAGGGCTCGCCGGGGACGATGCTGTCGATGATGCCGATCCGGCCCCCGGGACGCAGCACGCGGGCGATCTCCTCCATGGCCGCGCGGATATCGTGGAAATGGTGCGCCGCGATCCGGCAGGTCAGCCGGTCGAACACGGCGTCGGCGAACGGCAGCGCTTCGGCGTCGGCGGCCGCGAAGGCGATGTTTCCCGATCCCGTTTCCGCGGCCAGCGCCCGGGCCTCCAGGAGCATCCGCGGCGTCAGGTCGGAAGCCACGACCCGGACCTCCAGCCGGGCGAGGGCGACGGCCGTGTGCCCGGCGCCGGTGGCGACGTCGAGCGCCCGGTGCCCCTTTTTCGGGGCGAGGGCCCTGAAGAGCAGGTCCAGGTCCTCGATGTCGATATGGTCCGCGCTGCACCGGTATTTCGACGCCACTCGCCCGAACTGCTCTCGGGTGCGCTCCTTCGTTGGCGCATGCATCGGCGAATCCCCCTCAGGATCTATTCTCCAACGGCCCGTTGATGTTTACAATAATGTCACGATGGATTCTCTTCGGCCGCCGTTGTCCCGCCTTTTCGCCGGGCCGTTCCCCGCGTTGGAGAGGGCGCTCCTCGACCGCCTTTCGGATCCCGCCTGGGGCGGGCCGGGGTGGGAGCGGGTGCTGCTCGTCCCCTCCAACGAGCTGCGGGAGCACCTGATGAAGCGGCTCGCCGCGGTTCGCGGCGCGTCCGCCGCCGGCGCGTCCGCGATGACGTTGTTCGACTTCGCCCTGCGGCTCCTTTCGCACCGGGGCGTGTTCCCCGGGGAGCTCTCCCCCGTCCGGATGGCCGCGGCCGTTCTCGGCGGCACGCGGGAGGCGTATGCGGCGGGGGAGGGGGATTTCGCGCGGATCGCGGAGACGCCCGGTTTCCCCGCCGCGCTGGCGGGCACGCTCGCCGACCTCGAGGAAGGGTGGATCGGCGACGCGGAGCTTTCCGCCGCGGAAAGGGCGGCCCGGGAGCGCGGAGACGCGAAGGGCGCCGCCCGGTGGGCGGAATGGCGTCGCCTGTCCGCCGCGGTCGGCGGGAAGGTCCGCGCGATGGGGGGCGAAACGCGCCGGAAGATCTTCCAGGAGGCGGTAGCGGGATTCGAGCACCCCGGCTACCCGTATCGCGTGACCCTGTACGGTTTCTACGATTTCACCCGGCTCCAGTGGACCCTGGTGGACAAGCTCCTGTCGAGCGGGCTGCTCGACGAAGCGTACTTCCCGGGGCTATTCGATCCCGACGGGGCCCTCTCCCCATCCTTTTTCTACGCCGCGCGCTCCTGGGACCGCCTGCGGGCCGCTTTCGAGGGGAACGTGGATTTCCTCGAGGACGACCCGTCCCCCGCGGTCGCCGACATCAGGGAAAGGACCTTTTCCCCCCGGCCTCCCGCCTCCCCGGCGCCCGTGCCGTTCCCGGTCCTTTCCTCGCCCCACGCGGAAGGGGAGATGCGGCTCGCCGCCCGCCGCGTCCGGCGGTGGCTCGACGAGGCGCCGGGCGATTCGGTGTTCCTCGTCGCCCGGAAGGTGACGCCGGAAGCGATGGCGGACTGGGAGCGGATCGCGGAGGAATACCGGATTCCCACGGCGGGGAGGATCGACGTCCCCCTCGCGTCCGTTCCCCCGGTGCGCCTGCTGCTGCGCATGATGGAGGCGGCGCGGGACGACTACCCGAGGCGCGCCGTGATCGACATCCTCTCGTCCCCGTATCGGCGGCGGGCCGCGGGGGAAGGGCCGGCGCCGCCGCGGCCCGACCTGTGGGACATCCTTTCCCGGGAGCGGATGATCGTTTCCGGCGACGACTGGGAAACGCGCCTGTCCCGGCGTTCCCGGCCGCGGGCGGGCGCTGACGGCGAGGAGGCCGACTGGCGGCCCGCCCAGCAGGAGCTGCTGTCCGCGGAGGTGCGGGCCTTGCGGAAGTCGCTCGCCCCGATACCGGGAGCGGCGGGGTATGCCTCCTTCGCGCGGGCGATTCGCGAGGTCCTCACGCGGGGGTTCCAGGCGGTGCTCGACGGGAGCCCGGAAGGCGAACGGGACCGCCGCGCCGTGGAGGAGCTGTTCGGCATGCTCTCCGACCTGGAGGGAATACCCGACGCCCTGGTCCCGTGGCCGGGGACGCGCCAGGCGGTCGACTGGTTCGCCGGCCTCCTCTCCGCCCGGCGTCTCTTCACGGGGGAGCGGGGCGGCATGCGCGCGCCCGGAAAGGTGGTTTTCGGGGACTCCATCGCGATGCGGGGCGTCACGGCCGACCGGGCGCTGCTCCTTTCGGTCAACGAGGACGCCTTCCCCGCGCAGCTCGAGGAAGACCCGCTGCTCCCCGACGAGGACCGCGCGGAGCTGAACCGCCTCCTCGCGCGGCCCGACCTTCCGGACGCCCTGTCGCTGCGCCGCCGCAACGCGGCGGAGGAGAAGCTTCTCTTCGCCCTTCCCGCCGCGTCCGTCCGGAAGGGGATCGCCTATTCCGTCCGCCGCGGGAACGCGGCCGGGGCGTCGACCCGCCCGTCGCGGTACCTTCTCCATCTCATGTCCCGGTTCGCCGGCCCTTCCGTGTTTTCGGAGGAATGGGAAGCGGCCTCGGGCGCGGCCGTGGAGCGTCTTCCCCGGTCCGCCTTCGCCGCCCTTTCGGGGGACGGGCCGCTGAGCGCGAGGGAAAGCGCGCTGGCCGCGTGGCGCGCCGGGGACATGTCGTCCGCCCCGGGGGTCCCGTGGCCCCGCATCCTCCGCACCCTTGCCGCCTGGGCCGCGCGGGCCGCGGGCAGCCGCGTCTATCCGGCGGGCGTCGCTGCGACCCTTCCCGGTACGCACAGCGCCTCCTCCCTGGAGGAGCTCGCCCGCTGCCCGTACCGGTACTTCCTCCACCGCCTTCTTCGCTTCGATCCGCCGGAGGAACCCGAGGAGACGGTTTCCCTCGCGTCGGCCGAGCTGGGGGAGATCGCACACGAGGTCCTCCGGATCCTGGGGAAGGAAGCCTCGGAGGGGAAGGGCTGGGGAGACGCGGCGACGGCGGCGCGGAAAGCCGTGGCCGGGTTCTCGCGGGAGAACCCGACCGGCCTGCCGGGACTCTTCCGCATCCAGTGCCTCGGGATCGCGGCCGACGTGGAGCGGCTCGTCGCACTGGAACGGCTCGCGGAGGCGGAGCGCCCGGGATGGCGGGTGGACATGGTGGAGGAAACGTTCGTCGTCCCCGCGTCCTCCGTTCCCGGGTTCCGCGGCCGGGTCGACCGCCTGGACCGCGGTCCGTCGGGGGAAGCGCGCGTGGTGGATTACAAATACTCCGATCCGAAGCGGGCGGAAGCGAGGGCGGAATGGATGCTCCACGGCCTTTCCCACCAGGTGCCCGTGTACCTCGCCTGGGCCCGGACGCTCGACCCCGCGCCCTCTTCCGTATCGGCCGTCCTCTATTTCCTGAGGGGCGGCTTTGCCGCCGTCGAGGCGCCCGCGTGGGCGGAGGTCGGAGAAGGATGGGCCGCCGCGCTGGCCGACTGGCTTTCCCTGGCGCGCTCGGGGACGTTCCCCCCGCTTCCCCACCATCGGTTCACCTATGCCGGCCAGGCGGCGCCGCGCTACTGCGATTATTGTCCCTTCAGGGACCATTGCCGCGTTTCCCCCGGGTTCGACGGGTCGGAAACCGGCGCGGACGCTCTCGCCGTTGCGCTCTCCCGCGATCCCGCCCGCGGGATGCTGGCCGATCATCGGCCGGGGAGGGGGTGAGGCGGATGCTCGGGAACCGGGAAAAGGCGGCCGGCGAATTCCTGCGGAACCTCGCGGTCGACGCCTCCGCGGGGACCGGGAAGACGGCGACGCTCGTGGCGCGGGTGACCAATCTCTTCCTCGACCGGCCGGAGCTGTTGCCGGATGAAGTGCTCCTGCTGACGTTCACCGACAAGGCGGCCGCGGAGATGAAGGCGCGCCTGACCGAAGGGTGGGAGCGTCTTTACGCCGCCGCGCAAGGCTGCGAGGAGCCCGGGGGGATCGGGGAGGGGATGCGGGCGTGGAACCCCATGGTGCGGATCCCGGCGGACGGGTACGAGGCGCCGGGGTCGTTCCGCCGGCGGGTGGAGGAGATGGTCGACGCGGTGGGCCGGCTGTCGGCGACCACCTTCCATTCCTTCTGCGCCCGGGTCCTGCGCTCCTTCCCGGCCGAGGCGGGCGTCGACCCGCTGTTCGAGGTGCTGCCCGAGGGGGAGTCGGCGGACGCGTGGAATGCGGCGTTCCGCCTGTTCCTGCGCGGGGAGTTCGGCGCGGCGGCCGTTTCCCCGGAGTGGGAGAGGATCCTCCTGAAGGAACCGGATCCCGAAAAGGTGTGGGGCGTCCTCCGGAAACTCTGCATGACGCAGCGCGACCTGCTCCGGGGGGACGCGCCGGATTTCGGCAGCCCCTCCGATTTCCTCGGGTATCTCGGGCGCGAATACCTGCCGGGCGTGGAGTATTTCCGGGCCTTCGTGGCCGGCATCCAGGCGCCGGACGGGGACCCGGTCGCCGAAGCGTTCCGGAACGCCCTTCCGGTGCTCGAGGCGGTTTGGGAAGCCGTCCGCAGCGGGGACCTCGACGCCGCCGCGTCCGGCGCCGCCGCGGGGAGCGCCGCGTTCGACATGGACCTTCGGAAAAGCACGAGCAAGAAAAAGTTTCCCCGGCCGGAAGGGCCCCCCCTGGCCGATGTGCGGAACGACCTGCGGAAACTCTTCCGTCTCCTAGAGGAGGTCCCCGCCGGGGACGCCGCGGCGCGCTTCCTCTTCTCCAGGGCGGGCGCCGCGCTTACGGCCTACGAGCGGACGAAGGGGAGCGGCCTCGATTTCATGGACCTGCTGCTGCGGGCCGAAGCGCTCCTCGCGTCGAATCCCGAGGTCGCCCGGAAGCTCTCCGCCCGCTTCCGCTACATCTTCGTGGACGAGTTCCAGGATACCGACCCGCTGCAGGCGGAGGTCCTCCGGGTGCTTTCGGCGGCCGGCCCCCCCGGGCGGCTGTTCGTCGTGGGCGACCCGAAGCAGTCCATCTACGGCTTCCGGCGCGCGGACATCCAGGTGTACCGGAAGTTCCGGAAGGAGATGGTGGACGCGGGCGGCGAGGACGTCCCGCTCTCCCGCAATTTCCGCAGCCGGCCCGACCTGCTGGCCACGCTGAACGGCTTGTTCGGCCGGATCTTGCCGGGCGGAGAGGATTTCTCCCCGGCGTACGCACCCGTCGAGCCGCACCGGTCCGATCCCGGCGAGGGCCCCCCGGTGACCCTGTACGAGCTGGACCCCGGCGTGGACGAGGCGGAATTCCTTTCCGGCCTGGTCCGCGGGATCGTCGGCACGGTGAAGGTCCGCGGCGGGGACGGGGCGGAACGTCCCGCCCGGCTCAGGGACATCGCCGTGCTCTACCGTTCCGACGCCTCGGGCGAGGTCCTCTCCGGGTACCGGAACGCGCTGTCCGCCGCGGGGATCCCGAACATCGTTCCCTCGCGGAAGGGATTCTTCTTCCGGCAGGAGATCCAGGACCTTCGGATCGTCCTCTCCGCCGTCGATGTCCCGGCGGACCTCTCCGCGCGCCACGCGGCGCTGAAAACCGTTTTCTTCGGGCTGTCCGACGAGGAGATCCTGCCGCTCTACGGGGAAGACCCTCTTTCCGTCCCGCCCCGGACGAAGGATGCCGTCGCCCTCCTGTCCCGCCTGTCGGCCCGCAAGGGGCGGGCGTCGCTCGCCGACCTGCTGGCCGAACTCTACCGCGAAACGGGGGTGGACTTCGTGGCGGCGCGTCTTCCGGAGGGGGAGCGCATGGCGCAGAACCTGTCGAAGGCCGCGGAGATGGCTCGCTCGTTCGAATGGGATGGACCGGGCTCCCTCAAGCTCTTCCTCGCGGAGATCCGGCGGATGACTTCGGAAGGCCGGGAGGAGGACGAGGTGCCGGACTTCGAGGAGGACGAGGACGCCGTCCGCCTCTCCACCATCCACGCGGCGAAGGGGCTGGAGTTCCCGGTGGTGATCCTGGGCGCCCTTTCCCGCGGCGGAAGGAAGGAGCCCCGGGGCTTGCGCGCCGACCGGGTCCACGGGCTCTCCGCACTGATCTTTCCGGGATTCCGCACCTACTCCGCCTTCCGGGAAGTGCCGCGGCCCGGCCGTTCCGTGACCTTCGAGCGGTGGGAGCGGGAAAAGATGGCGGCGGAGGAGCGGCGCCTCCTGTACGTCGCCGCCACCCGGGCGAAGGACCGGCTGTACCTGCTGGAAGGCGGGAAGGGGAAGGGGAGCGACCTGTTGGACGCCCTCCGGGAGGGGATCGGAGCGGGCGAGCCCGCGGGGGAGGGTGCGTGCCCTCTGACGGGGCTGGCCGGCCGGCGGGTGCGGCTCGGGTCCCCGCCGGGAGACGGCTCTTTCGGAGGCGAGCTGCTTCGCGTGGCGGTACCGTTCCTCCCGCGGGAGGAGGCCCGCGCGCCGGAGGTCCCGGTCCTCCCGTCGTTGCCCCCGGAATGCGCGGTGGAGACGGCGCCGGAAGGGCTTCCCGCGCCCGAGCCGGAGCCGGTCACGCTGGCCGAGTTGTACGACCGGGCTCGGGGGAAGCGGTTCGGTGAAAAGGTGCACCGCGTGCTCGAGGCGTTCCCTCCCGTGTCGTCGCCGTGGCCGCCGAAGGGCGCGTTCCCTCCGGCGGCGTGGGAGAAGGGGGAGGAGGAGCGGTGGGAGGGGATCGTCGCGGCCGTTCGGTCCTCCGTCCTGTTCCGGGAGTTGTGCTCCGCCCGCCTCGTGGGGACGGAACTTCCCCTGCTCGGTTTCCATGACGGATCGGTCGCGGAGGACCGGGCCGACCTCGTCGTGCGCGCGGCGGACGGGCCGAGCGGCGCGGAGGAGCACTGGGTGGTCGACTACAAGACCGGGCCCCGGGAGGCGGAGACGGAGGACGGGTACCGCGCCCAGGTGCGGGAGTACTGCGGCATCCTCGCCGGGGCGTGGGGCGTCCCGGTCCGCGGCTTCATCTGGTACGTGGAGAGCGGGGAGTCGGTTGAGGTGACCTGAGCCGGCGACACGCGTGCCGCAAGGGGCGCCGGCCTCGCACGAGTACCTCCCCTCTGAGTGTCCCTCGAAAGCGCCTGCCCAGGTGTCGGAAGTTTTTCCGTACCTACTGGGCGGGGGACAATCTTCCCCTCCGCCCGCGATCGGTAAATCGAAGATTGTCCCCCGAAAGCGCCTACCCTGACATCGATAGCTTTTCCGTACGGACCTTTCGAAGAGAAGTTCTCTCCGTGGTTTGTGTCTCTGAGGCATTTGTCGAGTTTGTGGTTTGTGTCCCGGCGGCTTGTGACTTTGTGGCCTGTGTTCTGTGGCCTGTGGGGGTGAGGGGCCGCAAGGGTCGCCACGAGCACGGGATATCCCCCTGAGGGGGCGTGTCTTCCGAAGTGGAGGCAGGGAGGCCGGGAACGAGGAAGACCCGCAGGCGCAGCGAGCCAGGGATGGCGAGCAAGCCGTCCCCGAACGGGGGATATCCCGTGCGAGGGGAGCGACCCTTGCGGCTTACCGCACCGCCAGCAGGTAGATGAGCTTGTCGTCCCCTTCGTCGTAATAGTCGGCCAGCGTGGCGGCGAGCGTTGCCCCGATCCGGTCGTAGAACCGGCGGGTCGTCCCGTAGCTCTCCTGCGACGACGTCTCGATGACCAGCAGCTTCCCGCCCGCTTTCCGGATCTCTTCCACGACGAATTCAACGATCGCCCGCCCGTATCCCTTTCCCATGCGGTCCGTCCGCGTCGCGATCCAGTACAGGTCGTACGTGGCCTTCGTCATCGGGATTCTTCCCGAAGCAGGCGTAGGCGGCTACGGCGCCGTCCTCCTCCGTCAGGACGAAGGGGTGGTAGTCGTCCTGGTTTTTTTGGGTCAGCGCGACGTCGACCAGCTCCATCGCCACGTCGACCTCGAAGGGCTTGAAGGCGCGGGTCCCCGCGATCAGCTCCCGGATCGACTCGCGGTCCCCGGGCTCGATGGAGCGGATCCGGGTCACCGGGCCCCCAGCGCGAGGCCGAGCCGCAGGATTTCCCGCACGAGGCCCGGGTAGGAGATCCCGGCGGCGCGCGCGGCGCGGGACATGCCCGCGTCCGGCGAGATGTCGGGGTTGGGGTTCACCTCGAGGACGTACAGCTCTCCCGCCTCGTCCATCCGGAAGTCGACGCGGGCGTACCCGGTGAGCCGGAAGATCCGGGCGCACTCCAGGGTGATCCGGGACATCCGGTCGAGCAGTTCCCGCGGGGCTTCCGCCGGGCACACGGGGGAGATCTCGACGTACGAGGGATGGGTCTTGTCCCACTTCGATTCGTAGGTGCAGAGCCGCCAGCGGGGATTCCTGTAAACGAGCTCGGCGGGCGGGAGCGCCCGGTGGGGGTCCGCCGCCGTGCCGTTCCCCAGCAGGCCCACGTTGAACTCCCTGCCTCCGACGAACTTCTCCACCAGGGCGTTCTGGCGGAAACCGTCCTTCAGCCACTTCACCTGGCGGCTCAGCTCCTCGAGGTCCCGGACGAAGCTGTCCTCGGTGATCCCGGCGGAGCCGTCCTCGTTCGCCGGCTTGACGACCAGGGGATAGGGGATGTCCGGGTCCTGCGCGGGCTCGGCCGTGTAGAGGCGGAAGGGCGGGGTGGGGACGCCCTCGGCGAGGAGGATCTTCTTGGTGAGCGACTTGCTGTTGCAGATGCCCAGCGCGAGCGGGCCGTTCCCGGTGTAGGGGAGGCGGAGCAGCTCGAGGAGGGCGCAGGCGTGCATCTCTTTTTCCGGGGAGAGGAACGGGCACTCGCTCAGGTTGAAGACGACGTCCGGATTCTTTGCCGCGAGGGCGGAAACCAGCTCCCCCACGTCTTTTCCGAAGGCGTGCGGCCAGGCTTCGTGGCCCTCGGACCGGAGGGCGCCGGCCACCGTGCGGGCGTTGACCTCGAGGTCCATCTCCTCCCGGATCTCCTCCTTGACATCCTTGATCGCCTCGAACACGGAGGTGTAGAGGACGGCGACGCGAAGCGGCTTCGCCGGGGGGGCGCTCACGCCGGGGCCATCCCGAACCGGACCAGGGCGTGCGAGAGGATCTCCTCGACCAGGGAAAGGTACGGCAGCCCCATCCGCTCGGCCATGATCGGCAGGTCGCCGTACCCCGGGGAGAGGCCCGGCAGCGGGTTGCACTCGATGAACTGCGGCGTTCCCTCCCGGTCGAGCCGGAAGTCGATGCGGGAGAAGTCGCGGCACCCGAGAGCCCGGTAGATCCCCAGCGCGTACTGCTCGATCCGCGCCAGGACCGGCTTGGGCAGCGCGGGGGGCACGCGGTAGGAAACCTGGTTCTCCCAGTCCCGCTTGACCTCGAGCGAGTAGACGAACTCCGACGGGGGCACCGTCTTCGGGACGATCTCCATCATCCCCGCGACGCGGGGCGGATCGTTCCCGAGGACGCCGACCGTGACCTCCGCGCCGGGGACGAACGCCTCGACCAGCGCCTCCTGCCGGTACGTTTCGGTGACGAAGCGGACCATCTCGCGCGCCTGGGCGAAATCGGAAGCCCGGGAGGAGAGCCGGACTCCCTTGCTGGACCCTTCGAAGACGGGTTTGACGATGACGGGGAAGGCCAGCGGCCATTCCGTGAACTCGTCCGCGGAACGGAACGTCCGGAACGCCGGGGTGGGGAACCCCTCGTGCGCCACCAGCTTCTTCGCCACGGGCTTGTCGAGGGTCACGGACAGGGTCAGCGGGTCGGACCCGACGTACGGCAGGCCGAGCATCTCGAGCACGGCCGGGACGTGGGCCTCGCGGCACCGGCCGCCTTCCCCTTCCGCGATGTTGAAGACGATGTCGAGGCGGGACTCCCGGACGGCGTCGAGGAACCGCGCCCCGGCGGGAAGCCGGCGGACGTCGTGCCCCAGGCGGGAGAGCGCGTCGCAGATGTGGCCCACGGTCGCTTCGGAGTCGTATTCCTCGAAGGCGTCCTCGGGCAGGTGCTCGGGGAGATCGGCCGGTTTTACGTTGTAGGCGAGGCCGACTCGCACCGGCGTTTTCTCCTGGCCATCCGTTCGTTTCCCGCCGGCGTGAGGGAACGGAGCTCCCCGGTCAGCAGGCGGTAGACGTCGTTCCGCGGCGCGGGCGGCGCCGTCTCGGGCCGGGCCGACGGGCGGCCGTCGTCGCGCGCCTCTTCGTAGCTGACGATGATCCCTTCGTAGTTCCGGAGGACCGTGCGCTCCTCGCCCATCGAGAGGATGTAGGTGGGCATCAGCGGGATCTTCCCGCCGCCGCCGGGGACGTCGACCACGTACGAGGGGACGGCCAGCCCCGAGGTGTGTCCCCGGAGGGCCTCCATGATCTCGATCCCCTTCGTCAGCCGGGTGCGGAAGTGCTCGAGCCCGCGGACCATGTCGCACTGGAACAGGTAGTAGGGGCGGACCTTCGCCTTGAGCAGCTCGGTGTTCAGCTTCCGGATGATCTCGGCGTGGTCGTTGACGCCCTTGAGCAGGACGGTCTGGTTGTTCACGGGGACGCCGGCCCGCAGCAGCCGGTCGCACGCGGCCCTCGCCTCGGCGGTGACCTCCCGCGGGTGGTTGAACTGGGTGTTCAGCCAGATCGGGCCGTACTTCTCCAGGACGGAGCAGAGCTCGTCGTCGATGCGCATCGGAAGGACCACCGGGACGCGGGTGCCGATCCGGATGATCTCGACGTGCGGGATCTTCCGGAGGTTCTTCAGGATGTATTCGAGGCGTCCGGTGGGAAGCGTCAGCGGGTCGCCGCCGGAGATGATGACGTCGCGGATCTCCTCGTGGCGCTTCACGTAGGCGAACATCTTCGACAGCTCGAACTCGGTCTTCGGCGCTTCCCCAAGGGTCCAGATCCGCTTCCGGGTGCAGTGCCGGCAGTACATGGAGCAGAAGTTGGTCACGACCAGCAGGCAGCGGTCCGGGTACCGGTGGGTGAGCCCCGGCACCGGCATGTCCTTCTCCTCTTCCAGGGGGTCGTCCTCGCCGCCCTCGAAGCCGAAGCACTCCTCGGCGGAGGGGATCGCCTGGCGGGCGATCGGGTCGTCGGCGTCGTCGAACCGCATGAGGGAGAAGTAGTAGGGGGTGATGCCCATGCGGTAGAGGTCGCTCACGCGGGAGAGCAGGCGGGTCTCCTCGGCGGAGATCCCGCACAATCCCGAGAGGTCCTCGACGGAGGTGATCCGGTTGGACAGCTGCCAGCGATAGTCGTTCCACTGCTCGCGCGTGACCTGCGGCCAGGGAAGGCCGACCGGGGTCGTCCCTCCTTTCGGGCGCCTCAGCGGTACGGCGTCTTCACCGGGATGGGTTTCCATGATCCTCCTCGTTTTTCCTCCCCACCTCAGGGGGGGATAGCCGTGGGCATCGCCCAGGCGACATCATCCGCTCGTGCGCACCCAGAGAAAATCGACGAGCGTCTTTCCCTTGTTCGAGTACGAGAACTCCTGCTCGCCGGAGAAGTAGAGGCTCTCCCCCTTGCGCGCCACGTAGGAGACCTTCCCGTGCTGCAGTCCCAGGCGGCCGGAAAGGACGAGGACGTAGTTCTCCCCTTCCTGGGCCGGCTCCGGGGGCGTCTGCCTGCCCGGGGAGATCGTGGCGCGATAGGCGACGATGGAGCGGTAGCGGCTTTTCGGCAGGAGCGTATCGAACGACTTGTATCCGGTGACTTCGGATGGGAGCGCGTCGGTTTTCTTGAAGAGCACCTTCTCCTCGTCCACGTCGGCGAAGAAGGACGAAGGCGTCTCGTTCAGGGCGGAGAGGATTTCGAAGAGGTTGGCGACGGAGGGGGAGGAGAGGTTGCGCTCCACCTGGGAGATGGCTCCCTTGGTGAGCCCCGCGCGTTCGGCCAGATCGGACTGCGCCAGTCCGTTGATCTGCCGCAGATGCTTGATCCTCGCGCCGATATCGATCACGGGTCTGTTTTTTAAACCCTCCGTTTAATAAATCCACCCAAATTTTAAAAAACATCGTTTTCCCTGTCAAGCACAATATGCCGATTCCCCTTAACTTTTTTAATATCATGACCGTTTCCCCTAACCACGGAGGGACGGTTCGCTATACCCGGAAAAGGAGGCCCCGCGGGCCGGCAGCGGATGAATGCCGGGAGGGATCGCGTCCAGCGGCAGCGGATTCGCCGGCCGTTCCGGGGTCGGGGTCCATGGAGCGCCGGTCAGGAAGTCGCCTTTGTTCCGCGACGCGATCCGGAGGAACGCCTTCACCACGCCGGGATCGAACTGCGCGCCGGAGGTTTCGAGGAAGTACGCGAGGACCTTCTCCCGCGGCCAGCCCGGCCGGTACGGGCGGTTCGAGGACAGCGCGTCGGCCACGTCCGCCACGGCCACGATCCGCGCGTGCAGGGAGATGCCGTCCCCCGACAGGCCCAGCGGATACCCCGTCCCGTCGAACCGCTCGTGATGCTGGACCACGATGGGGACGATCTTCTCCATGGTGGGGATCGGGCGGAGGATCTCCGCCCCGGAGGAGGGGTGTCTCTTGATGAGGGTGAACTCCTCCTCCGTGAGCTTTCCCGGGCTTGTCGAGGATCGACGCGGGGATGCCGAGCTTGCCGATGTCGTGGAGCAGCCCGCCGCGCTGCAGCGAGTCGATCTCCCTCGGCGGCAGGCCGAGCTCCCACCCGATCTCCATGGCCAGGGAGGTCACCCGCTGGGAGTGGCCGGCCGTCCAGGGCGAGTTGGTATCCACGGCGCGGGAGAGGGCCTGCAGGGTTCCCAGGTCGTTTTCGTTCAGCTCCTCGACCAGGCGGGCCCGGCTCAGGGCGACGGTCGTCTGGTCGGCGATCTGGCGGAGGCGGATCAGGTTCTCGGGGGCCGGATCCCGGGATTCCGTGAAGCCGAGAAGGAGGACGCCCGCCAGCTCCCCGTTGCAAACCAGGGGCGACAGCAGGAACGCGGCGGGGCGGCGGCCCGGCCAGCTCGACAGGAAACGATGGAATTCCCCGTCCGGCGTCGCGGCGAGGCACGGCTCCCCCGACATCAGCCGGTCGATCTCGCCGGAGTCGAGGGACATCATGGTCCTGCCGGTCCCCGAGCGGTCCGCGGAAGATCCCCCGCGGGTGCAGGTGATCGCCGCGCCCTCCTTCCCGGGGATTTCGAGGAGCGACAAGGCCGGCGCAATCGCACGGGATGACGGTGCCCACGTTGTCCAGGAGAACCCGGACGATCCTTCCCTGGTCCGTTTCCCCGAGGATCGACTGGACGATCCTTCCCATCTCGGCCTGGGCGCGGAACTCCTTGCCCAGGTGGTCCGCCATGGAGTTGAACGACCGGGCGAGGTCCTCGAACTCGTCCCCGCTTCCGATCTCGATGCGGCTGTCGAAATCTCCCCCGCTGATGCGGCGGGTCCCCTCCCGCAGGATGGCGAGGGGGGCGACGCTTCTGCGGACCAGGATGAGAGCGAACAGCCCGCCCGACCAGGACGACGACGGCGATGACCAGGAACAGGATCCGGATGAATTGATCCGCCGCCGCGAACGCTTCCGAGCGGGGCCGGGTGACCACCACGGTCCAGGGGTCGGAATGGAAGTACGGTTTCAGGAAGACCATGGCGTGGAAGACGAGAAGGGGATCGGCCCGGTTTCCCCATTCGAAGTCGCCAAGGTGCTTCTTGTCCCGCTTCCGCATGACGCGTTCGACCAGCCCGGGAGGCGGCGTGCCGGTCCGGAAGAGGGCATCCCCGCCGGGGGAAAGGACGAAGACCTCCGATCCGGGCGGGACCGCATCCAGGACCCGGTCCCAGATGTATTCCAGATTCACCTCCATCGACACCAGTTCCCGGTCGGGAGGCGTTTCCGGAATGGAGCGGGCGATGAAAGCCCGAAACGTTCCATCGGGTCCGCGTTCGAGATAGAGCAGCCCCTTGCCCGCGGCGAGGTGGGAGAGATTCTTGTCATCGAGCGGCGGAGGCGGGCAGGCCCTGCCGTGCAGCGTTTCCGATCGGGCGCCATCCCGGATGCGGGAAGCCCCGAGGATGAACGGGTTCTTGGCCAGCCATTCCTGCCCCGCCGGGGCCGTCTTGCTCGCGATAAGGGCGGAGAGGAATTTCGCCCCCTCTTCGAGGAGGCCGAGACCGACGTTGATCGACATGGCGACCTCGCGGGTCTGGAAGCGCAGCCGGTAAACCGATTCTTCCCGGATTTTCGCCTCCACATGCCGAAGCGACAGATATCCGAACAGGACCACGGGCGCCAGGACGCACAGGAAGAGGACCGTGATCATCCTCCGCCCGAACGCGGTTCGATGGGGAAACAGTTTCAACGGTTGTTGTCCTACTTTTCTTTCTTTTCGTCAGTGTCTGCGACCGTATTTACCGCGTACGAGGACACCTTTCCGATGAAGGCCCCGTCGTTGGCGCAGACGATGTCGTCCTGGCTGGGTCCGCCCGTCAGCGGCTTCACGCTATTGCCGTCGGGCCCCATGCTGTACAGGTCGAAGTAGGTATTGATGGGGTGGAGGTTGTGGTCCTTGCGGGCGTCGCTGTCGTTTCCGGGGCGTTGGAACAGCCGCAGGTACTCATACGGACGGCCCCAGGGGTCCTTGGTGGGCAGGCCGGCCCTCTTGCAGTATGCGATGAACGCTGGATTGTCTTCAGGCAAGGCGTTGGGGTTTTCCGCGGCGATCGCGTAGAGCTTCCACGAAATGTTCTGGATGTCGGCAACGGCCGTGGTCTCGGAGCCCGCCGCGATCTGTTGCTTGAAGAGGGGCACGGCGATGGCCGCGAGGATCCCCGCGATCAACAGGCCGATCAGGAGCTCGATCAGGGTGAATCCCCGTTTCATGCCGGTTTTTCCTGTCGGAACAGGTTGTTGTCGTCTCCGTAATACCTCATAGGGGACTTATCGGAAGGGTTGTGGAAAACTTTATCGATTCGATCGTTTTTCATTTTGATTCCGTTGAATTGGTGGGAATTCGATACGGTTTCCTGCCGGCGTTTTAGGAAGAGGCCCGACCCCGGTTTTTACGGGCGTGCGAGAATGGTTTTGCTTTGACAGGATTCCGCGGATCGTGGAGAATAACCGCTTACAAGGTGGGGGAGTAGCTCAGCTGGGAGAGCACCACGTTCGCAACGTGGGGGTCGAGGGTTCAATCCCCTTCTCCTCCACCACCTTTTTTCTTCCCATCCCGTAGTATCATCCCGGAATGAACGTTTCCGCCCGCAGCCCCCTGTTCGTCGAAGTGGCCGTGCCGCTTCCCATCGACCATCCCTTCACGTACCGGGTGCCGGCGGGGGAGGAGGGGCGGGCGCAGGTGGGCGTCCGCGTCCTCGTGCCCTTCGGGGGGCGGAAGCTGACCGGGCTGGTGACGGCGATCACCGACGCGTCGGCCCTGGGGGGACGGGAAGCGAAGGAGCTGCTCTCCTTCCTGGACGCCGCGCCGTACATTTCCGCGCGCCATGTCGATTTCCTGTTGGCGGCGGCGCGCGAGACCCTCGCCCCTCCGGGGGAGATGCTTCGCGCGGCGCTTCCCCGCGCGCTTCCCCGCCGGTCGGCCCCGGCGGAGGCGCGGACGGAAACCTTCTACCGGCTCCCGCCGGGTTCTTCCCCGGAGGGGCTGACTCCCAAGCAGCGGCGGGTGGCCGAGGCGGTCCGCGAGGACGGGGAGCTGTCCGCGTCCGTCCTTTCCGCGCTCGTGCCCGGCGGGGCGGAATGCGCGAGGCGGATGGCGGCCGGCGGGCTTCTCCTTGCGGAGACGCGCATCCGGCCCGTCGTCCTCTCCGCCATGCACCTTCCGGACATGTCGGGGGAACTGGTTCCCACGGGGCGCCAGGAAGCCGCGCTGGCGCGGATCGGAGTGGCGATCGCCTCCGGCGGGCACGCCGCCTTCGTGCTGCACGGCATCACCGGCTCGGGGAAGACCGAGGTCTACCTGCGGGCGATCGAGCAGGCGAGGGCCGCGGGCAGGCAGTCGATCTACCTCGTGCCCGAGATCGCCCTCACCCCCCAGCTGCTGGGCAGGGTGCGTTCCCGTTTCGGCGACGGCGTCGCGGTGCTCCACAGCGGCCTCTCCCCGGCCGAGCGGACGGCGCAGTGGCGGAAGGTCCGCGCGGGGGAGACCCCCCTCTGCGTGGGGGCGCGCTCCGCGGTCTTCTCCCCGTTCCCGGCCCTGGGGCTCGTCATCGTCGACGAGGAGCACGACGCCGCGTACAAGCAGGAGGACGGCGTGCGGTACCAGGCGCGGGACCTGGCCCTTCTCCGGGGGCGGATGGAGAACGCCGTGGTGATCCTGGGTTCGGCCACCCCTTCCGCCGAGTCGTGGCTTCGCGCGAAAACGGGCGCCGCGACGCTGCTCACCCTCCCGGAGCGGATCGGGGCGAGCGAGCTGCCCGAAATCCGGATCGTGGACCTGAAAGCCCGAAACTACCGGCGGGGCGCCGACCGGTACTTCTCCCCGGAGCTGGAAACCGCCATCGACGAAACCCTTTCCCGCGGCGAAAAGGCGATGCTCTTCCTCAACCGGCGCGGCTTCGCATCCGCCCTCACCTGCCTCGACTGCGGTACGACGGTGCAGTGCGCGAACTGCCAGGTCGCCATGACCTGGCACCAGGAGCACGAGGCGCTCCTGTGCCACTACTGCAACGTGATGCGCAAGGAACCGTCCGTGTGCGGGAAGTGCGGGGGGCACAAGCTGGCGCAGATGGGGATCGGGACGGAGCGGCTCCTTTCGTGGGTCGCGAAGCGGTGGAAGGAGGCGCGGGTCGCCCGCCTCGATTCCGACGTCACCCGCCGCCGCGGGGCGTATGCGGAGGTCCTATCCGGCATGCAGAAGGGGGACGTCGACATCCTCGTGGGCACGCAGATGATCGCCAAGGGGCACGACTTCCCCGAGGTGACCCTGGTCGGCGTGCTCCTGGCCGACCTTTCCATGGCGTTCCCCGACTTCCGGTCGTCCGAGCGGACCTTCCAGATCCTGACGCAGATGGCGGGCCGGGCGGGGCGCGGGGGGCGGCCCGGGACGGTGATCCTGCAGACCCTTGCCCCGGAGACCCCCTGCATCCGGATGGCGGCGGAGCACGACTACGAAGGCTTCATGGGGGAAGAGCTCGCCGCGCGGGAGTCGATGGGGTACCCCCCCTTCGGCCGGATGCTGATGCTTCGCCTGTGGAGCGCGCGGCAGGAGGCCGCCCGCGAGGCGGCGGACGAAGCGGCGCGGGAGCTGGCCGCTCCGCTGGCTTCGCTCGGGATCCGGGTCCTGGGCCCGGCGCCCTCGCCGATCGTCCGGGTCAAGCGCCGGTTCCACTACCAGATCCTGCTGGTCGCCCCCTCCGCGTTTCCCTTCGGAGAATCGCTCCCGGACCTTCTGCGCCCCCTGCGCGAGAAGGCCAGGAAAGCCGGCGTCCGCCTCGAGGCCGACCCCGACCCGTACCACATGATGGTCTGAACGGCGGCCTGACCCGCATTTCTCACCCGCCTCCTACTGCGGCGGCGGATACGGGCACACCTGTTGCGTTGTGCCCCTCCCGCCGGGAACGGCATTATGGTGCCGGTGTCCGGGGGTACCCCAGGGAGCGCTTCTTGTCCGGGATTGGGGCGCTCGGTCGGGCTCCTCGACGCACTGTCAAGTGCGCCTGCGGGGCCCTCGGTCGCGACGCCTTGTAGTGCTGCCAGGGATGGCGGCATGCCGCGGAGGCCATGGATGGCCGGGAGCGGCCCACGCCCGTCTCCACCGCCTCGCTACGGACGCTGGTGAGAATTGCGGGTTTACGCCCGAGGTGGCACGGCGCTTGAACTCCTTTCGCGCAATTCCGCGCAAAGGAGGGCAAGACCATGCGAGTGCATTACGTCCTCAACCACGAGGGGACGCCGGCCTCGAAGCTGGCCGACGTGGAGATCCATTTCGAGGAGGGGCTGCTCGCCGGACTCAAGCTGGTGGGCGCTTCCGTCTGGCGGTCGAAGAAGGGGGAGGCGCCGACCGTGCTCGTTCCTTCCCGCTCCTACGCCACCGCGTCGGGGGTCCGCTATTACGAGCTGCTCCGCCCCTCGGCCGACCCCGGCGCGTCCGCGGCGGGCGGCGTCGAGGACCCGGCGGCGAAGCAGGCGGTGAGGCGGTTCAAGGAGTATGTCCGGGATGAATACTGCAAGATCGCGGCGTTGCCGGACGCGCCGCCCCAGGCGGCCGACCGGGCCGCGGGAAGGAAGGCCGTCGCCGCCCGGTAGACACGCTTTCGGGGGACACTCTTCCTGAAGATGAATCGAAGAGTGTCCCCCTCTAAACCGTGAATGTTTCCCGCACCTGCCCTGGTGTCGATAGGTTTTCTGTACTCTGTACTTGACGTGCTGGGCGGGGGACAGACTTCCCCTCCGCCCTTTATTGATAAATCGAAGTCTGTCCCCCGAACCCGCCTACGCCTATATCGAAAGTTCTTCCGTACGTACTTTCCGTAGAGAAGTTCTCTCGGTTGGCTTGTGTCTTGGTGTCTTGTGTCCCTGTTGGCTTGTGTCCTGGTGTCTTGGTGTCTTGTGTCTTGGGGGATTGTGTCTCTGTGGCCTGTGGGGATGGTTTGTCGGGGTGGCTGTGGGCGTGTCGGCCGCAAGGGGCGCACCGAGCACGAATACCTTCCCGCAGGGGGCGTGTTTTCCGAACGGAGGCAGGGAGGCCGGGAGTGAGGAAAACCCGAAGGCGAAGCGAGCCAGGGAGGGCGAGCAAGCCGTCCCCGAGGGAAGGTATTCGTGCGAGGGAAGCGCCCCTTGCGGCCCCTACCCATGAAAACAGGTGAAAACCGGTCCCCCGCGGTCTTAAAATCAAACCTTATCAGTGCACGCCTGGAGGGACCATGTCGGATACGGGCGAAAAGGTCGCGCAGGCGACTCGCCAGCGCGCGGCGGTGTACGCCCACCTGTTCCTGGTGCTGCGGAGGGAGCTCGGTCAGGAGCGGGCAGTCGAATTGATGAGCGAGGCGATCCGGAACTTCGGCGCGGAGAAGTCGAAGCGCACCTATTCCGGGGAGGCGCAAAAAGGGAACCTCGAAACGGCGGCACGGGAATTCGCGTCCCCGGACCCGGTGAAGCAGCACCAGTTCGCCCCGCGGATCGTGTCCCTGGACCCCGGGGAAGCGGTGCTCGCCATGTCCAGGTGCCCGCTGGTTGAGGAATGGAGATCGATGGGGCTGCCGGACCGGGACGTGGAAACGCTTTGCGAAATCGCCCACGCGGTGGACTTCGGAACGTGGGAGGGAGCCCTTCCCTTCACCCTGCGGTTCGAGAGCACCCGCGGGCAGGGGCGGGAGGAATGCGTTCTCCGGGTGAAGAAGGCGCGGGCGGATGGCTGAGGGAGGGCGGACCCGCTCCAGGGACATCCAGTTCCTCGTCTTCGTCGTCGCGGTGGTCGCCCTGCTCGTGTTCCTGTCGCTGACGGGGAAGGAGCGGTTCATCGGCCGGACGCCGGCGCACCTGGCCGTCGTCGGGATCGAGGACAACGCCAGGGCGGACGCGGTGTGCCGCTCCTGCCACGCCGTCGCGCCGGACGACCCGGCCGCCGCGGGCCTGGCCGCGCCGCCGCTGCCCGCGGATCACCCGCTGCGGAAGAAGAATTGCCGGCAATGCCACCGGTTGGAGCGGAAAAGACCGTGAAAAGGAAAATGCCGCCCCTCGGGGCGCACGTATCGGTAGCGGGCGGCGTCCACACGGCCCCGGAACGCGGGAAGCGGATCGGCGCCGAGGTGATCCAGATCTTTTCGAAGCACGGCACCCGCTGGGCGGGGAAGGCGCTCGGCGAAGACGACCTCCGGGCCTTCCGCGAGGAGGGGGCGCGCACGGGGGTGAGGACGGTGGCGATCCACAGCGCCTACCTCATCAACCTGGGGTCCTCCAAGGAGACGGTCCGCACGCGGTCGCTCTACGCGCTCGAGGACGAGGCGTCCCGGGCCTCGATGCTCGGGGTGCCCTACCTGGTGATGCATCCCGGCTCCTGCGGCGAGGACCCCGAGCGGGTGGGGATCGACCGCATCGCCGCCGCTCTCCGCACGTTCGGCAAGTTCCCGGCCGGAGTGACCCTATTGCTGGAAAACACCGCCGGTCAGGGGAACTCCATCGGGCGGTCGATGCGGCAGCTGCGGGAATTGGTCGACGGCGCGGGGGCCCCCCCCGACCTGGCGTTCTGCCTCGACAGCGCCCATCTCTTCGAATCCGGGTACGACATCGGGCGGCAGGCGGGCTGGAACGCCCTGCTCGAGGAGATGGCTGCGTTCGGGATCGCGCCGCTGGTCCGGATGTGGCACCTGAACGATTCGAAGACGCCGGAGGGAAGCAACGTGGACCGGCACGAGCACATCGGCCGGGGGAAGATCTCGCCATGGGGCTTCCACCGCATCCTGACGCACGAGCGGTTCTCGGGCCTGCCGATGGTGCTGGAAACCCCGAAGGACGGGGAGGACGAGTTCGAGATGGACATCCGGAACCTGGCGACGCTGCGGAAGCTCGCCGCGAAGCCGCCGGAAGAAAGCTAAAAGGGAGAGTATGGATTACAAGGACATACGGGACCTGGCCAAGCACCACAAGCAGATGTTCGGCAGGATCGTGAAGAACGAGATCTACAAGCTCCAGGACGGGCGCGTGCTGGCGGTCACCCGGCTGCACGACGATTACCACGACATGGACCTCGCCATCCTCCTTTCCGACACGTTTCGCATCGAGGAGATCGCGGGCAGGATGGACCGGATCCCTTATCCCTGTTGCGAGACGAAGCCGCTCGAGGTGCTTTCCAGCTTGAAAGGGATCGGGGTGATGGAGCGCGGCGGGATGAAGCGGGTGCGGGAGCGGATCCCGCGGAACCAGGCATGCACCCACGTCTACGAGATGATCGAGTCGACTTTCCGGGCCATCTTCGTCGGCTCCCACACCATCCTCTACGGGGACTGGGAGGAGCTGCTCGACCTCTGCCCCGAGGAGCACCGGCAGCTGGGATTGCAGTCGCCCGTCCTCGCCGAGTCGTGCTACGCCTTCAACCAAGAGATGGCGGATCCGGAGACATTGCGGCGCGCGCAGGAGAAGCTCGGGGAGGCGCAGCGCAGGAAAGTGGCGATCGAGGCGCTGAAACGGGAAGACGGAAGCGTCCCTGCGCCCGGGAAACTGATCCGGCCGGAATCCATTCTAAGTAACAGGGAGGGATAAGACATGGGTTCCGAAAAACAGGCGAGGCGGCTGGCGGAGATCCTGGTCCGCCACTCGGTGAAGGCGAGGAAGGGGGAGATCGTGCGGGTCTCCTCAAGCGAGCTGGGGCGTCCTCTGGCGCTAGCGGTCTATCGCGAAATCCTGCGGGCGGGGGCGAACCCCCTTCTCTCGGTGGGATTCGAGGAGGCGAACGGGATCTTCTACGAAGAGGCGTCGCCCGACCAGATCGGGCACCTCCCCCCCACGAAGATGCACGAGGCGAAGACGATCGACGCCGACATCATCATCGTGGCCCCGGGGAACACCCGGAGCCTTTCCCATATACCGCCGCGGAAGATCGCCGACCGCCGGAAGACCGTCAAGCCGATCTCCGAGGTGCTGCTGCGGCGCGTGCGGTGGGTGCTCACGAACTTTCCCACCGAGGCGCTGGCCCAGGAGACCGACCGGTCGCTCGGGGAATACGAGAAGCTGTACTACAGCGCCGTGGAGCAGGACTGGGGGGCGATGGCCCGCATGTTCGCCCGGGCGAAGAAGATCCTCGAGAAGGCCGACCGGGTGCGGATCGTCGGGAAGGAGACCGACCTCTCCTTCTCCATAAAGAAGCGCATCGCCATTCCGTGCGCGGGCGAGTTCAACATGCCCGACGGCGAGATCTTCACGGCGCCGGTGGAGAACTCGACGGAAGGGAAGATCTACTTGAGTTCCCCGCCATCGCCGGCGGGCGCGAGGTCGCGGGGATCCGCCTGGAGTTCCGCAAGGGGCGGGTGGTCGCGGCGTCGGCCGAGAAGAACGAAGGGTATCTGAAGGAGATGCTCGCCGCCGACCGGGGCGCGTCCGTCCTGGGCGAATTCGGCATCGGGGCGAACGCGGGCGTGACCTCCTTCACGCGCGACATCCTCCTCGACGAGAAGATGGGCGGCACGATCCACCTGGCGGTGGGCCGGTCGTACGCCGAATCGGGCGGGAAGAACGACTCGGCGGTCCACTGGGACATGATCAAGGACCTGAGGACGCAGGGGGAGCTGTACCTCGACGGCAAGCCCGTCCTGCGTTCCGGCGTGCTGTTCGGGAAGACCCCCAAGGGGATGAAGAAGCGGGGGGGGTGACCCTCCCCCGCCGTTCGAACGGAGGTCCTACAGGCGATTCTCCGTTGCCCGTTCCCGCCGTTTCGCGGCCTCGCTGACGCGGGCGCTGCCGTTAAAGATTTCCATTACCGTGCCGATAGTAATAGCCAATGGCTATTAAGAGAGGAGCGTCGCATGCTTTCCTTCTTTATGAAATTTTTCCGGTTTATCAAGACCATGAAGAGCAGGATGTTCGTCTTCGCGGCGCTGGCGGTGGTGGTTTCGACGGTCGTGACCGCATTCGCCTGCCTTTACATGATGAAACAGGACCTGTACCGGAAAGCGGTCATGTCGCAGGAAATAAGCATGAACGTCTTCCGGGTCCTCCTTGCGGAAAAGGGGGCGGAATTCCAGCTGAAAGACGGCAAGCTGCTGATCGGGGAGCAGGCGCTGAACGGGGATAACGAGATCGTCGACAAGGTGAAACGCCTTACGGGCGGCGCGGCCACCGTTTTCATGGGAGACACGCGGGTATCCACGAACATCGTCAAGGAAGACGGCTCGAGGGCGATCGGGACGAAGCTTCTGGGTCGCGCGCGCGACGCCGTCTTCGAGAAAGGGGAACCGTTCCAGGGAGAAACGGAGATCCTGGGCGTCCCGTTCCTCACGAGATACGAGCCCGTCAAGGACGCCTCGGGGAAAACGATCGGCGCGCTGTTCGTGGGCGAGCAAAAGAGCGTTTTCTTCGGCTCGTACGACCGCATACGGCTCGTCGCCGGATCGGTCGCGATCCTGATGGCCGTCATTTTCGGGATCCTCACGTTCCTGTCCGTGCGCCTGATGATGGCCCCGCTCGAGTCCGCATCCGCGGTTGCGACCCGGATCGCCCAGGGAGACCTTACCGCGACGATGGACGCGGAGACGGCGGATACGGAAGAGGTTCGCCGGATCGTCGACGCCCTGAACGATCTCGGGGAGCGGCTTCGGGCGACCTTCGGGAAGATCAACGGCTGGAGCCATGAGCTCGCCTCCGCGGCCGAACAGCTTTCCTCCACGACGACGCGGATCCACGAGGCCAACCGGCATGTAAGCGGGCAGACGGAGTCCGTCGCCGCCGCTTCCGAGGAGATGAGCGCCACCGTCGGCCAGGTGGCGGCGAATACGCACAGCGTCCAGGAGGCGTCCGTGATGGCCCTGGAAGCCGCCTCCGGAGGCGCGGTGGTGATCGACAGCTTCCTGGGCGCCATGTCCGGGATCCGGGAGGTCGTCGAGCGGGCCTCCGGAACCGTCGAGGCGGTGGGGAGCCGCGTGAAGGAGATCGGCGGGGTGGCGGTCCTGATCAACGATATCGCCGACCAGACGAACCTGCTCGCCTTGAACGCGGCAATCGAGGCGGCCCGCGCGGGCGAGAACGGCCGGGGATTCTCGGTGGTGGCGGACGAGGTTCGCAAGCTCGCCGAGAAGACCCAGCAGGCGACGGCCCAGATCGCGAAGGCGATCGGCGCCGTCGAGGAGGAGAGCCGGGGAGCGGTCGAGGCGATGCGGATGGGGAAGGAAACGGTGGTCCGCAGCGCCGAGCTCGGGGAAAAGGCGAAGTCCGCCATGAGCCTGATCGGGGAGCGCGTGCGGAACAGTTCCGATCAGAACCGGCAGATCACGTCGGCGACGGAAGAGCTGAGCGTGACGATCCGCGATTTATCCTCGAATATCGAGCAGGTTTCGCAGGCGGTCGGCGAGAACGCCTCGGGAGCGTCGGAGATCGCCCAGACGGCCGGGATGGTGGCGCGCAAGGCCGAGGAGCTGAGGAGCTCGGTCGCCGGGTTCCGGGTTTCGTAAGGACAGCCGCGGTTCATCCGTTTCGTCGGCTCCTGCCGGTTTCGGCAGTCGCGCCGTCCGATGGTATACTCGAACCTTCCCTGTATGATTCCCCTTTCCGGAGGGAAGGCGTTTGAACGAGCCCGGGACGACCTCCACGGCGGGTGACCTTGTCCCCGACATCCCGACGCGGATCCGCACGGGGCTGTCCGCCGGCCTGCGGACTTCCTGGAAAATGATCATCGTGTCCGTCCCGCTGTACGTGGGGGTGACCCTGCTGAAAGGGACGCCGGTCCTCGACCTGCTGGGCAAGGCCTTCGCCCCCTGGATGGGGATCTTCGGCCTGCCGGGCGAGGCGGCCTTCGCGTTCGTCGCCGCCTTCCTGCTCAACCTCTACGCCGGCATCGCCGTCATCGTCCCCCTGAACATGGATTCCTTCCAGGTGACCCAGTGCGGGCTGATGATGGGGATCGCCCACAACCTCGTCGTGGAAGGCGGGGTGCTTTCCACCACCGGGACCCGGGGCTGGGTGCTCACCCTCTGCCGGGTGGCGCTCGCCGTCGCCGCGGGGCTGCTGTTGCGGGGCCTGTATTTCCTTTGGGGGCTTGTCTGACATGGAAGCGCTTTCGGCCGCCCTGATCGGCGCGGTGAAGCTCTCCGTCAAGCTGATCATCATCATCGTCCCCATGGTCACGGTGTTCGAGGTGCTGCGCTACCTTCCGGTCTTCCGGAAGGCGGGGAACCTGGTCGAGCCGGCGATGAAGGGGGTCGGGCTCACGCGGGACGCCGCGGTCCCCCTGTTCACGGGGATCTTCCTCGGGATCGCCTACGGGGCGGGGATCATCATCCGCGTGGCCCAGCAAAAAGGGCTGCCGGCCAGGGAGCTGTTCCTGATGGGGCTGTTCCTCGCCACCTGCCATTCGGTGATCGAGGACATCCTCATCTTCGTGGTCATCGGGGGAAACGGCCTCGTCATCCTCGGCGTGCGGCTGGGGCTGGCGGCGCTGCTGACCGGCCTGATGGCCCGGATCTGGAAGCCGGCCTGAACCTCTTTCCGGCCGCCGGACATCAATAAAGGAAGCGCACCGCGCGAATACGGGGACTCATGGAGCGCAGGATGAAGCAGGGAACGCGTGGCACCTGGATCGCCGCAGCGGCGCTGGCCGTTGCGATCGCGGGGGGAGCGACTCCCTCCGACGGGAGGGAAGCGTTGGTGGAAAAATACGTGCTCGGCAACGGTCTCACGGTGGTGGTCCGGCCGAACCCGGCGTCGCCGGTGGTGGCGGTGCAGGCGTGGGTCAAGGCGGGAAGCACGACGGAGCCCGATGCGCGCGCCGGGATGTCCCACATCCTCGAGCACATGGCGTTCAAGGGAACGAAGCGCCGCGGGAACGGGGACATCGCCCGCGAGGTCGAGTCGCTGGGGGGGAAATCAACGCGTACACGAGCTTCGACCAGACGGTGTACCACATAACGATCTCGGGCCGGTTCCTCGATAACGCGCTCGACATCCTTTCCGACACGCTGGAGAACTCGGTCTTCGACGCCGGGGAGCTTTCCCGCGAGCTCGAGGTGATCCTCGAGGAGGTCCGGATGAACGAGGACAACCCGGGCAGGGTGGTCGGAAAGGCGCTGTTCCGCGAGGCGTACGGCGAGCACCCGTACGGGCGGCCGGTCATCGGGTACGTGGACACCATCCGGAAGACCACGAGGGACGACCTCGTCTCCTACTTCCGCAATTGGTACGTTCCCGGGAACATGGTGCTGGTGATCGCCGGCGGGGTCGACCCGAAGGCGTCCCGCCCGCTCGTCGAAAAGACGTTCGGCAGGCTTCCCGCGCGTCCCGTTACGGAAGCGAAGATGCCCGTCGAGCCGCGGCAGAAGAAGACGCGCGTGGTCATCAAGGAGAAGGACGCCCGCCGGGCGTACCTCGAGATGGGGTTCCACGGCCCCTCGATGTCGGACCCCGACGTCTACGCCTGGGACCTCCTCTCCATGATCCTGGGGAGCGGGGAGACGTCGCGGCTGAACCACGCGGTCAAGGACCGCAAGGGGCTGGTCGACTCGGTGTACGCGTCGGCGTACACGCCGAGGGACCCGGGCCTGTTGTTCGTCGGCGGGGTCCTTTCGCCGGAGAAGACGAAGGACGCCCTCCGGGAGATCCTCTTCGAGACGTTCCGCACCGCCGCCGCGGCGCCGGAAGGGCCCGAGCTGGCGCGCGCGAAGACGTCGACGGAGACCGATTTCACCTATTCCCTCGAATCCCAGTCGGCCCTCGCCCGCCTCGTGGGCTTCTACGAGACCACGCTCAACGACGCGGCGTTCGAGCAGACCTACCTGCGCAAGATCCGCGCCGTGACGGCGGAGGACATCCTCGCGGTGGCGGAGAAGTATCTCTCGCCGGAGAACCTGACCGTTTCCCTGGTCCTTCCGACGGGGCAGCGGGCGATCGGGGACCCGGAAGAGGTGCGGAAGATCGCGCTCGAGGCATATGCGGCGGCGACCGCGCCGGCGGCGGCGAAAGAGAAGAAGGCCGCCGTGGTGAAGGAGGTCCTGCCCAACGGGATCCGCGTGATCGTGCGGGAGGACCGCTCCGTCCCGGTGGTCGCCGTCGAGGCGGGGTTCCTCGCGGGGGTGCGCGCCGAGCCGGCCGACAAGGGAGGCGTCTCCGGCCTTGTCGCGGGGATGCTGACGAAGGGGACGAAGAACCGTTCGGCGCAGGAGATCAACGAGGCGGTCGAGAACATCGGGGCGGAGCTTTCCGGGTACAACGGGCGCAATTCGTTCGGCCTGCAGGGGAAGTTCCTCCGGCGCGATTTCCAGCAGGGGTTCCGCCTCTTCGCCGAGTCGCTCCTGGAGCCCACGTTTCCCGGGGAGGAGCTGGAGAAGAAGCGCCGGGAAACCCTGGGCGCGCTGAAGCAGCAGAAGGACCAGCTGGCGCAGGCGACGTTCCTCCTCTTCATGGAGGCCCACTACGGCGGGCACCCGTACGCCCGCAACCCGCTGGGCACCGATAATTCTCTCCGGGCGATGACGCCGGGGGACCTCAAGGACTATTACGAGCGGTGGGCCGACCCGCGGAACATGGTGATCGCCGTTTCCGGGGACATCGGAACGGAAGAGGCGCTCGCGGCCGTCCGCAAGGCGTTCGGCGATTTCCCGAAGCGCCCGGCGTTCCGGCCGCTGGGGGCCCTCCCGGTGCCGCCCCTCGACGCGGTGCGCAAGGCGGAGGAGCAGCGGGAGAAGCAGCAGGCCCACTTCGTCATCGGCTATCCCGGGGCCCGCTTCACCGACCCGGACCGGTACGCCCTCGATGTCCTGGGCTCGGCCCTCGCCGGGATGGGGGGGCGCCTGTTCGTCAACCTCCGGGACAAGAAGTCGCTGGCGTACTCCGTCACCTCCTTCTCTTCCGAGCAGGTGGATCCCGGCTTCTTCGCCTTCTACATGGGCACGAGCGCGGACAAGCTCGACACGGCGGTCGCCGATACGCTGAAGGAGATCGGGGAGGTGAAGAAGGGCGGCGTCACGCAGGAGGAGTTCGAACGGGCCAAGAATTGGATGATCGGCACGTACGAGATCGGCCTGCAGAGCAACGGTTCCTACGCCGATAAAATGGTATATAACGAACTGTACGGGGTGGGGTACGAGGAGACCTTCTCCGCCCCGGAGAAAGATAGCCGCGGTGTCGCTTGCCGACGTGAACCGGCTGGCGGCCACCGTCTTCGACACGGACAGATACACGATCGCGATCCTCCGGGGGAAATAAGAGGAGATTTGCATGGTCGGGCGTGTACGGAACCGTTGCGCGCTCCACCTGGCCCTTCTTTCGCTTGCCCTCGCGGCCTTCTTCCTGGCCTTGCCGGCGCCCGCCCGCGCAATGGACGCCGTCGACTTCCCGCAGGCGCTGGCCCGCGCTTTCCAGGGGAACCCCTTCCTGGCGGCCGCCGGATTCGATTACGAAGCGTCGCGGGAGAACGCGGATGCGGCGCTCGGGCGGCTTCTTCCCTTCATTGACCTTCGAGCACCGCTTCGTCCGGACCGACCTGCCGGCCGAGGCGTTCGCTCTGAAGCTCAACCAGGCCAAGCTCGCCCAGTCGGATTTCCTCGACGTGAGCAACTTCAACGACCCCCCGCCGCGCAACGACTTCATCTCGACGCTCACGCTCGAGCAGCCGCTCTTCGTCCCCGGCGTGTACCTGGGCCGCCGCATGGCAAAGGCGGAAAGCGAGGCGAAGCGGCTGGATCTCCTCCGGGCGAAGGAGGAAACGGCCTTCCAGGTCCTGTCGGCGTACCTCGACGTCCTGACGGCGAAGGCCTACCTGGCCGTCGCCGCCCAGGAGCTGTCCGACTCCCGGGAGCACCAGCGGATCGCCGAGGTCGCGGAGAGGGCGGGCACGGGGCTGTCCTCCGACGTCCTGCGGTCGAAGGTGTCCGTCGCCTCTGCGGAAGGGGGGAAGGTGACCGCGGAAAATCGCCTGGAGCTCGCGCGGCGGGGGCTGGCGCTGGCGATGGGGGATGCGGGGGTCGTCCGAGGTCGACGTGGCCGGGCCGCCGCCGGAGTTCCCCGAGCCGGGGTCGCTCGAGGAGCACCAGGCCGCGGCCGCGACGCGCCCGGACCTCGTGGCCGGGTCGATGCGGGTGGAGAACGCGGGGACCGGCGAGTCGCTGCGGAGGTCGGAATACCTTCCGACCGTCGGGATCCTCGGTGCGTACCAGGTCGACGCGGAAGACGGCCCGTTCCAGGCCGACAACCGGAGCTGGAGGATCGGGGTCGGGCTCCGGTGGAACCTCTTCGACGGCCTGCAGCGGGAGTCGGGCGTATCGAAGGCGGGCTTCGAGCGGCGGAAGGCGCAGGAGAGCCACCGGGGTCAAAAGGAGCTGGCGTCGTTCCAGGTGACCCGGGCGTACCTCGGCATCCGGGAGGCGCAGCGGCGGGTGGAGATCGCCCGCGCGGCGGCGGCCTCCGCGGAAGAGGGGGTCCGGAAGATCCGGTCCCGGTACGAGAACCAGCTGGGCCGGATGATCGACGTGCTCGACGCCCAGTCGGCGCTCAACCAGGTGCGCGCCGACACGGTGAGGGCGGAAAACGACCTGCGGCACTCCCGGGCGCTCCTGTTGTACGTTTCGGGCGCCCTGTTGCCCTGGGCGGAAAAGGAAACCGGACGATGAGGGGGTCTGCGGGGATGACGGGATACGGCGTACGCGCGGTTGCGGTCCTTGCGGTGGCGTTCCTCCTGTCCGCCTGCGGGGGGAAGGAGGAGCACGGGCCGGAAGCGCCTGTCCGCCCCGCGGTGTCCGGGGTGGAGGTGATCACGGTGCAGCCGGTTCCCCGGGAAACCTCCGTGGAGGCGATGGGGGCGGTGCGCGCGATGACGGTCGCGTCCGTCGCCCCCCAGGTGATGGGCCGGCTGACGGCGGTCCTCGTTTCCG
The DNA here is from genome assembly GCA_963741515.1 of uncultured bacterium. Taxonomy (GTDB): domain Bacteria; phylum Desulfobacterota; class Deferrimicrobia; order Deferrimicrobiales; family Deferrimicrobiaceae; genus UBA2219. The sequence goes on from CAVUIA010000002.1 coordinate 1,091,326, forward strand.
AAGGATCGCGGGTCGCGGCGGGCGCGGTCCTGGCGACCATCGACGACCAGGCGGTCCGGGCGCAGCTCGCTTCCGCGGAAGGGGCGGTGGCCGAGGCGGAAGGCGCGAAGGAGGAGGTCGAGCGCGCCATCGCGCAGGCCGAGGCGTCGAAAGCGCTCGCCGGGAAGACGCACGAACGCTACCGGAAGCTCCTCGAGGAGAAGGTGGTCACGCCGCAGGAGTACGACGAGGTCGCGTTGAAGCGCACCATCGCGGTCCAGGAGCACGAGAGGTCGCTGCAGAAGGCGGCGCAGGTGGCCGGCCGGCTCGCCCAGGCGAGGGGCGCGGCCGACGCCGCGCGGGCCCAGCTCGGCTACGCGAAGGTGACCGCGCCGTTTTCCGGCGTCGTGCTCGAGAAGAAGGCCGACGCGGGGTCGATGGCGGTCCCCGGCGTGCCGCTCTTCGTGCTGGAGGACCCGCGCCGGCACCGGATCGAGGCGTCCGTCTCCGAGGCGTACCTTTCCGCTGCTCAAGGTCGGCTCCCCCGTGCGCGTGGTCCTCGACGACGCGCCGGACATGGAGTTGCCCGCCTCCGTCTCGGAAGTCGTTCCCGCGATCGACCCGGCCACGCGGACGTTCGTCGTCAAGGCGGATCTGCCTCCGGGAATGGCGCGGACGGGGCAGTCCGGCCGGATCCGTTTCGGCGCGGGGAAGGGGACCGTCCTCGCCGTGCCGAAGCGGGCGATCACGCGGTCGGGCGGCTCGGAAGGCGCTGTTCGTCGTCGACGTCGCGGACAACACGGTCCGCCTGACGGTCGTCACCACGGGCGCGGAGCTCGGGGACCGGGTGGAGGTGCTGTCGGGGCTTTCAGCGGGCGCGCGCGTCGCCGTTTCGCCGCTGGACCGGCTCTTCGACGGCGCGGTCGTCGGGGCGAAGTAAATGAGCGGTCCCGCGGGGAACGGGCATCGAGGCTTCGCGGGACGGGTCGCGGCCGCGTTCATCGAGTCGCGCCTCACGCCGCTGATCATCATCGCGTCGATCCTCCTCGGCCTCGGCGCGGTCCTCCTCCTCCCGCGGGAGGAGGAGCCGCAGATCATCGTCCCGATGATCGACGTGTTCGTGCAGATGCCCGGCGCCTCGGCGAAGGAGGTGGAGGAGCGGGTCACCCGGCCGATGGAGAAGCTCATCTGGGAGATCCCCGGGGTCGAGTACGTCTACTCCACCTCGTCGCCCGGGCAGTCGATGGCGATCGTCCGGTTCAAGGTGGGCGAGGACGAGGAGAACAGCATCGTCCGCCTGAACCAGAAGATGTACGCCAACTTCGACCTCATCCCGCCCGGGGCGTCGCACGCCGCTGATCAAGCCCCGCTCCATCGACGACGTCCCGATCCTCGCGCTCACCCTCTCCTCCGGCCGGTACGACCCGTTCACCCTGCGCCGGATCGCCGCCCAGCTCCACGAGCAGATCAAGACGGTCCCCGACGTCTCCGAGGTGAAGATCATCGGCGGGCAGCGCCGCCAGCTCCGGGTGATCCTCGACCCGGCGCGGATGGCCGTCGCGGGGGATCGCCCCCGCGGCGATCGCCCGGATGCTCGGGGAGGCCAACCGCGAGCTGCAGGCGGGCAGCTTCTCCGCCGGCAACCGGGAGTACCTCGTGGACACCGGCGGGTTCCTGCGCACCGCCGAGGACGTGGGGGGCGTGGTGGCGGGCGTCGCGGGCGGCCGGCCCGTGTACCTGCGGGACGTGGCGACGATCGTGGACGGGCCGGAGGAGCCGGCCGACTACGTATTCTTCGGGCGCGGGAGCCGCGGCCGGGAAGGGGAGCGCGGCCGTGTCCCCCGCCGTGACCCTCTCGGTCGCCAAGCGCAAGGGCACCAACGCGATCGAGATCGCGGACAAGGTGCTCGCGAAGGTCGACGGGCTGAAAGGGACGCTGCTCCCCGGCGACGTCCGCCTGACGGTCACACGGAACTACGGCGAGACGGCCGCGGAGAAGTCGAACGAGCTGCTGCTCCACATGCTGATCGCGGTCGTCTCCGTGTCGATCCTCATCTGGCTCACCCTGGGGCTGCGGGAGGCCGGGATCGTGGCCACGGCCATCCCCGTCACCCTCGCCCTCACCCTGGCCGTCTTCTATCTGACCGGCTACACGCTGAACCGGGTGACGCTGTTCGCCCTCATCTTCTCCATCGGCATCCTCGTGGACGACGCGATCGTGGTGGTGGAGAACATCGTCCGCCACTACCGGCTTCCCGGAGAACCGCGGCCGCCCCGTGATCGACGTCGCGGTCGAGGCGGTGGACGAGGTCGGGAACCCGACGATCCTCGCCACCTTCGCCGTGATCGGCGCCATCCTCCCCATGGCCTTCGTCCGGGGGCTGATGGGGCCTTACATGCGGCCCATCCCCGTGGGCGCCACGGCGGCGATGCTCTTCTCGCTCCTGGTGGCCTTCATCGTCACCCCGTGGGCCGGCGTCCGGCTCCTGCGCCGGGAAGAGGGAGGCGGGCACGAACACGAGGAGGAAGGGTATACGACCCGCCTCTACCGGAAGGTGATGGGCAACCTGCTGCACCGTCCTGCATGGCGCTACGGTTTCCTGCTTCTCGTCGTCGTGCTGCTCCTGGGGTCCGCCTCCCTGGTCGCGGTCGGGTGGGTGAAGGTCAAGATGCTCCCGTTCGACAACAAGAGCGAGTTCCAGGTGATGGTCGACATGCCGGAGGGGTCGACCCTCGAGGAGACCGCGGCCGCCGCGCGGGAGATCGGCGCCGTCGTCGCCCGCGTTCCCGAGGTGATGGACTACCAGGTCTACGTGGGCACCGCCTCCCCCTACAATTTCAACGGGCTCGTCCGGCACTACTTCCTGCGCCGGGGGCCGCACGAGGCGGACCTTCAGGTGAACCTGGTCCCGAAGGGAGATCGAAAGGCCCAGAGCCACGAGATCGCGAAGCGGGTGCGCCCCGCGATCCAGGCCGCCGCGGCCCGGCACGGCGCGAACGCAAAGGTCGCCGAGGTGCCCCCGGGCCCGCCGGTCCTCCAGACCCTGGTGGCCGAGGTGTACGGCCCCGACTACCCGGGCCAGATCGAGGTGGCGCGGAAGGTGCGGGAGATCTTCGAGAAGACCGAGGGCGTGGTCGACATGGACTGGTACGTGGAGGACGACCAGCCGCGCTACCGCTTCGAGGTCGACCAGGCAGAAGGCCGCGCTGAACGGCGTGTCCACGGAACAGGTGGCCGAAACCCTTCGCCTGGCGGTTTCCGGCATGACCGTCGGCCTCCTGCACCTGCCGCTGGAGAAGGAGGACGTCCCGATCGTTCTTCGGCTTCCCCGGGCGGAGCGGTCGAAGCTCGACGGCCTCAAGAGCGTCCGGGTGGCCGGGCGTCAAGGAAACACCGTGCCCCTCGGCGAGCTGGTGCGGGTACGGAGGAGACCGCCGAGAAAAGCATCTACCACAAGAACCTGATGCCGGTCGTCTACGTCACCGCCGACGTGGCGGGGAAGGTGGAGAGCCCGGTGTACGCGATCCTGACCATGAACAAGGCCCTCGACAAGCTGGCGATTCCCGCGGGGTACAAGCTCGAGCGGCACGTGGCGGCCCAGCCCGACAGCGACCGGAAGTACTCCATGAAGTGGGACGGCGAGTGGCACATCACGTACGAGGTCTTCCGCGACCTGGGGCTGGCCTTCGCGGCGGTCCTGGTGCTGATCTACATCCTCGTCGTCGGGTGGTTCCAGTCGTTCCGGACGCCGCTGACGATCATGGCCGCGATCCCCTTCTCCCTGGTGGGGATCCTGCCCGCGCACGGGCTGATGGGCGCGTTCTTCACGGCCACCTCGATGATCGGGTTCATCGCGGGGGCCGGGATCGTGGTGCGCAACTCGATCATCCTGGTGGATTTCGTGGAGCTGCGGCTTTCGCAGGGGATGCCGCTGGACCAGGCGGTGATCGACGCGGGGGCGGTGCGTTTCCGCCCCATGCTGCTGACCGCCGCCGCGGTGATCGTGGGGGCGTCGGTCATCCTCTTCGATCCCATCTTCCAGGGGCTGGCGATCTCCCTGATGGCGGGCGAGGTGGCTTCGCTCCTGCTGTCCCGGATGACCGTGCCGATTCTGTTCTTCCTGAGCGAGAGCCGGAAGCGATAGAATGCGGCGATGGAAGTTCGCACTCAACCACTCATCAATGCGACGAACGCGGGAAGGGGGGACTGCATGCTGAAGGAGTTCAAGGAATTCGCGATGAAGGGGAACATGGTCGACATGGCGGTCGGCATCATCATCGGAGCGGCCTTCGGCAAGATCATCAGTTCGCTGGTCAGCGACGTCTTGATGCCGCCCATCGGCAAGATGCTGGGAGGGGTCGATTTCTCGAACCTCTTCATCAATCTGTCGGAGGGCACCTACCCTTCCGTCGCCGCGGCCAAGGCGGCGGGCGCGGCAACCATCAACTACGGGGTCTTCCTCAACGCGGCCGTCGACTTCGTGATCATCGCCTTCGTGCTGTTCCTGATCATCAAGGGGATGAACGCGATGAAGAAGGCGGAGACGCCCCCGCCCCCGGCCACGAAGGACTGCCCGCAGTGCTGCACCGCCATCTCCGTCAAGGCGACGCGGTGCCCGGCCTGCACGTCGACGCTGTGATGTGAAGGCCCCGCGCGCGGCTTATTGCGCGGCGGGGATCTTCTTCAGGTTTTCGAGCTGGGTGGAGGCGGTCCGGATCGACCGGGCCGCCTCTTCGTTTTCGGGGTCGTACGCGAGGATCGTCTTCCACGCGGCGATGGCCGCCGGGATGTCCCCCTTGCGGTACTGCAGAAGTCCCTTTTCCATCTGGGCCGCGGTGAGCCGGTCGACCTGTCCCTGCACCTCGGCGCGGGTGAAGGGATACGTCTTCCCTTTCGCCGCCGGATGGTTGATGTGGCGGAGCGTGCCCATCCAGCGCTTTCCGGCTTCTTCCGCCCTCCCCTGGGCGTTTGCGGCGTCCCCCTGCTTCTTCAGCGCGACGAGCGCCTCGTCGAACCCCTTGGCCGCCTCCGGGTAGCCCGGCCTCTCCTTCAGCGCGGCGGAGAACAGCTCGAGGGCGCGTTCGTTTCCCCCTTCCTGCAGGGCGGCCATGCCGCCCGCGTACGCCTTGTCGGCGGCGGAGACGGCCGGCGGCGCTTCCGGGGACGGGGGACGAGGCGGAGACGGCACGGCGGACGGCGGCGGCGCGGCGGCCGGGACCGGCGGTGACTCCTTGAGCGGCACGGGGGCGGGCACGACGGTTTCCGCAGCGGGCGGGGGTTGCCGCCAGGCGCAGCCGGAAACGGCCGCCACGGCGACGGCGAGCAGCAGCGCGAGAGGCGGGCGGAGCCGGATCCTCAAAGCGCCATGCTCCTCAACGTGGCGTCGTCCATCGGGGGGAGCTCCCGGACCATCTTCGCGAACGCGTCCGCGAGGTCGGGAGAGAACTGCGTTCCGCGGAAGCGCAGGATCTCCTCGAGCGCTTCCTCGGTACCCAGGGCCTGCCGATAAGGTCTGTCCGTCGTCATGGCGTCGAAGGAGTCCGCGAGGGCTATGATCTGGGCGTGGAAAGGGATTTCGTGCCCTTTCTTTCCGTCCGGGTATCCCTCCCCGTTATACCATTCATGGTGGGCGCGCACCACGGGGATATACCGGCGGAGGAAGGGCGCCGCCCGAAGGATTTCCGTTCCGTCCGTGGGGTGGCTCCGCATCTGCTCTTCTTCGATGTCCGAGAGGCGTTCCTTCTTGAGGAGCACATCGTCGGGGGTCTGGATCTTTCCGAGGTCGTGGAATATGGCGGCCCGCTCCAGGTCGACGAGGGTTTCCCCGGTCAGGCCGAGACGCTTTCCCAGCTCGCAGGAGAGCTTGGCGACCCGGTTGGAATGACCCAGCGTGTACGCGTCCCGGGCGTCCAGCGAGGCGGCGATGACGCGGACCATGCCGATGTACGCCTCCTCGAGCTGCCGGGCCTTCGCCTGCAGGTCGGCCTTCTGGGAAAGGGTCTCCTCCGCCATCCGGTTGAATTTCCGGGTCAGGTCGCCCAGCTCGTCGGAGCTGGCCACGGGGATGGGGCGGAACGGCTCCCCGGAGCCCAGGGAGAGGACCCCCTCGTGGAGCCGCTTGACGCGGGTGGTGATGAGGGAGGACGCCAGCAGCGCGCCGAGGAACGCGAGCCCCAGGATGATCGACGCGGCGGTCAGGATGGATCGGTGAACGGCGCGGTTGGCGCCGACCAGGGACTCGGTGGTCAGGGCCAGGGTGGCGGTCCCCACCAGCTTCCCGGCGAACCCGATCGGGGTGTTGAATTCGATCAGGGTGCGGTCTTCCCGGATCACCTCGTCGGCGTGGGTGTCGGAAAACTCGGCCAGGGAGGCGACCCGCGCGGAGGGTTCGAACGGTTTCCCCCGTTCGCCGATCCGGTTGTGGGCGACCACCTTGTTCGCGGTGTCGCGGATCGCGACGTAGGCGATGTCGGGTCCGCTTTCCCGGGTTTCCGCCGCCAGCCGGTCGAGCCCGAGCTGGTCGTTCGCCAGCATCAGGTACCCGGCGGAGAGCGCCACCACACGCGAGATGGCCGCCCCGCGCTGCAGGAGGTCCTTCCGCAAGGCGGCGCCCGTGATCTTCGATCCCGTCCAGGTCACCGTGAACACGAGAAGGAAAGCCAGGGGGAGAAGGAAACAGAGCAGTTTCATCCGGATGCCGGGGGAAAACCGCCCTTTTCCCCACTTGTCCAGTAATGGGGTCGTCATTTGTTTATCCAGTATGCCATCATTATATAGATTGATCGGGGGGCAATGGGGTTCCATTGAAGAAAATATGAAGAAATACCGATTCTGAAGCGTCGAACGATCACGAAACGAACGGAGGTGGAAGATGAAATTTTCCATGAGAAACAGTTATTTGTTGCCGATCGCCGCCCTGTTTGCCCTGTTGGTGCCGGGCATCGGCACCGCGCATGCGGAGGTCAGCATCAATATCAACCTGGGTCCCCCGCCGATCGTGGTGGCCGCACCGCCGGAGATGGTGATGGTGCCGGAGTCCCGGGTCTATTTCGTGCCGGACCCGCAAATCGACATTTTCTTCTACGCGGGGTACTGGTGGTCGCCCCGGGGGAGCCGGTGGTACCGCGCTCGCGCCTATGAAGGGCCATGGGTCCACCTGGCTCCCGTGGACGTCCCCCGGGCCGTGATCTACATGCCGCGCGACTACCGGACCCGGTATGCCAACGCGCCGCGCTATCCGTACGGCCATTGGAAACAGGAACATCACAACTGGGAGAAGCAGCACGCGAAGGACCACAGGCGCTGGGAAAAGGAACAGGCGAAGGAGTGGAAGCACCGGAATAAGGATGAGCGGTACAACCGGTACGACGACCGCGGGAAAGGCCGCGGGGACGACCGCGGACACGGGTCTCCCGGCGGCCCGCCTCCCGGGCAGGGTCACGGCGGCCCCGACCGCTACGAGAGACGGTAGCCGGAGCTTCAGGCGAGGCGCTGAAGCACCTCGTTCGAAACGAACCAGTGCCGTTCCGGCATCCGGAGGCGGTCACGGTTCCTGACAAGGCATCCCGATTCCACAAGGCGGTCCACGGCCCCCGGCATTTCTTTCGGCAGGGGGCCGTATCGTTTCTCCCCTTCCTCGATGGACACCCCTTCGGCCAGCCGCAGCCCGAAGATCAGGAACTCCTTCCACGCGTCCTCGCCGCTCCTCGCACCGGAGTCCACCCAGGGGAGGCGTCCCTCGTCGACCGCCGAGGCGTACTTCGGCAGGGAGGCCGGGTTCGCCGTCCGCATCCCGAAGGGGGCGGATTCCCCGGGGAACAGCAGCCCGTGGGCGGAAGGCCCCAGCCCGAGGTATCCCTCCCTCCGCCAGTATTTTCCGTTGTGCCGGCATTCATGGCCCGCCCTCGCGAAATTGGATATCTCGTAATGACGGTATCCGGCGGAGGCGAGGGTCTCCCGCGCCATGTCGTACATGCGGGCCACCGCGTCGTCCGGGGGGAGGGAGACCTCCCCGCGTTCGATCCCCGCGTGGATCGGCGTCCCGGGCTCCGGCGAGAGGGCGTACGCGGAGAGGTGGTCCGGCAGAAGGGCGGCCGCATTCCGGAGGTCTTCGGCCCAATCCTCCTCGGCCTGTCCGGGATTGCCGAACATAAGATCGATTCCCACGGACGGGAAACCGGATTCCCTGGCGTCGCGGAAAGCGTTCCGGGCGTCCTCCGCGGAGTGGATCCTGCCGAGTGCAGAAAGCGCGATGGGACGGAACGACTGGACCCCCAGGCTCACCCGGGTGAACCCGGATTCCCGAAGGAGTGAAAAGTCTTCCCCCCGGATGGTGCCGGGATTGGCTTCCAGCGTCACCTCGGCCCCTTCGGCGACGGGAAGGCGGGACCGGATCCCCTCGAGGAGCCGCCGAAGGCGCTCCGGACCGAGGACGGAAGGCGTCCCCCCTCCGAAATACACGGTGTCGGCCGGGACCTTCGCAACCGCGGGAACCGACCGGAGCACGATGTCCAGCTCCCGCAGGAGCAGGCCGCAATACCGTTCCCGCGCCTCTTCCCCCTCCACGACCGAGTAGAAATCGCAGTAGGCGCATTTCCGGACGCAGAACGGGACATGCACATAAATGCCGTTCATAGGGTCATTCTCCCACGCCTTGACATGCCGCCGGGGATGCGTTAATTGTAGTACAAATACTGAATCATCATTCAGTCATCTGTCCAGGACCAACCCAAGCGACAGACAGGAGGAAGAAACGATGTTTCCGAAAATCCGCAGGGCAGCCGTCCTGGGGGCCGGCGTCATGGGCTCCGGGATCGCCGCGCACCTGGCCAACGCCGGGATCCCCTGCCTGATGCTCGACATCGTCCCGCCGGCGCTGACGGAAGAAGAACGGAACAAGGGGATCTCGGAAAACAGCTCCGCCTTCCGCAACCGGTTTGCCCTCAAAGGGATGGAGACGATCAGGAAGAGCAAGCCGTCCCTGGTCTACTCGAAGAAGGACCTCGGCCTGATCTCGATCGGCAACTTCGAGGACGACCTGGAGAAGATCGCCGGGTGCGACTGGGTCATCGAGGTGGTCGTGGAGAACCTGGCGATCAAGCAGGCCCTCTACGGGAGGATCGAGACGTTCTGGAAGCCCGGGATGATCGTCTCCTCGAACACGTCGGGCATCTCCATCGCCAGGATGATGGAGGGGAGGGGCGAAGAGTTCCGCCGCCACTTCCTCGTCACCCACTTCTTCAATCCCGTCCGGTACATGAAGCTCCTCGAACTGGTGGCGGGCGAGGACACCGACCCGGAGATCCTCTCCGGCATCGCCGACTTCGGCGAGCGGGTCCTGGGCAAGGGGATCGTCTACGGCAAGGACACGCCGAACTTCGTCGGGAACCGCGTGGGCGTCTACGCGATGATGTACGCGATGCAGGCGATGATCCGCGACGGCCTGAAGATCGAGGAGGTGGACAAGGTGCTGGGGCCCGCGATGGGCCGCCCGAAATCCGCGGCCTTCGGCACCGCGGACCTGGTGGGGATCGACACGCTCCTCCACGTCTCCGACAACGTCTACGAGAACCTTCCCGGCGATCCCGACCGGGATAAATTCGTGCCGCCGCCCTTCGTGAAGGAGATGGTCTCCCGCAAGCTGCTGGGCCGCAAGTCCGGCGCGGGCTTCTTCAAGATGGAAGGCAAGGGCGAGAGCAAGAAGAAGATGGTCCTCGACTACAACACCCTCGAATACCGGCTGTCGGAGAAGGTCTCCTTCCCCTCCATCGAGGCGGCGAAGGGCGAGGAGAACGTCGGGCTGCGGATCCGCAAGGTGGTCTCCGCCGACGACAAGGCGGCGAAGTACGCCTGGGACGTCCTCGCCGAGTCGCTGATCTACGCGGCGAAGCGGATCCCCGAGATCGCCGACGACGTCTTCAACATCGACAACGCGATGAAGTGGGGGTTCAACTGGACCCTCGGTCCGTTCGAGACGTGGGACGCCATCGGCGTCGCGGAATCCGTGGCGAGGATGAAGGCGGAAGGGAAGGCGATCCCCGGAAACATCGAGAAGATGCTCGCCGGGGGGGCCGGCTCCTTCTACCGCCGGGTGGACGGGAAGCTCGAGTTCTACGATTTCGCCTCCGGGAAGTACGTTCCCGCGCCGATCTCGCCGAACGTGATCTTCCTCCCGGCCGTCGCGGACCGGAACAAGGTGGTGAAGAGGAACGCCGGCGCGACGCTGTACGACATCGGCGACGGCGTGCTGTGCGCCGAGTTCCACACGAAGATGAACACGATCGACGGCGATCTCGTCGCCATGCTGATGGAGGGCGTCGATCTCTGCGAGAAGGATTTCGCGGGGATGGTGATCGCCAACCACTCGGAGTACTTCTGCGCGGGCGCGAACATCATGATGGTTTTCCTCGCGGCCCAGAACAAGCAGTGGGACGAGCTCGAGAAGATCGTCAAGGGGTTCCAGGACTGCTGCATGCGGCTCCGCTACTCCGGGGCGCCGGTGGTGGCGGCCCCGGCGGGGGTCGTGCTGGGCGGCGGCGTCGAGATGTGCCTGGGCGCCGACCGCATCCGCGCGGCGGCCGAGACGTACATGGGCCTCGTCGAGGTGGGCGTCGGGCTCCTGCCCGCCGGCGGCGGCTGCAAGGAGATGGCGATCCGCCACCTGGAGGGGATCCCGGACGGCGTGACCGTGGACCGGTTCCCGTTCATCCGGAAGGCGTTCGAGACCATCGGGATGGCGAAGGTCTCCACGTCGGCCAAGGAGGCCCGCGAGCTGGGGTTCCTCCGTCCCTCGGACCGCATCACGATCCAGCGCGACTTCCATATCCAGGACGCGAAGAACACCGTCCTGGGGATGATCCGGGAAGGGTATGAAACGCCCAAGCCGCGCACCGATATCGCCGTGGCCGGCCGGTCGGCGTACCCGCAGTTCGTGTACGGGCTCTACGCGATGAAGGCGGCGGGCCAGATCAGCGATCACGACGAGCTGATCGCCCGGAAGATCTCCTTCATCCTCGCGGGCGGCGACGTCCCGGCGGGGACGATGCGCACCGAGCAGGAGCTGCTCGACATGGAGCGCGAGGCGTTCCTGTCGCTCTGCGGCGAGGAGAAGACGCAGGCGCGGATCCAGCACATGCTGATGAAAGGAAAGCCGCTGCGGAATTAAGTGGCTCGATAAAGGAACCACTAAGCGGCAGGGAGGAAAGCGAAAATGAGCAAGGCATATATCATAGCTTCCGTAAGGACGGCCGTCGGCCGGGCGTACAAGGGCAGCCTGAAGGACACCCGGCCCGACGACCTCGGCGCCGCCGCGATCCGCGGCGCGCTTTCCAAGGTCCCGGGGCTCGACCCGGCCCGGGTAGACGACGTGATCTTCGGCTGCGCCATGCCGGAAGGCGAGCAGGGGATGAACGTGGCGCGCACCTGCGCCCTGCTGGCGGGGATCCCGGACCACGTCCCCGCGATGACGATCAACCGGTTCTGCTCCTCGGGGCTGCAGTCGATCGCGATGGCCGCGGAGCGGATCCTGGCGGGGTTCGACGACATCATCATCGCGGGCGGCACCGAGTCGATGACCATGGTCCCCATGGGCGGCAACAAGCCGTCCTTCAACCCCGGCATCCTCGAGACCCGGCCGGAGGTCTTCCTGCCGATGGGGCTGACGGCGGAGAAAGTGGCCGCGCGGTACCAGGTGACGCGCGAGGACCAGGACCAGTTCGCCTACCACAGCCACCGGAAGGCGCTGGCGGCGATCGAGCAGGGGAAATTCCGCGAGGAGATCGTCCCCGTGTCCACCGCGGTGTACCGGGAAGGCGACGACGGGAAGATCGTCCGGAAGGAGATCGTCTTCGACGCGGACGAAGGCCCGCGCGCCGATACGACGATCGAGGCGCTGGCCCGGCTCAAGCCGGCCTTCGACGCAAGGGGGACGGTGACCGCCGGGAACTCTTCCCAGATGAGCGACGGCGCCGCGGCCTCGATCGTGGTTTCCGAAAAGGCGCTGAAGGAGCTCGGCATCGAGCCGCTGGCGCGGTTCCTGGGCTTCGCGGTGGCGGGCGTGGCGCCGGACGTGATGGGGATCGGCCCCATGGAGGCGATCCCGAAGCTCCTGAAGCGGATGCGCGTGAAGGCGACCCGGGTGGACCTGGTCGAGCTCAACGAGGCGTTCGCCGCCCAGGCGCTCCCGATCATCCGGGAGCTGTCGCTCGACCCCGACAAGGTGAACGTCAACGGCGGGGCGATCGCGCTGGGCCATCCCCTCGGCTGCACGGGCGCCAAGCTCACCGCGACGCTCCTCCACGAGATGAAGCGGCGCGGCCCGGGCCTGGGAGTGGTGTCGATGTGCATCGGCGGCGGGATGGGCGCCGCGGGGCTGTTCGAGCGCGAGTAACCCCGGAGGGCGGATCGAACCCTACGAACGGAACGCTGTTTTCACGGGGCGTTCCCGCGCTTTGCCGCGGGGGCGCCCCGTTTTTATGGCCCGTACTTTACATGAACGTTAAGAGCAAGTATGATGTTCCCATGAACCCCTGGACCCAGGGGAAGCCCGAGTGCGAGGTGGAAAGATGGCTCCCGAAACGCTGTTGAAAGGCGGAGAATACCTGATCGCGGATGTTCCCCCGGGAGACGTTTTCATCCCGGAAGACTTCACCGAAGAGCAGATCTCTATCGGCGACACGACGGAGCAGTTCGTCCGGAACGAGGTTATGCCGCACGTCGACCGGCTCGAGAACCACGATTTCGACCTGATGGTCAAGCTGCTGCGCCAGTTCGGGGAGCTCGGGATGCTCATGATCGACGCCCCCGAGGAATACGGCGGGCTGGAGCTGTCCAAGACCACCGGGCTGGTCGCCGCGGAGAAGGCGTCCATGTACGGCGGTTTCTCGACGGCGGTCACCGCCCACTCCGGGATCGGGACGCTGCCGCTCGTTTATTACGGGACGAAAGAGCAGAAAGAGAAATACCTTCCCAAGATCATCACCGCCGAGTGGATCGCCGCCTACTGCCTCACCGAGCCCGAGGCCGGAAGCGACGCGCTGGGTTGCCGCACGGTCGCCACGCTGTCCCCCGACGGCAAGCATTACATCCTGAACGGCACGAAGCAGTTCATCACCAACGGCAGCTTCGCCGACCTCTACACCGTCTTCGCCAAGATCGACCGCGAGCATTTCACCGCGTTTCTCGTGGAGCGCACCTTCCCGGGCGTCTCGCCGGGACCCGAGGAGAAGAAGATGGGGATCAAGGGCTCCTCCACGACCCCGCTTGTCCTCGAGGACGCGCAGATCCCCGTGGAGAACGTGCTGGGCGAGATCGGCAAGGGGCACAAGATCGCCTTCAACGTCCTGAACGTCGGGCGGCTCAAGCTGGGCGCCTGCGTCACCGGGGGCGCCAAGTACGTCCTCGGCGAATCGGTCCAGTACGCGAACCAGCGGAAGCAGTTCGGCAAGACCATCGGCAGCTTCGGCGCCATCCGCGAGAAGATCGCCGACATGGTCGCGACCACCTACGCCTCCGAATCGGTGGCGTACCGGGTGGGCGGGATGGTCGACGACCGGCTGTCGACCCTGGAGAAGGGGATCCCCAAATATTACGAGGCGTACCAGGCGGGGATCGAGGAGTACTCCATGGAATGCGCCGTCGCGAAGGTGTTCTGCAGCGACGCCATGGCGCTGGTGGCGGACCACGCCGTGCAGATCTACGGAGGGTACGGCTACACGCAGGAATACCCCGCGGAACGGGCCTACCGCGACGAGCGGATCAACCGGATCTTCGAGGGCACCAACGAGATCAACCGGATGCTCATCCCCGGCACCCTGCTCAAGCGGGCCCTGAAGGGCGGGCTTCCGCTGCAGGACGAGGTCATGAAGGCGGTCGGCCGCCTCTCCGCCCCCGCGGCCGATCCTCCCGCCGTTCCCTTCGGCGCCGAGAAGCAGCTCCTCCGCAACCTGAAGGACGCCTTCCTCGTGCTGGCCGGCTCGGCGGTGCAGCGCTACATGGCGAAGATCAACGAGGAGCAGGAGGTGCTGATCGCGCTGGCGGACCTGGCCATCGGCGTCTTCGCCCTCGAGAGCTGCATCCTGCGGGCGGAGAAGATCGCCGCCTCCGGGAATGCCATGCGGACCGAAATGTCCGAGGCCGCGACGAAGGTGTTCGCCTTCCAGTCCCAGGAGGATTGCACCACCGCCGCGCGGCGCGCGGCTTTCTACATCGGCGAGGGGGCCATGCTGAAGACGCTCCTCACCGGCATCCGCCGGTCGGGACGGTACGAGGCCGTGGGGCTCCTGGAAGCGAAGCGCAAGCTCGCCGTCGCGACGCTCGAGAAGGAGCGGTTCCCGATCTACTGAGGCCATGGGGCAGCGGCCCGCCGCAAGGGCCGCTGCCCTCGCAAGGGAACCTCTCCGTCGTCCTTACGGCAACAGGTCTCCTGTTCCGCGGCAGGGGTCCCTCGGAGCTACGGCTCGTCGACCCTCCATGGTCTCCTCGCCTGCGCTGTTTCTCGTTCTCGCCTTCCATGGCTCCACTTCGAAACAGACGCCGCTCCTCATGACTCCTGCCGCTTCACGGGAGACCTGTTCCAGTTGGGACGACGGAGAGGTTCTCCTCCCGGAACGGCCCTTGCGGCCGACACCCCCAGAGCCACCCCGACAAACCACCCCCACAAGCCACCAAGACATAAGCCAACCAAGACACAAGCCAACCGAGAGAACTTCTCTACGAAAAGTACGTACGGAAGAACTTTCGATATAGGCGTAGGCGGGTTCGGGGGACAGACTTCGATTTATCGATAAAGGGCGCAGGGGAAGTCTGTCCCCCGCCCAGCACGTACGGTATGATCATGACCACATCTACGCCGGGGGTGGGGGATGCGAAAGCTCGTCGTCGCGCTGTCGTTCCTTTTGATGTCGACGCAGGCGTTCGGCCTGGAAGTCGCCGGGGTGAACATCGCCCCAACGGTGTCCGCCGGGCAGAAGACGCTCGTGCTCAACGGGACGGGGATCCGCAAGAAATTCGTGATCAAGGTCTACGTCGGGGCGCTCTACCTGGAGCGGAAGGTCGCCTCGATAGACGAGCTGCTCAAGGACGCGGGCGACAAGCTCGTCCGCATGAGCTTCGTCTACAAGAAGGTGGAGAAGGAAAAGATCATCGAGGCCTTCGCCGAGGGACTTTCGAACAACTCGCCCGACGTGGCGCAATCACCGGACGCCAAGGCGTTCCTTTCCTGGTTCACATCCGATTTCACGGCGGGGGACACGGTGGACGTCTCGATGGGATCCGACGGGACGGTTTCGGCGACGCACAACGGGAAAGCCCTGGGAACGGTCCGCAACCCGGCGCTGGCGCGCGCGGTGCTGCTGATCTGGTTCGGGGAAAAGCCGGCGGACGCGGGGCTGGCCAAAGGGATGCTCGGGGTGTGACGCGTCGGCTTTGTCAGCGGGGGATGTCGTAATACTCCGCGATCCGCTTCCGGAAACCCTGGATGTCCCTGGCGAGGGACGAAAGCTTCCGGATCTTCCGGTGGATGGCGTCCACGTGGCCGTCGAGGATCTCGATCAGGCGCGGCATGATCGTGTCCGGCATCTTCGTCTGGCGGTAGATCTCGGCCAGCTCCTGCATCTGCTTGAGCGAGAGGCCGAGTTCCTTCACCTTCAGGACGAACTTGATCCGCCGGATGTCTTCCTTGTCGTAGAAGCGGATTCCCCCCTCGGTCCGGCGCGGGGGGTCGATCAGCCCGAGCTGTTCGTAGAGGCGGAGGGTGCGGGTCGTCACCCCCAGGTCGCTGGCGAGCTCCCCGATCTGTTGCGTGGATTCGCGGTTCAGTTTCATCCTTTACCTCAACGTCAATGTTAATGTTGAGGGGCGTTCCTGTCAAGGCCGGCGGACCGCAACCGAATCCCTCCGGGGACATCCAATGGACATCCGATAAGCAAAAGGGAAGTCAGAGGAGGCGGGGACCATGATTATCGAGCGTTGGATCCGGGTGATCGCGGGGAGCTTCATCCTGACGAGCCTTGCCCTGGGCTGGTACGTGTCGCCGTGGTTTTTCCTGTTCACCGCGTTCGTGGGGCTGAACCTGTTCCAGTCCGGGTTGACCAGGTGGTGCCTGATGGAGATTATCCTGAAGAAATTGGGGGTCCCGGAACGCTAGCGGGCTATAAAGCGTTCAGCACTTCCGCCGCGTGGCCGGCGGCTTTGACATTGCGGTAGATATTCGCCACCTTCCCGTGTTCGTCGATGACCACCGTGGTCCGCAGCACCCCCATCGTTTTTTTCCCGTAGAGGTTCTTCTCGCCCCACGCGCCGTACTTTTCGGCCGTTTCATGGGACGGATCGCACAAGAGTGTGAACGGTAAGGAGAATTTTCCGGCAAACTTCGAGTGGCTCTCGGGGGAATCCGGCGAAACGCCAACGATTGCAACGTTCTTCCCGTCGAAAGACCCGTGGAGATCGCGGAATTCGCACGCCTCGGTGGTGCAACCCGGGGTGTCGTCCTTCGGGTAGAAGTAGAGCACCACCTTCTTCCCGGCGAAATCGGACAGCGCCACCTTTCCGCCGCTCGCGTCGGAGAGGGAGAACGCCGGCGCCTTGTCCCCTTCCTTCAAGCAAGCCATCGCAGCCTCCGCGTCACCTGACGATGTTGAGGTTCGGCTTGATCAGCTCCATGAACTCCATCCGGGTCGAGTTGCGGGTCCGGAACACGCCGAGCATCGCCGAGGTGACCGCCTTGGAGTTCGACTTTTCCACGCCGCGCATCATCATGCACAGGTGGAACGCCTCGATCACCACCGCCACCCCGTGGGGCTGAAGGATGTCCATCAGCGCGGTGGCGATCTCCTGCGTCAGCCGCTCCTGAACCTGTAGGCGCCTCGCGTACAGATCGACGACCCTGGCGATCTTGGAGAGGCCGACGATGTTGTTCCTCGGGATGTACCCGACGTGGCATTTTC
Source organism: uncultured bacterium (assembly GCA_963741515.1). Taxonomy (GTDB): domain Bacteria; phylum Desulfobacterota; class Deferrimicrobia; order Deferrimicrobiales; family Deferrimicrobiaceae; genus UBA2219. The sequence goes on from CAVUIA010000002.1 coordinate 1,108,249, forward strand.
CGAAGAACGGCAGGAGATGGTGCTCGCACATGGAGAAGACTTCGATGTCCTTGACGGTGACCATCTCGTCGTACTGCTCGTGGAATACGGCGCCGCGCAGCACTTCCCGCGGGTCTTCGTCGTACCCCTTGGTCAGGAACCGCATCGCGTTCTCGAACCGCTCCGGGGTCTTCTTCAGCCCCTCGCGGTCCGGGTCTTCGCCGATCTTGATGAGGAGATCCCGGATGATATTCTGCATAATGGAACAATGATAATGCAGGAGGAGGCGCGGTAGATAATGAAAAAAGAGCTGGCCGGCATGCGGGAGGAGTGGATGCGCGCGGCCCTGGCCGAGGCGGAAAAAGCGGCGGAGGCGGGGGAGGTGCCGGTGGGCGCGGTCGTCGTTTCCCCGGACGGGAAGATCCTTTCCCGGGGGCGCAATTCCCCCATCGGGTCGAACGACCCCACGGCGCACGCCGAGGTCCTGGCGCTGCGCGCGGCGGCGCGCAAGCTGGGGAACTACCGCCTGACCGGCTGCCGCCTTGTCGTGACGCTCGAGCCGTGCCCCATGTGCGCCGGGGCCGCCGTGTCGGCGCGCGTGGCGGAGATCGTGTACGGCGCGGGAGACCCGAAAACCGGCGCCGTGGCGACCCTTTACCGGATCGCCTCCGACCCCCGGCTGAACCATCGCGCGGAGATCGTCCCCGGCGTCCTCGCCGACGAATGCTCCGCGCTCCTCAAGAAGTTCTTCCGCGGCAGGCGCGCGGGCGGGAGCTGACTTCGCCGCCTACAGGATCGGGGACAGGATCCGGCAGCTGTCTTCCAGAAGTCGCCGCGCCCGGGACCGCCGGGCGAACTCCGCCGGGTCGACTTCATCGGACCACGACAGATCCTCCCGGAAGATGCCGGCGAGCTCCTCGATCCGGGGAAAATCGTAGATGAACAATCCCAGCTCGAAGTTCAGGAAGAAGCTCCGGATGTCGACGTTGGGCGACCCGATGCCCGCCACGTCGTCGTCGATGATCAGCACCTTCGAATGCAGGTTCGTCGGCCGGTAAAGGAAGATCCGGATCCCCACCGACAGCAGTTCGTTGAAATACGATCGGCCGGCATAGGAGACGATGCGCAGGTCGGAGGACGCCGGAACGATCAGCCGGACGTCCACGTTGCGCAGGGCGGCGTTGCGGAGGGCCGCCAGGATCCCCTCGTCGGGGACGAAGTACGGGGTCTCGATCCAGAGGCGCCTGCGCGCGGCCGTATAGGCGGTGAACACGCCCTGATAGATGGGGTGCGTCGCCCGGTCGGGGCCCGATGACGCGACCTGCAGGGTGCACGGCCCATGTTTCCCCCCGATGAAGGCGTTGAGCTCGGGGAAAAGCTCGCCGTGCGGCTCGGTCTGATCCGTGGCGTAGGCCCAGTCGTCCAGGAACAGGGCCTGCAGGTCGGCGACGGCCGGTCCCTCGACACGCACGGCGACGTCCCTCCATTGTCCCTTCGTGACCCGGGGGCCCATGTATTTCTTCCCGATGTTCATTCCACCCGTGAACGCACTGCGCCCGTCCGCGATCAGCAGCTTCCGGTGGTTCCGGAGGTGAGCCGCCCTTCTCCGTTGCAGGGGGAGGGCGGGAAGGAACCCCGCGACTTCCCCTCCGGCGTCGCGCAGCGGCCGGACCATCGTGCGGAGCGCCCGCCACGATCCCACGTCGTCGAGGAGCAGCCGCACCCGGATCCCCTCCCGCGCGCGGGCGGCGAGAGCCTGGATGAACCTCTTCCCGACGACGTCCGCATCGAGGATGAAGAACTCGGCGTGGATGTGGTCCTTCGCCTCCGAGATCAGGGTGTGGACGGCGTCGTACGCGTCGTCCCCCCTCGAAAGGAACGTGATCCGGTTCCCGGTGACCGGCGGCGGCGTTCCCGACGCCTTCAGCACCCTGCCGCACTGTTCCGCGGCGGCGGAGGGAAGGTCCATGGGGGAAACCCGGTGGTCCAGCGGGTAGGCCATCGAGGAAGAGGCGGCGATCTTGGCGCGGATGTGCCGCCGGATCCGCCGCACGCCGATCAGGTAGTAGAGGGGGATGCCGACCAGCGGCACGAAAATGATGGAGAGCATCCAGGCGAGCGTCGCCGAAGGATGGCGCCGTTCGAGGATTACGCGCGGGACCAGGAACAGGGCGAAGACGTAACCGGCGACGCTCAAGCCCAGAAGCGCGTTGTCCCAGAGCTCGTACATTGCCACCTCGGCGGATGATAGTTATAATACCTCCCTCGCGAGCGGAGGGGTACCGAAGTGGCCGTAACGGGGACGACTCGAAATCGTCTTGGTGCCGCGAGGCGCCACGTGGGTTCGAATCCCACCCCCTCCGCCAGTTTTTTCCCTGCCGGGAAAAAACTGGCGCTAAGGTGGGATTCGAACGCGAGCCCGCCGCCACGGCACGGGCCTGGATAGCCCGAACCCCCCATAAACGACAACCCTGACGGGCAGGGATGCCCGGTGATGCCGACGGCCATGGATGGCCTCGGCTTTTATTGCCCCGGCCTCCGCTCACGTTTTTGGAACGAATTTCCCGCTACGCCATGTAATCACGACAACCCTGATGGGCATGGATGCCCTAATGCCGCTGGCCAGGGACGGCTGCGGATGGCCATTTGTCGCCTGTCCTTGAAACCCCCCCCGGAATCCCGTAAGATACCTCTTTCCTCGCGGTCAGATCCGCGGGATCGTCCCGACGCCCCGCCGAGGGTGCGCCGGCGGTCAGGCCCGTCGCAACGGAATGCGGCAAACCCCGTCAGATCCGGAAGGAAGCAGCGGTAGCCGCACACCTCCGTGTGCCGACGGTTCCCCTGGCCGCCGGCGGACCCCCGGCCGAGGCGCAACGGTTTTCCACGGCGGGATTCGCCTTGCAGTTCAAGGGGGAAAGCCGATGGCCTACGAGGCCTTGGCAAGGAAGTGGCGCCCGAGGACGTTCGAAGAGATCGTCGGGCAGGGCCACGTCTCCCGCGCCCTCTCCAACGCCATCGCCTCCGGCAAGATCCACCACGCCTACCTGTTTTCCGGCACCCGCGGCGTCGGGAAGACCACCTTCGCGCGGATCCTCGCCCGCGCGCTCAACTGCGAGAAGGGCCCCACGCCGACGCCGTGCCTAGCCTGCACGGCCTGCGAGGAGATCGGCGCGGGAAGCGGCGCCGACGTCCAGGAGATCGACGGGGCGTCCAACACGGGCATCGACGACATCCGCCGGCTGCGCGAAAACGCCGCCTACGCGCCGTCCCGCCTCCGGTACAAGATCTACATCATCGACGAGGTCCACATGCTGTCGAAGGCGGCCTTCAACGGGCTGCTGAAGACGCTGGAGGAGCCGCCGCCGCACGTGGTCTTCATCCTGGCCACCACCGAGCCCAACCGCATACCGGACACGATCCTGTCGCGCTGCCAGCGCTTCGACTTCCGGATGCTCACCGACCCCGAGGTGCGGGGTCGGCTCGAGGAGATGGCCCGCGCCGAAGGCGTGGCCGTGGAAGGGGACGCCCTCGCCCTCATGGCACGGTACGCCTTCGGGTCGATGCGGGACGGGCAGTCGCTTTTCGAGCAGGCGGCGGTTTCGGGCGCGGGAAACGTCACGGCGGCGATGGTCGAGGGCATGCTCGGGCTGGTGGGCACGGAGGCCGCCATCGACCTGGCGACGGCCGCCGTCCTCGAGGGGGTCGGCCCCGCCCTGACCCGTTTCGAGGCCCTCCGGTCCCGCGGCGCCGACCTCAAGTACCTCTACCTTTCCATCATCGACGTCCTGCGCGACGCGGCGGTGCTCTCCTTCACCGGCAAGGAGGAGCTCCTCTTCCGGTATTCGCCGTCTTCCCTCGAACGGGTGCGGGACCTGACCTCGCGGCGGGCGAAGGAGGAATGGATGTTCCTCCTCGACATCGCCTTCCGCTCCGAACGGGACGTCCTGGGGACCGAGTATCCCCACCTGGGATTCGAACTGCTGCTCATGCGCCTGGCGAACGCGCAGGGACTGCTCTCCCTTTCGGCACTCGAGGCGGGAGCGGGGGACGCGCCGGCCCCGGCGGCGCGCCCGGTCGTTTCCCCGGTTTCCCCCCAGGCGGGGCCTCCGCCTCCGCCTTCGCCGCCGACGTTCTCGCGCAGGGCCGCGTCCGACGCGAAACCCGCGAGGGGCGGGGATGCGGCGGGCGCGGGGCTGTGGGACGCCCTGAAGCGGGCCGTGGAGGCGAAGAAGGGGAAAGGCGTCATCTTGATGGGGCTTCTCAACCAGATGGAGGGGGAGACCCGGGGGGAGGAGTTCGTCATCTCCTGCCCCAACGGGATGTTCCTCGATCGGCTGAAGGAGCCGGACAAGTGGTCCCTCCTGCTCTCCTCGATGGAGGAGGCGGCGGGCCGCCCCGTTCCCATCCGCCTGGAGGCATCGGCGGAAAAAAAAAGCGCGGAAGCTGACGCCGTAGCCGAGTCGGAAGAATCGCTGGAACGGAAAGCCCTTTCCGATCCGTTGGTTCTGGAGGCTCTCCGGGTGTTCGACGGCGCCATGCTGGTGAAAGTGAATCCCGCACCCGCCGTAAAGCCGGCCGTCCCCGCGGAGGGGTCCTCGCCGGCCGGGGACGCGGCGAAGCCGGCGGACGCCGAGGGGAACGAGGAGGCGCCGTTCGTCGAGGCGCCGGCCGAAGAGGAGGAACGATGAGCGATCTCGGGGAAATGATGCGCCAGGCCCAGGAGGTTCGCGCCCGTTTCCAGCGTCTCCAGGAGGAGCTCGGCGAAAAGATGGTCGAGGGCTCCGCCGGCGGCGGGATGGTGGTCGTGACGGCGAACGGACGGCAGGAGCTGGTGTCGCTGCGCATCGAGAAGGAGGTTGTCTCCCCGGACGACGTCGGGTTGCTCCAGGACCTGATCCGCGCGGCGGTGAACGACGCCCTCGTCCGGTCGAGGGAGATGGCGGCCTCCGAGATGGCGAAGATCGCGGGCGGCATGCTTCCCCCGGGCATCCTGTGACCTCCGTCTACCCCAAGCCGCTCCGGCGCCTGGTCCACCTGCTGTCCCGCCTTCCCGGCATCGGCGAAAAGACGGCGACGCGCCTTTCCATGTTCCTGTTGAGAATGCCTCCCGAGTTCGTGCGGGAACTTGGGAGCGCGATTTCCGGGATTCCGGAGTCCGTGATAAAATGCTCCAGGTGTCTCGGCATCGCCGATGAAGATCCGTGTCCGTTGTGCTCCGACCCCGCACGTCGGGATGACCTGATCTGCGTCGTAGAAGGCCCCTCCGACATCGTTCCGATCGAGAAAAGCGGGGAATTCAAGGGGCGTTACCACGTGCTCGGGGGGGCGATCTCGCCGATCGACGGCGTGATGCCCGACGACATCCACGTCCGGGAGCTGATCGAGCGGGTCGGACGCGGCGGCATATCGGAAGTCGTGCTTGCGACCAACCTGACGGCCGAGGGGGAAGCGACCGCCTCCTACCTCGGCGGGGTCCTGAAGCCCCTGGGCGCGCGCGTGACGCGCATCGCGTACGGGCTGCCGATGGGGGCCGACCTGGAATATTCCGACGAGGTCTCCGTCGGGAAGGCGATGAAAGGGCGGCGGGAGCTGTAGGCAACCGTCCGCACCAACTTTTTCCCGGAAGGGGAGAGGGATATGAGCCAGATCGGTAAAGCGGTGAAGCTGCCGTTGAAGAACGACCTCGGATTCTTCGAGATCCGGATGGAGAGCATCGGGGGGCTGGGCGCGAACGTGGCGGGGAAGATCCTCGCCGAGGCGGCCATCATCGGGATGGGGATGAACGGCGCGTCGTTCGCATCCTACGGCTCCGAGAAGAAGGGGACCCCGGTGAAGGGGTATATCCGGGTCTGCGAGGCCGAAACGGAGGTCCGCGTCAGCACCCCGATCGAGGAGCCGCACGTCCTGGCCATATTCCACGAGGCGCTGGCCAAGGCGCTCCCCGTGACGGCCGGTGCGGTCCCCGGGAAAACCACGGTGATCCTGAACGCCCGCCGGACGCCGTCCGAGGCGCGGGACTTCCTGAAGCTGGCCGGCGGCAAGATCGGCACCATCGACGCGATGGAGATCGCCATGGCCACGCGCTCCCGGGTCAACATGGTCATGATGGGCGCGATCATGAAGGCCTCGGGCTTCTATCGAGTGGAAGGCGGTCGAGGATACGATCCAGGAGCAGTTCGGGAAGAAGTACCCCGCGATGTTGAAGGGGAACCTCGAGGCGCTGAAGCGCGGCTACGAAGAGGTGACGTTCCAGGAGTTCCCGGAGGACGGGAAATATCCCCGCGTGCCGTACCGGCGGGAAGAGCCGAAGCTCGGGTACGAGACCGCCCCCATCGGAGGGACGATCTACTCGGTGGGGAATATGCGGTTCAAGGACCTCTCCGCCGGCCGCACGGGAATGATCCCGCTCTTCGTCATCGACAAGTGCGTGCGCTGCGGCGAATGCGACGTCACCTGCCCCGACTACTGCTTCGTGTGGGAGAAGGGGAAGGACCCGAAGACCGGCAAGGACGGGATGATCCTGCTGGGGATCGACTACCAGTTCTGCAAGGGGTGCCTGCGGTGCACCCACATTTGCAAGTTCGGCGCCCTGGTCCCGGTCAAGGAAGCGGAGCAGGACATGGGGAAGATCACCGTTAAGCACAAGTTCCTGAAATAAGGAGACGGGTATGGCCCAGACGGCGAAGGCGGCGGGCGGTCGTCCCGCGCAGACGATGGTCGTCCAGAGCGGCAACGAGATCGCGGCGACGGCGGCCAAGCAGATCAACTACCACGTCATGGGGTACTACCCCATCACCCCTTCCACGGAGATCGCGGAGACGCTCGACGCGATGAAGGCGGAAGGGGAGCACACCATCCGGATGATTCCGGGCGACGGCGAGCACGGCGCCGCGGGGATCTGCTACGGGGCGACCACGGCGGGCGGGCGGGTCTTCAACGCCACCTCGGCGAACGGATTGCTCTTCGCGTACGAGCAGCTTCCGGTGCAGTCGGGGACGCGGTTCCCGATGGTGTTCAACGTCGTCACCCGGGCCGTGTCGGGCCCCCTCGACATCCGCGGCGACCACAGCGACATCATGCTGGCGATGAACACCGGCTGGATCATCCTGATGGCGTCCGACGCCCAGGCGGTCTACGACATGAACATCATGGCGCCGAAGGTCGGAGAGGAAATGTCCGTCCGCCTCCCCGTCTTCGTGGCCTTCGACGGCTTCTTCACCTCCCACCAGAAGCGCCGGGTCGAGATCTTCGAGGACGGGCAGGTCGTGCGCGACTTCCTCGGCCCCTTCGTCCCCACCGTGTCCTCGGTCGATCCGTCCGTGCCCGTGACCATCGGCCCGTACATGAACGACCCGGACCAGATCAACAACAAGAAGCAGCAGGCCGACGCGATGCTCCGCGCCCACAGCGTGGTGAAGAAGATCTTCGCGGAGTACGAGGCCCTGTCCGGCCGGCGTTACGACCTTCTGGAGCTGTACCGGATGGACGACGCCGACGCGGCGCTGTTCATCCTGAACTCCGCGGCCGAGACCGCGAAGGAGGCGGTCGACGCCCTGCGGAAGGAAGGGCTGAAGGTCGGCCTCGTCCGGCCCAACCTCATCCGGCCCTTCCCCATCGAGGAAGTGCGCGCCGCCCTGAAAGACGTGAAGGGGCTGGTGGTGGCGGACCGGCAGGACAACTTCGGCGCCCACGGCGGGGCCATGGCGGTCGAGGTGCGGGCGGCCCTCCAGGGAGTGCCCGGCAACCGGACGCAGATCGCCGCCCGCGTGTACGGCACGGGCGGCAAGGAGTTCTTCGTCGAGGACGCCGCGCACATGCTCCGCGAGGCGGTCGAGATCGCGAAGACGGGGACGGTGAAGGTCCCCTACGCCTATTTCGGCGTCAATCCCGGCGACACGTCGTACACGCCTCCCAAGGCGTACGAGCCGATCACCGAGGCGGAGGCCTCCGGTCTGATCCGCGTCGAGACGACTCCGGAAGGGAAGATGGAAGTGAAGGGGAACGTGCTGCGGAACCTCACGGAGCGGCCCAAGCGGATCGCCCCGGGGCACGGCGCGTGCCCGGGCTGCGGCATCTTCGTGAACCTGAACACCTTCCTCAAGGGGATCGAGGGCAACATCGTGACCCTCTTCCACACCGGCTGCGGCATGGTGGTGACCACCGGCTACCCGTTCACGTCGCACAAGAACACCTACATACACAACCTTTTCCAGAACGGGGCGGCGACCCTCTCCGGCGTGGTGGAGATGTACGAGGAGCGCAAGCTCCGCGGCGAAATCCCCAAGGACGAGAAGATCACGTTCATCATGGTCACCGGAGACGGCGGGCACGACATCGGAATGGGGCCGTCCATCGGCGCCGCGATGCGCGGCAACCGGATAATCATCTGCGAATATGACAACCAGGGATACCAGAACACCGGCTCCCAGCTTTCCTTCACCGTGCCGCTGGGGCAGTCCACCTCCACGTCCAACTACGGCCCGTTCCAGCACGGCAAGAGCACGCACCACAAGGACACGGCGCAGATCTTCGCGGCGTGCCACGTCCCGTACGTCTGCACGGTGGCCGAATGCGAATCGAGGGACATGATCCGCAAGGCGGCCAAGGCGCAGAAGTACTCCGAAGAGGGGCTGGCCTTCGTGAAGATGATCTCCATGTGCCCGCTGGCGTGGAAGACGGAGGAGAAGATGTCCGTCCCCATCATCCAGTCGGCGGTCGACTCCTGCTTCTTCCCGCTCTACGAGGTCGAGCGCGGCATCACGACGCTCAACTACGACCCGGAGGAAAAGGGGAAGAAGGTCCCGGTGTCCGATTTCCTGAAGCAGATGGGGAAGACCAAGCACATGCTGAAGCCCGACATGAAGGAGGAGCTCGACCGGTTCCAGGTCGAGGTGGACCGGCGCTGGGTCCGCCTGAAGGAGATGCACAAGAACCCGTACCTCTAAGCGGCGGCCGTGCCGGGCTGAATCGCGGTGAATAAATTTTCCTTGCCGGGGTGTGTATGGTATCTTCTCGACCTATGAGCCCTAATCATTTCGTCCTCCGCGAGCGGGAATACGGGGCTTTCCTCTCGGCGCTGAGGAAGCTCCGGACCGACGCGTTCGCCAAGGTCGTCTTCCTCGTCGACAAGAACGGGACGCTCCTGGCGTCCACCGGGGACGCCGTGGGATTCGACACCACGGCCCTTGCGTCGCTGGCCGCGGGGAACATCGCCGCCACGGGCGGTCTCGCCAACCTCATCGGGGAAAAGGAGTTTTCCATCCTCTTCCACGAAGGGGAACGGGACAACATGCACATCTCCGTTGTCGGCGACCGCCTCATCCTCGTGGTGATCTTCGACCGCCGGTCCTCCGTCGGGCTGGTCCGCCTGCGGGTCCGGCGCGTGTCCGAGGAGCTCGCGAAGATCCTCGCCGCCGCGGAAGAGAGCTCGGCGGGAGAAGAGGAGGGATTGATCGAGGAGCTGACCGAGGAAGATATCGAGAGCCTGTTCAGATAATGTCCTTCATCAACTACTCCTCCAAGGAAATCAACTGCAAGATCGTCTATTACGGCCCCGGCCTGTGCGGGAAGACGACGAACCTCCAGTACATCTACAAGCGGATGAATCCCGACGCGCGGGGGAAGATGATCTCCCTGGCCACCGAAACGGAGCGCACCCTGTTCTTCGACTTCCTCCCCCTGTCGCTGGGGGAAGTCCGCGGGTTCAAGACCCGGTTCCACCTCTACACCGTCCCGGGCCAGGTCTTTTACGACGCCAGCCGCCGGCTCATCCTCCGCGGGGTGGACGGCGTGGTCTTCTGCGCCGACTCCCAGCTTACGCGGATGGACGCCAACGTGGAGTCCAACGATAACCTGCGGCTGAACCTCGAGGAGCAGGGGTACAATCCCGACAAGGTCCCCCTGGTGATCCAGTACAACAAGCGCGACCTGCCCAACGTCGCCTCCGTGGCCGAGCTGCACGCCCTGCTCAACGCGCGCAACGTCCCCGAGTTCGAGGCGTGCGCCCCCACGGGGATCGGGGTGTTCGAAACGCTGAAATCCACCATCAAGCTCATCCTGAACGACTTGAGGAAGAGCGGCAGATAGCGCGGCGCACCGACCGTCCCCTCCACCCCAACCATGCGGGAATTCGAACTCATCGTCAGTCTGGCCTCGCCGGGGGAACTCGAGGGGACCGACCTTGCCCCCTACGACGCCGTCTGCCTGGGCAGCCCGTACTGCCGCCGGGTCGAGGGAAACTTCGCCGAGACGCTCGAGTCGCTGAACGGCGTCGTGTCGTCCCTTCACGCGTCGGGAAGGAAGGCCTATGTGACGACGCCGGCCGCCCCGCGCGAGGCGGACCTTCCCCACGTGGGACGGCTCATCGACGCCGCCGCCGCGGCCGGGGCGGACGCCCTCGAGGTGCACAGCCTGGGCGTCCTGCGGATGCTGCGGGAGAGGGGGACCCCCCTGCCCGCCCACATGGGGGCCTACGCCAACGTCTACACCCATCTCGCGGCGGGGGTGATGCGCGAATACGGGGCGGTGCGGGTGCGTCCCAACGCCGAGGTGGCCCTCGACGAGATGGGCGTGATCGCCCGCGAGGCGGGGGTCGAGATCGAGTTCCTCGTCCACGGGAAGATCCCGCTGGGGGTGACGGACAAGTGCTTCCTCCTGACGGGGCCCGAGGAGTCCGACCCGAAATGCCCCGCCGCGTGCCGGGAGGAACACTGGCTCAAGACGCCCCAGTGGGGCTTGAAGACCGTCGGCAAGGGGGTCCTGTCGGGGCGGGACATGTGCATGCTGGAGCACCTTCCCCGGCTGGCCCGGGACGGGTTCCGGATCTTCCGGGTGGAAGGCCTGTACGAGTCGGCCGCGTACCGGTCGGAGATCGGCGCCGTCTACCGGGAAGCCCTGGCCCTCGCCTTCGCCGGGGGGGAATACGCGGTGGCGGACCGGTGGGCGTCGGCGGTGCGCCGGCACACGAAACGGAACCTTTGCAACGGCTATTATTTCGGGACCTCCGGCAGGAGATACGTCGGGGACGTCCTGCAGCGGGACGACCCGGGGATAAAATAGGGACATGGTGGAGCTTCTCGCATCCGGCGGCACGATCGAGATGGTCCGCGCCGCGTTCGACCACGGGGCGGACGCCGTCTACGTGGGCGCGAAGGGGTGGAGCCGCCGCAGGGCGCTCTACGAGATGGACGACGACCAGGTCGCGGAAGCCGCGCGCTACGCCCGGTCCGCGGGGAAGATCCTCCGCGTGGCCTTCAACACCCTCCCGGCTTCCCGCGAGACGCCGCTGTTCCTTTCCCGTACCGAAACGCTGTGGCGGGCCGGCGTCCGCGACTTCATCCTGACGGACCCGGGGCTGATGAAGGAGCTGAAGGGAAGGCATCCCGACGCGGTCATCCACGCCAGCGTCGGCTGCACGATCAGCAACGTGCAGGAGGCCCTCTTCTACAAGGAGGCGGGCGCCTCCCAGGTGGTCGCCGAGTGCCGGATGGAAAAGGACACGATGCGGAAGATCAAGAGGGAGGCCGGGGTCGGCCTCGAGGTGCTGGTCCACGCCACCATGTGCTACACCCTCCTGGGCCGCTGCACGATGAGCAGCTACGCGCGTTTCGCGCGCCAGGTCGACGCTCAGGGGAAGGACCATTTCCCCGGCAGCCCGAACCGCGGGGGGCTGTGCTACCGGATCTGCCTCACCGACTGGGACCAGTGCGACGGCCGGGGAAACGTGGAAGCGTCGGGCGTGAAGATGCCCAACCCTGCGTTCTTCCGGGCCGAGGACATCCCGGAGCTGATCGACCTCGGCGTCGACACCATCAAGATCCAGGGGCGGGAATACTCGACGGCGCTGGTGGGAGAGATGGTGCGGTTCTACCGGGAGCTGATCGACGCCTGCCTGCGCGACCGCGCGGGCTTCCGGATGGAGCCCTTCCGGGAGCGGATGGCGTCCATCGTGGCCGGGCGGGACGCGGAGCGGAAGGACAAGACCGCGGGACTCATCGGGGAGGCGAAAGGCGACGCCTGAGCTTCAGCGATGCGTCACGGGGGTCCGTTTCCATTCGTTCGTCTTGTATTGTTCTATGTCGTTGGGGTCGAAGGCGTTTTCGTCGGTGTAGATGGTGTCGCCCTTCTTGCTGACCCAGCGATGGCGGTAGTTCGACGTGTCACGCTCGGCTTTCCCCGTGAAGGGGTTGCGGTATTCCTCCTGCCCGGTGATCAGCAGCCAGTTTTCATGGCGGATCGCGGCATGGGTCTTCTGCCGGTTCTCGACGATCTCCCGTGAAACCTTCGCGATGTACTGCTGCGTTTCCCACGCCATCTTCGCGCGCTCCCCCTGGGCCCGGGAGACGGCGGCGACCCATTGGGGATTCATCTCCACGGACATGCGGATCGAGTCGAAGACGGGCTTCCACGTCTCGTATTCCCCGGCCGGCGCCCTGAACATGAGGGTGTCCTCGTTCGACCACTGGAAGGCGCTCTGCCGCATGTCGACGATGGTCGTCTGGAGCCCCTCGCGGTATCGCACGCCGTCTTCCGTGTACTCCACGAGGAGGGCGAGCGACTCGAACCGGATGGGCGCGACCCCGATCTGGCGCAGCTGGGCGTTCATTCCGGCGGCCTTCTTCCCGTAGGCCTGGACCACCTCGGGCAGGGGGACCTCGGCGACGACGGAGGGATCGGAGATGCGCGGATGAGACGTCTTCACCAGCTCCAGCAGGAAATTCCGCGCGCTCGGCATCCGCTTCACGGGCATGCCCTGGTACTGGCTTCCGGGAGGGTACATTCCCGCCGTCGCCGAATAGGAGAGGTCGGCGTAGTTCCACAAGGGGACCATCCGCATCAGGACGGTGCCCGCGTCGTCCTTCTTCGAGATCAGGTCGCACTTGGGGGATATGCTGTTGCCGGGGCCGTTCATCTTCATCGGGTTCACGTTGAAGATGCCGCCCGAGATCTTCCAGCCCTTCGGGACGAGGAAGGAAAACGCCTTTTCCTTCGGCTCCCAGACGCGCTCCATGACCAGGACCTTCGGCTTCTCCCCGGGCTTCTGCCCGGTATCGGCCGTCGGTTTGCCCGATCCCCAGAAGGCGGCGGCGGGCATTGCGATCGACAACAGGACGGCGGCGACCAGCGATTTCCAGTTCATTTCCGGACCTCTCTCCCGTTCCTTCAGTGGCTCACGTCCCCTTCGCGGAAATAATCCCTCAACGCGCGTTCCACCACCTCGTCGGGCGTTGTCCGGTAATCGATGCAGAACTGCACCAGCCGGTCGATCGTCTCCCGCGGCAGCAGCACCGTCACCGGCCCGCGCTCCCCTTGTTCCCCGTTTCCCGCGGCCATCGCGCTCATCCGTTCGCTCCTTTCCCTTGCGGGCGGAAATGCCCGTGGAGCAGGGCGAGGAGAGACCGGGCGTCGCCGACCTCCGCCTTGGTCCCCTCGTGCACCACGGAGCCGTTCCGGAAGATCACGTGGCGGTCCATGATCCGGAAACCCGTCTCCACGTCGTGTTCCGCCATGAGGATCGTCACCTGCCCTTTCAGCGTCGTCTCGATCACGGAGACGAAACGGTCCCGCACCTCCGGCGACAGCCCGAGGAGCGGTTCGTCCATCAGCAGCAGCGCGGGCTCCCCGATCAGCGCGCGGCCGAGGATGAGCATCTGGCGCTCTCCCCCGGAGAGCACCCCGGCCGGATCGCGCCCCTTTTCCCCGAGGACGGGGAACAGCGACAGCACGCGCTCCCGGGCCGCTTTCCTGCGGCCCGCCGGGAGGAGCCACGCACCCGCGTCGAGGTTCTCCATGACCGTCATCCGCACGGCGACCCGCGACCGGTCGGAGACGTACCGGATCCCGCGCGCGGCCCGCTCGTGGGCGGGGAGCTCCGACAGGTCCTCCCCCCGATAGACGACCTTCCCGCGCTGGACGGGAAGAAGCCCGGCGACGCCCTTGAGGAAGGTGGTCTTCCCCGATCCGTTCGGCCCGAAGATCGCCACCGTCTCTCCCTCGCGGACCGCCAGGGAGACGTCCCGCACCGCGACGATCCTGCCGAAGGAGACCGCGAGCCCCTCGATTTCCAGTTGGACCGTCGTGCCCGCCGGCGCCATCTACATCGTCCTCTCTCGCGCGACGCGGCCGCCTTCGAGCTGCAGGATGCGGCGGCAGAGGCCCTCCAGGAGCGGAGAGTTGTGGGACACGAGGAGGAACGCCGCGCCGTCTTCGCGGTTGGCGGCGCGCAGGAGCGCCACGAGCTCCTCTTCGTCGGTCGTCGACAGGGCGGAGAAGAGCTCGTCGAGGATCATCAGCCCGGGGCGGCACGCCAGCGCCCGGGCGAACTCGAGGCGGCGCAGGCACCCCTGGGACAGGCGGGCGCACGGGAGGTCCCGCTGCTTGAGAAGCCCCACGCGCGACAGGAGCGATTCGATCGCGCGCCCGTCCGCCGATGCGGGAAGGGCGACGCGCACGGCGTCGCCGACCGTGAGGGCGGGATACGGACGGGGAATCTGGAAGGTCCGGGCGATGCCGATCCGGTAGCGGGCGTCCATCGGCAGGCGCGTGATGTCCCGCCCGTCGAACCGCACCGATCCGGCGTCCGGCGCGATCAGCCCGGAGAGGATATTGACGAGCGTCGTCTTCCCGGACCCGTTGGCGCCGAACAGGCCGACGGCTTCCCCGGGATCGATGGACAGGGAGACGTCGGCGAGGACGACGGTCCTCTCGAACGACTTCGCGATCCCCCGTACCTCGAGCAGGGGATTCATCGCCGCTCCCCGCGTCCCTGCAGCTTCCGCAGGACGCCCGCGACCCCTCCCGGGAAGAAGCGCAGGATCAGCGTCAGCGCCAGGGCGTAGAACAGGATGCGCGTGCCCGGCGGGACGTCGAGCCCCTGGAACAGGACGTGGAGGCAGAACGCCGCCGCGACCGGCCCGAGGATGGATCCGCGCCCCCCGACGGCGGCGAACGTGGCCGCCTGGAAGGAGAGCTCCAGGGAGAAGTCGGACGCCGTGGCCCTTCCGACGTGGAAGGCGTATGCAGTCCCGGCGGCCCCCGCCAGCAGGGCGGCGATCGTGAACGCCCTCCGCTTGTGCTTCGCGACGTCGACCCCGGACGCCCGCGCGGTCATTTCGCTTCCCTCCACCGCGCGCAGGGTCAGCCCCTGGCGGGACCGCCGGACGAGGAGCATGACGCAGGCGGCCGCCGCCAGGAAAACGAGGGCGGCATAATACGCGGCCCGGGGCGATATCGTCGGTCCAGGGCAGCGTCACGGGGATGCCTCCCTCGCCTCCCCAGGCGTACCCTTCGGGCCCCGCCAGGAAAACGTTGCCCAGCGCCAGTTCGTGGGCGGCCTCCCCGATGGCGAGCGTGAGGACCGCGACGAACGGCCCCCGAAGCGGCGCCGCCAGGGCGCCGACCGCGATCCCGCCCAGCCCCGCCAGGAGAACGGCCGCGAGCCCCGCGAGGGGGATCGGCCAGTGGAGGAGCGTGGTCAGCGTCGCGCAGGCGTACGTGGCGATGCCGAAGAACAGCGCGTGGCAGAGGGACACCTGTCCCGCCACGCCGCCCACGATGTCCCACGACCCGGCGAACGCGGCAAGCAGGAACCCCGTCGTGAGGACGTCGAGCAGGAACGGGTCCCGGCAAGCGAGGGGGAACAGGAGCAGACCCCCCGCCGCCGCGGCGAGCGCGGCCGTCGTTTTCCCGAGGGAAGGATTCCTTGTCATCGGTCCCGATTCTATAATGAAGTTGTGCCCATTCCCGAAGAAAACGTGGGTCCCCGGTCGAGGGGCGAGGTTTCGCGCGGTTTCGATCGGCTGATCGGGGAGGGGAAGATCTACGGGGCGGAGCTCAATCCCTCCATCATCAAGAAGAGCGGCGGCATCGCGCCCTTCCTCGTTTCCGGGATGCCTTCGAAAAGGAAGCTCCTGTCTTCCTGGGAGGAGGTGTTCGGCAACCGGATCGCCCCCGACGATTTCCTCGACGCGGTCTCCCGGAAGATCGGGGAGTTCGGGCACGGCGAGAATCTCCTCCTCTTCGGGCCCGACCGGATCATCTACGACACGCAGATCTTCCACGCCGGCGTTCCCGCCGGGAACATGACGCTGTTCTTCCAGGCCGTGCGCGACGGCCGGTCCGGATGGAAGGCGTACCTCGAGGGGCGGAGGCTGCGGTTCGTCTACATCGAGCAGATCCGGCTCCTGGAGCGGAGCTACGGCTACGCCTCCGCGTTGTTCCGTTATTACGAGAAGCTCTTCCGGGACCTCGGTTTCCACCAGTTCCGCCTGAAGGCGTCGCTGTCGGTCGGGAAGTACTACTGGGCGAAGGAGGGGTTCGACTGCCTGGAGAAGCCGGACCTCGAGCGGATGAAGGAGGAGCTCCGCGCGCTGGTCCGGTCGCTGGGGCTCCCCGTCGCCGCGGCCGAGATCGACCGGCTGAACCACGCGTACGACTTGGCGATGTTCCGCCGGGACCTGAAGGTGCCCGTCCACCGGAGCGCCGAAGGGTACCACTCGATGGCGGGGGAAGACGCGGGAGGGGAAGAGGTCTCTCTTTCCCTCGGCAAGGCTTTCCTCCTGTGCGGGCAGCCCGTGGGACGGCTTCAAGGTCATCTACACGGACACCCCGCGCCGGACGGGGTTCGTCCATTCGGAAGAATACCTCTCCCACGTGGTGCGGCGCGGGCACAAGGAAACCGGCAGCCGCCTGGCCTGGCTGATGAAGGGTATCCGCCGGGAGGAGCTGCACCGAAGCCTCGTGTTCCTCGAGCCGTACATCCCCGGGATGGAGCACATCCACAGGATCCACTCCCCTTCGCACATCGAGGCGTTCCGGCGATGCGTGGAGGAGGGCGCCGCGTTCTTCTCCACCCGGGACTGCTCCATCTCCAAGGGATCGTTCCGCGCCGCGCTCCTGGCGGCCGGGGGGGTGATGGCGGGCATCGACGCGGTGATGAACGGCCGGGTGGAAAACGCGTTCTGCGCCGTCCGGCCCCCGGGACACCACGCCGGGAAGGATTCCGCGATGGGATTCTGCTTCATCAACAACGTCGCCGTGGGGGCCGCCTACGCGAGGGCGGCCTACGGGGTGGGGCGGATCTTCATCCTGGATTTCGACGTCCACCACGGCAACGGCACCCAGGAGATCTTCGAGGACGATCCCTCGGTGTTTTTCTGCAGTCTCCACGAGCACCCGTCTTTCTGCTTTCCCGGCACAGGGTGGAGAACGGATACGGGCAGGGGGGAGGGGGAAGGGTATACGCTGAACCTTCCCCTTCAACCCGGCGCGGGCGACCGGGAGCTGGCGGAGACGTTCGACGCCGAGGTCGTCCGGGCCATCGAGGGTTTCCGCCCGGACCTGATCCTGGTCTCGGCGGGATTCGACGCCCACGCCGCGGATCCCATCGCCGATCTCGAATGGACCGAGGCATCCTATATACACATGACCGGCAAATTGTGCGAACTTGCGGAGAAACTGTGCCGGGGGCGGATCGTGTCCGTGCTGGAGGGGGGATACGAACCTTCCGCCCTGCCGTCCTGCGCGACGGCGCATCTTCGGGCCCTCCAGGGAAGGAGCTGAAAAGGGATGTTCGTGGGAAACCGGATGAAGACCGACGTGATCGCGGTGGCGCCGGGGGACACGCTTCGCAGGGCGGGCTCCCTCCTGAAGGAGCACAGGATCCATCACCTGCCCGTGCTGGAGGGGACGGAGCTCGTCGGGATCGTGACGGACACCGACATCCGGAACGCCCGGCTTGCCGAGACGTCGCAGGAGGCGGCCGGGCCGCCGGCCGGCGACCGGACGGTGGCGGAGGTGATGACGCGGGACGTCGTCACCCTCTCCCCCCGGGACACGATCGAGGACGCCGCCTTGATCCTGCACCGGAGGCGGTTCGAAGCCATCCCCGTCGTGGAAGGCCGCCGGCTCGTGGGGATCGTCGCCAAGGCGGACGTCATCGGCGCGTTTCTGGACACCCTGAACATCGAGGCGGTCGGCGTCCGCGTGGAGGTCGTCCTGCCGCAGGAAACGGCTTACGTTCTCCGGCTGGTCAAGGAGCTCGGCGAGATGCCGCTTTCGATCCGCAGCCTGATCCTGTCCCCGCGGGGGAAGGAGTTCGTCGCCTTCGTCCGGGTTTCGACGATCGACGTGGCGAGCGTCAGGAACCGTCTGCGGGAGGCGGGATTCAAGGTGCCGGAGGTGGGCGAGTTCCTCAAGTGACGCAAGGCAAGGGGCGCGGCCCTCGCGCGGGATGCTCTCCTCGGGGACGCCTTGCAGGCGGATCAAGGCGATCGGATCACGGAGCCACCGGATACCGCTTACGCCGAAAAGGGCTGTCCCCGTTCACTGCGGGTCGCAGCTCCCCGGCTTCGACCAGCGAACGTGCCTTTTCGGATGCTTTCCCGGCCTTCGTCATCCCGTATCGGTCATCGAATGCTTCTGCCTATAAAGAGGGCGGGGTCTCCGCCGGTTCCGCACTTTCGTCCCTACGTTCAGGGGACACCCTTTTCGGCTTACGCGGCATCATGGCCCTCCGTGATCTTGACGCCTTGATCCGCCTCCAATCCCACGTGGGAGGTCTCGCGCTCGGGTGCGCCCCTTGCGCCGCGCCTCCCCAACCCGACACAACCCACCGCGACACAGGCCAACCGAGAGAACTTCTCTGCGAAAAGTACTTACGGAAGAACTTTCGATATAGGCGTAGTCGATTTCGGGGGACAGACTTCGATTCAGAGGGGGACAGGCTTCCCCTCCGCCCTTATCGATATCGATAGGTTTCGTTTACGTACTGGGCGGGGGGCGCTCTTCCCCTTCATCCCGTTATCGATTAACCGAAGAACGCCCCCCGAAAGCGCCTGCCCTGACATCGGTAGCTTTTCCGTACGTGCCTTCCGTAGAGAAGATCTCCTTTGTGGCTCGTGTCTCGGTTGGCCTGTGTCTTGGTGGCCTGTGTCTCGGTCTGTGGGGGTGGCTTGTGGGGGTGGCTCTGGGGGTGTCGGCGCAAAGGGCCCCCGAGCACGAGACCTCCCACGTGGGATTGGAGGCGGATCAAGGCGTCAAGATCACGGAGAGCCATGATGCCGCGTAGCCGAAAAGGGTGTCCCCTGAACGGAGGGACGAAAGGGCGGAACCGGCGGAGACCCCGTCCTCTTTATAGGCAGAAGTATTTGATGACCGATACGGGATGACGAAGGCCGGGAAAGCATTCGAAAAGGCACGTTCGCTGGTCGAAGCCGGGGAGCTGCGGCCCGCAGTGAATGGGGACAGCCCTTTTCGGCGTAAGCGGTATCCGTTGGCTCCGTGATGCGATCGCCTTGATCCGCCTGCAAGGCGTCCCCGAGGAGAGATACTCGTGCGAGGGCCGCGCCCTTTGCGCCGGTACGCTCAGACGTCGCGCGTGAAGACAAGCCCCTTCCACCCGGCGGGCCGGAAGGCCAGGAGCACGCAGACGGTGGCCAGCAGCAGGATGTAGGACCACTCGGGCGCGAGGTAGAACGCGCCCAGGTTCGACAGGAGCCCGAGCCCGACGGCGAGGACGAAACCCGCCGCCAGGTTCTCCATCCCCGACACGATGACGACGATCAGGGAGAGGATCAGCGGGCCGCGCCCCATGGTGGGGACGATCGCGGCGGCGGGCGCCAGGAGCGCCCCCGCGACGGCCGCCACGGCCGACGCGGCGCCGAACGTCAGGTAGCGGACCTTCTCGACGTTGATCCCGACCGATTCGGCGATCTCCTCGTCCTCCGAGATCAGCTTGAGCGGCAGCCCCCAGCGGGAGGAGAGCAGGAGATGGAGGGCGGCGAGCAGGGCGGTGCACGTCAGGAAGGCGGCGGCGCCCCACATCCGCACGGTGGTCCCGAACGGGCCGGAGAAGGAGCGGCCCACGGCGATGATCTGCGGATGGGGCCCCCAGAGGAACTGGGCGACCTGCTCGAACAGGAGGGAGAAGGCCAGGGTGCCGACGGTCACGGAAAACGGGTGGGAGCGGATCGGGTTGACGAAGCTCTTCCCCAGGACCATCCCGAGGGCGAACGCGACCCCTCCGCCCAGGAGGACGGCGGCGACGGGGTGGTATTCCGTCCCGTGCCGCGAAAGGGCGACCGCGACGTACGCCCCCAATGTGAAGAAGGCCCCGTGCGACAGGTTGATCACCTTGACCACGCCCAGGATCAGGGACAGCCCGACCGCCATCAGGGCGAAAGCCGCTCCGGTGAAGACGCCGTCGAGGATCAGCTGGGGGAGGGCCGGCACGGCGGCGTCCCGTCAGCGCGGCGGGAAGACGATCTTGCCGCCGTCCCGCTCCCAACGGATGATCGTTCCGCGCAGCGCGCCGGGCCCGGTGCCCCAGATCGCCTGGTGGGAATCGTCGAACCGGTAGCTGCCGGCGACCCCCTGGAACGTCCCTTTCTCCAGCGCGCCGGCGACCGCTTTCCCTTCCGCGCTTCCCGCATGGCGCCAGGCCGCCACGAGGACGGTCACGGCGTCGTACGGGAGGGTGTCGCTGTAGCCGACCGGGGCCGACCCGAACCGCTTCTCGAACCGGTCGACGTACGCCGTCGCCGACGGGGTCGATCCCTTCCATGCGGCCGCCTGGACGTAGAGCGGGCCGCCGAGCGGGAGGGACGGCACGAGCCGGGCATCCCCCAGCGCCCCTCCGACGGAAAGGACGGGCACCTCGGGCGAAAGCTCCCGGAGCCGCTTCAGGAAGGACAGGGAGTTCTTCCCCGGGTCCCCCAGGACGACGATGTCGGCGCCGCTTCCGGAGGCGGCGACGGCCACCGGGTCGAAGGCGGGGTTCCCCGGGCTGTAGTAGCCGGAGTAGGAAACGCCGATTCCCATGCGGTCGGCCGCCTTCTCGAGCGCGTTCCCCAGCTCCCGGTTCCAGCGGATTCCCGTGCCGACGAACGCGTACCGGGTGGTTTTTCTCTCCTTGAGGAAGGCCGCCAGCGTTTCCGCCCATTGCGGGAATGGAGTAGGAGACGCGGAAGACGGTCCGATACCTGCCGCGATCCTGGCGGATACGGTCGGTGATCTCGGCCGTGGCGGCTACGGGAACGATGAGGACGATCCCGTGCGCGCCCGCCGTTTCCATGACCCCCATGGTCTCCTCGGAGAGGTAGGCGCCCACCAGCGCGTTCACCCCCTCGCGGGAGATCAGCCGCAGCGTTTCCGACCGGGCGACGTCCACCCGCCCCTCGGTGTCCGCCACCGCGATTTCGATCCGGCGGCCCAGGGCGCCCCCGTCGGCGTTGGCCTGCTCGACGGCCAGGGTGGCGGCCTGGACGAAGGAGGCGCCGTTGGCGGCGAACGGCCCCGAAAGCGGCGCGAGGACCCCGATCTTGAGCGGTTCCGCCCCGAAGGAGACGGAGGCCGCCAGCAGGAAGAGAAACGCGAACAGGCCGAGATGTCGTTTCACGGGTGGATCCTCCCGGGCAACGATACCATGGTAACAGGGTTATTTTGCGGGTTGATCTCTTGCTTTCCCGTGATAATATCGCACATTATGGCGATTTGGCGCCTTGTCATCCTGGTCGCGGCCACGCTCCTGCTGGCCGCTCCCCGTCCCGCATTCGCTTCCACGACGTACGTCGTGCGAAAGGGAGACACCCTCTCCTCGATCGCGAAGCGGGTCCATGTCCCGGCGGAGAAGATCCGGGCGGAAAACCATTTACAGTCGGACAAGATCGTCGCCGGGGAGAAGCTGCGGATACCGGGGAAAAAGGTCTCGAAGCCCGCGGCGAAGCCCGCCGCGAAAACCGCCGGGCAAACCGCGGCGGCGCGGGGTCCCGCGCAGGTGCACACCGTCCGGCAGGGCGATACGCTCGGGTCGATTTCCCGGAGGTACGACGTTTCCGAGAGGGAGCTTCGCCGGCGGAACCTCATGAAACGGAGCAAGCCGATCCGTCCGGGGATGCAGATCGTCGTCCGGGCGGAGTTGCCGGAGACGTACACGGTCCGGGAAGACGACACCCTTTCGGGGATCGCCCGGAAGTTCGGCATGGAGACCGAGGAGCTCACGGTGCGCAACGACCTCGATACCGACCTCCTCATCCCGGGCCAGAAACTCGCTTTGTACGAGCGGGCGGAAGATCCGGAGCCGGCCGTGGCGGACGAACGCCCCATCCTGGCCGAAGCCCCCGTCATGGCCGAAGTCCCCGTCGTGACCGAAGAGGAACTGCACGAGGCGGCGCTGCCGCAGCCGGCGGCGCCGGACAACGCGGTCGAGTCCCCGCAGCACCGGATCATCCGCGTGGCGAAGAAGCTGCTTTACACGCCGTACGTGTGGGGCGGCACGTCCCTGACGGGGATGGACTGCTCCGGGTACGTGTGGAAGGTTTTCGCCATGGTGAACCACAACCTGCCCCGGTCCGCGAGGGAGCAGTTCCAGGTCGGGAGGGAGGTCGAGAGGGACAGCCTGTCCGTCGGGGACCTGGTCTTCTTCCAGACGTACGCGAAGTACCCGTCGCACGTGGGGATCTACCTGGGGGACAACCGGTTCATCCACGCCTCGTCGGGGTCGCGCCAGGTCAAGATCACCTCGATGGACCATCCGTATTACCTGAAGCGGTACATCGGCGCCAAGCGGCTCCTCTACGGGGAGAACGACCTCGTCAACTAGAAACCGCTTCCCCCTTTCCACGCGTTCGCAAGCGCCTCCCGGCGGACGTTCGCGTCGGGCTCCCCCGCCAGGAACTCCTCCGACAGCTTCCGCAGCAGGGCTTCCGCCTTCCCTTCCCGGTCGATGTACGGGATCCCGGGGTGCCGGAGCGCCGTGGAAGGCGTCCGGAAGGACAAAACGTCTCCCGTTTCCGCGGAAAGCGTCGCCTGCAGCACGTAGCCCAGCCCGCTGGGCCCCTTGATGTTGAACATGCTGTACACGGCGAAGTTCCCGAGACTGTACGCGATCAGCTTCCCCCGGTAGATCTCCAGCGCCCTGGGGACATGCGGCCCGTGCCCCAGCACGAGGTCCGCGCCCGCGTCGACGACCGCCCGGGCGAAGCGGACCGGGTTCCCGCGGTTCTCCCCCAGGAACGTCTCCTCGGCGTCCCGGACGGACAGGGCGCCCGACCCTTCCGCCCCCCCGTGGAACGACACGACGACCAGGTCGTGGGCCGATTTGAGCTCCGCGACGATCTCCATGGCCCGGGGGATGTCGAGCATCGGGTACACGTACTGGGTCGGCATGGAGTAGGAGAATCCCACGATCGGCGATCCGTTTCCCCCCCGCCGGGTAGAGGGCGACCCGCTGTCCGCCCACCGGCTGGATCCAGGCGTTGTCGAGGGCCGAAAGGGTGTTGTCCATCCCCTCCATGCCGAAATCGAGGGTGTGGTTGTTCGCCACGTTGAGGACGTTGAAGCCCGCCTCCCGCAGATGTTCCGCGTACCGCGGGGGGGTGCGGAAGGCGAAGCACGGCCGGACGCCGGGCCCCGGCTTGTAGTCGCCGCATTTCGGGGATTTTCCGCCGTCCACGAGCGCCCCTTCCAGGTTGCCGAAGACGAGGTCGCCCCCTTCGAGAAGCGGCCGGACCTCGCGGAACAGGGTCGCGCCGTCCTTCGGGGGCAGGATGTCTTCCGGGAAGGTGGTCCCCATCATGATGTCGCCGACGGCGGCGATGCGGATCGTCGCCCGCTCCGCGGGGACCGGGGCGGGGCCGGGACGGTGCGGGCGGCGCCTCGGCGGGCGGCGTCCCGACGGCGTTGTCTTCCGCCCGGCCGCGCGCGGCAAGGGCTGGAGGGACAGGAGGAAGAGGAGGAAGAGGAGGAAGAAGAGGAGAAGGCGGCCGTCCGTTTCATCCGCATATCTTATCGCGACTCGGGGGAGCGGAAAGGAAACGGCCCCCCGGTGAGGGGGGGCCGTTTCCCCGCCGAAGGAGGCTTTACGCCGGTCTGGACGCTCGGTTTCATGCTTTCCTTGAAGACCGGTTTCTTCGAGATGACGACCAGCACGATCCCCGCGAGGCACGCCGCGGAGATGTAGTACATCGCGTTGGTGAACGCGCCGGTGGACGACCGGATCGCGTCGATCATGAAGGGACCGCCGATCCCTGCGATTCCCCACGCCGTGAACAGGTAGCCGTAGTTCGTGCCCAACGACTTCAAGCCGAAGTAGTCGGCCGTGAGCGACGGCATGAGGGCAAGGTATCCGCCGTAGGCGAAACCGACGATGCAGATTCCGAGGAGCCACTTGGAGAAGGAATCCGAGTGCGGGAGCAAAAGCAGGAACGCGACGAGGTACTCGGCGAACATCAGGATGACGGTGTTCTTCCGGCCGATCTTGTCCGAGATCGAGCCGTGGACCAGGCGGCCGAGCCCGTTGAGCAGCGCCATCGTCCCGAGGCCTCCCGCGGCGACCGCCTTGTCGAGCTTGGCCACTTCCACGCCGATCGGCACGGCCTGCCCGATGATCATCAGCCCCGCCGCCGCCCCGATGAAGTAGATGATCCACAGGATGTAGAACTGGGCGTTCCCGGTCATCTCGCCGGGGGTCCAGTCGATCTTGACGACCGCCCCGGGGGCCGGCGCCGGCGGGTTCCAGCCGGCCGGCTTGTAGCCGGCGGGGGGAACCTTGAACAGGGTGCCCGCGCCGCAGACGCCGATGAGCATGATCGCCCCGACGGCGAAGAAGGCGTTGGCGATCCCCGAGCTGGCGATGAGCTTGGAGATCAGCGGCCCGAAGACCAGCGTTCCCGCCCCGAAGCCGAACACCGCGAGCCCGGTGATCGTCCCGCGCATGTCGGGGAACCACTTGATGCAGGTGGCGATCGGGGTCACGTAGGCGAACCCGACGCCCAGGCCGCCGAGGATGCCGTAAGCGAATACCAGGCCGGGAACCGTCTTATAAAGGACCCCCGCCAGGAGGGCCCCCGCGCCCAGCAGCAGCCCGCCGAAGATGGCGACCTTCTTCGGCCCGGCCTTATCCTGCCACCGCCCCGCGAAGATCATCCCGAGGGCGAAGAAAAACAGCGAAGCCATGTATGGGTAACCGGCTTCCTTGACCGTCCATCCCAGTTCTTTCATCAGCGGTCCGCGGAAGACCGACCAGGAGTAGAGGACCCCGAGGCACAACTGCATGACCAACGCCGCGATGACCATCACCCACCGGTTTGTTGCCTTTTCCTCTGACATGTCCGTTCTGTCCTCCTCCCCGTTATTTCACTTAATAAAACAGCATTTCTAATTTGTACAACAGGGGCCAAGTTGCTGTCAAGCGTTTTTAAACCATGGTTTTATAATTGCGATGCCGTGTCCCGGGGGGAGGAAACCACCCTGGAGGAAAAAAGGTTGAAACTATCGATATTTCCAAGGTAAAAGGAAGGGAATCGGAATCCATCCGCGGCGAGGCGCTCATGAACATCCTTCTTCCCGTTTCCAGCGGTTCTTCCTTCAAGGATGCCGTGTCCCTTGCCATCGACGTGGCGAAGGCGAACGATGGAGAGGTCCGGGTCGTCTATGTGATCGACGAGGGCGAGATCCGGCGGATCGAGGGCGGCGGCGGCTTGAGCGCGATCCACCTGGCGCAGCACGCGGCGGAAGAGTTCGGGAAGCGGAAGATGGAGGAGGCGACCGGCATTCTCCTCGAGACGATCCAGACATGCGCGCAGGCCGGGGTGCTGGCCCACGGGGAGATCCGGGAAGGGGAGCCGTCGAAAGAGCTGCTGGCGGCCGCCGGGGGGTGCGACCTGGTCGCGGCGGCGATCGCGTCCCATTTCGATCCCGGGCTCGAGGACAAGCCGGGGCAGCTGATCCTTTCGATGATGAGGGACGGGGGGATACCGGTCCTGATGGCGTGCACGCCGTATCGGCCGGTCCGCACCGTCGTGGTGGGGTGCGGCGGCAAGATCAAGACGGAGCGGGCCGTCGGGGCGATGACGAAGATGTCCCTCTGGAAGACGGGGTGCCGCGTGATCCTCCTTGCCGTGGACGATTCGGAGGAAGACGGTCACTTGCGGCTTGCCGCCCCGCATAATCTTCTGGCCGACGCGGGCTACGCGCCGTGGGAGGAGCGGGTGATCCCGGGGCGCCGGCTGGAGGCTTTCTCCGCGTTCTGCGAAAAGGAAAACGCGGACCTGGTCGTTCTCGGCGGCTGGGGGGAGCATCGGTGGGACGACCTGATGGGGTTGTCTCTCACGGGGCGTCTCGTGGAAGAGGGGCGCCGCAACCTCTTCCTGTACATGTAAGGGCGGGCAGGGACCATGCCGCCGACCGATACGATCGCCCTGGGTCTCTCCCTCCCCCTGTGGTCCGTTCTGCCGTTCGGGGGCCTTCTCCTTTCGATCGCGCTGTTCCCGGTGTTCGCGCCGGGATTCTGGGTGCGCCACTTCGGCAAAGTGTCTCTGGCGTTCGGGCTTCCGGTGGCGGGGTACTTCCTCGCGCGTGCTCCGGCGGGAGCTGATCCACCTGGCGATGGAGTATGTCTCGTTCCTCATGATCCTCGCCGCGCTGTTCATCGTCTCCGGGGGGATCCTCCTCCGGGGGACGATGCGCGCCGCGCCGGGGATGAACTGCGCCGTCCTGGCGGTGGGCGCCGTGTTGTCGAACATGCTGGGGACCACCGGGGCGTCGATGGTGCTGATCCGCCCCCTGCTGCGGGCGAACGCCGGCCGGAAGCGGGTCGCCCACGTGGTGATCTTCTTCATCTTCATCGTCGCCAACATCGGGGGGGCCCTGTCGGCGATCGGCGATCCGCCGCTGTTCCTCGGCTACCTGAAGGGGGTGCCGTTCTTCTGGACGCTGCTCCACGTGGGGCCGATGTGGCTCCTGGTCTGCGGGGCGGTGATCGGGGTTTTCTACCTTGTCGACCGCCGGGCGTTCGCGATCGAACAGCTGGCGGGCGAGGGAGAGGGCGCGGGCAACGGCGCGGCCGCCGGGGTCGCTTCGCGTGCGGATGGGGAAAAGACGCCGTTTTCCATCGAGGGGAAGATCAACCTGCCGCTCCTGGGAGCGGTGATCGCCGCCGTCTTCCTTCCCACGCCCTGGCGCGAGGCCGCGATGATCGCCGCCGCCGCCGTTTCCGTGTGGCGGACTCCCGCCTGGGTTCGGGAGGAGAACGAATTCACCTATCACCCCATCCAGGAGGTGGCCATCCTGTTCGCGGGGATCTTCGCCACCATGCTTCCCGCGATGCTCATCCTCAAGACGCGCGGAGGGGAGCTGGGCGTGACCGATCCCGCCCACTTCTTCTGGGCGGCCGGGCTGCTGTCGAGCTTCCTGGACAACGCCCCCACCTACCTTGTCTTTTTCAGCCTCGCGCAGGGAATGGGGGGAGCGGACGCGGTCGCGGGGGTGTCGGCGCCGATACTGGCCGCGATCAGCGCGGGGGCGGTCTTCATGGGGGCGAACTCCTACATCGGCAACGCCCCGAACTTCATGGTGAAGGCGATCGCGGAGGAGGCGGGGGTCCGGATGCCCTCCTTCCTGGGATACATGGCCTGGTCTTTCGGCGTCCTGCTCCCCATTTTCGGGGTGGCGACGCTGATATTTTTCTGAAGCGGGAACCGAAAAACCGCAAAACCACAGAACCGGGACGTTCATGAGAACTTCCGCAGAATGGGGACATACTTGGAGACCACAAAACGGGGACGTACATGAGTTCGTCCTCAGTTTAGGGACAGACATGGGCAGACCTCATATAACCGGTCTTACGGTCTGCATGTGTGTCCCTGTTTTGCGGACGAACTCATGTACGTCCTCGTTTTGTGGTCCCTGCTTTGCGGTCTTGATTAATTAATGGAGGAAGGTATGTCCCTGGCCTGCGGAAGTTCTCATGAACGTCCCGGTTTTCACATCGGCGCCGCGAAGTCGCTCGCCGTCCGGTGCCTCTCCGAGGTGTCGTGGCACGACAACGCGCGGATGCGGAAGGACGTGGCCGAGTCGGGAGGTCTCGCCGCCGACCAGTTCGACGTGAGATGGACGCCGGGGAACGCCGCGGGGGTGTCGGCGCTGGTGGAGGTCGTCGACGGGACCGGGCGGCCGTGGAAGATCCTGATGGACGTCGGCTGGGACGTGGAATACATGGACGCCGTCTTCCGCCGCGAGGGGGTGGACCGGCTGCTGGCCGAGGGGAAGATCGACCTGGTCTACGTCACCCACGAGCACGTGGACCATTTCTGGGGGATGCCGGCCGTCGTCCGGCACAACCCGGACGTCAAGCTGATGATCCCCGCGGGGTTTTCGCCCCGCAGCAAGGAGCTGCTGGCGCGATCGGGCCACCGGGGCGAGGTCGTCGAGATGCCCCCCGGCGCGCACGCGCTGTTCCCCGGCGGCGCCACCGTCACGTTCGACCAGCCGATCTTCCTGAAGACGCGCGGCGAGCAGGTCCTCTACGTGAACCTCGAGGGGAAGGGGATCGTCGCCATCACGGGCTGCTGCCACCCGGGAGTGCTCGCGTTGCTCGAATACGCGCGGGAGAATTTCGAGGGGTTCGCCGGCTTCCACGGCTTGTACGGCGGCCTCCACATCTCCCCGTTCGAGGAGTGGGGCCCGCCCCAGGACGAACTGCTCGATAAGCTGCAGGCGTTCGGCGTCCGCAGGTTCGCGTGCAACCACTGCACGGGCGAGACGGCGGTCCGGAAGATGCGGGAACGCGGTATGTCCGTGGCCGGCGGCACCGGGCGGCACGGCAGCAAATGCGATCTCTACCCCGGGAACGGCGACTCCGTCGAGTTCTGATTCCACCGCTCGATGAGCGCGTACACGATGTCCGTCATCTCCCCGATGCTCGAGACCGGGATCCGCTCGTCCACCCCGTGGATCTTCCCGTGCTCGGAGCGCGGCAGCAGCACCGGCATCAGGCCGTACGTCGGGATGCCGATCGACCGGTAGAAGCGCGAGTCGGTGAAGCCCGTCGACAGGTACGGCACGACCACCGCGTCCGGGTGGATTGTGTGGATCGCGGACTCCATCGCTTCGTAGAGAGGTCCCATCGGCGACCCGTTCGGCAGGTCCGCGAAAAGGATCTCCACCGAGACGCCCAGGTCGTCGACCATCTCCCTCAGCCGCGCCACGACCTCCTCGGGATCCTCCCCGGGAAGGATCCGCGCGTCCACCGTCCCTTCCGCCGAGGCGGGAATCACGTTCGGCTTGAACCCGGCCGACAGCGTCGTCACCGCGTACGTGTTCCGCAGCTGGGGGTCGATCTCGGGGAACCTCGCCGCCAGCCTCTCCAGGGCGGCGGTCTCGTCTCCGCGCCCGCCCGAGGCGTCGACCTCGTACGGGACGAACTGGTTCCCGTGCAGGGCCCGCAGCATGTCCCGCACGGGTTCGGTGAGCCGTGGCGGCTCCCGGTATTCCGCGATCCGCGCGAGCGCCCTGGCCAGCCGCGCCGGGGCGTCCTTGGAGGACGGACGGCTTCCATGCCCCGCGGTTCCCCTGGCCGTGAGCTTCATCCACACCGGCCCCTTCTCCCACATGTTCAGCAGGAAGCATTTCCCTGCGTTCCCGAACATGTCGAGCACCCCGATTCCGCCCTCGGTCAACCCATACGCCCGCCCCAGGGGGAAGGGGAGGTTCCGGACGAAATATTCCGCGCCTTCGCTTCCGCCGACCTCCTCGTCCGCGTTCGCGACGAGGAACAGCTTCCTCCGGAGGATCCCCTCCTTCAGCGCCCGGACGGCGGCGCACCAGTGCGCGATGCCCAGCCCTTTCGTGTCGAGGGTCCCCCGCCCGTACATGCAACCGTCCCGGATCTCGGCCGAAAACGGCGGCACGCTCCATTCCTCCGCCCGCGCCGGGACCACGTCCATGTGGTGGATGAGCACCAGCCCCGGCTCCTCCGTCCCCCCGACATGGCAAAGCACGTTCGGCTTTTCCGGTGTCGCGCCGAACACTTCGGGCGACAGCCCGTTATCCTTGAGGATTCCGCATAACAGCTCCGCCGCCTCGCGGCAGTCTCCGGGCGGGTTCGACGTGTCGATCCGTATATATCGCTGAAGCAGTTCCACCGGGTCGGTCATTGAAGTTTCCCTGCCTTTCGGGATACATTTTCATAGCTGCGATAACATCGGTCAATCCACGCCCCCAGGAGGGCGGCAACAATGCCCAAGGCACTGATCACCGGCATCACCGGACAGGACGGATCGTACCTCGTGGAGTTCCTGATGTCGAAGGGGTACGAGGTCCACGGGATCATCCGCCGCGCCTCCACCTTCAACACGGAGCGGCTCGACCATATCTATGTGGACCCCCACGCCCCCGGCGCCCGGCTGTTCCTCCATTACGGCGACCTGTCGGACGGCGGGCAGCTCACGAACCTCATCTACAACGTCCAGCCCGACGAGATCTACCACCTGGGCGCGCAGAGCCATGTTCGCGTGTCCTTCGACATCCCGGAATACACCGGGGACATCACCGGCCTGGGGACGACCCGCATCCTCGAGGCGCTTCGCCGCGCGGGGGGGAAGGCCCGCTATTACCAGGCGTCCTCGAGCGAGATGTTCGGCGCCACTCCGCCGCCGCAGAGCGAGAAGTCGTCGTTCTACCCCCGGTCCCCGTACGGGGCCGCCAAGGTGTATTCCTACTGGATGGCGGTCAACTACCGGGAAGCGTACAACATGTTCGCCAGCAACGGCATCCTCTTCAACCACGAGTCGCCCCGCCGCGGAGAGACCTTCGTCACCCGGAAGATCACCCGCGCGATCGCGGACATCAAGGCGGGAAAGCAGAAGGAGCTTTACCTGGGGAACCTCGACGCCCGGCGCGACTGGGGGTTCGCCTACGAATACGTCCAGGCGATGTGGCTCATCCTCCAGCACGACCGTGGGCGACGACTTCGTCGTGGGGACCGGCCAGTCCAACTCGGTGAAGGAATTCCTCGTGGAGGCGTTCTCCTACGCGGGGCTCGACTGGAAGGAGCACGTCAAGATCGACAAGAAATATTTCCGTCCGACGGAGGTCGAGAACCTGGTCGCCGATTCCTCGAAGGCGAGGAAGCTTCTCGGCTGGGAGCCGAAGGTCACGTTCAAGGAACTGGTCCGGATCATGGTGGACGCCGACATGGAGGCGGCGGGGCTCGCCTCCCCCGGGGAGGGCCGGAAGATCCTCGCCGCCAAGGGGTTTGCGATCGGGTCGAGGTTGTGAACCGCAGAACCGGGACCACAAAACCGCAAAACCGGGACGTTCATGAGTTCTTCCGCAGTTTGGGGACAGAGATGGCGGAAGAACTCATGAACGTCCCGGTTCTGCGGTACGGGAAGGGGAGAAGGATGAAACGGATCCTGGTCACCGGCGGCGCCGGGTTCATCGGGTCGCATCTCTGCGAGCGGCTGCTCGCCCGGGGAGACGAAGTCCTTTGCGTCGACAACTACTTCACTTCCCGCCGCCAGAACATCCGGCATCTCTTCGGGAACACGTCCTTCGAGTTCATGCGGCACGACGTCACCTGGCCGCTGTACGTCGAGGTGGACCAGATCTACAACCTCGCCTGCCCGGCTTCCCCCGTCCATTACCAGTTCGACCCGGTGCAGACGACCAAGACCAGCGTCCACGGCGCGATCAACATGCTGGGGCTCGCCAAGCGGCTTAAATGCCGGATCCTGCAGTCGTCCACCTCCGAGGTGTACGGGGACCCGACGGAGCATCCGCAGAGGGAGACGTACTGGGGAACGTGAACCCGATCGGCCCGCGGGCCTGCTACGACTCCGAGACGGAGATCCTCACCGAAGACGGCTGGGTCCCTTTCCCGAAACTGCGGCAGGACACGGCGGTCGCCACGTTGAATGAAGCGGGCGAGATCGAATACCACGTGCCCGACGAGGTCATCTCCTACCCTTACGTCGGCGAGCTGCTTCGGTTCGCGAACTCGAAGTACGACTTCACTGACCCCGAACCACCGCATGTACGTGCGGAGCAAGACAGGAAAGATGAAGTTCCTTCAGGCGGACGAGGATCGCTTTTGGCCGGCCTGGAAGGTGCCGACAGGCGCGGATTTCAAGGGCGGGGAGATCGAATGGTTCGAGTTGGGACCCCCTCCGCCGAACGGCAGGGTGCAGGTGGCCCGCATCCGCGATGGACGATTGGCTCGAGTTCCTCGGCTACTACCTCTCGGAAGGATGCGTTCATGTCCGGCAGCGGGTGCGCGAGGTGAACGGCCGGGACTACGAGGTCAGGGACTACAACATCCTGATCGCCCAGGAGGACGGATCCAGCCGTGATGCCATGATCCGCTGCCTCGATCGCCTCGGGTACAATTATTTCACTTCGGACGACCATCAACTCCGCATCTGCAGCATGCAGCTGGCGGAGATCCTCGCGCCGTTCGGGAAGGCGGGCGACAAGTATATCCCGCGAGAGTACCTTGGGCTTTCCCGGCGACAGTCGAGGATCCTTCTCGACGCTCTCATCCTCGGCGACGGGTCCCGTCGGGGCGATCACGTTTGCTATTGGACCAAATCGGGGCGTCTCGCCGACGATGTCCAGGAGCTGGCGCTGCGGTGCGGGTATGCGGCATCGAAATCGCTCACGCCCGGCCGCGATATCTATCGCGTCAACATCCGCCGCGCCACGGAAGCGAACCTGGTGGAGCCGGAACAGATTCGCTACGCGGGGAACGTCTATTGCGTGGATGTCGCAAACCATGTCATCTGCGTGCGCCGCCATGGGCGGG
>CAVUIA010000003.1:0-80826 GCA_963741515.1 uncultured bacterium
GGAGGAATCATGCGGAAAGCCCGCGCGGTCGCACTCATTGCCGCAATCAGCGTTCTTCTCGCGGGTGGCTGCTCTCAGGGAATATTGGATACGAAGTGGACGATGAAGGACACCGCGGAGAAAAACAGCGCGGCGATGCAACGCGT
This sequence comes from uncultured bacterium, assembly GCA_963741515.1. Classification (GTDB taxonomy): domain Bacteria; phylum Desulfobacterota; class Deferrimicrobia; order Deferrimicrobiales; family Deferrimicrobiaceae; genus UBA2219. The sequence goes on from CAVUIA010000003.1 coordinate 147, forward strand.
AAAGCCCGGCATGGCATTCAACGAGGTTGTTCCGATGATGGCGGGCGAACCCTATCTGGTGGAATCCTACAACGGCAAGAACGGGGAGCAGATACTTGTCAACAAGTACATCACCCGTCCTTCATATGACTACAGCACCATTAAAGATGATGACCTCACGCCGGTCATTTTCGTGAACAATGTGGTCGAGGGATCGGGGTGGCCGCAACCTGGAAACCGCATCAAAGAAGTATGGATTTGTCGTCAAGGCCAAAAAATAAGCAGATTGCGTGACGAGAGAGCGGAGCGGCAATAAAGAACCGTCGAGGTATTGCCGATAAGATAACCGTAACCGTGTGGCTGAAAATCATGGGAGCGGAGAGAATCATGGAAACCGCGTTGATCGGCGTGGCGATAATTGCAACCGCGGTGGTTTTCGATCTGGTGTTGAAGGCGAGGAAAAAGGGAAAGCCGATGGTTGCCACGGAGAAACCGCTTGAAAGAAACAAACAAGGGTCGGAACTGTTGAACGAGCTGCGCATGAAGGCGTACTTATAAGGTCGTTCCGGGAATATTCCACCGGTTGCTTTTTCCACTCGGTCCCCCCCAGAATGTAAAGAGTATGGATTTTCTCGCGCCGGAAAACCTTCTTCGCTTCGGATACAAGGATTGCGTCCTCTGCGATGTGGAGCGGAAGGGCGAGGAGAAGCGTTGCGAGGGCTGCTCCGGGCGCCTCGACCAGCGCGACCGTCTCCTTCGGGAGATCCGGCGGGAACGGGTCCGCCGCACCGCCGGCCTCCTGTCGCTGGCCTACCCGGGGCTGGGCCATTTCCACGCGGAAAGGTATGCAAGCGGCGCGTTCTGGGCGTCGCTCCTCCCGTTAAGTCTCGGCCTCGTGCTGAATGTGTGGAAAGGGGCCACGATCGGCCACGCCTTCCTTCTCGCTTCCGCGGGGCTGATCTGGTGGCTCGCCTGGCTGGACGCGAGGAAGGGCCCCCGGGAACCGGAGGCGCCCATGCCAAACCGCCTGCCCCGCGGGGATCCGGGTCCCCGATTACATCGCCCTGGTCCGGGAGAACCGCCCGCTCGAGGCGCTGGCGCTCGTGCACGACAGGCTTCCGTTCGCGGCCTTCTGCGGGAGGGCTTGCCCTCATCCCTGCGAGCAGGAATGCGTGCGGAACGAGTACGGCGCGCCGATCGCCATCATGGCGCTCGAAGAGGACCGCGGCGGACCTGGGATATGCCGCCGGCATCCTGCCGCATCCCGGGATCGGGGAGGCGGAGGGAACGCTTCGGATGGCGGTCGTCGGCGCCGGACCGGCCGGGCTGGCCGCGGCCGACACGCTGGCCCGGTTGGGGTGCCGCGTCACCGTGTTCGATTCCAACGAGGAACCGGGCGGGATGATGCGATACGGGGCCGCGGAGTTCCGGTTTCCCCTGGAAGCGCTGAAAGGGGACCTGGAGCGCATTTTCGCCAGGGGGGTTCTTTTCCGGGGCGGCGTCGCGATCGGCCGGGACGTCCCGTTCTCCGAGCTGGAGCGGGAAGGGTTCGATGCCGTCCTGGTGGCGGCGGGGACGCCCGTGGCCCGCAGGCTCCAGGGGAGCGGGACGGAGGAGCAGGGTTTTCTCGACGCCCGGTCGTTCCTGGAAAGCGTCCGGCGGGGGCGGCCGATCCGCGTGCCCGGCCGCGTCGTCGTGATCGGCGGGGGAGACGTGGCCGTCGATGCCGCCCGGACCGCCTTGCGGCTCGGCGCGTCGGAAGCGACCGTCGCCTGCATCGAGTCGCGGGAGGAGATGCCGGCCCACCCGTGGGAAATCGAGGATGCGCTCGCCGAAGGGGTGAAGCTCCTTCCTTCGACCACGGTGAAACGGTTCCTGATGAGCGGCGGCCGGGTTTCCGGGATCGAGGCGCTTCAGGTGGAGCGGTTCGACCGCGACGCCGAAGGGCGCATCGTTCCCCTCGCCCGCGCCGGGACGGAGTTCGATGTCCCGGCGGAGTCCGTCGTGATGGCCGTCGGAAACCGCGAGAACCTGGGATTCCTTCCCCCGATATCGTCGCGGATTCCGGTGGACAGGCGGCGCCATGTCTTCCGGTTGCGTTTGCGGGATCGCGATAGTAACGTAAAAGTTTACCTGCTCGGGGACTGCGCCTCGGGTCCCGGCACGGTCGTGGAAGCGGCCGCTTCGGGGCGGGCGGCGGCGCTGAACATCTACTCCAGCCTGTGCGCGGAAGACGGCAAGACGACGCGGTGCAAGGACAATTACCGCAGGCGCCGCGAACCGCACGTGCCCGACAGGCCCGAGTGGCGGGTCCGCCGAAAGGGCCCGCGGCTTTCCGTTGAAGAGCGCCTTGGGAACTTCGAAGAGATCGAAAAAGGATTCACGAGGGAATGCGCCCTCGAGGAGGCGGAACGTTGCGCGAGATGCAATCTCCACCTGTGACGACCGGTAAAGACGACGCCTCGCCGATGGACCGGGTGTGGCGGTTTTTCACGTCCGTCAAGCTCGCCGTTTTCACGCTGATCGTCCTCGCCGCCGCGTCGGTCCTGGGCACTCTCGTGGAGCAGAACCTGCCGCGGGAAAAATACCACGAGATCTACGAGGACTGGGCGTTCGCCTTGATGGACCGGATCGACCTGTTCGACATGTACCACTCCTGGTGGTTCCTCGCGCTCCTGATGGTCTTCACGGTCAACCTGGCCTGCTGCACGATAGACCGTTTTCCGAAGGCCTTGAGCGTGGTCAGGAACCCCCGCACGAAACTGGACGACGGCCTCGTCAAGACCTTGCCCCTGGTGGACCGTTGGAAGAAGAAAGGGGCCGCCGCGGAGTGCGCTCCGCAGTACGCCGAGGCGCTCACTTCCCTCTTCGCGAAACCGCTGGTCACCGAGGAGGGGGACGAGATCCACATGTACGCGGAGGCCGGCATGGCTTCCCGGTTCGGCGTCTATGTGACCCACCTCTCCATCATCGTCATCTTCCTCGGGGCGATCGTCGGGAACATCGCCGGATTCAAGGGCTTCGTCAACATCCGGGAGGGCGATTCGGTCTCCGCCGTCCAAGTCCGCGGCGGGAGCCGGACGCAGGATTTCGGGTTCGCCCTCCGGTGCAACAGTTTCCGGGTGGATACGTACCCCTCCGGGCAGCCGAAGGCCTACGTCTCCGACCTGAGCGTGATCGAGGGGGGCGGGAAGTCCTCCGCAAGAGGGATGTCGTGGTCAACGATCCGCTCCGGTACAAGGGGATCTGGTTCTACCAGGCGAGCTACGGGGAAGCGGGGGGAGCGGTGGCGCGGGTCGAGGTGGGCCGGGGCGGCGGATCGCCGCCGGAAATCCTCTCGCTTACCGCGGACCGCCCGGTCGACATCCCGGGGTACGGCACCGTCCGCGCGGTGGAATACCGCCAGGACTACCAAGGGACCGGTCCGGCGCTCCAGATGATCATCGAGGCGCCGGGGAAGCCTGCGGCGATCGTCTGGCTTCCCGAAGGGAAGCCGGGGCATGGCGGAGGGAGCGGCGGCAACCCGGTGTTCTCCTTCCATGGGCTGGCGCCGTGGATGTTCACCGGCCTCCAGGTCGCGAGGGATCCCGGGGTCAACATCGTCTGGCTCGGCTGCGCGCTGATGATCCTCGGGATCGTCATGGCCTTCTTCCTCTCCCACAGGCGTGTCTGGCTCCGGCTGTCGAAGGGGGCGGACGGCCGGATGGAGGTCGTGCTCGCGGGCGCCGCCAACAGGAACCGGCTTGCCTTCGATAAGGCGTTCGAGAAAATCCGGGACGGAGTGAAGGGGGTGCGGGAATGAGCAACGTCCTTCTGTTCAACATCACCACCGTCCTGTTCGGCGTCGCGTCCGTCCTCTTTCTCGGGGCCCTGTACGCGAGAAACGACCGGGTCGCCGTCTACGGCTCCTGGGCCTGCGTGCTGGCGGCGGTGACGGGCGCCGCCGCCCTCGGCGTGCGCTGGCAGGAGTCGTACCGGATGGGGATCGGCCGGATCCCCGTCACCAACCTGTACGAGTCGCTGGTGTTCTTCGCCTGGTCGGTCGACCTGTTCTACCTGGCGGTCGAGCGGAAGTACGGAAGCCGGGCCCTGGGCGCCTTCGTCATGCCCATCGCGTTCTTCACGATGCTGTTCGCGGTCACCAACGACAGCACCATCCAGCCGCTGGTCCCGGCGCTCCAGTCCTACTGGCTCCACGCGCACGTCATCACTTGCTTCGTCGGGTACGCGGCGTTCGCCGTCTCCGCCGGCGTGGCCGTCATGTACCTTCTCAAGGCCCGCCAGGAGGGGACGGAAGCGCCGGGAGGGATCGTGGCCCGGATGCCTGCCAGCCGGGTGCTCGACGATCTCGTCTACCGCGCGATCATCTGGGGATTCCCGTTCCTCACGGCGGGGATCATCACGGGGGCGGCGTGGGCGAACTACGCCTGGGGGACGTACTGGTCCTGGGACCCCAAGGAGACCTGGTCGCTGATCGTCTGGCTGGTGTACGCCGTCTTCCTCCATGCGAGGATCACGAGGGGGTGGCAGGGGAAGCGCGCCGCCATCCTGTCCATCGTGGGATTCACGGCCACCCTGTTCTGCTACCTCGGCGTCAACCTTCTTCTCTCCGGCCTCCACTCCTATGGAGGAGGATGACGCGGAAGTTCCCGAGGGGGCATCGATGAAGGGACGCGGGATCGCGTTTATCCTGACGGCCGCCGCCGCCGCGGGGCTCCTGGCCTTCGGCATTCAACGGGGGGAGATCGTCGAGACGCTGAGAAACGCCGTGCTGATCTGCCTGTCGTGCATCGGGATCGGGTGACCCCTTGGAATTCCTGAAGCGGCGGATCTTCCAGGGCATCGGCGCGGTCCTGCCCAACGCCTACGTGCAGGGGTTCCTGTCGGCCTCGCTGTACCAGGGGCCGCTGAAGGGCGCCTGCACCCCCCTGTTGAACTGCTACGCCTGCCCGTCGGCCCTGCTGTCCTGCCCCATCGGGACGATCCAGCATTTCGTGGCGGCCCGGACCGTCCCTTTCTACGCCATCGGGGCCCTGTCGGTCGTCGGGGCGTCGGTAGGGCGGATGACATGCGGCACCCTGTGCCCCTTCGGCGCCCTCCAGGACCTGCTGTACAAGTTCCGGTCCTGGAAATTCCCCATTCCCCGGCAGGCGCGGTTCTTCCGCTATGCCGCGCTGGCCGTCCTCGTGTTCGCGATCCCTTTCCTCACGGGGGAGCACTGGTTCTCGAAGCTGTGCCCCGCCGGGACCCTCGCCGCGGGGATCCCGTGGGCCACGATGAACGCGGGCGTCCGCGCCATGATCGGGTCGCTGTTCTGGGTCAAGATCTCGATCCTCCTGTCCTTCGTCACCGTGTCCACGATGGCCAAGCGCCCTTTCTGCCGGGTCGCCTGCCCGCTGGGGGCGATCTTCTCCCTGTTCAACAGGACCAGCCTCCTGCAGCTCGCCTGGGACCCGGACACCTGCACCCGCTGCGGAAAATGCCAAAAGATCTGCCCCGTCGACATCCGGCCGGATCGGAATGCCGCGGATCCGGAATGCCTGCGGTGCCTCGACTGCACCCGCTGCCCGAGCCTGAAGGCGACGACGGTGTTCCACGCGCGGCCGTTCGCGCCCGCGTTTCCGCGGGAGGAGAAAATGATCGGGGAAGGGGAAGCATAGATGGGGAAATGGGAACTCTCTCCCGGGCGGCAGAACCTGATCGCGTTCGTTCTGCTGTTTCTCGTCACGGTGCCGATGCTCACCAAGATCTTCACGAGCGATTTCGGCACGCACATCGCGATCGGCCGGGAGATCGTCCAGAACCGCCACATCCCGACGAAGGAGCTGTGGAACTATCCGTCCCTCGGGATGGAGAGCGGCAGCGGTGGGGAATGGGGGTTCGCGGCGGTCCTTTACCTGGTGCATTCGGCCGCCGGGGAATACGGCGTGTCGTTCATGATCTGGGCCATCGTGCTGGCGATCTACTTCCTGCTGTACCGCGCGACGGTCCTGCGGGGCGCGCATCCGCTGTTGACGATCCTGGCCATCTTCGCTTTTTCGGGGTTCCTGAGGATCCGGATCCAGCCCCGGCCGGAGATCTTCACCTACCTGTTCATCGCCCTGACGATCTACCTTCTCAGCGAGTACTATTTCGGGACGCGGAAACGGGCGATCTACCTGTTTCCCCCGCTGATCCTGGTGTGGGCGAACTGCCACCCGACGTACCTCATCGCGTTCGGGCTCTGCGGGGCGTTCTTCATCGATGCCCTGGCGCGGGCGGCGTGGGGTAAGGAGTTCCGCTGGGAGAAGCTGCGCGCCTGGGTCTTCCCCCCGGTGATCACCGGTTTCCTCGGGCTGGTCCTCTGCGGCCTGAATCCGCACGGCTACGGCTGGCTGCTCGCGCCGCTCCACATGATCTCCCGGGGCCAGGGAACGGCCTCCAGCGGCATCCTGATGTCGATCTCCGAGCTGACCCCCGTCGTCGGCACCGGCATGTACGTTTACTACAAGGCCGCCGTGGCCTTCGCCGCGGTCTCGCTGATCCTGGGCTTCATCGGACACCGCGTCTACCTTCTCGATATCCTCCTGTTCCTCATCGCGTTCAAGGGCGCCTGGGGATCGGCGCGGGCGGTCTCCATGATGGGGCTTTTCCTTTCTTCCGGCGCGGCGGTCCAGTTGACGGGCTTCGTATCGACGATCAATGCCCGGCTGGAGGGCCGAAAGGCCGCGGAACCGAGGCAGGCCTCCAGGGGAAAAGGGAGGAAAGGGGAACCGCCGAAAGAGGCCGGCCGGCCCATCCCGACCGCCGACGCGGCCTCCGGCACCCGCTGGGCGCAGGGAGCCGTCCTGGGGAGCATCGTCCTGGCCGTGGCCCTGTTCGGGTTCACGACCCTCGCCTTCTCGATGAGGCAGCTCGAATACGGCATCGGGATCACGGAGCACAAGTTCTCGTTCCGGGCGGCGGAGTTCCTCCGCAGGAATCCCGTCCCGGGGCGGATGATCAACTTCTTCGACATCGGGGGATTCCTCGACTGGCAGCTGTATCCCCAGGCGCTGACCTTCATCGACGGAAGGACCTACAATCACGCCGTGTTCGAGGATCACCAGAAGATCATGGCCGGCCTTCCGGGATGGGAAAGCATCGTCGGGAAGTACGGCGCCAACCATATCATCCTGAAGTCCATGGATTCCTCCGGCGCGATCCTCCCCATCGTCCCGATCCTGTCGAATCACCCGGGCTGGAGCCTGGTGTTCTCCGACGGCCTCTTCCTCGTCTTCGTGCGCGAAGAGGCCGGGACCAGGGAATACATCGGACGCCACAGGATCAACAAGGGAGTCGTCCCGGGGCACATCATCCTGGAGGCCCAGCATTACCTGTTCCTCGGGGTGTCTCCCGCCCAGACCTATAACACGATCGCCAACATGTTCCTGGTCCTGGGCCAGCGCGACAACGCCGTCGAGGCGCTCAGGAAAGGCGTCGAAGAAACCGGCAACCCGTTCCTGCGGAACCGGTTGATGCAGTTGATGCGGAAATGAGGATTCTCCACCTCGGGAAATATTTCCCGCCGGAACCCGGCGGCATGGAAGTCGTCGTCAAGAGCTTCGCCGAGGCGACGGCCGGTTCCCTGACGAACTACTGCCTCGTGGCGACCCGCACGGGGAAGACGCGCATCGAGACGTCCGGCGGCACGACCGTCCACTACCTGAAGCAGGCGGGCACGTTCCTCCTGGCCCCCGTATTGCCCGGCCTTCCAGGCGTCCTGCACGGGTTGAGGAAATCGAGGCGTTTTCCCGTCATCCTGCTCCACTATCCCAACCCGACGGCGACCCTCGCCCTGTTCCTGTCGCTCCTCGCGCGGCCGAAGCGGGAGAAGATCGTCGTCTGGAACCATGCGGACATCCTCCTCGAGGAGCGGTGGAAGCGTGCGTTGTACGCGTTGTTCCGGCCGATCGAGGAGTTCGTTTTCCGCCGGACCGACGCCTTCGTGGCGGCGACCCCGCACCATGTTTCCACCTCGGACACGTTCCGGAGGTTTTCCGACCGCACGGCCATCATTCCTTACGCGATTCCGGATCCCTGGTTCGAGGTGGGGGAAGAGGAGGCGCGCGCCGCGTCGCGGGCGCGGGAGCGGCTGGGGGGGCCGTTCCTGCTGTTCGTGGGCCGGCTGGTCCCGTACAAGGGGCTTGCCACGCTGGTCCGCGCCGCCGACCGGATCCGGTGCCGCGTAGCCATCGTCGGGACGGGTCCGCTGGAGGGGGAGTTGCGGAAAGAGATCGAAGCGCGCGGGTTGTCCGACCGGGTTTTCCTGCTCGGGGGAGTGGAAGACCTGCGTCCGTACTACCTGGGGTGCGAATTCTTCGTCCTTCCCTCCGTTTCGGGGCTGGAGGGGTTCGGGATCGTCCAGATCGAGGCGATGGGGCTCGGGAAACCCGTGGTCAGCAGCGACCTGCCGAGCGGCGTGACCTATGTCAACATCCACGGGGAAACCGGGCTCGTGTTCCACGTCGGGGACGATGCGGGGCTCGCGGAGGCCTGTAACCGCCTGCTCTCCGACGCGGAGCTCAAAGGGCGGCTCGGGGAGAACGCGCGGGAGAGGACCTTCAGGAAGTTCTCCTACACCGCGATGGCAGAGGCGGCGGTGCCGTTCTTCGCGCGCCTCAGCGGCCGGAGCGTGTAATGGGAATCTACCTGGACGGCATGTTCTACCGCTGCTCGGGGGTCGGTCGAATCTACGAGAACCTCCTGGAGGCCTTATCGGCCTGGCCGGCCATCGGCGAGATCCACACCGTGGTTCCCGCCACGATGAAGGACCGGTTTCTCGTACAGTTCCGGCAGCCTTCCATCAAACCGGTGTTCGTCGGGTACGGGCCCATGAGCGTCGGGGATCTCTTCCGGAAATCGTCCATCCTTCGCCTGCTGGGGGATTCGGTCCGGCTGTTCTTCTTCCCGGGCCACAACGTTCCCCTGTCCATGCCGGGCAAATACATCGTCAGCGTCAACGACATCACCGTGTTCTCCGACCATTTCGCCCTTCCGTGGTACCGGAAGGCGGGTTTCCGCTGGCTGCTCGGCCGCGCCGTGCGGGGGGCGGAGGACGTCGTCACCATCTCCGCGACGGTGAGGCGGGACCTGGTCCGGGAGTTCGGCCTGCCCCTGGACGAGATCCAGGTGATCTACCCGTGGATCCGGGAGGAGTTCTTTCTTCCCCCTCCGGAAGAGGGGGCTCCCGTACCGGGGGAGTACATCCTCTACCTGGGGCTTCGCATCGCCCACAAGAACGTCGAGGGGATCCTCCGGGCGTTCGCGATTCTCGCGGACGATTTCCCGGCGCTGAAGCTCGTGATCGCCGGGGCCCGCTATTCCTCGCCCGACATGGTCGACCGATGGAAGGGGGACCCGCGCCTCAAGGGGAAGATCGTGGAGATGCCCGATCCGTCGGACGACGAGATCCGGCGATTGTTCGCAGGCGCGAAGGCGTTCGTGTTCCCTTCCTTCGCGGAAGGCTTCGGGCTGCCGCCGCTCGAGGCGATGGCCGCCGGCGTCCCGGTCGTCTGCTCCGACATCGCCGTCTTCCGGGAGGTGTACGGGTCGGCGGTACGGTACGTCGATCCGGCGAGCCCGGAATCGATAGCCCGCGGGGTCAGGGAGGTGCTCGGAAATCCGGACATGGCGAAGGCCCTTCGTGAAAAAGGGCTCGTCCGCGCGGCGTTGTATCGCAGGGGAACGGCGATCAACAAATACATCGACCTGATCCAGGGCCACGCCTTCGGGGGCCCGTACCGATGACGGAAGGATCGCAGCCTTCTCCCCCGGCACAGGGGAAAGAACTCCCTCTGGTGGTTGTCGTCATCTTGACGTGGAATGGCCGGGAAGACACCCTCGAATGCCTTCGATCGCTTGTCCCCGTCTGGAATGACCGCGTGACGGGCCTTGTGGTCGACAACGGATCCTCCGACGGCACGGCGGAAGCCGTCCGCTCCCGGTTTCCCGGAGTGGAAGTGATCGAAACCGGGGAGAATCTCGGATACGCCGGGGGGAACAACGTCGGCATCCGCCATGCCTTGGACCGGGGAGCGGACTACGTGCTCCTGTTGAACAACGACACGGTTGCTGACCCCCTGTTCCTCAAGGAAATGCTGGCCGTTGCCGGCGGTTCGGAACGGATCGGGTTCGTCAGCCCGAAAATATGTTTTCTCGATCCTCCGGATCTCCTATGGTTTGCCGGGGCGAAGTTCTCCACATGGACCGGATATGGGCGAATGATCGGGTACCGGGAATACGACCGGGGGCAATACGATCGAACGACGGAAATCGATCGGCCCTGCGGGTGCGCCGTCCTTGTATCCCGGACCCTTTGCCGGGAAGTCGGGCTCATGGATGACCAGCTGTTCCTTTGCGGGGAAGAGGTGGAATGGATGCTGCGGGCCCAAAAGCGCGGGTTCACGGCCTGCCTGGCTCCGAAAGCGAGGGTATGGCATAAAGTGTCCGCATCGAGCGGCGGAGAAAACCACCCGGATGCTTTCTATTACGGAGTCCGCAACACGATGCGCGCGCTGAACCGCCAGGCGCCTTGCCGGTTCGCCCCGGCAGGGTGGGCGAGGAACGGAATGGTCGCCGCGGTGTTCGCGCTGTCCCTTCTCCGCTCGAGCGTTTCCCTGAAGGAAGGAGCGGCTGCCATCTTTTCGGGGATCCGGGATTACCGCAGGGACCTCGGAGGCCCCAGGGGGAAAACCCTCAGATCAGCGTGAAGTGCGGCATCGGGACGATGAACTTCCCTCCGGCGAAGAGGTACGCCTTCTCCCGCTGCTGGAATTCCTCCAGGAAATGCCACGGCAGGACGAGGAAGTAGTCCGGCCTGGCCGCCCGGGCTTCCTCTTCCGAGACGATGGGGATGTGCGTCCCGACGGTCATCTTTCCCCACTTGTCCCGGTTTCGCTCGGCGGCCCCGGCGATCAGCGTGTGGTCCAGGCCGAAGTACTGCAGCAGGGTGTTCCCCTTGGTCGAGGCCCCGTAGACATACACCTTCTTGCCGTGGGACACCTGTTCCCGGATGAACCCCACCACATCCTCCCGGATCCGGCCGACCCAGACGGCGAACTCCTTGTAGGCCTCGATGTCGTCCAGTCCGAGCCGCGCTTCCTGGTCGCGGAGGGCCTGGACCCGCTGCGCCGCCAGGTCCCGGTAGGTCGCGTCCGCGAAATGGGCCGGATCGGCCTCGCGGTTCCGGATGTACGCCCGGATGCTTCCCCCGTTGATGTCGTTCAGCTCCAGGTCGACGACTTCGAATCCGTGGCGGTCCAGCAGGTATTCGAACGAGGTGAGGGAGTAGTATTCGAGATGCTCGTGGCAAATGTTGCCGAACTCGTTCGTCTTGAGCATGAGCGGAAGGTAGCTCATCTGGACGATCCACAGCCCTTCCGGATCCATCACGTCCTTTATGTCGGAGACGAACCGGTTGGGGTCCTCCAGGTCGTAGAACATCGCGATGCTCGTGACGATCTTGGGCCGGCATCCCGCCAGCTGCGGGTCTTTCCGGAAGGTTTCCCGATCGAAAAATCCCACCACGAGCTTGTCGGCGATCTTGCGGGAGAACACGGCGAGGTTTTGCGCGGGGTCGAAGCCGATCTTGCGGATGCCGCCCGTCCGGTACGAGGCCAGGAGCGTCCCGTCGTTGCACCCGATGTCGACGACGGCGTCGCCTTCCTTGAGGCGGATGAGCGTCTCCGCCTTGTTCGCGATGTCGGCGAGCGCCGCCCGCATGGTCTGGTTCGTGCCGGACCGATACCAGTAGTTCCTGTACATCGTCTCGGCCGGGACCGTGTGCCTGAGCTGGAGGAGCCGGCACCTCCGGCACAGGACCAGCTCCAGGGGCGCTTTCGTTCCGTCGGGGTCCCCCGGAGAGATGAAATCCGAGACATAGAGGTCGCCGAGATCCAGGACGGGCTCCATGGCGCTGTCGCATACCCGGCAAGCCGTGCGCGTTATCATAGGTTTCTCCTTGCCTCCTCCAGGTCCGCGTCCATCATCACCCGGATCAGTTCCCGGAAAGTGACCTGCGGTTCCCACCCCAGCTGTTCTTTGGCCTTCGCGGGATTCCCCACCAGTTGCGCCGTCTCGGGAGACCGGAAGGACTCGCTTTCCTGCACCACGTATCCGCGGTAATCCAGCCCCGCGTAGGAAAACGCCTCTTCGCATAGGTCGCGGACGGAATGGGTTTCCCCGGTGGCGACAACGAAGTCGCCCGGCCGGTCCTGCTGCAGCATGAGCCACATGGCCCGCACGTAATCCCCGGCGAATCCCCAGTCGCGGCGGGAGTCCAGGTTTCCGAGCCGCAGCTCCCTGTCGAGACCCAGGGCGATCCGCGCCGCCGCGCGCGTGATCTTGCGGGGGACGAACTCCGGGCTCCGCCGCGGGCTCTCGTGGTTGAACAGTATCCCGGAACAGGCGTACAGGCCGTGGTTCTCCCGGTAGGCGATGGTCATCAGGTGGCCGTACACCTTCGAGACTCCGTACGGATTCCGCGGGTGGAACGGGGTGGTCTCCGACTGGGGAACCTCCCGCGCCTTGCCGAAGATCTCGCTGCTCGACGCCTGGAAGAACCGGGCCTCCGGGACGATCTTCCGGATCGCCTCGAGGAGGCGGGTCACTCCGATGGCGATGACCTCGGTGGCCCGGATCGGCTGCTGGAACGAGGCCGCCAGGAACGAGTGGGAGGCGAAGTTGTACACTTCGGACGGGGAATATTCCCGGAAAAGCCGTTCCAGCCGGTCCTGGTCCAGCAGGTCGTCCTCGACGACCTCGATCCTGTCCCCAAGGTGCCGGATCCGATGCAGTTCGTCCGGGCGCAGGTTCGGCACGGTTCCGACGACGCGGTACCCTTTTTCCAGCAGGAGCTCGGACAGGTAGGATCCGTCTTGACCGGCGATTCCGGTGATCAGTGCCGTCGGCATGCGCGTAAATATACCATGGGATCTTCCGGAAGATCTTATCTCCTTCTCCCCCGGAAAAAGCGGAGAAGGCAGAACCTGCTGTTCATCATGTCCTCCAGCGGCATGCGGGATTCCGGGTGGAACAGCGTGAAATACAGGATCCCCAGGAGATTCAGGACGGTCCCCGGGAAACGCGCGATCGCCCATGCCCGGAAACGTTCCGCATTCGAGGAAAGCCGCGTTTTCAGCCATCGGGCATACTCCGCGGCGGAATAGGCCCCCATCGCCCGGTAGGTGAGAAGGGTCTTCGCCTCCCGCCACGGCTCGCGGGGAACCACCCGCCGTTTCGCCGATTCGGGCAGCCCGGGGAACGACCAGACGAGATCGGGCCACTTGAACATCCAGATCTCGAACCCCCGCGCGGTCCACATGGCGTTTCCGTACCGGATGGCGATCAAGGGCGCGGCGATGACCAGGACGTCGCCCGGGACCGGCTGCTGGAAGATCACGCCGACGTGGATGAACAGGGACCCGAAGTACGGTTCCTTGACCCGCGATTTCCATAACCGGCTCTTCATGACGACGCATCCGATGAAGGACAGGTACGTGGCGACGTCCTCGAAGAACCGGGCGGTTTCGTCGACCCGGTACACCCGGTCGGCGTCGATCCGCAGTCTTTTCGCGTCCAGCACCTTTTCGAGGGCCGCGTCCCGGACCTCGGCGTTCACAACGATGAGGCCGTGACCGCGCCCGATCGCATCCAGGACATTCCGGATCGCGCCGGGTTTCAACACGTCGTCGTCCGACATCAGCCAGCAGTAATCCCCCCGCGACCATTCGACCGCGGTGTTGAAGTCGCGGTCCACGCCCATGTTCTTCTCTTGCCGGAAGTACCGGATCCCCGGGAATCGCTTCCCGTACTCGAGGACGACTTCCCCCGTGTTGTCGGAAGACCCTCCGTCGACGATGACGATCTCGACCTCTTCCGACGCCTGGCCGACGATGCTTTCCAGGGTGCGGCCGATGAACGCTCCGCGGTTGAATGTCGCCATGCAGATGGAGAGTTTCATGCCCGGTTTCCCGGTGCCGGCGGTTCGAGGATTCGACGATACAGTTTCATGTGGGCCTCGGCGATGGTCTCCCAATCGCCGCGGGAATCGGACGGGATCCCGGCGATTTTCGTCCCCGCGTGGACAAGCAGCGCTTCCCGCATCTCCTGTACGTCTTCGGGGCGGGAATAATACACATTTTCATCCGGTTGAAAACCGTGCCGGAGCCGGGAGGTCGTCAGGACGAACGTTCCCTGGGTCAGGGCGGCGTGCAGGGACGTGTTCCACTCCCCCCCGCCCCCGCGGAAGGGAAACAGGACGGCATCGGCGGCGGCCAGGATCCTTCCGACCTCTTCCTTGGGCAGGAATCCCGTGACGGTGACCCTTCCTTCCCACGGGGGGGATTTCGCAAGCGCGAGGATCCTGGCGTGATACCGGTCCGACGGGTCCAGGTCGCAGATCAGGACCAGGTGGTGCCTGGCGGGATCGGCGGCCTCGAAGATCCGCTCCACCCCCTTTTCCGGATGCGCGAAACCGAAATATGCGACAAGCGGTCCGCCGTCCCTCGAGAAGCGGGCGCGGATTTCTGCGGCCTCGGCAGGGGTGAGCCGCGTATACGGGATCGTGGAGGCGTTGGGTATGAAAGCGAAGGTCTTTTTTCTTATCAGCCACCGGTGCCAGGAGGGCATGTTTTCCAGGTAGTGCGGCCTTACGGCGACCAACCCCCCGGGGACGAGGGTGTTCAGCAGGTTCGCGTACCCGCCCATGGGAAAATATTCATGCCACGTCTGGACCACCGTGTACTTCCTTGCGCTCGCGATGGCCGGCAGCAGCCAGGGCAGTTTCTTCCTTCCGTATCCCTGGGTCGGGTACTGCACGTGGACGATGTCGGGATTCCAGCCGGTTATCGCTTTCATCACCGCCGGGGTATCGGCGATCCTCCATCCCCGCGCGATGGGCAGCAGGAGGAAATCGGGGTCCGCGGGAGCGGAAGCCGCCGCGGCATCCGTCAGGACCGCGACCGAGGCGCCCTTCGCCTTCCCGAGGGATTTCGCCAGGTGCGCGGTATAGTCGCCGACCCCGCACTTCATGGGGGGGAACGATCCGGAGACGAGGAGGATCTTCATGTTTTTTTCTGAAGGGCGAGCCATCCGAACGTGTACGACTTTCCCCCCCAGTTCACGACCCGCTCTTCCGCGTCCAGGGCGATTTCTCCGACCGGGGCCAGTCCGTGGTTTCCGGCCTGCCCGATAAATTCCAGGACCTCATCCCGGGAGAAGATGGTCCAGTCCATTCCGAAGATCCTCACGCCGCCGGTATCGATCTTGTCGGGCCAGTAGTCGAAGGACGCGACGAAATATCCTCCCGGCCGCAGGAGCCTCGAAACCTCCCCGAGCAGCCGGGGGGCGTCGAGGCCGTGCTCGATGACGGAGATCGCCGTCACGGCGTCGAAAGATCCGTCTTCGAAGGGCGTCCGCATGAAATCGGCGACCTCGTACCGGATGGCCCCGGCATACGGCATCTCCCGGATCCCCGGGTTCAGGTCGACCCCGCTCAGGGACGTGAACCCCAGGCGATGCAGGGCGCAAAGGATCTCCGATGCGTAGGCGCCGATGTCGAGCACCGGCGCCTGCCTCGGAAGCCGGTCCGCGAGAAACGTCGCCGACTTCAGGATGTCCCAGCTCTTGAGCCTGTCGCCCAGGTTGATTCCTCCCAGGATCCCGAGCCGCCGCAACAACGGGACCGGCCAGGGAGCGATGCAGGATGCGCCCATGCGGCGCAGCGCGCCCCTGGCGGCGTCGATCTCGCTTTTTTCCCGCAGCACCGCGGCGGTCATGGAAGCCCCTTCATCCGGAACCAGATATCCTGCAGGTCGAACGTCTCTCCGGGTTTCCCCGTCGGGATCCGTTGGAGCGCCGTTCTCTCCCGGATGGCGAATCCCAGCCCCAGGAAACGATCCAGGAGCCGTTCCGGCGTCGTCCCGTTGCGCGACAGCCAGCCGCTGTTGAACTCGCAGAATACGTTTTCGATCCGCCTCGAGCGCACCAGCTGTTCCATCCCCTCGAGAACGTCCGGCTCATATCCCTCGACGTCGATCTTGACCGCCTTCACTTTCGGGACACCCTGCAGCGGCCCGAAGCCGTCCAGGGAAATCACCGGCACCTGGACCGGGGAATAAGCGGGGTCGCTGTAGAGGATGCTTGGAGAGTGCAGGGACCCGCCGTCCGGCAAATACAGCGGAACGCTGCCGGCCGCCTTTCCGACGGCCGCCTTGGTGAGGGCGATGTTCCGGATGCCCGAATCGAGGATCGCCTCCTCGATCACGCGGGAGGCCACGGGGCTTGGCTCGAAAGAGAATACCTTCCCCGAGGGACCAACCAGCGCCGAGCCAAGCGTGGTGTAGTACCCGAAGCTTGCGCCGACATCGATGACGGTGTCCCCCGGCCCGATGCATTCCCTGAACCACCGGGTCTGCTCGGGCTCGTACTTCCCGAGGAACATCAACCGCTGGATTCCTTCCCTCGGGTCGAGCCGCATCGTCGCCTGATGGACGACGGCCTTCACCCTTCCCCCCAGGAGGCATCCCAGCGCGTGCGCCGCCTCTTCCTGCTTGAACGGAAGCCTCCGGATCAACGCCTGGCACACGGGGGGACGCGCGGGCTTCATGACGCGGCCGAAGTGAAAATGTAGTTGATGACGCCCGATCGGGTGCGGCCGGTCCGGACGCTGTCGGAAACCTCCGCCGGCGTGACGGGGCGGGGGTCGCTTTCCGCCGTGCTCGCCTCGTACCCATGCTCCCGGAAAAGGCGGAAGGTGTCCTCGTACCTCGGGTTGATCCCGCCGGGGTGATGTTCCGTCAGGCAGATCTCGACGATCCAGACGGGTTTGGGCGTGGAGGCCAGGACGGATTCGGCCCCCTTCAGCACATCGTATTCGACGCCCTCGACGTCGATCTTGATGAACAGTTTTTCCCCCTGGAACCGTTTCCCGAGCAGGGTGTCCAGGGTCGTCACGGGGATGACCCGCCGGGTTCGCCGGGACGCTCCCGCCCATCCGGGAATCAACGATGCGCCCGTGCTGGAGGAACCGTAGAGGACAAGGAGCCCGGAGGCGGATCCCAGCCCCACGGGGAACACTTCGGTGTCTTCCCAGCCGTTGACCAGCAGGTTGGAGTACAGGTATCTCAAATTTTCCGCTTGGGGCTCCACGGCGATCGCCTGTTTCCCCGAGTGCCTGGCCATGCAGGCGTAAAATCCGATGTTCGCCCCCACGTCGACGAAGACGTCCGCTTGCGAGAGAAGGCGCCGCATCAGGGCGACTTCCCCGGGTTCGAAGCGGCCTTCCTGCATCGCCTTGTGATGGAGGGAATTCCCCCCCGCGAGCTTGAATCCGAAGGGCGTCTGCAGGGCTTCCGTCGGGGGGAAGGGGCGGTGGGCGTAATATGCGTCGATGGCGTGGCTGCCCCCGCGCACGACCGCGGCGTGGAGGTCCACGAGCCGCGGAAAGCGTTCCTTGAGGTTTTTCTTCAACGACTCAAGCATGGAGGCCCTTCCATTCCTTCCATTGGTTTCCGATCCATTCGCGCAGCATGGGGGAGGCGAGCGCCGCAAAAGAGGTCGCGGCCGCGAGGATGCAGCCCAGGGCGAGCAAGGAGGAAACCCGCTGCGACGGATCGATCCGGATGACCCCGCGGGCGAACCCCACGAGCATCACCGAAGCGGCCAGGGGAAGCCCCACATCGACCAGGCACCAGCGGCGGGCTTCTCCCGGGAGGATCCTGGCGTGGGTGAGCGGCACCCCGACACCCATGTAAACGAGGTTCAGAAGGACCCACACGGAGGCGGCGCCGGCGGGGCCGTAGCGCAAGGAGGCAAGGTAATACAGAGGGACCATGGTCACGATCAGGCCGACGGTGATCGTCAGCGCCAGCCGGGTCCACCCGTGCGCCAGCTGAAGGGCGTACGGCGGGCTCATGAGCCCGTTCACCGCCGTGCCGGCGATCAGGATGCTGACGATGGGCGCGGTGTTCCCGGCGGTCTCGGCGTTGCCTGTCCAGAGCGTCAGGATTTCCTGGGAAAAGAAGGCCACGGTCAGGGCCACGGGCAGGATCAGCGCGGCCATCAGCTGGGTCGAAAGGTGGTAGAGCTCCCTGACGCCGTTTTCGTCCCTTGCGGCCACCATCGCCGAAATCCGGGGGAACGTGGCGTTGAACACCGGGGTGATCAGGATATACAGCCCGTTCCCGACGGCGGCCGCCAGCGTGTAGTAGCCGAAGGTCTTCAGCGGAAGCAGTTTGCTCAGGATGATCTTGTCGATCTGGGTAAGGAGGATCGATGATACCGCGATCCCGCTCATTCCCGCGGCGAACCGCCAGACGTTCCGAAGCAGGACGGGCGAAAAGCGGGGCCGGCCGCCGTCGGAGGGAAGGCTGCGCCACAGGGACCACCCGAGGGCGGCCGCCTGCAGGACCGCCACGGCGAGCTGCCAGGCGAGAAAGGCCGTGATGGTGGGGGAGACGAGCCAGAGGATGAGGACGGCGCCGCCGCTCGCCAGCACCGACATGGCGACCTTGACGCCGTTGAGGAGGACCTGGCGCTGGAGCCCCAGCAGCCCGCCCTGGTAGAACGTAAGGGGCAGCTGCAGCGATGCGAGCCCTCCCATGAGCGTCAATGCGCGCACGACCACGGGGAGAGGCAAGGTCCCGGCATTGATCCACCCGGCGGCGATCAGGGGCGCGGCCAGGGCGATGGCGGCGCCCGCCGAGATCCCGAAGGCCCAGTAGACGATTTCCAGCGTGCGGGCGAAATCCCTCGCTTCCCCGGCCTTCTCCTTCGAAACGGAGTAACGGGCCATCTCGCGGTTCATCGTGGGGCCGAGGCCGAGGTCCAGCACCAGCAGGACCGCCTGGAGCATGAGGTAGAATCCGATCAGCCCGTAGGCTTCCATCCCGAGAAACCGGATGTAGAAGGGGATGAAGACCAGCTGCAGCAGGGCGGCAATCCCCGATCCCGCGAAATTGGCGAACAGGTTCGATTTATAGCGGGTCATGAGGAGGAGCCAGGGGACACGCTTTACCGCGTTTCCCGGCTCGGGGAAGGGCCATCCTTGGGCGGCGAGCTTTTCATCAACGCGATCTCCTGCGCGATCTGCTTGTTCTTCTGCTTGAGCTTCGAGATGGTGATGGAGAAGTGGATGAGGATCAGGACGATGAAGAGCATGCCGACGAGGAAGAGGAGTGACGGCGGATACGCGATGCCCACCGCGGCGGCGATCCGGTTCAGCCAGGACTGTTTCAGGGAGAGGATCAGGACGACGACGCTCCCGGACAGCCACAGGATGGAGTACTCCTCCATCAGCTTGCGGCGCCGCACCATCTCGATGATGTACAGCAGGAACGCAAGGGATGCGAAGATCGGAGAGCACGGCGATCCGGTTCATTCGAATCTCCGGATGCAATTGATCAGGAAGGATATCGTCACCTTGACCATATAATACATCGCCCGGAAGGGAGTGATGGAGGATTTTCCCTCCTCCCGCTCGTACATGCGGGCCGGGACCTCGACGGCGCGGGCTTTCAGCCGGTGCATGAGGATGTAGGAGTCGACCTCGGGATAGTCGGAAGGGTACTGGGCCGAGTAGAATTCCATCAGCCGCCGGTTGACGGCGAAGAACCCGGACGTGGGATCGGTGACGCGGTAGCCGGTGAACAGGTTCACGAGGAGCCGGAAGAAGCGGATCCCGATCATCCGAAAGAACGGGGGGCGGTATTCCGTTTCCCCGAGGAAGCGGGACCCGATCGCGGCCTCGGCCGTTCCCAGCAGGATCGGCTCGAGGATCCGGGCGATGTCCCCGGCCTCGTGCTGCCCGTCCCCGTCGAGCCGCACCACCGCGTCGTAGCCGTGCTCCAGGGCGTAGAGGAAGGAGGTCTGCACCGCACCGCCGATTCCCACGTTGCACGGCAGGTCCAGGACGATCGCGCCGGCGTTCCGGGCGGCCTCCGACGTGCCGTCCGGGGAGCCGTCGTTGACCACCAGGATATCGTAGGGATACCGGTCGCGGATCGCGCCGACGACCGCGCCGATGTTCTTCTCCTCGCGATAGGCCGGGATGGCGATAAGAACGCGTACGTCCGTTGCCGGGATGGCCATGTTCGCCTCTGTCGCGCGGTTCGGGCAAGAAAACATGGTATTTTATAGCATATATGGGTCGTGACCGGATCAATCGAAGGGAGTTCCTCCGGCTGGCGGGGACCGTCGCGGGAATCGCCGCCCTCCCCGCATCCGCTTCGCGCCTCGGCGCCGCCGCGGGACCGCAGGTCCCCGTTTCCATGGCCCAGGGGGGATCGCCCGGGGAGAATGCGCAAAAGGCGGTGGCGGCTCTCGGCGGCATGGGGGTCTTCGTGTCCCGGGGCGACATCGTGGTCGTCAAGCCCAACATCGGGTGGGACCGCACCCCCGAACAGGCGGCGAATACCGACCCCGAAGTCGTGGTGGCCGTCGCCGCGATGTGCCTCGCCGCCGGCGCGAAGGCCGTGCGCGTTTTCGACCGGACGTGCAACGAAGCGAGGCGGTGCTACGTCAGCAGCGGGATCGCGGAGGCCGTGGAGCGTTTCGCCAGGAAGAACCACGCGGCGGACGCGCTCCGCGTCTACCACGTCGAGGAACGCAAGTTCGTCCGCACGTCGATCCCCGGCGCGCTGGCGCTGAAGGAATGGGAGTTGTACCGGGACGTTCTCGAGGCGGACAAGGTCGTGAACGTCCCGATCGCCAAGCACCACTCGCTGTCGGACGTCACCCTCGGGTTGAAGAACCTGATGGGCGTCATGGGCGGAAACCGGGGACAGGTCCACTTCCGGCTCCCCGAATGCCTCGTGGACGTCAACCGGAGGGTTCCGAGCTGCCTGACGGTGATCGACGCGGGACGCGTGCTGCTGCGGAACGGGCCGTCGGGCGGCGACCTCGCCGACGTGAAGAATTTCGGGGCGGTCTTCGCTTCGGGAAACGTGGTTGCGGCCGACATGACGGCCGCGGAGAAGGTATTCGGTTTGAAGGCGGAAAGCGTGGCCCATATCCGAAAGGCCATGGAATCCGGGATGGGGATCTCGTCCCCGTCGCAGCTCCGCCTGCTGAGCGCCAGATAATTTCCGGGAATATCGAGAGGAGAAGCAACGTGGAGATGTCCAGGAAGACAATGTGTGCCGTCATCGTCGCGGCGGGAATCGCCTGCGCGGCGCTGGCCGGGGGATGCTCGAAGAAGGACTTCAACCGGGAGGCCGTCGCCGCCGTGAACGGGGAGGAGATCACCGTCCTCGATCTCCGGGAGTACCTCGGCGCGCCGACCGGAATCTTCGGGTTCACGGAACATGCCGGTGGAGCAGAAGAAGAAGGCGGTCGACCAGTTGATCGCGGGGCGCCTCGTCGTGCAGGCGGGCCGGGCCCTCGGGCTGGACAACACGCAGGAGTACAAGGAGACCATCCGGAAGAACGAGATCGGCGTGCGGGTGGACGCCCTGATCCGGAAAGAGGCCGGGCAGAAGCTGAAGCTGGACGAAAAGGAGATCAAGGCCGAGGCGGCGAAGATCAAGGCCGAGACCGCCAGCCTCTCCGACGCGGAGGCGTCCGGCAGGGCGTCGAAGGCCATCGTCGGCCGCCAGCTCCGCAAGATACAGAAGGACCTGGTCGTGACGGCCAAAAAGGAGACGGGCGCCGCCGTCGACAACGCGGTCCTCGACCGGATCGCGAAGGGGGAGCCCGTTCCGGACGACGCCGTTCTCGCGTCCGCCGGGGACGAAAAGATCCTGTACGGGGAAGTCAAGAAGGCCATCGCGGAGATGCCGATGCTGCCGGTCCGGCAGGACCAGCGGAACCCCGAGGTGACCCGGGCCCTGATCATGAGGGTCCTCGAACAGGAGCTGGTCCTGCGGTCGTTGAAGGCCTATTCGAAGAAGCAGGGGGTGGACGGCTCCGAGGAGTACCGGATGGCGCAGCGGAACATGGAGCGCGCGGTCGTCGCCAACCTGCTGTTCGACAACGTCGCGGGAGTGTCGCCCGAGGTGTCCGACGAAGAGGTCGCCGCGGATTACGCGAAGCGCGTCCAGATGATGGGGGGGGACAAGTCGAAGGCCCCGCCGATCGACGCGGTGAAGGACCAGCTCCGGGAAATCCTGAAGACCCAGAAGCGCCGGGCCGTGTTCGAGGAATACATCGGGGAGCTCAGGAAAAAGGGGAAGGTTACGGTGAATGAAGACGTTCTTCCGAAGGTGTGACCCGGGGGGCAGGGGGACCCGGGGGCGGATCGCGCGCGGTCCCGTCGCCCTGGTCGTGCTTCTCGCCCTGATCGCGTCCGCCGGGAGCGCCTTCCCCGAGGAAAAGGGGGCGGCCGCGCTTCCCGGCGGAGGCGGGGCGGGCGGACGCCGGATGCTCGAGCCGGGGGCCGTCGCTCCCGGCTTCACCTTGAAGGATATCTCGGGCGAGGCGTTCGACTTCGAGGTGGAGAAAACGAGATCCCCGTTCCTCGTGGTCTTCTTCTCGATCTTCTGCGAACCGTGCCGGCGCGAGCTGGCGGCCGCCCAGAGGCTCCATGACAAGTACCGGGACGCCGGCTGGCGCGTGGTGGCCGTGTCGCTCGACGGCGTGCCGCTGGGATACGCCGTGGCGGGATTCGCCCGGCAGGAAGGGTACGGTTTCCGGGTCCTGGTCGACGAACTGGACGCGCGGGACACGTTCAGGGCGGCGGATCCTTTTCGGCGTCACCGAGATGCCCTCGACGTTCGTGATCGAAAAGGGGGGCAGGATCGCATTCGGCAGGAAGGGGCCGGTCGCGGCGGAGGAACTCGAGAAGTTCATGCAGCCGGCCAGGAAGCCGTAACCCCGGGCATGACGTTCAACGAAGCGCGATTTCTCATATTCGACCCCGTGGGGAAGGCGTGGCCCGCGATTCGTCTCCCCCAGGTGGCCTTCGCCGGGCGTTCCAACGCGGGGAAATCGTCCCTGCTGAACGCGCTGACCGGCCGGTCGCGGCTTGCGCGGGTCAGCAACACTCCCGGGAGGACCCGCGGCATAGCGCTCTTCGAGGTGATGGGCCGCTTCGCCTTCGCCGACCTTCCGGGGTACGGTTTCGCGAAGGTCTCCATGTCGGAACGGGAGGCATGGAAAAACCTCGTCGAGGGGTATCTTTCCGGGTGCAGGCAGTTGCTCCGGGTGTATATCCTGGTGGACCTCCGCCGCGGTCCCGGCGAGGAGGATCGCCGGCTCGCGGAGTACCTCGCCGCGCATTCCCTGCCGTACCGGTGGGTGGGGACCAAGGCGGACAAGCTCTCGTCGCGGGAATTGTCCGGGGCGCTCTCCCTGTTCGCGGGGGAACCGTGGCTGGACGCCGGCGGCGAGGTGATATGGACCTCCGCGCGGACCAAGGCGGGGATCGATCGGCTCAGGAACGACGTGAGGGCGGCTTTCCCGCTCTGAAAGCGGAGGAGAATTCCGTGTATCCAGTGCTCGAAACGAGAGAGATCGCAGCGAACGTTTTCCGTCAGAGGATCCTGGCGCCCAGGATCGCCCGGAAGCGGAAGGCGGGGCAGTTCGTGGTGCTCCGCCTCGGGGAAAACGGGGAACGCGTCCCCCTGACGATCGTCGATTCCGATCCCGCGGAGGGGTCGGTGACGGTCATCTTCCAGGCGGTCGGCAAGTCCACCTCCGGGTTCTCGCGGCTCGCGGCCGGAGACCTCTACACGGACGTCGTCGGCCCTCTCGGAAAGCCCACGCACATCGAGAAGTTCGGCACCGTCGTCGGGGTAGGCGGGGGGATCGGCGCCGCCCCCCTTCTTCCGATCGCAACCGCCGTCAAGGAGGCGGGGAACCGCCTGGTGACGATCATGGGGGCGCGGACGAAGGAGCTGCTCATCCTCGAGGACGAGATGCGGGCCGTCTCCGACGACATCGTCGTCACCACGGACGACGGTTCCTACGCCCTGAAGGGGTTCGTCACGACCGCCCTGCAGGGGATGATCGACCGGGGCGAGAAGATCGACCTGTGCATCGCCATCGGCCCCCTGCCGATGATGCGGGCCGTGGCCGAGGTGACCCGGCCGCACGGGATCCGGACCATGGTCAGCCTGAACCCGATCATGGTGGACGCCACCGGGATGTGCGGCGCCTGCCGGGTGACCGTGGGCGGCACGGTGAAGTTCGCCTGCGTGGACGGCCCCGAGTTCGACGGGCACCTGGTCGACTTCAAGGAGCTCGTGCTCCGGAACCGGGCGTACCTCAAGGAGGAAAAGGCGGCGATGGAGCGGTTCGAACACCCGGGGGGCGGATGCATGGGAAGCGGCGCCGGCCCCGCGAAGGGCGGCGATCGATGAGCGGCGCACCTCCTTCCGGGCCCCGCCCGAAACCGTTCAGCGTCCCCCGGCAGCCGATGCCGGAGCAGCCCCCCGCGGTCCGCGTCGGGAATTTCAGGGAAGTCCCGTACGGGCTCACCCCCGACCTGGCCGTTCTCGAGGCGAGCCGCTGCATCCAGTGCAAGAACCCGCAGTGCGTGAAGGGGTGCCCCGTCGGCGTCCAGATCCCGGAGTTCATCGACCTGGTGGCGAAGGGGAAATTCGTCGAGGCCGCGAGGAAGATCAAGGAGACGAACTCCCTGCCCGCCGTGTGCGGCCGCGTCTGCCCCCAGGAGGAGCAGTGCGAGACGCCCTGCGTCCTCGGGAAGAAGGGGGAGCCGGTGGCCATCGGCCGCCTCGAGCGGTTCGTCGCCGATTTCGAGCGCGTCACCGGGAACGTGGAGATCCCCTCGTCCGCCCCTTCCACCGGGAAGCGCGTGGCGGTCGTCGGCGCGGGGCCGGCCGGGCTGACCGTGGCGGGAGACCTCGTGCGGATGGGCCACGACGTGACCGTGTTCGAGGCGCTGCACGAGCCGGGCGGGGTGCTCATGTACGGGATCCCCGAGTTCCGGCTCCCGAAGGATATCGTGCGGGCCGAGGTGGACTACATCCGGAAGCTCGGCGCGAAGCTCGAATGCAACGCGGTGATCGGGAAGACGATCACCGTCGACGAGCTGCTCGCGGAGGAGCGGTTCGACGCCGTCTTCATCGGCACGGGCGCGGGGCTGCCGTACTTCATGAACATCCCGGGGGAGAACCTGGTCGGCGTCTACTCGGCCAACGAGTACCTGACCCGGGCGAACCTGATGAAGGCCTTCCGGTTCCCCGAGGCGGACACGCCGGTCTGCAGGGGGAGGCGCGTGGCCGTGGTGGGGGGCGGGAACGTCGCCATGGACGCGGCCCGGACGGCGGTGCGGCTGGGCGCGGAGAAGGTGTACCTGGTCTACCGCAGGTCGCTCAAGGAGATGCCCGCCCGGATCGAAGAGGTGCACCACGCCGAGGAAGAGGGGATCGAGTTCCACATGCTCACCAACCCGGTCGGCGTTCCACGGGAACGAGGAAGGGTTCGTGACGGAGGTGGAGTGCCAGCGGATGGAGCTGGGCGATCCGGACGCTTCCGGGCGGCGCCGCCCCGTCCCGATGCCGGGATCGGAGTTCCGCCTCGCGGCGGAAACGGTGATCGTCGCCATCGGAAACGGGGCGAACCCCCTGGTGCCCGCCACGACCCCGGGGCTGGACGCCACCAAGTGGGGGAACATCCTGGCCGACCAGGAGACGGGCAAGACCAGCAGGAAAGGGGTTTTCGCCGGCGGGGACATCGTCATCGGCGCGGCGACCGTGATCCTGGCGATGGGCGCCGGCCGCAAGGCCGCGGCGGCCATCGACGAGTACCTGAAGACGGGCGCCTGGTAAGGCGCCCGGGCGCCTATCCCCCCAGCATTTCCACGAAAGCCTGGATGCGGATCCTCGTCCGCTCGTCCACGCTCCCCGGCGATTCGCCCTCCAGCGTCAGCACCGGCACGCCGACCTCCCCGCGAAGCAGGATGTCCTCGATCTGGCGGAAGCAGAACGACTGGACGTAGTGGACGATCCCGCGGGCGCCTCTCCTGGCGACTTCCGCGCGGATGTCCCGGATCCGCTCGAAGACGGAGTACGGGTAGGTGTACGAGAGGTACTGCTCGACCAGCGACGCGGCGGGGAAAGGCATCGCGAACTGCCGCTGGACCTCGTTGAGGACGATCCGGGCCCCCGCCTCCTCGAAGCATGCGTGGAGGCCGGAGACGATGGGCGGGACCCCGACGAACGCCACGGGCACGCGCTCCCTCATCGCGGGGCGGGCCGCCGCCTCCCCGATGAAACTCTCCGCGCGGCGGGCGTACCCTTCGGGATCGCCTTCGAAGTCGGAGCAGGCCACCAGCCACCGGTGGTTCTCCTCCCCGGTGACCTTGCCTTCCTCCCACGTCAGCCGGTCGATCTCGTGCGCGAGGCGGCGCACGGGGTCGAGCCGCGCCTTCCACCGTTCCGATTCCGCCAGCGTGGTGCCGAAGCGGTCGGCGAACTTGGAAAGCTCGAGCGACAGGGCGCCGGGATCGCGGTCGAAGGGGAAGGCGAAGGGGACGACGGACACGCCCCGGTACTGCAGCACTTCCATCAGCGCCTGGGTGAAGCTGCAGTCCCCCTGCGTGACGGCGACGACCTGCCGGAAGCCGTGCCGGAGCGCGACGCCGTAGATCCCCTTGATCCAGCCGCAGCAGTTCCTCGGGAACCCGTCGTACTCCGCCTGCCGGATGAATTCCTCGGGGCGTTCCGACGCGATGAAAACGTTGTTCAGGTCTACCGGCGCCCGCCCGCCGGCAAAGAGGACCTCTACGGGGATGGTGGTCGTGAAACCGACGCGGGGAGGGGATCAGTCACCACTGATGAACAGGTAATAGATCAGGATGGCCGCGACGAGCGCCGCCCCCAGGCCGAAGGTGATCAGGTTCTGGTCGATGGTGGCTTGCCCTTCCCCGAGGTTCGCGTAACGGATGACGATCATCGTTCCACCGAGGCCGAAGAGGAGCGCAAGCAGGTACTTCCAGCGGAAGATCAGGGAGAGGATGAGCAGCACCCCGGCCCCGAACAGCACGCGGCCGTCGTTTGCGAGTTCCATGATTTTCGCGTTGGTGAGATAATCGAGAATCTCGCTCAAATCGTCCTCCTGTCGCCAGGCGGTTAGTTGACATCTATACGATAGCGTTTTAATTTAAAAAAATCAAAGCATTAGGAGATAGCGTGGAAAATCCGATCGGGGTGTTCGATTCCGGGATGGGCGGTTTGACCGTTCTGAAAGAGCTGGTGCAGGCGCTTCCTTCGGAGCATTTCATTTACCTGGGGGACACGGCCCGCGTCCCCTACGGGGGGAAATCCGCCGAGACCGTCACCCGCTACTCCATCGAGATCGCGAACCACCTCATCACCCGTCACGATATAAAGCTCCTCGTCGTCGCGTGCAATACCGCGTCGTCGCTGGCGCTGCCCGCGATGAGGAAAATATACAAGATCCCCGTCGTCGGAATGGTGGATCCCTGCGTGCGGCGCGCCGCCGCCCTCCGGCGGAAGGCGAGCATCGGCGTCATCGGGACGCTGGGAACGGTCCGCTCCGGGGCGTACGAAGACGCGCTGCGGGTCGCCGTTCCCGCGGCGAAGGTCCGGTCGATCCCCTGCCCCCTGCTCGTGGCGCTCGCGGAGGAGGGATGGACGGACAACGACATCTCCCGGGCCGTGATCGCCGAATACCTGTCGCCCTTCCGGTCGGAGCCCCCGGACGCCCTGATCCTGGGCTGCACCCATTACCCGGTGCTCAAGGGCGCGATCCGGGATTACATCGGGGAGCAAACGGTCCTGATCGATTCCGGGGAGGAGGCGGCGATGGTCGTCGACATCCTCCTGTCCGAAACCCAGGTCCGCGGCAAGGGCGATGCGCGGAGGGCGGAGTTTTTCGTCACGGACGATCCCGAGCGGTTCGCCCGCATAGGGAAGGGTTTTTTCGGCAGGGAACTGTGCGACGTCCAACGGGTGACTCTGTAGAAAGAGGGGGCCGATGGGATCATCCCGATCGAAGATGCTCTCCGGGTTCAACCACAACATCAAGTTCCGGGGGAAGACGTATCACGTCCAGACGGAGGACGGCGGCCAGGCGAACCCGGTGGTCAAGACCCATGTCTTCCTGGGGGGCGTGATCCTCGACAGCGTGCAGATGCCGTACGAGGACATCATCGAGCAGCCGTCCTGGCAGGACGTGCTGAAGGACCGCATGAAAGCGCAGCATCTCGAGGAGATCCGGCGGCTTCTCGCGGGGGAAGTCGCCCCCGTCGAAGAGGAAACCCGGAGATCGATGATAGAGGCGTTCCGGCTGGGAGTCTTCACCCGGGGCAGGACGCTCTGGGACGGTCTCGACTTCGCGTTCGAGGACGGGAGCGCCACGGTGATCGTCGGTCCGCCGTCCTGCGGGAAGACGCTGCTGCTCTCCATCCTCAGCGGTGATCGCCGTCCGGACGCGGGCGACGTGCTCGTTTCCGGGGAGTCGCTTTACCGGGGAGCCGGGTCCGCCGCCCGCGTCTTCCGGGCTTCCAGCGGGTGCGTGCCCGAGCGGCTCGTCGCGGACGAGAACCTCACCGTGAACGGCCTGTTCGCGCGGTCCGCAATGATGTGCGTGGGCATCTCCATGGAAGATCGGAAGGCCCGCAGGGATCGGCTCCTGTCGATGGTGGGGCTTCCGGGATCGGAAGACGTCCGCCTGTCGGCCCTCTCGGCCTCGGAGCGGGCGCGCGCCGCGCTCGCGTCGGAGCTGTTGAGGAACCCGAAGGTCCTGTTCGCGGACGGCGTGGCCCAGGCGGCGGGCAGCCCGCACGTCGAGATGCTGGGGGCCCTCTACCGCGCGCTGGCGGGGGCGGGGAACACCATCCTGTCCGCGGAACGGAAGCTGCCGCACGAATGGGCGGCGTTCGCGGGGCGGGGGGAGCCGGTCGGCCCGTTTCTCGTCCACCGCCTGCCGGCGATCGCGTTGAAGGGAGGCTCCATTTGAAAGTGAACCATTCCCTGGTCTGGATCGACTGGAGGCTTGCGGGGAAGACCGCCGCCGTCCAGTCGCTCGGACGCTTCGCCTTCCTTTTTCCGCTGGCCTTCGCCTTCCTCGCGTTTCTCCTGTCGGGGGGGATCGCCCGGTTCCTTTCCTCGCAGTACGCCGTCACGGCCATGCTGCGGGAATCCGCGTCCCAGGAGGAGGCGATCGGCCTCACGAAAAAAATCGCGGCCCTTCCCGCCGTCCGGTCCGCGGAGTTCAAGGACTCCACCGTCTCGTGGAAGGAGTTCCTCATGGCGTACCCGGGGGTCGAGTCGATCCCCGGCGCCGCCGACAACCCCCTTCCGGGATACATCGAGATACGGATCCGCCACGACCGGTTCACCGCGTCCGGGGTGGAGTCGGTGATCTCCGCCCTCAAACCCGTGGAGCTGGTCGACAAGGTGCTGGCCGGGGAGGAATCGCTGCCCCGCCTCTTCCAGGTCAACAGGGCCCTGCACGCGCTGTCCCTGGCGGGATTCGCGGTCCTCGTCGCGCTCTTTTTCGTCATCTGCCGGCTCCAGGAGCGGTTGCGGTGCATCGCCATGACGGGGGACTTCGGGTTCCTCCTGGAGCGGGGGGTCCCGGTCCGGCGGATCGCGGCGTCCCGCGCCGCGGGGGCGGCGATATCGGGGATCGTGCTGGCGGCCGTCGCTCTCGTCTCCGCCGCCGCCGCGCTGCATTTCCTCCTCGGGCGATACCCGGCCCTGGCGGGCGCGATCGGCCCGCAGGAAGAGCTGTTTTCCCCCGCTTCCGCGGCGGCGGGCGGCGCGTTCGTCCTTCTCATCGCGCTTCTGTTCGCCGTGTCGTCCCTGCTCGGGTGGCCGTCGGCCCGGTCCGCCGGGAACCGATGACGGGGACGAGATCCGCGGCCGTCGCCTGGCTCGCCTGCCTCCTCGTCGCCTTGTTCCTGCAGGGCCCGGCGTTCGCGAAGAACGGCCAGGAGGAACTGCGCAGGGAGAAGGCGCGTCTTCTCGAAATGAAGGCGCGGGAGGAAAAGACGGCGGCCGAGCTTTCCGACGCGCTCCGGAAGGAGAAGCTGACGAAGGAACGCGTGAGCGAGCTGCGCGGGCGGTTGAACAGGCAGCGGGGCGTCATCACGGGGATCGACCGCAGGCTGTCGGTCCTCGGCGGAAGGCTGAACGCGACGGAAAAGGAGGTCCGGAAAATCTCGGAGGCCCAGGGGGAGGCCCGCAGGAGCCTGAGGCAGGAGGCGCTCCTGGCGTTCGAGGGCCATCGGGCGGGTTTCGCCCTCCCGGCGGAGCGGTCGTCGTCGGAGCGCGCCCGGTATCTCATGCGGGGATTCATCGGCGCGGACCTCAAGGACGAGGAGCGCCTGTCCCGGGAGCGGAAGCGGAAGGAGGCGGAACTCTCGGGGATCGAGAAACAGGTCGAGATCTCCGAGAGGAAGATGGCCCGGGCCCAGGAGGAGGGGGAGAAGCTCCTTTCCGAGCCACGAGGCGGAGCGGAAACGGCTTTCCGGCATCGAGAAGGAGAAACAGGAGAAGCAGAAGGAGCTTCGCGCGCTTCGCGCGAAGATCGCCCGGATGGAATCGCTCGTCGCCCGCGTGGAGCGGGCCGCGAAGGAAAGGGAACGGCTCCGCAGGAAGAAGGCGGGGGAGGCGGCCGGGAAGGGCGCCAGAACCCCCGGCGGCGGCCGAGCCGCCGCGGCGGTTCGCTTCCCTGGGGGGCGGGTTGTCCTCCCCGCTTCCGGGGAACGTCGTCAGCCGCTTCGGGAGGCAGCACGACCCCACGTTCGACGTGACGATCGAGAACCGGGGGGTGGAGATCGAGGGGGTTTCCGGATCCCCGGTGAAGGCGGCGGGTCCCGGGGAGGTCGCCTTCACGGGGGCGGTCTCCGGCTTCGGGAACGTCCTGATCCTGCAGCACGGCAGCGGCCTTTTCTCCGTATACGGGAAGCTCGACGAATTCCTCGTGAAGACGGGCCAGGACGTGGCCAGGGGGCAGGTCGTGGGAAAGCTGCCCGCATCGCCGTCCGGGAAATCGGTGCTATACTTTGAACTGCGGGCGGGCGGCACGGCGATCGACCCGGCATCCGTTATTCCTCTCAACCGATAAGGAGCCATTTCAGGATGGAACAGGGCGGAACAGGCGCACGGAAAGGCCGTGGCAGGAAATGGATCGGTACCGCGGCGGTCATCGCGGTCTTCCTCGCGGGATTCATCGTCGGGGATCTCTCCACCTCCCGCCACGCGGCCCAGGCCACGGTCGCGTACAGCAAGCTGAAGATCTTCGGGGACGTCCTCTCCATCATCCAGAGCAGCTACGTGGAAGAAGTGAACATGGACAACCTCGTGAAGGGGGCGATCAACGGGATGGTGCAGACCCTCGACCCCCACAGCAGCTACCTCACGCCGGAAATGCTCAAGCAGGTTGAGGTCGAGACGAAAGGGATCTTCGGGGGGCTGGGGATCGAGATCGGCGTCAAGGACGGCGTCCTGACGATCATCGCCCCGATCGAGGACACCCCCGCGGCCCGGGCGGGCCTGATGTCGGGCGACCGGATCATCCGCATCGAGAAGGAATCCACGAAGGCGATGAACGTGATGGACGCCGTGAAGCGGCTCCGCGGGGAGCCGGGGACCAACGTGACGATCACGATCTCCCGCGAATCCGTTGCCGAGCCGAAGGTCTACACGCTCACCCGCGAGCTCATCAAGATAAAGAGCGTCAAGTCCAAGCCGCTGCCCGACGGGCTCGGGTACATCCGGCTCATCCAGTTCCAGCAGGATTCCCACCAGGAGGTCGAACGGGCGCTGCAGGAGTTCCTGAAGTCCAAGACCGGGCTGAAGGGGCTCATCCTCGACCTGAGAAACAATCCCGGCGGCCTCCTCGACCAGGCGGTCCGGGTGGCGGACGCTTTCGTGGAATCGGGGCTCATCGTCTACACCGACGGCCGCGTCGAGGCGCAGAAGACGAAGTACTCGGCCAGGCGGGAAGGGACCCACACCGGCTTCCCCATCGTGGTGCTGGTGAACGCCGGCTCCGCCTCCGCGTCCGAGATCGTCGCGGGAGCGCTGCAGGACCACGGCCGGGCGATCATCATCGGTCAGCGCACCTTCGGCAAGGCGTCCGTCCAGACGATCCTTCCGATGGAAGACGGTTCCGCCCTTCGGCTCACGACGGCGAGATACTACACCCCCAACGGCCGCTCCATACAGGCCAAGGGGATCGAGCCCGACATCCTGGTGAGCGACGGCAGGGAGGAATCGATGGCGTCCCTCGGGCCGATGCGGGAGAAGGACATCGAGCGGCACCTGAGGGGGGAAGGGGAGGATGAGCCCGCCGCCGCTCCCGTCCCGGCGGCCCCCAAAAAAGAAGGAAAGGATCTGCAGAAGAAGACGCCGCCGGCGGAGAAGGAAGTCCGCAAGGAGGACGTGAAGGATCCCCAGCTCGACCGGGCGGTGGAACTGTTGAAGGGGTGGGAGATCTTCAAGAACCGGTTTATCGACAACAAGAAGAAGGCGTCCTGAGCCCGGGAGCGGCGCCCTGTCGATGATGCGGGACCCCGTGGAGGGACAGGGAAAAGGCCGGAAGCGCCTGGGCTGGGCCGTCCTGATCGGGGGGGCCTTCGTTTCGGGCCTGCTCCTGGTCGGAGCGGCATTGTTCTGGCCGGCGGGGGAGAAGCCGCCCCCGCCCAGGGTTTCCCCGTTCGCCGAGCCGGAATCCCGGCTTCCCGCCGGCAAGGGCGAAGGCGAGTCCGACGTCGAGCGGCGCGGGCCCATGCTGGCGATCGTCGTGGGCGACCTCGGGTACGATCCGGTCCGCGACGCCGAGTGGCTCGATTTCCCGTCGAAGATCACCTTGTCCGTCCTTCCGTTCGGCCCCTCTTCCCGGACCATCGCCGCGTCGGCGCAATCCCGCGGGCACTGCGTGATCCTGCACGTCCCGATGGAGCCCCGGTCCCCCTCGGCCGACGGGACCGAGCCGTTCCGCCTGCGCGTCGGGATGGACCGCAAGGATATTTCCGAGCGGCTCGCCCGGATGGCCGGGGAAGTCCCGCAGGCCGTCGGCGCGATGAACCACATGGGGTCGGCCTTCACCGCGGATGCGGCGTCGATGGACGCCTTCGCGTCGACGCTGAAGGAGATGGGGTATTTCTTCATCGACAGCGCGACGGTGTCCGGATCGCTGGGACTGGAGGCGTCCGGGAAAGCCGGGGTCCCCGCGGTGCTGCGCGACGTCTTTCTCGACGACGACCCCGCCCCCGAGGCGATGCGCCGCCAATGGGAGAAGGCGGTGGCCCAGGCGAAGAAGAACGGGTGGGCGCTGCTGATCTGCCATTCCCGCCGCGAGACGCTGACCGTCCTGCGCGGCCTGCTTCCCTCCCTCCAGAAGGACGGGATCCGGCCGGTGACCGTCCCGGAACTGCTGGAGGAAAGCCTCCCCGGCGGGGGACCGGCGAGGGAGGGATAAGTTGCCCGGCGTGCAGGAAGACCTGTTCGGAACCCCTCCGGCCCCGGAGGGCGCCCTCACCGTCACGGAGCTGACCTCCCGGATCAAGCGCACGCTGGAGACCTCCTTCCGGCTTTTCCGCGTGGAAGGGGAAGTGTCGAACTACAAGCTGCACGAGGCGTCCGGCCACCGGTACTTCTCCCTGAAGGACGAAGGGGCCCAGATCCGCGTCGCCATGTTCCGCGGGAGGGACCGCCACATCTACGGGGAGATCCGCGACGGGCAGTCGGTGATCGTCACCGGCTCCCTCGGGGTGTACGAGAAGAAGGGGGAATACCAGGTCTATGCGCAGTCCGTCGAGGTGCGCGGCGTGGGGAACCTCCTCGTGGAGCTGGAGCGCAGGAAGCGGAGACTGGCGGACGAGGGGCTGTTCGATCCCGCGAGGAAGCGCCCCCTTCCCCTGTTCCCCCGGAGGATCGGGATCGTCACGTCCCGCCACGGCGCCGCGCTCCGCGACATGGTGCGCGTGGCGCGGTCGCGGTTCCCCGGCGTCGAGATCGTCCTCGCTCCCGCCCTCGTGCAGGGCGCGGGCGCGGCGGCGGACATCGCGGCCGCCCTCGATGCGATGTACCGGCATGGCCGCGCCGACGTGATCATCGCCGGGAGGGGGGGCGGATCGATCGAGGACCTGTGGGCGTTCAACGAAGAGGAGGTCGTGCGCGCCCTGGCCCGGTCCCCCGTTCCGACGATCAGCGCCGTCGGACACGAAACGGATTTCACCCTTTCCGATTTCGCCGCCGACCTGCGCGCTCCCACGCCCACCGGCGCGGCGCAGGCGGCCGTGCCCGACCGCGTCGAGCTCCTGGAGCGGGTCGCGGCCCTTTCCCTGCGGCTGCGGCGGACGGAGACGCACCTGCGGGAGACGGCGCGCAGGGAGTGGCGGATCGCGGCCGGGAAGCTCTCCGATCCCCGGCCCATCCTCCAGGGGAAGCGGTACGCGCTGGGGGAACAGGAGTCGTCCCTGGCGGAATCCGCAAAATCCGCCGTACGGGTGCGCCGCGAACGGCTTGAGCGCCTTTCCTCCTCCGTGCAGATCCATTCGCCCGCGGCGTGGGTATCCGCCCGGCGGGGGGAGATCGCCGTGCTTCGTTCCCGGGCGGAGGCGGGGATCGATTCCCGGAAGCGCCGGCTTCGCGCCCGGATCGACCTGCTTTCCGGCAAGCTCGCCGTGATGGACCCGAAGGCGGTCCTCACGAGGGGCTATTCCATCTCCCTCGATCGCGCCACGGGGAAGGCGGTCCGATCCGTGTCGGAGGCCCGGCCGGGCGGCGCGCTCGATATCCTGGTGTCCGACGGGGCGTTCGGGGCGGTGGTCGAAGGGGAAAGGGAATGAGCTTCCTCCGGCGGACCCTGCCGCTTTCCTCGGCGATATATCTCTCCTGCGCGCTCTTCTTCGCCCCGCCCGCCGCGCCGCTGTCGATTTCCGTTTCCGGCGGCGCTCCGGCCCAGGGGGCTCCCCTGTGGATCGTGGTGGAGGAACCGGGCCCTGTCGACAACGTGACCCTCACCTGGAAGGGGGCCGACTTCCCGTTGCGCGAAACCGCTCCCGGCTGGTACGAAGCGGTGATCGGCGTGGACCTCCTGGCGGCCGCCGGGCCGGCGGTCCTCGCGGCGGAATCGGTTTCCGGGGGGAAGCGGACCCGCGTCGAGAAGTCGCTCGACGTCGTCGAGAGGGCGTTCCCCGTGCAGACGCTCACCCTCCCGAAGGGAATGGCCGAGTTCGACGCCCCGACGCTCAAGAGGATCGATGCGGAAAAGAGAGCTCTCGACGAGCGGCTCGCCCGCGTCACCCGTCCCGTCCTGTGGGCGCTGCCCTTCCTGCCGCCGGTCGAGGAATACCGGCCGGAGAGTTTCGGTTCGCGGCGGGTGATCAACGGGGAGCCCCGGTCGCCGCACACCGGCGTGGATATCCGCCTTCCCGAAGGGACTCCCGTTCGCGCGATCGCCGACGGGGTGGTCGTTCTCGCCGCGGAGCAGTTCTTCGGGGGACGGTCGGTCGTGATCGATCACGGCGGGGCGGTTTTCAGCATCTACTATCACCTGCAGCGGTATTCCGTCGAGGAGGGGCGGCGCGTTTCCCGGGGCGATCCGATCGGCGCGATCGGCGCGACGGGCCGCGCCACGGGTCCGCACCTCCACTTCGGCGTCCGCGTTCCGGGCGGCCGGGTCGACCCGTCGCTCCTCTTCGCCCTCCCGGGGAAACAGGACGCGAAATAGGATAAACTAAAAGATTGCGGAGGCATTGCGCGATGGCGGGCAAGGGGAAAGAGCCTTCCTTCGAGGAGGCGATGAAGGGGCTGGAATCCGTGGTGGCCAGGCTGGAATCGGGGGAGGCCCCGCTCGAAGAGTCCATCCGGCTCTTCGAAGAGGGGATGAAGCTGTCCGAGGCCTGCCGGGCACGGCTCGACGAGGCCGACCGGAAGATCGAGCTGCTGCTCCGGAAACCGGGGGGCGTCTCGACGGAAACCGGGGACGAGGCCGACTTCCTCGGAAAAGAGGATTGAATTGGGCGGGCCCGTCTCGAAGGAGTATTCCCGGCTTCGCGGACTGGTGGAGGAGGCGCTCCCGGGATACCTGTCGCCGGGGACGTGCAGGGCGCCGGCCCCTCTCCTGGAAGCCATGGGATATTCCCTGATGGCCGGCGGGAAGCGCCTGCGCCCCGTCCTTCTCCTTTCCGCGGGGAAAGCCGTCGGGGGCGGCGAGAGGGAGCTCCTCCCGTTCGCGTGCGCGGTCGAGTTCGTGCATACGTACTCGCTGATCCACGACGACCTCCCGTCGATGGACGACGACGACTTCCGGCGCGGGAAGCCCACGTCCCACAAGGTCTTCGGAGAGGGGATGGCGGTCCTCGCGGGCGACGCCCTGCTGACGGAAGCGTTCCGGATCATGGCGGAGTCGGATGCGGCTTCGGCCGACCCCGGGAAAGCGGTCCGGGCCATCGCCGACCTCGCCCGCTCGGCGGGTGCCGAGGGGATGGTCGGCGGGCAGCAGCTCGACCTTTCCGTCGTGCCCGGCGCCGCGGAGGCGTCCGCGGTCGACGAGATCGAGCTCCGGAAGACCGCCGCGCTGCTCGCCTCCTGCGCCCGGATGGGGGGCATCCTCGGCGGCGGGACGCAGGACCAGGTCGCCGCGCTCGGCGATTTCGGGACGCGCCTGGGGCTGCTTTTCCAGGTCACCGACGACATCCTCGACGAGACCGGGAGCTTCGAGGAGATGGGGAAAGGGATCGCCAAGGACCGGGCGCGGGGGAAGTGGACCTACCCCGTGGCGTACGGGCTTCCGGCGGCGAACGCGCGGGCCGAGGCGCTTGGCCGCGAGGCGCTCGCGTCTCTCGGCGCGTTCCGGGAGGAGGCCGACACGCTTCGCGAACTGGTCCGCATGGTGCAGGACAGGAGATCGTAGCCGATGCCCAAATTGCCGTGGCTCTCATCGATCCGGTATCCGGCCGACCTGAAGAAGGTCCCGCGGGAACAGCTCGCCGAAGTGGCGGCGGAGCTCCGGGAGAAGATCGTCCGCGACGTGTCGCGGACGGGGGGCACCTCGCGTCCAGCCTGGGCGTCATCGAGCTGACGATCGCCCTCCATTACGTATTCGATTGCCCGGAAGACCGGTTCGTCTGGGACGTCGGCCATCAGGCGTACGCCCACAAGATCCTCACGGGCCGCGGGGACGCCTTCGCGAAACAGCGGACCTGGGGGGGGATTTCCGGCTTCCCGCGCATTTCCGAAAGCCCGTACGACGCGTTCGGCACGGGCCATTCCGGAACGTCCATCTCGGCCGCCCTCGGGCTGGCCGCGGCAAGGGACCTCGACGGGAAAGGGAACCGCGTCGTCGCCGTCATCGGGGACGGCTCCCTCTCCAACGGGCTTGCCTTCGAGGGGCTGAACCAGGCGGGGCACCAGGATCGCAACCTGATCGTGGTCCTGAACGACAACGAGTTTTCGATCTCCCATAACGTGGGCGCCCTGTCGGGATACCTGAACCGCATCATGACGGGGCGGGCCTACACCTCTTTCCGGAAACGGGTAGAGAAGCTGCTCAAGTCGATGCCCCACGGGAAATTCCTGGCGCGCATCGCGAAGAAGTCCGAGGAGCTGACCAAGGGCTTCATCGTCCCCGGGATCCTGTTCGAGGAGCTGGGGTTCACCTACGTCGGCCCGATCCCCGGGCACGACCTCGAGTCCCTCATCAGGACCTTCCAGAACCTTTCGAACCTGGAGGGCCCGATGTTCGTCCACGTGGTCACCTCCAAGGGGAAGGGGTACGCGCCGGCGGAGGCCAACCCGGAATTCTTCCATGGCGTGGGCACCTTCGATCCGGAGACCGGGAAAGGGACCGGACCGTCCGCGGGTCCAACCTACACGGACGTGTTCTCGGACGCGATCGTCGCCCTGGGCAGGGAGAATCCGAAGGTGGTCGCCATCACCGCCGCCATGTGCGGCGGGACGGGTCTCGGGAAGTTCAAGGAAACGTTCCCGGACCGCTTCTTCGACGTGGGGATCGCCGAGTCCCACGCGGTGACCTTCGCCGCGGGCCTTGCGCGTGAAGGGAAGATCCCGGTGGTCGCGATCTATTCGACGTTCCTGCAGCGCGCCTTCGACCAGATCATCCACGACGTGTGCCTTCAGAAGCTTCCGGTGGTGTTCGCGGTCGACCGCGGCGGGGTCGTCGGGGCGGACGGGGCGACGCACCAGGGCCTCTTCGACCTGTCGTTCCTGCGCGAGATCCCCAACCTGTCGCTGATGGCGCCGAGGGACGAGGCGGAGCTACCGAAGATGCTCCGGACCGCCGTGGAGGCGGGCCGGCCCGTGGCGATCCGATATCCCCGGGGGACCGGGATGGGCGTGCCCGTTCCGGCGGAGACGGGCACGGTTCCGTGGGGGAAGGGGGAGCTCCTCGCGGACGGCCGGGACGTGCTGCTCATCGGCATCGGATCGACCGTCTTCACCTGTCTGCTCGCGGCCGAGGAGCTTCGGAAGTCCGGCGTGTCCGCCGCGGTGGTCGACGCCCGGTTCGTCAAGCCGATGGATGCCGAGCTGATCCTGCCGCTCGTCCGCCGGATCGGGCGGGTGGTCACGGTCGAGGAAAACGTCCTGGCGGGGGGCTTCGGCAGCGCGGTCATGGAGATGCTCGAGGAGAACGAGGAGCATCCCCCGCAGTTCCGCCGCATCGGGTTCCCGGACCGGTTCGCGGAGCACGGGACGCAGGCGGAAATCCGCGACGCCTTCGGCGTGACCGCGGAACACGTGGCGGAGGAGGCGCTCCGGATCTGCTCCGCCGGGAAATCGTTCATTCCGTCGATCCTCAACGGCATCCGTTCCCGTCTCGAAAAGATTGTCTGAACCGAGGGGCGCCGCCGTGGCGGCACGCAGGAGACTCGACGCCGAACTGGTGGAGCGGGGTCTCGTCGAAACGCGCGCGAAGGCCCAGGGGCTGATCCTCGCGGGCAGGGTCCTTCTTTCCGGGGCGGTCTGCGCGAAGTGCGGGGCGCCGGTGAAACAGGGCGCGGAAATATCGCTGCTTCCCTCGGAACGACCCTTCGTTTCCCGGGGAGGGGGGAAGCTCGACGGCGCGCTCGACGACCTCGGGGTCGACGTCGCCGGCCGCGTCGTCCTGGACGTCGGCTCCTCCACGGGGGGATTCACCGATTGCCTCCTGCGCAGGGGCGCCCTCCGCGTGTACGCGGTCGATGTCGGGGAACGGCTGCTCGACGACGGCTTGCGGAACGACCCCCGGGTCATCTCCAAAGAAGGTGTAAACTTTCGGTACGCCCCTGCCGATCTTTTACATGAGGAGGTCTCCGTGGCGGTCGTGGACGTGTCTTTCATATCCCTGCGCCATATTCTTCCCGTGCTGTCGCGTTTTCTCGCCCCGGGCGCGCAGGTGATCCCCCTCGTGAAGCCCCAGTTCGAAGTGGGGAAAGGGAAGGTCGGTAAAGGGGGAGTGGTGAGGGACGACGCGATGCGCAGGGAAGCGGTCGGGGGCGTGGCCGCGTTCGCCGCGGAACTCGGGTACGAAGTGGCCGGAGAGGCGGAAAGCCGGGTGCACGGCCCCAAGGGGAACCGGGAAGTGTTCCTCCGGCTTTCCTGGAAGGGAACCGGAAAAGGTTCCTTGACTTCGACGGATGCGGAAGGTAATGATCTTGCCTAGATGCGGGGGTGCGCGCAAATGACATTAGATTTCACGCCCTTTCGGGCGGGGAAACGAGGTGTGGCGATGAGGCGTCCATCGGGATTCTGCTGGGCGGTAACGGTTCTTGGCATCATGCTCCTCCTGCCCGCCGGGGCCTTCGCCCAGATGGAAGGCGCGGCGCAGGAGGCGGTTCCTCCAGGGGGGATCGTCCATACCGTCGTTCAGGGAGACACCTTGTGGGACCTCGCCGCGAAGCACCTGGGCTCCCCGTGGAAATGGAAGGAGATCTGGGAGCTCAACCGCTTCGTGACCAACCCGCATTACATCTACCCGGGCATCCGGATCGTGATCGTGCCGTCTGGACCGAAGGACGCGGCGCTTGTCGCCGACTACCCGGCGGGGACGTCCGCACCGGCTGCCGCGGCGCCCGAACCCGCCCCGTCTCCGGCTCCCGCCCCTGCGGTCGCCAGGGAGTCTTATCTCGGACTCTCCGCCGACGCCTTTGTCGGCGCGGGGCAGTTCCTCCGTGAAAAGCCGAAAGGGATCGGAAAAATCGTCGGATGCAAGGAACCCAAGGAGATGTTCTCCACGGGCGACGTGGTTTACCTTGAGCTCGACCGGAAGATTCCCGAAGGCCAGATGCTGGCCGTGTACCGGGTCCGGGGACCCGAAAGCGTTCCCGCCGGGCGCGTGTCTTCCGGCTATGTGAAATTCCTGCTCGGCATCCTGCAGATGGGTCCGGTCGAAGAAGGCAGACCTACCGCCGTGGTGCGCGGTTCGTTCCTGGACCTTACCCGCGATGAAATCGTATCCGACGAGATCCCCGCCTATTCCCGGGTGAAGGTCGTCCCCGGCGACGAAGGGCTGCGGGCCACCGTGATCGCCTCCAAGATGGTCAACAAGGAGCTCGCCACCGGCGATTTCGTCTTCCTCGACAGCGGCTCCGCCAACGGCGTGGAGGTCGGCAACGTGTTCCGCATCTTCCGGCCGATCGAATTCGAGGCCGGCGCGACCACGGTCCGCACGAGCAAAACGTTGATCGAAGTGGCCCAGGCCGTGGTGGTCCGGGCGGACAAGGATTTCTCGACGGTGTACGTCCGCTCCAGCACCAAACCGTTCATGGTGGGTGCCCAGGCGCGCAGGGGGATGCCGGCGAAGTAATCCGTCCACCCGGCCGCCGTTCCCGGCGGCACGATTATTGATCAGGCATGGGGGAACCCGGAAAGGGGTTCCCCCATGTGCGATTCGGAACTGACGTCGCTCGCCGTCGACACGCTTCTTCGCCTCTCCCTGATCGAGGGATTCACCGCCGGGCACCTTCGCCGGTTCCGGTCCGCCCGGTCGTCCTTTCCGCGCCTCCCCGGCATTCCGCCTTCGCGGGGAAGCTCCCTGCTCGCCCGGGCGGAGGCCGCCTTGTCCTCCTCCGATTCGGAGCGGGAGGCGGACGCCGTCAGGGAGGCATGCGCCCGATCGGGCGTCTCCATCCTGTCGTGCCTTTCGCCCGAATACCCTCCGGCGCTGCTGGAAATTCCGGACGCGCCCCTGGTCCTGTACCGGGCGGGCGCTCCCTGGCGGGGCGGGACGGGGGTGGCCGTCGTGGGAAGCCGGGCGCCCACGGGGCCGGGAAGGGAATTCGCCCGAATCCTCGCCGGAGAGCTGGCCGCCGCCGGGTGCGTCGTCGTCAGCGGGATGGCCCGGGGAATCGACGCGGCGGCCCACCGCGGCGCGCTGCGCGCCGGGGGCGGCACCGTCGCGGTGCTGGGCTGCGGGGCGGACGTGGCGTACCCGCCGGAGCATGCGGAGCTTCGGGACGAGATCGTGTCGAAGGGGGCGGTGTACTCCGAGTACCCCCCCGGGACGCCGCCGTTGCCGCGCAGGTTCCCCGCCCGCAACCGCATCGTGAGCGGCCTGTGCCGCGGAGTGGTCGTGGCGGAGGCGCCGGAGCGCAGCGGCGCGCTCATCACGGCCCGGCTGGCGCTGGAACAGGGGCGGGAGGTGATGGCGGTGCCGGGCAATCCCTGGTTCGTCCACACGGCGGGAAGCAACCGCCTGTTGAGGGAAGGCGCCGCTCCCGTGTGCTCCGTCGCCGACGTGATCGGGGCGCTGGGGCTGCCGGCCCCCTGCGGGGACCTCCCTTCGCGGATCCTCGGCGCCCTCGACCGGGAACGGCACGCAGGGGAGATCGCAGGCGCCCTTTCCCTAAGGATATCGGAGCTTCTCCCGGTCCTGATCGAAATGGAAATGGCGAATCTGGTTGTAAAACGGTCCGGGGATTATTATAAGAGGAAGTCTTGAGCGCCGGGATTGTCCCCGGTGGAGGGAAAATGGCCAAAAACCTGGTCGTCGTCGAATCACCGGCGAAGGCGAAGACGATACAGAAGATCCTCGGCAAGGGATTCCAGGTCCTCTCGTCCATGGGGCACGTGAAGGACCTGCCGAAAAGCCGTCTCGGCGTCGACGTCCAAAACGGCTTCACCCCCTCTTACGTCGTGATCAAGGACCGGAAGAAGGTCCTGGGGGACATCCTCGAATCCGCCCGCGCCGCCGACACGGTGTACCTCGCCCCCGACCCCGACCGGGAAGGGGAGGCGATCGCGTGGCACATCGCCGACGCCATCCGGGCCGACGCCGGGAAACCGAAAAAGAAGGCGAAAGGGACCGCCGTCAAGGCCGCGAAGGGGAAAAAGAAGGCGGGGAAGGCGGCGGACGCGCTCAAGGCCCCCGATATCAAGCGAGTCCTCTTCCACGAGATCACGAAGAAGGGGATCACCCAGGGGATGGCGAATCCCCTGGTCCTCGACGCGAACCGGTTCGACGCCCAGCAGGCCCGCCGGATCCTCGACCGGCTCGTCGGGTACACCCTCTCCCCGCTCCTGTGGAAGAAGGTCCGCAGGGGGCTTTCCGCCGGGAGGGTGCAGTCGGTCGCGGTGAAGATCGTCTGCGCGAGGGAAAAGGAGATCGGGGCCTTCGTGCCGGAGGAATACTGGTCCCTGACGGCGCGGTTCGCGGCGGGCAGCCCGCCCCCGTTCCCCGCGCGCCTTTCGGAGGCGGGCGGGAAGAAGGTCCGTCCCCGGAACGGGGAAGAGACCGCCGCGCTGAGGGCCGCCGTCGAAAACGGCCCCTTCGTCGTGCGCGAGGTCCGCAGGAAACTCCGCCGGCGCTTCGCCCCCGCGCCGTTTACCACCTCCAAGCTGCAGCAGGAAGCTTCGAAGGCCCTGAGGATGCAGGCGTACCGGACGATGATGGTCGCCCAGTCGCTGTACGAAGGGGTGGAAATCCCCTCCGCGGGGCTCGTCGGCCTCATCACCTACATGCGGACCGATTCGGTGCGCGTGGCCGATGAGGCGAGGGACGCGGCCCGCGATTTCATCCGGCGGGAATACGGAGACGCCTTTCTTCCCGAATCCCCCAACGTGTTCAAGAACCGGAAATCGGCGCAGGACGCCCACGAGGCGATCCGGCCCACTTCCCTGGAGTATCCGCCCACGTCCCTGAAGGAGATCCTCAACCGGGACCAGTACCGGCTGTA
This sequence comes from uncultured bacterium, assembly GCA_963741515.1. GTDB lineage: Bacteria > Desulfobacterota > Deferrimicrobia > Deferrimicrobiales > Deferrimicrobiaceae > UBA2219. The sequence continues at coordinate 43,201 of CAVUIA010000003.1, forward strand.
CGAGCTGATCTGGAACCGCTTCGTCGCCTCCCAGATGGCGCCCGCCGAGTTCGAGCAGACGACCGTCGACATCCTGTGCGACCCCGCGGGGGCCCCGGCGGGGGGGTATGTCTTCCGCGCCACCGGCTCGGTCCCGAAATTCCAGGGCTACCTGAAGGTGTACCAGGGAGATCCGGACGACGCGCGGGGGGATTCGGCGGGGGAAGAGAACGGGTCGAAGCCGGACCAGCCCGCCGCGGAGGGGGAGAAGCCCGAGGAGACCGTGTTGCCGCCCCTGACGGAAGGGGAGTCGCTCTCCCTCCTCGACCTGGCGGGCGACCAGCACTACACGCAGCCGCCTCCGCGGTTCAGCGAGAGCGCCCTCATAAAGGAACTGGAGGAGCAGGGGATCGGCCGCCCGTCCACCTACGCGTCGATCGTGAAGACGATCCGGGACCGCGGGTACGTCAGGACGGCCGAGGGGAAGTTCGCTCCCACGGAACTGGGCACGATCGTCAACGGCCTCCTGGAAGAGGCCTTCCCGAGGGTGATGGACGTGGCCTTCACCGCGCGGATGGAGGAGGAGCTCGACCAGATCGAGGACGGCGAGCGGACGATGCTGCAGGCGATGGAGGATTTCTACCAGCCGTTTTCCGAAGAGATCGAGCGCGCGAAGATCGACATGCCCGACGTGAAGGGGGACCTGATCGCCACGGGCATCCCCTGTTCCGCCTGCGGGGGGGAAATGGTGATACGGTTCGGCCGGGCCGGAAGGTTCCTCGCCTGCCGGAACTACCCTTCCTGCCGCAACACCGCCGATTTCCGGGAGACCTCCGAGGGGAAGGTGGAGATCCTGCCTCCCGTGGAAGCGGGCGTGTCCTGCGACAAGTGCGGGAAGCCGATGATCGTTCGGAACTGGAAGGGGGCCCGGTACATCGCCTGTTCGGGGTACCCCGATTGCCGGAACAGCAAGCCCTATCCCGTGGGCCTTTCCTGCCCCGAATGCCGGGAAGGGGACGTGGTGGAGCGTTCCTCGAGGTTCGGCAAGATCTTCTACAGCTGCTCCCGGTACCCGGATTGCCGGTTCGCATCGTGGGGAAAACCCGTCGCCGCGGCGTGTCCCGTGTGCGGTTTCCCGGCGATGGCGGAACGGGTCCGGAAAGACGGGACGGCCCATCTCTCCTGCCTGCGGAAAGGATGCAAGGGCAAGGGGGGCCCGGCGAGCGACGGGCCGGCGGCGGAGGAGAAGTGAAGGAATACGTCCTCGTCGTCGACGACGAACAGAGCCTCCGCCAGGTTCTCGAGCTGTTCTTCAGGAAGGAAGGGTTCGAGGTCGATACGGCCTCCTCCCTCGCGGAGGCGGAGAAGTCGATCGAGGCCAAGGCGTACGACCTGGTCCTCACCGACCTCCGCATGGCGAAGGCCGACGACGGCCTGAACGTCCTCCGGGCGGCCGTGCGCAAGAATCCCTGGACGCAGGTCGTCGTCCTGACCGCGTACGGGACCGTCGAGACGGCGAAGGAGGCGATGAAGCTCGGGGCGTACGACTACCTCACCAAGCCGTTCGACAACGCCGACCTCCGCAACATCGTGCACGCGGCGCTCGCCCGGAAGGAGGACGACGCGGGACGGCGGAAGGCGCTGCGCGAATCGGTCCGGGGCACCTCGTCCTACGAGGGGATCATCGGGCGCAGCGAGACGATGCTGAGGATCTTCGAGCTCATCGACCGCGTGGCCCCCACCGACGCGAACGTGATGATCCTCGGGGAGAGCGGCACGGGGAAGGAGCTCGTCGCGGCCGCCCTGCATTCCAGGAGCAGCCGGAAGGACCACCTCTTCGTCCCGATCAACTGCGCGGCGATCCCAGAGACGCTCATCGAGAGCGAGCTGTTCGGGCACGCGCGCGGGGCGTTCACCGGGGCGGTCCAGACCAAGAAGGGGCTGTTCGAGTCCGCCCATCGCGGGACGCTGTTCCTCGACGAGGTCGGGGAGCTGCCGCAGCCCATGCAGAGCAAGCTGCTGCGCGCCCTGCAGGAGCGGACGTTCCGGCGGATCGGCGGAACCGAGGACATATCCATCGATTTCCGGCTCGTCTGCGCCTCGAAGCGGGACCTGAACCGCGAAATGGCCGAGGGAAGGTTCCGGGACGATCTCTTCTTCCGCCTCAACGTCATCCAGATCTTCGTGCCGCCGCTGCGCGAACGCCGGGAGGACATCCCCGTGCTGGCCGCGCACTTCGCGGAAAAGTTCGCCGGGAAGCACGGGAAGCCGTTTTCCCGGATCGACGGGGAAGCGATGCGCGCCCTGCTGGCCCACGACTTCCCCGGAAACGTGCGGGAGCTCGAAAACATCATCGAGCGGGCCACCATCATGGAGACAAAAAACGTCATCTCGATCGACTCCCTGCCTCCCAACGTGACAAAAAATGTCACCCCGGAGCAGTTTCCGGGCGGATTTTTGCCGCAATCGCTGCCGGAAGAGGGGGCTTTCCTGGACACCGAGATGGACCGCCTGGAGAAAAGCTACCTTCTGAAAGCCCTCGAAGCCACCGGGGGAAATCGTACTGAAGCCTCGAAATTATTGAATATTTCCTTCCGGTCGCTCCGCTACCGCCTGCAGAAGCACGGGATCGAATAGCCCTCCCGGGAAATCTCCCTAAAGTTTTGGCCCGACCCTTGCGATAGTACTGCTCATCAATTTGGATCTCCACACTCCAAAGGAGGAGAAAACAATGTTGAGCATGCTCAGAGGCAAGAAGGGCAAGAAAGGGTTCACGCTGATCGAGTTGATGATCGTCGTCGCGATCATCGGCATCCTGGCCGCCATCGCCATCCCGAACTTCCTGAAGTTCCAGGCGAAGTCGAAGCAGTCCGAGGCCAAGTCGAACCTCGGCGCGATCTACACCGGCCAGGTGGCCTTCTACGGCGAAGTGAACGCATACGGCGATTTCAACAACATCAACTGGTCGCCGTCCGGCACCCCGCGGTATCATTATTCCCTCGGGACGTGGAATGCCGCCGCCGTCGACAACGTCAACCGCGGCAACATCGTCGACTCCATCACGGAGCCGGCCTGGACCAGCAACCTGAATATGGCCAGGGACGATAACAACGCCCTGGTTTCCGGTACGCTGACCCCTTCCATCACTGCCGCTTCCGCAGGTGTTTCCGCTTCGTTCGTCGCGGGCGCCGGCGGCAAGATCAGCAACAGCACGGTCACGGACGGCTGGGTGATCATGGAAGACCCGGACGCCGGCCGGCGCAAGACCCTGGTCTGGACCACCGACGGGACATAACCCGCGAGCGGTCGATGATAGTTCCCCGATACCCGGGGAAAGCCAAGGGGCGCTTCGGCGCCCCTTGGTTTTTGACCTCTTGCGCCTCCGGTCGAGGCCGCTGTATCGTACGCGGATGAGTGAAACGGCGAGGGGGAAATGGGCATGGGCGGCGGCCGCGGCGCTCCTGCTGTCGGCGGGGTTCTCGTGGAACCTGGTCTCCCTGCGCAGTCTGCCGGAAGTCGGCAAACTGGGGGCGGCCCGCCCGGGCCTGCTGGCGGCGGTCGGCAAGCACCCTCCCTATTCCTTCGGGTTCAGGAACCTCCTGGCCGACGTCGCCTGGCTCGAAACGGTGCAGGTGGCGGGAAACATGGAGATGACCGGGAGCGATTACGACCGGCTTTTCGATCTTCTGAACGTCGTGTCGGACCTCGACCCGAGGTTCAAGGTCCCTTACCTCCTGGGGGGGCTGGTCCTGGGGGAATCGGAGGAGCACGGGCGTGAGGCATTGCAGGTATTCGCCCGCGGCAAGGCGCAATTCCCGAAGGATTGGAGATTTCCCTTTTATATGGGGTTCACGCAGTATTTCACCTTGGGAGACCCGGTGGCGGCGGGGCGGGAGATGATGGATGCGTCCATGCTGCCGGGATGCCCGGAGTTCGTTCCGGGTCTCGGGTCCCGGATGATGTCGGAGGCGAGGGACACGGAGGCCGCGCTGGCCATGCTGACGTCCGTCGCCCGGCAGGAGACCGATGAGGCGAGAAGATCCGTGCTGGAGCGGAGAATAAAGGACGTCATCGTCGAGCGGGACCTTCAGGCGCTCGAGGGTGCGGCGGCATCGTATCGGGAGAAAACCGGGGCCGCTCCCGCACGTCTGACGGACCTGGTCGCCGCGGGGTTCCTTCCGAGGATCCCCGTCGAGCCGCACGGCGGGAAGTACATCCTGGAGGCCGAGGGAAAGGTGCGCAGCGACAAGGTCGCCCAGCGGCTGCAGGTGTTCCGGAAGTGGAAGCCATGACGGAACGGGGCAGGGTCCTCGCCATCGAGGGATTGGCGAAATCGTTCCCGACGGGTTTCTGGCGCAAGCCCGTGCGGGTCCTGGAGGACCTGTCCTTCGAGGTGCGGGAGAACGAGATCGTCGGGTTCCTCGGCCCCAACGGCGCGGGGAAGACCACGACGATCAAGATCCTGAACCGGCTGGCGTTTCCCGATGCGGGAAAGGCCATGTTGTTCGGGGAGGACGTCTCCGGCGGCACGGGGTTCCGCAGCCGCGTCGGATTCATGCCGGAACAGCCGTACTTCTACGAATACCTCACCGCGGCCGAGTTCCTGCGCCTGTGCGGTCACCTGTGCGGGGTGTCCCCGCGGGAGACGGCGTTGCGCTCCGCGGAGCTCCTTTGCCGGGTCGGGCTGGACGGCGCGCAGGGGAAAGCCATCCGGAAATTCTCGAAGGGGATGATGCAGCGGCTGGGGCTGGCCCAGGCGCTGCTTCACGACCCCGAGCTGGTGATTCTCGACGAGCCGATGTCCGGGCTGGACCCCATGGGGCGGATGGAGGTGCGCGGCATCATCCGCGACCTCAAGGCGGCCGGGAAGACCGTTTTCTTCAGCTCCCACATCATCTCCGACGTGGAGGCGCTCTGCGACCGGGTCATCATGCTGAACAAGGGGCGCAAGGTGGCCGAGGGGCGGGTGGAGGAGTTGATCGGGGCGGAGATCCTCTACATCGAGATCGTCGTCTCCCCGGTCCCGCCGCCGGAACGGCTGGCGGCCGCCGGGATCCCGTCCGGCGCGGGGATGGCCCAGGGCGACCTGTTCGTGCTTCGGGCCCCTGGCCACGCGGACGCCAACCGCTGGATGGAGGGTCTCCTCCGGGGAGGGGCCTCGGTCCTCTCGTGCGTCCCCGTCAAGAGACGCCTGGAAGATATTTTCGTGGAGAGGGTCGGCGGAAACGGCGCGAAGGCGGAGGCATCGTAGCATGATCCGAAGAGTGCTCTCCATCGCTTCCAACACCTTCCGGGAAACGATCCGGAACAAGATCCTCTACGCCATCCTGGCCTTCGCCCTCTTCGTCATCGGGATGACCTTCTTCCTGGCCGACCTCTCCGTCGGCGACTTCGCCCGCATCATCGCCGATGTGGGGCTGGCCAGCATCCACGTGTTCGGCGTCGTCATGGCGATCTTTCTCGGGATCACGCTGATCAGCAACGAGGTGGACCGCAAGACCATCTACCTCATCCTGTCCAAGCCGGTGCGGCGCCACGAGTTCATCCTCGGAAAGGCGCTGGGCTTGAGCATCACCCTGGCGCTGACGACGCTGGCGATGGCGGCGGTGCTGTTCGTCGTCCACATGGCGTACGAGTTCGGCGGGAGGGCGGAGCCCGGCATCCTCATCGCCTCCGTGGGGATCTACATGGAGCTGGTCCTGCTGACCTGCCTCGCCACCTTCTTCTCCACGTTCACCACGCCGGTCCTGAGCGCCATCTTCACGATCTCCCTGTTCCTCCTGGGCCACCTGACCGGCTACCTCCATTCCATCGCGGACCAGTCGACCATGCTGACGGTCCGGGTGGGGGGGCGCGCGCTGTTCTACCTCCTGCCGAACCTCGAGATCTTCAACTGGAAGAACGAGGTGGCCTACGGGGGGGTGCGGTCGGCGGCGGTCCTCGGGTGGGCGGCGGGGTACCTGGTCTGCTATTCCGCGTGCGTGCTGTTCCTTTCCTGCCTTCTCTTCGCCCGGAAGGATTTCAAGTAGGAAATGACTCCCCTGGGGATCGGATTCCTGTTTCTCGCGGGAGCCTGCATCGGCAGCTTCCTGAACGTGGTCGTCCACCGCCTGCCCCGGGGAGAGTCGATCGTTTTCCCGGCATCCCGCTGCCCGTCGTGCGGCCGGCCGATCCGGCCGCGGGAGAACATCCCCATCCTCGGGTTCCTGCTTCTGCGGGGGAAATGCGCCGGCTGCGGCGGCCCGATTTCCCCCCGGTACCCGCTGGTGGAGGCGTTGACGGCCGTCGGTTTCGCGGCCATCGCGTGGCATGCCGGAAACGGCTGGGAGATGTTCCGCGATCTCCTGTTCTTTTCCCTTCTCGTGCCGATCGCCTTCATCGACATCGACCACAGGATCATCCCCGACGAGCTTTCCCTCGGCGGCCTCGCCGCGGGGCTGCTCCTTTCCTTCCTTCCCGGCGGGGATTGGAAAAGAAGCCTGCTGGGGGCGTTCCTCGGAGGCGGCGCCCTTTACGCCACCGCTTTCGTTTACGAGAAGGCCCGCGGGGTCGAGGGGATGGGGGGAGGCGACATCAAGCTGATGGCGATGATCGGCGCGTTCCTCGGGTGGCGCGGCGCGGCCCTGACGATATTCCTCGGGTCGGTCCTCGGCGTGGGTGGCGGGCTGGCCGCGATGCGAAAGGGAGGGGAGGGGCTCAAGACGGCCATCCCCTTCGGGCCTTTCCTGTGCGTCGCCGCCCTGCTGGCCCGTTACCTGGGAGAATGGTTCTGGAGGAGGATCTTCACTTATATTTGAACGTGGAGTTGTCGCAATGCGTCGGCTCCCCGGTCTTGGTGATGTACCAGCAGTCCCCCAGCATCTGGCCGACGCCCATCGCCAATCCGTAGTAATCCTTCCCCGTGTTGTCCAAGGTCACCGTGATCACGTAAAAGGGGTACTTCAGCGGATCGTAGCCCAGGTCGCTGACGTTCGTGGAGTATTGGCCGACGTCCCCGAAGATGATCTCCTCGCTCTTGTGCAGATGCTTCAGGGCGACCTGCGCCTGCGTCATGCGCGCCTTGTCCATCATCTGGCGATATCCGTAGACGGCGATGGTGGCGAGGATCCCGATGATCGCGACGACGATCAGGAGCTCCAGAAGGGTGAAGCCGCGCGAACCTTCGGCCGGAGGGAAAACGCGCCGGGAAGGGCGGGGCGGAGGGAAGCCGGAAGCGGTCATGGCCTGGTTTTCCTCCCGGCGAGCTTGCCGGACAGCTCCGTGAGCAGTTCCGCCGTGGGCTGAAAGCAATCCTTGTCGCGGAACGTGATCTTCTCCGGGTATTCGTCCTTCAAAAACTGGCGCAGCACCGCGTCGATCCGGTAGAGAGGCCCCGCGATGCGGTTGGAGAAGATGAGGACATACACGAACAGCCCTCCGAACGACAGGAGCGCCGCCGGCCAGATCCGCTTGTGGAGGACGAGCAGTTCCTGCGCGGCGGGTTCGAGCGATTCGATGTCTTGCGTGGTCGCGAGGACGAAGATGGAGGGGGCGAACACCAGCACGAGCCCCGTGACGAAGAGGACGGTCATCACCAGGATGAGCCGGAACGCCAGCCCGAACTGGAACGGACGGTCGACCAGCCTCGTACGGCGACGGTTTTCCTCTTGCGCCAAAGTCGCCTCCCCGATGCGTTTTTGATATTCTACGTTGCGTGACTCACGAGTCAATCGGAACATCCGCCGGATGGCCGGGTTTGCGGAAACCGCTTTCGATCCGCGCCGGCGTGCTGATCCAGCTCGCGCTGGTCGCCACCGCCTCGCTCGCGCTGCTCGCCGTCTTCGCCCTGAAGGTCATCGAGGTCGCCCTGGAGCGCCGCCACGTCGAGGCGGGCGTGTCGGTCGCCGAGGTGGTCCGGCGGGCGATGGAAAAAGACGTCGTCTATTCCGGCGCCCTCTCTCCGTACATAAGGGGAATCACCCTCCTGAAGGAAGGCCCGGCGGAAGGGCGGCCCGTGGTGGTCCCCGTCGGGGAGAAGGTCTTCCCGCTGCTGCCGATCTATCCCACGGTGGACGTGACGCTGCCGTTCTCGCCTCCCGCGTCCGTCGCCGCGCGGGACGGCGTCGATGCCCCGCGGGGGATCCGCGTCCGGTTCCACTCTCCGGGGATCGCCGACGAGGTCCGCACCCTGATGAACGTCACGCTGGTGCTCGCGGCGATCGACGTGGCGGTCCTGGTCCTGTTCGGCGGGTTCCTCCTGAACCGCATCGTGATCTCGCCGATACGCCGGCTCGCATCCACCTCGGAACGGATCGCCGCGGGAGATTACGCGACCCGCGCCGAGGGCGGCGCGGGGAGCGAGCTGGACCAGCTCGCCTCCTCGTTCAACAAGATGGTCGACGGGATCCTCGAGGCCCAGGAGCGCCTTCGCCGTTCCGGGCAGGAGATGGCCCGCTCGGAGAAGCTGGCCACCGTCGGCCGCCTGGCCGCCGGGGTGGCGCACGAAGTGGGAAGCCCGCTGATGGCGATCCGGGCCTACGCCGAGCATCTGCTGCGGCATCGGCCGGGGCGGGAGGAATCGGAAGAGTGCCTCGGCAAGGTGATCGGGGAAACCCGCAAGATCGAGCAGATCGTGCACGGCCTGCTTTCCGTCGCCTCTACCGGCGGGGGCCGGGAAGGCGCCACGGACATCAACGCCGTCGTGCGCAACACGATCGAGATGGTCTCCTTTCGCGACCTCTTCCGGGAGGTGGAGGTCGCACTCGATTGCGCCGAGGTCCCCGCCGCGGCGATCCTCGAGGACCGTTTCCGCCAGGTTCTCCTGAACCTCGTGCTCAACGCGGTGGACGCCATGGGGGGGAAAGGGCTGTTGACGGTGCGGACATGGACGATGGAAAACTGGAACCCGGCCGCGGGAAAGGCGCTGCAGCGCAGGGCGACCGACCCTCAAGGGATGGACGCCGGGTTCCTGCGGAGCGGCGGAAGCGACGCCGGACGCGGCGTGGCGGTCTCCGTCGCCGACACGGGCGGCGGGATCCCGGCGGCGGACCTTCCGCTGGTCTTCGATCCGTTCTTCACGACCAAGGAGCCCGGGAAGGGGACGGGGCTCGGGCTGTCGGTGTCGAGGACGATCGTCGAAGGCGCGGGGGGCGAGATCCGGGTCGAGAGCGGGGCGGGGAAAGGGACGACCTTCACCGTCATCCTGCCGCCGGCGAGGAAGGAAGGGGCGCAGGGAAATGGCTGACCGCATCCTGGTGGTCGACGACGAGGCTTCCTTGAGGGACGCCGTGGGAAGGATCCTCTCCGCGGAAGGATACGAGGTCCGGGAGGCGGAGGACGGCCGGGTGGCCTTGCGGGCCCTCGAGGCGGAGCGGTTCGACTTCATCCTGTGCGACCTGCGGATGCCCGTCATGGGGGGGCTCGACCTGCTCAAGGAGATCACGGCGAAGGGGATTCCCGGGACGGTGATCATGATGTCGGCCTTCGGGACGGTGGACACGGCGGTCGAGGCGATGAAGCTGGGCGCCTACGACTACGTCTCCAAGCCGTTCATGAGCGACGAGATACTGCTGACCCTGCGGAAGGCGTCCGAGCGGGAGCGGTTGAGGACGGAGAACGAGTTCCTGCGGAAGGAGATCGAGAAGGCGGCCCGGCCGGAAGAGCTGCTGTACGCGGACCCCGCGATGGAGGAGACGGTCCGGACGGCGGAGAAGGTCAAGGACTACGACGCGACGGTCCTCGTGACCGGGGAAAGCGGCACGGGGAAGGAGCTCGTCGCGCGCCACCTCCATTTCGGGGGGCGCCGGAGGGGGAAGCCGTTCGTCGCCATCAACTGCGGGGCGATTCCCGAAACCCTCCTGGAAAGCGAACTGTTCGGATACCGCAAGGGCGCGTTCACCGAGGCCAGGAAGGACCGGGCGGGGCTGATCGAGGAGGCGAACCACGGGACCCTGTTTTTGGACGAAATCGGCGAGCTGCCGCTGTCGCTGCAGACCAAGCTCCTCCGGTTCCTCCAGGACGGGGAGATCCGGAGACTGGGCGACACGGAAACGCGGCGGGTCGACGTGCGCCTGGTGGCCGCCACCGCGCGCGAGCTCGAGGGCGAAGTGACCGCCGGGCGGTTCCGGGAAGACCTGTTCTACCGGCTGAACGTGATCCGGCTTCACGTGCCTCCCCTGCGGGAACGGCCCGCGGACATCCCCTTCCTGTCCCGCCATTTCCTGACGCATTACTGCGCCAAGTACGGGAAGGCGGGGATGACCCTTTCCGCGGAGGCGCTGGCGGTCCTGGGGAGCCACGACTGGCGCGGGAACGTCCGGGAGCTGAAGAACCTGATGGAGCGGTGCTCCCTTCTCGGCGGCGACCGGGAGATATCGAGGGACGGCCTGATGGCGGTCTGGAAATCCGGCGGCGCGGGCGGACGCGGGCAGGACGCGGCCCTTTCCCACGGGATCCGGATTCCCGTGTCTCCGGAGCGGCCGGACCTGAAAGGCGCGGTGAGGGAGCTGGAGCGCCAGCTGATCCGGATGGCGCTGGAGCGCAGCGGGGGCAGCAAGCCCAAGGCGGCGGAGCTGCTCGGGATCAGCCATCCCGCCCTGCTGTACAAGGCGAAGGAGTACGGAATCTAGGGAGTGAAATTTAGCATAATTATACGTCAATATATGATAGTTGAAAATATCTTGACAGTTATTATAGGAGGGTTATTATTTTGCTTGAAAACAAATGTTTAGATGTCAAGAATAAGGATGCCCACAGGGGTGACGACCTTGGGAAGCTTGGAAAAAGAAAAACCTAAAGTTGAAGCGAACAATGTCCGAAAAATCAGAGAAGGGCTACTGATGAGCAAGGCGGAACTGGCGCGTCGCGCCAAGCTGTCCGTCTTGACCATCGACCGGGTGGAAAAGGGTCTGACGTGCCGCATGGATACCAAGCGAAAGATCATCCTTTCGCTTGGCTTGAAGCTGTCCGACAGGGACAAGGTGTTCAAGCCATAGGCGGAAGGGCGCGGGGGGAGCGATGGGTCTGTTCGGCAGCAAAGAGGTGATCGGTCTGGACATCGGGTCGAGCTCGGTCAAGATGGCCCACGTGAAGGGTATCGGCGTCGAGAACCGGCTGCGGAAGTTCGGCGTCTTTCCGCTCCCCGCGGACTCCATCGTCGACGGCGCCATCATGGATCACGCCGCGGTCGTCGAGGGGATCCAGACCGCGATGCGGGAGCTCAAGGTCCACGAGAAGGAAGTCGCCATCTCCCTTTCGGGGCATTCGGTCATCATCAAGAAGGTGCAGCTCGCCACCACCACGGCCGAGGAGCTGGAAGAATCGATCCAGTGGGAGGTGGAGCAGTACATCCCGTTCGACATCAAGGACGTCAAGATCGACTTCCAGGTCATCGGCCCGCTGAAGGACGACCCGACGAAGATGGACGTCCTCCTGGTCGCGGCGAAGACCGACCTGATCAACGACTACATCTCGGTCGTGAAGGAGGCGGGGCTGGTTCCCCGCATCGTCGACATCGACTCCCTCGCGGCCGGGAACGCCTTCGAGCTGACCCATCCGGTTTCCGAGGAGCAGGTCCCGATGGTGGTGAACGTCGGCGCCTCGTTCATGAACATCAACGTCCTCCACGCGGGGGTGCCGCTGTTCACGCGCGACGTCCCCATGGGCGGGGGGATGTACACCTCGGAGATCCAGAAGCAGATCGCGGTGAGCTACGAGACGGCCGAGGAGTACAAGATCGGGAAGAAAGACCCGGGGGAGCGCGCCGCCAAGCTGGAAGAGATCATGAAGGTGGTGTCCAACCTGCTCGCGACGGAAGCGCAAAGGTCCTATAACTTCTTCTCCGCGACGTACCCCGACCGGTTGGTGACCAAGGTCTACCTGACGGGCGGGGCCGCGAAATCGACCTTCCTGAAAGAGATCCTCGCCGAAAAGATCGGGGTCGGCGTCGAGATCTTCGATCCGATCCAAGGGTTGTCGATCGACGAAAAGACCGTCGATCCCGCCGTGGTTTCCCAATTCAACACCTCCGCAACGGTGGCGGTCGGGCTTGCGCTGCGGAACCTGGAGGGTCACGGATGATCCGGATCAATCTCATCCGGGGGAAACGGAAGAAGCGTCGCGAACTCAATGTGGGGTTCGCATTCCTCCTCGCACCCCTGGTCGTGTTGCTGGGAACGCTGTACTTCCACACCACGGTCACAGGAAAGATCAAGACGCTCGAACAGGACATCCGGCAGGCCAATGCCGATGTCGCGCGGTTGAGCAAAGAGATCGGCGAGGTGGAGAAGTTCAAGGCCCGGAAGGCCGAGCTCCAGAAGAAGGTCGACATCATCTCCAGCCTCCAGAAGAACCGGACCGGGCCCGTCAGGCACTTCGAAGCGCTGTCGGCGGCCATCCCCGAGAAGTGCTGGATCGACAAGCTCGAAATCAGGGGGGAAAGGATCACGGTCGCCGGTGTGGCGTTGAACAACAACACGGTCGCCAACTTCATGACGGCCCTGGTGCAGACGGGACGCTTCAAGGACGTGGTGCTGGGATCGGCGGACCAGACCCCGGTGTTGAACACGAAGCTCGTGCGGTACAACCTGACGTTCCAGGCCGCCGACTGATCCGGCGGCCGGAACAGAGAGGGAACGAATGGCGCTGAAACTGGACGACCTCTCCAAGATACCGACCAAGCAAAAGGTCCTGCTGGCGGTCCTTTTCTCCGCGTTAGTCATCGTCGGATACTATTACCTTTATTACAAGGAAGCCTCCGTCAAGATCAACGCGCTCGAGACCCAGTTGACCTCCCTGCGGGCCAAGATCAAGGAGCAGGAAGTGATCGCGGGGAACCTGCAATCCTTCCGGGCGGAAGTCCAGAGGCTGGAAGGGCAGTTGTCCCTCCTCCTGGAGCAGCTGCCGAACTCCGCGGAGATCCCCTCCCTGCTGAAGAACGTCTCCGACCTGGGGAAGGAATCGGGGCTCGATTTCCTGAAGTTCGCCCCCGCCGGGGAGGCGAGGAAAGATTTCTACGCGGAAATTCCCGTGTCGATCGTGGTCAACGGGGATTACCACAGCTTCGCCCGGTTCGCGGACAAGGTGAGCCACTATCCCCGGATCGTGAACCTCTCGAATATCGTCTTCACGAGCCCCAGGACGGCAAGCGGGACCGCCGTCCGCTCTTCCGTCGCCTGCACGGCAACGACCTACCGCTTCCTGGAAGGGCCACCCCCGACGGATCCCAAGAAACCGGCAGACAAGGGGAAGGCAAAATGACCCTCGGTCCCTCGATGTTCCGCGCGTTCGTCGCGCTTGTCGCCGCCACGGCCCTTCTGGCCGGGGTGTCAGGATGCTCCAAGCAGGAGGCACCCCCTCCCGGGCCCGTGGTGAAGAAGATGGCCCCGCAGCCGGGAGCGGCGCCTCCCCCGAAAGCCGCGGCGGAGGAGAAGAAGCCCGAAGTCCAGGCGAAGCCCGCCTACTCGCCCGAGGGGAAGCGCGACCCCTTCGTTTCGTTCGTGACGAACGAAGCCGAGAAACAGAAGGAAAACCGGTCGGCCCTGCCGCCGCTGCAGCGGTACGAGCTGGGCGAACTGAAGATGGTCGGAGCGATCTGGGGCAAGAGCGGGGCGTCGGCCCTTGTCGAGGACGCCGAAGGGAAAGGGTACACGGTCCTCGTGGGGAACCGCATCGGGCGTTCCGGAGGAGTGGTGACCCGGATCACGGACAAGGAAATCACGGTGAAGGAAGAATTCCCGGCCGCCGACGGGAAAACGGTGTCCAGGGAGAGCGTGTTGCAGCTCACAACGGCAGGAGGGAACCAATGATTACCCCGTTACGGCTCTCGGGCCGCATCTTCCGGCCCCGCGTCATGCAGGGGATGGCGGCGCTGACACTGGCCTGCCTCCTGATCGCGTCGCCTGTTTTCGCCGCGGAGCCTGCCGGCGCAAAGATGAAGGAGCTGGTGGTCTCGAAGACCCCCTACAACACCACGGTCCAGGCGGTGATCGAAGGGGCCATCGGGAACTACAACTCCTTCAAGACGAACGATCCGTTCCGGATCGTGATCGACATCTGGGGAGTGGCCCAGGGAACGGTCGCCTCCGAGATAAATGTCGATACGCCGCAGGTCAAGGGGGTGAAGGTTTCCTCTCAGGACGGCAAGGTCCGGATGGTGGTGGAAACCCCCGGCGACAAGCCGCTGCCGTTCATGGTGAACACCGACAAGAACGGGTTGATCCTGGCCGTGGGCGGAGGCTCCGAGGAGAAGGTCACCAGCACGGACCGCCTGCAGGGCGAAAAAGCGGCTCCGTCGGGTGTCGCCGTCGTCGGCATCGACCTCGAGGATCTTCCCGACGCGTCGAACGTGGTCATCACGACCTCGGGAGAGCCGTCATACCAGGTGTCCAGGGCGGGGAACAGCGTGACGCTGACGTTCCCGGGAGCCTCTGTCGAGAAGTCGCTCCTCCGCCAGATCGACGCCGGCAAATTCGAAATCCCCGTCAAGGTGATCGTCCCCTCCGCCGGGAAGAAGGCGGCATCCGTCGCCGTGACGTTCGCGCCGGGATCCGTCTACACGGTGGACAAGAAGGGGGACGCCGTCGTCGTGTCGTTCGCCAAGGCCCCGGGCGCCGCCGGCAGCGAACTGGTCGCGCGGGCGGTAGCGAAGCCCGCGGGGGCCAGGGAAGAGGCCGCCGCGAACGGCGGAGCCGCGCAGGGAGCGCAGCAGTGGGGTTTCCTGACGAGCGTCACCGATTCCGAACGCAAGTACAAGGGCCAGCGGATCTCGCTGGATTTCAAGGACGCGGAGCTGTCGAACATCTTCAGGACTCATCGCCGACGTGAGCAACCTCAACGTCATCACGACCGACGAGGTCAAGGGCAGGGTCACCCTCCGGCTGATCAATGTGCCCTGGGACCAGGCGCTCGACATCATCCTTCGCTCGAAGGGACTCGGAGCGGTGCAGGAGGGGAACATTCTGCGGATCGCCCCCACCGCATCGATCCAGAAGGAAGAGCAGGACCGGCTGAACGCCCAGAAGTCGATCGAGATGTCGAAGGTCGAGGCGATCGCCCGCGAAGAGGAGTCCCGGACGCTGCGGGAGGCGGTGTTCGACACCATCCCCGTGAGCTACTCCAAGTCGTCCGAACTGCTGGGCAAGATCAAGCCGCAGGTTTCCAAGTTCGCGAAGCTCGACAGCGACGACCGCACGAACGTGCTGATCATCCGCGACCTTCCGCAGAACATCGAGAAGCTCAAGGAGCTTGTCGCCCGGCTCGACACGGCGACCCCGCAGGTGCTGATCGAGGCGAGAATCGTCGAGGTCGACACGACCTTCACCCGGGAGCTGGGCGTCCAGTGGGGCGGCAGTTACAGAGGACAATCCGGCGGCACGCAGTACGGCATGTCGGGCACCCAGACGACCACCGGATCCGCATACAACTCGGGGGCGATCAACTCGACGACCACCACCCCGTTCTCCCCCTCCGCTCCGGCGCCCGAACTACGCGGTCAACCTGCCCGCGGCCATCGGCGCGGGCTCCGGCGGCGGCATCGCCTTCGGCATCTTGAGGGACAACCTCCGCCTCGACCTGGCGCTGTCGGCCCTCGAGTCCTCGGGGAAGGCGAAGATCGTTTCCTCGCCCAAGGTGGTGACGGTCGACAACAAGGAGGCGACGATCGAGCAGGGCACCCAGATCCCGTATTCGACGGTGTCCGCCTCCGGGACGAACACCCAGTTCATCGACGCGACCCTGAGCCTCAAGGTGACGCCGCATATCACCCCCGACGGGCGCGTGTCCATGAAACTCGAAGCGAAGAACGACTCGCAGGGAGAGACGAGCGCCACGGGGCAGCCGGCCATCAACAAGAAAAAAGCCACGACGGAAGTCCTGATCGGCGACGGCGAGACGACGGTCATCGGCGGGATCCTCCAGATTTCGCGGACGGAAAACCAGTCCGGGCTGCCGTGGCTTTCGAAGATCCCGATCCTCGGGTATCTGTTCAGGAAAGACACGAATACGGCGAGAAACCGCGAACTGCTGATCTTCATCACGCCGAAGATCCTGAAGGCGGAACCGATCCAGGCGAAGGCTCTCTAGTCCGGGTCGGGATTCAAGCGGATCAAAGGGCACCCGGGCGTCGGATCCGGGTGCCCTTTTCCATTCCTGGAGGAGGCGGAAAGAGATCGCGCGACTGACGTTCCATACCGCCGGCGAGACCCACGGGCCCGCCCTGGTGGCGATCGTGGAGGGGTTGCCGGCCGGCCTCGCGGTCCGCGCGGAAGACGTGGATCGCGAGCTGGGCCGCAGGCAGGCCGGGCACGGCCGCGGCGGCCGGATGGAGATAGAGAAGGACCGGGTCGAGATTCTCTCCGGCGTGCGGTTCGGGAAGACCCTCGGCGGTCCCGTCGCGTTGATGCTGCGGAACCTCGACTGGGAGAACTGGCGCGAAAAGATGGCGCAGGACGGCGAGGGCGCGGGCGTCGAGCCGCTCGACACGGTCCGCCCGGGCCATGCGGACCTGGCCGGAGCCCTGAAGTACGGTCACGGCGATGTCCGAAGCGTGCTGGAGCGGGCCAGCGCCCGGGAAACCGCGGCCAGGGTGATGGCGGGAGCGTTGGCGAAACGGCTTCTGGGGGAGCTCGGAGTGGCCGTCGTCTGCCACGTGATCTCCATCGGCAAATTCCGGGTTCCGGCGGAGGCGGAAGGGAACGCGCAAAAGGCCGCGGGCGCCCAGTCGAGCCCGCTGCGGATGGCGGATCCCGGCACGGAAGCGGCGGCCATCCGGTGGATCGACGAACTGAAGGAAGCGGGGACCACCGCCGGGGGCGTCGTGGAGGTGATCGCGACGGGCGTCCCGCCGGGGCTCGGTTCCTGCGTCGCGTGGGACAGGCGTCTCGACGGCAGGCTCGGCCAGGCGCTGATGAGCATCCCCGCGATAAAGGGCGTAGAGGTGGGAGGCGGATGCGGTCTTGCCGCCCTGCCCGGAAGAGAGGCGCTCGACGAGGTATTCCCCGGGGCCTCCGGGCGGAACCTTCTCCTGGGGAAACACGCGTTGCCGTTCCACAGGGAAACGAACCGCGCCGGGGGACTGGAAGGCGGGATGACGAACGGGGAGCCGCTGGTGGCGCGGGCCTCGATGAAACCGATCCCGACGCAGTCGTCGCCCCTGCGCACGGTCACCCTGGGGAGTTGGAGGGCCGCCGCGGCCCACACGGAGCGCGGCGACGTTTGCGCCGTTCCCGCGGCCGCCGTGGTGGCCGAGGCGATGGTCGGCATCGTCCTGGCGGATGCCTTCCTGGAAAAATTCGGGGGGGATGCGTTGCCGGATATCCTTTATAATTACACAAATTACCTCGAGCGCATCTGCGGAAGATGACCGCGGCCGGCGGCGTTCCGGGGATCGTCCTCGTCGGGTTCATGGGATCGGGAAAGAGCTCGGTCGGCCGGGAGCTGGCGCGCAGGACCGGCGCCGAGTTCGTCGATGCGGACGCATGGACCGAGAGGAAGACCGGGCGCGAGATCCGGGTTCTTTTCGCGGAAGAGGGGGAGCCGGCTTTCCGCAAGCTGGAAAAGGCCGCGCTGCGGGAGATCCTCGCCGTGAAGGGGCGGGTGGTGGCCGCCGGGGGCGGGGCGTTCCTCGACGAGGAAAACCGGAAATTGATGAAGGCGTACGGCCCGGTCGTGTACCTCGAGGCGAACGCCGACACGCTCCTCCGCCGTCTCGCGAAGGACACGAAGCGGCCGTTGCTGCAGGGCGCCGACCGGGAAAGCATCGTAAGGGGCCTTCTCGGCCGGAGAGAGCCGGAATACCGCCAGGCCGACCTCACCGTTTCCACCGACGGGCTCACGGTGAAAGAAATCGCGAGGCGGATCATCGAGTTGCTCAAGACAACGGAGGGCGGCGGCACGTGACCCCCGAAACGCTGACGGTCACCCTGGGCGACCGTTCATACGACATCTTCTTCGACCGGAACATCTACCCCGCCATAATGGAGTGGATCCGCCGGTTCCACCCGGGGAAATCGATCCACGTGGTGACGGACCGGAACGTCGCTTCCATCTACGGCGACGACATCCGCCGCTGGCTCGGCGGGAGCCCCCACGATCTGCTGATCCTTCCCGCGGGAGAAGAGTACAAGACCCTCTCCGCCGTCGGAAGGATCTACGAATTCCTGGCCGAGGGGAACGCCGGCAGGGATTCGGTCGTCGTCGCGTTCGGCGGCGGGGTGATCGGCGACCTCGCCGGCTTCGCCGCCGCCACCTTCCTGCGCGGCGTTTCCTTCATCCAGGTTCCCACGACGCTTCTCGCCCAGGTGGACAGCAGCGTCGGCGGCAAGACCGGGTTCAACCTGCCGGAGGGAAAGAACCTGGCCGGAGCGTTCCACCAGCCGCGGGCCGTGTTCATCGACGACAACTTCCTCATCACCCTCGACGACCGGAACCTGCGGGCGGGGCTGGCCGAGGTCGTCAAGAGCGGCCTTGCGGGGGACGCTGAGCTGTGGGAGCGTCTCCTGGAGCAAGGAAAACGGTGGAAGTCCTTCGGCGGGGACGATTGGAGGTGGCTCGTCCGGCGCGCCGTCGCGTTCAAGGTCTCCGTGGTGGAGAAGGACGAACGGGAAACCTCCGTCAGGAAGATCCTGAACCTGGGGCACACCATCGGCCACGCGCTGGAGCATGCGGGCGGGTACGGCCGTCTCCTGCACGGGGAGGCCGTCGCGATGGGGCTGGCCTGGGAGGCGGTGCTGGGGCGGCGGCTCGGCGTCACCGGGGAGGACACGGTGGACGGGATCGTGTCGCTGCTGCGCGGAATGGGATTCGATCCGGACGTTCCGGGGATCCCTCTCGCATCGATCTCGTCGGCCGTGGGAATGGACAAGAAGCGCGTCGTGTCGGACGTCGATCTCCCGCTGATCGTCCGGCCGGGCACGTGCGAGATCCGGCGCGTCCCGCTGTCGGAGATCCGCCGCGAGCTTCCGGGGATCCGGGCGGAGATCCGGGATCGCGCAGCGGGAAACGAGGGCGCCGCGCGGGAGGCGGGGGCCGGAGAGATGCGGGAAACCGTGCAGTCGCTCGAGCGGCGCGTCGCGGACAACCCGAGGGACAACCGGGCGATCACGCTCCTGGCCGACGCCTACTGGAAATCCGGGAACGCGGCGGCCGCCTGGGAAGCGATCCAGGAAGTCCTGGGGCGCGATCCTTCCGATCCCGCGGCGCAGCGGGTCGCGGCGGAGCTCGAGAAATCGCTTCCCGCCGAGCCCGCCGATCCGGAGTCTCCCCAGGCGAAGCTGCCGCTCGAGAACCTGCGTGCTGCTCGGCGACGACGCCTATCAAATCCGGGTGGCCGACGCGGTCGTCCCGCTCGGGGAGGAGGGCGAGGAGCTGCGTTCCCCCGACCGGGCCGCGGCGACGCCGGCGGAGGTTCCGGCGGAACTGTCCTCCGCCGCGGAAGAAGAGGCGCCGGCACCGGACGTAGCGGTTTCCGCAGAGGGCGAAGCGGTCCCGGCCGCGGAGGAAGCGGCCCCGGCCGGAGAGGAATCGGCGCAGGCCGCGCCGGCCGCCGCCGATGAGGTCCCCACGGCCGCCGTCTGGACGGTGACCCTCGCCGATCTGTACTGGGCCCAGGGGGAGAGGGCGACCGCGCGGAAGATCGTCCGGCGGATCCTGGTGGAAGATCCCGACAACGAACGCGCGCGGGCCTGGATGGCGGCGCACGGCAAGGAGGACCCCGTCGAGTCCGCGCTCGGGGCATTCCTCGAATCGACGGCGAAGGAGTATGGGTATGACCTTTCGAGATATCATTGAAGAGATTTACAGGAAGGACCCCGCGGTGACGTCGGGGGCGATCGTGGGTTCGGACGGGTTGACGGTCGAGGAGTGGCACGCCCCCGACGATTCGCAGGACCTGTCCGCCTTGTGCGCCGAGGCCGCGCAGCTCTTCCGCGAGTCCGACCGGATCGCCTCGGAAAACGGGCTGGGCGAGGGGCAGGAAGTCTTCTTCTCGGGCGACCGGGGACGCGTCTTCGTCCAGCGGGTATCCGACGGCTACCTCCTCGCGGTGGTGACGTCGAGCGGGATCATTCCGGGGAGATGCCGGTTCCTCCTTCGCCAGGCCGCCCGGCGGGCCCGGGAGATCCTGTGAAACCCTCCCCCCGGATCCTCTTCGTCGACGGCCCCAACCTGAACGTCCTGGGGAAGCGGGAGCCTTCGGTTTACGGCGGGCAGACCCTCGAGGGCATCCGCAAGGCCGTTTCCGCCGCCGCCCGGCGGGAGGGGGCGGAGGTGACGTTCTTCCAGTCGAACCACGAGGGGGAGATCGTCGACCGGCTCCAGCGGGCGAGGGAAGAGGTCGACGGCATCGTCATCAATCCCGCCGGCTACACCCACACCAGCGTTTCCATCCGCGACGCGCTCCTGTATTCCGGTTTGCCCGCCATCGAGCTGCATCTGTCCAACCCTTCGAGCCGGGAGGAATTCCGGAAGGTGTCGCTCGTGGAAGACATCGTGGTCGGGCGGATCTGCGGCATCGGCGGCTACGGGTACGTCCTGGCCCTCCAGGCGCTCCTGCACGTCCTGCGGGAGAGGGGGGGCCGTGCCGGCAAGTGACGAGCGTCTCGGCCGCCTCCACGCGTCCATGCGGCGAAGGCGCCTCGACGCCTACCTTGCCGTGCGGATGTCGAACATCCGGTACCTGACCGGCTTCACGGGGAGCGAGGCCACCCTGCTGGTCACGTCGCGGGGAGATTTCCTCCTCACCGACGGGAGGTATGATATCCAGGCCCGCGACGAGGTCCGGGGGGCGGAGGTGGTGATAACGAACGGGAAATGGGCGGAGGTCGCCCGCCGGCTCCGGTCGGCCCGTTCGCGCCGCGTCGGCTACGAAGCCGCGTTCCTGTCGCTGGAATCGTTCCGGAGATTTTCCCGCGGAGGGACGGACCGCTGGGTTTCCGGGAAGGACCTGGTCGAGCCGCTCCGGATGAGGAAGGAGCCCGGGGAGATCCTGGCGATGGAAGCGGCGGCGGCCGCAGCCGCGGCTTCCCTGCTGTCCCTGCTGTCCGCCGGCGTCGCGGGGAAAACCGAGCGCGACGTGGCGGCGGACCTGGAACGGGAAATGAAGCGTCGCGGGGCGGAAGGGCCTTCCTTCCCGCCGATCGTCGCGGACGGGGCCCGGTCGGCCATGCCGCACGCGTCCCCGACGGGGAACCGGATCGGGGCGGAGGGGCCGCTGATCATCGATTTCGGCGCGAGGAAGGGGGGATACTGTTCCGACGAGACCGTGACGATCCTGCCGGCGAGTCCGCGCGGGCCGCTGCGGAAGGTGTACGACGCGGTCCGCAGGGCGCAGGAGGCCGGGCTTTCGGCCGTCCGTCCGGGGGTCCCGTGCCGGCAGGTCGATTCCCGCGTGCGGGAATCGCTGGACCGGTCGGGATATTTGAAGTATTTTGTTCATTCGACCGGGCATGGGGTGGGCCTCGACATCCACGAGCGCCCTTCGCTGTCTCCCCGGTCGAAGGACAGCCTCGAAGAGGGTATGGTCGTCACCGTCGAACCCGGGTTGTACCTTCCCGGCATCGGGGGTGTGCGCCTCGAGGATACGGCGAAAGTGACCGGTGCGGGTTGCGAACGGGTCACGTTCCTTCCCAAGACGGCAAAGCAATTGATCTGAGGGGGCAAGGGAACAGGGATGTACACCACGTCTGATTTCCGCAACGGGCTGAAGCTCGAGTTCGACGGCGCGCCGTACGTGATCGTCTACTTCCAGCACGTGAAGCCGGGGAAGGGCGGCGCTTTCGTCCGGACGAAGCTCAAGAACCTGAAGACGGGCGCGGTCCTGGAGCACACGTTCCGGAGCGGCGACAAGGTCGAAAAGCCCGACCTGGAAGACCGCGACATGCAGTTCATGTACAAGGAAGGGAACCAGTTCCATTTCATGGACACCCGGACCTATGAACAGATCTACCTCGACCAGGACCACGTGGAGGAAGCGGGAAACTATCTGATCGAAAACCTTCCGGTGAAGATCCTCTTCTACAAGGGGGAGCCCATCGGCATCGACATCCCGACCTTCATCGATCTGCGGATCGTCGAGACCGAGCCCGGCGTGCGGGGAGACACCGTGAGCGGGGCGACGAAACCGGCGAAGCTCGAGTCCGGGGCCGTGGTCTCCGTTCCGCTGTTCCTGAACGAGGGGGACGTCATAAAGGTGGACACGAGAGATGGCACCTACATCGAAAGGATGTGAGGGGATTCCCATGAACCTGAAGGAGATCCGGGAGATCCTGGACCTGTTGAAGGGATCCGACGTGACCGAATTCGAGATCGGGCGTGGGGAAACGGTCCTGAAGGTGCGCCGCGGCGCGCCTCCCATGCTGTACGCCCCGCAGTTCCAGCCGGGCCCCGCTCCGGCCCCCGACCGGCTCCCGAACGCGGCGGAGACGAAGGCGGCCGAGGCGGCTGCGGCGAAGCCCGCCTACAAGGAGCTCGTTTCCCCCATCGTCGGAACGTTCTACCGCGCCCCGGCCCCCGATTCCGCGCCGTTCGTGGAAGTGGGGACCCACGTGGTCAAGGGCCAGGTCCTCTGCATCATCGAGGCGATGAAGATCATGAACCAGATCGAGGCGGACACCACCGGGTCGATCGCCGCGATCCTCGTGGAGAACGCCCAGCCGGTGGCGTACGGCCAGCCGCTGTTCCACATCCTCCCGGAGTAAGGGACCGGCATGATCCACAAGGTTCTCATCGCCAATCGGGGGGAAATCGCCGTCCGGATCATCCGCTCCTGCCGCGAGATGGGGATAAAGACGGTGGCGGTCCACTCCACGATCGACCGGGACGCGCTCCACGTGAAGATGGCCGACCAGTCCGTCTGCATCGGCCCGCCCCCCAGCGCGGAAAGCTACCTGAACATCCCATCCATCCTCTCCGCGATAGAGATAACCGACGCCGACGCGATCCACCCCGGCTACGGCTTCCTCGCGGAGAACGCGGCCTTCGCGGAGATCTGCCAGAACTACGGTGTCAGGTTCATCGGCCCCTCCCCGGAGGCCATCCGCCTGATGGGGGACAAGATCGCCGCCCGGCGGGCGGTGCAGAAAGTCAAGGTCCCGGTCGTGCCGGGAAGCGAACAGGCGATCACGGAAGAGGACGACGGCCTTCGCATCGCGAAAGACCTCGGGTTCCCCGTGATCGTCAAGGCGGCGGCGGGCGGCGGCGGCCGCGGGATGAAGATCGTCCACAGCCCCGCTTCCTTCATCAACGCCTTCCTGACGGCCCAGTCGGAGGCGCTTTCCGCCTTCGGCGTCCCCGACGTGTACATCGAGAAATATTTCGACTCCGCACGGCACGTGGAAGTCCAGATCATGGGCGACCGCCACGGCAACGTCATCCACCTTGGGGACCGCGACTGCTCCATGCAGCGGCGGCACCAGAAGCTGATCGAGGAGGCCCCCGCCCCCGGGATTCCGGCGAGGGCGAGGAAAGGGCTGTGGAAGGCGGCGATCGACGCCGCGTCGGCCGTGAAATACGACAACGTCGGGACCATCGAGTTCCTGTACATCCCCGACGGGGAGTTCTATTTCCTCGAGATGAACACCCGGATCCAGGTGGAGCATCCCGTCACGGAGATGATCACGGGGATCGACATCGTCCGCGAGCAGATCCGGATCGCCGACGGAAAGAAGCTCCGGTACGCGCAGGAGGACATCACGCAGCGGGGGCATGCCATCGAGGTCCGCATCAACGCCGAGGACCCCGAGACCTTCCTTCCGTTTCCCGGGACGATCAGTTCCTGCCTCTTCCCGGGCGGGTTCGGGGTCCGTGTCGACACGGCGATCTATCCCGGATACACCGTCCCCCCGACGTACGACTCCCTCCTCGGGAAGCTGATCGTCCACGGGGAGGACCGAAACGACGCCATCATGCGGATGCGGCGCGCCCTCGACGAGGTCCGGATCGAAGGGGTCCGCACGACGGTGGCATTCCACAAGAAGATCATGGTGAATTCCGATTTCGTCGAAGCGAGGCTTTCAACGAATTTCCTCGAGAAGCATCGTCCGTGATCTCGAGGGAACGGCCGGGACAGGGAACCGGACGGATAGGAGCGGAGGGGCAGGGTGGGATTCCTCGATTCCATTAAGAAAGCGTTTTCTTCCCAAGAGGACGAAGACCGGGCATCGCTGTCCCGCAAGGTCCAGACGGCGCCCAACGACCCCCAGGCCCGGCAGAAGCTCGGGATCTTCCTTATGCGCGCCGGCGAGGTGGTGGAGGGACTCGACCAGCTGGCCCGCGCCGCCGTCATCTACGAGAAGGACGGGTTCGCGGGCAAGGCGATCGCGGTCCTGCGCCAGATGCTCAAGCACGATCCGAAGAACAACGACTTCCAGAAATGGCTCATCCGGCTCCTCGCCGCGGAGGGGCTTTCCGCGGACGCCCAGACCGAGCTGAGGAAGATCGCCGTCGACACGGGAAGGTTCACGTCCGACGACCAGCGGCTCGATTTCTTCCGCCAGATGGCGGAGTACATGCGCGGGAACCCGTTGCCCCATCTCTACATCTCCGACATCTTCCGCGGGCAGAAGAAGATGATGGAGGCCGTGTCCGAGCTGGGCAAGGCCGCCCCGACCACGGTTTCTTCCGGCATGTACGCGGAGTTCACGGAACGTCTCCGCGGCCTGGTCGCCCATGCCGAAAAGGACGCGTCCATCCTCGAACCGTGCGGGTTCCTCTGGGTCTCCGTGGGGATGCCGGACGAGGGCATCCCGCTTCTCACGCGCGTCATCCGCCACGAGGACGAGCACGGGCACAAGGAACGCGTCGCGGAGATGCGCGAGATCCTCAAGTCGATCCGGGAGGGATGGAACCCGCTGGAGCTGGGCGCTTTCTCCTTCGCCGAGGTCGTCCGGAAGCGCGCCGAAGCCGCCTCCAAAGCCGCGGAGCCGGCCCCGGAGCCGAAAGCGGAGACGCCTTCCGCGCCCCCGAAGGCGGCGGAGAAGGAGGAGGAATCCGGCGACGAGGCGGACATCGTCCGCGACGCCCTGGGCAGACTGCAGGCCAAGGTCCACGAGGAGATCGGCGACTCGGACCTCGAGACCCGGTACAATCTCGGGATCGCCTACAAGGAGATGGGGCTGCTCGAAGAGGCCGCGAAGGAGTTCCGGCTGTCGATGAAGAAGCCCGAGCTCGTCGTGGGGGCTTCCTCGATGCTCGCCGACACCCTCATGGAATCGGGAGACGGGGAGGGCGCGGTCGCGGTCCTCGACCAGGCGCTCGACGGAGGGGCGATCACGGCGGAGCAGCATCGCGACCTTCGGTATCATAAGGCGGTTCTTTTGTCGCGCGGAGGCAAGGAGGACGAGGCCGGGAAGGTCTTCATCGCCCTTGCGGAAGAGTACCCGGGATATCGCGACGTCGATGCCCGGGTGAAACGGTACAGGCCCTGACGGGGACCGGGCGCCGTTGCATTCCCGGCCCGGTTTGTGGTAATGGTACCCCAATGCGAGCGGGCGTAATTCAGGGGTAGAATGTCAGCTTCCCAAGCTGAACGTCGCCGGTTCGAATCCGGTCGCCCGCTCCAATTTCCCTCCCATGCCTCGAAGCGAACGAAGGTTTTCTCCTTCCGGGGGTGAAGCCCTTCGCTTTCGAGGCGTTTCCTCTATAATTACTTCATGTCGAAGCGATGGATCGGGTGGTTCGGGGGCGGCATCCTCGTCGTTGTCCTGGCATGGTTCGGGTGGCGGCTGTCGATCGAGGTCCCGGAGAGACTGCGCAAGGCCGAAGGGGAGATCGTCGCCGCGGCCGCGCGGTACGGATTGGATGTCCGCCACGGCGGGCTGAAGTTCCACATCCTTCACTTCTACCTGTCGCTCGACGATCTCGAGGTGCGCGACGCCGGCGCGAACCGTTTCCTGGCGCACGCCGGGAACACGGAAGTGTCCCTCTCGCCGCTGCGCCTGCTGAAAGGGGAGATCCCGGTTTCCCGCATTCGGGTCAGGAACTTCCGGATCGAGGCGGGAGAGTGGAACCGCGGGCTGTACGAGAAGATCTCCTCCTCCGGCGGCGGCGAAGGGGGCAGGCTCCCCGAATTCCTCTTCGTCGACGGATCGGTGCTCCTGGGCCCGCTGGGGCCGGTGCGCCGCATGAAGGCGCACGTGGAGGAATTGCGGGTCCGCGAGGGGCGCTTTTTCGGCAGGCGGATCCACGCGTCCATCTCGCAGGCCGCGGGGGAGATCTCGATCCCGGGCGAGGGGATCGCCGCCTGGCCCTTTCCTTCCCTGGAAGCGGAACTCGTCCACAAAGGAAGCGTCCTGAAGGTGCGCAAGGCCCGGGCGTGGGGAGGCGCCTCCAGCGTCCGCCTTTCCGGGTTCCTCGAAACGGAGAAGCGGCTGCTGGAAGGGAAAACGTCCGGGGAAGCCGACCTCGCGAAATGGATCGCCGGCGGATACCCGGGGGCCTCGTTCGTCCGGCACGCGGTCCAGCGCGGGAAGATCGAGTTCTCGGCCTCCGCGGCCGGTCCCTGGAACAATCCGGAAGGGCAGGCGAGGATCCTCCTCCGCGGGGGGGATTTCTACGGGAACGCCGTCCCGGACGCCGAGGCGGCGCTGTCGGCGAGAGGCCGGGTGGTGCGCCTCGATCACGCCCGCGCCAAGCTCCTGGGCGGGGCCGTCGATGCCTCCGGCAGCTACGATGTCGAATCGTCCCGGGCGGACGTGAAGGCCGCGTTCAGCCGCGTCCCGCTGGCCGCCTTGCCCTGGGCGAACCTCGGAGTCCCTTTCCGGCTCGCCGGGACGGCGGACCTGGAGATGACGGTTTCCGGGACCCCGGATCGCCTTCGGGGGGACGCCTCGCTGGCCCTCCCCGGGGGAGTGGAACGGTTGCCCGAGCGGGGCCAGGGCGGGTTCAAGGTCCGCCTTCCCCTCAAGGCGAGCGCATCCGCCGAGCTTTCGGGAGGCAGGACGCTGCGCCTGGAATCGGCTCGCCTGCAGGCGGGGGAGGCCGTGGTCCTGGCGGAGGGCGAGATCCTGCCGGCCGGGCGCACCCTGCGGCTTCGCGGGACCGCGCAGGTCCCTTCCGGGCGGGCGGAGGGATACGGGTTCCGGTACCCCGTTTCCTGGAAGGGCATGACGGGGGAATGGGAGCTGTCGGGTCCCTGGGACCTCCTGCGGACGACCGCTTCTCTAGAGATCCAGGGGCTGGCGGCATGGTCCCTTCCGCCGGTTCCCTTGACGGTGAAAGTCGACGGCGTTCCGTCCGACGCCCTCCACTTCGCGGCCGATGTCCCGACGGACTCGTTCGACGTGACCGCCGTCGGCACGGTCACCGCCCCCATGGACCCGGGCAAGGCCCGGGCGAGCGTCTCGGTTTCCGCGAGGGAGATCGACCTCGCCGACAGCGGGAAATGGATTTCCTCCGTTCTCGCCTCGCTGGGCAAGGACCCCGGCGGCATCCGGGAATATCTCGACGGGTCGAAGGGCATGGCGGAGGCCGACGGACGGATCGGGCTCGCGCCGGGGACGGTCGATTTCCAGGGGAGTGCGCGGTCGGCGAAGATGGTCGTCCGCGGGATTCCGCTGACATCCGTCGAGGTAGAGGGGGAATACGCGGAAACGAACGCCGCGGCGCGCTGGACGGGGCAAGGCGAGGGAAAGTTCGGCGACGGCGTCGTCCGCGTCGTCGCGAAAGGAAGCCCCGGGAAAGACGCGGAAGCGTCCGCGGACATCGCGGGTTTGAGGATCTCCCAGGCGCTCGCCCTTCTGAGGCGGAACGGCTTCGGGAACCTCGAGGGGGTCGTGGACGCCCGGGTCGAGGCGAGGCAAGGCCCGAAGGGGTGGGAGTTCCCGCGCGTGACGGCGAGGTCGAAGGAGCTGTCCGTCGGGGCCGCCCGGATCGGGGATGTCCATGCGGAAGGGAACCTGGGGCCCGCCGCCGGCCGGTTTGCCATCGGGTCCGCCGCCCCCCGGATGTCGCTTTCCGGCGAGGTGACGCGGGGAGGGGGATGGCCCGCAACCGTCTCCCTGTCCGCGCAGGCCCTGCCCACGTCGTTCCTGCTGGCCGCGGCGGGCCGTCAGGACATCGCTTCCGAGGGCACGTGGTCGGCGGAGGCGGGAGGCGTCGTCCGCCTGGAGGAACTGGCCGAAGGGAAAATGAACGTCCAGGAGGCGTTCCCGGCCCTGCGCGGCTCGGTTTCCGCCGAGGGGCCCGCCGTCGGCGCGGTGCGTTTCCGGGAATTCCATGCCTCGGGGAGCCGGCAGAGGGAC
Organism: uncultured bacterium; assembly: GCA_963741515.1. Taxonomy (GTDB): domain Bacteria; phylum Desulfobacterota; class Deferrimicrobia; order Deferrimicrobiales; family Deferrimicrobiaceae; genus UBA2219. The sequence goes on from CAVUIA010000003.1 coordinate 71,391, forward strand.
GTCCTCGCCGGGGAGCTGGTCACCGGCGGTCCCGACACGCGCCTTGCCTGGGAGATCTCCCTGCGGGAGCCCTTCGGGTTCCGGCTGGAAGGCCCTTTCTCCGTCGGCGAAGCGCTGGACGGCGTGCCGCAGGGACGATAAGCGCCACCTGTCGGTCCGCGGGAGCACCCGGATCGCGGGCGCGCTGCGGGCCGTCGACCGGACGGCGGGGACGATCCGGATCGATACGCTCGCCTATCGCGAGGGCGGCTGGGAGCTCGCGGGGAAAGATATCGCCGCGACGATGAACGCGGAGGGCGTCCGCTGGGACGGGGGCACCCTGACCGCCGCCGGCTCTCCGGTGCGGGTCTCCGGGAAAACGTCCTGGGAAGGGGACATCGACGCCCGCATCGACGGGAAGCTGCCCGCCGGGCTGGTGCGGCTCGTCGTCCCCGGCGTGTTCGACCGCCTCGACGGGGTCGTGACGGCCGAAGTCCGGATCACGGGGAACCGGGCCGACCCGATCATCGTGGGGACGGGGCGCCTGGAGGGCGGGACCCTCTCGTTCCAGGGGTACGCCCAGCAGTTCGAAGGGTTGAAGGCGGAAGCGGTCTTAAGCCGGGAGAAGATCGTCTTCGAGCATTTCGAGGGACGGAGCGGCGGCGGGTACATCGACGGCTGGGGCGAGGTGCCCCTCGGGATCGACGCCGGCCAGCGCATGTACTTTTCCGTCGATTTCTTCGACATGCGGTACCCGTACCCGCAGGACCTGCGTCCCGTCGCGCAGGGGCACGTCGAGCTGTTCGGGCCGGTGAAGGACCTGCTGGTGACGGGCGACGTCGAAATCCAGTCCGCGCGCTACACCAAGAACATGTACCTTGAAAAGGCGCTCCTCGACTTCAGCCGGAGGCTGTCGGACGTTTCCGCGCGCCGGGAGGAATCCGATTTCCGCATACGGCTCGACATCGACGTCGTCGCGGACCGGACGATCCGGATCAAGAACAACCTGGCGGACGCCACCGCCAGCGGGGAGTTCAAGGTCCAGGGCGACGTCGAGAACGTGATCATCCTCGGCTCCTTCGACGTGTACGAGGGATACGTGGAACTCTACGGGAACCGGTACGAGCTGAAACGGGTCACCGTGGATTTCCAGGACCCTCGCAGGAACAACCCCCGCCTCGACGCGCGGGCGGAGACCCGGAAAGGGAACTACAACATCGCCGTGCTCGTCACCGGAACCCTCGAAAAACCCGAAGTGGACTTCTCCTCCGATCCGCCGCTGGGCCGGACGGATATCGTGAGTCTCCTGTCCTTCGGCGTGACGACGCAGACGCTTCTCACCCCGGGGGCCGGGCCCTCGAGCAGCATCGGGCCCGCCGGAGGGGCGGCCATCGCCATCGGGAGCTTCGGAGGGGTGGACGAGAAGATCAGCGGCGCGGTGGGGCTCGACCAGTTCACCATCGTGACGGGTTTCTCGGAGAACAGCCAGTCGTTCGAGCCGCGGCTTGTGGCCAAAAAGTCGTTCGAAGACCGGTTTTCCGTTTCCTTCTCCCAGAGCGTGGGGACCTCCGCGGAGACCTCCGCCTCCGGGGAAATCCGTCTTCACGAGCACCTGTACCTCGAAGGGGGGTGGCAAAGCCCCTCCACCCAGACTTCCGGGCAGGTCAGCGGTGACCTGAAAGTGAAATACCGGTTCCAATCCCTCAAGGACCTGTTGAATGGCAGGGATTAACCGGTTCTTCATCCTCTTGATCGCGGGATTCCTCGCGCTTCCTCTCGTCGCGAGGGCGGGGGAGCCGATCGTCTCGTCCGTCTCCTTCCGGTCGCCGTCCCCGTATCAGCTTTCCTACGAGGAGCTCTACGGGCTGGTGACGGTGCGGGCCGGGAAGCCGTTGACGCAGGAAGCGGTGCGGGAATCCATCCAGCGGCTGCACGGCAAGGCTCTCTTCCGCGAAGTGACGGCGTATGTCCGGGAGGACGGCGGAAAGACGGAAGTGGTGTTCTTCCTGCGGGCGGTCCCTGTCGTCTCATCGATCGAGGTCGTGGGGCAGAAGGCGCTTCCGGCGGCCCGGATCGTCGCGGCGACCCGTCTGCGCAGGGGCGGGCCTCTGCCGGAGAAGGACATCGCGGAAGCGCGGGGCGCGGTGGAATCGTTCATGGCCGGGAAAGGGTTCACGAAGGGGAAAGCGGACATCGAGGTGTCCTGCAGCGTCGCGAACGGGACGGGGAGGGTCCGGATCTTCGTGGAGGAGGGCCGGGCCGCCGCGGTGAAGGCCCTCGACGCGCCCGGGGCCTCCGTGTTCCAGAAGGAACGCCTCGAGGAGATCCTCGGGGCGGAAGCCGGCGCCCCGTTCGATTTCGAGCGGTGGGAGAAGGGAATCCCGAAGCTCCGGGAGGAATACCGGAAAGCCGGATATCTCACCGTCCATGTAGATGAATCCTCCCCCCCGTGCGAGGAAGGCGGGGAAATGTGCCCGCGGGTGGCCGTCGAACAGGGGAAACGGTACGAAGTCCGCTGGGAAGGGCTGCGCCGGTTCACCCCGGAAAAGCTGGCGAAGGTGTCGGGGCTCTACGAGGCCGAGGAGACGACCGAGTGGGCCTTGACGTACGACATGAAGGAACGGCTCCGCGCCTTTTACGCGGAGAAGGGGTACCTGCAGGCGCAGGTGGATGTGACCGTCGGGGAGGAAAGCGGCGGGAGCATCCCGCTGGTGGTGACCGTCCGGGAAGGGATTGCGGGATACATCGACAAGATCCGGTTCGAGGGAAACCGGTCGGTCGAGGAGAAGACGCTCCTGCTGCAGATGAACACCCGGAAGAGGGGAACGTTCCACTTGATCAGCGGGTCCGGGAAGTACGACGACGAGGAATGGGGCCAGGACATGAAATCCGTCGTCGGGTACTACCAGTCGCAGGGGTACGTCCGGATGCGGGTCGCCGGCGTGGACAACCAGTGGGACGCGAACGGGGGAATCACCAAGGTCGTCCGGGTCGACGAGGGGTCGAGGTACCGGCTCCGGAGGATCGTTTTCGAGGGGAACGACCACTTCCTGCGGCAGGAGCTTCTCTCCTCGATGCGGAACAGGGAAGGGCAGTTCGTCGATTACATCGGCCTGGAGCGCGACCAGGAAGCCGTCGCCGTGAAATACCGCAATGCGGGTTTCCTGGACGCGGTCGTCGACGGGACGATCGATTTCGAGAAGGAATCCGACAACGTGGCGGTGCGGTTCCGGATCACGGAGGGGCAGCGATACCGGCTCGGGTCCGTGGTCGTGCGGGGGAACCTCCTGACCCGCGCCCCCGCCGTGCTTCGGGAGAACCCGATCAAATCCGGCGATTTCGCGGGCGAGGAGCAGCTGCTCAAGTTCCAGCAGGCGGTGTACGCGACCGGATTGTACAAGAGCGTGCGGCTGCAGCGCGTCAAGGAACCCTCCGGGGGGGTGATCGATCTCGTGGTCGACGTCGAAGAGGCGATGTTCCTCGACGTCGAGGTCGGGGGCGGGTACGGGACCGAGACCGGCGTGCGCGGGTCGATCTACGCGAAGGAGAAGAACATCGACGGCCTCGGGAGAAGCGTCTCCGGTCGCGCGATGGTCGGACAGAAGGAACAGAATTACCAGGTGGAGCTGCGCGAGCCGTACGTCTTCGGCAACCGGTACAAGTGGGAAGGCGTGCTGAACGCTTCCCACCTGTACCAGGAACGCCCCAGCTTCTCCCTCCGGCAGGCGGCGCTGATCGCGGGGATCCAGGAGAAGATCTTCGAGCGGTCCACCTTGTCGCTCCAGTACGAGTTCTCGATCGACGAGACGCTGGACGTCGATCCGGGGGCGGTGATTTCCGAGGAGGACAAGGGACGGGCGAACCTGGCCAGCGTGCGGGCGCTCATGGTCCTCGATTTCCGGGACGATCCCTTCAACCCGAAGCGGGGAACGTTCCTTTCGGGCGGCGCGGAGCTGGCCACCGAGGTGTTGGGCTCCCAGGTGAACTACTGGTCGCTGACCGGGCAGGCAAGCTACTACCATCCGGTCGTCCGGCGGAATTCGCTTGCCCTCTCCACCCGCGCGGGGATCATCCTGCCCTACGGCTCGACCGTCGAAGTGCCGATCCAGAAGCGGTTCTTCGCCGGGGGGCGGACGACGGTCAGGGGATTCTCCCAGGATTCCCTCGGCCCCAAAGGGGACGACGGGTCGCCGACCGGCGGCAACTACCAGCTGCTCCTGAACGCGGAAATGCGGTTTCCGCTGGATTACGGATTCCTGTTCGCGACGTTCGTGGACGCCGGCAGCGTCTGGCTGTCGCGAGACCCGCTGAACGGATTCGACCTCCGGGAAAGCGCGGGCCTCAGCCTGCGGTACATCACCCCGGTGGGCCCCATCAGCCTCGATTACGGGTGGAAGCTCGACCGGCGCCCGGGGGAATCCTCCGGGGAATGGAGCTTCGCGATCGGAATGGTCTTCTGATCCACGGGAAATTCGAGGTTCCCCCGGCGGGAAATCATGATAACTTTTGCATCATGCAGGGATGGCGTGCGATATTTTCGCTTTTCTGGGGAGGGATCTTCGCCCTCACCCTCCTGATCGCCGTGCTGACGGTCGGGGCCGGCGGGAGCAACGGGATGTTTTTCGCCGGCGCGGCGGCGGGGGAAGCGGTCCTGGCGCTCGGCAGCTACCTGCTGCTCGAGTGGTACGTGGTCCGTCCCGTGGAGCGTCTGCGGAAAGAGGTGGCGGCCGGGGACGGGGACTCGTTCAAGGAGGCCGAAGGCGCGCTGGAGCCTCTCGCGGAGGCGATCTCCGGCCGGCTGGAGCGGTCCGTGTCGACGCTGCGCGACGCGATCCGCGCCCGCGAGGAGACGCAGGCAAGCCTCGAATCCGGCGTCCAGTACCTTCGGACGATCGCGGAGGTGTCGACCGCCATCGCCGGCACCCTGGACCCGGAGGAGCTCTACCGGATCATCCCCGAGCGCGTGATGCGGCGGCTCGACCTGAACGATTTTTGCATCATGCTGTACAACGAGGAAACGAAGAAGCTGGTCGCGAAGGCGTCGGCGGGGGGGGACCCGAAGGAGAGCGCGCCGCCCGACCTTTCGCCGGGTGAGGGAATCGCGGGAAAGGTGTTCCTCTCCGGCGAGGCGGCCTGGGTCCCCGACGTCAGCGAATCGCCGCAGGCCCAGTATTTCGGCTGGCTGCGGCGGGACGTCCGGTCGCTGCTGTGCGTCCCCCTGCAGTCCAAGGGGAGGAGCATCGGCGTGCTGATGCTGCATCACACGAACCCGAACGCCTTCAAGCCGGAGCTTCTCCCGACGATGCGGGTGCTGGCGTCCTACCTGGCGATCGCGATGGAGAACGCGGAGCTGTTCGGGTTCGTCAAGTCGCTGTCGGAAAAGGACTCCCTGACGCTCCTGTACAACCACGGGGCGTTCCACGAGAAGCTCAATATCGAACTGGAGCGCGCGAGCCGGTACAACCGCCCGATGGCCGTCATCATGATGGACCTCGACGGCTTCAAGGAGATCAACGACACCTACGGGCACCTCGCCGGGGACCGGGTGCTCGCGATGGTCGCGGCGGTGCTGGGGGCGCACCTGCGCAAGACGGACATCGCGGCGCGGTACGGAGGGGACGAATTCGCGGTCATCCTTCCGGAAGCCGACCTTTCCTCCGCCGCGGTCATCGCGGGCCGCATCGCGGAGGGGATCGCCGCCATCCGCATGGACGTGGACCGGGGGGACGCCATCTCCTTCACGGCCAGCATCGGGTACGCGGTCTGCGGGCCGGAATCCGGCGACAGGGACCAGATCCTCGGCATCGCCGACCGGCTGATGTACGATTCGAAGCGCCGGGGGCGCGGCGGCGTCCTCGGCATGCAGATCTGAAGGGAGCCGTACATGGACAGGAAGCTCATCGAGCAGTACCGACTGTCCCTTTTCGGGCGGATGGCGATGGGCGTGGCCCACGAGGTCGATAACCACTTGAGCGTGGTCATCGGGTTTTCCGAGATCATCCAGATCTCCGCATCCAACCCCCAGAAGGTGATGGACAGCGCGGGGAAGATCCTCTCGGCGGGGGAGAAGATCGCGGCGCTGATCAAGCAGTATTCGCAGCACGTGCGGCCGCACTCCCCGGAACGGGAGTGCTTCGCCCCGGGGGAAACGATCTCCGAACTGCTCCTGTTCGCCCGGTACGACCTGGGACGGAGCGGCACCGTCGTCCAATTGCCCTCGGCCTACCCTCCCGGCCTCATCCAGGGCGACCGGCGCGATTTCGGCCTCGCGATCCTCGCGCTGCTTTTCAACGCGTCGGACGCGATGCCGGACAAGGGCGGAACGATCTCGATCGGGGTCTCCCGGGACGACGCCGGATGGACGATCTCGATTGCGGACAAGGGGCCGGGAATTCCCGCCGGTTCCGAGGAAAAGGTCTTCCAGGAAGGATTCACCACCCGTCCCGAGACGTTCCGCACCGGGATGGGGCTGCCCGTCGCGAGGGGCATCATCGCCGAGGCCGGGGGAACGGTCCGGCTCGAGAATGCCCCCGGGGGAGGGTGCGTGGCGACGGTGCGGTTGCCCGCGGAGCAGAGGAAGTAGCTGGCCGGATGGGCGCGGGGCGCGCATGGGAAGACATCCGTTCCGACGTCGCCGCCGCCACGGTCAAGGTCAGAGGTTATCAAAGCGATAGCGAGAAGGTCGGGCTGGGTGTGCTGGTCGAGGGCGCGTACCTGCTGACCGCCGCGCATTGTCTCGAGTACGATAACGACACGGGCGCGCGCATCACCTTGGGAGAACACGTCTTCTACGAAGTAGAGACCGCCCGGGGCGAAAAGCTGAACGTTGCCCCGGTCTTCATCGAATCGATTTCCGACATCGCGGTCCTCGGGCCGCTGGATCGCTATTCGTATGACGAGGAATGGATCGCGGCGTACGAAGCGTTCATCGAAAGAACCACGCCGGTCCCGCTATGGAATGGCCGAAACGCGGGGGCGTTCGGGATCCGGATCCACTCTCATAAAAAAACCTGGGTATCGGGGAAGGCGACGATCGGCACGGCCGGTCAGCCATATATCTGGATCAAGACCGAAGAACGGATCGAGGGCGGCACGTCCGGCGGTCCGATCATTAATGATTCGGGAGAGCTTGTTTCCGTGGTGACGGCCGCCGGCGGATATCTCGGCATGACGAACGAGGGGCATGCGCCGTTGCTGCGATATGCGCTTCCGGCGGGAATATTCCAGGAAATGAGCGGCATCGCTTGATATAGTTCCGATGACGCTGGCCGTATCCTCTTTCCGGGAGGCCGCATGCGTAGAATTTTTCCTGTCGCCCATCTCATGAAATCGGTGAAGACGTACCTCGACAGTGTCGAGGTGCGTTTGGAGCACTCGGGAAGGGATGAGGGGCGGTAGAGGCGGGGTAGACTGGCCGCCATGCTATCTAATTCTTGTTAGATGGACAAAAACCTTTGTAATGATGAAAAACTTTATTTTCGAAAAACTTGAAGTTGGCGATCTTGGTTTCAGAAGACCTTTTGTGCCAGTAGCCGCCGAGGAAGGGTTGTTCAAACGCATTGGAGACCGTGTCGGGGTGAGTGTCGGATGGCAGTGATCCTTGGGTGACGCGGTATGGCTTTTTGTGGCTGGCGCGAAGTGTCGAAGAGGAAGATAGGGTTAGAGGATTCCGCGGAGCACGCTTGTTTCGCGGAGTGGGCAGGTGGTTGTGGAGTTGACCCGTTGTGGGTTCCGTTTTCGCCGGCGAGGTGGGTGGCGCATGGAGGAAAACCCAATACCGATGATGATAGGGCAGTACCTTGAGATTAGAAAGTAATTATGAAACTACTGCAAAGACAGTAAAAGTCTTTTGTGTTTCATTTATTTAAAATAAACAGGATTAAGTAGCTTTTTTTGGAGATATGCTATTTTGGCAACCCGATATAAGTGGTATAAATTGGTTATTGCCGATACGTTATTTGTTTTTGGAGCGAGCCTTATTGTATTAAGGCGATATATATTTGGAGTTACATTAATAGTTATAGGTATATTTTATAGAATTAAATATGTTAATAAGGGTAAATAATCGAATGTTGCCATCTAACTACAGGCTGAAGCTGACGGCTCCATCGGTCACGCCGCTTGCGGGTGTTGCTCGCGGTCGGCAAGCGTCGTGCCCTCGGCCCGCAGCTTAGCCTGGGCGTTGGACAGAACAACTAACTAAAAATTCGAGGTGGTCACGATGATCCCGGAAAAACTGTTGGAAATTATGAAACAGGATGGGGTTGTTGCCATTGCGACATTGGGAAAGGATGGGCCGCATTTGGTCAATACATGGAATAGCTACCTCAGAATATCACCGGACGGACGATTGTTCATTCCTGCAGGGTACATGCATAAGACAGAGGCTAACGTTGCTCACAACCCCGAGGTGCTGATTACGCTGGGAAGCAGCAAGGTTAAGGGTTTGCACGGAGCAGGCGCCGGATTTTTGATCAAGGGAAAGGCGACCTTTATAACATCCGGACCTGATTTCGATTTCATGAAAGAAAAATACAGTTGGCTGCGAGCCACGTTGGCCGTGACGATCGATTCTGCTACTCAAACCTGGTGAAGGGGAGTTGCCCGCCTGAGCCTTGCCCCTCTACTTGTTGTTCCGGGGTACCCCAAGGGAGCGCATTTCATCTGGGAGTGGGGCGCTCCGCCGGTCGAGGCAACTAAATCCGTAGCCATCCCTGGCTGCCTCGACATTTGGGCCTCCATGCCCTTCAGCGTTTATCGCCTGTCGCCGCCATCCATGGCCAGCAGCGCCGGTCTCGTTCAACTCCCCTCTTCGGCACCACTCGAAATAAAAACGGGAGTCACTTTTCAGTGACTCCCGTTACTGTTCTCGTGGTGCCGAAGAGGGGAGTTGAACCCCTACGCCCATTGAAGGGCACTAGACCCTGAATCTAGCGCGTCTGCCAGTTCCGCCACTTCGGCACGCTTGCTGCGGAAGAAAAAGATTATAACAAAACCTTCCTCTGCGGCAACCTCCAATTAACTCGCCATGGAAATCGGCCTCGGGCGAGTATCATGAAGGGAGGGACACCGGGAAGGAGACGGGGCGAAATGCGCGACCAGCCGTACTGGGAGCGGTGGATCCACCAGAACGGGTCGGATCTCCGGGAGCGGCATGCCTCCATCAAGGAGTGGTTCCAGGCGGCCGGAGTGGAAAAAGGGGAGCGCCGCGCCTTCAAGTCCGCCCTCAAGGCCGTGAACCCGGACAACGTCCCCGGAAAAAAGCCCGGGAAGCCGCCGCGTCGCGGCAAGGGGAAACTGCCGCCGGTCGTCGAGACGCGCGGCGCCGGAAGCCGGGCGAGGAGCGGAGGCGGCGAAAGGACGGTCGAAGGGCGGCTGCGCATCACCCGGGAAGGACGCCCGATCGTGATCCCGGAAGATCCGGACGTTCCCATCGTCCGCATTCCGGGGCATGGCT
>CAVUIA010000004.1:0-128184 GCA_963741515.1 uncultured bacterium
GGAATCATCCCGCCGCAGCCGATCACGAAATAGAGGCCTCGCGGAGGTCATACCTTTCCATAAAAAAGCTTCTTCGTGATTTCCGTGGCGATGATGTAGAGCGCCACAATCCCTCCCAGCAGCATGAAGAATGAAATCGGCAAGGGTCGGAAATCGAAGAGACGGCCGACCGGGGTGAAAGGCAATGCCAGCGTTGCGACGACGACCAGGAACGTCGCCAGCATCAGGTACTTCCCCGGCCGGCTTCTGAAGAAAGGCTTCCGGCTTCGGATGACGAGCACGATCAGCGAGGCGGAAACCACGGACTCCAGGAACCAGCCGGTGCGGAATTGTTCCGGCGTGGCGTGCAAGACGAACAGCAAGCACGGCCGAATGTGAGGTAGTCGAACACGGAACTCAGGATGCCGAACGTCAACATGAATTTCCGGATGGCACCGATGTCCCAACGCCGGGGGCGCGCCACCATTTCGCTGTCCACGTCGTCGGTGGCGATGGTCATCTCCGGGAAATCGGTCATCAGGTTGGTGAGCAGGATCTGCTTCGGCAGCAGCGGGAGAAACGGGAGGAACAGGGATGCGCCGGCCATGCTGAACATGTTTCCGAAATTGGCGCTCGTTGCCATGAACACGTATTTCAGCGTATTGGCGAAGGTGGTTCTGCCCTCCCGCACGCCCTGCACGAGGACCCCGAGGTCCTTTTCGAGCAGGACGATATCCGCCGCCTCCTTGGCGACATCCACGGCGCTTTCCACGGATATGCCGACATCGGCGGCATGAAGCGCTGAAGCGTCGTTGATCCCGTCCCCCATGTAGCCGACGACGTTGCCGGCCTTCTTGAGAGCAAGGATGATGCGCTCTTTCTGATTGGGTTCCACCTCGGCGAAGACATCCACATCGGTCACCTGCCCGAGCAACGCCTCGTCGCTCGTCTCCCGAAGGCGGGGCCCCGTAAGGATTCGCGGTTCCGGGAATCCCACTTCCTTCAGGACATGGGAGGCGACGAGACTGTTGTCTCCGGTGATCATTTTCAGGGAAACTCCCAGGCCCTTCAGGCGGTCGATCGTCTCGACGATGCCGGGCTTGGGGGGATCGAAGAGCACCAGGAATCCCATAAACGTCATGCCGGCTTCGCTGTCCTTGCCGAGAGGCGCATCGGTAGCCGCCTCCCTGCAGGCGATCCCCAGCGTGCGAAACCCATTCCCGCTGAACTCTTCGAACCGATGCGAGATCTGTTCCCGGACCGTGGCGATGTCGACGACGGCCTCACCGGTGACTTCCGCCGACGAACAGACGGCGAGCACTCCGGGCACCGTGCCCTTGGTCACCATCAGGCCCGCACCGTCGTGGGAGACCAGGATGCTCAATCGTTTGCGGAGAAAATCGTAAGGGATCTCGTCCCGCTTTTCGTACCCGGCCAGGTCGAACGAACGATGGGTGCGGATGGCTTCGTCGATCGGATTCGTAAAGCCGGTTTCGTAAAACGCATTGAGATATGCGTGGAAAAGAACCTTCTCGCTGGGAACGCCCTCCACATCGACGGCGGAATGCAAACGCACGGTCCCTTCGGTGAGGGTGCCGGTCTTGTCGGAACAGAGGATATTCATGCTGCCGAAGTTTTCGATGGAGGCAAGGCGTTTGACGATCACCTTCTCGTTCGCCATGCGTTTGGCTCCATGGGCCAGATTGATGCTGATGATCGCCGGCAGCAGCTGCGGAGTGAGCCCGACGGCGAGCGCAAGGGAAAAGAGAAAAGAGTCCAGGACCGGGCGTGCCAGGTAAACGTTGGCGGCAAAGATGGCGATCACCAGCAGCAGCGTCACTTCCATTAGGAAATACCCGAATCGCCGGACGCCGCGCTCGAATTCGGTTTCCTGCGGCCTGAGGGTCAGCCGGTCGGACACTTTGCCGAACTCGGTCTCCTTTCCCGTCAGGACGACAATCGCCTTTCCGCTGCCGCTGATCACGTGCGTCCCCATCCATAAAGCGTTTGTACGCTTCGCGAGAGGCGTTTCCGCGGCCACTGCCGCATCGGATTTATCCACGGGGTAGGTCTCGCCCGTCAGGGTTGCCTCGTCGATGAAGAGATCCCTGGAATCCAGGATCAGGCAGTCTCCCGGGATGACGTCTCCCGCGTTCAGGACGACCACGTCCCCCGGGACGATCCGTTCGACAGGGATCTCCACCGGGGACTTATCCCGGATTGCCATGGCCTTGATCTGCACGATCGCCAGCAGCCTAGCAACCGCATTCGCCGCGCCTCTCTCCTGCCAGAACCCGAGTAGGCCGCTTGCGAGGACAATGGCAAGAATGATCGAGGCGTCGACGGGATCGTGGAGGAAGAACGACATTCCCGTTGCGAAGAGAAGGATGAGGATGATCGGACTCTTGAATTGGGAAACCAAAAGCGTAAACGGATCGGACTTCTTCCCAGGCTTCAGAAGATTCGCCCCGTAGCGTGCGAGTCGCTGCAGGGCTTCCTCGCCGGACAAACCTTCCGGTGTCGACCGGAGCTGCAGAAGCAGCTCGGAGGCGGGAACGCTCCAAAACCCGGGCGGCTGCCGACTCATGCCGTTATTATCCGTCCGAACTACCGGCAACGTATACTGTCATCAGGACGCGCTACATGGAAGAATCTTTACCTCCGGAGGGCAAAAATGGACGCACGCCGCCAACGCGCCACGCTGCAACGGATTGCCCGCCTTGCGATGCTCGAACGCGGCATGCTGCCGGATTTCTCCGCCGGGGCGCTGGAAGAACTTGCCCGGATGACGGACCCTCAGAAGGGCGGGAACGGCAAGGTCGCGGATCTTCGGAACCTCCCTTGGGCTTCGATCGACAACGACGACTCCCGCGACCTGGACCAGCTCACCGTCGCGGAGACTCTTCCGGGCGGTCGAGATCGAAGATCCGCGTCGCCGTCGCCGACGTGGACGCCCTCGTGAAAAAAGGCTCGGCGATCGACGAGCACGCGCGGCAGAACACCACCTCGGTCTATACCGCGGCGGAGATCTTCCCGATGCTCCCCGAGAAGCTGTCGACCGATCTCACGTCGCTGGACTTCCAGGAAGACCGCCCGGCCATCGTCATCGAGATGCTGATCGGCGAGGACGGCTCGCTTCGCGGGTCGGACATCTACGGGGCGACGGTCCGCAACCAGGCGAAGCTGGCCTACAACGGCGTGGCGGCCTGGCTGGAGGGGACAGGGGCCGATGCCGGAGCCGATCGCGGCTGTCGAGGGGCTCGACGATGAACCTCAGGGCCCAGGACCTCGTCGGCGCAGAAGCTGCAAGTTGTTCCGGCACGAGCACGGGGCGCTGGACCTGGAAACGATCGAGGCGCGTCCGGTATTCGACGACGACGAGATCCGGGATCTCCAGGTCGAAAGGAAAAACCGGGCCAAGGACCTCATCGAGGATTTCATGATCGCGGCGAACGGGGTGACGGCGCGCTTCCTCATGGCGCCGGAAATTTCCCTCCCTGCGGCGGGTGGTCCGTTCCCCGGAACGATGGGAGCGGATCGTCGAGGTGGCCTCCCAGTACGATGTTCATCTTCCGGCGGAGCCCGACGCGGTGGCGCTGGCGAATTTCCTGGCTCTCCGCAAGGCCGCCGACCCTCTCCGCTTCCCCGATCTCTCCCTCACGTCATCAAGCTGCTGGGGCGCGGGGAATACGTCGTCGAATTTCCGGAAGAGGTCGCCCTCGGGCACTTCGGGCTCGCGGTCCGGGACTACACGCACTCCACCGCCCCGAACCGCCGCTACCCCGACCTCATCACCCAACGGCTGCTGAAGGCCGCGCTGTCGGGATCCTCTCAGCCCTACGGAAGGGAGGAACTTGCGGAGCTGGCCCGCCACTGCACCTTGAAGGAAAACGACGCGGACAAGGTGGAACGGCAGGTCGGGAAGTCGGCGGCGGCCATGCTGCTCGAATCGAGGATCGGGGAACAGTTCGACGCGATCGTCACCGGCGCCTCGGAAAAAGGGACATGGGTCCGTCTTCTGCACCCCCCCGTGGAGGGAAAGCTGATCCACGGGTTCGAAGGCGCCGACGTGGGCCACCAGGTCCGCGTGCAGCTGGTCCACACGAACGTCGATCGGGGGTACATCGACTTCAAGAAGGTCGGCTGACCGGTCCACCCGGAACTTGATCGCTTCGACCGGATCGGGCAGGTCGAGCGGATAGTGTTTCCGCTCGTAGGCCTCGAGCAGCGTGACGAGAACATCGAGCCGATCGCCTTTAGCGGTGTTCGGAGCGGCGTCTATGAGGGACTCGATTTCCTTCAGCGTCCGGCGGTAGTCCGTCTTGGTCCGGACGGGTTTGATTTTCATGGCTTTTCCTCCCTTCACACCGTTTGCGCGTCGATCTCGTCGTACTCCGCATATGTCCCGATGAACCGGATAAAGACGACCCGGTACGGGTAATTGATCCATGCGACGATCCGAAACTTGTTCCCGGCGATGTTGAAGACCACCCTTCCGCCCTTAAGAAAACTGGCTTTCGCGAAGTCGGCCTTCACGTCCGCCGGGGAGGCCTAGTCCGCCTTCAATACATGCCGGTACCACGACAGGGTCGGTTCGCGGGCATCCATGTTCGACGAGTCATCCTCCCAGACCTTTTTCAGCGTTGAAAGGGCGATGACCCGCATGAGAGGAGTTAGGTCCCATTTGGGGACTAACGCAAGTTTTGGGGGAGGCGGTGGGAATCGGGTTCCTCCGGGTTCCATCTTTCCTTCATTGCTGTGGATAAAAATAGCGATTGACTGCAAGTGAGAACTATTCCTATATTGGAACTATGCCGATGGAACGGGGAGAAGCGGAAAAGATCCTGCGCGAGCAGGGAACGAGGGTCACCCCGCAGCGGGTGGCGATCCTCCGGGCCGTGGAGAGTTCCGGCAGCCATCCCGACGCCGATGCCGTCTACAGGCAGGTTGCCATGGAGCATCCGCACATCTCGCGGGATACGGTCTACCGGACCCTTTCCATGATGGAAGAGAAAAAGATCATCGGGTCGGTCCTGTCCGTCGGGCACTCGAAAAGGTACGACCCGATCACCTCCAGGCACCACCACCTGGTCTGCATCCGGTGCAGGAAAATACTGGATTTCAACTCGAAGGAGTTCGACCGCCTGGATCCTCCGGCAAGCATGGTCTCCCGGTTCCAGGTGCTGCGAACGACCGTGCAGGTGGAAGGATTGTGCGAGGAATGCCGGAACGGAAAGAAGCCGTAGGAAGGCATATTTTTTTCTTTGCATATAGGAAAGGGTCCGATTTAGGTAGGTATCCGATATCCGTTCAAGGAGGTGATTTCGATAAAATGATTTCGTCGACCCGAATTATTTGACCGCCCCCAGGCAACTTCACCATCGGAACCAGACGAAAGGAGAGAACACATGTCGATGGAAAAAAAGTCCCCCTTCCTGCACCCGGCCGGCGGCGGCACGTCGATCCGGGATTGGTGGCCGGATCAGCTGAACCTGAAGATCCTGCACCAGCACTCACCCCTGTCCGATCCCATGGGTAAAGACTTCAACTACGCCGAAGAGTTCAAGAGCCTCGACCTGAAGGCCGTGAAGAAGGATCTCCAGGCGCTGATGACCAACTCGCAGGACTGGTGGCCGGCGGATTGGGGCCACTACGGGGGGCTCTTCATCCGGATGGCGTGGCACAGCGCCGGAACCTACCGCACCGGCGACGGCCGCGGCGGCGCCGGTTCCGGCCAGCAGCGCTTCGCGCCCCTCAACAGCTGGCCCGACAACGTGAATCTCGACAAGGCGCGCCGGCTGCTCTGGCCGATCAAGCAGAAGTACGGCCGGAAATTATCCTGGGCCGACCTCCTGGTCCTCGCGGGCAACGTCGCCCTGGAATCGATGGGATTCAAGACGTTCGGTTTCGCCGGCGGGCGGGAGGATGCCTGGGAGCCGGACGAGGACGTCTACTGGGGTTCCGAAAAAGAATGGCTGGCCACCAGCGACAAGCCCGAGAGCCGCTACAGCGGCGACCGGGACCTGGAAAATCCCCTGGCGGCCGTGCAGATGGGCCTGATCTACGTCAACCCGGAAGGCCCGGACGGCAACCCGGATCCGGTTGCTTCGGGCCGCGACGTCCGGGAGACCTTCGCGCGCATGGCGATGAACGACGAAGAGACCGTCGCGCTGGTCGCCGGCGGGCACACGTTCGGCAAGTGCCACGGCGCAGGCCCCGCCACGCATGTGGGACCGGAACCCGAAGCCGCTCCCCTTGAAGCGCAGGGGCTTGGGTGGATCAGCAGTTTCCGCAGCGGCAAAGGCGGCGACACGATCAGCAGCGGCATCGAGGGCGCCTGGAAGGCGAACCCGACCACAGTGGGATATGGGCTATTTGAAGGTACTGTTCAAATACGAGTGGGAGCTGGTCAAGAGCCCGGCCGGCGCGAATCAGTGGCTGGCCAAGGATGTGGCCGACGAGGACATGGTGGTCGACGCCCACGACCCGTCGAAGAAGCGCAGGCCGATGATGACGACGGCGGACCTCTCGTTGCGCTTCGACCCGATCTACGAGCCGATCTCACGGCGCTACCTGCAGAACCCCGTGGAATTCGCGGACGCGTTCGCCCGGGCGTGGTTCAAGCTGACGCACCGCGATATGGGTCCGCGCGCACGCTATCTCGGCCCGGAGGTTCCCGCCGAAGAGCTCATCTGGCAGGACCCCATCCCCGCGGTCGATCACAAGCTGATCGATGAGAAGGACATCGCCTCCCTCAAAGGCAAGATCCTGGCGTCGGGACTGACCATCCCCCAGCTGGTGTCGACCGCCTGGGCGTCGGCGTCCACCTTCCGCGGCTCCGACAAGCGCGGCGGTGCGAACGGCGCGCGCATTCGCCTCGCGCCGCAAAAGGACTGGGAAGGTCAACCAGCCGGCCGAACTGGCGAACGTGCTGAAAACTCTCGAAGGGATCCAGAGCCAGTTCAACGGCGCGGCCAAAGGCGGCAAGAAGGTCTCCCTTGCCGACCTGATCGTCCTGGCGGGTTGCGCGGGCGTCGAGCAGGCCGCGAAGAAGGCCGGTCACGACGTGACGGTTCCCTTCACCCCGGGACGCATGGATGCCTCGCAGGAGCAGACCGATCCGGTCTCCTTCGCCGTGCTCGAGCCGGTCGCCGACGGCTTCCGCAACTACCTCAAGGGCAAATACTCCGTATCGGCCGAGACGTTGCTGGTCGACAAGGCGCAACTGCTGACGCTGACCGCGCCGGAGATGACGGTGCTCGTCGGCGGCATGCGCGTCTTGAACGCCAACTTCGGACAGTCCCCGCACGGCGTCTTCACCAAGCGGCCGGAGGCGCTGACCAACGATTTCTTCGTGAACCTGCTCGACATGCGCACGGAGTGGAAGGCGGTCTCGGACGACAAGGACGTGTTCGAAGGGCGCGATCGCGAAATCGGGCGAGCTCAAGTGGACCGGCACGCGTGTCGATCTCGTCTTCGGTTCGAACTCCCAGCTCCGGCCCCTGGCGGAAGTTTATGGAAGTTCGGACGGGCAGGAGAAGCTGGTCCGGGATTTCGTCGCGGCCTGGACCAAGGTGATGAACCTCGACCGATTCGACCTATAGGCGCAAGGCGTAAACCCCGCCGCAACGAGCTAAGGCGGGGCGTGGCAACAGCCGCCGGGGCGTGCGTCCCGGCGGCTTTTTCTTTGGTCCGGAGGGCAGGGCAGTGCTAAAATAATAGTCTAGTAATTCGCTTTACTTACTAAAGTGTACGGTGTTAATCACTCCCTTCAGGCGGATTGGGAGCTGGAAGATGAAGATGTCGACCAAAGGAAGGTACGGGCTTCGCGTGATGGCGGAGCTTGCCGGCCGCTACGGCCAAGGTCCGATCTCCGCCGATGTCATCGCCAGGAACCAGGACATTTCAGGAAAGTATATCCACCTGCTCGTGGTGGTTCTTCGGTCCGCGGGGCTCGTTCGCAGCGTGCGCGGGCCGGGCGGTGGATACGAGCTGGCCAGGAAACCCTCATCGATAACGGCGCTCGATGTGGTCTCGGCGCTCGAAGGAAGCAGCGCGCCGGCCGAATGCGTCACCGACGCAACGTATTGCCCGCGGGCAGGCCGCTGCGCGACCCGCGACGTCTGGCGCGATGTCTCCTCCGCGATCGACGGCGTGTTGTCCGGAATCACGCTCGAGCAACTCTCGGCCAGGCAGCGCGCCAAGTCGGATGAGCGGAGGAACCGTTGTTCCTGAGGAGGAGAATACGATGATTTCCGTTGCAGACGCCGATATTTGGGACCGGATCCGGGAGGAAGCCGAGCGGGATGTTCAGTGCGAGCCGGCGCTCGCGAGCTTTCTCCACACGGTTATCCTCAGCCATCCCCGGCTCGAGGATTCGCTCAGCTACATCCTGGCCAGCAAGCTTGGCAGCCCCACGGTCACCTCTCTCACGTTGCGCAACTTCATGGATAACGTGTTTTCCTCGGACCCCGCGGTCGGGGCCGCGGTTCGCGCGGATCTCCAGGCGGTGGTGACCCGGGATCCGGCGTGCCGCGGGTATTCGGTCCCCCTTCTCTACTTCAAGGGTTTCCACGCGCTGCAGGCATACCGCGTGGCTCACCACTACTGGGCGAACGATCGCAAGCCGCTCGCGCTCTACATGCAAAGCAGGATCTCGGAGGTCTTCGCCGTCGACATCCACCCCGGCGCGCGGATCGGCAAGGGTATCCTCTTCGACCACGCAACCAGCATCGTGGTCGGAGAGACCGCCGTGATCGACGACGATTTCTCGATGCTTCACGAGGTGACGCTCGGCGGGACGGGCAAGGAATCCGGAGACAGGCACCCCAAAATCCGCCGGGGCGTGATGATCGGCGCCGGGGCAAAGGTCCTGGGGAACATCATCATCGGGGAAGGCGCCAAGATCGGCGCGGGCAGCGTCGTTCTGGAAGACGTGCCCCCGCATTGCACCGTCGCCGGCGTCCCCGCGAGGCGGGTCGGCCGCGCGCCGCATGACCTCCCGGCCCTGGAAATGGACCAGTCGCTCGGCCGCGCCCAGAGGAGCTGCGAGTTCGTCCCCATCTGCCCGAAGGAACGGCCGGACGGCGACGGCCCTCCGTGCGAATGCGACGAAGCGGGCAGCCGGGCCCTTGTTGGACAGGCCGGGGATTCCCGCCCCGGCTGATGGAGCACGGAAAAGGGGGGCGCATGAAAACGGACCGGAAGCTGGATACGATCATCGCGCAGGCGGGGGTGGGGGCGGACAAGGCGTACGGCGCCGTCAGCGCCCCGATCTACACGGCAGCCATCTACCGGTACGACCGTTTCGGGGAAAACCGCGGGTTCGATTACTCCCGGGGGGAGAACCCGACGCGCCAGGCGGCCGAAAAAGCGCTCGCCGAGCTCGAAGGAGGGATCCGCGCCGTCGCCTTCTCTTCCGGGATGGCGGCGATCTCCGCCCTGATGACCCTCTTCCGGACGGGAGACCACATCCTCTGTTCCGACGATCTCTACGGCGGCACGTACCGGCTGTTCGAAAAGCTCCTGCGCCCCTACGGCCTCTCCTTCGATTATGTGGATATGGGGAATCCGGCCGCGGTGACGGAAAAAATCGGCGCAACCACGAAGGCGCTGTTCGTCGAGACGCCGACGAACCCGCTGATGAAGATCGCCGACCTGAAGGAAACCGCGCGGATCGGCCGCGGGAAAGGGCTTCTGACCGTCGTGGACAACACGTTCATGTCCCCCCTTCTCCAGCGTCCTCTGGAACTGGGGATCGACGTCGTGGTCCACAGCGCCACCAAGTTCCTGGGGGGGCACAACGACCTGATCGGCGGAACGGTCGTCACGACGAACGCGGCGGCGGCGGAAAAAATCGCCTTCGCCCAGAAGGCCATCGGGGCGATCCCCTCCCCGTTCGACTGCTGGCTCCTCCTCCGGGGGATCAAGACGCTCGCCGTCCGGGCGACACGCGCCCAGGAGAGCGCGGGGATCCTTGCGAATTTCCTGTCGGGACACCCCGGCGTCGGGAAAATATATTATCCGGGCCTTCCGGACCACCCCCGGAGGGAACTGCATTTCTCGCAGGCCTCGGGCGCCGGCTCGATCATCTCGTTCGAGCTGAAACGGGAAAAAGCCGTCCCGGCCTTCCTGAGCGCGTTGAAAACCATCCTGCTCGCGGAGAGCCTCGGCGGGGTCGAATCGCTCATCACGCACCCTTCCACGATGACCCATGCCGATATTCCCCTCGAGGAGCAGGCCGCGGTCGGGCTCACCCCCGCCCTGGTCCGTCTCTCCGTGGGGCTCGAAGACCCGGGCGACCTGCGGGACGATCTTTCCCAGGCATTCGAGGCAATTCCGGAAGGTGCGGATCCCGTCGGGAGCTGACCCGTTGCCGGCAGGGCGGATTACATATATCCTATATGAGTAGTAGGATATCTAAAAAGCCTTTACCGGAGAGCGAATGCGACTGTCGAAGAAGACCGAGTACGCGCTTCGCGCCCTGATCTTCGCCGCCCGGTTCCCCGCCGGGACCACCCTCCAGACCCGGGACCTTGCGGAGAAGAACGGAATCCCGAAGAAGTTCCTCGAACTCATCCTCCTCGAGCTGAAGAACGCCGGAATTCTCTCGAGCCGGCGCGGAGTCGGAGGAGGGTACTTCCTCGCGCGGCCGCCGGAGACGATCCGGACCGTGGAGGTCCTTGAGGTATTCGAGGAACCTATCGTGGCCGTCGAGCCGAAGAAACGCTCCGGGAAAACGATCCCCGAAGACGTTTCCCCGGCATTGACGCGGCTGTCCGCGGAGGCGTCCGGGGCGGCGGCCGAGGTGCTTTCGCGCTGGACCCTTCAGGACCTCGTCCGGGAGGAGGACGAGGCGATGGAGAGGCGGCGCGGCGACACGATGTACTTCATCTGAACGACCCGCCGTCTTAGAGGGAAGCCAGGCTCTTGTCGATGTCGGCGAGGATGTCCTCGATGTTCTCGAGGCCGATCGACAGGCGGACCAGGTCGGGGGAGAGCCCTCCTTCCAGCTGCTGCTCCTCGGAGAGCTGCGAATGGGAGGTCGAGGCCGGATGGAGCGCCAGCGACTTGGCGTCCCCGACGTTCGCCAGGTGGGAGAACAGGGTCAGCCCCTCGATGAACTTCTCCCCCGCGGCGCGCCCTCCCTTGGGCCCGAAGACCACCATGCCGCCGAACCCCTTCTTGAGGTACCTGGAGGCCACGGGATAGGTCGGGTCGCCCGGCAGGCCGGGATAGCGCACCCAGGCCACCTTGGGGTGCCTGGAGAGGTGCTCGGCCACCTTCAGCGCGTTGGCCGAGTGCAGCGGCATGCGGACGTGCAGGGTCTCCGCTCCCTGAAGGAAGATCCAGGCGTTGTCCGGCGAAAGGCAGGCGCCCAGGTTCCGCAGCGGCACCGTGCGGAAGCGCAGCGCGAAGGCGATCTTCCGCAGCTCGGGCGGCAGGTCGATGGCCCAGCGAAGGCCGTGGTAGTTCTTGTCCGGTTTCGTGAACAGCGCGAACTTGGGATCCGACCAGTCGAAGGTGCCCGCGTCCGTGACGATGCCGCCGATGGCCGCCCCGTGGCCGCCCAGCCACTTGGTCAGGGAGTTGACGACGATGTCGGCCCCGTGCTCGATGGCGCGGAACAGGTAGGGCGTGGTGAAGGTGGCGTCCACGATGAGCGGGACCTTGTGCTTCCTGGCGATCCTGGAAATGGCGTCGATGTCCGTGAAGTCCAGCACGGGATTGCCGATGGTCTCGATGTAGATGCCCCGGGTCCTCTCGTTGATGAGCTTCTCGAAGCTGGAGGGGTCCTTGTGGTCGGCGAAGCTCACCGTGATCCCCAGATCCGGCAGGATGGCGTCGAACATCGTGTAGGAGCCGCCGTACAGGTTGGCGGCGGACACGATCTCGTCCCCGGCCTTGGCGATGGTGATGATCGTGTTGAAGATGGCCGCCGTGCCCGAGGCGACGGCCACGGAGGCCGCCCCGCCCTCCATCTCGGTGATCCGGTTCTCCAGGATCTCGTTGGTCGGGTTCATCATCCGGCTGTAGATGTTGCCGAACTCCTTCAGGGCGAAGAGGTCGGCCGCATGCTTGGCGCTCTTGAACACGAAGGACGAGGTCCGGTAGACGGGCACCCCGCGGGAGAGCGTGGTGGGATCGGGGCTGTGGCCGCCTTGTACCGCCTGCGTCTCGATGTGTTTGCTGCTTGCCATGATGCGCTCCTTGGTCCGCTTGATTGTGGGTCTATATGGCGTCGTCGAAGAGCCAGGTGGAGAGGTACCGTCTCCCCGTTGGACGGCAGGATCACGACGATGTTCTTTCCCTCGTTCTCCGGGCGTTTGGAGAGCTCCAGCGCCGCCCAGAGGGCCGCGCCCGAGGAGATGCCCACCAGGATGCCTTCCTCCCGCGCCACGCGGCGGGCAATGTCGCCGGCGCTCGGGGCCGAGACCTTGATGATCTCGTCGATGATGCCCGTATTGAGCACGGAGGGCACGAACCCGGCCCCGATGCCCTGAAGCTTGTGCGGTCCCGGCGGTCCGCCGGAAAGCACCGGAGAGCTGTCGGGCTCCACCGCCACCACCTTGAACCCCGGCTTTCTCTTCTTGAGGACCTCGCCGACGCCGGTCAGGGTGCCGCCGGTGCCGACTCCGGACACCAGGATGTCCGCCGTGCCGTCGGTGTCGGCCCAGATCTCCTCCGCCGTCGTCGCGCGATGGGCCGCCGGGTTGGCGGGGTTGTCGAACTGCATGGGAAAGAACCAGTCGGGGTTGGCCAGGGCCAATTCCTCGGCCTTGGCGATGGCGCCCTTCATGCCCTTGGCGCCTTCGGTGAGCACGAGCTTCGCCCCATAGGCGGCCAGCAGCTTGCGCCGCTCGACGCTCATCGTCTCGGGCATGGTGAACACCGCATGGTATCCCTTGGCGGCGGCGACCGCGGCCAGGGCGATGCCGGTGTTGCCCGAGGTCGGCTCCACGAGGGTGGAGCCGGCTTTGAGCTTCCCTTCCTTTTCGGCCGCCTCGATCATCGACAGCGCGATGCGGTCCTTCACCGAGCCGAAGGGATTTTGTCCCTCCAGCTTCGCGTAGATATTCGCCTTGCCTTCCGCGTTCAGCTTCCGGATCCGGACCAGCGGGGTCCCGCCGATCGTTTCCGTGATCCTCTCGTACACCTTCATGCCCCATCCTCCTCTTTCCCGGTCCTCCGGCCGCGCCGGACAGGCTTGACCAACCTCAGCGGAACCCGCGGCGACCCCCTGCGGACGATCTCGTCCAGGCTCAAGGCTTCACAGTAATCCATCATCGCCTTTTCGAGGCCGCCCCACACCTCCCGCGCCACGCAAGCCGGGGAGGCCGGACAGCTGCCGGGGTTGTTCGCGCATTTGATGATGTATTGCCCGCCTTCCAGGGAATCGATGATCTCGCGAAGGGTGATCTCCCCGGGCGAACGGGCCAGGACATATCCGCCGTGCGACCCGCGCGTGGACCGGATCAGGCCGGCGCCCCGAAGAGGGATGACCAGCTTGGAGAGATATTTCTCCGAAATGTTCTGGTTCCTGGCGATCTCGTTCAAAAAGACCGGCTTCCCGTCGGTATGCTTCGCCAATTCGATGAGAAGGCGGAGCCCGTACCGGCTGCGCGTCGATATCTTCATGACCTGTCGTTTCTCGGCGCGCGCCGACGCTCCAGCTTGGCGTTCGACACGGGAATCTGGCTCAGGTCGAAGGGCGTCTTCTGGTACACCGAATAATTGAGCCAGTTCGAATACAGGAGATGCGCGTGGGAGCGCCAGCCCATCTCCGGCTCCTTCGAGGGGTCGTCGCCCGGGAAATAACCGGCCGGCGGGGCGATCGGGAGGCCCTTGCCCCTGTCCCGGTCGAATTCCGACTTGAGGGTGAGGCGGTCGTATTCCGGGTGGCCGAACACGAAGATCATCCTCTCGTCCGTCGACGAAACCATGTACACCCCGGCCGTATCCGAAACGGCCAGCATCTTGAGCCCCGGATTCCTGCGGATATCGCTTTCCAATACCTCCGTGTTCCGCGAATGCGGCGCCAGGAAGGAATCGTCGAATCCGCGCAGGATCGGCTCGAGCGGCTCGAGCACCTTGTGGCGGAACAGGCCGGACATCTTGGCTTCCAGCGGCCGCTTGGGAATCCCGTAATGATGGTAAAGACCGGCCTGGGCGCCCCAGCAGATGTGGAGCGTCGACCAGACGTTGGTCCGGCTCCAGTCCATGAGGCGGACGAGTTCCGGCCAGTAATCCACCTCCTCGAAGGGAAGGGTCTCCACCGGCGCCCCGGTGACGATCAGGCCGTCGAAACGCTCGTCCAGGACCTGTTCGAAGGGGGCGTAGAAGGCTTCCAGGTGCGCGGCCGAGGTGTTCTTCGACGCATGGCTGCCCATGCGGATCAGGCGGATTTCCACCTGCAGCGGGGTGTTTCCAAGGAGGCGGAGCAGCTGGGTCTCGGTGGCGATCTTGGTGGGCATGAGGTTGAGCACGGCGATCCGCAGCGGCCGGATGTCCTGGTGGACCGCGCGTTCGTCGATCATCACGAAGATATTCTCTTCTTCGAGCGTCCTGCGGGCGGGAAGGTCGTTCGGAATGCGTACGGGCATTTTGTCCTCCTCGCGATACACTACCAAAACGGTTGCAATAGTGTCAAGCCGCGACATCCTCTCGCGGCGGCGATTCGCTCCCTGCTCGATGGTGCGAAACACCCGGCGCTCGCCGGCGTCGCTCTTGCGGGGTTGCCCTGCCCGGGCGAGGCGGCCGACGCGTAATTCATACTTAATATATAGAGTATATAGTTTATTGCTTTTGAGATGTCAACCTTTTATTAACCCCATTCTCTCGGGTATATCCGGACGATTATTTTTTCATTAAAAACAGGAGCTTCTGTTTCGACGTGCGACGAGTCATCCTCCCAGAACTTCTTCAGCGTTGAAAGGGCGATGACCGGCATGAGAAGCTGTAAGGTTTTTGTCGGTATGGCGACGAATCAGAAAACGCACTCCTGGAGGTCACGAAAATGAAATATCGCATCCACTTTACCGGGTTAATCTTCGCAGGATTGTTGCTTTTCGCCGGACAGGCTCAGGCTCTCGACATCCAGTCCTACACTGCCACGGCAATGCAACAGGCGCAGGCTTCCGGAAAGCCGGTTGCCGTTCATTTTCACGCCGATTGGTGTCCGACCTGCAAGGCGCAGGAGAAGGTCTTCAAGAACCTGCAAGGCGATCCGCAGCTCGAGGGCATCACCCTGCTGGTCGCGAACTACGACGACGAACGGGACCTCAAGAAGGCCTTGAACGTGCGTGCCCAGTCGGTGGTCGTGATTTTCAAAGGCAGCAAGGAAACCGCCCGCATCGGCGGCGAAACCAAACCAGAGATAATCAAGGCCGCCCTGCTGACGGCGCTGTAAACCATGGAAGCTGCCTCCTTCGGCCACCTGCTCCTCGCGCTCGCCGCGGGCGGATTGTCGACCCTGAACCCTTGCGTCTTTCCGCTGTTGCCGCTGGTGGTCGGCGGCAGCTTGCAGGCGCATCGCGCCGGGCCGGTGTTCATGGGGCTGGGCATGATTGCCTCGTTCGCCATGGATCGGCCTGCTGGTCGGCGTTGCCGGTCCGGCGCTGGGGATCGATAACGACAGCATCCGCACAACCGGGGGTGTGCTCTTGTTGCTGCTCGGGGCCGTTATGGTTCTGGTCCCCGGCGCTGAGAATGAACACTTTACCCGCCTCATGACGCCGCTAGCGAGTACCGCCGATGGTTTGTCGAGTCGAATCAGCGCCACCTCGCTTGGTGGTTCATCCTGCTGGGCGGGCTTCTCGGTCTGGTGTGGAGCCCGTGTTCCGGGCCCTTGCTGATATCGGCGTTGACCTTGGTGGCCAGCAAAGGGGGGGCCCTGCGCGGCACCTTGATCCTGGGTGCCTTTGGTCTTGGTGCTGCGGTGCCGTTGATCGCCGCGTCTTATGCGTCGCGCGCCGGCTTTGCCCGGATGCGCGGCTGGGTGTTGGGCCATATCAGGGCGCTCAAAACCGGGTTCGGTGTCCTGCTCGTCGGCCTGGGCATCGCCATCCTGATGAACTGGGACAAGCGCTTGGAGGCCTTGTTAATTCCGTTCTTGCCCGATTGGTGGGTGAACCTGACTGTGGCGATTTGAGCGGTTGGTGATCTGGGCATTACGGACTGGCAGCATGAGGTCTTTCGCCGGTTTCAGAGTGAACCGGCCACGCAGCATCGCGGGAGCTGTCATCATCGGTTTGACCTGGCTTTCTATCGCTGCACTCACCATCCGATGGATGGTGAAATGAAGGGATGGGAATAGCCGAATACCGGAATATTACCCGCAAAACCGGAATTTTGGTGCCACGAATCGTCAGATACCGGAACCTGACAGAGGCATTCTGACGGACGGGGTTCGACAGAGCGGATGCAGTCGGCCTCGCGGAATCGAGTCCCCACGGAAACCGGGACGATTCACCCCGGGCGGGCGTAGAGAAGCTGCAGCAGGCCGGTGTGCCGCTCGGCGAAGCCCCCTTCGCAGAAGGACAGGTAGCAATCCCACATCCTGACGAAGCGGTCGTCGTAGCCCAGCTCGCGGACCTCGGGGAGGCGGGCGTGGAAGTTTTTGCGCCATTCCCGCAAGGTCCGGGCGTAATGGGGGGTGAAGTCCTCCAGCCGGACCAGCCGGAAGTCGGTATGCACGGCCGCGGCCGCAGTCATCGCGCCCAGCGACGGGCAGCAGCCGCCGGGAAAGATGTACCGATTGATGAAATCGGGGTTCCTGACGTACCACGCGTATTCCCGGTCCGGCACGGTGATGGCCTGGATCAGCGCCAGGCCGTCGGCCTTGAGATGGCGGCAGCAGGCCTCGAAGAAGGCTGGCAGGTGGCGGTCGCCGACCGCCTCGATCATCTCGATCGCGGCCAGCCGGTCGTACTCGCCCTCGAGCTTCCGGTAATCCTCCTTGAGCAGCGTGATCCGCCCTTCCAGGCCGGCGGCCCGGACCCGCTCCCGCGCGAGGCAGTACTGCTCCTCAGAGATGGTGGTCGTCGTGACGCGGCAGCCGTAATTCCGGGCGGCGTGGATGGCGAACCCGCCCCAGCCCGTGCCGATCTCCAGCAGGCGCGTATCCGGCCCAAGCCGCAGGGCCCGGCAGACGCTGTCGAACTTGGCGATGGACGCCTCCTCCATGGTGCTGTCTTCCCGCTCGAAGATGCCGCAGGAATACGCCATCGTCGGGTCGAGGAACAGCCGGAAGAGATCGTTGCCCAGGTCGTAGTGGGCCTTGATGTTGCGCCGGCTGCCGAGCAGCGTGTTGTCGTTCAGCCAGTGCAGCACGCGGTGGACCGCCAGGGCACCCCACGCCGCGCCGCCTTCCATCCGCACCTGGGCCTCCCGGTTCCGAACCAGGATCCGGGCCAGGGCGGGCAGGTCGTCGCAGTCCCAGAGCCCCTCCATGTAAGCCTCACCGCCGCCGATGCTGCCGCCGAAGGCCACCTTGCGGTAGAACCGTGGATCGTGGACATGAATCGTGGCCCGCAGCGATGCGTCGGGTTCCCCGAAGTCCGCAGGCTGCCCCGCGTCGACCAGCGTCAACCGGCCGGACCGGATCCGGGACAGCGATTCCAGGACCAGCGACCGGGCCAGGCGCCCCATCGCCCCGACCCGGGCCGGCACTGCACCCGAATACCCGGCGCACTCCTGTCTTCCGTTTCTCATCGGTGGTATGCCCCCTTGGTCACGTCCAGCTCCCCCGGGTGCGGGTGATACGGCACCCCTTTCCGCTTCAGCAGAAGAGCCTGCCAGTAGATTCCCCATACCACCATGCCGGTCATGAAGGGCCATCGCACCAGGACCCGCGCCAGGTTCCCCCCCGTGAGGGGGCGCCGCTCGAGGTCCAGCCCGGCCTCGAAGATCTTGTTCCCCTCCCGGAAGTTTTCGATCCGGGCGGTCAGGCGCTCTCCCGGCGCGGAGAAATGCCATTGATAGGCGATGTCCATCGGCATGAACGGCGACACGTGGAATTCCTTGTCCACCGGGTACGAATACCGGCCGCCGAGGTCCGGTCCTCCCCGGGCGTCCAGCGCCCGGACATACTCCTCCCCCCAGGGGGTGTTGTGCACCTCGGCCACGATCGCCTCGAGCCTCTGCCCGCCTTCCCCGAAGCAGTAATAGACGCTGATCGGATTGAAACAGTAGCCCAGGTACCGCAGGTGCGTCAGGAGGCGGATCGGGCCGCCGAGGCGGAAGCCGAGCTGCTCCCGCACCAGGTCGCGGACCGTCGCGTCGAGGGGACCGGGCCTCCGGATGTGATCGGAGCGCCGGAAGCTGGCCCAGTTCGGCTTCTCGATCGACCAGAACCAGCGGCCGTCGAAGACGCGGTCCAGCTCCGCCAGGTCGAGATAGAGCATAAAGAGGTTGTACCGGAACCGGTGGTCGGCACGGACCTCACGCCGGTGCTCGACGGTCCCCGCGTAGACGCAGCTCTCCATCAGAGCCCCTTTCCGAAGCGCCCGCATACCGCGAGGGCGCTGTTCACGCCGTCTTCGTGGAAACCGTATCCCCACCAGGCGCCGCAATACCATGTGCGGTTGACCCCGCTGATCTCGTCCCGGCGCTTCTGGGCCACGAAGGCCGCCTCCGAATAGACCGGGTGGTGGTAGACCATGCGTCGGATGACCCTCTCCGGGGAGATGGCTTCCGGATCGTTGAGCGTCACGCAGAAATCCACCGGGGCG
Organism: uncultured bacterium; assembly: GCA_963741515.1. Taxonomy (GTDB): domain Bacteria; phylum Desulfobacterota; class Deferrimicrobia; order Deferrimicrobiales; family Deferrimicrobiaceae; genus UBA2219. The sequence continues at coordinate 18,711 of CAVUIA010000004.1, forward strand.
TCGAGTCCCTGCAGCTTGTTCATCCAGTAGGTCAGCGAGACGGCGCCCCGCTCTTCCCGGGGGATATGCACGTTCCAGCTGGCCCGGGCCCGGGGCAGCTTCGGGAGCAGGCGGCCGTCCGTGTGCAGCACCGTGTCGTTCCTTTGATACGGGATGGCGGAGAGGATCTCGCGTTCCGTGTCCGTGGCGTCGGCCAGCATCGCCAAAGCCTGGTCGCTGTGGCACGCCAAGACGACCTGGTCGAACCGTTCCGGACGCTCTCCCCGCGCGGTCACCTCGACCCGGTCCGGGGCGCGGCGCACTTCCTCCACCGGCGACGACAGCCGGACCTTGTCGCGGAACGGCCTCGCCAGCGGCTCCACATATTGCCGCGACCCTCCCTCGACCACCCGCCATTTCGGCTGGCCGACCAGGTCGAGGATGCCGTGGTTGACGAAGAACCGGGCGAAGGCCGCCGCCGGGAACCGAAGGAATTTCTTCGGGTCGGCCGACCAGATGGCGCTCCCGATGGGAACGAGGAACTCGTCGACGAACCGGGCCGAGTAGCCCTGCCCCGTAAGGTACGATCCGAGGGTCAGCGACATGTCGCCGCGCTCGCAGAGCGGGCGAAGCCCGCGGTTGAAGCGGACGATCTCCAGAAGCATCCGCCAGAACGAGGGGCGGGCCAGATTTCCCCGCTGGGCGAACAGGGTGTCCGGAGTCGCGGAGCAATATTCCATCCCGGTCCGCTCGCTGGAGACGGAGAAGCTCATCACGCTCTCCCGGGACCCCACGCCAAGCCGGTCGAGCAGCCGGATGAAGTTGGGGTAGGTCCGCTCGTTGAAGACGATGAACCCGGTGTCCACGGCCCAGGTCCCTCCCTCCAGCGATACGTCCAGCGTGTTGGTGTGGCCCCCCAGGTAGTCTCCGGCCTCGAACAGGGTGATCTCGTGATCCCTGCAGAGAAGGTGGGCGGCCGTCAGCCCGGAAATGCCGCCCCCGACGATGGCGATCTTCATCGATTCCCCCTCTTTTTCACCCAAGCCACAGCCCGGCCTGGTACGCGAAGGCCGTCGTGGCGGCGCAGAGGAAGCAGCCCCAGCAGACGTCCACCCACACCATCCGGACCGGCCAGCGTTCCAGGGTGGCCATGTTCGTGAAGTCGTACACCCCGTAGAGGACCAATCCGTACAGGCCGCCCCAGCCGATCGACGAAAGCAGCGCGGCCCCCGGGTTCACCCGCGGGAGGGCGAAAACGACCGCCCCCAGGGGGATCAGCAGGTAGACCAGCCCGGCGGCCCAGTAGACCGGGACGATCGAATCGCCGCGTCGGCGGACGTACGGCCCCAGCTCGGACATGTAAAACCGTTTCATCAGGAGCCCCAGCCAGAGGTAATCCAGAAAGATGGCGAACGGGATGGAGAGTGCGAAGGCAATCGCGGCGCGGCGCATGGACGGCTCCTTCAGGTACGGGGTGGCAGCGGGAAAAACGCGCTGGTGCAGCGCTTGTACTCCTGGAAGTCGGCCCGCCCTTCATATCGTTCCTCGAGCATGGGGACTCCGGATACCTTCAGGATCAGGAAGGTGATGGCCAGCGGCCCGATCACCGTCATCCAGCCTCGGGGGACGGCGGCCGCGATGAGCCAGATTCCCCACCAGAGGGTCACTTCGCCGAAGTAGTTCGGGTGGCGGCTGTAGCGCCACAGGCCGCCGGTCATCAGCTTCCCCCGGTTCGCGGGGTCGCGAAGGAAGCGCGCCAGCTGGAGGTCCCCCGCCGCCTCGAACACGAACCCGACGAGCCAGACCAGGGCGCCGAGGGCGTCGAGCGCGATGAAAGGGGCGGCCGGGGAGGCGTTGACGAAGACCACCGGCGCCGCCACAAGCACCAGGAGAACCCCCTGCAGCATGAAGACCTGCAGGAAGGAGCGGAGCACGAACCAGCGTCCCCATTCTTCGCGCCATTTCCGGTAGCGCGGATCCTCGCCCTTGCCCCGGTTCCGTAAATGGATATGGAGGGCCAGCCGCATGCCCCAGAAAATGACGAGCACGGTGACCAACAGGCCGCGCGCCGAATATTCCCCGGCGGCCACCAGCGAGACCAGCGCCGCCAGGATGAACCCGAGGCCCCAGGCCACGTCGGCGATATCGTTGCGCCCGCGGACCTGGGAGACGATGAACCACCCCGTCATGTACAGCAGGACGGCTCCGGTGACGACAAGGTAGATCCGGGTCATGTGGGCGCTCTTTTCGACCTCAGCAACCTGGGTGCCAGCTGTCTGCCGAAACCGTTGTCAAAGCGATGAATGATAACCCCTATTATAAACGGCCGAGGGGTCCCGGACTTCCGCCGTTTTCTAATGGAAAGGCATTCGATGCGTCATTTGCCGCCCGGTTCCGGCCATTTCTGCGGGACCTTCCGGAGCTTGCCGGTCTCGTATCCCACGGAGGCCAGCCAGTCGGAGATCCTGAGGTACTCCTCTTCCGGGATGGAGGGAGTCCGGGCCATGACCCAGACATAATCCCGCTTGCTCCGCCCAATGACGGTCCGTGTGTATTCGTCGTCCAGGTGAATGACCAGGTACTCGGCCTTGATCGGCCACACGAACTGCATTCCCCACACGGCGTTGGTTTCGGTGTCCCGGATGAACCCCCTGGGCCGGTATTCCTTGCGGGGGCCGTCGAAGCCGCCCTTGCGGAAGGTGAACGTGGTCGCGATCGTGCCGTCCGGGTCCAGCCGGTACGACTCCACGGCGTTGTGCGCCCCCTCCTCGATCCAGGTCGGGATGCTGGCGATCACGTACCAGTCGCCCATGAAGCGGGGGATGTCGACGCGACGGACTACCGCAAGCGGAGGGTTTGAAGCCGCGCACCCCCCGAGGATCGTTCCCAGGCTCAACGCCGCCGCCCAGCCAATGATCGTTCTCACGCCGGCACCTCGCCTTTCCGGAGCAGGTCCTCCTTAAGACCCGGGTCGAGCGGCTGCTTCCCCAGCCAGATGGAGAAATAGGCCGAAGCGAAATCGTCCCCCTGGATGACCACCAGGGTCGTTCCGTTGAAGGAGAGCTCGGTTCCCGATCCGGGCCGGTATGTCAGGGCATACCGGTCGCCCGGCTTTACGTCCCGGTAGGCGGCGCGGATCCGGTCGAGACGGTCCCGGAGGGAAGAAAGGGTGGACGCGGAGACGTTCCGTGACAGCACCTCTTCCCCCGCCTTTCGCGATCTCCGCGGCGGATATCGCCCAGAAATATTGGATTTCCAGGCGCTTTGGAACTTCGCCGAGGACGGAGGCGGGATCCGCACCTTCCGGCAAATAGAGCCCGGCGACGTACGCGCGAAAGATCACTTTGTACCGCAGGAGCGCCGCGTTGTGGAGGCGCAGGGAAACCCAGGCATCCTGGTACGTTTCGACAAAGGGGACGCCTTCGACGATCCGTACGCTTCCCGGAGCCTTTCCGTTTTCCGCCGCGGCGTGGAGCGGCATCATCGCCGCGAAAGCCGAAAGCAGAAGAGCGAGGAGGATGGACCTTTCAGCGGACCGGGCAGCCATGATCGGATTCTCTCCCTTCGGTGTCCTTTCTTGCATTTGGATTCGGCGGTGCGGGATCGGATTCAATTCCCAAGGCGAACTCCCCCCGGGTTTTTCGCATCCAATCCGCATGAAAACCTTCATCGACTGGGTGGAGCGCGGGTGGGTTCCGGACCTCCTCGTACGCATGGGCGTCCAAGCCGTATGCCGGCGTCGCCTGGCCGGGGAGTCCCGGGGCGGCCCGGAGGAGCAGGGACGACGCCGGCAGGAACTGGTCGAAATGCTTGGCGAAAGCCCCTTGGCCGTCGCGACGGAAGAGGCCAACGCGCAGCATTACGAAGTGCCCACGGAGCTGTTCCGGAAGGTCCTCGGGCCGCGTATGAAGTACAGCTGCTGTTTTTTCCCTCCCGGCGTTTCCTCGCTGAGGGAAGCGGAGGAAGCGATGCTCGCGCTCACCTGCGAGCGGGCGCGGTTGAGGGACGGGATGACGGTCCTCGACCTGGGCTGCGGCTGGGGTTCCCTCTCCCTCTGGATCGCGGAGAAATACCCCGGATGCCGGATCCTCTCGGTGTCCAATTCGAGAACGCAACGGGACCACATCCTCGCGCGGTGCGCCGAGCGGGGGTTGCGGAACCTGGAGGTCGTCACCGCGGACGCCAACGCATTCGAGCCGGGGCGCACCTTCGATCGCGTCGTCTCCGTCGAGATGTTCGAGCACATGCGGAACTACCGGCTGCTGATGCGCAGGATCGCCTCCTGGCTGGCCCCCGGGGGAAAGCTGTTCGTCCACATCTTCGCCCACCGGACGCTGGCCTACCTTTTCCGGGACGAAACGGGGGACGACTGGATGGCGCGGACCTTCTTCACCGGCGGCATCATGCCGTCGGACGACCTCCTCCTGTACTTCCAGGAAGACCTGTCTATAGAGAGCCACTGGCGCCTGTCTGGACTGCACTACCGCGAGACCCTCGAGCGGTGGCTGCGAAACCTGGACGACCGGAAGGAGGAGATCCTGCCGGTCCTCGCGGAGGCGTACGGCGAGGGGGAACCCGACCGGTGGTTCCACCGGTGGCGTCTCTTTTTCCTGGCCTGCTCGGAGGTGTGGGGGTTCCGGGGCGGCGGGGAGTGGATCGTCTCCCATTACCTCTTCCGCAGGAGGGAAGACGGCTGAAGGTCATGCCCCGCCAGCATCGACAGCGCGGGCATCGCGATCCCCCAAACGACGGCCACAGCGGCCAGTCCCGCCCACGCCGGCCCGGGGATCGAGGCGGCCCCCAGCCGAACCCCCGCGAAGTACGCCATCGGGCCCCCCAGGGCGCCGAAAACTGCCGACAGGGCAGGCCGTCCCTTCAGGAACGCCGTGGAGACGTTCAAGGTCGTCCCGAAGTTGACCCACATGGCGACCATCCAGAACGGAGACCATGGTGCCGGGAAGGATCCACGAACGGGAAGGAAGAGCCCGAGGGCGATCAACGCCGTGTCCGCCGCAAACCCGATGACCCCGCAGGACAGCAGCAGGAGCCCTTCTTTCCGCCGATCCTCCGCTTGGAGAAGGCGGACCGTCGCGGCCAGGCAGGCCGCGGCGGGGCCGGCCCAGTAATGTCCCCGCGCCGCGCCGAGGACGGACGCGAACCAGGCGGCCTGGAACAGGACGATGTTCAGGACGAACCGCATCGGCACCCCGAGTCGTACAATTCCATATTGATCTACAGTACCATGTCCCTTATCAGCTGCAGTGAATCGTCCCGGGTTTGCTGGAGACTCCGTTCTGTGAGTCTGACTGCACCCATTCTGCCGGACCCGCTCCAGTAGAGCATTTTGTATTCGGACGGCGGGGGGAGTGGGGCTAATGTATAACTCATTTAATTACTTGATTGATTATGCGATATAATTCCGACTGCCCCCAAATCGTACCCCCTGGAATCGCGAATACCGGACATGCGCGCTCTCCCCCGAGGATTTTTCACAGGATCCGGTTGACGCCTACCTGGCCTCCTTCTTCCTTTGCGTGATCTCGCTGATGTTATCGATCGCGGACTTCAACTCCCGGTTTTCTTTTTCCAGCCCGGCATTCCGTCCTTTCAGGTCATCCAACTTGGTCTGGAGCCCTTGCAGGTCGGCTGCCCGCTTTTCCGCATCGGTTTTCCCGGTTCTCAACTCCACCAGGGAACGTTCCAGCCCCGCCTTTTCCTGAAGAGCGCCCTCCAGCTGCCCCTTCAGTTCCCGGTTCTCCTTCCGGACCGTTTCCGCCGCCTGTATCTCGGTCCTGGCCGCCTCGATCGATGCGACAAGATCCTTGTCCCGCTTTTCGATCCGGGCCACTTCTTCCCCCAGCGTATGCAACAGCTGTTTGATATCGACCTTTCCTTCGCCCTTGGTTCCCCAGATCAGGTATCCCCCGAGCAGTCCCGCCGCAAGGCTCAATGAAATGACAGCGATGACGACCTTATAGCTCTTCATTTCCTCACCCCCGTGGAATCGTGCTCAGCTGCGCGGCTTGTCCGCATGCCCTCGAGCGGCCGATTCGTGAACATGATCTTCCAGGCCCAACTCGCCGGATTTTTGTTCCAGGACCTCGAGACGCTTACGGGCTTCCTCGATCCGTTTTCTGATCCGCTCCTCCTCTTCTCCGGACGCTTCCTTGAGCGAACGCTCCATCTCCTCGATCTTGCCCAACAATTCCCGATTTTCGCTATAGATCTGTTCCGCCTGTTCGGCCTTGTCGAACACGATGTCTTCCACGACAACCTGCTTCTCCTGCGACATTTCCTGAACCATTACGGGCACGATCTTCCTGTCTTCCGGCAACATGCGCAGATTCCTGAAATCCGGGGACATGATTTCGACGCCATCCCGATGCAACACGTCCAGAACGCTCCGGTAGAGATTCGTTCGTGCGGTGATCAGCCATTTCACCTCGGTCAAAACTCCGGAGATGCGGTACGTGATCGTGAAATTTCCCATCTCCAGGATTTGAACGAACGGCTCATCGAGACCGCTCTCCTTTGCCGCCGTGACGAGAAGCCCTTCCACCCGGGAGTGGTGCACGTCATAGCCCAAAGACAGCGTGGCCGAAACGATGGCTCCCGAGCCGCGGATTGCGGTGACGGGGTTGCTGATCAGGAACGAGTTCGGGATGGCGATGAGCTCCCGGGTTTCGGATTGAATCTCCGTATCGAACAGCCCCCGTTCCGATACGCGCCCGAAATAATCGCCGACGCGGACGAAATCCCCGATCCCGAACGGTTTCGTCACGCGGAGGAGGATACCGGCCATGAGATTCGAGACGACCGTCGTCGACGAGAACGCAAGGATTCCCGAAGCCAGAAGACCTATCAGCCCTAACAGCCGGTTGCGGGAGCTCTCGTCTATCGGCAGGGAAAGGATCAGCGCCACCAGGCCGACAAGCGCCAGTCCGATCATCACGATTTGTCGGGGAAACTTGCGTTCGTCGCCCAGGTTGGCGTGCCGCCCTATGAGAAACCAATGCACACCCCATAGAACCGCGACCACCCCGACCACGACGACCAGGGGTGGGAGAACCGGAATCATCGCCTCCAAAACCTTATTCCCGTCCGGCATGGGCTGCATCCTTCCTTTCCGCCCCGGAATGTCAGAAATAGTACTGGATGCCGCGTTTACTCGGAAAGACCCTCACCTATCGCCTCGAAGCCGGCGATCACGTCGAACAGTTCCGCGTCGATGTCGCTCTGGCGCAACCGGTGAAACGTCCCGTTGAGGTCTTCCAGCAGTTCGTCGATGTTCTTGTCGGCGCGTTGCATCGCCGCCAGGCGGCTTGCGTTCTCGCTGGCGAGCGATTCGGCGCACGCCCGGAACATCGAGACGAAGAGGTACTCGCGGATGAGCGCCCGCAATGTCTCAAGGTCGCTGCCCATGACCTCGGGCAGTCTCTTCGTCGGCCAGGGAAGCCCGGCCCGCTCACGCAGCCAGGTGTCGTCCAGCGGCAGCAGCCGCTGATCGACTGTTTCATAACCCGCGGCGGAGACGGGGCGGTTATAGAAGAGATGAAGCTCCAAGACATCCCCCCGGGTCCGGCGCGAATCGTTTTCCACAAGGATCCTGCCGACGAGCGGGGTGACGGCCTTGACGGAATTCGGCACCGTGAAGAGACCGGCCAGCGGCAATCCGGCGTCTTTCAGGCGAGCGTGGACGCGCTCCCCCACCGCCCAGACCCGGAGTATCCCGGGCTGACCGGAGAGAGCCTTGACCGCCTCATCCGCCACCGCGTCGTTGAACCGCCCCACCAATCCCTGGTCGGAACCGAACACGACCGCGTTGACCGCGCCGGCCGCCCCCCGGCTTGCGTTTCCCGTCGACAGGGCATCCGAACCGGCGCCGCGGAAACAGACCCCCAACCCGAGTTCCACGGCGCGATAGTAGTCTCCCAAAGCGCGCACCGATTGCTCGTATTGGCTGATGCTCGAGGCCGCCAGGGCCTTCATCGTGCGGACCACGGACTGGAGATCGCCGGCGCTGTCGATCTTGCGGCGCAGACTCGCGATATTGCTGCTCATGGCTTGCCGTCCTCCGGGGGCAGGAGCGCTTCGAGCGCCTGGCGTGCGATTCCCACGATCGCCTCGCGGTCCTCGTCGCTCAACGTGTCGGCCGATTCCAATCGTTCCCTTACCTCGCCGGAAATCTTCCCTGCCGCCTGGCGGACGGCCCCCTCGGCCTCCTTCATGCGGTCCAGCGGAATCCCGTCGAATAGCCCGGCGGTCAGCGCCAGCAGCACGGCGATCTGCGCCGGCATGGGTACCGGGGAGGATTCCGACTGGATGAGGCAGGCGCGGATGCGCCGACCGTGCTCTATGATGCGCTGGGCTTCCTCGTCCATGCGGGCGCCGAACCGGGAAAAGGTCTCGCGCTCCTCGAATTGCGCATAGCCGAGCTTCAGGTCTCCCGCCGCCGCCCTGTACGGTGCGCGCTGCGCCTTCCCGCCGACCCTCGATACGGATTTCCCGACATCGACCGCGGGCAGCACACCCAATCCGAACAGCGACGGCGAGAGGAAGACCTGCCCGTCGGTGATGGAAATCAGGTTGGTGGGGATGTAGGCGGATATGTTCTGGGCCTCGGTTTCGACGATGGGCAGCGCCGTGAGCGAGCCGCCGCCGAGTTCCTTGCGCAGATGCGTAGCGCGCTCCAGCAGCCGCGAGTGGATATAGAAGATGTCGCCGGGGAATGCTTCCCGGCCGGGCGGACGGCGCAGCAGCAGGGAAAGCTCCCGGTAGGCGCGGGCGTGGTGGGTAAGATCGTCGTAAACGATCAGTACGTCGCGCCCCCGCTCCATGAAATGCTCCGCGACGCTGGTGGCGGCGTACGGGGCGATGTAGGCGAGACCCGGCGGGTCGTTGCCCTCGGTCACGACGACCACGGTGTGGCCCATCGCGTCTTTTTCCCGCAAGGTCGCAACGACCTTCGCCAGGGCGGACGACCGCTGACCGATGGCGCAATAGACGCACAGGACATCCTGGCCGCGCTGATTGAGGATGGTGTCGATAGCGATGGCGGTCTTGCCCGTTTGCCGGTCGCCGAGGATCAGCTCCCGCTGGCCGCGCCCGATCGGAATCAGCGCGTCGATGACTTTCAGCCCGGTCTGGAGCGGCACGGTGACGGGGGCGCGGTCCATGATGTGCGGGGCGGGCCGTTCGATGGGCAGGCGCCCGTCCGCGGCGACCGGTCCATGGTCGTCGAGCGGCCGCCCGAGCGGATCGATGACGCGTCCCAGCAGGCCATCGCCCACGGGCACGTCCATTACCCTGCCCGTGCGCTCGACTTCATCGCCCGCGTTCAGGCGCCAGTATCCACCCAGCAGCACGACCCCGATTTCGTCCTCGTCCACGTTGAAGGCGATGCCGAACACATCTCCGGGGAATTTCAGCAATTCGTCGGAGCCCACGCCGGGAAGGCCGGAGACGCGGGCGATCCCGGTGGAAACACTCGTCACCGTTCCCGCCTCGCGCGGCGTTATCCGCGGCATGACCGCTTCGCGCCCCCGGCGAATGCCTTCGAACGCGCGGTCGAACGCCCCTCGCAGGATTTCGGGCGGCTGCGTCATTTGGCCTGTCCGGATGACGCCGGATCGTTCCCGGGTTGCGGTTGTGCCTTTATCAGGTCCCCCACGCTTTTTTCCAGGGACGCAAGGTAACCCGCGATGCTCCAGGCGACTTTCCGCCCGTTCGCGGACAGTTCGATCCCGCCGATCACCTCCGGCGTCGTCTCGAACCGGGCGCGGATCCCCTCCGGGAAGATTTGGCCGATCGCCTGTTGGATCGCCTCCTGCTGCTTCGCCGGCAGGCCGAAGGCGCTGCGCACGATCACCGGCTCCTCCGCCGCGCGAAACCCCTCGACGAGATCCTTCTTCGCCGCTTCGTCCAGTTCCCGCAGGCGGCGCACGAACACATCGCACATGCTCTCTTCCAGGCCCGCCCCGGCGAGATCGTTCAGCGTCTTTCGCGCGATGGCGAAAACCTCCTCGCGGGTCCTGCGTGCGATTTCCTCTTCCAGGCCCTGTTGCTCGCGCAGCAATGCTTCCTGCCGCCTGGCCCGTAGGGCATTCGCGTCCTTCCGCGCCTCCTCGACGAGGCGCTCCCTTACGGCCCGGGCCTCGTCCCTCGCCTTGTCTAACAGGTCCTCGCGCTGCCGGTCGAACTCCCTGCTCTTTTCCCGGAACGCGTCGCGCTCTTTTCCCGCTTCGGCTTTCCTCGAGTCGGCGTCCGCCAGCTCTCCGGCGATCTTCTTTTCCCGCGCGTCCAGGGCATCGAGGACGCGCTTGTAGAGAAAACGCTTCAACAGCCACACCAGGACGATGAAATTGAGCGCCTGGGCACCGACGGTGAACCAGTCGATGAGCATGAGCCTACTTCCCTCCGGTTTGCGCGATGACGTGATTCCAGAACGGATTTGCGAATATGAGTATCAGCGAGACCACGAAACAGTAGATGGCCACGGATTCGATCATCGCCAGGCCGATGAACAGCGTACGGGTAACGGTGGCGGAGGCGTCGGGCTGCTGGGCCAGCGAGGTCAGAGCCGTCGATACCGCGCGCCCTTCGCCCAGCGCCGGGCCGATGCAGCCGATGGATATGGTGAAGCCGGCGGTGACAATGGAGGCTACCGCGATGAATGTCATGCTGTCCATGAGATCTCCTTCGGATGTTGATGTCGTGGTTTCAACCGTCGCTCCCGGGTTTCGATTTTGTCTTTTCGACGCGCGTGGCGGCCGCGATGTAAACCGTGGCCAGGATGAAGATGATATAGGCCTGCACCATTCCGGTGAGCAGGCCGAGCGCCGTCATGACGATCGGAAATACGAACGGCGTTATGGCCAGCAGGATCCCGATGATCATCGCCCCGCTCATCATGTTTCCGAACAGACGCACGGCCAGCGCCAGCGTGCGGGAGAATTCGCTGATGATATGGAACGGCAGCATGATGAACGTCGGACGTATATAGGACTTGAGGTAGTTGCCCAGACCGCCTTCCGAGATGCCGAACAGCGGCACGGCAACGAACACGCACAGCGCCAATGCCGCCGTGGTCGAGAGCGATCCCGTCGGAGGCTCGTAGCCGGGAAAGATGGTGCAGAGGGCCGCAAGGGCGACGAACAGGAAGAGCGTACCCAAAAAGGGGATAAATTTCCTCGGGTGGCGGAGACCCACTTCCGCGGTTTGCTCCTCGATCATGGAGACGATGACTTCCAGCAGGTTCTGCCAGCGGGAACGCTTGAGACCGGTGGACAGTTTTCTCGTAATGAGCATCGAGCCGACGACCAGGACGAGCATCAGCGCCCAGGTGAAGACGATGGTGGCGTTGATCTTGAAAAACCCGTGTTGCCAGAAGATGATCTCGTCTGGGCTAAGGCGCACAACCGACCCCCTTCTCCGGGAGGTTACGGCGTCCGACCGGCGGTCCGGTCAGCCGCGTCACGAGGACACGCGCGATGGCGAACCCCACCAGACACGCCAGCAGGCGCGTCCAATGTCCGCGCCCGACGTAATAGAAACCGGCCAGGGCGATTCCCATCCGCAGCAACAGGCTGCAGGAGAACCAGACCGCCGGCTGCCTGGACGAAACGCCTTTCCGCACCGTCCACCACAGTCCGCCGAAGAACATTGCGCCGAGCAGAAGGCCCGCCGCCAGGACCGCCGCCAGGATCACCGTCTCACTCATCTCCCGCGTCATCCTCCCGTTCGTCCCGCATGGCCTTGTCTTCCCGGGTCACCCAATACCACGCATTCCAGCACCCGATCGCGAGGCCGGCGATCAGCAGCGCCAGCGTCCAGGAGCGGGCCCCCGGGTAGCGCCGGTCCAGCCAGACCCCGAGCGCCGTCCCAAGAAGCGCCGGAACCGCCACCGACCAGCCGACCAGGCCGATCATGCCCAGGCCGAACCAGACGGTCCGCGTGACATGCCGGCGCGCGCGAATCTTGCGCGCCGCCTTTTTCCCGACCTCCTTGCCGAGAAGCGGCCCCGGCATCCCCGGCTTTTTTTCGGGTCCGTCACTCATGGTGGAATTCCACCAGGCGGCGGATGAGCCCGCTTTCCATTTTCGCCAGCACCGAGCTTACGGCCTGCTCCTTTTCGTCCAGGAGCACGAATTCCCGCTCCACCGCCTCGCGCAATTCGCCAAGGTCGTTACCCGCGATGGCGTCGCGCACGGAGACGAGCACGTCCGGGCCGGTCTTGATCAGCACCCCTTCGTCCACGGCGACGTAAACCTCGCCCTCGCCCTCGACTTCGTAGATCAGGATCCCCGGCACCAGCGCGGCGACGCAATCGAGTCGCCGCGGCAATATCCCGAACGCACCCTGCCGGGTTTCCGCAACGATGCGGGTCACTCCGCTCTTCTCCGCGAAAAGGCGGAACGGCAGTAGGATCTTAAGCTTCATGCGCGCCGTCGTCCCGTTCGCCCCCGGGTCGGGACGCCCCTTTTCCGCCGGGTTTGCCGGATTCCGCTTTCTCCTTCGCCTCGTCCACCTTCCCGATCATATAGAGCGCGCTTTCCGGGTAGTCCTTGAATTCATCCCGCAGGATCCGTTCACACCCGTCCAGCGCGTCTTCCAGGCTGACGAGCCTGCCCTTGTGACCGGTAAACTGCTCGGTCGTGAAAAACGGCTGGGTCAAAAACCGCTCCAACCTGCGGGCGCGGGCGACCACGTTGCGATCCTCCGGCGACAGCTGCTCCATGCCGAGCATGGCGATGATGTCCTTGAGCTCCGCGTATTGGGAGAGGGTCTGCCGGATTTTCTGCTGGAGGAGGTAATGGCGTTCGCCGACGATGCCGGGCGTGGCCATCTTGGAACCGGATTGGAGCGGGTCGATGGCCGGATAAAGCCCCTCACTCGCCCGTTTGCGCGAGAGCACGATCGACGCGGAAAGATGCGAGAACGTATGCACCGCCGCCGGGTCGGTGAAGTCGTCCGCCGGAACATACACGGCCTGGATGGACGTGATGGCCCCCGTGTCGGTGTTGGCGATGCGCTCCTCAAGCCGCGACAGCTCCGTGCCCATCGTGGGCTGATACCCGAGGCGCGACGGCATCTGCCCCATCAGGCCGGACACCTCGGATCCCGCCTGGATGAAACGGAAGATGTTGTCGATGAGCAGAAGGACGTCGCGCCGTTCGTCGTCCCGGAAATACTCGGCCATCGTCAGGGCGGCATGGCCCACGCGAAACCGGCTGCCGGGCGGCTCGTTCATCTGGCCGAACACCATCACCATGTTCGGCAGCACGCCCGCCTCCTTCATCTCGCGGTAAAGCTCCTCGCCTTCGCGGCTTCGTTCGCCGATGCCGCAAAACAGGCTGACCCCCTCGTGGCGGCCGATCATGTTGTGGATCATCTCGGTGAGAAGCACGGTCTTGCCGACGCCCGCCCCGCCGAACAGGCCCGCCTTGCCCCCGCGCTCCAGCGGCAGGAGCACATCGATCACCTTGATGCCCGTCTCGAAGACCTCGGATTTGGTGGAGCGCCGGCCCAGCGGAGGCGGCGCGCGGTGGATGCTGCGCCATTCCACGTCCGAAACTTCCCCCTCGCGATCGATCGCGCTGCCGAAAACGTCGAACATCCGCGAGAGGATTCCCTTTCCGACCGGCACCTTCAACGGCCCGCCCGTATCGTCCACCGCCATGCCGCGCGCCAGCCCCTGGGTGGGGGTCAACGCGATGCCGCGCACCCGCTGCGCATCCAGTTGCGCGAGCACTTCGATGGCGATGCACCCGTCCTTCCCCGCGCGCAGCAACGAATAGATCGCCGGCAAATGGCTCTCGAACCGGATATCCACGACACTGCCGCGCACGGAAACCACGCTCCCCCGGTTGCCCTGGACCGGTAGATCGCCCCCTCTTGATTCCGCGTTTTCGATCGGCATGGTTCCATTATCCGGCGAACGGGCAAGATCCGTCTGTTTTTCTGGCCTGACCCCATCCGCTCCCGTCAGGGAATACAGGATGAAAGGAAACCAATGCCCGAAATGCGAGGCGGTGATCCCCGGAGAGTTCTGCCCCCCGCGCCGGTTCGATGCGCTTCCCGTCCCGGGAAATCACGTGCAGGTCATTCCCCGCTCAGGTGACCGCTTCCTGTTTCACGAGCAGGATGGAGCAAGGCATCCTGCGGATGATGGTTTCGTTGATACGCCCGAAGAGGAAGTGCTCGAGCCGGTTCTCCTCGTGGGCCGGCATGAGGAGAAGGTCGATCCTTTCCTCCTCCACCACTTTCCGGATTACGCCGATCGGCTCCCCCTTCCGAATCAACTCCTTCACCGGCAACCCTCTCACCGACTCGGCGCGGAGGATCTCTTCCAGGTTTTTCTTCGCTTCCTTGAGCAATTCCTTGTATTCCTCTCCGACGGACAGAAACGGCAGATTCCAGCCATCCGCCCCGAAGGGGTCATCGTGTACGTGGAGTACCACCAGCTCAGCATCGTACTTCCTCGCCAGGGAAACTCCGTAACGCACCGTTTCCTGGCTATGCTTGATATCCATGGCCAACACCATAATCCGCCGGATGTCGTTCATGTCAGCCTCCTTGCGATGCAAAGAGTGTCTTCCACTGCACTGTTTCCGTTTTCAAGGAACCTGCACGCGGTGATCGGTCCACCTCCATCTTAATGTGAAAAGCCACTGACCTGCCCCCGTTTTTCAACCAACAGGATGCGTGGTCGTCAGCGGCCATCCCTGGCCGCTCATCCTCGCTCTTCGCTTGGCGGCGCCCTTGTCGTAATTACCCGGGTGAGCGGGGGGAGTCGAACCATGAGCCTACGCCCAGCCAGGGCTTGCCCCAAGGTATTTCGTCGCGGGGTACCCCAGGGAGCGCAGTTCGTCGGGGAGTGGGGCCGGCCGATGGGGCGGGGCTCGGGGCTGACGCGCTCCCGTGCGTCGCGCTTTTCCTCCCTATCCGGTCGGCGCCCCTCGCCCGTTCGCCTCCCCCCGCCTCCACCAAGCGCAAAAAAAAGCCGACCATCTCGAATTGAGAGGTCGGCTTACTCGACTGCGCTTGGTGGAGGCGGGGGGAGTCGAACCCCCGTCCGAGAATTCTAGCTAAGGGCTACTACGTGCGTTTCCGGTCATTTGGATCTCGTCGTCGGGGACCCCGGCCGGCAGGGTTCCCGTCTGACCATCCCGGCTTGAATTTCGCCTTACGGCCCCCCGGGAGGGAGCTTGGGGCTATCCCGTAACGGTGACCCCCTTGCGCTTATACGGGCATTCAGCGGTCGGAGGCAGGCAGCTAAGCTGCCTGAGCTAACGGATAGTCGTTGGCGACTATTGGTTTCCCGTTTTTACGAGGTTCAGGGCCTCGGCACGCAACCCAGAAGCGTCGACATCCCCGTCGAAACCGTTTCGCCCCCTTATTTTTTCATTATAGCATTTTGTCGGCCCCAAAAAACGGTTTGGCGGGCCCCCGGGAACCACCCGGATGACCCGCCAAACATCTCGGAGGGGGAGAAGAGCATCTCAGCTCTCTCACCTATTGGACACAGGCCCCCCGGAAAAGGTTCCCTGCCGCGTAAAAAAAAGTTTTAGTCCCGGGCGACGTCCCGTTTCCCGCGGCCGCGGACGACCCGCTCGATGTCCCGCTGGGCGTCCCGTTCCGCGATGTCGTGCCGCTTGTCGTACAGTTTCTTCCCCCGCGCCAGCCCCACCTCCAGCTTGACGCGGGGCCCCTTGAAATACATCTTCAGCGGGATGACGGTGAAGCCACGCTCCTTGACTTTCGCGTGCATGTAGCTGATTTCCTTGCGATTCAGCAGAAGTTTGCGGACCCGCAGCGGGTCGATGACCCGCAGGTCGCCGTGGGAATACGGGGTGATGTGTACGTTTTCCACGAACACCTCGTTCTCGCGGAAGGAGGCGAAGCCGTCGGCGATGTTGACCCGCCCTTCCCGGATCGACTTCACCTCATACCCCTGTAGCGCCAGCCCGCACTCGAAGGTCTCGATAATCTCGTATTCGTGCCGGGCGCGACGGTTCGTGGCGACCACCTTCACCCCGGCTGTTTCGGTCTTTTCGGCCATCCGCTAGCCCGGTTCCCTTCTATGCGGCATCCCCGTGCGCGACCCGCCCCGCGACGACGGTGAGACGCACGTTCGACCTGCCCGTCCGTTCGACCAGCTTCCTGAAGAAATCGCCGCCCTCGCCGCCGGGATCGTCCACGGCGGTGAAATCCGCCGGGGCGCCCCGGTCCAGCGTCCCGCCGGGAAGCGACAGCGCCGCGGCCCCGTTGGCCGTGGCGGACCGCACGAGCTCCCTGCACAGTGCAGAGTCGTCCTTTTTCCCTTTGTACAGCGACCGCGTGCAGCGGACCTCTTCCCATAGGTCGAGGGTCGGCACGGAGCCCAGGCTGTCCGTCCCCAGGGCGAACGGGATACCGGCGTCGACGAAGTGCGTCACGTCGGGGGCGCCGTTCCCGTGCGCCGCGTTGCTCCGGGGGCACAGGACGAACCGGGCGCCGCCTTCGCGCAGCGCGTCGATCGTCGATGGCGCCAGGTGGACATTATGCGCCAGCAGCAGCCCATCGCGCAAAAGGCCCGCTTCCGCGAGATATTCGGGGATCGGGCGGCCGATCCCTTTGAACCCGGAGACGTCCTGCCCCACGGCGGGATAGAGGCGGGTCGCGATATCCCCTTTCCCGCTCTCGAGGAACTCGGTCTCCGCGGGCGATTCGGCCAGGTGGAGGCAGGCGGGAAGGCCCTTCGACGCGGCGAGGCCCCCCAGGAAGCGCAGCAGCTCCATCCCAACGGTGTACAGCGTATGGGGCGAAACGCCGGGGGCGACGAGCGGGTTCCCGGCGGAGATCTCTTCCAGCCGGCGGATCGATTCGCTCACGACCTCGCGGATGATCGGGGCGGATTCCGGGGCGAAGCCGATCCCTTCCGCGTAGACCCTCGCACGCAAGGGGCAGGAGGCGTACACGGAAAGATCGGGGCCGGCGATCTCCCCCACCGTCGTGGTGCCGAAGGAGAGGGCCTCTTCCGCAGCCGACGCGAAGACGCCGGGAAACGCGGACGGGTCCGCCTGAAACCTCCAGGCGATCATCCGGAGGAGCCAGTCGACAAAGGGGGGATGGGCCGAAGGCGGCTCCCCCGTCGCACCGGCAAACCGGGGAATCTGCAGGTGGGTGTGCGCGTTGACCTGCCCCGGCAGAATCGCGGCGCCGGGGAGTTCCCGAATGGGATAGGCGGCGGGGGCCGAACGGAGGACCTCCGCCTTCGGGCCGACGAGAAGCACAACGCCGTCCGCCACGGCGACGCCCCCGGGGGCGTACACCCGGTCGGCGTCGACGACCAGCCGCGAGGCGGTATAAACGGCCCCGCCCGATGTCTGTCCCTGTTTTGCGGAAGAACTCATCTACGTCCCGGTTTTGTGGTCGGTTTTGTGGTCGGTTTTGCGGTCCGGTTTTTCGATCTGGCGGTTCCCCCCGTCCACGTACACCAGCTTCGGATGGAAGTCGGCCAGCTCCTTTTCCTCATACGCTGCATAGCAGGCGATGATGACGAGGTCGCCCTTCGCAACCATCCGGGCGGCGGCGCCATTCAGGCAGATGACGCCGGAGCCGGGCTCCCCCTCGATGGCATAGGTGGAGAACCGGTTGCCGTTGTCGATATCGTAGATGTGCACCTGCTCGTACTCCATCAACCCCGCCGCGTCCATCAATGCCCGGTCGATGGTGATGCTTCCCTCGTAATGGAGGTTCGCCTCCGTCACCGTCGCCCGGTGGATCTTGCACTTCAACATCGTCCTCAACATGGTTACCTCAGCGTAACGTTGTCTATAAGACGCGCCGGCCCGACTTTGGCGGCCACCAGGATCGTTATCTTTTCAACGCGTCCCGCAAGCGGCGCAAGCGTTTCCGGGTCGCGGCCTTCCGCGTAGTCGAGCGTCGCGCGCGGCTCCTGCTCGATCTCCCGGCGGGCGGCGGCGACGAGCACCCCGGCGTCCCGATCGCCCCCGTCGAAGAGCGCCTTCGCCCGGAACAGCCCCCGCGAGAGGCACAGGGCGGCGGTCCGGTCCTCCCCTTTCAGGTACGCGTTGCGCGAGCTCATCGCCAGCCCGTCGTCCTCCCGAACGATCGGGGCGCCGACGATCTCGATGCCGAAATCGAGGTCCCGCGCCATCGCCCGCAGGACCGACAGCTGCTGGTAGTCCTTCTCCCCGAACACCGCCACGTGCGGCTTGGCCGCCAGGAACAGCTTCGCCACCACCGTGGCCACCCCGCGGAAATGGCCGGGGCGCCGGTCGCCGCACAAGCCCCGCGAGACGCCCTCCACCTCGACGTAGGTCTGGTACCCGTCCGGGTACATGTCCTCGACGCCCGGCAGGTAGACGGTGGAGACGCCCGCATCCTTGAACATCGCCAGGTCGCGCGCCTCGTCGCGCGGGTACTTCTCGTAGTCCTCGCCGGGGGTGAACTGCGTCGGGTTGACGAAGATCGACGCGACGATCGCGTCGCAGCCATGCCCCGCGGCGACCCGAACCAGGCTGATGTGCCCCCGGTGAAGGTACCCCATCGTGGGGACCAGCCCGATCCGCGCGCCGGCCGCCCTGCGCGCGTCGGACCAGGCGCGCATCTCCTCGGGGGTCCGCAGCAGCTCCATCGGCGCGGGAGGCGCCATCGGCCCTGACCGGTTCATCAGAAAGAGTGCTCCGTGTCGGGGAACGTCCCTTCGCGGACCTCGCGGGCGAAGGCGTTGGCCGCGTCCGCTATGGGCTTGCGCAGCTCGCCGAACCGCTTGACGAACTTCGGCTTGAATTCGTCGTACATTCCCAGGAAGTCCTGCATCACGAGGACCTGGCCGTCGCAGTGGACGCCCGCGCCGATGCCGACGGTGGGGATCGAAAGCGCCGCCGTGATCTCGGCGGCGAGCGCCGCGGGGATCCCCTCGAGGATCACCGAGAACGCCCCCGCCTCCTGCACGGCCATCGCGTCGTCCAGCAGCCGCTCCCGCTGCGGGTCGGTCTTCCCCTGCACCTTGTAGCCGCCCATCCGGTGGACCGATTGCGGGGTGAGGCCGATGTGCCCCATTACCGGGATGTCGCACTGCGCGACCGCCCGGATCGTCGCCTCCAGGGTGCGGCCGCCCTCCATCTTCACGGCTTCCGCCCCGGCCTGGAGCAGCCGGCCGGCGTTGCGGATCGCGTCGGGGATGCCCGTCTGGTACGACAAAAACGGCATGTCCGCCACCAGGAGCGACCGCTTCCGCCCGCGGGCCACGGCCTCCGTGTGCCGGATCATGTCCTCCATCGTCACGTTGAGGGTGTCGGGATAGCCGAGGACGACCATGCCCAGCGAGTCGCCGACCAGGATCGCGTCGACGTCCGACGCGTCGAAGATCCCCGCGAAGAGCGCGTCGTACGCCGTGACCATCACGATCTTCCGCCCCTCGGCCTTCATCGCGCCCATGTCGAGGATGGTTACCTTTTTCATCGCCGCCCCTCCTTCGATAAAAACAAAAGGCCTTCCGGAACCGGTCCCGGAAGGCCGAAAGGCGCAATGGCCAAGCGTCGCAATCGATTCCGTCTCGGTCCGGTCCTACCTGGATCCCAGCGGTATGTAGTGGTGCATCCCGCGTTTCACACTCTTGACTTCCCTTACGAGATGTTCAAGGTCGCGGGCACTTTCCACGAAGTCGATCTCGCTCGTGTTCACGATCAGGAGCGGGGTCTCGTTATAGTGGAAAAAATACTCGTTGTAAGCATCACTTAGGGTCTTCAAATAGTCAAGGGAGATGTTCCGCTCGTAGCCGATCCCGCGCTTGCGGACCCGCGACAGCAGGACCTCGGGGCGCGCCTGCAGGTAGATGACCAGGTCGGGCTTGGCCAGCGTGGGGACGAGCAGCTTGTAGATCGATTCGTACAGGGAAACCTCGTCGTCCTCGAGGTTGATGAGGGCGAAGATCTTGTCCTTGGCCATGATGTAGTCGCACACCACCCCTTCCTCGAAGAGGTCCCCCTGGGCCAGCTCCTTCTGCTGGCGGTAGCGCGACAAAAGGAAGAAGAGCTGGGTCTGGAAGGCGTATTTCTTGGGGTTTTCGTAGAACCGTTCGAGGAACGGGTTGTGGGCCACCTCTTCCTTGACGAGGCGGGAACCGAACTGCTGGGCGAGGAGCTTGGCCAGGGAGGATTTCCCCACCCCGATGGGCCCCTCGATCGCGATATAGCGGGGAGTCTTGGGCTCGGTCATTTCGGTTGATTGTATTCGGGCACCGCCCTTTTTTCCACTACATTCGGGCGGCGGGCGGCAGCCGCCGGGCGATCGCCAGCCACGCCGCGGGAGACAGCTCCTCCGCCCGGGCTCCCGGGTCGATCCCTTCCGCGCGAAGCATCCCGCACCACTGCTCCGTTCCCCCGGGGAGGAACGGGACGGGCGCGTTCCGCAAGGTCTTGCGGCGGTGCGCGAAGCCCGCTCGGACCACGGACCGGAGGGCGTGCAGCAGCTCGTCGGAGAAATCGCCGAAGAAACGGATGGTTATCACCGCCGAATCCACGTCGGGGGCGGGATGGAAGCAGCTCGGCTTGACGTGGAACTCCCGCCGCGTCTCGGACAGCACCGACAGGTAGACCGACAGGATGCCGTACTCCTTGCAGCCGGGGGGGGCGCACAGCCGCTCCGCCATCTCTTTCTGAAGCATGAGGACCGCCCGGGGGAAGAGCTCCCGGAGCTCGATCAGCCGCAGGATCACGGGGGAGGATATGGAATACGGCAGGTTTCCCGCAACCGTTCCCCCGGCGGGGAAGCGCGCCCGCCATTCGTCGTCGGTCACGGCCAGGAAATCCGCCTCCAGGACGTCCACCGATGTGCCGGCGAACTCCCGCCGCAGGTGGGCTGCAAGCCCGCGGTCCACCTCGACGGCGACGACCCGCGCTCCCGTTTCGGCCAGCGGCCGCGTCAGCGCCCCCAGGCCCGGTCCGATCTCCAGGTACGGCGGGGGGAAGGAGCTCGCCAGGTCGACGATCTTCCGCGCGATGTTCCCGTCGTGAAGGAAGTTCTGCCCGAACGACTTGCGGGGCGACAGCCCCAGCGCCGAGAGCGTCTTCTTGGGGTGGTCAGCGGGAGAATCGGGAGGCGGCATAGGCGTTGAGATCCGGCCCGGAGAAGATCCCTTCGGACATCCGGCGCTCCCCGATCAGCGCCACCATGGCGGCGTTGTCCGTGCACAGCGCCTTGGACGGGAGGGACACCTCGACGCCCGCCGCCGCGCCGCGCGAAACCGCCTGCGCGCGAAGGCGCGAATTCGCCGAAACGCCTCCCGAAAGCACGAGCCGCGGGATCCCCTCCCGCCGCGAGGCGTCGATCCCCTTCGAGACGAGGACGTCGACGATGGCCTCCTGGAACGAGGCGGACACGTCCTCGATCCGCGCCGCCGCGCCTTCGGGAGAGGCGAGGAAGGTCCGCAGCGCCGTCTTCAATCCCGAGAAGGAGAAGTCCGCCGAATCGGCGGAGAGGCGCGCACGGGGGAACGGGTACCGCCCCGGGTCCCCTTCCTTGGCCAGACGGTCGATGACCACCCCGCCGGGATACCCGAGCCCCATCATCTTGGCCGCCTTGTCGAACGCCTCCCCCGCCGCGTCGTCGAGGGTCCCGCCGAGCTGCCGCACGTCCCCCCAGCCGGAGACCCGGAACAGGGAGGTGTGCCCGCCGGACACCAGGAGCGCGATGTAGGGGAACTCGACCCGCCGTTCGAGGAAGACCGCGTAGATGTGGCTCTCGAGGTGGTCCGCCCCGTAGATGGGCTTCTCCCAGGCGAAGGAGAGCGACTTCGCGAAGCACAAGCCCACCAGGAGGGAGCCGATCAGCCCGGGGCCCGACGTGACGGCGATGCCGTCGACGGCGTCGCGGCCCGAGGACGCGTCGGCCAGCGCCTTCTCGACCACGGGGACGATCGATTTCAGGTGCTCCCGGGAGGCCAGCTCCGGGACCACGCCGCCGTAAGCGCCGTGGATGGACACCTGGGAGGACACCACGCTGGACAGGAGCCCCGAGGAGCCGTCGTAGACGGCCGCGGCGGTTTCGTCGCAGGAGCTTTCGATGCCGAGGACGCGCATCCGCTACTTGATGAGCTCGGCGCTCCCGATGACCGGCAGCGGCTTCATCTCGCCGCGCGAGGCGTTCAGGACCCCGATGACCACCAGCACGAGCAGGGCGATGGCGCCGACCGGGAGGATCAGGAACCACCCGACGACAGGGATGAACGACCCCACGACGTTCACCGCGATCGCAACGAGCAGCAGCACCAGCTGCTGGTTGGCGTGGAACTTGGCGAAGGGGCTGTCCTTCGCGTCGGTGATCAGGGGGACGAAAAACAGGATCGGGACGATGTAGCCGATGATGGCCATGAGCTTGTTCTTCTCGACGTCGGGATCCGCCATGCCCTTGTCTCCTCTCGTTTCGCCCTACAGGATGTTCGCCGCGAGCTCCGCCAGCGGGGAGCGCTCCCCCTTGACGAGCAGCACGTGCCCGGCCATCGATTCCCCCTTGAACTTCTCCACCGCGTGGGAGAGGCCGTTGCTCGCCGAGTCGACGAAGGGGTTGTCGATCTGGTACGGGTCGCCCGTCAGGACCACCTTGCTGTTCTCCCCCGCCCGCGTGAGGATCGTCTTCACCTCGTGGGGCGAGAGGTTCTGCGCCTCGTCGACGATGATGAACTGGTTCGGGATGGAGCGGCCGCGGATGTAGGTGAGCGGCTCGATCTCGAGGATCCCCATGTTCATCAGCTCCTGGTAGCCGCGCACGCCGCCCTGCCGCTTCTTCTTGTTGAACCCGAAGAGGTATTCCACGTTGTCGAAGATCGGCTGCATCCAGGGCTTGAGCTTCTCCTCGACGTCGCCGGGGAGGAACCCCAGGTCCTTCCCCATCGGCAGGACCGGGCGGGACACGAGCATCCTCTGGTACACCTCGTCGTCGGAGGTCTTCCGCAGCCCCGCCGCGATCGCGAGCAGCGTCTTGCCCGTTCCCGCCTTCCCCGCGAGGGTGACGAGCTTGACCGAGTCGTCGAGCAGGATGTCGAGGGCGAAGTGCTGCTCCTTGTTCCGGGGGCGGATCCCCCACACGTCCTCCTTCATCGTGGGGAGCAGGCGGATCTTCCTGGAGGCGAATTCGTGGCGCGCCAGGGCGGAAGAGCCGGTGGAGGCGTCGCGGAACACGACGTACTCGTTGGGGAACAGATCCTCCGCCCCGGGAGGCGGGGCGCACTCGCCGGCGGAGTAGAAGCGGTCGATGAAATCCTTGCCCACCGGCACCTCGCGGACGCCGCGGTAGAGCTCGTCGATGTCGACCCGGTCGCTTTCGAAGTCCTCGGCGTGGATCCCGAGGGCGTCGGCCTTGATCCGGAGGTTCGTGTCCTTGGTGATCACGACGATGGGGACGTCCATCTCCCGGCCGCGCACGGCCAGCGCCACGCCCAGGAGCTGGTTGTCCGCCAGGTCCCCCCTCAGCTCCGGCGGAAGGTGCCTGCCGCCCTCCTCGACGAACGCGATCCGCAGCATGCCCCCGTGATCGAGCGGCACCCCTTCGGACAGGTTCCCCTTCTCCCGGAGGCGGTCGATGTACTTCGACACCGTCCGGGCGTTGCGCCCGAGCATGTTGAGGTCTTTCTTGAAGTGATCGAGCTCCTCGATCACCGTGATGGGGATGAAAACGCGGTTGTCCTCGAACTTGAAGAGCGCGTTGGGGTCGTGGAGCAGGACGTTCGTGTCCAGGACGAAGTTCTTGATCATCCGCCCACCCTCGCGAGGCAGCAACGCGCCTATTTGATTTCGGTCAGCTTCTTCTTGGCCATCCCCGCGGCGGACGATTTCGGGTATTTCGACACGACGAGGTTGAAGAGGATCTTCGCGTTCTTCTTGTCCTTCAAGGCCAGGAACGACATCCCCTGCTTGTACACCGCGTCGGGGGCCTTTTCCCCGGCGGGATGCTTGTCGACCACGTCCTGGAAGGAGAGGATCGCGTTCTCGTAGTCCTTCTCCGCGTAGTACGACTCGCCTTTCCAGTAGAGGGCGTTCGGCACGAGCTTGTGGCCGGGGTACTGCGCCACGAAGGCGGCCAGCGTCTCGCGCCCCTTCTTCGGGCTGCCGGCCTTCACCTGCCCGACGGAGTATTCGTACATCTCCTCCGGGCTCTTCCAGGCCGACGGCTTCTCCGGGGCGGCCGCGGGGTCGGCCGCCGGGGCCCCCGCGATCGGGGCCCCGCCGGCCGTTCCCGCCTTCCCTTCGAGGGCGGCCATGCGCTTGTCGACGTCCTGCACGCTCTTGCGGGTCTCCTGGAGCGTCTTCTCCTGCTCCGCCTGACGGTCCGCGACCCGCTTCACCTCGGCCTGCGTCTCGTCGAGACGCGAGCTGACGGCGAGCTGTTCGGACTTCTGCCGGTCCGAGTCGCTTCCGAGGTCGGCCACGGTCTTGCGCAGCCCCGCGACCTCCTCGCTTCCGGCCTGCGAGGAAGACGCGCTCTTCAAGGCCGCGACTTCCTTCTTGAGAACCCCCACCTCCTCGCTGAGCCGGCTGAACGAGCCGGTGTCGGCGAGCGCGCAACCCATGGCGCCGGCGGCTAGGGAACCGAGAAGCAGTAGGCGGACGGCATGGCGCATGGTCATCGTCACCTCACTTCAGGACGAAATGTGCGCGGCGGTTTTTCGCCCACGCATCCTCCGTATTGCCCGGGTCGAGCGGCCGCTCTTTCCCGAAACTCACCGTGGAAAGGGCCGTCGTCGGAACGCCGAGCGATACGAGGTAATTCTTTACGGACGTGGCCCGGCGGTCGCCGAGGGCCATGTTGTATTCCGCCGTGCCCCTCTCGTCGCAATGACCCTCGACCAGGAGCTTCTTGCCGGCGTTCTTCTTCATGTACGCGGCGACTTCCTGGCAGGTCTTCTTCGCGTCGTCGCGAAGGTCCGACTTGTCGAAGTCGAACCGGACGTCGGCGAAGGGGGAGGCCTTCTCCTCGGTGACGGCCACGCCCTGGGCCGCTTCGGCCTGCTTCGCGGTCATGACGGGCTGGGCGGGGGCTTCCTTCACCGGCGCTTCCTTCGCGGCGGCCTCTCCCGCGGGGGGAGCGGCGGCGCCTGCGCCGGCGTCGGACTTCACGGTCTGCTTCTTGGAGCATCCCGTTGCGATCATCGCGACGACCAGGAACGCGAGCGCCGCGTACTTCCATGAGCTACTACACATAAAAGACCTGACCTTTCCGGACGTGGCCGGTGGCCCGGTATGAATGGCCGTCAGCGCATCGGGGACCATGCAGGTGATCCTACATCCCCGAGCCCGGAGACCAAGGTCCGTTCCCGCCGACCGTCCAATGAGATGATTTTCAATACAGAGTAGCCCCTTTTTCGCACGGTGTAAACCAACTGCCTCCCGTCGGGGGAAAAGGACGGGTCCTCGCAATCGCCGTCGGGCAAGGCGGCGACGAGCCGGAGGTCCGACCCGTCCGGCGCGACCGTGTAGACCACGAACCGCCCTCCCGCGCGGGCGGTGTAGGCGATCCGGTTCCCGGCGGGGGACCAGCACGGCGACGTGGCGTACACGCCCGCCTGCGAGACGCGCCTTTCCCCGTCGGACCCGACGTCCTTCACGTAGACATGCGGCGCCCCCCCGCGGTCGGACACGAAGGCGAGCCGTTTCCCGTCGGGCGACACCGTCGGGGAAACCTCGAGCCCCCACCCTCCCTCGATATTCTCCGCGGCGCCGCCGGTCACCCGCACGCGCCGGATGTCGGAGTTCCCGCCCGTGCTGACGGAGTAGTAGAGCCAGTCCCCGTCGGGCGAAAATCCGCCCGGGGCCTTCGTGTCGCCGGCCCGGACGACCTCCTTCTCGACGCCGGTTTCCGGATTGCGCAGGTAAATGATGGGCAGCCCGGTGCGGAAGGACGTGAACGACAGCCAGCGGCCGTCCGGGGACCAGCGGGGAAAGAGGTTGTAGCTGCGGTTGCTCGTCACTTTCCGGAGGTCCTGGCCGTCCATCCCCACGATGTAGATCTCCTTCCCGCGGCCGTCGCGCGCCGAGAAGGCGATCTCCGTCCCGAAGATGCCGTGCACGCCGGTGAAGATGAACACGATCTCGTTGGCGAACTTGTGCACGATCTGGGGCACCTGCCGCGGCGTGCCCGAGTACCGCTTCCCGGCGATCAGCGTCCCCTGCGTGGCGTCGTAGACCCGCATCTCGATGGCGAGCTGGTCTCCCCGCCCCTCCACCTGCCCGATGACCACCGCCTCGGCGCCCACCGCCTTCCACGCGGGGAAATCGAGGCCCTGGCCGGAGAAATGCGCGGACTTCACCGTCTCGAGGTGCGCCTCCCGGGGAACCAGGTCGAACAGCCCGGTGAGCTCGAGGTCTTTTTCCAGCATCTTCGGGATCCCCTGGGAAAGCGACGCGCCCCCCGAGATCACGACGAAGTTCCCGACGGCCAGCGGCAGCCGCTTCCCGCCGGGAGCGTTGATGTCGATGTAGAGGACCGCGCCCGCGGCGGGCGGGAACAGCACGAGGGCGAGGAGGATCGCGACGGCCGCCCTCCCGATCGATCTTCTCATCCATCGCCTCCCGTCCCGTGGAATCGGAACCCCACCTCGTAATGGTCCTCGCCGCCCCGCAGCCGTTCCGGGGGAACGGGCAGGGGGCTCGCCTTCCGTATGGCCCGACGGACGGACTCGTCGAAATAGACATTCCCGGACCCTTTTTCGATCCGGGCATCGGATACCCGCCCGTCCTTTTCGATGACGATCCGCATTTCCACCATGAGGTTCTTGGCGTTCCGCGCCAGCGCCTCGGGCAGCACCCAGCTTTCCCGGACCTTCTCCTCGAGCTTCCGGAAAAACTCGAGGAGCTCCGGCGACACCCTCACCGTTCCCTGCGACCCGCCGCCGATCCCTCCCCCCGCGCCGGGGGTACGGCTGACGGGCGGGCCCTCGATCCGGCGGGCGACGCGTTCCCCGACCCCCCGCACCGCGGCGCGCGCGGCCGCCTCGCTCCTGCGCTCTTCCACCGCGCTCCGCACGGAGTCGGAATCGGCCCGGGCCTCGCGCATCCTGCGCACCCGCTCCGAGACCGAGGTCGTGTCCGGGATTTCGGCGGCCGTCGCCTTCTTCTTCGCGGATGCCTTCGCGTCGGCCTTCGCGTCGGCCTTCGCGTCGGGCTTCGACGGCGGTGTGGTCTTGACGGGCACGCCCTCCTTGCGGGCGGGCGGCGCCGGCACCTCCCCGGCCGGAGGGGCCGCCTTTTCCTGTTCGGGCTGGAAATCGCCGCCGCCGACCAGGTTCACCACGGCCACCGGCTCGAGCCGGGGCGGCCTCTTCTGGTATGCGGTGACCGTCAGCGAGACCATCCCCAGGAGGAGATGGAACACCACGGAGAGGGCGAGCATCCACCTCAAGCGAAGATGCGGAGTGCCGGGGAGAGACGGAGGGATCCCCGTTCCCCTACCGTTCGAGAGGTTCGGTGACCATGCCAAGTTTTTCGATCCCGGAGTTCCTGACCTCCGCGATGACCTTCACCACGAAGCCGTAAGGGACGGAACGGTCGGCGCGGAAATACACCTGGCGGTCCTCCCGTTGGGAAACGATCCGTTTGAGCACCGGGCTCAGCCGGTTGAATTCGACCGGCTGCTTGCCGATGAAGATGCGGCTGTTCGCGTCGACCGTGAGGACGAGGCGCTCCTCGTCGCTGCGCAGCGCCTTCGCGCTGGCCTGCGGCAGGTTCACGTCGACCCCCTGGGTGAGCATGGGCGCGGTGACCATGAAGATGATGAGGAGCACGAGCATGACGTCGACCATCGGCGTGACGTTGATGTCCGCCATCATCCTTTTGTCCCCGGCGCGGCTGGAAGAGCTCATCATCGCCATGGCGTCACGCCTTCTCGATCTTCCGTTCGAGGAAGTTGATGAATTCCGTCGTGAAGCCGTCGACCCGGGTGTGGATCGACCGGATGCGGTTCAAAAAATAGTTATAGGCGATGACCGCCGGGATGGCCGCCATCAGCCCCGCCGCCGTCGCGACGAGCGCCTCGGCGATGCCCGGGGCCACGGTGGCGAGGGTGGCGTTCCCCGTGGTGGCGATGCCCGAGAAGGCGTTCATGATGCCCCACACCGTCCCGAACAGCCCGATGAACGGCGTCGCGCTGCCGGTGGTGGCGAGGAACGGGAGGAGCTCCTCCATGATGCTCACCTGCTCGTGGGTCGTCTTGTACATCGCCCGCTGAACGTTTTCCACGGGAAAGCGGCTGCCCGGAGGCGGCGCATCGCCCCGCTCCCGGTGGATCCGCGTCAGCTCGATGTATCCCGCGCGGAACACCTCGGTCATCGGGGCCTTCTTCCCCTTCTCCGCCATTTCATAGAGGGCGGGGAGTCCCTTCCCCTCGGCGAAGGCGCGGGCGAAATCGGCCTGGATCCTGTCGATCCCCTTGAACAGTTTTATTTTCATGAAAATGATGGCCCAGGAAACCACGGAGAAACCGATCAGGAGGACCAGGACCAGCTTGACGATTGGTCCGGCCAGCAGGACATGCTGCAATACCTGCGTGTCGAGCAGCCCGGTCGCGGGAACCACCGGCAACGTCACCTCCAAAAGAAACATCAATTATGCCTCCTTTTAACTGAAATGGATATTTTTTTTATTAAGCTGTTTTCAACCCCCATTCTAATATCTTGACAAACAATTCTGTATTAATAATATTGATGTTCATGTCTAACTAAAGGAGCGGTAGATGAAAAAAACACGTAACACACGCCAGCGGGGGGTGATCCTCGACATCCTCCAGGAGACGAGGGAGCACCCCACCGCCGAAAAGATCTACCAGGACGCCCGAAGAGTCATCCCCAACATCAGCCTGGGAACCGTCTACCGGAACCTGAACTTCCTTCAGGATCAGGGGCTGGTACGCGAGATCCGCCCCTGCGACGGAGGTTCGACCCGGTTCGACGGGGTCCTGGACTCCCATGCCCACTTCCACTGCACCCGCTGCGGCGCGCTGCTGGACATCTCCCTGCCGCAGGGCTTCGAGCAGCTTCAGCTCAACAAGATGGATGGGATTTCGATGATATCATCGATTGACCTGCACATCATAGGGGAGTGCTCGAACTGCGTGGGGGAGGGGTCGGGGTCGACGCACTGACAGCGTCTTCGCCCGCGTCCGACTCCGGATACTGGATGATGATGCTGATTCTCCGGTTCCGGGGATCGTTCGGGTTTTCCCGGATCAGCGGCAGGGTGGCGGCGTAACCCGCAACCAGTGCAAGGCTGTCCGGATTCAGGCCAAACGTCTCGAGTTGCTTTCGAGCCGCTGATGCTCTTTCTGTCGACAATTCCCAATTCGTGTAGCGATTCGAGGAATAGCTGAGGGCGTCGGTGTGCCCTTCGATGGCGATCTTGTTCGGGACGTCCTTGATGCTCCCGGCGACGGCTTCGAGCATCTTCTTCCCGACCGCCGTCGGGGCGGACCCGCCCAGGGGGAAGATGGGCTGCCCGGCCTTGTCCACGAGCTGGATGCGCACGCCCCCGGGGAACACCTCGATCATGATCTGGTCTTCCAGCCCTTTCAGCTTGGCCTGTATCTCGCCTTTCAGTTTTTCCTGAAGCATCTGCGGGGTCACCGCGTTGTGATCGCCTCCCTTTCCTTTTTCCTTTTCCTTTTCCTTTTTGCTCTTTTCGCCTTTTTCGAAATATTCCTTGGGGATCGACATCTCCCCGCCGGACTCGCTCAGGATCGACGTCTTTTGCGACATGATGGACGATCCGCTCTGCTCGAAGATGCTGAAGTGCTTGAAGTAGGTGGCGACCCGCGCGCGCTTCTCCGGGGCCGTCATCGACAGGAGCCACATCAGCAGGAAGAACGCCATCATGCCGGTGACGAAGTCCGCGTAGGCCACCTTCCAGGCGCCGCCGTGGTGCCCGCCGGCGATGTTCTTCTTCACCTGCTTGATGATGATGTTCTTCTGGTTGTTCATTTGGGCGCCGAGCGAACGGCCTGCTCCAGTTCGGAGAAGGTGGGCTTGTCGTCGCCGGGAATGGCGCGCCGGCCGAACTCGACGGCGATCTGGGGAGCGGATCCGCCGACGAACGCGACGATGGCCAGCTTGATGACCTGGTAGGACGACCTCTTCCTCCTTCGCCTTGTAGGCGAGGTTCGCCGCCATCGGGCCGACGAACCCGTAGCAGAGGAGGATGCCGAGGAACGTCCCGACGAGCGCCGCCCCGATGCTGTGGCCGAGCACGGCGGGAGGCTGGTCGATCTTCCCCATCGTGAGGACGATGCCGAGGACCGCCGCGACGATGCCGAGGCCCGGGAGACTGTCGGCGATGGTGGTGAGGGCGTGGGACGGGACCTGCGCCTCGTGGGTGCCCGTCTCGATCTCGATGTCGAGCAGGCCGTCGAGCTCGTGCGGCGGGATGCTCGTCGTGATGATGACCTTGAGGTTGTCGCAGATGAAGTTCAGGAGGTGCTTCTCCTTCGCGATGGACGGGAACCTCTTGAACAGCGGGCTCTGGTCGGGATGCTCGATGTCCGCCTCGATGGAGATGAGCCCCTCCTTGCGGATCTTGGAGAACACCTGGTACAGGAGCGACAGGAGCTCGACGTAATGGGCCTTGCCGTGGGTCCGGGTGCTGAAGACGGTCCCGATGCTGCGGCCGACCTGGGAGACGACCTTGGACGGCGAGCCGATGAGGAAGGCGCCGACGGCCGATCCGACGATGATCACCCACTCCGCCGGCACTAGGAGTATGTGGAGGTTCCCGCCCTCCATCAGGAAGCCGCCGATGACGGCGACCAGGACCACCGCGAAACCGATGATGGTCATCATGGGCGGTTCCCCCCGGCCCCGTCGAGAAGCAGGACGACGTCGACCCGGCGGTTCCGGACGCGCCCCTCCGGCGTCGCGTTGGTGGCGATCGGCCGGAACTCGGCGTACCCGGCCGCGGAAACGCGCTCGGGAAGCACGCCGTGGACCCCGAGGAGCTGCGCGAGGACGCTCGTCGCCCGCGCGGTGGACAGCTCCCAGTTGGAGGCGAACCGGGCGTTCGAGATCGGAAGGCTGTCCGTGTGCCCCTCGACGATCGCCTTGCACCCCGATTTCCTCAAGATGGCGGCCACGGCGGCCAGCGCGACCTCGGACGACGGCTTCACGTGCGCCTGGCCCGCGTCGAACAGGGCGTGCTCGCCCATCGAGAGGACGAGCCCCCGGTCGTCCGGGCGGACGGAGACCACCCCCGCCGCGCCGGACATCTCGATCATGCGGACCGCGTCCCGCTTCACCTGCTCCGCCGCCGGGAACACCGGGGCGATCCCCTCGATGACCGGCTTCCCCTTGTCGGGAACGCGCGGGCCGAACGCCGCCCGCGTCGATCCGACGAACTCGCCGAGCTTGGCGTTGTCGACGCGGCTGATCGCGTACATCACGGTGAAGAACGCGAACAGCAGCGTGATGAAGTCGGCGTAGGACACGACCCAGCGGTCCGGGTTCTCCTGCTCTTCGAACCGCGCGCGCCGCCTCATGCCGCGCTCTCCACGAACGATCTCAGCCTCTGCTCGAGGTAGTAGGGGTTCACCCCCGACTGGATCCCGAGCACCCCCTCCAGGATCATCTCCCGCAGGCACAGGTCGTCGTTCAGCCGGTTGTTGAGCTTCTTCGACAACGGGAGCAGCACGAGGTTGGCGGAGCCGACGCCGTAGATCGTCGCGACGAAGGCGACCGCGATCCCCGCGCCGAGCTTCGAGGGGTCGGTCAGGTTCTCCATCACGTGGATGAGCCCCAGGACCGCGCCCAGGATCCCCACCGTCGGGGCGAACCCGCCGGCCGTTTCGTACACCTTCGCCACCCTCCTCCTCTCGTCCTCGTACGTCGCGATCTCCCGCTCCAGCGTCTCCCGCAGCATCTTCGGGTTCATCCCGTCGATCGACAGCCGGATCGCCCTCCGGAAGAAGACGTCCTCGATCCCCTCCACTTCGGGCTCGAGCGCGACGAGCCCGTTCCTTCTCCCGGTGACCGCGAAATCGACGATCCGCCGGATGACCGGGTCGAAATCGGGCCGCTCCCCGAAGAAGACGTCCTTCAGCGACGCGGCCGCCCGGCGCACGTCGGAAAAGGGAAAGCTGACGAGGGTGGCGCCCAGCGTCCCGCCGAGGACGATCGCGGCGGCCGTCCCCTGGAGGATGGACCCCACGCCCCCGCCCTCGAGGACGTTCCCGGCGACGATCGCCGTGACGCCGAGGGTGATCCCGATGATGCTCGAACGGTCCAAGCGTCCCTCGCTCCGCTACTCCCGGGAACTCCGGATGATTTCCCTCTGGCGCATCAATGAGTACTGGACGATCTCGTTCCGGAGCTCCTCGCTCATCTCGGTGAAATGCAGCGCGATCTCGGTCTCCCCGTCCCCCGCGTCGTCGGCGCGTATGACGTTCCCGTAGACGATCACGCCGAGGGGCGGCCGGGCCGGGAGGAGCATCTTCACCTCGAGGATGTCCCCGGCCTCGAACCGGTCCTTCGTCCGGAACGCCATCCCGGTGGCGCTCATGTTCACGTGCGTCTTCTCCGCGTGCAGGAACCCCTCGGTCTCCATGTCGAGACGCTCCAGGATCATCCCGAGCATCGTGTGGATGTTGATGAGCATCTGCCACACCCGGGGGTTCACGTCCAGGGTGTTCGCCTCCCCCGTGACGGGAGCGACGACCTCGCTGAACGGGAACGACCGCGACACGCACATGGCCTCATGCTGCGGCACCTTCCTCGCCACGAGCGGGACCACGTCGTCGACCCGGAAATAGCCCCGGCTGTTGGACCAGGTCTTCCGCGCCCTGACGTTGCCCTTCTCGAAGGAAACGACCTCCGCGAAATACTGCCCCCCGTTTGCGGAGATCATGAGCTGCTGGCCGGCGGCGATGTCCTTTTTCCCCTCCACGTCGAGGACGATGGTCTCCCCGTCCGTCGAGACCACGGTGGCCTGCTGGAGGATGACCTCCGGCATGGTCTTGAAGAAAACCTTCTTACCGGTTTCCAGTTGCATTGGAGCACTCCTCTTCCTTGAGCGTTTCCATGAAGACCCGGACCATCTCCGGGTCGAACTGGCTTCCCGCGCAGCGGTTCAGCTCCGCGATCGCATCCTCGCAGGTGCGCGCTTTCCTGTAGGGGCGGTGCGACGTCATGGCGTCGTACGTGTCGGCGACGGCGAGGATCCGCGCGATGGGCGGGATCTCCTCCCGCGCGATGCCGTCGGGATAGCCCGTGCCGTCGAACCGCTCGTGGTGGTGCCGGATCACCTTCCGTTCCTTGTCGAAGAAGCGGATCGGCTTGACGATCTCGTCGCCGATGGACGAGTGGAGCCGGATCTCCTGCATCTCCCCGTCCGTCAGGCCGCCCGGCTTGAGGAGCACCGTGTCGCGGACCCCGATCTTCCCGATGTCGTGCAGGTACCCGCCGAACCGGAGCGTGTCGATCTCGTCGGAGGCCAGGCCCATCGTCTCCGCGATCCGGAGCGCGTACATCGTGACCCTCTCGGAGTGCTCCTTGGTGTAGGAGTCCCGCACCCCGATCGTCGTGATCAGGCTTTTGAGCGTCGCGACGATGTTGTTGAAGAAGACCTCGTACAGCGCGTTGTTCTCGATCTTGGAGGAGATCTTCTTGGCCAGGTTGATCGCGATGAAGACCTCTTCCTCGGTGAAGGCGGTGCCGTCGGCCTTGCCGGAGAGGTTCAGGATGCCGAACACGTCGTTCCCGACCAGGAAGGGGATCGCCAGGAGCTGGGACATCAGCGGGATGCCGGTGTACGGGTTCGGCTTCCCCACGTCGATGACGTGGTGCTTCCTCCCGCCGAGGACGGCGTCGAAGAAGGGACCCGTCGACCTGGAAGGACGCCTGCCCGATGCCGACGGCCGACCGGACCGTCAGCCGCCCCCCCTCGATGATGCCGAAGGACACCTCCTGGACCGCGAGCAGCTTCGCGGCCATCTCGGCGACCCGCGCGTAGATCTCCTTGTTGTCGTGGCACCGGTCCACTTCGGGCTGATCGAGTGGAGGGACGCCGATCTCCTGCAGCCTCTTGAACAGCTCGGCGTTCAGTCTCTTCAGGGAGTCGTCGGACCCCTGCGTCGACGCGAGCCGGCCGTACAGCTTCCATTCCCCGAGGACCCGCTCCGTGGTGGAAACGATCTTGTCCAGCGTGAACGGCTTGGTGATGAAATCGGACGCCCCTTTCCGCATCGCGCGACACGGCGATCTCCATCGAGGAGACGCCCGTGAGGACGATGACGGGCACGGACGAATCCATTTCCTTGCTCTTCCGGAGGAAATCCATCCCGTTCATGCGGGGCATCGTCAAATCGGTGAAGATGACGTCGTACCGGTTGGACCGGATCTTCTCGAGCCCTTCCATGCCGTCGGCGGCCACGTCCGTGTCGTAATTCCCGATCTCGGTCAGCACCTGGGAAAGAAGCTCCCTGACGCCCGGATCGTCGTCGACGATGAGGATCCGGCCTTTCCTTTCCGTTTCAAACATCTACCTGCCCCCGCGCGCCGTCCGGAAATATGTCAAATCACCTTCATTACTTCGGAAGAAAACGGGGAAAACATTAGGGGATTGTTGCGATCGGAAACGGGAAAACAAGGGGAGGTGCGAACCGCGGATACACCTTTACTGTCCGCCGGATAACCGGCGTTTTCGAACCGGAGCGGGGAACGACCCGGACCTGTCCCTAGGTCCCGGTCTTGATGCGGCTCAGGACGGCGTTCTTCGTCTCTTCCATGATCTTCTGGCGTTTCGCTTCCGCCGAAAGAGTCACGACGTCCTTGAGGTCCGCGGTTTCCGGCTCCGTCTCCACCGACAGGTCCCTGCTCTTCAGGACCCTGTGGTAAAGATTGGTTACCTCCCCGATTTGAAAGGGGAATACCGTCATCTGCCTAACCTCCGTGTTCGGCAGCACCAACTTGCCTTGACTGTACTTATCGGATGGTTCTGCGAATACTTAAGCGGGGGGGGGCTTTTAACCGGGAGGAAGCGATTTTTTTCAGCCGGAGGCGAGGCGGTCCCGGACGGCCTCGAACTCCTTCTTCCCTTCCCCGAGGAGGGGGGAGAGCTCGTACTGGATCAGGTCGGCCAGGGAGATCCAGTCCTTCCTTTCCATGGCCGCCTGCATTTCCCGGAACAGGTCGAGTGGACTTGTCGAGGGAGGAGAAGGCCTCCGCGGGAACGGGCTGGGACGCCAGGTGGGCGATTCCTTTCCGGATCTCCTGCACGAGGGCGATGAGGTCGCCGAGATTGGTGACCCCCACCGAGAGCACCGAGAAGGTTTCGTTCGACGGGTCGACCCGGAGCCGCTTCGAGCAGTCGAGGAGCCCGGCGTCGATTTCCCCGACGACCGAGATCGCGGCTATCGACCCCTTCCCGGATCCTTGCAAGCAGCTCGACCTGTCGCGGATCGTCGTTCCCCATCGCGTCCCTCCCGGTAATGGATGGATCAAGTATTGCACGAACCATGCTGCGCTTTCACCTGCTTTTCGACCAGGCGTTCGATCGTTTCCGCCAGCATGGAAAAATGGCTTTTCAGGTCGGAGTAGAGCCCGAGGGCGGTTTCCGCCATCGGCGCGAGCTCCTTCCCCTCGAGCGCCTCCTTCCCGAACCCGAACAGGACGACCGGAGGCATCAGCGGGGGGTGGGTGCGCCCCAGCGTCTCGATCTCCCGGTCGATGACGGGGACGTCCTTCCACGTCCGGCGGATCCATTCCGCGTCCGGGGAGGGCTTCGCGGCCTCGCGGGCGATCAGGGAAACCCTCGTGAGGGCCTCCCCCGCGAGCGCCTCCATCCTCCGCAGGGTCGCGAGGTCGTCGCCGATCTCCCCGAGGATCCTTTCCAGCTCCCCCTCCCCGTGCCAGGCGGCCGCCTTGGCCTCGATCGTCCCGCACGCCTCTCCGACCGAAAATCCCGACTCCCCGTCCAGAATGCGCGGCCACGTCTCCCGGTAAAGGTACGTGTAGAACGTCTCCCGGGACAGGGAGCGGCGGATGAGGGGAACGTAGTCCTGCAGGCCGTCCCGCGCGAACCCGGAGCGGAAGACCCGGACCCCGCTCCATACCGGGCCGTCGTCGAGAGCGTCGACGCCGCCCTTCTCCAGGATCCGGCACCCGAGCTCGAACACGCTGTCGGCCGTGATCATCTCCTTGCAACGCGGGTCCGTGCACTTCACGTGGAACCCGCACGGGCCGCAGGGGATGTCCGCCTCGATCACGTAGTGCCCCTCCCCGTACGGCCCGGTCTCCCGGAAGCAGACGTGTCCCAGCGACACGTCGATGGCGGGCGTGCCGACCGCCGTCGCGATGTGCAGGGGCCCCGTATCGTTCGTGACGAGGAGCGCGCACCGGTTCAGGAGCGCGGCGGCCCCCCGCAGGTCGGTCTTCCCGATGAGGTTGACCGCCTTCGTTCGGCGGCCAGCGATTCGAACTTCTTCCCGAGCTCCGCCTCCGACCCGGATCCCGTTGAGCACGATGCGGGCGCCCAGGTCTTTCGCGAACCGGTCCGCGAGCCGCGCGAAGGAGGCCGCCGGCCAGGTCTTCACGTCGTCGCTCGCCCCGAGCTGGAAGCCGATGACCAGGTCGTCCCCGGCGACCCCGTGTTCCGCGAGAACCGCGTGCGCCTTCCCGCGTTCCTCGTCCGATACCGACAGGTGGAGCCCCTCGCCCGAAGGCGGGATGCCCGCGGCCTTGACCATCATGTCGCAGAGGTGGAAGGGGTTGTACCGGCGGGACGGGATCACGTTCATGAAGTACCGCTGCCAGGGATGCTTGATGATCCGGGACCCGTCGGCGCCCGCGGTCACGCCCCGGATCTCCCGCGCGCGGAACAGCGAGGTCAGGAGCGCGCTCTCCCCCGACGGCGTGAAGTTGATCGCGAGGTCGTATTCGGTGTCGTTCACGCCGTCGATGAACGCTTCAAGGCGCCGGTAGCAGTCGACGAGGGAGTGCTCCTCCTCCCGGAACATTTTCCGGAACGCGACCTTGTCGTACGTCAGGAGCCGGTCGATGAACGGAAGGTCCTTGCAGATCTCCTTGAATTCCGAGCTCACGAGGAGGGTGATCCTGGCCGCGGGATACGACTTTTTCAGCCCCGCCATCACCGGTGTCGTCTGGATGAGGTCCCCCATCCGGGTCAGGTTGACGAGCAGGATCTCCTTCATCTCCCCGCCGCTCATCCGCCGATCGCCTTCATCGCGAGGAAGATCCTCTCGACGCGGGTGAGGTCTCCGCTGCCCGACCCGATCTCCCGGGTGATGTCCGCGAGCTTCAAGCTCCGCGCGCCCGCGAAGCGCGAAAGGTATTTCCCGAGCTCCGTGTCCGGTCCCGCCTGCCCGACGAGGCGACCGGGGTCTTCCCGTTCCCGCATCTCCTGCCACGGAGGCCGGAATCCGGATCCGGATCAGGAAACCGATCATCTCCTCCATCCGGCGCTCGTAGGTGTGGTCCCGAAGGACCCGCTGCCGCCCCCTCTCGGCGACCGCCTTCCTCTCCTCCGGGTCCGCGAGGTAACGGGCGATCTTGGCGCGAAGGTCGGCGAGGCTGTCGAAGCACGCAACCTCTTCCCCGATCCGGAAGAAATCGGACAGCCCCGAGCCGGAGGTCCACGAGCTGGAACCCGCCGCACGCCGCGATCTCGAACGTCCGGGGGTTCACGAAATCGCCGTCGGGGTTCACCCCCTCGTGGTAGCTCGAGGAGTGGAGGTTGATGTTGATCCGGGAGGCGTTGAAGATCTTCACGATGTCGTCCGTGTCGACCCGGGCGCCGTCGCGCTGGAGGAACCCGCGGAGGGCGGGGCACGACCCCCACTCGTTCCCCCAGATCCGGAAGTCGAGGTCGACCAACCCCTCGAAGAGCCGGCGCCGGTTGTAGTACCCCGCGCCGACGAAGGAGACGTCGCCGCCGAATTCCTCGAGCTCGCCGGGGGACAGCTCCGACCTTCCGGTGGACCTCGGGAGATGCGGCCATCGGGAGGAAGGCGACGTTCCTCGCGCCGGCCTCCCGGAGCCGTTCGAGGAAACCGCCCTCCTGGATCGCGAAGAAATAATCGTATTTCGAGGCGGTGTCCCGCCAGTACCCCATGTGCCGGAAATCCTCCACGAACCAGAAAACGGTGGCGATCCGCCGCTCCCGCAGGACGGCGAGGGCCGACTCCAGGAACGGCGCCTGGGCCAGGACCAGGACGATGTCGGGGCGGAACGGGACGATCCGCGCCATCGCGGCCTCGGAGGCGAACTCGCCGAACTTCATCCTCAGGATGTCCCGGTGCGGCGCGCTATCCGTGATCTTGTCGATCGAGAGGAACGTCTCCCCGAAGACGCCGTTGTCGATGAATTCCACCTCGTGCCCCAGGTTCCGCAGGGCGGAGGCGCAGTAGCCGGCGACGGGAAGCGACCCGCCGTGGAACGGACCGACCACGGCGATCCTCAAGCCCCGCGCCGCGGCGTGGAGGGCTTCCAGCCGGAGAGCGGCTTTTTCGAAGACGGCCGGGTCGAGCCGGACCGACGGCGCGTGGCGCAGGATCCCGAACGGACCGGCGGGCGCCGGGGCCGCAAGGTCGTCGCAGTCGGCGGCGATCCGCGCCCTGGCAAGGATCGGCGACAGGTCCCGGGCCTCCAGGGCGGTCCGGAGGATGTCGACCCTGGGCTCGAACACCGTCGACCGGCTTGTCCGTTTCGCGCAGAAGCTCCTCGACGTGGTACCCGAGCCCGAACCCGAAGACCGCGATCGACGACGAGGATTCGATGTCGTCGCGGTAGTGCTCCACCCAATCCCGCGCTTCCCGCACCGGGTCGTAGACGCTGTGGAGCGCCGCGTCGCCGACTTTAAGGGACGGGGGCCCCGCCTTCGAAGGGACGACGCAAGGCCGGCGCCGCGTTCCGCGTTCCGGACGCGTTCCGCCAGCCGCCCGTCGACGGCCTCGAGCCCCCTCATGTTCCGTTCGAGAAACACCAACGTCACTTCCCCGGGAGGCCGGCGCTTTCGATGGCCGCCTTCCGCCGGAGCGCGTCCTCGCGCCCCGGCTCGAACAGCAGGATCTTCTCGAGGTCTTCCAGGGCAGCTTCCCTCATGCCGAGCCGGAAAACAACGTCGGAATGGGCCAATAAGGCGGCCGCGTCGAGGGGATGCTCCATGAGGCGCCTCTCGAGGACGGCGCGCGCGCCTTCGAGGTCCCCGGACGCCAGGGCGGCTTCCACTCCCGCGCTCAAAGACCGCGCCGCGGAATCCGCCTTCCGGGCCCGGAACAGGTACTGGAAGACGAACAGGTCCTTCACCTCTTCCCGCGTCTGGCCGCGGAGCGTGACCCGGCCGAACGAGACGTCCCCCGCGTGGGCGGAAGGAAGGGAATCGTACCCGGGAGACAGGTTCTCCGAGATCCCTTCCGGTTCGAAGCCCGCCTCGAGGAAGAGGATCTCCATCTCCTTCTTCGTGAAAAAGCGCAGGTGGGTCCGGTCGAGAATCCCGAAATCCTTGTATTCCCACCGCCCCTCGGCGAGCCGGTCGATGACCCCCAGGAACCGGACGTTCGGTATGCTCGCAACGACCGTCCCCGAATCGGCCAGATGCCGCTTCAGCTTTTTCAACGCCGACAGCGGGTCCCGGAGATGCTCCAGGACGTCCGCCAGGACGATGCAGTCGAAATATCCGTCGTCGAAGGGAAGGTCCAGGGCCTCCACGTCCCCCCGGAAGACCCGCGACAACACCTTCCGCGCGGCATCCGCCGTCGCCGGGTCCGTTTCGATCCCCACGACTTCGGAGGCGCCCATCTCGAGAAGGGCCCGTCCGAGGGCCCCCTCGCCGCAGCCGACGTCGAGGATCCGCGACGCCCCCACGGGAATCATCGCCATGACCTCCCTGCGCTCCTGGCGGTAATAGGAGCGGTCCTCCGCGGCCGGCGCCGTGATCGACGCCTTCCCGGCGGAAACCGGCACGGCGGCCTGGACCGGCGCGGCGGCCTGGACCGGCGCGGCGGCCTGGACCGGCGCGGTAGCCTGAACCGGCGCGGCGAAACGTACCGACGCGGCGGCCTGGACCGGCGCGGCGGCCGCCCGGTTGCCCTCCCGGAGGACCCTTTCGAACACCTTGCCCACCTGTTCCGCCACCACCTTCGAATCGTACTTTCGTACGGCCCGCGCCCTGCCCTTCCTTCCCAGCTCCGCCCTCAAGTCTTCGGAGAGGCACAGCGACGCGATCGCGCCCGCGAGCTCCCCCGGATCGTTCGCCGGCACGAGGATCCCGGCGTCCCCGACCACCTCGGGGATCGAGCCGGAAGAGGTGGAGACGACGGGGGTGCCGCACGCCATCGCCTCGACGAGCACCATCCCGAACTGCTCCTTCCACATCCGCATGGAGATGCTCGGCAGGACGAACAGGTCGGCCGCGTTGTAGAGGTCGCGCATCCGGTCGTAGGGGTGGCTCTCGACGAAGAGGAACGATTCCCCGAGGCCGATCTCCCCGGCCCGGGCCATCACCGCTTCCCGCTCCGGGCCCTTCCCGACCATCACGTAGCGGACGGGGCGCCCCCCCGGCTCGGCCTTCACGAGCTTCGCGGCGTGGACGAGGTCGTACACGCCCTTTTCCCAGACCATCCGGCCGGTAAAGAGGACGACGATCTCGCCGGAAGAGATCCCGAGCGCCGTCCGGCAGGAATCCCGCAGCGCCGCGTCCGGGCGGAACCCCTCCGTGTCGATCCCCATCGGGATGACCGTGATCCGCCCCGGGTCGACCCCCTCGAGCACGAGGGCCTCTTTCGCCCGTTCCGTCACGGCGATGAAATGGTCCGCTCCCGGCGCGCACGGCGGACTTGAGGGTCCTTCATCTCCCCGTGTTCCTCGTAGGCGAACGGGATGTTCTCCCACTGGAGGCACACGAGCTTCTTCCCGAATTTTTCCCGTATCCCCGCCGCCTGGAACGAGAACATCCAGGTCGTGTCCGCGGAAAAGACGAGGTCCTCGTCGAACAGCGCGAACTCCAGCCCCTGCATGTAGCCGCCGATGCTGGGGATGTGGGGGCAGTTTGACGACGGGGAGCCGCACCTTGGAGCCGATGTCGAAGCTCGGGTTCGTCGTGGTGTACGCCGTCAAGTCGTACGACCCCGACAGCGGCTCGTAGTTCTGCATCTCCCACGGGTTCAGGTTCGGGCCCCGGACGATCCCGACGCGGGGACGGCCGGACTCGCCGCCCTTCCCGGACGGGTACGGGGGCACGCGGCTCCCCACGGCCGCCGACGCCGGTCTCGGCTGGATGTCGTATTCCCGGTACACCAGGTCCGCCGGACTTTCGAAACCGCTGCCGGGGATCGCGGCGTAGGACGCCCCCTTTTCGGAGTAACGGGCGCGATCGAGGAAACCGTAATGGACGACGTAGGCCTGGATCGGGACGACCTTCCCTTCGATCCCCGCCAGGCGCTCGTGCACCTGGCCCTCCCAACGGATTCCCGGGCGGTTCCGCCAGATCCGCGGGATCGCCTCGTAATCGTCGTATGCCTTCGAATAAAACGATTCGCTGCCGACGAGGTTGCACTGCCGGATGGTGCAGCCCCCCGCCTCCGGCGGAAGCTGCTCGAGGAAAGCGCGGATGCCGCGCTCGAACTCGTCCGAGAACGCCTCGTCGGCGTCGAGGCGGACGATCCAGTCGCCCGTGCACCGCTCGAGGCAGGCCTGGCGCTGGTCGCCGAAATGCCCGGTCCACGGGTTCGCCACCACGACGACGCGGGGGTCCTTCCGGAGGATCTCCACCGTGCGGTCCGGTGCTGCCGCCATCGACCACCACGATCTCGTCGGAGAACGAGCACGAGGCGAGGGCCCTGCCGATGTTGCGCTCCTCGTTCATGGTGATCATCGAGACGGATATCTTCATCGTTTCCACCTTCCCTGTTTTTCCCGCGCGGCGGTCACCCGTAGAGCTCGCGGAGCCGCCGGACGATCGCGTCGACCCGGTGCCGGTACGTGTGCTCCCGGAGGACCCGGCTCCTCCCCTTCGCCGCGACGGCTTCCCTCGCGGCGTCGTTGCGCAGGTAGAACCTCGCGAGATCGTCGATCTCGTCGAGGTTCCCGTAGGTGATCACCTCTTCCCCGACGTCGAAGAGCGCCTCGAGCGACGGCTGGTGGTCGGTGAGGAGGAACGCGCCGCAGGCGGGGACGTCGAACACCCGCTGGTTCACGGCCGTCCCCATCTGGACGCTGGTCGCGTTGAAGTTGACCTTGCAGGCGTTGAAGAAGAGCGGCAGCTCCTTGTAGTAGTTGAGCTGGGAGCCCAGCCGGAACTTCCCGTTGAGGAGCCCCTTCCAGCCGGCGTCGCCGCGGACGAAGGGCCGGAACTCCTCGAGGGCCCGCAGCCGGGAGAGCCGGTAGAGAAGCGTGGCGCGCCACAGGACGGCCGCCTCGAACGCGGATTTCTCCCTTGCCGTCAACGCATCGAACGCTTCCCGCTCGCCGTCGTGCATCGCGCTTTCCGCCGCTTCCGGGAACCGCATGTCCCGCGAGACGCCCAGGCGCTGCGCGGTGCGCTCGACGGCGGGGCGAAGTTCCCGCCGCACCTTGAGGAGCCCTTCCCGCGACGGGGCGACCATCGAGTTCCCCACGAACCCGACGTCGGAGCCGATCTTCCTCTTTTCCGCGAACGACAGGCCGCGGGGCCGGAAGGTCGTCTCGTCCGCCCCGAGGGGGAGGTACGCGACGTTCTCGAAGCCGACGGCCTTCAGCGATTTCATGTAGCTCTCGTCCCAGACGAAGACGCAGCAGAGCGGGGACGCGTTCTTCGGGAAAGCCCTCACCACGAGGTCGGGGCTG
The DNA here is from genome assembly GCA_963741515.1 of uncultured bacterium. Lineage (GTDB taxonomy): Bacteria > Desulfobacterota > Deferrimicrobia > Deferrimicrobiales > Deferrimicrobiaceae > UBA2219. The sequence goes on from CAVUIA010000004.1 coordinate 61,504, forward strand.
TCCACGTACCAGATCGCGGCCGGCATCTCGATCGACCGGAACAGGTCCGCCAGGGCGCCATCCTCGTCGAACCCGAAGTGGTTGACGGTCAGGAAGAAGTCGGGGCGGTCGGAGGCGATGGTCTCGACGGCGCGCCCCAGGATGTCGCCGACCGTCTCGTCCTTCCTGCCGCGGACCCGGACCACCGCGTGCCCGAGCGCCTCGAGCGCGCGGACGATCTCCTCGGTCAGGAAGTAGCCGAAGTCGAACAGGGCGACCGTCAGCCGGTCGGAGCGGAACTTGGGGTACCGGAGCCGTTCCCAGAGCCGGAAGGATATCGTCCGTTCGAGCGCATCGCGGACCGGGCCGTAATACCCCAGGAAAGCCGCCGTTTCGGACGAAAGGGAGAAGACGGCGAGCGACGGCAGCCCCGCCTCCAGATGGAGACGGGAGATCCCGGCGACCGCTTCGGCGGGCGTCTTTCCCACGAGGAAGCGGACCTTGTCCGACGGTTCCGTGCCCTTCCCGTGCTCCCGGCAGAGGTCGAGGATCTCCTGCGACGACTCGACGACCACGATTTGGGCTCGGGGTGCCGCCGCCTCAATTCGTCGAGGTGGTAGCCGAGCCCCAGCCCCAGGATGACGATCATCCCCTCGCCGCCGAAGGCAAAGGCGTCGACCATCCCCGACGGCCTCGCCGACGGGATCGTAGAGGCTGTGAATGGTTTTTTCGGAGCCGTCGGAACCGGCGACTCGCAGCGAATAGTTTCCTTGTCGGGTCCGCACCAGGTTCATCGCGTTAGAAGTAGCAGACGCCCTTGGCCAGCAGGTGGTCCATCCGCTTCTGCTCTTCCGTCAGATCGTCCCCCGGGTTTCCGATTCGAGATAGTACGACCCCGCCGCCTCGCCGACCACCGAAGCGAGGATCTTGCGGATGCAGGCCTCGAACTCCTTTTCCCTGCCCTGGTAGGACAACCGCTTTCCGGCGAGGAACCCGGTGAATTTTTCGACGCTCGCTCAGGAAATGGGGCACCAGGAAGTTCTTCCGGAACCTGTGCCGTTCTCCGGGAAGGAGGACCACGCTTCCGAAGACGCCGGGGCAGGCGGCCTCCAGGCGATCCTCGCAGGACCCCCCGGCTTTCCCAAGGGCCGCCGATACGTCTTCCGGCGACGCATCGAAGTACCGCCTGAAGGAGGACACGAACGCGGCCGCCGCGTTCACGGGCCCGGGATCCAACGCTCCCGGTTCCGGAAGCGCCAGCATCACCAGGTCGAGCAGGTCGGCGACGTTGGCGACGAAGGTCCGCCAGCCGATGTCCTGCACCTCGAAGAAACGGGGCAGGGAATTCTTCATGGTGTACAGGTTCGCCTTCGTCCCGATGTAATGGCGTTTCAGGATGTAATCCGGCCCCCGGTCGTGCCAATGGTAGACCCCGGTCGACGACAGGAACCCGAGCCTCTTCCCCTTCTCGAGCATCCGGATCCCCAGGTCCATGTCTTCCGCGTTGATGAGGGGGCGGAACGGCACCTCTCCGTACACGCTTTTCGGGATGCAGGAGGAGACGTTGTCGAGGAACGATACCCGGCGCTTCGTCAACGGATCGAAATGCTTCCAGTCCGTGAAATCGAACGACGGGGACAAGCCGTAGACGGTATCCCCCTCGTACCCGAGGCATCGCGTTCATCGCCTCGTTCGTCCACAGGCTGAACAGGTCCGCCTCCGGACGGGTGAACTGCCTCGAGGTGACGGCGCCCAGGTCGGGGACCGAGAAGAACGGGCTCACCATGCCGTAGAGCCAGTAGTTGCTCACCGGCACCGCGTCCTGGACGGTGAACACCAGGTATTCCCCCTTCGCCTGCCCGGCCCCGATGTTCCGGGTCCCACCGTGATTGAATTCCTTCTGGGGAATGCAGATCACCCGGCAGCCGAACGACTCGGCGACCGCGACGGAGTCGTCCGTCGATTCCGAGTCGAGGACGAGGATCTCGACCTCCCCCACCTTTTTCTGGGACCGCACCCTGCGGAGCAGTTCCGCGAAGGTCTCCCCGCCGTTCTTCACGGGAATGATCACGGAGATGCCGCAGGCAAGCGTCGCGGGACGCGAACCGTCGGGCATCGGATCGACGCGGACCTGGGCATTGAGGAGCCGCGTGAGCGCCTCTTCCTTTTCGTGCAATTGCCGCCCGATCTCCCTGATTTTCCTTTCATCGGCCAGCAGCGCGCCGAGCTGCCGGTCCGAGATGACCTTCTTCGCCTTCAATATGCGGCTCGCGCATTCGAGGGCCCATTGCATTTCCTGAAGCCGGTCCCCGCTCCCGTCCGCGGTTTCGGCTCCGTTTCCCGACCGAAGATCGTCTTGCCGGCTTTCCGATCGTTCGAGACCTTTCATCTCTCCTCCCGGTACCCGCGGTTCATACGAACGCCGAGTCGTCCATCATGGCCGCTTTGAGAAATTCATAATCGACTCCCTTGACCTTGGGAATCATCGCTCCCCTGTCGTTCGGGTTCCCGCTGTATTCCTCGAGGATGAGCCCGTTGTCCTTGTAGAACGGGTAGAGCAGGCTCCCGGGAACGGGAGTGTACAAGGCGGGAGAGTAATGGACCGGCTTGATCCTCAAGACCCCCTCGACCGTCGCCAGGTCGTCCTCCATGTGCCAGCCCGTGTCGGTGGGAACGCCCAGGATGTAGTTCGCCCATACCTTCACGCCGTGCTTGCCGCAGATCTCCGCCGCGCGGAAATTCTCCTCCGCCGTGACGCCCTTCCGGAACCATTTCAATATCCGGGGGCTGAAGGATTCGAAACCCGATGATCAGGAGTTCGAGGCCGGCGCCGGCCATCTTGCCGATCAGGCGGTCGTTCCGGCAGATGATGTCCGCCCGGCTCGACGTCACCCACTTCAGCCCCGCCTTCACGATCCCGCGCGAGTGGAGGGTATCGGTGAACTGCTCGACCCACCCGGGATTCAGGATGAACTGGTCGTCGTGGAACATCACGGACCGGACGCCGTATTTTTCCATCAGCATCTCGAGCTCCGCCACGACGTTTTTCACGCTCCGTCCCCGGATGATCGGTTTCCGTGTCCCGTCGGGCGATGGACGGGTGTATACCTGGTGCTCCCCCGGACCGCAGCAGAACGTGCACTGGTAAGGGCATCCCCTCGTGCTGATCAATTCAGCCATGGGCAGGGGGAAGCGGTACCCCCGGATCCCGAACGGTTCGCAGTTCAGCCGCACGGCGAAATCGGGCCACACGTCCCGTTCGGGAAACGGTATTTTGTCGAGATCGGGGGTATCCCCCCAGAAAACCCGCTGGAAACGGGACGGATTCTCCACGAGCAGGGGAAGCGAGACCTCCCCCTCCCCTTTCAGGACGTAATCGAACACTTCCTGCGCGATGCATTCTTCGGGAAACATCGTCGGATGGACGCCTCCGGCGATCGTCTTCACCCGCGGGACGACGCTCTTCGCCCGCCGCGCCGCTTCGACCGCGTACGAGAATTCCACGGAATGAATGGATATCCCCACGAAATCCGGAGATATGCGTTCCACCACCCGTTCGTATTCCTCCCAGCCCGTGAGCATCCTGAGGTCGGCCAGTTTCACGACGTGCCCCCGTGCCTTCAGGGCCCCGGCCAGGTAGGCAATCCCCAACCGGATAAAGACGCTGTCGGGCGACGGTTTGCTCAGGTCGGCGTTCCAACCGCAGTACGCCAGCGCTGGATTTACAAGGAGAATGGTTGCCACGGCTCCCCCCGGAAAATGGTATTCGGCACCGGTCGCAAGACACGGCAACCCTGTTTATGCAACAGTCTTGCCAAACCAGGACGGATCAAAGGACGGGATATTACCTGGGGAGAGAACCGGAAATTCAGCGATTCGTTACGGTGTACCGGGCGCGTGCACCGTCCACGGCGCCTTGGCATACTACCTTGAAGGTGTTGATTTTACTTAATTTTTCGGATACGTCCCTCAGGCCACCCTTCACGATGGCCGAGGCGGCTTCGTCGAGGGCGAGAATTTCCCGGATAACGGATGCCGGAGCGGCCGGCTTTCCGTCCGCCCCGGCGATGCCCGGGGAACCGTCAATTTTTTGAATCTCCCGAAGAACCTGCTGGCGCGTTCCGGCCAGGGTCAACACCTCGTCGAGGTTCCCTGCCTCGATCGCGACTTTCTGCTTCCGGGCCAGGTCGAGCAGGCGGAGGCAGAGCGCCTCCATCTCTCCGCTCATGCCTGTACCGCCATCCCGGCGTCCATGGAAGCCCTCGCGGTGGAAACCTGGGCCGCGGCCTGTTTCATCTCCATTTCCTTCCATCCGCTCCGAAGCATTTCCAGCACCCGTTCCGCCTCGTTCAGGGAGACCATGTCGTTTTTCAGGTTCGCCTTCAGGAGACGGTCCAGGACGAAATCGTAGAGCCGGCGGAGGTTCCGGGCGATCTCCCCCCCCTCGTTCCATGTTCAGGGAGCTGTTCAGCTCGCCCACGATCGCGGTGACCTTGCCCGAGGTAGATCCCCTTCCCGGCGATATCGTGCTGCTCCATCTTCCCGCGGGCCACCTTCAGGAAATTGACCGCCCCGTCGAACAGCAGGGACACGAGCCTCACGTTGTCTGAGGTATCAACCGTCGTTTTCCTGTACGCATCGAACTGCCGCATTATCCATGTCCCCCTGATGTTTTGTCCGCGGTTATCGCCCTGCTGCCGGTCACGTCGACGCGGAGAGTATGCTGGAAAGGTACGACGTCTGCGTGGAATACGAGCTCATGATCGACTCGAGCTTCGCGAACCGCGCGATCAGGTCCTCTTCCCTCTCGTCCAGCCTGGCTTCGGCCAGCTCGATTTCGTCGGACAGCTTGGACACGATCGTGTTGAGGCCCTTCGTCCTGGAGGCGATGGATCCCGAGATCGTATCGGTCACCTGGTCCAGGTAATCGTACATCGAGCTCGCCACGCCGCCCTCGGCGTTGAACAGGTCCGATACGCCGTCCAGGTCGGTCGCGAGCTTGTCGGCCAGCACGGTGGCGTCGACCTTCAGCGTGCCGTCCGATTCGGTCGCAGATCCCGATCTGCGAAAGGACGCGAAGCCCTTCCGAAAGGCCGGAGACGCGGGTCCCGAGGATCGACTGCAGCCGGTTCACGATGTCCCTGGCGGTCGATTCCCCCGTGAAGGCGCTGGCGGTCTCGGTCTCCGAGTTGTACGCGACGTTGCTGGAATACCAGCGTGACGACGGCGTTGTAGGCGTCGACGAACGCCGTGACCTTTTCCTGGATGGCCCCGGTGTCGTTCGTCACGGAGAGGGTGGACGTCCCCTCGCTCTTCAACGTGATCGACACCCCGCTGATCGCCCCTTCCACGTTGTTGGAGCTGCGGGTCATCGGCAGGCCGTCGATGGTGAACACGGCGTCCTGGGCCGCCTGGAGCACCTGCCCTCCCGAAACCGGGCCGGTCGGCATGCCGAGGGTGGTGGCGTTCGCCGTCACCGTGATCCCGTTCGCGGCGCCGGAAGCGGCGCTCTTGAGGACGAGGCGATACCCGGTGCCGTCGTTGATGACGCTCGCCTCCGCGTCGTCCGTGGCGGTGTTGATCGCGGCGGCCAGGTCCGTGAGCGTCGTCGTGGCGTCTACGGCCACGGTGATCGCATCGCCGGTGCCCACCTGGAAGCTGAAATTTCCGCTTCCGGAGGCTATCGTGGCTGGTCTCGGACGCCACCGCGGACGATGCGGCCCGGTACGCCTGGGCCAGCCTGGTCACCACGACCGCGTAATTCCCTTCGGAAGCCGTGCTGGACGCCGTCACGTTGCAGACGTCCTCGTCGCTGGCCTCCGCCGTCCTTGCCGCGAAGTCCGTCGAGGTCTTCAGCCCTTCCGAGGCGGCCTTCAGCGTGTCCAGCAGCGAGGAAAGCTCCCCGTACTTGCTGATCTTCGTCTGGTAGGCCTCCTGCCGCTCCTCCTTCAGGGCGATCGGCTGACGCTCCAACTCGATGATCTGCTCGATCATCGAGTTGTAGTCGATCCCGGAGATCAGCCCGCTCACGGAGAATGTGGACACTCAGACCTCCTGGTCCACTGCGATCCCGCTCTGGTTCCTGGCCATCTTCCGGATCGCCGCCCGGAGCCCCTTCGCGATCGATATCTCTTCGGGCATCGGGATCTGCCGCACCAGCTCGCCGGTTTCCTTGTCGAGCACCTTGACCACCATCTGGTGGATCTCTTTCTCGAATTCGATGCGCAGTTCGCGATCCTCGACGACGGGATCGACCTGCAGCGCCTCGCGCATGACCTCTTGAACCGCGGTCATATCCGGCTCCTTGACCCCGTCGGCGGGGACGGCTACCTTCTCCGCGGCAACGGCATTGTTCGCTTTTTGAGCCGGTTGCGGTGGAACCGGCATGACGATGTCGGTTTTCATCTCCATCTCAGCCATCCTTTACCGAGCGGGGAGGGGGGATCCCCCCCTCCCCTACGGTTTTCCGTGCGCCTACTGCAGCAGTTGGAGGGCCGCCTGCGGCAGCACGTTGGCCTGTGCCACCATCGCGTTCGCGGCCTGGACGAGGATCTGGTTCCTCGTGAACTGCGCCGCTTCGTACGCGAAGTCCGCGTCCCGGATCGCCGAATCCGCGGCCGAGAGGTTCTCGGAGGTGACCCGCAGGTTCGAGATCGTGGAGTCCAGCCGGCTCATGACGGCGCCGAGTTCGCCTCGGGCTGCCGCGACCGTGCCGATGGCGCTCGTGACCATGTCGAGGTTCGACTGGGCAGCTCCCACCGTGCTGATGTTGGCCGTCAGGGAGAGGGCGGTGGAGTTGACCGCCGCCATGCCGCTGAAGAACGTGATCCGGTCGTTGGCCGCCACGTTCTGGAATCCGACCTGCAGGGTGACGCCGCTCGCGCTCATCGAGCCGTTCAGAAGCTTGGCGCCGTTGAACTCGGTGGCGTTGGAGATACGGTCGATTTCCGTCTTCAACTGCTGGTACTCTTTGTCCAGGGTGACCCGCTCGGCGCCGCCGAGGGTACCGTTGGCAGCCTGCTCCGCCAGTTCGCGCATACGGCCGAGGATGTTCCCCATTTCCGCAAGACCGCCTTCCGTGGTCTGCGCCATGGAGATGCCGTCCTGGGAGTTGCGGACCGCGACCGAGATGCTGCGGATCTGCGACCGGAGTTTTTCGGAAATCGCCAGACCGGCGGCGTCGTCCTTCGCGCTGTTGATGCGAAGGCCGGAGGACAACCGCTGCACCGAGGTGCCCAGCTGGGCGTTGTTGGTCGCCAGGTTTCTCTGCGCGGACAATGATGCGATGTTGGTGTTGATGACAAGAGCCATGTTTCATTCCTCCCTGAATTTTTTTCCGGGCGTCCCTGCCCGTTTTTTTTAAGACCGCGGTTTCTTCAACCCGCGAGCGTTTCGGCTGCTTGCCGGTCACTTCTCCCGGCGTCCGTTTCCCCTCCTCCCCAGCCTGCCTCGTACGGTCTCTTGGGGATACTTATCGGAAATCCGGGGGAAACCTTTAGGGGGAGAAAACCGGATCCAGGGAGGGGCCGCCCGATGAAACCCGGAGGCCGTCAATATTCCGACAGCCGCGGCCACCGCTCCCCTACTTATCGACAGAACTACTTGATATTTTTAATGTAATTTAGCGGCATGCAACTTGCTATCCACTTGTAGACTCTTTCCACGGAGGGAAACGCCTTGCATACCCGCCCCGGCGGCCTTGCCCCATGAAACGTTTCCCCGAGGATTTTCGGATACATAACGGCATCTGGCACCCCCTTGTCGAGGACTCGATCCCGTATTCCGACGGGGACGAACCGGAACGGTACCTCAAGCAGACCTTCGAAAACGCGGCGGACCTGTCGTCCGATTCCCAGGAACTGGCGCTTGCCGTCAAGGACTGGCCCTCGCAGTATCACCTCTCATCCCTGCGGTCCAACATCCTGAGGTGCCTCGACATCCCGAAGACCGCCCGGGTGCTGGAGCTTGGCTGCGGATGCGGGGCGCTCACCCGGTATCTCGGGGAGACCGCGGGACGCGTCGTCGCGGTGGAGGGGAGCCCCGTCAGGGCACGCCTGGCCCGCCTGCGCTGCAGGGACCTCGACAACGTCGACATCGTCGCCGGCAACTTCGACGACATGGCCCTGGAGGGGCCGTTCGACATCGTCACCCTCATCGGCGTCATCGAGTACGCGGCCATGTACTGGCGCCGGGCGGGTGACCCGTATGAAGGGATGCTGCGGTTCGCGCTGGAGAACCTTTCGCCCGACGGGGTGCTGGTCGTCGCCATCGAGAACAAGCTGGGCATGAAGTACTTCTCGGGGTGCACCGAGGACCACCTGTCGAAACCGTTCCCCGGCATCGAGGGATACCCCGACCCGGGAGGTCCTCAAACGTTCGGCAGGCAGGAACTCGTCGACCTGGCGGCGCGGAGCGGCTTCACGGATTTCGAGCTGCTGCTCCCCTTCCCGGACTACAAGCTCCCTTCCGTCCTCATCAACGGCCGGTTCTCTTCGGGGAGGGAATGCGTCGAGTACAACCTGGCCGACTGGTGCAGGGAACGTTTCCGGGACTACACTTGCGTGCGGGAGCACTTTTTTTGCGATCAGCTGGCTCTCTCGTCCGTGGCGAAGACCGGCCTGATGGCCGATTTCTCCAACTCCTTTCTTCTCCTGGCCGCCCGGAAACCGATCCGGGCGGATTCGGCGATCCGGCGGCCCGCCTGGATCGCGAAGAAATACAACCTCCTCCGGCGCCCCGAGTACCGGACGATCACCACCCTCGCCGTGAAGGACGGGGCCCCCGCCATCTCCAAGGAGAGGGTAAACGACCTGCCTCCGTCCCCGGGCTCGCCGGTGACGCTTTCGGTTGAGACGGGAACCTCCTTCATCCGTGACGGGAAATCGCTTTTCATGGAAATGCTCCGGGCGATCCGGCGCGCCTCCGGGGGCGAGGAGGAGCTGGCGGGACTCGTCGCCCGGTGGGTCGATTACCTGCGAGCGCATGCGATCCCCGGGACGAACCTCCTGCCGCCCGATCACATCGACTGCCTGCCGGTGAACCTGATCCTGGATCCGGACGGAGCGCCGCACTACATCGACGACGAGTGGCGCTGGAACGGGCCGGTGCCCATGGACTGGGTGCTGTTCCGGGGCCTGTTCGTGTTCTGGCTGGAATGCCGTTACTGGATCGACCGGTTCATGTCGCGGCCGGATACCCGCTTCGACGAGTTCCTTGCGCGTGCGCTCGCGGCGTCCGGCGCATCGATCGATGGAAAGCGCCTCGGCGAGCTGGCCGATATGGAGATCGCGCTCCACGGAGCGGTTTCCCCATTCGGGCCGGTAGACTATCATGGAATGCTGAAAATCCCCCGCAGCGAGGCGGCGCAGGTCGCCAGGGTCGAGGAACTGTTCGGATCGGGAGAAGTCCTCCCCGCGCTGACCCTTGCCCGGGACCTCGCGAATAAATACCCGAACAACGCGACGAACTGGAACAACATCGGCGTCATCCTCAACAGCATGGGCAAGGCCGGGGATGCGAAGGGCTGTTTCCGGATCGCCGTATCGCTGGATGCCGGGTTCGGCGAAGCCATGAACAACCTGAAATCGGTGGAGGAAGACGGCGAAGGCGAGGGCCGCGGCGAAGACGCTTTCCGGGTCATCGCGATCGTCGCCGTGCACAACGAAGGCGACGTGATCCGGCATTCGATCGGCGACCTGATCCGGCAGGGCGTCGAGGTCTATCTCATCGACAACTGCTCAACCGACAACACCGTGGAGGAGGCATCCGTCTGGCTGAACAAGGGGCTGATCCACATTGAACGGTTCCCGGACGACGCGGGCTACCCGAAGGAACTCCGGCACCAGTACGCATGGAAGGAAATCCTCAAGAGGAAGGAGGAGCTGGCGGCCACATTGCGGGCCGACTGGTTCATACACCACGACGCGGACGAGTTCCGCGAGTCCCCCTGGCCCGGGCTGACCTTGAAGGAAGGGATACGAATCGCGGATTCCATGGGCTACAACGCCCTCCAGTTCGCCGTCTTCAATTTCAAGCCCACCGACGACAGCTTCCCCCCCGGGGCGGACGTGCGCGAGCACCTCAAGTACTACCTCCCCCTGCCGGAACACGCCAGCCATGCGCAGGTCAAGGCGTGGAAGAACCTGGGAAGCCGACCCGCGATCGCGGAGAGCGGCGGCCACGACATCCGGTTCGAAGGCCGGAGGATCTTCCCCACCCGTTTCCTGTTGAGGCATTACCCCGTAAGAAGCCAGCGGCACGGCGTGAAAAAGGTGTTCGAGGACAGGAAGGGCAGGTTTTCCGGAACGGAGCGGGAACACGGCTGGCACACGCAGTATGACCACATCGAAACCAGGGACCACGACTTCCTCTGCGACCCGGGCACCCTGCACCTGTACGACGGGAACATCGCCAGGCTGCAGATCCTTTCGTACCAGACGTTTTCGTTGTCCGAGGCCGTCCTGGGCGAGGAAACCGTGAACCGCATCCTCCGGGAGAACTGGTACGACAAGAGGGCGCTCCACGTCGAGAGGGACATCCTGAAAATCTGGTAGCCGGGAAAACGCCGCGGAAAGAGAAACGCATGGGCAATCCGACGATGGAAATAACGACGGGCATCGGATGCCGGATCGACTGCAGGCATTGCCCGCAGTCCCGGCTCGTCGCACGGTATCGCGTCCGCTCCGGCGTGATGAAAATGACCTTCGACCTCTTTCGGGAGTGCCTCGCGAAGATCCCTCCCGACGTGGAAATCCATTTCTCGGGAATGTCCGAACCATGGCTCAACGGGGAATGCACCCGCATGCTGCTGCACGCGGCGGCGGAAAACCGGCGAATCGCCGTCTACACCACCCTGCAGGGCATGACGGATCCGGATTTCGACGCCATGCGGGAAGTCGGGTACCAATACTTCACGATCCATGTCCCGGATGCGCACGGCAACTCGCGGATCCCCGTCGACGAAGGGTACCTGCGGTTCCTCGACCGGGTCGTGCGGTACCCGCTGAACGTCGCAATCGAGCGGCAATTCTCCTGCCACGGCGCTCTCCATCCGGCCGTCCGCGCCATCGTGGAGGGCTCCGGATTCCGCCTGTACGATTCCATGATCGACCGGGCGGGCAACCTGGAGAATAGCGGGGCGGGGCCCACCGCCCACCGCGGCAGGATCACGTGCGAAAGGGCCGGGGACCGGCTGAACCGCAACGTGCTCCTCCCGGACGGCACCGTCCTCCTCTGCTGCATGGACTACAACATGGACCATGTCCTGGGAAACCTGCATCTCCAGGGATACGCAGACCTGTTCGAAGGCAAGGTCCACCGGTCGGTTTCGATGTCCCTGGAGCCGGAAAACCCTCCTTCGCTCTGCCGGAAATGCTCCGTTGCGGTCGGTATCGAAGGCCGGGAAGCCGATCTGGCCGGGAGGGTCGAGACGCTCTTCCTCTCGGGGGAAACCACGGGCGCCATGCAGCTTGCCGCGGACGTCGCGAAAAGGTACCCGGACAACGCGACGAACTGGAACAACATCGGCGTGATCCTCAACAGCCTGGGCAGGACCGGGGATGCGATGGACTGTTTCCGGGCCGCCCTCTCGAGAGATCCCGGGCATCCGGACGCGTTGAACAACCTGAGGGAGATGGAGGACCCCGCCTAGCCCGCATTTCTCACCAGCCTCCTACTGCGGCGGCTGGTGAGAACTGCGGGCTACCCGACGGCCTTCATGCGGGCGGACTGGGTCTTTCCGAGCATCCGGATGAAGTTGTCCAGGATGTCGACGTCGTAGTTCCCCTTCTCGACCTTCATCTGCATCAGGGCCTGGAACGGCGTCCCGGCGTCCTTGTAGGGGCGGTTGGTCGTCATCGCGTCGTAGCAGTCGGCGATCGCGCAGATCCGTCCGAAGGTGGAGATATCGGTCCCGGAAAGATGGTTGGGGTACCCCGAGCCCGTGATCCGCTCGTGGTGCTGGAGGAGGACGACGCGGGATTCCTTCGGGACCGCCTCGTTCGAATCGATCGTCTTGATCCCCTCCAGGACGTGGGTCTTCATGATCTCGTATTCCCGGTCGTTCAGGCGGCCGGGCTTGTTCAGGATCTCCGGGGGAATGGAGCTCTTCCCGACGTCGTGGAGAAGCGCCCCGGTGCCGAGGGTCTGCACCTCGGCCCTTTCCATCCCGCAGGAGACCCCGATCCCGGCGGAGAGGACGGCCACGTTCACCGAGTGGGTGTAGGTGTACTGGTCGTAGCTGTTCAGGGCGATCAGGTCGTACAGGACGTTCGGGTTGTTCAGGATGCAATCGGTCAGGTCGGAGACGACCTTCATGCCCTTCTTGATGTTCTCGCCGCTCCGGGGGTCCTCCAGCAGGTCCTTGACGATCGTCTTCGACTTCTCCTTGATGGCGACGGCCCGGACCTTCTGCTTTTCCTCCACGGAGGGTGGCGGCGTTCGCCATGTCCTCGATGACCAGCGTCCAGGTATTTCTGGTACAGCGGGATGTCCTCGTTCCGGATGACGATGTCCCCGCGCATCGCGGAGAGCCCCCCGGGGATGGTCCCGAACCCGTTGTCCACCAGCTCTACCACGGGAGCCAGGCGGAGGTCGGCGAGCCGGTAGATCCCGAACTCGACGCGCTTCCCCTGGACCAGGAAGGTGCGGTCGATCTGGTAGTACTGCTGCTTGTGCTCGACGTATTCCTGGACCGTGACGGGATCCTCGTGGTTCGCGGGCACCTCCTCGGACGTCCTGTGGAGGTAGGCGTCGAGCTCCATCGGCGTCCCGGGCGTCGACGTACACCTCCTTGACGCCCCTGCGCAGCAGGGCCGTCCTCTCCGCCGGACCGAAGAGCTGGCCCGCGGTGAACACCTTGGTGAAGACGTTCTCGTCGTTGACGAAGATGTCGAACGGCAGGCGGGTCCCGACGGCCAGCCCCTCCGCGGGGAACGCCTTCCTCGATCCGTAGACGAAAACCTTGTACGCCATGCCGTCTTCGGCCCCTACGGTTTCGGTTTCCCCGCTCCCCTGTTCAGGGAGTAGAGGAACGCCAGGATCTCCGCGACCGCCTTGTACAGGTCGGGCGGGATCTCCTGGTACAGGTCGAGCGACGACAGCATCTGGACCAGCTCCCGGTCCTCGCGGATCGGGATGCCGTGGTGCCGCGCGATCTCGAGGATCTTATCGGCAACGGCGCCCTTTCCCTTCGCAACAAGTCCGCGGGGCGGAATCATTTCCCTTATCGTACCGCAGGGCCGCGGCCTGCCGCTGCCGGATCGCCATGCCTACACCTCCAGGTCGACGCCGTCCGCGGAGGGAACGCCGAACGACACGTTCCGTTTCCGCTGGACCGCGACCGCCCTCAAGGTCAGCCCCGCCTCCCGGAACCGCTTCCCGACCTCGTCGGAGACGCGACGCCATCAGGGAGCGCGTCCCCTCGTCCTCGGGGGATAGGGAGACGAAGAAGGCGCCGTCGAACATCGTCACCGAGACCGACATCTTCCCCAGGGGGAGCAGGTCGAGGTTCAGCTCGCACGTGTACGACTCGCCCCTTCCCCGGTCCTTCTTCCGGAAAAGGATCTCCCCGTCCCGCAGCTCTTCCCAGTCGAGCGTGAGCGGCGCGTGGAGGACGTTGTGGACGGAGGAGGAAACCTGGTACGACTCGATCGTGGAAAGCATCCCGTCGGCCTTCACGGCCGTCTCCCCCGGGCTGATCCCCGCACCCTCTCACCGCCGACGAGCCGCCCAGCTCCCGCATCGCCCCGCCCACGCGGAGGAGCGCCTCTTTCCGGTCGGTCCCGGCGGCGAGGCCTTCCGGCTGAAGCTTGAGCTTCGTCTCGAGAAGGACGCCGGACCCCTCGACCGCCTCCTTCAGCGCCTGCGCCGTACAGCCCCTCCATGCCCGGCCCCCCCTCCAGGCAGGGCGAACCCCGGGATCGACGCCTTCACGGACTCGGGGAAGGCGCGGAACAGCTGCTGCAGCTGCCGCGCGTCGCCCGCCGTCATGCGGGTCGCCGCCAGGTCCGACGCCGTCCCGCGGTATGCCATGGAAATGCCGGGCGGACGCCCTTGCCCGCCCTTCCCCTCGCCGGCCACGCCGAGGAACCGGAGCAGGATCTTCCTTCTCCCCCCCGGTCACCTTCAGAAGGACGCTCTCCCCCGCGTCGAGCGGCACGTGCGACCGGGCCGACACGACGGCGCTTTCCCCCGTTTCCCGGGTGATGCGTATCGAGACGGTCCCGTCGGCCATGAGGGAAAGGACGTCGGCCTTGACGAGGTCGCCGATCTTCAGGCGCAGCCCCTCTCCCGAGGGCGCCAGTGAAGGTCAGCGCGTTTTCGACCGGGCCACCCCGTCGATCTTCAGGGGAACTTACCGGGCGGAGAGGGTGGGATGAATCGGCAGGGGATACACGACGTGTTCAGGCCCGGTCGACGACGGCCTGCACCCCGAGCATCCGGATGGAATTGATCGCCAGGGGACCGTTGAGGTTGGCGATGACCTTGTCGCCGTCGACCCTCAACATGAGGAGGACCGCCAGGTCGTCCTCGCGCTCGATTTGGAGGAAGCGCACCACGTCGTCGCCCAGCGTGATCGTCCCTTCGTTCGCGACCGTCTTCGGATCGGTGACGATGAAGGCGACGTCGGGATCATCCACCGACTGGAGCCATTTCAGGGGGGTGTCCTTGTAATCGATGAGGACGTACCGGTTCAGCTGCGGAAAGCCGAGCAGGCCGACCGGGAACCGGATGATCCGGTCCTCTCCGACTTCGATGCGAACCGAACCGGGATGTCTCGAATGCGACCATTTATTTCACCTTTTCCTTGAGCTTCGAAAAATCATCGGCCGAGAGGCCGGCGGAAACGATGTTCTCCGCCTTGATCTTTTCGTAGATCTCCCCCCGGTAGATCCGGATGGTCGGGGGCGCGCTGATGCCGATCTGGACCTGGTTCCCCCGGATGCCCAGCACGGTCACGTAACGTCGTCGCCGATCCGGAACGACTCTTCCGACTTCCTTGTCAGAACGAGCACACTTCCTCCCATCCAGGTTCTGCGGCGACGCATCGACGCCGCGGGAAACGGTCCTTGGTGTCGTCCCCTCCCTTGCCGCGTCAGTATACCGTCTTTCCGGCTAGTCGAGAAAATCCAGGAGCGACTGCGAGAGAATCTTCGCGGTGGACGCCTGCACCGCCGTGAGCACCGTGTTCGCCTTCGAGAGGTCGCTCGCGGCCGCATGATGTCCGCGTCCTCCACGGAGGAGAGGTTGGCCTTCGTCGATGAGGTTCTGGTCCTCGATCCGCGTGCCCTGGTTCTCGAGCCGGTTGAGCCGCGCGCCCAGGTCGGCCCGCACCGTGTTCACGTGCTCCGCCATGTCGCCGCAGGCCGACAGCAGGGCGGAGATCCTGCGCATGTCGTTGTTCTCCATCGCCGTGCAGAGGACGTCCGTCATCTCCATCGCGTTGTCGAAGGTGAAGGAATCGATGAGCGTGCCCGCGCCCGAGGTCGCGGAATCGCGGATCTCGACCGTCATGGTGGACGTCCCGCTCCCGGGGATGTAGTGGGCGTAGACCCCTTCGTCGATCTCGACGACCTCTTCCGCGTCGAGGGTGTACTGGAAAGCGGCCTCCCCCGTGACGTTCTGCGAGATCCGCACGCCGCTGCCGATCCCCACGTAGACCGAACCGGCATCTCCCTCGTACGCGTAGGACGACGTGTTGAACGCGACGGTGTCGGTCCGGTAGCCCGAGAAGATGTAGCTGCTCCCGACCTTCGTGTTGGCGAGCGACAGGAGGTGGTCCCGGAGCTGGCCGATTTCCGAGGCGAGGGCTTCCCGCGAGGAGTCGCTCGTCCCGTCGCTCGCGGCCTGGACCGCAAGCTCCTTCACCCGGGTGAGGGCGGTGTTGACCGAGGACATGGCGGACTCGGCGGAGGTGATGGCGCTCATCGCCCCGTCGATGTTGCCCAGGTACTGCTCCCCGGCGGCGATGGAGACCTTGTAGGCCATCGCGCGGGAAGTCCCCGTCGGGTCGTCCGACGGCTTGTTGATCCTCTTCCCCGAGGAGATCTGCCCGTTCAGCTCGTACAGGTCCGAGAGGGTCCGCATCACGGAGTTGGTGGCCTGGCGGTATATCTGGAGGGTGGATATTCTCATAATGCGAGCACCGTTTGGATCAGCTCGTCCGCGACGTTGATCAGGCGCGCCGCCGCCTCGAACCCCCTCTGGTAGACGATGAGGTTGGCGGCCTCCTCGTCGATGGACACGCCCGAGGCGGAATCGCGCTGGTTGGCGAGCTCGGATTGGAGGTTCGCATCGAACGTCTGGAGGTCGGCGGCGTCCGCCGCCATCGAGCCGACCGACGAGACGATCCCCGCGTAATACCCGGAGTACGTCGCGTTCCCGAGGGACGATATGCCGGTATCGGCAAGCCCGGCGAGAGCCAGCGCGTTCGTGTTGTCCCCGGGGAGGGAGGACGCGCTGGAAGCGGCGGCGATCTGGTCCGTATCGGTCAGCGCCACGGCGAAGTTCGACACCGCGCCGGTCAGGGGGCTCACGGAAAACGTGTCGCCCTCGGCGACCGTGCCGGAATCGTCGGAGAGGGTGACGGAGATGCCTTCGATCGTGATGGCGGCCCCGGAGGAGTACGTTCCCGACGTGACGGTGGCCCCGGTTCCCCGGTTCGTGACGGTGTACGCGCCCGCCGCGCCGATGGTGATGTCGTACTCCGACAGCGTCAGGGCGCTCATGTCCGTGATCGTGGCGGAAATGGCTCGCGCCGTCGGAAGAGTCCGTCGTCGACGCGGTGAGGGCCGAGAAGAAATTCCTGTGATTGCCGCCGTCGAGACCGAACCCGTCGTAGTGGAGCTCGTTGACCTCCATCGTCAGGGCGGCAACGAATTTCCGAAGCTCCATCAGCGGTCCCGACTCGATCGCGGACCGCGAGTCGATGAGGCCGCTCAGGCGGCCCTTGTCGATCCGGGAGGTGACGTCCACGCCGTCGAGCTCGACGCTCAGGTTCCCGGACGCGTCGGCGTTCGTCGACATTTCGTTGACCCGCGTGCCGTCGACGAGGTTGCGCATCCCCACCATGACGGTAAGGGACCCGTCGCCGTCCTCGCGGGTGCTGACCTGCACGAGTTTTCCCAGCTCGGTCACGAGGCTGCCCCGCGTGTCCCGCAGGTCGTTCGCCGTCGCGTCCGTGTCGCCGGCCTCGATCTTCGTGATCTGTTCGTTGAGGTGCGGCGATCTTCCCCGCGATGGTGTTGACCTGGCCGGCGATGTCGGTGATCTCGTCGTTGATCTCGCCGATCGTTTCCAGGAGGTCGGTCTCCATCTGCTTCGCGGTGGACACCATGGATTCGGCGTCCGAGAGCAGGACCGTCCGCTGGGCCGAGTCGTCGGGGTCGGAGGAGAGGGACTCCCAGGAATCGAAGAAGGACTGGAGGCTGTCCGAAAGCCCCATGCCCGCCGAGTCGTTGAACACCTGCTCGACCTGCGACAGGATCTCGTTCATCGCCGTCGACTTGCCGAGGCTCTGCTCCTGCCCGAGGAGCTGCCCCTCGATGAAACGGGCGTAGCTCCGCTGGACGCCGGCGACCGTCACGCCCCGGCCGAGGTACCCGGCGGAATTCGACGACGGCGTGGCGATTTCGAGGACGACTTCCTGGCGGGTATAGCCGGACGTGTTGACGTTGGCGATGTTGTGGCCCGTGACGTTCAGCGCGGCCTGGTTCGCGAAAATCGCCGACTTGCCGATGTTCATCAGGTTCAGGAGGGACATTTCACGTCTCCCGCGACAGGAGCGTGCCGCTCGCGACGGGTTCCGGGGACCTGCCCCCGAAAGCGTTGAAGAAGCCCCTGGCGGTCCGCACGCTGTTCAGCGAGCGGTCGATGAGGTGACGGTTGAAGGCGTTCAGGTCCTCGATGCTCTGCGCCAGGGAAACGAGCTTGAGGCGGATTCCCGCGAGCTCGGCGTCGCCCGTCCTCTCGGCCAGGGCCCGAAGGGTGATCTCCCCTTCCCGGGCTCCCGGCCATTCCCCGGCGAGCGCCGAGGCGAGGCGCTGCCGTTCCTCCTCTAGGAGGCGCAAGCGAAGAAGAAGGGTGTCCTTCTCCTTCGCAAGTTCCTCCACTGCGGTCACATCGAATTCGACCAGGCAGGTCCTCTCTTTCTGGAGGAGTCCCACCAGTGCCTTGCAGCACTTTTCCTGCTCGAGCAGGATGGCCTTCATGGCGGTCAAATGGTTCATATGACCTCGTCGATCATCCTCCCCGCGATCCTTACGGGGTCCACGACGTATTTTCCTGCCTCTATCAACCCCTTGATCTCGGCCACTTTTTCGGTCCGGACATCGGGGAGCGACTTCACGGCCCCCATGATCTCCGCGATCTCCCTGGCCTTCCCGGAAACGTCGACCTTGTCGGCGACCTTGGCCTGTCCGGCCTGCCCTGCCTGGTCTAACGTCCCGTTTTTCCCTGCCTTTTGGAGCCTGACGACATCCGAATTCTCCGGAGGTTTACCGCCGTTGATCTTCATCGCTACCCCCCGTGGTACGGTCCTTTACGAATACTTATCGGATAGTCAGCCCCTTCCTTTAGCGATTCCCGCAAAAATCGCCTGGGGGGGGACTTTCTGTCCCTCGTATTGGACCTCGAAGTGCAGGTGGGGGCCTGTCGAACGCCCCGTGCTCCCGACTTCGGCGATGACCGTGTCCGTGCCGACCCGGTCGCCCGTCGCGACCCGGTTGGCCCGGTTATGAGCGTATTTCGTGACGATTCCGTTCCCGTGGTCGATCACGACCAGGTTCCCGTATCCCTTTTGATACCCGCTGAACGTGACCTCCCCGCCCTTCGCGGGATAGACCTCCGTCCCCTCCGCGGCGGCAATATCGATACCGTGATGGAACTTGTCTGCCCCGGTGAACGGGTCTTTGCGGTAACCGAAGGCGGAGCTGACCCGGCCCCCCTCCCGGATGGGAAGCGCCCCTTCCTCGGAAATCGTCACCGCGGGCACGCTCTCCAGGGGATCGTGGGTGTGCGGCCCGGAAACCGCCGGCGCGGCGGACGGCGCGGCTGACGGCACGGCGGTCGACGGAGCGGCCGGCGGCACGGCGACCGACGGCACGGCGGCCGACGGGGTTGCAGCCGACGGTTCGACGCTTTCCGCCGCGGGGTCGACTTCTCCCTTAACTATTTGATTTTCCTTGCTGTTTTTTGTATAAGCGGACTGGCCCAGCCCTTTCAGGAGCATTTCCTGAAGACCGAGCCCATTTCTTGACGAGAGAAGCTTGGCGAGTTCCATGTCGAACAGCGATCCGTACACATCGCCGCCGAAACCGCTCCCTCCGGCCGCCGACGTGCCGGACGCCGACCGCATCGCCTTGACCATTTCATAGGCGAACAGCGACTCCATCTCCCGGACCGCCGCGCGCATGGCCTCGGGGTCCTTCCGGCCCCGCAGCGACTCGACCCCCTGGGAAAACGGGGCCGTCGTCAGGGTTCCGGGGAGCGGCAACTACAGTACCTCCAGTTCGGCCCGCAGCGCCCCGGAGGTCCGCAGCGCCTGCAGGATGGCGATCAGGTCCCGCGGGGAGACCCCGAGCGCGTTGAGCGCCCGGACGATCTCTCCCAGCGAGGCACCGGAAACCTCCATGAGCGCCGCATTCCCCTCGCTCGCCTTCACATCCTTCTGCGGGACCACGACGGTTTCGGAGCCCACGGGCCCGAACGGCGCGGGTTGGGACACCTGGAGCTCGGTCTTGATCTCGATCGTCAGGTTCCCGTGCGCGATGGCCACGGGCGAGATGCGCACGTTCTCCCCGATGACGACGGTCCCGGTCCTCTCGTTCACGGTCACGCGCGCCGGCATGTCGATCGACACCTGGAGCGCCTCGACGGCGGTGATCAGCTCGGGGAGGCGGCCCTTGTACTCCTCGGGAACCGCGATCCGGACGGTGGAGGGATCCACGGCGGAGGCCCGGTCGGCCTTGAGCTCGTCGTTGATCTTCGACGCGATCCGGGTCGCGTTCGTGAAGTCCTGCCGGTAGAGGAAGAGCTTCAAGGAGTCTCCGCTGCCGAGCGTGAACTGGAGGTCCTTCTCGATGATCGCCCCGCCGGGGATGGTCCCGGTGGTGGGATGGTTCTTCACGATCTTGGTCCCGCCGCCGCCGCCCACGAACCCGCCCACGGAGACGGGGCCCTGCGCGATCGCGTAGACCTTGCCGTCGGCCCCTTTCATGGGGGTCATCAGGAGGATCCCGCCCTGCAGGGTCTTGGCGTCCCCCATGGCGGACACCGAGACGTTGATGCGGGTGCCCGGCTTCGGAAACGGGGGCAGCGATCCCGTGATCATGACCGACGCGGTGTTCTTGGACTTGATGTCGTCCTCCTGGACGATGATGCCCATCCGCTGCAGCATGTTGATCGTGCTCTGGACCATGGGGCCCTTGTTGTCGCCCGCGCCGTCGAGACCGACGACGAGGCCGTAGCCGATCAGCGGGTTTTCCCGCACTCCCTCGAACGAGCCGAGGTCCTTGATCCGTTCCGCCCCGGACGGCGTCGCGGCGGCGGCCAGGAGGAAGGCCGCCAGGCACAGGATGAGGGCGGTCCCCGCCCGTTTCACCGATATGTTCCCCATGGAGGTGTCCTTTCCTTTAGAACGGCCAGACGTGGTCGAGAATCCGGACGAGCCATCCCGGCTTCTGCTTGTCCTGCACGACGCCGTCCCCGACGAGGAAGATCTCGGCGTCGGCGACCTTGGTGCTGAGGATCGTGTTCGCCGTGGAGATGTCCTCGGGCCGGACGGATCCCTTGAGGACCAGCGTCTGCTTCTCGTGGTTGATCGTGATGTCCTTGCGCGACTCGACGGCAAGGGTCCCGTTCGGCATCACTTCCACGACGCGGGCCGTGATCGTGCCGATGATGCTGCCCTTCCGGTTCGTCGTTCCCGTCCCCTTGAAGTCGTCCTGCATCGAGCCGCTCACGGTGGGCGAGAACGTGTACCCGTTCCCCCACATGTTGTTCTTGCCCAGGTTCAGCGGAGCGCCGAAGAAGTCCGTTACGGCGGCGTCGAGGCTGGAATTCCTGGCCGTGGCCGTGTCGGCGGCCCCCGATCCGGACATGCTCTCCAGCACGTTGATGGTGAGGAGGTCGTTGACCCTGCGGGCCCGGAAGTCATCCAGCAGGCCGCTGCCGTCGCGCCAGAGGGAGTTGGACGTCCTTCCCTCCCCCGACATGTCCTTCTCATGGACGTATTTCGGAGGGGGAGGCGGAAGGTTCGGCGACATCATCGCGCACCCGGCGAGCAGCGCCGCGGCGACCAGCGCCGCGAAAGCGGTCCTAGTAATCGACACGTACCGTGTATTCATCGACAAGTATCCCCGTGACCGTCTTTTTCGATGCGAGGTTGACAACCTTCACGACGTCGTCCACATAGGCGTTTTCGCGCGTCTCCCCGCTGGTGGCGATCCGCATGCCTCCGCTCATGGCGAGCAGGGTGACTTTCCGCCCCCGCTTCACGAGCTTCGAGCCGCCGAGCTGCTGCGGCAGGATCGGCTGGTTCGCGCCGAGCGACCGGTTCATGACCTTGCCGACGATCTCCTTGGAGTCCCGGAAGGCGCCGGCGGGAATCCGCCCGACCGCCATGCGGGAAAGGGTCACGTCGTCCTCCGCGAGGGGACGGTCCTTCCAGAGCCGCCGGGACGATACGACGATCTCCTCGAAAGCGTCGATGTCGGCCTTCGCCGTCACGACGGCGCCGTTTCCGTACTCCATCGTGAAGACGGTCGGCCCCGGGAGCCCCTTCCGGACGACGATCCGCCGCGGGGAGCCCGCGGGCGGTTCCGCGCTCAGGAAGAGGTTCCGCACCTCGACGTCGGACCACGGCCGGACCTTCAGCACATGGGCCTTCAGGATCTCCTCCGTCGAGGGGTCGGACGCGTGCGCCGCGGCGGGAAGGAAGGCCGCGAGGACCAGCAGGAGGAAGAGAATGCCGCCCCGGACGCTCATCATCGGATCAGGTTGCTGATGGTCTGGAGCATCTCGTCGGAGGCGGTGACCGCCTTCGAGTTGATCTCGTAGGCCCGCTGGCTCACGATCATGTTGACCATCTCCTCGACGATGTTCACGTTGCTCATTTCCAGGAACCCCTGGCCGATCGTGCCCATCCCGTCGGTCCCCGGGTTCCCCGTGGTCGCCTCGCCCGAGGAATCGGTCTGGACGAACATGGTCTTCCCGATCGCCTTGAGCCCCGCCGGATTCGAGAACCGCGCCAGCTGGATCTGGCCGACCTCGGTCGGGGCGCTGCTCCCCGACTGCATGATGGAGATCTTCCCGTCGTTGCCGATCGTGATGCTGGTCGCGTTGGTCGGGATCGTGATGGCCGGCTCGATGGGATAGCCGTCGGAAGTCACGACGCGCCCCTCGCTGTCGAGCTTGAAGGCGCCCCCGCGGGTGTACCCTATCTCGCTGTCGGGTTTGGTGATCTGGAAGAAGCCGTCGCCCTCGATCACGAGGTCGAGCGGGTTCCCCGTGCTGGAGAAGTCGCCCTGGTTGAACATCTTCTGCACGGCGATGGTGCGGACGCCGAGACCGACCTGGATCCCCGTGGGGAGCACCGACCCCTCGGCGGAGGTGGTGCCCGCCTCCGAGATGGTCTGGTAGATGAGGTCCTGGAAATCGGCCCTCGATTTCTTGTAGCCGGTGGTGTTGACGTTGGCGAGGTTGTTCGAAATGACGTCGATGTTCAGCTTCTGCGCTTCCATCCCCGTCGCCGCCGTGTATAGTGACCGGATCATCCCTTCCTCCCTTGCCCTGGCGCTGCGCGCCGTTTCAGACCTTGGCCATTTCGTTGTTGACGCGGCCCGCCGCGTCGTCGAACGCCTTGATCGCCTTCTGGTAGATCTCGAACTCCCTTAACGTCGTGATCATCTGGACCATTTCCTTCACCGGGTCGACGTTGGACGACTCGAGGTGGCCCGAGGCCACGGAGGCGGTCGATTCGACCGGCGTCTCCGGCGTGACGTACTGGCCGTTCTCGAGCTCCACGAGGGAGCCGGTGTTCTGGAAATCGACGATCTTGAGCGTGTCGATCGCGGTATCGTTGACGCGCACTTCCCCGCTGGGGGCGATGGCGACCTTCCCCGGGGGGAGCTGGATCGGGCCGCCGGCGCCGAGGACCTTCCTGCCGTCCTGGGTGACGAGGTACCCGTCGCGTCCGATCTGCAGGTCGCCCTTCCGCGTGTAGCGGCCGCCATCGAGGCACAGGAACCCCTTGCCGCTGAGGGCGACGTCGAGCGGGTTGCCGGTGTTCAAGTGGGTCCCGGCCGAGAAGTCGGTCTTGACCTCTGACAGGTCGGTCATCGCCCGGCCATCGTCGCTGTCGGCCATCCCGCTGATCCCCGAGACGAGGAACTCCTGGAAGGAGGTGCGGTCCTTCTTGAAGCCGACGGTGCTCGCGTTGGCGACGTTGTGGGTTAATGTGTCGAGTTGGCCCTGTTTCTGGACCGATCCGGACAGCGCGATGTAGATGCCTTTATACATGGCTAAAAAGAGATGCAATCTTAGTGCCACCCGTCAATCCGCCTGGATGCGCGGGCCTTTCAGCGCTCTTCTTGCCGGAAATGAAGGAAAATCAGGCTTTCAGGGGGAATATTTTTCCCGGGGGGGCAATTTTTACCGTTCCGGGGGAGACCTACGGGCGGCGAAGGTTCAGGGTGAGCTCCACTTCGCCCTGGGTCATGTCAAAAATCTCGGCGATCTCGTCGGCTTTCAGACCCTTCTGCGCCAAAGCGATGACCCCCCGGCGGCGCAGCTCGACCGATTCGCCCTGGGCCGCGCCGATGCTCGACGCCTTCGCCACGATCGCCTCCACCGCCCTGGCCTTCTCGTCGAGCCGGGCCTCGAGGGCCGAAAGGGCCGCGATCCGCTCGTCGATCTTCCGGAAGAGTTTCCCGGAGATCTCTTCGATTTCGGAAAGTTCGAGGGTCAGGCGCTGGTGGGCGGGGTCGGCCCCCGAGGGGCCCTTCTTGCCGAAGATCCCTTTCATCATCTATGTCCCTATACCTGGATGTCGATTTTTCCCTTTTCGGGTTCCGCCGTTTCGTCCTTCTCTTCCGGAGGAGGCTTGCCCTTGCGGCCCCGGCGGGATTCGTCGGCGTCCTTTTCCCTTCGGGTGACGACCGGCCGGAAGATGCTCTGGAGCCCCTCGATCGCCATCTCGCGCCGCCCCTATTGGAAGAAACCCTTTATATCATATTCTAGGCCCTGGAGCTTGTGCCGGATCGCGTGCTTCGTTTCCTCCCCGATGGAGAGCTCGAGCAGGATCGCGTCGTGCTCGGGCGTCCAGATGCCGTCGTCGATGGCCCGCGGCCTCAAGGCCCGGGAGAATACCTCGCCGATGGAAACGATGGAAACGAGGAGCCGGCTCTGCTTCGACGAGGACGGGGTGTGATGGAACCGGATCGCGTGGACGATGTCCTCGGGGATCCCGACGCTCTCGGCGTACCACCCCCCCGCTTCCGCGTGGGTGCACCCGAACAGCTCGACCTCTTTTTCGAGCATGTCGTCTTCCGTCCCGATCCGGTAGTACCGCTCCCGGTCCTTCTCGAAGAAGATGACCCGCCCGATGTCGTGGAGGAGGCCGGAAAGGAACGCCTCGTCGGGTGTCGCCATGCAGATCGTGTCCGAGACGGCCGCGGAGATGTAGGCGACCTCGTACCCGTGGATCCAGAGGTTCTGGATGTCGAAGGAGTTCCTCCCGGGGAAGACCTCCATCACCCCCATCGCCAGCGCGATGGCCCGGATCCGCTCGTACCCGAGGAACATGACCGCGTGCTGGAGCCCCTTCACCCTTCCGGAGTGCCCGAAGATCGCCGAGTTCGCGACGCGGATCACCCGCTCCGCGAGCACCTGGTCGTGCGAGATGAGGTGGAAGAGGTCCTGGGGCGAGGAATCGTCGTCGCGGACGACCTCCAGGATTTTCCCGAGCAGGGTCGGGATGGTCCTGGACCGGTAGATCCCCTTCACGTATTCCCGGATCTCTCGGCCTTCCGCTTCGCTCATCGCATCTCCGATCGGGGCCTCCCCGCGCAAGGGGGAGGCCCCGCATCGTCTTCCGTCAGATCCGGAACCAGCTCGCCGAATCGTTGAGCTGGCCGGCCATGCGGGACAGGTCGGCGACGGTCACGCGGATCTGGTCGATCGACGACTCGGTCTGACGCGTCACGTTGGCGATCCCTTCCATGTTGGAGGACATCTCTTCCGTCGCGGCGGACTGCTGCTCGGCCGCGGCCGCGATCCGCTGGATCATGTCGGTGCTCACCGACGAGGCCGCGACGATCCGCTCGAGGGCCGAACGCGCCTCCTCGGCCAGCGCCACGCCCTTCTCGACCTCCACGATCCCCGTCTGCATCCCGTTCACGGAACGCGCCGTCTCTTCCTGGATCTTCTCGATCATCGTGGCGATCTCCTTGGTCGCCTTGCCGGTCCGCTCCGCGAGCTTCCGGACCTCGTCGGCCACCACCGCGAACCCGCGGCCCGACTCGCCGGCCCGCGCCGCCTCGATCGCCGCGTTCAGCGCCAGCAGGTTCGTCTGGTCCGCGATGTCGTTGATCGTGTTGATGATCGCGCCGATCTCCTTGCTCGCCTTGCCCAGCTCGCCCACCGTGTTCGCGGACTCCTTGACCTTGTCGGCGATGCCGTGCATCCCGGTGACGGTGTCCTCGACCTTCTTGCGCCCCTCGCCCGCGATCCGGCTCATCTCTTTCGAAGAGCTGGAGGCCTCGGCCGCGTTCTTGGCCACGTCCATGACCGTCTGGGAGACCTCGGTGATCGCCGCGGCCGCCTGCTCGGTCTGGTGGCTCTGGTCCTTCGCGCCCTTCGCGAGGGCCTCCGTCGTCGCGGAGACCTCCTCGGAGCTGCTCGCCAGGGTGTTCGTCATCCCCTTGATCTGGCCGGCGATCCTGCGGAGGTCCTCCATCATCTTGTTGAACCCCTGGGCCATGACGCCGACTTCGTCGTCGGTGAGGACCGGGACGTCCTGCGTCAGGTCGCCCTCGGCCGCTTTCCCGGTGACCTCGCTGACGGTGGTGATCGACATGGTGATCTTTCGGATCGTCATGATCGCGAACACCCAGCCGACGGCGACGCCGGCGAGGGCCACGATGAGGAACATCACCTGGGTCGACTGGGCGCCGGAAGCGTCACGCTCGAAATTCTTCTTCTGGGACTTGATGGCCGCCTCGCCCATCTCCCGGAGCACTCCGCCGAGAGGCACCTCGATGCCCTTGAACTCCGAGTCGACCGTGACGGCGTCCTTGCCCGTCAGGATCATCGCGATCACCTCTTTCCCCTTCTTCTCGTACTCCGCGATCTCCTTCTCCGCCTTCGCGAGCCGCTCCTTCTCGGGGCCGTCGGCATGCTGCGCGACCGCCTTCATGCGCGTCTTCATGTCCGCGATATGCTTGTCGAACTCGTCCGCGTAGTCCTGCTCCATGCGGGTCATGTAGTTCTTCGTGGCCAGCACGGCCCGCCCCAGGGCGACCTCGGCCTCGACGGAATTCGAATACTTCGCGACGTCGACGCGCACCAGCGTGTCGTACGCTCCGAGGATCGACCGGATCGCGTACACCGCAAACCCGGACACCAGCAGGGTGACCACCGACATGATCCCGATCATGAAATACATTTTCTTGGAAAGCGTCATCTTCATGGCTTTTCTTCTCCCCGGTATTTTATGCTGCCTTTATATTGCGGCGACCGCTTTCGCCGTGTTTGCCTTCTCGTCGGTCCCCAGGAGCTTCTCGATGTCCAGCAGGATGAGGAGCCGGTCCTTCAGCTTGCCGACGCCCCGGATGTACTCGGAGCTCACGCCCGCCGTCATGGCGGGAGGCGGCTCGATGATGTCGGACGAGATCCGCAGGACCTCGGAGACCGAGTCGACGATCATCCCCGCCGACGTGCCGATATCCACGACGACGATCTTCGTGCGGCTGTCCGCTTCCCGCTCCGGGAGGTTGAACTTCCTCCTCAGGTTGATGACCGGGATGACCTTCCCGCGGAGGTTGATGACCCCCTCGATGGAGGACGGCGCGTTCGGCACCTCCGTGATGTCCATCATCCGGTCGATTTCGTGGACCTTCAGGATGTCCACCCCGTACTCCTCTTCCCCCAACCGGAAGGTGACGAGCTGCTGGATCTGGCTTTCCGCGTTCGTTCCCATCGCTTTCCTCCGTTAAAAAAAACCGTTTTCCCTCTGTTTATGTTTATCGGTAACCCCGTAAAACTCTTTAATGCGATCCCCGTTCGAAGCCTCGTCTCATACCGCGTTGATGATCTCGCCCACCACCTCGGAGAGGGGAACCTCCCTGTCCACGACCCCCGCCTCGACGGCCGCCTTCGGCATCCCGTAGACGACGCACGTCTCCTCGTTCTGCGCGAGGGTCCGGCCGCCGCCGGCCTTGATCGCCCGCATCCCCTGCGCGCCGTCGTTGCCCATGCCGGTGAGGATCACGCCAAGGGCGCGGCCCGGGTAGATCTCGGCCACGGAAAGCAGCATGACGTCCGCGGAAGGGCGGTAGATGAGCTCCGGCCGTTTCTCGTCGATGGTGACGTAGCATTCCCCGACCCGTCCCCGCCGCACGCTCATGTGCCCCCTCCCGGGCGCCACGAGGACGACGCCAGGTTTCAGGACCTCGCCTTCCTCCGCCTCCTTCACCCTCACCTGGCTCAGCTCGTTCAGCCGGTCCGCGAACGGGCCCGTGAACGCCGGCGGCATGTGCTGCACGATGACCACCGGAACGGGGAAGTCCTTCGGGAGCTTCGGGACGACGTCCTGGAGCGCCTTGGGCCCCCCGGTCGATGTCCCGATCGCGACGACGGCGATCCGCCTTTCCTTCCGGTACTCCGTCCGGGGTTCGGCGGCCCCCTGCGGGGGCGCGGGCGCCTGGGGAGGGCGGGCAAGGGGCCTGCCCACCTGCCGGACGCGCCTCCGCCCGATCTGCTTGACCTTCTCCAGGAGGAGCTCCCGGACCTGGAGGATGTTCACGGACAGGTCGGCAAGGTTCTTCGAGAGGAAGTCGACGGCCCCGATCTCGAGCGCCTCGAGCGTGGCCTGGGCGCCCTCCACGGTCAGCGAGCTGACCATGATGACGGGCAGCGGCGTGGTCGCCATGATCCGGCGAAGGGCCTCGATCCCGTCCATCTTCGGCATCTCGACGTCCATCGTGACCAGGTCGGGCTTGAGCTGGGCGATCTTCTCCAGCGCCTCGATCCCGTCCCGCGCGGTTCCCGCGACCACGACCTCGGGGTCCGACGAGAGCATCTTCCCCAGGGCGTTCCGCATGAACGCGGAATCGTCCACTATGAGGACCCGGATCGGCATGCTAGAACCCGAACTCCTTCAGGAGATCGTCCACGCCGGCCTGGTTGACCTTCTCCTGGATCACGTCGCTCTCCTTGGCGCACATTTCCATCTTGAGACCGAAGGCGGTCACCATGCCGACGAGCTCCTTCTCGATGTCGGCCACGAGCTGGATGACCTTCTGGATCGTCTGACCGGTGAGGTCCTGGAACGACTGGGTCGTGATGATCTCGGTCAGGTCGTCCTCCAGCCGGTTCTTGAAATCCTTCATGTACTTGACGGAGTCCTCGGGCCCCTGGAGCTTCCGGATGTGCCCCGCCAGGTCGTCCAGCTGCAGCAGGTGCTTCTCGACGATCCCCATCGTCTTGTTGGCCGCCTCTTCCGTCTTCTGCACGCAGAACTGGAGCCGGTCTACCGCGCTGGGGACCTCGTTCTTGACGAGCGAGGAGATCTTCGGGTCGATGGCCTCCTTGAAGCTCTTCAGCGAGTCGTGCAGCCGCCGCGTGACCTTGCCGACCTCTTTGTACAGGCCATCCTCGGGGGACTTCACGAGCTGCTCCACCGCGGCGTCCGCGGCCGCGTAATCCTTCGCCGTCACCGCCTCCATGAACGCCATGAGGCCCTCGATGGCCTTGCTGCTGGGGTCCTTGGGGTCGATCTTTTTGGACAGGAACTCCTTGGCGTCCCGGAGTTCCTTCACCTCGACGTCGCCGCCGATCGTTTGCATCTTCCGGACCACCTCGACCTTGCCGGCGTCCGCGGTCTCCCTGACCTCGACCTCGCTCTCCTGGAAGTCCATGGCGTCCCAGCCCGGGAGAAGCTTTTTCGGGTCGAGGACGACGATGAGCCGCCCGTTGCACTTGGCCACCCCGACGAACTGGTCGCCGGTGCCGTTCATGATCTTCTCCGGCGGATCGATGGTCGACTCGTCGATGCCGATGACCCCCGTGATGCCGTCCACCAGGATCCCGTAGGCGGCCTTCCCGTTGATGAGGACGATGACCCTGTCCGCTTCCCCGGGCGCGCCCGCCTCCCCGCCGGTCTTCACGACCTTCCGGGTGCTGACGATCGGGACCACGCTGCCCCGGAGGTTGGCCACCCCCTCGATGTAGTCCGGCGTGCTGGGCATGTGCGTCATTTCCGGGACGTTGATGATCTCGCGGACGCTCAGTATGGGGACGGAGTATTCCTCAACTCCGAGTTTGAACCCGATGTGCTGTGCCATGGTTCCTCCTCCCCGGCTCTACGGGTATTCGCTGTCGGCCCTACGACCTGTTCGATCCGTTCAAGCTCCTGGAAATGCTCGCGAGGTCCATGATGAGGACCACCTTGCCCTCGCCGGTGATCGTGGATCCCATGGTGTGGGACGAATCCGTCACGATCCCCTCGAGCGGCTTGATGACCACTTCCTCCTCGCCGAGCAGCTTGTCGACGGCGAGACAGTAGCGGGATTCGCCGACGGCCACGACGACGGAATACCGGACCGCGCCCTCCGCCGGGCGTCCCTTCCCGAGCAGCTCCGAAAGTTCGAAGAAAGGAAGGACCTTTTCCCGGAGCACGAACACGCGGCGCCCTCCGGCCATGGCGATCTCGTCCGGCGCGACCCGCACGATCTCCTCGATTAGGGACAGCGGGACGGCGTACTGCACCCCGGCGGTGCGCACCATGAGCGCCTGGATGATCGCGAGCGTCAGGGGGATGTTGATCCGGAACGTCGACCCCTCGTCCTTGCGCGTCTTGACCTCCACGAACCCGCTCAGCTTCGAGATGCTCGTCTGGACGACGTCCATCCCCACGCCGCGCCCGGAGAGCTCCGTGGCGACGTCCACCGTCGAGAACCCGGCCTGGAAGATCAGCATGACGGCCGCATCCTCCGTCATCTTCTCCGCTTCCTCGGGCGTCACGATCCCCCGTTCGATCGCCTTCCGCTTGACCCGGTCGAGATCGATCCCCTTCCCGTCGTCGGAGATCTCGATGACGATCTGGTTCCCCCGCTGGGAGGCGCCGATCGAGATGGTCCCACGTTCCGGCTTCCCCTTGGCCCGGCGCGCCTCCGGCGACTCGATCCCGTGGTCGATGGCGTTCCGGATGATGTGGATCAGGGGATCCCCGATGTGCTCGATGACCGACCGGTCGACTTCCGTCTCCTCCCCGGTGATCTTCAGGTCCACTTCCTTCCCGATGGCGGAAGATATGTCCCTCACGACCCGCGGGAACTTCCCGAAGACCTTCTGGAGCGCCTGCATGCGCATCTTCATCACCGAGAGCTGCAGGTCGGACGTGACGAGGTCCAGGAACGACACGCTTTCCATGATGTTCGAGACCGCGGGATCGTCGGCGTACTGCGAGCTGATGGTCGCGATGAGGTTCAGCAGGCGGTTCCTCGCGAGCACCACCTCGCCCGTGAGGTCCATCACCTTGTCGATCCTGCCTACGTCCACCCGCAGGTTCAGAACCTCGTCCTTCTTCTCGTCCTTCTTCTCCGCGCTCTTCTTCTCCGGTGCCCGGTCCGCTTCCTTCGCGGCGGGGGCCGCGGGCGCGCTCTTGGACGCCGCATCCGCGGCGCGGGGCGCCGGTGGCGCCGCCGGCGCCGGGGCCGTCGAAGGGGCCGGTGCGGGAGCCGCTGCCGGGGCCGCTGCTGGAGCCGCCGCGGGGGCCGATGCCGGGGCCGCCGCGGGGGCCGATGCGTGGGCCCCGCCCGCTTCCGCGAGCGCCGCGGTGAGTTCCGCCAACAGCGGGGCGATGTTCTCGTCCAGGCTCTCGCCGTGCTTGACGTGGCCGATGAGGGAGCGAAGCGTGTCGACGCTCGCGAGGACCGCGTCGACGATGCGCTTCGTCAGGGCGATCTCTCCCTCCCGGAGCCTCTTGAGGATGTTCTCGGAGGTGTGCGCCACGTCCACCACGGGCTGGAAGCCGAGGAATCCCGCCGCCCCCTTGAGCGTATGCATGCAGCGGAAGATGTCGTTCAGGATCTCCTTGTCCTCGCCGTTCGTCTCGAGCTCGACGAACAGGGGGTCGATCCTGTCGAGCGACTCCTCCGCCTCGGTAACGAAATCGGTAATGATCTCCTGCATGTCGTCGGTCATGTCGCCCCTCGCTGTTATCAGAGCTTCGCGAAGATCTTCTCGATCTTCTCCTTGAGGATCTCTGCCGTGAACGGTTTCACGACATAGTTGCTCACGCCGGCCTTGATGGCCTCGATCACCTTCTCCTTCTCGGCCTCGGCCGTGACCATCAGGAACGGAAGGCTCTTGAGCTCCGGATCGCTGCGGACTTTCTGGACCAGGCCCAGGCCGTCGAGGTTCGGCATGTTCCAATCGGAGACCACGAAGCCGAATCCGCCGCCCTTGAGCTTGGCGTACGCCTGCTCTCCGTCCTCGGCCTCGGTGATGTTCTCGTACCCGAGCTGCTTGAGCAGGTTCTTCACGATTCGTCGCATCGTCACGAAGTCGTCGACGATGAGGATTTTTTCCTTGTAATCAAGAGTTGCCATGCTGTTTTCCCCCCTTCGAGAAAATCTCACCGATCATCTGCCGGATCTTCGCCGCCACGACCTCGGACGTCACCGGCTTGGACAGGTACCCGTCCGCGCCGGCGCTGATCGCGCGCTGCTTTTCCTCCTCGTCCGTCTCCGTGGTCAGCATCAGTGCCGGTATATGGGATGTGCCTGGATTCGACTTCATCGCCTTGAGGAACTCGATCCCGTCCATGTACGGCATGTTCAGGTCGGTCAGGACCAGCTGGAACGTATCGGACCCGAGCTTCTCAAGGGCGTTCAGACCGTTTTCGGCGGTCACGACCTCGAAGCCGGCGCCTTTGAGGTAAAGGCTCAGAAGCTTCCGGGTCGTCCTGTCGTCGTCAACGATTAGAATTTTCATGATCCCGCCTTCTGGTAGAGAACTACCCTGTCGATAACGGTCGGCTGGAGCGCCCTGGTGACGTTATGGAGGCTCTCCGATGTCCCGACCAGCAGGAACCCGTTCGGAGCGAGCGCGTCATACAACAGGGACACCGCCTTCCTTTTCGACTTGTCGTCGAAATAAATCAGGACGTTCCGGCAGAAGATCACGTCCACGTCGCGGATGGCCCTGACCGACTTGTCGTCGATGAGATTGACGTTCATGAACCGGACCGATTTCCGCAGCGCCTCGTCGAACTCGTAGGTTTCCCCGCTGCAGCGGAAATACTTCTGCTGGTAGTACGGCGGCACGATGCGGACGGCATACGATGAGTAGACTCCGCGCTTCGCCGACTCCAGCACGCCATTGCTGATGTCCGACCCGATGATCTCCGTCCGCACGGTGGGCGCGGTTTCCTTGAGAATCGCGGCCACGGTGTAGGGCTCCTCGCCCGAGGAGCAGGCGGCGGACCAGACCCGGATCTCCTTGTTCCGCTTCCGGTCGAGGATCCGCGGGAGGATGTGCTTCGTGAAGACGTCGAACTGCTGCGGCTCGCGGAAGAAGTAGGTCTCGTTCGTCGTGATGACGCCGTACAGGATCTTGAGCTCCTCGTCCCCCCTGGAACGGAGGAACGGAAGATACTCGTCGAATCCCGACAGCTTGTTGTCCGTGATCCGCCGCGCCAGCCGGTTCTCGAGGAAGTACTTCTTGGTGTCCGGGACGAAGATCCCGGTGTGCTCGTAGATGTAGTCCCGCAGGGCCTTGAACGTCGCGTCCTGCAATGAGGGAGCCGCCTGTTGTATCATTTCCACAACTCATCCGAGGGCTCTTGTTCTTCCGTCCCGCCCGGATCGAGCTCACCGCGGATGAACGCATCGTAGACGCCCCTGACGCGCTCATCGAAGGTGCCGCTCACCGCGGACAGTTTTTCCCGGTCTATGGCGGACAACGCGCGAACGGCTTCCTCGGCCACGTCGGTGTACTTCTCTTCCCGGAGGAGGGCCACCAGCGGCTCGAACGCCTCCGCCCTTCCCAACGCGCCGAGGGCGGCAACGACGGCTTTCCGGACATGCCCGTCGTTGTCGTTGATCGATTCGAGAAGGCCTTCCAGGGCCTCGTCGTCGTTGACCCGGCCCAGTGCGGACGCCGCCGCCCGGCGGACATCCCGCACGTCGTCCCGGAGCCGGGCCACGAGGCCATGAACGGCCTCCGGAATCCGCAGTTCCCCCACGACCTCCGCGAGGATCGTCTTGCCGCGGAACCGCAGGGAAGGATCGTCCAGCAGCGCAGGCAACACCTCCGGGTGTCCGCAGCCGGGCAGCAGCTCCTTGATCGCGCGGAGAACCCCCTCGTCTTCCGGATTCGTCGCGTCGAGCGACCCCGTCTTGTCGAAGATCGCGCGGAGGGCGTCCTTGTCGGCGATGCCGATGAGGCCCCGCAGGGCGGTGACCCGGTCCTCCCATTCCTCGTCCTCCCCCAGGAAGATCCCGAGAAGATCCCCGGGATACCCGTCGCCGGGAAGGGGAACACCGATCCGGAGAAGGCTCATGAGCACGATGGCCCGGTCGTCCTTGTCGGCCTTCCCGAGGTGCGCGAGAAGGGCTTCGCTGGCCCGGGAGGAACCGATCGCCCCCAGCGTATCGATCGCGGAGCGGCGGGTGGCGAGGGACGGGTCGGACAGGAGCTCCAGGATCGGCTCCACCACCTCCTCGTCTCCCAGCCGGCAAAGCGCCTCGAGGACGATGAAGCGGACCCATTCGATGTCCTTCAGCGCGGCGACGAGCTGCGGCAGGGCTTCGCGGCACCCGAGATCGCCGAGCGCCTTGGCGGCGGCGCCCCGGACGTTGGGATTGGTGTCGTCGGTCAGCCGCTCCACCAGCTTGCCGGCGTATTCCCGGCCGCCGGCGTCCGAGATCAGCTCGATCGCGAACTTCCGGACGTCGTCGTCCTTGTCCCGAAGCAGGGGGGGCAGGTGGTGAAGGGCGACCGCCCCGATCTCCTTCAGGATGACCATCGCCGTGTTCCGGAAAAAGGCCTCCTCGCGCAGAAGCGGAAGGACCATCCAGGCCGTGACCTCTCCCCCGATGGAGATGAGGGACCGCGTCGCCGCGTCCTGGACCCCGGGATGCGTGTCCCGAAGGGCCTGGATCAGGGGATAGATCGCCCGCTCGTCGCCGTCCGCCAGCGACTCGGCCGCGGCGCGTCTCTTCGAAACGTCCGGACTCGACAGGTTTTTCAGGATTCTGGAGGATACCTTTATCTTATTCATGATTATCCTTATCGGTGGAAATCCGGAATTCTTTACAGGATTCCGGCATTCATCTTCCCTCGTGGAGAAATCCGAAACGGGACTTGCATCGCAGAAGCGCCTGGCCGTGAAGCTGGGACACCCTTCCCTCGGTCAAACCGAGGACCTTGCCGATTTCCTTCATCGTCAGTTCGTCCCAGTAATAGAGGGAAAGCACCATCCGTTCCTTCTCCGGGATCTCCCGGATCACGTCGGCGAGGAGGTTCTGCATGTTCGATTTCTCGAGCAGCGACAGGGGGTCCCTCCCCTCCGCGTCCGGAAGGTTCTCCAGGAAGCCGTCCGCGCCGTCGTCGCCCCCCCGGCCGTTGAAGTCCTCGAACCGCAGGTGGAGGGCCGCGCCGCTCTCCCGCAGCGTCTTGTGGTACTCCTCGAGGCTCACCCCGATGGCCCTCGCCACCTCGAAATCGTCCGGAAGGCGCCCGAGCGTGTGCGCGAGCTTCGTGTGGGCGCTCTTCATGGCGTTCACGCGGTCCCGGACGTTCCTCGGAAGGGTGTCGGCCGCCCGGAGCTCGTCGAGCATCGCGCCCCGGATGCGGTGCTCGGCGTACGTCTTGAGCTTCACCGTGCCCGGCTGGAACCTCTGGAGCGCGTCGAGGAGCCCGACCACGCCCGAGCTGATGAGATCGTCCTCCGACATCCCGGGGGGCAGGCGCCAGCCGAGCCGCCGGGCGGTGTACCGTATGAACGGCAGGAAATCCCGGATGACCTGTTCCTTCCGGTCCCCGTCCTGGACGTCCGCGTAGGCCGCCGTTTTCATCTTGCTTCCCCCGTCATCGAGAACAGGTTCCCTATGAAGAACTGCAGCCCCCCCTTCGCGTCTTCCCGCGCGGGCTCGGCGAACCGGGAGGCGATCTCGCCGAGCGCTTTGGAGACCGCCCCGTCGGGATACATGTCGAGGAACGGCTTCTGCGCCCGGACCGCTTCGTGGACCGACTTGTCGTAGGGCAGGTACCCCAGGTAATCGAGGGAAACGCTTAAGAACCGGTCGGCCGCCACCGCGAGCTTCCGGTACACCTCCATCGCGTCCTTCGCGTTGCGCGCGGAATTGACGAGGATGCGGAACTCCTTCTCCTGGTACCGGGTGAAGAGCACCTTGATGAGCGCGTACGCGTCCGTCAGGGCGGTGGGCTCCGGGTTGGTGACGATGACGATCTCGCGCGACGCGACGCAGAAGAACGCGACGTTCTCGGAGATGCCGGCGGAGGTGTCGATGAGGAGCACGTCGATGTCCTCCTCGTACGCCTCGAACTCCTCGAGGAGCCGCATCCTCTGGAACGCGTCGAGGTGCGTCAGCTCCTGCACGCCGGACGAGGCCGGGAGCACCTTGATGCCGTGGGGCCCCTCGACGATGACGTCCTTGAGCCGCTTCTCCCCGCGGATGACGTGCTGGATGTTGTACCGGGGGGCGAGGTGGAGCAGGATGTCCACGTTGCTCAAGCCCAGGTCGG
This sequence comes from uncultured bacterium, assembly GCA_963741515.1. Taxonomy (GTDB): domain Bacteria; phylum Desulfobacterota; class Deferrimicrobia; order Deferrimicrobiales; family Deferrimicrobiaceae; genus UBA2219. The sequence continues at coordinate 97,474 of CAVUIA010000004.1, forward strand.
CGTCGAGGATCAGGACCTCCTTGCCCATCTTCCGGAGGGCGATCGCCAGGTTCGCCACGACGTTGGTCTTCCCGACGCCGCCCTTGCCGCTGGCGATGGTGATGGTCCTGACCGTTTTCCTTTTCCGCATGTCGTCTCTCCGCTTTCCGGTTTATGCTTCCGCGCAGGCGGCCAGGACCGTTTCCGCCGGGTTTTCCGTCAGGACCATCTGGAGCACTTTCTTGCGGCTCGGGAACGTGATGTCGCCGGGAACCGTCTGGCCGGTCGTCAGGTAGGCGATCGGCTTCTCGCACAGGGCGGCCACGTTGTAGAGCGCGCCGTACCGGACGGCCTCGTCCACCTTGGTGATGCCGACGCAGTCGACCGGAAGGCGCGAGTACGCCTTCCAGGCCCCCTCGAGGAAGTCGTAGTCGCACGTCGCGCTGATCAGGAGGTGGGTCTCCACCGGCATCCCCGCCTCATAGATGGGCGAGAGCTCGGACAGGAACGTCCCGCTCATGGGGTTGCGCCCCGTCGTGTCGATGAAGACGACGTCCTTGTCGGCGTGCCGCGCCACGCAGGCCTTGACCCGCCGCGCGTCCGGCGCGATCTCGAGCGGGATGCCCATGATCTTCGAGTAGATCCGGATCTGCTCCAGCGCCCCGATCCGGTAGCCGTCGAGGCTGACGATGGCGGCCCGCTTCCCGACCTGGGTCGCCGCGGCGGCAAGCTTCGCGATCGTCGTGGTCTTCCCCACGCCGGTGGGGCCGATGAGCATCACGGCCTTGTGCGATTCCTGACCCCCCTCCCGGACGGTCACCCCCTCGAGCATGGCCCGGGGGACCTCCGTCAGGCCGGCCACCCTTCCGCAGAGGTTCCGTGCGTGCTCCTCGCGGACGCCGCGCCCTTTCAGGAAGCGCAGGACCTCCCGCTTCGCGGCGGGAAGGTTCGCATCCGCGGCCTCGGCCTGCGCCGTCTCGAGGTATTCCCGGATCGAGCCGACCTCGGCGCGGACCTCGGTCAGGGCGCGCCGGAGCTGCCCCATCTCCCCGCTCTCCGGGAGCGGTTCCCTTTCCGCGGAGATCCGCGGGGGAGCCTCATCCGGCGCCGGTTCCGGCCGTCTCGGGCTCGCGGCCTCCTCGACCTCGTAGTCGACGGCCGCCTCCACCCGCACGGTGGGCGGCAGCCCTTTCTGCTCCCGGGAGGAGAGGATCACGGCGTCCTCGCCCATTTCCTTCTTCACCTGGGCGAGGGCCTCGCGGAACGACCTGGCATGGAACGTCTTAATTTTCATACTTCACCATTCCCACTGTGGAGATTCTCGCGGACGGGGTCACCTCCGCGCTGGACAAAACCGGGATCGACGGTGCGAACTTCTCGAGGAGCCTCCGGAGGAACCGCCTCGCCTGCAGGGAGCAGAGGATGACGGGCTGCGAACCCTTGGCCCGGACCCCTTCCAGGCAGCCTTCGATGCCGCGGAGGAGCCGGCTCACGACGTCGGGGCTCATCGGCTCGCCGCCCATCGCACGGGTGAGGGCGCTTTCGAACCGGGGGTCGAGCGAGATGACCGAGATGACGCCGTCGGGGGCGGCGAACTGCTTCGTGATGTACCGGGAGAGCCCCTGCCGCACGTGCTCCGTCATCAGGTCGATGTCCTTGGTCGTCGGAGCGATGTCGAGGAGGGTCTCGAGGATCGTGACGATGTCGTTCACCGGGACGCGCTCCCGGAGGAGGTTCTGGAGCACGCGCTGCACGCCGCCCAGGGTCATGTGGGTCGGGATGAGCTCGTCGACGATCCGCGGGTAGACCTTGGCGATGCTGTCGAGCAGGCTCTGGACCTCGGCCCGCGTCAGGATCTCCCAGCTGTGGCGGCGGATGATCTCCGTCAGGTGCGTCACGATGACGGTCGCCGGGTCGACGACCATGTGGCCCTCGACCTGGGCCCTCTCGACGTCCTTCTCCTCGATCCAGCAGGCGGGCAGGCCGAACGCCGGCTCCTTGGTCGGGATGCCGCCGGCCGGCGCCCTGCCGTCGGGGGAGACCGCGAGCCGGTACCCCATCATCACCTCTCCCCGGGCGACTTCGATCCCGCGGATGATGAAGCTGTACTCGTGCGGCCGCAGCGACAGGTTGTCCTTGATGTGGATGGACGGCACGACGAAGCCCATCTCCTTGGCGACCTGGCGCCGCATCGACCGGACCTTCGAGAGGAGCTCGCCGCCGGCCTCGTCGACGAGGGGGATGAGCCCGTAGCCGATCTCGAGAGCGAGCGCGTTGACCTCGATGAACGACTCGATGCGCGGCTCCTCCTTCGCCGGCGCCGCCGGGGCGGCGTCCGCCTCGGCGGTTTCCGCCGTCTTGTAGAGGACGTACGCCAGCCCGCCGAGGGTCGCCGCCATCAGGAGGAGGGGGATGTGCGGGAGGCCCGGGACGACTCCCAGGACGCCCAGGATCCCGCCCGACGTCGCGAGGGCCTTCGGGTTCAGGATGACCTGCGTGGTGATGTCCTTCCCCATGTCGTTGGACGATCCGGTCCGCGTGACCACGATGCCGGCCGCGGTGGAGATGAGCAGGGCCGGGATCTGGGCGACCAGGCCTTCGCCGATCGTCAGGATCGTGAACGTCTTCGCCGCCTCGACCGCGGGCATATCCATCTGGAAGACGCCGATGATGAAGCCGCCGACGATGTTGATCCCCGTGATCGCGATGCCGGCCACGGCGTCGCCGCGGACGAACTTGCTCGCGCCGTCCATGGCGCCGTAGAAATCGGATTCGCGGCCGACGTCCAGCCGGCGCCGCCGCGCCTCGGCCTCGTTGATCATCCCCGCGTTCAGGTCCGCGTCGATCGCCATCTGCTTGCCGGGCATCGCGTCGAGGGTGAACCGCGCGGCGACCTCGGCGATGCGGCCGGCGCCCTTGGTGATGACGACGAAGTTGACCACCACGATGATGAGGAACACGACGAAGCCGACGACGTAGTTCCCGCCGACGACGAAGCTGCCGAACGCCTGGATCACGTGCCCCGCCGCGCTGGGACCCTCGGCCCCGTGGAGGAGGATGAGCTTGGTCGACGCCACGTTCAGCGAGAGGCGGAACAGGGTCGTCATCAGGAGGAGGGACGGGAAGACCGAGAAATCGAGGGGCCGCTGGAGGTTCACCGCGATCACCATGATCACGACGGCGAGCCCGATGGAGAGGGCCAGGAAGACGTCGAGGATGAACGTCGGGAGCGGCACGAGCATGACGCCCAGCAGGACGAGCACGCCCAGGGCGACCATGGCCTCCGCCGCGCTTCTGCAGGAACTCGAGCACGTTCATACGGCGCTCCTGATGCCGGGAGAAGATCTGGGCGAGGATCCTCGCGACCGCGCGGTAGAGCTCCTCGGGTACGCTGGCGCCGAGGTCGAGCTTGTAGAGGCTGCGCGCCAGCGGCTTGTCCTCGATGATCGGGACCCCGTTACGGCGGGCGATCTCCCGGATCTTCTCGGCGACGAGATCGGCGCCCTTCGCGACGATCTTCGGGGCGTCCATGCTCTTCCCGTCGTACTTCAGGGCGACGGCCAGGTGGGTCGGGTTGGTGATGACGACGGTCGCCTTCGGGACGTCCCGCATCATCCTCTTGCGGGCCAGGTCCCTCATCAGGCTGCGGAGCCGCGCCTTGACCTGCGGGTTCCCCTCGATTTCCTTGTACTCGTCCTTGACCTCGGTCTTGGTCATCATCAGGGACTGCTCGTGCTGCCACCGCTGGATGAAGTAGTCCAGGACCGAGATGACGAAGAAGAAGGAGAAGCCCGTCAGGATCGCCTTGACGACCAGCCCCCGGCGACGCGGACGGCCTCGCCGAACTCGAACTGGAGGAGGGACGGCAGGACGGCGATCTCGTTGCGGATCGCGATGTAGTGACGTAGCCGCCGACGCCGAGCTTGAGGAGGTTCTTCCCCAGCTCGACGAGCCCCTTGTGGGAGAAGATCCGCTTCAGCCCCTCGAGGGGGTTGAGCTGCGAGAACTTGAGCTCGAAGGGCTTCAGGACGACCCCGCCCTGCGCGACGCTTCCGACGATCGCGAGCGCCGCGGCGGCCAGGAGGAACGGGAGCAGGACGAGCATGGTCTCGACGCCGGCGGCGCGGATCGCCCCGATCGGCTCCATGCCGTACTGCAGCGACAGGAGCCTCCGCATCATGTCCCGACAGGCTCGCCATCGCGCCGCCGCCCCAGAACGCGATCACCAGGATGACCCCGCCGGTCGACGCCATCGAGACCAGCTCGCGGCTCCGGGCGATCTGCCCCTTCTCGCGGGCCTTCTGCCTGCTGCCGGCCTGTCGCCTTCTCTGTGCGGTCGTGACGGTCCGCCATCCCTTATCTCCCGGCCATTCCGATGACGCGCGTCATCTCCGTGCGGATCTCGCCGAACGAGCCCCCGATCGCGGCGAGGTACACCGGGAGGGCCATCAGCAGGATGACGAACCCGACGCCGATGAAGAGCGGGAAGCTGATGAAGAAGATGTTGATCTGGGGGGTCGCCTTGACGAGGAACCCGAGCAGGATGTTCAGCGTCACCATGCCGATGACGACGGGCGCCCCCAGCTTGATGGCGATGACGAAGATCCTTCCCACCAGCGCGATCCCCTCCCGGACGAGGGCGCCGACGTCCGAGGCGCCCGCGGGGACCAGGTCGTAGCTCCGCACGAAGATCGCGATGAGGTCGTGGTGGGCGTCCGTCGCCAGGAAGAGGAGCGTGGTCATGATCGCCAGCAGCTGGGAGATCTCGGTCGTCTGGCCCATCTCCGGGTTGAAGACGGTCGCGATGGACATCCCCATCGTGTCGCTCATCATCTGCCCCGCGATCTCGATCCCGTAGAACACGAACCGCACGGACAGCCCCATCACCATCCCCAGCACGACTTCCCGCAGGACGAGGATCGCCACGTCGTTCTCCCCCGCCCGGAAATCGACGACCGGCGTCAGCAGGGCCGCGATGGCGACCGCGAGGCCGATCCGGAAACGCCCCGGGAGGGAGGTGCTCCCCAGGATGGGCAGGAACGAGAAGAACACGCTCGACCGCAGGAGGATCATGAGGAACCTGGGGAAGTAGACGGAGAGGACGTCGGCGCCGGGCATGCCCCTACCTCACGTACATCGGGAGATTCTCGATGATGCGGGTCGTGAACCCGATGAGCACGGACGCCATCCACGGGAGGAACAGGAGCAGGCACGCGAAGACGGCGAGGATCTTCGGGACGAAGGTCAGGGTGAAGTCCTGGACCTGCGTCACCGCCTGGAGGAGGCTGATCAGGAAGCCCACCACGAGGCTGACGAGGAGGATCGGGCCCGCCGCCATGAGGAACGTCCGGATCGCGTCGCCCGCGATCTCCCTGACGACGTCCGGGGTCATTGGAAGCTCCTCACGATCGAGCCCGACGACGAGGTTCCAGCCGTCCACGAGGACGAACAGCAGGAGCTTGAACGGCATGGAGACCATCACCGGCGGCAGCATCATCATTCCCATCGACAGCAGGACGCTCGCCACCACCATGTCGATGATCAGGAACGGGAGGAACAGGAGGAAGCCGATCTGGAAGGCGGTCTTGAGCTCGCTGATCGCGAAGGCGGGCACGACGATCCGCATCGAGAGGTCCTTCGGCGAGGCGGGCGCCTTCTCCTGCCCGAGCTTCAGGAAGAGGGCGATGTCCTTCTCCCGCGTCTGGCGGAGCATGAAGCTCTTCACGGGCTCTTCCGCCCGCTGGACCGCCTCGATCATCGTGATCTTCTTCTCCATGTACGGAGCGATCGAGTCCCGGTTGACCACGGTCACGGTCGGGTACATCACGAACAGGGTGAGGAAGAGCGAAAGGCCGATGATGACGGGGTTCGGGGGGATCGACTGGCTCCCGATGGCCTGGCGCAGGAACGAGAGCACCACCACGATCCGCGTGAAGGAGGTGAACATCACCAGGATCGCCGGCAGCAGCGACAGGAAGCTGATGACGAGGAACATCCCCAGGATGGGGTTGTTCAGGTTCAGCGCGCTATCCATCGAGGCCGTCCTTCAGCTTCCGCAGCCGCGACACCTTGTCGGCGACCGCCGTCGCGGTCCCCTCCTCGATGATGGAGGCGTCGAGCACCCGCAGCAGCTTGAGATCGGCGTTCGTCACGCCGAGGACGAGGACCTCGTGCCCGACCCGGAGCGCCGCGACGCCGCGGCGCGGCCCGAACGGGTGGTACGCGACGAGCTTGAAGAGCCCCGGGGCCCCGGGCTTCCTCTTCTTGTAGACGAACGCCGCGGCCGCGATCAGCAGGATCACGAACGCGAGGGCGGCCCCGGTCTGGACGATGAGTTCGCTCATTTGAGGTGCTTCAGCCTCTCCGCCGGGCTGCTGATGTCGGTGAGCCGGACGCCGAACTTCTCGTTGACGACCACGACCTCGCCCCGGGCGACCAGCTTCTCGTTGACCAGCACCTCCATCGGCTCGCCCACGAGCTTGTCGAACTCGATGACGGAGCCCTGCCCGAGCTGGAGGAGGTCCTTGATGAGCATCCGCGTCCGGCCGATCTCGACGGAGACGACCAGGGGGATGTCGAGGAGGAAATCGATCTCCCGGGGCCCCGGGCCCTGAACCGGTCCCTGCCCCTGTTTCTGGTCGTCGAGCACCTCGGCGAACGCCGCCATCTGCGCCGCCTCTTCCGCCGACAACGCTGCCGCCGCTTCCGCCGCCATCGCCGCTTCCATCGTTTCCTCTTCCATTTACGGCCTTCCTTTCTTCAGATGGTCTCGGTGATCTTGATGGCCTGGTTCCCCTTGCGGCAGCCGGGGTGGCCGCGGTACTTCGGGACCTCCTCGACCTTGACGAGGAGCGGCTCATCCTTGTGGATCCCGAGGCTGATCACGCTGCCGACCTTGAGGGCCATGATGTCGTTGATCGAGAGCTCGACGCGGCCGACCTCGCCCTTCAGGCTGACGCGCGTCTCCATGAGCTTCTCCTTGAGGTCGACCTGCCACCGCTCGTCGACCTCGAACCGCTCCGCCTGGAACCCGGAGCAGAGCTTCTCCTTCAGCGGCTCCACCACCGAGTACGGGATGCAGAAGTAGATCTTCCCCTTGAAGTTCTCCAGCTCGAGTTCGAGCTGGATCTTTATGACGATCTCGGCCGGCTGGACGATCGTCACGAACTGGGGGTTGATCTCGTTGCCCACGTACTCCGGCTCGAACGGGGTGATCCCCGCCCACGACGCGGCCATGTCCGCGAAGGCGCTTTCCATGATCTTGTGGATGACCTTCTGCTCGATCGCGGTGAAGTACCGCCCCTCCGCCTTGACGTACTGCACCGTCTGGCCGCCGAAGAAGCACTCGACGAAGGCGAACACCATCGGCGCCTCGATGATGAAGAGCGACAGCCCTTTCAGCGGCTTCATCCGGAACAGGTTGATGTTCGAGGGGAGGGGGAGCGTCTTCATGAAGTCGCCGAACTTCATCATCGTGATGCCGTGGATGCTCACGTCGACGAACCGGCGCAGGATCGTCGCGATGGAGTTGCGGAAGGTCCGCGCGAACCGCTCGTTCGCGATCTCCAGGCCGGGCATCCGCCCGCGGATGATCCGCTCCTGGCTGCGGAAGTTGAACTCCTGGGTCCCGTCGGGAGCCCCGGCGTCGCCTTCGGTCCCGATATCGCCGGTCTGGACTCCCTTTAATAGGGAATCTATCTCGTCTTGGGAGAGGATTTCGTCCGTCATTACTGCATCACGAAGTCGGTGAAATAGAGGTTCCGGAAAACCTCTTTCCCGAAGAGCCGGTTCGTCCGGAGGAGGATCTCGTCCTTGAGCTGGACCTTCCCCTCGGTGCTCGCGGCGTATTCATAGGTTTGGTTGCCGATGAGGGTGATGATGACGTCCCGCAGGATGGGGACCTTCTCGGTGACGGTTTTCTCGTCCAATTCCCCCGAGAGCTCGAACTGCATCGTCACCTTGAGGTACCGGCCGGGCTCGGAGAGGTTGACGACGAACGGGTCGACGGAGAACAGCACGACCTTGCCTCCGTCCTTCTTCGCCTCCTTCTTGGCGGTCTCGGCCTTCCCCTTCCCCTGCGACAGGAAGGTGTAGCCGAAGTACCCCCCCGCCGCCAGGGCGATCAAGGCGATGGGGGCGACGATCAGGAGCAGGCGGGACTTCTTCTTCGCCGGAGCCCCCTCGCCCTTTTCCCCCGCTTCCGACTTTCCTCCCGCTTCGGGTTCCGCGGGTTTCGCTGCTTCTTTCTCTTCAGCCATGGATCCGCACCTCCCTGTTGCCCATACGACAATCAAGGAACGTGCCATTCCATAAAAGCCTTATTTTTCAGTAAATTCTACGCAAGGGTGCCGCGGGAAGGGCCGTTTCGGTCAAAGAAATGACTTGCGGGATGGTTTTTTGAGCCGGGGAGCGCCGGTCAGTTGACCCCGACCGCGCAGCCGACGGGAGCCACCGCGACGCGAACCTGGTCCCGCCCGGCGTTCTTGGCCTGGTAAAGGGCGCCGTCCGCCCGGAGAAGGAGCTCTTCCCGCTCGGCCTGGGTGAGCGCGCTGCAGTCGGCGACGCCGATGCTGAGGGAAACCTTGAATCTTGAAGGGGAAATCTTGCCGACATCCCGCTTGACCGCCGCGAGGATGCGCTCGGCCAGCATGGAGGCCCGCCCGGAATCCGTTTCGGTCATCAGCACGACGAACTCGTCCCCGCCGTACCGGAACACGTAATCGATCTTCCGCAGGTTCGCCGTCAGGACCCTCCCGACCTCCCTCAAGATCCGGTCGCCCACCTGATGACCGTAGTCGTCGTTGATCCGCTTGAAGTGGTCGATGTCGAGGAAAAGCAGCGACATGTTCCGTTCGTGCCGGCGGTGCCGCTCGAATTCGAGCTCGAAAATGTTCTGGAAAGACAAGTGGTTGAGAAGGCCCGTCAACGCGTCATGGTTGGCGAGGAAACTGATCTTCTCCCGGTCGGCATGCTTGTGGAGGAACAGCGCGACCTGCCCCGCGATGGAATCGATCAGCCCGTCGATCCGGCGGTCGTCCGTCGAACCGGTGGGGACGAAGGCGGCGAGGACCCCCAGCACCTGCCCCGCGTAATACAGCGGGGCCTCGACCTTCCGAAGGTCCGGCGCGCCTCCGCTGGAAATCCAGTTCCCCTCGACCGGGAGGCACGGAAACCTCTTCAGCCGGAAATCGCCCTCCGAAACGTGGATCCGGTACCGGGAGGAAAGGATGCTCCGACCATTCCCTCGCGATGGCGATGCCCTCCTTGCGCGCCGACACCTTCGTGGCGAAGTCGGACCCGATGCGGACGACGGGGCCCCCGGCCATGGAGACGAGCTCCAGGCCGACGATGGGCACGAAGTTCCCCATTTCCCGGCCCAGCCATTTGAACATCGAGTCCGGGTCGGAATGCAAGTGAAGCGATTCGCTGAAGCGGAGAAGCCACCCGAGATCCTGATTCGAACGGACGAGGCGGTCCACGCGGTCGTTGCCGGGCTTCGCCCGATCGCCGCGGGAAACGCACTCGCAGAACGCGGCCACCTGGGCGCCGACGGCGTCGAGGAGACGGAGCGTGCCGGGGGAAGGCAGCCGGTCCGGCCCGGTCCGGAAGACTCCGTAACCGAGCGACCGCCGCCCGGCCCGGACGGGCACGATGACGGAATCGCTGGACGCCGCGTTCCCGGCCTTGCCGTCGAACGCGTTCCGGCAGACGATGTCGGACAGGGCGACGTGTCCGGCCCGCGCGGCGAGACAGGACGTGCGCGGCAGGGCCCGGAGGAACTCGTCGTCGCCGCCGTGCCCGGCCGTCACCCACTCGCCGTTCTTCCGGACGAGGAAGACCCCCAGGTCGGCCTTGAGGAACCGGGAGAGCTGGGGCGCCACGCCGGCGAGTCCCGTCTCGGCGGCCGAAGCCCCCGCGAGCCGTTCCGCGATGCGCCGCATCAACCCCGTTTCCGTGTCCCTGTGTCCCGCCCGTCCCATGCCGGTCCTCCACCTTCGGGGATACAAACCGTTTGACCGGGTTACTGCATCCATCATGCCGATGCGTTTTATTTTACAAAATCACTGCTTTTTCAAGATATTACAAACCGGGGCCCCTTGGGGGGCCCCGGTCCGGGTCAAACGATTGACTCACCGGTTACCTCTTGAGATTGACCACTTCCGCCATCAGTTCGTCCGTCGTGGTGATGATTCGCGAGTTCGCCTGGAACCCTCTCTGGGCCGTGATCATGTTGACGAACTCCTGGGCGAGGTCGACGTTGCTGAGCTCGAGGGTGTTGGAAGAGACGTCCCCGAGCCCCGAGGTGCCGGGGGAGCTGACGATCGGCTGGCCGGAGTCGGACGATTCCCCGTAGAGGTTCCCGCCGAGCTTCACGAGCTCGGTGGGGGCGATGAACTTGGCCAGCGCGATCTGGCCGATGAGGCGCGTCTGCCCGTTCGAGAAGATGCCCGTCATCTCGCCGTCATCGGAGATGGTGAGGCTCTCGAGGGCCCCCGACGCGTAGCCGTCCTGGTCGATGGCCAGCACCGCGAATTCGGACGCGTACTGCATCGTTCCCGTGTGCTCGAAGGCGATGGTCTGCGGGCCGGTCACGCCGGTCCCGAACGTGAAGACGGGGTCGGTGACCGTGCTGGCGGTCGCGTCGAGGGCGCCGGCCGTGTCGAAAACCAGCGTCGACGGGCTGTTCGTGGCCTCGATCAGCGTCCCGGGGGTCGCCGGGTCCTCGTACACGTAGTGGACGTCCCACTCGTTGACGTCGGCCTTTGCGTAGTAGACGGTGACCTGGTGGCCGCCGCCCTGCGAGTCGTACATCGTGAGCGTCGTGGACGAGTTGTAGTTCTCCGCGGTGCCGGAGCTGATGTCGAACGCGGCCGTCTGGACATCGTCGGTGGCGTTGAGGTTCACGGAGACGGCGGCATCGGTGGTTATGTTCGCGGGGCTCTGCGTGGCGATCAGCTGGAGGTCGCCGGTCGTTCCGGTGAGGTCTCCCGCCGCGTCGGCGAGGTACCCCTGGAGCCGCAGGTTGGAGGAGTTCACGATGTAGCCGTCCTGGTCGATGGAGAAATTGCCGGCGCGCGTGTAGTAGGTCGCGCCGTTGTCGTTGACGATGAAGAAGCCGTCGCCGTCGATCGCCATGTCGAGGGAGTTCTCGGAGGTTTCCAGCGATCCCTGCGTGAAGAGGGGGGAGACTTCCTGGACGTACACGCCGCGGCCCACCTGCGCGGAGCCCGCCACGCCCGTGATCGACTGGCTGAGGACGTCGCCGAAGGCCACCGTGGATTTCTTGTACCCCACGGTGTTCATGTTCGCGATGTTGTCGGCGATGACCGACAGGTCGGTCCCGTTGGCGTTCATTCCGCTGATGGCCGTCTGCATGGAAGTAAGCATTTTCGTTCCTCCTTGGTATTGTTGCCGGTTACTTGATAACGGAGATATCGCCCAGGCCGACCTTCTTGGTCCCGTCGACGATGAAGTAGGTCCCGTCCGAATCGTAGGAAACGCCGGTCACCTTCCCGTACAGCGTCGTGGCGGCGCCGTTCGCCGCGGTCCCCTCGTACCCGACCTCCTTGCCGATCAGGTTGGCGAGGTAGGCGTTCTGGAGGGAGTTCTGCGAGGCGGTCAGCGCCTCGAGCCCCTCGTTGATGGACGTCAGCTGCTCGAGGGAGCTGAACTGGGCGAGCTGCGACGTGAAGTTGGTGCTGTCCATCGGGGCCAGCGGGTCCTGGTTCTGGAGCTGCGTGACCAGGAGCGTCAGGAACTGGTCCTTGAGCTCGGTGTTCGCCGCCTTGGCGACCGACGAGGCCGTCGTGGTTTCGGTCACGCCGTTCAATCCGGAAATAGACATGACTGCTCCTTCCCTACACGAAGATGTCGACGAGTCCGGTCGGCGCGGCGGCGGAACGGACGGCCGCGGGGGCGGCCACTGCGTCGCCGGCGGAGGCGTTTCCCGACGCCTTTCCGGCCTGCGCGTTCCCGTCCTGCTCATTGCCCTGCTGCTTCAGCGATACCGTGAATCCGCCGATGGCCATCCCCTCGTCGGCAAGCGCCTGGACGATCTGGGGAAGGCTCCGCTCGATCGCATCCCGGCCCGCGGGGTCCGCGGCGGTGATGGTCGCGTTGACGACCCCCTTGTCGAGGACGATTTCGATCTCGAGCTTCCCGACGCCGGGGGGGGAAAGCGTGACTTCCATGGACGTGTCGCTCTTCCGGGTGAGGACGAAGGCGTTCTCCCCGGCCTGGAACGTTCTCTGCGCCTGGGAGGCGGGCGGCTCGGGCATCGAAGGACGCGACACGTGAACCGATTCCCCCGCGTTGCGGGCGGCCGCGACGGACGGCGACGCGTTCGGGTTCGCCTGCTCCTCCACACGGAATACTCCCTCCGCGCCCGCCTCTTCCGGCGCCTCGTCGGCACGGGCCGACTCCCGCAGGAAGGCGGACGAGAAGGTCTCCCGATCCCCTTCTCCCGAAGCGAGCGACGGCTTGCCGTCCGGCGCGGCGGGAGCGCCCGAGGCTTCCGCCCCGCGCGGCGCGTTGGCCGCCGGCTCGATCCGGCTCCGGGCGGAATCCCCTTCCGGCCTGGCAATGGACCCTTCCAGTTCTGCGGCGAATCCTTCCGGCCTGGAGGCCGGGACATCCTTCGCCGCGACGAGAACCGGGTCGGCGGCGACGGAATCGGCGGTCCGGTGGCGGCGGGCCGCGCGTCGGCAGCGGCCTCGTCGGCCTGCCCGCCGGCGAGCGCGGCGGCCGGGACATCGAAAGCGGAAACCGGCGGCACCTGGGCGGCCTGTACGGGGGCGCCCCCGGATTGCGCGGCGTTGGCTCCCCGCGCCGGCTCGGCCGCGGCGGGAGCATCGGCCCCCGAATCGGCGGCCTTATACGCACCGGCGGAGAATACGGCCGCGAGCTCCACGGGAGATCCGGCCGGAGAGACCTCACCGGCAGCGGCGCCTTCCGCGCCCGCAGGCGCCTCTTGCGCGACCACCGGCGGTTCGGCGACGAACAGGACGGCCGACGCCATGCTACCGGCGGCGACCGTCTCTTCGCCGCCGGAGGAGGAGGCGTCCTTCGCCATGTCCTCTTCCCGCCCTTCGACCGGCGCGTCCGCGGGTTCCCCGTTCACGGTCGCCTGCGCGACGCAGCTGTTCATCAGGATCTGCAGAAACAGGCCGGAGGCGGAACCGGAGGCGTCCGCGGGGGCCGCCGGGCTTCCCAGCCCGGAAGCGGGCGCCGCGAAACCGGCGGGAGCGGGAGCGATCGGGATGAAGGTTTCCATGGCTTCCTTTCAATCAACTATCGTGCCATCTTCGACAACCACTGATTTGCAAAGCGAATTCACGCGAACAGTCGTTCCTTCGAGGCCCCGGCAGGAAAAATAATCACTGCGCGGGAAAATTTTTCACGCCGCCGGCCATCTTGCGGACGAGGACGGCAGCCCGCTTCGGATCCATGACCGCAAGCACGTTGCTGGCCTTGCGCCCTTTCATCTTCGAGAGGATGGAGGCGGCCATCCCCTCGTCCAGGGCTTCGAGCCGGGGAGCGGCCGCATTCCGGGGTCATCCCCTCGAAGAGCTTCACAAGGGTGTCGACCTTCGCCTCGTCCTCTTCCCGCCGGCCCTTCTCCTTCGCCTCCACATCGGAGAGGAGCTTCTCGTATTTCGTGATCTTCCCGTCGACCTCCTTCCGGAGGGCGAGGAGCCGCTCCTCATCCGCCTTCACCGCCTTTTCCCGCTCGGCCAGATCCGCCGCACGGTCGGGAGGCGCCGCCGGGACGACTTTGGCGGCGGCCGGGGCGTCTTTCGCCGCATCGGCGGAAGAGGCCGCGAAGACGGCCGGGACGAGGGCCAGCAGGAGGAGGGCCAGGAGGATCGGGAGCAGGACCGTGACGAGCGCCGGAACGGCGCGGCGCGGCTTCACCGCTTCCCCTGCCGCATCGTGAAAATGGAGTCCATCTCCTTGCGCTCCTTCCGAAGCTCCTCCTTCACGTTCTCCCGCGTGCGGCGGTCCTTCAGGGCCTCGACGACCCGGGTCTCCTTGTGAGCATCCACGAGAGCGCCGTGCCTGGCGTCGAGCGCCGAAAGGGCGCGGGCGATCTCGGCCTTCCGGGCGTCCATCTCCATCTGCAGGTGGAACAGGTAGGACTGGTAGATCCCCATCTCCTGGGAACCGAGGGCCCCGCCGACCTGTTTCCGCCGGAACTCGTCGAGGGTCTCCATGTACGCCCCCTCGAGGGAAGCGAGCCGCATCTGCTTCACGGCGATCTCGTCGCGAAGCTCGCGGACCTCGATCTCGATCTCCTCTTCCCGCCGTTCCTTGAGGTGCAGGACCTTGTTAATGGTTCCGAGTCGGTTCATTGGCGCTCTCGCTGAACAGTTTATGGAGCTGTGCGACGCTGTCCCGGAACATGTAGCGCTCGTTCATTTCCTGCCGCAGGTACGACCTCAGCGGCTCGATCATCCGGATGGCGCGGTCCACCTTGGGGTTGGACCCTTCCTTGTAGGCGCCGATGTTGATCATGTCCTCGTGCTTGCGGTAGATCGCCAGGAGCTCGCTGAAGCGGCCCGCCATTTCCTTGTGGGCCGGGTCGACGATGTCGGGCATCACGCGGCTGATGGACCGGAGGATGTCGATGGCGGGGTACTGGTTCTCCATCGCCAGCTCCCGCGACAGGACGATGTGGCCGTCGAGGATGGCCATCGACGTGTCGGCGACGGGGTCCGAGAGGTCGTCCCCCTCGACCAGGACCGTGTAGAGCCCCGTGATGCTCCCTTTTCCCTCCTTCGTGCCCGCCCGCTCGAGGAGCTTCGAGAGGAGGCTCGTCAAGGACGGCGTGTACCCCTTGGTCGTCGGCGGCTCGCCCAGGGCAAGACCGATCTCGCGCTGCGCCATCGCCACGCGCGTCAGGGAGTCCATGAAGAGGAGGACGTCGTTGCCGCCGTCCCGGAAATATTCCGCGATGGCCGTCGCCGTGAACGCGGCGCGCAGTTTCATCAGCGCCGGCTGCTCGGAGGTGGAGACCACGATGACGGATTTCCGCATCCCCTCCTCGCCGAGGTTGCGTTCCATGAATTCCCGGACTTCCCTGCCCCGCTCGCCGACGAGGGCGATGACGTTGACGGACGCCTCGGTGTATTTCGCGATCATTCCCAGCAGGACGCTTTTCCCGACGCCCGCGCCCGCCATGATCCCGAGCCGCTGCCCTTTCCCGCACGTGAGCAGCCCGTTCATCGCGCGGACCCCCAGGTCTATGGGCTCGGTGATCCGGCGCCGCTTCAGCGGGTCGGGGGAGGCGCCGAACAGGGGATGCTCGTGCCCGCGGAGGGGCCCCTTCCCGTCGAGCGGATTCCCCATCCCGTCGATGACCCTTCCGATCAGCCCCTGCCCGACGCGGACGAACACTTTCTTCCCCACGGAGTGGACCCGGCTGCCGAGCTTGATCCGGGAAATGTCGCCTATGGCCATCAGGAGGGCTTTCCCGTCCCGGAAGCCCACGACCTCGGCCCCGACGGGCGCGCCGCCGTCGGAGAAGATCTCGCACGCCTCCCCGATGGTGACCGCGAGGCCGGTGGCCTTGATGAGCAGCCCGGTGATCTCGACGATCTTCCCGTAGACCCGGAGCGGTTCGGACCGCTTCACGGCGCGAATGCAGGAAGAAAGGTCAACGTTCGGCACGCGCGCTCCTCAGCTCGTCCATGATGACGCGGATCTGCTCGTCGATGTCGGTCAGCACCTCTTCCGTCCCGCCCGTCACGATCGGCCCATGGGGGGGAACGGACGGGTCGACGTCCAGGAGGATGTCCGCCTGGAACTCCGCCGAGCGGCCCTTGAGGCTCGAGATGATGCCGGAGAGGTCGGGATGGACGCGGATCGTCACCGAACCGGCCCGCTCGATCCGGCGGATCGCCTCTTTCACGATTTCCACGATGCGTTCGGGGTTCTCGGTCAGCTCGCCGACGAGGATGCGCCGGGCGACGGCGACGGCCAGCTCGACGATCTGCGGCTCGGCCTCCTGGACGACCTGCTTGCGGAACTCCTCCACGCCGGCGATCGCGGCCCGGAGCCCGGACACGAGCGGCGCCGCTTCCCGCGCCATGCTTTCGGCCCCGGCCCTGCGCCCCTCCTCCAATCCCTTCGCGTACGCTTCCTTCTCGATGTCCGCGGGGGTCCGCACCGGCGGGGGGCTTTTCCGCTCGGACCGCCTCGCGACGCGCGCGGGCTCCTTCGCCCCCTCGAACGAGGGGAGGAGGAACTTCGAAACCACCTCATCGGAGACGAGCTTCGACTTAAACAACGACTTCCTCTCCGCCGCGGCCGCCGATCACGATCTTCCCCTCCGCCTCGAGCTTCCGGGCGATGCCCACGACCTTCAGCTGCGATTTCTCGACGTCGGTCACCTTGACCGGCCCCTTCGTCGCGATCTCCTCCTTGAGGATCTCGGACGCCCTCTGCGACATGTTCTTGAAGATCTTGGTCTTCAGCCCGTCGGAGGCGGTCTTCAGCGCGAGGGAAAGCTCCTCGGTGCTGACCTCCTTCAGGACCATCTGGATGGAGCGGTCGTCGAGCTCGACGAGGTCGTCGAACACGAACATGAGCTCGCGGATCGAGTCGGCGAGCGCCTTGTCCTTCTCCTCGAGCTTCAGGAAGAGCGCCTCCTCCGTCGAACGGTCGGAATGGTTCAGGATCTCGGCGATCGTCTTCATCCCCCCGACCTTGATCCCGGCCGCGCTGACCCCCATCTCGACCTGGGTGTCGAACACGTCCCGGATCTCCTCGATGGCGGTCTCGGGGATCCTCTCGGTGACGGCGATCCGCATCGCGACGTTCGCCCGGAGATCCTCGTTGAACAGCGCCAGGACTTCCGCCGCGCGGACCGGCTCGAGAAGGCAAAGGATGAAAGCGACGGTCTGCGGATGCTCCCCCATGAGGAGGTTCGCCAGCGCCCAGGGGTCCACCCAGCGCAGCGAGTCGAAGGGGGCGTCCTTCAGGGCGCGCTCGAGAACCTTGGTGGCGCTGTCCTCGCCGAATCCCTTCGAAAGGACTTTCTTGATGTACTCGTCGCCGGCGACGAACTGGATGTCGTCGCGCGCGATGATCCCGGTGATCTCTTTCAGGACCGTCTCGAGCGTGTCCTTCTTGATGGTCTTCAGGCGGCTCATCTGCGTCGTGATCTTGCCGACCTCGTGCATGTCGAGGCTTTTCAGCACCTCGGCCGCGGTCTCCTCGCCCACGAGGCTCAGGAGGATCGCCGATTTTTCCTGTCCGCTGAGCTGGTTGGCCATCTATCGCATCCATCCCTTGATGATGTTCGCCGCATCCTGCGGGTTCTTCTTGGCCCAGTCGGTCACCTGCTCCCGCGGCGCAAGCTCCTTCGGTATCCCGCCCGCAATCTGTCCCGCGAGCTCGCCGGCCGAGGGGGAGATCGTCCCGCGGTAGGTCGCGCCGCCGCCCATGCCGGCCGACGACAGCGACTGCGCGAGCGGCCGCAGCACGAACAGGGAAAGGAGGAGCACGGCGAGGAGCGGTGCGGCGTAGCGCGCCGCCGGCGCCGCCAGCGCGACGTAGTCGGTCTTGACGGGCGCGAGCTCCTCCTCGGGGACGACCTCGAACGGCATGTTCACGACCTTGACCTGGTCTCCGCGGGCCTGCGTGAAGCCGATGGTCTCCTTCACCAGCTCCTCGTACCGGCGGAGCTCATCCTCCTTGCGGGGGACATACTTCATCTCCTTGGATCCCTGCTGGGCGACGTAGGTCCCGTCGACGAGGACGGCGGCCGTGATCTTCTTGACCATCCCGGGGGCGTTGACCGTCCGGCTGATCACCTTCGTGATCTCGTAGTTCACCGTCTGGTTCTGCTTCTCCGACGACCCCTGCGACGGGGTCGAGGCGGCCGCTTTCTTCCCCGGAAGGTTCGAGGTCACGCCCGGGACGCCGCTGGCGCCGACGGTGGACGACTTCTCGGTCTGCTTCTGCTCGCTGCGGACGACCTGGCTTTCCGGGTCGAACTTCTCCTCCGTCGTTTCCACCCGGCTCATGTCGAGCTCGGCGGAGACCTTCGCCCGGACCTTCCCCTTGCCGACGACGGGCTCCAGGATGGAGGCGATCCGCGTCTCGATGTCCTTCGCGTAGTTGCCCTGGTATTCGAACTGGCTCGCGCTCATGCCCGCGACGTCGCCCGAGGGCTTCGAGAGGACGTTGCCCTTCGTGTCGACGACGGTCACGTCCTTCGAGTCGAGCCCCTCGACGCTGCTCGCGACGAGGTGGACGATCCCGTCGACCTGCATGCCCGACAGCGTCTTCCCGGACCGGAGCCTCACGAGCACGGAAGAGGTGGCCCGCTCCTCCTCCCCTTCCCGGACGAACAGCGACTTCTCGGGAATCGCGAGATGGACCCGGCACTGCTCCACCGGCCCCATCGCCATGATGGTCCGGGCGAGCTCTCCCTGGAGCGCCCGCTTGTAGTTGAGCTTCTGCACGAACTCGGTGGTCCCGAAGCTCGTCTTGTCGAAGATCTCGAAGCCGATCCCGCCGCCCTGCGGCAGTCCCTGGGAAGCGAGCTGGAGACGAACGTCGTAGACCTTGCTCGACGGCACGAGGATGCCGCCCGCCTCGGCGCGATACGGGACCTTCAGCTCCTTGAGCTTCCCCGCGATCTGGCCGGAGTCGGCCTCGGAGAGGTTCGTGAAGAGGACCTGGTAATCCTCCTTCTGGGACCAGGAGAACGCAAGGACGACGAGGGCGATGGAGGCGACGATCACCGCGAGCGCGACCGCCTTCTTCTGTATCGGCCAGTCCTTGACGACATCGAACATGTTGGGCATCCCCGCGGTCCTCGCTTCCTATGATAAAAAGGTCAGATGGACATCCTCATTACTTCCTGGTAAGCGTCGATCAGGCGGTTCCGCACCTCCACCATCGTCTGGAACGTCATGTCCGCCTTTTCCATCGCGATGATGGCGCTGGTCACGTCGCCCCCCGAGGAGAGTTCCTTCACCGCCGTCTCCGTGTCCCGCTGGACCTGGGAGATCTTCCCGAGGGCGTCCTTGAGCAGGTCGTCGAACCCGCCGGCGCCGTTCGTCTTCCCGACTTTCCCGGGGGCCGCCGCACTGCCGATGCTCCCGATCCCGTTGACCAGCATGTCCGTCATCACACCCTCCCGAGCTCGAGCGACTTGAGCATCATGGTCTTGGCCGTGTTATAGGTCGCCACGGAGGCCTCGTACGCCCGGTAGGCCATCATCATGTTGACCATCTCTTCCATCGCGTTGATATCCGGCATCAGCACGATCCCTTCCTCGTTGGCATCGGGATGGCCGGGGTCGTAGACCGGCTTGGGCGGTTTTCCGTCACTCACGATGTCGGCAACCTTGACACCCTTGAGTTCTACTGAATTCGATTCAACAGGCGCGGAGGAGAAAACGACATCCTGCCGCTTGTACGGCCCGCCCTCTTCCGTCCGCGTCGATTGCGCGTTCGCCAGGTTCGAGGCGATGACGTTCATTCGCCGCCGCTGCGCCTCGAGGGCCGATCCGCTGATCGAAAGGATATCGAACGAATTCATTTGCTACCTCCGCAGCGCCGCTTTGTACATCTGGATGTTTTTGGAAAGCAACGTCGTGGCGGCCTGGAAAAATACAGCGTTTTCGGTCATTTTTGACACTTCGATGTCGAGTTCCACGTTGTTCTGGTCGCCCCAGGAGGGGCGCTGGTCCGTATCGACGTTCCCCCCCGCGACCTGGCCGGTCGGGGCCAGGTGGCCGGGGTTCGTGTTCCGCAGCTCGATGGTCGCCTCCGAGAGCGTCTCGTTGAACTTGACGTCCCGGGCCTGATACCCGGGGGTGTCGACGTTGGCGATATTGGAGGCGATGACGCCGTGACGCAGGGTCGACGCCCGGAGCTGTCCTTCGAGGGTTTTGAAGATATCGCTCATAGTGACTCCTATTTATTCAACATTCATGCCAACAAAAATGGCTCACTGGCCATACTCGGCAAGCTTGTTCCGGATCGTCCGGACCGTCACCCCGAGAATCGTCGCCGCCTTCGCCTTGTTCCCGGCGACTTCCTTGAGGGTCCGAAGGATCAGCTCCTTCTCCATGTCCCTTATTTTCCCTGCAAATCCGCCATTTTCCTCCGGATCGTCGAACAGGAGGTCCTCCGCCCCGATGCGGTCCCCGATGCTGAGGAGGACGGCCCGCCGGATGACGTTTTCCAGCTCCCGGATGTTCCCGCGCCACGGGCGGCTCCTGAGCAGCGCCATCCCCTCGTCCGTGAATCCCTTGACCGCCTTGCCCTCGGCGGCGGAAAATTTTTCCGCGAAGTGCACCGCCAGCAGCGGGATGTCCGAGGGGCGCTCCCTCAAGGGGGGGAGCCGGACGGGGAACACGTTGAGCCGGTAGTAGAGGTCCTCCCGGAAACGGCCCTCCCGGCACTCCTTCTGGAGGTCCCGGTTCGTCGTGGCGATCACCCGGACGTCGACCGGCACGGGGTCCTTGCCGCCGACCCGGTCGACCTCCCGTTCCTGGAGGACCCGCAGCAGCTTCGGCTGGAGGGCGACCGGCATCTCGCCGATCTCGTCGAGGAGGATCGTCCCCCCGGTGGCGAATTCGATCTTGCCGATCTTCCGCTCGCCGGCGCCGGTGAACGACCCCTTTTCGTGCCCGAACAGCTCGGATTCCATCAGGTTTTCCGGGATGGCGCCGCAGTTGACGGCGACGAAGGGCCGGTCGGCCCGTCGGCCCGACTCGTGGACGAAGCGGGCAAGAAGCTCCTTCCCCGTGCCGCTCTCCCCGTAGATCAGGACGGAGATGTCGCTCGTCGCGATGTTCCGCGCCAGGGTGAGGATCTTCTCCATCCCCGGGTCGGCCGTGAGGATCTCCCGGGACTGGGCGGGGCGAGCCATCACGGACTCGACGGCCTTCTTGAGGGAGGCGAAGGAGAACGGCTTCAGGAGATAGTCCGTCGCCCCTTCCCGCATCGTCTCCACGGCGTTCTCGACGGTCCCGTACCCGGTGATGACGAGGACCGGCTGGGTGGCGGAGCGCCGGCGGATTTCCCGCAACAGGGCCAGGCCGTCCATCCCGGGCATCTTCATGTCGGTGACGACGAGCGCGTAGCTCGCCCGGGCGATCCGCCCGATCGCCTCCAGGCCGTTCTCGCACACATCCGCTCCGTGGCCCATCTTCCGGATCGCTTCCTTCAGGGCCGAACGCATCTGGGGGTCGTCGTCGACGACAAGGATCGGTTTCACGCGGCGGGTTCCTCCCGAACGGAGGCGGGGGGGAAGTGGAGCTCGAAGACGCTGCCCTGCCCCAGCTCGCTCCGGACCCGGATGAATCCGCCGTGGGCCTCCATGATCCGCGAGGCGATCGCCAGGCCCAGTCCCGCCCCCTTCACCTTCGTGCTGAAGAACGGATCGAAAATCCGCTCCAGGTTCTCACCGCGGATCCCCTCGCCCTCGTCGGACACCTCGATCACCGCCCCGCCGCCCTCATTCCGCACGGAAATGCCGATCCGGCCCTCTCCGGAAATGGCCTGGACGGCATTGAGGGCGACGTTCAGCAGGACCTGCTTGAGAAGCTCCGGGTCGCCGTCCAGGAACGGGTTCACCGGGACGTCGCGGTCGATTGCGATCCCCCGCGAAACGGTCATCGGCTCCAGCAGGCGAAGGGCCTCTTCGACGACGGAGACCGCATCGATCCGGGAGATCGACGGCTTCTGCTGCCTCGCGAAAAGGATCATGTTCGTGAGGATGTTGTTCAGGCTGAGGATCCCGCTCGAGATCCCCCGGGAAAGGCGGGACGCCTCCCCGTCGCCGAGCTCGCTGTCGAGCATCGTCGCGTAGAGCTCGATGCTGCATAAGGGGCTGCGGATCTCGTGCACGATCTTGGCGGCCATCTCTCCCATACGGATGAGCCGGCGGTTCCGCTCGGACTGCGACTCGAGCTCCTTCATCCGGGTGATGTCCTGGATCAGGAGCACGCTCCCCCTGACGGCGCCGGAGGGGTCCACCACGTCCGAGCGCGATACGAAGACATCGAAACGCCTTCCGTTGGCAACCAGGGCCGTGTCGCCCCCCTCGTTCACCAGGGAGAATCCGAGCGACTCGAACGGCTTGCCCGCGGCGTCGGCCGCGGTGGGGCCGATCATCTCGACGGCGGCCCGGTTCACCATCGCCACGTTCCCGTCCCGGTCGAGGACGATGAGCGCCTCGGCCATGCTTTGGAGGATGCACCGCAGGTTGTCCTTGGCGGAATTCGCGTCCGCGAGGGCGGCCTTGAGCTGGGCGTTGCGTTCCTCGAGCTCGATCGTCAGGTACCGCACCTGCTCCCGGAGCTTCGCGTAATATTGCTCGAGCAGCCCGGACGTGGCCGTGAACGAGGAGAACGCCTCGTTCAGGTCCCGTAACCGGTCCGCCGGAATCTCTCCGCTATTGCGCATTCAGGGTCTGCTCCTTCCATGCCGCGTTCGCCATCCGGACGAGCGTCGGGTCCTTCCGGATCCTTTTCCTGTATTCCTCGCCCCCGTCCTTCCCGAGGAGGACGGCGAGCCGGTAGCACGACCACTCGTGCTCCGGGTCCTTGTCCGCTGCCAGACGGTAATACCGGATCGCCTCGGCCCTGCGGCCCGCGTCGTAATGCGTGTCGGCGAGGCGCGCGAACGTGCGCGCGGAGACGCCGGCGCCGGGACGGGACGCCCCCGCCTCGATGGCGGCGGACGCCTTCCGGGGATCGTCGGCATAAGGGAAAACGTCCCCCAGCATCGAGAGGTCCGCCCCCTCCAGCCTGCCCAACGACAGGAGCGCCTTCGCGGCGCCCTTGTAATCCTTCTCGGCGAACTTGAGGTACGCCTCGGCCCGGGTCACGTCGTCTCCCGTCGCGTTCAGGCTTCTGAGGCCCCGCAGGCTCTCCCGCAGCCCGGCGGCATCGCCGGACTGCGCGAACTGCGACGCCTGGATGGCCAGGTACTTCGAGCGCACGGGGCCGGACCCGTACCGGGACAGCCACTGGACAAGGTCCTGGTACGGCTTCCCGGTTTCGCGGATATCTTCGGCGATCAGGGCGAGGGTCGGTTCATGGGACGAATCCATCAGCCAGCGGCCGCCGGCGTTCCACAGGGAAACCAGGTGGGCGGGTCCCTTCCCCCGCGCCGCAAGCAGGACCCTCTCGATCTCGTCGAGGGCTCTTGCGCGGACCGTCGAGGGACGAAGCACCAGCTTGGAGAGCAGGGACAGGGCCGCGGACGGGTCCCCGGCCGCCGAGCGCATGAGCGCGAGACGCAGGATCGCCTGGTCGTACTCCGCGGTGAACGGGTATTTCCCGACGATCTCGTCGAGCCGCGCCGTCGCTTCGCGGGTCTTCCCCGCCGCCGCCTCGACGTCGGAGGCGCGCAGCATCGCGATCCTCCCCAGCTTCCGGTCCTTCGAGGAGGCCAGCGAGCCGAACAGCCGGATCGCCTCGTCGGGCTTCGACTCCTCCACGGCGATCTCGCCGAGGCCGAACACAGCGTAGTCCTTGTATTCCGGGCCCGTCACCTTCAGCAGGAGCTCCTTCGCGCGGGGGGTGAGCCCCGACACGCGAAGGTTCTCGCCCATCCAGCAGCGGGTCTCCTCGGAGAAGTCGGGGAACTTTCCGTCGGCGGCCATGGCGTCGGCGTAAGCCCGCGCGGCCTCGATCGTCATCCCGCTCCTCTGGAGAGCGTTCGCTTTCCCGAAGAGGGCCTCTGCGGAAGCACCCGCCAGGTCGAACTGCCGGACCGCGTCATGGTGCCTGCCGATCGCGGCCAGGCTGCGGCCCAGCAGGGTCCGGACCTTTCCGGCAAGGTTGGATTCCGGGAATCTCTTCAGGAAAATCAGGCAGTTCGTTTTCGCCTCGAAGCGGTACCCCATGTCGAATTCCGCCTCGGCCGCCATAAAGAGAGCCCTCTCCTGCAGGGCCGTATCGGCCGCGTAGACCGACGCGCGGCGGTAGTGCAGGGCGGCCTCCATCGGGTTTCCCGACGCGGCCAGCGCGCGCCCGTAGACGTAGTGATACGGTCCCAGCTCCTGGAATCCCGGATGGAGCGAGGTCAACGCCTTGATCGCGTCGGGGGCCTTGTTCCCCTCGACGAGCGCGAGCGCGGATGCGAGGGGGCCGGCGGGAATCGGGACGACGGGCGCGGCCGCGAGGCAGAGCCCCGGAATCAGGGCGAAAACGAGCAGATAGGGCGCAATCCTTGACATGGCCCAATTAAAAGCAATAAATGTGCCATCGCAAGATAGCGATTTTTATGGGGTTTTTACGGAACAGGTGTCAGGGAACTGACGCGGGTGTCGATAGTCCCATCTTCTTGATCTTCTCCAGCAAAGTCGTGCGGTTCAGCCCCAGGAGCATCGCCGCCTTGTTCTTCACCCCGCCGGCCTTCTCGAGCGCCTGGAGGATGAGGGCCCGCTCCAGCCCGTCGAGCACGCCGTTCAGGTTGATCCCCGAATCCGTCCAGGGGGTCGGCACGCGGATGTCCGACTGCAGGGGGACGTCCTGCGTCGGAAGCGTCGGGACGGCGGCCCCCCCGCTCGACGCGCGGATGTGCTCCGGCAGGTCCTCGATGCCGAGGACGCCGCTGTCGTTGAGGATGACCATCCGTTCGACCGCGTTCTCGAGCTCGCGGACGTTGCCCGGCCAGCGGTACCCGACCAGGATCTTCCGGACCTCGGGAGAGATCTTCAAAATCGGCCGCTTCCGCTTCTTGCAGAACTCGCCCATGAAATGCTCGAAGAGCAGCATGATGTCGTCGTCCCGTTCCCGGAGGGGCGGGATGTGCAGGGGGATCACGTTCAGGCGGTAGTAGAGGTCCTCGCGGAACGTCCCGCCGGCCACGGCCTTCTCGAGCTCCCGGTTCGTCGCGGCGAGGATCCGCACGTTCACCTTGATGGTCTTCGTGCCGCCGATCCTCTCGAACTCCCTCTCCTGGACCACGCGCAGGAGCTTGACCTGGAGGGAGAAGGGCAGCTCGGCGATCTCGTCGAGGAGGATCGTCCCGAAGTTCGCGAGCTCGAACCGGCCGACCCTGGAGCTCACGGCGCCCGTGAAGGCGCCCTTCTCGTGCCCGAACAGCTCGGACTCGAGGAGGTCGCGGGGGATCGCCCCGCAGTTGATCGGCACGAACGGCTGGTCCGCCCGGGAGCTGTTGAAGTGGATCGTCTTCGCGACGAGCTCCTTCCCCGTCCCGCTCTCCCCCGTGATGAGGATCGTGCTGTCGGTGTCGGAGACCTTCTCGAGGATCCGGTAGAGCCCCTGCATCCGCGGGGAGTTGCCGATGAAGTTCCGGAAGTCGTACTTGTCGCTCAGCTGCCTCTTGAGGTTCGCGTTCTCCTTCTGGAGCCGCTGGTGGGAAAGCGCCCGGTCGACCGTGATCCGGAGCGCCTCGAGGTTGAAGGGTTTCTCGATGTAGTCGAAGGCCCCCAGACGCATGGCGTCCACGGCCGATTCGATCGACCCGTTCCCCGTGATGACGATCGACGGCACGCCGATGGAGAGTTCCCGCGCTTCGCGAAGGACCTCGAATCCCCCCTTGCCGGGCATCACGAGGTCGACCAGGTAGAGGTCGAACTTCTGACGGCGGAGAATTTCCATCGCCGCCTCGCCGTCCTTCGCTTCGGTCACCTCGAAGCCGTTGGCGCCGAAGAATTCGCCGAGGAGACTCCGGATGTCCTCATTGTCGTCGATGACGAGAACCGACTGCATCACGAACCCCCTTGGGCCGCCTCCGGAAATGGGGAGTCAATCAATTGACCATAGCTCTATTCGGGGGAAACGGGGGAAAAGTTCAAGGGAAATTTTCGGCGCGCGGGGAAAAACCCGACCGGCGGCTCCGTCCCTTCCACCCGCGGGTCAAAAATCCACCTCGTTCCGCCCACCTTACGCTTTCCCCGTCACGGCATCGGGCGGCCGCCCTTCGAGGCCCATTCCTCGAGCATGTCGGTGGTGACCGACTTCGGGCGTTCGAGCGGGGAGCCGAGGCCGCGGTCCCAGGTGATGTTCGCCAAGGTCCCGAGCGCCCGGCCCACGCCGAAGAGGACCGTGTAGAAGTCGTACTGGGTGACGCCGTAGTGCCACTGGATGACGCCCGAGGCGGAATCGACGTTCGGCCACGGGTTCTTCGCCTTCCCGTGCTCCCGCAGCACCCCCGGGGCCACCTCGTAGATCAGGTTCGTCAGCTTGAACATCGGGTCGTCCGGCAGGTGCTTCAGGCAGAATTCCCGCTGCGCCGTGTACCTCGGGTCCGTGATCCGGAGGACGGCGTGGCCGTAGCCGGGGACGACCTTGCCGGCGTTCAGGGTGTCCCAGAGGAACTTCTTCAGCTCCTCGCCGGAAGGGACTTTCCCCCCCATCTGCTTCATGAGGTCCTGGATCCACATGAGGACTTCCTGGTTCGCCAGCCCGTGCAGCGGCCCCGCGAGGCCGTTCAGCCCGGCGGAGTAGGCGTAGTACGCGTCGGAGAGCGTCGAGGCGACGAGGTGCACCGCGTGCGCCGAGACGTTTCCCACCTCGTGGTCGGAATGCAGGATGAAGTACATCCGCGCCACGTCGTCGTACGGCTTCGGGATCCCCATCATGTGGGCGAAGTTGCCGCCCATGTCGAGATCCGGGTTCGGGGGAATCGATCGCGCCCCCCTTGTATTTCATCCGGTAGATGTAGGCGGCGATCTGCGGGGAGCTTCGCGAGGAGGTTCATGGAATCCTCGAACATGGGATCCCAGTATTCCGTCTTCCGCATCCCCTGGTTGTACCGTTTGACGAAGACCGACTCCCGCTGCATCGAAAGGACGGCGGCCGACAACAGCGCCATCGGGTGGGAATCGCGCGCCATCGCCCGGAGGGTGTCGAACACGTAGTTGGGAACCTCGGAGCGCGCCTGGAAATCTTCCCGGACGTGCTTCACGTCCTCCTTTGTCGGAACGTCGCCGGTGAGCAGGAAATACCAGAACGCTTCCACGCAGGGATATTCGCCGCTCCCCACCCTCGGCAACGCGGCGAACGTCTCGGGGATGGTCTTGCCGCGGAACCGGATCCCCTCCATGGGATCGAGGTACGAGATGTCGGACACGAGGCAGCGGACGTCGCGGGCGCCGCCGATCACCTGCTCGATGGTCACCTTGTCGATGACCACCTGCCCGTGTTCCTTCAGAAGCTTCTGGAAGCGTGGACGATGGGACTCGATCTTTTCGCGGAGGACTTCCTTCAGTCTGGACATGTGCGCCTCCTCCGCGGGAACATCCCAACGGTGAATACGGGTAACAACGGTTGTAGTATATTCCAGCGTATCCGAAGTCGGGGTCAAAGGGAACCCGTTTGACCGCACCTGATTTCTATTCTAAGATTACACACTTATGGATTATAAACCGATGTCGCCGAGAGACCGGGAGCTTCTGCTGTTCGACGGGGCCTGCGGGACGAACCTGCAGCGGATGGAGATCCCCGCGTCCGCCTGGCAGGGGCGCGAGGGGTGCAACGAATTCCTGAACGTTTCCGCGGCCGAGGTGATCCGGGAATGGCACAAGTCGTTCCTCGACGCGGGGGCGATGGTGCTGGAGACGAACACCTTCGGCGCCAACGGGATCGTCCTGTCGGAGTACGGGCTCGGCGACCGCGTCGCGGAGATCAACCGCGCGGCGGTGGAGAACGCGAAGGGAGCGATCCGGCAGGCCGGCGCCGACGCGTTCGTCGCGGGCTCCATGGGCCCGACGACGAAGCTCCCCTCGCTCGGGCACATCGGCCGTCGAGCCGCTGGCGGAGGCCTTCGCGGAGCAGGCCCGCGCCCTGGTCGAGGCCGGGGTCGACCTGCTGATCA
Organism: uncultured bacterium; assembly: GCA_963741515.1. Taxonomy (GTDB): domain Bacteria; phylum Desulfobacterota; class Deferrimicrobia; order Deferrimicrobiales; family Deferrimicrobiaceae; genus UBA2219. The sequence continues at coordinate 125,271 of CAVUIA010000004.1, forward strand.
TCGAGACGTGCCAGGACCTGCTGCAGGTCAAGATCGCCGTCGTCTCCTGCTTCGAGACCCTCGAGGCGATGAAGCGGGACGTCCCCGTCATGGTGTCGCTGACGATCGAGAACACGGGGACGATGCTGGTGGGGACCGACGTGGCCGCCGCCCTGGCCGCCCTCGAGCCGTATCCCCTCTTCTCCCTGGGGCTGAACTGCGCCACGGGCCCGGAGGGGATGGTCTCCCACATGCGGCACCTGTGCCGGAACTACCGCGGGCGGGTCTCCTGCATCCCGAACGCCGGGATCCCGCATGGTGTCGGGACGGGAAGACGGTCTATCCGCTCTCCCCCGAGGCGTTCGCCGCGCAGGTCTCCGCCTTCGTCCGGGAAGAGGGCGTGTCCATCGTGGGCGGGTGCTGCGGCACCACGCCCGAGCACATCCGGAAGCTGCGCGAGGCGCTCGAGGGGGTCCGCCCCGCTGCCCGCGGACGCGGCCGCGAAGCCGTCCCTGGGCAGCCTGTACCAGGCCGTCGAGATCCGCCAGGAGATCCCCCCCTTCCTCATCGGCGAGCGGTGCAACGCCAACGGGTCGAAAAAGTTCCGGGAGCTGCTCCTCGCGGACGACTTCGACGGGGCGCTTGCGCGTCGCCCTCGACCAGCAGAAGGACGGCGCGCACGCGCGTGGACCTGTGCACGGCGTACGCCGGAAGGGACGAGAAGGCCGACCTCGCCGCCCTGGCCCGGCTCTTCGCGCAGTCGGTCCACGCCCCGATGGTCGTCGACTCGACCCGGCCCGATTGCATCGAGGCGGCGCTGAAGATCCACCCGGGAAGGTGCCTCGTCAACTCGGTGAACCTCGAGGACGGCGGGAAGAACCTCGAGCGGGTCTGCCGCGCGGCGGAGAAAGTACGGGGCCGCCGTCATCGCCCTCACGATCGACGAGAAGGGGATGGCGATGACGGTCGAGGAGAAGGTCGCCGTCGCGAAGAGGATCCACGACCTCGCCGTGGGGCGGTACGGGCTGCGGCCGTCGGACCTGGTCTTCGACCTCCTCACGTTCACGATCGGCTCGGGCGACGCCTCGCTTCGCGGACGCGGCGGCGAACACCCTCGCGGCGTTGCGGCGCGTCAAGGAGGAGCTGCCCGGCGTCTTCACCTCCCTGGGCGTGAGCAACATCTCCTTCGGCCTCTCCCCCGCCTCCCGGAAGGTATTGAACTCCGTCTTCCTCCACGAGGCGGTCGCGGCCGGGCTCGACATGGCCATCATCGACGCGGGAAAGATCCTGCCGATGTCGAAGATCGCCGAGGCCGACCGGGAAATCTGCCTCGACCTGATCCGCAACCGCCCGCGGACCGACGGCGAGTCGCCGCTGTCCGCCTTCATCCGCCATTTCGCGGACGCTCCCGAAGCCGGCGAAGAGACGGCCCCGGGGAAGGACGGCCCCGCCCTCCCGCCGGAGGAGGAGCTCGCCGGAAAGGTGCGTGGCCGGCGACCAGGACGGGCTGGAGGACCTCCTGGCGATCCTGCTGTCCCGCCGCCCGGCGGCGTCGATCATCAACCAGCTCCTGGTCCCCGCGATGCGCCACGTCGGCGAGCTGTTCGGCCGGGGGGAGATGCTCCTCCCCTTCGTGCTCCAGTCCGCGGAGGTGATGAAGCGCGCCGTCGACCGGCTCGCGCCCGTTCATCGAGAACGTCGGAGGCGGCAGGAGGGGCGGCAAGGTCCTTCTGGCCACCGTGGCGGGCGACGTGCACGACATCGGGAAGAACCTGGTGGACATCATCCTGTCGAACAACGGCTACCAGGTGATCAACCTCGGGATCAAGGTGCCGGCGGAGACGATCATCGAGAAGGCGGTTTCGCTCGGGGTCGACGTGATCGGGCTGTCCGGGCTGCTGGTCAAGTCGGCGCTGGTGATGAAGGAGAACCTGCCGCAGTTCGCCGCGGCGGGCCTCACGGCCCCCGTCCTGCTGGGCGGCGCGGCGCTGACGGAGAAGTTCGTCGCGCGGGAGTGCGCCCCCGCGTACCCCGGCCCGGTGGTGTACTGCGCCGACGCCTTCGCGGGCCTCTCCGCGCTGCGGGAATTCGAGGCCGGGACGCTCAACTCCACGACCGTCGCCGCCTCCGACGGACCGCGCCGCCATGGCCCCGGGCCCGAAGGGGTGCGCCCGTCGCGCGGGACGTCCCGGCGCCGGAGCCGCCCTTCCTCGGACGCCGGCACGTCACGGGGATCGACCCGGCGCTCCTGTTCCCCTACGTCAACGAGCAGGCGCTCTTCCGCGGCCGATGGGGGTACCGGCGCGGGAAGATGACCGCCGAGGACTATTCGGAGCTGGTGCGGGAACAAGGTCCGGCCGATGTACGAGGAGCTGAAGGCGCCGCGCGGTGCGCGGAGCGGCTCCTGAGCCCCAAGGTGGCCTACGGGTGGTTCCGCTGCTTCTCCGAAGGCGACACCCTCGTGGTGGAGCACGAGGGGCGCTCCTTCCGACTTCCCCTTCCCGCGCCAGAAGGCCCCGCCGCACCTGTGCATCGCGGACTACTTCCGGAGGAAGGAAGACGGGGGCGACGTGGCGGGCTTCTTCGTCGTCACCATCGGCGAGCGGGATCGGCCCGGCGACCCGGGAGCTCTTCGAGGCCGACCGGTACCACGACTACCTGATGCTGCACGCCTTCGGCGTGGAGGTCACCGACGCGCTGGCGGAGTACTGGCACGAGGTGATGCGGCGCGAGCTCGGGATCGCCGGGGACCGGCCCACGTCCCTCTCCGGGTACGTCGCCCAGGAGTACCGGGGATCGCGGTACGGCTTCGGCTACCCGTCCTGCCCGGACCTCTCGGCGCACCTGCCGGTGTTCGAGCTCCTCGACCCCGGCGGAGATCGGCGTCACCCTCACGGAATCGATGGAAATGGTGCCGGAGCAGACGACCTCCGCC
>CAVUIA010000005.1:0-88575 GCA_963741515.1 uncultured bacterium
CGGGTGCAATCACGCGTCCGTCCGCGAGGTCCGCGAAGGTCCGCCTGTCGGGACCACGCAGCCTTCCCCGGTGACGTCTCCCGCGACTGGCGTGCCTCCGCGGCTGCCGGTGTGGTCTGACACTCAGCTTGCCGCTTCGACCTCGAAGGCAAACCTTTCGGCCGCCTCGATCCAGGTCGTGCTGTCTCGCCACGCATTGCTCTTCGGGCAAGAAGCGAAGGTCGTGGCGATGCTTCCGGCAGGGGCCGATCGAGCGCACGGATTCAATGCCGACATCAAGCGTTCCCAGAACGACTTGCTCGTGCTCCCTCTGCGCGCCGCTGTCGAGTCCGCGACTGCTGGGCTGCCCAAGCCCGTCCACGCGATCGTCGCTGTGGATCAATCGACGCCGTATCGACTGTTGATCGAGGTGCTCTTCACATTGGGGCAGTCAGGGGTGGGCGTGTACGACTTGCCGGTCCGCAATGGCGACAGGGTTTCGGTGATCGAGGTCACACCACCTTCGATCGGGTCGACTAGGGAGCCAGTCGCACGGCGGCTCACCCTGGCGGTGTTGTTGGTGCGTGATGGGATCTCCGTGAAGGCAGCAGGAGGGAATTTGAGACCAGGCTGTGAGGGAGTCGGTCCGGGCATTGCGTTTCCCAGCGTGGGTGGCACTTGGGACTTCACCGGCCTGCGTGCGTGTGCCGAGAAGGTCCGCGATTCGGAGCCAGCGTTTGCGGATGAGCGGTCGGCAACGATCGTCGCGAACCCGGAAATCGAGTTTCAAGCGGTGGTGTCCGCGATCGACACCCTGCGGGAGACCCAGGCGGGAGCGCCGATGTTCACCGACATGCGCTTCGCGGTTCCGACGCGAGGCCGCGCGGAACCGGGTCGGGGGATCGGCGGCGCGCACGGCAGAATGACGCCGTGACCTCCTCCGAGCCGAGCTCCGCGCTCGACCGCGTCCGGTTCGACGACCGCGGCCTGGTCGCCGCGATCGTCCAGCAGTACGACACCGGCGAGGTGCTGATGCTCGGCTGGATGGACGACGAGGCGCTGCACCGCACGCTGACCACCGGCCGGGCCACCTACTGGTCGCGCAGCCGCCAGGAGTACTGGGTCAAGGGCGAGACCAGCGGCCACACCCAGCACGTCAAGGAGGTCGCGCCTGGACTGCGACGGCGACACGCTGCTGGTCACGCGTCGACCAGGTCGGCGCCGCCTGCCACACCGGCGACCGCACCTGCTTCGACGCCGACCTGCTGCTGGCCGACGCGGAGGGCGCCGCGTGAGCCCAGACGCGACGCCGTCACTCGACCGCGCTCGGCAGCCGTCTCTCCGGACGCTCGAACGTTCCGGCCGCTGGCGCGCGACCGCCGGGTGATCCCCGTCACACGCCGGCTGCTCGCCGACGACGAGACCCCGGTCGGGCTGTACCGCAAGCTGGCCGGCGACCGGCCCGACACCTTCCTGCTCGAGTCGGCCGAGAACGGCCGTCGTGGTCGCGCTACTCCTTCGTCGGCGTGCGCGCGCGGCCACCCTGACCGAGCGCGACGGGCAGGCGCACTGGCTCGGCACGCCGCCGATCGGGCCTGCCCGACCGACGGCGACCCGCTCGACGCGTTGCGCGACACCGTCGCGACCCTGCACACCCCGCGCGCTGCCCGACCTGCCGCCGCTCACCGGCGGGCATGGTCGGCTACCTCGGCTACGACGTCGTGCGCCGGCGGCTGGAGACGGCTGCCGGACGCCAACCCCGACGACCTGGGCTCCCCGAGCTGGCGATGCTGCTCGTCAGCGACCTGGCCGTGCTCGACCACCACGACGGCGAGGTCTGGCTGATCGCCAACGCGATCAACTTCGACGACCACCGACGAGCGGGTCGACGACGCGTACACCGACGCCGTGCGCCCGGGTCGACGCGATGCAGCCGCGCCCTCGCCGCAGCCCGCTCGCCTCGGCCTCGCCGTCGCGCGACGCCGCCCGAGGTCCGACGCGACCTCGCGCACCGCCGGCGGCCCGGACTACCAGGCCGGCGGTCGCCGCGTCGAAGGAGCATCAAGGCCGGCGAGGCTTTCCAGATCGTGCCCACCCAGCGGTTCGAGACGCCGTGCACGGCCGACGCGCTCGACGTCTACCGGGTGCTGCGGCGACCAACCCGAGCCCGTACATGTACCTGCTGCGGCTTCGACGGACTTCGACGATCGTCGGCTCCCGCCCGGAGGCACTGGTCAAGGTCGCAGGACGGGCGCGCCATGCTCCACCCGATCGCCGGCACCCGACCGCGCGGCGCGACCGCCGAGGAGGACGCCGCGCTGGACGCCGAGCTGCTCGCCGACCCGAAGGAGCGGGCCGAGCACCTGATGCTGGTCGACCTCGGGCGCAACGACCTCGGCCGGGTCTGCCCGCCGGGCACGGTCGAGGTGGTCGAGTTCATGACGGTCGAGCGCTACAGCCACGTCATGCACCTCGTGTCGACCGTGGTCGGGAGGCTGGCCGCCGGGCAGGACGGCGCTCGACGTCCTCGCGCTGCTTCCCGGCCGGCACCCTGTCCGGCGCGCCGAAGGTGCGGGCGATGGAGATCATCGACGAGCTGGAGCCGGTCCCGTCGCGGGCTGTACGGCGGCGTCGTCGGCTATCTCGACTTCGCCGGCGACCCCGACACCGCGATCGCGATCCGGACGGCGCGTGATCCGGACGGCGTCGCCTACGTGCAGGCCGGGGCCGGCGTCGTCGCCGACTCGGTTCCGGCCGACGAGGACCAGGAGTGCCGCAACAAGGCCGCAGCGGTGCTGCGCGCGGTCGCGATCGCGTCGACCTGCGCCCGGCCGGCTCGTGACCGAGTCCGCGCCGTCCGACCCGGTACCCGCCGGCCGCTCCGGGCGCAGCGCGTCCGGCGAGTACCGGCTCGCGCTGCTGCTGGTGGCCGTGGGCGCCGTGCTGCTCCTCGTCGGCTTCGGCCGCACCTGGGTCACCGCGACCAGCGCGCAGGACGGCCTGCCGCGCATCGTCGTCGCGCTCTCCGGTCTTCGACCTCGAGCCCCTCGGCGCCGCCCTGCCGCTCGTCGCTCTCGCCGGGCATCGCGGGCCTGGTCGCCACCCACGGGCGTGATGCCGCGCCGTCGAGTGCCCTGCTGTTCCTGACCGGCGCGACCGTGCCTGCTCGCCGGCGCACCAGGCTCACCCTCACCGACCCGGCGGGCGAAGGACTCGACCGTCGACCGGCTGGTGGGGGAGACGGCTCGGCGTCACCGTCTCCGGCGTACCGGTCGTCACGACCTCCTGGTGGCTCCCGCGGCGCTCGGCGTTCCCCCAGGATCAGGATCGTGGCGTTCGAGTCGGCCATCTTCCGGATGCTTCTTGAACACGTCGATGATCGCGCGGCTCTTTCCCACGATCCGGTAGGTCGCCTGCTCCTCCTTCTCCTCCGGACGGTACGGACGCTCCCCGGAAGCGGTCTCCCGGGACAGGTCCCGCAGCGAGCCCTCTATGCGCGACAGCTCGAACAGCTTGGTGATGAATTCCGCGGCCCCCGCGCGGGTCGAGCGGGCCGCGATGTCGGGACGGTGCACCGCCGTCATGATGAAGAATCGGGTGGGGGATTTCCGGGCCTGGATGCGCTCGAGCACCTCGATCCCCTCCACGCCGGGCATCCGGACATCCACGAACGCGGCGGCGGTAGCTGTTCCTTCCGAGGAAGTCGAGCGCCTTGTCGCCGTCTTCCGCGAGGTCCGCCGCGAACCCCATCCCGGTGACGGTTTTCTTCAGGACCCCGGCCGGGATTGCTCTCGTCGTCGTCGGCGATCAGGACTCTTTTCACCGTGCGCTCTTCCTGCCCGGGTCGACCGGAAGGGATATTTTAACCGTGGTCCCCTCGCCGGGGGTCGACATTAATTTCGAGCTTCCCTCCGTGGCGGGTCACCGCCTGCCTCGCCATCGCCAGCCCGAGCCCCGTCCCTTCCGGTTTCGTCGTGTAGAAGGGGAGACGCGCCTTGTGCAGCTCCTCCGCGGTCATCCCCACGCCGGTGTCGGCGATCTCGATCTCCATGAAGGAGAGTTTCCGGCCGCGTCCCACGGCGAACCGGTAGTTGACGTTCATCCGCGCCTCGATGCGCACCGTGCCGGCCTCCCGCGATCGCCTCGACGGCGTTCTTCAGGACGTTGAGGAGCGCCCGGTAGACGGTGTCGGGGTGGCCGGAGACCGGGGGAGGCTCGGGTCCATCCGCAGCTCGAACCGGACGCTTTTCCCCTGGGCGCGCGCCTCCGAGAGGAGGAGCTGCTGCGCCTCCCTTACCAGGGGGGCGAGGGCGAACGGCCGGGGAGGGGGGGGCTTCTTCCCCATCTCGAGCATCTTCTCCACCAGCCCGTTGATCCTCCGGGCCTCCCTCAGGATCAGGCGGACCCCCTCGACGCGCTCCTCTTCCGGCCCTTCCCCGCGAAGGATCCACTGCGCGGCCCCGAGGATGCCTCCCAGCGGGTTCTTGATCTCGTGGGCGATGCCGTACGCCAGCGTCTGCATCCCCTCGGCGCTGAACGCCGCCTGCTCCTCCCGCCCGACCAGGGAAAGGATCTCCGACGACTTGACGGACAGCACCGCGCCCTGCGGCTCTCCTCCGTCCCCGGCCAGCGGGGACGCCCCGAGCATCACCGGCAGGACGACGCCGCTCCCCGCCGGAGCCGCCCGCTTCAGCTCCACGTCGAAACCGGTGACGGGGGTGTGGCTCTCGAAGGTTTTCCGGAGGATGCGGACCGCCTCGGGGCTTCCCCGGAAGACGGTCCGGTAATGTTTCCCGGCGAGCGATTGGGAGGATCCCTGCAGGATCTCCTCGGCGGCCGGATTGATGTAGGCGAGCTTCCCGGCCGCGTCGAACACGACGATCCCGATGTTGACCGATTCGAGGGTCCTGCGCAGGAGGTCGGTCAAAAATGCGCTCCACGGCCTCCCGGAACGAGTCGGGGTCGACGATCCGGGCGAGTTCCGCGCGGAAGGCGGCGGCGCCGGGGACCCCCCGGCTGTACCAGGCGAGGTGCTTGCGCATCTCCTTGATGCCGCGCTGTCCGTGGCGCAGGAACATCTCGTCGCCGTGCCGGAGGATGAGCGCGCGGCGGCCGGCGGGGGGGACGGCGATTTCCCGTTTCAGGGCAGCGAAGATCCACGGGTTGCCCATCGCGGCCCGTCCGACCATCACGCTGTCGCACCCCGTTTCCCCGATCATCCTCGCGGCGTCCCCCGGGAGGCGCACGTCTCCGTTCCCGATGACGACCCGGTCCGGGAACGCTTTCTTGAGCGCGGCGATGTGCCCCCAATCCGCCGCCCCGGAGAACATCTGGCCCCGGTGGCGCGGGTGGAGCGTTACGGCGGCGACCCCGGCGTCGAAAAGCTCCCGGGAGACCTGGAGGTACGTTTCCTCTCGTTGCCGAAGCCCGACCGGATCTTCGCGGTCACCGGGAGCTTCGATCCGCGGATCGCCGCGCGGGCGATCTCCCCGGCAAGGCGGGGGTTCGAAAGGATCGCGGCCCCCGAACCGCCGCCGGTGACCTTGCGGACGGGGCATCCCATGTTGATGTCCACGAAATCGAACCCCCGGCGGGCCACCTCGGCGGCCGCATCCTCGATCTCGCCGGGATCGGGTCCGAACAGCTGCGCCCCCACGGGACGCTCCGCCTCGTCGAATTCGAGGTATTTCCCCGAACGGCGAGGGTTGCAAGGAGCCCCCTCGCGGAAACCATCTCCGTCACGACGATGTCCGCGCCGCTTTCCCTGCACAGGCGGCGGAAGACGGCATCCGTTACCCCGGCCAGCGGTGCGAGGATCAGTTTCCCATGGAAATCCATGTGCTTACTATACCATGAGGAGGGCTTTCCGGGGGAGGGTTCACCTTGACCCCGGGGGGCGATGCATGGTATTAATTGCCCGTTTCACGGGTTGCCGCATGCTCCGTGTCACTCCAAGGGGTGGAATTTCAACGATGATTCGGGCGGACGTCCCGCCACGCAATATCCTGTAATCAAGAAATGGAGGGGTTATGACTGACACGGTTGTAACACGGTGTTCCGCTTTCACGCGGAGGCTGCTTCCTGCGGGGGCGGCGTTTCTTTTGATGCTGCTGGCGACCACGGCCGGCGCGGGCGAGGCGGAGCTGGTGATCCCCGACCTCTGCCAGGTGTCGTTCCTCGGAATGTCGGGGTACGCGATCCTGCCGTACGGGCTCGTGATCTGCATCCTCGGGATCGTTTTCAGCCTCGTCCAGTTCACGCAGATCCGGAACCTCCCCGTCCACAAGTCGATGCTCGAGATCTCCGAGCTCATCTATGAGACCTGCAAGACCTACCTGATCACCCAGGGGAAATTCATCGCCATCCTGTGGGCCTTCATCGCCGTGATCATGGTGTGGTACTTCAGCCGCACGATGGAAGCCTTCAAGGTCGTGCATCATCGTCTTCTTCAGCATCATCGGCATCCTGGGCAGCTACTCGGTGGCGTGGTTCGGCATCCGGATGAACACCTACGCCAATTCGCGCACCGCTTTCGCGGGCCTCATGGGCAAGCCGTACCCGACGATGGCGATCCCCCTGAAGGCCGGCATGAGCATCGGGATGCTCCTGATCGCCGTCGAGCTGGTCCTCATGCTCATCATCCTCCTCTTCATCCCCGGCGAACTGGCGGGCGCCTGCTTCATCGGCTTCGCGATCGGCGAGTCGCTGGGCGCGGCGGCGCTGCGGATCGCGGGCGGCATCTTCACGAAGATCGCCGACATCGGGTCCGACCTCATGAAGATCGTCTTCAAGATCAAGGAAGACGACGCGCGCAACCCCGGCGTCATCGCCGACTGCACGGGCGACAACGCGGGCGACTCGGTCGGCCCGACGGCGGACGGTTTCGAGACGTACGGCGTCACCGGCGTCGCCCTCATCACGTTCATCCTTCTGGCGCGTAGGGGTGAACCTCGACCCCGCCGTCAAGACCTCCATCCAGGTCCAGCTGCTGGTCTGGATCTTCGTGATGCGCGTCGGGATGATCGTCACCAGCGGCGTTTCCTACTGGATCAACGGCATCTACAACAAGGGGAAGTACGGCGAATCGGCGAAGTTCAACTTCGAGCACCCGCTCACCTCGCTCGTGTGGCTGACCTCCATCGTCTCCATCCTGATGACGTACCTCCTGTCCTACCTGCTGATCCCCTCGATGGGCGACGGGACGCTCTGGTGGAAGCTCTCCACGATCATCACCTGCGGCACGCTGGCCGGCGCCATCATCCCCGAACTGGTCAAGATCTTCACCTCGACGAACTCGCGGCACGTGAGGGAGGTGGTCATCGCTTCCCGCGAGGGCGGCGCCGTCCCTGAACATCCTCTCGGGCCTCGTGGCCGGAAACTTCAGCGCCTACTGGATGGGCATGGCGATCATCGCCCTGATGGCGGGCGGCTACGTCGTCTCGACGCTGGGGCTGGGCGACATCATGGTGGCCCCGGCGATCTTCGCTTTCGGGCTGATCGCCTTCGGCTTCCTCGGCATGGGGCCGGTCACGATCGCCGTCGACTCCTACGGCCCGGTGACCGACAACGCGCAGTCGGTGTACGAGCTCTCCACCATCGAGACGATCCCCAACATCAAGCAGGAGATCGAGAAGGAGTTCGGCTTCAAGCCGGACTTCGAGAACGCCAAGGTGTACCTCGAGGAGAACGACGGGGCGGGGAACACCTTCAAGGCGACCGCCAAGCCGGTGCTCATCGGGACGGCCGTCGTCGGCGCCACGACCCTCATCTTCTCGATCATCCAGCTCCTGGCCGCCAAGTACGGCACCACGGGGCCGGCCGGGATCTACGAGGGGCTCTCCATCATGAACCCGCTCTTCCTCCTGGGGCTGATCACCGGCGGCGCCGTGATCTACTGGTTCACGGGGGCGTCCATCCAGGCGGTGTCCACCGGCGCCTACCGGGCGGTGGAGTTCATCAAGCAGAACATCAAGCTCGAGGGCGGGGGAGAGAAGGCCTCGGTCGCCGACAGCAAGAAGGTCGTCGAGATCTGCACCAAGTACGCCCAGAAGGGGATGTTCAACATCTTCCTCGGCGTCTTCTTCAGCACCCTGGCGTTCGCCTGCCTGAACCACTACTACTTCATCGGGTACCTGATCTCGATCGCGATCTTCGGCCTCTACCAGGCGATCTTCATGGCCAATGCCGGCGGCGCCTGGGACAACGCGAAGAAGATCGTCGAGACCGAGCTGAACATGAAGGGCACCGCGCTCCACGACGCCACCGTCGTCGGCGACACCGTCGGCGACCCGTTCAAGGACACCTCGTCGGTCGCCATGAACCCCATCATCAAGTTCACGACGCTGTTCGGGCTGCTGGCGGTCGAGCTGGCGATCACGCTCGATCCGGCCTTGAGCCATTTCCTGGCGCGGCCTTCTTCCTCGCCTCCACGGTCTTCGTCTACCGGTCGTTCTACGCGATGCGGATCAAGAGCGAGTAACCCGCGACACGCTTCGCTTCACTGGGGCCCCCGAAAGGGGGCCCCTGTTCTTTTCTGTCGATGAAAGCGTTATCGCAAGGGGCGCTGCTCTCGCACGAGCACCTCCCCTCGGGGACGGCTCGCTCACCCTCCCTGGTTCGCTTCGGCTGCGGGTCTTCGTCGCTCCCGGCCTCCCTGCCTCCGCTCAGAAAACAGCGCCCCCTGCGGGGAGGTCTCGTGCTCGAGTGCGCCTCTTGCGGCAATACCTCCATCCACACACAGCCCCCCCCCCACAAGCCATGCCGTAGAGTCACAAGCCGCGGCGACACAGGCCGACCGAGAGAACTTCTCTACGAAAAGTACGTACGGAAGAACTATCGATATAGGCGTAGGCGGGTTCGGGGGACAATCTTCGATTTACCGATCGCGGGGGCGGCGGGGAAGATTGTCCCCCGCCCAGTCACGTACCTTTCGCTGAGAAATTCTCTCTGTGGTTTGTGCAGGTCTCTATGGGTCTTGTGTCGAGTGGGGTGCCCGGGAACCTGGAGATCGTGCAGCCGTGTGCACGCAAGGGCGCACCGAGCACGAATACCTTCCCGCAGGGGGCGTGTTTTCTGAGCGGAGCCAGGGAGGGCGAGAGCGAAGAAAACCCGCAGGCGAAGCGAGCCAGGGAGGGCGAGCAAGCCGTCCCCGAGGGAAGGTATTCGTGCGAGGCTAGCGCCCTTGCGGCCTCTTACGGCACGATCGCGAGGTTCCCGGGGTCCCGGACGACCATTTCGAGCCGCCCCTTGTAGAGGACGACCTCGCCCCGCGCCCGGACCTTCTTCCCCTTGAAGGCGGCCTCCGGGTTCGGCGGGAACAGGGGAAGGTCCTTCGCGTGGATGACGAGCGTCAGGTACCGTTTCCAGTTTGAATGGAAATTGAGGTAGAGAACGGTCGGCGTCCGGTGCGTCCTCACGATCGTCCCCTCGACGGCGATCCGTTCGTCGACGTATCGATGGGCTTCCTCCCAGGACACGGCGTTCGCGCTCCGGGCTCCGGGGGCGTCCGACGCGCCGGGCGGTCCGTACGGGGACGTCCCCGGCGGGGTCGACGGGCCGGTAACCCCGCTCCCGGGCCCTGCGGGCGAACTCCGCGTCCGAAAGCTCCGCCCGGGTCTTCAGGACCCACTCGATCTCCCTCGAGAGATTCCCCCGGTCGATTCCGTCGCGGGCCCAACCCTTGTGGGAGACGACGTAGGCGCCTCCCCCGGAGGGGAACACCTCCACGCTGCGGGCCTTGCCGAGGATCAGCCAACGCGCCTCCGCGGCGCCGCCGTCCTTCCACAGTCCCTTCGCCGTCCCGGCGGGCCAGGTTTTCCGCCGCCACGAACTCGTCCCGGCGGGAGAAGGGGAACCGGGTGTAGGCGCGGGCCATCCCGGCGCGGATCATCTCGAGGTTCAGCAGGCGCCCGTCGGGCGGGGAGAGGAACACGTACCGGAGCAGGCGGTCGTACCGGTCTCTCTCTTCCGCTCCCTTTTCCATCCGGACGGTTTTTCCAAGGCACAGGGAGGAAAGGTGCGCGGCCGATTCGTCGCCGTAATATTCCTTCCCGATGGTCGGGTGGCTGCGCTCGGGGGCGTCGATGCCGATCAGGCGGACGGTCGCCGATCGCGCCGCCGATGACGACGCGCAGCGTGTCGCCGTCGGGCACCTCCTCGACGACGGCCGGTTTCCGCCGCGAACGGCACGCTCGCGGGGGATGACAGCAGGAAAACGACCGCGGCGAGAAGCAGGCGCCGCTTGCCGCCTCGGAAGCGCGGGCGCATGGCGACGAAACTACTTGAGCGCTTCCGGCTTGATTTCCACCTTCCACTGTTTCATGCGGTCCGAAAGGAACGCCTCGATCAGGGAGCTTTTTTCCTGTTCCCGCATTCCGCCGAGGAATGCGCTTCTTTTCGGCCGGCCCAATCCGCATCCCCCGCGGGCCGTTCCTCGAGGAACGCGACGGCGAGGAGCCGTCCCCCGCCGCCCGGATAGATCTTCGACGGACACCGGCGCCTTGGGGGAAAGGAGGGTAAGGTCCTTCCGGGCGTCCTTCGTCCGGGCCAGTTCCCCGGGGAGCGGTCGGCGAGCGGGGCGAACCAGTCGGTCGCTTCGGTCGAAATCCCCGCCTTCTTCGCGTTCGCCTCGAGCTCCGCCGCGGTCTTCGAGTCGGAAACCGCCCGCTGGAGCGCGGCGCGCGCCGCCGCGATCCGCCGGTCGCGGGCCGCCAGGACGAGGACCTGGGCCCGCACGTCCGCGAGGGGCGGTATGCGGGATTCCTCCCTGGCCAGGACCTGGAAGAGGTGATGGGTATCGCCCAGCGTTCTCACCGGGCCGATCTCTCCGGCGGAAGCCATGAGCGCGTCCTGCGCCACGGCGGGCGGGACATCCCGTCGACCCTTCGCTGCCGATCCAGCCGGTTTCCGTGACCTTCACCCCGTACGCCGCGGCCGTCTTCCGGACGTCCTTCGCGGAGACCGCTTTCGGATGCGCTTCATACGCCTTGATCGTCGCGAGGTCCTTTCCCTTGTCCAGGCGAGATCTGCTCCACGACCCGGTCGCGGACCTGCGACAGCGGGAGCGCTTCGGGGAACCGATCCGGCTTACGTGCGCCAGGACGTAGGTTCCCCGCATGTCCACGGGCCCGACGATCGTGTCCACGGGGCCGAAAAGAGGACATCCGAAAGCTCGGGGCCCACTTCCTTCCTCGTGATCCACTCCTCGCCGGTTTTGCCGGGCGGACAATTTCTTCGCGGCGGCCTCGAACTGCGCCCTTCCTTTCGTCGCTTCGACGAGGATCTCCGAGGCCTTCTTCCGGACCTCGTCCTTGTTCTTCGGCGGTGTAGGGGAGGACGATCCGGGAGACCAGCCGCTGTTCCTCGGTGCGGAACCGGTCGCGAATTCCCCTCGTAATACGCCTTCACCTCTTCCTCGGACGGATGGATGTCCCGGCCGAAGCGGTCCGGCGAGAAAGCGGCGACGGCGACCTTTACCCGCGCGGGGATCCGGAAGGACTCCTTGACCTGTTCGTACTTGGCGGCGATTTCGCTTTCGGCGGGCTGGGGCGCGTCCTTTGTCTTTTCCGGGTCCGCCGCGGCGACGAGCACGCGTATCTTCCTCGCGGAGACGAGGAACAGGTCCTTCGCCTTCGTCTCGGGGACGAGGGCGCCGGCGGACAGGAGGCCCTCGAGCTTCCTGATGGCGATCTCCGTCCGCTTCGCCCCCTCGAAATCCTGCGGGGTCAGGCGGTTGCTGGAGAGGAGCTGGCGGTACAGCTCCTCACGGAACTGACCGTTCGCCTGGAAGGCCGGCGTCGCGGCGATTTCCTGCTGCACCTCGTCGTCCGTCGCCAGGATGCCCATCTTGCCGGCTTCCGCGACGAGGATCCTGCGCTGGATGAGGGTGTCCATCGCCTGTTTCTTCATGCCGAGCGCCTGCGCGATCTCCGGCGTGAACGCGGAACCGTACATTTCCCGGTACGTCTTCTCGAGGTTGGCCGTCATGTCGGCCAGTTCGGTCATCGAGATCGTGTCTTCGCCCACGGTGGCGGCGACGTTCCGATCCTCCTCGGAGTACGTGCCGACGCCCCACCAGATAAAGGTCAAGGCGATGAAAAGAAGGATGATCTTTATTACCCAAGAGCCGGCGTTCCGGCGAAGCACGTCGAGCATGGCGGGTTTTTCTCCTGTCGGTGGGGAACGGAATTTCCTTATTGTCCCCCTGCGGATTGCATTGGGTCAAGTGGGCTGATACGATATTTGCGGATTGGCGGCCCACGGAGTCCCTTCCAGGTCCGATTGGAGGAATCAAGGATGATCTTGAATAAGCTGCTGGGTCTGTTTTCCCACGACCTCGCCATCGATCTCGGCACCGCCACCACGCTGGTCTACGTGAAAGGGGAGGGGATCATCTGCTCCGAGCCGTCGTGCGTGGCCGTCCACCGGGACAGCCGCGGGACGAAGAAGGTCCTCGCCGTGGGGATCGAGGCGAAGCGGATGATCGGCCGGACCCCCGGGAACATCGTCGCCATCCGGCCCATCAAGGACGGCGTCATCGCCGATTTCGAGGTCACCGAGGCGATGCTCCGGTACTTCATCCGCAAGGCCCACAAGTCGCGCACCCTGGTCCGCCCGAGGATCATCATCTGCGTGCCCTTCGGGTGTACCGAGGTGGAGCGGAGGGCCGTGCGCGAGTCCGCCCAGAGCGCGGGCGCCCGGGAGGTGTACCTCATCGAGGAGCCGCTCGCGGCGGCCATCGGCGCCGGGCTCCCGATCACCGAGCCGTCGGGCAACATGATCGTCGACATCGGCGGGGGCACCACCGAGGTGGCGGTCATCTCCCTCGGCGGGATCGTCAAGAGCATGTCGGTCCGCGTGGCGGGCGACAAGATGGACGAGGCCATCCTCCAGTACGTGAAACGGAAATACAACCTCCTCATCGGAGACCCCACGGCGGAATTCATCAAGGTGGCCATCGGCAACGCATTCCCGGGATTCCAGGAATCCACCGAAGTGAAAGGCCTCGACATGGTCTCCGGAGTTCCCAAGGCCCTTACGCTCCATTCGGACGAAATCAGGGAGGCGCTGTCCGAACCGGTGCGCATCATCGTGGACGCCGTCAAGGCCGTGTTCGAGGAAACGCCGCCGGAACTGGCCGGAGACATCTACGATCGGGGGATCGTTCTCGCCGGCGGGGGCGCGTTGCTGCGCAACCTCGACGACCTCCTGCGGGAGGAGACGGGGCTTCCCGTCTCGATCGCCGAGGACCCTCTTTCCTGCGTGGTGCTCGGTTCCGGCAAGGCGTTGGACGAGCTGGACCTGCTCCGCCAGGTTGCCCTTCACTGAGAAAACGGGGGGGCGGGCGTTCCGCTCCCCGGCGAAACGCGTCCCGGGCGGTCACCGGTAGATATGGGATCCTTCTTCCGGAAATGGTGGCGTGTTCTCGTCGCCGTGGCGCTTCTCGCCGCCGCGGTCCAGGTGTTCGTTCGCCCCTCCGCCGCCCTCGAGAACGCGGAAACCGTCCGCACGGTCGGAACGGCCTTCTTCCGCCCGATCTACCTCGGCATCGATTTCCTGCGGCAAGGCGTTTCCGGCGTCTGGAACCACTACGTCGCCCTGGTGGGGACATCGCGGGAGAACGAGCGGCTCCGGGAAGATGTGGCCGAGCTCCAGGAGAAGCTCCACGCGGCCCGGGACGCACAGCTCGAGAACCGGCGCCTCAAGGAGCTCCTGCAATACTCCGGCTCGCTGGAGCGGCGGACGATCGGCGCCCGGGTAGTGGGTCACGACGTCACTCCCTGGTTCCAGGCGGTCTTCCTCGGGACCGGCTCGGAGGCGGGGATCGAGGAGGGGATGTCGGTGGTGACGCCGCGGGGGGCCGTGGGAAGGATCCACGCGGCGCGCCCCGGCCTGTCGGAGGTGCTCCTGGTGACCGACGGGAGGTTCGCGGCCGACGTGATGGTGGAAAGGAACCGGGTGCGGGCCGTGGCCGAGGGGATCGGCGGGAACTTCTGCAGGCTGAAATACGTCTCCCCGGTCCACGACGTCGCGGTGGGCGACCGCATCGTCTTCTCGGGCTTCGACGGGGCCATGCCCAAGGGGATGCTCCTCGGGACCGTGGCCAGCGTGGATCGTCCGAAGGAGAGCCTGTTCCAGAAGGTCAAGGTGCAGTGCGCCGTGAACTTCCAGGACGTGGAGGAGGTTCTCGTGATCCTCTCACGCCCCACGATCCCGTTCCGGTCGGGGAAGGAATAAGGCCCTGAGTTGAGGTACTTCCTGGCGCTGTTATCCCTGTCGTACCTGGGCGCGGCCCTCTGCATCTGGGGCCTCTCCGGGATGGTGCCCTGGTTCCTCCTGCCCGATTTCCCGTTCCTGTCGATCGTCTTCGCCGGGCTGTTCGTGCCGGGGCCGGTCGGGTTCCTGTGCGCGGTTTTCCCGGCGCTCATCCGCGAGATAACGACCTCCGCTCCCTCGTGGTCGATTTTTCTCGGGTCGATGGCCCTGTATTTCGCGGCGCGGGAGATCGGCTGCCGCTTCCTCCTGCGCGACGAGCCGTCGCTCCTCGCCGCGGTCGTTTCGTGCATGGCGGTGGAATCGCTCTCCATGATCGTGCTGCTCGCGATGTCGGGAGCCCGCCCCTTCTACCTTCCTGTGGGGGGCGCAGGAAGCGGTCCGGATCGCGTGGACCTCCCTTATCGCCGTTCCCCTGTTCATGGACCTCTCGAGCCGGTGGCGCCGGGTGCAGGATTGAGCCCGCGGATCCGGAAACGCGAGCAGGACCCGGACATCGCACGGAGGGCCCGCATCCTTCTCTACGCGGCCCTCGCCATGTTCGGCCTTCTCGTCGTCCGGCTCTACTGGCTCCAGGTGGTCAGCTACGACCAGTACCAGGCGCTCTCCGAAAACAACCGGCTTCGCCTGCGCACCGTCCGCGCCCCGCGGGGGCCCATCTTCGACCGGAAGGGGAGGGCGATCGCGGAAACGCAGGGGTCCTTCGACCTGGTCTGCTCCCCGGTAGACGTGAAGGACGCGGCGGCCGAGATCCGGTTCCTGGCCCAGATCGTCGAGTTCGACGCGGACGAGGACGAGATCCTCGAGAAGATCCGGGATGCGATGAAGTCGAACCCGTTCACCAGCATCACGGTGGCCCGGGACCTGCGGTTCGAACAGGTGTCCGTCCTCGAGTTCAATCGCGAGGGGCTGCCCGGCTTCACCGTGACGGTGGAGGCGAAGCGGAGCTACCCCTACGGGATCGCGTTCGCCCACGCCCTGGGCTACGTGAGCGAGGTGAGCAAGGAGGAGCTGAAGGCCAGCAAGGACGGGCGGCTGGCGATGGGCGACCTCGTCGGGAAATACGGGCTGGAACGCGCGATGGACGACGTCCTCCGGGGGATCAACGGCGGACGGAAGGTCGAGGTCGACGCCGCGGGCCGCGACCAGAGGATGGTGGAGGAGGTGCCCTCGACCACCGGCGGGCCGCTGCACACCACGCTGGACGCCGATCTCCAGAAGGCGGCCCAGGATGCGATGGGGAACCGGGCCGGGGCGGTGATCGCCCTCGCTCCGAAGACCGGCGAGGTCCTGGCGTTCTACTCCGCGCCCGCTTTCGACCCCAACGTCTTCGCCAGGGGCATCCGCAAGGCCGACTGGCAGGCGCTGAACACGGATCCGCGGAAGCCGATGCAGAACAAAGGCCTCCAGGGGACGTATGCGCCGGGATCCACCGTCAAGCCGTTCCTGGCGCTCGCCGCCCTCGAATACAAGGCGTTCGACAAGACCGCGACACGTGTCGTGCGCGGGGTCGTACCGGCTCGGGAACCACACCTTCCGCTGCTGGAAGGAGAAGGGGCACGGCGCCGTCGACATGTACCGGGCGCTGGTGCAGTCCTGCGACGTCTATTTCTACACCTTGGGCTTGCGGCTCGGGCCCGATCGGATCGCGGAGCTCGAGAAAGGACGCGGGGCTGGGGACGATCACCGGGATCGACCTCCCGGGGGAGCGCCGGGGGCTGGTTCCGGACCCGGAATGGAAACGGACGGTGTCGAAGGAACGCTGGATGGACTACGAAAGCCTGCTCCTCGGCATCGGCCAGGGTTCGGTCCACCTGACTCCCCTCGAGATGGTGGTCGGCTACGCGACGCTGGCCACGGGCGGCGAGGTGATGAAGCCGTACGTGGTGTCGAAGGCCGTCGCGATGGACGGAAAGGTGCGGGAGGGGAAGTCGATGATGCTGCGGAAGCTTCCCTGGAAGCCGGAGAACGCCGAGTTCATCCGGAAGGCGCTCGCCGGGGTCGTGAACGATTACGGAACGGGCGGGGTGGCGAAGCTGCCCGGGATCGTCGTCGGAGGGAAGACGGGGACCGCCCAGGTCGCCCAGGTGAAGGGGAAGATGATCAAGTCCGAGGACCTGGCGTACGAGATCCGGGACCATGCCTGGTTCGTCGCCTTCGCGCCCGTGGACGATCCCAGGATCTGCGTGGTGGCGATGGTGGAGCACGGCGGCCACGGCGGGTCGGCCGCCGCGCCGATCGTGAAGGCGGTGATGCAGGAGTTTTTCCGGACCCAGGCCGTCGAGCCGTCGCCGGAGGAGGGGGAATGAGCGGGCAATCGAAGCTCTCCCGCATGGATTGGCCGCTGCTGTTCATCACGTTGGCGTTGTGCGGCATCGGGCTGTTGAACGTCTACAGCGGAACGCGGGTCCACGGGGGCGCGGCGTCCGCCCTGTTCGCGAAGCAGGCGATCTGGATCGCCGCGGGCCTGGTCGTGTTCTTCGCCGTCTACTACCTGAGCGACGGGTTCATCGAGGAGGCGACGCCCGCCTTCGCCCTCACCATCCTGGCGATGCTCGTCGTGGTCCTTGTCGTCGGCAAGATCCGCGGGGGCGCGCAGCGGTGGATTTCCATGGGAGGGTTCAACTTCCAGCCGTCGGAATTCGCCAAGATCGCCGTCGCGCTGGTGCTTGCGCGCTACTTCTCCGCGAAGTACCAGTACGGAGGGATCGGGCTCCGGGAGACGGTTCCCGCCATCGGAATGATCCTCCTTCCGTTCCTCCTGGTCGCGCTCCAGCCCGACCTGGGAACGGCCGGGGTGCTCCTCTTCATCCTGGCGGGGATGACGGTCATGGCGTGCGTGAAGGCGCGGGTCCTCGTGGTCGTCGCGGCCCTCGGGTCGGCGGTGATTCCCGCCTTGTGGTACTTCATGAAGGATTACCAGCGGCAGAGGGTGCTCACGTTCATGGATCCCGAGCGGGACCCGCTCGGGGGCGGGTATCACGTCATCCAGTCGAAGATCGCCGTCGGTTCGGGCGGGATCATCGGGAAGGGGTACCTGCAGGGCACCCAGGGGGCCCTGCGATTCCTTCCCGAGAAGCACACCGACTTCGCCTTCGCCGTCTTCTCGGAGGAATGGGGCTTCATCGGGTCGGTCCTGCTCCTGGTGCTTTTCGTGCTCCTGATCCACCGGCTGTTCCACCTCGCCATCCGTTCCCAGGACCGCTTCGCCGCTTTCGCGTGCGGGGGGGTGGCGGTGTATTTCCTGACGCACATCATCATCAACCTGTCGATGGTGTGCGGGCTGTTCCCGGTGGTCGGGATTCCGCTTCCCTTCGTGAGCTACGGGGGGTCGTCGATGCTGACGAACATGCTGGCCCTCGGGGTGGTGGCGAACCTCTCGAGGTCGAGGTTCACATTCCAGGGGGGGGCTTGCGGGGGCGGGATCTCTCGTCTTGAGCTCGGCGGAAAGATCTTCCCCGAGGTTCGTCGAGTAACCGATCCATCGCCGCGCGACCGTCCCGTCCCGATCGATCAGCAGCAGCATCGGCGCCTGGTTCACGCGGAACTCCTCGCGGAAAACCCCGGGGATGGCGGTCAGCGTCGTGAACTTCGGGTCTCCGGCGTCCTCCAGGAATCCCGGCCACGGAGGCGGGACGGGACGCATGCGGGGCCGTTTCCTTTTTCCCCGAGTCGGCGATCGAGATCTCCCGGTCGAAGAGGATCCTGTACACCCGGACCGATCCCGGCGGGGCCGTTTCCAGCGCTTTGCGCACCGACTTCCATGCGTCCGCGCAGGCCGGGCACCACGGAAAATCGATCAGGACCAGCCGGAACGCCTCCCCGGAGTCGGGGAGGTCCGACAGGGCCTTCCCCGATGCGTCGGCGAACACCGCCTTTTCCGAGGGGAACGGGCGGGACCCCACGGTGATCGCCTTCGGTCCGCACCCGGAAAGCGGCAAGGCGGCGATCAGCGCCGCGAGGACGAACCTTCTCAAAGGTTCTTCTGCAGCAGGGAAACGATGTTGGACTTCGGGTTCACGCCGACCATCTGTCCCTTGATCTGGCCGGCCTTGAAGAGGATGAGCGTGGGGATCCCCCGGATGCCGAACTGGGACGCGATGTCGGGGCTGTCGTCCACGTTGACCTTGCCGACATGGGCCTTCCCCTCGAATTCCTTGGCCACTTCCTCGAGGATGGGGGCGATCACCTTGCACGGGCCGCACCAGGGCGCCCAGAAGTCCACAAGCACGGGCGTCTGTCCGTCAACCGTCGCCTTGAAGTTCGCGCTGGTCAATTCGAGGATGTTTCCCGCCATGCCGTTTCTCCTTTGAAGTTTTTTTATCTGCCGCGTTTCGCAAGTTCCTTTTTCACGCAACGGTCCATCACCCACGGGATCCCCGCCGCGTCCAGTATTTCGCAGGCGCGTTCGCTTCGCACCCCTTCCTGCATCCAGAAGAACCTCGCGCCGATCCGGACCGCTTCTTCCGCTATGGGGGGGACTTCTTCGGAGCGGCGGAACACGTCGACCAGGTCGACTTTATCCGGGATCTCGGCGAGCGACCGATAGGATGTTTCCCCGAGCGCCTCCCGGATCGAGGGATTGACGGGAATGATCCGATACCCTCTCGCCTTCAGGAATCCGGCCACGATGTTGCTGGGCCGGTCGGGCTTGTCGGAGAGTCCGACGACCGCGATGGTCCGGGTTTCGGACAATATATTTTCGATCCGTTTTTCCATCTTGTTTTCCCGTTCCCTTTGAGATGCCGTTAATGCTACTCCGGTTTTTTCCCAAATAAAATAGTCAGGGATCGTTCTCGAATTCTTGACAGGGGCGGACGAAAAAGATTATCGTTTTCGTACTCTTCCGAAGGGGTGCTCTCCGTGAAGGAAACGGTCGTCAGGTCGCTGAAAGAAGGGGCGGAGCTTCGCCTCAAGATGGCGGAAACGATGGGGGAGAGCATCTACGCGGCGGCGGAAGCCATCGCGGACGCGTTCAAGGCGGGACGGAAGCTCCTCCTGTTCGGCAACGGCGGGAGCGCGGCCGACGCCCAGCACATCGCGGCGGAGTTCATGAACCGGTTCCTCATCGAGCGCCCGCCGCTCCCCGCGATCGCTTTGACCACCGACACCTCCGTCCTGACCAGCATCGCCAACGACTACGCTTTCGACGACATCTTCAGCAAACAGGTGAAGGCGCTCGGAAAGAAGGGGGACGTGGCGCTCGGGATCACCACGAGCGGGTCCTCCGCGAACGTGCTGAAGGCGTTGCGGGCGGCGAAGAAGCTCGGCATGATCACCATCACCCTGACGGGGGAGGTGGGGAAGGCCGCCTCGCTCGCCGACATCGCCCTCCAGATCCCTTCCCGGAGCGTCCCGCGCATCCAGGAGGCGCACATCGTGGTCGGCCACATCCTCTGCGAGCTGACCGACACGCTGCTGTTCAAGGACGTCGGGAAGCGCTGACCCGCAAGGATCGCTGTCCTCGCAAGGATACCTTCCCTCGGGGACGCTTTGCTCGCCCTCCCTGGCTCGCTGCAGCTGCGGGTTTTCCTCGTTCCCGCCCTCCATGGCTACACTCGGAAAACACGCCCCCTGCGGGAAGGTATCCATGCTCGGAGGCGATCCTTGCGGTCGACACTTCCAGGGCCACCCCCACAGGGCACCCCCACAAGCCACAGAGGGAACTTCTCGGCGGAAGGTACGTACGAAAAAGCTTCCGATGTCAGAGTAGGTGCTCTCGGGGGACGTTCTTCGATTCATCGATCGCGGGATGAAGGGGAAGAACGTCTCCCGCCCAGTTCGCTCGACCCTCCATGGTCTCGTCGCCTGCGCTGTTTCTCCCTCCGCCATCCCTGGCTCCCGGTTCGAAACAGACGCCGCTCCTCACGACCCCTGCCGCTCCACGGGAGACCTCTTTTCCTGCAGGATTAAAGCGTGTTGCTCGTGCTCGGACGATCCTTGCGGCCCCACCACCACAAGTCACAAAGACACAAGCCACGGAGGGAACTTCTCTACGAAAAGTACGTACGGAAAAGCTTCCGATGTCAGGGCAGGCGCTCTCGAGGGACACTCTTCGATTTAATAATCGCGGGATGAAGGGGAAGAGTGTCCCTCGCCCAGCTCGCTCGCCCTCCCTGGCTCACGTCGGCTGCGGGTTTTCCTCGCTCCCGGCCTCCCTGCCTCCGCTCGGAAAACACGCCCCCTCAGGGGAGATACCCGTGCTCGGGGCGCCCCTTGCGGCCGGCAATCCCCAACGCGACGCAAGCCCGCGACACAGGCCAACCGAGACACGCCCCGGCCAACCGAGACACAGGCCAACCGAGACAGGCCACCGGGCCAACCGAGACACAGGCCAACCGAGAGAACTTCTCTACGAAAAGTACGTACGGAAGAACTTTCGATATAGGCGTAGGCGGGTTCGGGGGACAGACTTCGATTTATCGATAAAGGGCGGAGGGGAAGTCTGTCCCCCGCCCAGCACGTACAAAAAAGCTATCGATGCCAGAGCAGGCGCTTTCTGTCCCCCGCCCAGCAACAGTCAGATCGTCGTCTCCTCCCCCGGCGCGAGGACGATCGGGCGCGTTCCGGGCGACACCTTCGCAAGCTCCGCCACGAACCGGTCGGCGTTCGGCTCCAGGATCGGGAACGTCCCGTAGTGCATCGGCACGACCGCCTTCGCCTTCAGGAGCGCGCACGCCTTCGCCGCCTGGCGGTAGTCCATGGTGAACACGGACCCGATCGGGAGCAGGACCAGATCGGCGGGATAGAGCTCGCCGATCAGCGACATCCCGGCGAAGATCCCGGTGTCCCCGGAGTGGTAGACCGTCTTCCCCGAAGGGGTCCGGATCACATAACCGGCGGGGACGCCGAGCGTGGAGGAGTGGCGGGCCTCGGTCATGGTGATGGAGAACCCCTGGACTTCCACCGTCCCCCCGATGTTCATGCCGCCGCCGCCGTTCAGGATCCGGTCCGCGGGGACGCCCTTCGCCTTCAGGTCCCCGGCCAGTTCGAAGATGCCGACCATCAGGGCCCCCGTCCGCTTCGCCAGCGTCACGGCGTCGCCGGAGTGGTCGAAATGATCGTGGGTGAGGAGGATCAGGTCCGCCTTGGGCGCCGAGTCGACCCCTCCCTGGGCCTTCGGGTTCCCCTCGAACCAGGGGTCGATCAGCACCGTCTTCCCGTCCCGGATCATGAAACCGGAATGTCCCATCCACCGTACCTGAACAGGGGCCATGACCGCCCTCCTTTTCCCGGGTTATCCTCCATTTTCGCCCAGAACGTGGTAAAAAAACTGGAACCGTTCCGGGGGGCGGCATGGAAAAAACCGCACCATGGCGTCCTCCGGTCCTTTGCGCGTTCTCGCCCCCAACCGGGTGGACATCGCGGGGGGCACACTCGACATCTTCCCCCTCTACCTGTTCCTGGAGGAGGCGATGACCGTCAACGCCGCCATTTCCGTCCGAAGCATCGTCGAGATCAGGCCGTATCGGCGCGGAGCCGCGAGGCTGCAATCGGGGAATTACGGGATGTCCGTCGCTCGCGTCCGACACGCACGGGATCCCGGTCGCCGGGAAGCTCGGGCTTCTCTCCCGGGCCTTGCGGCATTTCCCCGCCGTCTCCGGCGTGGAGGTCGTCGTCCGCAACGAGGCGCCGGTGGGGTCGGGGATCGGCGCGTCCTCCGCCCTCCTTGTCGCGCTGATGACGGCCATGGGGCGGTGGACGGGAACGACGAGGCGGTGGGAAGAGACCGCCCACGCGGCGATGGAGATCGAGGCGTCGCACCTCAAAGGGCTGGCCGGGCGGCAGGACCACGTGGCGGCGCTGCGGGGAGGGATCCAGGGGATCCGTTTCCTCCCCGGACGCATCGACGCGCGCCGTCTGCCCCCGGGCGGGGAGCCCGGAAGGATGCTGCGGACCCACGGGTTCCTGGCGCACAGCGGGATCGCGCATCGCTCCTCCGATGCGAACTGGCGGATGATCCGGGGAGCGATCGAGGGGGACGCTTCCGTCCTGCGGAAGTTCCGCGGGATCGCGGCCGTCGCGCGGGACGCGTGGAGCGCGGTGAGCGCGGCCGACCCGGACGCGCTGGGCGCGGCGGTCGCCGCCGAATGGAAGATCCGGCGGACGCTGGCGGCAGGCGTGTCGCCGCGGAAAGTCGAGGAACTGCTGGCCGACCGGCGTTTCCGCGGGATGGTTTCCGGCGCGAAGCTTTGCGGGGCGGGGAACGGCGGCATGCTCTTCGGGATGCTCCGCGATGCCGGGGACCGGGCGTCGATCGAGTCGATCCTGGCGGGCGCGGGGATGACCGTGATGCCGTTCCGCCTCTCCGGCGGCGTCCGCGTGGAAACGACCGATGCCGACTGACGGAAAAATATGGGACGTCGCCGTCGTCGGCGCGGGGCCGGGCGGGCTGTTCGCCGCACGGGCGCTGTCGGCCGGCGGGCTGAACGTGCTGGTCTTCGACGAGAAGGGGCGCACCGGCGGGGCCGGCGCGATGACCGACGGCAAGCTGAACCTTTCCCCCACATCGGGCTCGACCTGGCCGAACTGCAGCTTGGGGAGGAAGAGGCGCAGAGGCGGATCGCGGAGGTCGACGAGGTTTTCCTCGAGCACGGGGCGGACACCACGGTCTACGGGGAGGACCTGGAACGGATCGGCGTCTGGCTCGACCGCGTCTCGTGGGCCCGCCGGAAGACCCCGAGAGGGGAATGGGACATCACCCTGCTTCCCGCGCGGCAGCGCCACATGGGGACCGACCGGGCGTACCGGGTCGTCGCCGCGATCACGCAGTCGATCGCCTCGGCGGGGGTGGAATTTTCCCTGGGGACGCGCGTGGAGGACATCCACCGGCGTCCGGGCGGCCCGTTCGTCCTCGCCACTTCGAAGGGGGAAGTGCTCGCCCGGTACGTGGTGGCCGCACCCGGCCGGGAGGGCGCCTACTGGTTCCGCAACACGGCGCGCCGTCTCGGGGTGGATACGCGGTACGGCGCGATCGACATCGGCTGCCGGGTCGAAGTGGCGTCGCCCGTCTACGAAGAGATCACGAAGGTCCTGTACGATCCCAAGTTCCTCTTCATCACCCCCACGCACGGCGACCGGACCCGGACCTTCTGCACGAATCCCGGCGGGCGCGTTCGCATGGAGGTGCGCGATGGGTTCAAGCTGGTCAACGGCGATGCGCTCAAGTCCCGGAAGACCGCCAACACGAACTTCGCGATCCTGAACACCGTTTCCATGACCGAGCCGATCCAGGACACCACGGAGATGGGGCGGAAGGTGGCCGAGTTCGCCAACTTCTGGGGAGGCGGGAACAGCCTCGTGGTGCAGCGCTGGGGAGACCTGATGCGGGGCCGCCGATCCCGGGCGGACACGTTCCACTCCGCCGAAATGGAATACGACAAGATGACGCCGACGCTTCTCCCGGGCGAGGGGGCGACGCCGGGCGACATCTCCTTCGCCTACCCCGGGCGGATCGTGGACAACCTCCGGGAAAGCCTCATGCTGCTGTCCCGGGTGATCCCGGGCGTGGCGCATCCTTCCACGACGATCTATGTCCCGGAGATCAAGTTCTACGACACCAAGTACGCCACGGACAAGAACCTCGAGACGAACGTTCCGGACCTGTTCGTCGCGGGGGACGGGGTGGGGAAGTCGCGGGGGATCGTCGGCGCGGCCTTGAACGGCTGCCTCGCGGCGGAGGGGATATTGCGGAAAGAGTCGGGCGGGTAACGCCGGCCGCAAGGGGCGCCGCCCTCGCGCGGGATGCTCCCCTCGGGGACGCCTCGTTCGCCATCCCTGGCGCACTTCGGCTGCGGGTCTTCGTCGCTCCCGGCCTCCTTGCCTCCGCTCCGAAGACACGCCCCCTGCGGAGAGCATCCCGCGCTCGGGGCGCCCCCTGCGCTGAACCCCCCCGCCCCATCGAGGCACCCCCACAAGTCACCTTCGCAAGCCACCAAGACACAAGCCGGAGAGGGGAACTTCTCAGCGAAAGGTACGTACGGAAAAGCGACCGATGTCAGGGCAGGCGCTTTCGGGGTGTAGGGCGACCCTTGCGGCCGGTCACCCGATCGGGGCGATCCGTTCGAGGACCGCCGCCTTCATCTCTGGAGGAACGTCGACGGGTCGAGGATCTCGAACCCCGCCTCCTCGAGCGCTTTCCGGATCGGGCCGACGTTCAGCGTCCCGATGCGGAAGTAGCTTGTCCGTTTCCCCGCTCCCAGGTGGCCCGTCGTCAGGATGCTCGTGACGTTCACGTGGAAGGAGCTGATGACGGCGAACACCTGCGCCAGAGCCCCGGGCCTGTCGGGGACCACCACGTCGAGGCGGGAGCTGACCTCGTCCATGCCGATGACTTCGATGAACGCCTCCAGCACGTTGGTCCGCGAGATGATCCCGACGACCTTGTCACCGGCGTCCACCACCGGCAGGGAGTTGATCTTGTAGTTGTACAGCAGGCCGATCGCGTCCTCGAGGGTGTCGGCGAGCGTGGCGACGATGACCTTCCGCTTCATCACCTTTTCCACCGGCGTGTTCTTGAGGAATTTCTCCGCCTCCTCCGCGGTGAACCCGGGGATCATCCCCACGGGGAGCACGATCGCGCGGATATCCCGGTCGGAGAGGATGCCGACCAGCTTGCCGTCCTCCGACACCACCGGGATCTGGTGTATGGCGCGCATCCGCATCTTTTCCTGCGCCTCGTACAGCGACGCGGACGGAGGCAGCGTCACGGGGTTCTTCTGCATTCTGCGAGCGACGAACATGGGTCACCCTCCGTAAACCGGGATTACTCCTCTAACAGCTCCCGGACGTGGATTTCGATGCTGGACGTCAGGGACTCGGTTTCGTACCCGCCCTCGAGCACGGAAACCAGCTTCCCGCCGCAGAACCGTTCCGCCATTCCGATCACGGCGCGCGTCATGAACCGGAACCCCTCGCCGGAGAGACGGATGTCCGCGAGCGGATCGTCGCCGTGGGCGTCGAATCCCGCGGAGACCAGGATGAACTCCGGCCGGAACCGCTCCGCCGCCGGGAGCAGGGCCTGCTCGAAGATCAGCCGGTACTCGTCGTCCCCCGATCCCGGGGCCATCGGAGCGTTCAGCGTGAATCCCTCTCCCTTGCCCTTTCCGATCTCCCACCTGCGGCCGGTGCCCGGGTAGATGAAGGTCGGGTGCTCGTGGACGCTGAAGAAGAACACGGACGGGTCTTCGATGAACACGCTCTGCGTGCCGTTGCCGTGGTGGACGTCCCAGTCGATGATGAGCACCTTGCCGACGTCGAACCTCGCCTGGAGGTACTTCGCCGCGACGGCGACGTTGTTGAGGAGGCAGAACCCCATCCCGACGTCCCGGCTCGCGTGGTGCCCCGGCGGCCGGATGGCGCAGAAGGCCCGGTCGACGGATCCTTCGGCCACCGCCTTCGCCCCCGCGACCGCGCCTCCCGCCGAGAGGAGCGCGATGTTGTAGGAATGCCGGCACAGGTAGGTGTCCCCCGCGTCGAGCGTCATGTCCCCCCGCCGGCACGACTTCTCCAGCTGGTCAAGGTACTTCCGGTCGTGGACGGCGAGGACGTCCCCCTCGTCCGCGAACTCCGGGGTGATCGGCACCGTCTTCTCCAGCAGCTTCGACGATTCCATCCGCTCCATGATGGCGGTCAGCCGTTCGGGCGATTCCGGGTGCTCGAATGGCGGAACGTGGAGAAGGTAGTCGGGATGATATACGAATCCGAGTCGTTTCATCGGGGCACCGTGGGTACTATACCAGATTTCGGAAAACCCGACGGAAGGGGGTTTATACGGGTATATTGGATGTCATGGGCGGCGCATGGTCATGGGCGGCTGTTTCCCTGGCGCTTTCCGCCTTGGGGATGGCGGTAACGGGGGTCCGGTCGTCCCTCCTGATCCTGGGGGAGGAGGGGCTTTCGGAAGCGGCCGAGAAGGGGAACGACGCCGCGGCGAAGATCCGCGATGCGACGCTCGACCCTTCGCTGCGGTTCCCGTTTTCCCTGTGGGTGGCCGCCGTGTTCCTGAAAATCGCCTCCGCTTTTTCGGCGGGGTGCGCGGCCGCGGCCGCATGGCGCGGGACGCCCGGCTGGACCGGCCCGTCGCTGGCCGCCGCCTGGGCGGCGGCGTACCTGGTATCCGTCTTCCTGATGGAGAACATCGCGACCCGGCGGGGACTCGCCCATCCCGGAAACGTTCTCCGCGGGGGGGCGACCCTGCGGCTCCTCCGCGCATCGGCCCTTCCCGCCGCGGCCGTCGAGGCGGCCGGCCGCTTCTTCTTCCCCGGGCGGTTTTCCCCCGAGGCGCTGATGGACGTCCGTTTCGGCTCCGAAGAGGGGATCCTGACGGTCATCGAGGAAGGAGCGGAACACGGGACGATCGATCCGGCGGAGGGCCGGATGATCGAAGGGATCATCCGGTACGGCGACCGCACCGTGTCGGAGGAAATGACTCCCCGGTCCCGGGTCGTGTTCCTCCGCCAGGGGGCGCCCCTCTCCGAGGTGGCCCGCATCGTGGGGGAAACGTCTTTTTCCCGGTATCCCGTCCTCGCGGGGAACGGGGAGGAGGTGGTCGGCGTCCTGCCCGCGCGCTCGCTTTTCCTCGCGGGGGAGGACGTCCCTTGGGAGCGGTTCCTCGAGAAGCCGGTCTATGTCCCCGAATCGATGAACATGTCGGACCTCTTCCGCAGGTTCGAGCGCGTCCCCACCCACATGGCCATCGTGATCGACGAGCACGGGATGCTGTGCGGCGTCATCACCGTGGACGACCTGCTGGAGAAGATCCTGGGAAACCTGGCGGGAAGGGAGGCGGACGCGGAGGTTCCCGCGCGGGAGAAGGACGGCTCGCTGGTCGTTCCCGCCTCGACGCCGGTGCGGGAACTGAGGGACGACTACGGGATCGACATTCCCTCGAGCCCCGTGTACGAAACGGCCGGGGGGTTCGCCCTCGACTGCCTGCAGGACCTGCCCGAGGGACGGGTGACGTTCCGCGCCAACGGGTATCGGATCACGGTGCTCGAGACCGAGGGGCACCGGATCCGCCGGCTCCGATTCGAGAAGATCCCTCCTACCTGAAGGCGACGATCTCCGCCGGCGGTTTGCGCGGCGGTTTCGCCGTCGCGGAATCCGTCTTCCCCAGGGCGATGATCGCGACCAGTTCCTCGGGGTGGCGGATGAGGAGCGTCGATTCCAGCTCGGGCTTGGCGATCAGCGGCCCGGTCATCCAGCAGGCGCCGTATCCCAGCGCGTGGGCCGCCAGGAGGAACTGCGCGATCCCGGCGGAGATTCCCTGCAGGCCGGGATTCACCTGGAAGCGCCGGACCTTGAACCGCTCGGGGTCCTTCTCGCGCAGCGCCTTGTCCGTCGACGATTCGTAGGGGAGCCCGACGACGCACACCGCCGCGGGGGCGTAGGCGAAGAGGTTGTGGCTGGAGGGCTTGCCCTCCGGGGTCTCCTTTCCCGTCATCTTCTCCAGGACCTCGTCGACGATCCCCTTCATGCGGGCGAGCTCCTCCTTGTCCTCGACCACGATGAACCGGAAGTTCTGGGCGTTCCCGGCCGTGGGCGCCCAGGAAGCGGCTTCCACCATCCGGAGGATCTGGTCCCTGGCCACGGCCTCCTTCCGGAACTTGCGGACGCTCTGCCGTTCTTTCATCGCCGTGAAGACGTCCATCCGTTTCCTCCCGTCAGACCTTGATGGGTTGCCTTCCCGCGGTCACCGGACGACCAGGAGGAACTCCGCTCCGCGGCCCTTTTCCCGGACGCGGGACTGAAGCCGTTCCTCCGGTATCTTTCCGTTAGACGACGCGGCGGACCGTACGGTTTCCGCCGAGACCTTCCCTTCCGTGATGATGAGCAGGGACGCCGAAGGGAGCTCCGACAGGATCCCGGAGATTTTCGAGACGATCGCGGCCCCCTTTTTCGTGAGCTTCGCGCCCTGTTCTCCGACCAGGAGCCTCTCGGGAACGACGATCCGGAGGGAGGGTCCGATCGGCGTGACGCCGATTTCCGGGGACACCTCCGCCAGGTCGGCACCGACACGGGCGAGTCTCTCGCTCTTCGTCAGCGACGCCTCGCGGTCTTCCTCCTGGATCCGCTCGACGCGCCCGGAGAGGATCGAGGTCTCGTCGCGCATGCGGGCGAGATCTTTTTCGCACCCTTCCGCCCGCGCCGACAGCTCCTGCATCCGCCGCCCCGTCGCCCGTTCCCCCTCGAGCAGTTCGTCGATGAACTGCCCACGGGTGATCCGTCCCTTGTCGTACGTCCCGCGGGAGCCCGACAGGCCCTCTCCCAGCCGCTTCATGGAGTCGTCCATCTCCTTGACCTGCGCCGACAGGGCCGCTTCGCTCGCTTTCCCGGCGGCGACCTGTTTCGACAGGTCCGCGTTTTCCTCGGTCAGTTTCGCCTTTTCGCGGTTCAGGGAGGCGAGGGCGCTCCTCAAGGAGTCGGTTTCCTGCGACTTGATGTCGTAGGTGGATTTCGTCACGAGGCATCCGCTCGCGGACAGCAGCAGGACGGCGGGTATCGCGAACAGGGAGCGGCGATTCACCTGAGGGACTCCGTGGCCGGTAGCACCGGTAATATATTGTCGGAAGGACGAATAAAATTTTACTTTCCCCATGCTTTTTAATAAAGTTGAAAATAAATTCTGGAGGGTTCCTATCCGTGTCTTCGAGTCCCTCCGATCTGCTCGAAAGCCTCATGAGACTTGGTTATGTCACTCCCTCCGATTTGAAGGAAATCAGGGAGCTGGCGGCCACTGCGGGGGATTCCCCTGCTGGAGGCCGCCCTGTTGGGGGACCGCCTCCACCATGACGCGCGGGGATGGATCCTCGCGGAAACGATCGGCATACCGTTTCTCGAGATCGAACCCGATTCCATCCCGCTGGAGCTTGCGGATCTGCTTCCCGAGACGATGGTCCGGGAACACCAGCTCGTGCCGATTTCCAGGGAAGGGAACCGGCTGACGGTCGCCACGGCGGACCCGTTCTGCCATTCGGCTTTTTCCTCCATCGAGGAGATGACGGGAATGTCCGTGCGGATGGCGGTGTGCCCCCGGGGAACGATCGGGGCGATCATCTCGCGGCTTTACCAGGAGCCGCAGGGTCTTCTTCCTTCCGAAATCGCGGGCGGGGCGATCACCCGGGAAGAAGCCGGGGACTGGCTGTCCCTCGGAGGGATGCGCTACGCGATCGAGCGCGTGCTGCTCCACTGCGCGAGCCGGGAGATCAACGGCCTGCGGCTGTATCCCGCGGGGAAGGACCTGGTCATCGAGGGCCAGGGGGCGGACGGCAAGCCCGTGCTCCTGTTTTCCGCCCCGCTGAAGCGCAGGGAGATCCTCCAGGAGACCTTCCTCGGGCTGGCCTCCGCGTCGGAAAACCCTTCCGGCCTTTCCGAGAAGGTCTTTTCCATCGAGACCCCCGCGGGCGTCACCGCGTGCCGGGCCAGCTTCGTCCGCGGGCTCTCCGGCCCCGAGGTGATCGTGAAGATCCTCCCGGATCTGCGGTCGGGGATCTCCCTCGACTCCATCGGACTGAACGCGGAGCAGTTCGACATCGCGCAGAAGGTGCTGGGCCGGGGGAACGGGATGTTCCTCGTTTCCTCTCCCGGGCCGGAGGGCGGCGCCACGACGCTGTACGCGATGCTGCGGCAGGTGTATACCCCGGGGTGCCGGGTGGTCACGGTGGAGGAACGGCACCGGTTCCGGAACGAAGGGTACATCCAGATCCTGCGCAGCCAGGTGGAGGGAGGTTTCTCCCGGAACTGGTCCCTGCTGGCGGAGTCGCTGGAGCCCGACATCCTGATGATAGAGAACATAGCCGACCCGGACGACCTGACGTCGCTGCTCCACCTGGCGGACGCGGGGATGATCGTGCTGTGCGGCATCCGCCGGCTCAACTTCGACCGGACCCTCAGGACGATTCTTACCCTCGACGTCGACCCGTTCACCCTGGCGCACGTGATGCGCCTTGCGATGCACCAGCGTCTCGTGAAGCTCCTGTGCATGGAGTGCCGCCGGGTGGTGCCGGCCAAGCCGTCCCTGAGGCAGGTGGGGGAGAGGTACCTGGAGAAGCTGGAGCGGGTCGTGAGAGACTCCTCCTTCTATCTTCCGGCGGGGTGTCCGAATTGCGGCGGCACGGGCTATTCGGGCAAGATGGCGCTCATCGAGCTTGTCCCGTTCACGCCCGCGGTGGAAAACATCATCGCGTCGGACATGGATCTCGACGAGAAGCTGGCCGCCCTGCTGGCGGAAGATTTTTATTCCGCGGTAGATTCTGTGCACGACCTGCTGCGCCGCGGGATGATAACATACGATGACGTCTTACCGTTTTTCCGTTAGACATTCCAGAGAGGTCACAGGATAACGAATTGAAAGAGACGACGCTGACCAGAATGTTCCTGAACCGGTTCGCCGAGGGCGGCGACTCGGTGAGATACATGGTGCCGGGCGAGGGCGGTTACACGCCCATGACGTTCCGCCAGGCCGGAGAGGCGGCCCGGGAGATCTGCATGGGGCTGATGGCGGCGGGGCTGTCGCGGGGCGACCGCGTGGCGATCCTGTCCGGCACCCGGGTGGAATGGTGCCTCACCGACATCGGCGCGATCCTGGGCGGCTTCATTCCCGTGCCGATCTACCCTTCGAACCTGCCCGACCAGGTGGAATACATCCTGGGCCACAGCGGCGCCAGCGTCGTCTTCGTCGAGGACGAGCCCCAGTACAACAAGGTGATGTCGGGCATCGCCCGGCTGCCGAAGCTCGCGGCCGTCGTGATGATGACGGGCGACGCCGCCGGCAGGGAAAAGGCCCTGACCCTGGACGCGCTGCGGGAGCGGGGCAGGGAATACGGTAAGGGCAACCCCGGCGCCGTCGAGAAGCGGGCGGAGGAGATCCGCCCCGAGGACGACCTGACGATCATCTACACCTCCGGGACCACCGGGCCGCCGAAGGGCGTGGTGACGCGCCACAGCAACTACGCGTTCAACGTCACGTCCACCCTGCAGGCGGTCAACTTCCCGCCGGGGTCGATGTTCCTCATGTTCCTCCCGCTGGCGCACTCCCTCGGGCGCATCGAGCACTTCGTCACCTGGGACGCCATGACGACGACGGCCTTCGCCCGCGGGCTGCTGACGGTGGCCGAGGACCTGGCCATCGCGCGGCCCGAGATACATGGTCAGCGTCCCGCGGCTTTACGAGAAGTTCTACGCGCGCGTCATCGCGAAGGTGGAAGAGGACGGGGGGCTGAAGAAGGCCATCTTCTACTGGGCTCTCGGTGTGGGCCGCGAGGTGTCCCGCCACAAGCAGCGGGGGGAGAAGATCCCGGGCTTCCTCGCATGGAAGAACTCCGATCGCGGACAAGCTGGTCTTCGGGAAGATCCGCGCGCGGATGGGCGGACGGCTGCGCTTCTTCGTCTCCGGCGGGGCGCCCCTCGCCCAGGAGATCGCGGAGTTCCTCCACGCGCTCGGCGTGCTCATCGTCGAGGGGTACGGGCTTACAGAAACCTCGACGATCGTGTCGTGCAACCTCCCGGAGCGTTACAAGTTCGGGACGGTGGGGCCGGCGCTTCCCGGCACGGAGGTCCGGATCGCCCCCGACGGCGAGATCCTCGTCAGGGGCCGCCACATCTTCAAGGAGTACTTCAAGGACCCCGAGGCCACCCGGGAGGCGATCGACGCGGAAGGCTGGATGCACACCGGGGACATCGGCGTCCTCGACACCGACGGGTTCCTCCGGATCACCGACCGGAAGAAGGACATCATCGTGACTTCCGGCGGGAAGAACATCGCGCCGCAGAACGTGGAGAACCTCCTCAAGAACGACACCTTCATCAGCCAGGCGTTCGTTTACGGGGACCGGAAGAAGTACCTGACCGCCCTGATCACGCTGTCGCCGGACGAGATCCTCGCGTGGGCCGCGAAGCACGGGATCGCGGAACGCGACATCCCGGCGTTGTCGAAGAACCCCGAGGTCAGGAAACTGATCGGCGATCGGATCGACGGGATCAACAAGGGACTCGCCTCGTTCGAGCAGGTGAAACGGTTCATCCTGCTGGGTACCGACTTTTCCCAGGAAACCGGGGAGCTGACGCCCACCCTGAAGGTCCGGAGGAAAGTCGTGGTGGGGAAATACGGGGGCCTTCTGGACGCTCTTTACGAAAAGGATTGAGGGGAACCGTTGCCGATCTCAATATACGAAATAAACGCGATGCAGGCGGACGAGCGCACCGCCCTCTTGTCCTCCCTCATTCCGCGCCGTCTGCTGGAGATGTTCTCCATCGATCCCCAAGTCGTTCAGGAACCGGGCCGGCAAGGAATGCCTCCGGATCACCTGCCCGGAAAAAATGCCCTTCTTCCAGATCGACCTGCGGCGCGACCCGGAGGACCGGGACGCCGCATACTTCCTCGACGTGTCGAACTCCCCTTTCGGGCAGATGGAGATCTCCTTCATCATCGTGAACGATCCGGAAGCGGAGCGGTTCACGGTCGACCGGGACGAAAACGGCCTGGAAACCTATTTCGGGACCGCGCGGCGGAACCTCCCCGAGGAGATCCGCGCGATGGAGGCGGGGCTCTCCCCGGGCCAGGTGAGGCGCGGCATGCGGATCATGAAGGACATGGTGGCGGCGTGGGACGCGTTTTTCGAGCGCGTGGGCCACAAATTCTATTTCCTCGAGCCCTTGTCGTACAACAGCGCGATCCTGTACGAACGCACCGGCTTCCAGTACATCAAGGGAAAGGAAAAGATGAAGTGGATCGACCACGAGTTCCAGCCCGGGGGTGAGCTGCACGCGCGGCTCGACGGGAGCACGCCGTTCCGGAAGCCCGGGGGCCATCTCACGGTCCGGGGGCGCTCGTGGGCCATCCACGACGGGATCCTGGGGGAGCCGTGGGAGAGCCCGAAGATGTACAAGACCGTCGGGGTCAACGCGGATGTCTCCACGTTCACGGGGGAGGGGTATTGAGGGGAAGGCGCCTTCCGAAGGCGGCCCTCGCGGTTTTTCTGCTGTTTTCGACAGGGTCCGCGGCATCGCAGGAAGCCGAGGAACGCCCGCAGATCTTTTTCGAGAAAAAGGTGTATTCCGATTCCGTGGGAGGGAAGCGGAGCTTCTACGAGACCTACGTCGTGGAAAAGGGAGAGTCTCTGTGGAAGATCCTCGGCCGGTCGCGGACCCTCACCCCGGAGCGGTATGCGGAAAAACTCAAGGATTTCCAGCGAACCAATCCGCAGGTGAAAGACCCGTCGCGCCTCACTCCCGGCCAGAAGATCCTCGTCCCTTCGGCGAACCGTGACGAGGGCGCCGAGGACGGAAAGACGTACACCTACGTGGTGCAGAAGGGCGACTCCCTTTCCGGGATCTACGTCTCCCGCGGCGCTCCGGGGAAGCGGCTGAAGGAGTTCATCGAGGCCGTCCGGGAGATCAATCCCGCGGTCGACAACGTGGACCTCATCTATGCGGGGTCGACGCTGCTGCTTCCCGCGGAGTCCTATTTCGGGGAAGCCCCGGCGCAGGTGGCCGCGGCCGAACGGCCCGAGCCGCCGGCCCCGGAAGCGCCCGCGCCCGCCCCGCGGCCCGCGGATAAGGAAACGCCGGCTCCGCGGCCGGAGGAAACCGGGACGCCCGCGGTTCCCCTGACCCGGGACGTCGCCTCCGCGCCAGGACAGGACGCGCAGGCGGCCGCGAAGCCCCAGGCCGAGCTCATCGCTCCGAAGACCCCCGTTCCCGAAACGTCGTTCCTGGAAACGGGCAGGAAGGAGCAGGAGCGGGAACCCGTCGTCCCGCCGGCAAGCTCCCCGTATCGGGGCCTGTTGTCCGACATCTTCAACGCGCTCGGGGAGAAGTGGATCGAGAAGGGGACGATGTTCCTTCCGCTTCCTTCGGGCGAAGAGCTGGTGCTGCTCCTTCCGGACTTTCCGCTGGTGAAGTTCCAGGGCGGCGAGGCGGCGCTCATCGATTTCCGCGGCGGGTTGCCGCCGAGGGTCCGGGACTCCATCCCGGCGAACTGGAAATACATCCGCGTCGTGTCTCTCGAGGGAGCCCGCGGCGCGGGCGAGATGATCGACCGCATCCTGCGCGTTTCCGGGTACCATTCGGTGAAGGAGGGGATCACCCGCCCGCTCGTGATCGGGGAGACCGTGTCCGTCGCGCTTCCCGCCAGGTGGGTCATCCAGCGGACCGAGAAGAGCCTTCTTTCGGGCGACCTGGTGCTGCTGAAGGAGACCCCGGAGAAGCCGGCGGCGGAACTGGCGTCCGTCCTCCGGTACGCCCAGAGGGTGGGAGTCCGTGTGCTTCCGTACGCCGACGACCCGAAGTCGATGGAAGGATTCCTTGTCGGCGTCGACGAGGAGGAGAAGGATCGGGGAATCCCCGTGGCGGTCGTCATTCCGGCCGGCGGGGGAATCCCGGCGGTCGATTTCTCCCTCTCCGTCCTCGGCATCGCTCCTTTGGAGGGCGAGCGGCTCCGCATCGGGGAAACCGGCGGGGCGTTCCAGCTGGTGCTGCAGCCCGAGCGGGTCTTCAAGGCATCCGGAAAGACGCACGTGGTCGACACGGGGAAGATTTCCAACGCCATCCGGTCCATCCTGAAAGAATCGGGTTATGCCGTCTTCACCGTCGGGAAGAACGAATCCGGGCAGTCGATCTTCGAGCGGCTGGTGAAAGCCGCGGGGGGGACGGTCGAGAACCCGGCGCGAGCACGTGGTTGCCGGAGGCGGAGACGCCGGGTACACGGTGCGGATTTCGGGTTCGTCCCTCGCCCTTCCGGGAGCGGCGGCGATTCCGGGCCGGAAGGTATTCCTGGTCCGGGGAAAGGCGCATTCGGCCACCCGCGCGCTTCTTCGGGATCTCGGGGTGGAAATTATCGAATGGTAATCGTAGAATAGAAGGATAGATGCCGGAACCGCACCGGGGGAAAGTGGAAATGGCTACGACGACGAACCGCGACCCGGCGCGCCGCTTGCCCGAGACATCCTCCCTGATGGGTGTCATGGAGTTCCGCCCTCGCCTGGCTATCGTTCTGTTTTTTTTGACGATTACGGTGGCGGTCGTGGGGTGGCGCATTTTCAGGGAGACCGGCGTGCCCCGGTTGAACGCGCTGACCGACGAGGCGATGGAAATATACGAGGCGCCCGCGGCGGCCGAACCCGCATCCCCGGCCCTGGATCTCGACGCGGCGGAAAAGAGGATCCTCGATCTGTCCGGCGTGACGGTGGGGCTGCCGCGCGACGCCCCCGGATTCGTCGTCGCCGGGGTGGAACGGGAAACCGTCCGGAAACAGGCCGCGGCGGCGATGCGGTTCCGTTACGACGGGGGGCGGCACCTGCTGATCGTGTTCCGGCAGGATCGCTTCCTGGGAGGCAAGGCACGGGCGGCATTTCCCGAGGAATCGCTTCTTTCGGGGGAGCGGGAGGGCAAATCGTTCGTGTTCTGGGAGCGGGATGGGGCATCTTTCGTCATGGTGTCCGACGTGGATGTGATCCGGGCGTTCAGCCTGGTCCGCCTTTTTTTCACCTGATCCGGGCCACCATTCATCAATTCGTCTCTTAAGGAGGCATCTCCATGATCGTCGCCAACAGGATGAAGCCGGCTCCCGTCTACGTGGACGAAGGGGACTCGATGAAGAAGGCGATGGACCTGCTGAAGGAGCACGAGATACGCCATCTGCCTGTCCTGAAGGACGGGGAGAAACTCGTCGGCATCCTTTCCGAACGCGACATCAAGCAGGCATCCCCCTCGTCGGCGACGGCGCTGGAGATCCGGGAGATCTTCTACCTGCTCGACAAGATCAAGGTGAAGCAGATCATGACGCGGCGTCCCTACACCGTTTCCTCCACGACCCCCATCGAGGAAGCCGCGCTCATCATCCGGGAGAAGAAAATCGGATGCCTGCCGGTGGTGGACAACGGCAAACTCGTCGGGATCATTACGGAAACCGACATCATCGACGCGTTCATCGAGGGAATGGGAGTGAACGGCCCCGGGTACCGGGTCGAGCTCGTCCTGCCGAACCTTCCCGGGAAACTGCTCGAACTCCTTAAGCTTTTGAAGGATTTCGACGCGAACGTCGTCTCCCTTGCCACGGCGCCCTACGACGAGCCCGACAAGATCGTGAACATCATCCGGATCGAGGCCAAGAACTACAAGGTGCTGAAGGCGGCGATCAAGAAGGCGGGTTTCCAGCTGCTTTCCGCCGATTGACCCGCGCCCAGGAACCGTGCAATATGTCGTGGCATCTTATGGAAGACAGGTATTAAGTCCGGAGGAGGAAAAAATCGTGAGACCCGAAGTTGAGGAAGTACTGAAAGGCATTCGCCCGGCCCTGCAGGCCGACGGGGGAGACGTGGAACTCGTCGATGTCGTCGGGGGCGTGGTGAAGGTGCGCCTCAAAGGCGCATGCGGCAGCTGCCCGATGGCGAATATGACGCTGAAGCACGGCATCGAGGCGGCACTCAAAGAGCGGATCCCTGCCGTAGAGCGGGTTGAGTCCGTATAACCAACCACATATCAGAGGGAGGTATCATGGCGTACAAAATCACGGAAGAATGCATCGCGTGCGGAGCTTGCGTTAACGAGTGCCCCAGCAGCTGCATAACGGAAGGGGACCCGATCTACAAGATCGACGCTCCCGCGTGCACCGACTGCGGCGCCTGCGCGAACGTTTGCCCTTCGTCGGCCTGCGTACCGGCGTAACGCCTGCATTCAGGGAAAAGGGGGGGCGAAAGGACACCTTTTCGCCCCCCCTTCCTTTTCGCGCTAAAGCAGTTTCCGGACTTCCCGGTCGAAAACCTCTCTGCCGATGTGGCCCACGATGACGTTCTTGATCTTCCCGTCCTTTCCGACGAAGAAGGTCGTCGGGACCGTCGAGAATCCCCCGTAGGCCCGAACCGTGTCCACGTCCCCCAGAAGGACGGTGTATTCGATCCGGTACTTGGAGAGGAAATCGGGCAGGGCCCCCCGCGTGTCGGTGTCGAGGGAGATGCCGATCAGCTCGAACCCCTTCCCCTTGTGTCTGTCGTACACCTCGACGAAGCCGGGGATCTCGTCCTTGCAGGAGGGGCACCACGTGGTGAAGAAGTTGATGACCGTCGGTTTCCCCGCGAATCGCGACGAGGAGTAGGTGTTCCCGTTCACGTCCTTCAGCGAAAACGGGGGGGCGTCGCTCGATCCTTGCGGCTCCCCGAGGGAAGGCGCCCCCGGTTCCGGGGCGGCGTTCCTTTCCGCCCCCGAATGCCAGCTCCAGTAAAGGAACAAGGCGCCGGAAAGCACGACGATCAGGACGAGGACCAGCGGCAGCGCGCCGGTTCCGTTTTCGGATTTCCCAAAGGGTCTCATGCGTTCCCTCCGAATAAGAGCGTTCCTGTCTTGATGCGGATTTCCATCGAACGTTCCTTGTCCCGACCGCCCCCCCGAAACCTGCGCGCCATGGGTTTCGGCATAAGATTCTTGATTGGGTGTGGGCAATGGTTTAAACTTCGCACCAGCATAACATCCAATACATCGGAAGCGGTGAGACTTCGACCGTACTGGAGGATTGTCACATGGCCGAGTATCTGAAAAAGCCAAAAGACAAGAAAATCGAAGATATACGGGCCGTACAGGACACGGTGCGCGAAATCCTCGACAGGATCAGGAAAGAAGGAATCGATGCCGTAAGGGATTATTCGGGCAAGTTCGATGGGTGGGCTCCCAAGAGCTTCAAGGTCACCGAGGACGAGAAGCGGGCGGCGAAATCGACGCTTCCCGCCACGGAAGTCGCGGACATCGATTTCTGCCAGACCCAGATCCGGAACTTCGCCCAGGAACAGATGAAACGGCTGGTCGACTTCGAGGTGGAGACGCTTCCCGGGGTGCACCTCGGCCAGAAGATCATTCCCATTTCCTCCAGCGGCTCTTACGTCCCCGGCGGACGCTATCCGATGCTCGGTTCGGCTCACATGACGGTGATTACCCCCAAGGTCGCCGGTGTTTCCCGCGTGGTCGCCTGTTCACCCCCGGTGAAGGGGCAGGGGCTCTGGCCCGCGACGCTTTATTCCATGGTCGCCGCCGGGGCGGACGAGATTTACTGCATGGGCGGTGTGCACGCCCTGGCCGCTATGGCCTACGGCATGGAGGGGCTGCTTCCCGTCGACATGATCGTCGGCGCGGGGAACAAGTACGTCGCGGAGGCGAAGAAGCAGCTTTTCGGCACGGTCGGGATCGATCTCCTGGCCGGCCCGACGGAAATCCTCGTCATTGCCGACGAATCGGCCGATCCGGCCATCGTCGCGGTGGACATCCTGGGCCAGGCGGAGCACGATCCGAACGCCCGCCAGTGCCTGGTCTCCCTCTCCAGGAAGACCGCGGAAGAGGCGATGAAGGAAGTGGACCGGCAGCTGGTCGACCTTCCCACCAGGGACATCGCTTCCGTCTCCTGGCGGGACAACGGCGAGGTGGTCGTCGCGGATTCCCCCGAAGAGGCGGTGAGGCTCAGCGACGCCTGGGCTCCGGAGCACGTCGAGATCCAGACGAAGGATTGGCGGTACTACCTCGACAACCTGAAGAATTACGGCTCGGCCTTCCTTGGGGAGGAGACCACGGTGGCCTACGGCGACAAGACGATCGGGACCAACCACGTGCTTCCCACCATGGGCGCCGCCCGCTACACGGGCGGGCTTTCCGTGGGCAAGTTCGTGAAGACCGTCACGTACCAGTACGCCACGAGGGAGGCCTCCCTCGTGGTGGCCGACGTCTGCGAGAGGGCGTGCAACTACGAAAACATGCTGGCCCACGGCATTTCCTGCCGGGCGCGGCTGGATAAATACGGAAAGAAGTAGAGGGAGGCCGGCATGGATACCGTAAAGGCGGGCGGACCCGATTTCAACCTGGCCGGGAAGGTGGCCATGGTGACCGGTGCGGGAAGGGGGCTGGGCGCGGAGATCGCCCTGGCGCTGGCAGCGTACGGGGCCGACATCGTCGTTGCCGACCGGACCCTCGCCGAGACGGAACAGACGGCGGAAGCCGTCAAGGCCCTCGGGCGGCGGGCGTTCCCGGTGGAGGCGAACCTCGTCAACGTCGCGGAAATCCAGGCCATGGTCGCCCGGGCGGCCGGGGAGTTCGGGCGCATCGACATCCTGGTGAACAACGCGGGCGTCAACATCACGCAGTCCGCCGTCGACGTGACCGAGCAGGCGTGGGACACGGTGCTCGACGTGAACCTGAAGGCCGTCTTCTTCTGCTCCCAGGCCGTCGGCCGGCTCATGATCGAGCGGAAGGGCGGGAAGATCATCAACGTGTCTTCGCAGACGGGCACCGTGGCCATCCCCAAGCGGGCGGCCTACTGTTCGAGCAAGGGCGGGGTCAACCAGCTGACGAAGCTCCTCGCATTGGAATGGGCGCCGCACGGCATC
This sequence comes from uncultured bacterium, assembly GCA_963741515.1. Taxonomy (GTDB): domain Bacteria; phylum Desulfobacterota; class Deferrimicrobia; order Deferrimicrobiales; family Deferrimicrobiaceae; genus UBA2219. The sequence goes on from CAVUIA010000005.1 coordinate 39,612, forward strand.
AACGTGAACGCCGTCGCGCCGACCTTCCTGGAGACCCCCCTGACGAAGCCGATGTTCGAGGACAAGGAGTTCCGCAGCTACGTCCTCGGAAACATCCCGCTGGGTCGTATCGGGAAGCCGGCGGACGTGACAGGGGCGGTGGTCTTCCTGGCCTCGCCCGCCGCCGACCTGGTGACCGGGCACGTGCTGCATGTGGACGGGGGTTGGACGATCCAGTAACACCTTGGAGGAAACCTCAGAGAAGGGGGTAGCGAAGGTGAAAAAGAAAAAGGGCGGAAACGTATCCAGAAGGGACTTCCTGAAAGGCGCGGCGGTCGGCGGGGTGGTGCTTGCGGGGGCAGGCATCCCCTTCATAACGAGGATGGCGCACGCGAAGGCGGGGGTGATCAAATACGGGACGATGCATCCCCTGACCGGGCCGTATTCCGCACTCGGCACCGACCAGATGAACGCGACGCAGCTCGCGGTCGAGGAATGGAACGCGAAGGGCGGCGTCCTTGGCAACAAGATCGAATGGGTCCACCGGGACGACCAGCTGAACGGCGCCGTGGCGCTGCGCCGGGTCAAGGAGCTCGTGGAAGAGGAGAAGTGCGATTTCATCGGGGGGACCCTTTCCGGCGCCATTTCCCTGGCGATCAACGAATTCGCCAACAAGAACAAGATCCCCTACGTCGCGTACTGCCAGAGCGACATGGTGCTCGGGTCGGACCAGGGCAAGTACGGGTTCGCCTTCATGGTGATCCCCTACTCCGCCGCCCTCGCGACGTCGAAGTACGCGTTCGAGCACCTCGGCAAGAAGTGGTTCTCGCTGACGGCGGATTACCGTTGGGGGCACAGCCTCCTCGAAGGGTGGATCTGGCAGAGCCAGCAGATGGGAGGCCAGTTCCTCGGCAACGTCTACCATCCTCTCGGCGCCACCGACTACTCCACGTACCTCACGAAGATCATGGCGGCGAAGCCCGAGGTTCTCGTGATGAACAACCTGGGCGCCGACCAGACGGCGGCGATCAAGCAGTTGAGCGAGCTCGGCCTCACGAAGAACATGAAGGTCGTCTGCACGAAGACCGCCATGACGACGATGAAGGAGGCGGGCGCGGCGTACGACGAGAACATCATGGGCGGGATGACCTTCTACTGGGGACTGAAGGACAAGTATCCCGGCGCCAAGAAGTTCATGGACACCTACATGAAGAAGTTCGGCCAGCCCATCGAGCAGGACGGGGAATCCGGCTACGTGGCGACCAATGCGCTGTTCATGGCGATGGAGAAGGCGAAGACGGTCACCGACAAGGAAAAGATCGTCGCGGCCCTGGAAGGGCTCAAGTACACGCTGACCAAGGGCCCGGAGGAAGTCCGGGCGTGCGACCACCAGCGGGAGCAGAGCTACCTGCTGGTGAGGGGGAAAGGGAAGAGGGCGCAGGGGTGGGAACTGGCGGATGTCGTGGCCGAGATCCCGGGCTCCTCGATCATCATGTCGTGCCAGGACAACGCAAAGAAGCTTCCCTTCGCCAACGTGAAGCTGCCGTAGACGCCGCCCGGTAGCGGGTTTTTCCGCCTGGCGGTGGAATTCCGATAATTTCGCCGGTTTCCTCCGGGGGGCTGGTATGCCCCCCCGGAGGGGCGAGAGGGTGTGTATGCTCAGCGACATCAACTGGACCGTGTTCTTCATGCAGCTGTTCTTCGGGCTGGCGCTCGGCTCGATCTTCGTGCTCCTGGCGAGCGGCCTGTCCATCATCTACGGGCTGCTCGACGTGGTGAACTTCGCCCACGGCACGTTCGCGATGCTCGGTGCCTACGCGGTGTTCGTCGCCGTCAGCCTCTCCGGCAGCTTCGCCGTCGGCATCGTAAGCGCCGTGGTGATCGTCGCCCTCGTCGGGGTTCTCATCGAGCGGTTCCTCCTGAAGCCGCTGTACGGCAAGGACCCGCTCCTCCCGCTGCTGCTCACCTTCGGGCTTTCGGTGGCCATCCCGGACCTGGTGAAGATCGTATTCGGCCTCACCGGCAAGCCGGTCGCCTACCCCGAGGGACTCAGCGGCGCGACCCTGGCGGGCCCCCTGATCCTTTCGAATTACCGACTGTTCATCATCGTCTTCACCCTGGTCATCCTGATCTCCCTGTGGCTCTTCCTGAAGAAGAGCGACCTCGGGATGATCATCCGGGCGGCGACGCGGGACAGCCTGATGGTCCAGGTGCTGGGCACGAACACCTCGCGGATATGGACGATCGGCTTCGCCCTCGGCACGGGGCTCGCCGCCCTCGCGGGGGCGATCGCGGTCCCGATGCTGGCGGCCACGCCCGACATGGGGGTGGAGATGACCATGACGGCGTTCGTCGTGACGGTGGTCGGGGGGCTGGGGAGCCTCGGCGGCGCCATCGTCGGCGGCCTGCTGATCGGGGTCATCGTCGCGTTCACGTCCCTGGTCGCCGGGGAATATTCCAACGTGGCCATGTACTTCTGCATGGCGGTCATCCTCCTGATCCGGCCCCGGGGACTGTTCGGGGAAAGCGGAAGAGAATAGCAAGGGGCCGAGCGATGACGGATCCGATGGAAAACAGGGAACTGCTGCTGCGAGACGTGGACCCGAAGCCGCGGCCGACCGTGGTCTGGGGCACCGCGCTGGTCCTCGCGGTGCTGCCCTTCGTCATCTCCGTGCCGCTGGCGACGGATATCCTGATCTGGGGCATCTTCGGCATGGGGTTCAACCTCCTCCTCGGGTACACGGGGGTGCTTTCCTTCGGCCACGCCGCGTACTTCGGCCTGGGGGCCTACGCGGCGGGGCTCGCCATGCGGTACTGGAACGTCGGCATCTGGACGGCGATCGCCATCGGGGTCGCCGCCCCGATGCTGCTGGCATGCTTCATCGGGGCGCTCGCCATCCGCCGGCGCGGCGTCTACTTCGCCATGATCTCGCTGGCCTTCGGGCAGATGCTCTTTTTCCTCGCGCTGTCCCCGCTGAAGCACATCACGCGGGGAGAGGACGGGCTGACCCATATCCCGCTGGCGGAGGTCTTCTCCTTCCCGCTGCACAAGCCGGTCCCGATCTACTATTTCATCCTCGCGATTCACCACGGTCATGCTCTACCTGACCTGGAGGATCCTCCAGTCGCCGTTCGGGAAGCTGCTCCGGGCCTTCCGGGAGAACGAGGAGCGGGCGAAGGCGTGCGGATACAACACCACGCTGGTCAAGTTCTTCACCCTGGTCCTGTCGGCCCTGTACGGCGGGCTTGCCGGCTCGCTGAACACGCTGTACCTCAACTACGTGCCGCTGACGACGCTGTTCTGGCTCACGTCGGGGACCATCGTCATGATGACCATCCTCGGAGGGAAGGGCACGTTCCTCGGCCCCCTGGTCGGCGCCGCGGTGTTCCTTTTCCTCCAGAACACGATCAGCCTCTTCACCCCGCGCTGGGAGCTTTTCGTCGGCGCGATCTTCGTGGCGATCATCCTGCTGTTCCCCGGCGGCATCATGGGCACCATCCGTACAATACTCAACAACCGGAAAATGGCCCGTCTGCAGAAGCAGGCCGCGACCGCACCGGCGCAAGGGTAGAGGCATGCTGCTGAGGACAGAGAAGATCTCCAAGCACTTCGGGGGCTTGCACGCCGTCGACGGGGTGGACTTCACCCTGAAGCAGGGGCAGCTCAAGTCGATCATCGGCCCCAACGGCGCGGGAAAGACCACGCTGTTCAACCTGATCGCGGGGGTCCACGAGGCGACCTCCGGGAAGGTGTTCTTCCGGGACCGGGACATCACCCGTCTGTCGCTGTACCAGACCTCGCGCCTGGGGATCACGAAGACCTACCAGATCACGCAGATCTTCCCTGGCCTGAGCGTGTTCGAGAACGTCCGCATCGCGGCCCAGTCCAGGGTCAGCGCCTTCAACTTCTGGCGGACGACCCATTCCTTTTCCGCGCTGAACGAAAGGACGCTCGACATCCTGCGGCAGGTCGAGCTGCTCGAGAAACGGAGCTGGCTCGCCTCCACGCTTTCCCACGGGGAGCGGCGCTACCTGGAGATCGGGATCGCCCTCGCGACCGAGCCGCAGGTCCTGCTCCTCGACGAGCCGACGGCGGGGATGAGCGTCGCGGAAACCGCCATGTGCGCCGGGCTGATCAAGAGGCTGAACCGGGAGCTGAACCTTTCGATCGTCCTCGTGGAGCACGACATGAGCGTGGTCATGGGGATCTCCGAGGAGATCCTGGTGCTCAACGAGGGCAGGGTCCTCGCGGAAGGGACGCCGCAGGAGGTGAGCGACAACCGGGAGGTGCAGAGGGTGTACCTGGGGGAAGAGAAATATGCTTAGCCTTCGCGAACGTCAACACCTACTACGGGTACAGCCACATCCTGCACGACATCTCCATCGAGGTGAAGGAAGGGGAGATCGTCGTTCTCCTCGGGCCGCAACGGCGTCGGCAAGACGACGACGATGAAGACGATCATGGGCGTGCAGGCCCCCCGGAGCGGGGAGGTCCTGTTTTCGCGGCGAGGGGATCGCCGGGCTGCCGCCCCACCGGATCGCCCGCAAGGGCATCTCGCTCATTCCCGAAGACCGGCGGGTCATCCCCAACCTCACGGTGTACGAGAACCTGCGGCTGGGTTCCCTGGTCCGGGGGAAGGACAAGGACCTGGAGGGGATGCTCGAGACCGTCTTCGGGTATTTCCCCCGCCTCAAGGAACGGCTCCGGCAGGACGGCGGCAAGCTCTCCGGCGGCGAGCAGCAGATGCTCACCATCGCGCGGGGGCTGATGGCGAAGCCGAAGCTGATGCTCATCGACGAGCCGAGCGAGGGGCTGGCGCCGAAGATCGTCCACGAGATCATGGAGATCATCAAGAAGCTCCAGGAGGACGGCGTGACCATCCTCCTCGTGGAGCAGCACGCCGAAGCGGCGATGCGTCTGTCCGAGCAACCTCCGGGCGTATATCATGGAGAAGGGGGAGATCCGCCTGCACGGGACGCTCGAGGAACTCGAGCACCCGCATGGACGAGGTGGAGCGCTGCCTCGGAGCGAAAATATGAGGGGAGGCCCATGGATTACAGGATCATCCCGCTGAACACGGGAACCATCTTCGTGGACCAGGGGGTCTACTGCACGATGGGTCGGGGGAACGGGACGACCGTCGGCATCCCGTCGACCGCCTGGCTGCGTCACGAACGGCGCGGAGCACATCCTGGTCGACACCGGCATGTGCGACACGGAGAGGGCGAACCGGTGGCACCACCAGGCCGTGCAGCCGGAGGGAGGCAGGATCGACCATCAGCTGATGAGCCGGGCGCAGGTCCGCCCCGAGGACATCGGCGCCGTGATCTTCACCCACCTCCACTGGGACCACTGCTCGAACATGAAGCTGTTCGCCAACGCCGACTTCTACGTGCAGGCGCGGGAGCTGGAATTCGCCCTCGACCCCACGCTGCCTCCCTACTACCGGTCGTACGAAGCTCCGATCCTCGGGATCGAGCCGCCCTTCGCGGGCTGCGATTTCATCACGGTCGACGGCGAGTATTCCTACAACGACTCCATCACCCTCTTCCCCACCCCCGGGCATTCCGTCGGCCACCAGTCCGTCGCCGTCCGGACGCACGGCCGGTACGATCGTGATCGCCGGGGACGCGGTCTTCGTCGAGGAGAACCTGAAGGGCGACCCGGAGCACCTGCTGGAGTTCATCCCCATCGGGCGGTACGTCAACTATTTCGACATGTGGAACAGCTTCAAGGAGATCCGGAAACGCGCCGACATCGTCCTGCCGGGGCACGACTGCAGGGTGTTCCAGCGCAAGTCCTATCCTTAATAGAAGAACTGACGCCATGACACAAAGCGGATCGACGCCGGACCTGCAAGCCGCGGTCGGGGAGTTCGTCGGGATCGCCCGGCGGGCCTCGGAGCTCGGGCTGCAGTCGGGAACGGGGGGCAACCTCAGCCTGCGCTGCGGCCCCCGGATCCTCCTCAAGGCGAGCGGGTGCTCCCTTTACGGGCTCGGGGAAAGCGGCATCGTCGTGCTCTCGGAGGCCGGCGAGCTCCTGTCCGGAACCGGGAAGCCTTCCAAGGAGTCGGCGCTGCACCTGGGCATTTACCGGGCGCGGCCGGAGATCGGGGGCATCGTCCATTACCACGCGCCGTTCGCGACCGCGTTCGCCGTCAGGGGGATCCCCATCCCGCCGGTGACGATCCATGCGAGGCGGTACTTCCCCAGGATGCCGGTCGTCCGCGAACTGCCGGACGGTTCCCGGGAACTGGCCGACGCCGTGGTCGAGGCCTTCCGGGATGTGGAAGTCCGCCTGGTCCTGCTGGCAGGGCATGGGCTCGTCGCGATCGGGGAGACGCTCACCGGGGCCCATCTTCTCGCGGAATCGGCCGAGGAAACGGCCAAGACGGCGCTTGCCGCGCGGCTGATCGACTACACGACATGAAAAAGACCGTCCTGCTGGTCGTCACGCTCGATACGAAAGGCCCGGAGGCGAATTACCTTCGGGAGGTTCTGGAGCGGATGGGGGTCCGCACCCTTTTGATGGACGTCGGCGTGTTCCCGTCGCCGCACGGGGAGGGGGACATCCGCCGCGGGCAGGTCGCCGAGGCGGGGGGTCGCACCATCGATCAGGTCGCCGGGACGGACCGGAAGGGGGAAGCGATCGGGACCATGATGCGGGGGGCCTCAGAACTGGCCCGGTCGCTGTACGACCGGGGGCGAATCCACGGAGTGCTGTCGATCGGGGGCGCCCAGGGGACGATGATCGGGACGACGGTGATGCGCGGCCTGCCGATCGGGGTGCCGAAGGTCATGCTCTCCACCATGGCCTCGGGAAACCGTTCTTTCGGTCCATACGTCGGGACGAGCGACATCACCCTCATGCATTCGGTCGTCGACTTCTTCGGCCTCAACCCCATTCTCAAGCAGGTGCTCTCCAACGCGGCGGGCGCTGTCGCCGGCATGCTGCGGAGCGGCGCGGTCCGGTCCGGCCGCCGGCCCCGGGTCGCGATAACGATCTACGGCACGACGACACCGGCGGGGATGCGCATCGTCTCCCTCCTTTCGGCCCGCGGGTACGAGGTCGTCGCCTTCCACCCGAACGGCGTCGGGGGCGAGGCGATGGAGCGGATGATCCGCCAGGGGATGTTCGAAGGGGTCGTCGACCTCACCCTGCATGAATTGACCGACGAAGCGGCCGGCGGGGACCACGCCGCGGCCCCCGGTCGCCTGGAGGCGGCCGGCGACCGGGGCATTCCCCAGGTGGTCGTGCCCGGCAGCACCGATTACATCGTCACGGGATCCTTCGACCGGATGAAAAGCGCCTTCAGGAAACGCAAGACGATGCAGCACAACCCGGAGATGACCTTCGTCCAGCCGTCCGTCCGGGAGATGCGGCAGGTGGGCCGCACGGTCGCCGGAAAACTCAACCGTGCCAGGGGAAAGGCCGTGGTGCTCGTCCCCCTCAAGGGATTCTCCCACCCGAACCACGAAGGAAGGCCGCTGTACAACCCGCAGGGCGTCCTGGCATTCGTGAAGGGGCTTCAGGAGATGCTCGATCCCTCGGTCCCGGTCCGGCTTCTCCCCCTCCACGTGAACGATCCGGCGTTCGCCGACGCCGTTGTGGAGGAGTTCGGAAATCTGCCGACAGGAAACCGGGAGCTGCATTCCGAAATCAAACAAGGTGAAGGAGGAAGACATGTTCAGCGGCAAGATCATTGACCTGTCCCAGGAGATCTACCAGGGGATGCCGGTGTACCCGGGCCACCTGAAGACGGTCGTCTGGACCCACCTTTCCCACGAGGAGTGTCAAAAGCAGCTTGGTACCGGCTTTTCGTACGAAACCCGGGGAATCATGTTCTGCGATCACGGCCCGACCCACATCGATGCCGTCAGCCATCTCTCAAGGGATCCAGACGCCCCCTCCGTGGACCAGATCCCGCTGGAGAACTGCGTCACCTCCGCGATCTGCCTCGACGTGAGCGATGTTCCACAGAAGACGCAGTTCGGGAAGGAGAAGATCGAGCAGGAGCTCAAGCGGTGGAACCTCGATATCCGGAAGGGAGACACCATCCTCTTCTACACGGCGCAGTACGAACGCTATTACGGGACCCCGCAGTACATGACCGATTATCCCGGCCTGGATCGGGAAGGGACGGAATACATCATAGACCGGGGGTGCGTGAATTTCGGTGTCGATTCGTCCAGCCCGGACATGTGGTACGACAAGAGCTATCCGTGCCATACCGTCTGCTCGGAGCGAAGGGTCACGCACATCGAGAACTTGTGCAACCTCGGCAAGGTCGTGGGGAAACGATTCACGTTCATCGCCCTTCCCCTGAAGATCCGGAAGGGGACCGGCTCCCCGCTGCGGGCGGTGGCGATCCTGCCGGAATAGGACCGCCGACGTATTGTTGGTATGATCGTGGTGGGGGTGCGGATATGGCCGAGTGGTCCATGATCGAGGCGTTGCGGGTGGCGTTCCGGTTCGAGAAGGAAAATTACGAGGAGTACGGGAAAAGCGCCGGGGAGACGACGGATCCCGGCGTGAAGGCCATGTTCGAGTATCTGGCGGCCGAGGAGCGCAGGCATATGGATCTCATCCGGGACATGATGAGGCGGCATGATGTCGAGCCGTGACGCGGGCGTGCAGCCCATGGCGAAAACGTTCTTCGATCACATCTCCGCGACGCCTCTCGACCCGAGGGTCCTCGAGGCGATGATGCCGTTCCTCACCGAATGGTACGGCAACCCCTCCTCCCATATCCACGAGCAGGGGCAGGCGGCCGTCCGGGCCGTGGACCGGGCGCGGGGCGAGGTGGCCGCGCTGGTCGGGGCGAAGCCGCCCGAGATCGTTTTCACCTCCGGCGCCACCGAATCGAACAATCTGGCGATCCTGGGAGCCCTCGAGGCCTCCGGGAAACGCCATGTCGTCGTTTCCGAGATCGAGCATTTCTCCGTCATGAACGCCCTCATCCCGTTGCGGAACGCGGGCGTCGAGGTGACGCTGGTCCCGGTCGACCGGGACGGCCTGGTGGACCCGGGCGACGTCCGGAAGGCGCTCCGCCCGGAAACGGGGCTCCTTTCCGTGATGCAGGCGAACTCCGAGATCGGGACGATCCAGCCCGTGGAGGAGATCGGCCGGATCGCCCGCGAGCGCGGGGTGACGTTCCATGTCGACGCCGCCGCCTCCGCGGGGCATATCCCCTGCGACGTCCGCGCGATCCCGGCGGACCTGCTCACCCTGTCGGCGCACAATTTCTACGGACCCAAGGGGGCCGGCGCATTGTTCATCCGGGACGGCGCGAAGGTGGCCTCCCGGTCCTTCGGCGGCTTCCAGGAGATGGGGTACCGGGCCGGCACGGAGAACGTCCCCGGGATCGTCGGAATGGGCGCGGCGGCGGCGATCGCGGCGAAGGAATCGGCTTCCTGGGCTACGCTCCTCCAACGCCTCGGGAAGACGCTTTGGGAAGGGCTGGCGGCGATCCCGCTCCTGCACTTCACCGGACACCCCTCGCTTCGCCTTCCCGGGCATGTTTCCTTCTGGGTCGAGCACGCGGAGGGCGAATCGCTCCTTCTGTTCCTCAACGTGAAGGGGATCATGGCCGCTTCGGGCTCCGCCTGCAGCTCCAACCTTCGCGGGGAAGACGAGGAAGACCTGGTCGCCTCCCCGGTGCTGCGGGCGATCGGCGTCCCGAGCGACATCTGCACCGGTTCGATCACCTTCAGCCTGGGGAAGGGGAACACGGAAGAGGAGGTCCGGCGGACCCTGGACGTCCTTCCGGGGATCGTGGAGCGGCTCCGCGAGATGTCCCCGACGTACCTCGACTATCAGCAACAGCAGAAAAAGGGAGGAAAAGCATAATGACGACGGCCGGTCCCTACAGCGAGAAGGTGATGGACCATTTCATGAACCCCAGGAACGTGGGCGAGATCGAGGGGGCCGACGGCGTCGGCGAAGTCGGGAATCCCGCCTGCGGCGACATGATGCGGCTGTACCTGAAGATCGAGAACAACCGGGTGGTCGACGCCAAGTTCCGCACGTTCGGGTGCGGTGCCGCGATCGCCTCCAGCTCCATGCTCACCGAGATGATCAAGGGGAAGACGGTGGAAGAGGCCCGGGCGATCTCGAACCAGGCGGTCGCCGACGCCCTCGACGGCCTCCCCGCCGTGAAGATCCACTGCTCCGTGATGGCCGAGCAGGCGGTGAAGACGGCCCTCGACGATTACGCGAAAAAGCACGGAGAGTGACATGGGCGACAGTCCGATCGATGTGATCCGCAGGGCGCTGGAGCGCGAGAAGGCGGCCTACCGGGGCTACGTCGAGTACGCCCGGATCGCCGACCAGCCGGAGATACGGGAGCTGTTCCTGTACCTCGCGGAAGAGGAGAAGAAGCACGCGAAGCTCCTGACCGACGAGATCGAGAAGGAGACCCTTCGGGAGATGTGACACTCGCCGCATTTCTCCTTCGCGACAGCGTTTCCCGGCGGAAGGTCCCGTTCGTTCCCGCGGACCCGGGACGGGTAACGATCTACACCTGCGGCCCCACCGTTTACCGGTACGTCCACATCGGAAACCTGCGCACCTACCTCCTCACGGACCTTCTCGTCCGGACCCTCCGGTTCCTCGGCTACGGCACCTTCTCCGTGCAGAACATCACGGACATGGGGCACATGCACCAGGAGCAGCTGGAACGCGGGGAGGACAAGGTGATCGCCGCGGCCCGGGCGGCCGGCAAGTCGGCGCGGGAGATCGCGGACTTCTTCACCGAGGCGTTCTTCCGCGACTGCCGAAGGATGGAGTTCCTGCCGGCCGATGTCTGCCCGCGCGCTTCCGCGCATGTCCCCGACATGATCGCGCTGGTCCGGACCCTCGAGGAGAAAGGGGCCGTCTACGGGAAGGACGGCTATCTGTACTTCGACGTTTCGAAGGCGCCGGGGTACGGCTCCCTGTCGGGAGCCGTGCCGGGAGAGGGGGAGACGGCGGAGCGGACGGACGCGGAGGGGCACCGTCACAAGAGGCGGCCGGAGGACTTCGTCCTCTGGATGCCGGCGGAGCCCGGGCGGGAGTTCCAGTGGGACAGCCCGTGGGGGATGGGCTGGCCCGGCTGGCACTCGGAGTGCGCGGCGATGGCGCTTGCGCACCTCGGCCCCGAGTACGACCTGAACGTGGGAGGAGTGGACCTGCGGTTCCCGCACCACGAGAACTCCCGGGCGCTGGCCACGGCCGCCACGGGGAAACGGTTCGCCGCCTTCTGGCTGCACGCGGCGCACCTCCTGGTCGACGGGAAGAAGATGTCCAAGTCGCAGGGGAACGAGTACACGCTCGACGATCTCGAGGAGGGACCGCCGGGCGGAGGGAAGGGGTTCTCCCCCGCCGAGTTCCGGTACTACTGCATGACCCTGCACTACGCGACCCCGATGAATTTCACCTGGGTCGGGCAGGCGGCCGCCGCGCGGGGGCTGGCGCGGCTGCGGGACGCTTTCCGGAAGGCCGCGGAAAGAGCGACGGCCGGCGGCGCCGCCGCCGCGGCGCTCCGGGAGCGGTTCCTCGACGCGGTTTCGGACGACCTGAACCTTCCCCGGGCCCTTTCGGTCGCCCACGAGGCGGTCCGTTCCGGGATCGGGGGAGACGCGGTCCGCGGCCTGGCCGCGGATTGGGACCGGGTCCTCCGCGTGGGGCTGCTCGGCGAAACCGGGACCGGGACGGAAGCGGAGGCGGTCCCGGCCGGGATTGCGGAAATGGCGCGGGAGCGGGAGACCTTGAGGCGGGCGGGCGATTTTTCCGCGGCGGACGCGATCCGGGCCAGGATCCGTTCGATGGGGTATGATGTCGTGGATGCGGGGAATGGGCCGTCCACCGTTCTGAAATCGCCGGACTCCCGGCAGGGGGGTGCGAGGGATGGGACCGGTTCGGGACCTCAATGACCTGTTGACGCTGGGGCACGGCTACCAGCGGTCGATGATCCTTCTCGGCGCCCTGAAACTCGGGGTGTTCCGGGGTCTCGCGGACGGGCCGCTCCCGGCCCCCGCGCTGGCGCGGAAGATCGGCGCCGACCCCCGGAAGCTCTCCATCCTTCTCGACGCCCTCGCGGCGCTGGGCCTTCTTTCAGGAACGGGAAAACGATACCGGATCACCCGGCTGGCGCGGGAGCACCTCCTGCCCGGGACGCGCTCGCAGGAGTCCATCCTCCTTCATCACCTGGACGGGTGGGACGACTGGGGCCGGTTGGCCGCGACGATCCGCGGCGGCCGCGGAAAGCGCGGCGGGGGGGACCGCGGGTACCAGGAGAATTTCATCCGGGGAATGGAGGAGAACTCCCGGGAGCGCGCGGAGGCCGTGGCCCGGAAGATTCCCCTTCGCGCGGGCGAGCGCCTCCTCGATCTCGGCGGCGGGCCGGGGACGTATGCCGCGGCATGGGCGAGGGCGTGTCCCGGCGCGGACGTCACCGTCTTCGACAGGCCGGAGACGCTGCGGATCACGCGGAAGATCCTGAAGGAGAAGGGAGAGAACGCGCGGCTGCGCCTGGTGGGAGGGGATTTCCTCAAGGATCCCGTCGGCGGGCCGTACGATTTCGTGTGGGTCTCCCAGATACTGCACGCCTATTCGGAGCGGGACTGCGTCAAGCTGCTTCGAAAGGTGCGGTCCGCCCTCGCGCCGGGGGGCGCGGCGGCGGTCCAGGAGTTCCTGGTTTCCGGGGGAAAGAGCTCCCCGCCGTGGCCGGTTTTCTTCTCCGTCCACATGGTGGCGGTTACGGAAGGGGGCCGGGCGTACACGGCACGGGAAATCGCGTCCATGATGAGGGTAGCGGGGTTCCGGAAAATCTCCGCCACCGCTCCGGATCCGCGGGGCGTGGGGATCGTGCGGGGGATTCGATGACTTTCGGAAAGGCCCCCGGGTCGCGATCATCGCCCCTTATGCGGACCTGAAGCTGGAATCCGAAGCGGCGGTGGAGGAACTGGGCATCGACGTGATCGTCGAGGAAGGGGACCTGGCGGAAGGCGTTCGCGCCGCGAGGCGGGCGGTGGAGGGCGGGGCGGAGGTCATCATCAGCCGGGGCGGCACGGCGCTCCAGATCGCCAAGGCGCTGAACGTGCCGGTCGTCGAGATCCAGGTGTCCCCTTACGACATCCTGCGCTGCCTGTACCAGCTGAGGGAGCACCGGGAACTCATCGGGATCACCGGTTTCCGGAACGTGGTCTACGGCTGCGAAAGCCTCGGCAACCTGCTGGGGATGAAGATACGGCAGATCGTCGTCGAATCCGGGGAGGACGCCCAGGAGAAGATCGCGGCCGCGGCACGCGACGGTGTCGGCATGATCATCGGAGACGCCGTGTCCGTCAGGCTGGCGTCGAAGCTCGGGATCGAGGGGATGCTGGTCGTTTCGGGGAAGGAGGCCGTCGCGAAGGCGATCGAGGAGGCGCAGAAGATCGCCGAGGTCCGCGTGCGGGAGACGGGAGCGGTCGGAGATATTGCGCGTGGTGGTGGACAGTTCCCACGACGGCATCGTGGCGATCGACCGGGAGGAACGGATCACCCTGTTCAACCCCGCGGCGGAGAAGATCTTCGACGTCAAGGCGGAGGACGCCCTCGGCGTTCCCGTGAGCGCGATCATTCCGAACACCGAGCTGCCGAGAGTGCTGAAGGAAGGCCGGTCGGAGTACGGGGCCCTGCAGCGCGTCAAGGACAAGGTCATCGTCACCCAGCGGCTGGCCGTCAAGGTGAAGGAAAGCCCGATCGCCGCCATCGCCAATTTCCAGGACGTCACGGACCTTCAGAGGCTGGAAGGGATCGTGCGCCAGAAAATGCACAGCAAGGGATTCGTCGCCAGGACCACGCTGGACGACGTGATCGGGGGAAGCCCCCAGGTCCTTCTCCTGAAGGAGCGGGCCAGGAAGTTCGCCTCCGTCGACGCATCGGTGCTGATCAGCGGAGAGTCCGGCACGGGCAAGGAGATGCTGGCCCAGGGCATCCATAACCTGAGCCGCCGGTCGAAAGGGCCGTTCGTGGCCGTCAACTGCGCCGCCCTTCCCGAGAGCCTGCTGGAGAGCGAGCTCTTCGGTTACGAGGAGGGGGCGTTCACGGGGGCGAAGAAGGGGGGAAAGCAGGGGCTGTTCGAGCTGGCGCACGGGGGCACCATCTTCCTCGACGAGATCGGCGAAATGCCGCTGAAGCTGCAGGCCGAGCTGCTTCGGGTGGTGCAGGAAAGGGAGGTCAGAAGGGTGGGAGGCGACCGGATCATCCCGGTCGACGTCCGGATCATCGCCGCGACGAACCATCATTTCCATACGCTGCTGAAGAACGAGATGTTCCGGAAGGACCTGTACTACCGCCTCGCGGTGCTGAAAATGCGGGTGCCGCCGCTGCGCGAAAGGAAAGAGGACGTCCCTTTGCTGGCGGAATTCTTCCTTTCGAAATTCGGCCACATGAACCGCCGGGTCCGCCGGATGGAAATCGGGCATCTCCAGCTGCTGGACCGGTACGATTGGCCCGGCAACGTTCGTGAGCTCGAGCACGTGATCCAGCAGCTCCTGATCCTGGCCGACGGGGACGCGATTGACAGGAAAAGCGTCGAGGACATGCTGCTGGAACTTCAGTCGGAACGCCTGTCGGAAGACCGGCCCGGCAAGGAGCCGGGGGACCGGCTGGAAGATATCGAGGCAGACGTCATCGCCGCCGTGCTGGCGGAAGAAAACCAGAACAAGACTCGGGCTGCCAGGAGGCTGGGGATCCATCGCTCCACCCTCCGCAGGAAGCTGCGGAGTGGCTAATATTGCACCGGTACTGCTCAATAATGCGCCATTTGTGGTCCGGGTTCCGTCGGGCGCTGTCTGCCAGGCGTGTCGATTGACTGGTAAGCTTCCGTTTTAAATAACTATTTTTTTCGGCAATCGTTTTGGGCCCAGGGCATGGTGTTTGCTGTCATATCGTTACTATCATGAGAAATGTTGAAGAGAACGATAAGCGGATCGCCGTCATCGCCGACGACTTGACCGGCGCCAACGATACCGGCGTGCAATTCGCCAAGCAGGGGCTCAAGACGATCGTACTGATGGGGGGGAATTCCACCCAGCGGTCGATCGAAGAAGACGTCCTGGTCGTCGACAGTGAGAGCCGGGCGCTGGACCCGGAAGAGGCGTACCGAAAGCGTCGCGAAAGCCGCCCGACGGTTCAAGGACCGGCGCTTCGGCGTCGTCTTCAAGAAGATCGATTCCACGCTGCGCGGCAACATCGGGCGGGAAATCGACGCGATCATGGACACCTGCGGGCAGGAGATTGCGATCGTGGTTCCCGCTTTCCCGAAAAACGGGCGGACCACCGTCGGCGGGTACCACCTGCTTCAGGGCGACCCGCTGGAGACGACGGAACTCGCCAGGGATCCCAGGTGCCCGATCACGGAATCCCATATCCCCACCATGTTGTCGAGGCAAACCGTGCGGAAGGTCGGGCACGTGGGGGTCGAGAGCGTCTCCGCAGGTCCGGCAGCGGTCCTGGAGGCGATGGAAAGGGCCATGGCGGCGGGAGAACAGGTCATCGTGTGCGACGCGTGGCAGGACGGGCACCTGTCGATGCATGCCCGGGCTGCGATGCGCCTCGGGAAGCCGGTCCTTTGGGTCGGTTCCGCCGGCCTGGCGGAATGCCTGCCTCCAGCGCTGGGGCTGGTCGCGGCGCCGCCGGGAAAAGGACCGGAAAGGGACGATCCGGCCGGGCGGAGCGTGGTGGTCGTCCTCGCCGGCAGCGTCAGCGACGTCACGCGCGGGCAGGTGAGGATGCTTGCCCGACGGCCCGGGGTCGAGACCATCGAGGCAGACCCGTGCGCGCTCCTCGAGCCGGAAACCGCCGAGGCGGAAATCCGGCGCTGTTCCGATGCCGCGTTGCTCGCGGCGCAGGCCGGCCGCGACGTTGTCATCACTTCCGGGAACGGGCGGGAAACCGTCGAGAAAACCATGGAGGAGGCGGCGTCCATCGGTCTTTCCAGCCAGCAGACGGCGGAGACGATCGCTTCCGCTTTCGGCATCCTTTGCCGGGAGATCGCGACGAAGGTGAATTTGAAAGGCCTGGTGTTGACGGGCGGGGACATCGCGTTGAGCGGTTGCAGCCTCCTGTCCGCCACCGGCATCAACGTGGTCGAGGAAGTCGCCCCCGGCATTCCCTTGGGGCTGCTGAAGGGGGGCCTTTGCGACGGCCTGCGGGTCGTGACGAAAGCGGGCGCTTTCGGGGACGAGGACGCGCTGTGCAGGGCGGTGGATTGCCTGAAACGGGACAGGCCGGAAAGGGGCGGACAGTGAAACACCGGAGGGTTCTCAAGCCGGTCGTCGCGGTCACGATGGGCGACGCCGCGGGGATCGGCCCCGAGATCATCGTGAAGGCGCTGACGGTGAAGAAGACGTACGACCTTTGCCGGCCGCTGGTCATCGGGGACCGCGGCATCATGGAGAAGGCCGCCTCGATCGTGAAGGCCCCCGTGACGGTCCGGGGGGTGGAAACAGTGGACGAGGCGCATTTCGTCTACGGGACGCTCGATGTCCTCGACCTGAAGAATCTGCCTCCCGACCTTCCCATCTCGAAGGTGGACCCGCGCGCGGGCAGGGCGGCGTACGAGTACCTGGAAAAGGCCATCCGGCTGGCCATGGAACGGAAGGTGGACGCCATCGCGACCGCGCCCCTGAACAAGGAGGCCCTGAAGGCCGGGGGCTGTTCCCTGCCCGGGCACACGGAGATCCTCGGGCACCTGTCCGGAACCCGGGATTTCTCCATGATGCTGGTTTCGAAGGCCTTGAAGGTCATCCACGTGTCCACCCACGTGTCCATCCGGCAGGCCTGCGACCTGGTCAAGAGGGACAGGGTCTTCCGGGTGATCCTGCTCGCCGACGAGGCGCTTCGCCGCCTCGGGGTCGCCTCGCCGCGGATCGCGGTTGCCGGCCTCAACCCCCACGCCGGGGAAGGGGGGCTTTTCGGGACGGAGGAGATCGACGAGATCGTCCCGGCGATCGGGCTGGCCCGGGAGCGGGGAATCGACGCGAGGGGCCCGGTTCCCCCCGACACCGTGTTCTTCCGGGCCGTGGCGCGGCGCGAGTTCGACATCGTCGTCGTCATGTACCACGACCAGGGGCACATCCCTTTGAAGCTGGGCGGGTTCGAGGACGGCATCAACGTGACCGTGGGGCTACCCTTCATCCGCACCTCGGTGGACCACGGGACCGCCTTCGACATCGCGGGGACTGGCAAGGCCGATTGCCGAAGCATGACGGCGGCGATCCGGGCGGCGGCGACGATGGGCGGGACCGCGCCGGGAGCGGGCAGGTAGGGGTCTTTGTCGGGGCAGGCGCGGGGAAACGCCGGAAGCAGCCGAATATATCTGGAAGCAGGCGAATACATATCGATTACAAGGAGGCATCCGTGGCGAACATGAAAGGGCTGGTGTCCTATCCCAGCGGCGAACACATACTGGAAGACGTCCCGGTCCCCGAACTCGGCAGCAACCGGTACGCCCCGCATGACGTCCTGTGCGAAGTGGAGTACTGCGGCATCTGCGGCAGCGACGTCCACAAGTGGGGCGCCGCCGACAAGACCGGGGTGAAGAACGTCTCGCGCAAAGTGGTGGCCGGCCACGAGATCGTAAGCGTGGTGAAGGCGGTCGGCAAGGACGTGACCACGGTGAAGCCCGGCCAGCGGGTCGTGCACGAGATCGTCACCATGTACTGCGGGCGCTGCCCGGCGTGCCTGGAGGGCCGGTTCAACATCTGCAACACGCTGCCCCCGATGGAAGGGAGGGCGCATTTCGTCACGGGCGGCGGTTTCGCCAGATACACCGTGTGGCCGGAATGGCAGCTGCACGTCCTGCCGGATTCCATCAGCCCGAAAGCGGCCGTGCTGCTGGAACCCGTCGCCGGCTCGGTCCACACCGTGGTCAGCCGGATGGGGGTCAAGGCGGGGGAATCGATCGCGATCCTCGGCCCGGGCGCGAGGGGCATCCTTCTCGCCCAGGTCTGCAAGGCGATCGGGGCCGGCCCGATCCTTGTTTCCGGCCTGGAGCGGGATGCCGCCTTCCGCCTGAAGATGGCGAAGAAGCTCGGCGCCGACCACGTCGTCAACGTGGAGAGGGAGGACATCCGCAAGCGGGTGGCCGAACTGACCGGCGGCATCGGCGTGGACGTGGTCATCGAGAACAGCGGCTCGGTGGAGCCCATCGCCGAATCGCTCGATATCGTGCGCAAGGGCGGCCGGGTGCTCTGGGCCGGCGGCGGCATCCGGGGCGGTATCGTCGCCCCTGTGGACACGTACAAGGTGATCGTGAAGGAGCTGGACATCCGCGGGGAGATCTCCCAGATCCCATACGACTGGAAGACCGCCATCCAACTGGTGGCCAGCGGTCGCGTGAAGACCGAGGAGCTGGTGACCAATGTTTTCCCGCTCGAGGATTGGCATGCCGGTTTCGAAATGGCGGCCACCGGCGCGGAGGCGCTGCGTGTGGCCATAAAGCACTGAAACGACTAATACAGTAAGCCAACGACACAAGGAGGCCGCGCACCATGAAAAGGTCCGCACTGGTTTTCGCCCTGCTGCTCACCGTCGCGTTCGCCGCGAACGTCTTCAGCGCGGAGGACGACTATCCGAAAAAGCCAATCAACGTCCTGATCGGGTTCTCCCCCGGCGGGGGAAGCGACACGATGCTCTCCGCGGTCCGGCCGCAGCTCGAGAAGCTGCTCAAGACCACCCTGGTCCCGGTCTATAAGCCGGGATCCGGCAGCGACATCGCCCTGACGGAGGCCTCCATGTCCAAGCCCGACGGATACACTTTGGTCGTCTCCGTCACCCCCATGGTCCCCGTCAACCCGTACACCCATCAGACCGGCTACAAAATGTCCGACCTCGTCCTCGTCGCCAACGTCGCCACCGATCCCGGGATCCTCGTGGTCAGGGGGGAAAGCCCTTACAAGACGCTCGCGGATATCGTGAAGGCGGCCAAGGAGAAGCCCGGCGCGATCGGCGTTGGGGTGGCCTCGGCCCCCGGGGACGACTGGTTCGCCATGCACATCTTCGAAGCGGCGTCGAATGCCGATTTCAACGTCGTCCCGTTCTCCGGGGACGGCCCCTCCTGGCAGGCCGCGATGGCCGGGCACATCGACGCCTCCTCGAACAACCTGGGGATCGTCTACCCCCAGCTCAAGGCGGGAACGCTCCGGGCCCTGGCGATCATGTCGGAGAAGCGCAGCCCCTACCTCCCGGACGTCCCCACCTTCAAGGAACTGGGGTATAACGTCGTAAGCGCGGCGGCGCGCGGGTTCGCCATGCCGAAGAACACGCCCAAGGCCATCGTCGACAAGTTCTCCGGCGCCGTGAAGCAGGTGATGGAGTCGGAGGAGTTCAAGGCGAACGCCGCGAAGACGGCTTTCCCGGCGGACTACATGGGGCCGGAGAAATACACCGCCTACATCGGGAACCTGGAATTGATCTACAAGCCCATGTGGGACAAGTACGGAAAGACCGCGGCTCCCGCGAAATGACGTTGCCGGGCAAGGAGCAGGCAATGAGCGCGATCGACAACCTGTTGGACGGGATCCCCATCCCCCGGCTGGTCAAGGTGCGCCAGACCTTCGAGCGGCCACGCGTCGCCGATGCCGCAGGCGAACTGGTTCGGAGATTTCGGGAAAGCGGCGCCCTGGAAAAAGTGAAGCCGGGGCACCGGATCGGCATCACGGCCGGGAGCCGGGGGATCACCTCCCTGCCGCTGATGCTGAAAACCCTGGCATCCGAGATCCGGCTGGCCGGCGGCGAGCCCTTCCTGTTCCCGGCAATGGGAAGCCATGGCGGCGCCACGGCGAAAGGCCAGCGCGAAATGCTCGCCGGCATGGGCATCACCGAGGAATACGTCGGGGCGCCCATCCGCGCGACCATGGAAACCGTGGAGATCGGGACATCCGGAAACGGTTTTCCCGTCCACCTCGACAAATACGCCCATGAGGCCGACGGGATCGTGGTCATCAACCGCGTCAAGCCCCACGTGGCCTTCCGCGGGAAATGCGAGAGCGGGCTGATGAAGATGATCGTCATCGGCATGGGCAAGCAGAAGGGCGCCGATATCTGCCACGAGCTTGGATTCGGCGGCATGGCGGAAAACATCCTTTCCATGGGCGCCGTCACCCTGGCGAAGAAGAACATCCTCTGCGGCGTGGCCATCATCGAAAACGCCTACCACGAAACCGCGCGACTGGAGGTGCTGCGAGGGGCGGAGATCCCGGATCGCGAACCGGCGCTGCTGGAGGAGGCCTGGCGCCTCTATCCCAGGATATATTTCGACCGTCTCGACGTCCTGGTCATCGACGAGATCGGGAAGGACATCAGCGGGACGGGCTTCGATACCAACGTGGTCGGCCGCTACCACACGCCGTACGTCAGCGGCGGGCCGACGATCACGAAGGTCGCCGTCCTCGACATCACCGACCGGTCGCACGGCAACGCCAACGGCCTGGGCATTCTCGATTTCACGACCCGCCGGGCGTTCGACAAGTTCAGCTTCGAGCATACGTACCCGAACGCGCTCACATCCACTGTTCCCATGAGCGTAAAGATACCGATGGTGCTGAAAAACGACCGGCAGGCGATCCAGGCGGCCATCAAGACCTGCAACATCCTCGATAAAAAAAGCGTGCGAATGGCTCGCATCAAGAATACCGTGGCTTTGGACGAAATCGCCGTCTCGGAGAACCTGTTGCCGGAGGTGGAGGCCGGCAGGTTTCTCGAGGCGAACGGACAACCGCAGGAACTGGTCTTCGACGGTCAGGGAAACCTGATCGGCTTGTCGTCGCCGAGAGGCGGCCACGAAGAAGAATATCCATAAGGAGAAGGAGGATCCCACATGCTGAAGAGATCCATGCTCGCCGTCGTCACCCTTTTGGCCGTTGTTTTCGCAGCGAATGCCTTCTGCGCCGAGCCCGCTTATCCGCAGAAGCCGATCAACACCATGATCGGCTTCTCCCCCGGCGGCGGAAGCGACGTGATGTTCTCTATGGTTCGGCCGCAGCTCGAGAAGCTGCTGAAGACCACCTTCGTACCCATCTATAAACCGGGCTCCGGCAGTGACATCGCCGCGACGGAAACCGCGATGGCGAAGCCCGACGGCTATACGGTGTTCATCTCCTGCACGCCCTTCCTCCCGATCAACCCGTACGTCCGGCAGACCGCGTACAAGATGTCCGACTTCGCTTTCGTGGCCAACGTCGTGACGGATCCCGGGATCTTCGTGGTCAAGGCGGACAGTCCCTACAAGACGATGGCGGACGTCCTGAAGGCGGCCAAGGAGAAGCCGGGCGCGATCAGCGTGGCCGTGTCCGCGGCCCCGGGGGACGATTGGTTCGCAATGTACACGTTCGAGGAGATCTCGAAGACCGATTTCAACATCGTCCCGTTCTCCGGCGACGGCCCCTCGTGGCAGGCCGCGCTGGCCGGCCATGTCGACGCCTCCTCGAACAACCTGGGGGTCGTTTATCCCCAGATCAAGGGGGGAGGGCTCCGGCCGCTGGCGATCATGTCGGAGAAGCGCAGCCCCTACCTCCCGGACGTCCCCACCTTCAAGGAGCTCGGGTACGATTTCACCAGCTTCTCGGCCAGGGGATTCGCCATGCCGAAGGACACGCCCAAGGCCATTGTCGACCAGTTCTCGAACGCCGTGAAGCAGGTGATGGATTCGGAGGAGTTCAAGGCGAACGCCATGAAGACCGCGTTCCCGGCCGATTACATGGGGCCGGAGAAATACACCACGATGTTCAAAACTCTGGACACGATATATCGTCCGCTCTGGGATAAATACGGGAAAGCCGCGGTTCCCGCGAAATAGTCCTCCGGAACGCGGGGGAGGCCGCCAAGGCCTCCCCCGCCTGGGATGCTTCCATGAAGAAACCGACCTCGATCCTGTTTCCCGGCGCGATGTTCGCCGCGGGGCTGATTTATGAGTACATGGCGCTGAAAATGCCCCGGGGCAGCCTTGCCCAGCCCGGCCCCGGCTTCTACCCGATGGCGGTGGGCGTTTTCCTGACCATCACGGCGCTGGGATGTCTTCTCCAGGAGCTGCGGAACCCCGATACCCCTCGACACGCGGCCTCATCGCCGGACGAGGCCGCGCCCGGGGAAAGGCGTTTCGGCAAGACGGTCCAGCTGACGGCCCTCATGATCGGCTACATCCTGGTGCTGAAGCCTCTCGGGTATCCCGTCGCCATCGCCCTTTTCCTGCTGGCCGCGATCCGGATCTTCGGTTCGCGCAACTGGATCTCCGCCGGGATCATCGCGGGGATCATCACAGCCATTTCCTATTTCGTCTTCATCCTCTGGCTGAAGGTCCCCCTTCCCCTCGGGATTCTCGACGAGATCCTGGGGTAGGAGAGGAGCCTATGGACATTTTCGGAGGACTGCTGGGCGGTTTTTCGGTGGCGCTGACCCCCGTAAACCTCCTCTTCGGGTTCCTTGGGGCGGTGATCGGCACGGTCATCGGCATCCTGCCGGGCCTGGGCCCCCTGGGGACCATGGCGCTGCTCCTGTCGCTGACGTACGGTCTCGATCCGACGGCGGGCATGATCCTCTTCGCCGGCATCTACTTCGGGGCGATGTACGGCGGTTCGACCACGTCCATCCTGCTGAACATCCCCGGGGAGGCGGCTTCCGTCGTCACCGTGCTGGAAGGATACCAGATGGCCCGCCGGGGCCGCGCCGGGGCCGCCCTTGCCGTCGCCGCCATCGGGTCGTTCGTGGCCGGCACTATCAGCCTGATCGGCCTGAGCTTCCTGGCCCCGACGCTGGCGAGGGCCGCCCTCAAGTTCGGACCGGCGGAGTACTTTACAGTCGCATTCGTCGGTCTCCTGATCATGACGCGACTGACGGGCGGAAGGCTCACGCGGTCGCTGATGCTGATCGCCTTCGGGCTGGCTCTCGGGACCGTCGGCATGGAGACCGTGGCAGGCTACATGCGCTACACCTTCGGGCAGCCGCTGCTGGCGCAAGGCATCGATTTTCTCCCTGTCGCCATGGGGCTTTTCGGCATTTCCGAGGTGCTCATCACGGCGGAGGAACAGCACGCGAACGTGCAGATGCAGAAGGTCAGATTCCGGGAGCTGTGGCCGACGGCCGCGGAGTGGAAGCGGTCGGCCTGGCCCATGATCCGCGGTTCCTTCATCGGCTTTTTCGTCGGCCTGATCCCCGGCCCCTCCCCGGTCATCTCGACGATGGTTTCCTACGGCGTGGAGAAAAAACTCGACAAGCACGGGGAGTTCGGCAAGGGTGCCATCGAGGGGGTCGCCGGGCCGGAAGCGGCCAACAACGCCTCGGTCGGGGCCGCCTACGTCCCGCTGATGGCGCTGGGGATACCGTTCACCCCCGCGATGGCGGTGGTGATGGCGGTCCTGCTGATCCACGGGATCAACCCCGGCCCCCTTCTGATGAGCCAGAAGCCGGATCTCTTCTGGGGCGTCATCGCCAGCATGTACATCGGCAATTTCATGCTCCTCGTCTTCAATCTTCCTCTGGTGGGGGTTTTCGCGAGCATCATCCGGACCCCCCTCTTCATCCTCATGCCGTCCGTCATGATGCTGTGCCTGGTGGGAGTCTATTCGGTCAACAACTCCATGCTCGACATCTGGCTCATGATCGGCTTCGGCCTGCTGGGCTATTGCCTGCGCCGCCTCAGGTACGACCTGGCTCCCCTGATACTGGCCATGGTCCTCGGCCCGATGATGGAGCGAAGCTTCAGGGAGGCGATGATGATCGGCCGGGGCGACCTGATGGTTTTCCTGAACCGCCCCATCTCGGCGACGATCCTGATGGTCGGGGTGCTGGCGCTGGTCGGCCCCTTCCTGTTCGACCGGATCAAGCCGCTCGTCCTGCGGAAGTCCTGAGGCGGCAGGGGAGGCGGCGGTTCGCCGGTCAGAACGCCGGCGTCAGCACCTTGCCGGTCCGGAAGAAGGCTTCCAGGTTCGCGAGCACCAGATCCTCCATCGCCTTGCGCGTCTCGACCGTGCCGCTGCCGACGTGCGGCGTCAGGACGACGTTGTCCAGGCGGAGCAACGCCTCGGGTATGTTCGGCTCGTCGGCGAAGACGTCCAGCCCGGCGCCGGCGATGGCGCCGTCGGCGAGCGCCCGGACCAGCGCCTCCTGGTCCACCACCGTTCCTCGCGAGATATTGATCAGGAACCCCCCGGGACCCAGCGCGTCCAGGACGGCCGATGAAACCAGGTGATGCGTGGAGGCCCCCCCGGGGACCGCCATCACCAGGAAATCGGCCCAGCGGGCAAGATCCTCGAGCAGGGGCTCGAACCCGAACGGGACGCCGTCGACCGGCTTCCGGTTGGTGTAGCGCACTTCCATGGCGAAGCCTGCGGCTCGTTTTGCGACGGCGCGCCCGATCTCCCCCAGCCCCGCTATTCCCAGCCGCTTTCCGCCGACATTGGCGGTCAGCGGGTACTTTCCCGTCTTCCATCGCCCGGCGCGCACGAACCGGTCCGAAGCGGAAATCTTGCGCGCCGCGTCGATCAGCAGGCCAAAAGCAAGGTCCGCGACGCAGTCGGTCAGCACGCCGGGAGTGCCGCTCACCTGGATCCCGCGACGGTGGGCCAGATCCAGGTCGATCTTGTCAAAGCCGATCCCCCGGCTGGATATGACCTTCAGGGAGGGCAGGGCCCCGACCAGCCCGGTCGATGCGCCGATCTGGGCGGATGTGGCCACGCCTTCGACGGCATGCCCGTGCTGCGAGAGCCAGCCGGCCGGGTCGTCCTGCTTCCATAGGGCGCAGACTTCGAATGCTTCCCCCAGGGCCGCATCGAAGGATGGGGAAAGGCTTCCCGCCTGCAATATCCGGTGCTTCATCGTCCCCCGCGGTTCACGGTTTTTGCGCCGCCCTGCGATGCGTTTCGGCGAAGGACGCCAGCACGCCGCGGTGCTTTCTCACGACCGGCTGCCACACTGTCCGGCGCCGTTCGATCTCGTCCGCGTCCACCGCCAGCTCCAGCTTTCCCTCGTAGAGGTCGATCGAAATCGTGTCGCCGTCCCGGACGAATGCGATCGGGCCGCCCAGGGCCGCCTCGGGGGTCACGTGCCCGATGCAGGGGCCGCGTGTGGACCCGGAGAAGCGGCCGTCGGTCACCAGCGCCGTGCTTTTCGCCAGTCCCGACCCGGCCAGGATGGAGGTGATGAGGTGCATTTCCCGCATCCCCGGCCCGCCCACCGGGCCTTCGTAGCGGATCACGATCACCGACCCCGGCACGATGCCCCCCTCGGACACGACCCGGACCGCCTCCTCCATCGAGTGGAATACCCGCGCGGGCCCGGAGTGGCGCCACATGGCCTTGTCTGCGCCCGAACGCTTGCAGACGGCCCCTTCGGGGGCGAGGTTTCCCCGCAGCACCTTCAGCGCCCCTATGGGCGAGATCGGCTCCGACGCGGGACGGATCATCTCCTTGTCGGCCCACGGCGCGGCGTCGGCGATCTCCCGGAGCGTCTTCCCGGACACGCTCATCCGGTCGAGTCGGAAATGGGCATCGCCGAGGGAGGCGAGGACGGCGGACACCCCGCCGGCGAGGTGGAAGTCCGCCATCGTCTGTTTCCCCGAGGGGTTGATCCGGGAGACGTACGGAGTCGCCTCGCAGAGGGCCTCCATGTCGGAGAGGGTCACTTCGTATCCCGCCTCGGCGGCGAGCGTCGGGATATGAAGCGTGGCGTTGGTGGAGCCGCCGATCGCCAGGACGAACTTGGCGGCGTCGACGAACGCGTCCCGGTTCACCAGGTCAAGCGGCTTCACGTCCCGGTTCACCAGGTCGACGATCCGCTTGCCGACCACGATCCCTTCGCGCAGCTTTTCGCTGGTGGACGCGGGCATCGTCGCGGAACCGGGGTAGGCCAGGCCGAGGACTTCGCAGATGCAGACCATGGTGTTCGCCGTGCCGATCATGGCGCAGCTTCCCAGGGTCGGACAGGCGACGCGCTCGACTTCCGAAAGCTCCTCTTCCGAGATGATCCCGGCCTGGCAGCGTCCGACGAACTCCCGGATCAGCGATGTGGTGAGCTTTTCTCCCTTGTATTCCCCGGGAGCCATCGTGCCGGGGGCGACGATGATGGAGGGGATGTTGACCCGGAACATCGCCATCAGCATGCCGGGGGTGATCTTGTCGCACGAGGTAAGGAAGACCGCGCCGTCGAAGCGGTGCGCCTGCAGCATGATCTCCGCCGAGTCGGCGATGACTTCCCGGCTGGGCAGGGAGTAGCTCATCCCGACGTGCCCCTGGGCCATGCCGTCGCAGACGCCGATCGTGTTGAACTCGAAGGGGATGGCCCCCGCGGCCCGGATCCCCTGCTTGACGGCGTCGGCGACCTGCCTTTGCGGAAGGCAGCCCGGGACGATCTCGTTCCAGGAATTCACCACCGCGATGAAGGGGCGATCGAGGTCTTCCCGGGAGAGGCCCAGGGAATACAGCAGCGCCCGGTGGGCCGCCCGGTCGACCCCTTCCGTCAGGTCCCTGCTTCGGAAATCTTTCGCCATGGTTTCCTCCAGGCAGATGGGGATGCATCCGTATTCGTCGCGCACGGACATGGTATCGCGTTAGGCCCAGGGGTATCAATCACCCGAAGCCCATGACGAAGTCCGATATGCGGGAGATTTACCGGAAACTGCTCTGAGGAGGAACCGCTGCCGCCGGGCCGCACGACGAGGACCGAGCAGGGGGCGGTGTCGAGCAGGGCTTGAGCCACCTTTCCCAGCGGCCAGTTCGGCGGCGAATGCAGGCCCTTCGCCCCCAGCAACAGCAGGTCCGGCCCGAATTTGCGGATGGACGCGAGGATCTCCGGCACCTCGTGCCCGAAACGGACCTCGACCGTCACGCGGGCGCCCTCCGCATCGAGCTTCCGTTCGCACAGGGCCTCCAGCACCAGCCTGGAACCGCCCCACGCCGCGAACTTTCCCGCGGACAAACCCCCGTCCATCACGTCCTCGTCGTCGTCGGGAAGCGGGAAGTCCCTCCCGGACCGGAAGACCTTCAGCAGGTGGATCCAGGTCCCCTCGGAGAGTTCGAGCTGCCCCAGCCACCGGACGACCGCGGCGGCATGGGCGGAATCGTCCAGCGCCACCAGGAACCGGCGCTTTCCTTTGGGGGGGGTCTTGGCCAGCAGCACCGAACAGCGGGCGTAGTTCGCGACGTAATCCGATACGCTGCCGAGCAGGAACCCTTTGTACGCACCGAGCCCCCGGGAACCGACCGTCACCAGGTCGGCCCGGCATGCCTTAGCCATGTCGACGATCGTGGCGCCCGCCGCGCCCGCGTGCATCCGCGTTCCGATGCTCGCGACCTTCCCCTCGAGCGCGAGTTGCGCCTTGACGAGCACGTCCCGCGACTGGGCCTCCATGTCGCTTCGTAGCTCGTTCAGCGCGTCGTCGTGCGCCTGCCGGGCCACCGGGGCCCAGGATGTGAAAGGCAGTTCGGGGACGTCCAGCGCCGTCATCACGGTGACGTGAACCGGAAAGCGCCACGGCATGTCGAGGATCAGCGCCTGCGAGAACCGCGACGAGGCGGAACCGTCCGTGGCGAAGAATATGTGGATTCCCTGCATGCGCTGGAAGTCTACACGACGGAACGACCCTTCGGTGCGGCGGATCGCCGCGCCGAAGGGCCGTCCGGCTTCCTTGCGAGGGCCAAAGGCGTCAGGCGCCCCGGGGGACGAGCTCGCTCCGGATCCGGGTGCTCCCCGCGGAGCTCTTCGCGGTTTCCAGCAGCTTCTGGAGCTGATCTGTCGTGCACAGGGCGACGCCGCGGAGGACGATGGACGACCCGTCGTGGATGACATCCAGCGTGGGAAGGAACAGGGGGAAGCGGGTGATGATGTCCGCCTTCACCCGGGAGGCGTGCTCCAGCCGGCGCACCATCTCCTGGTTTTCCGGGGTCGCGAGGCGATCCTTGGCGGGGATTTCGCTCAGGATCCGCTCGACCGATTCGTCGAGCCCCATGTGGCTCGTATTGAGCGTGATGTCGTAATCGTTGGGATTGGTCCAGTCCCTATGATACGCCCTCTGGTAGTAGATGAACCGTTCATGATCGCGGAACTTCAGCTTTTTCCTGGCCGTTTCCATGTCTATGCCGAGCCGCTCGCTAAGCTTCCGCGCACGATCCTCGGGGGACGCGATGATGCGGATCCGGAGAACGTAGGGGATGTCCTTCAGGAGCCAGTTGCCTCCCCGCCCCAGGATAACCACGTTGTTTTTCGACGCGCTTTTATAGATGCAATGCTCCACCAGCGCCAGGTAGGCGGTATAGGACTTGTCGTACCGTTCCCAGATGGAAGGGGCGTGCTCGTCCAGGTCGCTTACCCATTCCAGCCATTTCTTCCCGTGTTCCTCTATTTCCTTATAAATCGACTCCTTGCTAACATAGTCATAGCCGAGTTTTTTCGCGACGGCCTTGGCGACGTCTTCGCCGCCGCTCCCGCTTTCCCTCGATATCGTCAAGATCGCCATGGCTGCCCCTTTCCCGGCGGGTTGTTTTCCCGCCGCCTGACGGCCGCACGGGCCGCCAGTCCCTGATTCTTGCGGGTTATAAGGAACACAGGCACCGTTATTGCCCCCTTTTCCGGGGTGTCCTCAAAGAACGGAATTTCTTGATACCGTTAATGTCATTATATTTTTCGGCACACGGGAAGTAAACAGGAAGCGGCGATCTTTCCCGATCGCATTGGCCCCGGACCGGCAAAGGGAAAGATCACCGCCCGTCGCCCGGTTTGTCGGGAGATATCGGGGCTTCCTGTCATGCTGCCGAGTTGATGCGAAATGGATTTATTCTGGCCGGATTGAAAATGTTTTATTTTTAATAATTATCAATTAGGTAACGAAAAACATAAAACATTATTATGAAATATCACTTTAGATTCAGGTCTGATGGTCTGACAAATTGACTATTGACAAAATTGCGGGGTTTCAATAAGGTTGTATGCTGTCGACAATAAAGGCTGGTTTGGAGATGTGCCGTGATCCACGGGAATGCGACCGCCAACCCTGAACCGAACGGGACGGAACGAGGTAGAGCGCTATGGCCAAAGAATTGAGGACGGGCGTGTACATCTGCCAGACAGGAATCGGCGCCGCCGACAGCGTCGACCTGCAGGCCGTTGCGAAATACGCCGAAAAGCTCCCCAGCGTTGTCCTGGTGAACGTGGTTGGAAACAACCCGAATCTTGATCCTGTGACCCTCGGGGAACAGCTCAGGAAGGAAAATCTCGACCGGATCGTCGTCGCGGCCGATTCCCCGGGCTACTACAAGCCGGCGTTCACGCGCGCGATGGCCCTTGCGGGCAAGGATCCGGAAAACGTCGTTCTCGCATCGTTTGTCGGAAACGGTGCGGGCGTGGAAGGTTCGACCGAACGCGCCAAGGCCGTGGTGAATTGCTCGGTCCACGGGATTCCTTACGGGCTGGCGGCAACTCCCAAGGACAAGCCTGTCCATCCGGACACCCTTGTCATCGGCGGCGGCGTCGGCGGCATCCAGGCCTCCCTGGAAATCGCCGGTGCGGGGAAGAAGGTCTACCTCGTCGAGAAGTTCGGCACCATCGGCGGGAAGATGGCCATGTTCGACAAGACCTTCCCGACCCTCGACTGCGCTGCCTGCATCCTGACGCCGAAGATGGTTTCGGTGGGCCAGAACAAGAACATCACCCTGTGGACCTACGCCGAGGTCGAAGGCGTGAGCGGTTCCCCCGGGAACTACAAGGTCACGGTGCGGAAGCACGCGCGCCGGGTCGACGAGGTCGCCTGCGTCGCCTGCAACGCCTGCTCCGAGATCTGCCCGACCCTCGTGCCGAGCGAGTTCGACGCCGGGATCAGCTTGCGGAAGGCGATCTACATCCCCTTCCCGCAGGCGGTCCCCAACTCCTTCCTGGTCGACGAGAAGACCTGCCTCTGGGTCACCAGCGGCGGCAAGAAGTGCGGGGCCTGCGTAAAGAAGTGCGCCAAGGAAGCGATCCACCTCGACGCCCAGGACGAGGTCGTCGAAATCACGGTCGGCAACATCATCGTCGCCACCGGCTACCAGGTTTTCGACGCGGCGAAGATCGAACGGTACGGGTATGGAAAGCTGCCCAACGTCATCACCGCCCTCGAATACGAGCGTCTGACCAACGCCTCCGGCCCCACGGGCGGATATATCGTCATGAAGGCCCTGAAGCACAACAAGCGCAAGAAGGTCGACGAGTGGGTCTTCGCTCCCGAGAACCCCAAGCCGAAAAACGTGGCGATCATCCACTGCATCGGCTCGCGCGACCATAACTACAATAAGTACTGCTCGCGGGTGTGCTGCATGTACTCCCTGAAGTTCGCGCACCTCGTCCGCGAGAAGCTTCCCGACGCCAACTGCTACGAGTTCTACATCGACATGCGCGCTTACGGAAAGAACTACGAAGAGTTCCTTGACCGCATCCACGAGGAGGGCGTCCATCTCGTCCGCGGCCGCACGGCCAAGATCGAGGAGCAGGACGGCCAGATGCGTCTCAAGGGCGAAGACATCATCGGCGACAAGGTGCTCGATTTCCCCGTCGACATGGTCATCCTGTCCGTCGGACTGGAACCGGTGTCCGATACGGAAAAGCTGGCGGGGTTGCTGGGCATCTCCCGGGACGAAGACGGCTGGTACGCCGAGAAGGACTACAACGGCGACCCGACCGGGACGGAACGCGGCGGCATCTACGTGGCGGGCGTCTGCCAGGGACCGAAAGACATCCCCGACACCGTTTCGCAGGCTTCGGAAGTGGCTGCCCGCGTCCTCAAGAGCATTATCAGCGGTCATATGGAAGATAGCAGGAACGCCCTGTCGCTTTCCGACATCGAGGCGAGCTTCCGGCCCCAGGCCCAAGCGTGAAACGGAGGACATGACATGGCCGTCCGAGCGAACCCAAACCTGCTCGAAGAACTGAGGCACTACGGTGCCGACGACGTCACCAAGTGCTATCATTGCGGGAACTGCTCCGCAACCTGCCCTCTCTCGAAAGAGCCCTTCATCTTCCCGCGGAAATCCATGCGGTACCTGCAGATGGGTCTGGGGGATAAACTGAAAGGCAACCTCGAGCCCTGGCTGTGCTACTACTGCGGCGAATGCTCGGAACAATGCCCGCGCGAGGCGGAACCGGGCGAAACGATGATGAGCATGCGGCGCTGGCTCACCGCCAAGTACGACATCACCGGCATCTCGAAGCTGTTCTATGAATCCTGGGTGGCCGAGGTGGGGGGCATCCTCCTCCTGGCCTTTTTGACCGGGATCGGGTTCTACTGGTTCGGTATGACGAAGGGCGGAGGGGACTTCGGCATCTATGCCGGCCCCAAGGCCTTCCTTCCCTCCTCCACCCCCGGAGCGTTCCTCGGGATCGGCTGGAACGTGCACACCTTCGACTGGCTCATGGGTGGATTTCTCGGCGGTCTGCTGGTCATCAACTGCCTCCGCATGTGGTGGTTCACGACCGGTAGCCGGAAAGACCTGAAGTTCTCCCTGGGCATCTACATCAAACACGCCTTCCTGCTGCCGTGGCACTTCATCACCCAGAAGCGGTACAGCGAATGCGACAAGAAGACGCCCTGGGCCATCCACCTCGTCCTTATGCTCAGCTACCTCACGCTGCTGATCCTCATCATGTTCTTCCTGCACCTCATGCATGCCCCCGAGACGCACTTCGTGCACCTCTTCGGGTACCTTTCCACCGCCGGCCTTCTCGGGATGACGGCCTACGCCCTGAACGGCCGCTTGAACAAGACCGAGACCCACTACAAGTACTCCCATGAATCCGACCTGATCTTCCTGTATATGCTCCTGTACGTAGGAACGACGGGAATCCTCCAGCACTTCGCGTTCCGGTTCCTCCACAACGAAACGCTGGCGAATTTCATGTACATCATCCACATGATGGGTGTTGTCCCGATGCTCGTCCTCGAGGTTCCCTTCAGCAAGTGGGGACACCTCGCATATCGGCCGTACGCGATGTACCTCGCCGCCGTCCAGGCCGACATGATCGCGGAACGTGAAGGGGCCAAGGTTCCCGCGATGGTCCCGCAAAAGCAGATGACCGCGTAGCCGGAGGAATAAATGAAAACCGAATGCAAAATAGGCGTGTATGTCTGCAATTGCGGAACGAACATCGCGAAGATGGTCGACTGCGATGCGGTTTCCGAGTTCGCGAAAAACCAGCCCGGCGTGGTCGTTTGCAAGTCCTATAAGTACATGTGCTCCAACCCGGGCCAGGAAATGATCGTCAAGGACGTGCAGGAGCTCGGGCTCGACCGGGTCGTCGTCGCGGCATGCAGCCCTCGCATGCACGAACCGACCTTCCGCGGGGCCATCGAAAAGGCGGGGATCAACCCCTTCTTCCTCGAGATGGCCAATATCCGGGAGCAGTGCAGCTGGGTCCATGAAGACCGGGGCCAGGCCACCGACAAGGCGAAGGCGCTGACCTGCTCCGCGATTCGCCGTGTACCGTACCATCAGCCGTTCGAAAAGCAGTCCGTCCCGATGAACGCGTCGACGCTGATCATCGGCGGCGGGATCGCCGGGATGACCGCCGCCCTCGAACTGGCCGGCGCCGGCCAGCCCGTGTTCCTGGTGGAGAAGGAAGACCATCTCGGCGGGAACGTCGCCCGGATCGATTCGATGTCTCCGTACCTCGATTCGGCGCGCGACCTGCTTACCGAGCGGATCACGCACGTCAAGAAGAACCCCAAGATCACCGTAATGCTGAAGTCGGAGGTCGATAATATCTCCGGGTACATCGGCAACTTCAAGGCCCAGGTGAAGGGCGCCGACGGCGCGCTCACGGATATCGAGATGGGCAGCATCATCGTGTGCACCGGCTTCAAGGAATTCGACGCGACCCGGGCGGCCAGCCTCGGTTACGGAAAACTGCCCAACGTCGTCACCTCCTACGAACTGGAAAAGATGCTGAAGGCGGGGAGGGTAGTGACCAAGGACGGGCGGACCCCGAAGTACGTCACCATCATCAACTGCGTGGGAAGCCGGAGCGCGGAATTCAACAAGTACTGCTCGCGGGTCTGCTGCATGACCGCGCTGAAGTACGGGAACGAAATCCGTTCCGCGGTTCCCGATGTCCGCATCAATAACCTTTATACCGACATGAACGCGTTCGGGAAGGGCTGCGAAGACTTCTATCGCCGCAGCTCCGAGGCTCAGTCGGTCTTCATGATGTACGACAAGCACGATCCGCCGACCGTCACCGCCGCAAAGAAGCAGGACGGCTGCAATATGCTGGTGAAATTGAACGAAATGCTTTCCGGGGAAGAGGTCGAGGTTCCGGCCGACCTCGTGGTCCTGATGGTCGGCATGGAAACCCGGGAAGATTCGGGCAAGGTCGCCCGCCTGGTCAACATCAGCCGCGACAAGGACGGATGGTTCATCGAGAGCCACCCGAAGCTCGACCCGGTGTCCACCACCACGGACGGCGTGTTCATCGCCGGGGCATGCGCTTCTCCGAAGGACATCCCCGAGACGGTGGCCCAGGCCCGCGGGACCACGGCCAGGATCCTGGCGAAGATCAGCCAGGGAATGATCTGGGTGGACCCGGTATACGCCGAAATCAACGAAGACTTCTGCTCCGGCTGCCGCATGTGCAACGAGCTGTGCCCCTATTCGGCGATCGAGTACGACCCGGTGAAGAAGCGCAGCCACATCATAAGCGTCATGTGCAAGGCGTGCGGCACCTGCGTTGCGGCCTGCCCGTCTAGCGCGATCACGGCAAGACATTTCACGGATACGCAGATCTTTGAACAGATCGAGGGGGTGCTGGAATGGGCTTCGAGCCACGAATAGTCGGGTTCCTGTGCAACTGGTGCTCCTATACGGGGGCTGATCTGGCCGGAACCAGCCGGATCAAGTACCAGCCCAACGTGAGCGTAATCCGTGTGATGTGTTCCGCCCGGATCGACCCGACCTTCATCATGAAGGCGCTCTCGATGGGCGCGGACGGGGTGATCATCTGCGGGTGCCATCCCGGTGATTGTCACTATGTCGAAGGCAACTACAAGACCATGCGGCGTTTCCCGCTGCTCAAGACGATGCTCAAGGATTTCGGCGTCGAGGAAGACCGGGTTCGCCTGGAATGGGTCAGCGCCAGCGAAGGACAGCGGTTCTCGGAAGTCATCAACGACATGATCGACAAGGTCAGGGCGTTGGGACCGAGCAAGATCCGGGTTTCGCTGGATGCCGATAAGGTCGAGAGGTGACGCAATGGAAAAGAAAAAACTGCAAATAGCGAAATACTGGGGCGCGGCGTGCGGGGGATGCGACGTCTCCCTGCTCGACACGAACGAGTTCATCCTCGACATCGCCGCCGCCTGCGACATACACATGTGGCCGATCGCCCACGACGGCAAGTACAAGGACATCGAGGCGATGCCCGACGGTTTCCTCGACCTGGTGTTCTACAACGGGGCGGTCCGCACCAGCGAAAACGAGCACATCGCGAAGCTGCTGCGGAAGAAGTGCAAGGTCATGGTGGCCTACGGTTCCTGCGCGCACATCGGCGGGATCCCCGCCCTGGCGAACCAGTTCTGCAAGGAAGAGATCTTCGAAAGGGCATACCTGAAGAACGCGTCGCTCCAGGAAGGAAACACCACGACGCCCCAGCCCAGCACCAAGGTCGACGTCGGTGAGCTTACGATTCCCTCCTTCTACAAAAGGGTCTACAAGCTCGACGACGTGGTCGATGTGGATTATTACCTCCCCGGCTGCCCGCCGGCTCCCGAGCAGGTCAAGGCCGTGGTCACGTTGATCGTGAGCGGTGCGGCCCTGCCGCCCAAGGGAAGCGTTGTCGGAGCTTCCGACCGGGCCGTCTGCGACGACTGCCAGCGGAAGAAGGAAGAGAAGAAGGTCAAGCAGTTCTACCGTCCGTGGCAGATCATCCAGGATCCGGAAAAGTGCCTCATGGAGCAGGGGATCATCTGCGCCGGATCGGCGACCCGGTCCGGTTGCGGGGTTCGCTGCCCGAACAGCGGCATGCCGTGCCGCGGTTGCTACGGCCCGATGCCTAACGTCGTCGACCAGGGCGCGAAGATCGTCAGCTCCGTGGCTTCGATCATCGACAGCAAGGAACCGGAGGAAATCGAAAAAATCCTCCAGGGAATCCAGGATATAACAGGATACGCCTACCGGTTCGGGATGGCGGGATCATTACTGCAGAGGAGTATCCGCTGATGGCAAAAACAATCAGCATCGACCCGATTACACGCCTGGAAGGGCACGGCAAGATCCAAATCTTCCTCAACGACGACGGGAGCGTTAAGGATTGCTACTTCCAGATTCCCGAACTTCGCGGTTTCGAGCGCTTTGTCGTCGGCAGGCCGATCGAGGAACTGCCGCGCATCGTCACCCGGATCTGCGGAGTGTGCCCCGCCAGTCACCACATGGCAGGCGCGAAGGCCGTCGACGGCTGCTTCGGCGGGGAACTTCCCGCATTGGCCTACAAGCTTCGCGACATGTACTACAACGCGCATTACATCCATAGCCACATCGCGCATTTCTACGCACTGGCGGCGCCCGATTTCGTCTGCGGGCCGACGTCCGACCCGGCCACAAGGAACATCCTCGGCGTGGTCGCCAAGGTGGGCCTTGAAATCGGCGGCAAGGTGATCAAGTCCCGCGCCCAGGCGCAGCGGATCCAGCAGATCCTCGGCGGCCGGTTCACGCACCTTGTGTGGTGCATCCCCGGCGGCGTGTCCAAGGGAATCAAGGCCGAGGAACTCGCCGAAATCAAGCCGATGGTCGACGAGCTGTACGACTTCACCCAGTTCTCGCTGAAGCTGTTCAAGGACGTCGTCCTCGGCAACCCCGATTACGTCGACCTCATCCTGAACGGCCCGTACACGCTCGACGTGCAGAACATGGGGCTGGTCGACGAGAACAACGCCCCCAACTTCTACAACGGCAAGGTCCGCGTGGTCGACTTCCAGGGGAAGGAAATTTGCAAGTACGAAGCCAAGGACTACATGAACCATGTCGCCGAACACGTGGAGCCCTGGTCCTACCTGAAGTTCCCCTACCTGAAGGCGCGCGGCTGGAAGGGGTTCGTCGAAGGGATCGACTCGAGCATTTATTGCGCGACCCCGCTTTCGCGGCTCAACGTGGCCGACCGCATGGCCACGCCGAAGGCGCAGGAAGCGTATGAAGAGATGTTCGGCGTGCTGAAGCAGAAGCCGTGCAAGGCGTTGATGGCGCAGCACTGGGCCCGGCTGGTCGAGATGGTCCAGAACGCCGAGACGCTGAAGAAGTACTGCGCCGATCCGGAAATCACGGGCACGAATTACCGCGTCGTCCCGCAGAAGATCACCGGCGAAGGCGTCGGGATCGTCGAGGCGATGCGCGGAACGCTGACGCATCATTACACCTGCGACCAGAACGGAATCTGCACCAGCGCGAACCTCATCGTCGGCACCACCAACAACAACGCCCCGATCCACATGGTCACGAAGAAGGTTGCCTCGGCACTGATCAAGCCGGGGAAAGAGCCCGACCAGGGGATCCTGAACATGATCGAGATGGCGTTCCGCGCGTTCGACCCGTGCTTCAGCTGCGCGACCCACAGCCTCCCCGGGCAGATGCCGCTCGAGGTGAAGATCATGAAGAACGGAGAACTCTATAGGGAATTCAAGCGCAACTGCTGACCGGCCGGGAACTCAGGAGAGCCGGTTGAAGACGCTTTTGATGGGGATGGGAAATCCCATCCTGTCGGATGACGCGGTAGGAGTTCGGTTGGCCCGGGATATCGGCGAAAAACTTGCCGGTACTCCCGGGCTTTCCATTATGGAAGAGTGTTCGGTCGGCGGCCTCAATATCATCGAGGTCGTCGAAGGATACGACACCCTCATCATCATGGATTCCATCCGCACCACCGGGGGGACCCCCGGAGACTGGCATCGTTTCACGGCGGAAGCGCTCCGTGATACGATGAACCTCAACAATATCCACGACGTGAATTTCGCAACGGCCCTCGAATTGGGCCGAAGAATGGGCATGAAACTTCCCGCCGAGGAAGACATCCATATATTCGCGGTGGAAGTGCTCGATCTCATGACGTTCAGCGAACAGATGACGCAACCTCTGGAAAGCGCGTATCCCGATTTCTCCGAGGCGATCCTGCGTGAGATCGAAGGGATCCTCAAGGAGCAAGGCGCGGCAGCCATAAACTCCAAGTGAGGAGGAAGAGAATGGTTACCCCTACCAGCGACAAGAACAAGGTCGAGCTTGCGGTGCTGAAGGAATACGGCCTGAGGTATTCCGTCCTGGAGGCATGGGACAACAAGCTGCGGGAACGGGGCGTGATGGTTCCCGCGAGCGTCAGCAAGCCGCTCGAGAAGGCTCGCGTGATGATCTCCTCGGGATGCTTCGGCGTCGCCGAAGTGGGAGCCGATCTCACGCGCGTCGAGGCCATCCTTTTCTCGGTCGCCACCTCCACGGGTCAGGAAGATGCCGAAATCTGGCTCGAGACGCTGGGCGAGTGCATGGGGCCGAAGGCGAACATCGACGCGGTCGAAAAGAAGATCGGTTTCCCGGCGGTGAAGACGTACTTCAACCGGTTCGACTTCAGCGGGGCGTGCGGCGGACCGGCCTGAACGAATCTCGTAAAACGGAAGTTGAAATCCGGGGCTTCCATAAAAGGGAAGCCCCGGTTTTTTAGCGATTATTTCTGGTAAAAAAACAACATGTTTCGGACCGAGTACGAGGGTAAGTTGTAAGAAATAAAAGACAGTGTGAGGCCGCAATAGATTTCGGCATTGCGTTCCCTTTCCAGTTTGTAACCCTCAATAATAGGAAGGAATCGGAACTAGTCGGGAGGCAATCCAACGGATAACCCATGACGGGGCGCCGGAGGCGCCAACGCGGAGGAGGCGGAATATGGGAACCGCAGCTCAGGAAAAAAGGACGAGATCGAGATTTCGTTGCTGAAACGGTTTGGCCTCCGCTACGCCATACTTGCCGCTTGGGAGGCCGACATGGTGAAAAAGGGGATCGCGGTTCCCTCGAGCGTGCCCAAACAGCTCGCAAGAGCCCGCATGAAAATTTCCTCGGGCTGTTTCACTGCTTGCGATGTGGGTTGCGATCTCACGCGTGTCGAGGCCAGCCTCATCTCGGCCTGCGCGACGCCGACCGAGCCATCCGGCGAGTCCTGCGATTTCTGGATGAACATGCTGGCGGAATGCATGGCGGAGAAGGTGGAAATCGACGAGCTCGAGAAGAAGATCGTTTTTCCGGCGGTGAAGATGCAATACAACCGGTTGAATTTCGACGGAGCCTGCGGAGCCTGCGATACGAGAGAGAACCTGGACGCCTGAAGACGGGCTGCGGCGGGAAAGGAAACCGGGGCGTCCCCAAAAGGGGAAGCCCCGGTTTTTTTTGTCCGGGGGAAAATGGTTTTTTCGTGGGAAGGCCAAGGCGCCGATAGGAATAAAATAATTAGTATAATCAGGTATATATTAGGAATACTTTGCCTGCCGAAGGACCGTGCTATCATGAAGATGAACGTCAGTCATTGTCATGGGCGAAGGCGCCAACGAGGAAAGGAGGCGGGAAATGGGATCTCTTATGAGAAAAAAGGACGAGATCGAAATTTCGGTGCTGAAGCGGTTCGGCCTCCGGTACTCCATACTTGCGGCGTGGGACGACAGTCTGCGGGACCAGGGGATCCCGGTTCCTCAGGACATATCGGATCCGCTGGAAAGGGCCCGCGTGAAGATCTCCTCCGGATGTTTCCCTTCGTGCGATGTGGGCAATGACCTTGGGCGCATCGAAGCCATTCTCTTCTCGACCGCCACTACCGCGGGGCAGGAATCCGCAGAGTCCTGGCTGGACTCTCTCGGGGAATGCATGTCGGAGAAGGCGAGCATCGAAGAGCTCGAAAGGAAAATCGTTTTCCCTGCGGTGAAGATGCATTACAACCGGTTCAATTTCGACGGGGCCTGCGGCCTGGAAGAGGCGAAGTGATCCCGTAAAAACCTCTCCGCAGGAAAAAACCGGGACTTCCCTGGAACGGGAAGCCCCGGTTTCCTTTTGCAGGATGGTGGGCGCTACAGGATTTGAACCTGTGACTTCCACCGTGTGAAGGTGGCACTCTACCGCTGAGTTAAGCGCCCTCGCGACTCCCTATTTTACCGTTCCCCATTCATTGTTCAACGGATTATTTTATTATTACCTGGCGGCGGACGCTTCGCGTTTCCCCTCGTAGGAAATCCGGTAGATCGTCCCGGACTTGTCGTCGGAGACGAGAAGCGAGCCGTCGGCAATTACCTGCACATCTACCGGGCGGCCCCATGGCTTGTCTCCCCGCAGCCATCCTTCCGCGAACACCTCGTATCCCGCTACGCGGTTCCCTTCCAGGCGGACAAGGGAGACCCGGTACCCGATCGGCGTCGAGCGGTCCCACGAACCGTGCTCGGCGATGAAAATCCGGCCGCGGTACCCGGGGGGGAACATCGTCCCCGAGTAGAACCGCATGCCGAGGGAAGCGGCGTGGGCGGGGAGCTCCCATTCCGGCGGCGTGAAACCGGCCGGTTTCCCTCTGGCGCCGAATTCCGGGTCGGGAAGGGTTTTTCCGTGCACATAGGGGAACCCGAAGTGGAGCCCTTTCACGGGCGCCCGGTTCACTTCGTCCGGAGGGATGTCGTCGCCCAACCCGTCCCGCCCGTTGTCGGTGAACCATAGCTCGCCCGTTTGCGGGTGCCAGTCGAACCCGACCGT
This sequence comes from uncultured bacterium, assembly GCA_963741515.1. Lineage (GTDB taxonomy): Bacteria > Desulfobacterota > Deferrimicrobia > Deferrimicrobiales > Deferrimicrobiaceae > UBA2219. The sequence goes on from CAVUIA010000005.1 coordinate 79,320, forward strand.
GTTCCGTACCCCCGATGCGAAGACCTCCAGCCCTGTTCCGTCGGCCCGCATCCTCAGGATCGCGGCGTAGCGGGGGTCGGCGCGTTCACAGACGTTGCACGGAGCGCCCACCGGAATGTAGAGCATGCCGTCGGGGCCGAAAGCGATGAACTTCCAGCCGTGGTGCCTGTCTTTCGGGAAGCTTTCATCGACGACGACAGGCTCGGGAGGGGAGGACAGGCGCGATTCGATCCCGTCGTATCGCAGTATCCGTCCGATCTCGGCGACATAGAGCGCGCCGCCGCGGAACGCGACGCCATTCGGCTGGTTCAAGTCCCGGGCGATCGTGACGACCTTGTGGATTCCCCCTGCCGTTTCTCCCGGGAGGACGGCATACACATTCCCTTTCCGGGTGCCGACAAAGAGCGTGCCCCGTTCCCCGAGCGCCATGGACCGGGCATTGGGGACCTTGGCGTATGTCTCGATGCGGAAGCCCGGCGGAAGTCTTATGCTCCCGGGGAACGGATCCGATCCGCATCCCGTCGTTCCAGGGAAGAGCAGCCAGAAAGCGGCGATGATCAGGGCTGCCGTGGATTTCGGTTTCATGCTCCCTCGGCCGACGGAAGCGAATACCTGCACCCGCAGTATCGCTGGCGGTAGATCCCGAGCTCCCGGGTGATCCGCACGCTCTGCAGGTACCCGTCCTTCTTCTTCAGATCCGCCGCGACGAACCGGACGCCCGAGAGCTTCTCCACTTCCGCTCCCACGCGATTGACCATCTCCGCGTCCTTCTTCGGGCTGACGGTCAGGACCGTGCCGAAGGCCGGCATCCCGAGCTCCGCGGCCTTCTTCGCCGTCTCGAGCAGCCGGAACCGGACGCACGCCTCGCAGCGGCGGCCCCGCTCGGGTTCCCCTTCCAGGCCGCGGACGGCCTCTTCCCAGTCCGTTTCCCCGCCGCTCCCGACGATGAGGGGGAAGGGCGCTTTTTCCTGAAGGTCGAGGGTGGCCTGAACCCGTTTCCGGTGCTCTTCCCGGGGGTGTATGTTAGGGTTATAAAAGAAGCCGGTGACGTCGAAACGTTCCCCCAGGGCCCGCATGCCGTAGGACGCGTCCGGGGCGCAGCAGATGTGGAGGAGGACCTTTTCCCCGCGCGGGATGTCGGAAAGAAGCTTCACTGCCCGGAATCCGCACCTCCTCTTTGATGATCTTATTTTAACAACAGGTACGGGTTCCTGCCTGTCAAGAAAAGAGGGGATCCTTCAAGTTGACGCCGTTGCTCCTGTTCGTGCTGACGTTCCTCACCACGCTCGTGGCGGGCGCCTTCCTGTCGGGCGGGGACCCACTGGCGCGCCCCTCCGACCTGATCCCGGGGCTGATGTTCAACCTCCCCCTCCTCGCGATCCTGGGGATCCACGAGATGGGCCACTACACGGCCGCCCGCCGGCACCAGGTGGTGACGACCCCGCCGTACTTCATCCCGTTCCTGCCGATCCCGCCGCTCCCCGGGACCATGGGCGCGGTGATCAAGCTGAAGTCGCCCTTCCCCGACCGGAACGCGCTGATGGACATCGGGTCCGCGGGGCCGCTGGCGGGCGCGATCGTCGCCATCCCCGTCCTGATGGCGGGGCTTGCCCTTTCGGAAATCCGCCGCACCACCGGGGGACTCGGATCGGAGCTGGGGGAATCGCTCCTGTTCAAGCTCCTGTCGCGGATCGTCCTGGGGGAGATACCGGCAGGCCATGATGTGTTCCTTCACCCGATGGGATACGCGGGGTGGCTGGGCCTGTACATAACGATGCTGAACCTGATCCCCGCCGGACAGCTGGACGGCGGGCACATCGCCTACGCGTTGTTCGGGGACCGGTTCGGCTCCGTCGCCCGGCTCGTCCCGTTCGTCCTTCTCCTGATGGGTCTCATGGGGAACGGGTGGTTCGTCTGGGCGGCGCTCCTGTTCTTCATCGGCACGGGGCACCCGAGGCCCATGTGCGAGGAGGCGCCGCTTTCCCCGGCGCGCCGGGCGGCCGGCGCGGTCGCGGCGGTCCTGTTCGTCCTCTGCTTCGTCCCGGATCCTTTCCCGATGGGGAGATAGGCAAAATCCGCGACCTGCTCGCCCTCCGACCGCACCTGGCCCGCCATCGGCGGGCGTATGCGCTGTGCTTCGCGGGGCTCGCGCTCTCCTCGGTCTTCGGCCTGTTCGTGCCCTGGATGATCCGGGACGCCGTCGACGCCGTTTCCGCCGCGACGCTCCATCGGGCCGTCGGGCTCATGGCGCTCCTTTCGGTCCTCCACGCGTTTTTCCGGTACCTTTCCCGGCGCTCCCTGCTCTTCGCGGCCCGCGAGGTCGAGAAGGGGGTGCGGCGGCGCCTGTTTTCCCACGTGATCCGGCTGCCCCTGCCGTTCTTCCACCGCACCCCGACGGGGGACGTGATGTCCCGCCTGACGAACGACCTCTCCGCCGTATGGCTTCTTCTCGGCCCCGGGCTGCTCATGCTGGTCGGGACGTGCATCACCTGGCTGATCGCGATCGCCTTCATGCTCAGGATCAGCCCCGCGCTGACCGGCCTTTCGCTCCTGGTCGCGCCGCTGGTGGTGATCGTTTCCCGGGAATACGGCCGCGCCTTCCACCGGCAGCACCGGGAGATCCAGGAGTCGCTCGCGTCCATGAACGGGACTCTGCAGGAGAACCTGTCGGGGATCCGCCTCGTGAAGGCGTTTACCCTCGAAGCGAGGGAAGAGGAACGGTTCGACGGGAATTGCCGCGATTATTACCTCCGCAACCTCGACGTGGCGAGGACTTCGGCGAAGTTCCACGGGGCGATCGGGTTCCTCGCCGGCGCGGGGGTCGCCCTCGTCCTGTACTTCGGCGCGCGGGCCGTGGTCCACGGGGAGCTGACCCTGGGAGGATTCGTCGCCTTCAACGCCTACCTCGCCATGCTCGCATTCCCCACGATGGCGATGGGGTGGGTGATCAACCTGTTCCAGCGGGGGAACGCGGCGATGGGGAGGATCAACGAGTACCTTCTCCTGCCCGCGGAGCTTCCCGAAAGCGGCCCGGAGCCGTTCGCGGCGACGGCGGAGGAACCTCGCCCGGAGGCTCGTCCGCTGCCGCGGCGGCAGCAGCTGCTGGAGGTGAGGGGGCTCGCCTTTTCGCATGAAGGAGGGGGCGGCGAGCCGGTCCTCCGGGACGTATCCTTCACGGTGGAGGCAGGGGAGGTGGTGGGGCTGGTGGGGCCCACGGGAGGCGGGAAAAGCACGCTTCTCTCCCTGCTGGCCGGTCTCTATCCCGCGCCGAAGGGAACCATCTTCTGGGAGGGCAGGGACGCGGCGGATATCCCGCTCGAGGAGCGGCGCGGGCGCGTCGCACTGGTGGCCCAGGACCCGTTCCTTTTTTCCGACACCCTCCTGGAGAACATCTGCATGGGAAAGGACGCTCCGGACCCCGCGGCGGCGAGGGAGGCCGCCCGCGCCGCGCGGTTCCTCGACGAGATCGGGGAACTGCCGAAGGGCATGGAAACGGTCGTCGGCGAACGGGGGATCTCCCTGTCGGGCGGGCAGAAGCAGCGGGTCACCATCGCCAGGGCGCTGTGCGGGGATAGGCCGGTCCTCCTGCTGGACGACGCGCTTTCCGCCGTCGACTCGGAGACGGAGCGGGAGATCTTCGAAGAGATCCTGAAGGCGAGGGGAGGCGGGACGGTGCTGTTCAGCACGCACCGGATGGCGTCGCTTTCCCGGTGCGACCGGATCCTCGTCCTCGACAAGGGCCGGATCGCGGAGGAAGGGACGCACGACCGGCTGCTTTCCCTGCGGGGGAGCTATTTCGACCTGTATTCCCGCCAGATGCTCGCGCGCGAGCTGGAAGAGTCGACATGAAGCCCCCCACGGACGGGTTTTTCCTGGAGGACCGGGCGGAAACGCGGGGGATCGATTGGCGCCTCCTGCGGCGCCTGCTCCGGTACGTCATCCCGCACCGGGGGATCCTTGGCTGCGCCCTGGCGGCGCTTGGCCTGGGAACCGCCTGCCAGCTGGCGGGCCCCTACATCATCAAGATCGTCATCGATCGTCACGTGACTCCCGGGGTCCTTCCCGGCATGGCGGGCTGGATCCTCCTTTACCTCGCGGCGCTCGCGGGGGCCATGGGGTTCCTCTACCTGCAGATGTACGCCGTGTCCGTCCTGGGACAGCGGGTGATCCTGTCGATCCGGAAAGAGATGTTCTCCCGCGTGCAGCGGCTCCCGGTCGCCTGGTTCGACCGGACGCCCACCGGGCGCCTGATGACCCGCCTGACCTCGGACGTCGAGGCGCTCCAGGAACTCATCTCCTCCGGGCTGGTGTCGACGGTCGGCGACGCGGCGGTCCTGGCGGGCACGGCGGCGATCCTCCTGTGGATGGACATCCGTCTCGCCCTGGTCGTCTTCTCCGTCCTGCCGTTCCTGGCGCTCTTCGTCGAGCTGCTCAAAAAACGGATCCGGACGGCGAACCGGGAGGCGCGGCGCAAGCTGGCGCGGCTGAACGCCTTCCTGCAGGAGCACGTGACGGGCGCGGCCGTGCTGAAGGCCTTCGGCCAGGAAGGGAAGTCGGACCGGCGCTTCGACGCGCTGAACGCGGATTACCTCGCGGAGAACCTCCGGTTGACGAATTACTACTCGGTCTTTTTCCCGGGAGTGGAGCTGTTCGCCTCCTTCGCCGTCGCCCTGCTCCTGTGGCGGGGCGGCGAGGGGCTGATCTCGGGAGCGATCACCTTCGGGACGCTGGTGGCGTTCCTGGAGTATGCACAGAAGTTCTACAACCCGATCAAGGACATGAGCGACAAGTACAACATCCTGCAGTCCGCCCTGGCCTCCTCCGAAAGGATCTTCCAGCTGCTCGACGCGGAGGTTTCGCCCGAGTACGCGGAACCGGTTTCCGGGGGACACGGGGAGGGGGCGGGACGGGCCGGCGAAGCGGCGGGCGCCGTCCCCGCGATCGAGTTCCGCGACGTCTGGTTCTCGTACCCGCGCATCGACGGCGGCGCGTTCGAGAGCGGGGCGCAGGGGCCGCCGGCCCTTCGGGGGGTGTCCTTCGCGCTGGAGGAGGGACAGACGGGGGCGTTCGTGGGGGCGACGGGATCGGGAAAGACCACGGTGCTTTCCCTGCTGTGCCGTTTCTACGAGATCCAGCGGGGGCGGATCCTCCTGTTCGGCAGGGACATACGGGACATCCCCGGGCGGGAGCTGCGCGGAATGCTTTCCCTCGTGCTGCAGGAGCCGTTCCTTTTCTCGGGATCGGTCCTGGAGAACGTCGCCTCGGGGGGCCCCAACGTGGACGCCGCCCTTTCGGCGGCCGGGGTGGACCGGTTCGCGTCGGAGTGGGAGGACGGCCTTTCGACCGCGGTGGGCGAGCGCGGGGGGAGGCTCTCGATGGGGCAGCGCCAGATGGTGTCCATCGCACGGGCGCTGGCGCGCGATCCGAAGGTCCTCCTGCTGGACGAGGCCACCTCCAGCGTCGACCCGGTGACGGAGCACGGGATACAGGAGGCGCTGCCGGGAATCCTCTCCGGGCGCACCTCGCTCGTCGTGGCGCACCGGCTCTCGACGGTCCTGTCGGCGGACCGCATCTTCGTGATGCATAAAGGGAAAGTGCGTGAAACGGGGACCCACGAGGAGCTGATGGCCGCCGGCGGGATCTACCGCCGGCTGCATGCCCTGCAGTTCGGACTGGAAAACGAGGCGGCAGGAAAACGATAAGAATATGTTAACCTGAACGATGTTTTTTTACGAAAATATTCCGCGATTCTTCTTCTGTGCCTTCTGGGCCTCTCCCCCTGCGCGGCGCAAGGAGCGGCCTCTTCGATGAAAGAGCCGTCCGTGCCGACGCTGATGATCGGGCTGCCCCCCGAGCGGAACATCTTCCGCCAGATCGAACGGTACGAACCGCTGATGGCGTATCTCGGGAAGCAAGGCGGGCGTTAGATTCGAACTGAAGGTCCTTCCACGCTACGCCAATATCGTAAGCGATTTCAAGTCTATGAGACTCGATGGGGCGTTTTTCGGCAGCTTCACCTACGTCGTCGCCCATCGCGCAGAGGGGACAGTGGTCATCGCCAGGCCGGAAAGCCTGACGGGCGTTTCCACCTATCACGGGATCCTCGTTCGTCAGGAAAGACAGCGGCGATCCGCTCGGCGAAGGACATGAAGGGGAAGCGGATGGCCATCGCGGACAAGGCGACGACGGCCGGTTGCCTGCTTCCGCAAGTGTACTTCCTGGAAAACGGGATCCATGAGCCGAAGAAGTTCCTCAAGGAGCTGTACATCGCCGGAACGCACGAGGACGGCGTTCCGCGACGTGATCGACGGCAGGGCCGATATCGGTGCGCAAAGAACACGGTTTTCGACAGGATGGTCGCGGAGGATCCCCGGGTGAACGCCGGGATGGTCCGCGTGCTGGCGGTTACTCCCGAGGCGCCCGAGAACGGCCTCGCGTTGCGGCCGGAGGTCGACAGGAACCTCGCGCTCAAGATCAAGGGGCGCTCTGCTCTCGATGGAGCGGGATCCGGAGGGGGCCGCCGATCCTGAAGGATTTCGGCGCCCGCCGTTTCATCGAAACGTCGGACGAGGATTACGACAAGGTCCGGGCATATGCGAAGAAGGCACAGATCGACCCCGAGCATATGGACTGCCGGAAGTAGCCCGCGATGAAGAAGCGGATCATCGTCGGGCTGGCCGCGTATACCTGCGTTCTGCTCCTGGCCTGCCTGTACATCATCCTCACCATCGAACGGGAAGTGGAGCGCGTCGACCAGATCATCGCCCTCCACCAGGTGGAGATCCTCCGGGAGCATTTCCTGATCCAGGCCAAGCAGGTCCAGGTGGATCTCGCCCTGAGGAACACCCGCCACGCGGCCGAGTTCGACACGATGGTCCGGAACTTCCTCAAGATGAAGAAGGTGGCCGAGGTCTGTTTCGACTGCCACCATTCCCGGGAGACGCTCGACCGCCTGCAGGTGCTCCAGGAAACGACCCTTCGGTACCAGGAGCACCTGAGCCGGGTGGTCACCCTCCGCGGGAACCCGGAACGGATCGCCGCGGAGGAGGACGCCGCGTTCCGCGTCGGGCAGCGAGCTCACCAGGAGGTCGGGACGATGATCGCCCTGACCAGCGCCAAGCTCAACGAGCGCACCCAACGGCGCTCCGGAGGATAGCCTCCTTCAAGGCCGTTCTCTACGGGATGCTGTTCGCGGGGCCGGTCCTGTCCGTCGGGCTGGCCGCGGTCTTCATCCTGGGGTTCACGAGGCCGATGGACAAGCTTCTCGAAGCGACGCGGGTCGTGAAGTCCGGGAACCTCGACTACAAGGTGGGCGGGCTGAAGGACGAGTTCGGGGAGCTGGGCGAGTCGTTCAACGAGATGTCCGCCTCCCTGAAGGAGCATATCCGGAGGATGCACCGGGCCGACCAGATGGCGATCGTCGGGCAGCTCGCGGCGGGGTTCGCGCACGAGGTGAAGAACCCGATGGCCGGGATCAAGGTCGCCATGAACGTCCTTTCCGGCGGAATCGTCCATCTCGTCCGAGGACAGGGAGGTCCTCCGGAAGGTGATCGGCGAGATCGACGCGCCTGGAAGGGCTGATGAAGGATTTCCTGAACTTCGCCAAGCCGCAGAAGCCGCTCGTCGAGCCGGTCAACCTGAACCAGGTCCTGAACACGACGCTGGCGTTCTACCTGAAGAGCCGCCCGATCGGGCGCACCGGGGGCAGGAGAAGATCCGGATCGTCAAGGATTTCGGCGAGATTCCCCCCGTGCTCGCGGACGTGAGCCAGCTGCAGCAGGTCTTCCTGAACCTCTTCCTGAACGCCATCGACGCGATGCCGGACGGAGGGATCCTCGGGGTCCGCAGCGCCCTCGGCGAGGACGGCAGGGTGCGGATCGAGGTCACCGACACGGGGAAAGGGATCCGCGAAGGACATGCTCGACAAGATCTTCGAGCCGTTCTTCACGACGAAGACCGAAGGGGACCGGGCTCGGCCTCGCCATCACCCGACAGCTGGTCGAGCAGCACGACGGGACCATCGAGGCGTCCCTGCGGGCGAAGGGGGCACGATGTTCACGATCCTCTTACCCGCGGTTCCCGCGGAGGAGAGGCAGGCGTGAGGCGAAGGGGAAGGTGTTCCTGCTCGACGACGACGAGCTGATCGTGTCGATGCTGTCCCGCGCGCTGCGGAAGGAAGGGTACGAGGTCGAGGGCGAGACGGACCCGGAGGGGGTCGTCGACAGGATCCGGTCCTTCCGCCCGGACGTGACGATGCTCGACGTCAACCTGCCGGGGCGCAACGGCATCGATATCCTGGGAGAGGTCATCGAGGAGGGGATCCCGACCCAGGTGGTGATGCTGACCTCGGACGACACGGCGGAGACCGCGGTCCGGGCCATGAAGGTCGGCGCCAGCGGACTACCTGACCAAGCCGTTCAACCTCGACGAGGTGAAGATCGTCATCGGGCAGATCATCGAGCGGTCGAACCTGCGCCAGGAGGTCGAGTACCTGCGGAAGGTCAGCGCCGACGCTGTGCGCCGGGAGATCGTCGGGAGGACGGCCGCGATCCACAAGCTGCGGACCCGGTGCGAAAAGCTGGCCGACTCGGAGGTCCCGATCGTCGCTGATCACCGGGGAGAGCGGGACCGGCAAGGAGCTCTTCGCCCGCTTCATCCACGAGCGGATGCACCGGGGCGATCCGTCCCGCTTCGCGCCGTTCGTCGGGATCAACTGCGCGGCCCTTCCCGAGCAGCTCATCGAGAGCGAGCTCTTCGGGCACGAGAAGGGGGCGTTCACCGACGCGAAGACCGAGAAGAAGGGGGTCTTCGAGCAGGCGTACGGCGGCTCGATCCTCCTCGACGAGATCGGGGAGATGCGGACGGACCTGCAGTCGAAGCTGCTCCGGGTCCTCGAGGAGATGAAGATCCGGCGGATCGGCGGGAAGGAGGACATCCCGATCGAGGCGACGGTGTTCGCCACCACGAACCGGGACCTGGAGGCGGCGGTCGAGGAAGGGGGAGTTCCGCGTCGACCTGTACTACCGGCTGAACGCCTTCTCCGTCCACATCCCGCCGCTGCGGGAGCGCAGGGAGGACATCCCCGTGCTGGCGCGCCACTTCCTGGCGGAGTACTCGAGGAAATACAGGAAGCAGGCGATACAGGACTTCTCCCCCGAGGCGGAGCGGGCGCCTGATGGCCTACCGCTGGCCGGGGAACTGCCGGGAGCTTCGCAACGTCATCGAGCGGATCGTCGTGCTCGAGAGCGGGGAGGTC
>CAVUIA010000006.1:0-236964 GCA_963741515.1 uncultured bacterium
TATGTTTGGTACACCTTGGTTAGAATTTTAATTGTAGCTGCTCTTGGTGAGTGCCTTAAATGCTGTGCGGCTCAAATTGAAAGAAAAAGCGTGGCATCGGTTGCTAATGATGTTCAGAAGAGTAGAAAGCGGAGAGTCATCTCGAATGCAATCCGGATTGCCCGGGGATATTCCCGCCTATGTTACCAACCTGAAAGCGGGTGAGACCGCCGGCGCTCAATCGGTGTTCTATCAGAAGAACTGCTGATTGCTGTGAACAGCAAGAATATCAAAGTGAAGGAGCTTTGGCATATGCCACATTTCTCGTTGTTGTGGCAATTGCTGCCGTTGGAATCCTAATGACATTCATGCTCCCGCTTTTGTTGAGATGTTTGATAGCTTTGATAGGAGTTCCCGGCAATTACGAAAGCGGTTTTTCATATTCAAGTTATGCAGCAATACTGGTATGTATGTCTATTTAGGTTTTAGTCTTGTTCTTCCTTATTAGGTATTGGTAACAAACCCATTGAAGCCATGGTTTGACAGGCTAATTATCAAGGCGCCAATTGTCCGAGTTGGGTGGTTCAAAAAGCAGTACAGCAGTATCAAGGACATTTGGCATGATGGTTCAAAGCGGGAGTGCCTATGTTGCAGGGACTTCAGTTTGTCGAAAGCCGCTGGCGATTTGGATGCGTAAAGATATCGAAGCTGCGAGGTTGGGGGTGAAAGAAGGTAAAGATGGGAAACCACTGAAGCAATCTACTATATTTCCACCGATGCTTGGACATATGGTAGCGATAGGGGAAGAAACGGGCGCACTCGAGCTTCTCTATGCTGAGAAGGTGGCCAACTTCTATGACGAAGAGACAGATGTTCGCTTAAAGCGATGACCTCTATGATAGAGCCAATAATGATTCTATTCATAGGAGCTCTTGCAGGATTATTTAGTAGCATCGATAATGATTAGATGTTCAGCATGGCAAAATTGGCGTAATTATTGCGTAATACTAATTTATAAGGAGGCAAAGAAAATGAGAAAGACCAGGAACACAGAAAAGGAATCTCACGATTATGGAGCTCATGATTGTTATAATCTGAGTACATAGGCATCCTGATCGCAATTGCAGTACCACATATGATGGTGTTCAAGCCAGGGCTCTGACGGCTGCATCAGCAAAGTTGGGCGCCGTAAGTCTTGCTGGGGCCTTTACATTGCCGACGGAGGGGTAGATCAAATTATGGCGGCAGGTGCAGTAGCTTCAAATCTGGCACCGACATATATAAATGCCATACCTGCATGTCCCATCAACACCGGCGGGAACTTATTACCCATAGCTGTTGGCGGTGCCGTAAGCCTGCACTGCCACGGGACTATCTAGTCTCGTTCCGACGGGAAGGAGTGGCTTCTTTCCTTCCTGTCATTTTCGTATTGCAATTGATTAGGATAGTCAGCTTTCTGAGCTGTAGATTAGAGAACTAATTTTTGTTGCTGATAGAGGTAGCTTATTGATTGGTTTAATATATTTTCTGGTGATTTCTGTAGGACTAGTCCTTGGAAGTTTCTACAATGTCCTTGTTTACCGTCTTCCTGGGGATATGGATCTGAAGGGGGAAAGGTCGTGTGCCCGCAGTGTAAGACGGTATTAGCATTATTAAGACCTCATACCGCTAGTGAGTTGGCTAAGCCTTGGTGGTAAATGCAGATACTGCAAGGCGCAATTGACATCAGTATCCCATAGTTGAAGCTACTTCAGCGTTGTTTGCCCTCTTCGCATACTATCGATATGGATTTGGGCTTGAAGCAGTGTTAAATTATGTTTTTATGTCGGCTTGTTTAATAATTGCACTCACCGATGTTGACTAGGATCATTCCAGATGAGATAACGGTTGGATTACTGTTTCATTTTATTCCTCATTGCTGCTCCATTTAGAGGCCAATCGAGCAACCATTTGCTTAAGCCTTCGGATGAACCCGCAGATAAGCCTGCTTAAACGCAATACTTGGGGCTTTAGTCTGCGGTGGTTTTCTTACTACTTGCCGAGTAAATGGACGAATGGGCGGAGGAGACATTAAATTCGTTGCAGCCAAGGAGCCTTCCTCGGCTAATTGAACCAGTCATTGTTTTACTTATTGAGTTATATACTTCGCCTAATAGTTACGTATATACTTATCAAGCTGGGGCAAGGACAACCTGTACCATTTGGGCCTTACCTTGCGGTAGCTGCAATAATCGTTTCAAATATTCCGATAAATGCGATAATTTTCCCCGCATTAGCAGGTAAAGCCTACGTGGGTACGGTGCGATTTATCAGTTATGGATAATACCTTAAGACTCGGAGGTGAGCTGCTTGAGCCCAACCCGAAAGCCTTTTATCAAAAAAGGTGCGACAGCAATTGGTGTTGAGGACATTAGGCACTACCTCGATAAAAATGGCCGAGGGTACCGGTTGATGCGATCAAACTGGTAGGCATCGCTTCTGCCAAGACTCCTTACGAGGGTGTAAGAGAAGGCTCGGTCATAGACACTGCTACAGTTGCTGACGTGATAAGGAGAATGTGGCAGACAGGTTTGAAGCAGAGACGTCTAGTGTGATTGCAGGGCAGGACGTGATTGTACGTCCAGTGGTTTCCCACATCCTCGACGAGCTTAAGGAAGCTCTATAAATGGGAAGCTGATAAGTATCTGCCATTCCCAGCTGAAGAAGCGGTGATTGACGTTGTAATGCCGGGTAGGGACGGTCTTCTTCAGGCTGCAACTGCAGATGTAGAAGTAATGTGTCACTGCCTCCTGAAGAGCAAGTCAAAAAATTAGCGGAAGCATTTGATTGGCCGGTCTAATTCGATTGCAATTGATATCCAGCCTTTTTTGCATGATTAGAGCCTATCAATTCTATAACAAGTCTATGATGAAACTGGCAGCACTGCCTATATCGACATCGGCGGAGGTACAACGGATCTTGTCATATGCAACGGTGGAGAATCTAAGGATGACAAGGATTTTGCAGGAATAGGCGGTAACCATTTTACCGAAGTTGTAATGAATGCAATGCAATTGGAAGCAGATGAGAGCTGAAGCCCTGAAGTTGACAGAGAAGCAGAAGTAGTGTCAGGCGAAGAGGAATACATATCGGAGCTAAGCCCTAAGAGGAGAGCCTTCTGGAGGGCATTTATCATGTCGCACACGGACTATGCCTAGATGCAGAGGAACATCACATCACGATGCTCAGCTTCAGAGCAAAGTGGAAAACCTTGCTGTGAAGGATATGGTGCTTGCGATTCCGTCTGAAGGGTTTTGGCAAACTGCTCAGCGATACGACGGGGCTACCTGTTGGATCGGTAATCCCTATAAGTTGATTGTCGAGACCTTCTTCGAGCAACTCGAGCAGGACCTAATCTAGAAAAGATGGCTCCCGTAATGTCGGTAGCTGTAGGGCTTGCACTAGGGAGGTGGAGGTCGAACTTGCGGGGCTCAAGAACCTGCTTTCCGCCTGAGACCGAAAATTAGGCAATCGCTAGGCCCTTTGGCACTTGCGCTGATAATCCTCGGTGTTGTACTTATTGCATGCCTCTCTGGCCTTTACTCATATTATAGGAGGCTTTCAATGAAGACGCAGGAGCGGACAGAGGAAGTAAAGGCATTTATGGCGTTTGATAAAAAGAGATAGACAGTCGCGAATGTGGAAGCGAGGACCTTGGAAATGAGAAGCTATGACGAGGTTATACACATGAATATCCACACTTAAGCCCTGCCATGTTCTTGGCGAAGGCGTTGAAGACCAAAGTGCCTGCAGACGTCTGGCTTCCAGCACATTGAGAATGTCAATCCTCAGGAGATAATCTCATTGAACGGAGTAACCTACAGTTATAAGTCGTGGCGAGACTGGATCTTCTCGCTTGAGTCATGAAATACCTACCAACATCGTTGGCTGAGGTTACAAGAGTAGAGGATATCAAAAATCCCTTTTGGTATAGAGGACTTCGTAATCACCGGAGCCCTTGAAAGGAGGAGGTGAGTTGGCAAAGTTGGTAGCAGAGATATGGAGCATTAAAAGTGCTTGCTGTCTTTTTATCGTCTTTGGCAGGCTTGGTGGCATTGTTGAGTCTTGCTCCGCGGCGGGAAGACAAAATAGCTAGCGAGGAAATGAAAACTGTGGAAACGCAGTTAAGAGCTGATTTGAACAAACTCGATCAAGCTGATGAAGCAGATGCTTCCCTGAAGCTCGCCTTCGACGACTTCGAAATGGGGGTACCGTAGACGAAGACAAGCAGGCATTTTTCGTCGAGCCTTGAGGCAATGAAGAGGGCCGGAGTCAAGCTTGGCTCGGTTAGGTTCAGCAATGCAAAACCCCTCGGTAGGTTCTTGGATTTTGTCACTTATGTGGAAACTACGGGAAGCTTCCTCGAAATCAAAGCATTCTGAATCTACAACTTTTCGAAGTACTCAACAGAAAGCTTATCTACAAGCTTTAGTTTCAATTATTCAAGCCGAAACAGATCCTGAAGATGGCACGGTCAAACAAATCGATGTGCTTCATTCGATATCCGATTTAGACCTGTCATTCGCCCGAAGGGAGGTGCTGCGAATGGCAGTACCCGATCGCCCAAGTCCACGCCCGGAGCTGCCGCGGGAAAATGCCCCTGACACCCTCAGAAAGGGCTAAGAAGAGACTAAGATCAAATTATTATCGTAATCCTATTGCTAGTTATTCTTTCAGCGCTTTCTGCCGGTTTCGTTAGGTACGTATTACCATATGCTAAACCGGCTTCGGACGACTTGCTATTAATTGAAGCGAAATACAAGCTGTTAAGCAGAACATCGGCGATATCTTAAACAGCAGCCTGAAGGACGCTGGATCTTCGCAGAGATGAAAAGGATCAAGTGCTATCCGCACTGACTATCAGGAAGATCAGATCCTCGACAGCCTAATGCCGGAGCCCCTGCCTCCAGAAGCCAAGTAGCCAGATATATAAGGTATGCGGGCATCATCAGGGCCAGCAACAAGATATACGATGATTGAGGTCGAACAGACCACATACAGCGCAAGGCCCAGAGACGTTCTGGTCGATGTTGTGCACAAAGATTAACGAAAGCAACTTGACACTGTCATCAATTCCGAAGGAGTGCGTTGGGGGGTGAGTCCAATTGAAGCCAAGTAAGATTAGGGCGATATTTGCGCTAACCCTGGTACTTGCGATGCTAACGCTGGGCGTGCGCTTCAGGATTTCGCCGCTCGCCGCCAAGGTAAGCCTTGATTTGAAATTTGCGGAGCTAGCTGAAGTATTGGTCCTAGCACAAGTAGGCGGATCCAATATTGTTGGTAAGCCCAGCAGTAAGAGGAAGGATAATATTAGAGCTGACAACGTTTCCTGTTGAAGAGGCACTCGATATAATCTGCTCCGTTTCAGACCTTACAAGTAGTCTCAAACAGAACGTTGTGGTTAGTAAGGGGACTGTCAGCAAGCTTATGGATAAGGCCGTGGTGGAGAAAGTGGAGCTGCTGAACATCTCCGCAACCGATGCTGCCACTAAGTTGTCATTCGCCATCCCCGGAATAGCGGCCCAGCCCAACGACAAGTCAGGCACGCTGCTGATCAGGGCAATCGAATATGACATCACGCTCGCCAAGGCGTTCCTCGCCAAGGTAAACACGCCGTTACCGTGACGAAGATGACTGTCGCCGAAGAGGAAGTAATGAATATAATTCAGCTTTCGAATGCGGAAGCCAAAGGCGTATATGATGCAGTATCAAAACTGCTGAAGGCCTGACTCGCTGTAATACTCAGTTCAATGCTATCTCGCCGGAGGCAGAGTAACCAATGTGAAGGCCGCCAGGAGCATCATTGAGAAACTTGATATCCTAAAGAAGACCGAGGTCTCTACACAGCCCGTGGAAATACGCGTAATACAGCTTACTAATGCAGCCGCAGCCGACGTCAAGGTTGTAGCATCGCTTATAATCCCCACCGATATCGGATCAGTCGGAATACTAAGAGCAATACGCTAATCATGAAAGCAACTTGCTGGAACATTCAAGGGTGAGCGACCTTGTCGAAGACATTTGAGGCCGCGACGCCGAGAACGGCAGGCGGTCGCTCAGGCTCAGGAGAAGCTCGAAGTAGTGACGCTGCTCTACGCGAAAGTAACAGATGTAGCCGAAGCGTTGACCGTCCCTACCGCAAACAAGATCGCCATTGACGAGCGGACTAATAAGATAGTGATGCTCGTCGACGCTGCACAAGCCTCTGAAGCAATGGCGTTAATAAAAGAACTGGACGTAAAAATTGCAGACGTTGCCGTTGCGTCCGTTGCGGCGCCGATTCTAAGGCTCGGTTATTACAGCCCAGTGCACGCAAAAGCCCAGGATATCGAGGCAGTCGTGAAGCTTGTTGCCGTCTCGTTGCTGGACAACTGGATTAAAGACAACAACAGCCTTGTGGCCTATAGCAGATTCTGGCGCGGCATATGCACTAATTCTCAGAAGCGCTTAAGAAGCTAGACGAGGAAGCGCTTTCGGTGAAGAACGCTGCTGCGATACAGCCGGCGGTCTCAATGGAGGTATTGAGCTAGACGTGCCGCTGCCATCGATGTTCAGAAGGCATTGGCATCAGTGCTTCCGGCCGAAATATTGACAATTGATCAGAGGACAAATAAAGTCCTGCTAAAGTACGGCCGAAAAGCTGATGGCTATGGGGATAATTAACGCTATCGATGTCAAAGTGGACAAGCGGGCCATAGTGACCGTTGTACCTAGCCTTTGAAGTGATGAACCTGACATACGCCAAAGCCGTGGATGCCAAGAAGGTTTTGGACGGAGTGCTGGGCGCTGACAAGGTAAACATTGACGAGCGTACTAACAAGGTAATCATACTAGGCACTCCTGATGAGAGGGCTCTGGCAGCGCAGATTATCCAGAGCCTGGACGTCGAGATGGCATCGCTAAGCCCTAAACCGGCTGTGCTTTGAGGTGTTGCCAATTAAAGTACGCGCAGGCAGCAGAAGTGCAGAAGGCGCTTGCTGCAGTAATTGCGCGGTATGCGGAATATCGATAGATCGAGCGCACCAACAAAGTAATGATGATGGGCACTCCGGACAAAGGTACTGGCGTCTCAGATTCAATTGTGAATCGAGATCGTTTCGCTGGCACCGAAACCGATCATTAGTTCACTTGAGGTGATTGGGCTCAAGTGCGAAGGCAGCTGAAGTACAGAGGGCGCTAGCTGCCGTAATAACGCCAACTAGTATATCAATAGACGAGCGCACAAACAAACTGCTTCTGAAGGTCACGCCTGAAAAGAAGCGCTATGGCTGTCATCAAGGAACTCGATGTAAGGATGAGATCCCGCAGCGGTAGCGCTTGTAGAGATCGAAAACCTTGAAATAGTCGAGCTGAAGTTCGCCAAGGTGGCCGATGTAAAGCCATCTTTGGATGCAGCTCTCGGGCAGGGCAAGGTGAGCGTTGACGATCGCAGCAATGAAGTACTGATGGCGTCAAAAAGCAGGGGCTTTTGCAATGAGCATTATCAACGCAATCGACGTTCCGATCGCAGTGACTGCTGTGCAAGCTGTAAATCGACACTCGGAATGGTACAGTTGAAATTCGCGGTCGCATCGGAAGTGAAGAAGGTTCTGGACGGGGTATTAGGTGCCTCCAATGTGTGACAGATAGACGAGCGCACCAACAAGTTTGCTCCTAAAGGTCACTCCGGAAGAGAAGCGGCTTGCGATGAGCGTAATCAACGAACTGGATATAAAAGTAGACACAGCAACTGCTCCTGTCGAGGTTGAAAATCTTGAGGTTGTAAGCTGAGCATTTCGCCAAGGCAGCCGACGCGAAACCGGCTTTGGAAGCTGCACTCGGACAGGCAGCTGAGCGTCGACGAGCGCAGCAACAAGGTATTGATGATTGTTACGCCACTGGGAGAGGACTTGCCATGAGCGTTGTCGCGCAATCGATGTGCCGGTCGTCGCAACAACGGTTGTGGCCGTGGACACCGACACTCGAGATGGTCCAGCTGAAGTATGCAGTAGCATCGGACGTCAAGAAGGTCCTGGACAGGATGTGGAGCTGCCAATGTCAATATCGATGAGCGCACCAACAAAGTCATCGTAATGGTGACCCCAGCAGGCAAAGCAGTAGCCTTGGACATAATCAGCAACCTGGACGTCGAAGTGGCGCCTTAAAGTCCAGCCTATTGTTGGCCTATCGGCAGGCGTTTGATCACCGAATAGTCCAGCTCAAGTACGCCGCCGTCGAAGTCGGCAAGGCTCTTGAAGCTGTTATATCTGGCGCCAAGATCAACGTAGATGCCAGGACCAACAAGATCATGATGATAGGACGAGGAGTTCTCACAGGCGATGGCAATAGTC
This sequence comes from uncultured bacterium, assembly GCA_963741515.1. Classification (GTDB taxonomy): domain Bacteria; phylum Desulfobacterota; class Deferrimicrobia; order Deferrimicrobiales; family Deferrimicrobiaceae; genus UBA2219. The sequence goes on from CAVUIA010000006.1 coordinate 8,349, forward strand.
GCCGAGCTCGACATAAGGCTGACGGAGAAGTCGCCCAGACCACAGAGACAGTGTCGATGGGCTTCTACAAGCTATATAATGTAAAGCCTTCTGACATCGAAGCTTTCCGTCAAAGTCGTGGCTGGTGACGCCAGATTCAGGCGGCCGACCCGACTTCAAGCATAACCAGGTATGGGACATCAATGGAGCTTAATATGATCGAAAGCCTCATTGCCAAGCTCGATGTTGCTCCAAAAGAGGAGCCATTGCAGCCGCTGTGAGAGACCTTCGAAGTAGTGCAGCTAACAAACGCCAATGCTGCCGATGTAAGGGCTTCACTGTGTACTACTTCCTGAATAAAAGTGTTGATGAGCGCACCAATAAGGTGATGATGATAGTCACACCGGAGCTCAAATCCCAGGCTATGACCATAATCTCGGCCCTGGACGTTCCGGTCGTACAAACGGCAGTTCTACTTAGCGGTACACTGTCAGGTTGGGCTTCTTCCAGCTCAAGTACGCCAGCGCAAAAGACATGGAAGCGCCGGTGAAGCTGGTAGCGTCCTCTGCCAAAATACCCATCGTCAAGAACGACAGCACATGATGGTGCTTACGGCACCGAAAGCGAGCTTGCTCTCATAGAACAGGTAATATCAAAGCTAGATGTGAGTACGAGGACGCTGGAGGCATGTCTTTACGGCGCTTGCAGAATATAAGACGTACAAGCTAAACAATGCCTCTCCGACTGAGATTAGTTCAGCGCTAACCATCCCCGCAAGTTCGATGATGCCTGACGACAGAGCGGAACTCTAATTATAAAGGCCGTTCCCGAGCTTCAGAAGCTGGCAGCGGTGATTCGCCACCCTGACGTTAAGAGCGTCACGCAGGTATCGGTGGACGCGGACGCTTCAGTTACAAGAGTATACAAGCTCAACCACGCGGAGCCCGCAACCTCAAGGCAGCGCTAAGCGAAGTAACGACTGGCAAGGTATCCATCGATACTCCGACCTCCTCGTTAATCGTAACAGCCAAGGCTAGCGAGCAGGCATCGTCGATGCGTGGATCGGCTCGACCAGGAGCTGGCCCAGGTATTCTTCGAGGCGAGCCTCTACGAGCTGTCGGGTGACGCTACTCAGAAGTTGGGCATCGATTGGACAATCGACCAGCCAGCTGGTGTTCGGCTACAATCCGCTCTCCCAGCTGGCGACAGTCAGCCTTGACTTCGACAACAAGATTGCCGCTCTCGCGCCAATGAGGGCAAAGCCAAGCTGATATCCAAGCAGCACCTACATGTGGACGGCAAAGCCGGCAGGATGCTGTATCGGCGACCGAGTACCGGTCATCGTCCAAACATCATCAAGGGCAGGTAGTCGACACAGTAGAGTACATAAACACAGGTATCAGCTGCTGACCATACTGGCGAAGGTAAGCTACGACGGCAGCATAACGGCAGAAGTGAAGCCGATAATAAGCTCTATCGTCGGTTGGAACACGCAGACTACCCTCAATCAAGCCAGGGAACTTCAGACGATAGTACACGACGTCAACGGCAAATCAGCAATCAGCAGCCTGTTAGGCAGGAAGATGAGACCATTACCAAGGTGCCGATACTAGGAGACATCCCTCTATCAAGGAGCTGCCACAAAGCATGACCACCGATTCAAAGGAGCAAATAATAATGGTCGATTACAGCATGGATAATCAAGCCGGGGCAGACAACGAACTCAAGGATGGTATAATCAGAAATCAAGGGCCCCGTGCTCTCAGAGAGATTACCCGGAGTGGCGCTCATCTGGGTGAAGGCTCTTTTGGGAGGTTGGCGCTGATAAAAATATAAGAAGCTACAGAAAAGGCTTAAGGGCCTGAAGATCAAACAGAATGTTGGTAACCAAGGGAGTAAACCGGATGTCAGCGGCTCCGCAGGGTCTGCAGGAGAGCCCTTGTGGTATCTGCCGACGGCTTGAAGCTTGTCCGCTTGGGTCTACGGAGCAGGCGGGAGCGCAGGCGAAAGGCTTCGATGTAATCACGGAGCCGGCGCATACTACAAGGAGATAATGGGTCAGGCGAAGGCCCTAAGGAGTAAGAAAGCTCGGTTTCGAGGCTGCCGATTGAGCGTTGAGGAGCTCTCAATGTTCGAAGCTGTTGCCGACGGCATTGAGCTGGTGGCTGTAAAAGGTGCGGTAGAGGGCCTCAGAGTGGTTAGCTAAGGAAGCGGCCGAGCTCGACACTCTCAAGGAAATCCTGCAAGCTGACTGACAAGCTCTTCGAGCACATACTGGATACCCTGGAGCCCGGGATGACGGAGAATCAGCTCGCATCCGAGATAAGACATATGGATGATAAGAAACGGTATGAGGTCATCCTTGGTACAATCGTCGCCTCAGGGAAGGAACTCCCCATGGCAGGGCGTCTGAGAAGGTAATGCAAAAGGGCGAGCTGGTTGACGTTCGGACTTCGGCGGCTTCTTGACTGCTACGGCGTCCGATATGACAAGGACTGTTTGTCTCGGCAAGGCTGATGCGAAGCAGAAGGAGATATACTCCATTGTGCTTGAAGCGCAGTGGAGGACATCAAGGCTGCAAGGGCCGGGATTAAGGGCAAGGGGAAATCGACATCATCTAGGAAAGTGATGGATACTTGAAGGAATCGGCCGTGCTTCGGGCATGGAACCGGACATGGCGTCGGCCTGGAAATACGTGGGACCCGCGTCTTTCGGTAACCGACGATACAGACATAGTACCGGGCATGGTCCTGTCAGTGGAACCTGGGATATGTTCCGGGCTGGGGCGGCGTGAGATTGAGCTGGTGATCGTTGCACAAAGGGGAGGCCGAAGTGCTTTACAAGGCCCCCAAACATTTGATTGAGCTATAATTCGGGAGGGTTTTGCACATGGTTTCCACTAACGACCTCAGGACAGGACTTACCGTAGAATGGGACGGCAGTTGGACCGTCATAGATTTCCAGCGTAAACCCCGGCAAGGGCGCAGCATTAGTATAAGGTGTAAGCTTCGTAACATCATCTGGGCTCCACGATAGAAAACGCCTTCAACGCAGGCGAGAAGCTTGCCAAGGCCCAGATCGATTTCAGGAAGGGATCCGGTGTAGCTCTACGAAAGCAACGGGCATGTATGTTTAAGTGACCAGGAGAATTATGAGCAAGTGGAGCTACCGAGGAAAGGCTGGGCGACGCGCTTAAATACCTAAAAGAGAACATGGAATTGGCAGTTCAGCTCTACCAGGGCAAGGTCGTAGGCATAGACCTTTCCCAATTTTGTAGAACTTGTAATCGTAAATCCGATCCGGCCTCAAGGGCGACACCGCGTCCGGCGGGACAAAGCCTGCGAAACTTTGAGACCGGAGCCGTTATACAAGTGCCCCTTTTCGTGGGCGGGGCGAGAAAGTAAGGGTCGATGCAGCAGAACAAGTACCTGAGAGGGTCTAGCAAGACTCTCGCGATTTGGAGGAATGACAAGTGGCTGAAAGAAGGCCGTAAAGCCTGCCAAGGAGGTCGACTACACCAGCGACGGCGTAAAGATAAACAACGATGTTATCTGCGTCGTTGCGGCCCTTGCCACTATCGAGGTGGAGGGCGTATGCAATCTCGCCGACAGAGAACATCTCCAAGGGCGTCGTCAAAGTCAGGACAACAACGCAATCTGTGATGTGAGCCTTTATGTTAACTTCGGGGAAGCATCAAGGATTGCCATTGCGACATTGGGAAAGGATGGGCCGCATTTGGTCAATACATGGAATAGCTACCTCAGAATATCACCGGACGGACGATTGTTCATTCCTGCAGGGTACATGCATAAGACAGAGGCTAACGTTGCTCACAACCCCGAGGTGCTGATTACGCTGGGAAGCAGCAAGGTTAAGGGTTTGCACGGAGCAGGCGCCGGATTTTTGATCAAGGGAAAGGCGACCTTTATAACATCCGGACCTGATTTCGATTTCATGAAAGAAAAATACAGTTGGCTGCGAGCCACGTTGGCCGTGACGATCGATTCTGCTACTCAAACCTGGTGAAGGGGAGTTGCCCGCCTGAGCCTTGCCCCTCTACTTGTTGTTCCGGGGTACCCCAAGGGAGCGCATTTCATCTGGGAGTGGGGCGCTCCGCCGGTCGAGGCAACTAAATCCGTAGCCATCCCTGGCTGCCTCGACATTTCGGGCCTCCATGCCCTTCAGCGTCATCGCCTGTCGCCGCCATCCATGGCCAGCAGCGCCGGTCTCGTTCAACTCCCCTCTTCGGCACCACTCGAAATGAAAACGGGAGTCACTTTTCCGATGACTCCCGTTACTGTTCTCGTGGTGCCGAAGAGGGGAGTTGAACCCCTACGCCCATTGAAGGGCACTAGACCCTGAATCTAGCGCGTCTGCCAGTTCCGCCACTTCGGCACGCTTGCTGCGGAAGAAAAAGATTATAACAAAACCTTCCGCTGCGGCAACCTCCAATTAACTCGCCGTGGAAATCGGCCTCGGGCGAGTATCATGAAGGGAGGGACACCGGGAAGGAGACGGGGCGAAATGCGCGACCAGCCGTACTGGGAGCGGTGGATCCGCCAGAACGGGTCGGATCTCCGGGAGCGGCATGCCTCCATCAAGGAGTGGTTCCAGGCGGCCGGAGTGGAAAAAGGGGAGCGCCGCGCCTTCAAGTCCGCCCTCAAGGCCGTGAACCCGGACAACGTCCCCGGAAAAAAGCCCGGGAAGCCGCCGCGCCGCGGCAAGGGGAAACTGCCGCCGGCCGTCGAGACGCGCGGCGCCGGAAGCCGGGCGAGGAGCGGAGGCGGCGAAAGGACGGTCGAAGGGCGGCTGCGCATCACCCGGGAAGGACGCCCGATCGTGATCCCGGAAGATCCGGACGTTCCCATCGTCCGCATTCCGGGGCACTCCCTTTCGGGAGCATGGCCCAGGGACCGGGTGCGGGTGCGGATCGAACGGCAGCGCAGGGGCGCTCCTTCGTACGGAAGGATCGAACGGATCATCGACCGCGGGATACGGACGTTCGTGGGAAGGTACGCCCCGGCGGGGAAGCGCTCCTTCGTGCGTTTCCGCGACCGCGATTCCGACCTGCTCCTCGAGGCGGACCTCCCGCCGGATTTTTCGGCGGAAGCGGGAGACCTCGTTCTGGCGGAGGTGACCGAGTACCCGGAGGGCGGCTCCGATGGGCGGGCCCGCATCGTCCGGGGCCTGGGGAAGTCGCACACCATGGAAACGATCTGCCTGGCCGTGGTCTCCTCCATGGATCTTCCCGTCGAATTCCCGGAGGACGCGGCCGAAGAGACGGAGGCGATCCCCCAGTCGGTCCGGTTGTCCGTGCAGGATGACGGGCTGCGTCACGGGGAAGAGCCGATCCCGCGCATCGACCTGCGCCACCTTCCGTTCGTGACCATCGACGGGGAGGACGCGCGCGACTTCGACGACGCGGTCTGCCTCGTTCCCGAGGGCGACGGTTTCCGCCTCCATGTGGCGATCGCCGACGTCGGGCATTACGTGGAGCCGGGGTCCGCCCTCGACCGCGAGGCGTTCCGCCGGGGGACCAGCGTCTACTTCCCCGACCGGTGCATCCCGATGCTGCCTCCCGGGCTCTCCGAGGGAGTGTGCAGTCTGAAGGCCGGCGTGAACCGGCTGACGATGAACGTGGAGGTGCCGATCCGCCCCGGCGGCGGGCTCGGGCGCCCTTCGTTCCATTCGGCCGTCATCCGGAGCAGGGCGCGGCTCACGTATGACGAGGTGCACGAACGCCTCGCCCGGGAAGACGAGGGAGAGATCGGGCGGATGCTTCGCGACATGGCGACCGCGGCGGGATGGCTTTCGCTCGCCCGCGCCGGCAGGGGCGCCCTCGATTTCGACCTTCCGGAAGCGAAGGTCGAGGTGGAAAAGGGGATGCCCGTCTCCGTAAGCGCGGCCCCGCGATGGGAGTCGCACCGGATCATCGAGGAGTTCATGCTGGCGGCGAACACCGCGGTGGCCGAGTTCCTCTCCGGGCGGGGAGACCCGTTCCTGTTCCGCATCCACGAAGAGCCCGCGGCCGACAAGGTGGAAGAGTTCGAGGCCGCCGCCGGCCGCCTCCTGCGCCGGTCCCGGTCCACCGACCGCCGGGACGTCGCTTCCCGCCTGCAGGCCTGGGCGGTCCTGGCGAAGGGCGGCAAGTACGAACGGGCGGTCCACATGATGCTCTTGCGGAGCTTGATGCTCGCGCGGTACGGCCCGGAGACGAAGGGGCACTTCGGCCTCGCGCTTTCGCGTTATACCCACTTCACCTCCCCGATCCGCAGGTATCCCGACCTGGTCGTCCACCGCGTGCTCAAGGCGGCCCTCGGAGACAAGGCGCTTGCGCCCTATCTGCGGATCCTCGCGGACAAGGGGCCGCAGATCGGGGTCCATCTGTCCGGCAGGGAACGGGCGGCGATGGACGCCGAGCGGGCGGTTTCGGCGCGGGCGAAGGCCCTCTTCATGGAGAGCCGCGAGGGGCAGATTTTCGAGGGGACCGTATCTTCCCTTATCCCCTCGGGGTTTTTCGTCGAACTGGCCGATTGGATGGTGGACGGGATGGTCCACGTGTCCACCCTGCGCGACGATGAATACCGCTTCTCCAAGGATCGGATGGAGTGGGTCGGCGCGTATCGGGGTCGGCGGATCGCCCTGGGCGACCGGGTGCGCGTGCGCGTTCGCCGCGCGGACCCGGACCGGGGGGAAGTGGACTTCCTTTTCATTGAAAAACTTAAAGAAAATCCTTAGAATAGTGGCCAATTCGGGGGTGATGATGCGAAAGAAACTTCTGCTGGTCGAGGACAGCGTCACCATTCGGAAAGTCTTTGAGCTCGCCTTCGAGAAATCCGACATCTCGGTGGTCGCCGTCGACACCGGGGACGAAGTCGTGCGCATGGCGGCGGAGCTCGCACCCGACCTTGTGGTCGTCGATGTCACGCTGCCGGAGAAGGACGGATTCGAGGTCGCGTCCGCGATCCTCGAAAATGAACGCACCAAGGACCTCCCCGTCCTGATCCTTTCGGGGACCCTCCTTCCCCTGGACGAGGAGAAGTTCAGGGCCTGCGGGGCGAAAGGGGTCCTTTTCAAGCCGTTCGAAACCATGGAACTGTTGGATAAGGTGGAAAGTCTCATCGGGAAACGGGAGGAAGCGCTCCCCGTCGTGGAATCGCCGGAACCGCTCCCCGTCGTGGGATCGCCGGTATCCGCCCCCGTCGTGGAAGCGCCGGCGCCCCCTCCGCCGGTCGACGAGCACTGGGACTTCAGCGATGTCCTGGACGAAGTCGAAGAGACGACCCCGGCGGCGAAGTCGGATGCCGCGGCGAGGCGGATGCCGCGGCGAAGGCGGCCGAGGAGGTCTTTCCCGCGGAGTTCGCCCGGTCCGCCGGGAAGGACGCGCAGGGCTACGACGAATTCGACGTGTCGATCGACGATATCGAGGAACCGGCCGCGCCCGCGGCCCCTCCGGAAGAGGCCGCCCCGCCTGTCCTGGCCGCGCCTCCGGCTCCGGCCGCGGTGGAAGAGGTGGAGGAGATCGACGAGATAGAGGAACTGGAGGAAGCCGCCGAAACGCTGGAACGGCGCAGGCGCCGGAAACGATGGAACCGCTGATGATCGAGGAACCGCTGGTGGTCGAGGAACCGCCGGTGGTCGAGGAACCGCCGGTGGTCGAGGAGCCCGTGGAACCGCCGGCGCGCGTCGCCGCGGCTGTTCCCGTCGCGCCCGCCGCCGCGGCCGGCGACGAGTTCCTCCAGGCCGAGATGCGGGAGGCGTTCGTCACCCGGGCCGAGGTCATTTTCCGCGAGGTCGCCTCCGAGGCCGTGGAGAAGGTGATGTGGGAGATGATGGACCGGCTTACCGTGGAGTTCTCCGAAAAAATACGCGAATCGGTCGAAACCGTCGCTTGGGAGGTGATCCCGGCCACCGCCGAAGCGCTGATCCGGGAAGAGATTTCCCGGATACGGACCCAGGCCGGGAAGCCGATATCTTCATGAAGGAAAAAGATCCGGGAACGGACAAAACCTACAACCCGAAAACCACCGAGGAGAAGTGGTACGCGGAATGGCTTTCCGCGGGAGTGTTCCACGCCCATCCGCACCGCCCCGGCGAATCGTACACGATCGTCATCCCGCCCCCCAACGTCACCGGGTCGCTCCACATGGGGCACGCCCTGAACGTGACGCTGCAGGATGTCCTTATCCGATACGCCCGGATGAACGGGCGGAACACCTTGTGGCTCCCCGGAATGGACCATGCGGGGATCGCCACGCAGAACGTGGTCGAGAGGGAACTGAAGAAGGAAGGGATCACCCGGCAGGACCTGGGCCGGGAAGCGTTCATCGAGCGCGTCTGGAAATGGAAGGAGCAGAGCGGGGGAACGATCCTGAAGCAGCTGAAGCGGCTCGGCGCGGCGTGCGACTGGGAGCGGGAGCGCTTCACGATGGACGAGGGGCTGTCCCGCGCCGTCAAGGAGGCGTTCGTCCAGCTCTACAGGAAAGGGCTCATCTACAAGGGCCGGTACATCATCAACTGGTGCCCGCGCTGCCACACGGCGCTTTCCGACCTCGAGGTCTCCTTCGAGCAGAAGAAAGGGGCGCTCTGGTACATCCGTTATCCCGGGTGGTCCGGCGGCGAGGGAATCGTCGTGGCCACCACGCGGCCGGAGACGATGCTGGGCGACACCGCCGTGGCGGTGAACCCGAAGGACGAACGGTTCGCCGGGATGATCGGGGAGACCCTCCGCCTCCCGCTGATGGAGCGCCCGATCCCCGTCGTCGCCGACCCCATGGTGGACCGGGAGTTCGGCACCGGCGCGGTGAAGATCACGCCGGCGCACGACGTGAACGATTTCGAGGTCGCGAAGCGTCACGGGCTTCCTTCCGTCCGGGTGATCGACGAGTCCGGGAAGATGACGTCCGACGCCGGGGCCTACGCGGGAATGGACCGGTTCGCCTGCAGGGATGCGGTCGTCGCGAAGCTCGTGGAAGAGGGGCTCCTGGTCCGCGAGGAGCCGTACCTGCACAACATCGGGCACTGCTACCGCTGCCAGACGGTGGTGGAGCCCGCCGAAAGCATGCAGTGGTTCGTGAAGACGAAGCCGCTGGCGGAGCCCGCCATCGAGGCGGTGCGCAAGGGGGAAACCCGGATCATCCCGGCCCAGTGGGAGAAAACGTACTTCGAGTGGATGGAGAACATCCGCGACTGGTGCATCTCGCGGCAGATCTGGTGGGGGCACAGGATCCCCGCGTTCCACTGCGAGGCGTGCGGGAAGACCGTGGTCGAGATCGACAAGCCCGAGAAGTGCCCCTTCTGCGGCTGGAAGGAGCTCAAGCAGGAGGAGGACGTCCTCGACACCTGGTTCTCCTCGGGGCTGTGGCCTTTCTCCACGCTGGGGTGGCCCGAAAAGACCCCCGACCTGGAACGCTATTACCCGACCTCCGCGCTGGTGACCGGCTTCGACATCCTCTTCTTCTGGGTCGCCCGGATGATGATGATGGGGATCGAGTGCACCGGGAAGCCCCCTTTCCGCGACGTGGTGATCCACGCCCTCGTGCGGGACGCGCGCGGAGAGAAAATGAGCAAGACGCGGGGGAACGTCATCGACCCGCTGGAGGTCATCGACCGGTTCGGCACCGACGCCTTCCGGTTCACGCTCGTGGCGCTGGCCGCGCAGGGGCGGGACATCCGGATGTCCGACGAACGGGTCGAGGGATACCGCAACTTCATGAACAAGCTGTTCCAGGCGGGCCGCTTCGTCATGATGCACGCGGACGAGAGGACCCGCAGGGAGCTTCCCCGGGACCTGACGGTGGTGGACCGCTGGATCCTTTCCCGGCTCCAGCGCGTGATCGACGAGGTCCGCAAAGGGATCGAGGAATACCGGTTCAACGACGCGGGATCGGCGTACTACCAGTTCGTGTGGCACGAGTTCTGCGACTGGTACCTGGAGATGATCAAGCCGGCCCTCGACGGCGAGGCGGAGGAGGAAGACCGTGAACGGCAGCGGTCGGTCCTCCTTCGCGTGTACGAGACGATCCTCGCCCTCGGGCATCCCTTCATCCCCTTCATCACCGAGGAGCTGTGGCATTCGCTCCCCGGCGAGCGCGGGCTGGTGTACGACCTTCCGTACCCCGCCGCCGACGCCGCGGTGACCGACGTCGACGTCGAGAGCGACATGGCCCACCTGATGGAGGCCGTCCGCGCCGTCCGCAACATCCGCAGCGAGCTGAACGTCCCGCCGGCGAAGAAGGTGGAGATCCGCCTGAAAGGGTCGGCGGAGGACCTCGCGTTCCTGAAGGACCACGAGGAGGTCCTGCGGCGCCTCGCCCGCGCGGACCGCGTGGCGTACGCCGACGTCGACTACATTCCCGTGGGAGACGCCACGGCGGTCGTCGACGGCATCGAGGTATGCATCCCGCTGGCGGGGCTGATCGACTTCGACCAGGAGGCGAAGCGCCTGGGGAAGGAGATCGACAAGGGGAACGCGGAGCTTGGCCGCGTGACCGGCCAGCTGAACAACGGGAAGTTCACGGCGAACGCGCCGGAAGACATCGTCGACGCCCTTCGCGAGCGGCGGGCCGCGCTGGAGCAGAAGCTGGGGAAACTCGGAAAGAACCTCGAGCTGGTGAGCAGATACCTCTCGTGATTCCCTTGTGGCACTATGAGCAGCTCGTCCGCGACGCGCTGCGGGAAGACGCCCCGTTCGGGGACCCGTTCGGGGAGGCGCTTTCCGGCAACGGGAAGGGCGTTTTCCTGGCCGGGCAGGGGGGGTCTTCTGCGGGGGCCCCGTGGCGAAAGAGGTGTTCCGCCGGGTCGACCCGTCGGTCGCCGTCCTGTTCGTGCCGGAAGGGCGCCGGGTGGCCGCCGGAGACCGCCTGGGGGATGCGTCGGGCCCGGTATCGGCGCTCCTGCGCGCGGAGCGGACGGCCCTCAACTTCCTGCAGCGGCTGTCCGGCGTGGCCACCGCGACGTCCCTTTACGTGGAGAAGACCGCGCCGTACGGGACCCGCCTCCTCGACACCCGGAAAACGACGCCGTTGCTGCGCAACCTGGAAAAATACGCCGTGCGGGTCGGCGGAGGGGCGAACCACCGGTTTTCCCTGTCGGACGGCATCCTCATCAAGGACAACGGCATCCGGGCCGCCGGAGGCGTCGCGGAGGCGGTGGCGGTGGCGCGCCGGGCCGCCCACCATCTCGTGAAGATCGAGGTGGAGGCGGAGACCATCGCGGAGGTCGAAGAGGCGGTGGGCGCCGGAGCGGATGCCGTCCTGCTCGACAACATGAAGCCGGCGATGGTGCGGGAGGCGGTGGTGCGCTTCGGGGGGGATGTTTTCCTCGAAGCGTCCGGGGGGATCCACCTCGGGAACGTGGAAGAGTATGCCCAAACAGGGGTCGCCGCCATCGCCGTGGGGGCGATCACGCATTCCGCCCCGGCCCTCGACATCTCCTTCGAACTGTCCTCTTGAACCGTCGCGTCCTTTTCCTTCTTCTGCTGACGATCCTTATCCCCCCCGCAGCGCGCGCCGCGGACGGGTACCGGTTCCTCGAGGGGACCGCGGCTTCCGTCAACAAGGAGGTGCTGTTCCTTTCCGACGTGCATCGCGAGCGGTGCCTTCTGCGGTGCGCGGCGATGCCGGGGAGCGCGAAGGAGGACCTTTCCCTCGAGGAGGCCCGGAAGCGGCTGATCGCCGACACCCTGGCGCTGCAGGAGCACGCGAAGCTCTTGCTCGGGCAGGTGGACAACGCGACGCTGGCGGACCGGGTGCGGGAGGCCCAGGCCCGGACGGCCGGATGCGATTCCGCGTGCCGCGAGGGCATTTCCCCCGAAGAGGTCGGGAAATGGGTGGAACGGAAGCTCCTCGTCCGCGACTTCCTGCGCCGCCGGGTCGGCGCCTTCGTCGAGGTAAAGGATGACGACGTGCTCAAGGAGTACCAGCGCCGGTCCGCCGGGGGAGCCGCCCCGGCGGGGTTGACCGAGGAAATGGTGCGGCAGGAGCTCCTGGAGGAGAAAATCGGCAAGGAAGTGCGAAACTGGCAGGCCCGCGCCGCATCGAAATCGACGATCACGCTGTCGCCAATGGAGGGGGAATGACCGGAACCTACGCGCTTACCGTCCGGGCCACGATCGCCGCCGCGCACCGGCTAAAGGAATACGGCGGCAACTGCGAACGGCTCCACGGCCACAACTGGCGGGTCGAGGTGACGGTGGAGTCCGGGTCGCTCGACGCACGCGGGATCGCCCTCGATTTCCGGGAGATCAAGACGGCCCTCTCCGAGCTGCTTTCCCGCTACGACCACATGTACCTGAACGACGTCCCCCCCTTCGACGCCATGAACCCGTCCTCGGAGAACTTCGCCCGGCACATTTACGAGGAGATGGAGAAAAAGGTCCCGCCGCCCGTCCGGGTGGCCCGCGTCGCCGTGTGGGAATCCGAGGACGCCCGCGCGGAGTATTACCGCCGGGGCTGAAAAAGCGGCCTACCCCTTCGCCCCGATCGCCTCGTTCAGACCCGCCAGGAGGGCGTCCAGGTCGATCCCGTGAACCTTGGCGCCGTGCTCGAGGTTTTCGTATTCGGACAGCTGGCATTGGACGCAGTCGATCCCGAACCGGCGGAAGACGGGTATCGTCTGCGGGAACCGCCGGAGCACTTCCTCTATCTTCATGTTCTTGTCGATCATCGTTCTCCTCCGGAAAAGGGTTCGAGGAACGCGAGCGGGGGGGCGGCAGGGATCCGGCCGTACTTCGCCGCCAGGCGGTAGAAGAGCGAGAGCCCCTCCGCCTCCTCGTCGAGGTCGTAGGAAAGGCAATGCCAGTATTCCCCCCGCAGTTTCGCCGACATCCAGGCCGGGCCTCCCCACGGGTATTCCCCGCGGCAGGATCGAATCCCGGACGGACCGCTTGGCGTCGAGCAGGGCGGCGGCGAACCGGGCAAGCGGCTCCCTTCGGCGGGCCTTCCCAGGCCTCGCGGGCGGCGATCCACAGGGCGAAGACGAACGGCTTCCCGGTCTCCCGCTTCCACCATTCCCCAAGGTCGGTGACGTGCGGCGCCACGCCGGTGACGGCCGCCCGGATCGCCTCGTCGCCGATGGCGAGATACGCCGGATATTCCCGCAACGCCTTCTCCGGCGGAAGTTCCGTCCGCACGAGAGGATTCCGGCATCCCCGGGACTCCCCGAGCAGGATCTCGAGGAGCGCGACGGAGGTGTTGGAGGCGCCCGTCACCGCGATCGGGTCGGGAGGGATCTCCCGAAGCGGCATGTTCGAGAGGAGAAGGACGCTCATCACCCGGGTGCGGGCGGCGACGGAGATCCCCGGGCAGAGGAGGTAGAGGTCGGGCCGCACGGCGTACTCGATCGACGAGTTCGGCGAGAGGTCCAGCCCTCCCGAGCGCATGAGAAGGTTCAACTCGGAGGGATGCCCCTCCACGAAGCGCGCCTCGGCCGCCTCGCGGGAATTCCGGAGCGCGTGGAAGATGGGGACCAGGTTCGCGTAGGGAATGCGACCGACCCGCAACGGATGATCACCGGTCAAGGTATGCCTCGGACGAATCGATGCGATTTCTTACGGGCCATTCTACCACGCGCGGCCGGCGGGCGGACTCCCGAGGTGCCTTGACGGCTGGGGCCGAAATCCCAATAATGGGACTGGAATGAGGGTCGTAGCGGGGAAGTGGAGAGGGCGTACGCTGCGCGCGCCGCGCGGGCTTTCGGTCCGACCGACGACCGACCGGGTTCGCGAGGCCATCTTCGCCATCCTGGGGGAACGGGTCGTCGGGACGAAGGTGCTGGATCTGTTCGCCGGGACGGGCGCCATGGCCATAGAGGCGCTTTCCCGCGGCGCCGCCGATGCCGTGCTGGTCGAAGCGTCCCCGCAGGCCGCCGAGGTCCTGAAGGCGAACCTCGCCTCCGTGGACGCGTCAACGGCCGTTTGCCTCCCCATGGATTACAGGAAAGCCCTGAGGCGGCTCGCGGCCCTGGGCGAGACGTTTTCCCTGGCGTTCATCGATCCTCCCTACGGCAGGGGGCTGCTCGACGAGGCGGCGGAAGCGCTCGAACGCTCGGGGATCCTGCGGCCCGGCGCCCTCGTGGTGGCGGAAAGCGCCGTCAGGGACCCGAAGGAGAAGGTCCCGGCGGGCTGGGCGCCGGAGTCGGAGCGCCGATACGGGGACACGCGCGTCACGTTCTACGAGGTGAAGGAGGACTGATGAGGACGACCGCCGTATATCCCGGTTCGTTCGATCCGCCGACCAACGGGCATCTCGACATCATCGACCGGTCCTCCAGGATGTTCGCCCGGGTGATCGTCGCCGTGGCCCTGAACATCCGGAAAAACGTGCTGTACACGCCGGCCGAACGCGTAAAGATGCTGCGGGAGCTCACGAGCCGCTGGAAGAACGTGGAGGTCGACTCGTTCAGCGGCCTCCTGGTCGACTACGCCCGGAAGCGGGAGGCGCGCGTGCTGGTGCGGGGGCTGCGGGCCATATCCGATTTCGAGTACGAGTTCCAGATGGCGCACATGAACAAGAAACTGGCCCCGGAGATCGACACCGTCATGCTGATGACGGGCGAGCGGCATTCGTACATCAGCTCGAACATCGTGAAGGAGATCGCGAGGTTCGGGGGGAGGATCGACGACCTGGTGCCTCCCGGGGTGAGGGATTCCGTATTCAAAAAGATGAAAGGAGCAAGGCGGAAATGAAGCTTTCGAAGAGGGTCGCGAAAATCCAGCCTTCGGTGACCCTGGCGATCACCAACAAGGCCAAGCAGATGAAGGCCCAGGGCATCGACGTGGTCGGCTTCGGGGCGGGGGAGCCGGATTTCGATACGCCCGACAACATCAAGGCCGTCGCCAAGAAGGCGCTGGACGACGGATACACCAAGTACACCCCGGTCCCGGGCTCCCCGGAGCTGAAGGACGCCATCATCGCCAAGCTGAAGAGGGACAACGGCCTGGAGTACAAGCGGGAGAACATCATCGTCTCGGTCGGCGCCAAGCACTCGATCTACAACGCCGCGCAGGCGTTTCTCGAAGAGGGGGACGAGGTGATCATCCCGGCCCCTTACTGGGTCTCCTACCCCGACATCACCCTGCTGGCGGGCGCCACGCCGGTGATCGTGGAGGCGAAACAGTCCACGGGCTTCAAGATCACCCCCGGGCAGCTGGAAAACGCCATCACGCCGAAGACCAAGCTCGTCGTGCTGAACAGCCCCTCCAACCCGACCGGGGCCGCCTATTCGAAGGCGGAGCTCGAGTCGCTGGCCCATGTGATCGTCAAGAACGACATCACGGTCATGTCGGACGAGATCTACGAGAAGCTGGTGTACGACGGCTTCCGGTTCACGTCCATCGCCTCCCTGGGCGAGGAGATAAAGAAACGGACGATCCTGGTCAACGGGCTGTCCAAGTCCCACTCGATGACCGGCTGGCGGATCGGGTACGTGGCGGCGGAGAAAGACCTCGTCGCGGCGATGAGCAACATCCAGTCCCAGAGCACGAGCAATCCCGTCTCGTTCTGCGACAAGGCGTCCATCGAGGCCCTGAACGGGCCGCAGGATTTCCTGAAGACCTGGGTCGCCGAGTTCGACCAGCGCCGCCGGTTCATGTTCGATCGGCTCAACAAGATGCCGGGGGTCAAGTGCCTGCTGCCGCAGGGGGCGTTCTACGTCTTCCCGAACTTCTCCGGCTGCTACGGCAAGAAGACCCCGGCGGGCAAGATGATCAACGGGTCCGCCGACCTGGCCGATTACCTGCTCGCGGACCACAAGGTGGCCTCGGTGCCCGGCGTCGCGTTCGGCGACGACGCGTGCCAGCGGCTCTCCTATGCCACGTCGATGAAGAACATCGAGAAGGGGATCGACCGGATCGAGCAGGCCGTCAAAGCCCTCTCTTAATCCTGGCGCGGTTCCGCGGGGAGGAGTCGCCTCCCCGCGGGACCGCGGGCAGCGATATCGTTAGCTTTCATTTACGTGCTGGGCGGGGGACAGACTTCCCCTCCGCTTATCGATAAATCGAAGTCTGTCCCCCGAAAGCGCCTACCCTGACATCGCAAGCTTTTCCGTACGTACCTTTCGCTGAGAAGTTCCCCCTTGTGGCTTGTGTCTTGGTGTCTCGGTGGCTTTTGTCCTTTCGGCCACAGGCGCATCAGAAAGGGGCGCCCCGAGCACGAGACCTCCCCGCAGGGGGCGTGTCTTCCGAGTGGAGCCAAGGAGGGCGGGAACGAGGAAGACCCGCAGCCGCCGCGAGCCATGGATGGCGAGCAAGGCGTCCCCGAAGGGGAGGTACTCGTGCGAGGGCAGCGCCCCTTTCTACATGGGCCTGTGGCCCGTCTTCTTCCAGAAGAAGTAGTCGGACAGGATCTTCGCGTGGTCGAAGGCGATCGGGGAGGGGAGGTCGCTCCTCGCGTGAACAGCCGCGCTTCCGCGGCGTCGTCGCCGCCCGCCGGGTCCCCTTCCGCCCGGCCGACGTAGACGGTGGATACCGTGTGGAATCGCGGGTCGCGCGACGGGTCGGAATAGACTCCGAGGAGCAGGTCGAGGGTGACCGCCAGCCCGGTTTCCTCGAGGGCTTCGCGGACGGCGGCGGTTTCCACCGCCTCCCCGGCCTCGACGAACCCGCCCGGGATGGCCCATCCCTCGGGGGGATTCTTCCGTCGCACCAGGACGATGCGGTCTCCGACCTCGATGATCACATCAGCGGTTGGGTAAGGGTTTCGCTGCGGCATGGTTTCTCCGTCCGCGCCCCCGATTTCGGCGCCGTAAAAGTGTGTTATAAAACTTACTATGGATTTCGGCAATCCATCGACGATATTCGTGTCTTCCTTCATTATCGCCTTGTCCGGTGCGTTGATGCCGGGGCCGCTGCTGGCCGTCACCATCCGGCACGCCTCGCGGCAGGGCTTCGCCGCCGCTCCGCTCCTGGTCCTGGGGCACGCCGTCCTGGAAGCGGGTCTCCTGGCGCTCCTCCTGTTCGGCCTGCTGGAATGGATCAAGGGGGACATGGCGGTCGCCATGATCGCCCTGCTCGGAAGCGTGATGCTTCTATGGATGGCGGCGGGGATGGCGCGGGAAGTCCGCACGCTCCGATTCGAGCCGGCGGCGGAGCGCGCCGCCGGGGCGGAGCCGGGTGCGGCGTCCGGCGGATGGCTGCGCACCGTGATCGACGGGATCGTCACCTCCGCGTCGAACCCGTACTGGTCCCTGTGGTGGGCGACGATCGGCCTGGGATACCTGCTTCTCGCCCGCGGCCGGGGGACGGCGGGAGTCCTGGCGTTCTTCGCGGGGCACATCCTCGCGGACGCGGCGTGGTATCTCTTCGTCGGGTCGGCGGTGTCGGCGGGACGGGGGTGGTTCACCGACCGGGCCTACCGCGTCGTCGTCGGCGCCTGCGCCGCGTTCCTCGCGTTCTTCGCCGTGTCTTTCGGGTACCTCGGAATGGCGCGTCTCTTCCGCATCCTGTAATCCAATAACACTCCCGGGGAGGGCCGACATATGAAGGCGGTCGTGATGGCGGGAGGATTCGGCACGAGGCTGCGGCCTCTCACGGAAAAGCTGCCCAAGCCCATGGCGTACGTGGCGAACCGGCCGATGATGGAGCACGTCGTCCGTCTCCTGGCGAAACAGGGGATCCGCGACCACGAGGTGCTCCTCTACTTCTTCCCGGAGAAGATCAGCTCCTACTTCGGCGACGGCTCCCGCTGGGGCGTCAACATGCACCACATCACCGCCGAAGGGGACTACGGGACGGCGGGGGCGGTGAAGTGCTCCGAGTCGCTGCTTTCCGAGACCTTCCTCGTGATCAGCGCGGACATCATCACCGACTTCGACCTCACCCGCGCCATCGAATTCCACAAGGAGAGGAAGGCGGCGGTCACCATCGTCCTGACGCGCGTGCCCAACCCGCTCCAGTACGGGATCGTCATCACGGAGGAGGACGGGCGGATCGTCCGTTTCCTCGAGAAACCCGGCTGGGGGGAGGTGTTCTCCGACACGATCAACACGGGGATCTACATCATCGAGCCCGAGGTGCTTTCCCTCGTCCCGGCGAAGAAGGACTTCGATTTCAGCAAGAACCTCTTCCCGACGATGCTCCAGCGCGGAGACCGTCTTTTCGGGTACGTGGCGGAGGGGTACTGGAAGGACGTGGGGAACCTCGACGAATACCTGAACGTCCACCTCGACATCCTCGCGGGGAAGGTCCGGATCGACTTCGACGGGGCGAAGGCGGGCGAACGGGAGGTCTGGATCGGGGAAAGCTCCCGGGTCGACTACACCTCCGAGCTGGAGAACGTCCTCCTGGGAAGGGACTGCGTCGTCGGGGCCGGCGTCACCCTGAAGAACGTGGTCGCGGGGGACGGGTGCGTCATCGAGGACGGCGCCGTGATCCAGTCCTCGGTGCTCTGGCCGCGGGTCTCGGTGGGGAAGGGGGCCCGGATCCACGAGAACATCATCGGCAGCGACGCGCAGGTCCGCAGCGGCGCGTTCCTCGCGGAGCGGGCGGTGATCAGCGACCACTGCACCATCGGGAAGGACGCGGTGGTCAAGGCGAACGTCAAGGTATGGCCCCACAAGGTCGTCGAGGACGGGGCGGTCCTTTCCTCCTCCCTCATCTGGGGGGAGAAGTGGGCGCGCTCCCTGTTCGGCGCGTACGGCATCGTCGGGCTCGCCAACATCGAGATCTCCCCGGAGTTCGCGGCCAAGCTGGGGGCCTCCTACGCCGCGACGTTCGGCCGGAAAGTGGTCCTGTCCACCAGCCGCGACAGCCACAAGGTGTCCCGGATGATCAACCGCGCCATCATGACGGGCATGCTCTCCGTCGGCGTCGACGTCCACGACTACGGGGTGACCCCGCTGCCGGTGGTGCGGTACCTGTCCCGGTCGCACCGCGACGAGCGGGGCGGCGTCCACACCCGGAAAAGCCCCTACAACCCCTCCTTCGTGGACCTCAAGTTCTTCGACGACTCGGGGCTCGACCTGTCCATGGGGATGGAGAAAAGCATCGAGTCGCTGTTCTTCCGGGAGGACTTCGTCCGGGCGGACATCGAGGAAACGGGGGCGATCACGTTCCCCGTCGGGGGATTCGATTTCTACGTCGACGGGTTCCTGAAGTCCGTGGACGCGAAGGCGATCGCCTCCCGGAACTACAACATCCTCCTCGACTACTCCTACGGCTCCTCGTCCGTCATCTTCCCGCGGATCCTCGGGAGGCTGGGCGTGGAAACGGTGGCCCTGAACGCCATCCTCGACCCGTCGCACGCAACGCGGACCCGGGAGGAGTTCGACAAGGGGATGCATCACCTCGCGACGATCTCCCGCTCCCTGAACGCCGACCTCGGCGTGATGCTCGACACGGGAGGGGAGAAGATCTTCCTCGTGGACGAGAAGGGGGACTTCCTTCCCGACGAGGTGGCGCTCCAGCTGGTCTGCCTGCTCGCCTGCCGGCAGGCGCGGCAGGGGCTGGTGGGGGTGCCCGTCACGGCGTCCCGGAACATCGAGAAGATCGCCGCCCGGTTCGGGATGGACGTGGTCCGGTCGCGGACGCTGCCCCGGTCGCTGATGGAGACGGCGGCCCGCGAAGGGGTGGTGTTCGCCGGGGACGGGTTCGGCGGATACGTCTTCCCGCGGTTCCAGCCCGCCTTCGACGGCATGTTCGCCAGCATCAAGATCCTCGAATTCCTGGCCGCGGAGGGGCGCGGCATCCACGAAATCCTCCGGGAGATTCCGCCCACCACGCTGATCCACCGGAACGTCCCGTGCGCCTGGGAGCACAAAGGCGCCCTGATGCGCATGCTGGCCCTCCACGCGAAGGGGAAGCCGAGCCAGTTCGTCGACGGGGTGAAGGTGTTCGAGGGGGAAGACTGGGTGCTCGCCTACCCGAGCCAGGACGAGGCGTACTTCCACCTGGTGGTCGAGGCCGGGGACAAGAACGTGGCGATCCGGATGGCGGACCATTACGCCGACCTGTTCCTGACGTGGAGCAAGGAGCTTTGAGCGACGCGCCCCCCCTGACCGTGATGGTGCTGGAGGTCGGGCCCCTCGCGGAGAACGCCTACGTCGTGGGGCACCCGGCGAGCGGCCGCGCCGTCGTGGTCGACCCCGGGGACGAGGGAGAGGGGATCCTGCGGCTGCTGGAGGCGCAGGGGATGACCCTTGAAAAGATCCTCCTCACCCACGGGCACTTCGACCATGTGGGAGGGGTGCGCTTCCTGAAGGAGCGGACCGGCGCCGACGTCTGCATCCATCCGGACGAGGCCGACATGATGCGCCACGCGCCGCGGCAGGCGGCGATGTTCGGGCTCGCCGTTCCCGAACCTCCCCCGCCCGACGTGCTCCTGAACGAGGGCGACGTCATCCGGCTCGCGGATCAGGAGTTCCGCGTGCTGCACACGCCGGGGCATTCCCGGGGGCACGTGACGTTCGTGGTCGGCGGGATGGCGTTCGTGGGGGACCTGATCTTCGCGGGGTCCATCGGACGGACGGACCTGCCGGGAGGGTCGCACGCGGCGCTTCTCAGCGCGGTGCGGGAGAAGATCTTCACCCTTCCGCCCGAGACGATCCTCCTTCCCGGCCACGGTCCCGCCACGACGGTGGAGCAGGAGAAGCGGAGCAACCCATTCTTCCTCGGGGAGACATGAAGCCATGACCACGCTTGCGGGCAGGGAGATCGTTCTGGGCGTGACCGGCGGGATCGCGGCCTACAAGGCGTGCGAGATCATCCGGGAGCTCCGGAAGGAAGGCGCGAACGTGGTCGTCGTGCTGACCGAGGCCGGGAGCCATTTCATCACGCCGCTGACGCTGCAGACCCTGTCGAAGAACCCGGTCCACACCGACATTTTCAACCTCATCAGCGAATCCGAGATCGGCCACATCTCGCTGGCGCAGAGGGCCAACCTGCTGCTGATCGCGCCCGCCACCGCGAACCTCATCGGAAAGGTCCGGAACGGCATCGCGGACGACCTCCTTTCCACGATCGCGATGGCCACCACGGCCCCGATCCTCCTCGCCCCCGCGATGAACAGCCAGATGTACTCCTCCCCGGCGGTCCGGGAAAACCTCGAGGTCCTCACGGACCGGGGAGTCACCGTCGTGGACCCGGACGAAGGGGAGCTGGCGTGCGGAACCACGGGCCCCGGGCGGCTGGCCGACACGGGGAAGATCCTCGAAATGGCCCGGATCCTCCTGGCGGACAAGATCCTCGAGGGGAAGAAGATCGTCGTGAGCGCGGGGCCGACGGCGGAGGACATCGACCCGGTGCGGTACCTGACGAACCGCGCCAGCGGCAGGATGGGCTTCGCCATGGCGGCGGTCGCCAGGCGCTTCGGCGCGGAGGTGACCCTGGTGACCGGGCCGACCCGGCTTCCGGACCCGCCGTTCCTGAAGGTCGAGCACGTCCGCTCCGCGAAGGAGATGATGAACGCGGTGGCGGCGGCGGCCGAGAACGCCGACGCGGTGGTCATGGCGGCGGCCGTGGCGGACTTCCGCCCGTGTCCGCGGCCACCCGGAAGATCCGGAAAGGGGAGTTCGAGGGAAAGATCGACCTGGTGCCGACCGACGACGTCCTCGCCTCCCTCGGCGAATCCAAGCGGGGCCGGGTGCTGATCGGCTTCGCGGCGGAGACGAACGACATCGAGGGCAACGCCCGCGGGAAGATGCGCAGGAAGAACCTCGACGCGATCGTCGCGAACGACGTCTCCCGCACCGACATCGGCTTCGATTCCGACAGCAACGAGGTGCGGGTATATTTCTCCGACGGGACCGCTCTCGACATGGTGAAGGCCCCCAAGGAGGCCATCGCCACCGCCGTCTGGCGGGCGGTCTGCCACAAGTTCATCAAGGAATGAAGAGAGACGCTTCCCGAAAGCTGCTGGCCGCCTGGCTGCGGGAGGTCGGCGTGGACTACGTGCCGGTCCGGATCCCGGCGGCGGGGGAGTCTCCCGTCGCGGAGGCCGCGGGCGAGGAGACCCTCGAGGCGATCCGGCAGGAGATCGCGGATTGCCGCGGCTGCGTCCTGTGCCAGGGGCGCAGCACGATCGTTTTCGGCACGGGGAATCCCCGCGCGCGGCTGATGTTCGTCGGGGAGGGGCCCGGCGCGGAGGAAGACCGGCAGGGCGAGCCGTTCGTGGGGGCCGCCGGCAAGCGGCTCGACCAGTGGATCGCCCGGATCGGCCTGTCCCGCGCGGACGTCTACATCGCGAACATCGTCAAGTGCCGGCCCCCCGGGAACCGGGTCCCCACCCCGGACGAGGCGAAGGCGTGCATGGGGTACCTGCTCCGCCAGATCCGCGCGATCCGCCCCGAGGTGATCTGCACCCTCGGGTTGACGGCGTTGAACCACCTCTTCGGCGTCGACGAGCGGATCACCCGGGCGCGGGGCCGCTGGCGCGACATGGACGGGATCGCCGTCCTGCCGACATACCATCCCGCCTTCATCCTCCGGGACCCCGCCCGGGAGGCGGAGGTGTTCGAGGACATGCAGTCCATCGGGCGCCGCCTTTCCCTCCCGGCACCCGGATGATCCCTTCCCTGCCCGCGGTCCGCGTGAGCCGGAAAGGCGAGGAACGCCTCCGGTCCGGCCACCCCTGGGTGTTCGGCGACGACCTGCGGGAGGTCCCGGAGGGGATGCCGCCCGGGCAGTGGGTGCGCGTATTCTCCCGGGCCGGGGATTTCCTCGGGACGGCGACGGCGAACCTGGGAGCCCGCCTCGCGCTCCGCCGCGTGTCCCGGGCCGAGGTCGAACCTTCGCCGGCCTTCTTCGAGTCGCGGATCCGCGATGCCCTGGCCCGCCGCGCGGCGGCGGGGATGGGCGGGGAGGAGGCGTTCCGGGTGGTGTACTCGGAAGGGGACTTCCTGCCGGGGCTGATCGTCGACCGGTACGGCGGCATCCTCTCCGTGCAGATCCTGACGGCGGGGATGGAGACCGTCCGGGAAACCCTCCTGGACGCCCTGGAGCGCGTCCTGTCCCCGCGGCTGGTGTACGAGCGGTCGGAGGGCGGCGGCCGGCGGCTCGAGGGCCTGGAAGAGCGCCGGGGGCCGGTCCGCGGCGGCGGCCCGCCGGCGGAGGAGATCGAAACCGACGGCGTCCGCTTCCGGGTGGACGTCGAGACGGGCCCCAAGACCGGTTTTTTCCTCGACCAGCGGGCGAACCGGAACATCGTCCGCCGGCTGGCGGAAGGGAAGGACGTCCTCGACGGCTTCTGCGCCGCGGGCGGGTTCGGGCTGTACGCCCTCGCGGGGGGGGCCAGGAGCGTCCTGGCGATGGATTCGTCGCGCCCGGCGGTGGAGACCGCGAGGGCGAACGCGGACCGCAACGGCTTCTCGTCCCGTTGGGCGGGGGAGTCGGCGGACCTTTTCCAGGCGCTCCGGGATCTGGCGGCGTCGGGGCGGCGCTTCGATCTCGTCGTGCTGGATCCTCCCTCTTTCACGAAGTCCCGGGAAGGGCGGGAAGGGCGCGCTCCGGGGATACCGGGACATCAACCGGACGGGGCTCTCGGTCCTTTCCCCGGGAGGGCTGCTCGCCACCTCGTCTTGCACCCAACTCGTCGATGTGGCCAAATGGAAAGAGGCCCTGGTGGACGCCGCCGCCGATGCCGGCGCCGACCTCGAGCTGGTCGCATGGGGAGGCCAGCCGCCGGACCATCCGGTCCTGCTGTCGGTCCCCGAAACCGAATACCTGAAATTCGCCGTCTACAGGAAAAGATCACCGTGACCCTTCGATCCCGCATAACGGTCCTCTTCCTCATGCTGGTCCTGGCGTGCGCCCCGGGAGGGGCGTCGTCCTCCGTCGCCCCGGATCCGCCCGGGAAGGCCGCGCCGGCCGCCGCGCCGGTGATGGTGGCCACGATCGCCGCCCCCATCACGCCGGTCACCGCCGATTACCTCGCCTCGGTCATCGAGCGCGCGGAAGAGGAAAAGGCGGCGCTCCTCGTCGTGGAGCTCGACACCCCCGGCGGGCTGGACACCGCGATGCGCCAGATGGTGCAGGCGATCCTCAAGACCAAGGTCCCGGTGGCGGTGTACGTCTCGCCGTCGGGCGCGCGGGCCGCGTCGGCGGGGGTCCTCATCACCCTGGCCGCCGATATCGCCGCGATGGCCCCGGGGACCAACATCGGGGCCGCCCATCCCGTGAACGTCGGCGGCGGGGCGATGGACAACACCATGTCGCGGAAGGTGGAAAACGACGCCGCGGCCTACGCCCGGTCCCTCGCGACACAGTCCGGGCGCAACGCCGACTGGGCCGAGAGCGCCGTCCGGGAAAGCGCTTCCCTTTCCGCGAAGGACGCCCTCGAGAAGAAGGTGGTCGACCTCATCGCCCCCGATCTCACGGACCTTCTGGCCCGGCTCGACGGGCGGGAGGTGCGGAAGGGGAAATCGGTCGCTCGTCCTCCGGACCAAGGGGGCGAAGGTGACAAGGGTCCCGATGGAGTTGAGGCACCGGGTCCTCGCGTCCCTCGCGGATCCGACCATCGCCTACATCCTGCTGATGATCGGGATCTACGGGATCTACTTCGAGCTGTCCTCCCCGGGGGCGGTGCTCCCGGGAGTCATCGGGGGGATCTCGCTGCTGCTGGGGTTCTACGCCCTGCAGACGCTGTCGGCGAACTACGCCGGTTTCCTCCTGATCCTTCTCTCCCTCCTGCTCTTCTTCCTCGAGCTGAAAATCCAGTCCCACGGCGCGTTGGCCATCGGGGGGATCATCGCCATGGTTCTCGGGAGCCTCATGCTGTTCCGCCAGAGCGCCGACCCGTTCCTGCGCATTTCCTGGCCCGTGCTGATCGGCATGGTCGTCCTGTCGGCGGTCTTCTTCGGCGTGGTCATCTCCCTGGCCGTGCGCAGCCAGTTCCGCAAGCCGTCCACCGGTTCGGAGGGCATGGTGGGGGAGACGGGGGAGGCGGTCACGGACATCGACGGCACGGGGAAGGTGTTCGTCGTCGGCGAGCAGTGGGACGCCGTGAGCGACCGGCCGGTGAGGAAAGGGGAGCCGGTGACCGTGAAGGCCGTGCGCGGGATGACGCTGGTCGTCGAACCGGGGCGCCCGGACAACGAGGAATCGAAAGGTCGCTGATCCCCGTAACGCACAGGGGCAGCGGAAGGAGGATGTGCGAATGTATTTTCCCGCAGCCGCCGTGGTGCTGGTCATTTTCTTCCTGTACAGCGCGATCAAGATCCTGAACGAGTACGAGCGGGGCGTGATCTTCCGGCTGGGGCGCGTGATCGGGGCGAAAGGGCCGGGCCTCATCATCCTGATCCCGGTCATCGACAAGATGGTCCGGGTGGACCTTCGCGTCGTGGCGATGGACGTCCCGGCGCAGGACGTCATCACCAGCGACAACGTCACGATCAAGGTGAGCGCCGTCCTCTATTTCCGCGTGATCGACCCGAACAAGGCGATCATCAGCGTCGAGAACTACCTCTACGCGACGTCGCAGCTGTCGCAGACCACGCTGCGCTCGGTCTGCGGGCAGGCCGAGCTGGACGAGCTCCTCTCGAAGCGGGAAAAGATCAACACCCACATCCAGGAGATCCTCGACAAGGACACGGAGCCGTGGGGCGTGAAGGTCTCGAAGGTCGAGCTCAAGAACATCGACCTGCCCCAGGAGATGCAGCGGGCGATCGCGAAGCAGGCCGAGGCGGAACGGGAGCGGCGCGCGAAAGTCATCGGGGCGGAAGGGGAGTTCCAGGCCGCGCAGAAGCTTTCCGACGCGGCGAAGATCATCGCGGAGAACCCGATCGCCCTCCAGCTGCGCTACCTGCAGACGTTGCGGGAGGTGGCGGCCGAGAACAATTCCACGACCATCTTCCCCGTGCCGATCGACCTGCTCACGCCGTTCATGGAAATCGCGAAGGCGGCGAAGAAGACGGCCGTCGAGAAACCACAGGAATAACATGCCAGCCGAAAAGGGGAGCGCGGCCCGGGCCGCGCTCCTTCTCATTTCCGTCATCGCGATCGTCGCCCTCTTCGCCTGCTCCGGCGCCCCGCCGCGCCGGCCCGCGGAGGGGCCGCCGTCTCCCGGCGCGCCGCCCGCCGTCTCGACGCCTTCCCCGGGAGGTCCCGCGGCGCCGCGGCCTTCCGAAACCGCCGGGACGCGTTTCCTCCGCATCCGCATCGACGGGGGGGGTGGCGGGATCACGCTTGCGGCGGACACGGTGCGCGTCTGGGACGTCGACGGCAAGCTGGCGGCGGAAGCGTCCGGGAACGTGTCGCTGGGGGCCGTCGGCGACCAGGTGCGGATCGGCGGAACGAAAACGCTGGGGAACGCCGTGGACGTCGCCGGCCTTCCGGAACTGCGGATGGGGAAGCAGCGGATCGGCGGCCGGGTTCGCGTCACCGCGCGGAACGGGCAGATCCTGGCGGTCACCGTGGTTCCGCTGGAAACCTACGTCGCCGCCGTGGTCAGCAGGGAATCGCCGCAGCTGTTCCATCCGGAGGCGCTCAAGGCCCAGGCGGTCGCCACCCGGACGTATGCCGTCTCCTCCATGAGGAAACCCAGGGATCCCGCGTACGACGTCGTGGCGAGCGTGGAAGACCAGGTGTTCGAAGGGATCGACGACGTCGCGGAGCCGTTCCGGGACGCCGCCCGTGGAAACGAGCGGCCTCGTGCTGCTGTACGGCGGGGAGCCCGCCCGGACCGTGTTCCATTCCACGTGCGGGGGGCGCACCGAGACCGCCGCGAACGCCTGGGGGAAGGACGTGCCGTACCTCAAGTCCGTGGTCTGCGAGGATTGCTCGGGCAGCCCCGCCTACCGGTGGGAATACCGGATGTCGGCGGCGGAAGGCCGCAGGGTGGCCCGGGCGATGGGGATTCCCGCGGGGGAGGATCTTCGGATCTCCGTAACGGAGCTGACCTCCACCGGGCGGGCGGCGCGCGTGAAGATCCTGTCGGGGGGCGTCGCCAGGGAAACGCAGGCGGCGGAATTCCGCAAAACCGCCGGGTACTCCCGCGTGCGCAGCCTGTGGATGACGATCGAGCCCGCCGGCGGGGGATGGCTCGCCAAGGGGCGGGGCTACGGCCACGGCGTCGGGATGTGCCAGTACGGGGCGAACGGGATGGCCAAGGCCGGCAAGGGGTTCCGGGAGATCCTCGCGCGGTACTATCCGGGCGCCGTACCGGCGAGGGAAGCCCCCTGAAGACCCGCCTCCTCGATTACGAGCTCCCGCAGCCCCTCGTCGCCCAGCATCCGGTTCCCCGCCGCCGGGACTCTCGGCTGATGGTCCTCTCCCGGGCGACGGGGGAGGTATCCGACCGGGTCTTCCCGGATCTTCCTTCGCTGCTGCGGAAGGGGGACCTCCTCGTCGTGAACGACACCAAGGTCATCCGCGGACGCCTGCTCGCGAAGCGCAGCGGAGGGGGCGCCGTGGAGGTTTTCCTTCTCGCCCCGTCCGCGTCCGTCGAGGGGGGCGGAGAACGCTGGGAGGCGCTGGCGCGTCCGTCGAAGCGGTTGCGGGAAGGGGACGAGTTCGATATCGGCGGGCTGAAGGTCCGCCTCGACCGTCGCCGCGGGGAGGGGAAGTGGGAGGTCGTCCTTTCGGCGGAGGGCGCGTCGCCGTCCGAACTGCTCGAGCGGGTGGGAGAGGTGCCGCTGCCTCCCTACATCCGCAGGAAGCCGGGAGACCCGGCGGCCGCGGAGGACGCGGTCCGGTACCAGACGGTGTATGCCGAGCGTTCCGGGTCCGTGGCGGCGCCGACCGCGGGGCTCCATTTCGACGAGGAGATGCTTGAGGCGCTTTCCCTCGCGGGGATCGGCATCGCCCGCGTCACCCTGTCGGTGGGGTACGGGACCTTTTCCCC
Organism: uncultured bacterium; assembly: GCA_963741515.1. Lineage (GTDB taxonomy): Bacteria > Desulfobacterota > Deferrimicrobia > Deferrimicrobiales > Deferrimicrobiaceae > UBA2219. The sequence goes on from CAVUIA010000006.1 coordinate 36,098, forward strand.
GATCCGCACGGAAGAAGTAGAGGAATACGTTATCCACCCGGAACGGTATCGCCTGCCTCCGGAGACCGCGGCGAAGGTCAACGCCGCGCGCGAAGCGGGCGGGCGGATCGTGGCGGTGGGCACCACCAGCGTCCGGACGCTGGAAACCTGCGCGTCGGAGGACGGCACGGTGACTCCCTCGGAAGGCACCACCCGGCTGTTCCTTTACCCCGGGTGCGTTTTCCGGGCGGTGGACGCGATGGTCACGAATTTCCACCTGCCCCGCTCCAGCCTGCTCGCCCTGGTGATGGCCTTCGCCGGCGTCGAGGAGGTGAGGGCCGCGTACCGCGAGGCCGTCGCGCGCGAGTACCGGTTCTACAGTTACGGCGACGCCATGTTCATCTCGTGAAAGGGGCGCCGCCCTCGCACGATATCCTCCCCGTTCGGGGACGGCTCGCTCGCCATCCCTGGCTCGCTTCGCCTGCGGGTTTTCCTCATTCTCGCCCTCCATGGCTACACTCGGAAAACACGCCCCCTCAGGGGAGGATCTCGTGCTCCGGGGCGCCCCTTGCTCCGACACCCCCACCCCCCACGATCCCGAGCACAAGCCACCCCGACACAAGCCACCAAGACACAAGCCAACCGAGAGAAGTTCTCTACGAAAGATACGTACGGAAAAGCTACCGATGTCAGGGCAGGCGCTTTCGGGGGGCGTTCTTCGAGGGGGACACTCTTCGATTCACCGATAACGGGCGGAGGGGAAGATGTCCTCCGCCAGCAGGGGAAGAGCGCCCCCCGCCCAGCACGTACGAAAAACATCCGACACCAGGCGTAAAGAAAAGCTTCCGATATAGGGGCAGGCGGGTTCGGGGGACTCTCATCGTAGAGAAGTTCTCTCTGTGGATTGTACAGGGGGTTTGTGGGGGTGGCTCTGGGTGTGTCGGCTCTGGGCGTGGGACAGACTTCCCCTGCTGGCGGAGGACATTCTTCCCCTTCATCCCTTTATCGATGAATCGAAGAATGTCCCCCTCTGAATCGAAGTCTGTCCCCCGAAACCGCCTACGCCTATATCGGAAGTTTTTCCGTACGTACTTTTCGCAGAGAAGTTCTCTCGGTTGGCCTGTGTCGTGGTGGCCTGTGTCGCGGTGGCCTGTGTCGCTCTGGCTTGCGGGGATGGATTGTGGTGGAGGCGCCCCTTGCGATACCCTGCTGCTGACACCACGGACGGAGCGAAGCATGACCCTCAAATTCACGATCGGGGCGAAGGACGAGAGCACCGCGGCGCGCACGGGCGAGATCGCCACGGAGCGCGGCGCCTTCCGCACGCCCGCGTTCATGCCCGTGGGGACGGCCGCGACCGTGAAGGGCGTCTGGCCGGACCAGCTCCGGGAGATGGGGTACGGCTGCATCCTGGGGAACACCTACCATCTTTATCTTCGCCCGGGGCACGAGCGGGTGCGGGGGCTGGGAGGGCTCCACCGGTTCATGGGGTGGGACCGGCTGATCCTCACCGACAGCGGCGGGTTCCAGGTCTTCTCCATGAGCGCGCTCCGGAAGGTTTCGGACGAGGCGGTATCGTTCCGGTCGCACGTCGACGGTTCGGCCCACACCCTCACGCCGGAGCTCGCGGTCGAGGTGCAGGAGGCGCTCGGGTCGGATCTCCGGATGGCGCTCGACGAGTGCGTGGCGTACCCCGCGGAAAAGGCGGAGGTGGAGGAGGCGGTGCGGCGCACGACCCTGTGGGCCGCCCGGTCCGTCGCCGCGCGGCGGCTTCAAGAGGGGGGAATGCTCGGGGATCGTCCAGGGGGGGATGTTCGCGGATCTGCGCCGCCGCAGCGTCGAGGAGATCTGCGCCCTGCCGTTCGACGGGTTCGCCATCGGCGGGGTGAGCGTCGGCGAGGGGAAGGAGCTCCAGCGGGAAACGGTGGAACGGACGGCGCCGATGCTCCCCGCGTCGAAACCGCGGTACCTGATGGGCGTCGGCACGCCGGGGGACCTCCTGTACGCGGTGTCCCGCGGGGTGGACCTGTTCGACTGCGTCCTGCCGACCCGGAACGCGCGGAACGGGATGATGTTCACCTCCGCCGGTCCGTTGACGGTCAAGCAGGCGCGGTACAAGGACGACCCGCTGCCTCCCGACGAGCGGTGCGGCTGCCCGACGTGCCGGGTCTTCTCCCGGGCCTACCTGCGGCACCTGTACGTGCAGGGAGAGATGCTGGCGTCGATGGCCATGACGATCCACAACCTTTCCTTTTACGCGAAGCTCATGGAGGGAGCGCGGGAGGCAATTTCCCGTGGAAACTTCGCTGATTTTGTGAAAGAATCACACGATTCCGGCATCGGATGAGACTGCATCGCAAGGAGGTCGAATCTCTATGATTTTCACGGGCGTGGCATACGCGATGGGCGGCAGTCCGGGAGGCGGGGCCGGCGGCGGCAGCGGGATCCTGGGATTCCTCCCGATCCTGCTGATGTTCGTCATCTTTTACTTCCTTCTTATCCGGCCGCAGCAGAAACAGGCTCGCAAGCAGCAGGATTTCATCAAGAACCTCAAGGTCGGCGACCGCGTCGTCACCAGCGGCGGGATCCACGGGGAGATCAAGGGGCTGACGGAGACCACGGTGACCCTGGAAATCGCCGACAAGGTTCGCGTGAAGGTGACCCGGAGCTCGATTTCCGGCTCCTCCCTGGATGCGGCCGCGCCAGAGGCGCAGAAGCCGGCCTGACCCCGAGGTTGACAGGAATCGAAAGGAGCATCCCCGCACAATGTTGAAGAGCATCACCTGGCGGATCGCCATGATCGTCCTGCTGACGGCCGCCGCCATCGTCGTCCTGGTCCCCTCGCTGACCGACAAGATCCCGGCGGCGTGGAAAGACAGCATACCGAAGATCAACCTCGGCCTCGACCTGCAGGGCGGCGTGTTCCTGCGCCTTCAGGTCCAGATCGACAAGGCGATCGAAAACACGTCGCAGCGCTACGCCGACGACGCGCGGGCGTTGTGCCGCGAGAAGGGTATCCCGGTCCTCGGGTTCCAGAAGGCGGGAGCCGACGGCTTCTCCCTGAAGTTCCCTCCCGGCGAATTCGCGGGCAAGGCCCAGGCGATCCTCAAGGATGAATTTCCCTCCCTCGACGTGACGCTGGGCGAGGTGAAGCCGGACTGGGCGATGGTGACGGGGCGCATGAAGCCCGCCGAGGTCCAGGCGATCCGGACGAACGCCGTCGGGCAGGGCGTGGAAACCATCCGGAACCGGATAGACCAGTTCGGGGTCCGCGAGCCGCAGATCACCGCCGAGGGCGACGACCGGATCGTCGTCCAGCTTCCCGGCGTGAAGGACCAGCAGCGGGCCATCGAGCTCGTCGGCAAGACGGCGCTCCTCGAGTTCAAGCTGGTCGACGAAAGCGCGAGCGCCGAGGATGCCCTCAAGGGGAACCTGCCCGAGGACAGCCAGGTCCTTTACCAGAAGACGACGGACCCGACGACCGGCCGGGTGACGAAATCCCCCATCCTCGTGAAGAAGCGGGCGCTTCTCACGGGCGACACGATCAAGGCGGCGAAGGTGAGCTTCGGAGGCCAGGCGGGGGGCGCATACGTCTCCATCTCCTTCGACACCAGGGGGGCCAAGATCTTCGACCGCGTTACGGCCGAGAACGTGAAGCGCAGGCTGGCGATCGTCCTCGACGACACCGTCTATTCCGCCCCGGTGATCCAGGAGCGGATCTCCGGAGGCGAGGCCCAGGTCACCGGGAACTTCACGCCGGAGGAAGCGTCCGACCTGGCCATCGTCCTGCGCGCCGGGTCGCTTCCCGCGCCCGTGAAGGTGATCCAGAACGTCACCGTCGGCCCCTCGCTCGGGCAGGACTCGATCCGGACAGGGGTCCGGGCGGCGATCATCGGGGGCTTGCTGGTGGTGGGTTTCATGGCGTTCTACTACCGGTTCGCCGGGATGGTGGCGAATTTCGCCCTCGTCTTCAACATCCTCTTCCTGCTTGCCGGCATGGCCGCCTTGTCGGCGACCCTCACCCTTCCCGGCATCGCGGGGATCATCCTGGCGATCGGGATGTCGGTCGACTCCAACGTCCTCATCTTCGAGCGCATCCGCGAGGAGCTCCGGTCGAAGAAGCCGGTGAGGGCGGCGGTCGACGCGGGGTACGACAAGGCGTTCATGGTGGTGGTCGACACCCACGTGACCACGCTGATCACATCGATCATCCTTTTCCAGTTCGGGACCGGGCCGATCAAGGGGTTCGCCGTGTCGCTCTCCATGGGCGTCGCGATCAACCTGTTCACCGCGCTGGTCTGCACCAAGGTCGTCTTTGATTACGTCAACGCAAGGAAGCCGTTAAAGACTCTGAGCATATAAGGGAAGCGGGGACGGCAACGCGATGATCGAATTAGTGAAGAACCCGAAATACGACTTCATGTCCATCAGGAATTACGCATTCGTGCTCTCCGCGGTCCTGATACTCCTCGGCGTCATCGGGACCGTCCAGATCTTCCGGGGGCACGCCAACCTGGGGATCGATCTGTCCGGCGGGACGTCGATACAGATGAAGTTCCAGAAACCGTTCGCCATGGACAAGATCCGCACGCTGCTGTCCGATGCGGGCCACGGAGAGGCGCAGCTGCAGGGCGTGGAGGGGGAGAACATCCTTCTCGTCAAGCTGCGGGCGCACGAAGGCATGGAAGAGCGGATGGTCGCGGAGCCCGTGCTGAGGCTGTTCCGCGAGAAAATGCCGGAAAACCCCTTCACGGTGGAAAGCATCTCCGAGATCGGCCCGGCGATCGGGCACAAGCTGCGCCAGGACGCCACGTGGGCGCTGGGAATCTCGTTCCTGGCGATCATCATCTACCTGGCCTGGAGGTTCGAGTTCAAGTTCGGCGTGACCGCGACCGTCGCCACCTTCCATGACATTTTCGCCATGGTGGGGATCTTCTGGGCCCTCGGGATCGAGCAGGACCTCCTGTTCATCACGGCGCTGCTCACGATCGGCGGGTACTCGCTGACCGACACGGTCGTCATCTTCGACCGGATCCGGGAGAACATCCGGCTCCGCAAGAGGGCAACCTTCTCCGAAACGATCAACCTGAGCGTCAACGAGGTGTTGAGCCGCTCCCTCGTGACCTCCCTCACGGTGCTGCTCGCCGTGCTCGCCCTGCTGTTCTTCGGCGGCGACGTGCTGCGCAACTTCGCCCTCGCGCTCGTCATCGGGATCACTGGTCGGAAGCTATTCGTCCGTCTTCGTGGCGGGCCCGATGCTCGTCCTCTGGCGCGGCGAGAAGATGAGCGAAGTGAAGAGGTGACGGGGGGGTTCGATTGAGGGGGCCGGTCGAACGGGAGTGGACCCTTCTCTCGGCCGATCCTTCCGTCGTTCATGATATTTCCGTACGCCACGGGCTGACGTCCCCGGCCGCGCAAGCGCTGGCGAACCGCGGCATCACCGATCCCCGCGAGGCGGAATCGTTCCTGCGGGGGACGCTGTCCGACCTCCCCGATCCTTACCTGCTGGACGATGTCGACAAGGCGGCGGACCGCCTGGTCTCGGCGGGCGTCCGCGGCGAGCCCGTCCTCGTATACGCCGATTACGACGCCGACGGCGCCACCGGGGCCGCCTGCATCTACCTCTTCCTGAAGGAAGTGTTCCCCGACCTGCCGGTGAGGATCCACCAGAACGACCGGCGCCGGGACGGGTACGGGCTGCAGTCGCGGGTCCTTTCGGAGGCGGCCCGGGAAGGGTTCCGCATCGTCGTCACGGTCGATTGCGGGATCTCCGACTGCGCGCCGATCCGGGAGATATCCGACGCGGGCGTCGAGGTCATCGTGACGGACCACCACCTTCCGGGGGAGACGCTTCCCGTCGCGTATGCCGTGGTCGACCCCCATCGAAGGGATTGCGAATTCCCCGAAAAGGACCTGGCGGGCGTGGGCGTCGCCTTCCTCCTGCTGTGCGGGATCCGCAAGAAACTGCGCGAGAAGGGGTTCTTCGAGCATCGGCCCGAGCCGTCGATGCGGCGGTTCCTCGACCTGGTGGCCCTGGGGACGGTGGCCGACATGGTGTCGCTTACCGCCTCGAACCGGCCGCTGGTGCGCGAAGGGATCCGGGAGATCCGGAAATCGGCACGACCCGGCGTCGAGGCGCTTTTCTCCGTCTCGGGCGTCTCCACCGCGCTGGCGACCGAGGCCGACCTCGGGTACCGCGTGGGCCCCCGCCTGAACGCGGCGGGCCGGATCGGGGATTCCTCCCGCAGCTCGAAGATCCTCGTGTCGACCGACCGGGAGGAGTCGGCCCGGCTGGCGCGGGAGCTCAACGAAGACAACATGCGGCGGCAGCGCGAGCAGGAACGGATCCTCGCCGAAGTGGTGGCCGGGATCGATGTCTGCCTGGAGCTTCCGTACGCCATCGTGCTGTCCGATCCCGGATGGCACCAGGGCGTGCTGGGGATCGTCGCATCGAAGATCCTCGACCGGTACGGGCGGCCCGTCGTCCTTCTCCGGGAGGAAGCGGGCCAGGCCACGGGCTCCTGCCGGAGCATCGACGGGTTTCCCATCGTCTCGGCCCTCACCGAGCTGTCCCACCTTCTCTCCCGGTTCGGAGGGCACACGCAGGCCGCCGGCGTGGCGCTGGCCCTGGAGAACCTGGAGCCGTTCCGCAAGGGGCTGTCCGAGATCGCGGCGCGGCACGCGCGAAGTCACCCCGTTCGTCCTGCGCCGGATCATCGACGCGCAGATCCGGCTCGACGAGGTGGGGCCGGCGCTGCTCGCCGATCTCGACCTTCTGCGTCCGTTCGGCGCGGGGAACCAGGAGCCGGTTTTCCTCCTGAAGGACATCCGGATCGCCAGGGCGTCCCGCATCGGGGGAGCCGGGCAGCACCTCCGCTTCGAGCTCGAGGAAAACGGCCGGAAGGTCGAGGGCGTGGGGTTCCATCGCACCGGGATCCCCTCCGACCCGTCCGGCCGGTCCGACCTGCTGGTCGCCGTGCAGGAAAACGTGTACAGGGGCGTCCGGACAGTGCGCCTCCTCCTGAAGGATGCGAGGGAGGCGGGGCGCCCGCTATTGTGCGCGGGAAGGCCGCCGGGGTAGAATCTGGCCGCTGGCGGCAACATCACAGGAGGTTCCCCGTGATTCCTTATTCCGTAACTTTCGGCGGGATATCCGGCAGGTACGCGTCCTGGAAACAGGCGAGCTTCGTGGTCATCCCGTTTCCCGTGGACATGACCACCACGTACCAGGCGGGGACGCGGAACGGCCCGCGCGCGATCCTCGACGCCTCCGCCCACATGGAGCTCTTCGACGAGGAGAACAAGATCGAGCCGTACCGGTCGGGCATCTTCGTGTCCACGGAGATCCCCGGGGAGACAACCGGACCCGCCGCCGCCCTCAAGGAGGTGGAGCGCAGGGTCAAGGCCGTCACCAAGGCGGGGAAGCTGCCCATCCTTCTCGGCGGGGAGCATTCCGGTTCCGCGGCCGCCGTGGCGGCGTTGAAGAAGAAGTACGGGCAGCTCACCGTGCTCCAGTTCGACGCCCACACGGATCTGCGGGAGCAATACCTCGGCACGCCGCACAACCACGCGTGCGTCGGCCGCAGGATCGTCGAGCAGGGCGTCAAGCTGATCCAGGTCGGCGTCCGGAGCATGTCGGAAGAGGAGGACCGCTTCCTCAAGAAGACGGAGGACGTGAAGACCTTCTACGCCTCCGAAGTCCGGGACAACCTGGCCGACGTGACGAAAGGGATCGTCAGCAACCTCTCCGGAAACGTCTACATCACCGTCGACCTCGACGTGTTCGACCCGGGGATCATGCCCTCCGTCGTCACCCCGGAGCCGGGAGGCCTGAACTGGTTCGAAGTGACCGACATCCTCAGGGACGTGCTGCGGGGGAACTGCAACCTGGTGGGGTTCGACGTGATGGAGCTCGCCCCCATCGCGGGGATGGCGGCCCCGGACTACCTGGCGGCGCGCCTCTGTTACCGGATGATGGGCTGGATCGTCGCCCGCCAGGCGGAAGAGTAGGGTTCCGGCGAACCCGGAAAGCAAGGAGAAGCGTCCATGTCCGTGCCCACGAAGGTCTTCTTCACCAAGGGGGTCGGCCGCCACCGGGAGCAGCTGACCTCGTTCGAGCTGGCTCTCCGGGACGCCGGGATCGAGAAGTTCAACCTCGTCCTGGTGTCGAGCATCTTCCCCCCGAAGGCGAAACTCGTATCGAAGGAAGCGGGGCTGAAGCTCCTTTCCCCGGGGGAGATCGTCTACGTCGTCATGAGCCGCTGCGTCAGCGACGAGCCGAGGCGCCTGGTGGCCGCCTCCGTGGGATGCGCCCTGCCTTCCGACCGGTCGGTGCACGGGTACCTGAGCGAACACCATGCCTACGGCCAGAACGAGAAGGTGGCCGGGGATTACGCGGAAGACCTGGCGGCGGCGATGCTCGCCTCCACCCTGGGCGTCGAGTTCGACGAGGACAAGAGCTGGGACGAGAAGCGGGAGGTCTGGAAGATCAGCGGGAAGATCTATAAATCCTTCAACATCACCCAGTCGGCGATCGTCAGGGACGAGTACACGACAACCATAGCGGCGGCAGTGCTCATATAAAAGGAGGGTCGACGATGCGCGGGGCTCGGATCATGGGCACGGGGAGGCATCTTCCCCCCCGGGTGGTGACCAACGAGGAACTGACGAAGCTGATGGACACCACCGACGAGTGGATCGTGCAGCGCACCGGGATCCGCGAGCGGCGCTATGCGGAGGCGTCGGTGGGCAACTGCCACATGGGAGCCGACGCGGCCCGCAAGGCGATCGACAAGGCGGGGATCGCCCCGCAGGACATCGACCTGGTCATCTTCGCGACGCTCTCTCCCGACATGTATTTCCCCGGCGTCGGCGTCCTGGTGCAGGATCTGCTCGGGCTGCGCACGGTGGGGGCCCTCGACGTGCGCAACCAGTGCAGCGGGTTCATCTACGCGCTTTCCGTCGCGGAGACCTTCGTCAAGGGCGGGTTCCACGACCATGTCCTCGTCATCGGCTCCGAGATCCACAGCAAGGGGCTCAACTTCTCGACGGCGGGGCGCGACGTGTCGGTGATCTTCGGCGACGGGGCGGGGGCGGCGGTGGTCGGCCCGGCGGAGCCCGGGAAAGGGATCCTCTCCACGCACCTCCATTCCGAGGGGAAGCACGCGAAGGAGCTGTGCGCGGCGGAGCCCGGCTTCCTGCAGAACCCCTGGCTGACCCACGAGATCATCGACCAGGGAAGGCACTATCCGAAGATGAACGGGAAGTACGTTTTCGCCCACGCCGTCCGCCGGTTCCCCGAGGTCATCCGCGAGGCCCTGGAAAAGAACGGGTGCGCGCCGTCCGACCTGTCCATGGTGATACCGCACCAGGCGAACGAGCGGATCACCCAGGCGGTCCGGGATGCGATGGAATTGCCGGCGGAGAAGGTGTTCTCGAACATCGAGCGGTACGGGAACACGACGGCCGCGTCGATCCCGATCGCCCTCGACGAATGCCTCGAGCAGGGCAGGATCCACGAGGGCGACCTCGTATGCCTCGTGGCCTTCGGCGCGGGGTTCACCTGGGCGTCGGCGCTGGTCCGCTGGTAGCGGGAGGGGCCGGCTGAAGTTCCGGGTCCGGGACATGGTTCCCGGGGACCTCGACGGGGTGATGGCGATCGAAGAGGCGTCCTTTCCCACGCCGTGGTCCCGAGGGATGTTCAGCGAGGATCTCGGGCGCCCGTTTTCCCGTCCCTTCGTGGCGGCGGGGCCTTCGGGAGAGATCCTGGGGTATGCCGTCTGCTGGAACGTCGCCGGGGAATCCCACCTCCTGAACATCGCCGTGCATCCGGAATCGCGGGGGCGGGGGGTGGGGAGGGCGCTGGTTCGGGAATGCGTCCGCCGCGGAGCGCGGGCGGGTTCCGAACGGATCCACCTCGAGGTGAGGGTCGGGAACGAGGAAGCGCAGGGTCTCTACCTGAAGTGCGGGTTCGTGTTCATGGGAATCCGGAAGAAGTACTACACGGACACGGGGGAGGACGCATTGCTCCTCTCCCGGGAGATACGGCCCAGCGATGCCATATAGGAACCCAAGGTTCACAGGCGGGAAGATCCTCCGGAACACGGGGCACGGGATCTTCTACCGGATGGAGGTCTCGATCCCGGACCGGATCGAGTTCGTGCCGGGGCAGTTCGCCATGGTATCGGGGTGGCCCGGGAACGACCCGCTCCTGCCGCGCCCGCTGGCGATCTTCCGCTCGGGGGGAGACCGGACGGCCGGGACCGTCGAGTTCGTGTACAAGGTCGTCGGCCGGGGAACGGCCCTGCTGTCCGGCCTGCACGAAGGCGATCCCCTGTCGATCACCCTGCCGCTGGGGAACGGGTTCCGTCTCGACGCCCCGAACCGGGCCTGGTGGCTCGTGGGGGGCGGGGTCGGGTTCTCGTCGGTGTTCCCCGCGGGAGTGGCCCTTTCGGAAGGGAAGGGGGATTTCGAGATGTTCCTGGGCGCCCGGACCCGCGACCAGCTTCCTCCGCGCGAGTGGGTCCCCGGGGGGAACGTCCCGGGCCGGCTGCACCAGTGCACCGACGACGGGACCGCGGGATTCCACGGGACGGTCGGCGCCGCGGTCCTGGACCGCCTCGATGGGATGAAGGCCTCCGAACTGGAGCGGTTGACGATCCTGGCGTGCGGACCGCGGGAGATGCTCAAGGAAATATCGGGCACCGCCTTTTCCCGGGGGATCCCGGCGCAGGTGTCCCTCGAGAACCACATGGCCTGCGGCTTCGGGGTGTGCTGGGGGTGCGTCACCGAAGTGCGGACGGGGGAGACGACCGAATACCGCCGCGTCTGCAAGGACGGGCCGGTGTTCGACGCCGGGGAGGTCGCATGGTGACGCCGGCGGGCCCCCCGGACCTGTCCTGCCGGGTCGGGAGCGTGGTCCTCAAGAACCCCGTGATGACCGCTTCCGGGACGTTCGGTTACGGCCTGGAGTTCGCACCGTTCTATGACATATCCCGGCTGGGGGCGGTGGTCGTGAAAGGGCTCTCGCTCCTGCCGACCCGGGGCAACCCCCCGCAGCGGATCGTCGAGACGTCCGCCGGGATGCTGAACGCCATCGGGCTGCAGAACATCGGCGTCGAACGGTTCATCGCCGACGTGGCGCCCCGGCTGGACGCCGCGGGCGCGGCTTTCGTGGCGAACATCTACGGCCGGACGGTGGAGGAGTACGAGGCGGTGGCCCGGCGGCTGTCGGAGCTCCCCACCCTCGCGGCGATCGAGCTGAACGCGTCCTGCCCCAACGTGAAGGAGGGCGGCATCGCCTTCGGCTCCACGCCGGAAGGGCTGGCGGGGCTGACCCGGCGGGTCCGCGCCGCGACGGGAAAGCCGCTGTGGGTGAAGCTGTCCCCGAACGTCACCGATATCGGGGCGATGGCCCGCTCGGCGGAAGACACGGGGGCCGACGCCGTGACGCTCGTCAACACCCTCCTCGGGATGGCGGTCGATCCCGGGACGCGGCGGCCGCTGCTGGCGAACGTGACCGGCGGTCTCTCCGGCCCGGCGATCAAGCCGGTGGCGCTCCGCATGGTGTGGGAGGCGTGCAAGGCGGTGAAGATCCCCGTGATCGGGATCGGGGGGATCCAGAGCGCCGGGGACGCCCTCGAATTCCTCCTCGTGGGGGCGGCCGCGGTCCAGGTGGGGACGGCGAACTTCCGCAACCCCAACGCCTGCATGGAAATCATCGAGGGGATCCGCGAATTCATGGTCCGGCAGAAGCTCAAGAGCCTCGACGAGTACCGGGGGGGATTCCGCCCGTAAAGGGGGGAACAGGGGAAAAGGGCGAAGAAATGTGTTGTGGTCGGTCGGCGTTTGCCTGTAATATAATTGAGCTTGTGTGGGGATAAGTGGGCTGGAGCCCACTTTTTTTTTCTCGTCGTGAAGAAAACGGATACCGAAAAGATCGAGGCGATCGCCGGGGAAGTCGCCCGGGACCTCTCCCTATCCCTGTTCGACCTGGAGGTCGCGAGGGAAGGACCGCGGACCATGTTGCGCGTGTACCTGGACCGGGAGGGCGGCATCCCGCTTTCGGATATCCAGTCGTTCAGCCGCAGGTTCGGCGCGGTTCTCGACGTGGAGGACCCCGTCGAGGGACCGTACGTTCTCGAGGTTTCCTCCCCCGGCGTGAATCGGCGGCTCCGAAAGCCCGGGCATTTCGCCCTCTGCGTGGGCCAGCGGATCCGGGTGACCCTGACGGAGCCGCGGGAAGGGCGTCGGCACCTCGTGGGAACGCTTTCGGGGTGCGACGGCGAGGGCGTCGACATCCGGGTGGAAGACGCGGAGCACCGGATCGCGTACGTCGATATCCGCAAGGCGAACCTGGACGTGACCCAGGAAGAACTCTTCGGGAAGGGAAAGAAAACGCGATGATCCTGGACGTCGGACAGATCATTGCCCAGCTGGGCAAGGAAAAAGGGATCGACAGGAACGTCATCATCGACGCGATCAAGGAAGCTCTCGAGAGCGCCGCCCGAAAGAAATTCGGCGCGAACAAGATCCTCGAGGCGACCTACGATCCCGATACCGGGGAGTTCGAGATCCTGTCCTTCCGCACGGTGACGGCGGAGCTGACCGACCCGGACACCCAGATGACCATCGAGGAGGCCCAGGCGCTGGACCCGGAAGCGCAGGTGGGGGACAACCTGGGCGAGCGCCTGAGCACCAAGGACCTCGGCCGGATCGCCGCCCAGACGGCGCGCCAGATCATCATGCAGAAGGTCAAGGACGCGGAGCGCGAGGTCATCTACAACGAGTTCATCGGCCGCAAGGGGGAGATCATCAACGGCGTCGTCCAGCGGTACGAGCGCGACTGCCTCATCATCGACATGGGCAAGGCCGAGGCGATCATGCCCCCGTCGGAGCAGATCCCCCGGGAGCGGTACCGCCAGACCGACCGGATCCGGGCCTACATCAAGGACGTGACGAAAACCTCCCGCGGCCCGGAGATCCTGCTTTCCCGGTCCGACCCGCGGATGATCCTCAAGCTCTTCGAGCAGGAGGTCCCGGAGGTGTACGAGGGCGTGGTCAGCGTCCTGAGCGTGGCGAGGGAGCCGGGCTTCCGGACGAAGATCGCCGTGCGCTCCAGGGACCGCGACGTCGACCCGGTGGGGGCGTGCGTCGGCATGAAGGGTTCGCGCGTCCAGAGCGTGGTCCAGGAGCTGCGCGGGGAGCGGATCGACATCATCGCCTGGGACGAGGACCCGGCGAAGTTCGTCTGCAACGCCCTTCAGCCCGCGGAGATCATCCGGGTGCTCGTGAACGAGAACGAGAAGACCATGGAGGTGATCGTCCCCGAGGAGCAGCTCCTGCTGGCGATCGGCAAGAAGGGGCAGAACGTCAAGCTGGCTTCGAAGCTGGTGGGGTGGAACATCGAAGTGCGCGCCGAGGGGCAGGTAGAGGATGCCCTGAAACGCGCGGAGGGGCTCTTCTCCAAGAAACCGGAAGGGGATGCCCCGCCGGCCGATGAAACGGCTCCGGCGGCGGACGAAACGGCCCCGGCGGCGGATGAGGCGGCCCCGGCGGCGGATGAGGCGGCCCCGGCGGCGGATGAGGCGGCCCCGGCGGCGGATGAGGCGGCCCCGGCGGCGGATGAGGCGGCCCCGGCGGCGGCGGAAGCAGAAGCGGCCCCGCCGGAAGGAAATGAGCCGCCGAAAGAGTAGCGTGGAAGGGCCGCAACGCACCTGCGTCCAGTGCGGCGAGGTCGCGGGGAAAGAGCGGTTCCTGAGGATCGCCGGGAGGCCCGGCGCCGCATGGGCGCCCGACCCGGCGGGCAGGCTGCCGGGACGCGGGATCTATCTGTGCCGCGAGGGCGGCTGCATCGAGCGGTTCGCGGCCAGGATACGGACCCGGAAAGGCGGCGCCCGATGGAAGATGGGCGACGGGAGCACGGAACTGGCGGATCGCCTGGCCGCCATGAGAGCGGACGAAGCATAACTTCGGCAGGGGGAGTGGATGGACAAGGTTCGGATTCGCGATCTGGCGAAAGATTTGGGCATGGAGACGAGCAGGGAGATCCTGGCTTTCCTTGAAAAGATCGGAGCCAGGGGGAAGTCGGCCTCCAGCAACCTCGAAGGGGACCTGATCGAACGGGTCAAGGGGCATTTCAAGAAGCCCGCCCCGCCTCCCCCGCCTCCCCAGACCACCGTCCTGACCCGCTCCGACGGGGTGCTCGAACGCCGGTCGCAGAAGGTCATTCTCCGCCGGGGCGCACCCGCCCCGCCTCCCTCCGCCGAGAAACCGGAAGAGGCGCCCGTCGCCGAGGCTCCCGCCGTCGAGGCGACCTCGCCGGCGGTTTCCGCCGCCGCGGCTTCCTCCGCCGAGACGGCCGAATCCCGTGCCGCCGAGCTCCCCGCGGGAGTTCCCCCGGAGGCTCCCCTCGCGGAAACTCCTCCCACGGAAGCGCTCGCCGCAGAGGCGCCCGCGGAAGGCGAGTCGACCGTGCGGGTCGTCGAAAAGCCCGTGACGGCCCCCAAGCCCGAGGACGCGCGCAAAGAGAAGGAAAAGAAGTGGAAGAAGAACAAGCCCCACGAGAAGAAAGTCCAGAAGGGGGTCCTGAAGCAGACGATCATCAAGGAGGTCCTCGAGGAGCCCGAGGCTGAAGCCAAGAAGGCGGAAGGCGCGGCCCCCGTGGCGGAGGCCGAGCCCGCGGTCGTCCGGCAGTTCCAGCCGACCCGGCTCCAGAAGAGGCGGGGGGGGCGGCCCATCAAGGAAAAGAAGGCCCCCTCCACCTTGCCGCCCAAGGCGAGCAAGCGCCTGTTGAAGATCGAAGAGGTCATCACCGTGGGGGACCTGGCCCACCGGATGGGGGTCAAGGCGGCCGACGTCATCAAGAAGCTCATCGAGATGGGGATGCCGTCCACCCTGAACCAGCTTCTCGACGCCGACACGGCGAGTCTCCTCGCGCAGGAATACGGATTCGAGGTCGAGAACGTCGCCCCCGAGATGGAAAGCCTCATCGACCAGGAAGTGGACAAGGAAGAGGATCTCCTACCCCGGGCGCCCGTCGTCACCATCATGGGGCACGTCGACCACGGCAAGACGACGCTGCTCGACGCCATCCGGGAGAGCAAGGTTACCGAGTCCGAGGCGGGAGGCATCACCCAGCACATCGGGGCCTACGAGGTGGAGCACAACAACCGCCGCCTGGTCATCCTCGACACGCCGGGCCACGAGGCGTTCACGGCGATGCGCGCGCGCGGCGCCTCCGTCACGGACATCGTCGTTCTGGTGGTTGGCGCCGACGACGGGGTGATGCCCCAGACGATCGAGGCGATCGACCATGCCAAGGCGGCGGGGGTCCCCATCGTCGTCGCGGTGAACAAGATCGACAAGCCGGGCGCCCAGCCCGACCGGATCCGGCAGCAGCTGTCCGACCACGGGCTCATCCCCGAGGAATGGGGCGGCACGACGCTGTTCGCGAACGTCTCCGCGAAACGGCGGGTCGGGATCAACGAACTGCTGGAGCTCGTCCTCCTCCAGGCGGACATCCTCGAGCTCAAATCCAACCCGACGAAGTTCGCCCGGGGAACCGTGCTCGAATCGAGGCTGGAGAAGGGGCGCGGCCCCGTGGCCACGGTCCTCGTGCTCGACGGCACGCTGAAGGTGGGCGACGCGATCGTGACCGGGAGCCACTACGGGCGCGTGCGCGCCCTGATCAACTTCAAGGGCAAGCGGCTCGACGAGGCCCCTCCCGGCACGCCCGCGGAGATCCAGGGGCTGACGGGGCTTCCCGACGCGGGTCAGAAGTTCGCGGTCCTCAAGGACGAGCGGACGGCGCGCCAGATCGCGCTGCACCGGTCCGAGAAGGAGCGGGAACAGGTCGTCGTCCGGCCGCGGATGAGCCTCGAGGACCTGCACGCCAAGATCGACGCCGGCGAGGTGAAGGACCTGAACATCGTCATCAAGTCCGACGTCCAGGGATCGATGGAGGCGCTGCAGTTCTCCCTCGGGAAGCTCGCGACGGACAAGGTGAAGGTCAAGGTGATCCACTCCGGCGTCGGCGGGATCTCCGAGTCCGACGTGATGCTCGCGTCGGCTTCCTCCGCCGTCATCATCGGGTTCAACGTGCGGCCCGAGGCCAAGGGGGCCGAGCTCGCCGAGCGGGAAGGGGTCGACATCCGCCTCTACTCGATCATCTACGACGTCGTGGACGACGTCAAAAAGGCGATGGAGGGGCTCCTCGAGCCCACCCTGAAAGAGGTCGTCCTGGGACGGGCCGAGGTGCGCAACACCTTCCACATCTCCAAGATCGGGACCATCGCCGGGTGCGGCGTCATCAACGGGAAGATCACCCGCAGCGCGAACGTCCGCCTCCTGCGGGACAACGTGGTGGTCTACGACGGGAAGCTCTCGTCCCTCAAGCGGTTCAAGGACGACGTCCGGGAAGTCCTCGAGGGGTACGAGTGCGGCCTGGGGATCGAGAACTACAACGACATCCAGGTCGGCGACCAGGTCGAGGCGTACACCATCGAGAAGATCGCCGGCACCCTGGCGTAGCGGAGGCTTCCCTTGGTGGTCGCGGTGCTCACCGCGTGCCTGCTTTTCCCGGGGGCGCAGTCCCTGAAGGACAAGCGGCGGCGCATCGCGGGGCTCATGGCGAGGATCCGGGCGGGATATCCCGTTTCGGTGGCCGAGGTCGGGCACCACGAACTGTGGCAGAGAGGGACGATCGGCGTGGCCCTGGTCACCACCGATACGCGGCTGGCGCAGTCGATGTTCGACCGGATCACCGACGGCATCGGGCGGGACGGCGAGGTGGAGCTGCTGTCCCGCGAAATCGAATACTTCCGCCCCGAGGGGAGCGATACGGAATGAAAGGTCGAGGCGACCGGCCCGCGCGCGTCGCGGAACGGATCCGCGAGGAGCTCTCCATCATCCTGCAGAGGAAGGTGAACGACCCGGGCTTGTCTTCCGTCACCATCACCGAAGTCTCCATCACTCCCGACCTCAAGCTCGCCCACGTGAACTACACCGCGTTCGTGGACCCGTCGGAACGCAAGCCCGTGGCGCAGGCGCTTCGCCGCGCGGAAGGGTATCTCCGGCGGGAGGTGGGGGCGGTCCTGGGGCTGCGCATGCGCCCCGGAGCTGCAGTTCCATTACGACGATTCGTTCGACCGCGGCGCCCGCATCGATTCGATCCTGAAGAAGATCTCGGACGAGGAGACGCCGGAAGGATGAGGGGCGACCTGTCCTCCATCTGCGGCGTCCTCAGGGAAAAGGACCGTTTCCTTATCGCCTGCCACGAGAACCCGGAAGGCGACGCCATCGGCTCGGAGCTGGCCCTGGCGCTCGCCCTGCGGAAGATGGGGAAGACCGCGACCGTCCTGAACGCCGATCCCGTGCCCCGGAACCTGTTGTTCCTCGAAGGCGCCGACACGGTGGTGTTCGAGGAGGACGGCGCAAGGTACGACGTCGCGATCGTGGTCGACTGCGGTTCGCCCGACCGCACCGGGAGGGTGGAGGCGGAGCTCAGGAAGCCCCCGCTGCTGGTCAATATCGACCATCACCGGACCAACGGGGAGCGGGGGTCGCTGGCCCTCGTCGACCCCGATGCCGCCGCGACGGGACTCCTCATCTACAAGGTGCTGACGGCCTTGGAGGTCGAGATCGACCGCGGCATCGCGGAGAACATCTACGTCTCGATCCTCACCGACACGGGATCGTTCCACTACGGGAACTCCTCGCCCGAAGCGTTCCGGGTGGCGGGGGAGATGGTCCGCCTCGGCGTCGATCCCTGGGCGGTGGCGGAGCAGGTGTACGAGACGCAGAGCTTCTCGCGCATCCGCCTGCTGGGGCGCGTCCTCTCTTCCCTGGAGACCGCCGTGGGAGGCAGGGTGGCGTCGATCACCACGATGCGGGCCGACCTCGAGGAGTTCGACTCGGGGAAAGACGCCCTCGAGGGCTTCATCAACTACCCGCGCTCGATCATCGGGGCGGAAGTCGCGGTTTCCTTCCGGGAAGAGGAAGGCGGGATCATCCGGGTGAGCTTCCGTTCCAAGGGGAGGGTGGACGTCTCCGAAGTGGCCTCGAAGTTCGGCGGCGGCGGTCACCGGAACGCCTCGGGATGCTCGGTCCGGGGGACGCTGGCCGAGGCCAAGCGGATGGTGTTCGAGGCGCTCGGCGCCGCTCTTACGTGACCGGGGGCGTCATCGTCCTCGACAAGCCCGGGGGCATCACCTCCTTCGACGCGGTCCGGGCGGTGGGAAGGATCCTTCGGGAGAAGAAGTGCGGGCACGCGGGGACGCTCGACCCGATGGCCACCGGGGTGCTCCCGATCTGCGTGGGGGCCGCCACGAAGATCGCCGGGTACCTCACGGAAGACGAGAAGGAGTACGAGGCGGCGTTCACGTTCGGCGTCGCCACGGACACGGGCGACGCCACCGGGAAGCCGGTGGAGACCCTCCCCGGCGCTACGGCGGAAGAGGCGGAAGTGGCCGCCGCCCTGTCGGAACTGGTGGGCACCTTCCCGCAGGTCCCGCCGGCGTACTCCGCCGTGAAAGTGGGGGGCGTCCGTTCGTACGCCCTGGCCCGGCAGGGGAAGGAGGTCCCCCTGGCTCCCCGAAGGGTGACGGTATACGCTTCGCGCCTGCTGTCCTGGGACGCGGGCGGTTTCCGGACCGCCATCACCTGCTCGAAGGGGTTCTACATCCGGGCCCTGTCGCGCGACTTAGGCGACCGGCTCGGCGTCCCGATGACGGTGGCATCCCTGCGGCGCCTCCGGGTGGGCGATTTCCGGATCGACGGAGCGGTGACCCTCGACGCCCTGCGGGAACTCGCCGATGCGGGGGCCGCCGGGGAGCGGGTGATCCCGATCGCCGACGCGCTTTCCCGGATGCCGGCCTGGGTGGTGCCGCCCGACGCGGTGGCCGCCGTCCGGAACGGGCGTCTTGCGGGTCCGTGGCTCGCCGGGCGGATCGCGGAGGAGCGCGGGGAGACGGCGTTGCTCCTCACGGGGGAGCGGGAACCGCTGGCGATCGTCGGGCGGGAGACATCGGGTTTGTGGAAGATCCTGAGGGGCATCTGATTTACTTCCCCCGAGGGATGTGATATATAGAAATCTTCAATGAAACCGGGAATATCTCGGCGAAAGGGGAAGGGCGCAAGACATGAGCCTGGTAACGGAAAAGAAGAAGGACATCATCGGCAAATTCAGAGTTCACGACACCGACACGGGTTCCCCGGAGGTTCAGATCGCGCTCCTGACGGAGCGGATCAACATGATCACGGACCATCTCAAGGCCCACACCAAGGATTTCGGCACCCGGCGGGGATTGCTGAAGCTGGTCGGGCAGCGCCGGCGCCTCCTGGATTACCTGAAGGCCAAGGAGTCGCTGCGGTACAAGACCGTGGTCGAGACCCTCGGACTGCGCAAGTAGCCTCGTACGTTTTCGCACTCTCCGACAACCACATGACGCGGCCTTGCACTTGAGGCCGACAAGAGAAGGGAATAAAAAACAGTGGGAAATGTGTACGAAGCGGAAATCTCCGAGAGGAAATTGTCCATTGAATCGGGTCGTTGGGCCAAGCAGGCGGGTGGGGCCGCGGTCGTCTCGTATGGCGAATCCGTCGTCCTGGTCACCGCGTGCGTAACGGAAACGCCCCGCCCGGGGATCGATTTTCTTCCGCTGGTGGTCGACTACGTCGAGAAGACCTTCGCCGTGGGGAAGATCCCCGGCGGATTTTTCAAGCGCGAAGGCAGGCTCTCCGAATTCGAAGTGCTGACATCCCGGTTGATCGATCGTCCCCTCCGCCCGCTTTTCCCGAAAGGTTTTTATAACGAGATCCAGGTCATCGCCACCGTCCTCTCGGCGGACAAGCAGAACGACACGGCCATCCTGGCGATGATCGGCGCTTCGGCGGCGCTCTCCATTTCCGACATTCCGTTCGGCGGCCCCATCGCCGGCGCACGGGTCGGACGGATCGACGGCAACCTGGTCATCAATCCCCTCCTGCAGGATTTCGAGCGCAGCGACCTGAACATCTTCGTCGCCGGCAGCCGCGATGCGATCCTGATGGTCGAGGGGGAGGCCGGCGAGGTCCCCGAAGAGGAGGTGCTCGACGCCATCTTCTTCGCGCACCGGTCGCTCGTCCCCGTGCTGGAGCTGCAGGAACGGATGGCGAAGGAGATCGGCAAGGAGAAGCGCGCCTTCGAGAAGAAGGAGCTTACCGAAGAGGAAACCGCCCGCATCGCCGGGATCGCCGCCGGCACGCTGGCCGATGCATACGCGATCACCGCGAAGCAGGAGCGGCACAAGAAGATCGACGAGGTCTCCGCGGCCGTCCGGGAGTCCTTCACCGAGGAGGAGCGCGCGGAGAAGGGGGCGCTGATCGGGGAGGCCTTCAAGTACCTCGAGAAGAAGATCGTCCGCGGGAAGGTCCTGCGCGAGAAGAAGCGGATCGACGGCCGCGGCCTTACGGACGTCCGCCGGATCTCCTGCGAGGTCGGGGTGCTTCCCCGGACGCACGGTTCCGCCGTGTTCACCCGCGGCGAGACGCAGGTCCTGGCCACCGCGACGCTGGGAACGAAGCAGGACGAGCAGCGGATCGATTCGCTGCTGGGCGACACGACCAAGGCGTTCATGCTCCACTACAACTTCCCGCCCTTCAGCGTCGGCGAGGTGAAGATGCTCCGCTCCCCGGGCCGCCGGGAAGTGGGGCACGGTGCGCTGGCCGAGCGCGCGGTGTCGAAGGTGCTGCCCCAGAGCGCCGACTTCCCCTACACGGTCCGCGTGGTTTCCGAGGTGCTCGAATCGAACGGCTCCTCCTCGATGGCCACCGTGTGCGGCTCCTCGCTCGCGATGATGGACGCCGGGATCCCCACCTCCGGCGCCGTCTCGGGCATCGCGATGGGGCTGATCAAGGAAGGGGACCAGGTCGCCGTCCTTTCCGACATCCTGGGAGACGAAGACCATCTGGGCGACATGGATTTCAAGGTGGCGGGCACGAAGAACGGCGTCACCGCCATCCAGATGGACATCAAGATCGGCGGCGTCGACCGCGATATCATGCTCACCGCCCTGCGGCAGGCGCGCGAGGGCCGGCTGCACATCCTCGACCGGATGAACGAGGCGCTCTCCGTGCACCGGGCCGAGCTCTCCCCGTTCGCCCCCCGGATCTACGTGATGATGGTGAAGCCCGACAAGATCCGCGAGATCATCGGCCCGGGAGGAAAGATCATCCGCGGCATCCAGGAACAGACCGGCGTCAAGATCGACATCGACGACGACGGCACCGTGAAGATCGCGGCGGTCGACGCCGACTCCGCGCGGGCGGCCATCAGCATCATCGAGGGAATAACGCAGTCCCCCGAGATCGGGAAGGTCTACCAGGGCCGGGTCCGCAAGATCATGGATTTCGGCGTGTTCGTCGAGATCTTCCCCGGGACCGACGGCCTGCTCCACGTCTCCCAGATCTCGAAGAACCGGGTCAACGCCTCCGAATGCTTCAAGGAAGGGGACGAGGTCACCGTCCGGGTCCTCGAAGTCGACCGGGACGGCAAGATCCGGCTCTCCCACAAGGAGTTCGAGGAAGAGGGGCGCTTCAAGCCCGCGACGGGTCCCGCGCCGAGCTCCGACAGGGAGCCGGGTTCCGGCAGAGACCGGGACCGGGACCGCGGCCGCGGGGGACCGAGGGGAAGAAGGTAGTCGGCGAAAGCCGATGGCGGTCGCAAGGACAGCACTCGAAAACGGGGTTGCGATAGTCAGCGAGCGGGTGCCGCACCTGCGGTCGGCCACCGCCGGGATCTGGGTTCCCGTCGGGTCCAGGGCGGAAACGCCGGGCGACAGCGGCATCGCCCACTTCATCGAGCACATGCTCTTCAAGGGGACCGTCCGGCGCAAGGCCATCGACATCTCCCGGGCCATCGAGTCGGTCGGAGGGACGATGAACGCCTACACGTCCCGCGAGTTCACCTACTTCTACGCGAAGGCCATGGAGAAGGACTTCCACCTCCTGGTCGACCTTCTTGCGGACATCTACCGGAACTCCGTCTTCGAAGAGGCGGAGCTCTCCCGCGAAAAGGGCGTCATCCTGCAGGAGATCCTCATGGTGGACGACACCCCCGAGGAGTTCCTGAGCGATTTCTTCAACCTGTCGTATTGGGGAGGGCACCCGCTGGGATACCCCGTCCAGGGGACGGCGGAAAGCGTCGGGGCTTTCGACCGGCGCAGGGTCGTGGATTACTTCGGCGACCGTTTCCGCAGGCGGGGCATCGTCGTCACCGTCGTGGGGAACCTGCCCCACGAAACGGCGGTTTCCGCGGTCCGGGACGCCATGGGCGGGCTCGACCTGGAGGTACCGCTGGCCGTCCCGCCGCCGTCGGAACCGGTGCGCGGGTCGTTCATAAGAAGGAAGCCGCTCGAACAGGCGCACCTGTGCCTCGGCGCCCCCGCCGTGTCCCGCAGGGACGAACGGGTCTTCGCGATGGACATGGTGAACGCCGTCCTCGGCGGCAGCTCCTCCAGCCGCCTTTTCCAGCAGGTGCGCGAGGAGCGGGGGCTGGCGTATTCCGTCGGTTCCACGGTTTCCGTCTACGCCGACGCGGGGATCCTCGAGATCTACGCCGGCACGGGGAAGGAGCACGTCGAGGAGGTCCTCGAGGTCGCGGGGGACATCGTCGAGTCGCTGGGGGACGGGGGGATCACCGACGACGACGTGGCCTTCGCCAAGGAGCTGATCAAGGGGAACACCCTCCTCTCGCTCGAGAGCACGATGTACCGCATGTCGCACCTCGCGATGAACGAGATGTTCCTCGACCGGATGGAGCCGCCCGAAGAGGTCCTCGCGCGCGTCGAGGCGGTGACGCCGGCGCAGGTGCGCGACCTGGCCGCGGAGCTGCTGCGCAAGGACCGGTTCACGCTGGCCGCCGTGGGGGACCTTCCGGAAGGGCGGCTGGGCTTTTGAGCCGCGGGCGGGATTGCGACGTCCTCGTTTCCCTGCTGCGGGGGGGCGAGGAGTTCCTCCCGGCGTACCAGACCGACGGCGCCGCGGGGATGGACCTCAAGGCCGCGATCGACGCCGAGGTGGTCCTTCCGCCCGGGGGCAGGGCCCTGATCCCCACGGGGGTGGCGCTGTCGCTGCCGCCGGGGGTGGAGGGGCAGGTCCGGCCCCGCAGCGGGCTGGCGATCCGCCACGGCGTGACATGCCTCAACAGCCCCGGGACGATCGACGCGGACTACCGGGGAGAGGTCCAGGTGATCCTGGCGAACCTGGGGGAAGAGCCGTTCCGCGTCCGGCGGGGCGACCGGATCGCCCAGATCGTCTTCTCGCCGGTGCTGTCGGCGCGCCTCTCGGTCGTGCCGGAGCTCGACGGCACCGCGCGCGGGGCGGGCGGTTTCGGACACACGGGGATGTGAGGGGGGCGTCGTGATCGAACGGTACACGCGGCCCGAAATGGCGGCCATCTGGCAGGACGAGAACCGGTTCCGGATCTGGCTCGACATCGAGATCCTGGCGATGGAGGCGATGGTCCGCAAGGGATGGATCCCGAAGGAGGCCCTTGCGCGGGTCCGCCGGAAGGCGGCCTTCGACATCGGCCGGATCGACGAGATCGAGAAGAAGGTCAAGCACGACGTCATCGCCTTCCTCACCTCGGTGGCCGAGCACATCGGCGAGGACTCCCGCTTCCTCCACGTCGGGATGACCAGCTCCGACGTCCTCGACACCTCGTTCGCGGTCCAGATGCGGCAGGCGCTGACGCTGCTGATCAAGGAGGCCGAGGCGGTCTTCGAGGTCCTGAAACGCCGGGCGTTCGAGCACCGGGGCACGGTGATGATCGGGCGGACGCACGGCATCCACGCGGAGCCGGTGACGTTCGGTTGGAAGATGGCGCTGTGGGCCGACGAGGTCCGGCGCGACATCGTCCGCCTGAAACGCGCAAGGGACGTCATCTCCGTCGGCAAGATCTCCGGGGCGGTGGGGACCTTCGCCAACATCGACCCCTTCGTCGAGGAGCACGTCTGCGGGAAGCTGGGCTTGACCCCCGCGCCGGCGTCCACCCAGGTGATCCAGCGCGACCGGCACGCGGAGGTTTTCGCGACGCTGGCGATCGTCGGTTCCTCCCTCGACAAGTTCGCCACCGAGATCCGGCATCTCCAGCGCACCGAGGTCCTCGAGGTGGAGGAGTTCTTCTCCGAGGGGCAAAAGGGTTCCTCCGCGATGCCGCACAAGCGGAACCCGGTCCTGTCCGAGAACATCTCCGGGCTATCGCGGCTGCTGCGCGGGTACGCCATCACCGCGATGGAGAACGTCGCCCTGTGGCACGAAAGGGACATCAGCCACTCCTCCGCGGAGCGGGTGATCGCCCCCGACGCGACGATCGTCCTCCACTTCGCATTGGGCCGGTTCCGGGGGATGATGGAAAAGCTCGTGGTCTATCCCGAGCGCATGATGAAGAACCTCAAGAGCACCAACGGGCTGCTCTTTTCCCAGCGGGTCCTGCTGGCGCTGGCGGCGAAGGGGTTCTCGAGGGAGAAGGCGTACGAGGTGGTCCAGCGCTCGGCAATGAAGTCCTGGAAGACGGGACAGCAGCTCCGGACGCTCCTGTGGAAGGACCGGGACGTGCGGTCCGCCCTGACGAAGGAAGAGTTCGAGGAGCTGTTCGACATCGGCTATTACGTAAAGAACATCGACGGGATCATCGACCGGGTGTTCGGGGCGGGGCCCAAGGGGAGGAAGGCGTGAAGGCGAAGATCTTCGTCACACTCAAGAAAGGGGTCCTCGACCCGCAGGGGAGGGCGATCCTTGCGTCGCTGTCCCACCTGGGGATCGCCGGGGTGGAGGACGTCCGGGTCGGGAAATACATGGAGCTCGCGCTCAAGGATGTCGGCCGGGAAGAGGCGCAGCGGCTGCTCGACGACGCGTGCCGGCGGCTCCTCTCCAACACGGTCATCGAAGAGTACCGGATCGAGATCGAGGGATAGGTGACCGCGATGAAAACGGCCGTCCTGGTGTTCCCCGGTTCCAACTGCGACCACGACGCGTACCACGCGCTGAAGCACGTCGTCGGGGTGGACGCCGGGTTCGTGTGGCACAAGCAGTCCTCCCTCGAGGGGTTCGACGCCGTGGTGATCCCGGGCGGCTTCACCTACGGAGACTACCTTCGCACGGGGGCGATGGCGAAGCTCTCCCCGGTGATGACGGCGGTCCGCCGGTTCGCGGAAGGCGGCGGGCCGGTGATCGGCATCTGCAACGGGTTCCAGATCCTTCTCGAGTCGGGGCTGCTGCCGGGGGCGATGATCGTCAACGAGTCGCTCCGGTTCGTCTGCGACTACGTGTGCCTGAAGACCGAGACCGACCGCACGCCCTTCACGGGGGGGATCGCCCCGGGGACGATCCTGCGGATCCCCGTCGCGCACTACCAGGGGAACTACTATGCCGACGAAGCGACCCTGTCCGCCCTCGAAGAGAGGCGGCAGGTGGTGTTCCGGTACTGCGACCCGCAGGGGAACGCGACCGCCGACGCCAATCCGAACGGCTCCGCGCGGAACATCGCGGGAATCTGCAGCGAGCGGGGGAACGTCCTCGGCATGATGCCCCACCCCGAGCGGTGCGCCGAAAAGGCGCTGGGCAGCGCCGACGGCCGGCTCCTGTTCGATTCCATGGTCGCCTGGCTCAAGGAGAGAGGGAAATGAAGGAGAAGCCGGTCACCCCCGATCTCGCGAAGGAGCACGGGCTCTCCGAAGAGGAATTCGAACGGGTCCGCTCCATCCTGGGCCGCGAACCGAACTTCACCGAGCTCGGCATCTTCTCCGTCATGTGGAGCGAGCACTGTTCGTACAAGAGCTCGAGGATCCACCTGAAGAAATTCCCGACCAAGGGCCCCCGCGTCCTGCAGGGGCCGGGGGAGAACGCGGGGGTCGTCGACATCGGGGACGGCCTCGCGGTGTCCTTCAAGATGGAGAGCCACAACCACCCCTCGTTCATCGAGCCGTACCAGGGCGCGGCCACGGGGGTGGGGGGCATCCTCCGGGACGTCTTCACCATGGGCGCCCGCCCCATCGCGTCGCTGAATTCCTTGAGGTTCGGCAGGCCCGACCATCCCCGGACCCGGTACCTGGTCACCGGCGTCGTGGCGGGGATCGCGGGATACGGGAACTGCATCGGCGTTCCCACCGTCGGCGGGGAGGTCTACTTCGACGAATGCTACGACGGGAACAACCTGGTCAACGCCTTCACCCTCGGGGTCGTGAAGAAGGACGGCATCTGGCGCGGCTATGCTTCGGGCATCGGCAACCCCATCATCTACGTCGGGTCGAAGACGGGCCGGGACGGCATCCACGGCGCCACGATGGCCTCGGGCGAGTTCGACGAGAAATCCGACGAGAAGCGCCCGACGGTGCAGGTTGGGGACCCGTTCACGGAAAAGCTGCTCCTCGAGGCGTGCCTCGAGCTGATGAAGACCGACGCCATCGTCGGGATCCAGGACATGGGGGCGGCCGGGCTGACCTCCTCCTCCTTCGAGATGGCCTCCCGGGCCGGGACCGGCTTCACGATGGACCTCGACCTCGTGCCGCAGCGGGAAGAGGGGATGATCCCCTACGAACTGATGCTCTCCGAGTCCCAGGAGCGGATGCTCATGGTGGCGAAGAAGGGCAGGGAGGGCGAGGTCCGGGAGATCTTCGACAAGTGGGACCTCGACGCGAGCGTCATCGGGGAAGTGACCGGGGACGGCGTCGCCCGGATCCGCTGGCGCGGGGAGACGGTGGCCGAGATCCCGGTCGCTCCCGTCACGGACCAGGCGCCGCTCTACGACCGCCCCGCGGCGCGGCCCGAGGGGCAGGACGCGCTGCAGCAGGGGCTCGATCCCGCTGCGCTTCCGGCGCCCTCCGACCTGGCGGAGACGTGGGCGCGCCTGATGAGCTGCCCCGAGATGGCGGACAAGAAGTGGGTCTTCCGCCAGTACGACCACATGATCCGCACCAACACCCTCGTGCTTCCCGGGTCCGACGCCTCCGTGCTGCGGGTCAAGGGGACGAAAAAGGGGATCGCCCTTTCGGTCGACTGCAACAACCGGTACTGTTTCCTCGATCCTTACGTCGGCGGGATGAGCGCCGTGTGCGAGTCGGCCCGGAACGTCGCCTGCTCCGGGGCGGAGCCGATCGGCCTGACCGACTGCCTGAATTTCGGCAACCCGGAGAAACCCGAGATCATGTGGCAGTTCCGCTCCGCCATCGAGGGGATGGCGAAGGCGTGCGAGGCGCTCGAGATCCCCGTGGTCTCCGGCAACGTCTCCTTCTACAACGAGACGATGGGGAAGGGGATCCACCCGACTCCGACGGTGGGCATGGTCGGCCTCCTCGAGGACGCCGATGCGCGGCTCACCCAGTGGTTCGACGCGCCGGGCGACGCGGTGTTCCTCGCGGGCGCGGACCGCCTGGGGGTGGGCATCGGGGGGTCGTTGTACCTGAAGGAGGTCCACGGGAAGCTGGAGGGCACCCCGCCGCCGGTCGATCTGGACCATGAAAAGCGGCTGCAGCGGTTCCTGGCGGCCGCGGCGGGGGAAAAGCTGCTGTCCTCCGCGCACGACCTGGCGGAGGGAGGGTTCGCCTGCGCCCTGGCGGAGTGCTGCATCACCCGGCCGGCCGGGCCGATCGGCGCGAAGGTCGCAAGCCCTTATGCCGAAACCCTTCGGCCGGATTTCGCCATGTTCTCGGAATCGCAGGGAGCGGTCCTCCTTTCCTGCCCCCCGGGGAAAAAGGACGCCCTGCTCGGTGCGGCGGACCGGTTCCGTATTAAAATGGTGGAGCTGGGGAATGTCGGCGGTGAGCATATCGACATCGAGGGCGTCGCGACGGTCCGCGCGGCCGACATGCAGAAGGGCTGGCGGGAAGGGTTCGCGAAGACGTTGGGGCTGGAAGGATAAAGGGGCGGTCATGCTGGACGGTTGGCACGAGGAATGCGGGATCTTCGGGGTCTACGGGCATCCCGAGGCCGCGAACCTGACCTACCTCGGGCTGTACGCCCTGCAGCACAGGGGGCAGGAGAGCGCCGGGATCGCCTGCTCCGACGGGGAAGTGATCACCTTCCACAAGGAGATGGGGCTGGTCGCCGACATCTTCTCGGAAGAGATCCTGTGCCGCCTCCCCGGCAGCAGCTCCATCGGCCACGTGCGCTACTCGACCACGGGCTCCTCCGAGCTGAAGAACGCCCAGCCGCTGGTGGTCGATTTCGAATCCGGCTCCATCGCCGTGGCCCACAACGGCAACCTCGTCAACGGGCACGAGCTCAAGAAGGAGCTGGAGATCTCGGGCTCCGTCTTCCAGTCCTCCATGGACACAGAGGTCTTCATCCACCTCATCGCGCGGTCGCGGAAGGAACGGGTCGAGGACCGGATCGTCGACGCCCTGAAGCAGGTGCGGGGCGCCTACTCGCTCCTCTTCCTGACACGCGACAAGCTGATCGCCGTCCGCGACCCGCACGGCATCCGCCCCATGGTGATGGGGAGGCTGAAGGGGACCGGGGGCGGGACCGTGATCTGCTCCGAGACGTGCGCCCTCGACCTGATCGAGGCGGAGCTGATCCGGGAGGTGGAGCCCGGGGAGATGGTCGTGGTGGATTCCCGCGGCATCGAGGCGTACAAGCCGTTCCTGCCCGCCGTCGAGCGGTTCTGCATCTTCGAGCACGTTTACTTCGCCCGCCCCGACTCGATCATCGGCGGGGAGAGCGTCTACGAGGTGCGGAAGGAGCTGGGGCGCCAGCTGGCCCGGGAGTATCCCACCGCGGCGGACATCGTCATCCCCATCCCGGACTCCGGCGTGCCGGCGGCCCTGGGCTACTCGGAGGAGGCGAAGATCCCGTTCGAGATGGGGCTGATCCGGAACCACTACGTCGGCCGCACCTTCATCGAGCCCCAGCAGTCGATCCGGCACTTCGGCGTGAAGGTGAAGCTGAACGCCGTGCGCGGCGTGGTCCGCGGCAAGCGGGTCGTGGTGGTGGACGACTCCATCGTCCGCGGGACGACCGGACGCAAGATCATCAAGATGATCCGGGCCGCCGGCGCGAAAGAGATCCACGTGCGCATCAGCTCCCCGCCGACCTGCTACCCGTGCTTCTACGGGATCGACACCCCGCTGCGGCGCGACCTGATCGCCGCGACGCACACGCTGGAAGAGATCAACACGTACCTCACCTCCGACACTCTCGGGTACCTGAGCATCCAGGGGCTCCACGCGTGCGTGCCGAACGGGATGACGACCTATTGCGACGCGTGCTTCACCGGGAAGTACATGATCCCGCTGGAGACGGAGGAAACCGGGGAGCAGCTGAACCTGTTCCGGAGGTCGGTCCGCATCTGACCGCCGGGGCGAACACCGATCCGATACCGGGGGAAGAATGAAGACCGACGCCAGAGGCCCCGCCGCGTTCCCTGCAGAGCTCGCCGACGACCGGCGCCGCTTCCTGTCCATCCTGAAGGAAAAAAGCTACGAGAAACGGAAGGTGATCCTTTCCTCCGGGCGCGAGTCCGATTTCTACATCGACTGCAGGCAGACCACGCTCGGCGCGGAAGGCGCGCTGCTCACCGGCCGGCTCTTCTGCGCGATGCTCGAGGCGGGGGAGCGTCCGGAGGCGGTGGGGGGGATCACCCTGGGGGCGGACCCGATCGTCACCGCCGTGTCGCTCACCAGCGTCCTGCGGGGATGGCCGGTCCCGGCGTTCATCATCCGGAAGGAGCCCAAGAAGCACGGGACGGCCCAGTGGATCGAGGGGACGAAGAACCTGCGGGAGGGGATGCGCGTGGCGATCCTCGAGGACGTGGTCACCACGGGCGCGTCGACCCTGAAGGCCATCGAGCGCGCGGTGCTGTCGGGCCTGGTCGTGACGCGGGTCCTGTGCCTGGTCGACCGGAACGAGGGGGGCGCGGATGCCGTGGCCGCGGCGGGGTACCGGGTCGAGCCGATGTTCCTGAAGGAGGACGTCGAGAATGCCTGACCGCGGCGGGTTCGCGGCGGCGGCGCTGGGCCTCCTGCTGCTCGCGGCGTCCGCGGCGGGGTGCGGGACCCGGTCGGTCGCGTTGTACGAGAAGGTCGTCGGGTCCCCTTCGTACGGCCGGGTGACGGAAAGCGTGACGCGCACCCGGGAGGTCCACGACGGGCTGGACACGGGGTTCATCTTCTCCGCGACGTGGCTCTCCGGGCCGTGGATCAAGGCGTTCACGGAGGAGTACTCGAGCATCTACTACCTGGATTCCGCCCGGAAGGAGCGCATGATCGCCCAATGGAGCGGCGAGTCGGAGCGGTACGTGCGGTTCTTCGTGGCGCTGTGGGTGCCGGACGAGAGCGGGAACGACCTGGAGAAGCCCGGTTCGGTCTGGAGCCTGCGGCTGGTCCGGTCGGACGAAAAGGATTTCGCGCCGATATATGTCCGGAAGTGTTCCTTAAGGCCCGAGGAGATCTCGCGCTTCTTCCCGTACTCCGGCACGTGGTACCGGGCCTACGAGGTGGCGTTCCCGAAAGAGGCGGAACCGACGCCGGAACCCGCGCAGGGGGAAACCCCGCGCCTGAAGCTCGTCCTGGCCGGGGTGCAGGGGCGCGCGGTCCTGGCGTGGAGGTAGCGGTACCACGATCACGTCGGGTAGCGGCGGATCAACGTGTCCCTGCGGCCGTGCTCGTCGTCAAGGTACGGGTAGTCGATCGTGGTGTGGAGCCCCCGGCTCTCCTTCCTCTGCATGGCGCACCGGACGATCAGCTCCGCCACGGTGCAGATGTTGCGCAGCTCCAGGAGGTCCCCCGTCACCCGGAAGTTCCAGTAATATTCCGAGATCTCCCGCCTCAGCATCTCGATCCGGTCGAGGGCGCGGGACAGCCGCTTGTTCGACCGGACGATCCCCACGTAGTTCCACATGATCCGCCGGATCTCGTCCCAGTTGTGGGAGACGACGACCGCCTCGTCCGGTTCCTGCGCCTCCCCCAGGTCCCACTTCGGGATGTCGATCCGGGGCCTGGGCTTTGCCCGCGTACGCCTCGGAGGCGCGCCGGAAGGCCCGGTCGGAGAAGACCAGCGCCTCGAGCAGCGAGTTGGAGGCGAGCCGGTTGGCCCCGTGGAGGCCCGTGCAGGCGCACTCGCCGATGGCGAACAGCCGGGGGATGTCCGTCTCCCCCTGCAGGTCGGTGAGGACCCCGCCGCACTGGTAGTGCGCCGCCGGGACCACCGGCAGCGGCTCCTTCGTCATGTCGATGCCGAAGGACAGGCACGTCTCGTAGATGTTCGGGAAATGCTTCCGGATGAACGCCTTCCCCTTGTGCCGGATGTCGAGGTAGACGCAGTCCTCGCCGGTCCGCTTGAGCTCCGCGTCGATCGCCCGGGCGACGATGTCCCTGGGAGCGAGCTCCTTCATCGCGTGGATCCCCTCCATGAACCGGTTCCCGGCGCGGTTCACCAGCACGGCCCCCTCGCCGCGCACCGCCTCGGAGATGAGGAACGACTTGGCGTGGGGGTGGAAGAGGCAGGTGGGGTGGAACTGGACGAACTCCATGTTGGCGATCGTGGCCCCGGCGCGGTACGCCAGGGCGATGCCGTCCCCCGTGGCGACGTCCGGGTTGCTCGTGTACAGGTACACTTTCCCGGAGCCGCCGGTGGCGAGGACCGTCGCGTCGGCCACGAACGTGTGGATCGATCCCGTCTCCTGGTCCAGGGCGTACGCCCCGAGCACCTCGTCGGGCAGCCGCCGGTCGAAGGAGATCTTCTGGCGGGTGATGAGGTTGACCGCCGCGTGGTTTTCGAACATCCGGATCTTCGGATTTTCCGACACCCGTTCGAGCAGCGCCCGTTCGAGCTCCCGGCCCGTCAGGTCCTCCGCGTGGAAGATGCGCCGCTTCGAATGCCCGCCCTCGCGGTGGAGGTCGTACTCCCTCTTCCCGGTGCGGCGGGTGAACCGGACCCCCCAGTCGATCAATTCCCTGATCCTGCGCCGGGGCGTCGCGCACCACCAGGTCCACCGTGTCCGGGTGGCACAGGCCCGCACCGGCCCGGTGCGTGTCTTCTATGTGCGATTCGAACGTATCTTCGCCGCTCCAGACGGTGGCGATGCCTCCCTGGGCGTAGTTGGTGCTGGACTCGGAAGCGGCCTTCTTCGTGATGATGGTGACCGTGCCCGTTTTCGCCGCCCTCAGCGCGAAGCTTAAGCCGGCGATTCCGCTGCCGATTATCAGAAATCTCGAAACCCTCTCCATCCGACACCCCCAGGAGGTTTTCCCGACCCCCCTCCGGTTTGACTTGAATGGGTATTTTCAATAGAATAATACGAATTATGGTTTATTTACGATGCGTTTTCATCGTTTCCCTGCTCCTGTGGCCCATGTCGGCCCGCGCGGATATCTACAAGTACGAGGACGGGGAAGGCGTCGTTCATTTTTCCAACGTCCGGCACGACGGCAAGTACACCCTTTACATGCGGGAAGGGCCCGGGCGGCAGCACCAGTACGCGGAGAAGACCCCGGGGTACGACGGAAGCGGCTGGATGGCCGACTACGTCAACCGGTACTGCAAGGCGCAAAACATGTCTCCGGCGCTGGTCCATGCCATCATCAAGGCGGAATCCGACGGCCGGCGGACGGCCGTATCCTCCAAGGGGGCGAAGGGGGTCATGCAGCTGATGCCCTTCACTTCCCGGCAGATGAACGTGAACGACCCGTTCGACCCGATCGAGAACGTCGAGGGAGGGATCCGGTACCTCAAGGAGCTGCTTGCGACGTTCGACGGCAACGTGACGCATGCCGTCGCGGCTTATAACGCCGGTCCGGCGGCGGTAAAGAAATACGGGGGCGTTCCTCCCTACCCGGAGACCCGCCAGTATGTCCAACGGGTCCTCGGCCTGTACCACAAGTATTCTTCCATCGAATGACCGGCATCTCCCGGCTGAACCTTCCGAATATCCTCACCCTCGCACGGGTCGTCGCGATCCCCGCGGTGGTGCTCCTCCTGCTTCCCGGCCCCGGCCGGGCGATCACTCCGGAAAGCTCCACGGCCGCTTTCATCATCTTCGTTTCCGCCGCCGTCACGGACCTCTTCGACGGGTTCCTCGCCCGCCGCTACCACATGATCACCGACCTGGGGAAGCTTCTCGATCCGCTCGCCGACAAGCTGCTGGTGTGCGCCGCCATGATCATGCTCATCACCCCCGAGCGCGTCCCGGCCTGGATGGCGGTCATCGTCGTCGCCCGGGAGATCGGCGTCACCGCACTGCGCGGGATGGCTTCCACGGAAGGAGTGGTCATCGCCGCGTCGGCGCTGGGGAAATGGAAGACCCTGCTGCTGAATATCGGGGTGGCGATGCTCATCCTGCACTACCCGGTCTTCGACCTTCCGGTCCACCAGATGGGGATCGGGTTCCTCGCCGTCGGGCTCGTGTTCACCACCTGGTCGGGGCTGGACTATTTTTTCCGTTTCGTGGGGGAGCTCTTCAAGCATTGACAAGCCGGCGATGCTTCGCCTAGAATCGTCAATTGCCGCGCGGGCGTAACTCAGCGGTAGAGTGCGACCTTGCCAAGGTCGAAGTCGCGAGTTCAAATCTCGTCGCCCGCTCCATTGCAACGCGAAAGCCCCCGGAAGCCGCAAGGCCGCCGGGGGCTTTTTTCATGACCGGCGCCGGCCGGTCCTGATCCGGAAGGAGGCTCCGATGGACGGTCTTCTGTGCGGCTCGTGCGAGGCGACCTACCCGATGAACGACCCGAGATGGCGCTGCCGCTGCGGCGGACTCCTCGGCATCCGCTTCACGGCCCGGTTCGAACCGGAAAAGATCGTCCGGAGGAAACCCACGATGTGGAGGTACCGGGAAGCGTTGCCCATCGGGGACGACGCCAACATCGTGTCCTTCGACGAGGGGATGACCCCGCTGATCCCCGTCGACCTCGGCCGGGGCGGGCTGCTCCTCAAGCTGGAGCAGCTCTTCACGACGGGATCGTACAAGGACCGGGGGGCCGCCGTCCTCGTCAGCAAGGCGAAGGAGCTGGGGATCGATCGGATCGTCGAGGATTCCTCGGGGAACGCCGGGTGCGCGATCGCCGCGTATGCCGCGAAAGCCGGGATCCGGTGCGAAATCCTGGTGCCCGAGAGCACGTCGCCCGGGAAGCTGGCCCAGATCCTTTTTTACGGGGCGGAGCTGACCCGGGTTCCGGGGAACCGCGCCGCCACGGCGAAAAGCGCCCTGGCCGCGGCGGAAACGTCCTATTACGCGAGCCATTCCTGGAACCCGTTCTTCTTCCAGGGGACGAAGACCTTCGCGTACGAGGTCTGGGAGCAGATGGGCTTCCGGGCCCCCGACTCGGTCCTGTTGCCCACGGGGAACGGGACGCTGCTGATCGGGTCCTACATCGGGTTCCGGGAGCTGTTCGACGCCGGGAGGATCGACAGGATCCCCCGGCACATCGCCGTTCAGGCGGCGAATTGCGCGCCGCTGTTCGAGATGTTCCGGGGCGGCCTCGATTCCATGCCGGCCGTGGCGGAAGGGGAGACGATCGCCGAGGGGGTCGCGATTTCCGCGCCGATCCGGGGGATGGAGATCATGGACATCGTCCGGCGGACCGGCGGCAAGGTCGTCGCCGTCGACGACGAGGAAGTGGAGGAGGCGCTGCGGCTGCTGGGGCGCAGAGGCCTCTACGTGGAGCCGACCTCCGCCCTTCCGGTGGCGGCGTTTTTGTCCGACCCCGCCCTTGGAAACGGCGCCGTCGTCGCCCCGCTGACGGGGCACGGGCTCAAGGCGACCGAAAAGATGATGAAGATCGCTCGACGATGAACTGGCGCGGCTTTCCTCCCGCCGGGGCGTCCTGAGGGCGTTCCCCGTCCAGCTCCACCGATACCGAATCGAGACCCTGGGAGGAAAGGTATGCCCGGAGGCGGCGCAGGACCGCGGCGCAAGCCGCCGACCGGTCGTGCCCCGGGGCTTCTTCCACCCGAAGCCTCAACGAGCGCGGGCCCGACCCGACCACCTGGTACTTCAGGATGCCGGCGGTTTCCTCCACCACCGTCGCCAGCACAAGGGGAAGGAGCGGCCAGGACGTCCCGTCCTCGGTTTCGACATGGAGGATCTCGTCGCGCCGCCCCTCGGGCCGGATGCCGGGCAGGGGGCTGCCGCAGGGGCAGGGCCCGGGGAGCATCGTCACGCTGTCGCCGAGATCGTACCGGATGAGCGGCTGGAGGCGGTTGGCCAGGTTCGTGAGCAGGGTGGTGTGGGACGTCTCGCCCGGGGGAACCGGCCCGCCTTCGGCGTCCACCGGCTCCAGGATCACCCAGTCGGCGTTGACGTGCAGACGGCCGTGCCGGCAGTCGAAGGCGATGCCCATGAACTCCGATGCGGCGTACGTGTCCCGGACGGGGCAGCGGAACGAGGCGGAGATCCTCTCCCGGAGCGGAGGGGAGAGCCGTTCCGCGCCGGAGAGCACGAGGGCGGGATCGATCCGGAGACGTTCCGCCTCCCGCTCCCCGGCGAGGACGGACAGGGCGGTGGCGTAGCTGCCCAGGACGGCGGGCTGAAAATCGTTCAAGGACTCCACCAGCCCGGGGATCGGCTCCATCAGGGAAAACGTCCGGTTGAAGCCGTACAGCCGCGGATGCATGGAACGGACGAGGGCGTCCACGACCGAACTGGCGAAGTGCCCCCCTGTCGCTATGATCGTCGCGGTCCGGGCGCGGTTCCGCAGGAAGGAGGGCAGCGCACCGGCCGATACCAGGGAGGGGATGCGGCGCGCCAGCAGAAGGGCCTGGTATACGGCCATCGCGCTCCGGTCCTGCAGCAGCACGACCGGCGTTCCGGTCGTCCCGGAGGTCGAAAACGCGACGTACCGGTCCAGGTACAGCCGGCCGAGCCGGGAAGGGTCGGAGATGAACGCTTCCGCCGTTTCCAGGCGGATCGACCGGTCGGTCGGCCACGCGTTGAAATGCTCCGACAGCTCGCGTTTCGAAACCGGCGGGAGCCGGCGGATGTCCCGGATTTCCCGGGGTTGGCCGGCGTACCGTTCCTTGTAGAAGGGGGAATGGATCCGGGCGTATTCGACCAGCCGTTCCAGGCGCGCCTGCCGGCGTTTCGACGACTCCTCGGGGGTTTCCCGTCCGGCCCGGCGAAGGTCCGCCAGAAGGCGGGGAACCGACCGGAATGCGCTTTCATGCCGAGACACTATTTTATTATTTAAGCATTTCTCTGGTTATAATAACCGGATTATCTGCGGGGGGGGCAAGCGATATGTACGGCATCTCGGCCCAGGTAAGTCTTTACCCACTGGGACAGGACGACCTGTCGCCGTCGATCGACGCCGCGGTCGGCGAGTTCGAACGCCACGGGGTCGAATGCCGGACCGGGTCGATGAGCACGGTCCTGTGGGGGGACGACGAGAAGGTGTTCACCGCGCTTCTCGGCGCTTTTCGAGAGGCCGCTTCCCGGGGGCGCGTCGTCATGGCGGTCACGTTGTCGAACGCCTGCCCCCTGCCGGGAAAGGGCAGTGCGCCTTAGAGAGGGTCAGAGCGAACAAGTAATTCGGAAGCGTTCGGGATAAGATCAGAAGATCAGGCCGCGCGCGATACGGGGAGGGCGAACGCCCCGCCCGGGGAGGAAGGATTGAAACAGGGAACGGCTCAGGTAACCGCCGAGATCTGCAAGAAGTTCGGGAACGACCGGACCCGTATGATGGACATCGTCATCGCGGTGCAGGAGCGGTTCGGCTGCGTCTCGCACGAGGCCATGGAGGAGATCGCCCGCGCGGTCAAGTCCCACCGGGTGGAGGTCGAGAGCCTGGTGTCGTTCTACTCGTTCCTCTCGGTGAAGCCGCAGGGCAAGGTCGTCATCCGGCTCTGCAACGACATCGTCGACTGGATGAAGGGCTACGAGGCCGTCGCGGACGCCATGGCCAAGGAGCTCGGCGTCACCATGGGGGAGACGACCCCGGACGGCGCCATCACGCTGACCCACACGCCCTGCATCGGGATGAGCGACCAGGCGCCGGCGGCGCTCGTCAACGACGTGGTGGTGACGCACCTGACGCCGGAGCGGGGGCGGCAGCTGGTGCGCGACCTGAGGAGGCACCTCGACCCGCAGCAGCTGGTCACGATGGTGGGCGACGGGAACAACGCGCACCCGCTGGTGCGCTCGATGGTGCGCAACAACATCCGGCTGCGCGGGCCGGTCCACTTCGCCGACTTCGAGCCGGGCAGCGCCCTGCGCAAGGCGCTCGAGCGCACGCCCGACGAGGTGATCACGGAGATCAAGGACTCGAGGCTGCGCGGCCGCGGCGGCGCCGGCTTCCCGGCGGGCCTGAAGTGGGAGCTGGCCGCGAACGCCCCCGGGGACAAGCGCTACGTCCTCTGCAACGCCGACGAGGGCGAGCCGGGGACCTTCAAGGACCGGGTGCTCCTGACCGAGTGCACCGATCAGATGCTCGGAGGGCATGACGATCGCCGGGTACGCGGTGGGAAGCGACACCGGGATCGTCTACCTGCGCGGGGAATACCGCTACCTCCTGCCGTACCTGCGAAAGCGTGATCGAGGAGCAGGCGCCGGCAGGGGTTCCTGGGCCGGGACATCCTGCGGCCGGCAAGGGTTCGATTTCGACATCCGGATCCAGCTGGGCGCCGGGGCCTACGTCTGCGGCGAGGAGACCGCGCTGATCAGCTCCTGCGAGGGGCTGCGCGGCGATCCGAAGAACCGTCCGCCGTTCCCTCCGCAGCAGGGATACCTCGGGCTGCCCGACCATCGTGAACAACGTCGAGACCTTCTGCTGCGTCTCGCGCATCCTGCTCGAGGGGCGCGACTGGTTCGCCGCCATGGGATCCGCGCGGACCACGGGCACGAAGGTGCTGAGCATCTCCGGCGACTGCCGCAAGCCCGGGGTCTACGAGGTGCCGTTCGGGATCACCGCCCGCGAGCTGCTCGAGATGGCCGAGGCGGAAAATCCGGGCGCCATGCTGATCGGCGGGCCCTGCCGGCAGATGATCGGGCCGGACCGCTTCGACGGGCAGGATCTGCTACGACGACCTCGCCACCGGCGGCGCGATCATCATCTTCAACCGCGCCCGCAACAAGCTGGAGATCGCCGAGCATTACCTCGACTTCTTCATCGAGGAGAGCTGCGGGCACTGCACGCCCTGCCGGGTCGGGCTGATCCTGCTGAAGAACGCTGGTCCACAAGGTCGTCGAGGGCGCCGGCGAGCCGTCCGACCTGAAGGAGATGCGCGACCTGTCGAACTTCATCATCCAGACGAGCCGGTGCGGGCTCGGGCAGGCCGCGCCCAACCCGGTGCTGGGGGCGCTGGAGAACTTCGGCGACCTCTACGTCGGGGCTCGTCGCGGAGCGCAAGCCGGGGCTGCTTCCCGACCTTCGACCTGTCCAAGGCGGTCGTCGACGCCGAGCTGCGGGTCGGCCGGCAGTCGAAATACGTTTAGAGGCCCGGGAGGCAAGATGAACCGCGTCACGCTTCACGATCGACGGGAAGGAAATCAAGGCGATCCCGGGGCAGACCATCCTCAAGGCCGCCGAGGCCGCCGGGATCTACATCCCCCGGCTGTGCGCCTACAAGGACCTCACGCCCCACGGCAGCTGCCGCGTCTGCTCGGTGCGGGTGCAACGGGCGCATCCAGGCGGCCTGCGTGCAGACCGTCACCGAGGGGATGGTCGTCGAGAACGACACCGCCGGAGATGATGGAGTACCGGCGGAACATCATCGACATGCTCTTCGTGGAGGGGAACCACTTCTGCATGTTCTGCGAGAAGAGCGGCATCTGCGAACTGCAGGCGCTGGCCTACCGCTTCGGCATCACCGCGCCCCAGGTACCCGTTCCTCTACCCGAAGCGCGACATCGACATGTCGCACCCGGACGTCTTCCTCGACCACAACCGCTGCATCCTCTGCGGCCGCTGCGTCCGGGTGTCCCAGGACATCGACCACAAGAACGTCTTCCAGTTCGTCGAGCGCGGCGGCAGGAAACGGCTGCAGGTCAACGGCGATGCGCTGGCGGAAACCGACCTGCAAGGCGACGGACGATGCGGTCGTCCGTCCTGCCCGGTCGGCGCCCTGATGAAGAAGCGCGTCGGCTACGCGGTCCCGGTCGGGCAGCGGCCGATACGACCACCAGCCCGATCGGCGCGGATATCGAGATACACAGGGAGGAGAAGTAGGATGGCGCGCCAAGCCCCGCATCGCGACCGTCAGCCTGGCCGGTTGTTTCGGCTGCCACATGTCCATCCTGGACATCGACGAGCGCATCCTGCAGCTGGCCGAACTGGTCGAGTTCGACCGTTCGCCGATCAACGACTACAAGGAATTCCAGGGCCGCTGCGCCGTCGGCATCGTCGAGGGCGGCTGCTGCAACGAGGAGAACGTCCACGTGCTGGAGGAGTTCCGGAAGCACTGCGACGTCCTGATCTCCCTGGGAGACTGCGCCATCAACGGCGGCATCCCCGCGATGCGGAACAACATCCCGCTGCGCGAGTGCCTCGAGGAGGCCTACCTGAAGAGCCCCGGCGTCTACAATCCCGGCGGACATCCTTCCGAACGACCCGGAGATCCCGCTGCTGCTGAACCGGGTTTACCCGTGCCACGAGGTCGTCAAGATCGACTACTTCATCCCGGGCTGCCCTCCTCCCGGCGGACGCCATCTGGGACCCACCTGGTGGCCCTTCTGACCGGGAAGTCCGTGGAGCCGGTCTATAAAAATGCTGAAAGTACGACTAGAAGGATGATGCAGATGGCCGCAAAGCGGGAGCAAAGCGCAAGAAATACACGATCCTGCCGGTGACCCGCGTCGAGGGGCACGGCAAGGTGACGATCCACATGGACGACGCGGGCGAGGTCGAGCAGGCCCGGCTCCACATCGTGGAGTTCCGCGGCTTCGAGCGGTTCATCCTCGGCCGGCCCTTCTGGGAAGTCCCGGTCATCGTGCAGCGGCTGTGCGGGATCTGCCCGGTGAGCCACCACCTGGCGGCGGCCAAGGCCATGGACCGGATCGTCGGCGGCGAGCAGCTGACGCCCACGGCGGAGAAGATGCGCCGGCTGATGCACTACGGCCAGATGTTCCAGAGCCACGCGCTGCACTTCTTCCACCTTGCCTAGCCCCGACTTCCTCTTCGGCACCGACGGCACCGCCGCGAGCGGCTTCTCGGCGCCCCGCGGAGCAGCGCAACGTGCTCGCGGTGGCCGCGAAATTCCCGGAGCTCGCGGTCCAGGGAGTGATGATGCGCCAGTATGGCCAGGAGGTCATCCAGGCGACGGCGGGCAAGAAGATCCACGGCACGGGCGCGGTCCCCGGCGGCGTGAACAAGAACCTCTCCATCGCCGAGCGGGACGCGCTCGCTGAAGGACATC
Source organism: uncultured bacterium (assembly GCA_963741515.1). Classification (GTDB taxonomy): domain Bacteria; phylum Desulfobacterota; class Deferrimicrobia; order Deferrimicrobiales; family Deferrimicrobiaceae; genus UBA2219. The sequence goes on from CAVUIA010000006.1 coordinate 76,394, forward strand.
GACCAGATGCTCGCGTGGGCGCGCGGCGCGGTCACCATCGCCCGCGACTACACCATGGAGCACCTGGTCGGAGCTCACGCCGTTCGGATCGTTCGATTCGAACCACCTGTCGCTGGTGCGCGAGTCCGACGGCGCCCTCGACCTGTACCACGGCGTGCTGCGCGCCGTCGACAAGGACGGCAACATGATCCTCGTCGACGTGAACTACCAGCGGTACCTCGAGGTGCTGATGGAGGAAGTGCGCCCCTGGTCCTACATGAAGTTCCCCTTCCTGAAGGAGCTGGGGCCGGACCACGGCTGGTACCGGGTCGGCCCGCTGGCGCGGCTGAACACCTGCCACCTTCATCGACACGGACGAGGCCGACGCGGCGCGCAAGGAATTCCGGGAACTGCACCAAGGGCCGGCCGAACAACGTCACCATGTGCTACCACTGGGCGCGGATGATCGAGCTGCTCCATTCCATCGAGAAGATCCGCGAGCTGCTCGCTCGACCCGGACCTGCAGGGAGACGACCTGCTCGCGTCCGGGCCGCGGCGCGAAGAGGCGGTCGGCCATGATCGAGGCGCCGCGCGGGACGCTCTTCCACCATTACCGCGTCAACCGGAACGACGAGGTGACGATGTGCAACCTCATCGTGTCCACCACCAACAACAACGAGCCGATGAACCGGGCCGTCACCAAGGTGGCGAAGGACCACTTCAGCGGGCGGAGGGAGATCACCGAAGGGCTGCTGAACCACATCGAGGTGGCCATCCGCGCCTACGACCCCTGCCTCTCCTGCGCCACGCACGCGGTGGGCCGGATGCCGCTGGTCGTCGGGCTGTACGACGCGGACGGCCGCCTTGTCGACTCGCGGGTCCGGGGAGCCGGCCCCTCGGCGGGTGCATGAACGGGAAAAAAGTGCTGGTCATCGGGTACGGCAATCCGGCGAGGGCCGACGACGGCCTCGGGCCGGCGCTGGCGGAGCGGCTCGAAGAGATGGACATCCCGGGCCTCACGGTGGAGAGCGACTACCAGCTTTCGATCGAGCACGCGGCGATGGCGGCGGAGCACGACGTGGTGGTGTTCGCCGACGCCGACGGCTCCGCAACGGAACCGTTCTACCTCCGGCCGGTGGAAGAGGAGCCCCTCGGCAGCTTCACGTCGCACAGCGTCTCTCCCGGCGGGATCCTGCGCATCGCCCGCTCCTGTTTCGATGCCGCGCCGGAAGGATACCTGCTGGGAATGCGCGCCGAGGTCCTCGAACCGTTCACGGAGGGCTTGAGCCCCTCGGCCCGGGAAGGGCTCGAGGCCGCTCTGGAATACCTGAGGGGGTTCATCGAAGAGCAACGGAGGGACTCGAACGTCGCAAATTCCGGAGGCGGGACATGCTGAAGGACAAACACGTCATCCTCTGCGTCGATGACGATCCCGACGTCCTGGCGTCGCTGCGGATCGTGCTGGAATCCGACGGGTACGTCGTGGAGACGGCGCGCAGCGGGAAGGAAGGGGTCCGGGAGTTCGGCCGGATGAAGCCCGACCTGGTCATCCTGGACCTGATGATGGAGGACGTCGACGCGGGGACGCGGCTCGTGCGGGAATTGAAGGCGCTCTCCCCGGGAGTTCCCGTCTATATGCTCAGCTCGACGGGCGACTACCTCGGCAAGGCGGTCGATGTCGACGAACTGGGGTTCCAGGGGGTGTTCCAGAAGCCGGTCGACCCGAAAATCCTCTTGCGGCTCCTGAGGGCGAAACTGGGGAGGCCGCCCGCGGACGCGGCAGGGAAGGGATAACGTTGAGCCCGGAGCCCGTCCTTCTCCCTCTGGACAAGGAGCTCCAGGAACGACTGCACTGGCTTACGGGGCTCCGCTGGGTCGCGGGATTCGCGATCCTGGCGGGGATCGGCGTGGGCCCCCGGCTGCTGCGGATGCCGCTGCCGGTCCTTCCCCTGCTGGCCGTCGCCCTCACGCTGCTGTCCTACAACCTGGTCCTGCACCTGCAACGGCAATGGATCGCCGCCACGCACACGCGGGCGCGGAACGTCGCCTATCTCCAGATCGGGCTCGACTGGGCCGCCCTGACGGCGACGGTATACCTGACCGGAGGCATCGTCAGCCCGGTCTGCCTGGCGTACGCTTTCCACCTGATCATCGGCGCCATCCTGCTGTCGCGGCCCGTCTGCTACCTGCTGGCGTGCGGCGTCGGCGTCCTTCTCGGCTTCCTCGCGTGGCTGACGCCGGCCGATTCGTTCCGGACCTGGGCGGTCCTGACGCTCTTCTTCTTCGTGACGACTTACCTTGCCACCTCCATAACGGCCCGTCTCCGGCAGAAGGAGGACGCCGTATCCCGGATGACGCTGGCGCTGGACCGCTCCTTCCAGGAGATGGAATCGCTGTACAACATCGGGCAGCTGGTGAACTCCACCCTCGATCTCGACGAGGTCCTGCGACTGCTTGCGGAGCACACGACCCGGCTGTTCGGCGTGAAGGGATGCTTCGTGCGGATCTTCGACAAGGACGGGAAGGTCCTTTCCGTCGGCGGTTCGTACGGGTTGAGCCAGGAGTACCTCGACAAGGGGCCGGTGGAGGTCGAGAAGAGCTGGGTCGACTTCGAGGTGCTGAAAGGGAGGACGATCCAGGTGGAGGACGTGACCGAGGACCTCCGGTTCCAGTATCGCGCGGAGGCCCGGCGCGAAGGGCTGCGCTCGATGCTTTCGTGCCCGATGCGGGCCAAGGACCGGACGCTGGGGGTCATCCGGATCTACACGGCGGGACCGCGCGTGTTCAGCGGGCAGGAGGAGAAACTGCTCCTGAACCTGGCGAACCTCGGGGCGCTGGCGCTGCAGAACGCCCGCAGCTTCGGCGACCTGCAGGCGCTGGACAAGGAGCGGATCTGGTTCGCCCGGATGACCCACCACCAGCTCCGTTCCCCTCTTGGCGGCGGCGCAGGGGGCGATCGACGCCCTGTCGTACGCGGGAACGCTGAACGACGCGCAGAAGGACCTCGTCGAACGCGCCGGGAGGCGGATCCGGGATTCCTTCGACACCATCCGGGACCTCCTCGACTCGGCCGCGGCGCAGCGGGTCCGCGAGGAGGAAACGACGGGCCCCGTCCGGCTGGCCGAAACGCTCCGGCGAACCCTCGACACGGCGCGGGAGCTTGCCCGGTCCAAGGGGTTGTCCTTCGAAGAGGAAATGGGGGGGGAGGATTGCGTCGTGCGGGCGGACCCGGGCGATCTGGAGAAGATCTTCTCCAATCTCCTGACCAACGCCGTGAATTACACGGTCTCCGGGAAGATCGTCGTCGGGATGCGCCCGGCGGAGGGCTGGGTCGAGGCATGGGTCGAGGATACGGGGATCGGAATCGAGCCGGAGGAGCGGGAACGGATCTTCGAGGCCTTCTACCGGACCCCGGCGGCCAGGAGCTCCGGGGCGGTGGGGACGGGACTGGGCCTCTCCATCGTTTCGAGGATGGCGCAGAGGATGGGAGGATCGGTTTCCGTGGAAAGCGAGCCGGGGAAGGGTTCCCGGTTCACGGTCCGCCTGCCCATGGCGAACAACTGAAACGAAGGGAGACGAAACAATGCGGAAACAGGAATTCGTGTACTTGCTGCTGGCGGCGGCATGGGTCTGCATCCTCGGCGGGACGGGGTGGGGGGCGCCGCTGACCCCGAAGGAAAAGCTCGGGAAGAACCTGTTCTTCGACAATCGGCTGTCCCGCCCGGAGGGGCAGGCCTGCGCGGATTGCCATTCCCCGGGCGCCGGCTTCAACGGACACGGGGACGCGAACCTGACCGCGTACGAGGGGGCGGTCGCCGGCCGGTTCGGCCGCCGCAGCCCGACGGCTGCGGCCTACGCGTCGTTCAGCCCGAAATTCCACTACGACAAGGCCGAGAAGATGTACGTCGGCGGCCAGTTCTGGGACGGCAGGGCGGCGACGCTGGCCGACCAGGCCAAGGGCCCCTTCCTGGACGCGAACGAGCAGAACAATCCTTCCGGGAAGGACGTGGTCGCCAAGGTCAAGCGGTCCGGGTACGCGGGCCTGTTCGTCAAGGTGTACGGCCCGAACGCCTTCGCGAACGCGGACAAGGCCTACGATCTCATCGCCGACGCCATCGCCGCCTACGAAAGCTCCTCCGAGGTGAACCGGTTCAGCTCGCGGTACGACTGGTACCTGAAGGACAAGGCGCGCCACCCCCTGTCGGAACAGGAGATGAGGGGGCTGGCCCTTTTCAACGGGAAGGGGAAATGCGCCGAGTGCCACCCGAGCGAACCCGGTCCGTACGATAAACGCCCCTTGTTCACCGATTACACCTACGACAACCTGGGGATACCGAAGAACCCGGGCGCCAAGGGGGTCGATCTGGGGCTTGGCGAAGCGGTGAAGGACCCGGAGCAGAACGGGAAGTTCAAGGTCCCGACCTTGAGGAACATCGCGGTGGCCGCGTCCTACGGCCACAACGGGTATTTCAAGACCTTGAAGGAGATCGTGCAGTTCTACAACAACCGGGACACCGAAAAATGGCCCGCCCCGGAAGTCGCCGCGAACGTCAACAAGGAAGAGATGGGGAACCTCGGGCTGACCGGCCAGGAAGAGGACGACATCGTCGCCTTCCTTTCGACCCTGACCGACGGCTACGCGCCCCCCAATCCGAGGTGAAGCCAATGGAAACGACCGCGGGCGTTTCAAGGAGCAGGAAATTCGCTTTCTTCCTCCTGCTGGCCGTCCTGGCCGGCACGTGCGCGGGTTTGTTCCTCCTCATATTCGAACCGTTCTTCACGGCCAAGGCGTTCGGCAAGGGAACGGGGCTGAGACTCTCGATCGTGTACGGCATCGTCGCAAGACATGGCGGTTTCCTGAGCGGCTACCCCGACGGCATCGTGCTGGTCAAGGAGGAAGGAGGCGGCAGGACCGTCACCATGCAGAAGCCGTTCAAGCCGACGGAACTGCTGGATGTCGTGAACGATGTGCTGGGCGGGGTGGTGCCCGGGGTGGGAATTGAACCCACACGGCTTTAAGGGCCTCGGGATTTTAAGTCCCGTGCGTCTGCCAATTCCGCCACCCGGGCGAGATCGCTTGAAAGGGAAAAATGGAGGCGGCACCCGGATTCGAACCGGGGGATAAAGGATTTGCAGTCCTCTGCCTTACCACTTGGCTATGCCGCCACTCGGTGTTCGACCGCGAAAAGGATTATAAGCGACCGGTCGCTCTAAAATCCATAGCAATGTTGAAGGGTCATGGCGTGATGCTTTTCGCTTTCAGAAACGCCAGGATCGTCATCGACGGGACCCAGAAGGAGACGCCGGCCGGAGGAAGGCCGTCGGGCAGGCGGCACATGCCGAACACCTCGCCGGAAGGAAGGAAACCCGGGCTTCCGGAGGGGTCTCCGTACATGGGGGAATCCGTCTCGTACCGGGTGTCGGTGTGCCCGTCCGTGCCGGTCGTGTTCACGAAGGAGGATATCTCCACTCCCTGGAACAGCTCGATGAGCGAGACCGCCGAAGAGGGCAGCTGGTCGACCGTGATCCTGGGGAATCCCGCGGTCCCGCAATGCGTCCCGACCGGGACGGGCGCATCGAGCAGCCGGAGGCAGGCGGTGGACCTTGGGGAGGCGATCCGGAGGAGAGCCAGGTCCTTCCTGGCGTTCGCGGCCAGGATGGTTACCGGTTCCGGCTCCTTTCCGATGTCGGGGGCGCGGATCACCCGCAATCCCTCGCGAGGGGGGGCGCCGGGTCTCGTTTCGTCGCGCAGGCACCGGGCGGCGGTCACGAGCAGGCCGGGCGCCACCATGAACGCGGAACCGAGGGACGGTGTGACGGCGTTCGCCCCGAGGGATGAGGTGGACAGTACCGCATAGATGGCCTCCCGGTTCTCCGCCAGCGATTTTTCGAACATATGCGCGCCTCCGTCGGTGTTTCAGGGGTGATTATATTCTTCCCGGGAACACAGCCCTGTCAAGCGGTTACGGATATTTGATAGTATTGACCCAGGTGCGGCGAGAGCGCATTCCGGGAGGTTCTTCATGCCCCTCGACATCTTCATCACCGGGGCCGCCGGGTTCATCGGGTCCCATGTCGCCCAGGCCCTGCTGTCCCGCGGCGACCGGGTTTTCGGCCTCGACAATTTCGATCCGTTCTACGATCGCGCCCTCAAGGAGGAAAACCTGGCCGCCCTCCGGGATCGGCCGGAATTCTCTTTCCTGGAAGGGGACATCCGCGATGCGGGGACCCTGGCCCGCTGGGGCTCCGGAATCCGCCCGGACGCCGTCATCCATCTGGCGGCGAAGGCGGGGGTCCGTCCCTCGGTGGCCGATCCCGCGGGGTACGCGGACGTGAACGTCAACGGGACGATCCGGGTCCTCGAATGGGCGCGGGAGCGCGGAATCCCGAAGGTGCTGTTCGCCTCTTCCTCGTCCGTCTACGGCGGCAACACGAAGGTCCCCTTTTCCGAGGACGACTTCGTGGACCATCCCGTGAGCCCGTACGCGGCGACGAAGAAGGCCGGGGAGCTCCTGTGCCACACCTATTGCCACCTGTACGGCATGAACGTGGCCGCCCTGCGGTTCTTCACGGTCTACGGGCCGCGCCAGCGTCCCGAGATGGCGATCCACAAGTTCACGCGCCGGATCCTCGAAGGGAAGGAGATCGACCTTTTCGGGGACGGGTCGTCCCGCCGCGACTACACGTATATCGACGATATCGTTTCCGGGGTGCTCGGCGCCCTGAACGCTCCCCCCGGGTACCGCGTCTACAATCTGGGGGAATCCGCCACCATTTCGCTGTCCGACCTCGTGTCGCTGCTGGAGAAGGCGTGCGGCCGGCCCGCCGTGCGCCGTTCCACCCCTCCGCAGCCGGGGGACGTCCCGATCACGTACGCGGACATCTCCCGCGCAAAGGCCGAGATCGGGTACGCTCCGCATACTTCCATAGAGAAAGGCATCGTCCGTTTCGTCGATTGGTATCGGCGTCGGTAACCCCTTGAAAGCAACCCGGGAGAAGGGGGGAGCAAATGAAGGTGACGCTGTCGGTGATCAAGGCGGACATCGGTTCCATCGGAGGCCATATCCGGCCGAGCGCCAAGCTGGTGGAGACGGTCCGGAACGTCGTGACGGAGGCGGGGAAAGGCCTTCTCGTCGATTTTCATATCGGGTTCACCGGCGACGACATCGCGATCCTGATGTCGCACACGGCCGGCATGGGCGACGACCGGGTCCACAAGCTTGCCTGGGACGCCTTCCTCGCGGGGACCGCGGCGGCGAAGAAACAGGGGCTCTACGGCGCCGGGCAGGACCTGCTGAAGGACGCCTTTTCGGGCAACGTGAAAGGGATGGGGCCGGCGGTCGCGGAGATGGAATTCGAGGAGCGCCCCAGCGAGCCGTTCCTTTTCTTCGCGGCGGACAAGACCGACCCGGGGGCGTATAACCTGCCGTGCTACCTTGGATTCGCGGACCCCATGTTCTCCTCCGGCCTCATCCTTTCGCCGAAGGTCGGGAAGGGGTTCACCTTCCGCATCATGGACGTCATGAACACGGAGGGAGACCGGGTGATCGACCTGAACGCCCCGGAGGACCTCTACGACATCGCGGCGCTTCTCCGCGACCAGGAACGGTTCGTGGTCGAGTCCTTGTGGTCGCGCGCCACGGGGGAAATCGCGGCGTCGGTCAGCACCACGCGGCTGCACAACATCGCGGGAAAATACACCGGGAAGGACGACCCGGTGATGCTCGTCCGGACGCAGGGGAATTTCCCGGCCACGGGCGAGGTGCTCGCGCCGTACTCCATCGGTCACTTCGTCGCCGGGTTCATGCGGGGAAGCCACCACGGCGCCCTGATGCCCGTCCCGCAGAACACGGGGACCTCCTTCTTCGACGGCCCGCCCATCGTGTCCTGCCTGGCGTTTTCCATGAAGGAGGGGCGGTTCACCGAGCCGGCCGACACCTTCGCCCACCCGTACTGGGACTACGTCCGCGCGAAGACGTCCGCCAAGTCCGAGGAGCTGCGCCGCCAGGGATTTTTCGGGCCGGCGATGCTGCCGTACAGCGAGTTGGAGTACGGCGGGATCGTGGATCGGCTGAAGGAGATGGATGGAAGGTTCCGCGTGCTGCGCGGGAAAGAGACGGAAAAAAGGTAAAGACCCGGGAAAACCGACAGGAGGGGACATGGGCGGCATCCGGTTCCGGTTCGATTTTTCGCTGGTGGGGGAGAGCAACCTTCCTGAGGGAGAGGGGATCTCCGCGGCCGACTTCCGTTCCGCGATGGACCAGGTGGACCGGGCGGTGGAATCCCTGGAAGCGAGGCGCCTGCGGGGCGAGATCGGATTCCCCGACCTTCCGTTCCTCGCGCCCGAGGCCCGGGAGATCGCCCGGGACGCGAAGGCGCTCGGCAGGAAGTACACGCATCTGCTGGTGCTCGGGATCGGCGGCTCGGCGCTCGGGACCCGGGCGGTGTACGAGGCGGTGGGAGGGGCGGCGGCGCGGCGGGGCTTGAAACTCTCGGTGGCCGACAACGTGGACCCCGACGCCTTCTTCCCGCTGCTCGCGGCGCACCCGATGAAGAAGACCGTCGTCGTGGCGATCAGCAAGTCGGGCGGGACCGCCGAGACCAACGCCCAGCTCTCCCTTGCGATCGCCGCCCTCAAAAAAGCCGTGGGGAAGCGGTGGAAGGAGCAGCTCATCCTCGTCACCGACCCCTCGCAGGGCGTCTTCCGCCGGATGGCGGAGGCGGAAGGGCTGCGGAGCTACTCCGTGCCGCCGAACGTGGGGGGGCGGTTCTCCGTCCTGACGCCGGTGGGGCTCCTGCCCCTTTCGGCGGCCGGGGTGCGCATCGGGGGCCTCCTCGACGGCGCCGCGCAGATGGAGTCCGTCTTCCGCCATACGAGGGGGACCGACAACCCCGTGCGGTTCGCCGCCGCCGTCTACTCGCATTACCTCTACCAGGCCCCGAAGCCGGTGCACGTCTGGTTCACCTACGGCGCCGGGCTGGACCGGGTGGCCGAGTGGTGGCAGCAGCTCTGGGGCGAGAGTCTCGGCAAGAAACGCTCCTGCGGCAGCCCGGTGGGGCAGACGCCCGCCCGCGCGCTGGGGGTCACCGACCAGCATTCCCAGGTGCAGCTGTACCAGGACGGCCCCGCGGACAAGGTATACACCTTCGTCCGGTGGATGACGGGACGGGAGAAGGGGATCGTGCCGAAGGCGGGGTTCGCCCCCGACATGGCGATGCTCGGGGGACGCCCCTTGCGGGACCTCTTCAACGCCGAGTTCGAGGGGACGATCGGCGCCCTGTGGGCCGCCGGCCGGCCCATCGTCCGGATGGAGGTCGGCGCCAGGGACGAGGAGCACGTGGGCGCCTTCCTCCACTTCTGGGAATGGGTGACGGCGATCGTCGGGGAATGCGCGGGGGTCGATCCCTTCGACCAGCCCGGCGTGGAGGAGGGGAAGAAGATCGCCAGGGCGCTGATGGGGGAACGGGGGTCCGAGGAACGCCGCGCCGAGTTCGACCGGCGGACCGCCGGCATCCGGAAGGCGGAGATCCGGATCGGAGAGGATCTTCCGGCGCGCAAGGGGAGAGGGTAGTTGCCCGGACGCATCCGATCGCTGCCGGACGAGGTGGTGAACCGGATCGCCGCCGGGGAGGTGGTGGAGCGCCCCGCGTCGGTCCTCAAGGAGCTTCTGGAGAACGCCGTCGACTCCGGGGCCGCGAACATCGAGGCGGAAGCGTCCGGCCCCTTCCCGTTCACGCTGCGGGTGACCGACGACGGGTGCGGCATGTCCCCCGAGGAGGCCGCGCTCGCCCTGCGGCGGCACACCACGAGCAAGATCGCGTCGGCCGACGATCTCGACCGGATTTCCAGCTTCGGTTTCCGCGGCGAGGCGCTTCCGTCGATCGCCTCGGTGGCCCGCCTCACCCTGGTCACGCGGCCGCCCGGCCAGCCGGCCGCGACGGAGCTGGCGTCGGAGGGCGGCGACGTGCGATCCGTCCGCGAGGCGGGGGCTCCCCGGGGAACGACCGTCACCGTGTCCGGACTGTTCGACAACGTCCCGGCGCGCCGCAAGTTCCTGAAAAGCGAGAGGACCGAGGCGTCTCACCTCCGCGAGGTGTTCCACGGCGTGGCGATCCCCGGCGAGGGGATCTCGTTCCGGTTCATCGACCCGGGAGGGACCGTCTCCTACGAAAGCCGGGAATCCGCCCTCGATCGCGCGCGGAAGCACGCGGGGGACGACGCGCAGTACCTTGTCCCCGTCGATCAATCCTCGGCCTTCTTCCGCGTCTTCGGGTGGGCGGGGCTGCCGCAGCTTTCCCGCGCGGGCGCGTCGGGCCTCTGGTTCTTCGTCAACGGGAGGCGATTCCGCGACCGGGGGCTTTACGCGGCGGTCCGGGAGGCCTACCGCGGGATCCTGCCCGCGGACCGCCTGCCCGCGGTCTATCTCTTCATCACCTGCGATCCCGGCGAAGCGGATGTCAACGTGCACCCGGCGAAGACGGAGGTCCGGTTCCGGTACCCGAGGGACCTGAACGAACTGGTGCGGCACGCGATCGGCCGGGCGCTCGGCGAGCCCGCGGCGGGGGTGGCGCGCCCCGATGCCGGGCATCCGCCCGCATGGGGCCGCCCGGACGACTGGGCGCCTCTAGCGCCGTTGCCGTTCCCCGCGGCCGAAGGCGCGGCATCGATGGCGGGAGAGAAGTTCTTCTCCTCCTTGAGGCCGGTGGGGCAGGTGCTGGGGACGTTCCTGGTATGCGAGGGGGCGGGCGCGATGGTCCTGGTCGACCAGCACGCAGCGGACGAGCGGATCGTCTTCTCCCGCCTGAAGGACAGGTACCTCGGGCGGAACGCCCCGGTGCAGCGGTGGCTCCAGCCGGTAGACGTGGAGCTCCCCGGGATCCTGCCGGACGAGCGGGAAGTCGTGGAGTCGTTCATGGAGCGGGCGGGATTCACCTTCGAGCCGTCGGGGGGAGGGGGCCTACGCATCACGGGCGGGCCCGCCGCGCTGTCCCGGTTCGATGCGAGGGGGTGGTGGGAGGAGCTGTGCGAGTCCCTTCGCGCGCAGGAAACCGGCCCGAAGGACATCTTCAACGCCGACCGGGAGCTGTGGCGGATGGCGTGCCACACCTCCATCCGGGGCGGGGACCCGGTGGGGAGCGACCGGACGCTGCGGCTCCTCTCGGAGCTCGACGACGCGGTGGCCGCCCACAGCTGTCCCCACGGCCGGCCCGTGTGGATCCGCATCGAGCGCGCCCGGCTCGACGCCCTGTTCCATCGCACGGGATGACGGGACCGCGGATCATCGTCCTCTCCGGGCCCACCGCTTCCGGAAAGTCGGACCTCGCCATGACGCTGGCGCGGGCCTTTCCCCTGGAGATCGTCAACGCCGATTCCATGCAGGTGTACCGTCACCTCGACATCGGGACCGCGAAGCCCGCGCTGGAAGATCGGGCCGAGGTCCCGCACCACCTGGTCGACGTGGCGGACCCGGACGAGCCGTACAACGCGGGACGGTACGTCGCCGACGCGGAAAAGGCCATCGCGGACATCGTCGCAAGGGGAAAGGTGCCGTTGGTCGCGGGGGGAACGGGGATGTATCTCCGGGCGCTGCTGCGCGGACTGGACCCGGCGCCGGCGGACCCGGCCGTGCGCGCCTCCCTGGACCGCCGGTGGGAGGAAGAGGGCGCCGCCGTCCTCCACGCCGAGCTGGCCCGCGTCGATCCCGGGACCGCCGCGAGGGTCCATCCCGCCGACCGGCTCAGGGTCGTGCGCGCCCTTGAAATCGCCAGGGTCGGGGGGATCCCCGCCGGCAAGGCGCGGACCGCCTGGGCATCCGCCCCGGGGAAATACCGGTCCCTCTTTCTCGCCCTGTGGCCCGACCGGGAAACGCTGTATCGGAGGATCGACGCGAGGACGGAAGGGATGTTCCGCAGGGGGCTGCTGAACGAGGTTCGGGGTCTCCTCGACATGGGGTACGGCCGGGAGCTGAAGCCCATGAAGGGGCTGGGATACCGGCAGGCGGTCGCCCACCTGCTGGACGGCGTTCAGCTGTCCGAAGCCGTCGAATCGACGAAGCGCGACACCCGGCGCTACGCCAAGCGTCAGCTCACGTGGCTAGCCGCCGAGCCGGACCTGGTGCGGGTCGATCCGGAAGGCGCCCCGGGGGACGCCGCCCGGCGGGTCAATATGTTCTTGTCGTAGCCGTAAATCAGAATAAAATAAAGGTTTACGCCACAACAGGGAGCGTTGGATGATCCTCCAATACCTCGATTTCGAGCGCCCGATCATCGACCTGGAAAACCGCCTCGACCAGCTTCAGCGGATGGACGACGGGACCGACAAGAGCGTCCGGGAAGAGGCCGCGAAACTGGAGAAGAAGATCGGGAAGATCCGCAAGGAAATCTTCTCGAACCTCACGCGGTGGCAGATCACCCAGCTGGCCCGCCACCCGAACCGGCCGTACATGGCCGACTACATCAACCTCATCTTCAAGAATTTCATGGAAATACACGGAGACAGGGCGTTTCGCGACGATCCGTCCCTGGTTTGCGGATTCGCCGAGCTCGAGGGGCAGCGGGTGCTCCTCATCGGGCACCAGAAGGGGCGCAACACCAACGAGAAGATCCAGCGGAACTTCGGCATGGCGAACCCCGAGGGGTACCGCAAGGCGCTGCGCGCCATGAAGCTTGCGGAAAAGTTCTCCCTTCCCGTGATCACGTTCATCGACACCCCGGGAGCGTTTCCGGGCATCGGGGCGGAGGAGAGGGGGCAGTCCGAGGCGATCGCGAGGAACCTGCTCGAGATGTCGCACCTCGGGACGCCCATCGTGGTGGCGGTCCTCGGGGAGGGAGGCAGCGGCGGGGCGCTGGCCCTCGGGGTCGGCGACGAGATCCTGATGATGGAATACTCCGTCTACTCGGTCATCTCGCCGGAGGGGTGCGCCTCGATCCTGTGGCGGGACACCACGAAGGCGGAAGTCGCCGCCGACATGATGAAGATCACCGCCCCGGACCTCAAGAAATTCGGGGTGATCGACCGGATCATCCCCGAGCCGACGGGAGGCGCCCACCGGGACCACAAGGCCGCCGCCGAAGCGCTCAAGGCGGCGCTCGTCGAGGCGCTGACGCCGCTCCTTTCCATGCCCATCCAGAAGCTTCTCGACCGAAGGTACAAGAAGTTCCGGGACATGGGGGCGATCAAGAAGAGGTCCGGCGGGTGAGCGGGGACCGCCTGAAGGAGCTTCGCTCCGAGATCGACGCGATCGACGACGAGATCCTGGGGCTGCTGAACCGCCGGGCGAAGGCGGCGCTCGAGGTCGGCTCGATCAAGGGCGAGCTCGGGATGCGGTTCTACGTCCCCGAACGGGAAGCGGAGATCCTCCGGCGCCTGTCCGCCGCCAACACGGGGCCGTTCCCCAACGAAGGGCTGAAGGCCATCTTCCGCGAGGTCATCTCCGCCTCCCTGGCCCTGGAAAAGCCGCTGTCCGTCGCGTTCCTGGGGCCCCGCGCCACCTTCACGCACCTGGCGTGCCTGAAGCATTTCGGGGAAAGCGCCCTGTACGTCCCCCAGATCAACGTCTCCGAGGTGTTCGACGCGGTCGAGCGGAACATGGCGGAGTTCGGCGTGGTCCCGATAGAGAATTCGAGCGAGGGGATCGTCAGCAACACCCTCGACATGTTCGTCGACAACCACCTCCTGATCTGCGGGGAGATCCTCGTGGAGGTCGAACAGGACCTGCTTTCCGTCACCGGCGACATCGACCACGTCAGGAAGGTCTACTCCCACCCCCACGCCATCGCCCAGTGCCGGGCGTTCCTCGAGCGGAACCTGCGCGAGGTGCCCGTCTTCGACGTCGAGAGCACGTCGCGCGCGGCGGAGCTGGCCATGGACGACCCGTCGTCGGCCGCGATCGCCGGCGAGGCGGCGGCGAAGATCTACGGGCTGAAGACCATCCGGAAGCGGATCCAGGACAACACGAACAACTTCACGCGCTTCATCATCCTCGGGAAGCAGCCCGCGGGGCGCACGGGGAACGACAAGACCTCCATCCTCTTCTCGGCGAGGGACGAGGTCGGGGCGCTGCACCTCATGCTGCAGCCGTTCGCCAAATACAACGTGAACCTGACCAAGATCGAATCGCGCCCGGTCAAGAAGAAGGCGTGGGAGTACCTGTTCTTCCTGGACATGACAGGCCACATCACCGACGGGCCCGTTGCGAACGCCGTCAACGATCTCAAGATGCGGGCACAGTACATAAAGATCCTGGGGTCCTACCCCAGGGCGACATAGCGAGGAGAGGGCGGATGATCATCGTACTCCGGGCCGACGCCACCGAGGGGGACGTTCGGCAGATCGAGGAGACGCTGCGCGCGAGAGGCTTGAGCGCCCACATTTCGCGCGGCGTGGAGCGGACCATCATCGGGGCGATCGGCGACGAACGGAAGCTCGATCCGGAGCTGTTCGAGGGGCTGCCCGCCGTCGAAAAGGTCCTCCGGATCCTCTCGCCCTTCAAGCTCGTCAGCCGGGAGTTCCAGAAAGAGGACACCGTCATCGACGTGAACGGCAAGACGATCGGCGGCAAGGCGATCGCCCTCTTCGCCGGCCCCTGCTCCGTCGAGGGGAAGGACATGATGGTGGACATCGGGGGGAGCGTCGCGGCCTGCGGGGCGACCTTCCTCCGCGGCGGGGCGTTCAAGCCCCGCACGTCGCCGTACGCCTTCCAGGGGCTCGGGGAGGAGGGCTTGAAGCACCTCGCCGAGGCGAGGGAGCGGACCGGGCTGCCCGTGGCCACGGAGCTCATGGATCCCAGGGACCTGGAGCTTGTGGCCCGCTATGCCGACATCATACAGATCGGCGCGAGGAACATGCAGAACTTCCGCCTGCTCACCGAGGTCGGGCGGCTCGACAAGCCGGTGATCCTGAAGCGCGGGATGAGCGCCACGATCCAGGAGCTTCTGATGTCGGCCGAATACATCGCTTCCGAGGGGAACCGGAAGATCATCCTCTGCGAGCGCGGCATCCGGACCTACGAGACGGCCACGCGGAACACGTTCGACGTTTCGGCGTTCCCCGTGCTGAAGGCGCTGACCCACCTGCCCGTGATCGCCGACCCGAGCCATGCGGCCGGCAAGGCGTCGCTTGTGGAGCCGCTGTCCGCCGCCGCCATCGCCGCGGGCGCGGACGGGCTGATGATCGAGGTGCACAACCATCCCGAGAAGGCCCTCTCCGACGGCCCGCAGTCGCTCCGTCCGGAAACGTTCGGGAAGGTGATCGGCCGGCTCCGGAGGGTCGCCGAGGCCGTGGGAAGGACCCTTTAGTGCGCCCTTCCGGGAGGAAACGGTAGCCCCGTGCCGCGCGAACGGCTGGGAATCCTCGGCCTGGGGCTGATCGGCGGCTCCCTGGCCCTGTCGCTCAAGGGGAAGCGCGGCGCCCCCGAGGTCTGGGGGTGCGACCGGAACCGGGAGAACGTGCGCCAGGCGCTCGCGGCGGGCGCGATCGCCCGCGGCTGCACCCGGAACGAGCTCTCCGGCTGCGACATCGTCGTCGTGTGCATCCCCGTCCAGGCGTCCCTTCCGGCCATCCGCTCGCTCGGCGGACGGATGCGCCCGGGATCGGTCCTGACCGACGCGGGGAGCGTGAAGGCCGACGTCGTGCGGGAAGGGGAGCGCTCCGCGGGCAAGGGGGTCTCCTTCGTCGGCGGCCACCCCATCGCGGGGACGGAAAACGCGGGGTTCCCCGCCGCCGACCCGTCCCTTTTCCGGGGGCGGTCCTTCATCGCGACGCCCACCCGCAGGACGAAGGAGGAGGCGCTGCGGCGGGTGGAGCGGCTCTGGCGGCTCGCCGGCTCGAAGGTCGCGATCCGGATGGACCCGAAGGTCCACGACCACGTCTTCGCCTACGTTTCCCATCTTCCCCACGTGGTGGCGTACGCCCTCGTGCACTCCGTGGCGACGCTTCCCTCCCGCGTGCCGCTCGGCTACTCCGCGGGGGGGTTCCGCGATTTCACCCGGATCGCGTCGAGCAACCCGGAAATGTGGAAGGACATCGTCCTGCAGAACCGGGCCGAGGTGCTGCGCGCCGTCGACCACTACCGGAGAAACCTGGAGCTCCTCGGACGCCGGATCGCCGAATCCGACGCGGCGGGCCTCCGCAGATATTTCGCGCGGGCGAAGAAGACCCGCGACGGTCTGGAGGCGTCTTGAGCCGGAGACCGACGGTCCGCGGAGAGGTCGCCGTTCCCGGCGACAAGTCGATCAGCCACCGGGCGGTCCTGTTCGCGGCCCTGGCCGACGGGGAGAGCCGCGTTCGGGGGTTCCTCGACGCGGAGGACACGAACCGCACCGTCTCCATGATGCGGGCGCTCGGGACCCCCGTCGAACGGGTGTCTCCCACGGAACTGCGGATCGGCGGGGTGGGCTTGAGGGGCTTTTCCGAGCCCCCGGACGTGATCGACGCGGGGAATTCCGGCACCACGATCCGAATCGGATCCGGCCTCCTGGCGGCCCAGCCGTTCCTCACCGTCGTCACCGGGGACCCGTATCTGCGCCGCCGCCCCATGGCCCGCGTGGTCGGTCCCTTGACGCTGATGGGCGCGTCGATCTGGGGACGGGAAGGGGACCGGTTCCCGCCCCTCTGCATCCGGGGCGGGGCCTTGAAAGGGATCCGCTACGAGATGCCGGTGGCCTCCGCGCAGGTCAAGTCGGCCCTGCTGCTGGCGGGGCTGTACGCCGATTCCCCGGTGACCGTGGCGGAGCCGCTTCCGACGCGGGACCACACGGAGCGGATGCTGTCCGCGATGGGGGCCGCGCTATCGATGGAGGGGACCGCGGTCACGGTGCATCCCGCCGGGCGGCTCGATCCCGTGGACCGGGTCGTGCCCGGCGACATCTCGTCCGCCGCCTTCTTCCTCGTCCTCGCCGCCGTCACGCCCGGCTCGGAGCTGGCGGTCCGCAACGTCGGGGTGAACCCGTTCCGCACGGGGGTGGTGGACGTGCTTCGCCGCATGGGGGCGGAGATCCTCTACGAGAACGAGCGCATCGAATGCGGGGAGCCGGTGGCCGACATCGTCGTCCGGGGAAGGGAGCTCGCCTGCGTCCGGATCTCCCCCGAAGAAGTCCCGGGATTGATCGACGAGGTCCCGATCTTAAGCGTCGCCGCCGCGTTCGCGGAAGGGCGGACGGAGATCCGGGGCGCCGGCGAGCTGCGGGTGAAGGAGTCGGACCGCATCGGGGCGATGGTGGGCAACCTTTCCGCCCTGGGGGTTTCCTGCGGGGAGTACCCGGACGGGCTCTGGGTGGAAGGTCCGTCCCCGATCCGAGCCGATGTCGCGTGCGGAAGCCGGGGCGACCACCGGGTCGCCATGTCGATGCTGGTCCTCGGGAAAGCGGCCGGAAGGACCCTCGCGGTAGACGACACGGCGTGCATCGACACGTCTTTCCCCGGGTTCAGGACGCTGCTCGAAGGGTTGTCCTCATGAGGGCGCGTCCGGTGGTCACGATCGACGGCCCGTCCGGGGCCGGGAAAAGCACCGTCTCGAAGCGGCTGGCGGAGGCGGCGGGGTTCGTCCGCCTCGATACGGGCGCGATGTACCGCGCGTGCGCCCTGGCCGCGCGCCGGGCCGGGATCCCCTGGAGCGACGCGGCCCGGCTCGGGGAGCTGGCCCGGGGGATGACGCTGTCTTTCCGCGACGCCGCGGGCCGCCCGGGGGTCTACCTTGGGGGCGAGGACGTTTCCGCGGCGATCCGAACGCCGGAGATGAGCATGGGGGCGTCCGATGTGTCGGCCCACCTGCCGGTCCGCGAGGCGCTGGTGGCGATGCAGCGGGAAATGGGCCGCGACGGGGGGGTCGTCCTCGAGGGGCGGGACACGGGCACGGTCGTCTTCCCCGACGCGGAGGCGAAATTCTTCCTCGACGCGGCGGCCGCGGTGCGCGCCCTGCGGCGGTATCGGGAAACGGCGCCGGGGAAGGGGCAGCCGTTCGAGCAGGTCCTGAAGGACGTCCTGCGGCGGGACGTGCAGGACTGCACGCGGGCGCATTCGCCCCTGAAGATGGCGGAAGGGGCGGTCTACATCGACTCGACGACGCTGACGGTCGAGGAGGTCCTGAAGATCATGTTGAGAAGCGTTCCGGGATCGTCGAGATGAAGCGGATCCTCATCACCCGGAGCGCGGGTTTCTGCTTCGGCGTCAAGCGCGCCATCTCCATCGCCGACGAGACGGCCGGGAGAGCGGGGGAAGACCGGAACGGGGAGAAGGAGCCGATCCACTCGCTGGGGCCCATCATCCATAACCCCCAGGCGGTGGAACGTCTGGAAAAGAAGGGGATACGCGTCGTCGGCGGGGTGGACGAGATCACGTGCGGGAAGGCGATCATCCGGTCGCACGGGGTGACGCGCTCCGACCGGGCGGCCCTCGAAAAGAAGGAGGTCACCATCATCGACGCCACGTGCCCCTTCGTGACCAAGGCGCAGGACCACGCCCGGATACTGAGCCAGGAGGGGTACGCCGTGGTGGTCGTGGGCGACCCGAACCACCCGGAGGTCAAGAGCATCATCAGCTACATCGAGGAAGGGGTGCCCGTCTTCACCTCCCTTGCCGAGATCGGAAAAGCCAAGGGAACCCGCAAGGCGGGGGTCGTCGCCCAGACGACCCAGTCGTTCGACAACCTGATGGCGTTCGTCGCCGAGGCGATGCGGCGTTTCGCGGAGGTGCGCGTCTTCAACACCATCTGCAACGCCACCACCCTGCGGCAGGAGGAATCGACGGGGCTGGCGGGGAAGGCCGACGCGATGTTCGTCCTCGGCGGGTACAACAGCGCGAACACGCGGCGCCTGGCGGAGATCTGCTCCGCGATCAACCCGCGGACCCACCACATCGAGACGGAGGAAGAGGTGACGCGCGGGATGGTCGAGGGGGCGTCCGTGGTGGGCGTGACCGCCGGGGCGTCCACCCCGCAGTGGATCATCGACGGTCTCGTGGACCGGCTGAAAGGTTTTTGGGGGGGAGAAGAAATCGAGGTATCCTTTTACCGATAAAGAGTTACGGTATATGATATAAGTTTCGACAACAACCACAGGAGCCCGGCATGGAAGACAAAAACAACAATGTAGACCTCCCGGAGGAGATGGACGCGGATTCCCAGACAGCAGGGGCTTCGGCGGGAGAGGAAGATTTCGCCAGGATGTTCGCGGCCAGCCTCGAGAGCACCGAGGAGGGCCAGGTCATACACGGCAAGGTCATCAAGGTGCTGAAGGAATACGTCGCCGTCGACATCAACAAGAAGTCCGAGGGGATGCTTCCCCTGGAAGACCTCACCGAGGAGGAGCGCGCCACCCTCACCCCCGGGTTCCCGATCGAGGTGATGACGGAAGGATACGACCAGGCGCAGGGGTTCATCCGGCTTTCCCGCTCGAAGGTCGTCAAGATCCGCGTCTGGGACGACCTCCAGAAGATGTTCGACGACGGCACGCCCGTGCAGGGCGCCATCGTGGCGAAGGTCAAGGGCGGATACACCGTGGACATCGGCGTGAAGGCGTTCCTCCCCGGGAGCCAGGTCGACCTGCGGCCGGTCCGGGACAACGACCCGGTCATCGGCATCCAGGGCAAGTTCAAGATCCTCAAGTTCTCGCGCAAGAAGGCCAACGTGGTCGTCTCCCGCAGGGCATTCCTCGAGGAGGAGCGGGACGTCCTCCGCAAGGGGATCCTCGACCATGTCCAGGAAGGCGACACGATCGAGGCCCGGGTCAAGAACATCACCGACTACGGCGTCTTCATGGACCTGGGGGGGCTCGACGGCCTGATGCACGTGACGGACATGAGCTACGGCAAGGTCGGCCATCCGGGCGACGTGTGCAAGGTGGGGGACCTCCTGAAGGTGAAGGTCATCCGCTTCGACCGCGAGCGCGGCCGGATCTCCCTGGGCCTGAAGCAGACGAAGTCGGACCCCTGGGGCGACCTCGAGGCGCGGTACCAGCCGGGGATGCGCGTGACGGGAAAGGTCACCAACACGACCAAGTACGGCGCGTTCATCGAGGTCGAGGAGGGCGTCGAGGGCTTGCTGCACATCTCCGAAATGTCGTGGAGCAAGCGGCTCAAGGACCCTTCCGAGATCATGAAGGCGGGCGAGCAGGTCGAGGTGATCGTCCTCAAGGTCGACAAGGCGAACAAGAAGATCTCCCTGGGCTACAAGCAGATCCTCGCGAACCCATGGGACGAGCTGAAAGCCCGCCATCCCGAAGGCTCCGTGGTGGAGGGCGTGGTGAAGAACGTGGCCGACTTCGGCGTCTTCGTCGACATCGGCGAGGAGATCGACGGGCTGGTCCACGTCTCCGACCTTTCCTGGAACACGAGGATCAAGAACCCCGGGGAACTCTTCAAGAAGGGCGACCGCGTCCAGGCGAAGGTCCTGAAGGTCGACCCCGACGCCCAGAAGTTCTCCCTCGGCCTCAAGCACCTGACGGAGGACCCGTGGGCCGGGATCGAGAAGCGGTTCAAGAAGGGCGACCTGGTGAACGGCAAGGTGACCCGCGTGGCCGATTTCGGCGCGTTCGTCGAGATCGCCGACGGGATCGAGGGGCTGGTCCACGTCTCCGAGATCTCCCGTGAGAAAGTCGAAAGCCCCGCGGCGGTCGTCAAGGCCGGCGACGATGTCGGCGCGGTGGTCCTCGGGATCGACCGGGCGAACAAGAAGGTGTCCCTGAGCATCCGCGGGTACCAGGACGCGGTGGAGCGGAAGGACACGGAATCGTACATGGAGAAGCAGCCCGACGGTCACGGCGAGAACATCGGCGCGCTCGGGGAAGCGCTTCTCGCGAAGATGAAGTCCAACGGCGAACACGGGGGCTGACCTTCGATGGAGGAAGGCGTTTCCAGGAAGACCCCGAAGCGCCGCAGGCCGTTCCTGCGCGGGTGTCTCGTGATCGTGCTGGTCCTCGCGGCGTTCTTCCTGCTCCTGCTGGGAATCTCGCGCATGGACGGTTTTTCCCTGTCGATGGGCGGGAAAGTCGCGGTCCTCCCGATCTCGGGGATGATCGCCGATTCCGAGCAGGTCATCGAGCAGATGAAGAGGTTCGAAAAGGACAACGCGGTGAAGGCGATCGTCCTCCGCATCAACTCTCCCGGCGGCGGCGTCGCGCCCTCCCAGGAGATATACGAGGAAGTGAGGAAGCTGAACGCGAAAAAGCCGGTCCTGACCAGCATGGGCACCATCGCGGCGTCCGGCGGTTACTACATCGCTTCGGCGACACGGAAGATATACGCCAATCCCGGCACGATGACCGGCTCCATCGGGGTCGTCATGCCGTTCATGAACGTGAAGGACCTGGTGGACAAGATCGGGCTGAAGGGGATGGCCGTGAAGAGCGGCGAATTCAAGGACATCGGGTCGCCCCTTCGCGAGATGACGCCCGAGGACCGGCAGGTCCTGCAGTCCGTGGTCGACAACGTCCACCTGCAGTTCGTCAACGCCGTCGCGGCGGGCCGGAAACTGCCGCGGGAGGACGTGCTGAAGATCGCCGACGGACGGATCTTCACGGGAGAGCAGGCGAAGGCCCTCAAGCTGGTGGACGCGCTGGGGAACCTGGAAGACACCGTGGCCGACGCCGCGAAAATGGGGGGAATCTCCGGGGAGCCGAAGGTCGTCACGCCTCCGAAGAGCAAGATCTCCCTGCTGGAATTCCTCCGGGAAGAAATGCGCTCCATGATCGAAGGAAAGTTGGGCGGGGATCCGCTTCAATTGAATTAATCTGCAGATGACGGGGAGGGTACCATGGGCATGACCAAGAGCGACCTGGTGGAGAAGCTTTCCGAGTCGTTGACGAACCTCACCAAGAAGGAATGCGAAGTCATCGTGGACACCGTGTTCCACAACATGAAGGACGCTCTCCAGCGCGGGGAGAAGATCGAGATCCGCGGTTTCGGAAGCTTCACCGTCCGCGTCCGCAGGGCGAAGGAAGGGCGCAACCCCAAGACCGGCGAGAAGGTGTCCATCCCCGAGAAGCGGATCCCGTTTTTCAAGGTGGGGAAGGAACTCCGGGAAATGGTCAACGGGTAAGAGCCCCCGATGGATCGGGTGTTCTCCCCATGGCGGGGCGAATACATCCGGCAGGCGTTCGGGTGCGGAGGCGGGGGAGCGGGCGGCTGCATTTTCTGCGCCGGGGAGGCCGACCTGTCCAACCCGGACCGACTCCTCCTGGGATTGTACCCGCACACCGTCGCGCTCCTGAATCTCTACCCCTACAACAACGGGC
The DNA here is from genome assembly GCA_963741515.1 of uncultured bacterium. Classification (GTDB taxonomy): domain Bacteria; phylum Desulfobacterota; class Deferrimicrobia; order Deferrimicrobiales; family Deferrimicrobiaceae; genus UBA2219. The sequence continues at coordinate 98,600 of CAVUIA010000006.1, forward strand.
ACGTGCTGATCGCTCCAAGGAGGCACGTGTCCGACCTGTGCGACCTCCCGCCCGAGGAACTGCGGGAGCTGTTTTCCCTCGTCGCCCTCGGGATCCGGACGCTCCGGGAAACGTACGGCGCCGACGGGATGAACGTGGGGATGAACCTCGGGAAGGTCGCCGGGGCCGGGATCGCGGACCATCTCCATGTCCACCTGGTCCCCCGCTGGGGCGGGGACACGAACTTCATGACGTCGGTCCACGATACGCGGGTGCTTCCCGAATCCCTGCTGGAGACCCGCGAACGCCTGTCCCCGGCGTTCAGCCTCCTCCGACCGTAGAAATCACAGCTTCGCGGCCCCATAACCGATGACCCTCCAGTTGACCCCCGCGATGCGGCAATACGTGGAGATCAAGTCGCGGTTCCGCGACTGCATCGTCTTCTTCCGGATGGGCGACTTCTACGAGATGTTCTTCGAGGACGCCATCCGGGCCTCCCGCCTGCTCGACATCGCGCTGACCTCCCGGGACAAGGAATCGAACATCCCCATGTGCGGGGTGCCGCACCACGCGCGCAACGCCTACCTCTCGAAGCTGATCCGCCAGGGCTGCAAGGTGGCCGTCTGCGAGCAGATCGAGGAACCGGGGCAGAAGGGGATCTTCCGGCGGGAGGTGACCGAGGTGGTCACCCCGGGGCTGGTGTTCCACGAGGAATGCCTCGACGCGCGGGGGAACAACTTCCTCGCGGCGGTGCGCTTCGTCCCTCCCTTCGCGTACGCGGCGCTCGACGCGACCACCGGCGAATTCCACCACGAGACGTGCGGCACGGAAGATGCGCTGGCCGACGCCCTCTTCCGCCTGTCCCCCGCGGAGTTCGTCGCCCTCGAGGGGGAGGGGACCCCGTCGACCTCGCGGGGGAAGCGGCTGGTCGAGGGGAAGCTTCTCACGTCGCTGTCCCCGTCCGCGGCGGAGTCGTTTCATCCCCCCGGACGGATCGAGGGCGTCCCCGCTCCGGGACATCCGGCCGCGGGGGTCGTCCGGGCCATCCTCTATTACCTTCATGTCCACCAGCCGGCGGCGCTGTCGGAGATCGCCCGGGTCGCGGAGCGGGTCGGGGAACGGTACCTTGCGATGGACGAAACGGCGGTCCGGACGCTGGAGATCTTCTCCACCCTGTCCGGGGAGCGCAGAGGCAGCCTGCTCTGGGCGGTGGACCGCACGCGGACGCCCATGGGCGCGAGGGCGCTGCGGTCGTGGCTCGCCGTGCCGCTCCAGGACATCGGCCGGATCGGGGAACGCCACGACGCGGTGGGGGAGCTCCTCGAGGCGCACGGGGTCCGCAAGGAGCTGGCCGGCCGGCTCGACTCGATGGGAGACCTGCCCCGTCTTGCCTCCCGCCTGGCGCAGGATCGCTCCGGCCCCCGGGACGTGGGGGCGCTTCGGGACAACCTGGCGCTCATTCCGGCGTTGAAGGGGGCCCTGGGGGAGCCGGGCGCCTCGCTGCTGCGGGATGTCCGCGAACGGCTGGGAGACCATTCCGAGGCCGTGGAGCGGATCTCCCGGTCGCTGGCCGACGAGCTCCCGGCCGGGTACAAGGAGGGCGGCGTCTTCCGGCAGGGGTACGACGAGCGGGTGGACGAGCTGACCCACCTGCTGACGCACGGCAGGGAGATGCTGACCGAACTGGAATCGAGCGAGAGGCGGCGCACCGGGATCGGCACGCTCAAGGTGGGTTACAACCGCGTCTTCGGGTATTACATCGAGGTGTCCCGCGCCAACATGGACAGGGTCCCGGAAGACTATATCCGGAAGCAGACGCTGGCGAACGCGGAGCGGTACGTGACCCAGGAGCTGAAGGAGTTCGAGTCGCGGGTGCTGCGGGCCCAGGAGGAGCGCAACGCGCGGGAGGAGGAGCTGTTCCTGGCCTTGAGGGAGTCGCTCAAGAGGCACCTTCCTTCCATCCAGTCGGCCGCGGAGGCCGTGGCCGACCTGGACGTCCTGCTTTCGTTCTCCGAGCTCGCGGCCGACGGCGGGTACGGGCGCCCGCGGGTGAACGGGGGCAAGGATATCCTCATCGAGAACGGCCGGCACCCTGTGGTCGAGAAGATGCTCGGGCGCCACGCGTTCGTCCCGAACGACTGCCGCCTGTCCCCCGACGAGGCCCGCCTGGCGATCATCACGGGGCCGAACATGGCGGGGAAGTCGACGTACATCCGGCAGGTGGCGCTGATCGTCCTGCTGGCCCACGCCGGGTCCTACGTCCCGGCCGACCGGGCGGAGATCGGCGTGGTGGACCGGATCTTCACGCGCATCGGCGCCTCGGACGACCTCTCCCGCGGCGAGAGCACCTTCATGGTGGAGATGCGGGAGACGGCCCGGATCCTGTCCGGAATCACGGAGCGGACGCTGGTGGTCCTGGACGAGGTCGGCCGCGGCACGAGCACCTACGACGGCCTCAGCATCGCCTGGGCCGTGGCCGAGCATCTCCACGACGCGCCCGCCCGCCCGAAGGTCCTCTTCGCCACCCATTTCCACGAGCTGACGGACATCGTCTCCACGTCGGCGTACGCGCGGAATTATCACGTGGCGGTCCGGGAATGGCAGGGGGACATCATCTTCCTGCGCCGCATCGACGAGGGCGTCGCGAGCAAGTCGTACGGCATCCAGGTGGCGTGCCTGGCGGGTTTGCCGCAGAGCCTCATCGCCCGCGCCCGGGAAATTTTGAAAAACCTGGAATCCGCCGAGTATAATGAATTCGGGCTTCCGGCGCTCTCGGGCGCACAGGGGGGAAGTCCGCATGGCGCCCAGATGGACCTGTTTTCCCGCGGGGAACGGCGGGAAGAGGACGCCGTTCTGGAAGAGCTCCGGCGCACCGAGCCGGACCGGCTCACGCCGGTGGACGCCTTGATGCGGATCGCGGCCTGGAAAGAGAGGTTGAGGAAGGGGACGTCTTGACCCTGCCGTTTCGATACATCTGCGTCGCGCTGCTCGCGGCCCTCCTGTCCGCGGCGCCCGTCGCGCTCGCCGGCCGCCCAGGGAGCGGCTCCGCCCGAAAGTTCCCCCGTCCTTTCCGGAATACACGCCTGGACCAACGAGATCTACACCCGGGTGGCGATCTACACCGGGGAGGAGGTCCACTGGCAGGCGGACACCGTGCTGGCCGACCCATCCCGGGGCCTCCCTCCCCGGATCTTCGTCGATATCCGCGGCGTGGGGATCAAGAGCGAGATCCTGCACAATCCCGTGGGGGTCAACAACGGCCTGCTCCGGCAGGTGCGCGCCGGCCGGTTCAGCAGGGACACCGTCCGGGTCGTGATCGACCTCGAGAGGTCGAGCACGTTCCGGGTCTTCGCCCTTCCCGACCCCTACAGGATCATCATCGACATCGACGGGGAAGGGGCGATCCCCTTGCCTCGCGAAGACGCGGCGGTTGCGCAGGCCGCGGAGCCCGTTTCCCCGCCGGCGGCGCCGGCACCGGAAGCGGCCCCGGGCCCGTTTCTGACCGCGCCGCCGGCCCCGCCCCCGCCTCCGGAGGCGTCTTTCCGCAAGGAGCCGCCCGCGCCGGTAGTCTCCCTGCGCCGCAGACGGGTCCGCGTGATGATCGATCCCGGCCATGGGGGGAAGGACCCGGGGGCGACCGGGCCGACGGGGCTGAAAGAGAAGGACGTGGTGCTCGACATCGGCCGCATGGTGCGGGACCGCCTGGCGCGCCACGAGGGGTACGAGGTCCGCATGACGCGGGACAGCGACGTTTTCATCCCGCTGGAAGAGCGGACGGCGATGGCGAACCGGGGCCGGGCCGACATCTTCGTCTCCCTCCACATCAACGCCAGCCGCAACCGGAAGACGAAGGGAATTTCCACGTTCGTCTTTTCCCGGGGGGCGAGCAACCAGGAAGACCTCGAGCTGGCCGCGCGGGAGAACGGGGTGCCCGTGGCCCGGCTGAAAGGGGTCAAGTTCATCATCGACGACATGTTCACCGGGGCCCGCAAGAACGAATCGCTGAAGCTCGCGAAGACGATGAACGACGCCATCTGCCGGAGCGTCTCCTCGGCCTACGGCGCCCCGGAGAACCTGGGGCTGAAGCAGGCGCCTTTCTTCGTCCTCGTCGGGGCGCGGATGACCTCGGTTCTCGTCGAGACCTCCTTCATCAGCAACGCGCACGAAGAGGCCCGGCTCAGGGACGAGGCCTACCTTGCGCGGGTGGCGGACGGCATCGCGGAAGCGGTGCGCTACTACGGACAGAACGGCAACTTCGCCAGGCCGGAATTCTAAGTGCCCGTCCCGACCTTCCCCCCGGAGCTGAACCTTCCAGGCCTTGCGGACAGGGAGTTCCTCGACCGGACGAGGGAGTTCCTCCAGGCGACCCATTTCGCCTTGAGGGAGGAGCAGCGGCTCTGCCTTTGCGGCGGACTCGCGGCGTGCCGGAAATATTCCGACGCCGTCGACGCGGTCGTCTCGGTCCTTTACGACAGGGCCAGGGCGCGCTTCCTCGCTTCCACGCCGGACATGAAATACCGGATGACGGCGATCGCCGTCGGCGGGTACGGACGGCGCGAGCTTTGCCCGAAATCCGACGTGGACCTGCTCTTCCTCTACCATTACAAGGTCGACTGGTACGTGGAGGCGATGACCGAAGGGATGCTCTACCCCTTGTGGGACCTCGGGCTCGAGGTGGGGCACAGCGTCCGGAACATCAAGGAAACGGTCCGCCTGGCGCTGGCCGACGATTCCATCCGGAGTTCGCTGCTCGACTACCGGTACGTCGCCGGCGACCGGGGGCTCCTCGAGAGGGATTCGGAGGAGCTGGACCGCCTGGTCTATTACACCGCCGGCGACCGCTTCATCGACAGCAAGATCGCGGAGATGCGCTCGCGGCACGACAAGGTGGGCTCGACGGTCTACCTGCTCGAGCCCAACGTCAAGGACGGCCGCGGCGGCCTGCGGGACCTGCAGACGGCGGTATGGGCGGCCCGCGTGAAATACAAGTGCCGCGACCTGAAGGAGCTGCGGCGGAAGGGAGTCGTCGACGCCCAGGCGGCCGAGGGAATACGCCACGTGATGGACTACCTCTTGAGGATCCGCAACGAGCTGCACTATATCCTCGGGAAGAAGTCGGACGTGCTTTCCTTCGAGTCGCAGGAGCAGCTCGCCGAGCTGTTCGGCTACCGGAAACTGGGCGCCAGCCTCGGCGTGGAGCGGTTCATGCGGTCGTACTACCTCCATGCGGCCTCCGCGGCGCAGTTGACGCGGGCGATCCTCGAGGAGGTCGGCCGTCCCCTCCCCGAGGACCCGGCCCGCAATCCGTTCGATTTCCTGAGGGGCCGCTGGATCGGGAAAGGGGCGATCCTCTACAAGGGAAAGCTGCAGACCAAGGACGGCGCGGCGTTCGAAAAGGAGCCGATCCGCATCCTCGAGTTCTTCCGGACGCTGCAGAAGACGAAATCGGCCCTCTCCCTGCAGGCGAAACGGACCATCCAGGGGGCCCTTCCCGCCATCGGGGAGGCGTTCCGGTCCGACCGGGCGGCGGCCCTGCTGTTCATGGAGATCCTCTCCGATCCCGTCCACCTGCGCGAGACGCTCCTCGCGATGAACGAATGCCTTTTCCTGGGTAGGTTCATCCCCGAGTTCGGGCCGCTGCACTGCAGGGTGCTGCGGGACATCTACCACGTCTACACGGCGGACATCCACTCCATCCGGTGCGCGAGCGTCCTGGCCCGGATCGCCGGGTCGGATCGGCGGACCCCCGAGGAGGAGGAGTTCCTGAAGATCTACGGAAGGGTCCGGGACAAGGCGCTCCTGACGCTGGCGATCCTGCTGCACGACATCGGCAAGGGGAAGGGGCACGGACACTCCCGGATCGGCGCCGAGATCGTGGCGCGCGTCGGCGCCCGGTGGGGGATGAAGGAGGACGACATCTCCGACCTCGTGTTCCTCGTCGAGCAGCACCTGCTGATGGCCCACGTGTCCCAGCGGCGCGACCTGCACGACATCGAGATGATCCTTTCCTTCGCGGAGACCGTCCGGACCCCCGCCCGGCTGGACCAGCTCTACCTTCTGACGTACGCGGACATGAAGGAAGTGGGGCCGGAAGTATGGACCGAGTGGAAAGCGATGCTCCTGAACGAGCTGTACGAGAAGGGGCGCAACGTCCTGGAGCAGGGGAGCGCTGAAGCACCCCTTCGAGGAGCGGGCGTTCGCGCGGCGCAGCCTGGTGGCGGAGCGGCTGAGGGAGGAACCCGACCGCACGGGAGAGAAGTTCATCGCCCGGGTGGACGACCGGTACATCATCGGCACGCCGGACGCCCGGTTCGTCGATCACTGCCGGCTCCTGGCCCGGTTCGACGGGAAGACCCCCATCGTGGAGACGATCGACACTCCGGGAGCGGGCGCGTCCGAGTTCATCGTCGTCTGCCCGGACGAGCACGGCCTCTTCGCCAAGATCGCGGGAACCCTTTCGGCCAACGGGGTGAACATCCTGAACGCGTCGATCTTCACGACGCTCGACGGAGTGGCGCTGGACACCTTTTACGTGAACTACCGGGGGAAGAGCTTCCAGGGAGAGCCGAAAAAGGAACGGGTGGTCGCGGCCCTGGCGGCCGTTCTCGAGGGCACGATGTCGGTGGAGGCCCTCATCGCGGAGCCGAGGGTGGGCCGGTTCGTGAGGGACAAGGTGCCCCGTTACAGGCCCACCCGCGTGAACTTCGACAATACCGCGTCTTCCCGCTACACGGTCGTCGACATCTTCACGTACGACCGGATCGGGCTGCTCTACGACATCACCAGGGCGCTCACCTCGCTCGGGATCGACATCCACCTGTCGAAGATCTCGACGAAGGCCGACCAGGTGGCCGACGCCTTCTACCTGTCGGACCGGGGCGCCGGAAAGATCACGGATCCCGCGCGGCAGGAAGAGGTCCGCAAGGCCCTCCTCGATTCCATAGGGGATTGAAGCCGGTGGACAACGACGCCCTGGCGGAATCGTACCTGCTCCATCTCGCGACGGAGCGGCGTCTTTCCGCCAACACCCTCGATTCGTACGGCGCCGACCTGAGGCGGTTCATCGACTTCCTGGAATCGGGCGGGATCGACGCGAGGGCGTTCACCCGCAGCCACTTCCTTTCCTACCTCACCGGCCTGCGGGAGGGGGGGCTGTCCGCCCGGTCCGTCTCCCGGCACGTCTCCGCGCTGCGCTCCTTTTTCCGGTTCCTGGTCCGCGAAGGGCACCTTTCCGGAAGCCCGATCGCCGAGGTGCGGGCGCCGAAACTGGGCCGGCCGCTGCCCCGGTTCCTCACGGTGAGCCAGGTGACGGCGCTGCTGGAAGCCCCCGACCGGCAGCGCGCCACCCCCGAGGGGATACGCGACAAGGCGATGCTGACGCTGATGTACGCATCGGGGCTTCGCGCGTCGGAAGTCGTGTCGCTCCGGTTGGAGAACGTCGACTCGAACGCCGGTTTCTTAAGGGTCCTGGGGAAGGGGAGCAAGGAGCGCGTCGTGCCGGTCGCCGACGCCGCCCTGGGCGTCTTGAACGAGTACATGGAGGCGGCCCGTCCCGGTTTCCTGAAGAAAAAGGTCACGAACGCCCTGTTCCTGTCCCGCCTGGGAAAGCCGATCACGCGGCAGACGCTGTGGAACCGGATCCGCTACTGGGCCATGGCGGCCGGTATCGAGGAGAGGATCTCCCCCCATATGCTCCGGCACTCGTTCGCGGGGCACCTGCTGGCCGGCGGGGCGGACCTTCGCGCCGTGCAGGCGATGCTCGGCCACGCCGACATCGCCACAACGCAGATCTACACCCACGTCACCTCCGAGCGCCTTCGCGAGATCCACCGGAAACACCACCCCCGCGGCTGACCCACGCATTTTTCCGCCGGTTCCCGTAAGATAGAACCGTGGAAGTCATCACGACCCATGTGAACGCCGACTTCGACACGATCGCCTCGATGCTGGCGGCGCAGAAGCTGTACCCGGACGCCGTGTGCGTCCTCCCGGGGGCGCCGGAGGAGTCGGTCAAGGGATTCCTCGTCCAGTCCGCCTTCTACACCCTTCCCATGCGGAAGCCCCGCGATATCGACCTCGGGCAGGTGACGCGGGTGATCCTCGTCGACATCCGGAACAGCGCCCGGCTCGGCATGTTCGGGGAGCTGGTGGGGAAGCCGGGGGTGGAGTTCCACATCTACGACCACCATCCCGACGACGCGGCCGATATCCGGGGCGACGTGGAGGTCATCCGGCGGGTCGGCTCCACCACCACGATCCTGGTGCGGATCCTCAAGGAGAGAGGCATCCCGATCTCCGCGGACGAGGCCACCGTGATGATGCTGGGGATCTACGAGGACACCGGGTCGCTGATCTTCCCGTCCACCACGGAGGAAGATTACCTGGCCGCGGCGCACCTCCTTTCCTGCGGCGGGCGGCTGGCGGAGGTCGGGGACATCCTGACGCGGGACATGACCTCCGGCCAGGTCTCCCTGCTGTACGACCTGATCCAGGGGTCCCGTTCTTACACGATCCACGGGGTGGAAGTGGTGATCGCCGAGGCGCGGCGGGAGGAGTACGTGGGGGACCTCGCGCTCCTCGTGCACAAGCTGCGGGACATGGAGGCCGTGAACGTCCTCTTCGTCCTGTGCCAGATGGGCGACCGGGTGGTCCTGGTGGGGCGGAGCCGGAAGGCCGAGGTCGACGCCGGGGCGGTGATGCGCGAATTCGGCGGCGGCGGGCACGCGTACGCCGCGTCGGCCTCGGTGAAGGACGCCACGATCTTCCAGGTGCGGGAGCGGCTCCTTAGGACGCTGGCCGAAAAGGTCATTCCGCGCCGGATCGCGTCCGACCTGATGGTGTCCCCCCCGCGCACCGTCGACGCCGACGATACGATCCACGACGTCAACCGGAAGATCGCCCGTTCCGGCCTGAACGCCGTCCCCGTCATGCGGGGGACCGAGGTGGTGGGGATCCTCACCCGCCAGGTGGTGGAGAAGGCGTCCTTCCACGGGCTGGGCGAGGAGACCGCGGCCGAGTACATGAACGGCGACTTCGAGGTGGTCGCCCCCGGGGACGGGATCGAGCGGATCCAGGAAGTCGTCATCGGGAAGAACCAGCGGCTGGTCCCGGTGGTCCGGGGGAAAGAGCTGGTCGGCATCATCACCCGGACGGGGCTGCTCCGGTTCCTCTACGACGTCCGGGACGTCGAGCACCCGGACACCGGGGAGGATATCCCCCTGGAAGGGGCGATGGCGCGCCCGAAGAGCGTGACGAACCTGATGCGGGAACGCCTTCCGGAACGGGTGATGGAGCTGCTGAGGAAGGCGGGGGCGTGCGCCGAAAGACTGGGGATGCGGGCGTACGTGGTGGGCGGCTTCGCCCGCGACCTGGTGATGCGGGGGGAGAACCTCGACGTGGATATCGTCGTGGAAGGCGAAGGGATCCGCTTCGCCGAGCGGTTCGGCAAGGAAGAGGGCGCGCGGGTCCGGCCGCACCACAAGTTCGCCACCGCCGTGCTCGTTTTCCCGGACGAATTCAAGATCGACGTGGCTTCCGCCCGGGTGGAGTACTACCTGGAGCCGGGGGCGCTTCCCACGGTGGAATACAGTTCGCTGAAGCAGGACATGTACCGGCGCGATTTCACCATCAATACCCTGGCGGTCCGGCTGAATCCCGCCGGATTCGGCGAGTTGATCGATTTCTTCGGCGCCCAGAGGGACATCAAGGAGAAGGGGATCCGGGTCCTGCACTCCCTGTCGTTCGTGGAGGATCCCACGCGGATCCTGCGCGCGGTCCGGTTCGAGCGCCGGTTCGGTTTCATCATCAGCCGCCACACGCTGAACCTCATCCGGAACGCCGTGCGGCTCGACCTGGTGAGCCGGCTTCCGAAACCCAGACTTTTCAGTGAATTGGAGCTGATACTTCAAGAATCGGATCCGGTTTCGATCCTTGCCCGGTTGGCCGAACTGGGGATCGGGACGTCGATCCATCCCGCCTTGGCGTTCGACAAGGCGCACATCGCGCTTCTCGAGGAAACGCAGGAGGTCCTCGGCTGGTTTTCCCTGCTGTTCCTCGAGGAGAAGGTCGAAAAATGGGCGGTCTTCTTCCTTGCCCTGCTCGATCCCCTGTCCCCGGCGGAAGCGAAGAAGCTGGCGAAAGATCTGGGAGTGCGGTCGCGGGTGCGGGAATGGGTGCGGATCTGCAAGGAGGAAGGGATGGGGGTGATCCAGCAGCTGGTGCTGAGGCCTGCCATCTCCCGGAAGGCGATCTACGACATCCTGTCCGTCGTGCCGAACGAGGTAATTCTGTACTTGATGGCTTACTCGAAACATCCTGATATCAAAAGATATATTTCTCTATATTTCACGCAACTCAAGAACGTTCGCCACCAGGTGAGCGGACAGGACCTGATCGATCTGGGGTACCCGCCCGGCCCGCGGTTCAAGGAAATCTTCGATGCCATCCTCGAGTGCAAGTTCTCCGGCGAACTCAGGACGAAGAACGAGGAGATCGCGTTCGTACAGGAGCATTTTTCAAAATCCGGGACGTTGATGAGTTCTTCCGCAGTTTGGGGACAGAGATGAACGCACCCCAGAGAGTGTCCCTCTTTTGCGGAAGAACTCATCAACGTCCCGGTTTTGTGGTTTGATGTTAAAATTACTGATTCGAACCGGAGGGGGTTGTATTGCCTGACATCGCGGATTTCCTTCATAAAGTTTCCATATACGCCATACCGGTGATCCTGGCGATCACCTTCCACGAGGCGGCGCATGGTTATGCCGCTTTGAAGAAGGGCGATCCCACGGCGATGATGCTGGGCAGGGTGACGCTGAATCCGATACCCCACATCGACCTGGTCGGCACGATCATCCTCCCCGTCGTCATGCTCCTGACGGGGACGGGGATGATCTTCGGGTGGGCGAAGCCGGTCCCGGTGAACTTCCGGCTCCTGCGGGACCAGAAGTGGGACCCGATCTACGTTTCCGCCGCGGGCGTGGTGACCAACCTGGGGCTGGCTGCCGTTTCGGGGGTCCTCTTCCGCCTTCTCGTCGCCTTCGATCCCGGCCTGCTGGCCGAGTCGATGATGGGCGCGGCCGGGGCGCCCGACGTTTCCTCCCGCGTCGTGACGGTCCCCCTGGCCCTCATGTGCGTGGTGTCGGTCCAGTTCAACGCGCTGCTGGCCGTCTTCAACATGATCCCGATCCCGCCCCTGGACGGCGGCCGGATCGCCGTGGGGCTCCTGCCTCCCCGCGCATCCATGGCGCTGGCGTCGGTGGAGCGGTACGGCATGCTGATCGTACTCGCGCTTCTCATGTTCGGCCCGCTTGGTATAATCTGGCATTTCGTCCAGGTGATCACTACGTTCCTGCTGGGCGGGTAATCCATCGCTTCGGGAAGGGGAAAGACGTTGCGCAAACGGGTTTTGAGCGGCATGCGGCCGAGCGGAAAGCTGCACCTCGGGCACTACATCGGGGTGCTGGCGAACTGGAAGAAGCTCCAGGAGGAGAACGACTGCTTCTTTTTCGCCGCCGACTGGCATGCCTTGACGACGGAGTACGACAACACCGGCATCATCCGCGAGAGCATCGACGACATGATCATCGACTGGATGGCCTCGGGGATCGACCCGGCGAAGGCGGTCCTGTTCACCCAGAGCCACGTTCCCGAGCATTCGGAGCTCCACCTGCTCCTGTCCATGATCACGCCCCTGTCCTGGCTGGAACGCAACCCCACGTACAAGGAGCAGCTCCGGGAGATCACGACCCGGGACCTGCACACGTACGGTTTCCTGGGATACCCGGTCCTCCAGGCGGCCGACATCCTGATGTACGACGCCTCCCTCGTCCCCGTCGGGGTCGACCAGCTTCCCCACCTGGAGCTCACCCGCGAGATCGCCCGGCGGTTCAACTTCCTCTACCGGGAGTCGTTCGTCATCCCCGACGCGCAGCTGACGCAGACGCCCAAGCTCATGGGGCTGGACAACCGGAAGATGAGCAAGAGCTACGGGAACGCGATCCTGTTGTCCGACACGGCGGCGGAGGTGTGGGAAAAGGTCCGGCCCATGGTCACCGATCCCGCGCGCCAGCGGCGCACCGACAAGGGGAATCCGGAGATCTGCAACGTCTTTTCGTACCACAAGATCTTTTCGGACGAGGCCACGGTCGAGAAGGTCGACGCTCGGCTGCCGCGAAGCCGGGATCGGCTGCATCGAGTGCAAGAAATGGATGTTCGAGGGGATGGAAAAGGTCCTGAACCCCATCCGCGAAGAGCGGCGGCGGATCGTGGACAGCGGCGTCTCGGTGCGGGACATCCTCGAAGAGGGGACGAAAAAAGCGAAGAAAGTGGCTGCCGCCAAGCTCACGGAGGTCCGAGACGCTGTCCGGATCTGAGAAGACGACAGATGCCGCCCCGGTCAGCCCGGTCCAGGCGATGCCGTTGCGCCTCGAGATCTTCGAGGGGCCGCTCGACCTGCTCCTGCACCTGGTCCGCGACCAGAAGCTCGACATCGAAAACATCCCCATCGCGGAGATCACCGAGCAGTACCTGGCCTACATCGAGGTGATGCAGACGCTGAACCTCGACGTGGCGGGGGAGTTCCTGGTGATGGCGGCCACTCTGGTCCACATCAAGTCGAAATCGCTCCTCCCGAGGCACGAGGACGAGGAGGAGGAAGAGGAAGACCCCGAGATCATGGCCCGGGAGCTGTCCCGGCGCCTGATCGAGTACGAGCGTTTCAAGGAGGCCGCCGCGCGCCTGGGCGATCGCCCCGTTCTCGGCCGGGACGTCTTCGTGCGCGACTTCCCCGGGGAGGATCTGCCGGAGGAGGAGATCGTCATCACCGAGCTGTCGATGGCCGATCTCATCACCGCGTTCAAGGACGTCCTCTCGAGGATGCCCTCCGGCGAGGTCCACGAGGTCTTCGTCGAGCGGATCACCATCGCCGACGCCATATCCTTCCTCCTCGATCGGATCAAGGCGGAAGGGTCCGTGAAGTTCGAAAGCATCGTCGAGCACTGCAAGACGCGGAACGAGATCATATCCTTTTTCCTGGGCATCCTGGAGCTGGTCCGTCTGAAGACGATCCGCGTGTACCAGGTGAACCCGTTGGGAATGATCAGCATCGTGCCCGCCGTCCGGGAGAGCGAAAATGGAAGAGAACCCGAACCCGACGCCGTCGACATCGATTGATTTCCAGGACGTGGAAGAGCCGCAGGACCGGCACCGGGCCGAGCCCTCGCCGGAGGACGCCGGTCCGATCAGCGTCGACGAACTGCTGAACGGGGGCGTCGCCGGGGAAGCCGAGCCCGCCGGGACCCCCGCCGTCGACCTGCGCCGCGCCGCGTCGATCCTGGAAAGCCTGATGCTCGTGTCCAGCGAACCTCTTTCCGTCGAAAAGGCCCGCCAGATCCTGGGGGACCTGACCCGCGAACAGTTCGAGGAGGTGTTCCTCGCCCTCCGGGAGAAGTACCCCCCGGAATCCTCCGGAATCCTCGTGGAGAAGGTGGCGAAGGGGGTGCAGCTCCGGACGAACCCGGCGAACCAGGAGCACATCCGCAAGCTGTTCGAAGTCAAGCCGCCGCGCTTCTCCCGGGCCGCCCTGGAAACCGTGGCGATCATCGCCTACAAACAGCCGCTGACCCGCCAGGAGATCGAGCAGATCCGCGGGGTGGACTGCGCGGGATCCCTGAAGACCTTGATGGAGCGGCGCCTGGCCCGGGTCGTGGGGAAAAAGGACGTTCCCGGCAAGCCGTTCCTTTTCGGGACCACGCGGGAATTCATGGAAGTGTTCGGCCTCGGGTCGCTGGGCGAACTGCCGTCGATGCGGGAGATCGAGGAATACCTTGCGTCTTCCTCGGCCACGCACGTGGGAGCCGGGCGGCCGGGGATCGACCTGCCGTTGCCGTTCCCCGTCACCGGGCTGGCGGGTCCGGATGCGCCGCCGGATGCCGATGCGCCGCCGGATGCCGATCCCCCTGCGGAGGACGACCCGGATGCCCACTGAGCGCCTGAACCGGTACATCTCGCTGGCCGCCGGCGTTTCCCGCCGCGTGGCGGACGACATGATCCGCAACGGACGCGTCACCGTGGGAGAGATCCCGGCCCTGGACCCGGGGATGCTCTGGGACCCGTCGGAGCGGGAGGTGCGGCTCGACGGCCGCACGCTCGTCCCGATCCGGGAAGACAAGATCTACATCATGCTGTACAAGCCCGACGGCGTGGTGACCACGATGAAGGACAAGGAAGGGCGCAAGACCGCCCCGGCTCTGATCGGGGAATTGTCCAGCCGCGTCTTCCCCGTGGGCCGTCTCGATTTCCACACCACCGGCCTGCTCCTGCTGACCAACGACGGCGAGTTCGCCTATCGCCTGACGCACCCGCGCTTCGGGGTGGAAAAGACGTACGTCGCCAAGCTGATGACCGTTCCCCGGCCCGCCGAACTGAACGTCCTGCGTCGCGGCCTGCCGATCGAGGGGAAGATGACGAATCCCGCCCAGGTGAACTTCCTCGAGAAAAAGGGCGGCAAGGCCTGGGTGAGCCTGCGGATCGCGGAGGGGCGGTATCACCAGGTGCGGAAGATGTTCGACGCCATCGGGCACCGGGTGACCAAGCTGCGTCGGGTGGCGGTCGGGACGCTGGAGCTGGCGGGCATCGAGCCGGGGGAGTGGCGCTACCTCACGTCGAAGGAAGTGCGGGAGCTGAACGATTACGTCGACCGGCGGGCGGCGGAAACGGCCGAACAGGGACCTCCGCCCGACACGCCCCGCCGCGAGAAGCGGTTCGAAACGCCGGGCGAGCGCGCCAGGCGCAAGGTGGAGAAGAAGGCCATCGCGGAAGCCGCGCTCAAGAAGCAGGCGGAGAAGGCGAAGGCGGGAAGCGGGGCGAAGACGGGGGAGCGGAAGGGGCCGCGCCGGCCCAAGCCGGAATATAAGAAGAAATCCGTCGCCCCCCCGCGCGGAGGACGACCTTCCCGGCATTGACCCCGAGATCATAACGGTTGACATGAAAAGCGGGGAAGAATAAACTTATTTATTCTTGACGCGGGGTGGAGCAGTCCGGTAGCTCGTCGGGCTCATAACCCGAAGGTCCCAGGTTCAAATCCTGGCCCCGCTACCAATAAAAACAAGGGGTTACGGAAAATACCGTAACCCCTCTTTTTTGCACCAGCAGCCGCGATCATGCTATACTCGGGTCATTCCAAAAACTTCGATCCCGTCCCTGAACTATCGGGTAGACAACCCGAAGGGTCAAATTTTATTCGACCGGGATCGCCGCCGCGGGACGCGAGGGGACGGCAGATGAAAAACAGCAGGAAAATAATTAGTTATATGCTTTATGTCGCGCTGTTCGTCGGAACCGTTTGGGTGTCCCGCATGGTGTACGACCAGATCGTGACCGCCCGCTCGGAGAATACGGTAGACCTTGCCACCTGGCTTCCCAAGAAGGAGATCACCCAGTTGATGCGCTTCCACGGAACCGACATCCTGAAGGTCACCCGGGACGCGGTTTTCATTCCCCGCGGAAGCAAATGGGTTCTCGTGCTGCGGCGCGACCAGGGCTGAACGGAACCCTTAACCTAACCTCGCGCGCTTCTTTGGCCCGTAATTCCTTTTAAAAAAGGAGTTACGGGCTTATTCGTTTGCGTTCCCGGTATCGGAACAATTGGTGCGCAAATCGGAACAAATCTTCCCACAAGCGGAAAAAACCTTTAGAAGGAAAAATCCTTTTAAGGGAAAAACGTTAAATATCCGCATCTTGTGCGGTCGGTCCGATTGGTACGCATGTTGCTAATATTGTTTATCAAACAACCAGACAACCAGGGACCATCGCAGGCAACTCAACCTGCAGGACGGCCAGTCCATAAGAGACCGGAAACAGGGAAAGGAGGCAGCGGGATGCGGAAGGCGAAATGGATCCGTTGCATCTACATCGCGTTGTTCCTGTGCACTGTGTGGGTGTCTGAAATGGGATATCGACAGGTCACGCTTGCCCATGACGAGCAAATGCCGGACCTTTCGACCTGGCTCCCGAAAGGGGAGATCGTGCGGTTGATGCGATATCACGGCGCCGACGGCATGAAGATCACGCCGGACGCGGCATACATCTACCGCGACGCCAAATGGATCGTGGTCCTGAAACGCGATCGGGTATGAAACGCCGCATGGCGGTATAATCCCCCCCAAAGGGGGGATTCGCCATGAAGAAGTCGTTTGGGGCCAGGACCCTTGTTTTTCCCACCCCGACGTGGCTTGTGGGATCGTACGACGGGGAAGGGAGACCGAACGCGATGACCGTCGCATGGGGCGGCGTCTGCTGTTCCCATCCTCCGTGCCTCGCCGTTTCCCTCCGGAAAGCCACGCACACCTATGCGAGCATCATGGAGCGGAAGGCCTTCACGGTCAGCGTTCCCTCCGAGTCCCATGCCCGCGAAGCGGATTTCTTCGGCATCGCATCGGGAAAGGACGTCGACAAGTTCGCCGCCACCGGGCTCACGCCCGTCCGGAGCTCCCTCGTGGACGCGCCGTATGTCGGAGAGTTCCCCATGGTCGTCGAGTGCCGGCTCCTGCACACGATCGAGATCGGGCAGCACACCCAGTTCATCGGGGAGATCCTCGACGTCAAGGCGGAGGAGTCCGTCTGCGACGGCAAGGGGGCCGTCGATATCGGGAAGGTGATGCCGATCGTGTACGCCCCGGACGCGAGGACCTACCACGGGATCGGCAGGCCGCTCGGCCGCGCCTTCTCCATCGGGAAGGAAATCGGAGCAGGTGCGAATGGAAAAGGAAACCCGGCACGGTAACATAGGGCATGAACCCGGCCGAGGGCGGACTCTTTCCGATAATCAGGTTCCTGATCGACAACCCTTTGATCCTCCTGTTCGTCGTCGCAGCCATCGGGTATCCGCTGGGCCGGATCCGGATCCGCGGCAGCAGCCTCGGCGTCGCCGCGGTCCTGTTCGTCGGGCTGGCCTTCGGCTCCCTGCATCCCGACCTGAAGCTGCCGGAAATCGTCTACATCCTCGGTCTCGCGCTCTTCGTCTACACGGTGGGGCTCTCCAGCGGCCGGTCCTTCTTCGCGTCGCTGCTGCGCGACGGGGCGCGGAACAACCTGCTGGTGGGCGGCATCCTGGTCTGCGCCGCCGGGCTCGCCATCGGCCTGCGGGACTTCCTCCATCTGGAACCGGGGATCGCGGCGGGAATGTTCTCCGGCAGCTTCACCAACACGCCCGCCCTGGCCGGCGCCCTGGAAACCATCAAGGCCATGGCTCCGAAGGAGGAGCTGAACCGGCTGCTGGCCGAACCGGTCGTCGGGTTCTCCATCGCCTACCCGTTCGGCGTGATCGGCGTGGTCGTCGCCATTTCCATGCTCCAGAGGATCTGGAAGACCGATTACGAAAAAGAAGCGAAAGCGCTGCACTTTTTCGGCGGGACGCACGAGCGGCTGAACGTCCGCAGCGTCGAGATCACCCATCCGTTCGCGGTGAACGAAACGATCCGGGACCTGGTCAAGCGATACGGGTGGCGCATCGTGTTCGGCAGGATCAAGCGGGAAGGGCAGACCGTCCTGGCCTACCCGTCGGCGCGCTTCACCACCGGGGATATCGTTTCCGTCATCGGGACCCGGGAGGCGCTGGACGAGATCACCCCGCTGCTGGGGAAGGCAAGCGCGGAAGACATCCAGTACGAGGAGAGCACGTTCGAGACCCGGGCCATCTTCGTCTCCAACCCCGAGGTGACTTCCCGGAAACTGAAGGAACTGCGCCTCCGGGAGGACCACGGCGCGCTGGTCACCCGGGTCCGGCGCGGCGACGGCGATTACATCCCCCACGGCAGCCTGGAGCTCGAGCCGGGCGATCTCATCCGGGTGATGGGCCCCCGGGAGCGCATGGCGGAGGTCACCGCCTTTTTCGGCGATTCCTACAAGGCGATCAGCGAGGTGGACTTCGTCACGTTCAGCATCGGCCTGGCCCTCGGGCTGCTGATCGGCAGCGTGAAGATCCCGCTGCCCGGGGGGATCTCCTTCGCCCTCGGGTTCGCGGGCGGCCCGCTGATCGTCGCGCTCGTCCTGGGGGCCATCGGGAGGACCGGCAGGCTGGTGTGGTCCCTCCCGTACAGCGCGAACATGACGCTGCGGCAGATCGGGCTGGTCCTTTTCCTGGCGGGGATCGGCACGAGGGCGGGATACGGCTTCCTGTCCACGTTCCTGAAAGGGGGAGGGGTCTCGATCTTCCTGGCCGGCGCGGCGCTCACGTTCGTCGCGGCGGTCGCGGCGCTCTGGATCGGCCACCGCCTGATGCGCATCCCCATGAGCATCCTGACCGGAATGATCGCGGGCATGTTCACGCAGCCCGCGGTTCTCGCGTATTCCCTCGAGCAGACGGGGAACGACCTTCCCAATGTCGGCTACGCCTCGGTCTACCCCGTCGCCACGATCGCCAAGATCCTCCTGGTGCAGGCGCTGCTGTCCACCACCCTCTGACGTTGTCCCGTCTTTCATCTTGTGCGGTTCGCCGGTTTGATACATATTTGTTCCATGTCCCGGTCCCAGGCCGTTCCCGGGATCGGACCACCTCACCGGAAAAAAAAAGGGGGAGTCGGCGATGAGAAAATGGTTGGTGTTGTGCATTTGCGTCCTGGCGGCCTCATTGGCGTTCACAACCGGCTGGGCCAAGGAACCGACGATCAAGATCGGGATCAACGCGCCGCTCACCGGCGATATCCCCAAGGTGGGCGAGGGCACGAAGTTCGCCGCCCAGTTGTGGCTCGAAGACGTCAAGGCCGCGGGGGGGATCGCGGTCGGCAAGAAGAAGTACCCCGTGGAACTGATCATCGAGGACAACGAGTCCAAGGCGGAATCGGCCGTGAAGGTGACCACGAAGATGATCACCGAGGACGATATCCTCATCATGGTCGGACCCCAGGCCTCCAAGCAGGCGGTGCCCGCGGCGGGGATCGCCAACAACTACAAGACCCCGATGATCACGCCATGGTCCACGAACCCCGACTCGACCAAGGACAAGCCCTACGTTTTCCGCGCCTGCTTCCTCGACCCGTTCCAGGGGCCGGTGGTGGCGAACTTCATCTCGAAGGAGTTCAAGTTCAAGAAGGCGGCGGTCCTCTACGACGTGGCGAGCGACTATCCCAAGGGGCTCGCGGAGTTCTTCAAGAAGGCCTGGGAGGACATCAACGGGAAAGGGTCCGTGGTGGCCTATGAAAGCTTCACCACCAAGGACACCGACTTCAGCTCCCAGCTGACCAAGATCATCAAGTCCGGCGCCGAGGTGCTGTTCACTCCCCAGTACTACAACGAGGTGGCGCTCATCGTTCAGCAGGCCCATCAGCTCGGCTGGAAGAAGCCCATCGTGGGCAGCGATTCCTGGGGATCCGCCGAGACGATCAAGCTCTGCGGCAAGGACTGCTACGGCGCGTTCTTCAGCACGCATTACGCCGCGGCGGGCGCCACCGGAGAGACGAAGAAGTTCATCGACCGGTACAAGGCGAAGTACGGCTATGTTCCCGACGACGTCGCGGCGCTCACGTGGGACGCCATGCTGCTTACACAGCAGGCGATCCAGGCCACCGGCGGGCTCACGGGAGACCTGAAGAAGGACCGGGACGCCGTCCGGAACGCGTTGTCCCAGGTGAAGAAGTTCAAGGGCATCACCGGCGAGATGACCTTCGCCGGGAAGAACGACCCGTCGAAGTGCGCGGTCATCGTCAAGATCAGCGACGCCGGCGAGTTCACCTTCTACAAGTCGGTCTGCCCGTAAGGGAGGCAAACGCTTAAAGCGATGGCGATCTTCCTGCAGAACCTGGTCAACTCGCTCCAGTGGGGGAGCTTCTACGCCCTGATCGCGCTGGGGTACTCCATGGTGTACAGCATCCTCATGCTCTTCAACTTCGCGCATGGGGACATCTTCATGGTCGGGGCGTACATCGGCGTAGGGGTGTCTTTCGGCCTGCTCGCCCTGACCTCGTCGGGGTTCCTCGCGATCCCCAACTGGCTGATCCTGGTGTTGACCATCCTCATATCGATGTTCCTCACCTCGTTCGTGGGCATGATCGTGGAGCGGGTGGGGTACAGGCCGCTGCGCAAGGCTCCCCGCGCCTCGGCCGCCATCACGGGCCTTATGATCGGAATCATCCTGGAGACGGGGAACCTGATCCTGCTGGGGGCCCGCAGGATCAGCTTCCCGTCCCTGATCGAGACCGTCACCTACGATGTGGGCGGCGTGTTCCTGACCAACAAGAAGATCATGATCGTGGTCGTTTCCCTTCTCCTCACCCTGGCCCTGCACCAGTTCATCCGCCGGACGAAGTGGGGCATGGCGATGCGGGCGATGTCCTACGACTTCGTCGCCGTCCCCCTGATGGGGGTGCCGGTCAACAAGGTGATCGCCATCACGTTCGGCATCGGCTCGGCGCTGGCCGCCGCCGCGGGGATCCTCTTCGGCATCGCTTATCCCGTGCTCGACCCGTACATGGGCGTCCTTTTCGGATGGAAGGCGTTCGTGGCCGCGATCCTGGGCGGCAGGGGCTCCATCATGGGGGCCACCCTGGCGGGCTTCCTGCTGGGGTTCACCGAGATCTTCGTGGCGATGATCTTCCCTTCGACGCTTCGCGACCTGATCGCCTATTCCATCATCCTCCTGATCCTGACGTTCCGGCCCCACGGCTTCTTCGGCGAGCCGTACAGCGCGCAATTGAGGCTCTGACGCCGTGTCCGGACCGACGCAGAAAACCGGAAAATTCCGCGCGGCCTTTTCCCGGGTCCCGCTCCTCGGGTGGCTCCTGGGCATCTTCGCGGCGGTGATGCTCGAGAAATTCATCGGCACCGACCTCGCGCTCGGGGTGGGCCTGCCCAAGATCCCCGCCCTGTTCGGGATCGATATCATGCTGAAGAAGCCGCTCCTGGTACCCAACGCGTTCCTGTACACGCTGCTGATCTACGCGCTTCCGGTCGCCGTCGTCGCCGTGTCGAGCGCCTCCCTGACGAACCGGGCCGCCGCCGCGCTGATCCGGCTCCCGATCGCGGTCCCGGTGGCCGTCCACCTGGGGCTGTTCTACCTCTCCATGCACTTCTGGGCGGAGGTCAGCGACTACCGCGCGCTCGTGCTGAAACTCACGCTGATCGCCATCATGCTCACCTTGAGCCTGAACGTCATCAACGGGTACATGGGGGAGTTCTCCTGCTCCCACCCGGGGTTCATGGCGCTGGGCGCGTACTGCGCCTCGGTGGTCACCGTGGGCCTTTTCGTCGACGGGGGGATGTTCGGCATCACCCTGCTTCCGGAGAGCCTGGGCCCCTTCCTGTTCCCGATCGCCCTGGTGGCGGGCGGACTGCTGGCCGCGGTCGGCGCGCTGCTCGTCGCGGTCCCGTCCTTCCGGACGAGGGGAGATTACCTGGCCATCATCTCGCTGGCGTTCCTGTTCATCGTGAAGAGCCTCATCGAGAATTTCGAGTTCGTCCGGGGCCCGCGGGGAATGAGCGGGCAGCCGGACTGGGCCAGCCTTTTCACGGTGTTCCTGTGGACCGTCATCTGCATTTGGAGCATCAACAACTTCGTGCGCTCCACGCTGGGGAAGGCCTTGAACGCCGTCCGCGACAACGAGCTGGCGGCCAACGCCATGACGGTCGACACGCGGCGCACCAAGATGATCGGCTTCCTTTTCGCGGCGTTCTGGGCGGGCGTCGCGGGCGGGCTGTTCGCCCACGTGCTCCGGTACGTCAACCCGGGGACCTTCGGCATCCAGAACCTCGCCGAGGTCCTCGCCATGGTGTACTTCGGCGGCTTGAACTCCGTCTACGGGTCCATCGTCGGCGCCGTGAGCATCAGCCTGCTCGGCGAGGCGCTCCGGCCCCTCGAGATCTTCAAGTGGATCATCATCCCGCTGCTGCTCATCCTCGTGATGATCTACCGCCCGACCGGCCTGATCGCGTTCAAGGACCTCGACGCCGCATCCCTTCTCCGGCCGAAACAGCGGCCCGGCGGGGAGGAGTGACATGCCGATCCTGCAGGTGAAGAACATGTCGCACGACTTCGGGGGCTTGAGGGCCGTGCAGAACTACAACCTCGAGCTCGAGCCCGGGCAGATCCGCGGGCTGATCGGCCCGAACGGCGCGGGAAAGACCACCATCTTCAACCTCATCACCGGCATCTACAGCCCCGACGGAGGGGGAGGTCCTTCTCGAAGGGAAGAGGATCAACGGCCTCCCGGCGCACAAGATCGCCTCCATGGGGATCAGCCGGACCTTCCAGAACCTTCTCCTGTGGCGGCACATGACCGTCCTCGAGCACGTGAAGATGGCCCACTATTCGCAGATCCGGTACGGCCTTTTCGGGGCGTTCTTCGGGACGCCGGGGCGGAACCGGGAAGAGGCCGAGATCGAGGAGAAGTCGATGGCCCTCCTCGAGATGATGGGCATCCGCCACATGGCGGGCCAGGTGGTCCTCAACCTGCCGTACGGCGCCCAGAGAAGGGTGGAGATGGCCCGGGCGCTGGCGACGGGGCCCAAGATCCTTTTCCTGGACGAGCCGACGGCGGGGATGAACCCGGAAGAGCTGGTGCAGATCATGGAGATCGTCCGGAGGGTCCACCGGGAGCTGGGGCTGGCGATCCTCCTGATCGAGCACCGGCTGAAATTCGTCATGGAGCTCTGCCACAGGATCCAGACGGTGAACTTCGGCGAGCTCATCGCCGAGGGCACGCCCGAAGAGATCCAGAACAACCCGAAGGTGATCGACGCCTACCTGGGCAAGGAGGGCGTGGCCTGATGCTGCTGTCCGTGGAGAACCTGCAGGTTTCCTACGACAATATCAAGGCCCTTCACGGCATCTCCTTCCAGATCGGGGAAGGGGAGGTCGTCTGCATCATCGGAGCCAACGGGGCGGGGAAGAGCACCACCTTAAGGGCGATCTCCCGCCTCGTTCCCGCGCAGCCGGGGACGCGAATGACCTTCATGGGGAAGGACCTGCTCAAGTACGAGGCCGACAAGGTCGTGAGCGAGCTGGGGATCTCCCACGTGCCCGAGGGGCGGCGCCTGTTCGGCAACCTCACGGTCATGGAGAACCTGCAGCTGGCCACCTTCGCGAGGAAGGACCCCAAGGGCATCGCGGAGGACCTGGAGAGGGTGTTCGCGATCTTTCCCCGGCTGAAAGAGCGGGAGAGCCAGAAGGCCGGCACCATGAGCGGCGGCGAGCAGCAGATGCTGGCCGTCGGGCGGGCCTTCATGAGCGGCAGGAAGATCATGCTCCTGGACGAGCCGTCCATGGGGCTGGCCCCCCTCCTGATGAAAAGCGTGTTCGACTCCATGCGGGAAATCAACCGGAAGGAGGGGACCACCATCCTGGTCGTCGAGCAGAACGCCCGGATGGCGCTCCAGTTCGCCGGGCGCGGGTACGTGCTGGAAAACGGCCGGCTCGTGCTCGAAGGGAAATCCGAATCGCTCCTCTCCGATCCCCAGGTGAAGAAGGCCTACCTCGGCGGCTGATGCCGCTCCAGCATGACCCCGAAGGTTTCCTCGAACGCCGCGACAAGCCGGTCCTTCAACTCGTCCACCGGAAGGGTGATTCCCAGCGTGGCCAGGTCGGCCACCGTGCCGTCGAGGCCGGACGGCTTGTCGCGCATGAATCCGACGCCCACGGCTAACCGGTCCGCCAGCGGAATGGAGCCGTGCTGGAAGAGCGCGTTCCTCGTGCGCCTCTGCGCGTTCCCGCCGATCTTCCGCCCGTCGACCAGGATGTCGGACCGTTCCTTCCCCGCGTAGCAGAAAGCGGTCCGCTCGCCCAGCCGCCAGTCGCCCGGCGGTGAATCCGAGGCGTAGGCCGCGGGAAGCCCCAGCGCCCGGTAGAAGGCCAGCAGGAAACCGTTCAGGTGCCGGTAGGAACCGTCGACGCCCGTCTCCCCGGGCAGCCGGCGCGGGGAGAGGACGATGGAGTAGGTCAGCTCGTCGGCGTGGTAAATGACCCCGCCTCCGGTGATCCGCCGGACCACGGGCACGCCGCTCGCCCGGCATAAGGGCAGGTCGAGCACCGCTTCGGCGTCCTGGAAGCGACCCAGGGAGAGGGCGGGCGGATCCCAGCCGTAGAGACGGAACACCGGCGTGGAGGCCTGCGGGTCGAACGCGCCCAGCAGCGCCTCGTCGATCGCCATGTTCGAGGCCCCGTCGAGCGGCCCGGTATCGATGAGGCGCCAGGCCGGGCCCCGGGTCACCCCATGCAGACGTTCTGCTCCCGGGCGGCCTTGGTTTCGTCCAGCCGGGAGATCGGCATGGTCACGGGCGCGTTCTTCAGCACGGCGGGGTCTTCCTCGGCGAGCTTCGCCGCCTCGATCATGGCGCCTACGAAGGCATCCATCGTCGTCTTGCTCTCGGTCTCGGTCGGCTCGATCATGATCGCTTCCTTGACGATCATCGGGAAGTAGACCGTCGGCGGATGATAACCCCGGTCGATCAGGAACTTGGCGATGTCGATGGCATGCACGCCATGTGGCAGCTGCCGGGAGGCCGAGAAGACGCATTCGTGCATGCAGGTCTGTCGTAGGGCAGGTCGTAGTAGGTCCTTCAGCCGCTCCTTGATGTAGTTGGCGTTCAGCACCGCCTGCTCGCGAGACCTCGATCAGCCCCTCGCGCCCCAGCATGATGATGTAGGCGTAGGCCTTGACCATCACACCGAAGTTGCCGAAGAAGTTGGCGATGCGGCCGATGCTCTGCGGAGCGTCGGTCATCGAGCGAGAAGCGGCCGTCTGCCCCCTTGACGATCCGCGGGGCCGGCAGGAACGGGATCAGCTCCTTCTTGACGCCCACCGGGCCGGAACCGGGACCGCCGCCGCCGTGGGGCGTGCCGAAGGTCTTGTGCAGGTTGACATGGATGACGTCGAAGCCGACGTCGCCCGGCCTGCACCTTGCCCATGATGGCGTTCAGGTTGGCGCCGTCGTAGTACATCAGCGCATCGTGGGCGTGGGCGATGTCGCAGATCTCCTTGATGTGCGGGTTGAACAGGCCGAGGGTGTTGGGGCAGGTCATCATGACCGCCGCCACCTCGTCGGTCATGGCCTGCCTTGAAAGCGTCGAGGTCCATGTCGCCGTAGGGGGCGGTCGGCACGGTGATGATCTCGTAGCCGGCCATGGCGGCCGAGGCCGGGTTGGTGCCGTGGGAGGAATCGGGAACGACCACGTACTTCTTCTTGGCCTTGTTGCCCCTTGCGGCGTGGTAGGCGGCGATCAGCATGATGCCGGTCATTTCGCCGTGCGCGCCGGCCAGCGGCTGGCGTGGTGACCTCGTCCATGCCGGTGATCTCGGCCAGCAGCCGGCCCAGGTCGTGGAGCATCCGCCAGCGTGCCCTGGCAGAACGGCCTCGCCGCCCGGCAGCAGCGCAGTCATCGGGTGGAACGGGGCGAACAGGGCCGCCGCGCTTCTCCAGCACCTTGGCGTTGTACTTCATGGTGCAGGAGCCGAGCGGGTAGAAGTTGGTGTCGACCGAGAAGTTGCGGCGCGAGAGAGTTGGTGAAGTGCCGCACCACGTCGAGCTCGGAAACCTCGGGCAGGCCGGCCGGCTCGGCGCGCAGGAGATCCGCCGGGCAGCGGCGGCGGCAGGCGGGACATC
Organism: uncultured bacterium; assembly: GCA_963741515.1. Taxonomy (GTDB): domain Bacteria; phylum Desulfobacterota; class Deferrimicrobia; order Deferrimicrobiales; family Deferrimicrobiaceae; genus UBA2219. The sequence continues at coordinate 124,166 of CAVUIA010000006.1, forward strand.
GGAGGCGGGCAGGCTGACGCCGTGACGGCCGGGGACGGATTTTTCGTAGATCAGTTGCATAGGGCCGCCTCCAGCAGTCCTCGCCAAGCAGGTCGATCTCGTTCTTGGTGCGCTTCTCGGTCACCGTCACCACCAGGCAGTTTTCGATGCCGGCGTAGTATCGGCCCAGCGGCACGCCGGCGGCGATACCCGCCTTGAGCAGGCGCGGCGACCACGTCGTCGGCCCGCCTGCGGCAGGCGGACGGTGAACTCGTTGAAGGTCGGCCCCGACTGCAGCAGCGATGACCCCGCGGATCCGCGGCCAGGCGGCCCTTGGCATACTCGGCCTTGTCGCGGTTGAGCCGCGCCAGCTCGGCCAGCCCGTGTTTCCCGAGGAGGAGAGGAAGATCAGGCCGCGCAGGGCGCAGAGCCCCTGGTTGCTGCAGATGTTGGAGGTGGCCTTGTGGCGCTTGATGTGCTGTTCCCGCGCCTGCAGGGTCAGCACGAAGCCGCGCCTGCCGTTGCGGTCGACGGTTTCGCCGACGATCCGTCCCGGCATGTTGCGGATGAAGCTCTTTCCGGGCGGCGATGAAACCGAAGGACGGCCCGCCGAACGAGAGCGGGTTGCCGAGGCTCTGGCCGTCACCGACGGCGATGTCGACGCCCATCTCGCCCGGGGACTTGAGGAGCCCGAGCGAGACCGGGTAGACGGAGACGATCAGCAGGGCGCCGCATGCGCATGGACCTGCTCCGCCAGGGCGGTGAAATCGTCGACGCGGCCGAAGAAGTTGGGGTTCTGCACCAGCACCGCGGCGCAACGGTCTCATCGAGCACCTTCGCCAGCCGCTGCCGGTCGAGCGCCCCGTCCAGCGGCGCGATCTCGACGATCTCCACATCGCAGGTTGACGAGATAGGTCTTGAGCACCTGCGCGGGAAAAGGGGTTGACGCAGCCGTCGACGAGGATCCTGTTCCGGCCGGTCACGCGCAGCGCCATCATGGCCGCCTCGGCACAGGCGGTGCCGCCGTCGTAGAGCGAGGCGTTGGAGACATCCAGCCCGGTCAGCCGGCAGATGGCGGTCTGGTACTCGAAGAGCGCCTGCAGCGTCCCCTGGGAGCATTCCGGCTGGTAGGGGGTGTAGGCGGTGTAGAACTCGGCGCGCCCGGCCAGGTGGTCGACCGCCGCGGGGATGAGGTGGTCGTAGAACCCGCCGCCGACGAAAGGCACGACGCGGACGTTTTGCCCCGCCAGGCTCGCGCAGCCGGTCCAGCATCTCGAATTCCGACATCCCGGGCGGGAGGTCGAACGACCCGGTCCGCAAGCTCGGCGGGAATCGGGCGGAACAGGTCGGCGATGCTCCCGACGCCGATGGCGTCGAGCATCTCCCGGATCTCTTCCTGGGTGTGCGGAGTGAAACTCATGTCATAGCCCTTTCTGGTATTCGTCGTACTGCTCCCGGTTCATCAGCTTCGCCGTCTCGGAAAGGTCGGATGGCTTCACGGTCGCCATCCAGGCGGCGTCCTCCGGGGACTCGTTCACGAGCTCGGGCCGGTTGTTCAGCTCCTCGTTGACCGAGACGACCGTCCCCGAGACCGGAGCGTAGATGTCGCTGGCCGCCTTGACGGATTCGATGGCGCAGAGCGTTTCGAACTGCTTCACCGTCTTCCCGACCGCCGGGAGCTCCACGAAGGTGATGTCTCCCAGATGCTGGGCCGCGTAGGCGGTGATCCCCACCGTGGCGGTGTTCCCGTCGATCTTCACCCATTCGTGTTCCTTGGTGTAGTAGGTCATGGACATGTCCCTTCTCCTCCGGGAAATGGGGGATGGTCCCGCTGTCAGGCGCGGACCGAGCCGCCCTTGAAGAACGGCAGATCGCAGACCGTCGCCTGCATGGCGACGTTTTCGTGGCGGAGGGTGAGCACCGTCCCCGGGGAGGAGGCGCCCGCCTCGACCAGGCCGATCCCTATCCCGCACCCGAGCATGGGGGAGAAGCCCCCGCTGGTGGCGATGCCGACCCGCCGGTCGTCCTTCAGGATCTCGTACCCGTGCCGGGGGGAGCGCCGGGAGTCGACCCGGAACGCCGCCTTGACCCGTTCAGGGCCTTCCGCCTTCTGCTTCAGGAGCGCGTCTCTGCCGACGAACTCCTTGTCGAAATTGGACGAATCCCGAAAGCCCCGCCTCCAGCGGGGTGACCGTCTCGTCGATGTCGTTCCCGTAGAGGCTGTATCCCATCTCGAGCCGCAGGAGGTCCCGCGCTCCCAGCCCCGCCGGCTTCACGCGGGGATCCGAAAGGAGCCTGTCCCACAATTCGGCGGTCTTCTCCGCAAGGCAGGAAGATCTCGTAGCCCAGCTCGCCGGTGTAGCCGGTGCGGCTCACGATCGCCGGGCTGCCGAGGACGTCCATCCGGAGGAAGCGGAAGTAGGGGATGGAGGCGACCTTGCCGCCGAGCAGGTCGACCATGACTTCCCTGGACAACGGGCCCTGGGGATCGAGCTTGCCGGTCGCGGCGGAGATGTCGCTGAATTCCGCTCCCTTCGCGAGGCGCGAGCGGATGACGGAAAAATCGTTTTTCGCGGTCGCGGCGTTGACCACGATCATCGCCTCGTCCCTGCCGAGGCGGAAGACGATCAGGTCGTCGATGACCCCGCCCCGTTCGTTCAGGAGAAAGCCGTAGCGCGAACGGCCCTCGGGGATGGAGGCGACGGAGAACGTGAAGACGCTCTCGAGCCCGCCCGCGGCGAAGTCGCCGCGGTAGAGGAATTCCCCCATGTGGCAGATGTCGAAGAGGGCGGCCTTTTCGCGGCACCAGCGGTGTTCGGCGAGGATCCCGTCCTCGTACTGGATCGGCATGTTCCAGCCGCCGAAGGGAGCCATGAGGGCCTTGCGGTCCCGATGCCTTCCGGCCAAAGGGGTTTCCTGGAGTTCCTCCAAAGACGCACCTCCTCTGCGGGATTGCCGGGCAAAAAAAAACTTTATCCGATTTGCCCCGCGAAGTAAATTCCGGCCAGCCCTCCTTACGGCCCTCCGGCGGCCGACGCCATCCTGGAGCGGCGCGCGGCGATCGCCCGGGCGAGCCGCAAAGGGCAGTGCCGCAGGAAGAAGACCGCCGCCTTGTACCGGAGGCTCGGCACGCTGACCGCCCGGCCGCGGCGGACGTCGGAGAGGCATCCGGCGACGAGCCGGTCGGCGTCCAGCCAGGCCCAGCCCGGAAGGTACGATACGTCGATCTTCGCCCGCTGCTGGAATTCCGACCGGACGAAGCCGGGGCACAGCGCCGTCGCGGTGACGCCGGTGCCGGCCAGCTGCCCCGCGAGCGAGGCCGTGAACGAGGTCGCCCACGCCTTGGCGGCGGAGTAGGTGCCCCCGGGAAGGAACCCGGCGACCGAGGACACCGTGATGATGGTGCCCCCGGCGGCGGGCGACCATGCCGGGCGCCGCGGCGCGGGTGAGGACGAGGACGGCGCGGACCAGGACGTCGAGCATGCGCTCCTCGTCGGACAGCGGCCCCAGAAGGAACGGCGCGGCCAGGCCGAAGCCCGCGTTGTTCACGAGGATGTCGACCGGCCGCGCCCCGTCGCGCAGGCGGTCGGCGATCCGCTCCATCTGCTCCCGGTCGCACAGGTCCGCGGGGAGCGTTTCGACCTCGACGCCGTGCCGTTCGCGCAGCCCCCGGGCGACCTCTTCCAGGCGAACGGCGTCCCTGGCGACCAGGACGAGCCGGTGACCGTCGGCGGCGAACCGCCGCGCGAAAGCGTTGCCGATGCCGGCAGTCGCCCCTGTGACAAGCGCGGTGGTCAATGTCCCTCCATCGGGATGTCTGTCCCGGAACGTATTTTAAGCCGGGTCATCGCATCTTTGTCGCGAGAACGTATACTGATATATATGCGGTGAAGGCGTAACGTCAACCTTACTTGCGGTTTGAAATCACAGGGAGAAAGCCATGAGCAAATATCATATCGAATCGATCCACACCGCCGAGGAATGCCTTCGCGCACTCGACGAAATTGTGGTAAAGGGCTCGGATGTACTGGATAAATACGAATGGGGCTGCATGGCCGGCGACCACACGGGCTATGCCGTCGTCGAGGCCGGCAGCGAGGCGGAGGTCAAGAAAATGATCCCGTCCTTCCTGGTCGGGAAGTCGCAGGGTCGTCAAGCTGAACAAGTTCACCGTGGAGCAGATCCGCGAGTTCCACAAGAAAACCGCGTAAGGATTTATCCCCGGGGAGGGGAGGGGAGCGAGTACCCCTTTCCTCCCCGGGGCTCCCGGCCGGCCGGGGCTCGTGCTTCAGTCGCTCGCCAGGTCGAGCTTTTCGATCGAAGCGGGGTCCAGCTCCAGCCGGGTCGCCTCGATCAGGTCGTTCAGCTGGTCGACGCTCGTCGCGCTCGCGATGGGCGCGGTGATGCCGGGACGCGAGATCAGCCACGCCAGGGAAACGGCGGCGGGGGTCGACCGATGCTCGACCGCCACCCGATCGAGGGCGTCGAGGATGCGAAAGCCCCGTTCGTTCAGGTATTTCTTGACGAACCCGGCCCGTGCGCGCCCCGCAAGGTCCTTTTCCGAACGGTATTTGCCCGTGAGGAACCCGCTGCCGAGCGGGAAGTAGGGGATTACGCCAAGACCCTTCTCGAGGCAGACCGGCGCGAGGGTCTTCTCGATAACCGGCGCGGTCGTAGAGGTTGTACAACGGCTGCAGGCAGCAGTAGGCGGGATATCCCCGCCGCGCGCTCGCATCCAGCGACTTCATCAGCCGCCCCGCATCGAAGTTCGACGCCCCGATCGCCCGGACCTTTCCCTGCCGGACCAGCGCCGCAAAGGCCTCCATGGTTTCCTCCAACGGCGTCTCCAGGTCGTCTTCGTGGGACTGGTACAGGTCGATGCGGTCCGTCCGCAGGCGCCTCAGCGAGTCCTCCGCGGCGCGCAGGATATACGATTTCGAGAGCCCGCTCATGCCCGCCCCCATGTCCTTCCCGACCTTGGTGGCGATGAGGACCTTCTCCCTGTTCCCGCTTTTCGCAAGCCACTTGCCGAGGACGGTCTCGGATTCCCCGCCCTTGTGGCCGGGGACCCACGTGGAGTACATGTCCGCCGTGTCGATGAGATTGCCTCCCGCGGCCACGAACGCGTCCAACAGCCGGAAGGAGGTCGGTTCGTCCGCGGTCCACCCGAAGACATTGCCCCCGAACGCGAGAGGGGCGACTTCCATCCCGGAATCTCCCAACATCCGTTTCTTCCTTTGCACGTTGGCCTCCTTCCCCGGTTACCCGTGCCCGAGCACAGGGTGCGGCCGGTACGGCGCCTCGAGCTCGGCCCGCTCTTCGTCGGAAAGGCGGATCTCCAGCGCCTTCACCGCGTCCTCGAGATGTTCCATCCGGCTCGCACCGACGATCGGGGCCGTGACACCCGGCTTCCCCAGGATCCACGCGAGGGCGACCCGGGCCATGGGCACGCCCCGCTTTCGGCGATCTCCGCCGACCTTCAGGGCAACCTCGGGGTCGCCCGACCGGAAATACAGCTTGTGGGCGAAATCGTCCGTTTTGGCGCGATGGGTGTCCCCGTGCCCCTCCGCGGGCGGGCGCCGGGTCAGGTAGCCCCGGGCGAGGGGGCTCCACGGGATGAGCCCGATTCCCTCCTCGAGGCAGAGGGGGATCATTTCCCGCTCCTCTTCCCGGTAGACCAGGTTGTAATGGTTCTGCATGGTGATGAACCGGCTGTACCCGTGCCGTTCCGCGGCGTGGAGCATCCGGGCGAACTGCCAGGCGTACATGGACGAGGCGCCGATATGCAGCGCTTTCCCGGCCCGCACCACGTCGGTCAGCGCCTCGAGCGTCTCCTCGACGGGGGTGTAGGGATCGAACCGGTGGATCTGATACAGGTCGACGTAATCCGTCCCCAGCCGGCGGAGGGAATCGTCGATGGAATGGCGGATGTGCTTGCGCGAAAGGCCGCGCAGGTTCGGGTCGTCCCCCATCGGCTGGAACACCTTGGTCGCGATGACCACCTTGTCCCGCCCCGGCCCGAAATCCTTGAGCGCCCTGCCCAGGATCTCCTCGCTCCTGCCGAGGGAGTAAATGTCGGCGGTGTCGAAGAAGTTGATGCCGAGCTCCAGGGCCCGCCGGATGAAGGGGCGGCCTTCCTCCTCTTCCAGGACCCATTCCCGCCAGCTTTTCGCCCCGTAGGTCATGCAGCCGAGGCAGATGCGGGACACCTTCACGCCGCTGTTCCCCAGGTTCAGGTATTCCATTTCGCGATGACCTCCGGTTCCATTTTTTCCGGGTTCTGATATCTATGATTCAATCGGAAGAAAGGAGTTCTTTCAAGGGGGGGAAGTTCATCTCCGGCCCGTCCTTCCGCGTGGAAATCCGAGCCGGCAGAGATTATAATGTGTGAGATACGTTGAATCCGCCGGGAACCGGGGCAGGAAACGGGAGGGAATCATGGCGCTTGAAAGACTTCACAGGGATGCCGACGTCGAGATAAAGGTCGGGATTCCGTATAACGCGGCGCAGATCGAGGATATCATCGCGGGGAACAATTGGCCGGTGGTGACATGCAAGGCGTGCGGCGGCACGCACTCCGCGGCGATCCGGAAGGTCCTGGAATCGATGGAGGGCGGCCAGTTCGAGTTCTGCGATCCGGAATGCCCGAACGCCCCCGCTAAATAACCGGGGGAGCGACGGCCCCGTCTATCCTTTCCGGTCGAGGATCTCCCGGATTTTCCGAAGCAGTTCCAAGGGGCTGACCGGCTTCAGGATCAGCTGCGATTTGTCGTCGAGGATTCCCTTCCTGTCGATCATGTCGGCCGGGTATCCGCTGATGAACAGGATATTCATGTCGGGCCGGACCGATTTGACGGCCTGGTAGACTTCCTTCCCGCTTTTCCGGGGCATGATCACGTCCAGGACCAGGAGGTCGATCTCCCGCTCGTGCAGGGAAAACCGGTCGATGCCGTCCTGCCCGTCGACGGCGACGATGACGCGATACCCGTGATTCTCCAGAATGGTTTTCGTCAGTTCCCGGACCATTTCGTCGTCTTCGACGAGGAGAATGGTTTCGCTGCCTCTGCGTATCGGCAGGGCCGATATGGCGGATTCCGCCTCGGCCGCCTTCGGCGCGAGCGGCAGGAAAATCCTGAACGTCGATCCCTTCCCGGGGTCGCTGTGCACGTTGATGAAGCCGTCATGCTGCTTGACGATCCCGTAGGTGATCGCCAGCCCCAGCCCGGTGCCTTTCCCCGGCCCTTTCGTCGAGAAGAACGGCTCGAAGATCCTGTCCCGCGTCTTCTTGTCCATGCCGGTTCCCGTGTCCGACACCTCGATCAGGGCGAACATCCCCGTCTTTCCGAATCCGTGCGCCCGGAAGAAGTCTTCGCCCATCTCGAACTTCCCGGTCGAGATGGAGAGCGAGCCGCCGTCGGGCATGGCGTCCCTCGCGTTGGTCGCGAGGTTCATGAGCGCCTGCTCGATCTGGCCGGCGTCGGCCGTGACGATGGGAGGGGTATCGCTCAATCGCGTGGTGAAATCGATATCCTCCCCGATCAGCCGCTTCAGGATCCCCTCGACGTTCCGAACGAGGCGGTTCAGGTCGACCGGCGCCGGATTGATGACCTGCTTCCTGCCGAAGGCGAGGAGGCTTTTCGTCAACTGCGCGGCCCGTTCGGACGACGAGAGGATGGCATCGATCGAGGGGAGGAGCGGGTCGCCGGGCGCCATCTTCATCTTCACGATGTTTCCGTAGCCGATGATGGCCGTGAGGATATTGTTGAAGTCGTGCGCGACTCCCCCCGCCAGCGACCCGATGGCGTCCATCTTCTGCGAATGGAGAAGCTGCTGTTCCAGCTTCTTGCGCTCCGTGATGTCCCTGGCGATGCAGATGGCGCTCCAGGAGCCGTGGAGAAATACCCCGGAAATGCTCAGCTCCACGGGGAACTCGCGCTTGTCTTTCCTGTAGGCGCGGAGTTCCACGACCTTGCCGAGCACCGGGCCGGCGCCGGATTTCCGGAATTCGTCGAGTCCCTTCGTGAAGGCGTCCATGTACCGGTCGGGCGCCAGGACGGCATGGACGTCCTTTCCGATCACCTCGGAGGCGGCCCAGCCGAAGATCCGCTCGGCCGCCTTGTTCCAATAGCGGACACGCCCGTCGTTATCGATCTTGATGATCGCGTCCTGGGCCGATTCGGCCAGGCTCTTGAACTTCTCCTCGCTTTCCCGCAGCGCCCGGTTCGACAGGAGGCTCGTCAGCGCATCGGTCAGCCGGCGTCCGATCTCCCGGAACAGCCGTTCCTCTTCCGGGGTCCAGACGCGGGGGAAGGAACACTGGTGCACGCCGAATTGCCATGCCTTCCCCACCTTGGGGTGGAGGGCCATCGCCATCAGGTGATCGGTTCCGGGGCCGAACCGGACCGGGCCTTCCGAAGCGATCAGGATCCGGAAGGTTTCGGCGATGTCCGGATCCATGGGGATGGTCACCCGTGTTTGCAGCGATTCCCGGAACCTCCGGACGGGTGCGTTCCATGGGGCAACTCCAGGAATCCGCCTCCGGGTCGCACGGGTAAAGAAGGAACGCCCGGTCGCAATCGAAGATCGAAAGGACCGCGTCCAGAACATCGCTCATCATCCGGTCGAGATCGTCCGCCATGAGGATTACCTGGTCGACCCGGTCCGTGTTTTCGAAAAACCGGAGCAGGGCAAGCCGTTTCTTCTCGTCCTGTATTCGGGATGCGATGTCCCGGACCAGCATAAGGCTGTGCTCCTGGCCGTCGTGCTCGAAATAATTCGCGCGCACCTCGACCGGAAGGATCCGGCCGTCCATGGTCCTCAGGCGCCCCTCCGACGACAGGAATCCTTTTTCCCGAAGTTCCCTCAGAAGGGCTGGCCAGCGATCCACCGTAAAGTCCGCGTTGATGTCCGCCAGACCGAGGCCGGCCAGAGTGTCCCGATCGTATCCCGAGAGGCGGCATGCCTCGTCGTTCGCGAAGAGGAATCGCGCATCCTTATCGACAAGAAAGGCGGCTTCATGCATGGAGCCCAGCGCCAGGATCAGGCAACCGATTTTCCGGTCCGGAGGAATTTCTTCTGTTTTATTTTCTATTGTCGACATCTCGAGAGGCTCTTTGCCTTTCCGCTCATATTCCTGCCAATTATGTATTTTATTGTAATACAAAAGGAAATTAACGGGGAGGGGAGCATGGATCCTTTCATCGGAGAACCGGATGCAATAAGAGGGAAACGGCGATTTTGCCCCAGGTTTAAAAAAAATCAAATTTTTCTCCCCTGCCTGCCGATACCATACGAGTGCGGCGCCCGGCGGCAACGGACGGCTAGCAGGAATCAGCAGGAATGTTATTGTAAGTCTTGAAATAATCGGTTAATGTTTTAGGATTGCTGTGGGTCCAAATCTCGAGCCTGAGGAGGTTCCAGTGAAAAAACTTGCCTTACTGTTTCTCGTTGCCCTTCTAGTCGGTTGTGGAGGAGGAGGGGGCAGCAGCGATTCCACCAATGGAGGGGAGCCGATTGCCACGGTAGCCAGCGCAACCAATACCACTCAAACCGGGGCGACGCTGCGGGGCTATGTCGTGCCGAATGGCCTGGCAACCACTGCTTGGTTTGAATATGGTACGAGCTCCACTCTGGCGACTTACGACAACACGGCCACCGGAATCGATCGGCGCCGGGACGGACAATGTGCTTGTCGACACCGCGATCACCGGGCTTACGGCAGGCACCACGTATTACTACCGCGTCTGTTCGTCGAATTCGAAGGGTGAGGATAAAAGCACCATCGGGAATTTCACGACCTCATCCCTTGTCCCCGATCCTCCTGTAGCCGCCACCGTTGCCGCGAGCTCCGTCGGCGCGACCACGGCCACCCTGAACGGGAATGTGACCCCCAACAGCCTGGCGACGACCGCATGGTTCGAGTACGGGACGAGTTCGACCCTTGCCACTTATACCAGCTCGCACGGCCGAGGCGATCGGCGCCGGCACCACCAGCGTGCGCGGTCGACGTCGCACTGACGGGCCTGACCACCGGGACCACGTATTACTTCCGGGTGGCCGGCACGAACAGCTCCGGGACGACCAGGGGAAGCATCCTGAGCTTCACCCCCGGTTCGGCTCCGACGGTCGCCAACCTCGCCGCGACCCCCGTGGGCGCGACGACGGCGACCCTGAACGGCAACGTCAATCCCAACGGCCTGGCGACGGAAGCCTGGTTCGTGTGGGGGACGAGCTCGACTCTTGCCGGCGGCACCAGCACGACGCATGAGGCGATCGGCGCCGGCACCAGCGCCGTGGCGGTCGACGTCGCTTTGACAGGGCTGACCACCGGGACGACGTATTACTACCGCGTCGTCGCCAGCAACAGTTCCGGGCAAACCAACGGGACCCCGATCCTGAACTTCACCTCCGGGGCGGCTCCGGCAGCCACCACGGTCGCCGCGAGCGTCCGTCGGCGATACCACGGCGACGCTGAACGGCAACGTCACTCCCAACGGCCTGGCGACGGATGCCTGGTTCGAGTGGGGGACGGCATCGGACCTCGCCGGCGCCACCAGCACGACGCCTGAGGCGATCGGCGCAGGCACCGACCCCGTGGCGGTCGATCTCGCCTTGACGGGTTTGACCCCCGGGACGACGTATTACTTCCGGGTTGTCGCCAGCAACAGCACCGGTGAGACCACGGCAACCAACATCCTGAGTTTCGTTCCCGTGGAGTGGGTCTTCACTGCGACCGGGTCGTTCACGACCGGCCGGGCATGGCACAACGCCGTCCTTCTCAACGACAATTCCGTTCTGGTTGCGGGAGGATACCACGACAACGTCACTCTTGACTCCGCGCAGCTGTACGACGCCGATGCGGGGACCTTCTCCGCTGCGGATACGATGGTCGAGGATCGGCATTATTTCACCGCGACGCTTCTTGCCAACGGGAATGTCCTGTTGGCGGGCGGGCGCACCTTCGACGGGCCTACCAACCACTCTTCCGCGGAGTTATACGATGCCGACGCGGATACTTTCACGGCTACCGGGTCGATGTCGATCACCCGTTGGCTGCACACCGCCACGCGTCTTGCGGACGGCAAGGTCCTGATCACCGGCGGAATCGGGCCGTCATTCGTTACCTCCCTCACCGCTGAGTTGTACGACCCCGATGCCGGGACGTTCAGCGCCGTGGGACCGATGGGGGCGGCACGGTACAATCACACGGCAACGCTGCTCGCCAACGGCAAGGTCCTGATCACCGGAGGAGTTGGCGCGGGAGGGACCGCCCTCGCCACCGCAGAGCTTTACGACCCCGATACGCAGACCTTCTCCGCCACGGGGGCGCTGGTGGTCGCCAGACAGCAACAGACAGCGACGATTCTTGCCAACGGGAATGTCCTGATCGTGGGCGGACTCAATGCGGCGGGCGCCGCAGTGTCGTCCGCAGAGCTGTACAACGCCGCGACGGGAGAGTTCTCCTCCGTGGGGGCGATGGCTGCCGCCCGGTACGAGCATACGGCGACGCTGCTTTCCAACGGCAAGGTCCTGGTTACGGGCGGACGCAACACGGGCAACTCCGTCAACACCGCGGAGCTCTATGATCCCACCGGGGCGACGTTCGCCGCCGCGGCGGATACGCTGGGGACGGCCAGAAGGGCCCACTCGGCGACGCTGCTCGCAGACGGCAATGTCCTGATCGTGGGAGGATTCAACGCGGCAAACGCGGGCCTTGCCACTGCGGAGCTTTACTCGCCCGCGGAGTAAGGCATCGGGTAACCTACAAGCTGTTGCAGCAGGAGAGGGCGGGGCAACCCGCCCTCTCCATTTTCACCGTCTTTTTTCCTGCCGGGTTCGATCGAGGGAAACGTGGCCCCGTCCGATAGATCCGCTTTCTTGAGCAAGACCCTCTACACCCGCGGCCTTCAGTGCCGCAAATCCCTCTATCTGTACAAGCATCGCCCCGAACTCCGGGCGGAGGCAACGCCGGAACAGGAGGCGCTGTTCGCCACCGGGCACGAGGTGGGTGTTTTCGCGCACATGCTGTATCCGGGCGGGGTCGTCGTCCCCTTCGAAGGCCTCGGAAAGGAAGAGCAGCTGGCCAGGACCCGCGAGGAGATCGACCGCGGGACGAAGGCCATCTACGAGGCGAGTTTCCGCTTCGACGGCATCTTCGTGAAGGCGGACATCATCGTCCGGAACCGCGGCTACTGGGACCTGTACGAGGTGAAGAGCTCCACCTCGGTGAAGGAGCATCATTGGGACGACGCGGCTATCCAGTACTACGTCCTCTCCGGCTGTGGACTCCCGTTGCACAAGGCGTATCTGGTCCACATCAACAACAGCTATGTCCGGCAAGGGGATGTCGTTCCCGAGGAGCTGTTCGCCATCCGGGACATCACCGATGTGGTCCGGGAGAAGCAGGCGGCCATTCCGGAGGAACTGGCCGGGATGCGCTCCATGCTTCGGGGGGAGATGCCGGAAATCGATATCGGGCCCCACTGCACCGATCCGTACGAATGCGACTTCATGGACTTCTGCTGGGAACACATTCCGAAGGATTCCGTTTTTTCCCTGCGGGGCAGAGGGATCGACAAGTGGGAAATGTACCGGCAGGGGATCGTCAAGCTCGAGGATGTGCCGCTCGATTCATTGAACCTGATGCAGAGGATGCAGGTTGATTATCACCTGGACAAGAAATCCCACGCCGACCCGAAGAAGATACGGCGGTTCCTGGAAGGGGTCCGGTATCCGCTGTGCTTCCTCGATTTCGAGACCTTCGCCTCGGCCATACCTCTCTTCGACGGGACGCGTCCGTACCAGCAGGTGCCTTTCCAATACTCCCTGCACCGCATCGACTCGAAAGGGGAGGAGCCGAGACACTTCGAATACCTTGCGCGGCCCGGGGCGGACCCCCGCGGGGAAATCGCGGAGAAGCTGTCGAGCGAGATCCCCGAAGGGGCCTGCGTCCTCGCCTACAACATGTCCTTCGAGAAGCGGGTGCTGAAGGAACTGGGCGAGCGCCTCCCGAAGCTTCGAAAGCGCCTGGGCGCCGTATCCGACGGGATGATCGACCTGATGGAACTGTTCAGGCAGCGGGACATCTATCATTGGAGGATGAACGGTTCCTACTCCCTGAAGTCCGTCCTGCCGGTCCTGGTGCCGGGGATGACGTACGAAGGGATGGAAATCAGCGACGGCGCGATGGCGTCCGGGGCGTACTTCGCCATGGAGGACCTTTCGGACCCCGCGGAACTTGCAAAGCTGCGCAAGGCCATGCTGGAATACTGCAGGCAGGACACGCTGGGACTCGTCCGTCTGCTGGAGATCATCGAGAACAGGGGAATTGGATGAAACCGGCGATTCCGAAGAAAGCGGCCCCATCCGACAGGATCCTGCGCGCGGCGACCGAACGGCTCCAGTGGGTGCGGATCGGGGACGAGGTCGAATACCAGGCCTTCCTGGAAAAAGCGTTCAATGCCCCCGTGGTCTATGATCTCCTCCGCCGGAAGGAGAGGCTGCACAGGGAGGCCGGCGTGACCCTGCAGCTGGAGGGGTACGATTACCCCCTTTCCGAGGAGTACGGCGGGACATTGTACCGGATCTGCAGGGAGGTGCTCGCGAAGCTGGGGTTGACGGGGCTCAACGTGGAGTTTTACGTCTCCCGGTCGAACGACGTCAACGCGTTCGCGACGTTCAGCCATGACGACGACAAGCCCCATGCCGTCACACTGACCTCGGCATTGGTCGAGCGGCTTTCCCTGGAAGCCGTGCGGAAGCTGATCGGCCATGAACTCTCGCACCTTCTTTTCGGGCAATCCGTGCTGCGCGAGGCGGTCTGGTCCATCTACCCGAATTATGAAGGGATGCCTCCCTTTCTGGATGGGGTGTTCGACTATTGGCACCAGCTCAGCGAGATGACGGCCGACCGGATGGGACTTCTCGCGTCCGGGCGCATCGAACCGGCGATCGAGGCGATGTTCTGCTTTTCCACGGGATTGTCGCTGAAACGCATGGATCTCGGTCACAAGGGATACCTCAAGCTGGCGAACCGGCAGATCGGCAGGATACGGGAGAACGAAGGCCTGTACTCGCTGAGCCATCCGCTCCCCGCCATGCGGGCCAAGGCGCTGTCGCTCTTCCACGAGTCGCGGCTTTGGAAGGATCACCTGGACGGGAAAACGCCCCGGCCGGATGCGGTCCTGGAACGGAAGATGGGAAGGATCCTCTCCATCATGAGGAAGAGCCCCTCGCAGGCCGTCGCCCGGGTCTCGGTAGACTTCCTCGCATCCGCCGGCTCCCTCGTGATGACGGCCGACAGGGAGGTGTCCGAGGAAGAGTACGACAACCTCATCGACACGTTATCCTCCTTCACCTTCTGGCCTCCCCGGCGGATCCGGGAATTCCTCGGCGGCCCGAGGAAAAGGGCGGTCGCCGCAAGGATGATGAAGAAAGCTTCCGCCTGGATCGAGAAGAACGCCCCCGGGGATCGCGTCGGCCTGTTCGACTCCCTGGTCGACGTGATGCTGCGGGACCGGCGGGTGGACGACCGCGAGGTGAAGGCGCTGACGGATATCGGCGTAAATCATCTGAAGCTGACCGAGTCGGAGGTCGCCGATCGCATGCTGCAAGGCGTCCAGAACCGGTTCGAGCCGCTTCGGGGCTAAAGGGGAGCGAGACCAAGGCACGCGGTAATCATTGAAACGAATGGGGGGCGGATCTTGAAGCTGTACCACTTCACTTCTGTCAGGCACATGAGCGAAATCATGAAGAGCGGCCGCATACAGACGACGTATTCGGACATCCAGCCCGATGGCGCCGGTCCCGGCGTGGTCTGGCTCACGTCCAACCCGAAGCCGAAACAGCAATGGACGGATGGCGACGCACCGGTTTTCCTGCTCGAAAAATACGGGATCCGGATCACGGTCGAGATACCGGAGAAAGACGCTCACCGGTATCCCGAGTGGAGCAGGGAGATGGGGATGGAACCGAAATGGTTCAAAATCTACACGGAAAGGGACAGCGACTACGGGAACTGGTATGTCGTTACCCGTCCGGTCGACAAATCCGAATGGAAAGCGGTTGAAATGTGGGAAGGGTTCCAAAGCGACCAGACGCAAGGGTACAGCCAGAGAATGTATGAATCCTTCGATGCGTTCCTTTCGGGTACGGAGGTTCAGGCGTGGATACTGGAAGCCATGAATCGGGAGATCGAGCCCGGAGACGGCGTGCCGCCGGTATCGGTCGCCGAATGGCTCAAGACGCGCGGAACCATGAAGCAAGGCGCCAGGAAAACGGAAAAATTACTGGCCGACTTGAATATCGCCGGCCCGGGACAGCGCAAGACGAAACACTGACTTCAGAAGTCCAAACCTACTCCGATGGGACGAAATTCAGGATGTCCCCGCGGGTCGTCCCGGAACTGTTGCTGCCGGCGACACGGAAGTAATACGTTGTTCCGGTGGTCAGCCCTGTCAAGGAAGAGCCGATCGCCACGCCGACGGCGCCGGAGCCGATCGGTACGGACAACGTGCTGGCGTACGTGGAAAGCCCCGCATTCGTCCCGTACTCGAACCATGCATTCGTCGCCAGCCCGTTGGGGTTGACGGTCCCGTTCAGGGTCGCCGTGGTTGCGCCGAGAGCGGTCGCGGCAGCCGTGGTGGCCGACGGGGCCCCGCCGGGAGTGAAGCTCAGGATCTCCCCGAGGGTGGTCCCGGAACTGCTGCCGGCGGCGGCACGGTAGTAATAGGTGGTTCCGGTGGTCAGCCCCGTCAACGCGGCGCCGAACGCCATGCCGGCGGTGCCGGAGCCGACCGCTTCGGACGACGTGCTGGTGTATGTGGAAAGCCCCGAATCCGTCCCGTACTCGAACCATGCATTCGTCGCCAGGCCGTTGGGATTGACGTTCCCGTTCAGGCTCGCCGTGGTCGCTCCGATAGAGGTCGCGGCGAGGGTGGCGACCGTCGGAGCCGCACCGGGAGTGAAGCTCAGGATGCTCCCCCGGGTCTCCCCGGAACTGTTGCCGCCGGCGGCACGGAAGTAATACGTGGTCCCGGGGGTCAGCCCCGTCATTTCAACGGTGACCGGCACGCCGACCGTGCCGGCGCCGACCGAAACGGTCGATGTATTGTCATAAGCGGCAAGTCCCGAGTCCGTCCCGTACTCGAACCATGCATTGGTCTCCAGACCGTTGGGATCGACGCTGCCGTTCAGGGTCGCCGTGGTCGCGCCGACGGAGCTTGCGGCAACCGTGGCGACCACGGGAGGACCGGTGACATCGGAAGAGGTGAAACTTGCGATGTCGCTTTGAACATTCCCCATCGAATTCGACGCGGAGACGCGGAAGTAATATGTGGTGCCTGCCGCCAGCCCGGTGATCGCGGCGTCTACCAGCACATTGTCCGCTCCGGAACCGATCGATACCGCGGCCGTATTATCGTAGGTCGCCAGGGCAGGGTCCGTGCCGTAGATGAACCAGGCATTGGTCTCGAGGCCGTTCGGTATGACATATCCGCGCAGCGTCGCCCCGGTTTGACTCGTATTGTCCGCGCTGCCAACCGTTGCGATCGGCGCCCCGTTGGCGATGAAGTTAAGGATGGGGGTCCCTCTGGTGGTCCCCGAACTGTTCCAGGCAACGACACGGTAGTAATACGTCGCCCCGGTGGTCAGCCCCATCAGGGTGGTGTGTACCGGCACGCCGACGGTGCCGGAGCCGACCGTGAAGGTCGTTGTGCTGGTGTACGTGGACAGGGTCGAACTCGTCCCGTACTCGAACCGCACGGACGTCGCCAGCCCGTTGGGGGTGACATTGCCGTTCAGGACCGCCGTGTTCGCGCCGACGGAGGTCGCGGCGAGGTTGGCGACCGTTGGACGCGCACCGGGAGTGAAGCTCAGGATGCTCCCCCGGGTCGTCCCGGAACTGTTCGTGGCGGCGACCCGGAAGTAAATCCTTTGCCCCATGGTAAGGCCCGCTATCGTGACGTTTACCGCCACGCTGGTGGTGCCGGAGCCTACCGACCCGGACGATGTGGAGGTGTAAGTGGCAAGGGTCGAACTCGTCCCGTACTCGAACCATGCGGTCGTCGCCAGGCTGTTGGGGGTCACATTCCCGTTCAGGGTTGCCGTGGTCGAGTTGATGGAGGTCGCGGCGACGGTGGCGGCTACGGGAGGCGCCGGGACATCGGATGAGGTGGTGAAATTCGCGATGGAGCTTTTCGCCGTACCCCTCGCATTCGACGAACAGACACGGAAGTAATATATGGTTTCCGCCTCAAGCCCGGTGACGGAAGCGTCGACCGGCACATTGTCCATCCCGTAACCGACCGGTTCGGGGGCCGTATTATCGAAAGTCGCCAGCGAGGAGTCGGTGCCGTATTCGAACCAGGCATCGGTTTCGAAGCCGTTCGGCACGACATTGCCTTTCAGTGTCGCTCCGCTTTGACTTGTATTGTCGGCGCTGCCCACCGAGACTATCGGCGCCGCCCCCAGGGAGGACGTGGTGAAATGGAAAATTGCGCCTTTGGTGGGCCCATGACTGTTTTGGGCACAGAACCGGTAGTAATACGTCGTGGTGGCCGCCAGGTTGTTCAGATCCATGTTTACGGTCTGAATGTCCGTTCCGCTGCCTGCATCCTGCGTGGGAGACGCTATATACGTCCCAAGAGAGGGATCATGACCGTATTCGAACCAGCATTCCGTCTGAAGGCCGTTCGGGTTGACCGTTCCGTTCAGGACGGCGTCGGTCGGGGGTAAAAGGGTCGGGGCAAGGGTCTTTACTATCGGAGTCGGAACGCCGGGTCCGTTAACTACTTCATCGCCTCCTCCTCCTCCTCCACATCCAACGAGGAATACCAGGAGGAAAAAGAAGGAGAGTTTCTTCACGGCGTGACTCCCTCGGCGGGAAGGTTGCGATGTTAATAAGATATTAAGACCGTCAAAGCCTCTTGGCAGAATATCGGAATGCAGGGTTGGGGGCAAGATGATGTCTTGGCACACATCGGGTCCATCGAAAATATATTCAATAAAATCAGCAATATCAATGCCGATAGGTGAGGTAAACGTTAATGCTCCATTTGTAGCAAGATCGTCCAGTTAATCTACTTCGGATTCACCGATCGGTAGTCATCGATGAAAATGTCGATCGCATCTCCAAGTATTTTTCGGATGCCCTCATGTGCATTAACCACGGTCCCATACGTCACATCGACGGATCTCCAGGTGGTCGCCCTGACCGGTTGATTTCCTCTTTTGAGAACGGCGTCCTGAAAGAGAAGCACTTCGATACCATAGGCGGCGACAATGTCGAGCTCGCCTCCCATGATATTGACGCGGATTTCAGGTCGCCCCGTCTTTCCCCAAACAGGATCTTTCAGGTCATCGTAAACCTTGATCCTGGCGCCCCGGAGTTTCAATTCGACATCCTTTTTCAACATCGCTTCCGTTATCCCGTGAGACGCAAGCGTTTTATCGCTGTTCCTCACGCTCACCCGTACTCCGGACATCGCTTTCAGGGATTCGCGCTCGTATTCCGTGCCGCCGAAGACGACGCAGGGAGATGACATCACCCCAACGATGACCGCCAGGACCGCCGTTAACCACTTGCTTCGGGGAAGAGCCATTGGATTCCTCCGGGGAAGAGGATGCAGGGCAGCGTAAAAGGGGACTATAGCATCCTGTCGGACTCCTGTTTCGGCTCTTCGGGGGCGGCTCGCTTCGAACCCCGCACGTGAACTATGCGGCCGCCAAAAATGAAGAAGCCCCCTTTCGGGGGCTTTGTCATTCGTGGCGGTCCCAGCGGGGTTCGAACCCGCGTTTTCGCCGTGAGAGGGCGGTGTCCTGGGCCACTAGACGATGGGACCATATGGCTGAGGAGCCAGGACTCGAACCTGGAAAGCCTGGTCCAGAGCCAGGT
Source organism: uncultured bacterium (assembly GCA_963741515.1). Taxonomy (GTDB): domain Bacteria; phylum Desulfobacterota; class Deferrimicrobia; order Deferrimicrobiales; family Deferrimicrobiaceae; genus UBA2219. The sequence goes on from CAVUIA010000006.1 coordinate 143,037, forward strand.
GTGATGCCATTTCACCACTCCTCAACGGAAACAGCAGGTTACCCGATGGGGCTCGCCGTCGTCAAGAGGCAATCGGCGCGCGGGTCCGCGGCGTTCCGGAGACGCCGCACCACCTCGTCCTTCCCGAGCAGCCGCATCACGTCGAACAGGTCCGGCGACGCGGCCGATCCCGTGAGCGCGACCCGGATCGGCTGGTGGACCTTCAGGTTCCCGCCAAGGCGCTCCATCACCCTCTTCAGCGCGTCCTCCGCTTCGGCGGAGAAATCCGAAACGCCCGCGAACTCCCGCGCGATCTCTTCCAGCACCGGCTTGATCTCGGCGGTGAGGAACTTCGACGCCGCCTTCGGGTCGGCCGGCTTCTCGCGGAAATAGAACTCCGCGGCCCCGGCCATCTCGTCGAGGGTGTGGGAGCGCTCCTGCAGCGTCTTCACGACCTTGGCCATCCACGGCGTGGCCTTCTCCGCGATCCCGCGCTTTTCGAGGAAGGGGAGGAGCAGCTCCGCGATCCGCTCCGGTTCCGCATTCTTGATGTAGTGCGCGTTCAGGTTGAGCAGCTTGTCCAGGTTGAATTTCGACGGCGACTTGCCGACGTGCTCGAGCGAGAAGTAGTCCGTCATCTCGACGAGGTTGAAGATCTCCTGGTCGCCGTGCGCCCACCCGAGCCGGACGAGGTAGTTCACCATCGCTTCCGGCAGGAACCCCTTTTCCTTGTAAGACGTCACCGAGACGTCGTCGTGCCGCTTCGAAAGCTTCCCGCCCTCCATCCCGTGGATCAGCGGGAAATGGCCGAACTGCGGCAGCGGGTAGCCGAGCGCCTCGTACAGGATGACCTGCTTCGGCGTGTTGTTCAGGTGGTCGTCCCCCCGCAGGACGTGCGTGATCCCCATCGACGCGTCGTCGATGACGACCACGTAGTTGTAGGTGGGGGAGCCGTCGGTCCGCAGAAGAACGAGGTCGTCGAGCTCGGAGTTCTCGAAGACGACGTCCCCCCGCAGCAGGTCGCGCACGACCGTCTGCCCGGAAAGCGGCGTCTTGATCCGCAGGACGTGCGGTTTCCCCTCGGTCGCCTCGGGGGGAAGGTCGCGGCACCGGCCGTCGTAGCGGGGCTTCTCCCCGCGGGCCTTCATGTCTTCGCGGCGCGCGTCGAGATCCTCCTTCGAGCAGATGCACCGGTATGCCTTCCCTTCCCGGAGGAGGCGGTCCGCCTCCTTGCGGTACAGGTCCATGCGCTCCATCTGGAAGTAGGGGCCTTCGTCCCAGGTCGATCCCGAGCCACGACATGCCGTCGAGGATGGCCTGGACGGCTTCGGGCGTGGAGCGCTCCTGGTCGGTGTCCTCGATCCGCAGGATGAACTTGCCGCCCGAATGCCGGGCGTAGAGCCAGTTGAACAGGGCGGTCCGGGCGCCGCCGATGTGGAGGTAGCCCGTGGGGCTGGGGGCGAAGCGCGTCACGATGTCGGACATTGGAAAACCTCGTTTCAGAGGACGGCCAGACCTGCGTAACCGACCACCTGGTCGAAATCCCGGCTGACGTCGCCGGAAGTTGCGTATTTTAGCAGAAGGGCCTTCTTTGCGCCAAGGCGGATGGCCGCGAACAGGGCCACGGTCGCCGGAATCACCCCGCACATGGAGATCCGCTCGGAGCGGACCGTCTTGTACAGCCCCTCGGGGTCGAGCGCGAGCACCCGGTCGATCGCCATCCGGTCCTTTTTCCTGGCCACGTCGTCGGGCTCGTAGTGGGACATGTCGGAGCTGGCGACGAGAAGGGGGCGTTCCGGGTCCGACGCGATGACGTCGGCCGCCGCCTCGCCGAGCGCCCGGCAATCCGCCAGGGAAAGCCGGCCCAGGGCGACGGGCACGAACCGGAAGTCGGGCCGGAACCGGTGGATGAAGGGGAGCTGGACCTCGAGGGAATGTTCATGCAGGTGGGCCGTGGCGTCCTCCTGGAGCAGGGGGCACGCTTCCTTCAGCCGCCTGGCGAGGTCGGCGTCCACGGGGGCGTCTCCCCAGGGCATCCGCCAGCTTCCGTGGGAGAGGATCGCCGCCTCTGCCCCGTACCCCGTGTGGTTCGGGCAGAAAACGACGACCCTGGGGGGGACCCGGACCGAGGAGAAAACCTCCCCCGCGACCGCCCCGGAGTAAACGTACCCGGCGTGGGGGGAGATCACGGCGATCGCCGGGAGCTTCTCCTGCACATCCCGGGTCAGCTCCGCCACGGCCCTGGAAAGGCCGGCGGCGGTGCCGGGGTAGAATTGCCCTGCCACGGCGGGGGATCGGCTCATGGCCTTATGATACAACGTTTTCCATTAATCGGCGATTGACAGGAAGGGGGGCGCCGCCTATAGTTATTTCTTTACTTTGCAAGGGATAACATTGCTTTGTACATACGGGTGACCGAAATACCCGGAGGGGGCCTCGACGTTTTCGCCTCCCGGGGCAGGGCGTCGATCCCCAGGATTCTCGAGGGGATGAACGCCGCCCCGTTCACGACGTGCCGGCTGGTGTCCGCGGAGCTCCAGCTCTCCGTCGAGGCGGGCGACATCATGGCCGAGGGGTCGTTCGAGGCGGAAGGGGAATCCCCCTGCGACCGTTGCTCGGAACCGGTCGTTGTGCGGTTCGGGAAGACGTTCCAGAGCCTTCTCCTGCCGCAAGGCGACGAGCCGAAGGCGACCGGCCCCGTGGAATTGCACGCCGAAGACCTCGAGGTCGGGTATTATGACGGCAAGGGCCTCGAGGTGAACGACGTTTTTTGGGAGCAGGTGGCCCTCGAGATCCCGTTGAAGGTCGTCTGCTCGGAAAGCTGCAAGGGAGTCTGCCCTACGTGCGGGGCGAACCGGAACAGGGAAGCGTGCTCCTGCGAAGACAGCGCGGCGCCCGGCCCGTTCGATGTGCTGAAGAACCTGAAAGGGAAAAAGGAGTAAGCCATGCCGAATCCGAAACGCAGGGGTTCCAAGTGCCGCAGGGACAAGCGGCGCACCCACAAGAAGCTGACCCAGCCGGCCATCAGCACCTGCCCGCAGTGCAAGGCGGTCAAGCGGCCCCACGCCGTCTGCCCGACTTGCGGCACGTACAAGGGCCGGGAAATCATCGAAAAAGAAGAAGCCTGATCCCCGCCTCCTCCATATGAAAATCGCCGTGGATGCCATGGGGGGGGATCATGCCCCGCGAGAAGTCGTGCGCGGAGCGATCCAGGCGTTCCGGGAGAACGGTTTCTCGCTGATCCTCGTCGGGCAGGAGCCCCGGATTCGCGAGGAACTGGCCGCTGCGCGTTACTCCGGAACGGACATCGAGATCGTCCACGCCTCCGAAGTCGTGGAGATGTGCGAACTCCCGGGCATCGCGCTCAAAAAGAAGAGGGACTCCTCGATCCGGGTGGGGCTCTCCCTGGTGGCCGAGGGGAAGGCCAATACGTTCGTCAGCGCCGGCAACTCCGGGGCGGTGATGGCGGGCGGGCTGCTGATCCTGAAGAAGGTCCCGGGCATCGACCGGCCGGCGATCACCGCGAACATCCCCACGCCCCACGGCCCGATCGCGCTGGTCGACGCGGGGGCGAACGTGGACTGCAAGCCCGCGCACCTGCTCCAGTTCGCGTTCATGGGCGAGGCGTACGCGAGGAAATTCCTCGGCATTCCCAACCCCCGGGTCGCCCTGGTCAGCATCGGGGAAGAGGACTCGAAGGGAACGGACCTCACGCGGGAAACGTGCGACCTGCTCCGGCGGACCAGCCTGCGGTTCGTGGGCAACGCGGAAGGGCGCGATTTCTTTTCGGGGAAGGCCGACGTCTTCGTCTGCGACGGGTTCGTCGGCAACGTCGTGGTGAAGACGATGGAAGGATTGGCCATGGCGTTCGGGCCGTTCCTGAAGGCCGAGATCGACAAGTCGCTGCTGGCCAAGGCGGGGCTCCTGCTCGCCCGGGGGGCGATCAAGAACTTCAAGAAGCGCCTCGATTACGCGGAGGTCGGCGGCTGGCCCCTTCTGGGCGTGCGGGGCGGCGTCATGATCTGCCACGGGTCGTCCGACCAGAAGGCGATCAAGAACGCGATCCGGGCCGCCGGGGCGATGGCGCGCTTCGGCCTCGACGAGGAAATCGCCCGATCCATCTCCACACGCGGACCCGTTCCGGCCTAAAGAGACGTCCCCACCGGAAGGATCCGGTTCTTCAAAGATCAGGAGGATCAATTTGGCATCGAAGATTATCGGTCTGGGGATGTACGCTCCCCCGAAGAGGTTGTCCAATCACGATCTCGAGAAGATGGTCGACACCAGCGACAGCTGGATCGTCGAGCGTACGGGGATCAAGTTCCGGCGGGTCTCCGAGCCGGGCACGAACAACTCCGATCTCGCCCTGGCCGCGTCGCGGAAGGCGCTCGCCGACGCCGGGGTCCGGCCCGAGGATCTCGACCTGATCCTGATCGGCACCTGCTCCCCCGACATGGTCATACCTTCCACCGCCTGTTTCCTGCAGATGAAGCTCGGGGCGTCGAACGCGTGGGCGTCCGATGTCGTGGCGGCCTGCTGCGGGTTCCTCTACGCGCTTTCGATGGGCGATGCACAGATCCGGGCGGGGCGCGCGAAGAAGGTCCTGGTGGTGGGATCCGAGTTGCTCAATCCGCTCATCGACTACACCGACCGGTCGACCTGCATCCTGTTCGGGGACGGCGCGGGGGCGGCGGTCCTGGCGGAGTGCGACGACGGCGACGGGATGCTGGCGTGCAACCTCCAGTCGGACGGGAACCTGTGGGAGCTGATCCAGATCCCGGGCCCGGGAACGGCGAACCCGCTGACGCCGGACCTGATCTCCCAAAAGCTTCATTGCCTGCGGATGTCGGGAAACGAGACCTTCAAGCACGCCGTGACCAAGATGGGCGACGTGGCCCAGAAGACGCTCGCCGACGCGGGGTACGGGATTGAAGACGTGGCCCTTCTCGTCCCGCACCAGGCGAACCAGCGGATCATCAGCGCCGTGGGGAAACGGATCGGGATCGAGCCGGAACGGGTCTTCGTGAACCTCGAGCAGTACGGGAACACGTCGGCGGCGTCGATTCCGCTCGCCCTCGCGGAGGCGAAGGCGCAGGGGCGGTTCCGGTCGGGCGACCTCGTGCTCCTGGTGGCGTTCGGCTCCGGCCTGACCTGGGGCGCCGCGTTGATGAGGATGTAGGGGAGGCGCACAATGCCGATCGCGCTGCTGTTCCCCGGCCAGGGCTCCCAGTTTCCGGGAATGGGGAAGGAGCTGTACGACGCCTTTCCCGCGGCGAGGAAGGCCTTCGACGAGGCGTCCGAGGCGCTGTCGCAGGACATGGCCGCCCTCTGTTTCCGGGGGTCCGAAGAGGATCTGCGGCTGACGGAGAACACGCAGCCCGCCATCTTCACGGTGAGCGTGGCGGCCTTCCGGGCGCTCGAGGAAGAGACGGGGATCGTCCCCTTGTGCGCCGCGGGGCATTCCCTCGGGGAGTTCTCGGCGCTGACGGCGGCGGGAGTGCTCCCGCTGCGGCGACGCGGCGCGGGTGCTGCGGTCGCGGGGCAGGTACATGCAGGACGCCGTGCCGGTGGGGGAGGGCGCGATGGCGGCCATCCTCGGGCTGGCGTCCGAACAGGTGGAAGAGGCGTGCCGCGCGGCATCCGGCCTCGGGGTCGTCTCGCCCGCGAATTATAATGGAGGGGGCCAGGTCGTCATCTCCGGCGCGGCGAAGGCGGTCGCGGCGGCCTGCGAGGCGGCGAAGGCGGCGGGGGCGAAGAAGGTCGTCCCGCTGCAGGTGAGCGCCCCGTTCCATTGCGCGCTGATGCGTCCGGCGGCGGACCGGCTGGCTCCCGAGCTTTCGGCGGTGCCGCAGGGCGCGTTCCGGTTCCCCGTCGTCGCGAACGTGACCGCGTCGCCGTATGCGGAAGGCGCGCCGGCGGCCGAGACCCTGGTGCGGCAGATCACCGCCCCCGTGCGGTGGGAGGAATCCGTCCGCGCCATGCGGAAGATGGGGGCGACGGCGTTCCTCGAAATCGGGCCGGGAAAGGTTTTATCCGGGCTGGTTCGGCGGATCGAAAAGGAAATTCCCGCCGCGGCGTTCTGCGGCCGGGCCGACCTCGACGCCGTGGCGGCGCTGCCCCGGTAATTTTTTTCTTGTATGAACGGCAATGTTGAAGGTATGAAATTCCGGATGGGGGTGAGACGATGATTCTATCCGGCAAGGTGGCTCTTATCACCGGTTCGGCGCGGGGAATCGGCCGGGCGATCGCGGAGCGGTTCTCCGCCGAGGGGGCGGCCATCGTCGTCAACGACGTCGGCAACGACGCCGGGGCGGTCGAGACGCTCGAGGCGCTGAAGGCCGCGGGAGGCACGGGGTCGGTGCAGATGTTCGACGTCTCCGACGCCGCCCAGGTCGACGCGGGGGTCAAGGGCATCCTGGAGGCGCACGGCCGGATCGACATCCTCGTGAACAACGCGGGGATCACCCGGGACAACCTGCTCCTGAGGATGTCGGAAGACGATTTCGACGCGGTCCTCCGCGTCAACCTGAAAGGGACCTTTTTGTTGACCAAGACGGTCACCCGCCACATGATCAAGCAGCGGAGCGGCCATGTCGTCAACATCAGCTCGGTGGTCGGGCTGATGGGGAACGCCGGCCAGTCGAACTACGCGGCGGCGAAGGCGGGGATCATCGGATTCACAAAGGCGACGGCCCGCGAGCTCGCGGGCAGGAACGTCACCGTGAACGCGATCGCCCCCGGGTTCATCAATACCGCCATGACGGCCTCCCTTCCCGAGGCCGTGCAGAAAACGTTTCTTGCGCAGATTCCCCTGGGCCGATTCGCGGAACCGGGGGAAGTGGCCGAACTGGCCCTGTTCCTCGCCTCCGACGCCTCCTCGTACATCACGGGGCAGGTGATCGGGATCAACGGCGGAATGTACATGTGACGTAGAGCCACTCCAATCGAAGGGAGAAACGGAATGTCGGTAGACAAAAGGGTTCGGGAGATAGTGGCGGAGCAGTTGGAGCGCGACGTGAACGAGGTGAAGGGCGAGTCCTCCTTCATCGACGACCTGGGCGCCGATTCCCTCGACATCGTCGAGCTCGTGATGAAGATGGAAGAGGAATTCTCCATCGAGATCCCCGACGAGGAAGCCGAGAAGATCAAGACGGTCAACGACGTGGTCAACTACATCACGGCGCACAAGAAGTAGCCCATGCGCAGGGTCGTTGTCACGGGACTCGGGGCGGTCTCCCCGCTGGGGGTGGGCGTCGCCCCCACGTGGGAAGCCGCGCTGGCCGGGAAGTCCGGCGTCGGTCCCATCACGAAGTTCGACGCGTCGGATTTCCCCACCCGCATCGCGGCCGAGGTGAAGGGGTTCGATCCCGAGCAGTTCATCGACAAGAAAGAGATCAAGCGGATGGACCCGTTCATCCATTTCGCCATGGCGGCCGCGCACATGGCGATGGAAGACTCGGGGCTGTCGATCGATCCCGCGCTGGCGCCCAGGGCGGGGGTCTACATGGGAAGCGGGCTGGGGGGCTCTCCACTCTCGAGAGGTACCACAAGGCGTACCTCCTCGAGGGCGGCCCCAGGAAGATCAGCCCGTTCTTCATCCCGATGCTCATCTCGAACCTCGCTCCCGGCCACATCGCCATGCGGTACGGGGCGAAGGGGCCGAATATCCTCACCTCGACGGCGTGCGCCGCGTCGAGCCACGCGATCGGCGAGGCGATGCACGCCATACGGAACGGCACCTGCGACGTCGTCATCGCCGGAGGCGCGGAGTCGACGGTAACCCCGTTGGGGGTAGGCGGGTTCTGCGCGATGAAGGCGCTGTCCACCCGGAACGACGACCCGACGGCCGCCTCCCGGCCGTTCGAAAAGGACCGCGACGGCTTCGTGGTGGGGGAAGGGGCCGCGATCCTGGTCCTCGAGGAGCTCGATTTCGCCCGGAACCGGGGGGCGAAGATCTACGCGGAAGTATGCGGCTACGGCGCCTCGGCCGACGCCTATCACGTCACGGCGCCGGCGCCGGGCGGGGAAGGGGCGGCTCGCGCCATGGTCGCGGCGATGGCGGACGGGTGCGTCGCGGCCGACAGCATCGATTACATCAACGCGCACGGGACCTCCACCCCGTACAACGACCTGTACGAGTCGATGGCGATCAAGACCGTCTTCGGGGAGCGCGCGAAAAGCATTCCCGTCAGTTCGACCAAGTCGATGACGGGCCACCTGCTCGGGGCGTCCGGCGCCATCGAGGCGATGTTCTGTTCGCTCACGATCCGCGACGGAGTCCTCCCCCCGACGATGAACTACACGACCCCGGACCCGGAATGCGACCTCGACTACGTTCCCAACGTGAAACGCGCGCATGCGGTCCGGTACGCCCTTTCCAACTCCTTCGGCTTCGGCGGCACGAACTCCGTCCTCCTGTTCGGCCGGTACGGGAAGTGAAGCGATGACCGCGCATGCACGCCGCGTCGTCGTCGCTTCCGACCACGCCGGGGTGGAGCTGAAGCGCCGCCTGCTCGATACGATCGCGGGGATGGGGATCGAGGCGGAAGACCTGGGGCCGTGGAGCGCGGCCTCGGTCGATTACCCCGATTTCGCGGCGGCGGTGGCCGGCCGCGTCGCCGAAGGGACGGCGGACGCCGGCGTGCTGGTTTGCGGCACGGGCCTCGGGATGTCGATCACGGCCAACAAGTTCCCCGGCGTGCGCGCGGCGCTGCTGTACGACGATACGGCGGCGAAGTACGCCCGCCTGCACAACGACGCCAACGTGGCGGTCTTCGGCGCCCGCACCATGGAAGCCGGGGACGCGGAGCGGCGTCTCCGCCTGTTCCTGACGGAGCCGTTCGAGGGGGACCGGCACGCGGCGCGGCTCGACAAGATCCGCGGGATCGAGGCGAATCTCAAGGAATCGCAGGGCGCGGGGGCGCCCGGCCAAGGAGATGACGGGATGTCGTTCCTCAAGGAGACCGACCCGGAGATCTACGAGATCATCCGGAAGGAGACCGAGCGGCAGGCGTACAAGCTCGAGATGATCGCCTCCGAGAATTTCGTCAGCGAATCGGTCCTGGAAGCCACGGGATCGGTGCTGACCAACAAGTACGCCGAGGGATACCCCGGCAAGCGGTATTACGGCGGATGCGAATTCGTCGACCAGGCGGAGTCGCTGGCGATCGAGCGCGCGAAGAAGATCTTCGGCGCCGACCACGTCAACGTCCAGCCCCATTCCGGCTCCCAGGCGAACATGGCGGTCTACCTCTCCGTGATGAACCCCGGGCGACACGATCCTCGGCATGAACCTGTCCCACGGCGGCCACCTGACGCACGGCAGCCCCGTCAACTTCTCGGGGAAGCTGTTCAACGTGGTGGCGTACGGCGTCCGCGAGGACACCGAGACCATCGACTTCGACCAGGTCCGCGACCTCGCCCTCAAGCACCGGCCGAAGATGATCGTGGTGGGCGCCTCCGCCTACCCGCGCACCATCGACTTCAAGAAGTTCCGGGAGATCGCCGACGAGGCCGGCTGCATGGTGATGGCCGACATCGCCCACATCGCCGGCATGGTCGCCGTCGGGATGCACCCGAATCCCGTCCCGCACTGCGAATTCGTGACGACGACGACCCACAAGACGCTGCGCGGCCCCCGCGCCGGAATGATCCTGTGCAGGGAGGAGTTCGCCAAGAAGCTGAACTCCGCCATCTTCCCCGGGATCCAGGGCGGGCCGCTGATGCACGTGATCGCGGCGAAGGCCGTGGCCCTCAAGGAAGCGATGACGCCGGAGTTCCGGGAGTACCAGGCGCAGATCCTCCGCAACGCCCAGGCCTTGTCGAAGACGCTGATCGCGAGGGGCCACCGGCTGGTGTCCGGCGGGACGGACAACCACCTGATGCTCGTGAACCTGAAGGATTCCCCGCTGACGGGGAAGGACGGGGAGGCGGCGCTGGAGAGCGTCGGGATCACGGTCAACAAGAACACCGTCCCCTTCGAGACCCGCAGCCCGTTCATCACCAGCGGCATCCGGATCGGGACGCCCGCCCTCACCACGAGGGGGATGAAGGAAAAGGACATGGAGAGGATCGGCAACTGGATCGCCGATATCCTCGCCTCTCCGGCCGATGAAACCGTGCGGAAGCGGATCTCGTCGGAAGTGCGCACGCTGTGCGATTCCTTCCCGCTGTACGCGGGGCGGCTAGGGGGCTACTCGAAGGGATGAGCCCATGACGGGGGCGCCCAGGACCCGTCCCGACTGGGACACCTACTTCATGGACATGGCCCGGCTCGCCTCCCGGCGGTCGTCCTGCCTGCGGCGCGCGGTCGGGGCCGTGCTGGTAAAGGACCGGCGGATGCTGGCCACCGGGTACAACGGCGTCCCCTCCGGGATGACCCACTGCGAAATCGCCGGGTGCCTGCGCGACCGCATGAACGTCCCTTCCGGGGAGCGGCACGAGCTGTGCCGGGGGCTGCACGCGGAGCAGAACGCCATCATCCAGGCGGCCTTCCACGGCGTGTCGATCCGGGACGCCGACCTGTACTGCACGAACCTTCCCTGCAGCATCTGCGCGAAGATGCTCATCAACGCCGGCGTCCGGCGCGTCGTCTACCTGGAGGGATACCGGGACGACCTGGCGATGGAAATGCTCTCCGAGGTGGGGATGGAGCTCAAGAAACTGGAGGGAGTCGCCCCGTGAGGTGCCCCCGGTGCGGCCACGACGACAACAAGGTGGTCGATTCCCGGGCGGGCAAGGAAGGCGACGTCATCCGGCGGAGGAGGGAATGCCTCTCCTGCCAGCGCCGGTTCACCACCTACGAGCGGATCGAGGAGGAGCTTCCCCTCGTCGTGAAGCGGGACGGCCGCCGCGAGCCGTTCGACCGGCAGAAGGTCCTCTCCGGCATCCTGAAGGCGTGCGAAAAGCGCCCGGTCAGCTACGCCTCCATAGAACACCTGGTCGATTCCCTCGAAATGGAGCTCCAGTCGGGCGCCGAGAAGGAGATCTCGTCGATCCGGATCGGGGAGCGGGTCATGGCGAAGCTGCTCCAGATGGACGACGTCGCCTACGTCCGGTTCGCGTCCGTGTACCGGCAGTTCAAGGACGTGAGCCAGTTCGTCGAGGAGATCAAGACGCTGATCACGGAGCCCGTCGACCGCCGCGGGAAGTCATGACGGCCGGAACGTTCCCCGGAGCGGCGTTCATGCGGGAGGCGCTGCGGCTGGCGCGGAAAGGCGTCGGGCGGACCAGCCCCAACCCGGCCGTCGGCGCGGTCGTGGTCCGCGCCGGGCGCGTGGTCGGCAGGGGATTCCACCGGGCGGCCGGGCAGCCGCACGCCGAGGTCGAGGCGCTTCGCGAGGCGGGGAGCGCCGCGCGGGGAGCCGACCTCTACGTGACGCTCGAGCCGTGCGACCACCGGGGGCGCACCGGCCCCTGCACCGATGCCATCCTCGAGGCCGGGATCGCCCGCGTCGCATACGCGATGGAGGACCCCAACCCGAAGGTGTCCGGGCGCGGGGCGAAGCGTCTGCGGGCGGCGGGGCTCGACGTTCGCGGGGGCCTTCTTTCCGGGGACGCTTTCGAACTGAACCGCGGCTACTGCCGCTGGATCGTCTCCGGCAGGCCGTTCGTCACGCTGAAGCTCGCCGTTTCCCTCGACGGCCAGATCGCCGCGGCCACCGGGGATTCCCGCTGGATCACCGGCGAAAAGGCCCGCGGCGTCGTCCACAGGATGCGTTCCGGCGTGGACGCCGTCCTGGTCGGGGAGAAACCGCCCGGAAAGACGATCCGCTGCTGACCTCGCGCGTTCCCGGCGGGCGGCGCCCGAAGCGGGTGGTGCTGACGACGCGCCCCTCCGAGCTATTGAAGAACCGGCTGTTCGATTCCCCGGGCGGGGAGGTCATCGTCGCCTGCCCCTCGCGCGTTCCCAAAAGGGAAACGGCGGGGGTCGAGGCGCTGGGCGCATGCGTTCTGCGGCTTCCGTCACGGGGGGGAAAGGTCCGGGCGGGCGACCTCCTCTCCGCGCTGGGTTCGGAGGGGATCACCTCCCTCCTGGTCGAGGGAGGGGGGAAGACGGCCGGCTGGCTCGCGGAAGAAGGGGCGGTCGACCGGTACGTGGTGTTCGTCGCCCCGCTGCTGCTGGGCGAGGGGATCCGGGCGGTGTCGGGGTGGGGCTGCCGCGCCCCCTCTTCCGGAAAAAAGCTGACGTTCACCGCCTTCCGGCGCGTCGGGCCCGACCTGATGCTGATCGCGGAACCGCGGGCGGATGGGAGCGGAGACCCGCCCTGCGCAGTGCGGAGCTAACAGGACGCCAGGAGGGAACGATGTTTACCGGGATCGTCGAGGATGTCGGCACCGTCGAGTCTCTTTCGCCCCTTCGGGGAGGAAAGGCCATTATCGTGGCCACGAACCTTCCGGACGAGGGGATGTCCCCGGGCGACTCGGTCTCCGTCTCCGGGGTCTGCCTGACGGTGACGAAAAGGGAACCGGGCCGTTTCACCGCCGACGTATCGCAGGAAACCCTATCGAAATCGACACTTGGAACGTTCCGCCCCGGGACCCGGGTCAACCTGGAGCGGGCCCTCACGCTCGCCGGGCGTCTCGGCGGCCACATCGTCTACGGCCATGTGGACGGCGTCGGGACGATCCGGGAGATCCGGCCGCTGGGGGAAGCGCGGGTATTCCATCTCCAGGCCGATCCTTCTATAATGAAGTTCGTAGTTTACAAGGGGGCGATTGCCGTGGACGGCGTCAGTCTCACGGTAAGTGCCGTCCAGCGGGACGGTTTTGAACTGGCCCTCATTCCGACCACGCTCGAACGGACGACCCTCGAGGCCGCGCGCACGGGGGCCCGGGTCAACCTGGAAACGGACATCGTCGGGAAATACGTTTTCCGGTGCCTCGGCGGGGGCGGGGAGGGCGGCGTGACGCTGGGGTTCCTGAAGAGCCACGGTATTACGTAAACGACCGAAAGGAAGTGGAATGCCGCTTTCGACGATTGAAGAAGCCATCGGGGACATCCGCCAGGGGAAGATGGTCATCCTGGTCGACGACGAGGACCGCGAGAACGAGGGGGACCTGACCATCGCGGCGCAGTTCGTCACTCCCGAGGCGATCAGTTTCATGGCGAGGCATGGCCGGGGGCTGGTTTGCCTGAGCATCACCGAAGAGAAGGCGCGCCAGCTCAACCTGCCGCCGATGGTGAGCGACAACACCTCTTCCTTCGGCACCGCTTTCACCGTCTCCATCGAGGCGCGCCGGGGCGTCAGCACCGGGATCTCCGCCCACGACCGCGCGACGACGATCCGCACCGCCATCGCGGAGGACACGGGGCCGCAGGACCTGGCGCGTCCGGGGCACGTCTTCCCCATCATCGCCCGGAAGGGCGGGGTGCTCGTCCGCACGGGGCAGACGGAGGGTTCCGTAGATCTGGCCCGGCTGGCCGGGTGCGTTCCCGCCGGCGTCATCTGCGAGGTCATGAAGGACGACGGGACGATGGCGCGGATGCCCGACCTCGAAACCTTCGCCGCAGAGCACGGCCTGAAGATCGTCTCCATCAAGCAGCTGATCGAGCATCGGATGCGAAGCGAGCGGATGGTGCGGCGCAGCAGCGGCGTGAAGATGCCGTTGCGGGAAGCCGGGGAATTCACCGCGTACGCCTACACGAACGAGCTCAACGGGGAGACCCACATCGCGCTCGTCAAGGGGGAGATCTCCCCGGAAGAGCCGGTGCTGGTCCGCGTGCACTCCGAATGCCTCACCGGCGACGTGTTCGGGTCGCTCCGGTGCGACTGCGGCGAGCAGCTGTCGAGCGCCCTGCAGCAGATCGAGGAGGAGGGGGGCGGGGTCCTTCTCTACATGCGGCAGGAAGGGCGCGGGATCGGGCTCGAGAACAAGATCCGGGCCTACCACCTGCAGGACGAGGGGTTCGACACCGTCGAGGCGAACCAGAAGCTGGGCTTCAAGCCCGACCTGCGCGACTACGGGGTCGGGGCCCAGATCCTCGTCGACCTGGGCATCCGGAAGATCCGGCTTCTCACGAACAACCCCAAGAAGATCATCGGGATCACGGGGTACGGGCTCGAAGTGGTCGAGCGGGTGCCGATCGAGGTGGCCCCCAACGAGGCGAACGTCCGGTACCTGAAGACGAAAAGGAAGAAGCTGGGGCACATACTGACCGTGGAGTAGGAGGGAGAAGAGATGGCTCGGGTGGTCGAGGGGGATCTGCAGGGTCAAGGCGTTAAGGTGGCGATCGTCGTGTCCCGGTTCAACAGCTTCATCACGGAGCGCCTGCTCGACGGAGCCCTCGACGCCCTGCGGCGGCATGGCGTGGACGACAAGGGGATCGACGTCTTCAGGGTGCCGGGGGCCTTCGAGCTCCCGCTGGCCGTCCGGAAGGCGGCGGGGCGAAAGGTCGACGCGGTGATCGCGCTCGGCGCGTTGATCCGGGGAGGCACGCCGCATTTCGATTACCTGAGCGCCGAGGTCACCAAGGGGGTCGCCCAGGTGACGCTCGAGACGGGGGTCCCCGTATCCTTCGGCGTGCTCACCACCGACACCGTGGAGCAGGCGATCGAGCGGGCGGGGACCAAGGCGGGGAACAAGGGGGCCGAGGCGGCCCAGTCCGCCATCGAGATGGTCAACCTGCTCCGGAAAATGTAGTGCGAAGGGAATCGAGGGAAAAGGTCTTCCAGACGCTGTTCATGATGGACGCTCTGGGGGTTGGCCCCGACGAGGCCATCCCCCTTTTCGCTCTGGCCTCCGAGCCCCCTTCCGACGAGGAATACTACAGGGAAACGGTCCAGGGGGTGTGGGAGCGGCTGGCGGAAATCGACGCCCTCATCGGACAGGCGGCGGAGCACTGGCGGATCGAACGGATGGCGCTGGCCGACCGGAACATCCTTCGGCTCGGCGTGTACGAGATCACGCACGGCAGGGACATCCCGTACGCCGTGGCCATCAACGAAGCGGTCGACCTGGGGAAACGGTTCGGCGCCGAGGAGTCCGGCGGGTTCGTCAACGGGATCCTCGACAAGGTCTCGGAAATCGTCCGGAAGAAGACGGATCGTCCGCAGCATCGGCAGGGCGAATGAGGACGGGGGGAACTTCGTGAAGTACAAGCCGCAGGACATCGAGGGGAAGTGGCAGAAGACGTGGGACGAGGCGGGCGTGTTCCGGTGCCCGGACGAGCTTGCCGCGCCGAAATACTATTGCCTCGAGATGTTTCCGTACCCCTCCGGCAGGATCCACATGGGGCACGTGCGGGTCTACACGATCGGGGACCTTCTCGCGCGGTTCAAGCGCATGCGGGGGTTCCAGGTGCTCCACCCGATCGGCTGGGACGCCTTCGGCCTGCCCGCCGAAAACGCCGCCCACCGCCACGGGACGCATCCCGCGAAATGGACCTGGGAGAACATCGCCTTCATGCGGGAGCAGCTGAAGCAGATGGGCATCTCCTACGACTGGGACCGGGAGATCGCCACCTGTTCCCCCGACTACTACCGCTGGGAGCAGCTCTTCTTCCTCTGGATGCTGAAGGACGGGATCGCGTACAGGAAGCGCGCGACCCTCAACTGGTGCGACGAGTGCCAGACGGTGCTGGCCAACGAGCAGGTCAACCGCGACGGCACCTGCTTCATCCACGACCACACGCCGGTCAAGCAGAAAAAGCTCGACCAGTGGTTCTTCGCGATCACGCGCTACGCCGAGGAGCTTCTCGAGGGGCACAAGGAGCTCGCCGCGGGATGGCCCGATAATATCCTCGAAATGCAGCGCAACTGGATCGGCCGCAGCGAGGGCGCCGAGCTCAAGTTCCCCCTGGCGGACGGCGGAGGGGAGATCACGGTCTTCACCACCCGGCCCGACACGCTGTTCGGCGCGACGTTCATGAGCATGGCGCCCGAGCACCCGATGGCGATGGAGTTCGCCCGCAAGTCCGGACGCGAAAAGGAGGTCCGCGAGTTCGCGGAGCGGGTCGCGCGGCAGGACCGGGAGGCGCGGACGGGCGAGGAACAGGTGAAGGAGGGCGTCTTCACCGGGGGATACTGCATCAATCCCGCCACGGGCGGCCGCATTCCCGTCTACGCCGCGAACTTCGTCCTGTACGAATACGGCACGGGGGCGGTCATGGCGGTCCCCGCGCACGACCAGCGGGACTTCGAATTCGCGAAGAAGTACGGCCTCCCGATCGTCGTCGTGGTCCAGCCGGAGGGCGAGGCGCTCGACGGCGGGTCGATGCCCGCCGCGCACGAGGGACCGGGGAAGCTGGTCCGCTCGGGGGAATTCGACGGGATCGACAGCGAGGAAGGGAAGAGGGCGATCACCCGGCACCTCGAGGGAAAGGGGCTGGGGCGCGCCACGGTGCAGTACCGCCTCCGCGACTGGGGCGTCAGCCGCCAGCGATACTGGGGATGCCCGATCCCGGTGATCCATTGCGAGGCGTGCGGCATCGTTCCCGTGCCGGAAACGGAGCTGCCCGTCGTCCTTCCTGAGGACATCGTCTATTCCCGCGAGCGGGGGAACCCCCTGGCCGCCGTGGAGGAGTGGCTGCGCGTGCCGTGCCCGGAATGCGGGAAACCGGCCCGCCGGGAGACGGACACGTTCGACACGTTCGTCGAGTCGAGCTGGTATTTCCTCCGGTATATCGACTCGAAGAACGACAAGGCGCCCCTCGATCCGGAGAAGATGCGCCGCTTCGCCCCCGTGGACCAGTATGTGGGCGGTGTGGAGCACGCCTGCATGCACCTGATCTACGCCCGTTTCTTCCACAGGTATCTCAGGGACAAGGGGCTGGCGCCGGGGAACGAGCCGTTCCTGCGGCTGCTGTCCCAGGGAATGGTCTGCATGCAGACCGCCGAATGTCCCAAGCACGGCTGGCGATACAAGGAGGAAGTGGACGAAAACGGGCTGTGCCGCCAGTGCGGGGAGAAGGTGAACGTCGGCCGGTCGATGAAGATGTCGAAGTCGAAGCGCAACGTCGTCGAGCCCTCCGAGCTGATCGCCAGGTACGGCGCCGATACCGCCCGCGTGTTCGTCCTGTTCGCCGCTCCCCCGGAAAGGGACCTCGACTGGAGCGAGCAGGGGGTGGAGGGCGCGTACCGGTTCCTGGGGCGGGTCTACCGGCTCGTGGCCCAGAACGCCGAGGCGATCGCCGCCGCGCCCCTTTCGTGGGACGATTCCGGGGAGGTCCGCCGGATCCGGCAGGCGACCCACCGGACGCTGTTCAAGGTGACGGGGGATATCGAGGAGCGGTTCCATTTCAACACGGCGATCTCGGCGGTCATGGAGATGGTGAATCTTCTCTACCTCGTCGACGCCGCCGCGTGGAAAGACCCCGCGACCGCCGGAGCCCTCCGGGAGGCCATCGAGATCCTGCTTCACATGCTGGCGCCCTTCGCGCCGCACGTCGCCGAGGAGCTGTGGGTGCGGATCGGAGGGAAAGGGCTCCTGTGCACGAGGCCCTGGCCCGAGGCCGATGCCGCCATCGCGCGCGAGGAGCAGGTCGAGGTGGCCGTGCAGGTGAACGGCAAGGTCCGCGCGAAGATCGTCATCGGGATCGGCGCGAAGGAGGACGAGGTCGGCGCCCTGGCGATGGCCGAGCCGCGCGTCCAGGAGCATGTCGCCGGGAAAACGATCCGCAAGACGATCTACGTGCCGGCGAAGCTCTACAGCATCGTGGCGAACTGAATGCGCCGTACGCTCCCGGCACTCTTCCTGCTGCTGGTCCTGGGCTCGGCGTCCTGCGGATACCGTCTCCAGCCGGATGGGAAGGGCCGTTTCGCGGACCCCTCGGCCCGCGTGGATCTTTCTCCGTTCGTGAACGATTCCTCGGAGGCGGACGCGGGCTCCTACGTCGCCGCCAGGCTGCGGGAAGAGCTGCGCCGGCGCGGGTTCGAGGGATCGTTCGGACGGGTGGGGGCCGACTTCGTGGTGTCCGGCAAGGTGCGGGAGTTCCGGGACGACGTCTTCTCGCACACCGCGGGCCGGTTCGCGCTGGAGAACCGGTTCACCCTGCTGGTCGAGGTCCGCGTGGTCGATACGCGGATGGGCGCCGTCCTCTGGAAGGACGAGGAGCTGGTCGAGACCGTATCCTACTATTCCGGGGCGGACGCGCAGTACACGGCGTCGAACCGCCGGGCGGCCTTCGAGGAGACCGTTCGGCGCATGGTGCTGCGGATGGCCCAGACGATCCGCCTGATCCTGTGAAGCCGGGCGCGGACACGTCGTTTTTCAAGGCGTGGACCGGCGGTCCCCCCGCTCCCGCGTATTTCCTCCATGGCGCCGGCACCGGCCTCGCCGGCCTCCTCGCGGAGGAATGGGAACGGCGGCTGCGCGCCGAAGGGGTATCCTTCGAGACGTTCCGGTGGACGATGACGGACCTGGAACGGGAATCCCCCACGATCGCATGGCGTTCCCCGTCGTTCTTTTCCTCCTTAAGGATCTTCGTCCTCCCGGATCTCGCGGAAATGAAAAAGGCCCACCGTGACGAGATCAAGGAGTACCTGGCGGCTCCCGAACCGTCCGCGATGCTGATCCTGCACGGAACCGATTACAGGCAGGCCAAGTCGTTCTCCGGCACCGCCAACCTCCTGTCCGCCGCCCCGAGGGAGGACCAGGCGATGGAAGCTCTGGCGCGGTACGCCTCCACCGCTGCGAAAGGGGCGGGCATGTCGCTATCCCGCGATTCCGCGGCGTTCCTCGCCAGGTGGACGGGCGGTTCTTTCGAGGCCCTCGGTGCCGAGCTGGGGAAGGTGCTGGCGTTCGCCGCCGGCAAGGATGCGGTGACGGAAGAGGATATCCGGGCCGTGTGCGTTTTCCGGGGCGAGGTGAACCCGTTTCACCTGGCGGAAGCGCTGGAGAGGAAAGACGCCGCGGCGTGCCTTGCCATGCTCCGGCGTTTCGCGGAATCCGCCAAGGACGAGGAGTACCACCAGCTGAACGGCGCCCTGGCGTGGCACCTCAGGGAACGGGTCCGGGGGAAAGGGGCGTCGATTTCACCCGCCCGCGCGGCGGAGCTCTTCGAGGCGTTGTCGAGAATCGACAGGGAAATGAAGGGGGAGAGCAGGCTCTCCCCCCGTCAGGTCTGCGAGATTCGTTTGCTGTCGGTGCTGGTTTAGGACGTACCGGTTTTTATTTGCCGGCCTTGTTGACGGCCTTGGCCAGGCGGGAGATCTTGCGGGACGCCGTCTTCTTGTGGAGGACGCCTTTCGATCCGGCCTTCGCGATGACCGACGCGGCCTTCACGAGCAGTTCCGCGCCTTTTCCCGCGCCTTCCTCGATTCCCTCGCGGACTTCCTTCACGATGGTCTTCACCGTGGAACGTACATGCCTGTTGCGGATCCGCCGCTTCAGGCTCTGCTTGTGCCGCTTTATGCCCGACGCTATCTTGCCCAAATGTGCCTCCATTAGGAAACGGGTTCCGTTATTAGTGGAAAACTAATTTAATACCAGGCCGGTGGAAAAGTCAAAAAGAAAACGGGCCGCAAGCACTGACTGTAATTCATTTCAGGGAAGCGGTGCCCATCCCGGAGAAATTCGTTCTCCCGAATCCGGTGTGCCTAATATATGGGCAATCCGCACAACGCTCTATCCAGGCGACGCCGGTCTCGAAATTCAACAGGGGAGTCCACAGATTCTCCACAGATGATGTGGAATAAATTTCCGGATTCACGAGGTGGCCTTCTTGGCCATTTCCCATAGCCCGTCCAATGTGCGCATGTCGGAATTTTCGATGGTAATGCCTGTATTTAAAGCGATTTTCTCCATCTCCCGGAACCGCCGCTCGAACCGGTCGTTCGCAGCGATCATTGCGACTTCCGGATCGATGTGCAGGAACCTCGCGAGATTGGCCAGGGCAAGGAGGGTATCGCCCAGTTCGTGCTCGATGCGGTCGGGTTTTTCGCCCGCCATCGCTTCCTTGAGCTCCGAAACCTCTTCCTCCACCTTGTCGAGGACCTGTTCCGGCCGCTCCCAGTCGAACCCGGCCCGGGCCGCCTTCCGGGACATTTTCACCGCCCTCAAAAGGGACGGGAAATCCCGGGGGACACCCCCGATGATCGATCCGTGCTCCCGGTTCTCGACCGTGCGCTTGATATGCTCCCATTGGGCGGTGACCGCTTCGGGATCGTCGGCGCGGGCGTCCCCGAAGACGTGGGGATGCCTTCGGATCATCTTTTCCGTGATGGAGGAGATCACGTCGTGGATGTCGAATTCCCCGTGTTCCCGGGCGATCTGGGCGTGGAACAGGACCTGGAGAAGCAGGTCGCCCAGCTCCTCGCAGAGCGGACCGGGATCCCGGCGCCGGATGGCGTCGATCACTTCATGCGTTTCCTCGACGAGGTACTGCCTCAGGGTCTCGTGGGTCTGGGCCCGGTCCCATTCGCACCCGCCCTCGGCCCGGAGGCGCGTCATGATGTCGACCAGTTTGCGGAAATCGTCCATTGGGAGAAAATTCCTTGAACAAATGGTAGCATAATTGGTTATGACTCAAAGGGATATAAAACGGGCTGAATGGGTCTGGGGGATCGCCTCGGTCCTGTTCCTCCTTGCCTGCGTCCCGTTCCGGGGGATGGCCGCGGAGCCGTTTCCGGGCTACCCGGCGGACGTGAGGAGCCAGGCCCTTCGCCTGGTGGAGACGGCGGAACCCGGGAAGGAAGAACTGCTCGAGCCGGAGGTCCAGGCGCTCCGGAAGGCGATGCTCGACCATTCGATCGTTTCCATGAACGACGTGCCGGACCGGATCTTCGAGCGTGCCCGCAAGGAAGGCTGGGAAAAGAAGGCGGGCGGGGTGCTTCGCCCGGTGACCCGCGTCGCCCCGTATTCCCTGGCGCTCTGGGCGTGGCTGCTGAAGGAAGACCTGTCGACGCTCCGGATCGGGCGTCTGCTCACGGACCTGGAAGGGATCGAAGGGGCGCTTCGCCGGTACGGACCGAGCCTGCTCGGGTGCGCCGCATGGATCTTCCTGTGCTTCATCGCGGCGGCGTCCTGGTTCGCGGTCTGGACCGCCATCTCCCTGCTGTTGAGGGCGCAGCCGGCCTTGACCTCCGATTTCTCCCGTCTCTTCAATAAGTTTCCGCGTCCCGGGCTTTTCGCGTTCGCCGCCTTCTTCGCGTGTTTCTTCCTCCCGATCCTGGGGGGGGTCGGCATCGGGGCGGCCGTGGTCTTCTGGCTGTTCCTGTCCGCCGGATACCTTCGCCGGTGGGAAATCGTCATGGGGATCGTCTCGATCCTGCTTCTCGCGGCGGTCACCGTCTGCGGGGGGGCCCTCCACTCGTTCACGAAATACGCCGGCGAGGCGCGCAGCGGCGGGTGGCTCGGGGGGGAAGGGTATTGCGTCCGGGAATGGCCCCGCCTGGAATCGGACTCCACGTACCCGTTCGAGGGCTCCCGGTGGGCGGAGATGGTGCGGTTCGCCCGCGCGAGGGCCGAGATGCAGGCCGGGAACAACGATGCGGCCGAATCGCTGTGGACCGAATGGATCCGGGATGCGAAGGACCCATCGGCGGGGTACAACAACCGCGGCATCGTCCGGCAGCGGACAGGGAAGACGTCGGAAGCGCTCGAGGATTTCGAGAAGGCCGTGTCGAAGGGCCCGCAGGGGGGGCCGGCGTACTGGAATTCCTACCAGATGTACCTGAGGACGTTCCGCCTGGAGGATGCTGCCAGGGTGCAGGAAGCGGCGTGGGGAAGCCTGCGCGAGCTCCGGTTCTTCGACTACCGGGCGGAGGAGATGACGCACGGCGAACTGGTGCCTTCGCCTCTGCTCGTCCGGGATATCTGGAAAGACCTGTTCACCCCGCGCGGGGAATGGCTTCGGGACGGGGGTGACGGGTCCGTCTTCCGTTTCCTTTTCCGGCCGCTGTCCGTGAAATGGGCCCCGGTGCTCCTCGCGATCGGCGTGTTCTGGATGCTGCTGTGGAAACCGCTCTCGACGAAGATCTGGATGCACGGCACCTGCCGGTCCTGCGGCACCCGCACCCTGGTCGTGGGGGGCGCCGAGGCCACGGACATCTGCAACCAGTGCCGGGCGCAGGTCGGCGGGGGAATCCGGGCGGGGGAGGAACGGGAGCAGCGGCTCCTGACGATCACCATGCATCGCCGCTACGTGCGGGCCTGCTCCGTCTTCGTCCCGGGGGCCGGGGCGCTTTGGGCGGGGAAAAGCGTTTCCTCCATGGTCTACGGTATCCTGCTCTCCCTGGCGCTCGGGGTCCTCACCGTTTCGATGGGCGCGGGCGACACGGTCCCCCCGCTGATCTCCGAGATGATGGACGGAATCGCGAAGGGGGCGCTCGCGGCGGTGGTCGTCCTATGGATCTTCGGGGCGGCCTGGAGCTGGAAATCGTTCGGCTCCCTCCAGTTCACCTACAACATCGTGCCGCGGAGGTAGAGGATCTTGCAGGGTGCGATAGCGGATTTCAGCATCCCGGACATCTTCCAGCTGATCTCGTCCCAGGGGAAGAGCGGGGCCCTCACCATTTCCTGCGAGGACCGGGCGACCGATTTCTTCTTCTCGGAAGGGCGGATCGTCGACGTCCAGCCCGTCCAGCCGGGGCGGGAGCACCGTTCCCTCCTGGGCGTGATGTTCCGGGACGCCGGCTACATCACCGACGGCGAGCTGAAACGCGTGCTGGAAGCGAGGGGACGGGGCGGGGGAAAGAAGATCGGCGAGATCCTGGTGGACCGCGGCATGGTCCCGAAGGAGGTCGTCTCGAGATACCTCGTGCTCCAGATCAAGGAGTGCCTGTTCGATGCCCTGACCTTCAAGGAAGGCACGTACAAGTTCGAGGGGTTCGCCGTCCGTCCCGCCGCCTGGGCGGGGGAGCCGATCCGGCCGGACGTCCTCATGATGGAAGGGATGCAGTTCCTGGACGAGTATCCCATCTATCGGCAGAAGTTCCCCCCGGGGAATTACCGGGTCCATCGGCGCAAGGGGGAGCGGGTCGATCCCTACTCCTTCTCCGAGCTGGAACGGCTCATCTGGAAGGCGCTCGAGTTCTCCGACGAGCCGGACCGGGTGTTCCGGAAGGCGTGCCTGACCGGGTTCGAAGGGATCAAGGCGTTTTCCGCCCTCAACGAGAGGGGGCTGATCGACATCGAGTCGGCCGCGGTTCCGGAAACCGACACCGTGCAGCGGATCCGGGAGCATCTGCTGTTCTCGAGACGGCTTGCGTGGGGCAAGGCGCTGCTGTGGGCCGGGGCGGCCGTCGTGGTCCTCCTGTGGATCCGGAAGATGTTCCTGTCCCCGGTCGCGTCGGAGATGTTCACGGGCTGGGCGGGTTTCTTCTGATGAAGGAGGACACGTTCCGCTTCGAGGACCCTTCGGTCCTTCCCGACCTGTTCGGCGTGCACGACGCGAACCTGAAGACGCTCGAGAAGCACCTGGGGGTCGAGATCCGGCCGGGAGGGGACGAGGCGCACGTCTCCGGGGACCCGATCCAGGTGGAGATCGCCGGGAAGGTCCTCTCGGGGCTGTACCGGGTCATCCGCCGGGGGATCCCCGTCGCGGGGAACGACGTCGTGGCGGCGGTGCGGATCGTCTCGGGGGACCGGAACGCGGACGTCTCCGAGGTGTTCCAGGACGTCGTCTTCCGTTCCGCGCGGAACCGCCTGATCACGCCCAAGAGCGTCGCCCAGAAACGCTACCTGGACGCCATCCGGGATTGCGACATCGTGTTCGGCGTGGGGCCCGCGGGGACGGGAAAGACCTTCCTTGCCATGGCGATGGCCGTGGGTTGCCTTCAGCGGAAAGAGGTCAAGCGGATCGTGCTGGCGCGCCCGGCGGTCGAGGCGGGCGAGAAGCTGGGCTTCCTCCCGGGGGACATGGCCGAGAAGGTGAACCCGTACCTTCGCCCCCTGCACGACGCCCTGTACACGATGCTCGAGTACGAGCAGGCGGCGAAACTCATGGAGCGCGGCACCATCGAGGTCGCGCCGCTGGCTTTCATGAGGGGGCGGACGCTGGACGACGCCTTCGTCATCCTCGACGAGGCGCAGAACACGACTTCCGAGCAGATGAAGATGTTCCTCACCCGGATCGGGTTCGGGTCGAAGGCGGTGGTCACGGGGGACATCACCCAGATCGACCTCCCTTCCGGCAAGGTCTCGGGGCTGAACGAGGCGATCGCGATCCTCGACGGGGTGGCCGGCATCCGTTTCTGCCGTTTCACCGACATCGACGTGGTGAGGCATCCGATCGTCCAGGAGATCATCAAGGCCTATGAGCGGTTCGAAAGACGGGACCAGGGATAACGTCCCCGGCATGAACGGGCGCAGGCGGTCCTTCCGGTACGCGCGCCTTCTGGTGCTGACCGTGGGGTCGTCGGCGATCTTCGCGATCCTCTTCTACCTCTGGGGGAAGGAGCTCATGCCGCGTTCCGCGAGGCGGTGGGGCGAGCTGTTCCCGTTCGTCGGCGCGGTCGCCCTCACGCTGGCGGTGTCCCTCTTCCTCAAGGAATGGTTCGGGTTCGCCGGGCGGGAGGTCCGCAAGGTCCGCCTGGCGGCGCGGGACTTCCTGTTCCTGTGTTCCCTCGCGCTGCTCCTGTTCTTCCTCGCGAAGGCGGTGCTCGAGATCCTCGCGACGACGCCGGCCCTCAAGGGGGTGGCGGCCCCCCGGGTGTTCGCCTATCTGATCCCGATCCCCGCTTTCGCGATGGTCGCGCGGGTCCTCATCAACTCGGAGACCTCCATCCTGTTCACCGTTGCCGCGTCGGTCCTTTCCGCCGCCGCCGTGGCGGGGCACTGGCCCGAGCTTCTGTTTCTCCTGCTTTCGGGGACCGCCGGCGCTTCCCGCGCCGGGAGGATCGCGGACCGGTACGGGATGCTCCTGGCGGGCGTGCAGACCGCCCCCGTCTGCGCCCTCGCCGCGATGACGCTCGAATTCGCCTTCCACGGCGCCGGGGATGTCCCGGCGGCCGCGCTGCTCGGGGCCATGACCGGGTTCCTGGCCGGCCCGATCGCCCTCGGCGTGCTGCCGGTCGCCGAGTACGCCTTCGGCTATGCGAGCGACATCCGGCTGATGGAACTGGCTTCCACGAGCCATCCCCTGTTGTCTCGGCTCATGGTCTTCGCGCCCGGGACCTTCCACCACAGCGTCGTGGTGGGGACGCTGGCGGAGGCGGGCGCTCATGCCATCGGCGCCAACCCGGTGCTGTGCCGCGTCGCGGCGCTCTACCACGACGTCGGGAAGATCGGGAAGTCGCAGTACTTCTCCGAGAACCAGGTCGGCGGTGAAAACGTCCACGACGCGCTGACGCCGGGCCTTTCCCGGACGGTGATCCTTTCCCACGTGAAGGAGGGGGTCCGGATGGCGCGCGAAGCGGGCCTGGGCGACCGCGTCGTCGAGATCATCGGGCAGCATCACGGGACGAGCCTGCTGTACTGCTTCCTCGACAAGGCGAAGCCGATGATCCTCGACCGGAAGGCGTCCGAGGAGATGTTCCGCTACCCCGGCCCCCGGCCGAGGACTCGCGAGGCGGCGATCGTCATGCTGGCCGACGCGACCGAGGCGACCGTCCGGAGCCTGCGGAACCCCTCGGCGCACGAGGTCGAGGAAACCGTGACGGGGATCGTCAACCGGGCCTACCTCGACGGGCAGCTGGACGAATGCGAGATGACGCTCCGCGACCTGCACGCCGTCGGGGGCGCGATCACCCAGGTCCTCATCGCCATCGCGCACAGGCGTGTCGACTACCCCGCGAGCGGCATGGGGCTTTCCGGCGAGGTCTCTTGAGAAGGGAAGGGGGCCGATACCGGGTCGGCGTCCGGCAGGAGCTGCGTCCCGCGCCGCTTTCCGGAAAGCGCATCGGGGAACTGTCCCGCAGGGCGCTGACGCTCCTTCCGGCGGCGGGGGCGGATCTCCGGATCCGCATCGTCGGGGATGCGGCCATTTCCCGCTGGAACCGGGAATTCCTGGGGAGGGACCGCCCGACGAACGTCCTGTCCTTCCCCGACGAGGACGCCCCGCCCGTGCGGGGCGGCACGATATCGGGCGACATCCTCGTTTCGGCGCCCACCTGCCTCGCCCAGACGGAAAACTGGCGGGAGACACCGGAAGAGAGGGTCTTCTACTTCATCCTCCACGGCATTCTCCACCTGGCGGGGTACGAACACGTTTCGGGCGGCGCGGAAGGGCGGAGGATGCGCCGGAAGGAGCTCCTGCTGTTCCGGCGGGTCCTCCTGGACGAACGGAAGGAATCGCGGAAGTGAAAGGGAATCGACGCGCGCCGGACACCCGGACCGTCCTGGCCGTAGCGCTGTTCGCGCTGACGTACGCCGGGGGGATGCCCGGGTACGACGTTCCCGGCATGTCGTTCGTCTGCATGGCGCCGCTCCTGGACCTGGCGGTCCGGTCGCGGTCGGTGCGCGGCGCCGCCTGGCGGGGATGGGCGGCGGGCACGGCGGGGAGCCTGCCCTTGTACTACTGGATATCGCACACCATCGCCGTCGAGGGAAAGCTCGGCTGGCCGCTCGGGTGCCTGGCCGCGTTCCTCCTTTCCGCCTACCTGGGCGCCTGGATCTCCGTCGCGGCCGCCGCGGCCCGCCGGCTCGCGGACCGTTTCGGCGACCGCGGGCTGTGGGCGTTCCCGCTGCTGTGGGCGGGGCTCGAGCTCGCTCGGACGTTCCTGTTCACGGGATTCCCCTGGATGCTCCTGGGGTACGGTCTGGCGGGTAGCGGCCCTTTGAGGCAGGCGGCGGACCTGGCCGGCGTGTACGGGTTGTCGTTCCTCCTGGCGCTCTGCGGGGTCTCCCTGTACCTTGCCGGGAAACGCTGGTCGGAGCGCTCGTTCGCCGCGGCGCTCCCGCGGATGGCCCCCGGCGCCGCATCGGTCCTGTTCCTCCTCGTCTACGGAATCGCGGCATCGCCGGTTTCCGATCCGCCGGGAACCGCGCAGGGAACCTTTCGAGCGGGAATCGCGCAGGGCGGGGTCGATCAGTCGGTCAAGTGGGATCCTGCCAATCAGCTGGAAACAATAAGGATTTACGAGGAAGTTGACCGCGGAGGCGCGTGCCGCGGGCGCAAAGGCCGTGATCTGGCCGGAGACCGCCGCCCCCTTCTTCTACGGCTGGGAAGGGGAACTGTCCCGCCGCGTCGACGGGATCGCGGCGTGGACGGGGATCCCGCTGATCTTCGGGGCGCCGTGGTACGATCCGGCCGGAGGAGGGAAGTTCTACAACAGCGTCTTCCACGTCGACGGGAAAGGGGTGCTCGCCGGACGGTACGACAAGCGGCGCCTCGTCCCGTTCGGGGAATATATCCCGTTGCGGAAGGCGCTCTTCTTCGTGCAGAAGCTGACGGTCGGGGCGGAGGATTTCTCCTCGGGGACGGCCCCTTCCATGTTCGTCGTCGAGGGGGCGCGGGTGTCCGCGTCCATATGCTACGAGGCGATCTTCCCGGGGATCCTGCGGGACGCGGTCCGTCAAGGGGCGACCGTGCTCGTGAACGTCACGAACGACGCATGGTTCGGCGACACGGTCGCGCCCCACCAGCACCTTGCGATGGCCCGCATGCGGTGCGTGGAGCTGAGGCGGCCCATGCTTCGCGCGGCGAATTCCGGGATCAGCGCGTTCATCGATTCCGGGGGCGGGATCGTCGCTTCCGCCGCCCTGTTCCGGAGGGCGGTCCTGGTCGCCGAGGTCCACCCCGGGACGACCCGTACGGTTTACGCAAAAACGGGGGAAATATTTGGGATTTCCTGTATTATAATCTCTCTTTTCACGCTATTTTTCCCACTGCGAGGACTTCATGGCTTCGGGATTCCTGGAAGAAAAGACGGCGGCTCTTGAGGCGCGCTTCAACGCGCTACGGGGCTACCTTTGAGGTAGATGCAAAGTCGGAGCGCTTGAAGGAGCTGGAAGCGGAGGCCGCGCGGGAGGGATTCTGGGATTCCCCCGAGGCGGCGGAGCGGCTGCTTCGGGAACGGAAGGGCATCGAAACGCTCCTCGGGAAGTGGACGTCCCTGTCCTCCTCCATCGCGGACCTCAAGGCATACCTGGATCTGGCCACCGAGTCCGGCGATGAAGCTCTCAACGGGGAGATCGAGCAGCATCTGGAGAAGGTCTCCGAAGCGCTCGATTCGACCGAGCTCGAGCGGATGCTGGCCGGGGAAAACGACGCGCGGAACGCCATCGCCACCATCCACGCGGGCGCCGGCGGCAGGGAGTCGCAGGACTGGGCGGAAATGCTGGTCCGGATGTACTCCCGGTTCGCGGACCGGTACGGGTTCGGGTTGGAGCTCGCGGAACGCCAGGACGGGGACGAGGGGGGGGTCAAGTCCGCCACGTTCCTCCTGTCGGGCGACCATCCGTACGGCTACATGAAGGCGGAAAGCGGCGTCCACCGCCTGGTCCGGATCTCGCCGTTCGACGCCAACAAGCGCCGTCACACCTCCTTCGCTTCCGTTTTCGTGTCGCCCGAGATCGACGACAACGTGGACATCCAGATCAACGATGGCGACCTGAGGATCGACACCCTCCGGTCGGGCGGAGCGGGGGGCAGCACGTGAACAAGGTCGAATCGGCGGTGCGCGTGACCCACATCCCGTCGGGGATCGTCGTCCTCTGCCAGCAGGAGCGGTCCCAGCACAAGAACAAGGCGATGGCGATGAAGATCCTCCGCTCGAAGCTGTACGAGCTGGAAATGCGCCAGCGGGCGGAGAAGGCGATGGAGGAGCACAAGGGGAAGAAGGACATCGCCTGGGGGTCGCAGATCCGCTCGTACGTGCTGGCGCCGTACCAGATGGCGAAGGACCACCGCACGGGGCACGAGACCGGGAACGTCGGAGCCGTCCTCGACGGGGACATCATGGAATTCATCCGGAAGTTCCTGCTCGGCAGGAAGTCGGGGGGAGAGACGGGGGGCGCGGAGTGACGGAAGAACGGAACGACCTGATGCGGGACAGGATCCGCAAGCTCGAGGAAATGAAGGAAGCGGGGGCGGACCCGTATCCGAACGACCAGCGGGTGGGATGGACCGCGGCCGCCGCCCGCGAGGCGGCGACGGGCCGGACCCACGAGGAGCTGGCGGCGAACCTGGTCCGGGTCGACATCGCGGGCCGCATCATGGCGCTGCGCCGCTTCGGAAAGGCCGCCTTCGCGGTGCTTTCCGACCGCTCCGGCCGGCTGCAGGCGTACCTGAAGAAGGATAATCTGGGCGAGGCCGAATACGACCGTTTCCAGAGGTCCGTGGACGTCGGCGACATCCTGTGGGTCGAAGGGGACCTGTTCGTCACCAAAACGGGGGAGTTGACCGTCGACGCGAAGCGCTTCCGCCTGCTGACCAAGTCGATCCGTCCCCTGCCGGAGAAGTGGCACGGCCTTTCCGACGTGGAGACGCGCTACCGGCAGCGGTACGTCGACCTGATCGTCAACGAGGAGGTCCGCGGGATCTTCGTGAAGCGGAACCGGATCATCGCCTTCCTGCGCGATTACCTCACCAAAAGGGATTTCCTCGAAGTGGAAACCCCGATGATGCAGCCGGTGGCGGGGGGCGCCACCGCGAAGCCGTTCATCACCCACCACAACGCCCTCGACATGGACCTCTACCTCCGGATCGCCCCCGAGCTGTACCTGAAGCGCCTGCTCGTCGGGGGGCTCGAACGGGTGTTCGAGATCAACCGGAACTTCCGGAACGAGGGGATCGACACCCAGCACAACCCCGAGTTCACGATGATCGAGTTCTACCAGGCGTACGCCACCTTCGAGGACCTGATGAACCTGACGGAGGACATGTTTTCCTCCCTGGCGAAGGAACTGTTCGGGGAAATGAAGTTTCAATACCAGGGGGAGGTTGTCGACTTCACCCCCCCATGGGAACGGATTACCGTCGCGCAGGCCGTCGCCCGTTACGGGGGAGTCCCGGAGGAGAAGCTTTCGGAGGAAGGATTCCTGAGAGAGATGGCCAGGGAGCACCATGTCCCGAACGCGGAGACGGCCGCTCCCGGAGACCTGCTGGCGGCCATCTACGAGGAGGTCGCCGAACGCCGGATCGAGGGGCCCGCCTTCGTGACCGAGTACCCCATAGAGGTTTCCCCGCTGTCGCGGCGGAACGACCGCCGCCCGCACATCGTGGACCGGTTCGAGCTGATCGTCAGGGGGCGGGAGATCGCCAACGCGTTTTCCGAGCTCAACGACCCGGCGGACCAGAAGGGCAGGTTCGAGGAGCAGTTGCGCCGCAGGGAACGGGGGGACGAGGAAGCGCATTTCCTCGACGACGATTACATCCGGGCCCTCGAATACGGGATGCCCCCGGCGGCGGGCGAGGGGATCGGCATCGACCGGCTCGTGATGCTGCTCACCGACTCGGCGTCGATCCGCGAGGTGATCCTGTTCCCGCAGCTCAGGAAAGAGGGGTAGGGCAGGTTGCGCGTTCCCGTCGAGCTTCACATCGCCAAGAAATATCTCCTGGCGAAGCGGAAGCAGACTTTCATCTCGATCATCACGTTCATCTCCGTCGGCGGGGTCGCCGTCGGCGTCATGGCGCTGATCATCGTGCTGGCGGTGATGAGCGGATTCGAGCGCGAGCTGAAGGACCGCATCCTGGGGGCGACGGCGCACGTCCACGTGACCAGCCTCGAAGGGTCCATCCCGAGCCCGTTCCGCGCGGCGGAGATCGTGCGGAAGGTCGACGGCGTCGTGGCCGCCTCTCCGTATGTTTTCAGCCAGGTGATGATCTCCTCCGGGAGCGGATCGGTCGGGGGCGTGCTGCGGGGGGTGGACACCGCCACGATCGGGGAGGTCACCCGCCTCGCCAGGGACCTGCGGTCGGGGAAGCTCGAAGATCTGCACCGGGCGGCGGAGGGCTCCCTCCCGGGAGTCATCCTCGGCAAGGAGCTCGCCGGAAACCTCGCGGTGGGCCGGGGCGACATCGTCGAGGTCCTCGTGCCGGGCGGGTCGATCACCCCCCTGGGGGCCTTCCCGAAGACCGCGCGGTTCCGGGTGGCGGGGATCTCCGAGTCCGGCATGTACGAGTACGACGCGACGTTCGCCTACGTGGCGTTCGACGAGGCGGGCCGCCTCCTGGGGATGGAGGGGCGCGCCACCGGGATCGAGGTGAAGGTCCGGGACATCTACGCGGCCGCCGACGTCGCGAAACGCCTCCGGACGGGCCTCGGGTACCCCTTCTGGGCGAAGGACTGGATGCAGAGCAACCGGAACCTGTTCTCCGCCCTGAAGCTCGAGAAGGTCGTGATGTTCATCATCCTGGTCCTCATCGTGATGGTGGCGGCCTTCAACATCATCAGCACGCTCATCATGGTCGTCATGGAAAAGACCAAGGACATCGCGATCCTGATGACGATGGGCGCGACGCGCCGCACCATCCGCCGCATCTTCGCCCTCGAGGGGCTGATCATCGGCGTGGCGGGCACGGCGCTCGGGACCTTCCTCGGCGCGGCCCTGTGCTATATCCTGCGGAAATACAAGTTCATCCAGCTTCCGAGCGATGTCTATTACATCACCACGCTCCCGGTGAACCTGGAGTTCAAGACGGTCCTTCTCGTCGTGGTCAGCTCCGTGCTGATCTGTTTCCTCGCGACCGTGTACCCCGCCGCGCAGGCGGCTCGAGTGGATCCCGCCGAGGCCATCCGGTATGAATGACGTCCCCGTCCTCAGCGCGAAGGACGTCTGGAGGGTGTTCCGCCGGGACGGGTACGACGTCCAGGTGCTGAAGGGCGTTTCCCTGGACATCCGGCGCGGGGAGACGGTGGGGGTGGTCGGGGTTTCCGGCGCGGGGAAGACCACGCTGCTCCAGATCCTCGGGACCCTCGACCGGCCCACCTCCGGGGAGATCCTGTTCGACGGAAAGGACGTCACGGGGCTGCCCGAGGATCAGCTGGCCTCTCTGCGCAACCGGAAGATCGGGTTCGTCTTCCAGTTCCACAACCTCCTTCCGGAGTTCAGCGTCCTCGAAAACGTCATGCTCCCGTGCAGGATCGCCGGCCTGGACAAGAACGAGGCCAGGCGAAGGGCGGAAGCCCTCCTGTCCGAAGCCGGCCTGTCGCAGAGGACGACCCACCGGTCGGGGGAGATCTCCGGGGGAGAGCAGCAGCGGGTCGCGATCTGCAGGGCCCTCGTGATGGAGCCGTCCGTGCTCCTGGCCGACGAGCCGACCGGGAACCTGGACCGGGGGACGGCGTCCGAAATGGTCGGCCTCCTCCTCGAACTGAACCGCACCCGGCGGCTGTCGGTCCTGATGGTGACCCACAACGACCAGGTGGCCTCCCGCCTGCACCGGTTGATCCGGATCGACGACGGGCGGATCGCGGAATGAAATATGCGGCGATCGTTTCGCGGATCGCCGCGGCGCTCCTCCTCTTCGCGCTGATCGCGGCGGAGGCCGTTTACGGGGAAGGATTCAACGTGATCGCCATCGACGTGCAGGGAGCGAAACGGGTGTCCCCGGAAGCCGTAAGGCAGGTCATGTCCACCCGGGTGGGACAGGAACTCGACCTCGGGAAAATCCGGGACGACGTCAAGGCGATCTCCCGGATGGGGTATTTCCGGGATGTGACCATCGACAGCGAGGAAGTGCCGGGAGGGTTCCGCCTGACGGTCGTCGTTTCGGAAAAGCCGATCGTCGGAGCGGTCTCGATCGAGGGGAACAAGGACGTGGAGCAGGCCTCCCTGCGGGAGGCGCTTACGGTGAAGGAGCGCTCCCTGTATCAGGAGGAAAAGATAAAGGAATCGATGATAAAATTGAAGGAAGTATGCCAAAATCAAGGATATTTTGATGCCAATGTCGAGTCCGCCGTGACCGAGGACACGGACGGGTCCATCCGGGTGACCTTCCGCGTCTCGGAGGGGACGAAGCTCAAGATCGAGAAGATCGTCGTTTCCGGGAACCTGTATTATTCCAGGAAGAAGATACTGAAGGAGATGGACACCTCCGAGGAAGGGATCTTCACCTTCCTCACGCAGTCCGGGATCGTCAAGAGGGACGTCCTCGAGAACGACTTCCGGAAGGTCGAGGCGATGTACCAGAACTCCGGGTTCCTCGATTCCAAAGTCTTCGACCCGAAGTTCGAGCGGGGGAAAGAGGGGCTGGTCCTCACGATCCGGGTCTTCGAGGGGAAGCAGTACCGCCTGGGGACCATCCGTTTCGCCGGGGAATCCGGCGTCCCCGAGGAAACGTTGCGCAAGACGGTGAAGCTGAAAAGCGGGGACATCTACAACCGGGAGATCCTCGTGGGGGACCTGCTCGCGTTGACCACCCTGGTGAACGACGAGGGATATGCCCAGGCGCTGGTATCCCCCGGCGTGGAAAAACAGAAGAATTACCCGGTAGCGGACGTTACCTACCGCATCGATCGCGGAGGGAAGTTCCGTTTCGGGAAGGTCGAGATTTCGGGGAACACGAAGACGTACGACCACGTCGTCCGCAGGAGGCTCGAAGTGGCGGACGGCATGACGTACTCCGCCACGAAACTGAAGGAGAGCAAGGAGAACCTCACGCGCACCTCCTACTACAAGGACGTGAAGGTGACGACCGCCCCGTCGAAGAAGGCGGGGGAGATGGACGTGAACGTCGAGGTCCAGGAGGCCCCGACCGGCACGCTGTCCGGGGGGATGGGGTACAGCACGATGGACGGGATCTTCGGCGTCATCCAGTTGAGCGAGAACAACCTGTTCGGGCGGGGATGGAAGGCGACGCTGTCGTCCCAGTTCGGATCGCGCCGGACGATGTATGTGCTCGATTTCACGGCCCCCTATTTCATGGACACGGACTACAGCCTGCTCATGGCCCTCTATAAAACCGAGATCGAGTACACGGATTTCGGGAAGGAATCCCAGGGGGGAAGGATCGGAACGGGGAAAAACCTGTCCCGGTTCGTCCACGCAAGCGTGCTGTTCGGGCTGGACGACACCTTGATCACGGAAGTGGGAAACGAGAAGCCGTCGGAAACCATCGAGGAAGAAATCGAAAAGGGGTGGCAGAAGACCCGCAGCGTCACCTTCAACCTGACCCGGAACACGACCAACCGGTACATCGACCCGTCGAAGGGCACCGTCACTTCGGGCACCGTGCAGTATGCCGGAGGGGTGTTGGGCGGGGACAGCCAGTTCCTGAAGTACATCCTCAACGCCAAGGCGTACTTCCCGGTGACCGCGCACTCGACGTTTTCCATGAACTACGTCTGGGGGCACGTGATCAGCACCGACGGAGGGTGGGCCAAGGGCGAGGTGCCTCTTTACGAGCGTTTCTTCCTTGGGGGGCCTTACAGCATCCGGGGGTTCAAGGCCCGGTCCATTTCCCCGACGGACCCGAAAACGGGCGACGATATCGGCGGGAACAAGGAATTCATCATGAACTTCGAGTACACGGTCCCCCTGGCCCCCGAGGCGGGATTCAAGGGGGTGTTTTTCGTGGATGCCGGAAACACCTGGGACCAGGATTACTGGCCTTTCAAGAACGATGGACTCTGGATCGGGTACGGGGTCGGAATCCGCTGGTACTCCCCGATGGGGCCCATGCGGTTCGAGTACGGATGGAACGTCGACCGCCCGCCGGGGGAACCCGCGGGCGTGTTCGAGTTCACGATCGGCACGGCGTTCTAGGAAAAAACAGTGCGTAAAGGAGCGGAAACGATGCGGAAGACGGGAATCATCTGCTGTGCGGTCTTTATGGCGGTACTCTTCGCGGGGACGTCTCTCGCCCAGGGAATCCGGGTCGCGGTCATCGACATCAACAAGGTCCTGAACCTGTCCGAGGCGGGGAAAGCGGCGAAGAAGAAAATGGAAGCCCGGTACGAGGAGCTGAAGAAGACCATCGACACGAAGCAGGAAGAGGCGAAGAAGCTCAAAGAGGAGATCGACAAGCAGAAGGTGATGCTCGGCAAGGAGAAGCTGAAGGAGAAGGAGGAGGCGCTCCAGGCCAAGGTCATCGAATTGCGGAAGCTGACCCAGGAAGGGGAGAAGGAGATGCAGGGGCGGCAGGGGGAGCTGACCCGCGAGGTCCTGAAGCAGATCGAGTCCCAGGTCGATGCCGTGGTGAAGGCCGAGAAGTACGACCTGGTGCTCGAGCGGGGCGCCGGGGTGATCCATGTCGCCGATTCCATGGACATCACGCCGCGCATCCTCGAACTGGTGAACAAGGTCCCGAAAGATCCGGCGGGCGCCAAGGAGCCGGCCGTGAAAAAGGGGGCCGGAGCGAAAAAGGAGGCCGGTAGTGGGAAATAGGTTCCTTTTATCCCAACTCGCGGCGAAGATCGGCGCCGAGCTCCGGGGTCCCGACGGCGAGGTGGACGGCATTTCGTCGATCGAGGATGCCCTGCCGGGGCAGGTGACCTTCCTTTCGAACCCGAAATACGCGGTGCATGTTCGCGGGACGAAGGCCTCCGCCGTGATCGCCAAAGACCCGGTGCCCGGGGCGGAGTGCGCGTTCCTGCTGGCGGCGAACCCGTATTACGCCTTCGCCTGCGCCATGGAGCTGTTCCATCCGCCGGAACGGCCGCCCGCGGGGGTGTCCCCGATGGCGAGCGTCCACCCGGGGGCGACGCTGGGAAAGGACGTCACGATCGGTCCCTTCTGCGTCCTCGAGGAGGGGGCGGACGTGGGCGACCGGGCCGCCCTGATCGCGGGCGTCTATGTCGGCAAGGGGTCGTCCGTCGGGGAGGACAGCCTGATCTGTCCCCACGTGACGCTGTATCACGGCGTGCGCATCGGCAAGCGGGCGATCCTTCACTCGGGCTGCGTCATCGGGAGCGACGGGTTCGGATTCGCCCCATCGGCGAAGGGGTACCGGAAGATCCTGCAGGTCGGCACCGTCGAGATCGACGACGACGTGGAGATCGGGGCCAACACCACGATCGACCGCGCCGCCCTGGGAGTCACGCGCATCGGGCGGGGGACCAAGCTCGACAACCTGATCCAGGTGGCCCACAACGTCGTCATCGGGAACGACACGGTGATCGCCGCGCAGACCGGAATAGCCGGTAGCTGCAAAGTGGGGAGCCGCGTGATGATCGGCGGCCAGGCGGCGCTGGCGGGGCATCTCGAGGTCGGGGACGGCGTCATGCTGGCCGCCAGGACCGGGGTGGCCTCTTCCATCACGGCGAAGGAGACCTCCGCGTGGTCCGGGGCCCCGGCGATGCCCCACAAGACGTGGCTCCGGATGGTAATGCTCCTGCCGTCCCTGCCGGAGCTGTTCCGGAGGGTGAAGCGGCTCGAGGAGGGGAAACCCGCGAAAGAGGAGGGATAAGTTGATTTCTTGCCAGGAGATCATGGACCTGCTGCCGCACCGGTATCCTTTCCTGCTGGTGGATCGGGTCGTCGAACTGGATCCCGGGAAGCGGATCGTGGGGATCAAGAACGTCACGATCAACGAACCGTTCTTTCAGGGGCATTTCCCGGGGCATCCCGTCATGCCGGGCGTCCTGATCATCGAATCCATGGCCCAGGTGGGGGGACTCCTCGCGCTGAAGGCGCTGGGCGGAGAGAAACGGCTCGCATACTTCGGGGGAATCGATAACGCCAAGTTCAAACGCCCGGTGGTCCCGGGGGACCAGCTCCGGATCGAGGTCGACGTGATCGCCCACAAGGGGCCGATATGGAAAATGCACGGGGTGGTGAAGGTCGGCGACGTCGTCGTGGCGAAGGCGGACATCACCGCCTCGATCTTCAACAGCGTGATGCAGGAGCACGGGGGGGAGGGGAAATGATCCATCCGACCGCGATCATCGACCCGGGAGCGGAGCTCGGAAGGGACGTTACGGTAGGCCCGTACGCCGTCATCGGCCCGAAGGTGACCATCGGGGACGGATGCAGCGTCGGCGCGCACGCCCTCGTCGAGTCCCACGTCCGGATGGGGAAGGGGAACCGCCTTTACCCGTTCGCGGCGGTCGGAGGGCCGCCGCAGGACCTGAAGTTCCGCGGGGAGGAGACCTGGGTGGAGATGGGCGACAACAACATCGTCCGGGAATTCGCCACGGTGAACCGGGGAACCGCCGAGGGAGGGGGGATCACCCGCCTCGGGGACAACAACATGGTGATGGCGTATTGCCACGTCGCGCACGACTGCCACATCGGGAACCGGATGATCATGGCCAACGCCGCGACCTTCGCGGGGCATGTCACGGTGGAGGACGGCGCGATCATCGGGGGCTTGAGCGCGGTGCACCAGTTCGTCCGGATCGGCACCCTTTGCATCATCGGGGGAATGTCCGGCGTGTCGAAAGACGTTCCCCCCTACGTCACGGCGGCGCCCGGGCGGCAGAGGAAAGGGGATGGGCTGTTCGGGCTGAACAAGATCGGCCTGAAGCGGAACCGGTTTCCGGAGGAGACGATTTCGGCCCTGAAGCGGGCGTACATGATGATCTTCCGGTCGAAAGACAACCTGAAGGACACCCTTGCGCGGGCCGAGGCGGAGCTTCCGCCTCTCCCCGAGGTCAAGCACCTGGTGGAATTCGTCCGGTCGAGCACCCGGGGTGTGATGAGGTAGGAAATGCCCAAGACGCTTTTCCTCCTCTGCGGGGAGCCGTCCGGGGAGACGTACGCGGCCCGGGTCGCCGGGGAGTTCCGCCGGCGGTTCCCGGACGCGCCCATGGAGGGGATCGGCGGTCCGCGGCTCGAGGCTCAAGGGGTGAAGCTCTTGAGGGACTACGCGGACATCTCCGTGGTGGGATTCACGGAGGTGCTTTCGCACCTCCCCGCGATCCGGGACGCACTGTCCGCGGCGAAGCGGCGCCTGCTGGAGGACGATATCGGCGCCGTGGTGCTGGTCGATTTTCCGGAATTCAACTTCCGCGTGGGGCTTGCCGCCCGGAAGCGGGGGATCC
Source organism: uncultured bacterium (assembly GCA_963741515.1). Lineage (GTDB taxonomy): Bacteria > Desulfobacterota > Deferrimicrobia > Deferrimicrobiales > Deferrimicrobiaceae > UBA2219. Next base: position 180,764 of record CAVUIA010000006.1, read on the forward strand.
CGGTGATCTACTACATCCCTCCCCAGCTGTGGGCCTGGCGGACCGGCCGCGCCAGGACCATCGCGAAGTTCGCGCGCGGGGCGGTCGTCCTGTTCCCTTTCGAGGAGACCCTGTTGCGGAAATACGGGGTGAACGCCGTCTTCGCAGGGCATCCCCTCCTCGATGAGCTGGAGCCGTGGCTCGAGGCGGAGCCCGATCCGGCGAGGTTCGGCATCCCCGGGGGGAAAACGGTGATCGGACTGCTCCCGGGCAGCCGCGCCGGAGAGATCTCGACGCACCTTCCGATCCTCCTGTCCGCCGCGAGGGAAGTCCTGAAGAGGTTTCCCGAAGTCCATTTCGCGCTGCCGGTCGCCGGCCGGTCGCTCCGGGAACGGATCGGGCGGCACCTCGAGGGGGCCGGGATACCGGTGACCCTCGTGGACGCGGAGCGGCAGTTGATGTACCGGGGGCTGACCGCCGCGGTCACGGTGTCCGGGACGGCCACGCTGGAGCTCGCGCTGCTGGGCGTCCCTTCCGTCATCGTCTACCGGACGTCCCGGGTCACCTATTGGATCGGCCGGCTGCTGGCGAAGGTCGACCGGATCGGGCTGCCCAACATCGTGGCGGGGGAAGGTTTCCTGCCGGAACTGATCCAGGACGATTGCCGGCCGGATCGCATCGCGGAGGTCCTTTGCGGGTTCCTCGATGATCCCGGGAAGCTGGCCGGGCTTCGGAAACGCTGCAGTTCCCTTCGGGACCGGCTTCGCGGGCCGGGCCCGAGCCGGGCAGTGGTCGACATGGTGGCCAGGGAGGCGGACGGACCGTGGACGTGAAAATCTACAAGAGGATGCTGGCGTACGTTCGTCCGTACGCCGGGAAGCTGGGGCTGGCGGCCGTCTTCATGGTGTTCGTCTCGTCGTTCCAGGGGGCGATCGCGTTCCTCGTCAAGCCCGCCCTCGACGACGTTTTCATCAAGAAGGATCCCACGCGCCTGACGCTGATCCCGCTGCTCGTCCTCGTGGCGTACCTCCTGAAAGGGATATTCGAGTTCGGCCAGCAGTACCTCATGAGCGATGCGGGACAGCGGGTCATCCGCGACATCCGGCAGGACCTGTACAGGCACATGCAGTCGCTCTCCCTTTCCTTTTACTCCCGGAACCCCACGGGCACGCTGATATCGAGGGTGCTGAACGACGTCGGGCTGATGCAGGGAGCGATCACGGACGCGGCCAGCGGCCTCATCAAGGACTCCTTCGCCGCGATCTTCCTGATCGCGGTGGTCTTCTACAGGGACTGGAAGCTGGCCCTCGTCGCGTTCATCGCCTTCCCGCTCGCGGTCTGGCCGATCATCCGGTTCGGGCAGAAGCTCCGGCGCACCAGCAGCATGACCCAGGAGATCGCCGGGGTCCTCACCGTCCACCTGCACGAAACGATCGGCGGGGCGAAGCTCGTGAAGTCCTTCGGGGCCGAGAAGTACGAGGTGGACCGGTTCACGTCGAAGAACAACGAGTATTTCCGGCTGGCGATGAAGGTCGTCAAGGTCCGGGCGATGACGGCCCCGCTGTCGGAGGTCTTCGCGGGAGTCGGCATCGCCGCCGTGGTGTACTACGGGGGGTACAGCGTCGTTGCCGGGCACAGCACGCCCGGCAACTTCTTTTCCTTCATGACCGCCTTGTTGATGCTCTACCGGCCGGCGAAACAGCTGTCGATCATCAACAACACCATACAGCAGGGGATTGCGGCCGCGGAGCGCGTGTTCTCGGTGATCGACACTCTTCCCGATATCCAGGACCGGCCGCAGGCGAAGGAACTTGCCGGCGTGCGGAAGGGGATCGCGTTCGAGGGGGTGGGGTTTCGCTACACGGAAAGCGGGCCGCCGGTCCTCAAGGACATCGACCTCGACGTTCCCGTCGGGACCATGGTCGCGCTGGTCGGTTCCTCCGGCGCGGGGAAGACGACCATCGTCGACCTCATCCCCCGGTTCTACGACCCGCAGGAAGGCGCGATCCGGATCGACGGCACGGATATCCGGGACTACACCCTGGCCTCCCTCAGGGCGCATATCGGGATCGTGGGGCAGCACACCATCCTCTTCAACGACACCCTGCGGAACAACATCGCGTACGGCGGGCAGGGGTCCCCGATGTCGAAGATCGAGGAGGCGTCGCGTTCCGCGGGCGCCCATGACTTCATTTCGAAAATGAGGGACGGGTACGACACGGTGATCGGCGAGCAGGGGATGAAGCTCTCGGGCGGAGAAAGGCAGCGTGTGGCGATCGCCCGCGCCCTGCTCCGGGACGCCCCGATCCTCATCCTCGACGAAGCGACCTCGGCGCTGGACACGGTGTCCGAGCGGATGATCCAGGAAGCGCTGGATGCCCTGATGCGGGGGCGGACGACGTTCGTCATCGCCCATCGCCTCTCCACGGTCCGGAACGCGGACGTGATCCTCGTGATCGAGGGAGGAAGGATCGTCGAACAAGGAAGGCACGAGGAGCTCATGGCCCGCGATTCCCTGTACCGGAACGTCTACCTCAAGCAGTTCGAGGAGAGGAAGTCCGAACCCGGAACCGGCGAAGGGGAGGACTGAGCCGTTGGCCTTGCCGTTCCGCCCCGGCAGCCCGGGGCACCTCCTCTACAACATCCTCCTGGTGGCGGGGATCGCCCTCTCGTTCCCCGCATGGGTGCCCTGGGTCCTTCTTTCCAGGAAGCGCCGCGCGAACTTCCTGGACCGCCTCGGGTTCCATGGGTCGCCCCCGGCGGTTTCGCGGGGGGACCGTCCCACCATCTGGGTGCATGCGGTCTCCGTCGGAGAGACGAACGCGTCGGTTCCGCTCCTCCGGCGGCTCCGCGAGCGCGCCCCGCGGGCGCGGCTGCTCCTGTCGAACGTGACCGTCACCGGCCGCGGGACCGCGGAGAAGGCCCTTTCGGGCGTGACCGAGGGACGGTTCTATTTCCCGTTCGACCTCCCGGGAATCTGCGGACGGTTCCTCGACCGGGTCCGGCCCGACGTGATCGTCGTCGTGGAAACGGAGATCTGGCCCAATTTCCTGGCCGAGTGCGTGCGGCGGTCCGTTCCCGTCGTGATCGTCAACGGGCGGCTTTCCGGGCGGTCTTTCCGTGGGTATTCGAGGGTCACGTGGTTCTTCGGACCCGTGCTCCGCACGCTTCGGGCGATCTCCGCGCAGAGCCGGGAGGACGCGGAACGGTTCATCGCCCTCGGGGCCGACCCGTCGGTCGTCACGGTGGGGGGGAACCTGAAGTTCGACGTGTCGCACCCGGGCAAGGAGGCGACGTCGCTGTCCGGGATCCTGGAGCGGGAGAAAGCCGCGGGAGCCCGCTGGATCGTCGCCGGCTCCACGCACGAGGGGGAAGAGGCGGCCGTGCTGCGGGCGTTCGCCGCCGCCCGGCGGATCGACCCCGGCATCCGGCTCCTGCTCGCTCCGCGGCATCCCGAACGGTTTTCCGTCGTCGAGTCGGCGCTGCGGCAGGAGGGCGTATCCGTCGTGCGCAGGACGTCGATTCCCGAGGGGATAGGCCGGGTCGAAGAGGAGGTCCTGCTGCTCGATACGGTGGGGGAGCTGCCGAGCGCGTACGCCGCGGCCGATCTCGCCTTCGTGGGCGGCAGTCTCGTCCCGAAGGGCGGGCATAATGTCCTGGAACCCGCATGGCACGGCGTTCCGACGATCGTGGGCCCCCACATGGAGAATTTCCGGGAGATCGCCGACGTATTTCTCGGGGCGGGAGGGCTTCTCCAGGTCCCGGGAGAGGAAGGTCTCTCTTCCATCTTCGAGCGGTTCGCATCCTCGCCCGGCGTCTATGCGGAAACCGGACGAAAGGGGAAGGAGCTCTTCGACCGGTTCGGGGGAGCGTCGGACCGGAACGCCGACGCGGTCCTGTCGGCCATGGGGCCGCCGGGTGCGGCGTCATGATCTTCGGCGCCGCGGCGCGCATCCGGCGGATGCTGCACGGCGCCGGCGCCCTGTCCTCCGTCCGGCTGCCGCGTCCCGTCCTGTCCGTCGGGAACCTCACCGTCGGGGGGGCGGGGAAGACGCCGCACGTGATGCATCTGGCGAGGTGGCTGGCGGGCGAGCGGTTCCGGGTGGCGATCCTTTCCAGGGGGTACGGGCGGCAAGGACACGGCGTTGCCTGGGTATCGGACGGAACGGGCGCGATCGCGACCGCCCGGGAGGGCGGGGACGAACCCGTCCTGATGGCGCGATCCCTTCCCGGCGTCCCCGTGCTGGTGGGTGAATCCCGCGCCGAGGCGGGTCGCGAAGCGCTGGCGCGCGTGCCCGTAGACGTCTTCCTGCTCGACGACGGGTTCCAGCATCTGTCGCTGGCGCGGGACTTCGACCTCCTCCTGGTGGACTGCGAAAGCGGGCTGGGGAACCGCCTGACCGTGCCGCTGGGGAGGCTGCGCGAGCCGCCTTCCCACGCGCGTTTCGCGGACGGGATGGTGGTGACCAAATGCACGGACGCGGCGGCGGGGGAAAGGGTCGCCCGCACCGTGCCGCTGCCGGAGGGCCGTCCCAGGGCATGCTCCCGGCTCGTTCCCCGCGGCATCGTGGGGGCGAAGGGAAATCCGCTGGACGAGGTCCCGCCGGGATCCGAGCTGTTCGCCTTTTCGGGGCTCGCCAGGAACGGTCAGTTTCGCGCCACGCTGGAGGGCGCGGGGTACCGGATCAAGGGGTTCCTGCCGTTTCCGGACCATCACGCCTACGACCTCCACGACATGGCCCGTATCGCGAGGGAGTCCGCCGGGCTGCCCGTGATCACCACGGAGAAGGACCTGGTCCGGATCCCCCCGGAAACGCCCTTCACGGTGGGCGCATTGCGGGTGGAGGTGGAATACCTGTCCGGCTGGGAGGAACTATCCGGAAGCATCCTGAGGTCGCTCGGAAAGGACGCGCCGCGATGAAGGAGAGGCTCGCCCGCATCCTGTTGCGCATGCTGGAGGCGGTTCCCCTCCCCCTGATGGCCATCCTCCTCGAAGGGCTGATGCTGCTGGTGTGGGCGATCGACCGGAAGCATCGGCGCATCGCCCGCATCAACCTGCGGATCGCGTTTCCCGAGATGGAGGAAGGGGAGGCGCAGCGGATCATCCGGCATGCTTACCGCCGGATGGGCACCTCCGCCGCGGAGTTCATCCACATTCCGCGGATGGACGACCGGTACATCCGGGAGCATTTCCGGATCGAGGGGCTGGAACATCTGCGGGATTCGGGGGAATTGGAAAGCCGCCCCCACATGGTGATGACCGGCCACTTCGGGAACTGGGAGCTGCTGTCCCACGTGTATGGCGCGGTCGTCGCTCCCAGCGCCTTCATCGTCAAACCCTTGCGGAGCCCGATCCTAGACGCGATCGTCACGGAGCGCAGGCAGTGGGCCGGCAACACCGTCATCCGCCAGACGGAGTCCGCCAAGGTGGTGATGAAGCTCCTGCGCAGGAAAGTGCTCGTCGGCATCCTCATCGACCAGAACGTGGATCGGCACAAGGGGGTGCCGGTGGACTTTTTCGAGAGGAAGACCTACACCACCGACGGAATCGCCCGGCTCGCGCTGGCGATGCGGGCCGCGGTCCACCCTGGGTTCATTTTTGCGGACCCCTCGAGGAAGTTCCATCACCTGCTCCGGTTCGGGCCTCCGATCCCCATCGATCACCATGCGCCCAGGGAAGAGGAAGTCCCAAGGGTCACCCGCCGCTGCAACGAGGAGTTGGAGAAGGCGATCCGTGAAGCCCCCGACCAGTGGATGTGGTTCCAGCCGCGCTGGAAGAGCAGGCACAAGGACGAGCCGGACGTCTACGCGGAGGACCGTTGAAGGGGATCGTTTTCCTTGACCGCGACGGGACGCTGATCGAGGAGGTGGGGTACCTCCGGGACCCGGCCGGCGTCCGCATCCTTCCCGGGGCGGTCGGCGCGCTTCGGAGGATGGCCGCGAAAGGGTACCTGCTGGCGGTCGTATCCAACCAGGCGGGGCTTGCGCGGGGGATATTCACCCGGGCCGAAATGGAAGCGGTGCACAGGGCGTTCCTGGCCGAGTTCCGGAAAGCGGGGGTCGTGTTCGACGCGGTGGAGTACTGTCCCCACCACCCGGAAGGCGCGGTTGCGGAATACGCGCGGGAGTGCTCCTGCCGGAAGCCGGGAACGGGGATGGCGGAGGAGGTACTGCAGCGTCTCGCGGTGCCGGGATCGTGCCCTCGCTTCGTGGTCGGTGATAAACTGTCCGATATCCTCTTCGGCATCCGCTTGGGAGCGAAAACCGTACTGGTGGAAACGGGGTACGGGATCCCGGAGCGGGCGGAGGCGGAGCGGCGCGGCATCGCCCCCGACGCGTTCCTCCCGGGGATGCCGGAAGCGGCGAGATGGATCCTGTCGGAGGGCCGGGGAACGTGAGCGGGAGAACGGGCCGAATACGCCTTTTTCGTCTCGGAGCGGCCGTCCTCTCCACGCTCCTGCTCCTTGCGTCGGCGGGATGCTTCGGTTCCCGGAGGGCGGATGTCCCGCCCGCGGAGCCCGAGCGAACGGGTCCGTCCGATAACACGGCCGGGGCGGTTTCCGGCGTGTTTCCCCCCGTGATCCCCATCATTGAGGAACCCGCGCCCGCGGCGAAGGCCGGGACGCCCGAGGTGAAGGCCGAGACGCCCGCAGTTGCCGCCGCGACCCCCGTGCCGGCCGCCGAGGAGCGGGAGAAGCCGAAAGCCGCGGAGCTCCCGCAAGGGAAAACGAGCCCCGAAAGCCCGGCGCCCCGCGCGCTTCCGGAAGCGGAGCCATCGAAGAAGCCGCGGGCCTCCGCCGCGCAGGAACCGCCGGCGCCGCCGGCGGCAACCGCCGCGCTCCCCCGGCCGGAGGGACCTCCCGTCCCCGTGTGGGCCCGGCAGAACGAGTCGCTCGCGTATCGGGTGGACTTCCTCGGGATCACGATGGGATACGCGCGGTTTCTTTATAAAGGGAGGGTGACCATCGGCGGGAGGACGGCGTACCACGTGAACGTGAGGGCGTGGACCACCGGGGTCTTGTCCTTTCTTTATCCGATCAACGAGACGATCGAGTACTACCTCGACAGCGAAACGATAGCGCCCATCCGGATCGAATATACGGGCAGGAAAAACAAGAGGGACGACGTGGCGGTCTACGACCAGGAAAACGGAAAGATCGTCTACCGGTACAGGGACAACGGCCAGATCCGGAAGAAGGTGGACGTCCTCCCGTTGACCCACGACCCGGTGAGCGCGGCCTACTACTTCCGGTGGCGGGACATGGGCAGGGAGGATAAGCCGAAGAACGTGTACGGAGGCCGCAAGGTCTACCAGATCGCCACCCGTATCGCGCGATCGGAACGGCTGAAGACCGACCGCGGAGAGGTCGACACCCTCGCCATCGAGCCGTTGATCCGGAGGGATGGGAAGGCCGAGAACAAGGGAGACCTGAGGATGTGGGTCACCGACGACGAGCGGCGGGTCCCCGTCCGGCTCTACGGGAAATTCCGAAAGGTAAAGGAATGGACGCTGTACGGGGAATTGATGCCCTGACGGGCGGGAGGACAGGCGATGGACAAGGATCTGCTGGAGATCTTGGCTTGCCCGAAGTGCAAGGGGGAGCTGCAGCTTGCGGCAGGCGACAGCGAGCTGCGCTGCAAGGAATGCCGGCTGGCCTACAGGATCGACGACGGCATCCCCATCCTCCTGATCGAAGAGGCCGCATCGTATGAGTGACGGGTCCTTTCCGGAGGACGCCGGGCGCCGGGTCGCGGGATTCCCCGCTTGCCGCATCCTCGTCGTCGGGGACATCATGCTCGACGAGTACGTGTTCGGGACGGTGGGAAGGATCTCCCCCGAGGCCCCCGTGCCCGTGGTCGCCGTCACGCGCGACGCCCGGATCCCGGGAGGGGCGGCCAACGTGGCGTTGAACCTCTCGGGGCTGAAAGCGGCGGTCGAGATGGCGGGGCTCGTCGGGAACGACGCGGCGGGCAGGTACGTGACGCGGATGCTGCGCGGCCGGAAAATCGGGGTTTCCGCGGTCGTTGCGGACCCCGACCGCCCCACGACGGTCAAGACCCGGGTCATCGCCCACAGCCAGCAGGTGGTCCGCGTCGACCGGGAAAAGAAAGGCCCTCCGTCGCGTAGGACGCACGAAGCGCTCATCCGCCGGATCCTGTCGCTGCTGGGAAAGGTCCAGGGGGTCGTGTTCTCGGACTATCGCAAGGGGACGCTTTCCGCGGAGCTGGTGCGGGAGGTGACGGTTGCGGCCCGCGGGAAGGGGCTGTTCGTGGCCGTCGATCCCAAGCAGACCGACTTCTCCTGGTACCGGGGCTGCACCCTCATCACACCCAACAAGAAGGAGGCGGAGGCGGCGCTCGGGGGGCGGGAGCTCCGTTCCGATCTCGAGGTGCGGGAAGGAGGGAAGGAACTCCTTCGAAAGGCCGGCGCGGAAGCGATCCTCATCACCCGGGGAGAGGAAGGGATGACGCTGGTGGAGCGGGGGCGGAAGGAATGCTTCCATATACCCGCGCTCGCGCGGCAGGTGTTCGACGTCACCGGAGCGGGGGACACCGTGATCGGGACCGTCGCGGCGTGCCTTGCGGCGGGCGCCTCCATGCGCGAGGCGGCCATGCTCGCCAACATCGCGGCAAGCGTGGTCGTCGGCGAGGTCGGGACGTCTCCGATCACCGCGACGAAACTCCTTAACGCCGTCCGGACCATGGTTCAGGACGGGGATGGATGAGCGGCCGGAAAGTTCCCTCGCCCGGGCGCCTCGTCGTTTCCGCGATCTTCCGGGAAGAGCGTTTTCTCGAAGCCGCCGTCCCGCGCATATCGGAAATCGTCGGCGAGGTGCGTTTCGCCGGGCAGGTCTTCCCGTTCGACCACACGGACTACTATTTGGAGGAGATGGGGAAACCGCTGTTCCGCCGGTTCCTCGTCGCCTCCGATCCCGTTTCCCGGGACGCGCTGCCGGGGATCAAGATAGGGCTCGAGGGGATCGAGAAAGAGCTGTCGGAGGGGGGACGCCGGACGGTGAACCTCGATCCGGGCCTGGTCACGCCGGAGAACTTCATCCTCGCCACCGGAAAGAATTTCACGCACCGGATCTACCTGCGGGACGGCGTGTTCGCGGAACTGACCCTGGAGTTCAGGAAAGGGAAGTATCGGTCGTTTCCGTGGACCTACGCGGATTACGCTTCGGAGGAGATCCGCTCGTTGCTCCAGGGCTTGAGGAAGGAGGATCTCATGAGGAAATGCGGAAAGACTTGATATCATGCTAGAATCCAGCCATATGTCCTGGATGAGCATGACAGGCTACGGCCGCGCCGAACGCCACGGGGAGGACATTTCCGTCTCCGTGGAGGCCCGTTCCGTGAACCACCGGTTCCTCGATGTCCACGTCCGCTGCCCGGGGAGGTTCCTTTCCTGGGAGCCGCGCGTGCGCGGCATGGTCCGCGACGCCCTGCGGAGGGGGAAAGTCGACCTCAACCTGAACGTCAGGGAATCCGGCAGGCACGCAGCGATGCTGTCCGTGAACCGCGACCTGCTCCGGGCGTTCCTCGACGAGGCGGGGAAGATCCGCGAAGAGTTCGGCGTGGGCGGCGAGGTGACATTCCGGGACCTGTTGTCCGTTCCGGAGCTGCTCCAGGTCGCGCCCGAAGGCGAAGATTCCGGGGAGCGTCTGTGGCCCGAAGCGGAAGCCGCGGTGCGGGACGCGCTTGCGATGCTTTCGAATGCGCGCAGGGAGGAAGGGGAGCGGCTGAAAGGGACGCTGCGCGAAACCGCGGAGCGCATCGGGGCGTTTGCGGGGGAGATCCGGTCGCTGGCCGCGGAAAACCGGGAACTGGCCCAGGCGAGGTTCCGGGAACGGATCGAGGCGCTTTCGGGGAACGCCGGGATCGATCCCGCACGTCTTCACCAGGAAGCGGCGATCCTCGTGGACCGCCTCGACATCACCGAAGAGTGCGACCGCCTCGCTTCGCACCTTGCCGCCATGGACGCGCTCTTCCGCGAACCCGGGGACGCGGTGGGGAAACGGTTCGACTTCCTCGTGCAGGAGGTCTTCCGCGAGCTCAACACGGCCGGGAACAAGTCCGCCCATGCCGGCATCTCCTCGAGGGTGGTCGCGGCGAAGACGGAGCTCGAGAAGATCCGCGAACAGATCCAGAACGTGGAGTGAACCGGAAAATGACGCGCGGGGACATCATCGTCATATCGGCCCCTTCGGGTTCGGGGAAGACCACGATCTGCCGGGCTCTCCTTGCCCGGATCGAGGGTCTCGTCCTCTCGATCTCCTACACGACGAGGGAAAAGAGGACCGGGGAATCGGGGGGGAAGGACTATTACTACGTTAGCGAGCAGGAATTTGGTAATATTAAGGATTGTAACGGGTTTCTGGAATACGCCCGGGTGTACGGGAATTGGTACGGCACATCCTGCGCCACGGTGGACGCGATCGTGTCGGGCGGGGACGACGCCGTGCTCGAGATCGACGTGCAGGGAGGCCGCGCGGTGAAAGCGGTCGCCCCCGAGGCGGTGCTGATCGGAATCCTTCCGCCCGACCGGGAGACGCTGCGGAAGCGGCTGTTCGGGCGCGCGCGGGACAGCCGGGAAGACATGGAGCGCCGGCTCGAGGCGGCGTGGAAGGAGATCTCGGAGCTCAGGGAATACGATTACATCGTCGTGAACAAAGACCTGGAAACGGCGATCCGGCAGGTCGAATGCATCATCCGGGCGCGGCGGTCGCGCCGGGAGCGGACGAAGGAACTGGTGGACAGGATCCTGCGGGATAAAGGAGAGCAACGGGATGGCTCGGGTAACGGTTGAGGATTGCCTGCGGAAGGTGGACAACCACTTTCAGCTTACAGTAGTCGCGGCGAAACGGGCGAAACAGCTCTATGCAGGCGCGGGGGCCACGATCGACACCACCGCCCGGAAGGAGAAGCCGACGGTCATCGCTCTCCGCGAGGTCGCGCAGGGGAAGGTCCGGGTCAAATAGAGCGGCGGAAGGAGCGGCATCGCCTTGTTCCGCGTCCTTGATATCGTCGAACGGGTGCAGGCGACCCGCCCTTCCGCGAACGTAGAGCTCATCCACAAAGCGTACGTTTTCACAGCCAAGGTGCACCATGGGCAGTTGAGGAAGTCGGGGGATCCCTACCTGATCCATCCCCTCAACGTCGCCTATTCCCTTGCCGACTGGAACCTCGACGAGGAGACGGTGGCGACGGGCCTTCTCCACGACACGGTCGAGGACACGGTCGCCACCATCGAGGAGATCCGCGACGTCTTCGGGGAGTCGGTCGCCCTTCTCGTCGACGGGGTCACCAAGATCAGCCGCGTGACCATCGCCGACGTCGCCGCCCAGAAGGCGGAGTCGCTCCGCAAGATGATCTTGGCGATGGGGAAGGACCTGCGGGTCATCCTCGTAAAGCTCGCCGACCGCCTCCACAACCTCCGTACCATAGAACACCTCCCGGCCGACAAGCAGGCGTCCATCGCGAAGGAGACGGTGGAGATCTACGCGCCCATCGCGGCCCGCCTCGGGATGTCCCGCGTCCGCGGGGAAATGGAGGACCGGTGCTTCGCCGTGCTCCATCCCGCGCAGTACAAGGAGCTTTCCCTGCAGGCGGAAGAGCGGAGGCACGATACCGCGGGGCACATCCGGGAAGTCATCGCCCTGCTGGAGTCGAAATGCGCCGAGGCGGGGATCGACGCGTCCATCTCGGGAAGGGAAAAGCATCTCGCCGGCGTGTACCAGAAGATGAACCGCCAGAGCATCGACTTCGATCACGTGTACGACTTCATCGGCTTCCGCATCATCACGAAGACGCTGCGGGAGTGCTACGGCGCGCTGGGGATCGTCCACAACCTCTGGAAACCGGTCCCGGGCAGGTTCAAGGACTACATCGCCATGCCGAAGACCAACCTGTACCAGTCGCTCCACACGACGGTATTCGGCCCGAACTCGGAGATGATGGAGATCCAGATCCGCACCGAGGACATGCACGTCCTGGCGGAAAACGGCGTGGCGGCCCACTGGAAATACAAGGAGGGGCGCCGGACCGCGGAGAAGGAAGACCAGATGTTCCTCTGGCTGCGGCAGATCCTCGAGCTGCAGCAGGACATGAAGGACCCGCGGGAATTCATGGACACCGTGAAGGTGGAGCTGTTCCCGGAAGAGGTCTACGTCTTCACGCCGCGCGGGGACGTGAAGGAGATCCCCCGGGGCGGCACGCCGATCGACTTCGCCTACGCGGTCCACACCGAAGTCGGGAACCAGTGCGTCGGGGCCAAGGTGAACGGCAGGATGGTCCCCCTGAAGACGGAGCTGAAGAACGGCGACGTCATCGAGATCATCACGCAGCCGTCCCACAAGCCGAGCCGGGACTGGCTGAAGATCGCGAAGACCAACAAGGCGCTGACCAAGATCCGGGCCGTCCTGCGGCAGGAACAGCTGGAGCAGTCGCTCGACCTGGGACGCCAGATCCTGGAAAAGGAGCTTCGGAAATACAACCTGAACCCGTTGAAGGTGTTGAGGGGGGATGAGTTCGGGGAGATCCTCCAGGAGACCCGGTTCAAGACTTCCGAGGATTACCTGAGGGCGCTGGGGTACGGCCGGGTGTCGATCATGCCGCTGCTGCGGCGTCTGGTGCCGGCCGAGCGGCTCCTGGAAAGGGGAGGGAAGGAATCCCGCCTTTCCACCCTCATAAAGAAGGTCGTCTCCCGGAAACCCAGCTCCATCGTCGTGAAGGGGATGGACGGGATCTTCATCCGGCTGGGGAACTGCTGCCATCCCGTCCCCGGGGACCCGATCATCGGGTTCATCACGCGGGGACGCGGGGTGACGGTGCACACGAGGGAGTGTCCGAAGGTGCAGGAGCTCGACCCGGCGCGGGCCATCGAGGTGACCTGGGAGGCGGGGACCAAGGCGGTCCACCCCGTGAAGATCCGCGTGGTCTGCGCCGACAAGCCCGGGCTGCTGGCGGACATCTCCCGGACGATCACCACGAACGAGGTGGATATCCGGAGGGCCTCGGTCACGACCACCCGCGACAAGAGGGCCATCTGCAACTTCGAGGTTTCCGTCAACAACGCCGGCCACTTGTCATCCCTCATCAAGTCGATCGAGAAGGTCAAAGGGGTGCAGACGGTGGAGAGAGGAAAGGGCTGAGATGAAAAAGGAGATCGTGTCTACGGCGGGGGCGCCCAAGGCCGTGGGGCCGTATTCGCAGGGGGTGAAGTGCGGCGGGTTCCTGTTCTGCTCCGGGCAGCTCCCGCTGGATCCCGTCACGGGGAAAATCGTGGAAGGGGGGATCCGGGAGCAGACGGCGCGCGTGCTGAAGAACCTCGAGGCGGTGCTCGCCGCGGGGAACGCCACCATGGGGACGGTGGTGAGGACGACCGTCTACCTGGTGGACATGGGAGAGTTCCAGGAGATGAACGAGGTCTACAAGTCGTTCTTTCCGGAAGACCCTCCGGCGCGCGCCACGGTAGAGATATCGAAGCTGGCGGCGGGAGCGAGGGTGGAGATCGACGCCATCGGACTCGTTACTTGAGTCAGACGGCCTTCACGACCTTTCCCGACTTGATGCACTGCGTGCAGACGCTGATGTGCCGCACCGTTCCGCCCTGGACCGCCTTCACGCGCTGCACGTTCGGGTGCCAGATCTTCCGGGTCCGGTTGTTGGCGTGCGATACGTTGTGTCCGAAGCTGGGACCTTTTCCGCAAATCGAGCATTTTGCCATGGCCGCCTCCATATATGGAACCGTAAATTAATATCATGAGCGGTATGAAAAGACAAGATTCGTTTTTGCCGACCCTCCGGTCGCCGGGGCGGAGGCGCTACCGCAAGGGGATCCTCCTGCTGTTCCTGCTCCTCGCGGTCCCCGGTTGTGCCGCACGTCCTTTCCCTGCGGGCTTCCGGCGCCCTCCTTGAAGCCGGCGGACGCGGTCATCGTGCTTTCCGGGGGGGGAGGGCAGGATTCCCGAAGGGTACCGGGCCTGGCGTTCGGGCCTGGGGAAGGATTTCCACATCCTGGGGGCGGGAAGGAGCGTGAAACCGGAAGACCTTCTTCCGGACACCGCCTCCCTTCCTCCGGACGCCCTCTCCCGCATCCACGTGGAAGGGTGGTCGGAAAACACCCTCGAGAACGCCTTTTCCGCCAAAACCATCGTGAAGACGCGCCGGTACTCCTCGGTGATCCTTGTGACGTCCGACTACCACGTTCCTCGCGCGTTTCTCGCATTCCGGAAAGTCCTCTCCCCGGAGGTCGCCCTTTCGGTGATCCCGGTGCGGGCGGAAAGCGGTCACCCGGCGGGGGTTGCCTGGCGCTGGGCGAGGAGGCATTTCCTGGAAGGTTGGAAATACTGGGGCTACCGCATCCTGTTGCGCTGGGAATGAGTCAGGCGTCGGGGTTCCTGCGGGAGAAGACCGGGATCTTCCCGGTTTCCCGGGTAAAAACCGTCCTTCCCGATACCGTCAGTTTCCCTTCGAGGAACAGGCGGATCGCCATGGGGTAGATCCTGTGCTCCTCGGAAAGGATCCGCGCCGCCAGGGTTTCCTCGGTGTCGTCCTCATACACCGGAACGACCGCCTGGACGATGATCGGGCCGGTGTCCACCCCCTCGTCGAGGAAATGCACGGTGCATCCGGAGAAACGCACGCCGTACCGCAGGGCGTCGCCGCGGCCCGTGCGTCCCCGGAAAGGAAGGGAGAAGGGCGGGGTGGATGTTCAGGACCCGGCCGGGGAATGCCCGCAGGAATACGGGCGTCACCACCCGCATGAAGCCCGCCAGGCAGACGAGCTCCGCGCCGTATGAGAGGAGGACCTCCGCCAGGCGGGCGTCGAACGCTTCCCGGCTGTCGAAGGAGCGGTGGTCCAGAACCTCGGCTGGGATCCCGTGGTTCCGCGCCCGGACGAGGCCGTAGGCGTCGGCCTTGTTGCTGACGACGATCCCGACCTTCCCGGGGATTCCGCCCGCCTCCGAGGCGTCGATGATGGCCTGAAGGTTCGAGCCGCTGCCCGAAACCAGGACCGCGATGACGGGAAGCCCGCCGCTCATCGCCCTTCCCCCACGAACGAGACCCGCGGTTCCCCGCGCCCTTTCCGGACCTCCCCGATCACCGATGCGGGGATTCCCGCTTTCCGGAAATGCGCGACGGCGGGATCGGCGTCCCGGGGACGCAGCATGAGGACCATTCCGATCCCCATGTTGAACGTGCGGTACCTTTCCTCTTCGGGCAGTCGGGCCGCCTCGGACAGGGTGCGGAAGACGGGAGGCGCTTCCCAGGAGGAGCGGTCGATGCATGCCGTCGTACCGCGGGGCAGAGACCGGGGGACGTTGCCGGTGATCCCGCCGCCCGTGATGTGCGCCATCCCGAGGATCCGCCTCTTCCGAAGGAAGGAGAGCACCGGGCGGACGTAGATCCGCGTGGGGCGGAGAAGTTCCTCCGCCACGGTGGCGCCCCAGTCGGGGACCCGCTCGTGGATCCGTTTCCTGAGGACGTCGAAGACGACCTTGCGGGCGAGGGAGTAGCCGTTGCTGTGCAGCCCGGAGGAAGCGAGGCCCACGAGAAGATCGCCGGGACGCACGTTCTTTTCCGGTGATGATCTTCCGACGGTCCACCGCTCCCACGGCGAACCCGGCGAGATCGAATTCCCCGCGCGCGTAGACGGACGGCATTTCGGCGGTCTCTCCGCCGAGGAGCGCGCAGCCCGCCTGGCGGCAGCCTTCGGCGACGCCCGAGACCACCTGGGCCCCGTCCGTCGCGGAAAGTCGGCCGGTGGCGTAATAGTCGAGGAAAAAGAGCGGTTCGGCGCCGTGGACGAGGATGTCGTTCACGCACATGGCGACGAGGTCGATCCCCACGGTGTCGAACTTTCCCGGCCATCGCGGCCACCTTGACCTTGGTGCCGGCGCCGTCGGTTCCGGAGACAAGGACGGGTTCGCGGTATTTCCGCGCGAAGGGAACCGGAAGAAGCCGGCGAAGCCGCCGATCCCCCCCATGACTTCCTTCCGGTTCGTGGTGCGGACGATCGGCTTGATCAGGGAGACGAGCCGCTCCCCCTCGTCGATGTCGACTCCGGCGTCCTTGTACGTGACGGTTTTTTTCAAGTCCGGCGCTCCTGAAGGGGTGTACCTCACGTTAGCGGCAGGGTGAAGCGGATGTCAATGATTTTCCCTCCCGCCCGGCGTACTATAAGATGATTCGGCGACAGGAGGGCCGCATGGCGACAAAGGTGGGCATCGTCATTCTCGGGGATGAAGTCCTCAAAGGGGAGGTCAGGGAAGCCAACCTGGCCTTCATGCTTCCCCTTCTGAACGATTGGGGAGCGGACACCGTTCTGTGCGCGATCCTTCCCGACGAGATCCCCGTCGTCGTCCGTCACCTGAAGGCGTATCTCGAGGAGGCGGACCTCCTGATCCTGACCGGGGGCATCGGCCCGACGCCCGACGACATCACGCGGGATGCCGTGGCGGAGGTCGCCGGGGTCCCGCTGGAGCTGAACGAAGAGGCGAAGGCGATGCTGGAATCCCGTCCTTTCAAGGGGGGAGACCCCCGCTACCGGATGTTGATGGCGCACGTGCCGAAAGGGGCGTCCTGATCCCGAACCCGCTTTCGGGAGCTCCGGGGTTCCATATCCACCGGATGGCCGTTTTCCCGGGAATCCCGCTGCTTCTCCAGGCGATGTTCCCGTGGGTGAAGCCGCTGGTCGCCGGCCGCCGCAAGACCCGGATCGTCCTTTACTCCATGGCGCCCGAATCGTCTTTCGCGGGGATCATGGGGGAGTTGATGGACTTCGCACCCGGACGTCGGCATCGGTTCGTATCCGCTTACGGAGGGGGAGTACCGCGTCCGGGTGGTTTTCCGGGGCGACGGCTACGCACGGACGGCGGCATGCGCCGGACGGTTCGAGGCAAAGCTCGCCGGCGCGGGGCATCGCGTGCTGCGCCGGGAGGAGGAGCGGGGAGACGATGCGTGATCCTGGCCGGATAAACGATGATGGTTCTCCTTGCGCTTGCCGTGTCGCTTCTTGCGCCGGTCTCCCTCTGGTCCGCGGAGGACCCGAACTTCGGGTGGCAGCGGTCGGACGGCGGCTCCTGGGGGAGCCAGCCGGAGGTCCACGCCGGCTTTTCCGACAACGGGATCGCCGTGGAGCTGACGCTGCCCCCGGGCACGGGCGTGGCGTACACCCGCGCCGGTTCGTGGGCGTCGGACAACGCGCTGTTGCAGATGTCGACGGATCCGGTCGGGCCGGGGAAGAACGAGTATCTCCCCGGGGAGGCGAGTTCCCCGCGTCCGCGACCTTCGTCTTCGGGGAGGACGCCCTGTCCATCGGGTTCAGGGGGCGGGTCAAGCTCTTCTTCAGGCAGATTGGGAACGGCTTCACGGCCGTCCGGGGATCCGCCTGACCTATGCGTGGGGGACCCGCCTTCCCGTCGGATCGATGTACCGCCTGTGGGAGGAGGAGACGGTTTTCATCCTCGCGGGGCCGGAGGAGGCGGGGAAGAAGATCTCCACCGCCAGGCAGCCTCGGAACGATTTCCGGGCGGCGTACGGCCGGCCGCCCGAAGGGGCCGGTGACGAAGGTTCTGCGTCGAGGCGCGGAGGCCGTCCCGACGCGAAAGCTCCCGCGCAAACGTCGATCACGGTGCGTTTCCCGGCGGACTGAGAAGGGTCGACTGCAGGGGGGCCGGGCCGCCTACTCGTACCGGAGCGCTTCGATGGGGTCCATCCGGGACGCTTTCCGGGCGGGGTAGAAGCCGAAGAAGACGCCGACCGCGGCGGAGAAACCGAACGCCAGCAAGGCGGCTGCCGGCGAAATCTCGGTGGACCACCCGGCGAACCGGGAAATGAGGATCGAGCCGGCCGCTCCGAGCAAGATCCCAATGGCTCCACCCGTCAGCGCCAGGAGCACCGCCTCGATCAGGAACTGGGACAGGATGTCCCGTTCCCGGGCGCCCACCGCCATGCGGATTCCGATCTCCCGCGTGCGCTCCGTCACCGAAACCAGCATGATGTTCATGATCCCGATGCCGCCGACCAGAAGGGAAACGGAGGCGATGCCCCCCAGCAGAAGACTCATGGTCCGCGTGGCGGTCTCGGCCAGCGCCAGCATCTCGGACAGGTTCCGCACGTTGAAATCGTCGTCCTGCCCCGGGCCGATCCGGTGTCGCTGCCGCAGGAGCGAGGCCACCTCCCGTTCCGCCTCCTTCACCCGGTCGCCGTCGACGGCTTGGACGAGGAGGGCTCCGACCGTTCCCGAGTGGGCGCTCCCGGCGAGCTTCTTGACCAGGGTCGTGACGGGGATGATCACCGTGTCGTCCTGGTCCTGCCCGTTGGGGGACTGGCCCTTCGGTTCCAGAAGGCCGACCACGGTGAAGGGCGCCCGCTTGATCCGGACGATCTTCCCCACCGGGTCCTCCTCGCCGAACAGGTTCTCGGCTACCGTCTGGCCCAGCAGGCATACCTTCGCGGACGCATCCATCTCCTGCTGGGTGAAGGGTCTGCCCGAGACGGTCAACCAGCTCCGGATCTCCAGGAATTCGGGGGACACCCCCTGCAGGATCGTGCTCCAGTTCTGGTTTCCGTAGACCACCGGGCCGCTCGACCGCGAGGTCGGGGAAACCAGCGCCACGGAGGGGATCTCCTTACCCGACGGCCTTGGCGTCCCCCAACGTGAGGGTGGGGGTGCTCCCGAAGCCGGCGCGCAGACCGCCGGAGGTGGTGCTTCCCGGAAGGACGAGGAGCAGGTTCGAACCCGTGGAGGCGATCTGCGCGGCGATCCGCTGGTTGGCTCCCTCGCCGATGGCGACCATGACGATGACGGCCGACACGCCGATGATCATCCCGAGCATCGTCAGGCCGGACCGCATCTTGTTGGCCCGGAGCGAACGGAACGAGACCTTTGCGGCGGAGAGGAGGTTCATTCCGCGGTCCTTCCCGGGGAGGGGGTCGTACGGCGGTTGGGCACCAGGGCGTCCTCGACGAGGGTCCCGTCCCGGAAGCGGATCACGCGCCGGGCGAACTGGGCGATGTCGTTTTCGTGGGTCACCAGCACGAGCGTGATCCCGAGATCATCGTTGAACCGCTGGAAGATCCCCATGATCTCGTCGCTGGTGGCCGTGTCCAGGTTCCCGGTGGGTTCGTCCGCCAGGAGGAGCGACGGCGTGTTCACGATCGCCCGGGCGATGGCCACGCGCTGCTGCTGTCCCCCCGACAGCTGGTTTGGCAGATGGTGCGCCCGGTCCGCGAGGCCGACGGAAGATAGCGCCGAGAGAGCCTTTTCCCGGCGAATGGAACCGGGGGTGCCGTCGTACACCATCGGCAGTTCGACATTCTCCAGCGCGGAGAGGCGGGGAAGAAGATTGAATCCCTGGAAGACGAACCCGAGCTTGTTCCGCCGGATGACCGCCCGGCCGTCCCGGGAAAGGGTACCGATCTCCTGTCCGTCGAGCAGGTAACTTCCCGACGTCGGACGGTCGAGGCACCCGAGGATGTTCATCAGGGTGGATTTCCCCGACCCCGACGGCCCCATCACCGCGACGAACTCGCCCGAAGCGATGGAAAGGTCGACGCCTTTCAGGGCATCGACGGTCACGTCCCCGAGCCGGTAGGTTTTGGTGATCCGCCGGATCTCGATCGTCGTTGCGCCCACGGTTACCGGAATCCCCTCGTGCTTATCCCGGTGGGACCACCCCCGGGAATTCGACGTCGACGCCTGCTTCGAGGCTTCGCCGACGATCAGATCGTCGCCCTCCTTGAGGTCTCCGCCGATAAGTTCCGTGAACAATCCGTTGGTGACACCCGTCTTCACGGAGACCGGTGCGGGTTTGCCGCCCTTGCCCAGCCGGTAGAGCCGTTGCGTGCCGGCCTCCCGGGGTTTGGAGACTTCCCGGCTTCCGTTACCCTTCGTTTTTTCCGACGGTCGGTACCGCAATGCGGGGTTGGGAATCTTGAGGATATTTTCGTACTTCTTCACCTGGATCGTGACGTTGGTCGTCATGCCGGGCTTCAGCAGGAGTTCCCGGTTGTCGACGAGGATCACCACGTTGTACGTCACGACGTTCTGCGTGATGATCGGCGCGTTGCGCACCTGGGACACCACGCCGGTGAAGGTCTTGTCGGGCCAGGCGTCCACCGTGAAAGATGCGGCCTGCCCTTTCGCCGCCCGCCCGATGTCCGACTCGTCCACGTTCGTGTCGATCTGCATCTTCGTCAGGTCCTGGGCGATCGAGAACAGGGTCGGCGTCTGGAAGCTGGCGGCGACCGTCTGCCCGACGTCCACGCTGCGGGAGATGACGATCCCGTCGACCGGCGAGCGGATCGTGGCGTTTTCCAGGTTGGTCTGGGCGACTTTCAGCGATCCCGTCGCCTGCATCACGGAGGCCTCCGCGCTTTTTTGCGTCGCCAACGCCTGGTCGTAGGCGGTCTGGGCCGCGTCGACGTCGGATTGCGCCACGAACCCGTCCTTGAGCGAGCTCCAGGTTCCTCTGGTATGTCCTGCGGGTGTCCGTTCACGGTGACTTTCGCCCTCTCGAGGGCGACCTTGGCGTTTTCGAAGGCGCCCCTGGGCCTGAAGGACCGCGGCCTCGAGGAGCCGGGGATCGATCCGGGCGATCACCTGGCCCTTGCGGACGCGGGAGTTGTAATCGACGAGCAGGTCGCGGATCGTCCCGGAAATCTGGCTGCCGACGGACACGGTGGTCACGGCGTTGATGTTCCCGGTGGCGGTGATCGTGTCGACGATATCCCCCCGCTCGACCTTCGCCGTGCGGTAGATGGCTGCGCTATCGTCCCGGAACAAGTACAGGTATGCCCCTGCAACGACCGCCGCCGCAAGAACGACGCCGGTCAGGATTTTCTTCATGGTTTTCCCTTCCGTTTCATCGCATCCGGTCCGTTCCCTTCCACCCGCAACCCGGCACGGTCGAGCAGCTCTCCCGTCGATTTCCATAGTGCCGCCAAAGCGGCGTGGTAGTTGGCGCGGGCCGACGAGTAGCTTTCTCTCGCTTGCGTGAGTTTGTTTTCCACGTCGAGGACGTCTTTGGTGGTTGCCAGCCCGAGCTGTTTGCGCTTCAGGTAGGAAGCCACCACCGTTTCCGCGGCCGTCACGCCTTGCGCCGTCACGTCGATCTGTTCCCGTTGCAACTCGAGGGCCCGCAGGGCGGTCCGGACCTCCAGGATGGCGGTTTCTTCGGTCGCCGAGAGCTGTGTACGCGCCTGGCTCGCCTTCAGGCGGCTCGCCGCGAGGTCGGCCCGGGCGGAATTGTTGCCGATCGGGACGGAAAAGCTCAAACCGATGGACCAGGCAGGGTATTTCCCGCCGCCCAGGTCCTCGACGGCATCGCCGTAATCCGGATCGAGCCCCGTGACCCCGGCACTGCCTTGCAGGGCAAGGGATGGAAGCGCCAGGTTGCGGTACACCCGCTCGTTGAATTCCGCGGTGCCGAGAGTGATGCGCGCCTTGACCATGTCGGGGCGACGCGACAGCGCCGTTCGGATCGCGTCCTCCTCCTTGCCCTGGTATCCCTCCGGGGGCGGGACCCCCGAATCCTCGATATTCGTCCCGGCGGGCAGATTCAACGAGGTCAGGAGCAGGTCGGCCGCGTCCTTCACGGCTCGTTCCGCATCGAGGAGATCCGACTGACGCGACAGCACGCCGAACAGGGAATCCTGCAGCTGGTAAGAGGCCAGCACGCCCGCCTTCACGCGGGCCTCGTTCTCCGCGTGGACCTGGCGGGCAAGGGCAAGGGATGTGCGACGGGTCTCGAGGATCTCGCGGGTCTTCACGAGGGCGAGATATCGAACGATCGCGGAGGTGGCCGTATTGAGCGCCTCCTGGTTCCAGTCCGCGAAGGAGGCGTCCATCGCATCGTTGGCCGTCGTGATCCCGCGCTCGGTGACTTCCCGCCCCAGCCCTTTCAGGAGCGGCTGGGAGAAGGAGAGCATGAGCTCGGGACGGGCGTAGCGGGAGGAAGACAGGCCCAGGGTGTCCTTGTACCAGAGGTTTGTCAAAGAGAGCGAGGCCGTGGCGCCGGTGGGGATCAATTGCGACAACGACGCATCGAAGTCGAAATTATACTGCCGCGAGACAAAGGAAGGATCCGAGAGGGACGGCAGGTCCTCCCCGCGGTAATCGGCAAGCGTCGAAAATACAGGGTCGTAGATGGACCGGGCTTTCCGGGTGTCGGTTTCCGCGATGGCGGGTGTAAAGGAGGCGACCCTGAGCCCCAGGTTCCGCTCGATGGCGATCCGGGCCGCATCGCGGATCGACAGCGCCACCGTGTCGGCGCCCGCCGCGGGCCCGGCGCAGGCGGACAGGGCCAGCAGGACGCCAAAGACTCGCCGCGTTAAGCGGTTCCCGGATGATTTCATCGCGAACATTATAGTCTGAATATCGTGAAGGAATTGTGGAGGAATCGTGGAAAATTTCCTATGATGTCTCATCTCGAATTCGTCAGGAGGGGGCAATGCCGTCGGTCCAGCTGGAAACGAGCATGGGAGTCGTGAAGATCGAGCTGTATCCCGAGAAAGCGCCTATCACCGTCGGGAATTTCCTCACGTATGTGCGGGAGGGGCATTACAACGGGACGATTTTCCACCGCGTCATCGGGGATTTCGCGATACAGGGCGGTGGATTTACGCCGGAGATGTATATGCGCCCAGCGACCCATCCGCCGATAAAGTGCGAAGCCACCAACGGGCTGAATAACGAGCGCGGCACGGTGGCGATGGCCCGCACGGACGTCCTGGATTCCGCGACGGTGCAGTTTTTCATCAATACGAACAATAACAAAAGCCTGAACCATCGGGGAGAGGATCCGTACGTATACGGATATGCCGTCTTCGGGAAAGTGATCGAAGGAATGGACGTTGTGAACAGGATCCAGCGCGTCCATACCATCAAGATCGGGAGATTCGACGACGTCCCGAAGGAGCCCATCACCATAGTCAGGGCAAGCGTCATCGAGGAATAACGCGCAAGCCACCCGGAGGGGTGGCTTGCGGCACCTCACATGGATGCGGCCTTCCGGTGCTCTTCCGTCGTCGCCGCGACGGACGGCTGCTCGGGCTTGACGAGCAGGATCGTCCGGTGGGTATGGCGCAGAACGCTCTCCGCGATGCTGCCCATCACCAGGCGGGACAGCCCGCTGCGGCCGTGGGTGCTCATCACGATCAGGTCCACCTGTTCCTGTTCCGCGGTGTGCAGGATGGCGTCGGCGGGAGGGCGCTCGTCGATGATCGATCGGACATTGCGTCCCTCCGCGCGAAGGTCCGCGGCGATGCGGTCCAGGTACTCCGAGGCGTTCCTGGCCACTTCCTCGAGCACCTTGCCTTCCGTCAGCAGGACGGATTCGGGAACGACGGGCATGGGAACGAAAACGGCCTGCAGGAGGAGAATCTCGGCGTCGGCTCCCCTGGCGATCTCCTCCGCGTGCCATATGGCCCGCTCTGCCAGGGCGGAGCCGTCCAGCGGAACAAGGATCTTCCTGTACATGGCGGCACCCCCCTTTCCGGTGTTCAAGGCGTCCGGGTTGACGGGACGACACCATCCTATGAATACAGTATAGTACCGACAATGTTGAGAAACCAGAATCTCATGGTAGAAACGGCCGAGTCGGGGATGCGGATGGACCGGTATCTCAGGGACCGGTTCCCGGGGGTGCCGTCGCGCAGCGTAAGGCATGCGCTGGAATCCGGCGCCGTCCGGGTGGGCGGGGAAAAATGCGCGAAGGGGAGGCAAGTCCGGGAAGGGGAGAGGGTCACCGTCGAAGCCATCGCGGAGAGCGAGGATTGGCTTCCTGTTTCCTGTGATATTCCAGGGGTGTCCGTGGCGTTCGAGGACGGGAGCGTCATCGTTCTTTGCAAGCCCCACGAGGTCCACTCGGAGCCGCAGCGACCGAACGAGGAGGGCACCCTCGCGGGTTTCCTCCGGAACCGGTATCCTCACCTCGCCGGAATCGCTCCCGTTCCCGGTTTGACCCTCCTCACCCGGCTGGACTACGCCACCAGCGGCGCGGTTCCGGCGGCCCTGACAAAGGAGGCATTCGACGCCCTGCGGCATGAACGGGAGATGGGGCGCCTCGGCAAAATTTACCTGTGCCTCGTGGAGGGGGTAGTGGCCTCCGGCATGTCGATCGATTGGCAGATCGAAACCGGCGGAAGCGAGGTCGTTCGAGTGCGGCGGGAACGCAAGGACCCGGACCCCCGGCGGTGGACACTCGTCGAACCGGTCCGGACGTGCGGGGGGACGACACTGGTTCGCGCAAGGATCTCGACGGGGAAGAGGCACCAGATCCGCGCGCATCTCGCGGCCGCCGGACATCCCATCGTCGGCGACAGGCGATACGGCGCCGTGCCGGAGGAGGGGCCCGGGAAAACCCGGCTGATGCTGCACGCGGAGGTCGGTGATTTTCCGGCACCCGGGGACCGGGGAGGCGGTAACCGTGACCTGCCCCGCGCCGCGGGAGTTCGGGGTTCCTTAAGGACCGGCGGTTTCGATCTCCTTGAGCTGTTCCCTGTCTTTAGGCAACTCGTCCGAATACTTCTTGTACAGCTCCAGGTCTTCCGGAGAAACGAACCGGTTTCCCAAGGGATTAAGGCCGCGGGACCGCTTCAGGTCGACCCCCTTGATGAACTGTTCCTTGGCGGCTATCCGGGCACGCAGCTGATCCGCCTCCATGGAGCGGTTCTCCGGCGGCTTGGCTTGTTCATTGGACACGGGAGGCCGGACACGAGGAGAACGGGCGGGCGCTGCCGTATCGGGAGCTGCCGGACCGGGCGCTCCCGGCGGGGGGGCCTCCATCGTGGAGACGGACGTATGGCCCGATTCGGGCGGCCCTTGCAGGATCATTTTCCTGCGGTTGCGATACTTCTCGGGGATGTTCGAGGGCGTGTCCGTGAAATGGATCACCCCGCTGTCGTCCTCCCACCTGTAGATGTCCGCAAGCGAGGATTCCGGAGGGCACGCGAAAAGGAACAACGCACCCGAAATCAACACCGTTCCCATGATGGAAGCAGGATATTTCTTCATGAGTTCATGCTACAGAAACCGTCCGGAGATGGCAATCGCTACCGGGCGGAGCGAGCCGTTTTATATTCACAGTGAAACAATGGTTTGAAATCTGCATGCCGGTTGTTCTACTATAGTGGAATTTTTCGGGGAGAGATCATGCCGCTTCTTCGGCTCGACGACATCAACCTCGCCTTCGGCGGGGTGAAAGCCATCAACGAAGTCACGGTCCATGTTGGGCAGGGCAGCATCCACGCCATCATCGGGCCCAACGGCGCCGGGAAGACATCCGTCTTTAATTGCATTTCCGGGGTGTACCGGCCGCAGCGGGGATCGATCCACTTCGAAAACCGGCCTTTAACAGGAATGAAGCCGGATCGGATCACGCGCCTCGGGATCGCGCGCACTTTCCAAAACATCGCTTTGTTCCACCATATGACCGTTCTCGACAACCTGATGCTGGGGCGCCACCAGTTCCTCAAGCGAGGCGTTCTCGCCGGCGGATTCTTCCTGGGCCCCGCAAGGGCGGAGGAGATAGAGAACCGGAAGGCGGTCGAGGGGATCATCGATTTCCTGGAGATCGAGAACATCCGCAAGAAACCGGTGGGGACGCTGGCGTACGGCCTGCGCAAGCGCGTCGAGCTCGGGCGCGCACTGGCCCTCGAGCCGAAGCTGCTCCTGCTGGACGAGCCGATGGCGGGGATGAACCTCGAGGAGAAGGAGGACATGGCCCGCTTCATCCTCGACATCAACGAGGAATGGGGCGTGACGATCCTTCTGATAGAGCACGACCTGGGCGTCGTCATGGACATCAGCCACAAGGTGAGCGTCCTCGATTTCGGCGTGAAGATCGCGGAAGGGACGCCGGCGGAGG
Source organism: uncultured bacterium (assembly GCA_963741515.1). Classification (GTDB taxonomy): domain Bacteria; phylum Desulfobacterota; class Deferrimicrobia; order Deferrimicrobiales; family Deferrimicrobiaceae; genus UBA2219. Next base: position 206,620 of record CAVUIA010000006.1, read on the forward strand.
TCTCCGCGAATCCCCTCGTCATCGAGGCGTACATCGGGGAGGACGACACTTTCCTGCGGGGCCCGGGGGTGTCGATGACATGAAGGGGATCCTCGAAACGCACGGCACGTTCCCCCGGCTCCTCGAACGGAACGCCTCGCTCTTCGGCGACCGCAAGATCGCGATGCGGGAGAAGGAGTTCGGCATCTGGCAGGAGTTCACCTGGCAGGAGTATCGCGAGCAGGTGAAGTATTTCTCCCTCGGCCTGATGACGATGGGGCTTTCCCGCGGCGACAAGGTGGCGATCATCGGCGACAACCGGCCGGAATGGGTGTGGGCCGAGGTGGCGGTCCAGGCGGCGGGCGCGGTCCCCCTGGGGCTGTATCAGGATTCGACGCTCAAGGAAGTCGCCTACGTCATAGACCATTCCGACGCCTCCTTCGTGATCGCCGAGGACCAGGAGCAGGTCGACAAGATCCTCGACATGAAGGAGCAGCTTCCGAAGGTCCGGTTCGTGATCTACAGCGACCCCAGAGGCATGAGGGGATACCAGGAACCGCACCTCCTGGATTTCCGGGAAGTGCAGAATTCCGGCCGCGATCTACGAGAGGAGACAGCCCGGGCAGTACGAGAGGAGCGTGGAGGAGACCCGGTCCGAGGACATGGCGTTCATCTGCTACACCTCGGGGACGACGGGATCGCCGAAGGGTGCGATGCTCTCCTTCCGGAACCTCCTCGGCATGGCGTCGAGCCTGCTGGAAGTGGATCCGAAGCACGAAAAGGACGAATTCGTTTCCTTCCTTCCCCTGGCCTGGATCGGGGAGCAGATGATGTGCCTCTCGAGCGCCCTGATCACAGGGTTTGCCGTGAACTTCCCCGAGAAGCCCGAAACGGTGCAGGAGAACATCCGCGAGATCGGGCCGACGGTCATGTTCTCGCCGCCGCGGATCTGGGAGAACATGACGTCGACCGTCCAGGTGAAGGTCATGGACGCCTCGGCGCTCAAGCGGTGGATGTACCATTGGGCGCTTCCGGTCGGGTACGAATACGCGGACGCGGTCTTCCGGAAGGCGCCCGTTCCGTTCCACCTCGAGGTGCGGCAGAAACTCGCGTATCTCCTGGTCTTCCGGGCGCTCAAGGACCGGCTGGGGCTTCTGCGGCTGCGGTGCGCCTCGACCGGAGGGGCCGCGCTGGGGCCGGACGTCTTCAAGTTCTTCACCGCGATGGGCGTGAACCTGAAGCAGATCTACGGGCAGACCGAGATCTCGGGCATCTCCTGCATCCACCGGGAGGGGGACATCGACTTCGATTCCGTCGGACAGCCGATCCCCGGGACCGAGATCCGGATCTCCGATACCGGCGAGATCCTGTCGCGCTCCTCGTCCGTCTTCATGGGGTACTACAAGAACGACGAGGAGACGGCAAAGACCCTTTCGGACGGGTGGCTCCACTCCGGGGACGCCGGCTACTTCAACGAGGCCGGCCACCTGATCGTGATCGATCGCGTGAAGGACGTCATGCGCCTGAACGACGGCACCCGTTTTTCCCCGCAGTTCATCGAAAACAAGCTGAAGTTCTCCCCCTACATAAAGGAGTGCGTCTGCCTGGGGGACCGGCGCGACCTCCTGGCGGCGATGCTGTGCATCGACTATCCGAACGTCGGGAAGTGGGCCGAGGGCCGCCGGATCTCCTATACGACCTACACCGACCTGGCGGGAAAGCCCGAGGTCCTCGAACTGCTGGCGAAAGAGGTGGAGAAGGTCAACGCCACCCTGCCGGAAACCACCCGGATCCAGCGGTTCGTCCTTCTTTACAAGGAGCTCGACGCGGACGACGACGAGCTGACCCGCACCAGGAAGGTCCGCCGCGCTTTCGTCGGCGAGAGGTACGCGCACGTGATCGAGGAGATGTACGCCGGGGAGCGGGAAATCCCCGTCGACGCTGTCATCAAGTACCAGGACGGGAAGACGTCGCGGATCAAGACGACGCTTGCCGTCCGCTACGTTTGAGGGAGTGGCGATGACCTTTCAATATTTCATGCAGCTGGTCATCAGCGGGCTGGTCGTGGGCAGCATCTATTCGGCCGTGGCGCTGGGGTTCGTGATCATCTACAAGTCCACCCGGGTGGTCAACTTCGCCCAGGGCGAACTGCTCATGGTGGGGGCGTACGTCTGCTACGCCTTCCTCGTGCAGATGCAGGTACCCTTCTGGGGGGCCCTGATCCTCACGATCCTCTTCTCGATGGTCCTGGCGCTGATCATCGAGCGCCTGATCCTCCGGCCGATGATCGGGGAGCCGATCATATCGATCATCATGGTGACGATCGGCCTGTCGCTGGTGCTCCGGTCCGCCGTGGCGGTGGTGTGGGGGACGGACATCCTCGTGTACAAGCCGAAGCTGTTCCCCCAGGAGATGGTCACGCTGGCGGGAGTCCCGGTTTCCCTGGAGTTCGTCTGGTGCTTCGTGCTGTCGGTCTTCCTTCTGATCGTTTTCTCCGTCTTTTTCAAGTATTCCAAGGCCGGGGTGGCGATGCGCGCGACCGCGTTCAACCAGCAGGTCGCCCAGTCGATGGGGATCTCGGTGAAGAGCATCTTCGCGCTGTCCTGGGTGATCTCGGCGGTGGTCTCGGGGATCGGCGGGGTGCTCATCGGGAACATCAACGGGATCAACAACTCCCTCTACCACTTCGGCCTGAAGGTCTTCCCGGCGACCATCCTCGGGGGACTCGACTCCATCCTGGGGGCGGCGCTGGGAGGCGTGATCATCGGCGTGCTCGAGAACCTGTCCGACGGCCTCTTCAAGACCTGGTTCGACCTGAGCGGGGTGAAGGAGGTCGCGCCGTACGTGATCCTGGTGGTCATCCTGATGATCAAGCCGTACGGGCTGTTCGGAACGAAAGAGATCGAGCGGGTATGAACGGCCGGGACGACGTTCGGGCGGGGGAGAGCGTTTAATGCATTATTGCGGCGATTTCCGGACCTCCTACGAGAAGGACATGGAGATCCTCCAGACCCCGGTCACGAAGGTTTGCGTGGCCGCTTTCCTGGGGTTCCTCCTCGTCTGGCCCTTCCTGGTCAAGGGAGAGTACCTCTGGATCACGATGCAGATCATCATCGCCGTGGTCGGGGCGGTCGGGCTCAACATCCTCACCGGCTTCACCGGGCAGATCTCCCTCGGGCAGGGGGCGTTCCTGGGCGTCGGCGCCTACACCTCGGCGTTCGTCACCGCGAAGATGGGGCTTCCCTTCTGGGTCGGCGTTCCGGCGGCGGGCATCGTCACGGCGGTCGCGGGGATGATCTTCGGGATCCCTTCCCTGCGGCTGAAAGGGCTGTACCTGGCGATCGCCACCTTGGCGTCCCAGTTCATCCTCGAGTGGATCTTCCTGCGCTGGGAGTCGGTGACCGGGGGCTCCTACGGCATCGTGATACCGCGCCCTTCCATCGGCGGGTACGTCTTCGAGAGCGACCGCTCCTATTACTATGTCGTCCTCGTCATCGCGGCGCTGATGGTGCTGTTCGCGGTGAACATCGTCCGGACCCGGACGGGGCGGGCCTTCATGAGCGTGCGGGACCACTATATCTCCGCTGAAATCATGGGGATCAACCTGTTCAAGTACCGGATCCTCTCCTTCGCCGTCTCCTCGTTCTACGCGGGGGTGGCGGGCGCGCTCTTCGGGCACTCCCTGAAGTTCGTCTCGTCGGAGCAGTTCGGCATCGGGGTCTCGGTCACCTATCTGGCGATGATCATCATCGGGGGGATGGGGAGCATCCTCGGGTCGATCTACGGCGCGGTCTTCATGATCCTCCTGCCGCAGGTCATCACCGCCCTGACGAACTTTCTCGGGGCGTCCTACCCCAATATCGAGCAGATCGTGATCGCGCTGGAGCAGGGGATCTTCGGCGCCATCATCATCCTTTTCCTCATCTTCGAGCCGGACGGACTGGCGCACCGGTGGAAGATGGTCAAGGCGTACTGGAAGCTGTACCCGTTTTCATACTGATTCACCGGACGACAACCACTATGGAGGTGCGGAGCATGAAGAAGAGGATGGCATGGGTCGCGGCGGCGGTCTGCACGATGTTCCTGTTGTGCGGGGCGGCGCAGGCCGCCGACATCAAGGTCGGGCACCTGGCGGACCTCACGGGGCCGACGGGCGACGTCGGGAAGCCGTATGCCGAAGGCGTGCAGGCCTGCAAGGAGTACGTCAACGCCCACGGCGGGATCAACGGGAAGAAGATCGACATGCAGATGTTCGATTACGCCTACGACAAGAACAAGGCGATCAACCAGTACAAGAAGTACAAGGAAGACAAGGTCGTCGCGATCCAGGGATGGGGAACGGGCGACACCGAGGCGCTGGTCGGATTCGTCACTGCCGACAAGGTCCCGTATATCTCCGCATCGTATTCCGCCCACCTGACCGACCCGAAGAAGGCGCCCTACAACTTCTTTTCCGCGGCCGATTACACCACGGCCTTGAGGGCGGGCCTCATGTATCTCAAGGAAGGCTGGAAGGAAGCGCGGGCCCCCAAGATCGTTTTCATCTACCCGAACGCCCCCTACGGCATCGCGCCGATCAAGGGCGGGAAGGAGTTCGCGAAGGAGCTCGGGTTCGAGGTGCTGGGCGACGAGGACGTCGGACTGAAGGCGATCGAGGCGAATTCGCAGATGCTTTCGGTGAAGAACAAAAGCGCGGATTTCGCATGGATCGGCGGGACGACCAACTCCACCGCGGTGATCCTCAAGGACGCGAAGAAGCTGGGGCTCAAGACGCGGTTTTTCGCCAACATCTGGGGGATCGACGAGAGCACGCCGAAACTGGCCGACGGGGCCGAGGAGGGAGCGCTCGTGATGGGAGGGTCCGTGACCTACGGCGCGAACGTCCCCGGCATGAAGCTGCTGAAAGAGATCTCCGGGAACAAGCCGCAGCCGACGCCGTACATCCGCGGTTACGTATCCATGGTGATCCTGGTCGAGGCGCTCAAGCGGGCCGACAAGGCGACCGGGGGAAACATAACGAGCGAGTCCGTCAAGGCGGCGCTGGAGACGTTCAAGGATTTCGATACCGGCGGGCTGACCCCGGGAAAGATCACGTATACTTCGACCGACCATCGTCCCTTCACGGAAGTCAACATCATGGAGCTGCAGCAGGGGAAACTGGTCCTGAAGAAGACGGTTGCGCCTCCCCGCAAGCCGGAGTGGCTGGGCCTGTAGATCGATGCTGAACGTCAACAATATCGAGGTCATCTACTCGGACGTCATCCTGGTCCTGAAAGGCCTGTCGCTGGTGGTCCCGGAAGGGCGGATCGTCGCCCTTCTCGGGGCCAACGGCGCGGGCAAGAGCACCACGCTCAAGGCCATCTCGGGACTGCTGAAATCCGAGGAGGGCGAGGTGACCGACGGGGAGATCGTGTTCTGCGGCGAGAAGATCAACGGGAAGGACGCGGAGGAGATCGTCCGGAAGGGGATCTTCCAGGTGATCGAGGGGCGGAGGGTCTTCGAGGACCTGAGCGTCGAGGAGAACCTGCGGTGCGGCGCGTACACCCGGAAGGACCCCAAGGGCGTCAAAGTGGATTACGAGCGGGTCTATTCCTACTTCCCCCGACTGAAGGAGCGCCGGAAAGGGCTGGCGGGATACCTTTCCGGAGGGGAGCAGCAGATGCTGGCGATCGGGCGCGCGCTCATGGCGCGCCCGAAGCTCATGCTCCTGGACGAGCCGTCCCTCGGGTTGTCCCCCCTTCTGGTCCGGGAGATCTTCGGGATCATCAAGGACATCAACGAAAAGGAGAAGACGACGATCCTTCTCGTGGAGCAGAACGCCAGGGTGGCCCTCTCCATCTCCAGCTACGGGTACATCATGGAGAACGGCAAGGTCGTGCTTGACGGGGAGACGGAGAAACTGGTGAATAACGAGGATGTGAAGGAATTCTACCTGGGCATGACCGATGTGGGTTCCCGCAAGTCGTACCGCGCCATCAAGCATTACAAGCGGCGCAAGAGGTGGTTGTCGTAAACCGCAGAACCGGGACGTTCATGAGTTCAGCCGCAGAAGAGGGACACTCATGCAAACCACAAATCGGGGACGTACATGAGTTCTCCCCTAAAACAGGGACAGAGAATGGGTGACACCATGGTTGAGAGGAAGCTTCGGAACCAAAGCTGTTCCTTTGTTCCGGAACAGCGGGAGAACTCATGTACGTCCCCGATTTGTGGTCCGATCATCTCTGTCCCCAAACTGCGGCTGAACTCATGAACGTCCCGGTTCTGCGGTCGGTTCCGCGATGGAAAGGGTACTACGACGAGGCGCAGGAAACGATGCGGCCGGAGCGTCGCGAGGAACTGCACCGGGAACTGCTCCGTGAAACCGTCCGGTACGCCTATGAGCATGCGCCGGCGACCCGAAGGAAGATGGAAGAGGCGGGAGTCCGCCCGGAAGACGTGAGGGAAGTGGCGGACCTGGGGAAGATCCCCCTTACCCGGAAGGCCGACCTCAAGCACATCCAGAAAGGGGAGCCGCCCTTCGGCGGGCTGGCGGCCGTATCGCCCACCGGAATGCGCCGGATCTATGTCTCACCCGGCCCCACCTATGACCCGGAAGGCAGGGGTCAGACCCATTGGCGCTGGGAGAAGGCCTTTTTCGCGGCGGGTTTCCGCGAGAAAGACATCGTCCAGAACACCTTCAGCTATCATCTTTCGCCGGCAGGGTTGATGTTCGAAGAGGCGCTCCTGAAGATCGGGTGCACAGTGGTCCCGGCGGGAGTCGGGAACACGGAATTGCAGGCGCAGGTGATGAAGGAGCTCTCGGTCACCGGCTACGTCGGCACGCCGTCGTTCCTCCTGACCCTTCTCGAAAAGGCGAGGGAGTCGGGATACGTCGGCGAGGGCGGGATCAACCTGCAGGTCGCGCTGGTCGCCGGGGAGATGCTCCCGGAGGCCTTGAGGGCGCGGCTTCGGGACGAGTTCGGTGTCCAGGTCCGGCAGGCCTACGGGACGGCGGATGTCGGCGCCCTGGGGTACGAGTGCCGCGAGGCGGCGGGGATGCATGTCCCGGACGAGATCCTGCTGGAGCTGATCGATCCGGTGACGGGGGCGGCCGTTCCTCCGAACACCATCGGAGAGGTGGTCGTGACGCTCCCCGACCGGACATACCCCCTGGTCCGGTTCGCAACGGGCGACCTTTCCCTGTTTTCCTTTGATCCGTGCCCATGCGGCCGCACTTCGCGCCGCCTCCTGAAGATCGCGGGGCGGGTGGACCAGGTCACGAAGGTAAAGGGGATGTTCGTCCACCCCGAGCAGGTGTCGCAGCTGGAAGGAAAGGTCCGGGAGATCGCGTCCGCCCAGGTCGTCGTTTCCCGGACCGGCCACGAGGACCGGATGGAGATCCGGGTCGTTCTCGGGGAAGGGGTCGATCCGTCCGACCGGCTGACGGCCCGGATCGTCGAGGAAGCGAGGGGGATCACCCGGCTTGGGGGAGCGGTACGGTACATATCCGCCGGGGAGATCGAGGAAGACGGGAAGAAAATCATCGACCGGCGAAAGTGGGATTGAGGTGGACGCGTACGCATTGACGCCCCGCGGAAGAGATCCACGCCCGGATCGGGAAGCTTCAGGGGAGGATCCGGGAGGGAGGGATCGATGCGGCCGTCGTCGTCCAGAACGCCGACCTCTTCTATTTTGCCGGGTCGATCCAGCAGGGGATGCTGGTCGTTCCCGCCGAGGGCGAGCCGACCTATTTCGTGCGCCGGGTCCACGAGCGCGCCGTCGAGGAGTCTCCGCTCTCCGGAATCCTGAAGATCCTCGGTCCGAAAGACGTCGCGGCCCATTTCGCGGAAAGAGGGATCTCCTTCGGGAAAGTGGGCTTCGAGCTGGACGTCCTTCCCGTCGGGACCTTCGAGCGGTTCCGGCAGGTCTTTCCCGGGGCGAAGGCAGAGGACGTTTCCCCGATGATCCGCGAGATCCGGGCGGTGAAGTCGCCGTACGAGGCGGAGGCGCTCCGGGAATGCGGGCGGAAGCTCTCGGCGCTCCTTTCCGGGGTGCGCGGCAGGATCCGCCCCGGCGTCACCGAGATGGCCCTCCAGGCCGCCCTCCAGGCGGAGGCGATCGCGGGGGGGCATACCGGGGTGACCCGGATGCGGGCATTCAACCAGGACGTGGGGCTCGGTTGCGTGATTTCCGGCCCGGACGCGGCGATCCCGTCGTTCGCCGACATCCCGACGGCCGGCAAGGGATTATGTCCATATGTTCCCGCCGGACAGGGCTATCGCGCGATCGGCGGCAACGAGCCGGTCATCGTGGACCTTATATGGGCCCAGGGCGGATACCTCGTGGACATGGCCCGGACCTACAGCATCGGCGTCATGCCGGAAAAGATGGAGGAGGCGTACCGGCTTTCCGTGGAGGTGATGCGGTCCATCGAGGCGGAGATCCGGCCGGGGGCCGTGGCGGGAGAGCTGTACAAGACAGGGATGTCCGTGGCCGGCAGGACAAGATTCGCGGATAACTTCATGGGACCGCCGGGATATAATACAAAATTCATCGGGCACGGCGTCGGCATCGAAGTGGACGAGATGCCGTTCATCGCGAAGGGGATGCCCACGGTCCTGGTCCCCGGGATGGCGTTCACCCTGGAGCCGAAATTCGTTTTTCCGGGGGAAGGCGCGGTGGGGATCGAGAACACGTACCTCGTGACCCCCAAGGTCATGAAAAGCTGACCATCCTGGAGGAAGAGGTCATCCGCTGCGGCGGGTGAGGGAGAAAGGGACGTGACGAGGGTGCTGAACAGGGAAGAGGCCGTGCTGGTCGTCATCGACGTCCAGGAGCGTCTCGTTCCCGCCATCGACAAGGAATTGTACGAGCGGTCCCGCAGGAACATCGCGATCGCCGTCGAGACGGCCGGCACCTTGGGACTGCCGATCCTCCTGTCGGAGCAGTATCCCAAGGGGTTGGGCCGCACCGTTGCGCATGTCCTCGAGGCGCTGGAAGGGAAACCGTACGAATTGGTGGAAAAGATCTCCTTCAGCTGCGCCCGCGACGAGGGCTTCCTGTCCGCGTTGATGAAAACCGGCCGCAGACAGGTTATCCTGACGGGCATGGAAACCCACGTCTGCGTGTACCAGACCTCGCTGGACCTCGTAAATGCGGGGTACGAGGTGTTCGTTCCGGAGGACGCCGTATCCTCCCGGCGCCCCCAGGACCACCGGGGCGGGATCGAGGCCATGCGCGACGCCGGGGTCAGGGTGGTCCCCATGGAGACCGCCGTCTTCCAGCTGTTGAAAGAGGCGGGGACGCCGGAGTTCAAGAAGATTTCATCCCTGTTGCGATGAAGGCGCTTGCGCGGGGAATCCTCCTCGCATTCCTCACGGTGCTGCTTGTCTGCGCCGGCCGCGTAGATGCGTCGCGGCAGGTCGTCGCCCTGTTCCCCCCGGAGGTCGATCCGGCGGCGGGCGACAATGTCCTGCTTCCCTCCGTCCCGATCCTCGAGAAGGCGATGAAGGAACAGCTGGAGAAGCGGTTCGACGTGCGCCCTGTCGTTTTCGGGGTCCCGGAGGCGACCGAGGAACGCAAGCGCGCGAAAGCGCGGTCGATCGGGGCCTCCTATACCGTCACCGGACACGTTTCCCGGATCGGGAAAGGGGTGACGCTCGACGTGACCCTCGCCCCCATCGAAGATTCGGGAAAAGGCCGGACCGTCGTCGTCTCGGGGATCCTCGACAACGTCTCCCCGACATCGGCGCAGTACCCCGCCGTGTTCCAACAGCTGGGGTTCGAGGCGGCACGGCAGGTGAATGAGCTCTTCTTCGGCGCGGGGCCGAAGAAACCCGCAGAGGGCTCGAGCGTCGTTCCGAACCTGGCAGGGACGATCCTTCGCAGCGCGTCCCTTCCCGGCGAAGTCGTTTCGGTCGCGATGTCCGACCTCGACCGTGACGGGAAGATGGAAGTCGCTGCAGCCTACGCTTCCGAAATCGCGATCTATGGCCTGGAAGGGAACGATCTCAAGGAGGAGGCCAGGATCTCCGACACGGGAACGGGGCTGTTCCATATCGACACGAGGGACATCGACCGCGACGGCGTGGCCGAGATCGTGGCGGTGCGGTTCATGGGAAGGAAAGCGGTTTCCGACATCTGGCGGTACGACGGAGCGGGATATCGCAAGATTTCGTCCGATCTGCCCTACCTGCTGCGGATCGTCGATCTCGGACCCGAGGGGATCGTGCTGGTGGGTCAGGAATCGGATCCCGACCGGGTCTACCGCGGGCCCATCGTCCGGATGACCCTCCAGCCAACCGGTTCGGTGGAGGTCAAGGGCCCGGAACAGGCCGTCTTGCCGCTTCCGGAAGGGACCTTCATCTACGGTTTCATCCCTCTCCGCAGGATGAAAGGGAAAGAGATCCGGTATGCCGTCCTGTCTTCCCGAGACCGCCTCGTATATTTGGATTCCGCCGGAAAAGAGCTCTGGGAGGGGCTTGACGCGTTTTCGGGAACGGAGGTGCTGCAAGGCATTACGGGGGAGAAGGTGCGGCTTCCGGCACGGATGGCGTCCCTGGATCTGAGCCGGGACGGGAACGACGAGGTTGTGGTCATGAACATCCTGGTCTCGGCCGGCACCTTTTTCGAGGGCCTCCGCGTGGCCACCCAGACGGAGCTGGTCTGCTTCTCGCAGGAAGGGGATGCCCTGCAGCTGGCCTGGCGATCACCGCAGACGGATTCGTCAGCCCAGGACCTCCTGTCGGATGCGAGCCGGCCGGATTTTCCGCGTATCGGACTGGCGTCGATGGACCGCGGGAAAATCCTCGGCGGCGCGGCCCAGTGGCGGGTCCTCTGGGTGAAGTGAGGGGAATTCAGGGGGCGCGCCGCTCTTCGATTTGACAACCGCGATACATCCCTTATAATTGACAATTCCGCAAAGCGTGGCGGTGTAGCTCAGACGGTTAGAGCATGCGGCTCATATCCGCAGTGTCCGGGGTTCAATTCCCTGCACCGCCACCAATTTTTTCCCTTGGGCGTTCACCCAGGAATTGAACCGGCGCAGTGCGCCGACGGGCAGGAGGAAGAGCGCGACGCACGGGAGCGCGCCAGCACTGCGCCGCGCCGCACCGGGCGCTGGCCTGGGTGGCCGCGCCACAAGCGGTCAATTCCCTGCACCGCCACCAATTTTTTCCTCAGGCGTTCACCCGTCCCGATATAAAATTTAAAAACTCCGGGGGAGATTCAATCCCCACAAAAGAGGTGGCATATGGAAAGACCATTAGTGGAAGCGATGGAAGCCTATAAAAGAGGCGACTACCGGGCTGCCTATCTTCTTTTGCAGCCATTGGCCGACCAGGGAATACCCGAAGCCCAGTACCACCTTGGCGTCATGTATGAAATGGGGCAAGGCATACCAAAGGACTTCGCCGCGGGGATGAGGTTGTACCGGAAAGCCGCGCAGCTGGGATCCGCGGAAGCCCAGAACAAACTCGGCGTCATGTATTACAGCGGTCTGTTCGTGGAACAGGATTTCGCCGAGGCGATGAATTGGTACCGGAAGGCGGCGGAGCAGGGATTGCCGGATGCCCAGAACAACCTCGGACTCATGTACAAAAACGGCCAGGGCGTGCCGCAGGACTACGTCGAGGCGATGAAGTGGTACAGGAAAGTGGCGGACCAGGGGATAGCCCATGCCCAGTTCAACCTCGGCAGCATGTACTACAACGGGCTGGGCGTACCGGAGGACTACCCCGAGGCGATCAAGTGGTACCGGAAGGCCGCGGAGCAGGGATTCCCATATGCCCAGGGCGTCCTCGGCCTCATGTACTCGTCGGGGAAAGGCGTGCCGCAAGATGATGTCCAGGCGCATATGTGGTTCAGCCTTGCGATCTCGCGATACCCCGCATCGGAGCGGGACAGGGTGGAGAAGGTTAAAAACAGCAGGGACCTTGCCGCGTCCAGGATGACCCCCGCACAGATCGCCGAAGCGGAGAAACTGGCGGGGGAGTGGAAGCCGAAGCCTCCCGTGTCATAAGGCAATAAACGGCTTTCATGAAGACCCGGCGCGTATTGATAATAGAAGGCGATCCGAAAGATCTGAAGAAACATTCCGGTATGCTTTCGGAGGCCCGTTATGCCGTCCTCGGGGCTCGCGACTGCACGGAGGCGACCGGAATCCTTAAAAAACACCGGGGGAAAGTCGCGATCCTGTCCGAACTCGCCGTCAACGGGGAGTGCATGGTCGCGTTCATGAAAAAAACGCTGGAGGAGTATCCCTTCCTCCCGTTCCTGTTCCTCGTATCCTCCCCTTCGCTGGATTCGTCCATCGAAACGCTGAAGGCGGGTGCGTCCGATTACCTGCGGAAACCCGTATCGAAGGATATCCTTTGCGCGTCCGTGACCCGCTCCCTGGAGAGGATGGAAGCGATGCTGGAAGCGGAAAAGCTGGATAGGGATTTCCGGAAATGGCTGTCGCGGAGCAAGGAGGAGGCACAGTCCGCAAGGACTCTCTCTTCCTTCAAGGGATTCATGATTTCGATGGCCGCCCATGATTTCCGCACAATCCTGACCGTATTGGATGGATATCTGCAGTTCATGCAGGAAAAATGCTGGGGTTGCACGGTTTCCGCCGCCGGTGGAATGCTGCCCCGGACCAGCCGGACCGTCGCCCGGCTTCTGACGATGGCGAACACGCTCCTCGACTATGAGGCGGCGGAAACCGGACGGATCCGGATGGAGATTGGCCCCTTCCCGCTGGACGAGGTTTTAAGCGAATGCCTCGCTTTCTACAAGCCCTACGCGGACCAGAAACGGATAGATCTTTCGCTTTGCCTGGAGGGATCCGGGGCCATCGTCAAGGGCGACCGGGAAAAGGTCCTGGAGATCCTGGACAACCTGCTGTACAACGCCCTCAAGTTCACGCCGTCCGATGGAAGCATCTGTCTTGCCGGAAAAGAGGAGAAGGGGTACGCGATGATCACGGTAAGCGACTCCGGCCCGGGAATGTCGAAAGAGAAACTGAAAAACCTTTTCAATAAGGAAATCATGGTCGCCACACTGGACGCGCATTCCCGGCTGGGATTGGGGATGTCGATCTGCAAACGGCTGGTGGAAGCGCAGAACGGTAAAATACGCGTTTCCAGCATCGTCGGGAAAGGCACGACGGTTTCCATCTTGCTACCCCTGGAATAAAGGGATGGCAAAAAATGGAAAATAATTACCTATATGTAGTAGTGGGTCGGCATATAATAGTACCGTGAATTCCGCCTCTCAGTTTTCTCTCGGTTTTTTTTCCCCCTAAAAGTTCATATTAAGTATATATTTGGTGTCGAATTGCCGATAAGTGAACAGTGTGGGCATCGGGCTTGCACAAGTGAACGAACAACGCTCGGAGGGACCGTGTGAACGGAAATATGATACTCCTCATCGATGACGACCCAGTCTTTTCCCAGTTTACCCGGGAGCTTCTCGTCACCCGGGGACTCGAGGTCGTGACCGCTTCGAGCAAATCGGAGGGTATGGAGGTATTCGAGAAGCACAATCCCTCCTGCGTGGTCCTCGATATCCTGCTTCCCGACGGTTCCGGGGTCGACCTCATCAAACCATTGCGGGCGGTTTGGGCCGCTATTCCCATCGTCATCGATTTCCGGGAAAGGGAGAAGTGGAGGAGGTCGTGCGCGCCATGAAGGAAGGGGCGAGCGACTACATCAAGAAACCCTTCCACGCGGATGAGCTGTTCCTGAAGGTAAAGATGGTGATCGAGAACATCCCAGGCGAAGTATAAGCTCGAGGAGCTGCGCACCAAGGTCCGCCCGGAAGAAGAGTACCACCTGCTGTTCGGAATGAGCGACAGCCTGTCCAAGGTCCAGGCGATCCTCGACCAGGTGGCGGGTACGGACATCACGGTCCTCATTACCGGAGAGAGCGGCACCGGGAAGGAACTGGTCGCGAAGGCCCTCCACAAGTCGTCCGAGAGGGCAACCGATCCGTTCGTCAAGGTGAACTGCGCGGCCCTCCCGAGGGAGCTCCTGGAAAGCGAGCTGTTCGGTTTCGAGAAGGGGGCGTTCACCGGCGCGCACCGGCGCAAGTACGGCCGGTTCGAGATGGCCCAGAACGGCACCATCTTCCTGGACGAGGTCAGCGAGATGCATCTGGACCTGCAGTCGAAGCTGCTGCACGTCCTCCAGGAGAAGCAGTTCTTCCGGATCGGCGGCGACCGGGAAGCTGAAGGCGAGCTGCCGCATCCTGTGCGCGACGAACAAGAACCTCGAGCGGATGGTGGAGGAGGGCAAGTTCCGCCGGGACCTGTTCTACCGGATCAACGTGGTGAACATCCTCGTGCCGCCTCTGCGGGAGCGGAAAGAGGACATCACGCGTCCTGGTCGATTATCTTCATCGGCCGCTATTCGCAGATGTACAACCGGGACGCGATGAAGAGTCTCCCCGAAGTTGATGGAGATGTTCCTGAACTACAGCTGGCCCGGGAACGTGCGGGAGCTCGAGAACAACATCGAAGCGCTTCATCATCCTGGGGAACGACGCCCACCTGGTGGCGGAGTTCCAGCGGAGGCGGGAGACCGGGCAGTACAGCGCCGTTCCGGACGACGTCCCGTGGAGACATGGAGAACATGATCCCTCCCGAAGAGCAGCCCGTCGGACGGCATGGCTGTCCTGCGCGGCGAACGACAATGACAACGGCGGGAAACTCGAACTGGAAATATCGAGCAACCGGTCCACCTTGAAGGAAGTGCCAAGATCGCACAGCGAAACGCCGAGAGGGAAATTATACAGAGGGTACTTGCAGCAGACCCGGTGGAACCGCAGGAAGGCCGCGCAGATCCTCGATATCAGTTACAAGGCGTTGCTCTACAAAATCAAGGAGTGCGGGCTCGGGATGGAATAGCCCGCAAGGGTGCGGCAAGGTTTGCTGGAAATGGTTCAAGCATGTGGAATGGTGACCGCCATATGGGCGGTAGCCTGCCCGGGGGCCGGACCGAAGGCTGGGGAAAGACAAGAATAGAGGCGCCATGAAAATATCGACATTCCTTTCCTCCATCAACCCCCTTCGGTTGCTTCGCGGGGAGTTCTTCATGAAAGGCATCCACTCCCGGCAACGTTTCCGTGAAATCATCGATCGGGAACGGGCGCGGGCAGACCGCACGGGGATCGGTTTCTCCCTGGTCCTGTTCCGGCTGGAGGAACGAAACAGGAAGACGTACAGAACGCTTTACAAGATCTCGGTGGAGCTGAAAAATCGCTCCCGGACCAGCGATGAATTGGGATGGTACGATCAGACCTCGATCGGCGCCATCCTGTTGGGAACGGAGCTGGAGGGGGGCAGATTTTTCGGCTCGAAGATCCTCGCCGCCGTGCCCTGCAAGAACAACGCTCCCACCGTAGAGGTGTACTCCTACCCCGGGCCCAAGAAGGAGGGAATAGCTGTAGATCCGAAGGAGGCCAGGAAAGCAGACCCCAGGGAAAATGCGGTACCCGCGGGAATCGGGGCGGAACCCGCAAAGGTTTCGCATGAAACCGGGGCGGACGATTCCCGGAAAACACTCCCCCCCGTGTTCGCGCACCAGCTGCCTCTCTGGAAGGACGTCCTGGACGTCCTCGCCGCCATCGTCGCCCTGACGCTCCTCTCCCCGCTGTTCCTGATCATAGCGGCCTACATCAAAATCGTCTCTCCCGGTCCGGTATTCTTCAAGCAGGAACGGATCGGTTTCCGCGGGAAGCGGTTTTTCTGCTGGAAATTCCGGACGATGAAGCCCGACAACAACGCGAGCATCCACCAGGAGTACCTCAAGTCTCTCATCCGGGAAGGGCATCAGCCGATGTCGAAGCTCGACGAGAAGAGAGATCCCCGGATCATCCCGCTTGGAGGTGTCCTGCGCCAGTCCGGTCTGGACGAGCTTCCGCAGCTGATCAACGTCATAAAAGGGGACATGAGCCTTGTGGGGCCCCGGCCCTGCCTCCCTTACGAAGCGGAGGAGTACGACCGGTGGCACACGGAGCGGTTCGACACGGCCCCGGGCCTCACCGGTCTTTGGCAGGTGAGCGGCAAGAACCGCACTTCGTTCAAGGACATGGTCCGATTTGACATTCGATACGCGAAACGGATGTCCCTGTGGGCGGAGATCTGGATCCTCTTCATGACCTTTCCCGCCATCATCCAGCAGATCCGGGACCACAGGGCGAAATCCCACGATTCGAAAGGCGACAAGCCAATTCGCTCCGGAAAGGAGAACGCTTGAGCAACCCCCTCAATATCGCCGTGGTCGGGTGCGGTTACTGGGGCCCGAACCTCATTCGGAATTTCAACGCCCTGCCGGATTGCAGGGTTCGGTACGTGTGCGACAAGGACCAGAAGCGGCTTGCCCACATGAAGCAGCTTTACCCGTCCGTGGAAGCCGACGATGCAATTCGATAAGATCATCGGGGACAAGGAAGTCGACGCGGTGGTCATCGCCACGCCGGTGCACCTTCATCACGGAGCTGGCGAAGAAGGCGCTGGAGGCGGGGAAGCACGCCTTCATCGAGAAGCCGATGACCCAGACCTCGGAGCAGTGCGATGAACTGATCCAGATCGCGGCGAAGAAGAAGCTGACCCTGATGGTGGGGCACACGTTCATCTACTCCGCCCCCGTTCGCCGCATCAAGGAGATCATCGAGTCCGGCGAGATCGGGGAGGTCCAGTACATCAGCTCCCGGCGGCTCAACCTGGGCCTTTTCCAGAAGGACATCAACGTGGCCTGGGACCTCGCGCCGCACGACATCTCCATCATCCTCTACCTCCTCGGGAAGCCGCCCGTCTCCGTGAACTGCCAGGGGAAGGCGCACATCAACAAGGACATCGAGGACGTGACGAACATGTCGCTCGACTTCGACAACGGCGGCTTCGCCACCATCCACAGCAGCTGGCTCGATCCGAACAAGGTGCGGGAGATGATCATCGTCGGGAGCAAGCAGATGATCGTCTACGACGACAACGAGCCGCTGGAGAAGATCAAGATCTACGACAAGCGGGTGGAGACGCCGCCCCACTACGACACCTTCGCGGAGTTCCAGTACTCCTACCACTACGGGGACATGTACGCTCCGTACATCAAGCAGGTCGGAGCCGCTCAAGGTCGAATGCCAGCATTTCCTCGATTGCATCAGGACCGGGAAAACGCCCGAAACGAGCGGGCTGGACGGGCTGCGCGTCATCCAGATCCTGGAGGCCTCCTCCCGGTCCCTGAAGAACGGGGGCACGAAGGTCGAGATCGACCGGAACCTCGGCGCCGACACGCGTTCCGGTGAGAAACGCGAGGATCGGGGGAAGCTATGCCCCTCCAAGGAAGAGTCGCATATCGTGTAATGCGCGGGAACAGGATGGAAAATAATTCCCAAGGAGCAACGATCATGAGTTGGACGAGACTTGCAGTCGTGGCATGCTGCTTCCTCTCGCCGCCTGCTCCCAATCGGTCAAGGGGCAATCGACCTTCGCCGTTGCGGATGCGCAGAAAGTCCCCGTCCCCCGCTTGCCGAGTCGTACCGGATCCAGGCAGGGGACCGCTGGAAGTCAAATTCTTTTATCAACTCGACCCTGAACGAACAGGTCACTGTCCGCCCGGACGGGCTCATCAATCTGCAGCTGGTCAAACCGGTCGGTCGCGGCCGGGTCGACGCCGGAAGAACTCACCGACCGGCTCAAGAAAGCATACCGCGCCCACCTCAAGGAACCGGAAATCGTCGTGATCGTCCGCACCTTCGCCGCCCAGAGGGTCTTCGTGGACGGCGAGGTCGCAAGACCGGGCACGATCCCCCTGACGCGGCCCACGACGGTTCTCCAGGCGATATCCCAGGCCGGCGGTGTTCTGTATACCGGCAAGACGAACGATGTGCTGGTGATCCGCCGTGGAACCGAAAACCAGCCGCTTGTCATGGTGCTGAACCTGGATAAGGTCCGTGACGGGACCGACCTGACGCAGGACATTTACCTGAAGCCGTTCGACATCGTCTACGTCCCGAAGACCACCATCAACAGCGTGAATCTCTGGATCGAGCAGTACCTGACGCAGCATGGTCCCGAGGATCGGGTTCACCGCCGCCTACCCGGTGGGGAGCGGCGTCATGGGGGTCGACACGACGAGCACGGTCATCACTCCGGCCAGATAGCACCGGGGGGCGCGGACAGACATGAGAGTCGTAAAGAAGCAGCCTAGGGGAAAAAGTAGATGGATCAGCGAAACGGTCTGGAAAAGTACAAGCAGCCGGAAGCGCGGGCATGGAAAAATACGTGCCGTGCCCAGTACGAAGAGGAAGAGCCGGCTCAGGGTGTGAGGGATCTTCTCACGATCTTTTTCAAGCACAAGAACAAGATCGTGTCGATCTTCCTGGGCACGGTGCCGCCGTCACCATCGTGACTTTCCTGCTTCCCCCGACGTACGAGGCGAAGTCGAGCCTGATGGTCATGTTCGGCAGGGAATACGTGAACCGGTCCGGAGCGGGCGGACGACCCGTTCCATATGTCGCTCAACCAGGAAGCCGCCGAGGTGTTGAACTCGGAAATCCAGATCCTTACGAGTCGGCGTTGATCTTACGGAAGGGTCCTTTCCGACCTGAAGGTCGAAACCGTCTATCCCGGCCTGGCCAAGTCCCCCCGAAGAATATGACGCCGCTGGAGGCCGCCATCCTGGAAGCCGGGAAGAAACTCGCTGTGGAGGGGGTAAAGAAATCCAACGTCATCGAGGTGGCGTTCCAGCACGAGGACCCGCAGGTTGCCGCGCGTTTCGTAAACCGTCTCGATCGAACTTTACAAGGATGAAGCACCTTCAGATCTTCAGCGACCCCCAATCGTCCTTCATCGATAACCAGCTCGCACAATTCGAACAGAAGCTCAAGCAGTCGGAAAGCCAGATGGAGGAGTTCAAGCAGAACAACCGGGTCTTCTCCCTGGAAGAGCAAAGAAGCCTTCTGCTCAAGCAGAGAGATGAACTGGACACCAACTCGAAAAACACCCAGAACCAGGTCGACGAACTGTCGAAACGGATCTCTTCCCTGAGGAGCCAGAAGGAAGACCAGGATCGGGAGACAAATCGCTATACACCCGAACCGAAAGGGACATGATCATCGTCGACGCGCAGGTCCAGGCTCCTGACGCTCCAGCTCCAGGAACAGCAGTCTCCTGAAACAGTACAACGATGACAACCGCCTCGTCCGGGACGTCCGGGACGAGATCCAGCTCGTCCAGAAGTTCCTGAAGGAACAGGAAGCGGAGATCAGCGGCAAGGTGAGAACCGGGAATCCGGTCTATCAGGAAGTGGAAATGGACTTGATCAGAGACCCAGGCGGAATGAGTTCCCAGATCGCGAAGGCCGCCGCCTTGAGGCGCAGCTGGCGAAGGTCGAACAGGAGATCCGGTCGATTCAACCTGCTGGAGAACGAGCTACCAGGGCCTGAAGCGCGACGTGGAGATCCAACGAGAAGAATTACCGCACCTACGTGGAGCGCCATGGAGGAGGCCCGCATCTCGGATGAAATGAACCGCCGGAAAATGGCCAACATCAGCGTGATCCACGCGGCGACCGTTCCCGTGGAGAAGCTCAAGCCGAAAAAGGCCGTGAATCATCTTCATGGGCATCCTCGTCGGCATCGTGGCGGCCTCGGGTTCGCCTTGTTCTCCGAGTACACATCCCAGAAGTTCTCGACCCCGGAAATCGCGGAAAAGCGACTGGGCCTGCCCGTGCTCACGACGATAATGCACAAGGACTGACGAGATACGATGTACCTCGAATACTACCGCCTGAACAAGAAGCCGTTCCACGTCACCCCGGACCCGGAATTTCTTTACCTGAGTCCGAGCCACCGGGAGGCGCTGGCTTCCATCGTCTACGGCGTGGAGCAGAAGAAGGGGATCATCGAGATCACCGGGGAGGTGGGGACGGGGAAGACCACCATCCTGCGTTCCTATCTGGAGCAGGCCGATCCGCGAACGGGTGAAGACCGCCTATGTCTTCAACCCGAACGTTTCCTTTCCGGTCCTGATGAAGGCCATCTTGCAGGAACTCGGGATCATCCCGAATTCCGAAGAAACGAACGTGATGATCACGACAGTTCCACCTGTTCCTGATCGACGAATTCAAGAAAGACCATACGGTCGTGGTGGTCATCGACGAGGCGCAGAACATGCCGGTGGAAACGCTGGAAAACCTGCGCCTTCTTTCGAACCTGGAAACCTCGACGGACAAGCTTCTGCAGATCGTGTTGTGCGGCCAGCCGGAGTTGGAAGAACATCTCGGGCAGAAGGGAACTTCGCCAGCTGAAACAACGGATCGCGGTGCGTGCGGACATCTCCCCTTGAGCCGTAAAGAGAGCCTGGAATACATCCGCCACCGGTTGTCGAAAGCCAGTAAAAGGAAAACGGACATCTTTTCCGCCGCCGCGCTGGCGCGGATCGTCAGCAAAGGCAGGCGGAAATCCCAGGTTGATCAACATCCTGTGCGACAACGCCTTGATCACCGGGTTCGGGTACCAGGAAAAGCGGATCAGTTCCGGACCGCCAGGGAGATCATCGAAGACCTGGAAGAGCAGTCCTTCTTGATGAACCATTGGAAGGTGGGTATTGCAGGGATATCCATTCTCTTCCTGCTGACGACCGGATACTGGGTATACGGCACGAAAATCGCCGGTCCTGTCGTACGGGTCGAGTCCCCCGAATCGGACGTTCCGGTCCCCCGGGAACCCGTCGGAACACGCCACTCGAGTGGATTGAAGGAAGAGAGGGGGAAAACCGTCGATACCCGCGTCGCCCCCCCGGTTGCTGTACGGACCGAGTCACACGATATTCCCGCCGCCGTGGAACACAGAGGGGAACGCGTCCCGACAGGATCGCAGGAAAAGATCAACGAGACTGCCGATACAAGCGCCGACATCCCGGTAGTCGCTCGGACCGAGCCCCCTGGAAGCGAGTCTGCAGGAAAAGATATCGTCGAAAAAGCATCGGGCGGAATCCAGGAAGAGGAAAAAAGCAGTGTCGGAGGCGGGGGAAGGAAGAAAGTCAAACCCGTTGCGCGCACCCAAAGGAAAAGGGAAGTCCCATCGCCGTTGCAAGAGGACATCCTGGAGATCAGCGATCAGGTCGTCTTGAAGCGGGAGAAGCAGCAAACGCAGGTTCGGGAAGAGT
This sequence comes from uncultured bacterium, assembly GCA_963741515.1. Lineage (GTDB taxonomy): Bacteria > Desulfobacterota > Deferrimicrobia > Deferrimicrobiales > Deferrimicrobiaceae > UBA2219. The sequence continues at coordinate 227,732 of CAVUIA010000006.1, forward strand.
AAATTCTTTCGGGAGACCATCAGGAGACATCATGGGGAAAATTTTCGAGGCTCTGGAGAAGGCGCGGAATGAGAAGGACGGACTGATAAATTCACAACTGGACATCGTTCCGTTCCCCGGGCCACGTTCCGAATCCCAGGAGGAGTTGAACTCGGAGAAGGAGATGATCACCCTTTTCCGGAACATCGACAACCAACTGGAAAACAGCCACGGCCGGGTGATTCAATTCATCGGTTCGCAACAGGGAGAGGGGACATCCTCCATCGTCCGCGACTTCGCCCTGGTCGCAGCCGCCCGACTTGGGAAACGGGTCCTGCTCCTGGATGCCGACAACCAGGCCCCCACCCAGCACCTCTTTTTCAGGATCGACCCGAAATCCGTAAAGGATGCGGTTGTTCAGGAAAAGGCAAACCTGGAGAAGGCCTTGATCAAGATCGGGGAAAGCGATCTTTATGTATGCGTTTACCCGAGTCTCCAAAGCTCGACGTTATTCCACAAGTTTCTCTATTCCCCGGAAATAACGGAATTTTGGGCGGAATTGCGCCAAATGTTCGATCTCATCCTGATCGATTCGTCCCCGGCCACCACGTCGCCGGACGGAGTCAGATTATCCCGCTTCGTGGATGGCGTGGTCCTTGTCGTGGAGGCCGAAAAGACGCGCAAGCCCGTTATAGAGAACCTGAAAAACCAGATCGACAGAAACGGCGGGAACATCCTCGGGATCGTCTTCAATAAACACCGTCACCATATCCCGGACGCCATCTATAAAAGATTGTAGAAGTATCCAGTCCACCCATCCTGGCGCCGTGACGGCGTCGGCAGGAAAGAGGACCCTTTGAAGATCGAACCCTCGCCGTTGCAAAAGATCGCTCCCACCGTCAAGTTCGGGGAGGGGGTGAAAGTGTACGACTTCGTCAATCTCTACGGGTGCGAGATCGGCGACTACAGCAGGGTCGGCACCTTCGTCGAGATCCAGAAGGGCGCGAAGATCGGGAAGAACTGCAAGATCTCCAGTCATACGTTCATCTGCGAGGGAGTGACGGTCGAGGACGACGTCTTCATCGGCCACAACGTTACGTTCATCAACGACATGTACCCGCGAGCGACCGTCGAGGGTGGCGGGCTTCAGACCGACGCCGATTGGGTCTGTATCCCGACGCTGATCAAGAAAGGCGCCTCGGTCGGATCCAGCGTCACGCTGCTTGCCGGGATCACCGTCGGCGAGCGGGCGATCATCGGCGCCGGGAGCGTTGTCACCAAGGATGTACCCCCCGATACGGTCGTTGCGGGGAACCCCGCCCGCATCCTTCGGAAAATCAAATAGAGCCGCCGACCGGTCCTTCGGGTCGTCGACTGCCGGAACAGGTTCTCTTCAAATAATCCGGCAGGGAACCGCCTTGCGCGCGGGAGAGGCCGCACTGGAATACATCAATCCGTTCGAACAAAGCAACTGGGACGATATGGTCGAGGCACACCCTGCCGGTTCCATTTTCCATACCACGATGTGGGCGAGAGTCCTGGAAGAGGCGTACGGCTACAGGCCGGTTTATTTCGCCGTCGTGGAAAACGGGGCATTGCGTGCTCTCCTTCCGATGATGGAGATCAACAGTCTTCTCACCGGGAAGCGCGGAGTGTCTCTTCCTTTTTCCGATTACGCCGATCCATTCGGGGAGGATGAAGAGCAGTATCGGTCCCTCGTCGACAAGGCCGTGCGATACGGCAGGGATGCTGGCTGGAAGACGGTTGAGATTCGGGGGGGGATGAAGCCCTGGATGGACAGTCCCCCGTCCGTGGAGTTTCTCGGCCATAAGTTGGATCTGACCAGGCCCGAAAAAGATATCTACGACAGTTTCCGGAAGAACATGAAACGCAATATCTCCCGATCGTTGAAGGAAGGAGTGAGCGTCGAAATATCGAATTCCGCGGCAGCCATGGAGGAGTACTATAAGTTGCACTGTATAACCCGGCAAGGACACGGCATCCCCCCCCAGCCGATCAAGTTCTTCCGGAAGATCCAGGAGCATGTTCTTCAAGGAAACAGGGGCTTCGTCGTTTTATCGAAATTCAAGGAAAACATTGTAGCGGGGGCGGTCTATTTCCATTACGGGAAGAAGGCGATTTACAAATACGGAGCTTCCAATCCGGATGGGAAGGAAAGCCGGGCGAACAACCTGGTCATGTGGGAAGCGATCCGTTGGTATCAAAAGAACGGGTTCGAGGAATTCTGCTTCGGACGAACGGAACAGGAAAACGAGGGGTTACGGGAATACAAGAGCGGGTACGGCACCACGGAATCCCTGCTGCCGTACTACAAGTGGGACATTTCCGGTAAGCGAGTGGTAAAGATGGACTCCGGTGGCGTGGTGGGGCGGTTGCAGGCTTATTACAGCAAAGTGCCGATTCCCGTATCGCGCATCATAGGAACCTGCTTATATCGTCATATTGGATAATGGAGTTTCCCGGGTTATCCAATTAACATGGTTTACCCTGTATTCTCTTCGGTAGTTTGTTTACTTCCTGCCTCAGGAATGGAAAAGGATACTATATGAGAAATCTGTTGATAAAATCATATTATGGAATAAAACCTCTCATTCCGCGTCATTTTCAGGTCATCATTCGTCAGCGGGTCGTGCAGGCACAGAGAGCCGGCTTGAAGGATTTGTGGCCGATTGATCGCAGTTCCGGCAGGAAACCGGACAACTGGGCAGGTTGGCCCGACGGGAAAAAATTCGCGGTGGTTCTCACGCACGATGTAGATACAGCCAAAGGACAGGATAAATGTAAAGAACTGATGCAAGTAGAAAAAGAGAGAGGATTCATCTCTTCATTCAATATCGTGCCGGAACGATACGTTACGTCGCAGCCCCTGCGTGAGTATTTAACGGGACAAGGGTACGAAGTCGGTGTACACGACCTGAAGCATGACGGGAAACTATACAGTTCCAGGGAAGTTTTCCTTCAGAAAGCCGAAAAAATCAATAATTATTTAAAGGAATGGAATGCCGTCGGGTTCCGTTCCGGAGCAATGCACCATAATCTGGAATGGATTCATGATCTTGACATCGCCTATGACGCATCCACGTTTGATTACGATCCATTCGAACCGCAACCGGACGGATTGGGGACGATATTCCCGTTTTGGGTTGAAAAGGAAGGAACCGGCAAGGGATATCTCGAGCTGCCCTATACGCTGCCTCAGGATTTCACCATGTTTGTGTTGCTTGAAGAGAAAAACGCTGATGTCTGGAAGAGCAAACTCGATTGGATCGTGGAGCAGGGTGGGATGGTGCTTATGAATACACATCCGGATTACATGAATTTCGGCGATAAAAAGGTAAATTACGACGAGTATCCGATAGAATATTATATAAATATTCTAGAATACATAAAAACAAAGTATGCTGGACAATATTCGAATGTTCTTCCTGAGAGATCTGGCCGCATCGGCTTCGAAATTGTTTACAGAAAAAAGGAATTAAAAAGCGATGGCGGATAACGTAAAGCATAAAAAAAATGTTTCCGAGTTCTTTTCGGAAAAAGCCGAATATTGGAAAATGATATACGATAGTGATGCGAAATCCCTTAGTAAATACAATAATTATTCAGTTAACAAGAGAAAAGAAGCTGTGGTTGCCCTCTTGGATCAGTTCTCGCAGGGGAAACCCATCAAGGTGCTGGACGCCGGTTGCGGCCCGGGCGTGGTGTTGGAGGAAATTGCGAAACGCGGACATAAAGCGACCGGAATGGATTTTTCCCGCGAAATGGTCGAGCATGCCTCCCGTGCGGCAGGAAACGGAGGGTTAAAGCTTTGCGGGTGCATCCAAGGAGATCTTGAGGCCCTTCCTTTCAAGGATTCCGCGTTCGATGCGGTGGTCTGTGTTGGAGTGTTGCAATACCTCCCGGACGACAAGGCGGGCCTTTCGGAATTACGGAGAGTCTTGAAGCCGGGCGGTCTGGCAATCGTCACCTTTCCGAACATGATCAGGGTTGGCAATCTCTTCGATCCGGTATATTACTTTCGTGGGGTCAATTACGTTATCCGGCATTTCACGCGAAAGAAGTCGGTAACGGGAGGCGAACCGGATGCCAGCGACGTGGGTTCGAACCAGATGTTCAGCAACCGCAGATATTTCCTCGGTAAACTTCGTAAGATATTCCGCGAGTCGAGGATGACAACGGTCGAAGTCAGATGCATCGGTTTTGGGCCCCTGACGTTCTGGCGACGGCCCATTCTTCCGGAGCGGATGGAGTTCTCCCTGAGCGATCGACTGGATAATGGCTCCAAAAAAAGCGGGTTGGGTTGGTTGGCGTATTTCTCCAATCGTTGGGTGATTTCCTTGAAGAAGGAGTGCTGAGACATGAAGCCGGCCATTGTTCTTGCCTGTCACACGATAGGCTTGACCGTTATCCGCGCTCTCGGGTCCGTCGGTATCCCGGTGCATGCCCTTACCTATGACGAAATGGACATGGGCCAGGTATCGAAATATGTGACCGTGACGAAAAATATCTGTCACCCGGAGCGATTCGAGGAGGAGTTCATCGAAGGACTCCTGAATTACGGCAGGAAAATCGGCGGCGGAGTCCTGTTTCCCTCGGACGATGCGACGGTGACCGTTGTGTCGCGGCACAAGGAGATTTTGTCCAGCTGTTACACCGTGGCGTGTCCGGAGTGGAAAATCGTCGAGCAGTTCATCGACAAGAGACTGACCTATGCGTTGGCGGATAAAATCGGGATACCCTCCCCCAAAACGCTTGTGCCGAAAAACGGTGAGGAGTTGGCGAAATTTGCGCGTGCCGTCGAGTATCCATGCATCGTGAAGCCCGTCCATAGCCACCGGTACTATGAATTGTTCCGGAAGAAGCTTGTGATCGCGAAAAATCAGGATGAAATGGCGGAAGCCTACCAGGAAGCTTCGGAAGCGGGATTCGATGTCATGGTCCAGGAATTTATCCCCGGTTCGGATTCCAGTGGCGTGAATTACAACTCCTATACCTGGAACGGCCGTCCATGCGTCGAGATGACCGCGAAGAAGGTCAGGCTTTCCCCGCCGACGTATGGTGTTCCCCGCGTGGTCGTGCAGCGGCAAGGTCGACGAAGTCATCGAGAATGGACGCCGCATTCTGGCCGCAATGAATTTTAACGGTTACGCCTGCACGGAATTCAAGAAAGACCCCCGCGATGGGGTCTATAAATTCATGGAAGTGAACGGCAGGCACAACCGGTCGGGCATGCTGGCATTGTATTGCGGGATCAATTTCCCTTTGATCGAATACAACAATCTCGTGAATGGCGAATTGGCGGGTCCCCAGGATTATCGGGAGGGGATTTACTGGATCGACGAATTCCGGGACATCTGGCATAGCCTTCTGTATTGTCGGAAGGAAGGTTATGGATTGCGGGATTACCTGCGTCCGTATCTGTCGGAACATGTTTTCGCCGTAATGTCGTGGGATGATCCCAAACCATTCATAAAGCGTTCTGCCGACCTGGTGAAAAAGGCGTTTACCCGTCGAAGCGGTGCCGAGGATGGCGGTTGATGCAAGCGGCAGGGGATAACAGGAGGGTGACAAATGAGAACTGACTCTGTGGAGCTCGAAGAAGGAAGATTGCAGGGAATAGAAACCATCGATGACTACATGAGCGTGCACGAACGGCACCGCATCTTTCCGGAGTTGTTTGAAAACCGGAATCACAAGAAGGTGCTGGACATATCCGCCGGGGTGGGGGTCGTCGGAAAGCGGCTGAAGGATTACTACAGCGGCGCCGAGATCGTTTGCAACGAAGTTTCCCCCACCGCTCTGAAGACCATGGAGCGCGCTGGTCTCAAGACGATCTCGTTCGATCTCGATGAGGCCGAAAAACCGTTCCCGCTACCGGATGGATCTTTCGATGCCGTCATCAGCCTTGCCACGATAGAGCATCTTGTCAATACCGGCCATTTCGTCCAGGAGATCCGTCGCATCCTGACCGCCGACGGGTACTTGTATCTTTCCGCACCGAATTATTCCGGGATTCTCTATCTTGTCCCGTTCCTGCTGAACGGGAAGACATTCCACGATCCGATGGAGAAAGCCTCCCGGTACGAGTTCTATGCGCATATCAGGTACTTTACTTACCGGACCCTGGCTGAATTGGTGAGTTCCTTCGGTTTTACTCTGGAAGCGGTATATCTTGCCCTGCCGAAGGAAAGCACGCGGTACCAGGAATTGAAGAAGTCGTCGAAAATTTCCGCATTTTTATATTGGATCGCCATGAGGGTGGCTTACTGGCTTTCCCCCAGGTGGTCAACCGAACCCGTCCTGTGTTTCCGCAAGTCCGATGGGAAAAATCCATCAAAACCAAGGAAGGTCATTTTATAGTTCGACCCTTCCGTGCCGGATTATGTGACAGGGCAAATATCATGAAAACAGGAATAGTCTTTTTCATCCTTTCGGCGTTTGTCGTTTTATTGGTTGGCCCAACGGGGAATTCCATCGCCATGGATAACGCGGCAAGAGTTGCGAACTGGTATGGAAATACCGATGGCGCGGTGAGTCTGCGCTTTGACGACAATCGGGAATCCCATATCGATGTCGTGGTGCCCGCTCTGGATCGATATGGTTTCAAAGCCACATTCCTGGTGAATCCCGGGAAGGAAAGTTATATCAAGAACCGGGGCTTCTGGGAGGGAGAGGTTGTCCGGAAGGGGCACCGGCTAGGGAACCATACAATGCACCATGAAGGGGCAAAGTCGCTTGAAGAAGCCGAGTTCGAGGTCGGCGAGACGACGAGGATCCTGCGTGCCGCACACAAAGGCGAATCGGACTTGATGGTTTTCGCGGCGGGGGGGCTCACGAGGTGGGGGGGATGCAGTGGGAAAAGTCTTCGGAAATTTATAAAAATCTCGTGGGGAAATATTCGCTGATCGACTTGTACGACGGATTCCACGAGGCCAAGCACGTATCTTCGGACGACACCCCCAAAGACCTGTGCGGTCTCGCGCAGAAGACGATGGCAACCGGGACTCACCAGCCCTTCGTTTTTCACGATATCGGGAGCCCCAGCATCAAAGACCTCGCGAAACAGCTCTACAGCGGAAGCCACCTGACCATGTCGAAAGACGATTTCACGGACTTTCTGGGATGTCTTAATGGAATGAAGGAGAAAGTGTGGATTGCCCCCTTGATCCAAATTTATAAATATGAAGCGGAAAGAAATAGCGCAACGCTGGCGGTGAAGGAAAAAGGGAAAAAACTGGATAGGCTTCAACTCAAGGTGGGGACAAATCCCGATTTGTATGATCAAAAACTCACCGTGATCTTGCCGGATTCCGGAAGAAGATATTACGGATTCTGCAGGAAGGGGAGCCGGTTCAGGAATACCGGTCTGTTCGTGACATGGTTCTTATCCAAGTAAAGCCAAGAACGAGCGAAATCTCGATAAATTATGAATAACGGTCGGAAACCATATTACCGTCGGGGGTTGCGAACCATATGAAAGTGAACATATTCGGCCTCGGTTACGTAGGATGCATTTCAGCCGCCTGTATGGCAAAGAGCGGGCATTATGTAACCGGAATCGATATCAGCGAGGCAAAGGTCGAGATGATCCGGCAGGGGAAAAGCCCGATCATCGAGCCGGGCCTGGAGGAATTGCTGAGCGAAGGGGTCGCCTCAGGCCATCTTGTCGTGACGAAAGACGAAATACCGAAAGCGGATGTCTCCATCGTTTGCGTCGGGACCCCGAGCAGGGACAACGGAAGTCTCGAACTGGTTTACATGGAACGGGTGGTGCGCAGGATCAGCGAATATTTGAAAGCGTGCGATTCATATCATGTCGTGAACATCCGGAGCACGGTATTGCCGGGAACCGTTGAAACCCTGGTCCTGCCGATCCTCGAAGAAGGCTCTGGGAAAAAAGTGGGCAGGGATTTCGGCCTTTGCATGAACCCGGAGTTCATGAGGGAGGGCACTTCCGTAGAGGACTACTACAACCCGCCGTTTACCGTGATCGGGGAGTGGGATAAAAGAAGCGGCGATCAAGTCGCCAATTTGTATGTGGGAGTCGATGGGCCGGTCCGGAAGACGACCGTGCGTGTCGCGGGAGATGATCAAATATACATGCAACGTCTTCCATGCATTGAAGGTTACCTTTGCCAACGAGATAGGGAACATCTGCAAGAAAGTGGATGTGGACAGCCACGAGGTCATGGATATTTTTTGCATGGGATAAAAAATTGAATATATCCGCCTATTACATGAAACCGGGGTTTGCGTTCGGGGATCCTGTTTGCCGAAAGATCTGAGAGCGCTCATGTACAAGGCGAAAACCGTGGATCTAGATCTTCCGGTACTGAGCGCCGTGATGAACAGCAACAGCAATCAGGTGAACATGGCCTATCGGATGATGCGCCGCAGGGAAAAAGAAGATCGGGATGTTCGGTCTCAGCTTCAAAACGAATTCGGACGACCTGCGGGAAAGCCCGATGGTGGAACTGGCCGAAAAACTCATCGGGAAGGGATTCGAGGTCACGATATTTGATCAGGAAGCTGTCCCTGTCCCGGATTTTCGGCGCAAACAAGCAGTACATAAACCAGGTGATCCCGCACGTTTCATCCTTGCTGGTCGAATCGCCAAAGGATTTGCGGACCGGTCGGAAGTGGTTGTCATTGCCAAGAAAAGCAAGGCAACGGAAGAGGTGCTCGAGTATCTCGGGGATGGGCAAATGGTCATCGACCTGGTACGGATCAAGGGTGATTTTTCGAAGAATATCGGCCGATATGAAGGGATATGCTGGTAAGTCGACGGCATTCTGGGAAAAAAATAAACAATATGAGGAACAAATGAAAAAGGTTTGCATAGTGAGGCAGGGGTACTTCCCGCTGGACCCGCGCGTCAGAAAGAGGCGCTCGCTTTGATCGAAAAAGGGTTCCAGGTAGATCTCATCTGCCTCACGGTCCCCGGCAGGAAGGGCAAAAAAGGATAGATTTCGACAAAGGCGTAAACATCTACCGGATCCCGGTGAGCCGCATACGTGGAGGGCCCGTCAGATACGCTATTCAATATATCGCCTTCTTCCTCCTTGCCACGATCAAGTTATGCTCGTTGTATTTTCGGAATAGATACGACTTCATCCAGATAAATACGTTGCCCGATTTCCTGGTATTCGTCGCGATCATTCCCAAGCTTTTCGGCGAAAGGTCGTACTGGATCTGCATGAACCCACGCTGGAGCTTACGGCTCCAAATTCGGA
>CAVUIA010000007.1:0-570477 GCA_963741515.1 uncultured bacterium
CCGCTCCACGTTGGCGAACCACGCCTCGACCGTTTCCACCATCAGGTCCTTGACCATCTCGGCGTCGATCCCCTTGGTGGTCGCCAGGGTAGCCGATCACCTCGCGATCGCAGCAGTCCATGCAGAAGACGACACGGACTCTTTCCCCGTTCCGGCAGGCGATCTCGAAGACGTCCGAACACCAGCGCAGGTTGCTCTGGAAGGTGATGACAGTGCCTTCGTGCGTTCGCTGCGGGCCGGCCGTAGACCGCACCAGCAGCAAGCCGTTTCTTCTTCATGATCCGGTAGACTCGCTTGCGGTTGACCCGGGGCTTTCCTTCCGCGGCCAGCCTGCGGTTGAGCATCCCGGTACCCATCGGGTAGCCGAACGACGCCCGCTCGTCCATGATCGTCCGGATCAGCGGGAGCAGCGCGTCGTCCTCGGCCTTCCGGTATGGGCCGCGCTTTTTCCCTTGGGCGCTGTACAGGTTCGATCGCGCTACGTCGAGCGTGTCGCTGACGGCTTTCACAGGGAACCGTCCCTTCTGGACAAGGGCATGCGCGAGAGCAGTTTTTTTTCGCGGGCGATTCGATGGCTTCCCGAAGGATCTCGACCTCCATCGTCTTTTTGCCCAGTCAGCCGCTCGAGCTCCCGGATGCGCGTCTTGAGCTGCTTGGCTTCGGATGCGGGGACGACCGCTCTCGGCGGCGATGGCGACGAGACCGCCTTCGCGCATCAGTCGGCACCAAGTGAACAGTTGATTGGGATTGATACCGTATTTGCGGCCTACGGCCGAGACGGAGGATCCGGGCTGGTCGCTTCTTCCAGGATGGCCCACTTTTCTTCGGCGTTCCATCGCCGGCGGCGCGGAACGGACGTGATCACTTCGACGGCTCCCAAGCCGGGCGGTCCTTCTGGGTAGTCACACGACTGGTTGTACTCCTAGCACTTAGAGTCAGCAGTAGGAGTGTCCGATCGAAACGGGGGTAAGCTCGAAATTTAACACCTTACATTATTATGCTAAATATTATTTCTACAATAAACAATAACATTTTAACAGTTCTATTTTCTCTTTTAAATTAATTTCGGCACCATATTTTTAATTGTTTTATTTGCGTATAACGAGTAATATAGAACCATAAATAAACATGGTACAAATAATGAAATCATAATTATAGCTACTCCAGACATAGATAACCATTTTATAATATATAATATAGGAATTCCGCTCACCTGAATAATTATTGTTGGCCATAATAGGCCGTTTAACTTTTTGCTAGGCAATATTACACACAAATTAATTATAAATATCAAAGCCGATAATCCCTCTACTGCTAATGCAACATAAAATATTTTACCAATTTCTATCCAACGTTCATACCCGACAATTATGTATCCAGCTAAACTCCACAATAATGCTGTTCCTGTAAAAGCCAAAATATTTAAATATATAAGTTGTCGTGCCTCCTTAATTGCCTCAAACTTAAACAATTTTATACTTCCACTAAAAATTCTCGAAAGTTTTACACTAATTAATGGCGATATTGCTTGATTAAGCATTTGAACTTTCGCAGATAGATCACGAACTACGCTTATTACGCCGATAATTCGTGAATTTATGAATGTTGCCCCAATAATAATTGGAAATCTTCTCCAAACTTGGCCTGATATTTTCGAACATATAAACAAACCATGAAATTTCCATTAGTTGCTTTGTGCTAATTGATAATTCTTTATACAAAGAATGCATTGAAAATATGTTAAGCCCTTGGACCACAACCGGCATTGTTATTAATAATAATATAAAACCTATAATCCACTGCGCATGAAAATAACCCGCAACACCATATTTATATGTAAGATAGACCATTATCACACTTCCACCTACTCCATAAACTAAACCATACAGTATAAATGCTTTAAAATTTAATTTAATACGAAATATAGTAAGTATTAATTGCCAAAATCTCTCAGTAAAAATTATAATAATTGAAATTAATAATAATTCATTGATTCGCATATTTGTATAAAGTTTATTGGCTATATTAATAAATAATAATATAGCTAAAGCCGATACTATACAAAAAATGAACAACCATACCCCGGAGGTGGCAATCAGCATAGATAGTTTCGCTGGATTTTTCTCCACTGATCCTTCACGGGATAGGCTTTCATTGATTCCGAAACTAAAGGCGGTTCCAATCACACATTTTTTATTGATTGTGTAACACCAATCATTGCATATTCATTAATCGACAAGATTTGGACAATCACCATGGTTCCTGCAACCCCAGCGATTGCCATCAATCCTCTTGAAATAATAAAAGCAGCTTTATCATCCCACTTAATCATTCTATATATTTTTATATTACACTCTCCCGTAAGAATGGTCGAATTTATGTAGTTTGTTATATTTAGGTTTAATAATAATCATTCCAAGAAATGCACCTAACAGAACTGGTTGACAAATATCTCTCATTAATAATCCACTTGAATGCGTCCATCCATCTATTATTGCAACAATAAATGCGCAAATCCCACTTAATGCAAATACTTTTGTTGTATCACCTCGCCAAACCCCCCTTAAAAATTGAACGGTAAAACCTGCAATAACCAAAATATATGGAATAAACCCGAGCACTCCATAATTTACAAGAATACGTAACGCTACAGAGTGGATTGGAACCCTAGAATTAAATTGGGCTGTCGGCTCCCCCGTAAAAACAGGAGAACGCCTAATTATATTTAAAGAATATTTAATATGCTCTAATCTATTAGCATTTTCTGCCTGTGCTGGCGACAATTTCAATATTCTATTAAATTCTTTTCTTTCCGTAATGTTTAATACAGAAATCATACCTACAATAATAATTGCTAGGACAAGAATGTAAAAAATATTAATATTTTTTCTCGACGTGGCCAACACAACCATTATCGTGATGGCTATACCTATGATCGTTGACCTCGAAAAGGTTAAAACCATCCCAATTAATCCTACTGCTAAGGCCGGTAATAATATGATATTTAGTTTACTCGTGTTGTTATTCCATTGTTTCGTATTTACAAGAACAACAAATATATATGCAACCAAAATCCCCTGCATAACATTGAATTTGTGAACATACATATTCGTCCCGCGAACTCTGCCTAAATCTTTAAATACTTCACTATCGTAAAATGACATCTTTCTTCCGAATAATGATGATATAACGTCTGGTAATGTTCGCGCTTCAGCGACACCAAGATACTGAGCAATACAGAGAATACCCTGCATTAACACAATCAGAGCAATAATGTAAACTATAGATGATGGCCGCACAAGCGAAGACCACGTCGCTACTGACACCATAAGGAACAATGCTGCTGAGTTCAACAAGAATCTATTGGAAAATGATTCTGCTATGAAATAATTTGCAGTTTCTAAGATTAATACTACTACAATAAATATTATCCACGGAAATATTATAGGAAAAAATATTGTTTTAACTATATGAATAAATCTTAGGCGATATTGATTATCGAACATACTGACATAAAACACTACTAACCCAAAAAACAACCACAGTGGAAATGACCCAAGCCATATATAATCGAACGATGTCACATTAACTATTATTATGAAAAGAACTATAATATACCAAGTGTGTTTTATATTATTATTGCAATACTGATATTCAATGTTATAATATTGTAGCATAATGTTTACGTTTGGAATAATAATGCAACCACATCGTATATCACTTACATATTGTCAGAATTATTTGTCTCCTTAGGCGTTCGAATACATCGTGGTTTTCATTATTATTTATTGCTTTTTTTGTTTTATCTATAAGTTCTTGGTTATTTTTTATATATATGTTATTTTTAAAAGATTTTAGAATTTCAAAATCTTCTACCCCTTTTCTAAAAGCCTCCCAGCGTCGACTTCCAATTGGCTCTCCTTTGCCTTCATATATCACAGCCCAATCAGGTTGTCCTCCGTCAAAATCATCCCAACCAGAACTCCCCATGATACTGCCATATGACCAGAACCCTACTCCATTTGCCCCTATCATCCATGCACGCCAAGACATGAGACGATAATGACTAAAAGGAGATGCTGCTTTAGCAGGACTTGGCGGATTAGCATAAATCCACCATTCTTTTGGAAAATTATTAAATATAGATCGTCCTTCTCCAACCGCAAAACCGTAACTTGGCTGCCACAAATCAATCAATGGAATTAATTTTTTGATATAGTTATCATACGATCCATTTTTAGAATCTTTAATAGGATTAGCGTAAATAAGCATTTCAGGATCAGCTTCTTTTATATATTGAGATATTTCGTAAAGTGCTTTCAACGATTTACCATTCGGCTCGTCTATTGGATATAATGCCCATTCATTTTTTTTAAAACCTAACTGCTCCATTAATAGATTTAATTTTTTAATCCAATTATTAATTGATTTTTTTTTATCTCTATCGTCTAATAAATAAAATGATTCAAGGTGTTCTGACTTAACTCTATCTTCAAACCAATTTTTCCAATCAAGAAATAATAGGATTGTACCTCTCCCTTTATATTTTCTTATGCTATCAATTAGTTCATGAATTTGATTCGCATTCCAATTACATTCTATTGATGGCTTCGGAATAACCGAAGGACGCACTACAAATAAATTTATACCATGATCTTCAAGATCTTTTAATACATTATCTGGAGAGCGCTTGAAAACATGTTCATGATCATAGCTCCAGCTATTGCTTTTACTGGGTTAATTGGTTTATTCCCATCCACAACATTCACATTTATTAAAATGTCTCTTGCCCATTTATACTTTTTTTCTGTTATATTCGAATCCATCAGTTTTTTCCAATCATCAGTTGCTTAAGTTCAACACTAACCCAAATATATGCTTTGCTTCGCGGAGGGATAACAACTTCATCGTTTTCAATTGGCACAAGTGGATCATAAACATACTTACCATTTGCCGCCAAGACCGGTTTTACAATAAAGAACCGTACTCCATTTTCTACAATAGAAGGTTTAATGCTAATATTCAGATATTTTTTATGTGATGCAGTATTGAGAATGCCAATGCATGCAGATTCGTGCTCCCAGTTAAAACCTACTAGATCAATTTGTTTATCCATTCTTAATTTAATGTAGTTCACTGTCGGGTGATGAGGAATTTCATCCCATGGGGATTCAGACCAAATAACGGTATTATCGTCACCAAAACCGTCCACCCATGCGTCAACAATGCCAGGAACTTCTGCATAATCAGAAAGATATGCCACTTTCAGCCTTGCAAGACTATCACTTATAGGATTTTTCACTTCTTGTACCAAAGTTGTATGATCTCTAACATCTAAAATTTTTTCTTGAAAAATAACCTCATCCAAAAATATATATTGGCCTTTTGCATGAATAACTAAATACAATTCGCAAAATACACCTGTCAATTCGGTCTCAATCCAATGACTACTATTATCTACATAAAGATTCGATTTAGGCTGAACGCTAGATAAATATGTAAACATACCATTTGTCGCTCTGCCGAAAACATCTATTCTAGCAGGCAAATCAACTTCGGACTGAGTATCTTTTGCTAGATGAAATTTTATTATTCCGGACATATTGCGAGGCGTATTATGTAAATCAGAATCAATTGACATAAGTTTCAAAACGATTAAAACAGGAGAGACTCTTGACCATCCAGAAAATCCATTATTTTTCCACATTTTCCGAATTGATATTTCACCATCAGTCAGATATGATAAATTTAAATTATTTTTTGAAATTCCATAATTCGGATACGGATCTAATTTAACTATTGTTATCGGTAATTGGTTGTCCGGTAATGAATACGCTGAATCCGATATATTTAATGATAATATTATTATAATTATTATTTTTAACACAATTCGCATATTTATCCTGCACTATAGCAAAATCTATAGTTATACTTTATTACTGGCCGTTTAAAGAATATATATCGTAATAAACCTAGCAAACACATTCTGAATCAACATACTTGATGAAATCGATCCCAAGTGCTGGTTAAGACTTACAAGATCAGGCAGATGGAATCGAATTGACGGATGACAACTATGATGTCGACTTCCTACATGTAAATTGACATGCCATTTGGGCAAATTTGTACTCAAAATATAGTTAATATCACAACAGTATGCGTCTTGGAAAAAGCACCGATATTAACGATTAGCGCAATTACAATAAAGGTGCAATCGGTTATGAAATTTCATCTGAATTTGATTCCATTGATAACTACCTCCGCGATCCGCTCCGCCGCTTTCCCATCCCACAGCGGAGGAATTGCCCCCTTCTTCCCTTTCCCCGCGCAGATATGTCCATAGCCACGTCCCGGATCTTCCCCGGATCCGTCCCGACCATGTAATTCGTACCGATGTCGACGGTCACCGGCCGTTCCGTGTTCTCCCGGATGGTGACGCAGGGCACGCCCAGGACCGTCGTCTCCTCCTGCAGTCCCCCGGAATCGGTGAGGACCACGTCCGCCTTCCTGCACCGAATACAAGCATGTCCATGGACCCGATCGGGTCGATCATCGTGATGCCGGCGCCGTTCAGGCCGAATGCCTCGATCTTCGCCCGGGTCCTCGGATGCACCGGGAAAAGAATCGGGATGCTGCGGGAGATCTCCGAGAGCGCCCCCCAGATCGGCTCCAGCGTCTCCTTGCGATCGACGTTCGATGGCCGGTGCAGCGTGAGCACGGCATAGCGGCGGCCGTCGCAGAAAGCCCGGATGCTCTCCGACGGGGTGAACTCTCCCCGGTCGATCTGCGCCAGGTTGGTCATCAGCGTG
This sequence comes from uncultured bacterium, assembly GCA_963741515.1. Classification (GTDB taxonomy): domain Bacteria; phylum Desulfobacterota; class Deferrimicrobia; order Deferrimicrobiales; family Deferrimicrobiaceae; genus UBA2219. Next base: position 6,810 of record CAVUIA010000007.1, read on the forward strand.
TCGATCATCACGTTGCCGACCAGGTGGATCTTCTCTTCCGCGACCCCTTCGGCCCGCAGGTTCCGGAGGCCCGACTCCTCGGTGACGAAGAGCAGGTCGCAGATGGCAGTCGGTGAGCTTCCGGTTGATCTCCTCGGGCATCGTCATGTCGAAGGAGCGCAGCCCCGCTTCCACGTGCGCCACCTTCACGCCCATCTTCTTCGCGGTGAGCGCGCAGGCGATCGTGGAGTTGACGTCGCCCACGACGACGACCCAGTCGGGCCGGTCCGTCAGGAGGACCTTCTCGAACGCCATCATGATCTTCGCGGTCTGCTCGGCGTGGCTGCCCGATCCGACCTCCAGGTGGTGGTCCGGCTTCGGGATCTCGAGCTCCCGGAAGAACACGTCCGACATGTTCCCGTCGTAGTGCTGCCCGGTGTGCACGATCGAGACGCGCAGGTCGATGCCGGCTGCCGCGGCCTCCCGCTTCCGGTCGTTCAGGGCCCGCACGATCGGCGCCACCTTCATGAAATTCGGCCGGGCGCCGGCGATCAGCATGATGTGGTACGGTTTCATCCCTTGACCCTTCACTTATAGTTTTCCTCATACCACGCGATCGTCTTCTGCAATCCTTCCCGGAACCCCGTCTTCGCCTGGAACCCGAACTCCTCCCTGGCCCTGGTCGTGTCCAGCATGCGGCGCGGCTGGCCGTCCGGCTTGGTGGCATCCCAGGCGATCTTCCCCTGGAAGCCGGTCAGCTCCACGATCAGTTCGGCGAGATCCCGGATGGAGATCTCGAAGCCGGCGCCGATATTGACCGGCTCGCTCTTGTTGTATTTCTCCATGGCGAGGACGATGGCTTCCGCCGCGTCCTCCACGTAGAAGAACTCCCGGGTCGCCGTTGCCCGTCCCCCAGGCGACGATCTCCTTGTCGCCCCGCCTTCTGGCGTCGACGCATTTCTTGATGAGCGCCGGGATCACATGGGAGGACTGCGGATCGAAGTTGTCGCCGGGGCCGTAGAGGTTCACGGGCAGCAGGAAGATGGAATTGAAGCCGTACTGCTGCCGGTAGGCCTGCGACTGCACCAGCAGCATCTTCTTGGCGAGGCCGTAGGGGGCGTTCGTTTCCTCGGGATAGCCGTTCCAGAGGTCGTCTTCCTTGAACGGGAACCGGGGTGAATTTCGGGTAGGCGCAGATCGTTCCCAGGGCGACGAACTTCTCGATCCCGCGGAGATACCCCTCGTGGATCAGCTGGACGCCCATCATGATGTTCTCGTAGAAGAGGGAGCCGGGATTCTCCCGGTTGTACCCGATGCCGCCCACCTTGGCCGCCAGGTGGAGGACGATGTCCGGCTTCGTCTCTTCGTAGAGCCGCTTGATGTCCTCGATCCGGATCAGGTCGTATTCGGGCCGGTCGGCGATGGAGATGTTGCCGTATCCCCTGTCCCGCAGCGCCTGGATGAGGTGCTTCCCCAGGAAACCCTTTCCGCCCGTGATCGTGATGCGTTTGTCTTTCATGGGTTCATCCTCACGGGCAGGCTACCGCCCATACAGCGTCGAAACTGTCGGGGTCGATCCTCGGAAAAGATGGCGAGCAGCTTCAAATCACCTCTGGGTGACGACGATACACCCATGCCGATCTTATCGGACGAAATCCTTTGTCAATTCAATATATTTCCCGGGATGTTCCGCAACGGATTCCTGATATCGATTCGCCTGCTGCGCCGGTGGATTTAGAAACCAAAAACCCATTTTAATCTCAAGCATTATTTATGCCGCAGATCAAACAAGAAATACTCGTTATGATTCTTGACGTTACGGAATGAATATAGCTTATTGCGGTTATCCTTGGACATTATTGGGCAATAATTTTCCGAAAAACGGAAACAACGAGACCCGCCCTGCTTTATTGCAAAGAATTCAATGCCAGTAAGCGATTGACCGCCGTGAGGGTTCCCTTGCTTGGGCAAGGAACAAAAAGCGGCACCCCGATGACCGGGATGCCGCCTGAAGGGAAATCAATGATCTGTTTTTTACAGCGCTTTCTTGACGGCCCGTCTCCGCAGCCCGATCAGGCCGACCAGTCCGGAACCGAGCAGCCACGCGGCGCCGGGGATGGGAGCGGCGGCGACATCCGCCAGCCCTTTGGTCCGCAAAGTCCTTTTCCGTCCTCGCCCAAAAAGAGGTTATCGCTTCCGTCGTGCTGATGGTCCAATACAGATGATCCGCAGAATGGCCGGTGGGGGTATCCACAACAACGCCGTCGCTTTTCAGCACGCTGAACGTTGTTATCGAACCCCACGAAATATGTCGCGCCGGAATCGACTTTGAAGAAAACGTAATAGACATCCGCGACCGCGGTGGAGGAACCTGCATTTCCATAAAGGTCCAACCCAAATGTATGGCTGGACGATCCCGCCGTGTGCGTAACGTATTCGATGTCCATGCCGGCATACTTCGAAGCGAATTCCTCGTCATCCCGAGAATCTGCGATGATCGGGAAGGCAACAGCGTGCGCGGCTGGCGGAGCAACGAGGCAAACACCGCAACAGAGGAACAATGCCGCGAGCAACCGAATCCTTGCCGACCATTCTCACACCCCGCTTTCATCGTCACGCCTTCGTTGTCGTTTCTCCTCTTCAGCGCGACCAGGCCGACCAGCCCGGACCCGAGCAGCCAGGCGGCGCCGGGGATGGGGGTCGGGGTCAAATCCATCGTGTCTTTGTACCATCATCATCATCTCTGCAGGTATACGTATCGGTGGCTCCCGCGAACCGGAAACTTCCCGCAAGGAACTTCGAGACATCCCACTCCAGCGTTTTCCGCCGTTGGCGGTATTCCTGTACATGACCTCCGGAGTTTCCGCCCAGGGCTGTCCAATCGCCGGTCCATTGGAACAGGCCGGATTGATTTCCAGGGCCGTCCCACGACACGCTGTCCTTGTCTCCCGCCGCCGAATCATGGAACACCCGGATGACATAGTCGATCCCGCTGTTCCCGAGCAGCATGCTGCCGCCGGCGATCCGAATCGATGAGGATGTAATAATTGGTATGCGGCAATCCGCCTACGGTCCGTATTGCCCCGTTCAGGTCCATCGTAAAATAATAATTGTTGGCGTCCGCGGTAAACCCGATGCCGACGATATCGGCGTAGGCTCCGGGAACATCCCCCACGGCGTCGGTTACGTAAGCGCCGAACGACACGCCCGGCAGCAGGACGACCGCCGCCAGGACCCCCATGAAAACGACCGACTTAAGCCAGCCTTGCGGTTCAGTGGCGCCGGTCGTCGTCACCATCGCACCTCCCCTGGATGAAACTATTGATAAACATAACTACTTTTTTACACCAAGCCCCAAACGGTTACCAGCATTTTTTATACCAGAAGCCATAAAGGAAAAATGTTAATTATTCAGTTAGTTACACTAACAAGAACCATATCGCTGATGCAGACAAGCAGAGAATGGGTACTAATTTTCCCAATCAGGGCAATGGCAGGACCATCGGACCTTGCGTCCGGCGCGCAAAAAAAGGCCGGGAGCTCGAGGCCCCCGGCCCGTGAAAACCGCTCTTCCTGTTGTGTTCGGTTACGCCTTTACGACCCCTTTCAGCTCCGCGGCCACGAAGGCGATCTGCTCGTCGCGTGAGCTCCGGGAACATCGGCAGGGAGACGAACTCCGACGCCGCCTTCTCCGCGGCCGGGAACGCCCCCTGCTTGTATCCGAGCGCCTTGTACGCGTCCTGCAGGTGCAGCGGCACCGGGTAGTGGATGCCGCAGGAGATCTCCTTCTTCCCGAGGGCGTCGATGACGGCGTCGCGCTCCTTCACGCGCACGACGTACAGGTGGTACACGTGCTTCCCGTAGGACGCCTCCTTCACCACGGAGATGCCGGGAGCGCCGGCCAGCGCCGCGTCGTAGGCCTTGGCGTGCGCCCTGCGCGCCTCGGTCCACGCGGGCAGGCACTTCAGCTTCACGCTTAAGATCGCGCCCTGGATGCCGTCCATCCGGCCGTTCCAGCCGATGCAGCCGTGGTAATACTTCCTCTCCTGCCCGTGGTCGCGCAGCATGCGCATCTTCTTGTCGAGCGCCTCGTCGTTGGTGACGATGCCGCCGGCCTCGCCGTACGCGCCCAGGTTCTTGCCCGGGTAGAAGCTGAAGGCGCCCGCGATGCCCATGGTGCCGGCCTTGCGCCCCTTGTACTCCGCGCCGTGCGCCTGGCAGGCGTCCTCGATCACGTACAGCTTGTGCTTGTTGGCGATCGCGAGGATCGGGTCCATGTCGGCCGTCTGGCCGAACAGGTGGACCGGGATGATCGCCTTCGTCTTCGGCGTGATGGCGGCCTCGATCTTCGACGGGTCCATGTTGCACGTGCCCGGGTCGACGTCGACGAACACCGGCTTCGCGCCGCAGTAGGTGATGGCCTCGGCCGTGGCGATGAAGGTGTCGGGGACCGTGATCACTTCGTCCCCGGGGCCCACGCCCAGCGCGAGAAGAGGGAACCAGAGGGCTTCGGTGCCGCTGGCCACGCCGATGCTTTTCTTCGTGCCGCAGAACGCCGCGAACTCCTCTTCGAACTGCGCGACGAACGGGCCGCCCGCGAACGCGGTCTTGTCGAGCACCTGCTGGATCGCAGCGGCGATGTCCCACCGGATGGACTCGTACTGGCTTTTCAGGTCAAGGAACGGGACCTTCATATTTTCCTCTCCTCCCCATGTTGATGTCGCAAGACGTCATTACTGTACTTATCGGCCGCGTTCCCTTTTTTTATGCATGATTTTTGAGGGGGAAAGCAAAACAAAAATGAAAATACCCGAAAAACAGGAAAGGCAGGGTTTTGCAGACCCTGCCTTCCGGGGAGTGCGTTGGGTTCGGGTTGACGGACGGTTACGCCTGAAAGCGGGCCCTTCGCCGATAGCCGATCAGGCAGATGATTCCGGAACCGAGGAGGAGTGCGGCGCCGGAGACGGGGGTCGTGGCGGCGAACGCGGCCACCTGGCTCAGCACGATCCGGCTCCCTTTGTCGAGGTAGACGGCCACCCAGGTGAAGTTGTACGGAAGCCGGGTTGCGGGGATCGCCCAGGCAAGCGGCTTCTCTCCAGTTGTCGCGCATGTCGAAGGCCGGGGATTTGGCGAGATCGCGGTCGGCGGCCTCGTCTCCCGGTTTGATGAAGAGGTTCTGGAAATCGCCGTAGCCGTCTTCGGCGGCCTGGACGGCCATCGCGCCCGGGAGGAGGAAGATTGCCCCTGCGACCAGGAGGATCACCCATGTTCTGATCTGCGGTTTCATCTTTTCGCTCCTCCGAGCTTTGGCTGACCGGATATAGAGCATTATTTGTGCCTCCGTCGGATCCCTGTCCCGTGCATCTGAAGTTTCCCTGTCGCATCAATGCTTTTACCAATCTATTTTTAATGTTCTGCGTTATTGACATGCGGATTCAGACGATTTACATATTCAAGAACGTAATCACCGCATGCAGGATTGAAATCGGGAATGGCCTATAATGGAACCATGAACGCACGCCACGGAATCGCGATTCTCCTCGTCGCTGTCTTGCTGGTGGCCGCGCTCCTTGGCGGCTGCGTTGCCCCTCAAAAGACGGTCAAGCCCGGGGAGCCGCCCCCGGACCCGTTGACGGTCCGCCTTCCCGTCGGCACGCCGCTGAAGATCGAACAGAACGTGCCGCCGCCGGGCGTGGAGCAGATGATCGCCCCCACCGAGTTCGAGGAAGGCCGGACGCGCGCGCTGAAGCTGTTCCAGATCGACCTGGGTCACATACAAACGGGCCCGGCGGAGTGCGATAGCCCCCCCGGACCCGATGAATCCCGACACGAACAACTGAGACCGGCGGCTTAGCGGCCGCCGCGACCTCCGCCGCCGCCACCGCCACCGCCGCGGTCTCCGCCACCACCGCCGCCACCGCCGCGGCTTCCGCCGCCGCGCCGCTGTTGCCGCCGCGCATCGCTGCCGCTCGCCGCCGCTGCCTCCGCGGCCGCCGCCGCCTGGGCTGTAGTCGCCGCCGCGATCCGGGCCCTGGTACCCCGGGGACCGATCCATTTCACGCGACGGCGCGCTTTCACGCGGGGGCGCGATCTCGCGCGCGGGTGCGCTTTCCCGCGCGGGCACGCTCTCCCGCGGCGGGGAGACCCTCGGCGCGGACGCGCTTTCCCGCGGGGCGCTCACCCCGGAGGGCGCGGAGCCGCTCCGCGGCGTAGACGGGCTTCCGGGCGACGCGGGGACCCTCGGCGCGGGCGCGCCCGCGGGCGACGGGGAGACCTTCGGCGTCGGGAGACCCGCGGCGTGCCGGAACGCGTCCCGTATGTGACCGCCTGGCCCGAAGGCCGCTTCTCGAGCCCGCGGTCGGACTTCGGCGCGGACGACGCGCCGGCCGGCGCGGGCATCGTGCGGATCGCGTTCTGCCGCTCGGACCGCACCGTGTTCACGTCGCGCCATTGCCTCTGGCCGGGGTCGGACGCCGACCGCGGCGCCACGAACACGCGGCCGCTTTCCAGCGGACGGTTGTATTGCTGCACGCGGACGTCGTCGCGCCGGATCTCCGGCCGGCGATACCTTTCCCCCGGACGCATCGGCTCCCAGCGGACGTTCCGCCCCTCGGGGATGAAGCGCGCGTTGCTGTTGTGATAACGGTAATTATGGTGGTAGTGGTTCGGATGGTGGTGATAGTAGTCGTACGAGCCCCAGACGAACCCGACGGAGACCAACGAGCCGTACGGCGACCACACCCAGCCGAACGACAGGTCGTTCACCCAGTAGCCGCTGTGATACGGGTACCACCCCCACGGCTCGTACGATACCCAGGTCCATCCGTACGGGGAGACCCAGGCCCACCGGCCGTAGACGTTCGGGGACCAGCCCGCCGCCACGCGGGGGCGCCACGCGTAGCCGTAGGACTGGACGTAGACCCAATCCCCGTAGTCCCGCAGCTCGTTGGTGACCACGGGGGGAACGCCGGCGTTCTGCTCCTCTTGGGTATAGGCCTCCCTGGGCCGCTCGGCTTCCGGTTCGCCCTGGTACCTGCCCACCGTGATCGTGCGGCCGATCGACGCCTGCTGCCCGGCTTCCAGGCGGTGCTTCTCCCCTTCCTGCGACACGGTCGCCTTCCCCCGGCGCACCACGAGGCGGGTCGTGTCCTCGTCCGTCACCGTGAGCCAGTACCGCCCCGGTTCCGCGAAGCTCGCGCGGGCGCCGCCGGGGACCCGGACCCCGACGGGGGCGAAGTCGTCGCCCGGGAGGTCGAACCGGATCTCGCCGGTGCGCAGCCGGAAGCTGGTCTTGTCGTCCGCCAGGTCCTGGATCTCGACGTCGGTCCCGGCGGTGAACAGGACGAACTGCCCGCCGTGGAACTGGAGCTCGGCCTCCGACCCTTCGGGCACGCTGACCCGGCTGTTCGGCGTCAACGGGGTGTTGGTCGTGGCCTCCGCCCAATCCCCGGTGTCGGCGGTCTTCACCCAGACCGTCCCGGCGAGCACCTTGAGGCGGCTGATGGCGTAGGCGGGGATTCCCTCGTCCCCGTTTCCCTTCTCCTCGGCGAACACGGGCGCCGGAAAGACGCAGGCGGCCGCGGCGAGGAAGGCAAGGAGGACGGAAAACCGCACGGTGCGTTTCGCATGCTTCATGGCTCGACACCTCTCCCGATGGGCATGCTGGTTAGACGATGCGGCATGCGTCGAATATTCACGGGGATTCCGGCTTTTTGCCCTCGCCGGACCGGCTTCGACCAGGACCGAATGGACCCTCTCCGGGGGATCGAAGAACACCGCCATGAAGGGCAGCGTTTCGCCTACGAGGATTTCACGGACCGGCCCCCCCGGCTCGGCCTGCCGGGAGAGGGACGCATCGATCTCTTCCGGTTTCGAGTTGCGGAGCACCGCGTTGTCGATCTGGTTCCCGGCGACGACCACCTTCTCCGAAATCACCGTGTTGTCCCTGCCCATGATGGTCGCGCGAACCCGGATCCCGTCGAGGACGGACTTCCCGCGGACCGTCAGGGTCCCCGTGACGGCGAAGAGCGCGTTGCCGTGGACCGAGTTGTCCGTGAACCACTTCAGGTCCCGGATCTCGTAGGACGCCTTGGAGGGCGTTGTTGCCATGACGGCGCTCACCGCCTTCTGGGATTTCCAGGACGTGAACAACAAGTCGAAATAATCGGTCCCGAACAGCAGCGCCGCCCCGACCAGCAGCAGGACCCACAGGATGACGACGACGATGAACACCGGGCTGGCGTACGGCGGGCGCGCGGGAGGCGCCTGGGCGGGCTCCTTCGGGGCGGAGGATTTCCTCGGCTCGGCCGCGCGCGCCGTTTCCGGCAGCGGTGCGAGGCCGGGGCCGGTCGAGGCGGCGGAGCCCGATTTGGGCTTGAACAGGTCTTCGAGGACGGAGGCGAGCGCCTCGGTGCCGTCGGGATGTTCCGGGTAGGGAGTCACCCTCACCGGGCCCTGGGGAGGCGGCTCCTCGGGCCGGACCTCGGGCGGGAGCTCGGGCCGGACCTCGGGCGGGAGCTCGGGCGGCTTCTCGGGCGGCTTCTGGACCGTCTCGTCGATCTCGCGCAGCAGCTCGACCATCGCCCGCGTCGTCTCGTCCATCGTCGGGGCCGCCGGCGCGCGCTTTCCGGTTCCGGTTCCGGGGGGAGGGCTGCCGCTTTCGGCTCCTCTACCCTTTCCGGTTCCTGTCCCGGTTCGGGCGGCGGTTCGGGCGGCGGGACGATTTGGGGAACCAGCCTGGGAGGAAGCGGCTCGGGTTCGTGCAGATCGGGGTTCTCGACGACGATATACCCGCCGCACTTGCGGCAGCGGACGCGGATCGCCTTGGAATCCTTGAACAACGACTTGGCCAGCCGGAAGCGGGACTGGCAGGATTCGCACTCGATGACCATTACCATGGCGGCGCTCTCTCTCTCCTGCAAAGGAACGTTCATTATCGAAATAAGGCATGAAAAACGCAAGAATCGATCTATGGAGTATACTTTTCCATCACCTGCCAGGCATCGGGGGACCGCTTGTACCGGCTGAACGACAAGAACCGCGCCATCGGGGAGATGTTCTCCCGGATCGCCCCGAAATACGACCTTCTGAACCGCCTTCTGTCGGCGGGGATCGACCGGCGGTGGCGGCGGGCCGCGGTGGCGGAGATGCATCCGGCCTCCGGCGGGCGGCACCTCGACCTGGCCACCGGGACGGCGGACATGGCGCTGGAGATCTTCCGGCAGAAGGGAGACGCGGCGGCCGTCGCGGGGGTGGACCTGTCCGTCGAGATGATGCGGATCGGCCGCGAAAAGTGCCGGAAGGCGGGACGGGGGCCCGACGTCGCCTTCGTCCGCGCTCCCGGCGAGTCGCTTCCGTTCCGGGACGCCGCGTTCGATTCCGCCTGCGTCGCCTTCGGCATCCGCAACGTCGTCGATCGGGAACGGGGCCTTCGCGAGATGTGCCGCGTCGTCCGCCCGGGGGCCGCGTCGTGGTCCTCGAGTTCTCCGTGCCGGAAAATTTCGTCCTGGGCGCCCTGTACCGGTTCTACTTCACCCGCATCCTTCCGTGGATCGGGGGGATCGTCTCGTCGCGCAGGGAGGCGTACCGGTACCTGCCCGATTCGGTGATGGCGTTCCCTTCGCCCGGGGAGTTCGAGGCGATGATGCGCGCCGCGGGATGCGCTTCCGTGACGAGCCGCCCCCTGACCTTCGGCATCGTGACGCTGTACGTCGGGGCGAGGTGACAGGCAGGGCCTTTCCGGCCCTGCCTGTCGGAGTCGCATCCGCCCCGTGGATGGATGCGGGACGGGTCACCACCCCCTGTACGGCGCCGGCGGCTGCGCGGTATAGGTATCGGTGAACGTCTTCATGTATGCAACGATTGCGTCCTCCTCCTCGGCGGTCAGGCCAAGATTGCCCACCGGTGAACCGGGAGGAAAGACCCCAATGCTTAAGCCGGGGCCGGTGACTTCCGGCACGGGCCAGCAGTTGAAATGCAGCGCATCCTCTTCCGTCCACTCGACCGACGGGTCGCAACGCGTGATGCCGAATTTGGCTGCCGTCGTCTGTTCGTAAGGGACAGTCCCGACGCCCGGCACGAAGCCGCCCAGGAACGCCGAGTTGTAGAAGTGGACGATGCTCTTCAGGCTCTTGAACCAGCCGTTGTGGGTGTAGGCCTTGGTGAACCACCCGTAGGGCCGTTTGTCCACATTGCGAAGGGTCGGCGTCTTGTGGAATCCGAAGGGGACGTCCCGCGAGCCCGGCGGGCCAGGGTGAGGAAAGGAGTTATCCAACCCGGTATGTCCAGCCAGCCCCGCGTTCGGGTCGGGGAACCCGGGAATCTGGGGATTGGCGGGAGTCCCGATGTTGTGATAGCCGTCATCGGTGTATCGCTCGAACTGCCCGGTGCCGTCGGGTTTTGTCCGGTCGCTCAGGTGACATGCGGTGCATCCCGCGTTTTTCCTCTCGGGGTTGAGGTCCGACTCGATTCCATAGAACAGGTCGTGCCCCTGGTTTTCCTTGGCCGTGAATTTCCGCAGCGGGAACGTCACGGGGTTTTCCTTCGTCGCCTCGTACTTGAGCGCGGTATCGCGCTTGGAGCTGAAGGAGTTGACGTCGGCGGAGGCCTGATAGGCCGAAAGCGCCACCGCGATCCGCCTGTAGTTGACCTCATGCGTCATGAAACCGAAACTGCCGTAGGGGTTGCTGTTGCAGAGTATCGGCTCCCCCCAGACTTTCTTGAACAGGGGGGCATACCGGGAGAACATGACCCGACGGCAGACCTCCTGTTCCTCGATGTTCTGTTCGACGGGGTTGGAGAAGGGATTCAACGCCTGATCGGCCACGGGGCCCAGGTATTTGCCGTAGGCGGTTTCCAGGGCAGGGTTCAGGATGCCTGCGACATTCTGGAAGACCTCGTCGCCGACGTGCCGGGCCGCCCCCGCATACAATGGGGTCTCATTCCCTTCGGCACGCCCGTCCCAGAAATTTCCCCCGCAGAGGCTGAAGAAACCCAACACCAGGACAGGGTTGGAACGGCGGGATGAAGCTCGCATATGCATTCGTGGGGGTCTTGAGCGTTCCCGACCGGAAGATAACCGCCCCGGGGGCCGCCACCTGGTACATGTTGACCAGGGGGTTGCGGTGCGTCCAACCCGCGCTCGGCGAATGGCAGAGGGCGCATGCCATGCGGGCGGGTTTGGATATTTCATCGAAGAAGATCTGTTTCCCTAATTCCTCTATCGGTGAAAGCTTCGGGGCCCCATAGGCTTGGCCGGCGAACGTGCCGATTCCGACGAACACCACGATGACGGTTCCGACGAGAAATCGGGACCACGCCGCAATCCGTTTTGTTTCCATCGGTTCCCTCCCCCTATTGTATGAAACACTTTCCGTGGACCTCGGCCGCGTCGGGAAACCCACCCGGTGAACCGGGTCACCTCCCCTCATCCGGCCTCGCCGCCGGCAGCCACCGGTCCACCACCCGCTCGATATCGCCGATCGACAAGGGCTTCAGGAGACACTCCTCGATTCCGGCCCGCTTCGCCTCCTCGACGAACCGCCCGCTCCAGACGGCGTCGATCAGGAGGATCCGGACCGCGTCCCGATAGCGTGCGCCCGCATGCCGCAGGAACTCCAGGCCGCTCATCCCCGGAAGGTCCTGGGCGGAAACCAGGATCCCCGGCGGCTCGGGGCCGAGCCGCTCGATCGCCTCTCCCGCGGAGGAAAACACCTGGACGGAACACCCCTTCATCCGGAGCAGAAGGGCCAGCGAATCCTGGAGCGCCTTGTCGTTTTCCACTATGCATACCCTCAAATCGTCGACCCTTCCCCGTGGAATTCCTCGCCCGTTCGATACGTTTCCATGTAATAGAACCATTGCAGAAGAAGTGCCGGGCACGTCTAGCGGAAATTCGCCAGCAGAATCAATGGATTACAGAAACAGGCGATCGCGATGCGTCGCGCCGGCCGGGCGGAAAATGGAAAATTCGCTACACGTTTTTATAGAAATTGCGAAACGCGGAAAGGGGCTAACCCTCCAGCTTCCTCCTCCGGTACCGGAAGGTGTGGTGGTTGATGCGGAGCAGGGAGGCCGCGCGGCTCTCGTTCCCGCCCGCAAGCCGCAGGGCTTCCTCGATGTAATATTTATCGAAGGATTGCTGGAGGGCATCCAGGTCGACGCCCGACAGGGTCACGGGTGGAAGGGTCCTCCCCCCCGTGGCGGACGGCGCCGGGTCCGCGCCGTCCCGGCCGATCCCCAGCTCTTCCCAAGTCACGGTGCCGCCCTTCCCCGTGAGGGCGGCCCGCTCGACGACGTTCTTCAGCTCGCGGACGTTTCCCCTCCACCGGTGGCACGTCAGCGCCGCCTCGGCGTCCCCGGAAAACCCGGTGAACGCCTTGCCGAACTTCCTGCCGAACTCCACCAGGTAGTGCCGCGCGATGGGGAGGATGTCCTCGCTCCGCTCGTTGAGCGAGGGGATCCCCACCTTCACGACGGCCAGCCGGAAATACAGGTCTTCCCGGAACCGCCGCTCCGCGATCATGCCCCGCAGGTCCTTGTTCGTGGCCGAGACGATCCGTGCGGAGACCTGGCGCACCCGCGTGCTGCCGATGCGGTAGAACTCCCCCGCCTCCAGGAAGCGGAGCAGCTTCGCCTGCGCTTCCGGGCTCAAGTCGCCCACCTCGTCGAGGAAGAGCGTCCCGCCGGCGGCCTGCTCTACCAGTCCCTTCTTTCCGCCGGCGCCGGCTCCGGTGAAGGCGCCCCGTTCGTAGCCGAAAAGCTCGCTCTCGATGAGCTCCCGCGGGATGGCGGCGCAGTTCACGCCGACGAGCGGTCCCCGGAAGCGCGGGCTCCGGTAATGGATCGCCGCCGCGATCAGCTCCTTTCCCGTCCCCGTCTCCCCCTCGACCAGAACCGGAGTGTCGGGGCTCTTCGCCACCGCCTCCACGAACTCCATCACATCGCGGACGGCGTGGCTCCCCCCGATGAACAGCGGCACGTTTTCCCGCAGGCACCGCTCCTGAAGGACCCGGACCTCCTTCTTGAGCCGGACCGTCTCCAGGGCGCTTGCGATCTGCATCTCGAGCGACTCCATGTGGAGCGGCTTCACGACGTAGTCGAACGCGCCCGCCTTCATGGCCGACACGACCGTCGGCACGTCCTCGATCGCCGTGATGACCAGGCAGGCGAGTTCGGGGTGGATCTCCCGCATCGCCTTGAAGGCGTCGATCCCGTTCATGCCGGGCAGCCCGATATCCATCAGGACAAGGTCGGGCGGATCCTTTCGCGCGGCCTCGACCGCGGATTCGCCGTCCCCGAACTCCCGGACCTCGTGCTTCCCCTCCAGCGCCAGGGCGATCCCCCGCCGCACGCTCTCCTCGTCCTCAACGACAAACAGGGAAAAAGGCTTCATGCGGGACTCCTCCCGGTTTCCGCCTGCAGCACGACCCGGAACTCGGCGCCGCTCCATTCGCTCTCCGACGCGGTCAGCGTGCCGCCGAGGTTCTCGACGACGCGGCGGCTGAAGCTCAGCCCGATCCCGTGGCCGGCTTGCCGGGTTGTGTAGAACGGCTCGAAGACCCTTTCCCGGAAGTGGGGCGGGATGCCCGGGCCGTTGTCGAACACCCGGATGACGACCGACCCGCCGTCCACGGCCGTAGCCACCCCGAGCCGCTTGCCGTGGCCGACGCCCGCCATGGCCTCGATCGCGTTCGTCACAAGGTTCAGGAGCACCTGCTCCAGGAGCCGGGGATCGGCGTTGCAGCGGGGAAGCCCGGCGGCCAGCCGCCCCTCTACGGCGATCCCGCCCTTCCTGAGGGTCGCGGAGGAGAACTCCAGCACCGCCCGGGCGACCTGGTTCGCGTCCACCGGCACGGGCGTCGGGTGCACCGGCTTCGAGAAGTCCATCACCCTCCGGATCACGACGGCGATCTTGTCCGAGGCGGCTCTCGTCTGGGAGACGAGCTCGCCGATCATCTCCTTGTCCGGCGGCGGGACCTCCTCCAGCCCCCGGATCACGTGCTCGAGCGTAGCGACGTTGATGTTGATCCCGGAAAGCGGGTTCCGGATCTCGTGGGCGATCCCCGCGGCCATCTGCCCGATGATCGAAAGCTTCTCCCGGTTGGACGCGAGCTGCTCCAGGTCCCTCATCTGCGTCAGGTCGTTCAGGACGATGAGCGTCGCCGGCTTTCCCCGGTACTCGACCCGTTCCGTCTGGCAGAGCAGCCATCGCACGGTCTTCCGGCCCGCGTCGCCCATGGGCAGGATGAACCGCAGCTCCATCGCCTCCCCGCCCGCCTCGTCCCGCTCGACCGCCTCGCAAAGCCGCTCGAACTTCTCGAGATCCTCCGGGACGACCTCGCCGATGTCCCGCAGCCGGACCGCGTCGGGAACCTCCCCGAAGAACCCGCGCGCGCGCGGGTTGCCGAAGGCCACGCGCCCCTCCTGGACGATCTGGATGCCCGCGGGGACGCTTTCCACCAGCGACCGGAATCGCCCCTCGCTCTCCCGGAGCGCCTCTCTCGCGAGATGCCGGGCGAGGGCGACGGCGAGGTGGTCCGCCATCCGCTCGAATCCCGCAATCAGCTCCCGCGTGAAAAGGTCCTTCCGTCGGTCGCAGAGATGCAGGATCCCCAGGGTCTCGTCCCCGATCCGCATGGGAACCAGCGCCATCGATTCGAATCCTTCCGAACAGCTCAGGCCGCGTCCCACCCTGCGGCGGAACCCGCCGGCCCGGTCCGCCAGGGCGGGGGAGCTGTTCGTCCAGAACGCCGCATCCCCCAGGAACATCGGGCGGGACGGGTCGAACACCCCCGGCATGATCGCGCCGCAGACGCACTGCGGAGAGGGAACGGGAGTGCTTTCGCCCGCCCGCTTCCCCTCTCCATCGACGCGGCAGAAAGTAATCTCGGAATGGACATTCCACTCGTTGAGATCAAGGTCCCCCAGATGCGCGTACTCCGCCCCGGCCCGGTACAGGACCCGCACCGTTTCGCAGCCCGACCGTTCCCGGAGGAAGCCGGTGACCCCCGCGACCAGCTCCTTGACGGTCCCCGAGCGGTCGATCTCCCGCAGGAGCCCGATCGTCATCTCTTGCTCCTGCACCATGGCCTTGCGCGCGGCCAGCTCCCGCTCCAGGCGCTCGTTGACGCCCCGCAGCTCCCGTGTCCGTTCGGATACGCGGGCTTCCAGGGCGTTCCGGGCGGCGTGGGCCTCCTCCTCGCTCCGCTTCAGGTTCCGGAAAAGGAGGGCGTAGGGGCGCATCAGCCCCGTCTCGATCACCGCTTTGTAGAAGAGGTAGAACGAAAAGACCAGGAGCGCGTCCGCAACCAGGGAGAACGCGGCGAACCTCCTCATCCCCAGCCCTTCGGCCCCCACCGAGCCGATCGCCAACAGGATCGACAGGGCGAGCCGCAGGTAAACCTCCTCGTCGAATCGGCCCCTGACCCTGCGAAGCCCGGCGTACCCGGCCGCGCCCAGGAAATAAAGACCCAGGTCGAGCGCGCCCATGAACCGGGGGTGTGCCAGGTGGTCGAACCAGCCGAGGGGCATCCCTCGGGCGAAGAGGCCGGCCAGGGCCGCCCCGGCGGCGAACATCGCGGACAGCGTCCCCGCGACGGGAACCTTCCGGTCGACGAACCGCGGGGCGATCACCAGCGAGCCGAACAGGAAATACCGGGCCGCATACCAGAGCCGGGTGTCGAGATGGGTCCCCCTGGCGCCGATCCACCCGTCGAACACCAGGACTTGGATGAAGTCGATGATCCCGACGAACAGCAGGGAGATCCCGAAAAACAGGAAGTAGTGGTTGTCGAGATACCGTCGCCCGTTCCACGCCAGCATGAAAATCCCCACCGCGATCGCGGCGCCGAACATCTGGGCGAGGGCATGGGGGAAATGCGGGCCGAAGAGGCGCGCCAGGGAACCGAGGGCGACGGCGGCGATCCCAGCGTACAGAACGAACGTCCCGCCAGCCGCTGCGAGCAATCGTGCCGCGAACGGTTTCCAGTCGGGAGCTTTCAACCGACTCCCCTGTTCCGGATTCGTCGTATCGATGATTCTATACGAAATCCACGCCACCGGAGGGATTTGTCCCGCTTCCTTTTTCTCCCGCAACGGCTTATTTTCCCTTCATGGACCTTCGACGGCTCTGCGTGTTCTGCAGCTCGAGCAACCGCCTCCCGGATGCATTCCGCGAAGAGGCGCGCGCCCTGGGCGCCCGGATGGCGGAGGAAGGGATCGAGCTCGTGTACGGCGGCGGGTCGGTGGGACTGATGGGGGTCCTCGCCGACGCGGTGCTCGCCGGCGGGGGGAAGGCGACCGGCGTCATCCCGGATTTCCTGTCGACGAAGGAGCTCGCGCACGAGGGGCTCACGAAGATGGTGGTCACCCGGTCGATGCACGAGCGCAAGCAGGAGATGAGCCGCCTGGCCGACGCCTTCGCCATCCTGCCCGGCGGGTTCGGCACGCTGGACGAGTTCTTCGAGATCCTCACCTGGAAGCAGCTCGGGCTGCACTCCCGGCCGATCGTCGTCGCGAACACCGGCGGCTGGTTCGACCCGCTGATGGAATACTGCCGGCGCGCCGAGGCGCTCGGCGCGGTGTCGAAGGGGAACCTCGACCTGTTCACGGTGGTGGACCGGGCGGACGAAGTGGTGGACGCGCTGCTGCGGCTGCGGCGCGGGCAGAAGGCCCCGAAGCGGCTGGCCCGCACCTGAACAGCCCCGGGCGAGGCAAAGGGGCCGGGGCCTTCGTCAGGCGAACGCCGTTCCCCCTCCTCTTTCTCCCCCAGCAGGAACACGATCAGCGACGAGGCGAAGACGACCAGCAGCCGCGCCTCGCGGGCGTCGACGGCCTCCGGCTCCCGCGGCGCGTCCCCCGCGTCGATCGGCAGGCCGCTCAGGACGTGCGCGCGCCGCAGCAGCGACTCGATCAGCGGCAGCATGCCTTCGGGGATCCTCGCGGCGCGGGCCGCGTGCGCCACCGAGCCCACGACCAGCCGCGGCGCCGGGTCCCCTTCCTTTGCCCCCCGCTTCGCCGCTTCCAGCGCCACGGCGGCCACCGCCAGCACCGCCTCCCGCAGGGCGGCCCGCGATTCCGGCTCCGGCAGCGCCGAAAGGTAGACCTGCGCCTGGTAGAGGTGCCGCCGCGCCGCGTCGAGGTCGAACAGGTTGACCGCCCGCTCCGCCTCCGCCGACTCGTTGAACCCCAGCGCGTCCCGGTACGGAAGGAACTTGTCATGGTGCAGCCGGACGTCGGCCTCTTCCCGCTCCAGCAGCTCGTTCAGGCCGCGGCGGATCAGCTTCCGGTCCACCTCTTTCAGCCCCGCGGTGTCGTCGGAAAGGAAGAACTCGAACAGGCCGTACACCTCCCGGTCGGACAGCGCGAAGAACCGTGCTCTTCAAGGCGAGCCGGGCGGCGTCGTTGTCGGAAAGGGGAAGCTCGTCGACGGGCTCCTTGAAGAAGGAAAGGGCCGCGCCGCGCAGGATCGTGATCCACGCCATCTTCGCGTAGTCGGTCGAGGACACCACGCGGAACAGCAGGTTCCAGAGGGAGCTGCGCAGCGGCGTCACCCGATGCAGGCCTTCAGGACGCGCAGCAGGTTCCCGCCGAAGAACGCCCGGATGTCCTTGGTCGACAGCCCCGCCCGGCCCATCTCGACCGCCAGGTAGCCCAGGTCCTGCACGCCGCTATACCCTTCGATCAGGGAGGGGATGTTCCCGCCGCCGTCGGTCCCCAGCCCCACGTGCGCCATGCCGATCGCCTTCTTCATCGCGACGATCTCCCCCGCCCAGTCGGCGAACGTCATGCGGGAGGCCGCGTCGGTCTGCCACGCGAACGGCCAGCTGCAGACGACCCCGCCGGTTTCCGCGATGAGCTCCATCTCCTCCAGGCTTCGCAGGCGGCGGGACGGCAACGGCCCGACGTCGGGGCGCAGCCCGGTGTGGGAATCGACGATCGGCTTCTTCGCGCCCCTGGCGAGCTCGACGACGTCCGCCAGCGTGTCGGCGCTCGCGTGCGCCACGTCGACGAGCATCCCCTTTTCCTGCATTCCGGTGACGACGTGCGCGCCCAGCGGGGTCAGCCCGCCGTGCGGAAGCGCCGGGTCGTCCGGATACCGGAGCGACTGGGCGTCGCCCAGGTCGTTGTGCCGGTAATGGAGGATCGTGACGATCCGGACGCCGAGGCCGTACAGGTCATCGAGCCGATCGGAAGCGATGGCGAACGGGTCCGCGCCGACGGTGTCGCTGGTCAGGGGGTCGCCGCCCTCGATGGAGAGGATCGCGCCGGGCGGGATCCCCGCCCCGGACGCCTGCGGGATGTCGGAAACCTTGAGGACCTTCGTCACCCGTCCCGCGTCGGCGAGCGCCTGGACTTTCTCCAGCTGGGAAATCGTGCTCTCGTATTCCCCGACGCCGGGGATTTGGGTGCCCAGGTAATGCAGGTCGCCGATCGCCGAGAAGGAGCTGGCGGCCATGCCGATGCCGACGATGTTCGCGAGCGTCGACGATTCGTCGACCGTCGCGGGATCGGGGTCGGGATTGCTCGAGGTGAACTGGTCGGGGTGGGCGTGGGGGTCGACGATCCGGACCCCTTGGAGCGCCAGGTACGACTCCCAGTCGCATCCGGAAAGAAGGCCGCCCCCGGTGAGGGACGCCCCAACGACCGCCGAGAAACGGAGAAATTCGCGTCGATTCATGCCCGCCCTCCCTGCGAAAACTATAACCCATAACCACCCGATACGTTAAGCGATACCTGTTCCTGCAACCCGCGGCGGCCGGGGCGCCGTCCGACCCTGATTTGACATTCAATTTTTTTCGATCAAAACTTATGCCTTCGCAGGAAGCGAATCACCTTCCGCCCGGAAGGTAAAAATCAAGGAGGGTTACCGCATGAAGAAGGTCCTTATCGTGCTCTTCGCTCTGGTTTTCCCGGTGTCCGTCTGGGCCATGGACATCGAGCAGGGAAAGTATGAATTGACCGGCACCACCGCGTTCGACTATTCCTCGTCCTCGACCGACACCAACAACGCCGGGAACGTCGACACGGACACCATCACGCTGAATTTCGACGGCCAGTACTACTTCCAGAAGAACCTCGCGTTCGGCGCCTTCTTCGAATATTCGGATATCGATATCGAGGGAGCCGGGGACGCCTCCAGCTGGATGATCGGCCCCCAGGTGACCTACAACATCTCCATCGACCCGAAGCTCTCCTTCTTCGTGAACGGCGGGATCGGCTACGCCAGCTATGACTGGGGCGCCACCGATGCCGACGGGTGGGGCTTCCGTTTCGGCGGCGGCGTGAAGTATTTCATCGTGCCCAGCATCGCGGTCGTCGGGCAGCTGAGATACACCTGGATGGACCTCGACCAAGTGGAAATCGACGAATTCAATATGGGCGTCGGCCTGTCCGTCGTCTTCTAGGAACGGATTCGATCCCCAAGGGACGGAATCGATCCCCCGCCCCCGGACGGCCGCGCGCCGCCGGGGGCTTTTTTTGGCCGCCCGGCACGATTCCGGCATGCCTATCGGAAAGAGACCCGATCCACCGCGGAGTCTACATGAACCGGCTTGCCGGGGAAAAACGGGAAAGACCACTGTACCGAAGGCACTTGGCCGCCTTTACGATCCTTGCCCTCCTGCTCCTTCCCGCGTGTGGGGGCGGCGGAGGCGGCGAGGAAAGTGTAACCGCCGCGGACAATATCGTAACGCCCCCGCCGGCCGGAAGCGCCCCCGATCCGGGGGTCGCGGACATCCAGGACGAATTCCTCGACGCCGTCAACGAGGCCAGGGCCGCGTCCCGGATGTGCGGAAGCGCTTCCTTCGGCCCGTCCCCGCCGGTCTCCTGGTCGGACAACATCGCGATGGCCGCCTGGCTGCATTCCTCGGACATGGCGCTGAACGGGTTCTTCAGCCACACGGGATCGGACGGCAGCTCGGCGGGGCAGCGGATCACCCGGCAGGGATATTCCTGGCACACGTACGGGGAGAACATCGCCGTCGGCTACCCGACGGTCGCCTCCGTCATGGCGGGGTGGCTCGGAAGCGAGGGGCACTGCCGCAACCTGATGGACCCGGATTTCACGGAGATCGGCGCGGGATACGCCGTCGGCGCCTTTGGCGGAAACCCGGCGGCCCGGTACTGGACGTTCGACCTGGCCGATTGAGGGGCGCCTCCGCCGCCCGGCGGAAGAGGAGGAATGGTTCTCCCGTATTTCGATATGTCCTTGCTGAGAAGTTGAGGCCACAGAGACCTCAACTTTTCAAGAAATGCCCCCTCGATAGACCGGTACCGCCTATCGGTATCGCCTGGCTGGAAAATAATCGCCAAGAAGAGAGAAAAAAACGCCCCGGGGAGGTCGTTGACCCGGGGCGGGCGTCGTCAGCATCGTTCTCGGGGAGGGAAGATGCGCGACGTTTCTGAATCTCCTTATCGGGCCGCGCGGCCCGCGCTGCGTTACCTGCGTTCCTCCCAGTGGCCCGGCACCCAGACCCGCTCCGGCGGGACATACGCCGGCGGAGGGGGCGCGTAGTACGCCGTCGCCTGCGAGTTCGCGATGATGGTGCCAAGGATGGCCCCGCCGACCAGCCCGGCGAAGAAATTCCCGAAACCGTAGCCGGAGTGCCCGTAATACCCTCCGTGGCCGGAATACCCGCCGTGACCGCGGTATCCCCCGCGGCTCTCGGCGAAGGCGGGAACGGAGACCGCCGCCAGCAGACCCAAAGCAAGCAGGATGCAGATGGTTTTCCTCATCGTCCGGTTCCTCCTTGCGCTTCGCACATGAACCGCTGTTCGTACATGCGCCGCTGTTCGTACCTGTTCCGACGAACGGGGGCGGGAGGATATTCAAACGGGGATGTAAACGGCTTGAAGGGAAAAGCTAATCCGTCGAGATGAGGAAGATGAGGACCCCGGCTTCGTGGGAGGGCCCCCCGACCAGGACCATGCCGCCCCGGGACAGCCCCAGGGTCGTCGACAGCAGGCTTTTGCTCCCCTCCTGGATCTGGATGGAGAGGCGGACCTTTTTCCCTTCGGACGGGAGCGGCTTGACGCGCATGACGCGGCTGCCCGGCAGCTCGAAATCTCCCGTCTCCCCCACCGCCAGCGCGCGACGCTTCCGGTCGAGCATCTTGTAATTGGTGTAGTCGAACATCGACCGCAGCTTCCCGCGGATGTTGGCGAGCGTCGGGTCGACCGAGGAGCCCTCGTTGGAGGCATAGATCGAGCCGACGTCGACGGAAACGGTATCGGCCGCGAGGCAGAGGGAGCCCGCGCCCCCGGCCAGGAGGAGCAGGAGGAGAAAGAGGATCGCGGCGGCTGTCCGCGCGCCGGCCCTACGACTTGGCATCTTCGATGATCCAGATCACCCGGGGCAGGTCCTCCCCCTTGTCGACGAGCGCCACGGTGGCGTCGTCGGATTCGACGTCCTCGACGGAGACGTCGAAATTGCTAGGGTTGAACGGCGACCGATCCAATCCCGTAGGGTAGAACAGCAGTGCGAAAACCACAAGGGCGGCCGCCGTCGCGGGAACGAAGACCCATTTCCACCGCCGGAAAGGCGCCGGCGCGGGCTCTCCCTCGGCGATCCCGGCGCGCACGCGGGTCCACATCGCGTCGAGGCCGGGTCCCGCCCCGGCGGCATGGGCGGCGGCCCGGGACCGGAGGAGCCGCCCCACGTCTTCGGTCAGCTCGCGGTCGGCCGCGCACTCCGGGCAGGCGGACAGGTGGGCGTCGAGCTCGTCTTCCGCCCCGGGGGGAAGCGTCCCGTCGGCCCTTTCCGCGATCTTTTTCCGTGCGGTGCCGCAATCCATCGTCGTCTCTACCCTTCCCTGCGTCGTATCTACCCTTTCCTGTGCCGCCCCAGGGCGGTTTTCAGCTTCTCCCGGGCGTAGTGCAGGCGCGACATCACGGTCCCGGTGGAGCACTTCATCGTCTTCGCGATGTCCTCGTACGCCATCCCGTCGACCTCCCGAAGGAGGATGACCGCCCGGTGGTGCTCCGAAAGCGCCGCGATGGCCTTCTGGAGCGCGTCCCCCAGCTCCCGGTTCAACAGGACCTCTTCCGGCGTCGTCGGGTACGCGAAGGAATCCGGAGGGGATGCGTCCTCGGAAAGCCAGTTCTCGTCGAGCGGGACCTCGCTCGAGCGGGACGTCTTCCTCCATCGGTCGATCGCCTGGTTCACCAGCAGGCGGTAGAACCAGGTGTAGAAGCTGGAGCCGAACCGGAACTCCTTCAGCTTGTAGAACGCCTTCACGAACGATTCCTGCACGACGTCGAGCGCGTCTTCCCGGTTCCCGACGATGCCCACGACCACGCGGAACGCGCGGGTCTTGTACCGCTCCACCAGCTCCTGGAACGCCCTTTCGTCGCCGCCGAGGGTCGCCCGGATCAGTTCGTCGTCGGTGAAGCCCGTGACGCCCCTCTCGTTCATAGGACGGGGCGAACCCCCGGACTATTCACGGGGTGCGCGAACTTTTTCAGTGGATTTCCCCCCAGTTCCCCCCGCGGCTCACGGAAACGGTCAGCGGGACGGTCAGCTTCGCCGCCCCTTCCATCGCCCCGGTGAGGATCCGTTCCGCGTCCACCGCCTCCCGGTCGGGCGCCTCGACGATCAGCTCGTCGTGCACCTGGAGGATCAGCCGCGCCCGCATATGCTTCTCCCGGTACTCTTGGTCCACCCGGATCATGGCCAGCTTGATCAGGTCCGCCGCGCTCCCCTGGATCGGCGTGTTCACCGCCATCCGCTCCGCGGCCTCCCGGAGGACCCGGTTCTGGGAACCGATGTCCTTCAGGAACCGGCGCCTGCCCATGATCGTCAAAACATACCCGTTTTTCCGGGTACTTGCCTTCACATCCTCAATGTAATCCTTTACGCCTGGATAGCGGTGGAAATACTGCTCGATATACTCCTTCGCTTCCTTCCCGCCGATCCCCAGCTCCCGGGAGAGGCCGAACGGGCTCATCCCGTACAGGATGCCGAAGTTGATCACCTTCGCCTTGCGCCGCTGCTCCTCGGTGACCCCGGCGGGCGCGACGCCGAAGACGGCGGCCGCGGTGGCGGTGTGGATGTCGTCCCCGGACCGGAACCGGCGGATCAGCTCGGCGTCGCCGGAGAGGTGCGCCAGGAGCCGCAGCTCCACCTGGGAATAGTCCGCGCCCACGAGGACGTTCCCCGGGTCCGCGACGAAGCCGGACCGGATGCGCCGCCCGAGGTCGGTGCGGATCGGGATGTTCTGCAGGTTGGGGTCGGTGGAGGAGAGCCGCCCGGTGGCGGCCTGCGTCTGGTTGAAGGTCGTGTGGATCCGCCCGTCGCGCGGGTCGACCAGCCCGGGGAGGACGTCGACGTACGTGGAGCGGAGCTTCGCCAGGGTGCGGTACTCGAGCACCAGCGACGGGATCTCGTGCAGGTTTTTCAGCTGCTCGAGCACCTCGACGTCCGTGGAGTAGCCGGTCTTGGTCTTCTTGACCGGGGGAAGCCCCAGCTTCTCGAAGAGGAGGAAGGCGAGCTGCTTCGGGGAGTTGATGTTGAATTCCGTCCCGGCCGCGTCCGCCACCTTCCGCTCGATGGCCGCGATGTCGCGGGCGAGCTGGACGGACAGCTCCCGGAAGATGTCCGGGTCGATCCGGATCCCCCGCTCCTCCATCCGGTGGAGGACGGGCAGCAGCGGCATGTCGAGGCCGCGGAACACCTCGAGGAGCCCCGCCTCGCGGAGCAGCCCCTCGAGCGCCTCCCCGAGGGCGAGCGTCGCCGCCGCTTCCTCCGCGGCGCGGTCCTCCCGGGATTCCCCCTCCGCGACCGACAGCGACGCCGGAAGATAGCGGGCGCGCAGCTTGGGGAACGTCGGCGTCCCCTCCTCCGGGGCGAGGAGATAGCCCGCCACCAGCACGTCGAACAGCGCCAGGTCCTCCGCGGGAGGCGCTGTCGCGGCCGCGTCCCCCGCCGGGGCCGCGGCCTGGCGGTAGAGCGACTTCCCGTCGGCGAGGTAGACGGTCGCCCCGCGCCCGTTCAGCGCCCGCGCGGCGGCCGGCGCGGCGGCGGCGGGAAGGACGCGGACGCCGTCCCCTTCCACGGCGAACGCCGCGCACGTCTTCTTCTCCCCGTCGTACGCCAGCCCCGCGCCGCGAAGCGGCCCCTTCCCGAGGGCGGAGAGGAGCCCTTCCGGGGAGTCGGCCCGCTCCCAGGGGACCGCCTTCGGGGCGCCCGCGCTCCCGGCGGGAGCCGCGGCGGACGCCTCCGGCAGGTCGAGCTCCTCGAGGAGCTTGCGGAACCCCAGGCGGCGGAACAGCGGCGCGACGCGCGGGGCGTCGATCGGGCCGGGCGCGAACTCCCCGATCGTCTCCGCGAGCGGGACGTTCCGGTCGATCGTCACCAGCCGCATCGAGAGGCGCGCGGCGTCGGCCCCCTTCTCGATCTTCTCCTTCCGGGCGCCTTTCAGCTTCCCCGCGCCCGCCAGCACGGCCTCGAGCGACCCGAATTCCCGGATCAGCTCCGACGCCGTCTTCTCGCCGATGCCGGCGACGCCGGGCACGTTGTCGGACGGGTCGCCCGCCAGCGCCAGCAGGTCGGCCACCCGGTCCGGCGGGACGCCGAAGGTCTCGACGACCTGCTCCGCGGCGACCTCGTTCCCCTTGAGGCCGTCCCGCACCTTCACGCGCTTCGAGACGAGCTGGTACATGTCCTTGTCGGAGGAGACGATGACCACGTCCATCCCCTCTTCCTCCGCCATCCGGGCGAGGGTGCCGATGATGTCGTCGGCCTCGACGCCCGGCACCGCCACCCGCCGCACGCCCAGCGCGTCGATCACCTCGTTCACCAGCGGGGCCTGGAGCGACAGCTCCTCGGGGACCTTCAGCCGGTTCGCCTTGTATTCGGGGAAGTAGACGTGCCGGGGGGTGGGCTCCCGGGAGTCGAAGACGGCCGCGACGCCCGCGGGGTTCTCGGTCCGCAGGATCTTCAGGAGGATCCGGGCCACCCCGAGGACGGCGTTGGTCGGCGTCCCGTCCGGCGCGGTGAGACGCGGAACGCCGTAGAAGGTCCTGTAAAGGACGTTATGCCCGTCGATCAGAAAAAGGGTTGGCATCGGATGTCTGCCGGAACTCCACCACCAGCGTCTCGGCGATGGTGTCGCCGGCCCTTTGCCCTTCCGGGTCGTAGAACCCGAGGTACGCCTCGACGAACAGGACGCCCATGCCGAGGGTGTAGGCGAGGAGCGGGCCGATCGCGGGGACCAGGTAGAGAAGGACCGGGACGGCGACGGTCACGTTGCGCACCAGCGACGCCTGGTAATCCATCGTTTCCCGGTCGAGCCGCACCACCTTCAGCCCCGTGAGCCATTTCCCCGGGCTGCGCCCCCCCGGGAACGCGTCGCACGTGAGGATGTAGAAGAGGCAGGCCAGGACCCCGGCGGCGCCGGGGATGTGCCAGAGCGACAACGCGATGATCAGGTCGGCCATCTTGCCGATCAGGCGCGCCAGGTAGCGCGCGCGGCGCGCGTCGAGGAAGAGCTCCCGTTTCTCCTGTATATCGTCTGCCGCGGCCATCATGCCTCCTTCGGTCCGTCCGCCCGCGTGAAGAAGAGGAACCCCATCGTGGGCCTCCGGTTCCCGGGCTGCGTGACGAAGTGGACGGAATCGAACCGGTAGCCGTCCCGCGTGACGCGGTTCAACACCTCCTCGATCGTCCGGTCGTTGACGTCGGAAAGCTCCTCCACGCGGTACGCCGTCTTTTCGGAGGGGCCCGCCACGGGGGTCACCTCCCCAGAGCCCGCGCCGCTTCCTTCGCGGCGTACGTGACGACGAGGTCGGCCCCCGCCCGCTTGATCGACACCAGGATCTCCATCGCCGCGCGGTCCCCGTCGATCCAGCCGAGCTTCGAGGCCGCCTTGACCATGGCGTACTCCCCGCTGACGTTGTAGGCCGCGACGGGAACGTCGAACGCGTCGCGGACCCGGCAGACGACGTCGAGGTAGGCGAGCGCGGGCTTGACCATGACGATGTCGGCCCCTTCCGCGATGTCGAGGGCGACCTCGCGAAGCGCCTCCCGGACGTTGGGCGGGTCCATCTGGTAGGAGCGGCGGTCGCCGAAGGACGGCGCGCTGCCGGCGGCGTCGCGGAACGGGCCGTAGAACGCCCCCGCGTACTTCGCCGCGTACGACAGGATCGACACCCCCGGGAACCCCTCCGCGTCGAGCTCCATGCGGATCACGCCGACGCGGCCGTCCATCATGTCGGAAGGCGCCACGATGTCGGCGCCCGCGCGGGCGTGGGACGCCGCGCTCGCGGCCAGCAGCTCGAGGGTGGCGTCGTTGTCGACCTCGCGCCCTTTGAGGACCCCGCAGTGGCCGTGGCTGGTGTATTCGCAGAGGCAGACGTCCGTGATGACGATCAGGTCGGGCACGGCGTCCTTGATCGCCCGCACCGCGGTCTGCACGATCCCGCGGTCGGAGTACGCGTCCTTCCCCAGCGGGTCCTTTTTGGCGGGGATGCCGAAGAGGAGGACGGCGGGGATGCCGAGCCCGGCGACCTCCCGGGCCTCCTTCACGAGGTTCTCGACGGAGAGGTTGAACACCCCCGGCATCGAGGGGACCTCCTTGCGGATGCCCTTCCCGGCGGCGGCGAACAGCGGGTAGATCAGGTCGTCGACGGAGAGCTTCGTCTCCCGGACCATCCTGCGCAGCGTCTCGTTCCGCCGGAGACGGCGCGGCCGGCATTCGGGGAACCCCATCGGTCACCTCCCGTCGGGAAAATACGTCTCGATGGCGTCCATCATCGCCTTAAGGGTATACGTTTCGGGAACGATGTCCACCTTGAAATCCCGCGCGCGGACGGCCCGGGCGGTCACTTCGCCGATCACGGCGATCCGGCTTTTCCCGAGCATCTCCCGCGCGTCTTCCTCTCCAAGCAGGAGGAACAGGTTGTGGAAGGCGGACGGGGAGGCGAAGGCGCAGACATCCGGCGGGACCGCGACGATCTCGGCCGCCATGTCCTCGTCCTTTTCCGCCAGCCCGTTCCGGTAGGCGACCACGGAGACGACCTGGCCCCCTTCCCCCCGGATCGCTTCCGTCAGGACGTCCCGCCCCTCCTCCGCCCGGGGGAGCAGGAACCGCCTCTCCGCGATCCCCTCGGCCTGCAGCGCCTTGAAGAGCCCCTCGGCCGTGTGCCTCTCCGCCATGAGGTGGACCTTCACGCCGAGCGATTCGAGCTCCCGGGTGGTCCCCGGCCCGACGCTCGCCACGCGGAGGTCCGCCGGCCAGGAGACCAGCCCCAGCCGCGCCGTCCGGTCGAGGAAGAAGCGCGCCGCGTTGGCGCTCGTGAAGAGGAGCCAGTCGAAGGAGGAGAGCCGTCCGATCTCCCGGTCGATCGGCCCGCTGTCGTCGGGGGGGACCAGGCGGATCGTCGGGAAGAGCACGGGCACGCCGCCCGCGCGCCGCACCAGCGCCGCGAACTCCTCGTTCTGGTCCTCGCTGCGCGTGATGAGGATCCGCTTCCCCGAAAGCGCCACCTTCGTCATTCCTCCGCCCGGCGGTACACCTCTTCCAGGATCTCCCGCCCGCCCGCTTCGAGCAGCTCGTCGGCCAGCGCGGCGCCGAGCTCCTCGGGCCCGGAGGCGGGCCCCGTGCGGCTCGCCCGCAGGATCACCGTGCCGTCCGGCCGGCCCACCAGGCCGGACAGGCGGATGGCGTCGCCTTCCGTCACGCCGTACGCCGCCACGGGGACCTGGCAGCCGCCCTCGAGGCGCTTCAGGAACCCGCGCTCCGCGCGGACGGCCAGCGACGTGTCCCGGTCGTCCAGGAACGCCACCGCCTCGACGGTGCGCGCGTCGCCGAGGCGCGCCTCGATCCCCAGCGCGCCCTGGCCGATCGCCGGGAGCGACAGCTCCGCGGGAAGGTACTGGCGGATCTTTCCCTCCCAGCCGAGCCGCAGGATGCCCGCCGCGGCCAGGACGATCGCGTCGTACCGCCCCTCCTCCATCTTCCGGATCCGGGTGTCGAGGTTCCCCCGGAGCGACACGATGTCGAGGTCGGGGCGCGCGCCCAGCAGCTGGGTCTGCCGGCGCAGCGAGCTGGTCCCCACCCGCGCCCCCTTCGGCAGCTCCTCGAACCGGGCGTATTTCACGGAGAGGAAGGCGTCGCGCGGGTCTTCCCGCTTCGTGATGCACACGATCCCCAGCCCCCCGGGCAGGTCCGTGGGGACGTCCTTCATCGAGTGGACGGCCAGGTCGATCCTTCCGGAGAGGAGCGCCTCCTCGATCTCCTTGACGAAGAGCCCCTTCCCTCCCACCTTGGCCAGCGGCACGTCGAGGATCATGTCCCCCGTCGTGCGGATCTTGACGATCTCGACCGCGCGGCCGGTTCGGCGCTCGACCTCGGACTTCACGAACCCGGCCTGCCAGAGCGCCAGCGTGCTGCCCCGGCTCCCCAGGCGTATGACGTCACTTCCGCTCAACGTCGTCTCCCTCCCCCGGCAGGTCGAAGAGCTCCCGCACGACCGCGATCTTCTCCGCGGGGCCGTGCCCTTCGCTGTCGCGCTTGAGCGCCGAGACCGGGGCGTGCAGCGCCTTGTTGACGATCGCCGAGGCCAGCGACTCCACCACCTTCCGCGTCTTCGGGTCGGCGTCGCCCAGCGCGGACAGCGCCTTGCCGACCTCCGCCTCCCGGATCTCCTCGAACTTTTTCCGCAGGGAGACGATCGTCGGGGTGACCTGCTGCGAGTCGAGCCACCGGCGGAAGGCGACCACCTCGTCGGCCACGATCGCGTCGGCCTTCTCCGCCTCCCGGTGCCGCTCCTCGAGGTTCGTCTCGATCACGTTGTTCAGGTCGTCGATGTCGTAGACGTAGACGTTGTCGACCTGGTTCGCGTCGGGGTCGATGTCGCGCGGCACCGCCATGTCGATGAAGAACATCGGGCGGTTCTTCCGGACGCGGAGGACCTCCTCGATGTCCTGGCGGGTGAGGATGAAGCGGGGGGAGCCGGTCGAGGTGAGGACGATGTCGGCCCGCTTGAGGTGCGACGGACAGCTCCTCGAACCGGACCGGCGTGCGCGTCGAAATCGGCGGCGAGGCGGACGGCGCGCTCGAAGGTGCGGTTCGTCACCAGGAGACCCCGGGCGCCGGCGGAGAGCAGGTGGCGGGCCGCCAGCTCGGACATCTCCCCCGCCCCGATGAGCATCACCGTGTTGTCGGAGAGGTCTCCCAGGATCTTCTTCGCCAGCTCCACCGCGGCGTACGAGACCGACACCGCGCTGTTGGCCACGCGGGTCTCGGTGCGCACCCGCTTGGCCACGGAGAACGCCTTGGTGAAGAACTTGTCGAGCACCGGGCCGATCGTCTTGTGGTCGCACGCGTAGGCGTAGGCGTCCTTCACCTGCCCCAGGATCTGCGGCTCCCCCAGGACCATGGAGTCGAGACTGCTCGCGACGCGGAACAGGTGGCGCACCGCGTCGTCCCCCGCCTGGCGGTAGAGGTGCGGGTCCAGCTCCTTCAGCGGCATCCCGTGGAAGGCGGAGAGGAAGCGCACGGCGGCCTCGGCCCCCAGGAGCCCGTCCTCGGCCAGGACGCACACCTCGACGCGGTTGCAGGTGGAGAGGATGACGCCCTCCGAGACGCCGTCCGGCGCGATCGCCTCCCGCAGGGCATGCCCGATCGTGTCCGCCGGGAACGCCAGCCGCTCCCGGATTTCGACCGGCGCCGTCTTGTGGTTGAGTCCCACTATAACGATCTGGCTCATCTTCGGACCCGGCGCTTTATCCGGACAGGTTCGAGTAGCTGTGGAGCCCCGGCAGCAGGAGGTTCACGCCCAGGAAGGTGAACAGGACCGCGCAGAAGCCGACGATGGCCAGGATCGCCGCCCTGCGCCCCCGCCACCCGGCGGTAAAGCGCCCGTGGAGGAGCGCCGCGTACAGGAGCCACGTGCCGAGCGACCACACCTCCTTGGGGTCCCAGCTCCAGTACGACCCCCAGGCGTAATTCGCCCAGATCGAGCCCGTGATGATCCCCAGCGTCAGCAGCGGGAAACCGATCTGGAGGCAGCGGCTGTTGACGGCGTCGAGCACGTCGAGCGACGGCAGCCGACGGAAGATGGCGCCCATCCGCTTTTCCTTGAGCTCCCGCTCCATCAGCAGGTACATGATCGCCGCGCCGAAGGCCACGGCGAACACGGCGTAGCCGAAGAACAGCATCAGCACGTGGACGGGCATCCAGTACGAGTCCAGGACGGGCGGCAGGGGGCGGACCTCGCCGGGCAGGAGGGCCGACAACAGGCCGAAGAGGAACACCACCGGGGCGACGAACGCGCCCATCACGCGCAGGCCGTACCGGTACTCGAACGCGAGGAAGACCAGCACGGTCGCGAAGGCGAAGAAGGAGAGCGATTCGAACAGGCTGGCGATCGGCATGTACCCGGCGGCCGCGTAGCGCGCGGCGAACCCGATGCCGTGGAGGGTGGCGCCGATCAGGAGGAACATCCTCCCGAGCCGGGCGCTGCGCTCTTGCAGCTTGACGATGAAATGGAGATACAGGACGGTCCCGACCAGGTAGATGAGCGCCGTGGCCTTCAAGAGGGCGATTTGCATGGGGTTATCTTACCAGAAGTACCGGTTCAGGGTGAGAATCCCCTCGGTCGCGTCGACCCCCCGCGTCCTTTGCAGGGAGATGTCGGCCTTCAGGGCGAGGTCGCGCGACAGACGGAAGCCCTGCCTCAAGGCGGCGGACAGGTCGGGCCCCTCCCCCGTCTCCCCGAGCGCCCCCCAGATCGCGCGCGCCTCCAGCCAGAGCTGCCACCCCGGGGCCGGCACCGCCGTGACGCCCGCCGAGCCGCCCGCGCCGATGCGGTACGAGGCGTCGTAATCCCGGGAAAGGGCGCCCTCCGCTTCCGCCATCAGGTAGGCGACGGCGGTCTTCGAAATGCGGACCGATCCCCCGATCCCGCCGCCGGCGAGCGCGACCAGGCCGTCCCCGTCTTCCGTGAAATCGCGCGTCTCCAGCGCGAAGCGGGCCTTCCACGACTTGGGGCGGAAGATCGGGTCGACCGGGTCGACCGACTGGATCCGGATGAAGTCGAGCCGGCTCAGCCGGAGCCGTTCGGTTTCGGGGTAGTACCGCAGCGCCCCCGCGAAGACCTCGATCAGCGCGCCCGGCGTGTAGCCGTCCGGGGCGTCGGTGTAGTCGTGGTACGCCGGGCGGATCCCCGCCTCGACGAAGCCGTCGTCCCCGCGCCACCCTCCCCCGGCGTGGACCCGGGCGCTCGGGTGCCCGCTCTCCGGGGAGGCGGGGCGGGCGGGCGGCGGCGCGGCCTCTTCCGGGCGCAGGCGGGTGCGGGCGGAAAGGATGGAGTGGAACCGCTCCTGGAACTCCTTGTGCTCCATTTCCTTTTTCGCGCTCCGGTACTGCGTCAGCAGCGCGGCCAGGTCGAGCGTGCGGGCTTTTTGCGTATCGGAGCCCGGCTCCGCGAGGACCGCCGCCGCGGGGACCGTCCCGACGGCGATCCCGAGGGCGAGCTCCCCGCCGCGGTCCGACACCAGGGAGCGGGCGTGCCGGATCTGGAAGGCCCGCGAGGAGCGCCACACGACGTTGTCGACGAGCCCCGCGTCGAGGACCGCCCGGGCCGAGTCCATGGGGATCACCCAGACCCGGTCCATCGTGTCGGTGAGGCGCGCTTCCGGGCGCGCGGCGTCGAGGAGGAAGAGCAGGTTGTACGAGCAGTTCTCGTCGAAGAAGTAGTAGTCGGCGGCGATGTCCTTCAGGTCGAGGAGGTGCAGGAGCATGAGGCGCACCTCCGCCGGGGTCAGGTTCAGCGCGTATTCCCACATTTCGCGCTGGTCGATATTGGCGTATTCCCGCACCTTGTCGTAGTACGGCATGACGGAATAATAGCCGTCGTATCCCCCGAGCATCCCCTTGAACGTGAACGCGACGCCGCCGTCCTCCGGGTTCGTGAGGGCGGCGTTGTTGACCGCGAAGGCGAGGAGCGGGGTCGCGAGGCGCGAATCGATCCGCAGGAACGTGTGGCCGAACATCGACGCCGGCGAATTGACGTACCCCGACGCGTACACCATGGAGGCGGACTGCCCGTCGA
The DNA here is from genome assembly GCA_963741515.1 of uncultured bacterium. Taxonomy (GTDB): domain Bacteria; phylum Desulfobacterota; class Deferrimicrobia; order Deferrimicrobiales; family Deferrimicrobiaceae; genus UBA2219. The sequence continues at coordinate 38,844 of CAVUIA010000007.1, forward strand.
TGGTGTTCAGGATGTTGTCCTGCACCGGGCAGGGCGGGGGGCGCGGGATGCGGGTCACGTCGACCTCGAGCTTTTTGGCCAGCCAGGCGTACCGGGCCGGGAAGCGGCAGAAGGCGTACGGCTCCGTGGTGTTGTCGAACAGGCCGTCGAGCGTGGCGGCCAGCTCCGCCGCGGGATCGGCCTTGCCCGAAGGGGAAAGGAAGAACTTCGGGTCGTCGATGAGACTGCGCGGGCCGGCGATGCCGTTCCGGACGTGCAGGAGGATCCGCCAGTACGGGTCGGCGGAGAGGTTGGCGGCGTCGGCCCTGCCTTTAAGCTCGGCGAGGTACGCGTCGCCCGCCGCGCGCGCGGGAAGCGCCGCCGTCGCGGCCGCCAGCAGCGCGAGCAGGAAAAAGGAAAGGGCACGCATCGACGGGATGCGTGCCCTTCCGGTGGACCGAAGCGGTTTCAGGTCCGATCAGCCCTTGGAGGCGATGGCCGTGATCTTGTCCACCACGAAAGCCGTGTCGACCGTCGGGGAGGGGAAGATCTCCGTGAAGTTGGCCTGGAGGTTCTTGTAGAACGCCGGGCGCGACGCGACCGGCACGTCGAGGAGGACGGCCACCGTGGTGACCGCTTCGCCCTGACCCGCCGCGATGTCGCGGGCGAGGTCGTCGAGGTTCTTGTAGGCGAACTCGTTCAGCCGCTCGTTGCCGGCGACCTTCGCGGGCTTGGCGCACTCGGACGTCCCGGAGGTGATGCCGAAGGTGCCGTTGCCGCAGAGGCCGTTGAGGAACGTGGCGACGACCTGCATGAAGATGCTGTCGTTGGCGCTGCCATCCTTGAACGCGACGGCGCCGAGTCCGCAGCCGTAGTTGTACTGGCCGGCGGGAGCTGCGTAGACGGGGACGGCAAATACGAGAACCAGGGCGATGACGAGAAGCATTTTCTTCATTGACGGGCCCTCCTCGCGAGATTGATGGATAGATTTTACCCTAAACCGGCGTTTGCGAACTGTCAAGAAGCAAGCGATCGGTTATGGCGCGCAGGCGCCTTTCCCGCCCGGCGGGATCCACGACTCGAGGAAGGCGAGGAACTGCGCGCGGACCGCGGGGTTGTACAGGGCCATGATGTGCCCGCCTCCCTCGTTCGTCCAGAAGCCCTTCGGGTCCTTCGCCTTTTCATAGAGGATCTTCCCGTGCTCGTACGGGACGACGCCGTCCCGGGTCCCGTGGATGACGATGACGGGGCCGGGGCCCGCCTTGTCGACCCACCGCTCGGCGCTGTATTCGTCGCTGTAGAAGGCGCTCGCGGGCCAGGCGAACGGCCACGTGAACCAGATGTCGGCGAGCTTGTCCCGCACGATCCGCCGGTACCCGGCGAACGGGCTGTCGACGATCAGCGCCGCGGGCCGCTCCCCGGGAGGCAGCGTCGCGACGGTGTGGACCGCGATCGACCCGCCGATCGACTGCCCGAACACGACGTACCGGTCCGCGGACACCCCGGGAAGGGAGAGGAGCTTCGCGGCCGCCGCCCGCGCGTCGAGGTGGACGCCCGGGATGTCGGGCTTCCCCCCCGACTTCCCGTATCCCCGGTAGTCGAAGGCGAAGACCTCGTACCCCGCGTCGACGATCCAGAGGATCGCCTGCGACATGGGTGCTGATGTTTTCCGCGTTGCCGTGCAGGAACAGGATCGTCCCGCGCGGCGCCTCCTTCCGCGGGCACAGGAGCCAGCCGTGCAGCGGCACGCCGTCCGCCGATTCGAACCGGATGTCCTTGTAGGGGATGTTGTCCTGCGCGGGGTTCCACTCCTCTTCCCGCGTCGGGTAGAAGAAGACGGAGGTGCATCCCGCGAGCGTCAGGAGCAGAGGCAGGAGCAGCGCCGGAAGCGCGAAGGCGGCGAGGAGTCGGAAGCGCGCGGACATCATTTTCCCATGCTACCATTTCGGCATGGAATTCCCCCGGCGCGTTCTTCTGTCCATCGTGCTGCTCGCCTGCGCGGCGCTCCTCCTGGCGGCCGTGTCGTCGGGCTGCGCCCAGAAGCTGCCGATCGACGAGGGGCGGCTGGTGATCGCCCTCCCGGGAACGCCGGTCTCCCTCGACCCGCGGCTGGCCACCGACGCCTACGGGGAGCAGCTCCTCCAGATGACCCACGCCGCCCTCGTGCGGCTCGACCCCGCAGGGAATCCCGTCCCGGACCTCGCGGCCGGGTGGGAGACGCCCGACCCGCTGACGTACGTGTTCACCCTGAGAGCCGGGGCTGCGTTCCACGACGGCAGGCCGCTCACGTCGGCGGACGTGAAGGACACCTTCTCCTGGATCCTCGACCCGTCGAACCGGTCGCCCCACCGGGCGATGTACCGGCACGTCGCGTCGATCGAAACGCCCGACGCCCGGACCGTCGTCTTCCGCCTGTCGGAGCCGTTCGCCCCCTTCCTGTCCACGATGGCGCGCGGCATCGTCCCGGCGGGCAGCCGGGCGGGCGGGTACACGCCGCCCGCGGGGGCGGGGCCGTACCGCATCGACGACGTGTCGCCCGACGGCGAGGCCGAGCTGTCGGCGTTCGACGGCTGCGTCGGGGGGCCGCCCGCGATCCGCGCGGTCACGGTGAAGTTCGTCCCCGACAGCAACGTCCGCTTCCTCGAGCTCAGGATGGGGAGCGTCAACTTCTCGCTGAACGGCGTGGACCCCGACATGCTGCCCGCGGTCGGGAAGACGGGCCGCCTCGCCGTGGAGGAGGCGCCCGGCGGCAACGTGTCGTACCTCGGCTTCAACCTGCGCGACCGCGCCTTGTCCGACCTCCGGGTGCGCCGGGCGATCGCGCTGTCCATCGACCGCGACGCCATCGTCCGGACGATCTGGATGGGGCGCGCCGACGTCGTCGACACGATCCTCCCCGCCGGCTCCTGGGCGCACGAGCCGGACCTTCCCGCGATCCTCCCCGACGCGGCGCAGGCCAGGCGCCTCCTCGACGAGGCCGGGTACCGCGACCCGGACGGCGACGGCCCCCTGCCCCGCCTCCGGCTGACCTACAAGACCTCGCAGAACGAGGTGCGGCGCCGGGTCGCCACGGTGATCCAGGAGCAGCTTCGCCAGGTAGGAATTCTCGTTGAAATCCAATCTCTTGAATGGGGAACCTTCTACTCCGACGTGAAGAAGGGAAATTTCCAGTTGTACGGCCTGACGTGGGTGGGGATCTCCGACCCGGACATCTATTACCACGCCTTCCATTCGGCCAGCGCGCCGCCCGACGGCGCCAACCGCGGCGGCTACTCGAACGCGCGGGTCGACCGGCTGACGGAGGCCGCGCGGCGCGAGCCGTCCCGGGAAAAACGGCGCGGGATGTACCGCGAGGTGCAGCGCATCCTCGCGCGGGAACTCCCCGTCTTTCCGCTGTGGGCGGGAAGGAACCTGCTCGTCCGGGACCGCCGCCTCCAGGGGTTCGCGCTCACCCCGGACGAGAGCTACCACACGGTTCGCGCGATCCGCATCGCGGAACCGCCGGCCCCGGCCGCCGGCGTCCCCGCCGCGGGAGGATCCCGGTGAGCGGGTATTTCCGCCGCCGCCTGCTCCACGTCGTGCCGGTGGCGTTCGGCGTCGTCACCGTCGTCTTCTTCCTCCTGCACCTGCTGCCGGGGGACCCGGTCGAGATCATGCTGGGGGAAAGCGCCGTGCCGGCGTTGAAGGAGGAGCTTCGCAGGGAGCTGCACCTCGACCGCCCGGTGCTCGTCCAGTACGCGGAATTCCTCTCCGGCCTGCCGCGCGGAGACCTGGGGACGTCGTTCCGCAGCCGCGAGCCCGTGTCGCGGGAGATCGCGCGCCGCTTCCCCGCCACGCTGCTGCTCGCGTCGACCTCCATCGTCGTGGCGGTCCTGGTCGCCCTCCCGCTGGGGATCCTGGCGGCGACGCGCCGGGGGAAGGCGGCGGACTACCTCTCGGGCTTCGCCGCGATGATTTCGCTGTCGATCCCCAACTTCCTGCTCGGGCCGCTGCTGGTCCTCGTCTTCTCGGTGCAGCTCGGCATCCTGCCCGTGTCCGGCTACGGGACGGCGCGGCACCTGGTGCTGCCCGCCGTGACGCTGGGCACCGGGATGGCCGCCCTGATGATGCGGATGGTGCGGGCCACCCTGCTCGAGGAGCTGAAGAAAGAGTACGTCACGGCCGCCACGGCGCGGGGGCTGTCGCACCGGGCCGCGGTCGCGCTGCACGCGCTGCGCAACGCCCTCGTTCCCGTCGCGACGGTGCTGGGGCTGTCGTTCGGCGCGGTGCTGGCGGGAAGCGTCATCGCGGAGACGATCTTCGCGTGGCCGGGGATCGGGCGCCTGCTGATCCAGGCGATCGACGCGCGCGACTATCCGCTGGTGCAGGGATGCGTCCTCGTCATCGCCCTGTGCACGGTCCTGGTGAACCTGGCGACGGACCTGTTGTGCGCGCGCCTCGACCCGAGGATCCGATATGAGTGAGGACGCCCGCCATGAATGAGTCGCCGCGCCTCCTCTCGCTGCTGCGGCGGACCGCAAGGCACCGGGGCGCCGCGGCCGGCATGATCGTGATCGCCGCCATGGTGCTGGCCGCGCTCCTCGCGCCGGTCCTGGCGCCGTACGACCCGTACGCCCAGTCGCTCGACGAGGGGCTTTCGGCCCCGGGCGGCTCCCACTGGCTGGGGCAGGACAAGTTCGGGCGCGACGTCCTGTCGCGGCTCGTCTACGGGGCGCGGCTGTCGCTCGCCGTCGGGATCGGCACCGTGTCCATCTCGCTGCTGATCGGGCTGATGGCGGGGTCGCTGGCGGGCTTCCTGGGCGGGTGGGCCGACCGCGTCTTCACGAGCGCGTGCGACGTCCTGCTGGCCTTTCCCGGCATCCTGCTCGCCATCGGGATCGCCGCGGTGCGCGGCCCTTCCTTCGGCAACGTGCTGTTCGCGCTGTCGGTCCTCGGGTGGGTCGGCTACGCGCGGGTCATCCGGGCGCAGGTCCTCAAAGTGAAGGCGATGGAGTTCGTCGAATCGGCGCGGGCCGTGGGGGCGCCCCCGTCCCGCATGCTGCTGACCCACATCCTGCCCAACGCCCTCTCCCCCATCCTGGTCGAGGCGACCTTCGGCATCGCGCGGGCCATCGTGGCCGAGGCGGGGCTGTCGTTCCTCGGTCTGGGCGTGGCGGCGCCCGCGGCCTCCTGGGGATCGATGATCGGTGACGGGCGGCATTTCCTCTTCGTCGCGCCCCACCTGGTCACGGCGCCGGGGGCGGCGATCCTCCTCACCGTGATGGCGTTCAACTTCGTGGGGGACGGCCTGCGCGACGCGCTCGACACGAGGACTTGAGATACCCCTTCTCCACAAAAGGGAAAAGCTTTTCCCAATTCCCCTGCTTTCCTCGGCGATAAATATTCCTGATGAATCCGGATGTATTTTGAAAAACGAAGGGATATCTTTGGCTCTTGTCATCCTCGGAATAGAATCTTGCGTTCTGATACTAGTCGACATTTTAAGACTCATTTAGTTTGCCTGTGAAGGAGACGGATGCGATGAAGAAGAATCCTGGTGCTGGCGGCGTGCCTGGCCCTGCTCACGGTGGGGTCGGCGCAGGCGGCGCTGACGCTCGAGGTAGGCAGCGCAAACTTCATGTCGATTAATAATGAAACCGGAGAACACTACTACGGAGGCGGTTCCTTCGATCCGGCGAAACTGAATGGCAACAACCTGCCCTACCTCTATTGCGTCGATCTCACCCTGAGCCACGCCATAGGTACGCCGGGTACGTACTTCGCGACGTATAACACAGGCGGCACCACGGCCGACAACCCGGGCCTGGACTCGCTTGTCGCGACCCGGATCGCCTGGCTGCTGACGGAATACGCAACCGACGCCGACGTCGACGAAAGGGCCCTGCAGGCAAGCATCTGGAACCAGTTGAACAACAACTGGACGATGCTTGACGAGGACGGGCAAGGTGATGCCTATGACAAGTATGTCCTTTACAAGGATGCCCTCGCTAACGCCGGCATCACTACTCCCAACACCGGCCTGATCGACAACTTCTACTGGATCTCCCCTACGGTCATGGACACGGGCGCAATCCGGCAGGGCATGGTCACCGCCACCCCCATCCCCGGCACGCTGATGCTTCTGGGCAGCGGGCTGGGCGGACTGGTCGGAATCGCGCGGTTCCGGAGGAAACGCTCCGCGAACTGACGTGGGCTCCACATAGATTCACCGTTCCCGAGGGCGGGGCCGTAAAGGTCCCGCCCTTTTTGTTTACACCGGCACGTAAGCAAATATGTCTCCAATAAAGATAATCATTTATCCATTTTCCGTGATTTTCCCGGCAACAAGATTCAATATGAATCCGCAACTGTATTGATAAATAAAGCGATTTCGTTTTTGTGATTTACGGAACAGATATTGCATTATAAAACTCATACCTGCATTTTTTGCAACCATTACTTCAAACCGGAGAGGGGGCGTGGAATGAAGAAAATTCTGGTCCTGTCGGTATGCTTGACCCTGCTGGCAGCGGGGGCGGCACAGGCGGCAACAACCCTCGATGTCGGGGGCACTTATTCTCACGATATCTTCATGACAGGTCCGGGAGGGGCCGTGACCGAAGGCGGCGGGTCGATCGAGACTTCCTACTCTCAACGGCACCATGCTCCCCTACCTCTACTGCGTCGACATCGGCACCACCGTTTACGTGCCCGGCTCGTATGCGCAAACGGTCGTCACGACGACCGGCAATGTCTACGGCTCCCTGTTGAACAATGCCACCCAGGTGGCCTGGCTGCTCCATGAGCATGGCGTATCCGGCCAGGGCGACAACGCGAAGGCGCTACAGGCGTCCATATGGAGTCTGACCAACCCGGGGTACACCATGAACGAGTCTCTCGCGCCCGCCGCACAGTACTCTTTGTACACAGCCTATCTCGCGAGTATCCCCACGGCTTTCAACGATGCGAATAATTTCATCGACGACTTTTACTGGATCACCCCCGGAACCTGGACAGCAACGGCAACACTGGTCCAGATTACCAGGCGCTCGTCGCCCCCACCCCCATCCCCGGCACGCTGATGCTTCTGGGCAGCGGGCTGGCGGGACTGGTCGGAATGGCGCGGTTCCGGAGGAAACGCTCCGCGAACTGACGCGGGCTCCACATAGATTCATCGTTTCCCGAGGGCGGAGCCGTAAAGGTCCCGCCCTTTTCGTTTCCGCAAAGCGCGTGGTAAAGTTTTCTTCATGATCGTCGGAAAGGACACCGTCGCCTCGCCGCTGTGGGTGGGATTCGAGGGGAACACGCTTCCCCCGGACCTCGCCATCTGGCTCGCGAAGGGGTCGGTGGGCGGCGTCGTCCTGTTCGCCCGCAACATCGACTCCCCCGCTCAGGTGCGCTCGCTGTGCCGCGAAATCCGGGCCGCCGCGGGGCCCGGCACTCCGTCGCCGCTGATCGCGGTCGACCAGGAAGGGGGGCGCGTGGCGCGGTTCCGGAATCCCCCGTACACGGAGTTTCCCCCCGCCCTCGCCTGCTCCCGGTTCGGGCGCCGAAGCGCGGAGATCGCGGGAGCCCTCGGGGAGGCGATCGGCGCGGAGCTGCGGGTCGCGGGGATCGACGTCGACTTCGCCCCCGTGCTCGACGTCGTCTCGAACCCGGAGAACCCGGTGATCGGGGACCGGTCCTTCTCCTCCGACCCGGACGAGGCGGGCCGCCTGGGCATGGCGTTCGCCGCGGGGCTGATGTCGCGGGGGATCCTCGCCGTCGGGAAGCATTTCCCCGGGCACGGCGACACCTCCACGGATTCCCACAAGGAACTGCCGTTCGTCCCGGCGGGGAGGAAGACCCTCCTGGAGCGCGAGCTGGTCCCGTTCCGCCGGGCGATCCGCGAGGGGATCCCGGCGCTGATGACCGCCCACGTGGTGTACCCGGAGCTCGACCCGTCGCTCCCCGCAACCCTTTCCGGGAAGATCCTGAAAGGGCTGCTGCGGGAAACGATGCGGTTCCGGGGCGCGATCATCTCGGACGCGCTGGAGATGAAGGCGATCTCTTCGCTGCGCGGCATGGGCGAGGCGGTGGTGATGGCGCTCTCCGCGGGATGCGACGTCGTGCTGGCGTGCCGCGGGGAAGAGCCCCAGGCGGAGGCGATCGAAAGGATCGAACGGGAATCGAGGGACGACGCTACGTTCCGTCGTTGTTTGACGGCGTCGGCTCTGCGTTCGGATCGCCTTCGGGCGTGGGCCGCGTCGAAGGAGCGTCGCCGGCCGAGCCCGAGGTCGGTGGGGTCGGCCCGCCATCGGGAGCTTTCCGCGCTTCTGTGGGAGCGCTGGGCAGATACCGGGCGAACATCGCCGGGCGATAGATCCGGTAATATTGGAGAAGGTTGAGGAAGACCTTCCGCACGTAGAAGCGCGTCTCCTGGTAGCTGATCCTCTCGAGGTAGGTCGCCGCATCCCCCCCGGACGCATCCCACCACCGCCTCACCGACGACTCCCCGCCGTTGTACGCGGACACGGCCCGGAAATAGTCGCCGTCGAACTCTTTCACCAGCCCCGAGAGGTAGGCCGCCCCGAGCCGCACGTTGAGCGCGGGCCGGGTCAGGTCCATCCGGCTCGGCTTCGGCAGCTTCTCCTTCCGGGCGGTTTCGGCGGCGGTCCTCGGCATGAGCTGCATGAGCCCCACGGCGCCCGCGGAGGAGAGGACGTCCGCCTGGAAGGAGGACTCCTGCCGGATGATCGAGTGGAGCACCAGCGGGTCGAGCCCCGACTGCGGGAGGTCGCAGTCGCTCACGTACTCCGGCGCCAGCGGATACTGGATGCGGTCGATCAGGCCGGGTTTCGCGGGGTCCAGCGGGATGTTCACCGTCTCGCGGATGCCGCCCCTCAGGTCGCCCGCGAGGTACCGGAACAGCCCCGCCGCGCCGCCGTCGGGCAGCCCGATCGCCTTCTTAACGACGGCCCGGTCGACCCGCTGGGCCTCCAGCACCGCGTAGTTCACCACGCCGAGCCCGGTCAGCCGCTCCGCCCGGCGCACCTTTTCCGCGTCCGCCGCCTCCCATGGCGCCCCGAGGACCATGTCCCACAGCTGGCGCCGCTCCGCGCTGCACGCCTCCGTTTCGCCGCTGGATCGGGCGTTGAGCATCTTGAACGGGTCGCCGCCCCGCTCCTTCAAGGCCAGCAGCGCGTAGATGCCGGCGAACGGGTCGGACGCGAGGGAGGCGAAAACCCGGTCGGCTTCCTCCTTGCGCCCGCTTTCCTTGAGCGCGCGCGCCCCCCAGAACCGGTGCCGGGCGGACTCCACCGCGCCGAAACCGCCCCTCTCCCCCGCCCGGAAGGCCGCGACGGCCTCGTCGTGCCGTTTCAGCCGGTACAGCCCGTAGGCGTGGCGGAAGATCGACTCGAGGCGGATCTTGTCGTCCGACGCAAGGCGCAGCTCCCCGAACACCGCCGTCGCCCCGGCGACGTCGCCCTCGTCCTCGGAGACCCACGCCGCCTGGTAGCGCGCCCTCTCCGATTTCCCGAAGCGCGTGTCGCCCGTCGCGACCGTGAGGAACCCCTTCCTCGCCTCCGCCAGCTTCCCCCCCTTCCAGTCGACGCGCGCCTGCAGGTACTGCGCATCCCAGCGGAAGGCGGCCAGGCCGTCCTCGGACCGCTTCGCGAGGAGATCGGTCGCCTCCGCGGTGGCCCCCTGCTTCCGCAGGAACTCCGCGTAGTCGAGCACCATGGCGTAGTACTCGGGGGACGGCGGGAAGCGGTTCAGCGCGTTGTCGTAGATTACCCTCGCGCGTTCCGCGTCGCCCGCGCGGACGACGGCCTTGCCCAGCTTCGCGTAGAACCCGGCGGGGAGGTCGAACGACTCCAGCCGCCCTTCCTTCCACCAGCCCCACAGCCGCTCGTACGACAGGGCCGCCGCCGACTGGGCGGAGTACGCCGCGAAGTTGTCGAGGTGGAGCTTCGCCGCTTCCGGCGTCGGTCCCGCCTCCTCGGCCAGGATGGCCACGATGTACCCTTCCTCCGATTTCCTGTTGCCGCCGGTCACGATCCCCTTCGAGACGGAGAGGGCCGCCGCCGCGAGGCGAAGATCGTTGTCGAGGGCCGCCGCGTAGCCGATCTCGTGCCGCAGGTACGGCACCAGGGGGGACAGCGTGTACTGCCTCTCGAGCCGGCTCATGAATTCCGACGCCTCGACGCGCTTCTTCCCGCGCGCCGCGGCCATTCCCGAGAAGTACACGACGTAATCGCCCAGGTCGTGCTCGACGGGCGGGATCTTCCCGAACGCCGCGCCCGCCTCGGCGAAGCGCTCGTGGTCGAGGTGGTCCCACCCCTCGCGGAAGGTCTTGTCGTGCGCGTTCGGGGGGGCGGAAAGGGCGTCGGCGCCCAGCGAAAGGAGAACGAGCGTGATCCCTATGAGAAACGCGCGTGCGCGTGTCAAAACCGGAGAACCTCCACCGCGGTTCGATGCGTTGCCTGCCATGATATTATCGGCTGGAAACATACCTGAAGATACAGGAGAGAGAAAAAATTTCGTGAAGGTCTCCCTGTCGACCCATCTCTTCGTCTTCCACCCGCTGGACGACGCGATCCTTTCCCTCTTCCCCGAGCACGGCTTCCCTTTGGCGGAGATCTGGGCGATGCCGCCCCATTTCCCTTACGACGACGCCCCGGCGGCGGACCGGATCGCGGAAACCATGGCGCGGCACGGCGTCCGGGTGGCGAGTCTCCACGGCCCCCTCTACCCCGACGTGCGGACGTACAAGAAGGACCGGTGGTTCTCCCTCTGCCTCCACCGACGAGGCGCACCGCCTCGAATCCGTGGAAGCCAACCGGAAGGCGGCGGCGTGGCTCGGGCGGAACGGCGGGGGGACGGTGGTCCTGCACACGGGCTTCCCCGCGGGGGACTGGTATCCCCACCGGTGGAACGCCTTCCTTTCGTCGCTGGCCGAACTCGTCGAGTCGGCGCCCGGCAACGTCCGGTTCGCCGTGGAGAACACCCCGGTGGATTCCGGGAACACGGACGTCATCCTCGACGTCGTCGCCCGGTTCCCCGAGGACCGGGTCGGGGTGTGCATCGACCTCGGCCACGCCCACATCCAGGAAACGGTGCAGCGCGCCGTGCGGGCCGCGGGCGGGCGCCTGATCCACGTGCACGCCTCCGACAACCTTGGGGAGAAGGACGACCACTTCGTCCCCGGCAGGGGGTCGATCGCCTGGGACCAGGCGATCGCCGTCCTGCGGGAGGTCGGCTTCGAGGGCGCCTTCACCATCGAGCTGCGCGACTACACGCGCGGCGACGAGCCGCTCTACCGGGATTTCGGGCAGATGCTCGCCGAGACCCGCTCCGCCGTCGACCGGATCCTCGGGGGCGGCGCGTGACGCCGGGGCCCGATCTCTCCGCGATCCGCCGGGGCGTCTCGGCGCTCTTCCCTTCCGCCGATCCCGCGGCGGCCGGGATCGTCCCGCTGGCGGGCGACGCCTCGACCCGCTCGTACTACCGCGTCCGCGTTCCCGCGGCGCCCCCGGCCCCTTCCGTCGTCGTCATGCTGTACCCGGACGAGGTCCCGCCGGGCGGCGAGCTGCCGTTCCTGAACGTCCACCGGTACCTCCGCCGTTCCGGGGTCCCCGTGCCGGCGGTGCTTCGCCACGACCCGGACGCGAAGCTGCTGTTCCTCGAGGACGCGGGAGACGCGATGCTCGAGGACGCCGTCCGGGAGCGCGGGACCGCCGCGTGCCTGCCGCTGTACGAGCAGTGCGTCGAGATCCTCGTGCGGATCCAGACCGACGTCACCCGGTCGCTCGACGGCTCGGCGATCCCGACGCGCCTGGCGTTCGACGTGAAAAAGTTCGCCGAGGAGATCGACTTCTTCTTCCGGCATGCCGTCCGCGAATTCGGCGGGATCCCCCTCAGGGAAGAGGAGGAGCGGGCCATCGAGGACCTCTTCCTCCCGTTCCTCGAGCGGACCGTGTCGCTGCCGCGGGTGCTGGCGCACCGGGACTACCACAGCAGGAACGTGATGGTCCTGGGGACGGCCCGGAGCCCCGGGGACGGGAACCTGCGGGTGCTCGACTTCCAGGACGCGAGGATGGGGAACGTCTTCTACGACCTGGCGTCCCTGCTGCGCGACTCCTACGTGACGCTCACCGAGGAGGAGGTCGGGCGCCTGGGGTACGCGTGGCGCAGCGCCGCCTCCCGGGAGCTGAAGCGGGCCGCGGGGGACCCGGGGGCGTTCGGGGAGCTGCTCGACGCCGCCGCGCTCCAGCGCAACGTCAAGGCGATCGGCACCTTCGGGAACCAGGCGCACAACCGCGGCAAGAAGCTCTACCTGCGCTTCATCCCGCCGACCGTCGCGCACCTGCGCGGGAACTTCGCCCGGAATCCCGGGATGCGGGCGCTCGGCGCGAAGCTGCTCCCCCTGCTCGACGCCCTCGCGGGGAAGGCGGCGGAAGAGTCGGCGCGGGCGGAGGCGGCGAGCGAGGGGCCCGCGACGTGAGGGCGATGATCCTCGCCGCGGGGATGGGCACGCGGCTGCGGCCGCTGACCCTCGAGATCCCCAAGCCCGTCGTGCCGGTGCTGGGCCGGCCGCTGTGCGCCTACGCGATGGAGTTCCTCCGCTCCCACGGCGCGACGGAGTTCCTGCTCAACCTGCACCACGGCCCGGAAGCCGTCCGGGAGCGGGTCGACGCGTGGGTCGCGGGCCGGTTCCCGGTGGAATACGCCTTCGAGCCGGAGATCCTCGGCACCGGCGGCGGGATCGTCAACGCCCGGGAGTTCCTGCGGGGAGGGACGTTCGTCGCGGCGAATTCCGACGTGATCGCCCGGTTCCCCCTGGAGGAGGCGCTGTCCAGGCACCGGGAGACCGGGGCGCTTGCGACCCTGGTGCTTTTCCCCGACCCGGCGAAACGATACACGCCGGTGCGCGTGCGGGAAGACGGGAGGATCGCCGGGTTCGGGGAAGAGGCCCCCGCCGGGGCGTTCGAGGGGTTCTTCACGGGGTACCAGATCGTCGAGCCGGAGCTGCTCGCGCACATCCCGCCGGGGCGCCCTTCCTGCATCGTCCGGGAAACGTACGCGCCGCTGGTCGCGCGGGGCGGTCCGGTCCATGCGTTCCTCTCCTCCGGATCCTTCCTCGATTTCGGGACCCCCGCCGACTACCTCGGCGGGGTGATCGCCCTGCTGGCGGAGCGGACGGACGGGAACCGCGTGTTCGTGGCCCCGGGGGCCGCCGTGGACCCGGGCGCGGCCGTGGGGCCGGACGCGGCGATCGAGGCGGGGGCATCCGTCGGCGCCGGGGCGCGGGTCCGCCGGGCGATCGTGTGGCCGGGCGCGCGCGTCGCGCCGGGAGCCGTCGTGGAGGGCGGGATCCTCACGCCGAAGCGTTTCGTAAAGGCCTGAACTGGCGGAGGGACAGACTTCCCCTCCGCCCGCGATCGATATCGATAGGTTTTCCGTACGTACTGGGCGAGGGACAATCTTCCCCTCCGCCCTTTATCGATAAATCGAAGAACGTCCCCCGAAAGCGCCTACCCTGACATCGATAGCTTTTCCGTACGTACTTTCCGTAGAGAAGTTCCCTCCGTGGCTTGTGTCTGGTGGCTGGTGGCTTGTGTCCCGGTGGCTTGTGTCCTGTGGCTTGTGTCTCGGTGGCTCTGTGAGGGTGGCTCTGGGCGGGGGACGCATCTTCCCCCCCGCCCCTCTATACACCCCCCTTCCCTTACTTCCATCATGTGGCTACAATAGCTACATAAGACATGGGAGGAAGGATGATGCACATCGTCGGGGTGCGGGAACTCAAGAACCGGCTGACCCATTACCTGTCGCTCACGCGCGGCGGGACGCCGGTCATCGTCACGGACCGGAACGAACCGATCGCCGTGCTCCACGGTCTTGACCGGATCGAGAAGACGGCGGGGACGGAAGAGCGGCTGGCGTCGCTCGCCCACATGAAGCGCCTGCGGATGCCGACCGATCCCTCCCCGTTTCCGCCGGTCCGTCGCGCGCACGGGGGAAGGAAGGCGTCCGACCTGATCGTCGAGGAACGCCGATGATCTACCTGGACAGCAGCGCGCTGGTGAAGCGGTACGTCGATGAACCCGGTTCCGACGCGGTCGACCGGCTTCTTGCCGAGCACCGATACGCGGCGACCTCCAGGCTGGCGTATCCCGAGGTGCTTTCCGCCCTGAGACGAAAGCACGCGGCGAGGGATTTCCCCACGCGGGTCCTGACCAGGCTGATCGCGGCGTTCGAATCCGATTGGGGGAAACTTTTCGTGCTGGAATTCGAAGAGGAGCTGCTGCCGGCCGTCAAGCACGCGATCCTGAATCATGGCGTCAAGGGAGCGGACGCAGTCCACCTCGCCTCGGCCACGTGGCTCCGTTCCGTGCTCAAGGAAGACGTGGTCTTCGCCTGCGCCGACGCGAAACTGCTCGCCGCGGCGAAGGCGGAACGGCTGATACCTTTCGAACCCCTGTAACTGGGCGGGGGACAGACTTCCCCTTCGATCCCTCATCGATATCGTAAGTTTCGTTTGCGTGCTGGGCGGGGGACAGTCTTCCCCTCCGCCCGTGATCGGTAAACCGAAGACTGTCCCCCGAAAGCGCCTGCCCTGATATCGATAGCTTTACCGTACGTACTTTCCGTAGAGAAGTTCCCTCCGTGGCTTGTGTCTTGGTGGCTTGTGTCTTGGTGGCTTGTGTCGTGGTGGCTTGTGGGTGGCTGTGGGCCGGGGCGAGCCGCAAGGGTCGCCCCGAGCACGAGACCTTCTCTGAGGGGGCGTGTTTTCGAGCGGAGCGCAGGGAGGGCGGGAGGGAGGAACAGCCGCAGCGAAGCGAGCCATGGAGGGCGAACGAGGCGTCCCCGAGGGAAGGTGCCCGTGCGAGGGAAGCGATCCTTGCGCTCACCCGGCGTATTGCAGGTAGAAGCAGAGCGCGGCGAGGGCGAGCGTGTAGGGCGCGAAGCGGTAGAAGCGGCCCTTGACGACGAGGTGCTCCACCACCACCAGGGCGATGTACCCCACCGCCATGGAGACGAGGAAGCCCGTGACGAGGACGGCCGACCCGTAATTGTCGGACAGCGTGACGCCCTGCATCGCGACCAGCGACGCCCCGAGGATGGCGGGGACGGAGATGAGGAAGGAGAACTTCGCGGCGCGCATGGGCGCCACCCCGAGCAGCAGCATGAAGATGATCGTCGACCCGGACCGGGAGAGACCGGGGAACACCGCGAGCCCCTGGACGACGCCGATCGTCAGCGCCTCCCACCATTCGATCCGGTCCGGATCCTCCTTCTGGAAAAGCCGGATGCCGGACAGGAGAAGGCCGAACGAGAGGATCAGGTACCGCGCGCCGACCCCCCAGAAGGTGACCCCCGTCTCCACGGAGTCCTTGAAGAGGATGCCGATGACGCCGGTCGGTATCGTCGCCAGGATACCGAGCCACAGGTCGCGCCGCCCCCAGCTGGACGGCGGCGTCCACATGGTCTGGCGGCGGCGGAACAGGGAGACGACGATCTCGGCGATCTCCGTCCTCAGGAAATAGACGACGGCCGTCAGCGTGCCCAGGTGGAGGAGCAGGTGGAACGCCAGCCTCGGCTCCAGGAACCCCAGGAGCCGGTTCGCGAGGAACAGGTGGGCGGAACTGCTCACCGGGAGGAACTCGGTGGCGCCCTGGACCAGGCCGAGGAACGCGGCTTCGAACGCGGTCATGCCCCGACGGCCTCCCGGGCGCGGGATACGGCCTTTTCCATCAGCGCGCGGATCCTGCCCACGGTCTCCTCGTCGCGCCCCTCGAACCGCAGAACGAGGATCGGCTGGGTGTTCGAGGCGCGGACCAGCCCCCACCCGCCGTCGAAGAGCGCCCGGATGCCGTCGACGTCGATGACCTCCTTCGCCAGCGGCGCCACGGCCGCCGCGACTTCCTTCACCACGCGGAACTTGACCTCGTCGGGGCAGTCGATCCGGATCTCGGGCGTGGAGACCACCGGCGGGAGGTCCGCCAGGAGGGCGCTCAAGGGGCGGCTTTCCTTCGCCATGATCTCGAACAGCCGGGTGGAGGCGTAGATGGCGTCGTCGAACCCGAGGTACCGGTCCCGGAAGAAGACGTGGCCGCTCATCTCCCCCGCCAGCTCCGCGCCCTCCTCCTTCATCTTCGCCTTGATGAGCGAGTGCCCCGCCTTCCACATCACGGGGCGCCCGCCGCGGCGCGCGATGTCGTCGTAGAGGTTCTGGGACGCCTTCACCTCGGAAATGATCGCGGCGCCCGGCTTCCGGGAGAGGATCTCGCGGGAGAACAGGACCATGAGGTAGTCCCCGTAGATCACGTTGCCCAGTTCGTCGATCGCCCCGATCCGGTCGGCGTCGCCGTCGTAGGCGACCCCGACATCCGCCCCGGTCTCGCGGACCTTGGCGACGAGGGCCCGGAGGTTCTCCGGGACCGTCGGGTCGGGGAAGTGGTTCGGGAACCGGCCGTCGGCCTCGCAGAAGAGCTCCACCACGTCCATCCCCAGTTCGCGGAACAGGGCGGGCGCCACCGCTCCGGCCGTCCCGTTGCCGCCATCAACCACAACTTTAAGTTTTCTTGGAATAGACATGTTTTCATTTACGTATTTTTTGTATTCGTCGATGACTTCCCGGAAGACGAGCTCGCCCTTCCCCTCGCGGAACGAGCCCGCCTCGATGAGCCGCCGAAGCTCCTGGATCGTTTCCCCGTGGATCGACCCGAGCCCGATGCAGAGCTTGAAGCCGTTGAACTCGGGGGGGTTGTGGCTGCCCGTGATCATCACCCCGCCGTCGGCGCGGAAATGGTGGATGGCGAAATAGAGAAGCGGCGTCGGGCAGACGCCCACGTCGATCACGGAGAGGCCGGTCGAGAGGAGCCCGCCGACCAGCGCGTCCCGGAAAGCCGGGGAGGAAAGCCGGACGTCGCGCCCGACGGCCACGGTGCGGACGCCGCGCTGCGCGGCGAAGGTGCCGTACCCCTTCCCGAGCAGCTCGACCGCTTCCGGCGTGAGGTCCTTCCCCACCACGCCCCGGACGTCGTATTCCCGGAAGATGAGAGGATTGATGGCGGATTTTTTCGCGTCAGTCAAGGTGGATCTCCATGTAGTTTTTTGGGGACCGGTGGGCCACCTTGGTCCGGTGCGCGGCCCGGGTCACTTCCTTGTCGACCTCGGTGACGACCTTCCGGTTGAACACGGAGGGGATGATGTACTCCTCGGAAAGCTCGTCCTTTCCCACGCAGGAGGCGATCGCGTGGGCCGCCGCCAGCTTCATCTCCTCGTTGATGCAGGAGGCGCGGGAGTCGAGCGCGCCGCGGAAGATGCCGGGGAAGGCCAGGACGTTGTTGATCTGGTTCGGGTAGTCGGAACGGCCCGTCGCCATGATCCGCACGTGCGGCGCCGCGTCCTCGGGCGATGATCTCCGGGTCGGGGTTCGCCATCGCGAAGACCATCGGGTCCCTCGCCATCTTCTTCACGTCTTCCACGGTCAGCAGCCCCGGGCCCGCGAGGCCCAGGAACAGGTCGGCGCCCGCGATGACGTCGGAGACCGATCCCCTTCTCCCCGTGCGGGTTGGTGTTCTCGCGCGTACCACTGCTTCATGTAGTTGCCGTGCTCCTTGCGCCCCTTGTAGAGCGCCCCGGCCCGGTCGCACGCCGATGATGTTGCGCACGCCGGCGTTCAGGAGGATCTTGGTGCACGCGACGCCCGCGGCGCCCACGCCCGCCACCACGATCTTCAGGTCCTCGATCCGCTTCTTCACGATCTTCAGGGAGTTCAGCAGCGCGGCGAGGACGACGACGGCGGTCCCGTGCTGGTCGTCGTGGAACACGGGGATGTCGAGCTCGGCCTTGAGGCGCTCCTCGATCTCGAAGCAGCGCGGGGCGGAGATGTCCTCGAGGTTGATCGCCGCCGAAGGTCGGCGCGAGGGCCTTGACGATCCGGACGATCTCGTCCGGGTCCTTGGTGCCGAGGCAGATCGGCAAGGCGTCGACCCCGGCGAACTCCTTGAAGAGCAGCGCCTTGCCTTCCATGACGGGCATCGCCGCCTCGGGGCCGATGTCGCCCAGGCCGAGGACCGCCGTCCCGTCGGAGACGACGGCGACGGTGTTCCGGCGCGATGGTGAGGGCGAACGACTTCGTCTTGTCCCTGGCGATCGCCATGCAGACGCGCGCGACGCCGGGCGTGTACGCCATGGACAGGTCGTTGCGGGTCTTGACCGGGATCTTTCCCGGACCTCGATCTTGCCCCCCAGGTGCATCAGGAAGGTCCGGTCGGACACGTTGAACGATCCGGACGCCCGGGACCGCCTTGACGGCGTCGATGATCTGGTGGGCGTGCTCGATGCCGCGCGCGCGGACCGTGATGTCGCGCAGGACGGACTCCTTGACGTGGCCCGACAGGTCGACCGCGCCGATGTCCCCCCCGGCGCCGCCGATGGCGGTCGTCACGCTTCCGAGCATCCCGACCTTGTTCGGGATCTCCACTCGCATCGTGATGCTGTAGCACTCGCTGGGACTGAGCATCGGCGTCATGGCACCCCCCAGTTTATCCTACGAGACCCCGCTTGGGGCATACCGGTTCGAGTCCGCACTCCGCGCACCGCGGCTTCCTGGCCGCGCACACCTTCCGTCCGTGCCACCCGAGGCGCGTGGTGAATTCCCACCACCGTTCCCGGGGAATTTCTTCGGCGAGATCCGCCTCGATCTTCACAGGGTCGCTGGCGCCGGTCAGCCCGAGGCGGAAGGAAACCCTTCCGACGTGCGTGTCCACGGGCAGGGCGGGCGCGCCGAAGCAGGCGCCCAGGACGACGGAAGCGGTCTTGCGCCCCACCCCGGGGAGGGCGGTGAGCTCCTCCATCGTCCCCGGGACGATCCCCCCGTGGCGACGCACGATCGCGTCGGACAGCTCCCGGACCGCTTTCGCCTTGTTCCTGTAGAAGCCGGTGGACCGGACGGCTTCCTCGATCTCCGCCTGCCCCGCCCCCGCGAAATCGGCCGGGCCGGGGAAGGAGCGGAACAGTCCGGGGGTCACCCGGTTCACCCGCTCGTCGGTGCACTGGGCGGCCAGGACCGTGGCGACGAGCAGCTCGAAGGGGTTCCCGTATTCGAGGAGCACCCGCGCCCCGGGGTACTCCCTCGCGAGGAACGCGAGGACTTCCCCCGCCGGCGCCCCCGCTCCCGCGGTCATTCCGCCGCTCTCCGCCGGTAGACGGCGATCTCGTACCCCTGGACGTCCACGTGGAAGACGGACCCTTCCACGGTGCAGACGTACGGGCCTTTCGGGTCGTGTTCCACGCCCCCGCCGCCGTCGGCGGGGAACGCCCCCTGGTCGGCAAGCCAGTCGATCATGGCCCGGACCTCGCGGAACGTCATGTCCAACCCGGTAACGATGTTGTAGATGCGACCCTTGTGCATTATCGGGTAAAGATCGAAACCCTCGGTTTCCATCCGCTCCCCGCCCTCTGGGATGCCCCCAGTTTACCACGCGGGATTGAAAGAACCGCCCCGGTCTGATACCTTCAAACCGTACGTTTCCGAAAGACGGAGGAGGGCCAATGATCATCCGGGACATCCTCGAGCACAACGCGCGCATCAACCCGTCCAGGATCGCCATTTCCGCCCAGAAAGACGATGTGACGTACCGCGAGCTGCACCGCCGGGTCCTGGGCCGCGCGGCGGCGCTGCGGAACCTGGGGATCGTCCGGGGGGACCGCGTCGGGATCCTGGCCCACAACACCATCAAGTTCGTCGAGTTCTTCTTCGCCGTGACCCACATCGGGGCCGCCGTCGTCCAGCTGCATCACATGTTCGTTTCCCGGGAGATGAACAACATCCTCCAGGACGCGAAGGTGAGGGCGCTCTTCTACGAGGAGGACCTCGCCGACAAGGTCGAGAACATCCGCGCCGCCCTCCCGGAGATCCCCGACATCCTCCGGATGGAAGACCCCCGGCTGGTCGCGCCGGAGGAAGGGAGCGAGCCGATCGGGAACCCCCCCTTCGGCGAGAGCGAGATCGCCATGGTGATCTACACCAGCGGGCCGACAGGGCGCCCCCGCGGCGCGATGCTCTCCCACCGGAACATCATGGCGGCCTCGGTCTACTCCGCGATGGAGCTGGGCTTCTCCCGGAAGGACGTCTTCCTTTCCTGCGCCACGCTCCCGTACCTGGGCGGGGTGGGCCGCATGCTCCGCTTCTTCCACGTGGGCGCCACGATCATCCTCCAGAAGGAATTCGACCCGGCGGAGGTGCTGCGCACCATCGAGCGGCGCTCCGTCACGCACGCCGTCCTCACCCCCACGATGATGTACCGCATCCTCGACCTACCCGACGCGCCGAGATTCAACCTGGCGACCCTCAAGACCGTGCTGTACGGCGGCGCGTGGATCTCCGTCGACCTGCTCCGGCGCGCCATCGGGTTCTTCCGCTGCGGACTCGTCCAGTCGTACGCCCACGTGGAGACCGCCGGCGTCCTCACGTTCCTCCACGAGGAGGACCACAACATGGACGAGAGCACGCCGTACATGAAGAAGCTGATGTCCGCCGGGAAGGAAGCGGTCGGCGTGCAGGTGCGGGTGGTGGACGAGGAAGGGCACGAGGTGGAGAAGGGGATGCTGGGAGAGGTCGTCGCCCGCGGGCGGAACGTCTTCGAGGGGTACCTGAACGACCCGAAGAACACCGCCGAGGTCCTGCGGGACGGGTGGCTTTACACGGGCGACATGGCGGCCGTCGACGACGAGGGCTACATCTACATCGTCGACCGGAAACGGGACACCTTGATGGTGGAAAGCGTCACCGTATCGTTGAAGGAGGTCGAGACCATCGTCTGCGAGCACCCCTCGGTGAAGGAGGCCGCCGTCGTGGGCCGCCCCGACTACACGATGGGCGAGGTGCCCGTGGCCGTCGTCATGCTGCAGGAGGGGGCGAAAGAGGATCCCGAGGGCATCCTCGAGTATTGCCGGCAGAACATGGCGCCGTTCAAGGTGCCCAGGTCGGTCGAGTTCGTGAACGTTTTCCCGAGGAACGCCCAGGGGAAAGTGCTGAAGGCCACGATCCGCGACCGGATCGCGGCGCGCGGCCGCTAGGCCGCCGGCAAAGCGGGCGTCAGCCCGCCGGATCCCGAACACCTCCGCGGTGAATGCCTGCAGCGTCGCCCCGCGCCGCCACGCGTCGGCCGGAAGACCGGCCTTCACGCACGTCTGGTCCAGGAACGTCTCCCGGTCCCATCCCAGTTCGACGGGCACCTGCGGCAGGAGGAGCCCCCGCCTTCCCCCACCCGATACCATCAAGCCGTGGCGGCCCACCTCGACCTCCTCGGCGCGGATGGGCGAAAGCGGCGTGAGGACGGAGATCTCGAGGTCGATGGACGAAGCTCCCGGCCGACACGGGCGGGAACCTCGGGTCCTCGGTGGCGGCGGCCACGGCGCACTCCTGAACAACCTTGAACAGGGGCGCCACGGCTTCCGTGTAACCGATGCAGCCGCGCAGCCGCCCTTTCTTCTTCAAGGTGACGAAGGCCGCGCCGGGAGCGGCGAGCTTTCCGGCCGGGCTCGGCGCCTCCGGCACCCTGCCGTCCCGGACGTACCCCTCGACCGTCCTGCGGGCGATCCCGAGCAGCTCCCCACGCTCCTTCCCGTCGAGGTAAGGGGCGTCGCCGCGCCGGCGTCCCGGGGCTCACGCGGGGCTGTCCTCGGCGGGAATCCGGATCCGCGGCAGGCAGGACAGGAAGATGGGGACGATTCCGGGTCGAACTGCGTCCCCGAGAAGCGGCGCAGCTCCGAGACGGCCTCTTCCACCGGCAGCGCCTTCCGGTAAGCGCGCGTCGACGTCATCGCGTCGAACGTGTCGGCCACCGCCATGATGCGCGACGCCAGCGGGATCTCGTCCCCCGCCAGGCGGGCCGGGTAGCCCTGGCCGTTGTACCGTTCATGGTGGTGGAGGATGGCGGGGAGCAGCGGCCGGAAGAACGGGATCGGCTCGAGGATGCTCACGGAAAGCTCGGGGTGCCGGACGACCTCCTGGAACTCCTCGGGCGTCAGCTTCGCGGGCTTGTTGAGCACCGTTTCCCGGACGCCGATCTTGCCCAGGTCGTGGAGCACGGAGGCCTGCCGCAGCTCCTCGACCTCCTGGTCGACGATGCCCATCTCCTTCGCGATCGCCACGGAATAGATCTTCACCCGCTGCGAGTGGCCCCGCGTGTAGAAATCCTTCGCCTCGAGCGCCTTGACCATCGCGTCGATCGACCGGACGTACATCAGGTTGATGACGTCGGTCTGGTCCTTCACCTTCTTCTCGAGGTTCACCCGGTAATCCTCGACCTGCCGCTCGAGCTCCTTCTTCCGGAGGGCGTTTTCCAGGGTGATGAGGAGGACGTCGCTGCCGAAGGGCTTGGTGATATAGTCGCAAGCCCCCAGCTTCAACGCGGAGACGGCGGTGTCGAGCTCGGCGTTGGCCGACATGACCACGCTCGCGGTGTTCGGGCTGCGCTTCAGCCACTCCCTGAGGAGGGCGATGCCGTCCATGTTCGGCATCCGGATGTCCGTCAGGAGGATGTCGAATGCCCATCCCCGGCCGTCGAGCTTCCCGAGCGCCTCCCTGCCGTCGGCCGCCTCTTCCACGGTGTATCCCGCCTGCTCCAGCCATTCGCGGACGATGAAGCGCAGAAATTCCTCGTCGTCGACCACCAGGACGCGGGCGCCAGCCGGGCCGTTCAAAAGCGATTCTTTCGGAGCGTGCTCGAGAGAGTTTCATTTTATATAGGTCTTTTTCTATGATCTATCGGAAATCCTCGGGATTAGTGAATTATCCCTATATGATTCAACAGGTTTCCCGCGCGCTCACACGTTGAACCGGACATGGAAGATGTCGCCGTCCTTCACGACGTACTCCTTCCCCTCGAGCCGCAGCTTCCCCTCGGTCTTCGCCTTCGCCATCGTCCCGCACCGGAGGAAGTCCTCGCTCGGGATGACCTCGGCGCGGATGAACCCTTTCTCCAGGTCGGAATGGATCCGGCCCGCCGCGGCCACCGCGCTGCTCCCCTGCCGGATGTTCCACGCCCGGACCTCGTCCTCCCCCACCGTGAGGAAGGAGATGTACCGCATCGCGTCGAAGGCGCCCCGGACCAGCCGGTCCCGGGCGGACTGCCCGGTTCCCAGCTCCTTCAGGAACTCGGCCTGCTCGGCGGGCGACAGCTGGGCGATTTCCTCCTCCACCTTGGCGCACAGGCGGACCAGCGGGACCTTCGCCTCCGCCGCCGCCCGGGTGAGCTCGGGAAACGGCTCCCCCTGCAGGGAATCCTCGCCGGCGTTCAGGACCAGGACCATCGGGAGGCGGGTGACGAACCGGAACCCCGACACGGCCCGCTCCTCCTCCCCGACGATGTCGACGTCCCGGAGAGGGACTTCCTTCTCGAACGCCGCGATCGCCTTGTGCAGGGCGGTCCATTCGGCGTCCCGCTTCGCCTCCTTCGTCAGCCGCTCGATCCGCTTCTGCGCCACGAGGTAGTCGGAAAGGACCAGGGCGGACGCCATCGCCCGGAACTCCTTCACGGGATCGAGCCCTCCCGGGGGGGCCGGGTGGTAGTCGTCCGAAAACCCCCGCAGGACCAGGACGAGGACTTCCACGTTCTTCAGCGCGGCGACCGCCTGCGTCGACAGCGGTTCGGGCTCCCCGGCGTCGATGTCGTGGAACGCGACCGAGACGTGGGTGACCTTCTTCGGGCGGAAGATCTCCGCCAGCCGGTCCACCCGGTCGTCGGGGACCTTGATGGCGCACACGCCGGCGTTCTTCCCCTGCGAGGCGCCTTCCCCGGGGCCGGCCAGCGCCCGGAACAGCGTGCTCTTTCCCGAACCCGCGTTTCCGAAAATTCCCACTTCCAACGGCTTCTCCTCTTTATCCGAAGTCTTCCGGTTTATCCGCAGTCTTCCGGGATTCCCGCCAGGAGGTCGGTCTCGGGGAAGGCCGGCCCGGCAACCCGCGTCCTGGCCAGGACGAACGTCTCCTGCCGGATGAACTCCCGAAAACCCGGGCGGGCAAGGATCCGTTCGACGTCCTTCTTCTGGGTACGATGGCACGGGAAGGCGCGGAGCTTCGTCTCCGCGTCCGCGGAGGTGTCGATGACGGTGGTCAGCTTCGCCAGCGGCACCCCCGCCAGCGGAATGCCCCACGTGGAGAGGACCTCCCGGGGAAGCTCGAACTGGTACAGCTTGAGGGGGGTCCAGGGCCGGAGCCCCGGGTCGCGGAAGTGGCCGGGATACCACCCGGGGTCGCCCGCCCGGTCGAAGGCGGCGAGCGCCGCCTCGCACATCACCTTGTGGTCCGGGTGCCTGGAAACGCCTTCCGGGCCGAAACCCGCCAGGACGTGGGGCCGGACCCGGCGGACCGCCTCGACGGCGCCCTCGACCAGAAGCTCCCGGGGGAGCGATTCGAGCTTGCCGTCATGAAACCCGAGGTAGTGGACCTTCGCGGC
The DNA here is from genome assembly GCA_963741515.1 of uncultured bacterium. Taxonomy (GTDB): domain Bacteria; phylum Desulfobacterota; class Deferrimicrobia; order Deferrimicrobiales; family Deferrimicrobiaceae; genus UBA2219. The sequence continues at coordinate 63,257 of CAVUIA010000007.1, forward strand.
GCCGAGGACCGCCGCCGCCGCCTCGAGCTCGGCGGAGCGGACCTCCCCGAGATGCTCCCGGTCGGTGACCGGCGGGTCGCCCATCATCCCGGCCTCCCCGCGCGTGGCGGCGAGGAGGTGCACTTCGTTCCCTTCCCGCGCGTACTTCGCGATCGTTCCCCCCGGGCCGAACGTCTCGTCGTCCGGGTGCGCCAGCAGGAACAGGATCCGTTTCGCCATATGCCCGCATCTTCCCTTCCCGAAGATACGGGTACGATACCACTATCGGGTGTAGCCCGCCTCCCCGTGTTGGGACAGGTCGAGCCCCATCGACTCGTGCTCCGCGTCGACCCGCAGCCCCATCGTCTTGTCGAGGAGGACGAGGAGCCCGTAGCTCACGCAGAACGCGTAGGTCATGGCGATCCCCGCCGCCAGCGCCTGGACCGCGAACAGCTTCGGGTTGCCGTAGAACAGCCCGTCGGCGCCGGCCGGGTTGACCGCCTTCGTGGCGAACAGCCCCGTGGCCAGCGCGCCGAACATGCCGCCGACGAAGTGCACGCCGACCACGTCCAGCGAATCGTCGTACCCGAACCGCCCTTTGAGCATGATCGCGCCGTAGCAGATCGCCCCGACCGCGAGCCCGATCACGATGGCGGCCATCGGCGTGACGAACCCGGCGCCCGGCGTGATCCCGACCAGCCCCGCGACGCAGCCCGAGGCGGCGCCCAGCACCGTCGGCTTGCCGCGGTGCAGCCACTCCGCGGCGACCCAGGACAGCGTCGCGGCCGCGGCGGCGAGGTGGGTGGCGACGAAGGCGCTGGTCGCCAGCTCGCCCGACGCGAGGGCGCTGCCGGCGTTGAACCCGAACCAGCCGAACCACAGGATCGCCGCCCCGAGCACCGTCATCGGCAGGTTGTGCGGCGCCATGTTGTCGGCGCCGAACCCCTTCCGCTTCCCGACGACGAGGGCCGCGGCGAGCGCCGAGATCCCCGAGGTGATGTGGACGACGGTCCCCCCGGCGAAGTCGAGCGCCCCGAGGTTCCGGAGCCACCCGCCCACCCCCCACACCCAGTGCGCCACCGGGTTGTACACGATGAGCGCCCAGAGGAGCATGAACACGACGAACGTGGAGAACTTGAACCGCTCCGCGAACGCGCCGGTGATCAGCGCCGGGGTGATGACGGCGAACATCATCTGGAACGCCATGAACGCCAGGTGCGGCACCGTGGCGGCGTAGTCCTTGTTGGGGGCGAACCCCACCCCCGAAAGGCCGGCCCAGGACAGGTCGCCGATGATCCCCCAGTGGTCCGGGCCGAACGCCATCCCGTAGCCGACCAGCGCCCACTCGACGCTGATCAGCCCGATGACGATGAAGGACTGCATGATCGTGCCCAGGACGTTCTTGCTCCGGACCATCCCCCCGTAGAAAAGCGCCAGACCGGGGGTCATGAGCATGACCAGGGCCGTCGATATGAGCAGCCAGGCGGTGTCGCCGGTGTTCATGGGAAGTGCCTCCTTCGCCGCGTGATGGGCCCGAAAACGCCCTTGCCCTGTTAGAGCAACCGGCGTGCCATCCCGGAAATCCCCTGCGACATCGGGGGGACGGGCGGAAGCGGCCGAAGGAAGGCAAAACAATTGTGTAGGATTTACGACATTTCCCGCAGGCCGGGAACAACCGCCCCGGTCAGGACGCGCCGGGCGCGCCGGAATCGAGGACCTTGCGGACCATCCGCGCCAGCACGTCGGCGCGGTACGGCTTGGGAAGGAACGCGGCGCTCCCGATGTCCTCCGCGGGAGTATGGCCGCTGGAAAGGATGATCTTCGACGAAGGGTCGATCGCGAGGATCTCCCGCATCGCCTCGAGCCCGGAGCGCTGGGGCATCGTCATGTCGAGGATGACGAGGTGGATCTTTTCCCGGTTCTCGACGTACCGTTCGAACGCCTCCTTGCCGTCGGCCGCGAGGAGCACCGTGTAGCCGAACGATTCCAGCACCATCCGGCCGAGGTCCCGGATCAGCCCCTCGTCGTCCGCGAAGAGGACGGTCTCCTTGCCCTCCACCGGCCGGCTCGTGTCCTCCCTGGGCGACTCCTCCTCGACCGCCCCCTCCGCCTCCGGGAAATAGACGCAGAAGGTCGTCCCCTTCCCCGGATGGCTGTCGAGGTTGATCCAGCCGTTGTGCTGCTTCACGATGCCGTACACGGTGGAAAGCCCGAGCCCCGTGCCCCGCCCCATCTTCTTCGTGGTGAAGAACGGCTCGAAGATCCGCCGCTGGAGCGCCTCGTCCATCCCCGCGCCGTTGTCGCCGATCGAAAGCCGGATGAACCGGCCTTTCCTGGCGTAGGGGAAGAGACGGCAATACTCGTCGTCGACCAGGACGTTTTCCACGCGGACGTAGATCCAGTACCCCGTCAGCGGGCGGCTGCCCCGCGCGTCGATCCCTTCGAGCGACTCCAGGATGGCGTCGCGGGCGTTGACGCAGAGGTTCATCAGGACCTGGTGCACCTGGTTCGGGTCGACGAGCGCGAGGGGAAGCCCGTCCTCGATGGAAGAGGTGATCTCGATCCGCCGGTCGATCGTCTGGGAGAAGAGGGTGACCACTTCCCGGACGACGTTCGCGAGGTTGACGGGCCGCCGCTCCGACGGGGAGCGCCGCGAGAAGTCGAGCAGCTGGCGGATGAGGGCCACCGCCCGCTCCGAGGCGCGGATGGCGTCGGAGATCGGCCCCGCCGCCCCCTGGCAGCTGTCGGGGACCGCCCGCTGGGCGATGTCGAGGCTGCCCAGGATCCCCGTGAGGAGGTTGTTGAAGTCGTGGGCGATGCCGCCGGCCAGCGTCCCCACCGCCTCCATCTTCTGCATCTCGATGATCGTCTCCTCGAGGCGGCGGCGGTCGGTGACGTCGATCCCCGTGGCGATGACGGAGGCGATCGCGCCGGACGCGTCGTGCAGCGGCGCGTACTTCCAGGAGACCGTCCGCTCCTCTTCCCGGGAGGTGAGGATCCGGCTCTCCAGGGGGCCCGGAGCGCGCCCCCCGAGGATCGCCTGGAAGGCGGCGTCATGGGAGCCGCGCATCGGCTCCGGGAGCAGGAAGCCGGTCATCCGCTTTCCGATGACGTCCCCGGAGGCCCACCCGGTGGTCTCCTCGCACTGCCGGTTGAACAGGAGGACCTCCCCATCGAGCCCGAGCTGGAGGACGAGCGCCCCGGAAACCTCGAGGATCCGCGCGGAGAAATCCCGCTCCCTGCGGAGGTCGTTCAGGATGCGGACGCGGGTCGTGACGTCCCGCAGGATCAGCATTCCGAGGGGGCCGTTGCGCGGAGGGACGAAGGTCTCCTTCCGGTTCTCCCGGGAGATCCAGGTCATGGCGATCTCGCCGTCGAACGTGGAGCCGTCCCGCCTCCGGATGACCGCCTCCCATTGCCCGTGGGCCCCGCCCGGCCCCGGCCCGCGGAGGGCGAAACGGAGGTTCGGCGACGCGTCCCCGTCGACCAGGATCGACGCCGGGTCCATGTCGAACAGCAGCTCCGGGTACGGATACCCGAGCATGGCGGCCGCCGCGGGATTCGCGCGGACCACCTTCCCCTCGCGGACCAGAAGGACGCCGTCCCGCTGGCTCCGGAGGAGATCGTCGTAGGAGGACTTCGCGTTGGCGAAGGTCTCGTGGCGCCGCGCGCCCTGGATCGCGTCCCCCAGCCGGCGCGCCATCGCCGAAAACACGGCGGCCTCCGCGGAATCGAAGGCGTCCGGGTCGCCCGAGTGCGCGGTGAGGACCTTGCACTGCAGGGTGGACGGATCGACCGGGGCGGAGATGCAGCTGTGGAGCCCGGCACGGCGGAGGGCCTTCCACGAAATCCCGTCCCACGGCCCCGGGTCCGCGCCCCGCATCGAGCGGATTTCCGCCGTCCTCACGGAGTGCCCCGGCGGCATGAGGCCCCACGGAGCGTCGTCCCACCGGAAGGGGATTTCCGGAAGGGCCCCGGCCCGGGGCCCCGCGGCGTGGATCACGCGGATCGACCCGTCGGGGTCCGGAACCCCCACCCATGCGAGATCGTACCCCCCGGGCCCGGTGAGGACGCCGCACACCTGCCCCAGGATCTTGTCCTCTTCGAGCGCCCCGGCGAGGGAGCGGTCCGCCTCGGAGACCAGGGCGCACCTGGCGTCGAGCCGCTCCTTGCAGCCGAACCACTTCCCGGTGAGGACGAAGCCGGCGGCGAACAGGCCGGACAGGAAAAACTCGACGCCCGGCGCCGCCGCCGAAAGGAGGGCCGCGGAGATCCGGGGATCGCACAGCGCCGCGTAGGCGTTATAGACGGAAAGCGCCCCCTTCAGCACGAAAGCGGAGAAAACGAGGAGCCAGACCCGGCCGATCCTCTTCTTCAGGATGAAAGAGAGGGAAATCCATGCGGAGACGAACTGCAGCAGGGCCGAGCCGATGTGAATCGATGCCAGCGGCATAAAGAAGAAAGTCCCTCCGCCGGAAATAGTACCATCTTATCGGGAGAAGAAGGACAGCCAGCGCCTCCACGTGGTGGGTGTTGGGGAAGAAGTCGAACATCTGGAGGAGCCCGAGGTTATACCGGTCGGAGAGGCCGGCGACGTCCCGGGCCAGCGTCGCCGGGTTGCAGGAGATGTAGCACACCGCTTCCGCGCCGATCCCCCGGACGAGGGAAAGCGCCTTCGCCGAGAGGCCGGCCCGCGGCGGGTCGAGGACCAGGACGTCGAACCTCCCTTCGGGGCGGAACTTCTCGACCCTCGCCCTCACGGCGCGGATGTTCCCGATGCCGTTTCCCCGGATGTTCCGGCGCAGGTCCGAAAACGAATGCGCGTCCTCCTCGACCGCGACGACCTCCCCGAAGCGGGAAGACAGCGGGAGCGCGAAGTTCCCCCCTCCCGCGTACAGGTCGAGCAGGCGGCCCGACGGCGACTCCTTGACGAGCTCCAGAATCCTCCGCACGAGCGTCCCGTTCATCCGCCAGTTCGCCTGGAAGAAGGCCCCCGTCGAGACGCTGTACGACAGCCCCTCCAGCTCGAGGGAGATCCTCTCCTTGCCCCAGGAGCGGTCCTCGAAGCGCGCGCCCGAAATGAAGCCGCGGATGCGGTCGACGATCCTCCGGTCGTAACGCACCCCCGGGAACCAGGCGACCGCCTGGGCGCCGTCCGTGGCCACCTGGACCTCGGAAATCCCGGGGACGATCCGGCCCAGGCCGCGCAGCGCGGGCAGGGTCACGCTGATCCGCCCCATCATCAGCGGGCACCGCGACACCGCCACCAGGCGGCGCGACCGTTCCGCGAAGAACCCGATGCCGTCGCCGTCGGTCTTGAACTGCCCCCGGTGCCTGTACCCGAACTGCGGCCCGGGAGGGGCCAGCGCCGGGACGACTTCCGCCCTCCCGATCCGCCGGAACGCCTCCTGCAGGACCCCCCGCTTCATCTCGAGCTGGTACAGGTAGGCCGCGTGCTGGAGCTGGCAGCCGCCGCATTCCCCGAAATACACGCACGGCGGGTCGACGCGGTACGGCGAGGGGGATAGGACCTTTATCGTGTCCGCGAACGCGTAGTCCTTCTTCCGCTCCCCCAGCCGCACCTCGACTTCCTCCCCGGGAAGCGCGCCCCGGATGAAGAGGACCCCGAGATCCTCCGTGCGGGCGAGGGCGAATCCCCCGTACACGGGGGTAAGCGTCGTTACGATCCTCCGTTCCATAGGATAAGATTACCACTATGGAGCGAAACGTCCTCCGGAACATCAGGGAGTCCGCCAGGGGCTCCAGGGAACAGCTCGCATGGCTCCATGCGAACATGGACCCGGTCTTCTTCCGGGCGCTGCGGGAGGAGCCGGAAGCCGTGGGCGCCCTCTGCCTCCGCATGCGGCAGCTCCCCGGGGACCGGCAGCTCGTCCTGGCCGACCGGGAGAAGCTGCTTCTGACCGCGCGCCTGTCGGTCCCCGGTTCCCTCTTCGAGACGCTCTCGGCGCTCGACCGCGACATCTCCTTCTGCGAGGTCGTCCACTCCCGCGGTCCCGTCCCCGGGACGGACGCGGACCTCGAAATCCAGCGGTTCGAATTCGACCGGAAGAAGGAAACCGAAATCCTGTCCGCGAGGGACGCGCAGGTCCCCTCCCGCCTGAGCCGCCCCGTCGCCGGGGCCATGAAGGGGTCCCGCCCCGCCGTCCCGAAGGCGGACAGGGAGCGCCTGCTCGGGATCCTCTGGCGGAACAACCCGGGGTTCGTCCGCCGCTCCCCCCCCGACCGGGTCGCCCGCATCCTGCGGCTCCTCCACGAGGCGATGAGCGGCCCGGGGGTCCGCATCGACGTCCAGGAAGCGGAAGCCGGCGCCGACGGCCCGCCGGGCGAAAGCCGCGTCCTCGTCGCCGTGGAGAACCCCCCGCAGAGGGACTATCTCCGGCAGGTGATGGAGGTGTTCAACCGGCTGGACCTGGGGGTCCGGTCCGCCCTCACGATGATCGTCTCCTCCGGGAGCTTCCCGTACTTCCTGGGGACGTTCCGCGTGGCCCGCCGCGACGGGGAGCCCCTCGAGGAGGGCTCTCCCTGTTTTTGCCGCCTGCTCGGGGAGCTGTACAACGTCCAGCTCCTGTCCAACGGCTCGGAGACGTACCGCAGGTTCGTGCTCGGCCGCCTCATGACGGGCGGGGAGGCGACGCTGGTGGAGGCCCTCATCGGCTTCTGCCACACCAGCCTGGTCCACAACCAGCCGCACCGGTTCACCCTCGAGGACGTGGCGCGCGCGTTCCACTCCCATCCCGACATCGCCCTCCTGCTCGCGCGCGTCTTCTCGCTGCGGTTCGACCCGTAGATCCCGGACCGGGGCCCGGCCGGCGAATCGGCCCTGTCCGCGGCCGAAAAGGAGATCGCGGAGTACAACACGGGGCACCGGCAGCTCGACGAGTTCCGCAGGGAGGTCTTCCGCGCCGCCCTCTCCTTCATCCGGCGGACGCTGAAGACGAACTTCTTCGTGCAGGAGAAGCAGGCGCTGGCCTTCCGCCTCGATCCCGCGTACCTGGACGACCTGGGCGCCGGCTTCACGTCGGACCTGCCCCCCGGCCGCCCCTTCCGCGTCACCTACTTCTTCGGGCGCAACGGGCTGGGGTACCACGTCGGCTTCTCCGACATCGCCCGCGGCGGGTGGCGGACCGTCCTCACCCGGTCGCAGGGACGACTACGTCACCGTGGCGAACGCCGTCTTCCGGGAATGCTACGTCCTGGCGCACACGCAGCACCTGAAGAACAAGGACATCTACGAGGGCGGCTCGAAGATGGTGGCGGTCGTCAGGGCGCGAAGCCAGGACACCCGGGAACTGGCGGACCAGCGGCTCCACAAGGTGCAGTACGCGTTCGCCAACGCCTTCTTCGACATCTTCGTCACGACGGGCGGGAAGGCGCGGGACCCGCGCGTCGTGGACTACTACGGCGAGGACGAGCCGATCGAGCTGGGGCCGGACGAGAACATGCACGACCGGATGATCGAGACGATCGCGCGCCTTTCGGCGGCCAGGGGGTACATGCTCGGCATCGGCGTCATGTCGAGCAAGAAGGCCGGGATCAACCACCGGCAGTACGGCGTCACCTCCACCGGCGTGGTGAAGTTCGCGGAGATCGCCATGCGGGAAACGGGAACGGACATCCGGTCGGACGCTTTTTCCGTGAAGTTCACCGGCGGCCCGAACGGCGACGTGGCGGGGAACGCGATGCGGATCCTGCTGGAGAAATGCCCGGGGGCGGCGATCCGGCTGGTCCTCGACGGGTCGGGGGCGCTGTGCGACCCGGCGGGGCTCGACCGGGCCGAGCTGTCGCGCATCGTCCTTCGCAGGGACGTCGATGCGTTCCGGCCGGAGGCGCTCCACCCGGGAGGGTTCCTCCTCTACCGGAACGAGCGCCGGACGGAAGGGCTGCGCAAGCTGTTCAAGCGGGCCGACCGGACGGCGGAAGGCGTGTCGACGTCCTGGATCACCGCGGACGAGTTCAACAGGGAATTCGACACGCTCGCCTTCACGGTGCCCGCCGACCTGTTCATTCCCGCGGGGGGGCGGCCCGAGACGATCGACGGGACCAACTGGCCGAGGTTCCTCGCCGCGGACGGCTCCCCGTCGGCCAAGGTGATCGTGGAGGGGGCGAACTCGTTCCTCACCCCGGAAGCGCGGGCCCGGCTCCAGGAGCGGGGCGTGGTGATCCTGAAGGACGCCTCCGCGAACAAGTGCGGGGTCATCTCCTCTTCCTACGAGATCATCGGGAACCTGCTGATGACGGAGAAGGAGTTCCTCGCGAACCGGGAGGAATACGTCCGGGACGTGCTGGAGATCCTCGAGAAGCGGGCCGGGGACGAGGCGGAATGCATCTTCCGGCGCAAGCGGGAAGACCCGGAGCGGATCGTACACGGAGATCTCCGACGCGATCAGCGAGGAGATCAACGACCGGTACGCCCGGCTGTTCGATTTCTTCCGGGAGCGGCCGGGGCTGCCGCTCGCGCCGCCCTGGCGCAGCGCGCTGCTCGCCCACCTGCCGGCCTTCCTGCGCAACCGCGCCCGGTACAGGCGAAGGGCGTCCCGGCTTCCCCCGAAGTACCTCTGCGCGATCGTGGCCCGGGAGATCGCCGCGACGACGGTCTACCGGGGGATGGACGGGGCCGGAATTGACTTCCTGCGGCCAACCATCTTAATGTAATTGTTTACAGCCGGAGAAGGCCAAGCGCATGCAGACATTCATGAATTCGGTGGTTCGGAAGACGCTGATGAGCCTGACCGGCATCGGCATGCTCTGGTTCACCACCGTGCACCTGCTGGGGAACACCCTGATTTTCCACGGGCCCGACGACATCAACGCCTATTCCGCCAAGCTGCACTACCTGCCCACCCTTCTCTGGTCCGTGCGGATCGCGCTGATCGGCCTGCTCGCGGTCCACATGTTCTTCGGCATCATGCTGACGCTGGAGAACTGGAAGACGAAGCCGCACAGGTACGCCGTGAAGCGGATGCTCAAGGCCACCTTCAACGGCGAGACGATGATCTGGTCCGGGCTGCTGACGCTGGCCTTCCTCGTCTACCACCTGCTGCACTTCAGCTTCCAGGTCCTCCCCGGAACCGCCCTGTCCCCGGATTTCCAGGGGAACAACGACATCTTCTCCCTGGTCCGGGACTCCTTCCGGAACCGGGCCGTTTCCCTGGTGTACATCGCCGCCATGGTGGTCCTGTCGCTGCATCTGTCCCACGGGATCCAGAGCATCCTCCAGACGTTCGGGCTGAACAACGAAAAATCGATGCCGTGGAACCGGGGGTTAGGGATGGTCTCCGCCATCTTCTTCCTGATCGGGTACGCCATCATCCCCGTGCTCGTCCTCGCCGGCATCGGCGTCTTCACCAGGTAAGGGACAACGACATGATCCTCGACGGAAAAGCGCCGACCGGCCCGATCGAAACGACGTGGGACCGGCATCGCTCCGACATGAAGCTGGTGAACCCGGCGAACAAGAGGAAATACAAGATCCTCGTCGTGGGCACCGGCCTGGCCGGCGCCTCCGCCGCCGCGTCCCTGGGGGAGATGGGGTACAACGTCGAGGTGTTCTGCTTCCAGGACAGCCCCCGGCGGGCCCATTGCATCGCGGCCCAGGGCGGGATCAACGCCGCGAAGAACTACCAGAACGACGGCGACAGCGTCTTCCGGCTCTTCCACGACACCATCAAGGGAGGCGACTTCCGGGCGCGCGAGGCCGACGTCTGGCGGCTGGCCCAGGTGAGCAACAACATCATCGACCAGTGCGTCGCGCAGGGCGTCCCGTTCGCCCGCGACTACGGCGGCCACCTCGACACCCGCTCCTTCGGCGGCGCGCAGGTCTCCCGCACCTTCTACGCCCGCGGGCAGACGGGGCAGCAGCTCCTCCTGGGGGCCTATTCCGCCCTTTCCCGGCAGATCCGGGTGGGGACGGTGAAGATGTTCCCGCGGACCGAGATGCTCGACCTCGTGCTGGTGAACGGCGAGGCCAAGGGGATCACGCTGCGGGACCTGATCACCGGGGAGATCCGCTCGCACGCGGGAGACGCGGTCGTGCTGTGCACCGGCGGCTACGTCAACGTCTTCCACCTCTCCACGAACGCCATGGGGTGCAGCGTCACGGGCATCTGGAAGGCCTACAAGAAGGGCGCCTTCCTCGCCAACCCCTGCTACACCCAGGTCCACCCCACCTGCATCCCGCAGGCCGGCGAGTACCAGTCGAAGCTGACCCTCATGTCCGAGTCGCTCCGCAACGACGGGCGCTGCTGGGTCCCCAGGAAGCGGGAGGACGTCGGGAAGCCGCCCGAGTCCATCCCCGAGGACGACCGCGACTACTTCCTGGAGCGCAAGTACCCGAGCTACGGGAACCTCGCCCCCCGGGACGTCGCCTCCAGGGCGGTCAAGGAGCAGTGCGACGACGGCCGGGGCGTCGGGCCGACCGGCCGCGGCGTCTACCTCGACTTCAAGGAAGCCATCCGGCGGCTGGGCGAGCACGAGCTCCGCGAGCGGTACGGGAACCTCTTCGAGATGTACGAGCGGATCACCGACGAGGACGGCTACAAGGTGCCCATGCGGATCTACCCGGCCCCCCACTACGCCATGGGCGGCCTCTGGGTCGACTACAACCTGATGAGCAACCTCCCGGGGCTGTTCGTGCTGGGCGAGGCGAACTTCTCCGTCCACGGGGCGAACCGCCTGGGGGCCAGCGCGCTGATGCAGGGGCTGGCCGACGGCTACTTCATCCTCCCGTACACGATCGCCGACTACCTGGCGCGCATCAAGCCGGGAAAGGCCACCGCCTCCCACCCCGAGTGCCTCAAGTCGATCGAGGACGTGAAGGGAACCTTGAAGAAGCTCCTCTCCGTCCGGGGGGAGCGCTCCGTGACCGATTTCAAGAGGGAGCTGGGGAACCTCATGTGGCACAACTGCGGGATGCTCCGCAGCAACAAGAGTCTGTCGGAGGCGATCGCGACGATCCCGGCCATCCGGGAGGAGTTCTGGCAACACGTGAGGGTCCCCGGGACGGCGGCGGAGTTCAACCCGCAGCTGGAGAACGCCGGCCGGACCGCCGACTTCATCGAGTTCGCCGAGCTTCTCTGCCGGGACGCCCTGCACCGGGACGAGTCGTGCGGCGGCCACTTCCGGGTGGAGCACCAGTACGAGGACGGCGAGGCGAGGCGCAACGACTCCAGGTTCTGCTACTCGGCGGCGTGGGAATACAAGGGCGACGGCGCGCCGCCCGAGCTCCACAAGGAGCCGCTCCGCTTCGAGCACGTCCACCTCATGGTGAGGAGCTACAAATAATGGCCGCGCCGGGTCCCGGACGCAAAACCATGAACCTGAAGCTGATCGTCTGGAGGCAGAGGGAGCCGGGCGACCCGGGCCGTTTCGAGACCTACACCGCGAGGAACATCACGCCGGACCACTCCTTCCTCGAGATGCTCGACGTGGTGAACGAGGAGCTGATCCGGGAGGGCAGGGAGCCCATCGCCTTCGACCACGACTGCCGGGAGGGGATCTGCGGCATGTGCTCCGCGGTCATCAACGGCGTCCCCCACGGCGGCTTCGAGCGGACCACCGTCTGCCAGCTCCACATGCGGAAGTTCAAGGACGGGGACACGCTCTACATCGAGCCGTGGCGGGCCCGCGCCTTCCCCATCCTCCGGGACCTGGTCGTCGACCGGGGGTCGCTCGACAAGCTCATCCAGGCCGGGGGATACATCTCCTGCCACACGGGGGGCGTGCCCGACGGCAACGCCCTCCCGATCTCCAAGGCGGACTCCGACTACGCGATGGACGCGGCGCAGTGCATCGGGTGCGGCGCGTGCGTCGCGGCGTGCCCCAACGGCGCGGCCATGCTGTTCGTGGGGGCGAAGGTGGGCCACCTGGCGGTCCTTCCGCAGGGGCAGGTCGAGGCGCCCGAGCGGGTCGCGGAGATGATCCAGGCCATGCGGGAATGCGGTTTCGGGAACTGCTCCAACCACTACGAATGCGAGGCCGTCTGCCCCAAGGGGATCGGCGTGAAGTTCATCGCCAAGCTGAATCGTGAATTCCTGAAAGCCCTCATCCTGGCGAAAGCCGGGCCGTTCAGGTCGGCCGACTGAAAGAAGGCCGAACCCGGCGACCGGGAGAGGGCGGGAGGAGGTCGTCATGAGGAACCCGCTCCAACCCGATCAGCTCCAGAGGATGAACGCCTACTGGCGCGCGGCCAATTACCTTTCCGTCGGCCAGATCTACCTGTTCGACAATCCCCTCCTCAAGGAACCGCTCACGCTGAAGCACGTCAAGCCCCGCCTCCTGGGGCACTGGGGGACGACGCCGGGGCTCAACTTCATCTACGTCCACCTGAACCGGGTCATCCGGGAGCGCGACCTGAACATGATCTACGTCATCGGGCCGGGCCACGGGGGCCCCGGGATCGTCGCCAACACGTACCTCGAGGGGACGTACAGCCAGTTCTACCCGGACATCTCGCCGGACGAGGAAGGGATGAAGCGGCTCTTCAAGCAGTTCTCCTTCCCGGGGGGGATCCCCTCCCACGTCGCCCCCGAGACGCCCGGGTCGATCCACGAGGGGGGCGAGCTCGGGTACGCGTTGAGCCACGCCTACGGCGCCGCCTTCGACAACCCCGACCTCATCGTCGCGTGCGTCGTCGGGGACGGCGAGGCCGAGACCGGGCCGCTGGCGACCAGCTGGCATTCGAACAAGTTCCTGAACCCCGCGCGCGACGGCGCCGTGCTGCCGATCCTCCAGCTGAACGGCTACAAGATCGCGAACCCGTGCTTCCTCGCCCGGATCCCGAAAGAGGAGCTCGAGCACCTCTTCATCGGCTACGGCTACGACCCCATCTTCGTCGAGGGGGAGGACCCGGAGCCCATGCACCAGGCGATGGCCGGGGCGCTCGACGCGGCGATCGGGAAGATCCGGAAGATCCAGAAGACGGCGCGCGGCGCGGGCGACCTGGCGCGGCCCCGCTGGCCGATGATCATCCTGCGGACCCCCAAGGGGTGGACCGGCCCGAAGGAGGTCGACGGCAAGCCGTCGACGGGCACGTGGCGCTCCCACCAGGTCCCGTTCTCCGAAATGGCGTCCCAACCCGGGCACGTGAAGCTGCTCGAGGACTGGATGCGGAGCTACCGCCCCCAGGAGCTGTTCGACGAACAGGGCCGGCTCCTCCCCGAGCTCGCCGCGCTCGCCCCGGAAGGGGACCGGCGCATGGGGGCGAACCCGCACGCCAACGGCGGGCTGCTCCTCCGCGACCTCCGCATGCCCGACTTCCAGGACTACGCCGTCCACGTCCCCGCCCCGGGGACCGTCGAGGCCGAGCCCACCCGGGTCATGGGGACGTTCCTCCGCGACATCATGAAACGGAACGCCGACTCCCGGAATTTCCGCGTGTTCGGCCCCGACGAGACGGCTTCCAACCGCCTGGGCGCCGTCTTCGAGGTCACCGGACAAGACGTGGGTCGACGAGCACGCTCCCGACCGACGAGAATCTTTCGCCCGACGGGCGCGTCATGGAGGTGCTGAGCGAGCACCAGTGCCAGGGGTGGCTCGAGGGGTACCTGCTGACCGGCCGGCACGGCATCTTCTCCTGCTACGAGGCGTTCATCCACATCATCGACTCGATGTTCAACCAGCACGCGAAGTGGCTCAAGGTCACCGCGCGACATCCCGTGGCGCCGCCCGATCGCGTCGCTCAACTACCTGCTCACCTCCCACGTCTGGCGGCAGGACCACAACGGCTTCAGCCACCAGGACCCGGGCTTCATCGACCACGTGGTGAACAAGAAGGCGGACGTCATCCGCGTCTACCTGCCTCCCGACGCCAACACGCCTCCTGTCGGTGACCGACCACTGTCCTGCGGAGCCGCAACTACGTGAACGTCATCGTCGCCGGGAAACAGCCGGCGCTCCAGTGGCTCACCATGGACGAGGCGATCCACCACTGCACGGCGGGGATCGGGATCTGGGAATGGGCGAGCAACGACCGCGGGTGTCGAGCCCGACGTCGTGATGGCGTGCGCGGGCGACGTCCCGACGCTCGAAACCCTCGCGGCCGTTTCCCTGCTCCGGGAGATGGTGCCGGGCTGAAGATCCGGGTCGTCAACGTGGTGAACCTCATGAAGCTCCAGCCGCAGAGCGAGCACCCCCACGGGCTCTCCGACAAGGATTTCGACGCCATCTTCACGAAGGACAAGCCGATCATCTTCGCCTTCCACGGCTACCCGTGGCTCATCCACCGCCTGACCTACCGGAGGACCAACCACAAGAACCTCCACGTGCGCGGCTACAAGGAGGAAGGGACGACCACGACCCCCTTCGACATGGTGGTCCTCAACGACCTCGACCGGTTCCACCTCGCGGGAGACGTGATCGACCGGGTGCCGGAGCTGGGCGCGAAGGCCGCGTACGCGAAGCAGGAGCTGCGCGACCGGCTCCTCGACCACAAGCAGTACATCCAGGTCCACGGCGAGGACATGCCGGAGATCCGCAACTGGCGGTGGACGCCTTGAGCGTCCTCACCCTCAACGCGGGGTCGAGCACGATCAAGTTCTCCCTGTTCGCGGGAGACACGATGGAGCTCGTCGCCGGGGAGACCCTGGAGGACCCCCCGGCGAACGCCGTGGAGAATATCCTCGCGTCGATCGGCGGCCGGGTCGCGTCCGACCCGGTCGCCGCCGTCGGCCACCGCGTGGTCCACGGCGGCCGGCACTTCCGGGAGAGCGTCCGGATCGACGACCGCGTGCTGGGGCTGATCTCCAGCCTGACGACGCTGGCCCCCCTGCACAACCCCCCGGCCCTGCGGGCGATCGTCGCGGCGCGCCGGGCGCTTCCCGGCGTCCCCCACGTCGCGGTCTTCGACACGGCGTTCTTCGCGGACCTGCCCGCCGAGAGCCGCGTCTACCCGCTGCCGTACGAGTGGTACGAGAAGCCCGGGATCCGCCGCTACGGCTTCCACGGCATCAGCCACGCCTACTGCTCCCGGCGGGCGGCCGAGTTCCTCGGGCGTCCCCCCGGGGAGCTCCGCGTGGTCGTCTGCCACCTGGGGAACGGCTGCTCCGCGACGGCGGTCCGCGGCGGGAAGCCGGTCGACACCACCATGGGGTTCACCCCGATGGAAGGGCTGATGATGGGAACCCGGGCGGGGTCGATCGACCCGGGGATCCTGATCTACGCCATGGAGCGGATGGGGATGACCCGGCTGGAGCTGGACGAGACGCTCCAGAGGAAGAGCGGGCTGCTGGGGGTATCGGGGGTCTCCTCCGACTTCAGGGAAGTGCGGGAGGCGGCGAACGCGGGGAACGAACGGGCCCGGCTGGCGCTCGCGATCTACGCCCACTCCGTCCGCAAGGCCGTCGGGGCGCTCGCCGTGACGCTGGGCGGCGTGGACGCCCTGGTCTTCACCGCGGGCGTGGGGGAAAACTCCGCGGAGCTTCGGGAAGAGGTCTGCCGGGGGCTCGGCTGCCTGTCCTTGAGGCTCGACCCCGTGCGGAACCGCACCCTGAAGCCGGACGCGGACCTGTCGGCGGAAGGCCCCGGGGGAAGGATCCTCGCCCTGCACACGCGCGAGGACCTCCACATCGCCCTCGAGGCGCTCCGGGCCTGAAAGGCCTCACTCCCCGTCCATCACGGGCATGGCAGGGGGGGACCCGGTTTTACCGGCGGCCCCCCCGAAGGCTACCCGCCGACCTGCGTGGTGAGGAAGATGGGAAGCGTCATGTGCCCGACCTGGTCCTGCAGCTCCTCGATGCCGTCGATGTGCCTGTCCTCGTCCCGGAGGATGTGCTCCAGCACCTCGCGGGTGGCGAAATCCGCCGCGTCGCCCGCCTGCTTGATCGCCGCGTTGTAGGCCTTGATGGCCCCCGCCTCCAGCGCGTGGTCCCCCGCGAGCATCTTGGGAACGTCCGAGCCGATCGTCATCTTCCCGAGAAGGCTGACCGTGGGGTATCCCTCCAGGAAGAGGATCCGCCCGATGAGCTCCTCGGCGTGCTTCATCTCGTCGATGGCCCGCTTCTCGAAATGCTTGTGCAGCTTCTCGTACCCCCAGTTGGCGCACATCTCCGAATGGACCATGTACTGGTTGATGGCGGTCAGTTCGTCCGACAGCAGCGCGTTCAGCGTCTCGATGAGCTTCGCGTTCCCTTTCATCGGGCCCTCCCGGAATGTAGTGGCTGTTCCTTCATATTACCTCACTTCGGGCCCCGGACCGGAAGGACCAGCCGGAAACCGCGCTTGCCGTTTCCGACCCCCGGCGGGGACCAGTAGCGGGACGCGGCGCGCGAGTTTCTCGCGTCGGTGTCCCAGGAGCCGCCCCGAAGGACGCGGTAAAAACCGGTGGGGGGCCCTTTCGGGTCCATCCGCGGGGAATGGTGGTAATACTTCTCCCCGTAGATGTCCCCGCACCACTCCCAGACGATCCCGGTCATGTCGTACAATCCCAGTCCGTTGGGTTTCTTCCTCCCCACGGGATGCGTGCCGCTCCCGCTGTTCAGGTAATACCAGGCGTAGTCATCCAGCTCCGCGTCGCTGCTCGTCCCCGCGTACTTCTCGTTCCTGCCCCCGCTGCGCGCGGCGTATTCGAACTCCGCCTCGGTGGGAAGCCGGTATTTCCGCCCCGTCTTCCCGTTCAGGCGCTTGATGAACCGCTGCACGTCGTCATACGAGACGTTCTCCACCGGGTATTCGCCGCCCTTCCTGAAGCGGGAAGGGTTGTCCCCCATCACCTTCACCCACTGCTCCTGGGTGACGATATGCTTGCCGATGCGGAAGTCGGACACGCACACCTCGTGCACGGGACGCTCGTCGGGGTCCCCTTCCCCCAAGGAATCCCCCATCGGGTAACATCCCCCCTTCACGAGCACGAACTCCATGCCGGTGACCGGGTCCGTCTCCGCGAAAGCGGGCTGGACGCACAGCGCCGCCAGGAAAACGCAGATCGCCGCCACCCCGATCCTTCTCCTTTTCACTAATCGCCGCGCTTCCAGCGGCGGATGCGGTCCGCCTCGTCATGGAGCTGCCCCCACACCCTCTCGGATTTCCGCCTCGAATGCTCGTCGCGGCGGAGCTCCATGGACCGGGCCTCCCTCCCGAGCTTCAGGTAGTGCTCCAGACGATCGGCGTGCAGCGTCCCCCGCGCGACGGCATCCCTCACCGCGCAGCCCGGCTCGGATTCGTGGCGGCAGTCGCTGAAGCGGCATTGCCCGGAAAGCTCCTCGATGTCGGAGAAGACCGCCCCGATCCCCTCGTCGTCGATCAGCCGCAACTCGCGCATCCCCGGGGTGTCGAGCACCATGCCGCCGCCGGGGAGAAGGACGAGTTGCCGATGGGTCGTCACGTGGCATCCCCGCCCGTCGCGGGCGCGGACCCCGCCCGTGGCCATCCTTTCCTCGCCCAGCAGCGCGTTGACGAGGGTCGACTTCCCGGCGCCGGAGGACCCGACGAAGGCCGCCGTCAGCCCCGGCCGGATGAGCTCCCGGATCGCCGCCACGCCTTCGGAACGGAGCGCGGAAGCCGCATGGACCGGCACCCCGGGGCAGCGGTCCTCGACCTCGCGCACCCGGGCGATCGCGTCCTCGCGGATATCGGTCTTGTTCAGGATCACCCCGGGCCGCGCCCCGCCGGCCCGGATCCGGGCGAGATACCGCTCGATACGCCTCAGGTTATAGTCGGAGTCCAGCCCGCAGACGACGAACACCAGGTCGACGTTGGCCGCCACGATCTGGCCGCGCGTTTCCCGTCCGGCGGCGCCCCGGGTGAAAACGGTGCGGCGGTCCAGCACGCGCTCGATGATCGACGTGCTTCCGGGGCCGGGCGCCCCCTTCAACGATACCCAGTCGCCCACCCCGGGCGACGCTTCCATTCCCTGTTCATGAAGAAGCCGCCCGGAGAGCTGCGCGAAACCTTGTCCCGCGCCCGCCCAGACCTCGTAGGCGCCGCGATGCTCCGCGGCGATCCTGGCGGGGATCACGTCATCGATCGGTTCGTCTTGAAGCTGTCTTTCGAAGTAAGGGGAGAAACCGATTGCGGGCAGATCGAACATTCCCTCATCACACCGTCTGATCGCGGAGTATTTCCGCGATCACCTGATTATACCAGCAGCGCAGCGGAAAGAAATCCATGAAGCCGCAATGGCCGCCGTGTTTCGTGCGGAAGATCCGGAAATTATCGTGCTCCGACACGGCGTCGAAATCTTCCAGCGGGATGACCGGGTCGTCTTCCGCGATGAACACCTTCACCGGGATCCTGAAGTCCCGGAAGAACCCGTCCCTCAAGGTGTATTGATCGAAATAATCGCGGTACGTCGGGAAATCCGAATAGTAGCGCATGATCCTTTCCGTCAGCTCGAGGCACGTTTTCGCCCCGAGCATCCCGCCGAAATCGTACTTGCGCGGGAAAAGAGCCTGCTTTTTCATCAACGAACGCTTCCACTTCTTCAGGAAGTAATCGCGGTAAATCCAAAGGCCGTTGTCGATGGCCAGCGTCGTCTTGTACGGGTCGAGCGGCGGGCTGACGGCGAAGACGCCGCGCAACCCACTCCGTCCGCGGTCGGAATACCTGCGGGCGATGCGCAGGGCGTAATTGCCGCCCAGGGAAAAACCGATCAGGTACGCCGGCTTGTTTCCCTCGAGTCCGGCGAGGGAATCCACCGCCTCGAACGTTTCCTCGATGAGGACGCCGTGGAAAAGCCCTTCGTTCAGGTGATGGGACTCGCCGTGGTCCCGCAGGTTCAGGCGGCAGACGCTGAAGCCGAGCCGATGATAAAACGCGCCCGCGTCGATCATGTACGGGGAGGAGGAAGAGCCCTCCCACCCGTGCAGCAGGATGATCACCCCTTTGGGCTCGGGATGACGCAGGACAAAGGAAAGCAGCCTCGGGCCGGAAGGCGTGGCGACGACCCTTTCCTCGGATGTTTCCAGCAGCGATCGTTTCGCCAGGACGCGCAATTTCGAGCTGGCGAGGATCGACTGCACATGGGGGTTCCGCGCCGGCAGGCAGGGGCGGAAGCCGGCGCCGAGGGTCATTTCCTAATTGCCGGGGACCTTCGGCCTGACGGGCGAAAGCGGGTACTCCATCACACCCGCCCCGACGATGTCCGCATACCCCGGAGTGGCCCAGGATTTGGGAATGTGCCGCACCTTCCTGATCTCGAGGCGAAGCCTGTCAAGGCTCGTGAAATAGCGCCAGCATTCGGGTTTGGTCGCCGTGTCCTTGAAATGATAAAACTGCTTGTAACGCATGCGGGAAGACTGGTGCTGATTGAAACGACTTTCGAACGCGGTGCATGTCTGCGGAAGATCGGGAAACACCGCTCGAATCGAATTCGGGAACTCGGGGAGGACATTGCCGTATTCCATGTCACCCATGTGCACCCAGCCGCTGATCATGATCAGGGAATCCTTCTCGGCGGAATGGGCCACATCGTTGTTCTCGATGATCCCGGAAGGGATGCTGCCGCCCGCCCCGACGATCGTGAAATCCGCGTTCACGACGTCCCTCTGGGCGGCCCCGGTGGAAGGCAGCTTGTTGTCGATCGAGTAGCCCTTCCCTTCCAGGGTCCTGCCCGCCGGGAGCTGCTTCGCTTTCGGCGCGGGCTGCGCCTTCACGGCAGGCACGCCCTTCTGCGCCTCCTGGCAGCGGCCGAAACCCGGCAGGAAGGCGAACGACATGGAAACGACAGCCGCCACGCATGCAAGCGTCCTGTTCATGAATCCCCCCATCGAAAAGTGATGACGTGACGAATCACGCTTTCCCCATGGCCGGCGGGATTATCTGTACGCGCCCGCCCCCACGATGAGGTCGTCGCACCGTTCGATGTAGGCCATTTTATCCTCGACGGCCTTCGTCTTCGGATTGATGAACTTGTAGTCCTGCCATCCCTTGCCCTTCGCCCTGGCGATCTCGATGCGCTCCTTGACGTAGTATTTCTTGTCCGCGTCCTGGACGTTGATCAGGTCCTTTCCGATCAACCCCAGGTTCTGCCCGTGCGCGACTCCCTTGCCGGTCATGTCGTAAACGAACACGTAGAGGTCCCTGTTGGTGAACATCCCGCCCTTGTTGTTGATCTCGGAAAAGGCTTTCTCCCGGCCGTGTTCACGGATGTAGGCGACGGCTTTCCTCACGAGGGCCTCCGCCTCCGCCGCCGTCCCCTTGAAGAACGACACCTTCTCCCGCAGCTCCACCGTGAGCTGGGCCAGGTCGTCGGCCGACACCTTGATGTCCCGCGCGGACTCCGCAGCCTTGACGGTGATCGTGGAGATATCCTCCATGCTCCGCGTCACTTCCTCCGTGGCCGTCGACTGCTGCTCGGTCGCCGCCGCGATCCTGTGGACGGTGTCCCCGGCGCCTGTGGACGCCTCGACGATGGAGTCCATCGACGCGCTCGCCTCTTTCGCGAGATTCACGCCGTCGGCGACCTCGCCGCTCGCACGCTTGATCGCCTCCGCCGACCCTTCCGAGGCCTGCTGGATGGAGCTGATCCTGCGGGCGATGTCCTTGGTCGCCTGCCCCGTCCTCTCCGCCAGTTTCCGGATCTCGTCCGCGACGACCGCGAAGCCCTTGCCCTGCTCTCCCGCGCGGGAGGCCTCGATGGCCGCGTTCAGCGCCAGCAGGTTCGTCTGGTCGGCGATGCCGTTGATGACGGCGACGATCTCGCCGATCTCCTTGGAACTCTTGCCGAGCTTCTCGACGGTCTCCGCCGCCTCCTCGGTCATTTTCGCGATCTTGGTCATGTCGTTGGCCGTCGTGTCCACGAGGCTCCTGCCCTTGGCGGCCATCTCGGACGCCTTGCGGCTCGCGTCGGCGGCGCCGGCCGCGTTCTTCGCCACGTCCGTGATGGTCTGCGAAACCTCGGTCATCGCGGTCACGATCTGGTCGATGTGCTGGGAAAGGTCGTGCGAACCCCTGCTGAGGGAGTCGGACGAATCCGAGAGCTGCCGGCTCCCGACGGCCACGTTGTCGGAAACGATCTTGACGCTCGCTATGACCCCTCGCAGCTTCTCGACCATGGACTGCATCGATTCGAGCAGCTTGCCTATTTCGTCCGAACTCCTGAACTCGACTTCCCGGTTCAGGTTCCCGGCGGCGAGGGCGTCGGCGACGTTCAGCGCGTGGTTCAGCGGGCGAACGATGCCGCGCGTGAGGATCGTTGCGATCAACGCCGCCAGCGCGATGACGATCCCGGTCAACACGTACATCGTCAACCGCGCGTTTTTGTACATGTCGACGGATTCGGCATAAAGGGCATCGACCTGTTTGGACTGGGCGGAGGTCGCTTTCGCCATGCCGTCCAGGTTGCCCTGGATCCTGCCCATGTTATGGATGGCGATGACCGTGGTGGCGGTCGTGAGGAATAAAACGATCCCGAAGCCGATAAAGAGCCGCGAACCTATCTTCATGTTTTTCAGCATCTTCCCCCCTATGACTGTGCGGTTCGGGTTGGCTGCCACTTTCTAACGGGGATCAAATCGGCGCAAGGAAGGGAGTAACGGGAATACGTATCGGATCGGGATCGTCTCAACCAGTAGAACGAGCTATGCCCCAACCGGTATCCCCCGCCACAGGGTTTTTAAAATATTAGCCGGGAAACGGACTGATTACAACAAGTTGCCAGACGGATCAACTCACGGGATCATCCGCCGAACAATTCATGCGGCGACAGGATCTCCGCCGCTCTCCCGCAACAGGCGTCGACCACTCTTTGGAGCCAGGCGGTGCCCTTTCCGGAAACATCCGCGGGAAGACCCCGTATGACGCCTATATAGCCGCCGCCCGCCCCCCTTGCCATATCGGCAGCGGAAAGGAATTCATTGCGGAATTTCTCGGCGGCCTCGTCCCGGACGGGGGACGCGAACAGCGCCCCTATTTCGGAATGCTTCTCCGAAAAATCTCTTCTGAAGGCCGTTTCCGGCGAGGCCTCCCCGCCGCCTTTCGAGGGAGCTTTCACTTTTCCGGCCAGCGCCAGCAGGCGCTTCACCCGTTCCTTTTTCGCCATGTCGAGCTTCTCGAGCAGCCCGGCGAAAACCAGCGGGCCGAATTCCTGCGACTCGAAAAACGGGCGCCGCACGTGCGCATACCACTCCTCGAGGGCCGCCAGGTTCGCCAGGTAGACGATATTGTTCCTCACGATGCGGCGAAGGTTCGGATAGGCCCCCGGCACGTACGGGACCGCCCTCGCGGACGGATGCTTCCCGACGATCAGCATGTTGTCTTCGGGGTAATCGGTTCTCAGCACCGAGTCGGCGGCGACCACGTTGCCGAACCCCATGCGGATCGGGCCCACGATGCCGCCCTGGCCCCCGAGAAAAACGGGCGGCCGGTTCAGCATGACGCCCCGCGGAACGTCGCCGATCAGCGACGCCGTGGCCTTGTCCCCCTCGGGCGTGAAGTTGAAATGGATGTAGGAGCTGCCCACCTCGCTGTGGTCGCCGCGGCTCGTCCCCCCGGACATCAGGCAGTCGCAGAAGTTGATCAGGCTGCCGAGCGTCACGAAAGGGAACAGGATGGTCTGCTTCAGGCCGACGCAATGCGCGCCGTTGGCCTCCTCCTCGAGGATGCAGCCTTCGCGCACCTGCGCCCCCGACCCCATGATCGCCTTTTCCAGGAAGACGGACCGGGAGAAATACCCGCCCTTCAGCTCCACCTCGGGGCCCAGCTGGCAGTCGTCGATGGTGACGGGCGCCTCGTAACCGATCTTCGACCCGGCCGAGATGACCGTATCCTTGCCGCAGATCCTGCACCCGCGGTAGATCCGGACCCCCTTCCCGGAGATCCGGTCGACGTTCACCTCGTCGCCCACGTCGATGGTCGCGGGATTCGGGATATCGACGCCTTTATCGATCAGCTGAATCAACTTCTCCCGGCATCTCGGCTGAAAGTCCATGCTCCCCTCCGGGCATCACAGGATGCGGTTTCCGCCTGCAATATGTAGAGTTTACCCATTGTCGCCCAAAAACGCCTACCTGGTTTATATCCCTTCCGCTCCAAGGGGTGATAATGGAAGAAGGAGGGCAAAGACGATGTGCGGCCGATTCACCCTGTACGCGAAGGGAGAGATCCTCGCCGGGGAGTTCGGCGTTTCCGCCCGCCCGGCGGGGCCGCCGAGGTACAACATCGCCCCGTCCCGGGATGTATCCGCGGTTCGCGCGGTCCCCGCGGGCGGCGGGCGCGAGATCGCCCTTCTCCGCTGGGGCCTCGTCCCTTTCTGGTCGAAGGACCCCGCGATCGGAAGCCGGCTCATCAACGCCCGCTCGGAAACCGTCCGGGAGAAACCGTCCTTCCGCGACGCGTTCCGGCGGCGCCGCTGCCTGATCCCCGCCAGCGGGTTCTACGAGTGGCTGCGGAAGGAGGGGGGGAAACAGCCGTACTACGTCAGGATGCGCGACGAGCGGCTTTTCGCGTTCGCGGGGCTGTGGGACCGGTGGGAAGATCCGGCGGGAGGCGCCGTCGAGAGCTGCACGATCCTTACGACCGCCGCGAACGCCGTCCTTGCGCCGATCCACGACCGGATGCCGGTGATCCTCTCCCGGGCGGAATATGAGAAGTGGCTCGACCCGACGCTTACGGACACGGATTCGCTCGTGCCGCTCCTGGCCCCGTTCCTGCGGGACGAGATGGTCGCCTATCCCGTAAGCCCCCGCGTCAACGTCCCGTCGACCGACGACGAGGAGTGCATCGCCCCCCTCCCCTGATCGCCGGTCATTTCACTTCCTTTATCGAGACGACATTTTCATACATGGAAAAGAACGGGATCCTCCACCCGTATTTCCGGATCTTGACCTCCTTGCCCTTCAGCCGGATGGCGTCGTTCTGGATGTTCCCGGAATCGAACTTGAGGCGGTACTTCGCGTCGAGGTTCACGAGCGGCCGGTCCTCGGTCGCGATCATGAAGTATTTGTCGGACTTCGTGAGCTGGGCGTCGGTGATCCGGGTGCGGATCGTGTCGGCGATGAAATAGCTGTAGAAAAGCAGCAGGAAGAATATGGCGATCCCGACCAGCACGGCCGTCACCGCGGATCCCGTCGAGGATTTCTGCATGGAAGACCTCCGAAATATGGGTTTATTCCCGCCGTTCACCGGTCCCGGAGGCGCTCCATCTCCCGGATCGCCCCGGCGATATCCTCGCTCAGCTTCCCGAGCGCGCGGCCGTGCGCGGCGACGAGAGCGGGATAGCCGTTCTCCCGCACGGCCTCGCTCGCCGTGGTGCGGCCCGTCCGCGACGGCCCGTCCTTCGCGGATCGGACGGCCCAGACGGCATCCAGCGCCGCCGATTCGCCGGGCGAAGAGTCGAAGGACATCACGTCGATGACCACGCGGTACCGCGCGCCGGCCGAGGTCGGCCCGGGAAACACGGAAACCTGCGGCGTTCCGAGCGTCGGGCCGAGGTTCCCGGCGACGGCCCGGGCGATCTCCTCCGGCAACGGCGACGCCCACCGGTTGAACTCGTCGATGGAAACCTGGTTGGGGCCGGCGCGGACCACGATCTGGGGCCGGTCGACGGCCTCGGGCACGGAGACCGGCCCGACCGAGACGGAGTACCCGGCGGCCGCGGCCGGGGCCTTCGCCGACGGGCTCAGGGTGTAGAAGTTCGACCGCGGCGAGGCGCATCCCGCCACGGCGACAGCCGCCAGTAAGAGAACAACGCGGGAGGCCGTTCGGCGCATCGTCAATCCTCCTTTTGTTTGCCGCGGACAAGCGCTTCGGGGTTCCGCTCGAGATAATCGGCCAGCGCGCGAACGGCCTGGGCGGCGCGGGCGATTTCCTTCATCGCGTCCCGCAGCTCCTGCTGCGCCGGCGCGTCGGGCCCCAGCAGCGCGTTGTCGGTGTGCGACAGGGCGCTTTCGGCGGCGGCGATCGCCTTCCGCAGCTCCTCCAGCGTCTTCTTCGCTTCGGGGAGCGTCTCCCCCTCGACGCGGTTCAATGTCCGGTCGGCGCTTTGCAGCGTCCGGTCGAGAGACTCGACCGCCTTCTTCACATCGTGGCCGATCTCGTCCAGCGGCACCCGGTCGAGCTTCGCCATGATGCTCTGGATCTTCTCCTGGATATCCGTCATGCCGCCGACCATCACCGGAAATTCCGCCGGGTCCTTCTTCCAGTCGATCTTCGCTTTCGGCGCGTCGGGGAAATAGTCGAGCGCGACGTACAGCTGCCCGCTGAGGAGATTGCCGGCGCGCAGCTGCGCCCGCAAGCCTCTGCCGGCGACCAGGTCCGCCAATATCGCCTTGCGGTCGGCGCGACTCCTCGTCTCCTGAAGCAAACGGGTCGCCAGATCGATGTATTCGTCGAACCGGTACTGGTAGATCGAAATCTCGACGCGGGGATGAAGGTCGTTCGTCCGCCGATCATACTTCAGGCCGACGTAGGAGACTTCGCCGATCTGCAGACCGAGGAACTCGACCGGAGCGCCGACCGACAATCCGTGCAGCGGCTCCCGGAAATAGAGGACGAATCTCTGGACCTGCGTCAAGGTCGGGGCCAGCGCCGCCTTCCGTTCCTTGAACAGCGCGAAGACGGTGCCCGCCGTGACCTCGGGGCCGGGGTAGGCGGAAGGCGTCTCGAACGCGATCCCCCCCACGAGCAGGGCCGCCACGGATTCGGTGCGCACGCAAATCCCGCCCGCTCCCGCCGACACGTCGAGGCCGCTGGCCTCCCAGAAACGGGTGTCCAGCGTGACGTATTTGTCGTAGGGCGCGTTCACGAAGATCCGGATCTCCAGCTCCTGGCCGCCCTTCGCGAGGTCGTAGGCGACGACCTCCCCGACGCCCAGGCGGCGGTAGTACACCGGCGAGCCGACCCCCAGCGAGCCCAGGGTGCCCGATCGCAGCACGAACTCCTTCCCCGGGCGGTCCCTCTTGACCGGGGGAGGGGCTTCCATGCCGACGAAATCGCGCACTTTCACCCTGGACCGCCCCGGCTCGAAGCCGATGTAGTTCCCGGAAATCAGCGCCCCGATCCCGGAGATCCCGCTCAGGGAGACGCGCGGCTTCACGATCCAGAACCGGGCGTCGCTGTCGAGCATGGCTTCCGCGTTTTTCTCCATCTCGGCGGTCACCAGGATCCTCGACCGGTCTTCCGTCAGGTGCACCTCCGTCACCGTCCCGATCTCGATGTCCTTGTATTTCACCGCCGTCTTGCCGGCCTCGATCCCCTCGCCCGACTGGAACGTGATCCGGATCGTCGGACCCTCGGAAAGGTATCGCTGGACGGCGATCCCGATGCCCACCAGGGCGGCGACGATCGGGACGATCCACACCGCCGACACACGGCGTTTCTTCTTCTCGACACGCTCGGCCTGGGGGAGGTTCGTCATATCCTTGTCTTCAGTCATTTCGGGCCTCTTCTCCCTGTCGGGTGTCCCAGATCAGGCGGGGGTCGAACGCTTCGGCCGCGAAGATCGTCAAAATCACCACCGCGGCGAAGAACAGCACCCCCGGGCTGGGCGTCATCGACAGGAGCGGCTGGAACTGGATCAGGGCAACCGTGTAAGCGACCACGAACACGTCGAGCATAGACCATTTCCCGATGAATTCCAGTACCCGGTACAGCTTCGAAAGGTCCCGCCGGTTTCCCGGGGTGCGCCGCCGCACCGTGATCAGCAGGTAGGACAGCGCGGCGAGCTTCGCCAGCGGGATCATCACGCTGGCGATCAGAACGATCAGCGCAAGGTGCCACGATCCCGTCTTGTAGAGGAGGACGATCCCGCTCAGGATGGTGTCGGGCTCGGAGCCGCGGAACGTGGTCGTGGTCATCACCGGCAGGATGTTGGCCGGCAGGTAGCAGACCGCCGCGGCGATCACCAGGGCCCACGTCCGCTGTACGACGTCCCGCCGGCGGAACTCGAGCTCCTCCCCGCATCGAGGGCAGTCGCCCGGCTCCTCCAACGACGATGGACGCGCCAGGAGCCCGCACGCCTCGCACAAGACCATGCCCGCTTGCGCCGCAGTCGTCGCGGCTGCGGCCATGAACCCCCTCCGGACCTGACCGCTTTCACCGGATGCTGGCGGCGGTTCCCCGTTCGCCCACCGGACCCGGGACCAGATTTCCGCGGGATCGAAGATCACCTCCGTCGCCGTCATCAGCACG
Source organism: uncultured bacterium (assembly GCA_963741515.1). Taxonomy (GTDB): domain Bacteria; phylum Desulfobacterota; class Deferrimicrobia; order Deferrimicrobiales; family Deferrimicrobiaceae; genus UBA2219. Next base: position 90,314 of record CAVUIA010000007.1, read on the forward strand.
ACGAGCACCGCGACGGAGATGATCCCCAGCCCGGGGTCCACCCGCGCCACCGAGGCGATCTTCACCAGGGCGACCAGGATCCCCAGCGTCATCACCTCCACCATCGCCCACACCGCGGAAGTCTCCGTCCAGCGCAGCAGCGTGCCGACCCAGCGGGGCGCCGGCGGCCAACGCACGAGGATCAGCACCGCCAGCATGAAAACGATGTCGAGGGCCGGCGCGACAAACGCGAACAAGGCGATCACCATCGAGGTGATCCATTCTCCCTGGCGCCACATCTCCGCCACGCCGCCGAGAATCGTCGTGCTCGACTCCAGGCCCGAGACGGAGAGTGTCATCAGCGGCTCCACGTTGGCGACGACGAAGGCGACGAGGGCGGCGACCGAGAGCGCCATCGAGCGGTCGAGGGAGCCCGCCTTGTTGGCCGCGACCGTCTTGCCGCAGCGCGGGCAGCGCGCCGTATCGCCTTGCGAGAGCGGGGGGATGCCCTGCAGCAGGTCGCAGTCGGGGCAGGCGACGACGTTCGTGGTCATGGAGCAATGATATCAGATCAGAAGCTGATCCCCAGGCCGACCGACCACCCTTTCACATTCTCCCCGAACCGGTACCGGCCGATCAGGCGGACGCGCGAGACAATTCCTTCCCAGGCCCCGGTGTCGACCTCCAGGCCGGCGCCGAGGGAGTTGAGGGAGTTGTAGCCCACCATGTCCCCGTCGGGCCCGAAATAATACGAGTAGGCGTACTCCAGGACATACCGGAACGGGCGCCCCAGCGCCCGAAGGCCGGTGGGAGCGCGCCACCGGGCCCACAACGACAGGCTTTGCGCCACCACCTCCCCCTCCACCGCTTCCGACGTGCCGCCGTAGCTCTCCAGCCAGATGTTGCTCACCCGGAACTCGACGTCGATATCGTACGCATCGCGATAATGCTCGTAGTCGAGCATCACCGAACCGCCGTAGCCCACGGCGTTGAGCTTCCCGTTCTCGAGGAAGTCGACCTCCTTGCCCGTCATCCCCTCGAGGATGCGCGTGCCAACGTGAAGGTCGCTCGACACGCGCCCGAGGGAAAAGTTGGCGATCGGCCGCAGCACAAGCTCCTTCGCGACCGGGAAATCCCACCCGATGCCGACCGTGCCCACCAGGCTGTCCCATTGCACCGGCACCTGCCGACTTTCCGCGCCTTCGCTGACGAGGAAGACCGGATCGTACCGGCTGAACGCGGCATTGCCTTCCAGGAAGAGCGGGAACGACTTGCTCCAGGTGAAGCCGCCGCCGAGCTGCGTGATGAACAAGCTGGTTTTTTCGCCTTCCCCGGCGCTTACCGAGAGGGAGGAGGTCGTCACGTCGGGGGTGAGGGAGTATTGCATCATGGCGAGGGCGCCGTTCACGCGCTCCTGCAGTTTGCCGCCGAGCACCGAGGCGCCCCGGGCCGTCGCCGGGGAAAAGGGGAGGAGCAGCACCAAGGCGAATGAAAGAGCGATCGCCCTCCATGCCCACGATACCGGGATCACATGTTCATCGGCGTCCAGTACCCCCCTCCTCACGGAACGAACCCCTCCCGGCGGACAATCGGTCGATTTTGAATGTACCTTCCCTGCCGGAGGACGGCAAGGATTTCGGGGCGGGGCGACGCTTGCGGGCCGCACGGGAGGGGGCGCTTCACGGCGCGCCCCCCCGCCGTGCGGGAATTCACTTTATCTTCTTGAACTCGGCTCGTAAGGGATACGACCCGGGGTTCTCGACCGAATGCTTGATCATGATGTCCGCGGGCGTCACCGCTTTCCCGTAGTACGCATTGTTCAGCGAGCTGCGGACGTCGAGATACGATCCTTCCAGGTTCAGGCCGGCATAGATTCCCTTCGACCTGGCGAAGGAAATGAAATCGGTGGTGATATCGGACTTCGCCCCGGTTCCCACAGGGCCCGCGGCGATGGAAACGTCCCCGCCCAGCTTGAACTTCGAGGTCAACAGGGAATCCATCCCCTTCTGGCTCATCACGACAAGGATGACCTCCGCCGACTCGCCACCGATCTGCAGGCCGAAGCTCACCGCGCCCATCGTGTAAAAGCCCGGGTTGCTCCAATCCCCCGTCCTTTCGTCCTTTCTCAACAGGACGCCGGTGCCGCCCGAGCCGCCCAGGACGAACCCCGCTTTCAGCACCTGCGGGTAGATCAACACCCCCTTCGATTTCTGGATGTAGCGGCGCAAAGAATCGTACTCTTTATCCCCGACCATGCTCTTGAGGGTGATGAGCGCCTTGTCGACGGTCGCCTGCGCATCCTCGGCGTCCCCCGCCGTCGCCATCGGCGCCGCGGCGAGGAGCATCGCGACGGCGACGATCGCAGCCAATGACAACCGGATCCAAGCCCTGCCTCCCGAAATGTTCATCATACTTTCTCCTCTCTTCCCGGATTACTGGGAGTCCTGTCGCACCGGAGATTTACTTCTTATCTACGGAGATCGCCACCGCCTCGGTGTAGCGCACCTTGACCTGGTCGCCCACCTTGACGTTTTCCAGCTTGACCTGGTCGCCCACCTTCATGGTGTGCACGTTGCCCCTGGGCCCTCGGATCGTCGCGGTCCGCTTCGCGAGATCCACCGCCTCGACCGTGGCCACCGCCTCCACCACGTTCGTAATCTGCCCGCCGGGCTTCGCGCCCGCGGGGGCCCGCTGCACGTCTGTCGTTTCCGCGATCGACGGCTTCTCCCCGGGGGGGACGACCTGGATCGCCAGCGCCTGGTAATACTTGAACGTCACCTGGTCCCCGACCTTCAGCTGGCCGAGGTTCCGGGCCTCCGGGCCCACCTTGATCGTCTCGAGCTTCCCGTCTTTCCCCTTGAGGGTGACCTCGCGGGTCGCCATGTCGATCTTCTCGACGGTGGCCGTGACCACCACCAGTTCGGAGGCCTTGCCGCCGGGCTTTTCCGCCGCGAAGGCCGCTGCGGCCGAAATAAGGAAGAGCGACACCATCACGCATACCAGGGCACGTCGATTCATCGTCTGATTCTCCTTTCCCGTTTTCAGGGCGATATATTAAGTTGACGTCCTCGTTACCCCTTCGATTCCGCCGGCGGCGGAATCGTTTCCTTCTCCGCCTCCAGCACCCAGCCGCCGCCCATGGCCTTATAGAGATTGATCACGGCCTGGAACAGGACCGCCTGGTTCTGCACGTACGACAGCTGCGCGTTGAAGAGCGACCGTTCCGCGTCGAGCACCTCGAGGTAGCTGGTGTACCCGTTGTCGAAGCGCAGCCGGGCCAGTTCCACGTACTTCTCCAGCGCCTTCACCTGGCTGTACTGGGACGCCAGCTGCTCCCGCGTCCGCGCCTGGTCCACCAGCGAGTCGTCGACCTCCCGGAAGGCGTTCTGGACCGCCTGCCGGTAGCCGGCCAGCGCCTGCCGCTGGATCGCCTCCGCGGCCTGGACGTCCCCCGCGATCTTCCCCGCGGTGAAGATCGGCATGGAGACCGGCACGCTGTAGCTCCAGACCTTCGCCGGCCCGCTGAAAAGGTCGGACAGGTCGGCGCTGGCGTAGCCGAAGAAGCCGGTCAGGCCGATGGAGGGATAGTATGCCGCCTTCGCGACGCCGATCTGCGCGTTCGCGGAGATCAGCGCCTGCTCCGCCGCAAGGAGGTCCGGACGCCGCTCGAGAAGATCGGAGGGAAGCCCGGCCGGGATCGCCGGCAGCGTCAGCCCGTCGATGGTCTTTCCCCGGGCGATCGGCCCCGGGTTTCGGCCCAGCAGCACGCTCAAGGCGTTCTCCTGCTGCGCGATGGCCTTCTGTATCGCCGGGATCGTCGCCATCGCCTCTTCGTACTGCGACTTGACCTGGACGTACTCGATTTCGGAGGTGAACCCCCCTTCGAACCGGATCCGGAACAGCTCCAGCGATTCCCCGCGGGATTTCACCGTCTGCCGGGCGATCTCCAGCTGCCGGTCCAGGTCCAGGAGGTTGACGTACGACCCGGCCACGGAGCCCACCAGCGACAGGATGACGCCCCGGCGACCCTCCTCGGTCCCGACGAGGTCGGCCCGCGCGGCCTCCGTGGCGCGGCGTATACGGCCCCAGAGGTCCAGCTCCCAGCCGGCGTTCAAGGCGGCCGAATAGCTGTCGACCGTCAGGTTATATCCCGAGGGGAGCGTGTTGCCGGTCTCCCCCGTGCTCCGCTCGCGCCCCGCCGAGGCGCCCGCGCCGACCTGGGGAAAGAGGTCCGCGCGGATGAAGCCGTACCTGCCCGCGAACTCGTCGATCCGGGCGGTGGCGATCTGGAGGTCCAGGTTCTCCTGGAGGGCGGTCGCGGATCAGGTTGTCGAGGACCGGGTCGTCGAACTGCCCCCACCAGGCGGTGTCGGCCACGTTGTCCACGTCCTTGTCCGCACGCGCCAGGACGGCGGGAGATTCCACCTCCGGGCGCCGGTAGTCGGGCCCGACCGCGCAGCCGGCGAAGGCCAGGGCCGCCAGGGAAAGGATGGCGAGCCTACGCATGGTGGCCTCCCTCCTTCCCGGAAGGTCCCGCGGGCGGCGCGCCGCCGGGCGCCCCCTCCTTCTTCCCGCCGAACCGGATGGCGAACCGCTCCATGACGTAGTAGGTCACCGGGATGAGGAAGATGGCGATGAAGGTCGCCGCGGTCATGCCGCCGATGACGGCGGAGCCCATGACCTGCCGGGAGATGGCCCCGGCCCCGCTGGCGATGGCCAGCGGCACGCAGCCGAGGATGAAGGCGAAGGAGGTCATCAGGATCGGCCGCAGCCGCAGCTTCGCCCCTTCCAGGGTCGCCTCCACGAGCGGGCGCCCCTTCTCGTATTCCATCTTCGCGAACTCGACGATCAGGATGGCGTTCTTGGCGGCCAGGCCGATGAGCATGACCAGGCCGATCTGCGCGTAGACGTTGTTCTCCTGCCCCCGCAGCAGGAGGGCGCCGAAGGCGCCGGCCACGGCGATGGGGGTGCCCAGCAGGACGCTGAAGGGGAGCGACCAGCTCTCGTACTGCGCCGCCAGGATCAGGAAGACGCACAGCAGCGAGAAGCCGAAGATGACCGCCGGGGAGACCCCTTTCTGCGCCTGCTGCTCCTGGTACGACATGCCGAGGTAGTCGAAGCCCATCTCCCGCGGCATCGTCTGCGGCGAACACCTCCTCCAGCGCCTTCATCGCCTGGGCCGAGCTGTACCCCGGGGCGGATGCGGCGTTGATCTGGGCGGAGCGGTACAGGTTGTACCGCATGGTGAACTCCGGCCCCGAAATGTTGCGGGCCGAGGTGAGCGCGGAGAGCGGCACCGTGTTGCCGTCGTTGTTGCGCACGTAGAACTGCCCCACGGCCTCCGCCTTGGTCCGGTAGTCCCCCTCCGCCTGGACGTAGACCTGCCACTGGCGGCCGAACCGGTTGAAGTAGTTGACGAAGCCGCTTCCCAGGAACACCTGGAGGGTCCTGTAGACGTCGGAGAGGTTGACGCCCTGCTTCAGCATCTTGTCGCGGTCCACGTCCATGAAGATCTGGGGCACCGTCGGGAGGAACGTGGTGCTGACGCTGGCCAGCTCGGGGCGCTTCCGCGCCGCCTCCATGAACTTGTTGACGTTCTCGGCCAGGAACGCGACGTCCTTGCCGGCCCGGTCCTCGAGGATGAACGTGACGCCGCCCGACGTGCCGATGCCCGGGATGGCGGGCGGGGGAAAGGCGAAGCCGATCGCCCCGGGGATCTCGCGAAGCTCGCCGGAGATGTGGTCCTTGATCGCGTGCGTACTGCTCCTCGGGCTTCTTCCGCTTGCCCCATTCCTCCAGGTTGATGAAGAAGAAGGCGCTGTAGGTGCTGGTGACGCCGCTCAGCAGGTTGTATCCGACGACGGTGGCGCAATCCTTCACCCCCGGCGTCTTCGATGATGATCTCCTCGGCCTGTCTTGGCGATTTCGTCGGTCCGCTGCAGCGAGGCGGCGTCCGGGAGCTGGATGCCGGCGAAGAGGTACCCCTGGTCCTCCTCGGGGAGGAAGCTGGCGGCGAGCGACTTCCCGAGCAGCCCGGTGATCACCACCACCCCGAGCAGGAAGAGGAGGCTCAATCCCGCCTTCCGGATCGCCACGTCGCAGGTGCTGACGTATCCGTTCGTCACCCGGCCGAACATCCGGTTGAAGCCGTCGTAGAACTTCTGCAGCGGCCCGGTCCCCTTCTTCTTCGGCTTCAGGAGCAGCGCCGCCAGCGCCGGGCTCAAAGAGAGCGCGTTGAACGCGGAGATGAGGACCGAGATGGCGATCGTCACGGCGAACTGCTGGTACAGCCTCCCCGTGATCCCCGGGATGAAGGCGGTCGGGATGAACACGGCGGCGAGGATGATCGCGATGGCGATGACCGGCCCGGACACCTCCTCCATCGCCTTGAGGGCCGCCTCTTTCGGCGCCATGCCGTGCTCGATGTGGTGCTCCACCGCCTCCACGACGACGATGGCGTCGTCCACCACGAGCCCGATGGCGAGGACCAGCCCGAAGAGCGACAGGGTGTTGATGGAGAAGCCGAACAGCGGGAAGAGGGCGAACGTCCCGATCAGCGACACCGGGACCGCAAGAAGCGGGATGAGGGTCGCGCGCCACCCCTGCAGGAAGATGAACACCACGATGATGACGAGGACGAGCGCCTCGAAGAGGGTGCTGACGATCTCGCTGATCCCCTCGGAGACCGCCAGGGTGGTGTCGAGGGCGACCGTATAGTCCAGGTCGTCCGGGAAGCGGGTCTTCAGCTCCTCCATCAGCTTCCTGGTGCCCTCGACGGCGTCGAGGGCGTTGGTGCCCGGCATCTGGTAGAGGGCGATCAGGGTCGCCGGCTTCCCGTTGAGGCGGCCTGCTCTGGTTGTACGTCTGGGCGCCCAGCTCGACGCGCGCCACGTCCTTCAGGCGGAGGATGGAGCCGTCGGGGTTGGCCCGGACGACGATCCGGCCGAACTCCTCCTCGGTCTGGAGCCGCCCCTGGGCCCGGACCGCGTAGGTGAACTCCTGCCCCTCGGGCGCCGGCTCCGCGCCGATCTGCCCGGCGGGGTTCACCTTGTTCTGCGCGTTGATGGCGTTGATGATCTCCGGGATCGTGACGTTGAGCTTGGCCAGCTGGTCCGGCCTCACCCAGAAGCGCATGGCGTACTGGCCGGCGCCGAACACGGTGACGCTGGCGATCCCCTTCACCCGGGTCATCTGGTCGTTGATGTTGATGTAGGCGTAGTTGGCCAGGAAGACGCTGTCGTAGGTCCCTTTCGGCGAATAGAGGGCGAACATGATCAGGGGGATGCGAGGTGGACTTCAGCATCGTCACGCCGTAGTCGCGCACTTCCGTCGGGAGCTGGGAAAGCGCCTGCCCCTGCCGCATGTAGGACAGCACCTGGTCGGTGCTCACGTCCGTCTTGACGTCGAAGTTGACCTTCAGCGTCATCTGCCCGTTGTTGGCGTTGGTGGAATACATGTAGTTCATGTCGTCCACGCCGGACATCTGCTGCTCGATGGGGGTGGCCACCGACTGCTCGACCGTGAGGGCGTCCGCGCCGGTGTACGTGGTCGCCACCTGGATCTCGGGCGGGACGATGTCGGGGAACTGGGCGATGGGAAGCCCCGTCATGGCGACCAGGCCGACGATCACCGTCAGGATGGCGATGACCATGGCGACGATCGGGCGGTTGATGAAGAATTTGGCCATGTCTTCGTTACCTCTTCCCGGTCTTGGCGGGAGCGGGCGCCGGTGCGGCCGGCGGGGGCGCGGGCGGCGCGGCGCCTTCCGCGGAGATCTGCTTCGGCACGATTTTCTGGCCCGTCTTCACCTTCTGGACCCCCTCGACCACGATCCGCTCCCCGGGGTTCAGCCCCTTGTCGATGACCCACAGGGAACCGATCCGCTCGGCGGGAACGACCGTCCGGATCTCGACGGTGTCCTCGCTCCCCACCACCGCGACCTGGAACTTCCCCTGCAGCTCCGTCACCGCGCGCTGGGGCACCAGCAGCGCCCCCTTCTTCGTCTCGAGGGTCGCCCGGACCAGGGCGTACTGCCCGGGGCGCAGGAGGTTCCCGGGATTGGGGAACAGCGACCCGAGCATCAGCGTGCCGGTCTTCACGTCGACCTGCCGGTCGCTCAGGGAGACTTTCCCCTTGTGCGGGTAAACGCTGCCGTCGGCCAGGATCAGGGCGAGGGGGGTGGCCGCCGCACTCTGCGGCGATTTCCCGCCTTTCACGGGCTTCCGGAAATCGAGGTACTCCCTCTCGCTGATCGAGAAATACACCTTGATGGGGTCCACCGTCGAAACCACGGCCAGTTCCTGGATCTGGCCGGGGCCCACCAGGTTGCCGATCTGGGCCTTCGCGATGCCGGCGATGCCGGTCACCGGCGAGGTGATCCGCGTGAAGCCCAGGTTCAGCTGCGCCTCGTCGAGCTGCGCCTTGGCGCTCGCGACGGACGCCCGGGTCGACAGCTCGGCGCCCACGGCGTCGTCGAGGTCCTTCTTGCTAACGGCGTTTCTTTTCCGCCAGCGGCCGGATGCGGTCCAGGTTCGCCTTGGCCGTCGTCCATCGCGCCTCGGCCTGTTCCAGAGACGCTTTCGCGGCGTCCGCGGCGGCCTGGAAGGTGCGCGGGTCGATCTCGAAGAGGACCTGCCCCTCCCGGACGACCTCCCCCTCCATGTAGCTCTGCTTGACCAGGTAGCCGGTCACCTGCGCGCGGATCGTCGCGTTCACCAGGCCGTCGACCGCCCCGACCCAATCCCGGAAGATCGGGACGTCCTTCCGGATCACCTCGATCACCTCGACGCCCGGAGGGGATGGCGGCGCCTGGCTTTTCTGTTCCTTTCCGCATCCGGCCGCGAGCAGAAGCGCCATGCAGGCCCCGCAGAATAAGGAACTCCGAAAGATACCGGAAACGGAAACGCACCGCACGCCCGAGAGATTCATGGATCCTCCTCAAAAACGATTCGAATATGCGAAATATACCGCGTTGACCCCTTTCACCGCAGCACGAACATCAGCCACGGCGTCCCGACGACCAGGAAGACCAGGAGGCAGAAGGCCGTGCTGACGGCGCCCATGCGGTACAGCTCCCCCTGCGTCAGGTACCCGGCGCTGACGAAGATCACGTTCTGGCTCCCCCCCTGCGGCGTGATGGCGGAGAAGTAGCTGCTCGCGAAAAGAAGCGAGAAGGCGAGAATCCCGGTCGGCACGCCCGTCTTGATGCCCACCTCGAGGAACACGCCGAAGAGGGCCAGCAGCTGGGACGACTGGCTCACGAAGAGATAGTGGATCAGGACGTAGAGCACGATCAGCGCCGTAAAGGCGACCGGCCAGGAGAGGCCCTGGAACCCCAGGGCCAGCCGTTCCCCCACGTACCCCATGAAGCCCATCTCGTTCAGCTGCCCGCTCAGCGTGAAGAGGACGGCCAGCCAGAGGAAGGTGGAGAGCGTGTCCCCCTCGCGGCTCAAGTCCTCCAGGGTGAGGACGCCGGTGGCCAGCAGCGCCCCCAGGCCGGCGAACGCCACGGCGGTCACGTTGAGGTTCAGCGGCGCCGCAAGGATCCACCCCGTCACGAGGAGCGCGAAGGTCACCGCCACGATCTTTTCGTCCCGGCTCAGGGGGCCCATGGTCCGCAGCGCTTCGCGGGCGGCGGCCGGCGCCTCCGGGGTCGCCTTCACTTCCGGCGGGAAGATCTTGTAGAGGACCAGGGGAAGCAGGAGGATCGCCGTCAAGGCGGGGACCGACGCGGCGACCAGCCAGGAGCCGAAGTCGATGTTCAGCCCGAAGTTCCGGCTCACCTCCACCCCGATGGGATTGACGGAGGTGGCCGTGAGCCAGAGGGCGGAGGAGACGCTCAAGGTCGCGATCCCGCAGAACATGAGGAAACCGCCCATCCGCCGCTGCGTCCCGTCCTCCGGCCGCGAACCGCCGGACTGCGCCAGGGAGAGCACGATGGGAAAGAGCACTCCTCCCCGGGCGGTGTTGCTCGGGAACGCGGGGGCGATGAGGGCGTCCGTGAGGAAGATGCTGTAGGCCAGCCCCAGCGTGGAACGGCCGAACACCGCCACCACCAGGTAGCTCAGGCGGCGCCCCAGCCCCGACTTCACGACCCCTCGCGCCACGAGGAACGCCACCACCACCAGGAGGACGCTGGCGTTGGAGAATCCCGAGAACGCCTTCGCCGGGGTCATGGTCCCCGAGATCACCGCGACGGCCAATGCGATCATCGCGGCCGTGAGGAGCGGGAACGCGGTCAGGATCACGGCGAGGATCGCGGACAGGAAGATGACGAAGAGATGCCATGCCTGCGGCGTCAGCCCTTCGGGGATGGGGGTGAACCATAAGCCCAGCGCCACGGCCAGGGTCACGCCCCGGGCCAGGAGTTTCCGGTTGGGAGTGCCCTGCGCGCTCATGACCGTATTCCTCCCGCCTTCGGGGCCGATCAGGCGGAACCGGCCCCGGACATCATCGGCCCTGCCCTGGAAGCCGCCTTCGTCCGCACTCTCGTCGCCGACGACCAGCTTCCAAACGTACTCGTACTCGCCGGTGATGCCCGCGTACCGCCCGGTACCCCCCACGATGGTCCCCAGGATGCGGCTCCCGCCGCCGAGGGACTCTCCCTTGATCTCGCTGAAGACCTGGTCGCCGCGGGTGTCGGTCCAGGTGCTCCATCCGCCGATCCCCTTCGTGTTGTCGTTGAAGCCGATGATCCTGCACTGGAATCCCGCGCTCAGCCGGCGCTCCCCGACAAGCAGCAGCGATCCCGACAGGGAGAAGATGGCGCCTGCCCGGTCCGGGCCGAAACGCAGGACCTGCCTGTTGCCGGTGGTGTTCAATGTCCCTTGGAACGTGCGCCACTCTCCGTTCGTCCGGGCCGGCTCCGGCGCCTTCGCCGGCCCCCCGCACGCCATTGCGAGGAATGCCAGCAGGGCGAGCGGGATAACCCGCCGGACATGTGCTGGCATGACGACATGGAACGTTTTGTTTCCCGGGATCATGTCCTTTCGCCCCTCCGAAACGCGGGATAGCGGTTCCCTACTTTTTCGCCTTCTCCACCTTCACCGCGATCGCTTCGGTATGCGTGATCTCCAGGCGATCGCCTACCTTCGCCTGGTCGAGTCTTTTCGGGTCTCTCGGCGTGACCGTCACGGACTTCCCGTCCTCGAATTTCAGGGTCGCGGTCTTCGCCTTCTTGTCGATGGCCTCGACCGTGGCGAGGACCGTCTTCTCCGACGCGACGACTCCCCCCGGCTGCTCCGGCCTGCCCGCGGGCCACCACCCCGGCCTGCCCGACGGCGGGGGCCGCCTCGTCCTTCTTCAGCACGCGCACCGCGAGGGATTCGTAATAGGAAAACGTCACCACGTCGCCCACCGAAATCTTATCAAGATGCTTTACGTTTTTCCCGGCCTTGAACGTGAACTCTTTCCCGCCCTGCGCCTTCAGCGTGACCATCCGGGTCGACTGGTCGAGCGCCGTCACGGTTGCCGACTCCTCGGCCTTCGTGTCCGTCTTCCACGACGCCGGTTCCGAACTCTCTTTCGCCTTCGCGGCGGGTTCCTGCGCCCACCCGATCATTGCGACCGGCAGGACAAGCATCAAGGCGAGAACTGCGATAACGATTCTTTTCATCTGTGCGTACCTCCTGAGGTTTTGTTGTTGGACCCGAACATCAACTATTGTATGTCATCATCGCCACGATCACGGGCCCCCACGCCGTCAGCAGGATGTTGCCGATGGCATAGGGCACGGTGTATCCCAATGCGGGAAGCTTGCTTTGCGACTCGTCCTGGACCGCGCGAAGCGCCGCGGTGATCGTCCCCGCCCCGGAGCAGGCCCCGAGCAGGATCAGGGGATTCATCTTCAATACATACCGGCCGAAGAGGATCGCCGTGACATGCGGCACCATGGCCACCACAAGGCCCACGAAGACCAGGCTCACCCCCGATTTCTCAAGCCCGGCGACGAAGCTGGGTCCCGCCCCGAGACCCACGACGGCCATGAAGGTCGTGAGCCCGACGGTGTCGAACACCCACATGGCCGCCTCGGGGATGCGGCCGAAGGTCGGGCGCACGGACCGGAGCCATCCGAACACCAGGCCCATGACCAGGGCGCCGCCGCTGGCCGTGAGGGTGAGCGGCAATCCGCCGACCATTACCGTGAGCAGGCCGACGAATCCACCCAGAACGATGCCCAGGCCCACGAAGATCATGTCGGTCGCATGCGAGGGCCGGTCCGCGTACCCGAGCTCCTTTGCCGCCCGTTCGACATCGGGCCTGGAGCCGATGACGCTCATCACATCTCCGCGGTCGATACGTGTTTCCAGGTTCAACGGCATCGGCTCCCCCACCCGGAGGAGCTTCCGCAGGAAGACCCCGCGGGTGAACTCGCTGGCCGCCAGCTCCTTGAGGGTTTTCCCCTCCAGGGCCTTGTTCGTGACCACGACGTCGAGGAACTCCGCGGGAAAGTCGAGAAGAGCCTTGTCGTTCACTTCGGGACCGATTTCGGTGCCCCGCTCCATCAGGACCTCGGTGCGGGTGATCACCGCGACCACGTCCCCCCGGTGTATGACCGTCGTGGGCTCGGCCTCGACGATCACGCCTTCGTGCCGGACCCGCAGGATGAATACGCGGAATTCCCTGGGCACGGCCTCGAGCTCTCCGACGGTCCTGTTCACCAGCTTTTCATTGGTCACGCGGTACGCCCGGACCCCGAAGGTCTGGAAAGAGGACTGGATGCCGGGCTCCGGCTCTTCCGCGGACGAGATCTGGGCCTGCAGTTTCTTCCCCTCCTCGCGCAGGTTGACCCGCATCAGCTTCGGCCCGAGGACGGACAGGAACCACACGACGAAGGCGGTGCCGACGAGGTAGCTGACCGCGTAGGCGACCGGGATGTTGTTGATCAGCCGGACCTTCTCCGCGTCCGGGATGTTCAGCCGGTTGATGGCGTCGCCCGCCGTGCCGATGACCGTGGATTCCGTGAAGGCCCCGGCCAGCAGCCCCGCCGCCGTCCCGACGTCGTACCCGAGGAGTTTCGAGAAGGCGAAGGCGGAGAGCAGGCAGGTGACGCACAGGACGACCGTCACCGCCAGTTGAGGCAGGGCGTCTTTTTTCAGCCCCCGGAAGAACTGGGGGCCGACCTTGTATCCGGTCGTGAAGAGGAACAGGTCGAAGAAGATGTTCTTCACGACCACGGGGACCTTGATATCGAGCTGCCCGATCAGGACGCCCGCCAGCAGCGGTCCCCACGACGGTCCCGAGGCTGAACGACCCGATTTTCAGCCGGCCGATGAAAAACCCCATGGCCAGCACGAGAAAGACGGCCAGTTCGGGATGCTCCTGAAGGCCCTTCGTGAAATAGTCCATGGCCGTCCCCCTAGAAAATCATCGCGAAATAGCCGAAGACCGTCAGCAGGACGCCGGAAACGGCGTAGCCCACCGGGAAATCCGACCCACGGCACCGAGCTGCCGATCTCCTTCGCGGCCTCCCGGCACGGCCCGGAGTGCGAACGGGCGCCCGCGACGCCGCCCATCAGCACCGCCGGATTGATCTTGAACACGTGATAGCCGAGCGCCCAGGTGACGAACGGCGGGATGGTGCTCGCGATGAAGCCGACGAGGAAGATCTTGAGCGCAAGCACCCCGGTGAGCTGCGCCAGGAGCGAGGCGCCCGCGTTGATGCCCACGATCGCGACGAAGGTGACGAGCCCCAGGTCCTCGAGGATGTTGCGCGCGGCGTTGGGCGTGCTGCCGAAGAAGCGCAGGCGCGAAACCGCCGACGAGACGAAGATGCCCGAGAGCAGCAGGCCGCCCGCGTTGCCCAGGCCGACCGAGAAGCTGCCGACCTTCACGTTGATCGCGCCGATCAGGAGCCCCAGGATCATGCCGATGGACAGCGTCAGCAGGTCGGTCCCCGTGCTGGCCCGGGCGACCCTCCCCATCACGGCGGCAACTTTTTCCACCGCGGTCTTGAGCCCCGCCACGAAGATGACGTCGAACCGCTTCAGCGTGGTCTCGGCCCCGACGGGTATCGGGACGCCCCCGCGCTCCATGCGGAGCAGCTGGATCTGGCCTGCGAACTCCTCGTTGCGGAACTCCTTGAGCGCCCGCCCTTCCAGCTCCTTGTTGGTGACCAGGATCTCCGCCTGGTCGATCGGGATGGCCAGGGCCTTGGAGTCCGGGACCTCGGTCCCCAGCAGCCCCATGTTGGACGTCAGGTCCTCCAGCCGGCCTCCCAACGCCACGATGTCGCCCAGTTCCATCTTCAGGTCGGCGCCCGCTCCGAGCACTTCTCCGCCGCGAACCACGTTGACGATGCGGTACTGCGGATAGCTTTGCCGAAGCTGCGCGATCGTCTTGCCGGCGGTCTCCTTGTTCTCGAGGCGATAGGCGCGCAGCCCCGCGGGGCGGTAGCCCACGAGCCCGGCGTCGTCGAGATTCGCCACGCCATTGGCTTCTTCATATTCCTTCGCGGCTTTTTTGGCATCCACCCCCCACCATTTCGGGAGGTACTTGCAGACCAGGATGATCCCGACCGTCCCCCAGATGTAGGTGATGCCGTAGCCGAGGGCGATCATCGCGCTCACCCCCTCGGGGGTCAATCCATCGGGAACCTTGTACGCCCCTTGCGTCATGGCCATCTCCGCCGTGCCGATGGCCGCCGACATGGTCTGGGAGCCGGCGAGGATTCCTCCCGCCGCCCCGCCCGGCAGGCCGAACAGGCGGCTGAACACCACGACGAGACCCAGGCCGAGGACGGCGCAGACGACCGCGAGGATGGTGAAGGTCAGGCCGTCCTTCTTGAGGCTGTTGAAGAAGGAGGGGCCCACCCGCAATCCCACGCCGTACATGAACAGGTAGTACATCAGCGACTTCGCGAAGTTGTCGAGCTGCAGCTTGACGCCGTACGTCGAGGCCCAGGTGGCCAGCGCGACCCCGACGACGATCGCCGCCGCGACCATGCCGAGGCCGTACCCCTTGACCGAGAACCGCCCGACCCAGACCGCCAGCCCCACGGTGAGAAACAACAGCAGGAACGGGTTCGCCTGTAGATATTGAAAGAATCCCTCCATGGGTCAGCCTCCTTGGTAGATTAAATGTCGGCCTGCGTGCTCTTCCTGGCGGCCAGGACGGACGGCTTGATCAGCTTCAGCCCCTGCGCCGCGTGGTAGCCGTGGATCTCCTTCACGTCGAGCTTGCGCATGAAGTTGATCGTCTCGACTGGTGATGACCTGCCCCGGGACCATGATCGGGAAGCCCGGCGGGTAGGGGATCACGAGGTTGGCCGAGACGAGCTCGGGGCCGTTCTTCAGCCGGTCGTCGATCTCCTTGCCGTTGAGCATCAGATATTCGCAGTTGGCTTCGTCGTAGGCCATGTAGAAGGCCGGCCGCATGTGCCCCTCGTTGCTCGCCGCCTTCGGGTTGTCGCGGAACGCGTCGTGGAACCGGGAGAAGTTCGGCAGGTCCGGCACGTCCGTCATCAGCGACTTCACCCGGGCGGCGAAGGCCGCCTGCTCGGGCTTTCCGCCCTGCGCCAGGCGCGCCTCGATCTCCCGCGACAGGTCCGCCAGCACCTTGATCAGCAGGGCCACGTCGCTGCGCGTGTTGTTGATGTTGGTCTGCACGAGGACGCTGTTGCGGGAGGTCTTGTTGAGCTGGATGTCGAACCGCTCCGCCAGCAGCCCCTTGAACTGGGTGCCGTCGAAACCGGCCGACCCGCAGATGATCGTGAGCCGGGTCGGGTCGAGGGCGAACTCGTCGTTGTCGAGGGCGTCGATCGCGTCCTTCCAGTTGGAGTTCGGCGGCCCGTAATCCTTCAGCCCCGAAGCGCGGAACTCGGCCGGGATCATGTCCGCCGGCGTGGCGACGTGGAAGTACTTCGAGATGAGCGGGTGGTTGTTGATCTCGCGGCGCAGCTTGAGGGCGAGCTCCGTCATCTTCATGGTGAGCTCGTACCCCTCCAGCTCCATCTGCCGCCGCGCCACGTCGAGCGACGCGATGAGCTGCTGGTTCGGCGAGGTGGAGGTGTGGGCGAGGAACGCCTCCTGGAAAGGCCCCTCCACCTTGTGGAAGTCCTCGTCCCACACCAGGATCATCGACCCCTGGCGCAGCGCGGACATCGACTTGTGGGTCGAGTTCGTCTGGTACACCCGGATGCGCACCTTGTCGGGGTCCGGCAGCAGGCGCATGTCGAGCAGCTTCTCGTCCTTCGGGTCGAGCTTGCCGGCCTTCGCCGCGAACGCCTTGTACTCGTCGCGGTACGCGGGGTCCCGGTAGCGGGCGGTCAGCGCGGCGGCGGCGCCCATGGCCGTGCGCCGGCGGTGGAAGGGGGTGAAGCGGGCGAACCCGAACCAGGCCTCGTCCCAGATGAAGATCAGGTCCGGCTTGATCGCGAGGCACTCCTCCATCACGCGCTTCGGGTTGTACATGTGGCCGTCGAAGGTGCAGTTGGTCATGTCCACCGCCTTCACGCGGTCCAGCTTCCCTTCCGCCTTGCATTCGAGCAGCGCCTTCTTGATCGTGCGCAGCGGCACGGACCCGTACATCGAGTATTGCGTCAGGGGGAAGGCCTCGACGTAGTACGGCTGCACGCCCGCGAGCACGAAGCCGTAGTGGTGCGACTTGTGGCAGTTGCGGTCGACGATCACGATGTCGCCCGGCTTGCAGATCGACTGCACGACGATCTTGTTCGACGTCGAGGTGCCGTTCGTGCCGAGGAACGCGCGCTTCGCGCCGAAGGCCCGGGCCGCCATGTCCTGGGCCTTCTTGATGTTGCCCGTCGGCTCGAGCAGGCTGTCCAGCCCGCCCGTGGTCGCCGACGACTCGGCGAGGAACAGGTTCATCCCGTAGAACCGGCCCATGTCCCGGATCCAGTTGGAGCGGAAGACCGACTTGCCCCGCGCGATCGGCAGGGCGTGGAAGGTCCCGATGGGC
Source organism: uncultured bacterium (assembly GCA_963741515.1). Taxonomy (GTDB): domain Bacteria; phylum Desulfobacterota; class Deferrimicrobia; order Deferrimicrobiales; family Deferrimicrobiaceae; genus UBA2219. The sequence continues at coordinate 107,207 of CAVUIA010000007.1, forward strand.
CGCTGCGCGTATTTCTTGAGGTTCGAGAAGAAGGGCGTCTCGTACCGGTCGCTCACGCCGTCGAGGATCGAGAGGTGGACCTCCATGACCTCCTCGACGTTGTGGAAGATCCTGCGGAAGGGAGCGGCCTCCTCGCTGCCGGCGAGCTGCTCGATCGCCCGGTCGGTCAGCAGGTAGATGTCGAGCTCGGGCCGGTAGTTCTTGATGGCGCGGGCGAGCGTGGTGGCGAGCACGCCGGGCGCGATGCTGGCGGGATCGACGCGCAGGGTGCGCCCCAGGAACTCGCGCAGGACGGGCAGATCGTGCCGGGAGCGGAACTGGAAGCCGTCATAGATCGCCACGGCCTGCACGTTGTGGTTGAAGATCGTGCCGATGACCCCGTCCTCGAAGCTGCCGACCTGGACGAGCTCGTAGTTGAACAGGTCTTCCGGCCGGCGCAGGCGTCTCAGCTCGTTCCGGGCGCGTTCCCACACCTTCGGGTCGTTGGGCGTGACCACCAGCACCTCGAAGTACGGCTTGTGGGAATCGTCCGCCTGGACGTCCGGCGGCAGGATGTCGGGGGTCCGCTCCTCGCCTTCCTGCAGCGGGTCCCAGGCGCCGCTCTCGTAGCGGTAGGAGCCGGTGAGCAGCGCATTGGATATCTTCTGCACGAGGCGGGCGAACACCGCCGCGTTGCGCTGCTCGACGGCCTCGTTGATCGTGGCCATCAGCCGGGAGCCCGGGATAGGCCCAATAGCCTTCGAGCGGGGTTATCTCCGCGATGAGCTGGGCGGCCTCGGCGTGCAGCTTCTCATCGGGTTTCCCCTGCGCGGCGGAAGCCTCCCAGGCGCGCGCCGTCGCGTTCAGCTGGCGCCAGCGGTCGGTCCTTGCCTCGGATGCCGAAAAGAAATTCGCGAGAGTCATGGTGCTCCTCCTTAGTTAAATGGTTAACCGGTTATCCACGCCGTTTCGATGGGTCAAATGGCCTTCCGCAGAACTTCCCCGATATATTCCAGGCCCCGCGTCTCGTTGACGAACCGAAACTCCAGGACCGGCTTTTCCGCCGCGGTTTCCAGGATCGACAGGAAGCGGGTGAACCGTTCGGTCCGGATTTCCCGTTCCAGGTCCTCCCGGGATTCCCAATCCTCCTCGTAGCTGAACGAGCAGGGGTCGTCGGCGTCCACGTTCAGCCGGCAATCCAGGCACCCGCTATCCAGCCCCTTCACGAGCAGAAGGGACTTCAACGCCTCCACCATCTTCCGCTCCCCTTTCCGGGAAGAGACGATCTTCAGATGTAGTTGGATCATGCAATGGATAACGCAGGAATCGGACCAACGCATCGGAACGATGCCTATGAGACTACAACTTGCCGGAAAATCACATTTTCAGAGAAGAAAAGCGCCGCTGCGGGAGCTTCGTCCGCGGCGCCGTCGGCACGAAATATCGCGTCCGACGCGAATTATCGCATCGCCCGCCGGATCGGGAAAGGTCCGACCTTTTCCGGTTTTCGGGGGTCGTTCTCCTCTATCCGTATCAGCATCGGCACGAAGCTGATCGCGGTGGCCACGGCGATGCCCAGCATCGTCTCGATCAGGCGGAATAACGCGTACGACCACGGGTGATCGCCGTGCTCGAGGAGGACGATGCCGCAGATATAGCCCGCGACCTTGGCGCCCTCCTGCAGATGCACGAGATGGCATACCAGCATGGCGATCAGGACGCCGAGTCCGAGGGCCAACGGCCCTGGCGGCAATGCCATGCTCAGCATGGCTCCGATCCCGGCTCCCACCACCGTGGCGACCAGGCGCAGCAGCCCGAGCTGTCTTGTCCGGGAAGACGAAAGATCGGTGACGATGACCGCGGCGATGAACGCATAGATCGGGTATTTGAGATCGAGTTGCAGGGCGACCGCGGCCGACAGGCCCGCTCCGACCCCGGCGCGGCCAGCCAGCTGGGTCGCCCTCCAAAACGCCTGCAGATCCACGTCGGCTCCTCCCTCAGCCCGCGTCGGCGGGAACGCGCGCCAGCAAGACCGCCAGCGAGTGCGGCGGCAGCGGATAGCTTTCACCTTCGACCAGGGGCGCCTCCCCCGCCGGAACGATATCGTCCGGCGAGGGGAGGGATGTGTCGACCCAGCGGCGCCAGCGGCCGGCCGGCGGTTGCGGCGCGGCCGGCAGCTCGAACGCGAGCGGCTCCCGCCAGGCGTTCACCATGAGATGAAGGGCGAACCGCCGGGCCAAACTCCATGCCGTAAGGGCAATGCTGTGGGACTCGTCCCCCCAGTCGGGCCGTCCCAAACTTATGCCGTGCCAATCGAGCCGCGCCTGGCCGAGGATCTGGTTGAGGGTCAGGTCCGGGTCCTCGATCGCCATGTCCCGCTTGAGCCTTGCGGCAAGCACCAGGCTCGCGAACCGGTGGACATCGGCGTGCCGCTCGAGCAGCCGCCAGTCGAACCACCCGGTCTCGTTGTCCTGGCAATAGGCATTATTGTTCCCTCCCTGGGTCCTCCGCGCCTCGTCCCCCATCAGAAGCATCGGCGTGCCCAGGGAAAGGAGGGTTATCGCCAGGAAGTTCTTGACCTGCCGGTTGCGCAGCGCCTCGACCGCCGGATCGTCCGCGGGGCCTTCGATCCCGCAGTTCCAGCTCAGGTTGTCGTCGCTGCCGTCCCGGTTCTCCTCGCCGTTCGCCTCGTTGCGCTTCCGGTCGTACGACACCAGGTCGTTGAGCGTGAAGCCGTCATGACAGGTGACGAAATTGATGCTCTGCTCCGGTTCCCGCTCCTCGTGGCCGTAGATATCCGGGACTGGCCAGGAGCCGGGAGGCGAAACGCGACACCGTCCCGTTATCCCCCTTGAGGAACGCCCGCACGTCGTCCCGGAACTTCCCGTTCCATTCCTTCCAGCTTTCGCCCACGAAGCTCCCGACCTGGTAGAGCCCGGCCGCGTCCCAGGCCTCGGCGATCAGCTTGGTGCCGGCCAGCACCGGATCGGTTTCTATGTCCCAGAGGACCGCGGGATTCTCCAGGGGCCGTCCCGTATCGTCGCGGCAGAGGATCGAGGCCAGGTCGAAGCGGAAGCCGTCGACGTGCATCTCCCCCACCCAGTAGCGCAGGCTGTCGAGGATCATGCGGCGGACGACGGGGTCGCTTGCGTCGAGCGTGTTCCCGCAGCCGGAATAGTTGGTGTGGCGGCCGGTGCCCGGCTCCAGGATGTAGTAGTCCTCCTCGGCGAGCCCGCGGAACGAGAGGGTGGGACCGTCATCCCCGCCCTCGGCGGTGTGGTTGTAGACCACGTCGAGGATCACCTCGATGCCGGCCCGGTGCAGCGCCTTGACCATGCCCCGGAATTCGAAGATCGGCCCGAGCGGGTCCCTGCTCGAGCTGTACGCCGCATGGGGGGCGAAGAACGAGACCGGGCTGTAGCCCCAGTAATTGACCCGCCCCGGCGGGGCGTCCAGCGCGTCGAACTGGAAGACCGGAAGAAGCTCTACGGCGGTCACGCCGAGCCGCTGCAGGTAGGGAATCTTGTCGACCAGCCCGGCGTAGGTGCCGCGGCGTTCCTCCGGAACCCCGGACGAGGGGTGGCGGGTGAAGCCGCCCACGTGAAGCTCGTAGATGACCGTCTGCGAAAACGGCCGCCGCAGGGGGGCGTCTCCCTCCCAGTCGTAGCCCCGCCGGTCGGCCACCACGCTTTTCATGGCGACGGCCAGGTTGTCCCCCGGGCCGGCGGCCGCATCGCGGCGGTACCCCGCGGGAACCGCCACCGCCCGCCCGTAAGGGTCAAGGAGCAGCTTCGGCGAGCCGTCCACGCGATAACCGTAGAGCTGGCGGGGGCCCAGGCCGGGGACGAACACGTGCCAGTAGTGGTATGTGCGGTTGCGTTTCGGGTCGAGCCGGATGCAGCGGGACGGCGCGGCGGCGTCGGCGTCGTCGAACAGCAGCAGCTCGATGCCAGGCGCATCCCCGGGCATAGACGCTGAAGTTCACGCCGCCGGGAAACACCTTGGCGCCGAGAGGGTGGCATCGCCCCCGGTCCGGGCGTTGTTCCGGAGTATCGCGTTTACCGGGCAATATCGCGCGGCCCGCCGGACCGGAGAAGGCCCAGCTTCGCCATCCGGCTCCGGAGGGTGCTCGGCTTCATCGCGAGGATTTCGGCCGCGCCGCCCTTGCCGCCGACCTGCCAGCCGGTCATCTCCAGAACGCTCCGTATGTGTTCCCGTTCGGCGTCGTCCATGGTGAGGGCCCCGGCCGGGGCGGAACCGCCGCCGCCGGCGGGAAGCTCCACTTTAAGGGCCGGCCCCGGGGACAGGATGGCGGCGCGCTCGACCACGTTCCGAAGCTCGCGGATGTTGCCCGGCCACGGGTAATGGGCCAGTTTCTCCAGGTCGGACCGGGAAACGGAACGGAACGACTTGCCCATGGCGTCGCCGAACTCCCGGGCGAGCGACTCCACCAGCATCGGGATGTCCTCCCGGTGCTCGCGGAGCGGCGGCACCACGATGGAAAAGACGTTCAGGCGATAGTAGAGGTCCGAGCGGAACCTCCCCTCGCGGACCTCCTTCCCCAGGTCCCGGTTGGAGGCGGCGACGATGCGGACATCCACGTCGATATCGCGGGGGCTTCCGAGGCGGTTGATCTTCTTCTCCTCGAGGACCCGCAGCAGTTTCGCCTGCGCTTCCGGCGGCAGCTCGCCCACCTCGTCGAGGAAGAGCGTCGAGCCGTTCGCGAACTCGAAGCTCCCGGCCTTCCGGGCATAGGCGCCGGTGTACGCCCCCTTTTCCCGGCCGAACAGCTCGCTTTCGAGAAGCGTTTCCGGTATGGCGGCGCAGTTCACGCTCACCATCGGCCGTTCGCGGCGGGAGCTCATCTCGTGGATGTACGACGCGACCCGCCCCTTGCCCGTTCCGGTTTCCCCCAGCAGGAGGACGGCGGAACCGGTGACCGCCACCATCTTGGCCTGGGCGAGGACGCGGCGGATGGCCTCGCTCTGACCCACGATCCCCTTGGGGGAATACAGGGAACTCAGCTCCTGCCGGAGGTACAGGTTCTCCTTCTCCGCCTGCTCCCGCATCCGCGTCACTTCCTCGAGGGCTCTCCTCAGCTCCCCCTGGGTCGCCTTGAGGTCCGTTACGTCATCGAACACGATGACGACGCCGCGGTCGGGCAGCCACGGGGTCACGTTCACGAGGTACCAGGGCGCGGTCGTCGATGGGTCGCCCGGGATATTCCGTCGAGAAATCGTGGCGATCCTTCCAGGACGGCCTGGATGCCCGACAGGATCGTGCCGGCGGCAGGGTCTCCCGTCCTCCGCCAGGCGCCGGCAAACCTCGAAAAAGTTCTCGCCCGCGGAAACCTTCAGGATCTCCGCCGGACTCTCCCGCAACGATAACCGTCCTCGGCTCGTTGACGATGATGACGTTTCCGGCCTTGTCCGCCACGATCACCTTGTCCCGCCACCGATTGGAAGACGGTCTTGAAAAGCTGCTTTCTCTCCCGCAAGGCCTGTTCGCTGCGCTTGCGGGCCAGGGCGTTCGCAAATACCTGGGCGAGAAGATCGAGCCATCTCACGAGGTTTTCCGGCCAATCCCTTTCCTTCCGGATGGACGCGAAGGCCACCAGCGCCGATGACCGTTCCTCCCACCTTGAGCGGGAACACCGCGGTGGAACGAGTGCCGAACCCGTTGGAGATTTGCCTTGTCGGTGGCCGCTTCCGGGGGCAAATCCTCCAGTTTCGAGAGGAGGACCGCCTCGCCCGGCAGGCAGCGACCGGACAGCCACGGAAACAATTCCTTCACGTCGGGCTGTTCGGGTACCGGCGGGCTATCCGGAGCCTGATACAGGTGCGACAGATGCAGCACCCGCAGCCGGGACCCGGAGACCTGGAAGAGGGAGCAGCGTTCGAGGCCGAGGCATTCGCAGATAAGGATCTGGGTATCTCGGATTTCGCTGTCCACCTGATCGGAGGGGAGATTGACGAATCTCGCCGAAATTTCGGAAAGCAGCCTCTCGAACCGGTCCGCCTGCTCCCGCATCAGGGCGTTCACGAAGATCTCCCCGATGAGCCGGAGCCGCGGGAGGTACTCCGCCGGCCAGACCCTCTCTTCCCTCACGGCGTTGGTCGAGATCAGGTACCGGACGGCGCCATCGTAAAGGAGCGGAATCGTCAGGAAGCTCTTCATTCCCATCGCCTCCGCGCTGGCGCGGTCGACGGCGGCCTCCGGCGGCAATTCGCGGGTGTGGAGATTGACGACCTCGACGCGGTCGATCAGGCGCTCCGCAATCCAGGGGAAGTGGCGGATGTAGTCGATTCTCATCGGAACCGTCGGGACGCCGTCCGCCGAGCGATACGTGGGTGACGTGGGCTTCCTTTACTTCCTGGAGGATCTCGAGCAGGCCGCAGCGGTCCACGTCGAAGAACGCAAGGACCCTGCCCAGGCCGTCTTCGATCTCGGCGTCGACCTGTCCCGGCGGGAATGTTGACGAACCGGGCGGAGAGGTCGGAGATCAGGACCTCGAATTCGAGGCGTTTCGCGTCGGAGGCCGGATCGAGGACCAGAGTTGGTGCCCATCTGAAAATAATATCAAAAAGCGCGAAGGGGATCAGAACAATATGCCGATCAGCTTCTTCAGCAGCTCTTCCAGCGGCATCATGGTGAGCGCCAGCGGCACGACCGGCGCCAGCGCCGCGGCCACGAGCTGGACGACGGCGTCCTTCGTCACCGGCGCGATGCGCATGGTCTGCACCACCTCGAAACTGTTGTTCAGGTCGGCGAGGGACTGGATGTCGGCGCTGCCCACGAGCGGCTCGCCGGCGGGCGCGCCGCCGCGCAGCCACTTGGCATCGAATTCGCGCACGTACCGCTCGGCCAGCGTGCCGTATTCGCGAAGGCCCGTCCGTTTCGCCTCGGCCAGCCGCGGCGCGAACACCAGGAACGGGCCGAGGACGATGCACAGCAGGAAGGCGACCATGAGGCCGATCTCGACCTTGAAATCGGTCAGTTTCGCCCCGAGGTGGAAGATGCGGTTGGAAAGCATTCCCGCCAGCATCAGGCCGTGCGCCACCGCGAGCGGCGCGAAGGCGTGGACCGTCTTGGAAACGAAACCCAGGCCGCCGACGCGGTCCGGGTGCGTGGGGACCAGGCTCAACTCGATGCGCGACACCTGCCAGAGAAAGCGCGCCCATATGAACAATCGGAAATACCAGCGCAGCAGCAGGAACTGGAAGACCGGCAGGCTCACGTAGCCATACCACATCCCGGCGAACGACAGCTTCGGGCCTCCGGCGGAAGGCGTCGCGTACCACGTGACCGTGTCGAGAACGAGGAACTGCCGCCAGACGATCAGGACGCCGACGACATACACGAACGCGATCAGCAGCAGCTCGGCGGGCAGGGAGTTGCGCAGCCGCATCGCCGACGCGATGGCGGCCTCGAACCGCGTCATGCCGCTCCCGGGGATCAGGTTGCGATCCAGGAACTGCTTCACCACGGGACGCATGCGGCGGTGCACGACCAGTTCGGCAACGATCAACAGGGGCATCGTCAGCAGGAAGCGAACGTGGACTTCCACGTCCATCAGGAAGGGCACGGCCGCTCTCCCGCCCCAGCAGCTGCCCTTCCAGGGCCGAGAGGAGCCAGGAGCGGCAGCCATGCGAACAGGGAGATGACGACGATGCGCTGCCGCACCAGCATCAGCGCATCGTCGGACAGATGCGCGCGACGCAGGAGCTGGAAGAGGGGCCCGCCAAGGACGAGGGAGAAGTCCTGCGGATCCGGTGGCGAATCGTTCCCGGACGCGAAGTCTTTCATCCTCGGTCCCTTCCGGTTTCATCCGGTGCGGGTGCCGATGACGGAACGACTGGTTGTCTGGTATTAATTATATTCGGATATCATCCGGAAGAACATCCGGGGGAAAGGCGGCGGACCGGGAGCGATGACGCGATCCAGGCGGGTCTTCCTCTATCTGCTCGCGGGAGCCGGGATCCTCGCGGCCCTCCTCGCGATCCTGGTCCTTCTCGCGCCGCGTCTCCTCAACATGAAGGCCGTCCGGGACCTCGCGGTTTCGGAAATCGAACGCAGGGCCGGCGTCCGCTTATCCTATGGCCGGGTGGGATTCGCCATCTTGCCCCGCCCGCGCGTCGTGGTGGAAGGGGCGACGTTCGACATCCCCGGCCTCGCGCAGGGGAAGATCCCGAAACTCGAAGCGACCCCGGAACTCCTCCCCCTGCTGCGCGGCAAGGTCCGCGTCGGCAGCCTCCTGCTGGAAGGCGCGGACCTCCGGGTGAAAATCCCCCCGGCCCCGAAGCCCGCGAAACCGTTCTCCGCGGAGGAGGTCGAGGGAAAAATCGCCTCCTTCCTCGCCGCGCTGGAAAAGAGCGCCCCCGCCACGGTCGTCTCGATGCGGAACGGACGCCTCGACCTGTCGGATGCGGACGGGCTGATCGTTTCCCTGCGCGACCTGAACGCCCGGGTCGGCTTGCCGCCGGAACGGATGACGCTCTCCGCTCCGCTGCGCGTCCGGGTACTGGGACAACCTGTCGATCGAGTCCAGCCTGCAGCCGAAGGGGCTTCGCGGGGACACCCGCGTCGAGGCGGAGAAATTCCGGATCGGCGATTTCGTCGGGCGGATGGCCCCGGGGGCCGCCCCCTGGCTCGGGGAGACGGTGGTTTCCCTCCGCGGCCGGATCGCGTCGGAGGGGCTCCGCAACGGGAAGGCGGAGTTCGCCGGCGGCGTCCCCGTCCTGACGGTCCGTCGCGGCGCCCGGAGCCGGGCGTTCCGGGCGGATTCCTTCAAGGGGTCGGCGGAATGGTCGGCGAAGGGTCTCCAGGCCGCCCTTTCCGATCTCTCCATCGACGACCCCCGGGTCCGGCTTTCCGGCGGGCTGGCCGTCGACCGGGAATCCCCCGCCGTCAAGGTGTTCCTCGAAACACCGGAAGCGGACGTCCCGCCGATCCGCTCGGCCATCCTCGCGCTGGCCGGCGACGTGCCGGCCGTCCGGGTCGCCCTCGGCGTGGTCCGCGGCGGCACCCTTTCGCGGGTCTCCCTGGAAGCCGGGGGAACGTCCCCGCGGGACCTGGCGAATATCGGGAGCTTCAAGGCCCGGGCGACGTTGAGCGGCGGCACGATCACGGTGCCGGGGATCGACCTCACGCTGGAAAACGTCGGAGGCGAGGCGTCCCTCTCCGGGGGAATCCTCGCCGGGAAAGAGACTGACGGCCCGGCTCGGGAAATCGTCCGCCCGCGAGGGAACGCTCCGCATGGGATTCGCCGGGAAGGACGCGCCGTTCCACCTGGAAGTTCGCGGCGGACGCGGACATCGGGGAACTGCAGCCGCTCCTCCGCCGCCTGGTCCCGGACGAGCGGTTCCGCGGGGAGATCGACCGGATCCGCGAAGCGCGGGGTTCCGTGTCCGGGCGGTTGATCCTCGGGGAGCGTCTCTCGTCGATCCGTCCCGTGGTGGCCCTCTCCAGCATGGAATTCTCCGGAAGGTACGACCGGCTCCCCTTCCCTGTCGCGGTCCGCGGCGGGCAGGCCTCCTACGAAGGAAGCGGCTTCGAGGTCAAGGATCTCCGGGGAAGCCTCGGCGGGTCCACCGTCTCCGGCGTTGACCGGCCGGCTGGATTTCGGGGAAACCCCGTCGATCTCCATCCGCGGGGGCAAGGCGCGAGCGGCGCTGGGAGAGCTGTACCCGTGGATCGCCTCGTTCGAGGGAATCCGGGACGCGGTGAAGCAGGTCCGAGTCCGTGCGGGGAGCCGCCGAATTCACGACCCTATCCTGCGACGGGCCGTTGCGCGAACCGGGGAAGTGGCGCTTCGAGGCGGAGGGAAGCGTGGAGGGCATGGAGGTGTCCTCTCCCCTGCTGCCCGGGCCCGTCACGGTCCCGCGCGGCGGGATTCCGCATGACCCCGGACGAGCTGTCCCTCACGGGAATCGAGGCCTCCCTTGGCGACACGACGGCGCGGGGCGACGTGCGGCTGCATGGATATCGGGACGGCGTCGACCGGGTCGCCGCGTCTCTCCGGGGGGAAGTCGGCATCGAGGCGGCGAGGTGGGCGTACGCACGCTTCGGCATCCCGAACCAGTACGCCCTCAAGGCGCCCTTCACCGTGTCCGGATCGAAGCTCTCCTGGCGGAAAGACGGCGGCTCCGATGTGGAGGCGACGCTCGCGTGGCCGGAGGGGCCCGACATCTCGCTCTCCCTCCGGAAGGCGCCCGGGACGCTGTCGGTCGACAACCTCGTGATACGGGACAAGGCCTCGGACGCGAAAGCGGCTTTCCGCCTCGATCCGGACGCCGTGAACATGATGTTCGCCGGCACGCTGTCGCGCGCAACGGTCGAGAAGGTCGTGCCGATCCGGGTGATGCCCGGCCAGCGGATCGCCGGGGAGATGGAGGCGGTCCTCGACCGGAAGAAGCCCTCACGGTCCACGGCGCGCGGGAAGCTGGAGGCGGACGAATTCGTCATCCCCTGGAAGCCGCTGGCTCCCCTCGTGGTCCGGAACGTTTCCCTCTCGGCGGAAGGAAAGAAGGTGCGCCTGGCATCGTCCGATTTGTCATGGGACAACGTCACGTTCTCGTTGACCGGGACGGCGGAATTCGGCGGGGAGAAGATCGTCGCGGACCTCGACGTTTCCGCCGGGGATATCGACGCCGAAAAGCTGACGCGGAGCATCTTCCCGGAAAGCCCCGCAAAGCCCGAAACCGACGCGTCCGCGATGCGGGAATCCCGGGGGGGCCCGGGGTTCCCGGTCCGCGGCGTCCTCCGGGTCCGGGCGGACTCCGTTTCGACCTGGGGCCTTACGTGGCGGAAGGTTCGCGGGGAGGCGGACATCGGGGAGAAGGGTTTACGCATCGCCGTCTCCGAGGCGAACCTTTGCGGGATCTCCACGCCGGGCGCCCTTACGATCGATTCCGCCGGACCCGCGGTCGAGATGGCCGCGTCGACCTCCGGGGAGGACCTCGACGCGACGATCGCCTGCCTGTCCGGGAAGGAGGTTTCCCTCACCGGGAAATACGGCATGTCGGCCCGGGTCGCGGGGAAAGGCACGGGCGACGCGCTGGTGCGATCCCTCCGCGGTCCCCTGGAACTGACGGCGCGGGACGGCCGGATCAACAAGATGACCTTCCTTTCGAGGATCCTCACCTACCTGAACGTCACCGAAATCCTCCAGGGAAAGCTGCCCGATCTCGAGAAAGAGGGATTCCCCTACAAGACCTTCTCCGTCCGCGGGGAGATGGAAAACGGGAAGGTCCTCCTGAAGGAAGTGACGATGGACGCGCCGTCGATGGGGATCGTCGCGACCGGCGAGATTGACCTCCTGAGCCGGACGGAGGACCTTGAGGTGCTGATATCGCCGTTCCAGACGGCGGATGTGGTCGTCCGGAACATCCCGGTCGTCGGCTACATCATGGGGGGGACGCTGATAACGATCCCCGTCACCGTCAAGGGGGATATCCGGAAGCCGACGGTCAAGACGATGGACCCGAAAGCCGTCGGGAGGGAACTCCTGGGAATCCTGGAGAGAACGTTGAAGGCCCCGGTCCACGTCTTCTCGCCGATCCTCCCCGCTGAAAGGAAACAGTGATTCCGATGTATCGCGCAGTGCGAAATATCGCGCTTCGCCATCGGTATTTTTCTCTTCACCGCCGCCTTAGAAAACTTGTCCTATCAGTGGTCATAAGACGGCCATCTCCTGCGCTAACTGTATTTTGCACTGATACGGCTGATTCGGGCGAACGTCCGAAATCGGCTTCATCTCTGAAGAGGTCGCGGAACCACAGGAGGAACGAAGATGACTGACCGACGGTTCACCCGATGGTTGAGCGTTTTCCTGGCGGCGATGCTGGTCCTGCCGGCGAGGCGCTCTGGCCCAGGACCCTCGGGGGCGCGCAGGCGCAGGCGAAGACCTTTCCCCAGGAACAGCTGGACCAGCTCCTGGCGCCGGTGGCGCTGTACCCCGACTCCCTTCTGACCCAGCTCCTGATGGCCTCCACCTATCCCCTCGAGGTGGTGAAGGCCAACAACTGGGCGAAGGCGAACAAGGACCTCAAGGGGGAAGAGCTGACCAAGGCGCTCGAGAAACAGGAGTGGGACCCGAGCGTCAAGTCGCTGGTGAACTTCCCGCAGGTCCTGCAGATGATGAGCGACAAGATCGAATGGACGCAGAAGCTGGGGGACGCGTTCCTCGCGCAGCAGAAGGATGTCCTCGATACCGTCCAGAACCTCCGCAAGAAGGCGTACGAGGCGGGCAACCTGAAATCGACCAAGGAGCAGACGGTGACGGTGGACGGCTCGCCGCAGATCATCGTCGTCGAGGCCGCCAGCCCCCAGGTCGTCTACGTGCCTTCGTACAACCCCACGGTGGTGTACGGCACCTGGTGGTACCCCGCCTATCCGCCCTACCCCGTCTACCCGCCCGGGTATGCCGCGGGCGCGTTTTTCACCGGGGTCGCCATCGGCGTCGCGTGGGGGTACGCGTGGGGGAATTGCAACTGGCACGGGGGGGACGTGAACATCGACATCGACCGGAACACGAACATCAACCGGGACATCGACCGGGGGAAATACAAGGAGCAGCGCCAGGGCCAGGGAGGACGGGGCCAGACCGATGCGTCCGGCAAGGGGAAATGGCAGCACGACCCCAGCCACCGCCAGGGCGTCTCCTATCGGGACACCGCGACGGCGAACAAGTACGGCCAGGGGTCCGGGCGACAGGCCCCGGCCAGCCGGGAGGCGCGCGGGTACGGCGACCGGGCGGGCGGCGGCGCGCAGGCGGGCACCATGGACCGGGGCGGCGGCACCGACCGATATGAACGCGGGAGCGGCGGCGCGCAGGCGGGCTCCATGGACCGGGGCGGCGGCTCCGACCGCGGGGGCGGAAGCACCGACCGCGGGAGCGGAAGCGGAGGCCGCGACAACGCCTTCAGCGGTTCCGGCTCCGGCCAATCCGATCGCAGCGCGAGCGCGCGGGGCGAGTCGAGCCGCGGCGGAGGCGGCTACAGCGGCGGCGGCGGGGGGGGTGGCGGTCGCGGAGGCGGCGGCGGCGGAGGCGCGCGGCGGCGGCCGCAGATAGCACGATATTCCATGGAGGCCCAGACGATGAAGTCCCCGAGATCCGTTGCAGAGAGAAGCTGGCTCTTCCCGCTGGCGATATTCCTTGCCGGCATGATGATGATATCCGTTTCCGCCCACCACGCGTCGGGCGCGGCGGCAACGGCGAAGCAGAAGACGTTCGCGTCCCCGGAGGAGGCGGTCAAGGCGCTTGTCGATGCGATGGGGAAGGACGACAAGGCGGGGATCTCCGCCATCTTCGGCCCCGGCTCGGAATCCGTGATCTCCTCCGGCGACGCCGTGACGGACAAGGCCGCCCGGGACAGGTTCCTGAAGGCGTTCGAGGAGAAGAACTCCCTGGAGAAGAAGACCGACGACAAGGTCATCCTGCAGGCGGGGAACGACAACTGGCCCTTCCCGATCCCCATCGTGAGGAAGGGGTCCGCCTGGCGATTCGACACGAAGGCCGGGAAGGAAGAGATCCTGAACCGGCGGATCGGCGCCAACGAATTGAACACCATCGAGGTGCTCCACGCATACGTTGCCGCGCAGCGGGAGTACGCGAGCAAGGACCGGGACGGCGACAGGATCTATCCATATGCGCAGAGAATCGCCAGCACCCCGGGAAAGAAGGACGGCTTGTACTGGAAAGCGGGCGAGGGCGAGGAGGCCAGTCCCCTCGGACCGTTCGCCGCGGAGGCCGCCCGGGAAGGATACGCGGTGAAGGCGGGAAGCCAACAACCGGTCCCCTATCACGGGTACTACTTCCGGATCCTCAAGGCGCAGGGAAAGAGCGCGCCCGGCGGCAGCTACGACTATGTCGTGAAGGGGAACATGATCCTCGGGTTCGCCATGGTCGCGTACCCCGCGAAGTACGGTTCCTCCGGGATCATGACCTTCATCGTGAACCAGGAGGGCGTCGTCTACGAGAAGGACCTCGGGAAGAACACCGCGAAGGCGGCGACGGCGATGAAGAGATACGACCCCGACGCCTCATGGAAGAAGATCGAGGAACCGGCGGCGAAGTGACTCTTAAAGGAGGTCTCCCCATGATGCATGCCGCATCGCAGGTTTCCGGCAAGCTTCACCGACTTGGAATCGTCATCATCGCTCTCCTGCTGGTTGCGGCGGCGTATCCGCCCTGCGCGTCCGGGGCCGACGATGCGAAGGACAAGCAGAAGGCGCGCGCGGACATCCTGAAGACGTCCAACGATACCCTCTCCCGCCTTTACAAGGCGCAGCCCCAGGCCAAGGCCGCCATCGCGAAATCGGCGGGCTACGCCGTCTTCAGCAACTTCGGCATGAAGATCCTCGTGGCGGGGAGCGGCACCGGCAAGGGGATGGCCGTGAACAGCGCCACGAAGAAGACGACGTTCATGAAGATGGTGGAGATCCAGGCGGGCCTCGGCATCGGGATCAAGAAGTTCCGGCTGGTGTGGGTCTTCGAGAAGCAGAAGGACCTGGACGCGTTCGTCAACTCGGGTTGGGAGCTCGGCGGGCAGACCTCCGCGGCGGCGCAGGCGGGCGGCCAGGGAGCGTCGTTCGCCGGGGCCATGTCCGTCGCCCCGGGGGTCTGGCTCTACCAGCTCACCGACGACGGCCTCGCGCTGGAGCTGACGGCCAAGGGAACCAAGTATTACAAAGACGACGACCTGAACTAGGTGCGCGGCCGGCAGCAGGACGACAGGACATTCACGGGATGACGAATAACCGGTCCTTCCCCGCGATCCTCGCGATCCTCGTCGCGTCGTCCCTCCTCTGCGGCTGCGCCACCCTGCCGGAGAATGTCGGGCGAACGGAAACGTTCGCCCTTTCCGATACCGGGGATACCTTCCTGGGCAGGGAGGTCGCGCGGGAAGCGGAGGCGCGTCCGGGAGAATCGGGATTCCTTCTGCTGGGCAAGGGGCTGGACGCCTTCGTCGCCCGCGCCGTCCTGGCGCATCTCGCCGGGCGCAGCATCGACGTGCAGTATTACCTCTACCATGACGATCTCGTCGGCCGGCTGTTGACCTGGCAGCTCCTTCAGGCGGCGGACCGGGGAGTCCGGGTCCGCCTGCTGGTGGACGACATGGATCTTGCCGGGAGAGATTCCGGCGTAATCGCCCTGGACGGCCATCCCAACGTGGAAGTCCGCATCTTCAATCCCTTCAGCCGCAAGGCGGGCCGGACGTCGCAATACCTGACCCGCATGGGATCGGTGACCCGCCGGATGCACAACAAATCCTTCACGGTCGACGGGCAGGCGGCCATCCTTGGGGGCCGCAACATCGGCAACGAATATTTCGAGGCCGATCCGGACCTCGCGTTCGCCGACCTGGACGTCCTCGGCGTCGGGCCGGTCGCCCGGGAGGTCTCGACCGCTTTCGACTTGTACTGGAACAACGAGCTGGCCTACCCCGTATCGATCCTGATCGGCGAGCCCGCCACCCTGGAGGAAATCGCCCAAAAGCGGCGACAGCTGGAGGAGTTCGTCGCCGCCCAGGCGGGTTCGGTCTACCTGAAGGCGCTGCGGGACTCCGATCTCGCGGACCGGATCCGGGAGCGCCGGGTGCGGTACTCCTGGGGAAGCGCCGTCGTCGTGTACGACCGGCCGGAAAAGATGATCCACGAAGCCGGGGCGACAGAGTATCAATTGGCCCCGCAGCTGAAACCGTTCCTGGAAGGGCTTCGGGAGGAGCTGATCATCTTCTCCCCCTATTTCGTTCCCGGCGATGCGGGGACGGACTTCCTGACCGGCCTCGCCGCCCGGGGGGTGCGGGTCCGGATCCTGACCAACTCGCTGTCCTCGAACGACGTGAGCGTCGTGCACGCCGGGTATGCCGCATACCGGAGGCCGCTCCTTCGGGGAGGGGTCGAACTTCACGAAATGAACAGGAAACTGACATCGGAGCAACGGAAAGAGAAGAAGGAAGCGGGAGGGGGATCGTCCAAGGCCAGCCTGCACGCCAAGTCGTTCGTGTTCGACCGAAGCAAGGTTTTCATCGGCTCCATGAACCTCGACCCCCGGGCCGTGGTCCACAACACCGAAATCGGCGTCGTGGTGGCCTCCCCGGAGATCGCGCAGGGAATGGGGGACTGGTTCGACCGGAACGCGGGAAGGCTGGCGTTTCGCGTGGAGCTGAAACGGGACCAGGACGGGTCGGAGTTCCTCCTGTGGCACGGCACGGTCGACGGCGCGCCGAAAACCTTCGACGTGGATCCTTATACGGGATTCTGGAAGCGGCTCTGGATCGGCTTCCTGGGGATCCTTCCGATAGAATCGCAGCTGTAGCTGTAGAGGAGGAGCGAATGTCGAGAGCATTCATCAGGCTGTTCTGCCTGGGCGCGTTGCTACTGGCCGGCTGCGCGGGTGTGGGACCGGGCACGATCGCCCGGGACCGGTTCGACTACGACCACGCCGTCAACACGTCGTGGAAACGGATGATGCTCCTCAACCTCGTCAAGCTGCGGTACGGGGACACGCCGATGTTCCTGGACGTCGCCTCGATCATCAACTCCTACGCCCTCGAGGCCCAGGTCAACCTGGGCACGACGTGGTCGACCCCGCCCGGCTGGGACTCGGGAACCTTCGGGGCCTCGGGGCACTACGCCGACAAGCCGACGATCACCTACAACCCGCTCCTCGGAGAACGTTTCACACGGAGCCTGATGACCCCTCTCCCGCCCGGGGTCGTCGTGTCGCTCATCCAGTCGGGCTACGCGGCGGACGCCGTGCTGCAGATGATGGTCAGCTCCATCAACGGAGTGCAGAACCGGTTCGGGGCCGGCGCGCGCGCCCGCGGGGCCGACCCGGAGTTCCAGAAGATCAGTGCGGCGCTTCGCCGGATCCAGGCCACGGGCGCGGTGGGGATGAGGATCGACAAGACGAAGGAACAAGAGTGGGCCGTGATGACCCTGCAGCGGAAGAACATAACCCCCGAGGTCCAGGAGAACATCCGGGTCCTTAGGGATCTCCTCGGGATCCGCCTGGACACGAAGGACATCCGGCTGGTCTACGGGTCGGCCCCCCAAAACGACGAGGAGCTGGCCATGGTGACCCGGTCGTTCCTGGAGATCCTGATGGATACCGCCGCGTCCATCGAGGTGCCCGAAGCCCACGTGGAGGACGGGAGCGTGACCCGGACCCTGGTCTTCGACACGGACGCGGCCGTCGGCTACAAGCCCATGATCCGGATCCGCAGCGGACAGGAGAAACCGGACAACGCCTTCGTGTCCATACCCTACGGAGGCTGCTGGTTCTGGATCGAAAACCGGGACTACCGGTCGAAGCAGGTCTTTTCGTTCCTGATGATCATCTTCTCGCTGACGGACAGCGGCCCCGCGAAAGGGCAGCCGATCGTCACGATCCCCGCGGGATGACCTTGAAAGCGCCCTTGACGCCGCCTTCCAGCATCCGGTCGGGATCCATGACGCCGAAGAGCTGGATCAGCTTGGCCACCAGCCCGGTCCAGCCGGTCTGATGGCTGGCGCCAAGACCGGCGCCGTTGTCGCCGTGGAAGTACTCGTAAAAGAGGATGTGGTCGCGCCAGTGGGGATCGGCCTGGAATTTCTCCGAGCCGCCGTTGACGGGTCGCCGGCCGCGGTCGTCGCGCAGAAAGATCCGGCCGAGCCGGTCGGCGATCTCCCTGGCCACCTCGAAGAGGTTCATCATCTTCCCCGATCCCGTGGGGCACTCGATCTTGAAATTGTCGCCGTAGTACATGTAGAAGTTCAGCAGCGCCCGGATGATGATCGCGTTCACCGGCATCCAGATCGGGCCCCGCCAGTTGGAGTTGCCGCCGAACATGCCGGTGTTCGACTCGGCCGGCAGGTAGTCCACCCGGTACTCCTGGCCGTGCACGTGGAAGAGGTACGGGTGCCGCTCGTGGAACCGGGAAAGCGAGCGGATGCCGTAGGGGCTCAGGAACTCGTTCTCGTCGAGCATCTTCGTGAGGATCCGGCGGAGCCGCTCCGGGTTGACCAGGGCGATGATCCCCCGGTCCGCCACGCCCAGGTGTCCCGGCCCCGTGGGGTGGATGCTCTTCAGGAGCTCGGGCATCCGGCGCAGGCGGTCCTGGATCCCGGCCATCGCCAGGGGGACGCGCTCCCGCTGCCACGCCTCGACCACGGTCGTCGCGCACAGGGGCAGGAGCCCCACCATCGAGCGAACTTTGAGCCGCGTGGCGCTGCCGTCGGGGAGCCGCAGCAGGTCGTAGTAGAAGCCGTCCTCCTCGTCCCACATGCTGTCCTGCCCGGGACGGTTCATGGCGGCGGCGATGTAGTAGAAGTGCTCGGCGAACTTGACGACCATGGCCTCGTAGGTGGGGTCGTGGGCGGCGAGATCGCACGCGAGCGACAGCATGTTCTGGCTGAAGAGGGCCATCCACGCCGTGCCGTCCGCCTGCTCCAGGTGGCCGCCCGTGGGAAGCGGGGCGCTGCGGTCGAAGACGCCGATGTTGTCCAGGCCGAGGAAGCCCCCCTCGAAGACGTTCTTGCCGAACCGGTCCTTGCGGTTCACCCACCAGGTGAAGTTCAGCACCAGTTTGCCGAAGGCCGACTTGAGGAAATCCACGTCCGTTTCGCCGCGCAGCGCCTGCTCGGTGCGGTGCAGGAAGAGCGTCGCGAAGGCGTGGACCGGGGGGTTCACGTCGCTGAAGTTCCACTCGTAGGCGGGCATCTGGCCGCTGGGGTGCAGGTAGTGCCCGCGCAGCATCAGCTCCATCTGCTCCTTGGCGAAGTCGGGGTCCACGATCGAGAGCGGGAGCGTGTGGAAGGCCAGGTCCCAGGCCGCGTACCAGGGGTACTCCCACTTGTCGGGCATCGAGATGATGTCCTCGTTGACCATGTGGAACCACTCCGAGTTCCGGGAGGCATGATATCCGGCATGGAGGGGGTTGGAGCGGTGCTCGTCCAGCCAGTTGTCGCCGTCGAAGAAGTAGAACTGCTTGCTCCACAGCATGCCGGCGACGGCCTGGCGCATCACGTTGGCCTGGTCCGGGGAGACGGAAGGCGGGGTCACCGAGCGGTAGAACTCGTCCGCCTCCCGCAGCCGGGCGGCCATGGTCTCCTCGAACTCCGCGCCGAAGCCGGATGGAGAGGCCTGGCGGGTCAGGCGCAGCCGCACGGTCGCCGACTGCCCGGGGCCCACCGCCAGCCGATAGTGCGCCGCGACCTTGGTGCCCCGCTTTTCGGGATTCACCGCGCCTTGATTGCCCTGCACCACGCAGTTGTCGATGCCGTCCTTGACGTAGGGGCTGCCGCTCTTTTGCCCGGGGAAGAGCCGTTCGTAGTTCGTTTCGTTATCGGTGAAGAGCAGCGGCACCTCGCCTTCGCAGCAGAGGGTGTACTCCCCCAGAACCGGATGCGTCGCCGCGACCGCGCTTGTGCCCGCCGCCGCCTTGATCTGCTTGAGATCCGGTTTCCCGGCGGCCCTGCTGACTTCGGCGATCCACGGCGCCCAGTCGTTGCGGTACCAGAGCGTCGGCAGGAGGTGCAGTTCCGCCGCTTCCGGTCCCCGGTTGACCGCGGTGATCCGGACCAGCATGTCTTCCGGACCGGCTTTGGCATATTCGACGAAGACGTCGAAGTATCGGTCGTCATTGAAGACGCCGGTGTCGAGGAGTTCATACTCCATCTCTTCCCGGGTGCGGCGGCGGTTCGTCTCCACCAGGTCGGCGTAGGGAAAGGCCGCCTGCGGGTACTTGTAGAGGAACTTCATGTACGAGTGGGTCGGCGTGCTGTCGAGGTAGAAGTAGTATTCCTTGACGTCCTCGCCGTGGTTCCCTTCGCTGTTGGTCAGGCCGAAGAGCCGTTCCTTCAGGATGGGGTCCTTCCCGTTCCACAGCGCCAGCGCGAAGCACAGGCGCATTTTGTCGTCGGAAATGCCCGCCAGCCCGTCTTCGCCCCAGCGGTAGGCCCGCGAGCGGGCTTGATCGTGGGTGAAGAAATTCCAGGCGTCGCCGTTCTCGCTGTAGTCCTCGCGCACGGTGCCCCACTGCCGTTCGCTGAGGTACGGCCCCCACTTCTTCCAGGCGGCCTTCTTTTCCCGAGCCTCTTCCAGTCGATCGTGTTCGGCGGTCATCGGATGCCCCCTCCTCAAGATCGCGGGTGGACAGGCACACTATGGAACGTCGCTTACACCCCCATTTCCTTTATATGGATATCGTAATCCAATTCCGCCCCGCTTTCCTTTCAAGTCAGGAGATCCTCGTGGATCTTCACGTTCCGCAGGGATGCGCCGTAGCTCCGGAAAACCGATGCGTCGCCCTTGATCCTTCCCAAAGCCACCCCCGGGGAGGCCATGCGCGGCTCCGTGCCCCGGCTGGCGGGCGTGGGGCCGAAAAATATGCAAAGAGCGTTTCCGGGGGGCCAGAAGGCGACTTCCCCGACCTCGAAAACATCCCGTCGGGGATCGCCCGCGGGATCCACTTTCCCCGCCAGCGATCCGTAGAATTCATCCCCCCACCGGGACATGGAGATCTGCTGCGGAAGGGCCTTCAGAAGCTCCCGCGCCGCGGCGCAGTCGTACATTTCGACCTCGAACCGGGTGCCCTCGATTTCCATCAGCATGCGGTCACCTCCCGACCTGTTTTTTATTGCCATCGCCCCGCGGAAGGGATAAAATTCGCTCGGTTTTGCTTTCAAATCACATCTTCCGGAAGGGCACAACGATGGCTATAGATCCCATGGTGAAGCATCTTCAAGGCATGGCGCAGGAACTCAGGGATATTCTCACATATTTCCTGGTGAATCACTCCGAGATCGAGGCCCGCAAACCCTATGACGAGATCTGGTGCATGGGTCCGGAGGGAGATCGGTATTTTGCCGACATGGACGCCAGGGGTACGAAGCTGCAAGCCTTCCTGAAGGAAGAATACGCCTTGTTCTACAGCACGTTGCTTTCCATGCTGGCCGGACAACCCGAGGAAGTGATGTCGAAAGTGCAGAAGGCCGGCGTATTGATCAGCAGGATAATCGATCACAAGCTCACCTTCGCCGAAAGTTCCAAACAGGCGGCGAACTTCGCCACGGAAGCGCTTGAAGGCCAGATGAAAATCCTGATTCACGCCATCGAAGAGGAAGAAAGAATCAGCAAACTGCCCCGATTCTGAACCGGGCCATACCGGTTTTGAGGCACGAAATAAAGGGAGCCCGGCCAACGGCCGGGTTCCCTTTCGCATTTCCATGACGCAGATCCTGATCATATTCTCCGTCGCGTTCCTGGCGTCGATGCTCAGTTCCATGAGCGGGGCCGGCGCGGCGATCCTGACGACTCCGGTCTGGCTCTTCCTCGGATTCCCCCTGCCGGCGGTGATCGCATCGAACCAGCTGAACGGCGCCGCCTGGACCCCGATCGCGGCCCGCAATTACCTGCAAGGCCGGACCGTCGACTGGCCGCTGCTCAGGATCATGATCCTTTGCGGGCTGGCGGGCGCTTTTGCCGGGACCGTCATCGTGCGCAGCGCGGATCCGCGGATCCTGCAGCGCGTCATCGGCACGATCATCATCGGCCTGGTGCTGGTCGTGGCATTCTTTCCCGAGCTGGGCCGCACGGAAAGCAGGCCCCTCCTCTCGCGCCGCCTGACCGGCATCCTGGCTTTCCCTATCGGGGCGTATGAATCGTTCTTCGGATCGGGCAACGGACTGCTCACTTCGATCCTGCTGTCGAAAACCCGTGGGATGCCTCTGCTTGCCGCGCTCGGCTCCTATTACGTGCTCGCCTTCTTTCTGAACAGCTTCGCCGTTGCCGTCTACAGCGCGGCCGGGCATGCCGACGTCCGCCTGATGGTCCCTTCCACGGCGGGTTCCATGCTGGGAGCTTATATCGGTTCCCGGATCGGGCGGCGGCAAGGGCATGGCCTGGTGCGGGCATTGTTCCTGACGGCGGGGGGAGCGCTGGGGGTAAAGCTGGCGCTGGGGTGGTGAAAAAAAAATGGTGTTCCAATTTTCCAAATAAGTATAATGAACGTGATTGTCACTAACCAATGTCGCGGCGTCCCTTAACCTTCTGACCGTCTCCTGAGCACGCTTCAAGAACTGTCCCACGGGGAGGTCGAATGGCATACCGGACGACCGTAACAAGGCACCTGAAACTTATCCTTCCCGCAATCCTCTCCACTGCCGTCACCCTTTGCCTGCTCCTCCCGCTTGCCGCACCGTCCTCCGCGGCGGACGTGAATTTATCCTCGAGGACGTACGGCCTCCTCTACCAGAGGGATCATGCCGGGGTCGAGAAGGACACGTACGCCCCGCTGTATGAGTACCTGTCGGCGGACGTGGGAAACCTGGGCGGAAAGCCGCTCTTCTTCCGATTCTCGGGCTGGGGACGCGTCGATCTCGGGGAGGACAGCGGAGACGGACGGGGCCTCGGGGGAGATCAGCAGCCTCTACCTCGAATACCTGCATCCCGAAGGCAACGCCCAGGCGAAGCTGGGCCGGTTCTTCCTGACGGAAGGCGCGGCGATGGATACCCTCGACGGCGCGTTCGTCAAGATGACGACCCCTCTGGGGGTGGGATTCTCCCTGTACGCAGGCATCCCCGTGGAGTATTCCATCCTGGATAACGTCGAGCGGGGCGACTCCCTTTACGGAGGCCGCCTGTTCTACGCCCGGGCGGGAATCGTCGAAGTGGGATTCTCGTACCTGAAGGAGGACGGGTCGACGGGGGACAAGGACCGCGAGCTGATCGGCGGCGACCTGTGGCTGCGGATCGCGAAGGGAGTGGAGATCAACGGGCAGGCGGCGTACGACCGGGAGGTCAGTGAGATGGCGTCGCAGCGGTACGCCATCCGGTTCGTTCCCGGTTCGGCCTTCGACATCACCGCCGGCTACGAAACCTATTCCTACGAAGCGCTCTTCCGTCCCGCGCTGAACCCGGTCTTCACGCACCCCACGGCGGACAACACGGATGACGTCCAGAAGATCTTCATCATCATGGATTGGGGATTCGCTCCCGGGTGGACGCTCGAGGTCGGGGGAAAAACATCCGCCACGACCGCTCGGACCCGGGGGACGCCAACCGGGGGGAGATCGGGGTGCGGTACGGATACAACGGCGGCAAGGACATGGCGGGAGCGTCCGCCGCCTTCACCGCCGCGGACCGGGACGAGAACGAATACAACGAGTTCCGCGCCTTCGCCACGTACTCCCCGGACAAGCTCCGGCTGACCCTGGACGCCATCGCCCAGTATTACAAGGAGAGCATCTCCTCGAAGAAAAACGCGTTCCAGGTCGTCGCCACCGCCGGATACCGGTTCCTGGACGCGCTGCAGCTCTCGGGAAACCTCACCTTCTCGCGGGACCCCGTCTACGAGAAGGACCTCGCCGGACTGGTCCGGCTGAGCTACGACTTCGGCATCCAAACGGGAGGAACGAAGAAATGATGCACCGCGCCTGCCGGTTGAGCATCCTGGGGGCTGCCTTGCTCGCCCTGTCGTTCGGCTGCTCCGCCGTTTCGAAAACCCCGTCGGTGCCGCCGAGCCACCCGGAAAAGTTGCCGGCGGGCCGTGCCGACTGCCTGGAGTGCCATCAGGACGTCTCCAAGGGGACGTTGAAACCGTACGGGACCGTCCGCCATTCCCGGCCCTTCGTCGACTCCCACGGCATATACGCCCGCCAGGGGCAGAACCTCTGCTCCTCCTGCCACGCGCCGAACTTCTGCCAGACCTGCCACGCGGGCAAGGAGGAGCTCAAGCCGAACGTGAAGACGGGGGATCGGCCCGACCTCCGGTCCCCGCACCGGGGGAACTACATCGTCGCCCATCGGATGGACGGCAGGATCGATCCGGGCTCCTGCTACCGGTGCCATGGGAACAAGAACACCGTGCAGTGCAAGCAGTGCCACCGTTAGGCCCGGGTTGCGAATGGGCCCGCGAGAAGGAGGATCGGATGATGTCGGTGCTCGGGACAACCGGCCCGCGAGGCATTCGTTGCCAGTCGGAGTGCTGCTCCTGGCGGCCGTCGCCCTGGCCGCCGGATGTTCCTCCGCCAATTCGCCCGGAGGAGGAAACGGGACGTCGTCGTACCACGTGGACCCTTCCGGCCAATCGGTTCCCGGGTGGGTCGTCCTGCCCGCGGGCGGGTCGCACGCGCCGGCGGCCACGCTGGACTACGCCGACACCGGCAGCGCCGGCTCCTGCGCGGAGTGCCACGGCGCGGATCTCTCCGGCGGGATCTCGAAGGTCTCCTGCTTCTCGAACACCGCGGGATGCCACCACGGCCCCGTCGCGGACTGGACCGCCCCGCAGAACCACGGCGCCGCCGCGAAGCGGAAGCCCGGCAGCTCCGGGTTCGCCTCCTGCCAGATCTGCCACGGCGCCGGCCTGTCCGGCGGCGGTTCCGGGGTCACCTGTCTCGAATGCCACGGCACGGGCGCGCCGCACCCGCAGGCTCCCTGGCGCGGGAAGACCTACACGCATGTCGACACGGACCTCGACAACGCGCCGGTCTGCGCCCGGTGCCATTTCACGGGCCCCGCGGGCAGTGAGGCCGGGTGCTACAACAACACGATGTGCCACGGTTCCTACGAACAGCAGCACTCCGTGCCGTTCGACAGCGGAACCCATTACAACGTGACCTCCGCGACGTTCCCGTCCGCGTGCAACGCATGCCACGACGTTTCCGGGACGTCCACGAAGACCGGTCCCGTCTGCTTGACATGCCACACGGCCTCGCCTTTGACGCAGACGAATTGCACCTCCTGCCACGGGACCCCGCCGGACGGCGCCCCACCCGCCGGCGCTCCGTATCCCAACATCGCCGGGGCCCACGCCGTGCACTTCTCCCTGACCAGCGCGCAGACCCCCCTGGACATGCGCCACCTGCCACAACGGCCTGGGCAGCCGAGACGCTCGACCATTACAACCAGGCGAAAACCCGGTCGTCCCCCGGCGAAGTCGGCGTTCCAGGCCACGTATAATGCCAAGAGCGGCGCCCCTTCGTTCAACAGCGCCTCTTCCGCGCTGTCCTGCTCGAACGTCAGCTGCCACGGCGGCCAGGCGACGCCCTCCTGGCAAACCGGCTCGATCGACGTGAACAACCAGTGCACGGCATGCCACGACATACGGCACCGCCCAGCACAACGGCTACTCCTCCGGCGACCACCGGCGGCACACCAGCGCGCTCGGGATCACGGCCGCCACGTGCCGGTCGTGCCACAACACCACCGCGCTTGCCGGGAACCATTTCACCGCGCTGTCGACGCCCGCGATGGAAGGTCCCGCATCGGTGACCGTCGGCGGGGCCGGCACAAGCATCACCGCATACGTTCCGGAAACCCGCACCTGCGCCACGACGTGCCACGGGAACGAAACCTGGTAGCGGCATGAAAAAGCCCCCGATCGCCGGCACCGGCGATCGGGGGCGGCTCTTGGGCGGGGGGCGCTCTTCCCCTTCCTCCCGTTATCGATAAACCGAAGAACGCCCCCCGAAAGCGCCTACGCCTATATCGATAGTTCTTCCGTACGTACCTTCCGTAGAGAAGTTCTCCCCGGGGCTTGTGTCTTGAGGGCTTGTGTCCTGGTGGCTTGTGTCCTGGTGGCTTGTGTCCTGGTGGCTTGTGTCCTGGTGGCTTGTGTCCTGGTGGCTTGTGTCTTGGGGGCTTAGCTCGCCGCAAGGGTCGCACCGAGCACGAATACCTTCCCGCAGGGGTCGTGTCTTCTGAGCGTGGGGGGACACTCTTCCCCTCCGCCCTTTATCGATGAACCGAGAGTGTCCCCCTCTGGATCGAAGTCTGTCCCCCGAAGCGCCTGCCCTGACATCGGAAGCTTCTCCGTACGTACCTTTCGCAGAGAAGTTCTCTCGGTGGCCGGTGACTTTGTGGCTTGTGACGCCGTGGCTTGTATCGGGTTTTTGGATTACAGGGGGGGGCCTGTGGAGGTGGCTCTGGGTGTGTCGGCCGCAATTCCGTACGTAACTGGGCGTGGGACAGACTTCCCCTCCGCCCTTTATCGATAAATCGAAGTCTGTCCCCCGAAAGCGCCTACCCTGACATCGACAGCTTTCCCGTACGTACCTTCCGTAGAGAAGTTCCCTCCGTGGCTTGTGTCCCGGTGGCCTGGTTTGTGGAGGCATGAAAAAGCCCCCGATCGCCGGGAACGGCGATCGGGGGCGGTACTACCCGCGGGCCGGGAGGCCCCGGTTCCTTACTTCTTGAACACGCCGGGCTGCGGCGGCCCTATGGTCGCCGTGCCGCGGGGCGCCCGGAGCTCCCCGCCCATCGTGATGAAGTGGCTGCGCGCTGTGGTGGAATCGTGGCAATGGCCGCATGCAGACGCCGCCGGCGTGTTCACCTCGTCGGTGGCGTTGGGCACGCTGGCCCGCGCGGCGACAATGTTGTCGATGGTTTCCGACGCAACGCCCGTCGTGGTCTTCGCAATGGTCAACAGGCGGTCGGTCGCCTCGATCTCCCCGTACAGGTTGTTCAGGTGGCACTTCCCGCAATGGGACGGATCGCCCGGATAGGTGATTTCGTCCCCAAGGAGAAGGACGCCGCCTTGGCGGTTCCGGATGTCCACGAAGTTCTCGACCCGTTTGGAGGCCGCGTGCAGCCCGTGGATCAGCTCCTTGAAGTTGTTGGAGACCTCCGGGTAGGTCAGCGGATTGCTCCCGAAGAGCGCCACGATATCGGGGTTGATGGTGCCCGTGATGGTGCGGCCGCTGGTGGAGAGGTTGGGGTTGTGGCACATCACGCAGACCTGGGCGTTGCTGACCCGGTTGCCGCCGTGCCCCTCGAAGATCTCGTGGCACTCCAGGCAGCCGACCGGCCTCCCGTTCGAGTAGCCGCTTTCGACGGCGACCCGGCGGACCGCGTCGCCGGTGACCTCCTTGGCGACGGAGAAGGTGTGACGGCCGACGTTATCGAGTCCGGTCCCGCCGGACGTCTGGGTGAAGTACCCCTGGAGGGCGACCGCCCGCATGGTTGCCCCGACCGGGAAGGCGTCCGCCCGCTGCACCGTGTACTGCGAGAAGTCGTCGTTATGGGCGACGATCGGCAGGTCGACGATGGAAAGGCTCTCCGGCTGGCCGGCCGTCCTTCCGAGGTTGTTGTAGTCCGCGGGCGCGGTGATGTTGTCCTGCGCCATGGCGTAGGCGAACAGGAACGACGGCCCGCCGGTGAAGCCGGAGGGGCGGGCGATCGTGGTGGTTCCGAGGTTCACGTAAGCGCCGTCCTTCTTGATCCAGAACTTGATGGTCGCCACGTTGGAGGCGTTTACCGTGACCTCGTCGATCCCGTACTCGAAGCTGACCAGGGTTCCCGGCAGCTGCGGGTTGTTGGGCGTCGAGTTCTCGGTGGCGTGCGCCACGGTGACGGACTTGCCGAATCCCTCCCCCTCGGCGGGGTGGCACGTCACGCAGGTCGCGTTGTTCGCCAACGGCCCCCCCGTGTGCGCGGTCTTCCCGGCGGGCGCCGGGAAAACGAAGCTGGTCGTGTAGTGGCAGGAGGTGCAAGCGGTGATCGTCGGGCGGTTCTTCCAGTTGTCGTAGGTGTTATCGGTATCGGGCCCCTGGTGGCACCGCGTGCAGTTCCGGATGTCCTGGGGGTACGTCACCTCGCTGAAATCGCCGAGCTCACCGAGGTCCTGGATCCCCTCGATCTGGTGGGCGTGGATCTTGTGGGCGATGTTCATCAGGTCGGAGTTCACATACGCGAGCTCGAGCTTGGGATTGTGGCAGGACTGGCATTGCTTGATTTCGCGCCGGGAGCCGCCGTGGATCGCCAGCGGGTCGTGGCAGGCGTTGCAGGCCGCGGTGCTGACGGAGTTCTTGACAGGGTATGTCGCGTCCGGAACGACGCCCACCCCGCCGCCGACGGGGGGCACGGAGTCGTAAACAGCCTGGAATACCGGCCTCCGCTCGCCCGTGTCGTAGAACGTGTCGGAGGTGAAGAGCGCCATCGGGAGCGCCCTGACCTCGACGTTCATCCGCATGACCACGTCTATCCACGTACCCGTCGGAAACCCGGACGGAGTTGGCCGGGAAGACGTACGTATACGTCCCGGCCGCGGGATCCCCGGAGATGCCCGCGGGGCCGTTCTCGTAATACGGCCCGCTGCCGCTTTGCCCGGGCCGGTGCTCGAACACGCTGAAATCGTCCGAGTCGCCGTTCGTGCCGGCCACCAGCTTCGCCAGGGTGAACCGCAGGTAGGAGAGCACCCCGCTGCTGTTGACCGTGGTCAGGTCGATGGCGGAAGTGATGTCGGTCCCGTTAATGTCGGTCGCGGCGAAGGTGAAGGCGACCGTAACTGGAACGTTGTCTCCGACGGGGGCCCCGAACGTGACGGAGGTGACCGTCGCGGACACCGTTCCCGGGGGAATCCGGACCCCGGTGGTCGGATCGACCCGGTGCATCGCATGAACGCTGTTCGGTTGTCCTGCGGAGTGACAAACCACGCAAGTTTCCTCGGCCGCGATTCCGGTCCCTGAGGTTCCGGGGGGGCCGGTGGTGCCGGGATCGCCGGGGGCGCCGGCAGGGCCCCGTGCGCCGTCATTCCCGCTGCAGCCAGATGAAAATTACGGGAACCACGAAGGCGAGAATCAACAACTTGACGAGTACCCTCCTCATAATGACGCCCTCCGTTGGTCAGCATACGCCGATGTCTGATGGGTTGATTACCGATGAATGGGTCCTGTTTTTATCTGAATGAAGTCGCTTACGACGAACAGTTCCGGAAATTGAATTCAGTATACATTTTCACTACCGACCAAGGAAATACCTTTCTTATCCGGTCGGCCATTTTTTTTAAATTCATGACCCGGCCCAGCCGGCGGCCCTGGGCGTGTGATCGAACATCGAAAATACTGATGGATGATCACGGAGGGAAATAATATGTAATAAAACATAGTACTATAACGCGATCATGCCGGTAAATTGAAATCAGGTTGCAGCGCCTCCCAGTCCTGAACGGCGGACAGGACCTCTTCCGGTGTGCGGCAGGATTGGATCCTGAGAAGAAGGTGGCGATTCCTGGAAACCCGCGCGAGAAGGCCCAGAATCCGGACCTGCATGTCGGGGAACCGGGAGGGCGTAAGTACCAGGAAGATATAATCCACCGGTCTTCCCGTGGACACATCCTGCACTCCCTGGCGGGTGACACCCATCGCGACGAGAGGGGCATCCAGGTTGTCGACGCGCGCATGAGGGAACGCCATCCCCTCGTTGAAGAACGTCGATCCCTCCTCTTCCCGCTTCAGGACCCGCCCGAGAACCGTCGCCGGATCGCCGATCCCGCTGTCCGAAACCGCCGCGTCCACCAGCGTGCGCAGGGCAAGTTCTTTCCGCACCGGCTGGTTCCATATCAGGATGCGCCCCGGGCTCAGCAGGGAGCTCAGCACCGGTTGTATTGTTTCCGCATGCCCGGGGGGCTCCGTCTCCCGCTCGGGAAGCGATATCGTGTCGGGTGTCCCACGGGATGGCCGGGAGTGAAGCGCCTCCCCTTTCCGCGTGTCGAGCACCACGACCGTCATCCCACCCGCGTCGCGGATCAGGCGGTCCACCGTGCTGTCGGCCCCGAACAGCCGTTTCCAGGCAGAGACCGGGCTCGGGCAACCCACCACGATGGTCCCGACCCGGTACTCCCTGGCGAAACGGAGAAGGGTGTCCGGGATGTCCTCCCCCTTGTACGTGAAGACCATCGCGCCCAGTTGCTTGGCGAGGGTCAATGTTCCGGACAGGATGCGCTGCGTGCGGGAGTCGATGACGGTGGGTTCTTCCGAAGGGGTCTGGACGTAGACGGCATACCAGTTCCGGTTGAGCTTTCCCGCCAGCCGGGAGGCGTATCGAAGCAGCATCTCGCTGTTGGGTCCCCGGGAGCTCAGGCACACCATGATCTGGTCCGGGGTCCCCGCGGCCTCCTCCTCCGGGGTTTCCCGCCGGCGCTGGTCGATCTGCGCGGCGAGCTCCCGGAGGGTCAACTCGCGGAGCTTCTCCAGGTTCGCCACCTTGAAGAAATTCTCCAGCGCGGTCTGGATCCTCTCCGGCGGGTACACCTTCCCCTCCAGCAGGCGCTTCCGAAGGTCCTCGGTCGTCAAGTCGACGTTCACGAGCTGGTCCGCCTCGGCCAGCACCGTGTCCGGTATCCGCTCCCGGACCTTGACGTGGGTCGCCTTCTCCACCATGTCGTAGAGGCTTTCCAGGTGCTGGATGTTCAGCGTGGTGACGACGTGGATCCCCTCGGCGAGGATGTCCTGGACGTCCTGGTACCGTTTGGGGTTCCGGCTTCCGGGAACGTTGGTGTGCGCCAGCTCGTCGATGAGGGCCACCTGGGGTTTCCGGGCGAGGACGGCGTCCAGGTCCATCTCTTCCAGGACCACCCCCCGGTACTCCTGCCGACGGCGAGGGACGACCTCCAGCCCCTCGATCAGCTTCGCGGTTTCCGGACGTCCGTGGGTCTCCACCAGGCCGATGACGACGTCGATCCCCTCGTCCTTCAGGCGGTGCCCCTCGAGGAGCATCTGGTATGTCTTCCCGACGCCGGCGCCGTACCCGAGGTAGACCTTCAGCCGGCCGCGCCCGGCGCGGCGGATCATTCGGAGAAACGTGTCGGCCCGCTCTTCCGGCATTGGTTACAGTTTACCGTCCAGATCCAGGTTCAGCATCAGGACGTTCACCCGCGGCTCCCCGAAGATCCCGAGGGTTCTTCCTTCCGTATGGGCCAGCACCCTTCTCAGGACATCCTCTTTCGCCATCCCGCGGGCCGCGGCGACCCTTCCCGCCTGGAGGTTCGCGTTCGCAGGGCTGATGTGGGGGTCCAGGCCGCTCGCCGACGACGTCACGGCGTCTGCCGGAACCAGGATTCCCGGGGGCAGGCCGTTTTCCGCCCGGTAGTCCGCGACCCTTTGCTTCACGTCTTCGATCAGCTTTTTCGATGTGGGCCCCAGGTTCGTGCCCGAGGAAGACGCGGCGTCATACCCCTGCCCCGCTGCCGACGGTCGCGGGTGAAAATATCCCGACCCACTGAACCCCTGCCCGATAAGCGACGACCCCACGACCTTGCCTCCCGCCGTCAGCAGCGAGCCGTTTGCCATGTCGGGGAACACCGCCTGGGCGATGCCCCACACGATCACCGGGTAGAGACCGCAACACAGGACGGCCAGCGATATAATCGCAACGACGGATGCGCGGAATTCCGAGAGCAGTTCCTTCACCGTGTCCACCTCCTCACGCAAGACGGAAAAAGTTCACGAGGATGTCGATGAGCTTGATCCCCGGGAACGGGAGCATGATCCCCCCCAATCCGTAGATCAGCAGATTCCGGCGCAGCAGCGCGCCGGCGCCCAGCGGCCGGAAATGCACCCCGCGCAAGGCGAGAGGGATCAGGGCGATGATGATGAGGGCGTTGAAGATGACGGCGCTCAGGATGGCGCTTTGGGGCGACCCCAGCCGCATGATGTTCAGCGGCCCGATCACCGGAAACACCCCGATCAGCATCGCCGGGAGGATGGCGAAATACTTGGCCAGGTCGTTCGCGATGCTGAAGGTCGTCAACGCACCGCGGGTCATGAGCATCTGCTTGCCGATTTCAACGATCTCGATGAGCTTGGTCGGGTTGGAGTCCAGGTCCACCATGTTCCCCGCCTCCTTGGCGGCCTGGGTCCCCGTGTTCATCGCCACCCCGACGTCTGCCTGGGCAAGGGCGGGGGCGTCGTTCGTACCGTCCCCCGTCATGGCGACAAGGTAGCCGGCCGCCTGTTCCTTCCTTATGAGGGCCAGCTTGTCCGTCGGGGTCGCCTCCGCAAGGAAGTCGTCCACTCCCGCCTCCCGGGCGATCGCGGCGGCCGTGAGCGGGTTGTCCCCGGTGATCATCACCGTCCGGATCCCCATCGCCCGGAACCGCTCGAACCGGTCGCTCAACCCCCCCTTGACGATGTCTTTCAGGTACACCGCCCCGAGGACCCGCCGGCCATCCGCCACGACCAGCGGGGTCCCTCCCTGGAAGGATACCGGGTGACCGCGTCCTCGACCTCCGCGGGGAAGCGGCCCCGACGAAGTTCCGACCGCGTCCGCCGCCCCCTTGCGGATCTGCCTCCCGTCAAGGTCCACGCCGCTCATCCGGGTCTGCGCCGAGAAGGCGATGAATAGGGCATTGGGCATCTCGGAGAGGGGCCTCCCCCGCAGGCCGTACCGTTTCGCCAGGACGACGATGCTGCGCCCTTCCGGCGTCTCGTCGGCCAGCGAGGCGAGCTGAGCGGCATCCGCCAGTTCCTCGACACTCACCCCTTCCGCCGGCAGGAACTCCGTCGCCTGCCGGTCGCCCAGCGTGATCGTCCCCGTTTTGTCGAGCAGCAGCACGTTCACGTCTCCCGCCGCCTCCACCGCGCGTCCGCTCATGGCGAGGACGTTCTTCTGCACGAGACGGTCGATCCCGGCGATCCCGATGGCGGAGAGCAGGCCCCCGATGGTGGTGGGGATGAGACAGACCAGAAGCGCCATCAGGACGGTGACGGAGAAGGAGACCCCCGAATAGATCCCGAAGAACTTGAGGGTCATGACCACGACGAGGAAGATGATCGTCAGCGCCGACAGGAGGATCGTCAGGGCGATCTCGTTCGGCGTCTTCTGGCGCCGGGCGCCTTCCACCAGCCGGATCATCCGATCCAGGAAGCTCTCTCCCGGGTTCGCGGTGATCGCGACCTTGATCCGGTCCGACAGGACGCGGGTCCCTCCCGTGACGGCGCTTCGGTCGCCGCCCGCCTCGCGGATCACCGGCGCGGATTCCCCCGTGATGGCGGATTCGTCCACGGAGGCGACCCCCTCGATCACCGTCCCGTCGCCCGGGATGATTTCCCCCGCAGCGACGATCACGACGTCTTCTTTTCGCAGGTGCTCCGCGGGGACGGTCTCCATCGAACCGTCGTCCCGAAGCCGGTTCGCCATCGTCCGGGTGCGGGTTTTTCGAAGCGCATCCGCTTGCGCCCTTCCCCTCCCTTCGGCCATGGCCTCGGCGAAGTTGGCGAACAGCACGGTGAACCACAGCCAGACGGCCACCTGCAGACCGAACCCCAGAGGCTCGTTCGCCGGCCGGAAGAAGAGCGAAACGGTCGTGAGGAACGCCCCGACTTCGGTGACGAACATCACGGGATTCTTCATCAGCGACCGCGGGTTCAGCTTCGAAATCGACGAGGCGGCGGCCTGCCGGAGGATCTCGGGATCGAACAAGGAATAGTTTCCTGGCGGCCATGGAGGAATTCCTCCTAGAAGACGACGTTGGAATGAACCATCAGGAAATGCTCGACGATGGGCCCCAGGACAGGGCCGGGAAGAACGACAGGACGCCGACGATCAGGACCGTGCCCACCAGCAGGAGGACGAAGGTCGCCCCGGAGACGGGGAAGCTTCCGCCGCTCTCCGGGACGATCTTCTTCCCCGCAAGGTTCCCTGCCAGCGCAAGGACGGGGACGATGAAGAGGAACCGGCCGATCAGCATGGCCAGCCCAGGGTCGTGTTGTACCAGAAGGTGTTGGCGGTCAGGCCCGCGAAGGCGCTTCCGTTGTTTCCCGTTGCCGAGGAGAAGGCGTACAGGATCTCGCTGAACCCGTGCGGCCCCGTGTTGTTCAGGCCCGCCAGCCCCCAGCCGCTTACCGCCGCCCACGCCGTGAAACCCATGATATCGAAAATGAGGATCAGCACGGCAAGCGCGCAGGCCTTCACGTCGTACGACTCGATCTTCTTCCCGAGATATTCGGGCGTCCGGCCCACCATCAGCCCCGCCAGGAACACGGTGAGCACCACGAAGACCAGCATCCCGTACAGCCCCGCCCCCACCCCCCCGAAGGCCACTTCTCCCAGCTGCATGTTGATCAGCGGAACGAGACCCCCCAGCGGCGTGAAGGAATCGTGCATCGAATTCACCGCGCCGCAGGAGGCGTCCGTGGTCACGGTGGCGAACAGGGCGGACGAGAAGATCCCGAACCGGACCTCCTTCCCTTCCATGTTCCCTCCTGCGGGATCCACGCCGAGAGCGTGGAGACGGGGGTTCCCCGCGCCCTCCGCCCACCAGCACAGGAGGACCCCTGCCAGGAACAGTACGGCCATCGCGCCCCAGACCGACCAGCCGTGCTTCCGGTTCTTGACCATGCGTCCCAGGTAATACGTGAGGCCGCTCGGGATCAGGAAGATCGAGAAGATCTGCAGGAAATTCGACAGCGGCGTCGGGTTCTCGTACGGGTGGGCGGCGTTGGCGTTGGTGTACCCTCCGCCGTTGGTCCCGAGCATCTTGATCGGCCACCTGCGAGGCCATCGGTCCCTGAACGATGGTCTGCGACTCCACGACTGCTCCGTCCACGGCTCGACGAGCCTCGCGGTTTCATACGGCTTGAAGTTCTGGATCATCCCCTGGGAAACCAGGAAGACCGCGTAAACGAGGCAGATGGGGAGCAGGAGGTACAAGGTCGTCCGGACCAGGTCCACCAGGAAGTTGCCCACCGTGCTGGCGGTGTTCCGGGCGATTCCCCGCACGAGCGCAGCGGCCACGGCGATGCCGGAGGCCGCGGAGGCGAAATTGTGGAAGGCGAGGGCGACCATCTGCGAGAAGTACGACATGGTGGTCTCCCCGCCGTAGCTCTGCCAGTTCGTGTTCGTGGTGAAACTGACCGCCGTGTTGAAGGCGAGGGGCCCGCTCACGGGTCCGAGCCGCTGCGGATTCAACGGCAGCAGGCGCTGGAGACGAAGGATGGCATAGGTGAAGAGGACTCCCGCCAGGCTGAACACCAGGAGGGAGAGGGCATATCGCTTCCAGTCCTGTTCCGACGCGGGGTCGACGCGCATCACCCGGTAGAGGAGCCGCTCGACCGGTTTCAACACGGGGTCGAGGATCGTCTTCCCTTGCGGGTCCAGGACCCGATACAGGTAATCGCCCATCGGCCTGGTGAGCAGCCAGGAGCAGACCCAGGAAAACCGCAAGCTGAATCCATCCGTAGAGATCCATCGGAAGGTCTCCCTAGAATTTCTCGGGTTTCAGGATCGACATGAACAGGTACCCGATCAGCAGGACGCCGACGACGCCGACGATAATGTCGATCATGCCGGACTCCTTTCCATGACGGCGTGGTCGGCCCTCCGGAGGGAGAACGAGAAGGTGCTCCCCGTCCCTTCCCTGCTTTCCACCCCGACGGTTCCTCCATGGGCTTCCACGATGTCCTTCACGATGGCCAGGCCCAGACCGACGCCGGAGCCCGTTCCTTGCTCGGGTACGCGGAAAAACTGCTCGAAGATCCGGGGCATGTACCTTTCGGGAATTCCCACCCCGGTGTCGGAAACCTGGAACCGGACATGCTCCCCCTCTTCCTTCGCGGACACGGAAATCGTGCCGCCGGGGGGGGTATATTTCAGGGCGTTCGAGAGCAGGTTCGCGAACACGTGGGCGATCTGGGTCGGATCCACCCACACCCTCGGGAGCCCGTCCGGAAGATCCGACCGTCAGGGACACTCCCCCGTCCCGGGCCGCGCTCCGATACGGTTCCACCGCATCCGAGACCATCGCCTGCGGCGGAATCGGCCGAAGTTCCATGGGGACCTTTCCGGATTCGATCCGGCCGATGTCGAGCAGCTCTTCGAGGATCCGGTCCAACCGTCGGCCTCCTCCCGGGCGGCCACGAGGAGCTCCGCCTGTTTCTCCGTGAGAGATCCGACCTTCTCCTCCAGGAGCAGGTGCAGCGCCATGCGGACGGAGGTCAGCGGGGTTTTCAACTGGTGGGAAACCGTCGAGACGACGCCGCTCTTCATTTCATCCTGGTGTCTCTGGCGCGT
The DNA here is from genome assembly GCA_963741515.1 of uncultured bacterium. Classification (GTDB taxonomy): domain Bacteria; phylum Desulfobacterota; class Deferrimicrobia; order Deferrimicrobiales; family Deferrimicrobiaceae; genus UBA2219. Next base: position 142,959 of record CAVUIA010000007.1, read on the forward strand.
GACATCGCTCAAGACGAGAACAACCCCCGCGGGCTGCCTTTCGGAGTCCATGATCGGTATCGCCTCGGGGCGGTAAAACCGTTCCTCCCCGCGGACGAAATGCTGGATCACCCCGGCCGTCTCCCGCGGTCCCGCCTGGCGGCCGACCAGGATCGCCTCCCGGAACAGATCCGTTATCCATGGATACGGAAGGTCCTGCAGCCGGGTGCCCGGCTTCAGCCCGAACGCCTCCCTCGCGGCTTCCGTCGAGACCTCGACCGCCCCGTCGGGGTCCAGGACGGCGATCACGTCGGGCAGGCTGTTCAGCGCCTGCTGTATGGATCGCTGGCTTCGAAGCAGTTTCGCCTGGTCGGTGCGCCGGAATTCGCGCAAGGAGACCGCCATGTCGTTGAACGCCTCCGAAAGCCGGCCGATTTCGTCCCTCGATGTGCTCTGGACCACCAGGTCGAGATTCCCCCGGCGGATCTCCTCCGCCGAGAGGATCAGGCGGGTGATGGGCCGCAGGATCCATCCCCCCATGAGATACAGGAAGGCGGCCGACAGGGCCGTCGCGCCAAGGAGCATGACGTACATCCGCCGCTGCGCCACCTCCGCCTGGCGGCGCGCCCGAAGGTCCATCGCCATCATGTTTTCCTGGTTCATCCGCTGGATCCCGTCCGCGGTTTCCTTTATCCGCCGGGACAGCGGAAGCAGCCCTGTAAAGTAGGCGTCATGCCGGGCCCCGGGGGCCGAGCCGGGATCACGCACGGTTTCCAGAATGGACTGATATTGGCGGAAGAGCTGCCGCAGGAGGGCCCCCTTCTCCCCCTCCCCCGGCAGGGTGATGTTCCGCAGCTCCCTTTCGAGAGCCCTTTCGAAGCGCGCCTCGTTCGACGCCAGGAGATCATCCCCCTCCTTCCTGTGGCCGAGGACGATGAAGACGGCCCCGCTGTCCATAAGGTCCAGGGACTCTTTCATCTCCAGGCAGGCGAGCACGCTCTCGTAATTCTCCCGAAGCACGACGTCGACGGCGCGGCCCAGCTCCCGGAACTGGAGAACGCTGTGGATGCCGACCGACGCGATGATCAGCAGAAGGCCGCCGAATCCCAGGGCGAGTTTCTGGCGGAGCGTCATGTTCGCCTCGTCATTCCGGCACCGGTCATTTAGATGCAGTCGCATTCATGATCTCCAGGATCAGTTCCTCGCCGTTTTGGCCGGGAGGCTCGAAGCACGAGAGAGCGATGGACATGACCGCCATGCTGCCAGACACCTTTCCTGTTTCCACCCCATGCGCCCGCGGTGGGTCTGGTCTTACGACCGGGGCACCCGCGAACCGGCTGGATCGTATCCAGCAGCCTGTCGAACGCCTCGCGGCGGGGGTCTCCAGGGTCCTGGGACCTACCTTCGAACCGAGGATGATCGTCACCTTGTGAAAGGATCGTTTCGGAACCAGTAGAGGATTTCATCCATCCGGATGCCGTCGATCCTCCTGTCTTCGTTCTGCCGCTCGTACACGACCGAGGGGGGCTCCGTCTCCAAGTGACGATTGCATATCTCACGAAGGCAAGGTCCGGAAAGCGGACTGCGCAATCGCCTTCGTCGCCCCCCAGGGCAGCCCCCTGAACCCTTCGACATCCATCCAGATCCGAAGGCGGCGGTCCGGCGTATCCCGGAACGGACGCTGAAAACAGGAGGATCAGGCATACACCGAATGAAAAGAGTTTTCCGGACATGTCTCATCATGGCAGGCCTCCCCGGTCGCATGTTCAGGCCGTTCGGCAATTTCAACGATAGGGAAAGATCTCTTGCTCATGCCGGACATATACGGCAAGCATCGTGCCGGAGCAACTTACATCCGAGATCACTCTGATTATTTTAATGAATGTTGCCATCGCAAGGAGCGGCGACCCGACTTTTTGCAATGGGAAGGAAAGAGAGCCGCATTGCGGTTTGCAATGTCCGCCCCCGGGACTAAATACCGTACTGCTTCCTGCGACGCCAGAGCGTGGCCTGGTCGATCCCCAGGACACGGGCCGCCTCCTGCAGCGATCCGGTGGAAACGAGAACGCGCCGGATGTGCTCCTCCTCGATCTTTTCCAGGCTGACCAGATCGCCTACGGCTGGAGTCGCTTCCGTGCGGGAAAAGGCCCCGGGAAGATACTCGGCGCCGATCCGGTCCGACCGGCACAGGATGGAGGCCCGCTCGATGACGTTCCGCAGTTCCCGAAGGTTCCCCGGCCACGCATGGCGTTGCATCGTCCGCATGGCCTCTTCCGTGAAACCGGCGAAGCTCCGGTGGTGGATCCTCCCGTAGAACGCAAGCAGCTGCGTCGCGAGCGCCTCCAGATCCTGGAGACGTTCGCGCAACGGGGGAATCTCGATCTGGATGACATTCAGGCGATAGAAAAGATCCTCGCGGAACCGCCCTGTCTTGACCTCCGCGTCCAGATCCCGGTTGGTGGCCGTGATGATGCGGACATCCGCCTTGCGCGTCGACGGATCCCCGAGCCGCTCGTATTCCTGGTCCTGCAGGAACCGCAACAGCTTGGGCTGCAGGGAAAGGGGAAGATCGCCGATTTCGTCGAGAAAGAGGGTTCCGCCCTCGCAGGCGGCGATGCGTCCCGGGTTGTCGCGGACCGCGCCGGTGAACGCCCCCTTCACATGGCCGAACAGCTCGCTCGTCAGGAGTTCCGCCGGCAGCGACGGGCACGACACCACGCCGAACGGCTTCCCGGAGCGCCGGCTCCAGCCGTGGATCGCCCGGGCCAGGACGGTTTTCCCGGTCCCGCTCTCGCCGCGGAGGAGCACCGCGGCATCGGTCGGCGCGACCTGCCGGGCCATTTCCATGGCGCGCTGCATGGCGGGGCTTTCGCTCGAAAAGCCGACCTCCGGGGACGTTCTCTCCAGGTCCTCCCGCAGGGCCGCCACCTTCTGCTCCAGCGTCCGCACCTCTTCCACCTTCCGGATGGCGAGCAGGACCTGGGGCGGCGTGAACGGTTTCGGGATATAGTCGGTCGCCCCCCTGCGCATGGCCTCCACGGCCGTATCGATCGACGCGTACGCGGTGATGACGACGACCTTCATCCAGGGGCTTCCCGAAAGCAGCACGGGGATCAGGTCCAGGCCGCTCTCCGTGCCCAGGCGAAGATCGACAAACGCCATGTGGAAGGTGCGGCGGGATGCCTCTGCGACCGCGTCCTGGAAATTGCTGACGGCGGTGACGTGGTGGCCTTCGGCTTCCAGGCAGATGGAGAGGGTCTTCCGGATGTTGCTCTCGTCGTCGACGACGAGGACGTTGATGGGAGTTCCCGCAGGCATCGAGGCGGACATGGTTCCCCTTTCTCGCGGTACCAACCCCATTATCCACCATCGGCCGAACATATTGGAACCGTATACGGGCCCAGATGGGGAGGCGGCTACAGGACCCGGATGGGGAGGACGATCATCGGCAGACCGGCGAACACAAGCCGCTTCTGCGCTATGAAGGCAGTCTGGTTGTGGAGCAGGCGGGACAGGAGGTTCTCCTCCCGGAAGACGAGCTTCCCGGCGAAGACGCAGATGTTGGGGAAGTCCTTCGACACCTCCTCCGCCAAGTGGGTGACGCACTCGATCGCGTCGGTCCCCACCATGGTGCGGGCTTCCCCGTAGAAGCCGTGCCCCTTGACGAACTCCACGTAATTCGCAAGTTGCTCCTTCAGGTTCCGCGCCAGGTTCCCGACCTCCGCGGCTCCCTTGAATACGCTCGTATCGACGACCCCCGCTGAAATGAAGACGAAGTTCCGGAACATCCCCGGGAACTGCTTGACGACGGAGAAGAAGACATGCATCCCCAGGCCGTTGTACCCGGACACCATGATGACCGCCGTGGGGGCCTGCCGCCGCACCATCGGCTCCTGCGCCACGGTGACCGCCGGCAGGGCGAGGAGCAGGTCGTCCAGCCGCTTCAGGTTCTCCTGCGCCTGCCGGTAATGCCGCCGGATCGCAAGGCTCGCCGCCACGAACAGCCCCGTGATGAGAAGCGTCACCCACCCGCCCGCGGCGAACTTGAACCGGACGGTGACGCAGAGCACTGTGGCGGTCACGAGGAAGCCGACCCCGTTCATGATCAGCCCGAACTTCCACCGCCTCTCGGTCTTCCGGTCCTTCCACCAGTGCAGGACCATTCCGAACTGGGAGAGGGAGAAGGTCAGGAACACGTTTATGGAGTACATGATGACGAGGTACTGGATCGACCCGCCGGAGATGTAGAGCATCAGCAGCGCCATGGCGCCCATGAAGATCACTCCGTACTTCCGGACAAGGCGCTCCGAGAGATGGGCGAAGCGACGCGGGGCGTAGTAGTCCAGCGCCATGTTGGAGAGCACCTGCGGGCCGTCGATGATCCCGGCCTGCGCGGCGACGAAGAGCAGCGCGGTCTCGGACCCCAGCACGATCGCAAGGATGACTTTCCCCGTGGATCCGCTCCAGAGGTCCGCCACCACGCGCTCGAACAGCACCGCGTTCAGCGTCTTTCCCGGCACGTGCCCGACCTTGTAGAGAAGGTAGCTCAGCAGGATCCCCCCGGCGAGGAAGGACAGGGAGAGCGCCATGTAGAGCATCGCCTTCTTCCCCGTCTGCACCCGGGGCTCCCGCAGCGTCTGCATGGAGTTGGAGACCGCCTCGATCCCCGTGAAGGTGCCGCCGCCCATCGAGAAGGCGCGCAGCAGCAGCGCCGCCAGCCCCACCCACCCCACCTCCCCGAGGGTGGAGTGGAAGTCCCGCGTGACGTCGGCCGCCACCGTCGGCAGATCCGCAACATGGCGGCCCACCGCGTACAGCAGGAGCGGGATGTGGCCGAGCATGAATACCATGAAGATGGGAGTGAAGGCCGCGACCGACTCCTTGACCCCCCGCAGGTTCATCCAGATGAGGACGAGGATCACGGCGGTGACGAACCAGAGCTTGAATTGCAGGGCATGGGGGGGAAGGATGCTGAAGAGCGCATCCGCCCCCGCCGCAATGGACATGGTGATCGTCAGGATGTAATCGATCACCAGCGCCGATCCGGAGACCACCCCCGCCTTCTCCCCGAGCAGCTTCGAAGCGACGATGTACCCCCCGCCGCCCGAGGGAAACGCCTCGATGATCTGGGCGTAGCTCCCGGAGATGATCAGGATGGTGGCCACCGTCATGACCGCCACGATGATCGCCAGGACCGGGTGGTTTCCAAGAGCGCGGTACGCCTCCTCCGGGCCGTAGCAGGAGGAGGTGATCCCGTCCGCCCCCAGCCCCACCCATGCGAAGAAGGCGACCAGGGAGATGTGGTGGAAGATCCTCGGGTCGGAGAGGTCCCGGGGAGCGCCGAAGACGACCCGACTGGCGCGGCGATAGAACGATTCGTTTTCCATATGGGAGTACGAATCAGCAAGCGCCGTGCCGGGTGGGGAGGGCAAATTCAGTAGATATTCAAAGGGAAATACGCCAGATGAGGTTGCGGCAGCATTTCTTTTCGCAAGGAACCGGGGCGCCGGTATTGCAAATTGCAATGTCGGCGCCTCCCGTTGAACCGGCCCCACTGGAAATAAAAACGGAGCGTTGGGTTTAACCCCAACGCTCCGTTCGAGTCAATCCTCGATCAAGGCCGCCGGTCCTTCAGGCGCCATTTTGCCCTTGCGGCGGTCGATGACCCATTTGCTGAAGAGGACCACGAAAGCGACGCCGATCGCCATGGAGGCGTACTCGCCCCACTTGGGAACCGCGACCAGTCCCCGCACCCACGGGTCGGTGACCACCATCTGCGCGCCCACCTTGCCCAGCACCGCCGCGCCGATCCAAAGGATGATCGGGTAGCGGTCCATGATGGCGGAGAGCCAGGTGCTCAAGAGCACGACCATCGGGATGGAGAGGAGCAGGCCGAACAGAAGCAGGAACAGGTTTCCGTGGCTCGCCGCGCCGACGGCCAGCATGTTGTCGATGCCCATGCTCAGGTCCGCGACGATGATGACCCAGAGCGCACCCCAGAGGGAGGTGGCCTCCTTGGTATGCGATTCTTCCTTGGTGCCTTCGGTAAGCAGCTTGACGGCGATCCAGAAGATGACCAGGCCTCCGACCAGCTTGACGAACGACATGTTCAGCAGCTGCGCCACCAGGAAGGTGCAGAGCACCCGGACGACGACGGCGCCTCCGGAACCGAGGATGATCCCCAGCTTGCGTTCCCTGCCGTGCAGGTTCTTGACCGCCATGGCGATGACCACGGCGTTGTCGCCGGCCAGCACCAGGTCGATGACCACGATGCTCAGCACCGCCAGCAGAAATTCCCACGTAAACGCGATATGCCCCAGCCAACCCAGGTCGATCATGTTGCCTCCTTGCCAGGTTTTGCCGCGGGCAATAAAAAAGACCTTTACCCGCGGCATGATGGCTCATGCTGTAGGTAAAGGTCTTGCAAGTCCGACGAAAGCAACTCTGGAGCCGCGCCCGGGTGGTTGTTCTCACCGTAGTGTCGGGACGCGGGCCGGCCGACTGGTCGGCCGGTTGCTACTCCCCTTTACTCGAAACAGGCTAACGAAACCGCGAATCGCTGTCAACAACAACTTGACTCGCGGGTCCGCCACGGGATAGCATTGCCGATTGAAGGGGAGTAGCGAGGAAGGCAAGGTCAACACGCTGGTGCCCGGGCACCTGGCCTTGCCGTTGGCGAAGCGCCAATTCGCGAGACTTTCGGCCTCACGTTTTTCGTGAGCTGATCGTCTCGTTTTTTTTTATCCGAATCCGGTGAGGTGGACGAATGACCGCTTTTGTCGCATCGCTCGCTTTCGTGGTGCTGGCCGAGATGGGGGACAAAACCCAGCTGCTGGCCATGGCGTTCGCCACGCGTTTTCGCGCCTCCGTCGTCCTGTGGGGGGTGTTCGCGGCCACGGCGGTGAATCACCTGCTCGCCGTCGCCGTCGGGAATTACCTTACGAAGTTCATCCCCATGCAGCATATCCAGCTGGCGGCCGCGGCCTCCTTCATCCTGTTCGGCCTGTGGACGATCCGGGGGGACAAGCTCGAGGGAGAGGACAAAAAATTCTCGTTCAGCCCGTTCTGGACCGTTGCGATCGCATTCTTCTTCGCCGAAATGGGCGACAAGACGCAGCTGGCCACCGTGGCGCTGGCGGCGAAGTTCCAGACGGTGTTTCCCGTATGGCTCGGGACCAACATCGGGATGATCATCGCGGACGCCTTCGGGATCGTCGTGGGGATCCTCCTGGGCAGGCGCATTCCCGAGCGCTTCGTGAAATGGGGTTCGGCCCTGGTCTTCGTCGGCTTCGGCGTCTTCGGGATCCATGAGAACGTGCCGGAACGGATACTGACGCCCGTCCTGGAGGTCGCGGGGCTGGCCGGCCTGGTCCTGGCCGGCTACCTTGTCGCGCGGGTTACGGTCGGGCAGGAGGATACCGTTCCGGAAATCGAGGAGTGACCGGATTCCGGAAATCGAGGAGTGAGCGGAAGTATTGCGCAACCCTTCACCGGAAAACGAGAACCGAAAGGGCCGCCCCGGCCAGCACGATGTACAGGAGATTCACCTTCCTCGCCAGCGCGACGATCACGGCGATCCCGAACAGGACCTTGATGACGTCCCAGGGGACCGCCACCGCAAATCGGATCGTCATATAGAAAAGGAGGCCCACGAACGACGCAAGGATCCCCCGGGTCGCGCCGGAGAAGTATTTCGACCCTTTCATCCGGTCGAAAAACGGCGTGACCGCAATCAGCACGACGAAGGACGGGGTGAAGATCGCGACGGTGGCCACGACAGCGCCGGGAATCCCCCTTACCAGGTAGCCGACATACGTGGCGGTGATGACGATCGGACCCGGAGTGACCTGGCCGAGGGCGATTCCGTCCATGAACGTCCTGCCGTCCATCCATCCCTTCACGTTCACGATCTCGTGGAACATGAGCGGCAGCGACGCGAACCCTCCCCCGAACGCGAAGAAGTCGATCCGGAGCATGAGCGCCGCAAGCTGATAGAGCTTCCTGTCCGCGAAATAAAGCGCGGCGACGGCGACGCATGCGAGAAACGCGATGACGATGACCGCTCGAGGGAGATGCCGCGAATTTCCCTCCTGCCCGGCGGAGGGTTGGGCAGGCGCCGGACCGCCGAGGAACGCGATCCCGGCGACGGCCGCCCCGACGATGACCGCGATCGGGCTCACCCCGAGCCAGAAGAAGGCGGCGGCGACGGGGGCGAGGAGAAGATCCCCCCGTTTCTTCGCGATGTCCCGCCCGAAGAGAAACGTCGCGTTCGCCACGATGGCGACCACGATCACCTGGAGGCCCTGGAACAGGGAAACCACCAGGGGCATATCCCGGGAACCGTTGTAGAAAACCGACAACGCGAGCATCAGGAGGAACGCCGGCAGCCCGAATCCGACGTACGAGGCGAATGCGCCGCGAAGCCCGCCCGACCGCAGCCCGACATAGCCCGCCATCTGCATCGCCGTCGCGCCCGGCATCGACTGGCAGAGAACGACGCCGCCCTTGAACGACTCCTCCGTCAGCCACCGGTTCCGCCCGACCGACAGCTCCCTGATGTGCGCTATCATCGCCGGCCCGCCGAACGCGGTGAATCCCAGCTTGAGAAACGACAGAAATAAACGGGAAGGGGGAACTTTTTCCACAGGCTCATCTCCCATCATCCGACCCGGACGGCGAGCATGGACACCGATCCACCGTCCATCCCTTCGACCGGAAATCGAATCGTGTCCCCTTCCCTCCGGGCAGCGATCACGTAAAGCAGCGGCAAATAATGATCCGGGGTCGGAATGGAAAGCATCGCGTCTTCCCCCAGCGTCTCATAGGCGATCAGCGGACGGTGGTTGCCTGCGAGCATGAGCTCGCGGGCCCTGTCTTCGAACCGCACGGCCCACTCGAAGGGCTTCTTCTCCTCCCGCCCCCAGGCATAGGCATGCAGGTTATGCACGAGGTTGCCGCTCCCGAAGATCAGGACCCCTTCGTCGCGCAGCGGCGCGAGCCGCTTCCCGATCGCCTCCCGGCTTCATGGTGGAATTCCGCGGGTTGCCGTCCGTCGATGCTGAGCTGCACCACCGGGATGTCGGCCCGGGGGAACATATGGCGCAGCACCGTCCAGGTCCCGTGATCCAGTCCCCAATCCTCGTCGGATCGGACGGACATCGGGGCCAGCAGCCCCCGGACATGTTCCGCCAGGCCCGGATCGCCGGGCGCCGGGTAATCGATCCGGTACAGTTCCTGCGGGAATCCGCCGAAATCGTGGATCGTCCGGGGAGCGGGCATCGCCGTTACCGATGTTTCGGGGATGTACCAGTGGGCGGAAACGGAAAGGATGGCCTTCGGCCGGGGAATCTCCCTGCCGATCGCCGCCCACCCTCGCGTATAGGCGTTGTCCAGCAATGTGTTCATCGGGTTGCCATGTCCGATGAAGACGGCAGGCATGGGTGTCGTCAATGGAGGAATTTCGTGTCTCCGATCATCGGCTTCACCCCGTCGGCGCCCACATGGAATTCGCCCGTGAGGATCGGGATCCCCACCCGGAGCAGCATCGTGTGGAGGCGTGTAGACGAGCAGGCCGGTGGCCCAGATGCCGATGGAAAGCAGGATCTCGATGCCCGTGGGGGAGTATTCGTAGATTTCCCCCAGCACGTCGGGGACCAGTCCCGGAATGACCAGCCCCAATCCCCTTCTCGATGTAGACGCCGACGAAGATCAGGACGCAGCCGATGTTGAGGGTAAGGTGGTTTTCCCGCGTCCGGGGCACGAGGAACAGGAGGAACGCGGCCGCGTTGAAGATCATCGCCATCCAGATGCAGGGGACGAGGTCGTTGTGGCCCTTCAGGCCGAAGAAGAGGTACTGCATGGGGGCGAGATGGATCGTGCCGGAATAGAACTCCTTGAACACCTCGGCGCCCAACAGGAACAGGTTGAGGAACATGGAGTACGCGATGAGCTCCGCGATCTTGAAGATCGCCTCGTTTTTGATGTCGATCCGGGTGTACCTGCGGATCAGCTGGAAGAGGATGATCATGAGCGCCGGGCCGGAGCAGAACGCGGAGGCGAGGAACCGCGGGGCCAGGATCGACGCGTTCCAGAAAGGCCGGGCCGCCAGGCCGTTATAAAGGAAAGCCGTCACCGTGTGGATCGAGACCGCCGCCGGAATGGATAACAGGATCATGGGGTTGAAGAAGTTCGGGTTGGGCTCCTCCCGGTTGATAGTGCTTGTAGCAGATGTAGACCGCGATGACCAGGTTCAGCGCGAGGTAGATGTTCAGGACCACCACGTCCCACGCCAGGAGCGACTGCGGGAAGTTCAGGATGCCGATATAGGGGATCAGGTGCCAGAACCGGTCGGGGCGGCCGAGGTCGACGGTGACGAAGAGCAGGCACATCACGATCGCGGAGACGGCGAGCATCTCCCCGAGCACGGCGATCTCCTTGATCGGCTTCCACTTGTACACGTAGGCGGGGATCACGAGAAGGACCGCGGCGGCGGCCACGCCGACCAGGAACGTGAAGTTGGCGATGTAGAAGCCCCACGACGCCTGGTCGCGCATGGCGGTGACGATCAGCCCGTTCCGCAGCTGGTAAATGTACGCCGCCGCCCCGATCGCCATCAGGAACAGGAGGGACAGGACCCATGCGTAATACGCCGGGCTCCCCCTTGCGACAAGGACCAGGGTGCCCTTGAAGAATTCCCAGATCTTCCTCATCGCCTTCCCCGGGGTTCAGGTCGCATAAAAGTAGTAGAACTTCGGGCGCGTGTTCAGGTCCTCCTTGAGGATGAAGACCCGCTTGTTCTCGATGATGTACCGGATCTCGCTTTCGGGGTCGAGCAGGTTCCCGAACTTGCGGGCGCCCACGGGGCAGACCTCGACGCAGGCCGGGTACCGTCCCGGGACGTTCCGGACGCGCTGGATGCAGAAGGTGCACTTTTCGACCACGCCGACGGGGCGCGGGCGGTTGCCGAGATAGTGCGTCGCCGGATTCAGCTCCGCGGCGGGCAGCCCCGGCTTCTTCCAGTTGAAGTGGCGGGCGCCGTACGGGCACGCCGCCATGCAGTACCGGCAGCCGATGCACCAGTCGTAGTCGACGACGGTGATCCCGTCCCGCTCTTTCCACGTCGCCTGCACGGGGCACACCTTCACGCACGGGGGGCGCTCGCACTGCTGGCACTGGACGGGCATGTAGAAATGCCCCTTCTCGGGGACCTTGGACGGGTTGTAGTACTGCTCCGCCTCCTCCAGGTCGACGCCGCGCTCCTTTTCCAGCTGCAGCACGCGGATCCAGTGGATCTGGGGGACGCGGGACGGGTTGTTCTCCGCAACGCACCCGTAAACGCAGCGACGGCACCCGATGCACCGGGAGAGATCCAGGCCGTAGCCGTACTGCACGCCTTCGAGCGGAGCGGTCGCGGCCACCTTCACCGGCTTGCCGTATCCGGCGGAATACTCCTTCTCCAGCCGGGCGATGACGCGGGCCTTGTCCCCCGCCGTGAGTTCCCGGAAGCTCCTGCGGAAGAACGCCTCCCAGACGGAGGCGGGCGCGTCCTTCCCCGGGATCGCCATCGCCCCCAGGACGGCGGCGACCCCCTTCATCATCCTGCGGCGGGACATCCTGAAGGCGCGGCTGTCGCCGGTCCGGTCGGTCGGCATGGTCATTTCCTTATGTCTTCCGGGCGCACGGGCGGCGGCATCGGCGGGATCGGCTTGTATGCCGGATCGTGCGGGTTATGGCAGTGAACGCACAGCAGGTACTGCTTCCCGCCGTTCCACATCCCCGACCGCTTTCCGTGGACGCCCACTTTCCAGTCGCGATACTTGTCGCCGTGGCACTGCCCGCACAACACGTACGACTCCTCGAAATCGATCTTCTGCCCGCTCACCAGGTGCAGCTTGTCGCGGTCGATCGTATCGTGGCAATCGAGGCACCATCGCTGTCCCTGGGCGTGGTTCAGGACGATGGAAGTGTGTTCGTCGGTCAGCGTGCGGCGGGTCGGATTGGGCTTCATCTCCTTATGGCAGGCGGAGCAGGGGAAAATGCCCGGGGTGAAGGGGGGCTTCGGAACGGCGTACTGCGGGGCGGGCGAGGCGGGCGGCGGGACGGGCGGCGCGGCAACGGCAATCCCCGCGGCGAGGCAAAAGAGCGTGGCGACGATCGTCAGGAAGCGTCCGCTTCGCATATGTCCCCATTATAAGGGATCCCGGCGGAATGCCGGAATCCCTTTGCGGTCAGGTCTTGTCGATCCTGAAGATCAGAAAGGCCCCCCGGGAAGGAATCAGGGCCTGGCATATCTTTTCGATCATTTTCCCGGTGAACACGCAGAAGGCATTGTCGAACGGCAACGAAAATATCGCACCCTTCACGACGCTTGCGTATCCGAACTTTCCCGCCGCGCGTTTCAGTTCCCCGAACGAGTAGAACCTGGTTCCCGTGAAGATCGAGCCGGGGTCCTTCCGCGCCGCCCATCTCCTCTTCAGGGCCCACAACGAGCCCGAGCCGAGCGTTCCCATCACGACCCGCCCCCCCTTCCTGCACACCCTCACCATTTCGGAGATCGCCTTCTCGTAATCCGCTATGAACTCCAGCGCCGTGATGGATATGACCAGGTCGAAGCTCTCGTCCGGGAAGGCAAGCGCCACGGCATCGCCGACGGCGACGTTCGTCACTCCCTTCGATTTCGCGATCGCGAGCATTTTTTCGGACACGTCTATGCCGGTGACATCGGCCCCGTGCTTCATCAGCTCGAGGGCGAAGATCCCGGTGCCGACCCCGATGTCGAGCACCTTGTCCCCGGGGCGCGGCGACGCCAGCTCCAGGACCAGTTCCTTCTCGTAATGCAGGACGTACTTTCCCAGCCCGGACTCGAACCATTTGTCGTACTTCACGGCGAAACCGTCGAAGGCCTCCATGGCGACTCCCTTCATTTCACGGCTTGAACTTCTCCCCCACGCTCCACGCCTGCGCCAGGCGGCTTCCCAGCGTCCAGTATCCCTTGTCGGGGAAGGTGAAGATGAGCGGGGCGATGCGCGCCCAGTCGGGGGCGCCGTCCTTCAGAGCCGACTCGTCCACGTGGGCGCTCACCACCTCGCCGAAGAAGACCACGTCCGGCTGGAGCTCCACCGTCTTGACCAGCCGGCACTCGGCGGTCAGCCGGCACGCCTTGATCATCGGGGCGTTTTCGAGCTCGCCGGCGAACGTCTCGAAGACCTTGCTCTTGTCCACCTGCTTGCCGGAATGGATCCCGCACCAGTCCGTCGCCTCCACGAGGTCCGGCCCCGGAAGGTTGATGCTGAAGGTCCCGTTGGCCCGTATCCCCGCGGTGGTATGGTGGTCGGGGCTGACGCTGATGGCGACGATCACCGGCTCGTAATTGGCGAGGCCGGCGAAGGCCACCGTCATGAAATTCGGCGCCCCGTTCACCGCGGCGCCCACCAGCACGGTGGGCATGGGAAGAACGAAGGGGCCGGGCGCAAGTCGAACTTTCTTCATGGAACACCTCCGGGAAAATCTTCGGCTCTCGAAACATTCTCCACTTAAGGGGAGCGGCGGGCAAGGCAAGGTAGACACTCCGATGCCCGGGCACCCGGCCATCCCTGGCGGGTTTCCCCTGGCGGCGAGGGGGAGCGCAAACTTTCGCATTTGTAATAATAATCACGAAAACACTGCATGAACGGGCGGGGAACGCCTCATCCGACTAATTCATTCATGAAGAATACTTATATTGTATCAATATGTTATGCGCCACCCGAGCATTCATCTCCGGTTGGCGGCCATGGCATGACTCTTGAGGGGTGTAAGGTCGGTGAATACCATGAAACCCTTATCGAAGACGCTCGCCATACTCAGTCTCACCCTTTGCTGCTCGTGTGGAGGGGGCGGTGGCGGCGCAGGTGCAAATCCGGCCGTCAACCCGCACACAAACCCGGTGAACGGTCCCATCGCCGGGAATCCGGCCGGACACTACCCCGTCCCGGCGGAAGCCGCGGCGGAGGATGTCTCTTCGCCGGACCGTCTCGTCGGTAACGGCACGCCCGAGAGTTGCACGGCGGCGGCGTTTATCCAGGCGGTTTCCCAAGGCGGCAAGGTGACCTTTCACTGCGGGCCCGATCCTCACACCATCACCCTCGATCGCCCGGCGAAGGTCTTCAACGACAAGCCGGATGTCGTGATCGATGGCGGAGGGCTGATAACTCTCAGCGGCGGCGGCGCAACACGCATCCTTTACATGAATACATGCGATCCGGATCAGGTCTGGACCACGGATCACTGCCAGGACCAGGAGCATCCCCGGTTGACCGTCCAGAACCTGACGTTCATCGACGGCAACTCGAAGAACGATGCGGCGTATGACGGAGGCGGCGCCATCTGGGTCCGGGGGGGACGATTCAAGGTCGTCAACAGCCGGTTCTTCAACAATGCTTGCGCCGGCCTGGGACCTGACGTGGGCGGCGGCGCCATCCGGGTTTTCAGCCAATACCAGGGATTGCCGGTCTACGTGGTGAACAGCACCTTCGGAGGGGCCGAAGGGTACGGCAATGTCGGCGCGAATGGCGGCGGGATCAGCAGCATCGGGGTTTCCTGGGCGATCTACAACAGTCTCTTCTCCCACAACCGGGCGATCGGCAACGGGGGGAACCCGGCGCAATCCGGAACCCCGGGCGGGGGGAGCGGCGGCGCGATCTACAACGACGGCAATACCATGACGCTTGCTCTATACGGAACCTTGATCGAAAACAACCAGGTGAACATGCACGGTTCCGCGATCTTCTTCATCACAAACGACCATACCGGAACACTCCGCATCGAGGATTCAGTGATCCGTCAAAACACCGGCGGGTATCTGGTATGAGTTGCCGGGCATCTCGATGCACAGCGACACGAACCGGCAGATCGTCAACTCGACGATCGAGTAGCGGGATAGAGTCCTGTATACTGCCTGGGAGAGCAAAATGAACACCGGAAGGGACATTGGCGGCCATGCTTGAGTGGAACGCAGAGTCTTGCCACGGGAATTGCCGAAATCGATGAGCAGCACAAGGAGCTGTTCAACCGCACCAATCGCCTGCTTGCCGGCATGGAAGAGAACCGTGATGCAGACCAACTCCGGGAGCTGTTCCTATTTCTCGATCAGTATGTCGTCAGGCACTTTGGAGATGAAGAACGGTATATCGCCAGGCTCGAAATGCGGGGATACGTCGAGGCAGAGGAACACCGCTCGCAGCACCGGGCATTCACGCGCGATTTCCATGCCTACAAGGCCGATCTCACCGGCAGCGCCGGAGATGCGCTTCTTATAGAGGAGTTCCGAAAGTTCATCGCCAACTGGTGGATCCTGCATATCTCCAAGACCGATCGGGTACTCGGTACTTTCATGAAGGAGAACATTCCCTTCATTTCCTGACCGGGCATCTGTTTCGCCGACGAGTCAGAATTTCGGTTTTCCCTCCTCGGTTTTTTCGTATTGCTCGAACAGCCTGTCCAGTTCCTGCTTGTCGCAGAGTCGCTCCAAATGCCCGAAGATCTTCCCTTCCTCATGCGCGATGTGTTGCCGGTTCAGCTCATCAAGGACCTTGGCCTTGGCCTGGAAGACGCCGCTTTCCGCCTCGAGAGCCATGAGCTCCCGAAGCGCGATCTTCGCCTCGTGATGTTCTCGCAGATTCTCGAGGCAGTCCTTTTTCGCTTCCTCGTCGTCGACCTGCTGGAGGCGCTTGAAGATGGAGGCTTCCTCGCCCATCAAGTGGGGATAAAGGGAATCGTGGAACTTCCTGCGCAGCCGTTTGCGGTCTCCCGACGCCGTGGCCTCCGCCATCCGCTTCCCGAGCTGTTTTTGTTCGTCATGATCTTGCTTGAGGTGCTTTAAAAATTCATGTTTCATACGGGATCTCCTTTCCGAGGGCACCGTATTCCGATTACTCTTTTGATGAAGGGACCGTTCGGAAAGTTGCGGCAAATCATCCGCAGTGCGTCGCGCTTTTCCTCGTTAACCGGCCGGCCGAGACAACAACACCCGTGGCCATCCATGGCCAGCAGCGCCGCTCCCCTACGTAAGAAACCGGTAGGCGACGAAACCGGCGACCGAAGCGGCGAGAACGACCAACCAGAGGAATAAGCCGACTGCGCCCAACGGGTGGAAATTGCGGACGCGCCGGTAATGCCTGTCACACCAGGTGCCGGTATACGGCGCCGAGCCGGGGAAATGGCGGATATGGCCCGGTTCGCCGCACACCTGGCAGAACCCGCAATGCCCCGGGGGGATATTCTGATCCCGCAGGAACTTCGGGTCGGTTTCCCAGAGCCCGCAGTAGCAACTACAGGAATGTCCGGGAATCGGGGGTCGGGTCACTGCCGCCATCCTTTACCCCTTCCTAACGAAAGGTCTGGAGTTCTCCTCGATCCACAGTGCGAGCTCCTTCTCGGTCAGTTCTCCCGCAGCGAGGTTCAGCATCACGTCCACCGCCTCGACTTCGGAAGCGTCCAATCCATATCCGTTCATGTCCAGAAACACGTACATGACCATCAACACTACCCGTTTGTTCCCGTCGATAAACGGATGATCCTTGACGATCGCGAATCCGTATGCGGCAGCCAGATCGAAAAGCGCCGCAGACACACCGTAGGCGCGTCTGTTTCGGGGGCGCGCCAGGGCCGCCGACAACAGGCCGATATCGCGGATACCCGACCTGCCGCCATGTTCCGCAATCATTGCCGCATGCATCGCCCGGACAGCCGTTTCCGGCACCCAGCGGACGCGGCGCTTCACTTCGCAAGCCGCCGCAGCGCATTGCGATAACGCTTCCTCCCCCGCTCGAAGGCATCCATCGCCGCCTCGAACTCCGGGTCATATGGAGAGAGCTGGATCCCGTCGGGGGTCTCCGTGACGGACAAGCTGTCACCCTCCTTCACCCGCAGCCGGGCGGCCATCTCGCCGGGCAGGATCGCCCCGAGCGAATTCCCGACTTTCCTGACCTTCACTTTCAGCATAATCTCCTCCCGGTCGACGATGTTCTAACATATGTTACAACATCTTGCGAATGCGCGCCATGACCAATAACCGCAGATTTGCGCCTTGACGTCCCCTGACGCTTCCGGGATGCACGCTTCGAAGATTATAATTTCATCCGCGGCGCTTCGAAGATTATAATTTTCAACCGCGGCGCGCCGCCTCGATTGCAGCGATGTCGATCTTTTTCATCTCCATCATCGCATCGAACGCGCGTTTGGCGGCAGCGGGATCGGGATCGGTTATCGCTTTGATCAGAGCGATCGGCGTAATCTGCCAGGACAGGCCCCATTTGTCCTTGCACCAGCCGCAGGCACTCTCTTCGCCGCCGTTGCCGACGATGGCGTTCCAGTAACGATCCGTTTCGGCCTGGTCAGCGGTTGCGACCTGAAACGAGAATGCCAAGTTGTGCTTGACCTCGGGTCCGCCATTGAGCCCGAGGCAGGGAATTCCCATCACGGTAAACTCGACCGTCAACACATCCCCTTTCTTTCCGGACGGAAAGTCCCCCGGTGCGAGGAGCACCGCGCCAACGGATGAATCGGGAAAGGTCTTGGCGTAAAATCGCGCCGCGTCCTCGGCGTCGCCATCGTACCAAAGGCAAATCGTGTTCTTTGCAGGTTTCATAATGACCCTCCTCTATCGGCGGGATTACGGATCGCACACAGGCGATCTCTAACCTTCCCGCTTCAGCTTCTCGCGTCGCGCCAGCTCGGCAGCCGTTGGCTCCTCGGCGCCGCCGATGGTCGCTGACGTTCACCTCGCCATCGCGCACATACGTCGCGGCAATGAGACCGTTCGGCGAGACAGCGCTGTGCGTCAGCGTTGAATGTGCGCGGTTCGCTGCGTCTCGTCGAACAGGCGCTTGCCCTTGCCCAGCAGCACGGGGAACGTGAACGTGCGGATCTCGTCGACAAGACCGGCGGCGAGCAGGGAACGTGCACGAGCTCGGTGCTGCCCTGCGTGACGATGGGCGGGCCATCTTCCTTGTTTCAGTCTGGCGACATCCCTCGCGCGTCACGCAGCGCGACGGAGCTTTCCAGTGCAGGTCCACGCCTTGCGCGTCGCCACGTACTTGGTGATCCGGTTGAAGCGTCTTCGCGATTTCGTCGTAGGATCCGCCTTCGGCGAAGGGCCAGTACGCCGGCGAAGATGTCGTAGGTGCGACGGCCAAGCAGGAGGTCGAACGGCTCGTCCGAACAGCTTGCCGATCTCCTCGCCGAACACGGGGTCGATGTCTGCGAACGGGGCCACCCAGCCGCCGAACTTGAACCCGCCGGCGGGGTCTTCTTCCGGCCCGCCCGGGGCCTGCATCACGCCATCCATCGAAACCATCGCGCCGACGATCACTTTTCTCATGGCATCTCTCCTGTTCTACCCATCTGTCGGTTATTGCCTATGCCAATATAGACGGAACGTTCAATGGGGGGGATTCACCAAGCCTCGAAGAATCACGATAGACGGAAAGACCCACGAGTCAGAAATTAGCCAGTCGGGCCGAATTCTTACAATAAGGGACTTCGGCGGGAAGCCGAAATCCCTTTCGTTATTGGCATGGTGCCGAAGGCGGGATTTGAACCCGCACGGGTTTCCCCACCACCCCCTCAAGAACCGGGAGAATTATGCGCTAAATATTTCTGCATTTATCAGCAACTTAAGGCGGCTACCGATCCAGGATTTTACACGCTTTTACACGTTTTCACACCCATTGTGTTTCTCATTTCCAAAATATTTCCAACGGGGACGATCGCCGGCCGGGAAACTCTCCCGGGGATTATCTGCGCCTTCCCGGCATCTTGAGATAATCGGCCAGCGTGATCAGCCGGATGCCTTCATCTCACCGATGGCCAGCATCGCCTTGTCGCCGGTAACGATCGCTTCCGCCTTCCCTTCCACGGCGCATTCGAGGATCCGGTTATCCGGTTCGTCCCGGAACACGTCCAGACGGACAGTTGGTTCCACGATCTCCCCCATCTCCGCCAATAGGACCGCCACGCGGCTCAGTTCTTCCCTTTCCCGGGAAAACTTCGCCGCCAGCACGGAAAGGACTTCGTCGATGATGGGCCGTGAAATGACGAGATCGTCGACGCCGTCGAGGATTTTCACGACCGCGGCGTCGGCACGGCCCCCGGGAAAGAGCAGGGCCGATATGAAAATGTTGGAGTCGAGAACGACTTTCATCGCCGGCGAAGGAACCGGTCGAGATCTTCCTCCTTCAGCAGGCCCTTCTCGCGGGCCCGGGCGCTCCAATATCCTTGCGCGGATTTCCACTCCCCGCGCAGGCGTTGCCGCCTCGCCGCCCTGAGAGCGTCCTGTATCACGGCGCTTAGAGTCTTCCCCTCCTCGCGGGCGATGCGCTCCGCATCCTCGGCGAGATCGGGAGGAAGGGATATCGTCTTTTTCACAGCTTCGCCCATTTGCCGGGTCCTCCTTTCGGAACGCACATCCGGTATGATTATTTCATACCGCATCACGGGACGCAATCCATCTACACAAATCGGGACTTATGAAGCGATTCGAGCTTTCTGACGGCTCGGTCGGAAGCAACCGTCGGAGGCTTTTGATGACGGTATTCGGTCAAACGCTCTTCGCCTTCGTAAGGATGCCCTCGGCCTGGATTTCCTTCACGATCACTTTCCGGACCATCTACGGGAATTACACGGCGAAAGCTGCTGCCACTCGACGGCATTTCCTGCTGGCAATCCCCCGGAATTTGAGTCAATTCCATCGTTCTCGGATCATGGGGCGCCACGAAACGAAAAAGGGAGCGATGGGTTTGACCTGTATCTGCTTCAAGGTATCCGGGGGTGCCGAAGGCGGGATTTGACCGGCTCGCGCTCGGACCTCCTGTCCTCGCTGCGCCGGCCGCCGCGGCGGCTTGCCGCGGCCCTCCCTGGCCGCTTTTCCTCCCTACTCCGGTCGGCGGCGCCTTGGAGTTCAAATCCCGCATGGAGCACCATTGAAATAAAAAGGGAGCGCCGGTTTGTCGCCGAGCTCCCTGAAGTTTCATGGTGCCGAAGGCGGGATTTGAACCCGCACGGGTTTCCCCACCACCCCCTCAAGATGGCGTGTCTGCCAATTCCACCACTTCGGCGCACTGCAAGGAATGATCATATTATCCACCCTGTTGCCGAAAATCAAGGCGGAGATTCCTAGGCGGAGATTCCCGGTCCAGTTCACCCCTTCCAAACCGGCACGTAACCAAGTAATGTTTATTAAAAAATCCTGACCGGGGGCGACGGGGATGGCGGAAGAGCGGAAACACTCGACGCGGCCTGTACCGGAATGCGGTCAGTTTCTTCGGCGCGCTCATCGCGGGCGCAAGCATCCTGCTCATCCTCTTCTCCATCGCCCTCGAGTACAGCGTCAGGCGGCCCAGCCCCTACCTGGGCATCTTCACTTTCATGATCTTCCCGACGTTCTTCGCCGCTGGGCGCGCTGATCTTCCTGTACGGGATGCGCCGCGAAAGCCTCCGGCGCCGCCGGGCGGGGACGGACGAGGCGCTCCCCTACCCGCGCCTCGACCTGAACGACCCCGTCCAGCGGAAGCGGTTCAGCTACATCTCCCTGGGAGGGACTCTTCGTCGCGATCCTCATGGCGTTCGTCACGTACAACGCCTTCCTCTACAGCGAGTCCGTCCAGTTCTGCGGCACCCTCTGCCACACCGTGATGAAGCCCGAATACACCGCCTACCTCGCCTCTCCCCACGCGAGGGTGCGGTGCGTGGACTGCCATATCGGGGAAGGCGCCGAGTGGTTCGTCAAGGCGAAGATCTCCGGGTTGCGCCAGGTGGTCGCGGTCGCGATCGATTCGTATCCCCGGCCCATCCCGACCCCCATCGAGAACCTGCGCCCGGCGCGGGAGACGTGCGAGGAGTGCCATTGGCCCGCCAAGTTCTTCGGGACCCGGCTCCTGCAGAACCCCCACTTCCGGTACGACGAGCGGAACACCGCCGAGCAGATCAGCCTCGGGGTGAAGACGGGCGGCGGCAGCCCGGAGTCGGGCGGGGCGGGCATCCACTGGCACATGGTGATCAAGAACCGGGTCACCTACGCGGCCGTCCGACCGGAAGAAGCAGGTGATCCCGTACATCGAAGTCCGCGACCTGCAGGGAAAGGTGACGGCGGAATACACGAGCGTCGACTACAAGGGGACGCCGGAGCAGCTCGCGGGCCTGCGGCAGGGATCGCCATGGACTGCATGGACTGCCACAACCGGCCCACGCACATCTACCAGCCCCCGGACACCGCCGTGGACCAGGCCATGACCACGGGCCTCATCTCCCGGTCCCTCCCCTGGGCCAAGAAGGTGGTCGTGGACGCCCTGGTCCGGGAATACCCGTCGAACGCGAAGGCCCACGAGGGGCTCGCGGCCGATATCGGCGGCTTCTACCGGCAGAAGTACCCTTCCGTCTTCGAGTCGCGCAAGGCGGACGTGGACAAGGCCGTCGGCCGCGGCGATCGCCATCTACGACCGGAGCGTCTTCCCCGAGATGAAGGTGAACTGGAAGATCGTACCCTTCCAACATCGGCCACCGGAACTGGCCCGGCTGCTTCCGCTGCCATGACGGGAAGCACGTGTCGAAGACCGGGAAGGTCCTCGGGCATGGAGTGCACGGATTGCCACACCCTGCCGATCCGGGGCCCCCTGATGCCGCTGGGGAACGTCTCCATGGAGGCAAGGTGCCCTGGCATCCCGTCCCGCTCGAGGGGAAGCATGCCGAGATCCTGTGCAGCCGCTGCCACTCCGCGGGATTCCGGCCGTCCGTCCGAGTGCGCCGACTGCCACAAGTTCGACGCGGCCGCCCCGATGATGGGATCCCCGTGCTCCGAATGCCACCGCAAGCCCGGGGAAGGCGCAGCCGGTGGTCGCCTGCCGGAAGTGCCACGACGCGGTGTACGGCCTGCACCGGAAGAAAGACCACGCCGACGCGGCGTGCACGGATTGCCACAAGCCGCACGGCTGGGCGGTCGACGGGGCGCGAACGCTGCCTCGAGTGCCACGAGGACAAGAAGGAGCACAACGCGCCGGACGCGTGCGCCGAATGCCACGACTTCCGGCCGGCCGGGAGGAAGGGAAGTAGGAGCGGAGGCCGGCGGCCGCTACGCTCCGGAACCTTCGTCCTCGGTTTCCCCGCCTCCGGGAAGGGCGCCGGGAACGACCCCCTTCGGGCCGAACTTCTCGCGGATCCGGTCCACCGCGCGGTTGAGGCGCTCCTTCTTCGCGGGGTCCGGCGGGACCGGGGCCGCCTGCGGGGCCTTGCCCGGCCTTCCGAACAGCGACATCTGCTCCATCCGGACCCCCGGGACGGGCGTCCTTCGCCTCCTCGAGCCTCGACACCGAGACCCCCAACAGCCGCACGGGCCGCGCGCCCGCCTCCGTCTCCGACAGGAGGTCCATGGCGCAGCGGTAGATCGTCCCGCCGTCGTTCGTCGGGTCGGCCAGCGTGATCGCCCGCGTCACCTGGACGAAATCGCCGTACTTCACCTTCAGCGTGACCGTCTTCCCGCGGAGGACTTCCGTCCGCAGCCGCTCCGCCACGCGGCCGGAAAGCGACAGGAGCTCCCGCCGCATCGTCTCCCGGTACCGCAGGTCGCGGTCGTAGGTCTCCTCGTGGCCGATCGACTTCGTCTCCCGCTCCGTCTCCACGGGGCGGTCGTCGATCCCGCGGGCCAGCGAGAACAGGTGGTCGCCGTGCGCGCCGAAGGAGCGGACGAGGGTCTCCCGCGGCGTGCGCCGAAGGTCCTTGATGGTGCGGATCCCCATCCGCGCGAGCTCCCCTTCCGTCACCTTCCCCACCCCCCACACCCTCCCCACCGGAAGCGGGTCGAGGAACGCCTGCTCCTCCCCGGGCGGGACGACGACCAGGCCGTCGGGCTTCCCGACGTCCGAGGCGATCTTGGCGATGAACTTGTTGGAGGCCGCCCCCGCGGATACGACCAGCCCGGTCTCCCGCCGCACCGCCTCCTTGATCTTCCGGGCCGTCTCCTCCGCGGAACCGGACAACCTCTCGCACCCGGTCACGTCGAGGAACGCCTCGTCGATGGAAAGCGGCTCGACCAGGGGGGTGAAGCGTTCATAGATCGCGAACACCCTGCCGGACATCTCCGAGTACCGCTTCATCCGGACGGGAAGATATACGCCGCCCGGGCACAGGCGCCTCGCCCTGGCGATCGGCATCGCGGAATGGACGCCGAACTTCCGGGCCTCGTACGAAGCGGCCGCGACCACCCCGCGGTTCTCCCCGCCGCCGACGATCACCGGCTTTCCCCCCAG
Source organism: uncultured bacterium (assembly GCA_963741515.1). Classification (GTDB taxonomy): domain Bacteria; phylum Desulfobacterota; class Deferrimicrobia; order Deferrimicrobiales; family Deferrimicrobiaceae; genus UBA2219. The sequence continues at coordinate 166,214 of CAVUIA010000007.1, forward strand.
CTCGGGGCGGTCCAGCACCTCCACGGCGGCGTAGAAGGCGTCGAGGTCGAGATGAAGGATGGAGCGGGGCATTCCGGACGCTACCCGGGGTTGTAGGAGCTCCGGACGAGAGGGGCCGACCGGACATTCCGGAAACCGATGTCCCGCGCCAGCGCGGCGTACGCGTCGAAACGCTCCGGCGCGACGTACTCGACGAGGGGGAAGTGGTCCCTGGAGGGGGGAAGGTACTGTCCGACCGTGAGCCACCGGCAGCCGGCGCCGTACAGGTCGCGGAACACCGCGGCCGCCTCGTCTTCCGATTCCCCCAGCCCGACCATGATCCCGGACTTGAGCGGCAGCTCCGGGCGCATCGAGGCGGCGCGGCGGATGACGTCGAGCGAACGGCCGTAATCCGCGCCCCGGCGGACCGCCGGGTAGAGGCGGGGGACGGTCTCCACGTTGTGGGCCAGGATGTCCGGCCCGGCGTCGACCACCGTGCGCAGCGACTCCGCGTTCCCGGCGAAATCCGGCACGAGCAGCTCCACCGCGGCGCCCGGGGAGCTTTCCCGCAGCGCCCGGACGGCGGCCGCGAAGTGCGCCGCCCCGCCGTCGGGGAGGTCGTCGCGCGTGACCGACGTGAGGACGACGTGGCGCCAGCCCAGCTCCGCCGCCGCGCGCGCCACCCGGTCGGGCTCGGCGGGGTCCGGCGGACCGGGCACGCCCGTCCGGATGCCGCAGAAGGCGCACCCCCGCGTGCAGCAATCCCCCAGCAGGATCACGGTGGCGGTCCCCGCCCCCCAGCACTCCCCCACGTTGGGGCACAGGGCGTCGCGGCACACCGTCCGCAGGCCGTGCCGCCGCAGGACGCCGGACACCTCCGCCGCCTTGTCGCCGGAGGGCACCCGGACCTTGAGCCACTCCGGACGCCTCGCCCGGGGGTTCACGAGACCCACTCCAGGCGCCGGGCGCAGGCGGAAGAGACCGCGTCGCGGACCGCGTCCATCGGGGGGGCGCACCCCTTTTCCTCGGCGATCGAGGTGGCTTCCCGCCCTTGCAGGCCGCAGAGGTGGATCCGGCGGAAGTAGGAGAGGTCGGTCGTCACGTTCAGCGCGAAGCCGTGGTAGGTGACCCAGTGGCGGAGGCCGATCCCGATCGAGGCGATCTTCCTCTCCCCCACCCACACCCCCGTCAGCCCCGGGATGCGCCCGGGCCGCGACGTCGAACTCCGCCAGGGCGTCGATCAGCGCCGCCTCGATGGACCGGACGAACCGGTGCACGTCGGGCCTCTCCATCCGGACGATCGGGTAGCCGACGAGCTGCCCCGGCCCGTGGTAGGTGATGTCGCCGCCCCGGCCCACCCGCTCGAGGGGGATCCCCTCCGAGGCGAGCGTTTCCCTCGGCACCAGCAGGTTCGTCTCGTCGCCGCCGCGGCCGAGCGTGTAGACGTGCGGGTGCGTGAGGAGCAGGAGCGTGTCGGGGATCTTCCGGTCCGCGCGGCGCTCCAGGTGGTCCAGCTGGACGTCGAGCGCGTCCCGGTACCCGACCTCGCCGAGCCACACCGTTTCCAAGATGCGTCTCCCGCCCTTACCCGAAATTTCCCGCCTCGAGGATCTCGCGGACCCGGAACAGGAAGCCGTTTCCCGCCACGCCGTCGATGACCCGGTGGTCGTACGCCAGGCACAGGTACATCATCGGCCGGACGACGATCGCGTCCTCCCCCTCGACCGTCAGCGACCACGGGCCGTTTCACGACCTGCCCCATCCGCAGGATCCCCACCTGGGGCTGGTTGATGATCGGCGTTCCGAAGAGGTTCCCTTTCGCGCCGGGGTTGGTCACGCTGAAGGTCCCCCCGTACAGTTCGTCCGGCGTGATCTCCCCCGCCTTCGCCCGGGCGCCGATCCCTCCCACCGCCTGGTCGAGCTCGACGAGGGTCTTGCGGTCGGCGTGGCGCACGACGGGCACCAGCAGCCCCTTCGGCGTGTCCACCGCGACGGCGATGTGGATGTCTTTCTTGAGGATCGTGCTCTCCCCCGACACGAGGGCGTTCATGGCGGGAATTTCCCGCAGCGCCCGCGCCGCGGCGAACATCACGAAGGGGAGGTAGGTGACGGAGGCGCCCTGGAGCTTCAGCGCCTCCCGGTGCGCCGCCGCCTTGTGCATGTCGACCTCGGCGAAGACGTGGACGTGCGGCGAGGTCTGCTTGCTCGCCACCATGTGCTTCGCGATCCGCTTCCGGATCGGCGTCCACGGCGACCACCTCGTCCCCTTCCGCGAGCCCGGGGACGGCGGCGGGGGCGGGGAGCGCCGCGGCGGGCGCCGCGGGACGCGCGGCGGTCTCCGCGGACGGCGCGGGCGCACCGGCGCCGGGCGCGCCGGACGCGAGGTGCGCCTCCACGTCTTTCCGGGTCACCCGGCCGTCGATGCCGGTGCCGGGGATCCTCGACAGGTCCAGCCCGTGCTCGACGGCCATGCGCGCCACGACCGGGGTGATCCGGACCCTGCCGGCCGGCGGGGGCGGCGACGGCCGCGCGGCCGGCGCGGGCGCGGCGGGCGGCGCGGCGGGCGGCACGGCGGGGGCGCGGGCGCGGCGGCGGGCGCGGGCGGGGGCGGCGCGGGCTCCACACGCGGCGGCGCGGGAAGCGGCGGCTCCGTTTTCCGGGCCAGGCTCCCCGGGAGCCCTTCCGTCTCCTCGTCCCAGGGGGGCCTGGCCGGCGCCTCCGGGGCGGACGCCTTCGCGCCTTCCGTCTCGATCTGCGCGAGCACCGTGCGGACGGGAACGGTCTCCCCTTCCCGGACCAGGACCTCGGCCATGCGGCCCGCCGAGGGGGACGGGATCTCCGCGTCCACCTTGTCCGTGGAGATCGTGAGCAGCGCCTGGTCCTTGGCCACCGCGTCGCCCGCCGCGACGAGCCACTTCACCACGACCCCTTCCACAACGCTTTCCCCGAGCTGGGGCATCACGACGTCGATGAGCATACTGTGTCCCCCTTCAGTAGGCCGCGAGCTTGCGGATCGCCTCGGTGACCTTGTCCTGGTTCGGCAGGACGTAATCCTCCATCGCCGCCGCGAACGGCGTGTGGACGTCCCGCGCCGCCAGGCGCATGACCGGCCCGTCGAGATCCTCGAAACAGTCCTGGGCGACCCGGGCGGCGATCTCCGCGCCGACTCCGCCCGTCAACCGCGCCTCGTGCAGGATGAGCAGCTTCCCGGTCTTGCGGACGGACCCCTTGATCATCCCCCAGTCGAGCGGCAGGAGCGTCCGCAGGTCGATCACCTCGATGTCGATCTCCCTCTCCATGTCGCGCGCCGCCTTCATCGCCGCGTGGACCGGCGGGCCGTAGGCGACGACCGTCAGGTCGCGCCCCTCCCTGCGCAGCGCCGCCTTCCCGATGGGGACCACGTACTCCTCCTCGGGGAGGTCCTCCTTGAGGCGGCGGTAGAAGAACTTGTGCTCGAAGTAGATCACCGGGTCGTCGTCCCGGATCGCCGACTTCAGCAGCCCCTTCGCGTCGTAGACCGTGGAAGGGGCCACGATCTTCAGCCCCGGCACGTGGAAGAACCACGCCTCCGGGTTCTGGGAATGGTACAGCCCCCCGTGGACGCCGCCGCCGGAGGGGCCGCGGACGACGATCGGGCAGGCGGTCTGCCCCCCGTGCCGGTACCGCAGGGTCGCCGCGGTGTTCACGATCTGGTCGAACGCGCAGGAGATGAAGTCGATGAACTGCATCTCGCAGATCGGCCGCATCCCCTGGACCGCCAGCCCCACTCCCCCGCCGACGATCATCGACTCGGAGATCGGCATGTCCACCACCCGGTCGGCGCCGAACTTCTCCTGGAGCCCCGCGGAGGCCTTGAACGGCCCCCCCAGCACCCCCACGTCCTCCCCCAGGAGGATGACGTTCGGGTCGCGCGTCATCTCCTCTTCCATGGCCTGGCGGATCGCCTCGATGTAGGTGACCTGCATGGCTTTAAAGGACCTCCGTGTCGATCGGCATGGCGTACAGGTCGTCCATCGCCTCGGGCCCCTCGGGCGGGGGGCTGGCCTCCGCGAACGCCACCGCCTCCTCGACGATCTTCTGCACCCTCTCCTCCGTCTCCCTCCGTATGGCCTCCACGTCGTACTTCTTTATCCGGAGGTAGACCTCCCACAGCATCACCGGGTCGCGGCTCTCCCAGGTGATGATCTCTTCCTGCTCCCGGTATTCCCCCCGGTCGTGCTCGGAGTGCCCGTGGTAGCGGTACGTCCTGCATTCGACGAGCGTCGGGCCTTCCCCCTTCCGGGCGCGGGCGATCGCCTTCCGTGCGCTCTCGAGCACGGAGTGCAGGTCGTTGCCGTTGACGACCTCCCCCTTGAAGCCGTACCCGCGGGCCCGCTCCGCCAGGCTGTCCGCCCCGAACTGGAGCTCGTTCGGGGTGGAGTAGGCGTAGAAGTTGTTCTCGCAGACGAAGATCACCGGCAGCTTGTGGACGCCGGCGAAGTTCATCGCCTCGTGGACGTCGCCCCGGCTGCTCGCCCCCTCGCCGAAGAAGGTCACCGCCACGCTGTCTTCCTTGCGCGTCTTGAACTTGTAGGCCATCCCCGCGGCCACCGGCAGGGTCGCGCCCAGCATCGAGGTGGCGCCGAAGATCCCGTTCTTCAGGTCGCCGCCGTGGAGGTAGGAGTCCTTCCCCTTGGCGAAGCCGTCGCGCCTGCCGAAGATCTGGGCCATGAGCCGCTTCGGGTCCGCCCCCTTGACGAGGAAGGCGCCCAGGTCCCGGTGGAGCGGGAAGACCCAGTCGTCCTTCCGCAGGGCGTGGCAGAAGCCCACCGTCACCGCCTCCTGCCCCTTCCCCGAATAGACGCCGCCCGCGAGCTTCCCCTGCTTGTCGAGGGCGGAGATCCTCCCCTCGAATTCCCGGATCAGGCGGAGCCAGTAGTACAGTTCCAGGTCTTTCTGTTCGGTCATGACCGCCTCGCGTGGTGCGTCATTTGCACGTCAGATGTCGATCGCCTCGCCGCCCAGCATGAGCGCCGCCTCCCGGATCGCCTCCGGGAGCGTCGGGTGCGCGTGCACCGTCTTCCCGATCTCGCGGAAGGTCGCCTCGAGCGACCGCCCCAGCGACATCTCGCCGATCATGTCCGGCGCGCCGGCGCCCAGGATGTGGCACCCGATCACCTCGCCGTACTTCGCCTCCGCGATCATCTTGACGAACCCGTCCGTGTGCCCCGAAGCCACGGCCTTCCCGAGGGCGGTGAAGGGGAACCTCGCCACCTTGCACTCCACCCCCCTGCGCTTCGCCTCCTCCTCCGTCAGCCCGATCGTGGCCACCTCGGGGCGGCAATAGACGCACGCCGGGATGCGGTCCGGGTCGGGACGGCGCGAATCCTTCCCCGCGATGGCCTCGGCCGCCGCCACCCCTTCCGCGGAGGCCTTGTGGGCCAGCATGCTCCCCCCGGTCACGTCGCCGATGGCCCAGATCGTCGGGCAGGCGGTCCGCAGCCGGTCGTCGACCTTCACGATCCCCCGATCGATCCCGACGCCGCAGGCTTCGAGCCCGAGATCGGAGGAAAGGACTTTCCGCCCCACCGCCACCAGCAGCTTCTCCGCGGCGAGGGTTTCCTCTTTTCCGCCTGCGGAAACCGTCAGCGTCCGGGAAGCCTTGTCGTACCCTTTCGCCGGGGCGGACGTGAGGATGCGGATGCCCTGCTTCTTCAGCGACTTCGCCAGCGCCTCCGCCACCTCGCGGTCGGTCCGCGGCAGGATCTGGTCCTCCATCTCGACCAGCGAGACCTCGGCGCCGAACGCCCGGTAGATGTAGGCGAACTCCACCCCCACCGCCCCGCCGCCCAGCACGGTCACCGAGCGCGGAAGCGCCTCCTGCGCCAGGGCGTCGTCGCTGGTGATGACGTCGCGGCCGTCCGGCTCGATCCCGGGAAGGCCCTTGACCGAGGTGCCCGTGGCCACGAGGATGTTGCGCGCCTCCACTTCCTCGTCGCCGACCCGCACCGTGGTGGGCGAGGCGATCGTCGCGTTCGCGGGGAACAGCTCGATCCCGTTCTTCTTGAAGAGGTAGACGATGCCGCGCGACATCCGGTCGGAGATTTTCCGGCTGCGCCGGATCACCTCGCCATAGTCCGCCTCGACCCCCTGGCAGCGGATCCCGTAGGCGGCGGCGTTCTTCATGTCCTCGAACAGCCCCGCCGACGTCAGGATCGCCTTCGACGGGATGCAGCCCCAGTTGACGCACACGCCGCCCGGCTTGCCGCGCTCCGCGACGGCCACTTTCATCCCGAGCTGCGCCGCCCGGATCGCCGCGACGTATCCCCCGGGCCCCGCCCCGATCACCACGAGGTCGAATTGCTTCATCCGTCCCTCCAATCGAGAATCATAATCCGATATACAGGGGAGGGTTTATGTGGAAAGTTGTGGTCTTGGAGACCACGACCTCCCGGAACCCTCTCGCCTGATTACAGGATCGCCTCTCCATATAGATCCCTACGCCGCGCGTCCCGTCTTGTAGGGACGGATCAGGATCTCCGCCGGGATTCCGAGGCCCGTGTTCAGACGGCGGATCATCTCGACGGAAAGAGGGCGTTTCCGGTTCAGGACCTCCGATACGCGGGCACGGCTTCCCAGATACGGCTCCAGGTCCCGCCGGGTAAGGCCTTCCTGCTCCATCCGGAACTTGATCGCCTCGATGGGATCCGGTGGAGCAATGGGATGATGATCTTCTTCGTAGGCCTCCACGAGAACGGAAAGGACCTCCAGCATCCCCGCTTCCCTGGACCCCTCCGGGGCGTCGAGCAGGGAGGAGATCGTTTTCAGCGCCGCCTTGTAATCGGCCTTCGTCCGGATCGGTTTCAGCTCCATCGCAAACCCTCCGTCAAATCGTCGCCGCGTCGACCTTGTCGTACTCCGCATGCGTCCCGACAAAGCGGATATAAATCCTCCCCATGTCATAACGAACATGCACGATCAGGCGGTATCTGTTCCCCTTGATGTTGAACACAATCCTGTTTGCCGTCAGGAAACTCGCTGCGGGATACCGGGCCTTGATGTCCTTCGAATTCTCCCATGATGCGTGCTCCGATTCGGAAAACCACGCACGGAGAGGCTGTTCCGCGTCGGGATGCCTCTCCCAGAAATCTCTCAGCGTTTTCCGGGCGATGATGCGCACGCGGAAAGAATACCATGCTCCCCATTTGGGAGCAACAGGCAATTCACGGCCGGATGACCACCATCTTGATGGAGGTCATCTCCTCGCAGGCGAAGCGCACGCCCTCGCGGCCCATGCCGGAGAGCTTGTTCCCGCCGTACGGCATGTGGTCGACGCGGAACATCGAGGTGTCGTTGATCATCACGCCGCCCACGTTGATCCGGTCCACCGCGTGCATCGCCTTCCGGAGGTCGTTGGTGAAGATCCCCGCCTGCAGGCCATACGGGGAGTCCTCGACCATCGCCACCGCGTCCTCGAAGCTCTCGTATTCGTAGATCGACACCAGCGGGGCGAACGCCTCCCGGCACATCACCTTCATTTCGGAGCGCACGCCGGTCAGCACCGTCGGGTACATCACCCGCCCCTCGCGCCGGCCGCCGAGAAGCACCTTCGCCCCCTCGGAGACGGCCTCCTTCACCCACGCCTCGGCGCGCTCCGCCTCCTTCAGGTCGATCATCGGCCCGACGTCGCGTATCCTTGTCCAGCGGGTTCCCGACCTTCAGCTTCCCCGCCTCCTCGACGAACCGCGCCGATGAACTCCTTCGCGATCGCCTTGTGGACGTAGAGCCGCTGCAGCGAGATGCACACCTGGCCGGCGTTGGCGAAGGAGCTCACCACGCACCGGGGGACCGCCACCGAAAGGTCGGCGTCCGGCTCGATGATCGTCCCCGAATTGTTCCCGAGCTCCATCGTCACTTTCTTGAGGCCCGCCTTCCGGACGATCGCCTCCCCGACCGGGGGGGAGCCGGTGAAGGAGACCTTGGCGATCCGCGGATCGGTCGTAAGCCACTCCCCGACGGTGTCGCCGGAACCGACGAGCACGTGGAGGACGCCGGGCGGAAGCCCCGCCTCTTCGAGGATTCCCGCGAGCCGGATCGCGGTCAGCGGCGTGGTGGAGGCGGGCTTCAGCACCACCGTGTTCCCGGCCGCGAGCGCCGGTCCCACCTTGTGCGCCACCAGGTTCAGGGGGAAGTTGAACGGGGTGATGGCGGAAACCACGCCCAGGGGGCAGCGGAGCCAGAATCCGATCCGCCCCTCGCCGGCCGGGCTGGCGTCCATCGGCACGGTTTCCCCGTGGATCCTCTTGGCCTCCTCGGCGGAGAACCGGAACGTCTCGACCGACCGGGCGGCCTCGGCGAGGGAGTGCCTCCACGCCTTTCCCGCCTCCCGGCAGATGGTCTCGGCGATCTCCTCCTTGCGCTGGTCGATGATCCGCGCCGTCTTTTCCAGGATGGCGTACCGCTTGTGCGCGGGGGTGCGCGACCAGGCGGGGAACGCATCCCGCGCCGCCTGGATGGCCCGGTCCGTCAGTCCCTTGGTGGCCGTCGGGACCTCCGCGATCGTCTCCCCGGTATACTTGTCGAGCACCGCGAGCGATTCCACGACCATCCTCCGCCCCCCTTCGACATGGCGACTGTCATCCGGATATGATTCTATCGGATTCCGGCCGGAGCTTTCCGGTGCTATCTTGGTACCAACCATGGAAAATATCTTCCCGATCCAGCTGGACCGGGCGATCTTCCTCGCGGACGCCCACCTGAACCAGGACGACGTCCACAGCCGCGCCTTCCTGAAGATGGCGGAGGAGGCGGCGGCCCGGAAGGTCCCGATGTTCCTCCTCGGCGACATGTTCGACCTCTGGTTCGGGAACTCCGGCCTGACCTTCGGCTTCCAGCGGCCCGTCATCGACCGCCTGAGGGAGCTGCGGCGCGGGGGGCTCCGCCTTGCCTACGTCGAGGGAAACCGGGACTTTTACCTGAAGGCAGAGCACGAGGGGAACACGTTCGACCTCGTCGCCGAAGGGGACCTGCGGGTCACGGTCGCGGGGAAGCGGGTATACCTTTCCCACGGGGACACCGTGAACAAGGCCGACATCTCCTACCGTTTCTGGAAAGGGATCTCGAAGAACCGCATCGTCAACCGGGCGGTCGCGCACCTGCCCGCCTGGTTCTTCCTTCCGCTGGCGGACCGGGTCGAGCGGAAGCTGAAGCGGTACAACCGCCGCCACAAGGAATCGTTCCCCGAGGCGGAGTGCCGGGAGCTACGCGGCCCGGCGGTTCGCCGCCGGCACCGACATCCTCGTGCTGGGGCACTTCCATCAGGAGAGGCTCGAACCGCAGAACCGACCACAAAACCGGGACGTTGATGAGTTCTCCCGCAGTTCGGGGACAGAGATGGGCGCCCGGGGAGGGGTCCTGGCGGTGCTGCCGTCATGGAAGGATAAATACCGCTACTTCTACGTCGGGAGGGACGGCGCGCACGGCTTCCGGACGTTCCGGCCCGGCGAGCCGCTGGTGCCGTAACCGCGGATACGTACGGGACGGCATCTCTGTCCCTATTTTGCGGGAGAACTCATCAACGTCCCGGTTTTGCGGTTTTAAGCTCGCGATTCATCACCACCGCGAACATCACCGCCGCCGCCGCTTCCATCAGCCCGAAGAGGACGCCGATCCGGTCGAGGCCGTAGCCGACCGGGAGGACGGAGCCGAGCAGCATGCCGGGGAGGCCGATGTTCGCGAGCCAGAATTGTTTGGCGGCCAGGGAGGAAGGGGCCGCGGCGGCGGAAGCGCCGGGGGCGGCGAAGCGCCCGCCCGCCCGGCGATCCATTGGTATCCCGCCCCGTACCCCCCGAAAAGCAGCGCGCCGACCAGCAGCATGTGGCCGTGGAGGAACTGGAGGTTATCGTTCCCGAACAACATCATCAGGGCGCCGAGGATCGCGCCCAGCGACAGGTAGAAGAGCGCGACGCGGAAGTACCGCCGCGCGATCTTCCCGTATTCGCCGCCGTCGGTCACCTCAGGCTTTGCCCCCGTTGCCGCCGATCGCGAACGACGACGGCGGCAGCGCCGGGTCGGCCAGGATCGTCACCTTGCCTCCGCAGATCCGCTCGATGCGGGAGATCTCGTCCCGCTTCTGGTTGATCAGCGTCTCGAGCAGGCCCGGCGCCACGCGCACGGTGACGTCCTTCGTCCCCTCCTTCGCGTCCTTCGACAGCTCGTCGTGGAGCCGCCGGAACAGGCGCACGACCGATGCGTCGCGCGTGGAGACCACGCCTAGCCCGTTGCACACCTCGCACGCTTTCAGGAGGACGTCGTAGAAGGAGGTCCCCATCCGCTGGCGGCTGATGGCGACCAGCCCGAACTTGCCCAGGGAGGTGACGTCGCTCTTCGCCTTGTCTTTCTTGAGCCCCTCCTTGAGGATCCGGTCGATGTCCTTGTTGTGGGTCTTGCTTTCCATGTCGATGAAGTCGACGACGATGAGGCCGCCGATGTCGCGCAGCCGCATCTGGCGGGTCACCTCGGCCGCCGCCTCCTTGTTCGTCCGGTAGGCGGTGTCCTCGATGTCGCGGTCCTTGGACGAGCGCCCGGAGTTGACGTCGATGGTCCAGATCGCCTCGGTGTGGTCGATGCAGATGTGGCCGCCCGAGGGCAGCGGGCACCTTGCGGGCGGTCACCCGGTCCACCTGCTCCTCGAGGTTGAACCGCGCGAAGAGGGGGCGCTTCTGCCGGTACAGCTTCAGCTTCCCCTTCTGCTTCGGGTAATACACGTCGAAGAAGGCCTCCGCCTTGCGGAAGGCGGCATCGGAATTCATCATGACCTCCGCGACGTCCGCGGAGTAGTTGTCCCGCAGTGTGCGGATGACGATGTCCTGCTCCTCGTACAGCAGCGCCGGGGCCTTGTTCTGCCGCGCGCCCGCCACCGTGCGGTCCCAGAGCTTCAGCAGGTTCTGCAGGTCGGCCTTCAGGTCCTTCAGCGGCCGCGCCGCGCCCACCGTGCGCACGATGAAGCCCAGGTTCTCGGGATACTCGAGCTTCTCCATGTGCTTGCGGATCCGCTCGCGCTCCTTCTCCCCCGTGATCTTCTTGGAGATGCCGTACCGCTTCATCCCCAGCATCATCACCATGTACCGGCCGGCGATGCTGATGTAGGAGGTGAGGGCCGCGCCCTTGATGGTGGACTCCTCCTTCGTCACCTGGACGAGGATCTCCGTCCCGGAGCGCAGCGGGGGGCGCTTGTCCCCCTCGTTCCACGTGCCGAGCTGGTCCATCAGCGCGCCGGCGCAATACTCGTTCAACGGGAGGAACCCGTGGCGCCCTCCGCCGAACTCGACGAAGGCCGCCTCGATCGCCGGGGCGACGTTGACCACCTTCCCCTTGTAGATGTTCCCCTTGAACGCCTTCTTGCGCTGGTTCTCGACCTCGTAGTAGTCGAGGTTCCCCTCGGCGACGATCGCCACCCGGTTCTCCTCCGGGTGCATGCCGTCGATCAGCATCACCTTCCGGGGACCGGTGCCCTCCTCTTCCCCGGCCTCGGCTTCTTCTTCCTCGGCTTCCTCGGCATACCGCCCGGGCTCCTCCGGCTCCTCCACGTCGGTGAGGCCCGCCGCGTGGACGTCGTTCTCCTCGTCCTCGAACTCCCCTTCCGACTCCGGGCCGGCGGCGGCTCCCGCGGGCGCCGGCATCCCGGCCTCCCCCGGCGCGCCACCCTTCCCTCTCCTGCGGCGGCGACGGCGGCGACGCTTCCTCCCGGGCTCTCCCGGCTGCGGCGATTCCGGCCGGACCGGAGCCGCGGCCGAACCTTCTTCCGCGGCCGACGCGGGCGGCGCGGCCTGCGCATCGTCGTCCGCGTGGGCTGGCGCCACGGACGACGCCCCCCTCAAGTGCCGGGCCGGCGTTGCCGGCTCCTCGATCCCGTCCGCAGCCTCTTCCTCGGAAACATCGGCGTCCGCCGGCGGCGCGCCCTCCGTCACCTGCGATGCGGCCCCTTCCGACGGCTTCCTGCCGCGTCGCCGGCTGCGGCGGCGCCCCTTCTTCGGGACGGCACCGCGCTTCCGGCGCGGCAGAGGCCTCCCCGGGCCCTTCCGGCGCGGTCCCGGCATCGTCCCGCGCATACGACGGGGCCGGCGGCTCGTAATCGTCGCTGCGGCGACCTTCCCTCCGGGTCTTCCGCGGCTCGGCCGGCGTTTCCGCCGCCGCGCCCCCGCCTTCCGGTGCGGCCGCCTTCTTTTTCTTGTCCGCGTCTCCAGAACCTGCGTTTCGCTTCCCCTTCGGTCATCCTTTTCCTCCTGTCTGGTAGGGCGACGCCGGCAGGCGCGCCCCCCGGCCGGACACCGACCGCCTCGCGGGACAGCGGCGGGAAGCCATGGAGCACGTCCGGCAGGTCGCACACGTCGTCGATGACGGCGTGCGGCCTGAACGACGGCGGCGGCATCCTCTTCAGGAGAGATGCCTGCGGCTCCGTGTTCCCGCCCACCAGCACGGTGAACATCCCCATTTCGTGCGCGGGCAGCAGGTTCCGCCTGCTGTCCTCGCAGAAACAGGAGTCCTCCGCGCGGGTCCCCGTGGCCCGCAGCAGCTTCTCGTACGGGTACGGCGACGGTTTGGCGATGTATTCCATGAACTCGATCCCGTAAATCCCTTCCATCCTGCCATCCACGCCAAGCGCCTCCAGCACGCGCCGGGCGTAATCCCGCGAACCGTTCGTGAACACGACGCACCGTCCGGGCAGCCCCGCGAGCATCTGCAGCAGCTCGGGCCGGGCAGGCACCAGGTCGGGAACCGGGACGTCGTGGATGTACTCGAGATAATCCGCCGGCCGCACGCCGTGATGGCGCATCAGCCCCCGCAGCGTGGAGCCGTATTCGGCGAGGTAATCCATCCGGATGAGGCGGGCGGTCTCCGCGTCGGTCTTGAGCCGCTCGACGACGTAGAGCTCGATCCGGGCGTCCACCATGCGCCAGATGGGGAGCTCGCTCGGGTAGAGCGTGTTGTCGAGGTCGAAGATGAACAGGGGGCAGCTCATCGGCCGGTCAATCCCCCCCCACCGTGATCCCGCCCACCAGCAGGGACGGGGCGCCGGCGCTTCCGAACCACCGGAAATCGCTCCCCGCCGACTCCACCTTCCCCAGCAGGCCGAGGACGTTCCCGGAGACCGCGAAGCCGTGCAGCGGCTCCGCGAGCGTCCCGCCCGCGATGCGGATCCCGGAGGCGCCGACGGAGAAGTCGCCCGAAACGGGATCGGCCGTGTGGATCCCCAGGAACTCCGTGAGCAGGATCCCGTCGCCCGCCGCGGCGAGCAGGCCGTCGAAGGAAAGGGTTCCCGGGGAAACGCACAGGTTGGACGCGCCCACCGCGGGCGGCTGCTTCGCCCCCGGACGGCGGCACGCCCCCGTGGTCCCGGTCCCGATCTTCCGCCCCCAGAAGGCGTCCGCCAGATACCCGCGAAGCACCCCGCCGGAGATCAGCTCCCGCCGCCGCGCGGGGGTCCCTTCCCCGTCGAACGGCGCCGCGCCGGAACCCGCGGGATCGAGCGGGTCGTCCGCGACGGAGACCGCGCCGGAGGCCACCCGGACGCCGACCTTGCCCGCCAGCATCGACTTCCCCTTCGCCACCTGGGGGGCGAGGAACGCCGGGGCCAGCACCTCGAGCAGCTCCACCACCGCTCCGTTCTCGAGCACCGCCCGGTAGGTCCCCGGTCTTCGGGCGCACGGCCCCGAGCATGCGCAGCGCCCGGTCCGCCCCTTCCCCGGAGATCGGGGCGGCGGAAAGCCCCCGGAGCGACCGGGCGAAACCGAAACCGTAGCCGGTCTGCCCTTCCCCGCCGTCCTCGGCCACCGTTTCCACGTGAGCGAAGCAGCGGGATTCCCGCAGCTCGAGGGAAACGCCCCGGCTGTTCCTGAGGGACAGCTCGGTGACCGTGTCGTGCAGCGCCGCCGTCCGCACGCGCTTCATCCGCGGGTCGCGGGCCAGGACCCCGGCCTCGAGCGACCGCGCGAATTCCCCCTTCTCCTCTTCGGTGACGGATTCCCGCGCGGGGTCGAAGAGCCCGGGATCGGGCGGGCGGAAACCGGCGTCGGGAGGGAGGGACGCGGCGTCGGGCAGGCCGTACGCGGCGTCGGGATCCGAGGACTCCGCGCAGAACGACGCCTCTTCCGCCATCCGGGCCAGGTCGGCGTCGTCCCCCAGGAAGCCGTAGGAGAATCCCATGCGGTTCCCCCGGAACACGCGCAGCCCCAGCGACAGGGTGTCGGAGAAGGCGATCGTGTCGAGCCGGCCTTCGCGCGCCTCGTACCCGCGGGCCCGGGAGCGCACAACGTGCAGTTCCGCGTCGCCGCCCCCCTGCCGCCCCACTTCGCGAAGCACGACCTCGAAACGCCTATCCGACACGCGGACTCCCGGAGAAATCGGCCACCAGCGCCACCTCGTCGCAATCGGGGAACTTGGCGCACTTGAGGCAATCCGACCAGATCTTGTGGGGAAGCTCCGACTTGTCGACCTGCCGGAAACCCAGCCGGCGGAAGAAGTCGGGCCTGTACGTCAGCGCGAAAATGCGCGTGATCCCGAGGACGATGGCCTCGGAGATGCACGCCTCCACCAGCTTCGTCCCGATGCCGCGCCCCATCTCCCCCTCGCGGACCGCGAGCGACCGCACCTCGGCCAGGTCTTCCCACATGATGTGGATGGCCGCGGAACCGATCACCTCGCCCTCCTCGCTCTCGAAGACGAAGTAGTCGCGCAGGTCCTCGTATATGGAACTCAACGACCGCGGGAGCATGTCGCCCCTCCGGGCGTACTCCCCGATCAATCCCTGGATCGTCTTCACATCCGACATCCGCGCTTTCCGGATCACTTCCCGCCCGCCTTCTCGATCAGCGCCTTCGCGTGCGCCTTCGCCTGCACCGTGATCTCCGACCCGGAGATCATCCGGGCCAATTCATCTATCCTATCCTGTTTCGACAGCGGTTTCACCCCGGTTGCCACCGTGCCGCCCGACGACCGCTTCGTCACGCGGAGGTGCCGGTCCGCGAAGGCGGCCACCTGCGGGAGGTGGGTGACGCACACGACCTGCGAGGCGGCAGCGAGATTTTTGAGGCGCGCCCCGACCCGCTCCGCCACCTGCCCGCCGATCCCCGTGTCGATCTCGTCGAACACCAGCGTCCGCCCGCCCCCGCCGCGGGAAGCGGCGTTGCGCAGAGAGAGCATCACGCGGGACAGCTCGCCCCCGGAGGCGGTCGACGCCAGCGGGCGCGGCTCCTGACCCGGGTTCGCGGAGAACAGGAACTCGGCCTCGTCGATCCCCGACTCCGAAAGCGATTCCGGGAGCGCCTCGCGCGAAGCCACCACGGCGTGGAACCGCGCCCCGGGCAGGGAGACCGTCGACAGCTCCTTCTCGACGGCGGCCCCCATCGTCTCCGCGGCGCCCCGGCGCGCGGCGGACAGCTCCCGCGCGGCCTGCACGCCCCCGGCCTCCTCGCGCCGCAGCTCCTCGCGCAGGCGGGCTTCCTCGGCGAGCGCCCCGGCGAGCGACTCCCGCTCCCTTCCCAGCTCGTCGAGATGGGCGATCAGCCCCGGGACGTCCTTCCCGTATTTCCGCTTCAGCCGCCGGACGAGGCTCAGCCGCTCCTCGGCGCGCTCCCGCGATTCCGGGTCGCCCGCCGCCCTCCCGGCCATGCGGCCGACCTCCCGCGCGATCTCGGCCACCTCCTCGCGGAAGGAGCCGAGCCGCTCCGCGGCGTCCCGCACCCGCGGATCGAGCGCCGCGGCTTCCCGCAGACGCGACAGCGCGAAACCCATCGACGCCAGGGAGGCGCCCTCCGAGGAGGACAGGGCGTCGTCCGCCGCGCGGAGCGCCTCGAGGACCTTGCCCTCGCTGCGCGAGGCCTGCAGCAGGGAGGCCAGCCCCTCCTCCTCGCCGGGCACGAGATGCGCGCCGGACAGCTCCCCGATCTCGAAGTCGAGCGTCTCGGTCCGGGAGCGGGCGCCCGCCCCGCGCGCCGCCGCCTCCTCGACCTGCCGCCGGAGGGCGGCCACCTTCCGGTATCGTTTCCGCATCTCCGAGGCGCGGTCCCCCGTCCCCGCGAAGTCGTCGATCGAGGACAGCGCGGCGGCCCGGGACAGCAGCTGCTGCACGCTGTGCTGCCCCACCATCGTCAGCAGGAGGGGGGAGAGGACGGCGAGCACCGGCTGGGCGACGGGGCGCCCGTTGATGTAGGCGCGGCTGCGTCCGCCGGCGGGGAGGACCCGCCGCAGGACGACCTCCCCTTCCCACGGCAGACCGGCGTCTTCCCACGCGTCGCGCAGCTCCTCCCGCCGGGCCAGGTCGAAGAGGGCGGACACCTCGGCTTCCGCCTCGCCGGTGCGGACCGCCAGCGGGTCGGCCTTCTCCCCCAGGGCCAGGCGGATCGCCTCCACCAGGATCGACTTGCCGGAGCCGGTCTCCCCGGTGACCACGTTCAGCCCCGGGGCGAAATCGACGCGCACGTCTTCGAAGATGGCGAGGTTCCGGACGGAGAGTTCGATCAGCATCGCGGGAGCACGGTCAACGCTCTCCCCACTTCAGCTTGGTCCGGAGGACGGTAAAGTAATCCTTGAAGGGAGATCGTATAAACCTCAGCGTAGCCTTGGCTTTTCTTACTTCGACAACATCCCCTTCCCGCAGGCCGAATCCCACCTGGCCGTCGAGGGTAAGGTAGACGTCGGTCCCCTTCGAGATCAGCTCGGCCCGGACCGTCATGTCGTCGGGGACGAGCAGGGGGCGCAGCGTCAGCATGTGCGGGCAGATCGGGGTGATGAGGAGCGTGTGCAGCGTCGGGTATACGATCGGCCCCTGGGCGGAGAGGGAGTATCCCGTGGAGCCGGTGGGCGACGAGATGATCAGGCCGTCCGCCTTGTAGGTGGACAGGTACCCGTCATCGACGGTGACCCGGATGTCGACGATCTTCGCCATCGCGCCCTTGTTGATCACCGCGTCGTTCAGGACCGTGTAGTCGGCCACCCGCTCCCCCAGCCGGTGGACGTGGACGCAGAGCATCATCCGTTCGTCGTAGTCGACCTCGTTGCGGAGGATGCGCTCGAGCACCGGGTAAAGCTCTTCGAGGGTGACCGCCGTCATGAACCCGAGGCCGCCCAGGTTCACGCCGAGGATCGGCTTGCCGGAACCGCCCACCACGCGCGCGGCGGACAGCAGCGTCCCGTCCCCCCCGATCACGATCAGGAAATCGGAACGTTCGGGCAGCTTCGAGCGGATGATGCCGTCGGACCGGCCGAGCAGGGCGGCCGTCTCCCGGTCGAAGGCGACTTCCCTCCCGCGCTCCCCCAGCCACCTGGCGAGGTCGGAAACGATCGATTCCGCCCGGGGATCGGTGTGTTTGGCGATGATTCCGATGCACTTCATTGACGATCAGGATAATATATCCGAAAGGAAAAAAGAAAAGGAATGCGCGCCCCCCTCGCCGACCGCATGCGCCCCGCCGCCCTCTCCGACTTCGTCGGCCAGGAGGAGCTCCTGGGCGAAGGGAAGTTCCTCTCCTCCGTCCTTTCCGCGCGCCCGCTTCCCTCCCTCATCTTCTGGGGCCCGCCGGGATCCGGCAAGACGACCCTCGCCCGCATCCTCGCCCGGGAAACGGACGCCGTCTTCCTGCCGTACTCCGCCGTCCTGTCGGGGGTGAAGGAGATCCGGGAAGCGCTCGCGGAGCTCAAGAAAACCCGGGCCCGCGGAGAGACGGAAGACGCGCGTCCCGCCATCCTCTTCATCGACGAGATCCACCGGTTCAACAAGGCGCAGCAGGACGCGCTGCTCCCCTTCGTGGAGGACGGCACCGTCACGCTGTTCGGCACCACCACGGAGAACCCGTCCTTCGAGATCCGCAACGCGCTGCTGTCGCGCTGCCGCGTCCTGGTGCTTTCGCCGCTGCTCCCCTCCCACCTCGAGACGATCCTCCGCAGGGCGCTGTCCGACCCGGAACGGGGGCTGGGGCAGCCGGAAAGCTTCCTTTCGCCCGACGCGCTGCGGCACATCGTCGCGGTGGCGGACGGCGACGCCCGCGTCGGCCTGAACGCCCTCGAGGCGGCCGTGGCGATCGGCCTGCACAAGAAGCTGGACGCGGTCGACATGGAAACGGCGCAGGAGGCGCTGCGCAAGAAAGGGCTGCTGTACGACAAGGACGGGGAGGAGCATTACAACCTGATCTCCGCACTCCACAAGAGCCTGCGGGGCTCCGACCCGGACGCCGCCCTCTACTGGCTCGCCCGGATGCTCTCGGCCGGGGAGGACCCGATCTACATCGCGCGGCGGATGATCCGGTTCGCCTCGGAAGACGTCGGGAACGCGGCCCCCGGCGCGCTGCAGGTCACGCTGGCGGCGGCGGAGGCGTACCGGACGCTGGGGAGCCCCGAAGGGGATCTGGCGCTGGCGCAGGCGGCCGTGTACCTCGCCACCGCGCCGAAGAGCAACCGGACCTACGTCGCCTGGCAGAGGGCGACGAAGGACGCGGAAACCGGGGGGAGCCTACCGGTGCCGCTGCACCTGAGGAACGCGCCTACCCGGCTGATGAAGGAGCTGGGGTACGGGAAGGAATATCAGTACCCCCACGACTTCGCCGACGGGTTCGTCCCGGAGAACTACTTCCCCGAGGAGCTCGGCCGCCGGAGCTACTATCGCCCCTCGGAGGCGGGCCACGAAAAGGTGATCGCCGAGCGCCTCAAGAACTGGTGGAAGCGGCAAGGGACGCCGCGAACGTCTGAACCATGATTTTCCCGCCGCGCACGATGAACGTGTCCGTTGCCAGCCGGACTCCCGGCTCGGCTTTCCATACGATATAAGCAACCTCGCCGTCCACATCCCGGCGTAGGAGTTCGAGTGCCTCGGGGAATCCCGATGGGGGCCTGGTCAGCAACTCGTTGTAGAACGCGCGCAATCCCGCGAGCCCCCGAACCGGCCCCTGAGGAAGGAAGAGAACCGAGTTCTCGGAAAAGTCGCTCAGCACGCCCTCGAGGTCGCCTCGTCGCGCGGAGGCCAGGTGGTTGTCCAGAACCGCATTGGTTTCCACCGTCCCTGTCTTCGTCATGGCTTGCTTCCCTCCCGTCTCCCATCCCGGCGCAACCGGCCGCCGTTCACGCCGGCTTGATGTTGTGATTCAGGCGGAAGACGTTCTCCGGGTCGAACTGTGCCTTCACTTTGGAGAGTCTCGCGTAGTTTTCATGCCCGAAACCGGCCACGACGCGGTCTTCGCCCTCGTCCCCGATGAAGTTCAAGTAGACCGCTCCGCTCGACCATCGCTTGAGGTCGGCGCGGACATCGCGGGCCCACCGTCTCCCGCGTTCGTCGTCGGCCGGTTCCTTCCACAGGCCGAAAGGATGGACGATCCAGGGGGCGTGGCGCCACGGCAAGGGATAGCCGGCGGGTCCCCTCCCCACCGCCCCTCCCTGGGGAAAGAGGACCTGCTGGGAGGGGGAGGGCACGATCAAGTCGCCGGCACGCGCGCAGAACAGGTCGATGGCGTCGTCCGGGAAGGCGTCCAGGTACTCGGCCGACCAGTAATTCCGGAATCCGGGAGGATCGTCAAGCATGCATTGGAGCTCGGCGTAGGGCATCTCCTTGATCGACTCTCCATCGTGACGGAGCGAGAGCATCGGAGATGCCGCCCTTCGCGCCTCGGCTTCCGGCCCGGCATAGACCACCAGGATCATGAGCGCGAGCTTGCCCGCCAGGTCCCCGGGGACGAACGTCTCCGAAGGGGCGGTCAGATAGATCGCGCCCCCGCCGACTTCGTCCGGAGCCGACTCCATGAAATCGCGATAGACACGCAGGGCGTCGGGCCCGGCCCCGGGCCTCCAAAACAGGAGCGCCGCCGTTACCGACCGCAGTTCGTGCAAACGGAACGTGAACGACGTCGCCACCCCGAAGTTTCCGCCGCCGCCGTGGAGCGCCCAGAACAGGTCGGGATTCTCGTCGTCGCCAACACGTACGATGTCGCCGTTCGCCGTAACGAGTTCGACGGACACCAGGTTATCGCAGGCAAGACCGAACTTCCGGTCGAGCCAGCCGCCGCCGCCGCCCAAGGTGAACCCGCCTACTCCGGTCGTCGAAACCCGGCCGCCGGTCGTCGCGAGCCCATGCATCCCGGTCGCCCGATCGAGATGACCCATGGTGGCGCCTCCGGCAACGGTCGCCGTTCGAGCCCCCGGGTCGACCGACACGGCGTTCATCCGCCTCAGGTCGATAACGAGGCCGCCGTCTGTGAGGGACCTGCCCGCGACACCGTGCCCGCCGCCGCGGACCGCGATTTCCAGGCCGAGCTTCCGTCCGAAACGGACCGCACGCACGACATCGTCCGCGTTGGCGCACTGTGCGATGACGCCGGGCCGGCGATCGATCATCGCGTTGAAAATCATCCTGGACTCGTTGTACGCCGGTTCGCCGGGCACAATGATCTGTCCGGTGAAACCCTTGCGGAGGTCGCCCAAAGCGGATCGGGTGACATGATCCTTCATGCCCATCCTCCTCTCCGGCCTGCTTATTTGCTTAGATGGCTTTCGAGGGAAGAATGGTTTCGGCCGCCTGCAAACCCGTAAACCTCCCCGGCGGCGCGAGGGGTTTATGAATTCGTGGCGCGGCAGGTATCCAGCACTTCGCGGACCTTTGCCGCCAGCGCATCGGCCGTGAAGGGTTTCTGGAGGTACGCCGTCCCCGGATCCAGGATGCCGCGATGGACGATGGCGTCGTCCGTGTATCCGGACATGTACAGCACCTTCACGCCCGGATACAAAGGCGTCAGTCTGGCGCAGAGTTCCCCTCCGCTCATTCCCGGCATCACGACGTCCGTCAGGATCAAGTGGATCGGGCCCTCGTGCCCGGAGCAGACGCGGAGCGCATCGGCCCCATCGGAGGTTTCCATCACGTTGTACCCTTTTTGCTCGAGGATCTCCCGGACCAGTCCCCGGACCGGCTCCGAATCCTCCACGAGGAGGACGGTCTCATTCCCGAAGGCCGGATGGGCGCTTGCCGGGGCCGCCGCCGCTTCCGCGGGAATCTCCTCGATCCGGGGCAGGTATATGCGGAAGACCGCCCCCTTCCCGGGTTCGCTTGCGACCAGGATGTGCCCGTCGCTCTGCCTCACGATCCCGTATACCGTGGCCAGGCCGAGCCCCGTTCCCTTCCCCATTTCCTTCGTGGTGAAAAACGGCTCGAAGATGCTGCCGATCGCCTCCGGATCGATCCCGCACCCGGAATCGGCGATCTCCAGGAGGCAGTAGGCGCCGGGAGGGACGGTTCCTTCCCCCCATTCCACCGCGCTTTCCGTGAAGACGTTCCCGGTGCGAACCGTGACCTTTCCTCCGCCGGGCATGGCGTCGCGCGCGTTGACGACGAGGTTCACGATCACCTGCTCGATCTGGCCCGGATCGACCTTCACCCTGCCCAGCCCCGCGTCCAGCGATGTCTCGAGGTTCATATCCTCCCCGATCAATCTCCTGAGCATCGTCTCCAGCTCCTGGACGACCCGGTTCAGGTCGACGACCACCGGCCTGAGGACCTGGCGGCGGCTGAACGCGAGAAGCTGGCGCGTGAGGGCCGCGGCGCGATTGCCCGCCTTCCGTATCTCCTCCGTTTCCTTCCTCCGCGGATCGTCCTCCTTCATGCGTGACAGCAGGAGATCGGCGAACCCCGTGATGACCGTGAGAAGGTTGTTGAAGTCGTGGGCGACGCCGCCCGCCAGCCTTCCCACCGCTTCCATCCTGTGAGCCTGAAGAAGCCGCTCCTCCATCAGCTTCAGCTCGGTTATGTCCCTGCCCACCTCCACGACCGACACCACCGTTCCGTTTTCATCCCGTATGGGCACCGCCCGGACCTCGAACATCCTGCCGCCGGGAGACCCGGCCAGGCCGCTTTCCGGCTTCCCGCTCCGCAGGCACTCCCGCGCCGGGCACTCCTCGCACGGATCCGTCCTGCCGTACCAGGATCCGCAACAGGATTCGCCCGCCAGCTCGGACATGTCCTTTCCCAGGACCCGGGAAGTGACGCTGTTCACCCACCGGATCTTCAGGTCCGGCGAGAGGGAAACCAGGTTGTCCGGTATGGCGTCGAGAAGGGCCTGGAATTCCCGGGACAGCCTCCGGTACCGCTCCTCGCCGGCCATCAACGCAAGCTCCGCCTTCTTCCTGTCGGAGATGTCGTGGACGATGGAGTACAGGACTTTCCTTCCCTGCAGGACGATCGGCGCGCTGTGCACCTCGACGTCGCGCAGCTCCCCGTTCGCGAGCCGGTGCGTGAAGAACAGGAGACTCTTCCGGCCGAGGATGACCTGCTCCATCTCGGAAGCAACCTCGTCCCGGCCGAGGGTAGTTGATCTCCCCGATCTTCATCCCGGTCAGCATTCCCTTGTCGTATCCGTAAAAGACGCACGCCTTCGCGTTGGCGTCGACGATCCTTCCGGTTTCCGGATCGATCAGGAGAACGATGGAGTGGTTTTTCTCGAACAGCGTGAAATACCTCTGCTCGGACTCCCGCAACTCTTCCTCGTTCCGCCGGATCATCGCGATGTAGCGGTCGATCAGCAGGAACAGGAGGGCGGCCGTGACGAGTACGTAGAGGACCCCTTTGAACATGGAGATGCGGGTAAGGGTCGCCGGGTCCTTCACCACCGCCTCGAGAAGAGTGTCCGAGAAGTAGATGTACAGGATGCCGACAACGGCGTAAACGGCGACGATCTTGAGGGGAATCGACCAGGCACGAATGGGTTTTCGCACGTTTCCCGTCATGGGACCCTCTGCATAGACGCCCACCTATTTCTTTTTGATCAGCGCCGTCTCGATCCGCTCCAGCGAGGTCCCGATGTTGACCTCCCGGAAGTACGTCTCGTACCCCTCGAGCCGCAGCTCCACCCGGTGGACCCCCGGCGGACACCTTCAGGTACCTCTCCTGCGGGAAATCGGAGGCCTTCCCCTGCACCACCCCGTCGAGGAGAACTTCCGCGTCCTCGGGGTTCACTTTGAAGATCAGCCCGCCCACGTTTCCCACGCTGTACACCTGGCTCTTCGGATAGCAGCCCGAAAGGCCCGCGACGACCATCAGCAGCGCCGCGGACAGCGCGAGGAACGGGACGATGCGACCGGTCCGTTTCGTCTTCATGGCCCCTCCCTATCTTCCCAACCGCACGATGTCGTTGACGGCGAACCCGCTCCCGCTCAGGACCTTGCCGATCGAGGCGTCCTCGCCGAAGAACTCGACGATCTCGATCTCGCCCTTCTTCGGGCCCGGGCGGCGGCCGAGCGGCATCTTGGTGTCGGGGTCGATCACTTCACGCCCCTCGCCGAATACCTGGAGCCGGTCCCCGGCCACCAGGCCGGTCTTCTTCCCGGCGTTCACCGTGACCTCCCTGCCGTCCACCGCGGCGACCTTGCCGGCCCACTCGATCATCGCCATCTTCTGGATCAGGTTGTCGATGAACTTGGAGACGGCCGCGCGGAACGCCTTCCCCTCCATCGTCTCGTCGTACCCGGTCCGCCCTCCGATCCCCAGCACCTGGGTGGAGGACGACTCGTGGACGCCGGTCCCGCTCTCCGCGAAGATGATCCGACCCGAGGAGGCGTCGATCACCCGGACCTCGACGGTCGCCTCCGCGGTCTGCGTCTTGCTGGCCCCGACCAGGTAGGTGGCCGACTTCTGCTTCACGCCGAACTGCGACACCACGCCGGTCACGATCGCGTTGACCCCCATCACCTCGCCGGACCGGGCGCCCGTCCCCTCCTTGATCATCCCGCTCCGGGCCAGGTCCTGCTCGTCCTGGAGAAGGTCGAGGTCTTGCCGCGTGATCATGATGAACTTATCGGAACGCGCCAGCTCGGTCGTGAGGATGTCCTGGGCGGCCCCGCCGAGGCGCCCTTTCCCGTAGGCGCTCTTGTCCTTGAACTTGACGACGGCGACGCGCAGCTTCGGCCCTTGGGACATGATGGCGCCCGAGGGCTGCCTCTTGACGTTCTGCATCTCCGCGGCGGGGGCCGATTCCCCCGTGGAGGGCCCCGTTACGGGCGGCGTCGTGGCGCACCCGGCGGCCGCGGCGCACGCGAACAGGATCCCGGCGAGCAGCATCTTCCTTCTCATCGATTCGCTCCCTTCACGCAAAGAGGATTCACCTCGAAGCCTTTTCCAGCAAGCCGCCCGGCACCTTCCTCGCGATGTTCGCCCCGACCCGCTTCCCGATCGGCGTCAGCGGGTTCAACAGGAGGTTTCCCAGCCCGCGGGCGATAAGCTCCGCGCCCAGGCTCCCCCCTTGCCCGCGCACCATGTCCCGTGTTTCCTGCCGGTCCTTGTCCTCCCACAGGAGCCTCCCGTCCCTGCCGAACAGCTTGAAGGAGGCCGCCACGGTCGCGCTGTTGTAGAAGCCGGTGGTCGTCTTGCCGAATTCCTGCACTTCCCCGTAGAACACCCCTTCCACCCCGAGCGCCTTGCACACATCCTGCGGGGTGGTGACCGGGAGCTGCCCCCCGTAGCTGATCCCCAGCGTTTCCCTCAGCGCCTGGTCGCTCTCCGGCAGAGGCACGACGGCATAGCCGCGTTCGGCGACCTCTTGGGCGAAGGCGTCGCGGACGATGTCGGACGCCGCAAGATCGTTGGTGAGGTTCTCCATCGGCGCGACCGCCACCTTCGGCCCCGTGTGCACGGCCGGCTTCGGGTCGGGGCGCACGTCCCTGCCCCCCGCACACCCGATGGCGGACAGGAGGGCGAAAACAGCCAGGGCCGCCGCGGGAAAGCGGAAAAACGCGGCGCCCGGGATCCCCGTCACCCCTTGTCCTCCCAAATTATGCAGTTCACCGGGCAGGCATCGATGATCGACTGGATCGAGGCTTCGTCCGCCCCGTTCGGGTCGTACGCCTCCGCCTTGTTGTCGGCGTCGTAACGGAACACGGCGGGACGGTTTTCGACGCACATGCCGCAGGAGATGCAGTCCTCCTTCTTGACGAACGGGACGCGGGCCATATTCACCCCTCCTCGAGCGGATTTTCCCCGCGCGTCCAGGAGAGTTTTTCCTCCCGGGAAAGCTTCTTCAGCGCGGCCTCCGCCCGGCAGGCCTCGCTGCGGCTTTCGAACGGCACGCGGCGGAGCATGGCGACCGGAGGGTTGGCGCGCGTGAACGCCGCCCCCTTCCCTTCCCGGTGGGCCAGGAACCTCGCCTCGGGGTCGATCGCCGTGCCGGTGTAGATCTTCCCCCCGCTGCAGGCGAGCATGTAAACCCACCAGGTACCCTTCCCGGTCCCCTCGTCCATCGCTTCGGTCGACACCCCCGGGCAAAAATTATAACACGGTGCCCAAATCCCCCCCGTCCTTGACGTTTTTCCCCCGCAGAGGTATCTTCCGGACTGAGAAAGCCGCGCGGCAATCACCTTGCAAAGGAGCGGAATCATGCCGGATTTCATCTATCAGGAGCCGTTTCCCCTGGACAGCGACACCACCCGGTACCGCCTCCTCTCCAAGGAGTTCGTTTCCGTAGGAACGTTCGAAGGGATGGAAGTCCTGAAGGTGGACCCGGAAGGGCTGGCCTTCCTCGCCCGGCAGGCGTTCCGCGACGTTTCCTTCCTGCTCCGGCCCTCCCACAACGAGAAGATGGCGGCGATCCTGTCCGACCCCGAGGCTTCGCCAAACGACAAGGGCGTCGCCCTGGCGATGCTGCGGAACGCGGAGGTCTCGGCGAACTTCGTCCTCCCGTTCTGCCAGGACACGGGGACCGCGACGATCATGGGGAAGAAGGGCCAGCAGGTCTGGACCGGCGCGCGCGACGAGGAGTTCCTCTCGAAAGGTGTGCACGAAACCTACGCGGAGGAGAACCTGCGGTATTCGCAGAACGCGCCCGTCGACATGTACGAGGAGGTCAACACGCGGACCAACCTCCCCGCGCAGATCGACATCTACGCGACGCAGGGGATGGAGTACGACTTCCTTTTCGTCGCCAAGGGCGGCGGCTCGGCGAACAAGATGTACCTCTACCAGGAGACGAAGGCGCTGCTCAACCCGTCGTCGCTGGAAACGTTCCTCGTCGAGAAGATGAAGACGCTGGGAACCGCCGCGTGCCCGCCGTACCACCTGGCGGCCGTCGTGGGGGGAACCTCCGCGGAAGCCGTCATGAAGACGCTGAAGCTCGCGACCGCCGGGTACCTCGACCATCTGCCCACGAAGGGGAATCCCGGCGGACAGGCGTTCCGCGACCTCGAGATGGAGAAGAAGCTCCTGGAGGCGTCATACCGGATCGGCTTCGGCGCCCAGTTCGGGGGAAAGCATTTCGCGCTCGACGTGCGGGTCGTCCGCCTGCCGCGCCACGGCGCCTCCTGCCCGATGGGGCTGGGGGTTTCCTGCGCCGCGGACCGGAACGTGAAGGCGCGGATCGACCGGGACGGGATCTGGCTCGAGGAGCTGGACCGCAACCCGGGGCGGCTCATCCCCGAAAAGTACCGCGGAAAGCACGAGCACGGCATCGTGAAGATCGACCTGAACCGGCCGATGAAGGAGATCCTCGCGGAGCTCACGAAGCACCCGGTCACCACGCAGCTTTCCCTCACGGGGACGATCATCGTGGCGAGGGACATCGCCCACGCGCGGCTAAAGGAACGGCTCGACCGGGGCGAGGGGCTTCCGCAATACTTCAAGGACCACCCCGTCATCTACGCGGGGCCGGCGAAGATCCCTCAAGGATTGCCGTCGGGCTCCTTCGGGCCCACCACCGCGGCCCGGATGGACCCGTACGTCGACCTGTTCCAGTCCCACGGCGCGTCGCTCGTCATGATCGCCAAGGGGAACCGCACCCAGGCGGTGACCGACGCCTGCAAAAAACACGGCGGGTTCTACCTCGGTTCGATCGGCGGCCCGGCGGCGCTCCTCGCCCACGAGAACATCCGCAAGCTCGAGCCGCTCGAATACCCGGAGCTGGGGATGGAGGCGATCTGGAAGATCGAGGTCGTCGACTTCCCGGCGTTCATCCTGGTGGACGACAAGGGGAACGACTTCTTCCGGCAGATCGTCCGCCCCGGCTGACGCGGGAAACCCGGTCCGGAACCATCGACAACGTCGACATCCGCTCGGATTTCCCCGTCCTCCTGGTGGCCCTGCTTGGACGTCTCCGTCACCGGGAAGGGGAAGCCGCGGGACGGCCCCCCTTCCCGGTCACAGCCCGCGCTTCCGGCGCGAGGTCACGGTCTCCCCGCCAACCCCCCAGTTGTCCGTTTCCACCTCGTCGATCACGACGACCGTGGTCTGCGGGTTCTTTCCGAGCACGTCGACCAGCAACCGCGTCGCCCCATCGATCAGCGCGGCCTTCTGTTCCGCCGTGGCCCCATCCCGCGTGATGCGAATGTTCACGAAAGGCATCCGAACGCACCTCCCTTCGAAATGGGTACACTATACCAATGCGACCCCCCGGCCTCACCGTCCTGAAACTGGTGACGACGACTTTCTTCTGGGGAGGCACGTTCGTTGCGGGAAAGTGGGCGGTCCGCGAGGCCCCGCCCTTCACCGTCGCCTTTCTGCGGTTCGCCGCGGCGACCGCCGTCCTCTTCGCCTTGATCGCGTGGAAATCCTCGAGGGGACCGTCGACCGGAAGCGCCCTTGCGCCCAGGGGAGCGAGGCAGTGGGCCGGGCTCCTGTTCCTGGGCCTGACGGGGATGTTCCTGTACAACTTCTTTTTCCTGAAGGGTCTTTCGCTCACCACGGCGGCGAACGGCTCGCTCATCGTATCGCTCAACCCGTTGCTGACCGCCCTGCTGTCCGCGATGCTGCTCAAGGAGAGGATCCGGCCGATTCAGGTGGGAGGGCTCCTCCTCGCCCTGGCCGGCGTGGGAGTGGTCGTGACGGACGGCTCGCCCGGGGCGCTGGGGAGGGTTCCGCTCAACCCCGGCGACTTCCTCCTGCTGGGGGCGCCCCTGATGTGGGCCCTCTATACCGTCTTCGGGAAGAAGGTATTGGCGTACCTGCCGCCATTGACGGTGACGGCGTACGCCGCCCTTTTCGGGACGCTCCTCCTGTTCCCGGCCGCCCTCCTCGAGGGACCTCTGTCCCGGACGGTGTCGGCCCTCACCCCCTGGGGCTGGCTTTCCGTGCTCCAACTCGCCCTTCTCGGCACGGTCGTCGGGTTCGTCTGGTGGTACGAGGGCGTGGCGGAATTGGGCGCGGCCCGCGCCGCGGTCTTCGTCTACCTGGTGCCGCTCTTCGGCGTCCTGCTTGCGTCCCTCGTCCTGTCGGAAGCGATCGGGACCGCCAAGATCGCCGGGGGGATCCTGATCGTCGGCGGGGTGTACGCCGGGACGCTGGCGAAGCGCGAAAAAGCGCCGGGGAGTCCCCTCCCCGGCGCCGGGAACCCTATTTGACGGTGTAGGAAAACGCCGCGTTCCCCTTCTTCCCGCCCGACTCGATCTCGACGTCGATCGCGTATTTCCCCGGTTTCGGGAGATTGACGTCCGCGCCGAAGTGCCCCTGCATCGCCATCAGGTCCGACTTCGTCCTGCCCTTGTCCGGGCCGGTAACCGTGACGCTCCCCTTCCCCTCGGCGAGCAGCGCCTTCGTCTTCGGATCCGTGATCACGATGGAGACGTGGTGCGTGTTCTTCGTGGGGCCCCGTGCGCCCTCATGTCCATGATGCTGG
Source organism: uncultured bacterium (assembly GCA_963741515.1). Taxonomy (GTDB): domain Bacteria; phylum Desulfobacterota; class Deferrimicrobia; order Deferrimicrobiales; family Deferrimicrobiaceae; genus UBA2219. The sequence continues at coordinate 194,794 of CAVUIA010000007.1, forward strand.
CCTCGCCGTTCCACGGGCCGATCTTTCCCGTGAAAACCTTGTCGCCCATCTTCATGCCCTGCATGCCCCCGTGCCCCATGTCCGCCGCGGCGGCAAACCCCGGCAGCGCCATGAGAATCGATGCCGCAAGAAATACCGCCGTTCGAACCACCCCGATGTTTTTCCGCATTTTCCTTGCCTCCCGTTCGCCCGCCGCGGCATTTCATCGCCGCGGTCGCCGTTGACTGCCGTTATGATGCCGTCGTTATCGCTTCCGGTTCGATCTCCCGTTTCTTCCACAGCTTGTAGATCGCGGGGTAAACCAGCAGCTCCAGGATGAACGATGTGATCAGCCCCCCGATCATCGGAGCGGCGATCCGCTTCATCACGTCCGCTCCCGCCGAAGTGGACCACATGATCGGCAGCAGCCCCATGAACGCCGCGGCCACCGTCATCATCTTGGGGCGCACCCGCTTCACTGCGCCGTGGACGATGGCCTCGTCGAGCTCCGCGAGGTTCCGCAACAGCCCCCTCTTCTTCGCATCCTCGTAGGAAAGGTCCAAAAACAGCAGCATGAACACGCCGGTTTCCGCATCCAGCCCCATCAAGGCGATCATCCCTACCCAGGCGGCGATGGACACGTTGTATCCCAGCAGGTAGAAGAGCCATATCGCGCCGATGGCCGAGAACGGCACGGCGAGCATCACGAGCGACGTCTTGAACGCGCTTCGCGTGTTCATGTACAGCAGGATGAAGATCAGCCCCAGCGTCACGGGGATCACCAGCTTGAGCCGCTCGCGAACGCGGATCATGTTCTCGTACTGGCCGCTCCACTGGAGCACGTAGCCCGGCTTGAGCGATATTTTCGAGGCGACGACCCTTTTCGCCTCCTCGACGTATCCGCCCACGTCGCGGCCGGCGATATCCACGTAAACGTAACCGGCCAGAAAGCCGTTCTCGTCGCGGATCATCGCCGGACCCTGCAGCATCTTGACGTCGGCGAGCTGGGCGATGGGCACCTGCCCTCCCATCCCCGTCGGGACGAGCACCCGCCCGAGCCGATCGAGGTCTTCCCGCAGCTCCCTCGGGTAGCGCAGATTCACGGGGTAGCGCTCCCGCCCCTCGATCGTCGTGGTGATGTTCTCGCCGCCGATGGCGCTCATGATCACGTCCTGCAGCTTTTCGATCGTGAGGCCGTAGCGGGCGAGCTGGTCGCGCTTCGGCTCGATATCCACGAAGTATCCGCCGGTCACGCGCTCGGCGAACACGCTGCGGGTGCCCGGGATGTCCTTCATGACACGCTCCAGGTGCTCCCCGATCCGCTGGATTTCCTCGAGGTCGCCGCCGTACACCTTGATGCCGACCGGCGTGCGGACGCCGGTCGTCAGCATGTCGATGCGCGCTTTAATCGGCATCGTCCAGGCATTGGTGACGCCGGGGAAGCGCACGACCTCGTCCATCTTCGTCACGAGCTCGTCCCACGAGATGCGGTCGGGCCAGATGGGCCGGAACACGGGCTTCAGGAAATCGGGAGACCACTTCGAGTACCAGCGCTCCTTCGCGCTCCACCGCGACGGATCCTTCAGCACGACCGTGGTTTCCATCATCGAGAACGGGGCCGGGTCGGTGGCCGTGTCGGCCCGCCCGGCCTTTCCGAAGACGCGCTCGACTTCGGGAAAACTTTTCAGCAGCTTGTCCTGCCGGACCAGGAGATCCTGCGCCTCCGCGACGGAAAGCCCCGGCAGCGTCGTCGGCATGTAGAGCATGGCGCCTTCGTTGAGCGGCGGCATGAATTCGCTGCCGAGCTTCATGTAGACGGGGATACTCAGTACGAACAGCGCCACCGAGGCCGCGATGACCGTTTTCGGGCGGCGCAGCACGAAGCGGCACGCCGGCTCGTAGACGCGGAACAGCGCGCGGCTGATCGGGTGCTTCTCCTCGGAATGGTACCTGCCGACCAGCGCGTGCGTCGCGAACCTAGCGAGGAGCCTCGGCCTGAAGACGTACGGATCGATCCGGGCGAACATCATCCGCAGCGCCGGGTCGAGCGTGACCGCCAGGACCGCGGCCAGCGCCATCGCCAGGTTCTTCGAATACGCCAGCGGCTTGAACAGCCGCCCTTCCTGGTCGACCAGCACGAACACCGGCAGGAACGCGACGGCGATGACGAGCAGCGAGAAGAAGACGGAGGGGCCCACCTCTTTCAGCGCCTCGAGCCGCACCGCGTGGAAGTCGCCTTTCCTCCCGCCGGCGTCCCAGTGGTAGATCTTGTTGTAGGCGTTTTCGACCTCGACGATCGCCCCGTCGACCAGCACGCCGATCGATATGGCGATGCCGGCCAGGCTCATGATGTTGACCGTCACTCCCATGTAGAAGAGGGGGATGAACGACAGCAGCACCGAAACGGGGATCGTGACGATCGGCACCAGCGCGGAGGGGACGTGCCACAGGAAGAGAAGGATCACCAGGGAGACGATGACCATCTCGATCGCGAGCTCGTGCCGGAGCGTCCCGATCGCCCGGAGGATCAGGTCGGAGCGGTCGTAGGTCGGGACGAACTCGACCCCCTTCGGCGCCGACGCCTCCAGCTCCTTCATCTTCGCCTTGACCCGGTCGATGACGTTGAGCGCGTTCTCCCCGTGGCGCATCACCACGATGCCGCCCACATGGTCGCCCAGCCCGTCGAGGTCCGAGACGCCGCGCCGGATCTCGGGGCCGAAAGCCACGTGCCCGACGTCCTTCAGCAGGACGGGGACCCCGCCGGCGCCCGTCTTCACCACCACTTTTTCGAGGTCGGACGGGTCCTTTACATACCCGCGCCCCCGCACCATGTACTCGGCGCCCGCGAACTCGATCAGGCGCCCGCCGACCTCGTTGTTCGACATCCGGATGGCTTCGACGACCATGTTGAGCGGAATGCCGTAGGACGCCAGCCGGTTCGGGTCGACCGTCACCTGGTACTGCTTCTGGAATCCTCCGATCGACGCCACCTCGGCGACGCCGGGAACGGACTGGAGGGCGTAGCGCAGCGTCCAGTCCTGGTACGAGCGAAGCCGGTCGAGCGAATGCGCGCCGGAGCGGTCCACCAGCGCGTACTGGTAGACCCAGCCCACGCCCGTCGCGTCGGGCCCCAGCTCGGTCTGCACCCCCCCGGGCAGCCGAGACTGGATCTTGGACAGGTATTCCAGCACGCGGGAGCGGGCCCAGTAGATATCGGTGCCGTCCTGGAAGATCACGTACACGTACGAGAAGCCGAAGTCGGAAAAGCCGCGCACCGCCTTCACGTTCGGAGCGCCCAGCAGCGCCGTCACGATCGGGTACGTCACCTGGTCCTCGATGATGTCGGGCGACCGGTCCCACTTCGAGTAGACGATGACCTGCGTGTCGGACAGGTCCGGCAGCGCATCGAGGCGGATCTCCTTGAGGGTGTAGACGGCGAACACGCACAGGGCCGCCACCGCGAACAGCGTGAGGTAGCGGTTGACCGCGCAGAACCCGATGACGCGCTGGATGAAGGACTCTTTCAGGGGATCTCCCGGCGAGCCCGCGGCGTGGGGGTTCATTTCCCGCCGCCGGTCATCTTCGTGAGCGCCGCCCGAAGCTTCGACTCGGAATCGAGCAGGAAATTGGCGCCTACCACGACTTTCTCGCCCGCCTTCACGCCGGAAAGGAGCTGCGCCTTGCCGTCGCCCCGGACGCCCACCTTCACTTCGCGCGGCTCGAAGGAGCCGTCGCCGGCGTCAACGAACACGATCTGCCGGACTCCGGTATCGATCAGCGCCGAGTCGGGGACGACCACGCCGGTCACGCTGCGCAGGTCGAGGGACACGTCGGCATACATCTGCGGTTTCAGGCGAAGGCCGGGATTGGGGAACTCGAAGCGCACCTTGAGCGTGCGGGTTTCGGGCGAGAGCGTCGGATAGATGAAGGCGACCCGCCCTTTCATCTTCGCCCCGGGATCGGCCTCCGTCCCGAGCGCGGCCGCTTGCCCGACGCGCACGGACTGCGCCTCGTTTTCGTAGAGATCGGCCTCGATCCAGACATGGGAGAGGTCGGTAACGGTAAGCAGGTCCATCCCCGGCGAGACGCGCGTCCCCTCGAAAACCTCCTTGCCCGTCACGTAGCCCGACACCGGCGCGTTCAGCGTGACGGTGCGCCGCACCTCGCCCGTCCGCTCCAGTTCCTCGATAAAGCGTTCCGGCACATCGAAAAGTTCGAGGCGTGACCGGGCCGCCCGGGCGAGCGCGGAAGACATCCGCCGCGCGTCCTCGTACGGGCTCTCTTTCATCCGGTCCACACCCGCCCTGGCCAGCAGGTATTCCCGCTGCGCCGCCACGAGGTCCGGGGAGTAGATCTCCAGGAGCGGCTGGCCCCTCGTCACCATCTGGCCGATGGAGTTCGCGTGCAGCTTTTCCACCCAGCCCTCCACCTTCGACTGAATGCGGCGGATGCGGCTTTCATCGGCCACGACGATTCCCACCGCCCGGACCGGGCGGCCGATCGTCTCACGCATCGCGGTCGCGCTCTGTATCCCGGCCAGCCGCACTCTCTCCGGCCCCACCTGAACGGTGGCGTACCCCTCGGGCGAACTGCCGCTCCCGCCCCCTTTGACCTCGTCCTCATACACCGGAACGTAGTCCATCCCCATCGAGTCCTTGGCCGGGGTACTCGACGTGACCATGGGGTCCATCGGGTTGCGGTAAAAGAGGATCTTACGCCCGCCTCCCGCGGGAGCGGGCGCACTCTCGATCTTCGTCAGCGTCATCCCGCAGACGGGGCAATTGCCCGGCTTGTCGGAGATGACGAAGGGGTGCATGCCGCAGGTGTACTTGTCGGCGGTCGTCGCCGCGTTGTCGCCCGCGGCGTGCGGATGGAGCAGCATGTGGAACGCCGGGACCGTGTAGAAGGCCAGCACTCCGGCGCCGGCCAGGACCAGAACGGCCGCGGCGCCATAATATATCCGGGACCGTTTCTTCATCTCGTCGCTCATCGTCCCTCTCCGCCGGGGGCCGGCGCCGCCCCATCGAGTTCCTTCCCCACCGCGGCCTCGAGCCGCGCCTTCGCCATGTGCATCTCCCCCACCATGCCGATGTAATCCCGCCGGAACCCGAGCTCCGCCATAAGGGAATCCATCAGCATCGGGAAATCGACCTTCCCCACCCGGTACGCCTCGAGGTTCGACAGGACCGCCTGCTCCGCCTGCGGGATGAGGGTCGTCCGGTACAGATTCGCCACGGCGGCGAAATTCCCCAGGGAGGAAAGCCCTCCCTCGATGGTGTTGGCCGCCTCGTTGTCGAGCGTCTCCAGGTCGCGGACCGCCATCTCCCTCTCGGCGGTCATCGCGCGTATCCCGGGATCGATCTTCCCCTTTCCCCAGACGGGGAGCGTCATCGACACCATGGCGGAAACCAGGTCCGAACGGCCCGTGCCGTCCGGCATCGCTTCCCGCTGCATGTAGGAGGCGGAGACCTCGAAATCGGGTTGGTGTCCGCTGTCGGCCTGAAGGATGCCGATCTCGCCTTTCCCGATCCGCGCCTGGACGGCCCGCCGGGCGGGGCGCTCGGCAAGGTAGATTTCGCGGAGGGCCCGGGCGTCGAGGGAAACGGGCAGTTCGAGGAGGTTGTCGATGGCCGGCACCGGTTCCCCCGGCGGCAGCGCGGAGAGCGTGTTGAGACGGATCGAAAGGACCTTCTCGCGGTTTTCCCGCATCAGGAGCATCTCCCGCATCTTCTGGTACTCGATCTGCCCCCGCAGGACGTCGGGCTGCCGTCCCTTCCCGACGGCGAGCATCTCCCTGGAGACCTCCACCACCTGCTCCAGGATGGCCCGGGTGCGGCGCACGAGCTCCGCCTGGGCGCGCACCATCGAAAGCTCCGCGTACGCCATCTTCACGTCGGCGCGCAGCATGTTCCGGATCTCCGCCAGATCGAACTCCGCCTGCTCCTTCTCGCGCGCCGCCATCTGCACCGCGCGGTCCCGCTTCCCGGGATATGGGAGCATCTGCGAGAGGCCGATCTCCTTTCCCGTCATGTCCTCCTCGCGCAGCGACCAGCTCCCGGTCGGCACGTTCGACAGGGCGACCCACAGCCTGGGATCGTCGAGTGCCCCCGCGCGGAGGGCCTCGTTCCGCTTCATCTCGATCCGCTGGCTCATCGATCCCAGGGACGGGTTTCCGGAAAGCGCGGCGTCGACATAATAACCGACGGGACGAGGCGGACCTTCCGCCCCCGCCGGCAACGAGGCGAACGTCATGGCGAACAGGAGGAACAAGACAAGGGGCAATGCCTTATTTTCCTTGTTATTCAATAACATTACCTCCCGTTTATTCCCGTATTGCTTCATTATAGCCGCAAGGCATTCCCCCCCTCGAATATTGGATATCCGGTTCGACCCTGTTCGTTTCGCGACATGTAGAATATGTAAGTCATCGCACGGTATATCCGACCGAGAGGTTTCCATGGAAACGAACAAGCGGTACCTGCCGATGTTCCTCGACCTTGAAGGAACGCGCGCGCTCGTCGTCGGGGCCGGCCCCGTGGCGGCCCGGAAGATCGACGCGCTCCTCGCCGGGGGCGCCAACGTCACCGTGGCGGCCCGGGAACTCTCCCCCGCCGTGGAAGAACGGGCCGAGCGCGGCGAGATCTCCGCGATCCGGGGGGAATACCGCGTGGGCCTGCTGGACGGGATGGACCTGGTCTTCGCCGCCTCCTCCGACCGGGACCTCAACGAGCGCGTCTCGCGGGAGAGCCGGCGGCGCCGCATTCCGGTCAACGCGGCCGACGCGCCGGACGACTGCACCTTCATCCTCCCGGCGGTCGTCCGCGGGGAGGAGTTCACGGCGGCGATTTCGACCGGCGGGAGAAATCCCGGCGCCGCCCGGGCCCTGCGGGAATTCCTGGAAGACCACCGGGCGGAGATCGCCGTGCGGATGGAACGGGGCCGGCGACGCCCGCGGATCGCCGCGCGCAAGGGGACGGTATACATCGTCGGCGCCGGGCCGGGCGACCCGGACCTGCTGACCGTCCGCGCCCTCGGCCTGCTGAGGAGCGCGGACGCCGTCGTCCACGACTATCTCGTGCCGGAGGAGATCCTCTCCCTGGCGCCTCCGAAAGCCGCGCGGATCTGCTATGCCCGCCGCGGCAGGACCGCGGGGCACGGGGCGGCGCTGAAGCAGTCGGCCATCCACGAAGCGATGGCGCGGCTGGCGCGGGAAGGGAAATCGGTGGTCCGCCTGAAGTCCGGGGACCCCCTGACGTTCGGGAGAGGCGGCGAGGAGGCCGGATACCTCGCCCGGGAAGGCGTGCCGTTCGAGATCGTCCCCGGGATCACCGCGGCCGCCGGGTGCGCGGCGGCGGCGAACCTGCCGCTGACGCAGCGGGGGCTGTCGTCCTCCGTCACGTTCCTGGCGGGCCACGAGGCGGGCGAAACAGAGGAAAGCGCCGTCGACTGGACGCGTCTTCCGAAAGACGGGACGCTCGCGATCTACATGGGAGTCGCCCGGGTCGCATCGGTCCTTCGCGAACTGCTGGCCGCCGGCTTCCCGGGGGACGCGCGTTTCGCGATCGTCGAGAACGGGACCCGGCCCGGTCAAAGGGTCCTGCGCGGCTTCCTGTCGGACCTTCCCCGCGTCGCGGCGGAGGCGAAGGTCCGCTCCCCCGCCATATTGTTCATCGGGCGGACCGCCGCCCTCCTGTTCGAAACCCCGACGGCGGGAACCGGCGAAGCGGAGGTGACGGCATGAACGAAACCGATCCCAGGGAATTGAAGAAGGCCGGGATGATCCCCCAGACGGACAAGGGGCTGTTCTCCGTGCGCCTCCACGTGACCGGGGGGAACCTCGGGACGAAGCAGCTGGACGCGATCCGGGAGGCGGCCGACCGGTTCGGCCGCGGACGGGTGCATCTCACCATCCGCCAGGGCGTGGAGATCCACAACATTCCGCTGGAATCGCTGACCGCGGTGAAAGAGTTCCTCGCCCCTTCGGGAATAACGGTCGGAGGCGCCGGCCCCACGGTGCGGACCGTGACGGCCTGCCCGGGATGCAGGGTGTGCCGCCGCGGCGTGATCGACGCCCCTTCGGTCGCCGGGGCGATCGACCGGCAACTCTACGGGAAGCCCGCGCCGCACAAGTTCAAGATCGGGGTTTCCGGCTGCCCGAACAACTGCATCAAGGCGGAAGAGAACGACGCGGGGATCAAGGGGTGGATCGAGCCCCTCTGGGTGGAAGGGCCCTCCTGCGCCAACTGCGGGATCTGCCGGGCGGCCTGCCCCGTCGACGCGATCACGGTCGCCGTCGGCGGCGGGCTGACCATCGATCTGCAATGCCTGCATCGGGTGCGGAGACTGCATCCAGGCGTGCCCGGCGAAATGCATGGTCGAAGGCCGCCGGGGGCACGTCGTCTTCGCCGGCGGGAAGATGGGCCGGGTGCCGGTCCTTGGGAAGCGGGTTTCCGGCGTCCTCGAGACGGAAGAGGAGGCGGTGGCGGCGATCGTGTCCATCCTCGAGTTCTACCGGGAGCACGGGAAGCCGAGGGAGCGTTTCGCGGCCACGGTGCGGAGGGTGGGGTTTCCTGGGTTGTAAGCGCGGCTCAGGCGACGGTTTTGCGGAAGCGCAGCGTGGCGGCGGTGAGCGTCGCCGCGCCCATGGCCAGCAGCGCGGCCATCTGGGGCCAGAGGACCTCCGCCCCGGCCCCCTTGAGGAAGATCCCCCGCAGGATCACCAGGAAATACCGCAGCGGGTCGAGGTAGGTCAGGTATTGGACGACGAGCGGCATGTTCTCGATGGGGAACATGAAGCCGGAAAGCAGGATGCAGGGGAAGAAGACGAAGAACACCGTCATCATCGCCTGCTGCTGCGTCCGGCAGACGGTCGAGATGAGGAGCCCGATCCCCAGGGTGGTCATCAGGTAGAACGTGGAGGCCAGGAGGAGGAGCGCCAGGCTCCCGCGGATCGGAACGTCGAACCAGAACACGCCCACCACCGTCACCAGCAGGACGTCGACATAGCCGATGATCGCGAACGGGAGCGTCTTGCCCAGGATGAACTCGGCGGGCGCGATGGGCGACACGAGGAGCTGCTCGATCGTGCCGACCTCCTTCTCCCGCACCACCGCCATGCTGGTCAGCATCACGGTGACGAGCATCACCAGCATCGCGATGATCCCGGGGACGAAGAAGTTGCGGCTCTCCAGGTTCTCGTTGAACCACGCGCGCGGCACCAGCTCCACCCCTCCCGCGGGAACGGCCCTTCCCGCGATGCGGGAGACCCGGGCGACCCGGACCGTTTCGGAGAAACGCCCCGCGATCCGGCCGGCGTACACGAGCACGACCCGGGCCGTGTTCGAGTCGGTCCCGTCGACGATCAGCTGCATCCGGGCCGTCCTGCCGGCCGCAAGGTCCCCGGCAAACCCCTCGTCGATGCGCAGCACCACCCCTGCCGAACCGTCGTCCAGCATCGCCTGCGCCCGGGACGGCTCCCGCGCCTCCGACACGATCCGGAAGTGCCCGGATGAGGTGAACGCGGCGACCAGCTCCCGCGATGCCGGGCTCCGGTCGAAATCCACGATCGCCGTGGGCACGTCCGTGACGTCGGTGCTGACCACGTATCCGAACACCAGGGTCTGGATCAGCGGGATCCCGATGATGATCCCCAGCATCCGCGGGTCGCGCAGGACCTGGAGGAACTCCTTCACCATCATCGATTTGAGCCGCTCGCCCATCCCCTTCCGGCCCCCCTACCGCAGCTTCTTCCGGAACTTGCGGGACGCGGCGAACACGACGACGATCCCGAAAAGCGTCAGCAGCAGCAGCTCCCCCGCCAGCACCTCCAGCCCCACGCCCTTCAGGTAGATCCCGCGCAGGAGCGACACGAAGTAGCGCGCGGGGACGACGTGCGTCGCGACCTGGATGGGCCGCGGCATGTTGCCGATCGCGAACACGAACCCGGAAAGGAGGAACGCGGGGAGGAAGGTGAACATCATGGCCAGCTGGGTCGCCAGCAGCTGCGACCCGGCGACGATGCTGAACAGGATCCCCATGGCGAGAGCCCCGACCAGGAACAGGCTCGAGGACACGAAGAGGAGGGCGACGCTGCCCCGCAGCGGCACCTGGAACAGGAACTTCCCCATCACCACGGCGAGGACGACGTCGATCAGCCCGAGGGCGAAGTACGGCAGCAGCTTGCCCAGCGATCAGCTCCGTCCCCGTGACGGGCGTCGAAATGAGCTGCTCCATCGTCCCCTGCTCCCACTCGCGCGCGACGGTCAGGGAGGTGAGCAGCGCCGCGATCACCATCATGATGACGGCGATCAGCCCCGGCACGATGAAGTTCTTCGACTCGAGGTCCTCGTTGAACCAGACGCGGGAGCGCACCTCCAGGGGATCGGGGAGCGCGGCGCCGGCGGCGCCGGCCTCCCGCCGCGCGGCGATCATCCAGCGAGTACGCCTGGGCGACCCCCTCGGCGTACCCCAGCGCGATCGTCGCCGTGTTCGCGTCGGAGCCGTCCAGCAGGAACTGGACGGGGGCGGGGGGCGAGGCGGCCAGGCGCGCGGCGAAGTCCCGCGGGATCACCACGGCCGCCATGACCCGTCGCTCGAGGATCGCCCGCTCGATCTCCGGGTAGCCGGCCGCGCCGAGCCGCACGTCGAAGTAGCGGGACCCGTCGAAGCGCGAAACCAGGTCGCGGCTCTCCGGCGTGCCGCTCTGGTCCCACACCACCAGCGGGCACGTTGTCCACGTCGAGGGTCAGCGCGTAGCCGAACAGGATCAGCATCAGCACGGGGATCGCGATGGCCATCCCCAGGCTGCGCGGGTCGCGCCATATGTGGAGGACCTCCTTCCGGGCCACGGCCAGGACGCGCCGCGCGTTCATCGGCGGACCTCCCGGATCTCCTCTTCCCTCCGGTCGCGCTCCTCGACGAGGGAGACGAAGACGTCCTCGAGCGACGGCGGGATCCGCTCGACCCGGTCCGAAGCCAGCCCCGCTCCCTCGAGGGCGGCGCGGACCCGCGGGATCGCCTCGACGGCGTCTTCCACCACGGCGTGGACGGATTCCCCGAAGAGCGCCGCGCCGCTCACCCCGGGCAGCCCCCCCAGGAGCTCGGCCGTCTCCTGCGGGCGCCCGGTGCGGACCTCGAGCACCGCATCCTTCATCAGGCGGGTCTTGAGCTCCTCCGGCGTCCCCAGCGCCGCAAGCTCGCCCGCGGTAGATGAGGCAGAGGCGGTCGCAATACTCCGCCTCGTCCATGTAGTGCGTCGTCACGAACACCGTGACGCCCTTCCCGGCAAGCTCGTAGATCAGGTCCCAGAAAGCTCCTCCGGCGGATCGGGTCCACGCCGGAGGTCGGCTCGTCGAGGAACAGGACGTGCGGATCGTGAAGGAGGGCGCACCCCAGAGCCAGCTGCTGCTTGTACCCGGCGGGAAGGTGGGCGGTCCTCTCGCCGCGGTGCCCGGAAAGCCCCGCCATCCCGAGGACCCAGTCCTTCCGGGCCTTCTTCCGCTCCGGCGGGATCCGGTAGATCCCCCCGTAGAAGTCGATGTTCTCCTCCACGGTCAGGTCGTCGTAGAGGGAGAACCGCTGGGACATGTACCCGATGTTCTGCTTGATCTTCTCCCGTTCGGTCCGGAGATCGAATCCGGCCACCGTCCCTTCCCCCGCCGACGGGACGAGGAGGCCGCACAGCATCCGGATGGTGGTCGATTTCCCCGCCCCGTTGGGGCCGAGGAAGCCGAAGATCTCCCCCTTGCGGACCGAGAAGCTCACGTCCCGGACGGCGACGAAGTCGCCGAACCGTTTCGTGAGCCCCCGGACGGAGACCGAGGATTCTTCCGGCCCGGGCGTCATCCCGCGGCCCCTTCCCCGGGGGCGAGCACGGAAACGAAGACGTCCTCCAGCCCCGGCTCGACGGCGCGGATCCCGAGGACCGGGATCCCGGCGCCGGCCAGCGCCTTCCCCACGGCGTCGGCCGACAGGGAGGAGTCGCGCGACCCCGCGTGGATCCGGTCGCCGAACAGCCCCACGTCCGCCCCCGGGAAACCTCCCCTTGAGGACGGTCCTTGCCCCGCCTCGGGTCGGCGCACCGCACCTCGAGGATCGTCCCGGCATGGAGCCGCTTCACCTCGTCCGGCGTTCCGACGGCGAGCAGCCGTCCCTCGTGGAGCAGGGCGAGGCGCCGGAAGCGCTCCGCCTCGTCGAGATAGGCGGTGGACACGAAGATCGTCACCTTTTCCTTGAGAAGGCGGTAGAGGATGTTCCAGAAGTCCCGCCGGGAGACGGGATCGACGCCGTTGGTCGGCTCGTCGAGGAAGAGCACGCGGGGGGTGTGGATGAGCGCGCAGGAGAGCCCCAGCTTCTGCTTCATCCCCCCCGACAGGTTCCCGGCGAGGCGCCGCTGGAAGGGGCCCAGGCCGGAGAACTCGAGAAGCCCCGGCAGCTTCTCTTCCCGTTCGCGCCGGGAGACCCCGTACAGGTCGGCGTAGAAGCGGAGGTTCTCCGAGACGGTCAGGTCGGGGTAGAGCCCGAACCGCTGGCTCATGTAGCCGATCTCGCGCTGGACCGCCGCCGTCTCCGTGCGGACGGAGCGGCCCATCACCCAGGCGTCGCCGTCCGTGGGGTCGAGGATCCCCGCCAGGAGGCGCATGACGGTGGTCTTCCCCGCGCCGTCGGGCCCCACCAGGCCGAAGATCTCCCCTTCCTCGACGGAGAGCGTCAGCCCGTCCACGGCGACGGCGCCGCCGAAGACGCGGCGCAGGCCCTCGGTGCGGATCGCCTCCGCCACGGTCCCGCTTTGCCTCAGCGGACCTTGATCGCGGCGTCCGCCGGCATGCCGGGCAAGCAGCTCCCGGTCGGGGTTCGGCACGTCGATCTTCACCCGGTAGACGAGCTTCACCCGCTCCTTGCGCGTCTGGACCGTCTTCGGGGTGAACTCGGCCTGCTGGGAGATGAAGGAGACCCGCCCCTCGTACCGCTTGCCGGGAAAGGAATCGGTGGTCACGGCCGCCGCCTGCCCGACCTTCACCCGCCCCAGGTCGGTCTCCTCGACGTACCCCCGCAGCCAGACGTTGTCCAGCTCGCCCACCGTGACGATGGGCGTCCCCGCCGCGACGTAATCTCCCGGCTCCACGTTCTTCGAAAGGACCATCCCCTGCAGGGGAGAGACGATCTCCGCGTACGACAGGCGCGTCTTCGCCAGCTCCAGCCCCGCCTCCGCCTGCCGCACGCGCGCCCTCGCCTGGTCGATCGTCTCCTTCCTCGGCCCCTCCTCGACCAGCCGGAGCCGCTCCGCCGCCTCCCTCGCCTTCGCCTGCGCCACCTCGTGGGCCGCTTGCGCCGCCTCGTACGCCTGCCGGGCGATGATCTCCCTGCGGAACAGCTCCTCGTTCCGGCGGTAATCCTTCTCGAGCCGGTCGGCGTCGGCCCGCGCGCTCGCCAGCGCCGCCTTCGCCGCCTCGATCTCCTGCGGGCGCGACCCCGCGGCCAGCTCGCGCAGCACGGCCTCCGCGACGGCGAGCTCCGCCCGCCGGACGCCGGCTTCCCGCTCCAGGTCGGACGCGTCGATCCGGCCCACGAGCTGCCCCCGGGAAACCTCCATCCCCTCGTCCACCCGCCGCTCGGCCAGGCGGCCCGGGATGCGGGAGCTCACCTCCACCCGGGTCACCTCGATGTTCCCGGAGATGCGGACGTCCCGCTCTCTTCCGCGCCCCTCTGGCGCAGCGCGAAGAACGCGGCGGCGGCCAGCGCCGCGGCGACGGCGATACCGACGACGATCTTCTTTCCGCTTCGACGGGTCCATCATGGGGAATGATACCATCGACTCTTCCGGCCGGATCGACGTAAACTGTCATCGGGAAAATAGCCGGCGGGCGTCGCGGACGAGGGGAACCGTGGATATCGACGAGCTGCGGAAGCGGATCGACCTGCTGGACGACGTGCTGCTGCGCATCTTCAACGAGCGGGCGCGGATCGCCCTCGAGATCGGACACGTCAAGAAGGAGCTGGGGCTGCCGGTGTTCGACCCGGGCCGGGAGAAAGCGGATCTTCGCCCGCATGAAGGGGGACAACCCCGGGCCGCTCGACGACGGCGCCGTCGTCCGGCTGTTCGAGCGCGTCGTCGACGAATCGCGGCGGCTGGAACGGATCCGGTCGCAGGGGGAGGGGCCGGAAGAATGCTGATCATCACGAAGAGGAACGCCCCCGAAGAGGCGCTGGACGCCATCAAGGAATACCTGATCAACCACGGGTTCGACATCCACCAGTCCACCGGCGCCAACCGCACCATCATCGGCGTCATCGGCGATACGGACTCCCTCGACGAGCGGGCGATCGAATCCATGCCCGGGGTGAGCCAGGTGGTCCGGATCCGGAAGGACGAGTGACATGTACCGGAAGGTGATCGCCCCCGTCATCGCCTGCGCGCTGCTCGCCCTGCTGGCCTGGCTGGTCTACACCGTCGCCAGCCCGTTCCTCGTCGCCATCGGATGGGGGACGACGATCGCGGTGGTCACTTTCCCGGGCTACGACCGGCTGCGCCGCTGGCTGGGGGGACGCCCGGTCCTGGCGGCGACCCTGATGGTCCTCGGGATCGTCATGGTGCTGGTGGGGCCCACGGTGAGCCTGATGGTGGACTTGAGCCGGCAGGCGGCGGACATCTACCCGAAGCTCGAAGAGCTCGCGTCCCGGGACAACCCGCTGCAGCCGGTCGATGAAACGCTCGCCTCCTACGAAACCCACCCGGTCCTCGGCCGCCCGGCCAAATGGATCCGGGCGTCCCTCCCGGCGCCGGAGAACATCCGGGCCACCGCTTTCCGAGGGGATGAAGAAGGTGATCGGGGCCGTCACCGGAATGCTCACCGCGGCCCTGTCGAACCTCCTCGCGTTCCTGCTCAACCTGATCCTCACGCTGGCGGCGCTGGGCATCTTCTACGTCCGCGGGGAGTTCCTCCTCGAGGAACTGGCGTCGCTGCTTCCTTTCCGGCGGACCGGGGCCGGGAGCTCCTGTCCCGCCTCGGAATGGTCATGAAAGCGGTGGTGAAGGGCGTGGGGCTGACCTGCATCGCCCAGGGGACTCTCGGCGGCCTGGGGTTCCTGGGTCACCGGCCTCCCCTCGCCCCTGCTGTTCGGGACGGTGATGGCGTTCGGGTCGCTGATCCCCGTCGTCGGGACGGCGATCGTCTGGCTCCCGGGCGCCCTCTACCTGCTCTTCACCGGAAAGACGGTCGTGGGGGATCGGGCTGATCCTCTGGGGCGCCTTCGTGGTCGGGGGCATCGACAACATCCTGCGCCCCCTCCTGATCGGGGGAAACATCGGGATACCGCTGCCGCTGCTGATCGTCGGCATTCTCGGGGGGCTGTTCTCTTTCGGGCTGTCGGGGCTGGTCCTGGGCCCGCTGACCCTGACCGTCCTGCTGTTCGTGCTCGAGGAGCACCGCCGCGCGGTTTCCGATGCGGAAGCGCCGCCCCCCGCGTCCGGCAGGGGCTAGGAACGCATGTTGACGAACTGAAGGTCCACGCCCAGATCCTTCCCCTTCAGCAGCCGGATGATCTCCTGCAGGTCGTCGATGTCCTTCCCGGTCACCCGGACCTGCTCCTCCTGGATCTGCCCCTGGACCTTCAGCTTGGTCCCCTTGATCAGGGCGACGATCTCCCGCCCCTTCTCCTTGGCGATCCCCTGCCGGATGGTGATCACCTGGCGGACGAGCCCGCCGGAGGCGGGCTCCACTTTCCCGTATTCGAGGGCCTTCAGGGATACCGCCCGCCGGACGAACTTCGACTGGAGCACGTCGAGGACCGCCTTCAGCCGGAAATCGTCGTCGGTCACCACCTTGACGGTGTCCTTGTCGAGCGTGACCTCGGTCTTCGACCCCTTGAAGTCGTACCGCTGCCCGATCTCCTTGATCGCCTGGTTCACCGCGTTGTCGACTTCCTGCTTGTCCACGACCGATACGATATCGAACGATGGCATGTCTTTCGTCTCCCCTTGCCGGATCACGCCGATCCGGCGGACTCGAACTCCCGTTCCTTCTCCTGCAGCTCCATCCCCAGCGCGGACAGCCGGTCGTAGAGCTCCTCGATCCGCCTGCGGGCGACGGCCAGCGACAACGACGCTTCCCGGATCGCCGGCCCGTCGTTCCGGACCGAGGCCTCCACGATCGCCGCTTCGTCCCTCGAGACCCGCTCCTCCAGAGACACGATCTCCGCCTCGACCTCCCCGATGGCGTCCCTCAAGGACCCCAGCTCCTTCGACCTGCGGGACACGAGCTCGGCCCGCCGCCGCCTCTGGTCGCGCCGGTTCTCCCGCGTCTCGCCCCGCGGCCGCGCCGAAGCCTCCCCGCTCTCCGCGCTCCATCCGACGCGTTCGAGGAAGTCGGCGTAGCCGCCCTCGAACGCCTCCACCTTCCCCCCGTCGAACACGACGAGCCGCGTCGCCAGCGCGGACAGGACGCGCTCCACGTGGGTGACGATGATCACCGCCCCCTCGAAGGCGTCGAGCGCCTCGAGGAACGCGTCGACCGATTCCTGGTCGAGATGGTTCGTCGGCTCGTCCAGCAGCAGGAGGTTCACGGGCGTGGCGAGGATCTTCGCGAGGAGCACGCGGCTCCGCTCGCCCCCGGACAGGACCGAGATCCTCTTCTCCGCCGCGTCTCCCCCGAACATCATGGCGCCGCACAGGCTCCGCACCTGCGTCCGGGTGAGGGAGGGGTTCCCCTGCCGGACCTCCTCCTCGATCGAGAACCCCGGCTGAAGGCGGTCGACGTTCGTCTGCCCGAAGTAGCCGACCTTGACGTTCATCGCGGGCTTCGCGCCGCCGGACCCGGGGGAAAGCTCCCCGGCCAGAAGGCGGAGCAGGGTCGTCTTGCCCTTTCCGTTCGGCCCGACGACGGCGATCCGGTCTCCCCGCGCCACGGCGAGGGAGAACCGCTCGATGAGGGGGCGTCCGGGATCGTACCGGAAGGAGAGGTCGAGCGCCTCCAGCATCCACTTGCCGACGAACGGCGCCTCGTTGAACCGGAAATCGAGGTCGCGGATCTCCTGGAGCTTCGATAGGCGTTCGTGGCGGGCCAGCAGCTTGATCCGCGACTGCACCGCCTTCGCCTTCGTGGCCTGCGCCCGGAACCGGTTGATGAACGCCTCCGCCTCGTCCCGCTTCCGCTCGTCGTTCGCCCGCGTCTGCTCGTGGATCATCTCCTCCTGGAGGATCTGCCCGTACAGCTTCTCCGTGTTCCCGGGCAGCTTGCGGACGCGGCAGCGGTGGATCGCCATCGTGTGGGTCGTGACGCTGTCCATGAAATCCCGGTCGTGCGTGATCAGCATCAGCGCGCCCTTCCAGGCGCACAGGAACCGGCGCAGCCAGCGGATGGAGACGATGTCGAGGTAGTTGGTGGGCTCGTCCAGCAGGAGAAGGTCGGGCGTCGAGACGAGCACCCGCGCGAGGTTGAGGCGCACCTGGAATCCGCCCGAGAGCTCGGCGGGGGGCCGGGACAGGTCGGCCTCGTCGAACCCCAGCCCCGCCAGGACGGCCTTCGCCTTGTACGTCTCGTCGGTCCCGTCTTCCCGGCGGGGAAGCGCGGACGCCGCCTCCGCAAGGACCGTCGGGTGGCGGAACTCGAGACGCTGGGCGAGGTGGCCGATCCGGTACCCGGAGGGGACGGCGATCTTCCCCTCGTCGGCCGACTCCTCCCCCAGCAGGACCCGGAACAGGGTGGTCTTGCCGTGCCCGTTGCGGCCCACGAGGCCCACCCGCTCGCCCGGTCCCACCTGGAAGGACACGTCCTCGAACAGGACCTGCTTCCCGTACGATTTGGAGAGTCCCGAAACGGTCAGCATGGAAGTTTACGAAAAAGGGAAGCCCCCCGGGCCGAACCCGGGAGGCCTCTCCATTCCGCCGGAATCGCGCGAGGGACCCGGCGCGGTTACGGATTCACGATGTACCAGACGCCCCCGACCCCCTGGCCCGCGGTGTCCCCGGATTTCTTGTCCCCGACGAAGTAATACAGCGCCCATCCTTTGTAGGTCGTCTGCTTCTTTCCGTCTTCCCGGGTGATGGTGGCGAAATCCTCCGCCTTCAACCCGGAAGGCGCCGCGACGGCTTCCTGGTAGTAGAGCGGCCACTTCTCGACGCACGGGCCGGCGCAGGCGCTCTTCCCGGGTGAATCCTTCTTGAAGATGTAGAGCGTCATGCCCTTGGCGTCTACCAGGTACTTGCCGATCTTCGCATCCTCGGACACCTTGATCGCATGGTGGTCGGCCGATGCAACCCCGGCGAGAACAAGGGCCAGCGCCAGGACAAGGGGAATCGCGTACAGCATCGAGGTCTTCCGCATGGCGTCCTCCGAAAACGGTTTTTTATTGCAGGCGTCCATTAGGTGCACGACGCCGCAAAAGGTTTCCCGTTCCGGCCTCCCCATGGTCCTTCCCTTTTCCCCTGTCTTTCGCCGGACAAAAAAATCCCCCCGGAACATTCGTCGTTCCGGGGGGATGCCTGATAACTGGCGGGGTGGACGGGACTTGAACCCGCGGCCTCCGGCGTGACAGGCCGGCGTTATAACCAGCTTAACTACCACCCCAATGGGCAAAAGAAGTTTATACACGACCCTCCCCGGCCTGTCAATGGACCCGGGTCAATCCTGGGGGAAGACCGGCCTGCGCTCCCGCTTGACCCGGCCCTTCCGGAGCTTTCCCTCGAGCCGGCGCTCCCCCGCCGCGGCGGAAGGGCGGGTCTTCAGCCGCCGCTTGACGGGCTCGGAGGCCCTTTCCACCAGGCGCGCCAGGCGCTCCCTCGCGTCCCGGCGGTTCCGCTCCTGCGTGCGGTACCTCGACGCCTCGATCACCAGGACGCCTTCGCGGGTCATCCGGTTCCCCGCGATGCGGATCAGCCGCTCGCGCACCTCCCCGGGCAGGGAACGGGACGAGCGCACGTCGAACCGGAGCCGGACCGCCGTCGCGACCTTGTTGACGTTCTGGCCGCCGGGTCCGGACGACCGGACGAACCGTTCCTCGATCTCGTCCTCCGCGATGACGATCTTCATCGGCGTCCCTTCCTTCATGGATCGGCTCCCCCGGATAGGATACATTATGACGGCAGAAGGACGGCGAAGGGAGGGGACCATGATCCTGGCCGGCGACGTCGGGGGCACCAAGACCAACCTGGCTCTTTACACGATCGCCGGAGACGGATTGCGGCGCAGGGTCGCCAGGTCCTTCCGGAGCTACGACTACCCCTCGCTCGAAGCGATCCTCGAGGGCTTCCTCGCGGGACGCGGAAAGATCTCCCTTGCGTGCATCGGCGTCGCAGGGCCGGTGGCGGGCGGCAAAAGCCGGCTCACGAACCTTCCGTGGATCGTGGACGGCGAATCGATCCGCCGCGCCTGCCGCGCCCGGGCCGCATACGTGCTCAACGATCTTCAGGCGCTCGCCTTCTCGGTCCCGTTCCTGCCCCCGAGAAAGTTCGCCACCCTCCAGAAGGGGGAGCCGGACCCGTACGGGGACATCGCCGTCGCGGCCGCCGGGACGGGCTTCGGGCAGGCGGTCCTCCTCCGATGCGGGGACGGGATCCTCCCGATGTCCTCGGAAGGCGGGCACGTCGATTTCGCGCCACGCAACGAACGCGAGACGGCGCTGCTGTTCCACCTTCAAAAGACGCACGGCCGGGTGAGCGCGGAGCGGGTGGTTTCAGGGCCCGGTCTGCTCGGCGTCTACCGGTTCCTCCGTGAAGCCGAAGGGCGGAGGGAAGCTCCCCGGGTGGAAGCGCGCCTGGCCTCCGAAGACCCCCCCCGGGTGATCGTCTCCGCGGGACTTGCCGGCACGTCCGCGACGTGCCGGGAGGCGATCCGCTTCTTCTGCAGTCTCTATGGCGCGGCGGCGGGAAACCTCGCGCTGCAGTACAACGCCACGGGGGGCGTGGTCCTCGGGGGCGGCCTCTCTCCCGCGATCCTTCCGGCACTCCTCAAAGGGGAGTTCCTCGAGGCGTTCCTCGCCAAGGGGCGGTTCCGGGGGTTCCTCGAAAAAGTGCCCGTGAAGGTCATCCTCGACGAGTCGGCGGCGCTCCTTGGCGCCGCGCGGTTCGCGGTCGGGGTGGCTCGCCGGGGCCGATAGACACGGGAGGGAACGAACCTGCGGATCGGCACGGGACCGGAATATTGAATCGTCTTCGTCCCGGGTATGCGATAATGAATATTAAGTTTTTATACGCTTTTCCATCCTGTCCCCAGGCCGATCCATATCGACAAACCGCCCCAGGAAGGAAAAGACGCAGGCGAGGCGGCGAACGGACCCGTAGATGAAATTCAAGGAAATCAAAAGAAAACGCATATACGAGGAAGTGCTGGTCCAGCTGCAGGAGTACCTGCTCAACGGCGATGTGACCCCCGGACAGAAATTGCCGTCGGAGCGCGAGCTGGCCCTGATGTTCAACGTCAACCGCGTTTCCGTCCGGGAAGCGTTGAGCGTCCTGGAATCCAACGGACTGGTGGAACGCAAGATCGGCGAGGGGACCTTCAGCGCCAAGCCCGCCAATTTCACGGCGACGTCCCTCGTGAAGGTGATCACGAACCATTCGCACCTGATCAAGGAGCCGATGCAGGTCCGGAGGGTGATCGAGCCGCAGCTCGCCCGGTTCGCGGCGCAGAACATCACCGAGGACCAGCTGGAGCGTTTGAGGGATCTGCTGCTGCGGCAGAAAGAGCGGCTGGAGAACGGCCAGGACATCATAGATCTTGACACCGAATTCCATCACGGCATCGCCAGGGCCACCGGCAATTCCATCTTCGTGGGACTGGTCGAGGCGCTGCACAATTCCCTCGCGGACACCCGGATCAAGTCCAACATGGCGCGCGGGGGCGGGGAAAGAGGATACCAGGCGCACCAGGCCATTTACACCGCGCTGGAAAGCCGCGACGCAGACAAGGCGGAAGAAGCGATGCTGAACCACATCATGGGAGTGGAACGGATGATGCTTCACTACTTCGCGGAGCAGGAAACCGACGCATAGCAAGTCGCTATCGCATGCCGTTTGACGTACTGGGTGACGTGCCGCTCCGCTCCCATGCTGCAGAAAGCGTATCCCTCGTCGTCAGGCACCGCGTCGGCGGCATCCAGGAACCGTATCGCCCTTCGGATCGCCATCCCGCGCGCCTCGTTCCGGTCGGCGCGGATGCCCAGCGCGATCCAGCGGCCCTGCCCCGGAAAGCACGGCCGGCCGCCCTTCTTCAGCTCTTTCCGGACCGTCATGCGCAGCGTGATGCGCCGGCAGCCACCTTTCGGCGCGCCCGCATCGGCTTCACCATCGGCTTGAGCGAAACGGATCTCCCCCGTAACGACGCCCGCCCCCTTCACCCGGACCGGCAGGTGCAGCACCGTCCCGTCGATCCGTTCCCCTTCGTCGGGAAGCTGCGCCCCCGATGCGCCGGGGGAAGACCGCACCCGGCACCATTCCACCCGCCCCTTCGTGAAATCGTCCGCAAGTTCCAGAATCTCGACCTGCAGGATATCCCCGGGTTCGGCGCCTTCGACATGGATCGGGCCCGCCAGGTGCGCGCGGCCGCAGGAAAAGCGGGCCTCCGGCCCGTCCCCTGCCCGGGCCGCCGGAATCATCCCGCCTGCCGGATGCGCGCCCGTTTCGACAGTCACGGTATCCCCTGACCGGATCCGCAAAACGGGAGGGAGCGAACCGTTGAAATACCCTCCGGCAGGGGCGTCGGAGCCGCATCCGATCACCCGCAGGTCCCCCGTCGCGCCCTTCCGTCCCCTCTCCATCGCCCCGGCGAACCCGGACATCCCTCCGCCGAGGAATCCCAAGAAAACGGCCGCGGCCTTCAGGAATTGCCTGCGGCCGATCCCGGGTCCGGCGCCGGCGCCATTCACGGCATGCCTCCCCCGACGCCGCATTCAGAGCAGGCCGAGGGCGATGAGGCTCAGCCTCACCATGACGGAAATGACCAGGAGGACCCCCATCGTGGGAAGTATGCCCTGGCGTTCCATCTCGTTGGCGATCAGCCCCGGGATGATGAATCCGAAGATGTCCGAATCGTCGGCGAAAGCGCCCCACCGGACCATCAGGATCCGGAACGCCCACTGCCAGGCGAATCCCGTGAGGACCATCAGGATGAAACGGCGGCGGCCGTACAGGATCGTGTAGCGGGACGCGGTCTTCACCAGCAGGAAGGTCAGCAGGCTGACGGTCAGGGTCCCGCCCAGGAGCAGCGGATTGTTGAACTGCAGGGCGATATATCCCGGCACGACGAAACCGCCCGCCGACAGCCCGAACCATTCGTAGAAGAAAAAGCCGAAGACGAGCCCGATGGCGATGGATTCCGTCAGGTTCATCGCGCTCCCCGCTCCCGGAAAAGGCGGGACAGGCTTCTTCCCCCCGACTTCTCGTTGCCCATGCCGACGATCGTGCATTCCTCCCAGGGCGCGTTCCGGGACAAATCGCCCAGGAGCCGGCGGGGCAAGGCGTCCGGAAGGACGACGATCTCCTTCCCCCGGACCTTCCCCCGAAGGTACCTGTGCGCCAGCCGGCGCCCGTCCCCGGTCACCGCGATCAGGTCGTACGGGGATTCCGCCAGCAGGTCGTCGGCGAAAGACTTCATCCGCAGCGGCCGGTCGGCACGGCTGTTGAGGAGCGCGATCCAGGGCCTGGGGCATGCCTCCCGGGCCATGGCCCGCTCCTGGAGGATCCGGGTGGATTCGACGTCGTTCGCCGCGAAAGCGTCCAGGAAATGCACCGTTTTCCCTTCGAAGGGGATCCGGAAGATGCCGGCGTCGTCCCGCCCGACGCCGCCGTCCTCGAGACCGTCGTCGACGACGGCCGGGTCCAGGCCGAGTTCGTGGCACACGCTTCGGGCGATCTCGAGGTTTTCCCGGAAGAAGCCGGTTCCCCGCGAGGGCTCGTCCTCGCCCGGGCCGGAATCCCCGGCGAGGACGGCCCGGGATCCCTTGCGCGCGGCCGCGTCCGAGAAGAGGGGGAAGTAGCGGCGGTCGCCGGTGATCACGACCCCCCGCGAGGGGATGCTGTTGGCCAGCGCTTCGGCGACGTCGTCAAGCGACCCGCCCATCACCTCGAAATGATCGGGGCGGACGTTGGTGATCACCCCCACCGTCGAACGGATCATCGCCGCCTCGGACACGCGCTGCAACGCGGGATCGAGCGCCATGCATTCGACGACGACGGCCCGGGCGCCCAGCCGATCGGCCCGCGCGACGACCCTCATCTGTTCGAGGATGTTCGCCGGGGCCCACCGGCGGATCGTCTCCTCGCTCCCGTCGGGCAGGATGAGCCGCGGAAGGACTCCCGTCGTCTTGGCCAGAGTCCGGACGCCGGACCGCCGCAGCGCGGCCGCGATCAGCCGGGTCACGCTCGACTTCCCGCGCGTCCCGTTCACATGGATCCGTATGGGGATGCGCCCCAGCCTCCGGTCGTGGCGGATCCGTTCCGCGACCAGGTAGGCCACGACGAGGCAAAGGAACGCGAACGCCACGGGGTCAGTCCGGCGCCGGGCGCGAGCCGCCCGCTGCGTGTCCCCGATCCGCCCTTCTCAGGAAGGCGAGCAGCGCGAGCATCAGGGCCAGGCCGGCGGCCGCCAGCGGGGGGGAGTACCTGCCCGTCACGGGGATCGACGGGGACGTTCCCGCCGGCAAGGGGGAGGGATCGACGGGGATCCCGTACCTGGCGGCGATCGACTTGACCTCCAGCAGGTGGATGACCGGCACGCCCCGTTCGCCCATGAGGAAGATGATACCCCGTTCCGGGTTGCGGACCGGGGGAACCTTTTTCAGCAGGCCCGTCGGGATGCGGTGCCCGTCCAGGCCGTTTCCCATGGAGGTCGCCGATCCCCCCACGTTGATGAAGGCCGCGGGCTTGCGGCCGCCGAGGGCCCGGTCATACAGCGCCAGGCGGTTCCGGACATCGGAGGTCAACGTGGAATTCCCGTTTTCCTCGATCAGCGGGATCCCGTTGCGGCGGATCGCCCTGCGGCCCGCATCGATGCCCGTCCCGTCCAGGCCTCCCAAGCTGCCCATGATCCCTCCCAGGGAGGCGGCGATCGAACGCCAGGGGAAAAGCCCCGCTTCCGCCAGGACACGTTCCATGTCCAGCCAGGTCATGTCCGGCTGATTGGCACCGTACGTGGAAGAGCCCACGGAGCTGATGATGACCGGGCGGAGGCCCAATGCCTTCGCCGCCGACAGGACGGCGATGTTCAGGGCGGGAAACGAGCCGGAGAAACCGACGGCCACCGCGTCCCCCCGCCGGACCCCCGCCCGGTCGAGCATGTCGACGACGACCGCGGCGAACGCAGGGTTGGTCGACGTCCGCTTGGCGGCCAGCGACCCCAGGGTCGTGGTGATATCGGTGTATTCGACGCCGATCAGCCCCGTGTCGTTCGTGTCGAGACGCCGGTCGACGGGGATCCCCATCCTGAGTTTCTCCTCTTTTACCGCCTGCCCGGCACGCCGCATCAGCGTTATCGCCGCGGTCTTCTCCTCCCGCAGCGGGTCGGGCTGGTGACGTCGGGCGGATTCCAGCAGCGCAAGGACGACCAGGGAGGAAACGGCCAGGATCGCGAGCGTACGGCTATGAGCCATTCTTCTCATTCCTTGGAGCGGGTGCCGGTCCCGGACCGGGACCGGCGCCCCCGATCACTTTCCCGCGGTCCCGGGTTCCGGCTGCCTCAGGTAATTGCCGATCCCCTTCAGCATATCCCCGTACGCCGGCGCCCCCTCGATCTTTATGCCCCTCTCCGGCTTGAGCTCGGTCAGGGCGTTGGCGACTTCGACGATCGAGGTCACGTGGCGGGCCACCCGCAGGTCGATGGGAACCCCCGCCTCCGTGTGCTGCACGCTCGTCCTCCCCATCTTCGAGGCCAGGACGAGGAACGGGTCCTTGGCCGTGAGCAGGTTGGCCTCGTCGGCCCGCCCCCGCAGCGGCCCGTGGTAGGGGCTTTGGGTCTCGAACAGCATGGCCAGCGCGTCGCTGTGGTCCCCGATTTCGCGGTGGGACAGCCCCCGGAGGTACTTGGGGGACATCTCCAGCCGCACCTTGATCCCCTGCGCCTCCAGGTTGAGGATGGCCAGCGACGCCAGCTCGGCCGCGCGCTCGTGGACGGCGAAGGCGTTGCAGAGCGGCCGGTCGGGCGGCGCCTCGTGCAGGTCGATGGTCACGTCGGCCTTTTCCTTCTTGACCATCTGGAGGAGCGCGTAGGAGAGCCGCTCCGTGAGATACCCGTTGGGCCGGCCCGGATGGGTCCGGTTGAGGTTCCGCGACTCGTCCCCGGCCAGCGACTGCCCGGTCATGTAAGTTCGTGTAGACGTCGGGGTCCGGCCACGAATCGATCGGGTTGGTTCCCCGGCCGCCGAAGCGGAACCGCCGCTCGCCCCAGGGCGTCTTGATGCCGAAGGAGGCGATGTCGCCGATCCCGATCTTCGTGTTGCCGAAGCTCGAGATGTTGATCTGCGGGATGATGAACAGCCGCCCCTTGGTGACCCTGATGTTCTCGATCATGAGGATCGGGGCGAGGTAGCCGGCGGGCTCCACGGGATGCGTCCCGCCCCAGACGATCATCGTGCCGCCCGGCTCCGACCCCTCGAACAGGTAGTAGTCGGGGTCGTTGGCGGTGCCCTTGATCCCCTCGAAGTATTCGCTGAGCTTCCCGGTCTTGACGACCCCCGGGCCTTTCACGATCACGTCGGGCTGCCACTGGCGGATGAAGGCGACCGCCGCCGGCGAGCTGACCAAAAGCACCAGCAGCAGCACGAGAATGCCTCGGATCATTGGACTATTCACGTGAGGACCTCTTTTCACTTGATGTACAGGAGCCGGTAGATGAACGGCATCAGGGCGACCGCGATCGCGACCTGCTTCGACAGAGACTTCTCGACGATGAGCTGCCAGAAGATCATCGCCGCGAAGTACAGCACGATCACGTAATATACGGCCGTGACCAGTTGGAACACGGTCATCGCTTACCTCCTTCCGCGATACGGGACATTTCTAGTAGGTTCCCTTGCTCGGGACGTACTGCAGCCCGGGGATGCGCCCGATCTCGTTGGCGTAGATCATGAAAAGCAGACCGAGGACCAGGGCGACGATCGCCGGGACGATGCACTTCTTGAAGATGGGCCAGTACTTCTCCTCGCCCACCACGCGCATGGCGAAGAGGCCGCCGATCCCCGTCGGCGGTACCAGGCAGCCGATCCCCATGATGAGTGCCGCGCCGCTGGAGAAGATGATCGAATTGAGGTCCTGGACCGCCAGGATGTACGGCGGCCCCAGCACCGCCGCGGTGCCGAAGGTCACCAGGACGCCCGGCAGCAGGATGCCGACGATCGAGAAGCCGGTGAACAGGATGTAGCGCGGCAGGCTGATCGTGATGGTCGCGATGAGCCCGCGGACACCGGTGAGCGCCATCGACTGGATGAGCACGCCGATCCCCGTGAAGAGGATGATCATGTTCATGGCCTCGGCGAAGGTCCAATGGGAGGATTTGAAGAAATTGACCCGCTTGCCCGTGAACAGGGCAACCACGCTCACGATGAGGAAGGGCAGCGGCGTGCTCACGTCCGGCCAGCCGGGAACCAGTCGGGGGCCGCTGAGGAGGACCGTCAGCAGCAGCATGGGGAAGTACAACTTGAAGCTGTTCTTGGGCAGATCGGGATCCACCGGCTCCTCGGCGATCTCCTGCAGGCGCTCTACGGTGACGTATTTCCGCCCGAGGAAGAGGATGGAGAAGATGCCCAGCGGGAAGTTCAGGAGCGCCAGCGGGGCCATGAACCCCTCATAGGGCATGAAGACGCTGGTGCAGATGATCATGATGGGGACGTTGACCGGGGGCGCCTGCTGGCCGGCGATGGAGGCCATGGCCAGGATGGCCGCCACGGAGATGCGCGGGATCCCCATCTTCATCAGGATGGGGGCGATCATGACCCCGGTGGTGAGTACGACGGCCGGCGCGGAGCCGGTCACCATCCCCGGGAACATCATGATGAGCATCAGGAACGACAACAGCACGCTGGGGTAGTTGTAGAAGCGCCTGATCAGCGTGTCGGTCAGGGTGCCCAGCATTCCGTTTTCCTTGAAGATGTTCACCATCACCATCCCGGACACGATGGTGAGGATCAGGGGGAGGAAGTAGAACGAGCCCTCCACCCAGTGGCGGATGGCGAAGCCCCAGCCGTCCACGAGGGTGGCGGTGATGCCGGCCAGGATCAGGATCATCCCGTCCGGCAGCCGCTTCCTGAGCGCGGGGATCGTGAAGCAGGCCGCAATGACGGCGCCCATGACCACCAGCAGCATGGAGGTCTGGGCGAACGCGTTGTCGAATCGGAACATGGTGTCCTCTTTCAATCAAGATGAGGGCTATGCCCTTCCCTGCCGCAACTCTCCTACTGCTTGAACAGCGCCTTGAAGATGTCGCCCATGTCCGGCGTCTGCTTGACCACGGTCAGGGGGATCTTGTGCTGGGCCGCCAGCTTGTTGAAGAGCCCGTCCTTGTTCCCGTCCTCGCGCACGATGATGTACTGCATCTTGGGGGCGACCAGGTCGATGAGCTTGGTGGAGACGTCGCCCCGGCGGTCCTCGCCGCCGGCGTGGACCCCGATGAGCTTCATCTTGAGCTTCGTCGCTTCCGCGATGAGGCTTTCGGCCCGTTTCATCTCTTCACGCAGATCCACACCGGCCGATCCCAGTCCCTTCCCGCTACCTCCCAGGATGATGATGAGGGTCTTGTGCCCGGCAAGGTCCTTGGGCTCGAGGAACATATCGTACTTGACCGGGATCTTGGCCCGCCCCAGGACCAGCTTTACCATCTGCCCGTCGGGGGCCTGGCCCGGGCAGGTCATGGCCACCGGCAGCTCGGCGGTGACGCCGGCGGGCAGTTCCGCCGCCGGGAGGGCGGCCGGGAGCGCCAGGACCGCCATGAGGATAGCGACACCCATGAATCGAATCGTTTTGCCTGCCATCATCTTCTCCTTTTGGATGGACCCCGGGCGGGCTCCGCCCGCCCGGGTCCGTAGCTTGGCGGCCCCTGGAATCCAGGGGCCGCCACCTTTCCGTTGCTTGATTGCTTCGTTACCAGCCGATCGCGTAGCACTCCCGCCGCGGATCCGCCCCGGCCTGGAGGACGCCCGTATTCGGATTGCGAGTGACAATGACCATCCCGCCGCTCGGCTCCAACCAGTCGCCCTCCGTCTTGATCTTGTGTCCCATCCCCTCCAGCATCTTGATCGTCTCCGGCGCGATGCGCGGTTCCGCCCGGACCTGGCCCGGCTTCATTTCCTGCGGGAAATGGGGCTCCGGCCCGTGGAGCGAACGGAACCGCGGGACCTCGACCGCCGTCTGGAGGTCCATCCCGTACTGGACCACGTTGAGGAACACCTGGAGGTTGGCCTGCGTCTGGACGTCCTCGCCCGGCGTGGTCCAGGCCATGACGGGCTTCCCGTCCTTCAGGGCCATGTGGGGGGTGGGGGTGATCCGGGGGATCTTCCCCGGGGCGATGACGTTGGGGTTCTTCGGATCGAGGGAGAACTGGCGCAGCCGCCCGCTCAGGACGAAGCCCAAACCGGTCGGCGTGACGCCGCTGCGCCGCACCCCCATGTTGTTGCTCGCCGTGGTCGAGAACATGTTCCCGTCCTTGTCGATGATCACGAAGGCGGTGGTGTCGGTGCGGCGGAACGGATCCTCGTCGTCAGCCGTCGAAACGCTGGCAAGGACGGGCCCGTTCTTGGGAGACAGGCCCGCCTTCCCCTCGTACTTCCAGGGATCCCCGGCGGGCACTTCCATGACCGCCTTGGTCTGGTCGATGAGCTTGCGGCGCTCGTCGGCATAGGCCTTCGACATCAAGCCCTTTTCCGGCACCTTCACCATGGAGGGATCGCCATAGTAGTTGTGGCGGTCCATGTAGGCGAGCTTGAAGGCCTCGACGATCAGGTGCATGTACTCCGGGCTGTTGTGCTTCACGTTCGTGAAATCGAACGGTTCCAGCACGTTCATGGTCTGGAGCATCATGGGGCCCTGGGTGACGGTGGACATGCTGTAGATCTCGTAGCCCTTGAAAGTCGTCTTCCACGGCTCCTCGATCTTGCCCCGATAGCCGGCCAGGTCCTCGTACCGGATCAGGCCGCCGTTCTCCTGCGAGAACTTGTCGAGGGCGCGGGCGATCTCCCCCTTGTAGAAGACGTCGCGGGCCGCCTGCATCGCCTGGCTCCGCCCCTTCTTGAGGTTCTTCTTCTCCCCGTCCCGGATCTTCTTCAGCGTCTCGGCGTACTCCGCCTGCACGAAGAGATCGCCCGCCTTGGGCGGCTCGCCGCCGGGCAGGAAGGTCTTCACCGAACCCGGCCATTTCGAGAGGATCGCCTTCGCGTTCGTGATCCACTTGACCATGATCGCGCTGATCGGATGGCCCTTTTCCGCCATGTCGATCGCCGGCTGCATGGTGTCGGACAGTTTCATCGTCCCGAACTTGTCCAGGGTCAGGACCGCGCCGTCCAGCGTGCCGGGGACGGGTGCGATCAGGAAGCTGTCCTCGTTGGGGATGATATCCCAGCTTGTCGAAGTACTCCCGCGTCGCCAGCTTGGGAGCGGGCCCGATGCCGTTGATGGCGTAGACCTTCTTGTCCTTGGCGGAGTAGTAAAGGATCGGCGACTCGCCGCCCAGGCTGTGATGGGTGTGCTCCACCACCATCGCCGCGAAGAGCGCCGCGACCCCTGCGTCCGCGGCGTTCCCACCCTTCTTCAGGACTTCGATGGCGACTTGCGACACCAGCGGGCTGCCGCTGGACACGATCCCGTGCGTGCCCCTCACCACCGGACGGTAGGGTCCGGCGTCGCTAAGGCCGGGAGTCAATGCCCCCATCACGGGGAACAACAACAGTGCGAGAAAAAACGGTTTCCACGATCGCTTCATGAACTGCCCTCCTCTATTTGTTTGTTGCCCAGTGCATCGCCGTCCATGCGTGCCGCACTTCAGGTGCAAATTCCCCTACCCCATTTCCCCCATCAAGTTGGGAAGCACGAGCCGTGCCATTCACGACGGAAGCGCCGGCGGCCGGCAAAGCCTTGCCGCACAAGCTTTCCGGTGCGAAGGCCTGCGATTCCCAGAAAACAAAAGATGCAAGACCGCTACTCCTTCATCAAATAATGGGTGCAGACAAGCAACCGCTACCAGCCGATGCCGTAGCGCACGCCGGACCACTGGCCGTCGGGTATGCCCTGCCCGCCTTCGAACGTCTTGTTCTTCTGGTCGACCCTGAGGGTGCTCAAGGCGCCCCCGTGCTCGCCCTTCACCCCGCCTTTCCAGTACACGGGCTTGTATCCCCGGGTCGCCAGGGCGTCGAAGATATCCTTCGGAATCCTGGTGTCCAGGGAGATCCGGCCGGGGAAACTGGGGTGGTTGCCGAAGGACCCCTGCATCTGGAACCCCTCGAACTTGGGCGCTTCGCTGGCCTCCTGGATGTCGAGGCCGAATTCCACCACGTCCAGGAAGAACTGCAGCTGCATCTGCTCCTGCACGTCTCCGCCCGGCAAAGCGAACGCAAGGTACGGAACGCCGTCCTTCAGGGCCATCGACGGCGTAATGGTGATCCTCGGCCTCTTGCCCGGCGCGACGACGTTGAACGGGTTCATCGCGCGGTCCAGCACGAACTGCTGCATGCGCTGGCTCATGCCGACGCCCGTCTTTCCGGCGATGAACGCGGGCGGCCAGCCCCCGCTCGGCGTCACGGCCACCAGCCATCCCTTCTTGTCGGCGGAAACGATGGTCGTCGTGCCCATGTGGGTCTGGTACTCGCCCGTGCCCTCCTGCACGTTCAGGCTGGCGTAGCTTTCCCGGATCACCTTGTTTTCCTTGAGAAGGTCCTCGAAAGGATTCTTCTCCCCCTGGTACGGATAGGGATCGCCGGGAAGCACCACGGGAGAGTTCTTTTCCCAGTTGATCAGCTTGCGGCGCTCCGCGGCGTACTCTTTCGAAAGCAGCCCCTTGATGGGCGTCTTGGGGGTCGAATCCGGATCGCCGTAGTAGAAGTCGCGATCGGCGTAGGCGAGGTTCATGGCCTGGTAGATGGTGTGTATGTACTCAGGGCTGTTGTGCTTCAGGGACTTGAGTTCGAAACCCTCCAGGATGTTCAGCATCTGGAGGAAGGTCGGCCCCTGCGTCCAGGAATTGCACTTGTAGACGTCGATCCCGCGATAGCTCACGCTGAGGGGCTCTTCGACCCGGGCTTTCGTCCTGGCCATGTCCTCCATCGTGTGAAGCCCGCCGTACTCCTTGCTGGCCCGGACGTATTCGGCCGCGATGTCCCCCTTGTAGAAGCGGTCATGGGCGGCCATGAGCGCCTGTTTCCGGCTCTTTTTCGCCTTCAGCGCCTTCTGCTCCGCCTCGACGAGCTTCCGGAACATGTTCGCCAGGTCCTTCTGGACGAAAATCTGGCCGGGCTCCGGGGCCTTCCCTCCCGGTAAAAACACTTCCCTGGAGTAGGACCACTTTTCGAACTGCGCCTTGTTTTCCTCGTAAATCGCCGCGGTCTGTTTCTCGATGGGGTATCCCTCGGCGAGATCGATGGCCGGCGCCAGCACCTCTTTAAGGCTCATGGTGCCGAATTCCGCGAGCATCACGATCAAGGCGCCGGGAGTCCCAGGCGTCGTGGCCGCCAGCGGACCGTACCCCGGCGGGAAATCCATCGCCTTGCTTTTGAAGAACTCCGGCGTGGCTCCCGTCGGCGCCAGCCCCTGCCCGTTGATGGCGAACACCTTTTTCTTCACGGGGTCGTAGATGAGCGCCGGCGTCTCGCCGCCGAAGGAAATGGAATCGTTCATCACGCAGACCGCCGCCAGCATGGCAGCGGCGGCGTCCACGGCGTTCCCCCCCTTTTCGAAAATCTTGGCCCCGGCCATTACGGAAAGCGGCTCGCCCGTCACCGCCATCCAGCTCTTCCCGTGCAGCATCGGCTTGTACGTCGTATGGCGGAACGAAAGATTGAAGATGGATCCAGGGTAAACATCGGCCCACCCGGTCGAGGTTGCCAGAAACGCGCCGATTGCGACGGCCATAACAATCAGAATCGCCCTTGCCCTTCTCCCGTGGCGCAGCATTTCACTCCCCCCCTATGTTTTTTCGATACGAACTGGTCCTGCCGAAAATCCGCTCCCCTCGCCCCTCCTCTGCAAGGCGCCGGCGATCCGGCCGGGTTGAAGGACCTGAAGAATCTACCGGGAAACCCAACTGGCCTAATGGTCCAACCATTAAGCCCAAAAAAAACAACAGTAAAATCAGGCGGATGAATTATCCGCACAGGGCCAATATAGAACCGGTTTTCGCTCCTCTTCCCACGATTTCCCCCTCGTTCCCCGCCGTTCTGTTATGACGCAATCATATATCCTGACAAAGAAATGTCAACGTTTCCCCATTCGTCAACTTACGGTTATCGACCTCGGGAGGTCATGTACACGAGCAGTCCGCCGATGTCCTCGGAAGGCGGGCACGTCGATTTCGCGCCACGCAACGAACGCGAGACGGCGCTGCTGTTCCACCTTCAAAAGACGCACGGCCGGGTGAGCGCGGAGCCGGCAAGTCCGCGACGTGCCGGGAGGCGATCCGCTTCTTCTGCAGTCTCTATGGCGCGGCGGCGGGAAACCTCGCGCTGCAGTACAACGCCACGGGCGGCGTGGCCCTCGGGGGCGGCCTCTCTCCCGCGATCCTTCCGGCACTCCTCAAAGGGGAGTTCCTCGAGGCGTTCCTCGACAAGGGGCGGTTCCGCGGATTCCTCGAAAAGGTGCCCGTGAAGGTCATCCTCGACGAGTCGGCGGCGCTCCTTGGCGCCGCGCGGTTCGCGGTCGGGATAGCTCGCAAGCAGAGGTAATCACGGCCGGGGGAGATTCCGCGGGATCACTCCTTCCGCTTGTCTTCGGACGACCCCGGGCGCTTCCCTCCCCTGGCCTCCAAAGCATCCTCCAGCAAGAGCCGGGACATCATCGCAAGAGGACGCCTCTCCTCGTCGGCCAGGCGCATCAAGGCCTCCATGACGTCATCGTCCACCCGAAGGGTGACGGAGTGGGACAGCTTCCTCCCTGGCGGCCTTCCTCTTTTCATGAATCCATTGTAATACAAGAATTTACTTGACCATAATAAATTTATTAGATTAAATGTTTCCATAAAATCCAATCCGGGGAGGGCCGATGAACAACGACATGTCGGGACAGGAGTATCAATTGGCCTGCGGGCAGGCGACCTTCAATTCGGATCCGATGCACGAGATCATGGAAATCCTCAGAACCGCCCTCGACACGGCGAAACAGGGACACAAGGAAGGACTCCACAGCCGGGATGTCAAAACCCAGGAGCGGTACGCGACGATCCTGCTCCTCCTGGAGATGCTGCACAAACGTCACGAGGCATATTTCCAGACCCTCACCTCTCCCAAGGTAAAAAGCAAGGTTCACCTGGTAACGAGACAGGCATAATCGACTACGGGAAAAAGCGAAAGGAGGGCATCCGGAGACCGAAATTATTTATAGACTCCAGAAAAGCAGATCCTTCAGGCCGCGCAGAAGCAGCGCCGCGGTCTGATGGAATCCTTATGTGTTCTGCGCGACAACCACATTCCTCGGCCCGATCACGCTCCCATCAGGCAGGTCGTGTACACGAGCAGCCCCCGGGGAAAAAAACGTCTCGAGGACCCTCCTTTCGGCATCCCCTCGAAGAATTCCCCGGGGAGGACAGGACCTTCGCCGCGTTCCACGGATATCGCCGCCCAGCCTACCACCGGCGTCATTGGTTAACTCCATCCCCTTATCGGTCGACAAGGTTCAGATAATCCGCCGAGAACGTGCCGCTGGACGGATCGAATATCTCGGCGGTATCGCTGACTCCGCCGCTGCCCTCGCCCCCGTTATCAACACCTTCCCGTTCGCCAACAGGGTGGCCCTGTGGTTCCTTCTCGCTTGCGTCATGTTTCCCGTCGAGGAAAAACACCGCCGTTGTAAATTGTATATCTCCGCGGAATTGAGATATCCCGATCGATTTTCCCACCGGCAATCAAGACATTTCCGTTGGACAACGTAGTAGATGTATGGCTTGCGCGCACCCCACAAGATTATCGGTGTAATTATATGAATCTGCAATGGAATTATAAATTTGAGGAAGATTGCTCCAAAAACGCGGTACGGGATTATAACTTCCGGTAACCAAAATCAGCGCTGTTCGACAGTATGGATGTCGCGTGAAGATACAGATACTGAAACTGATTGTTGATGGATATGCTGAACAGGCCCGTATTCGGATCATACAATTCGCCGACTCAATACGGCGACATCATACATGCCTAGAATTAGTACATTTCCGTTATTGGAAAGAAGGTTTGCCGTATGTTTATAACGTTCAACCAGCGTATTTCCAGTCAAACCGAATGTCCCGGATGCGACGTTGTATATTTCCGCCGTGTTATTCAAAACATTCAGTCCGCCAACCACCAGCACATTTCCATCTCCCAATCGCGTCGCGGTATGACCGGTTCTTGACCTGCTCGGAGCACCGGTCACGGCAAAACTGTTGTCGGAAGGATTGAATATGTACCCATTACTCCCCCCGACGATCAAGACATTGTCATCGTTCAGGAGGGTCGCCGTTATCAAACCCACACTTAAATCCACGTTATCCATGCTGATGAATTCATTGACAGACGGATCATAAATCTCCGCCGTCTTAACGTATGTTGTTGCCATCGTCAAATCCCCCCACAATTAATACCCTGCCATCGTTCAACAAAGTCGCCGTATGTTCCGACCGGGGAAAATTCATCTGAATCACTGCCGGGCTCGGCGAAGGAGGGGGGGACGTGGATGAACCACCGCTTCCCCCGCAACCGATGAGCGGCGCCGCGAGCAACCCGGCAAACAGAAGAGAAGAGAGTTTCCTCATGGATAGCCTCCTGTGGTGACCCGGCATCAGTGCATCTTCCCGGTTGAAGGATACTACCCCTCCGGTATAAACTCTTGAGAAAATATATTTCCACACTAGGACAAATCACCTCTTTTTCCGCCCTGAAAGGCACCAACCCGTGACCGACCCGCCGCCCGCAGCGCAATTCACGGATGGCACGTGGCCGCCCACAAGAACGGCGACTACGCCACAAGCATATCGTATCTTCCGTACCTTGACGGAACAAGGACACGCCGGCGCCCAGTTCTCCCTCGGCGTCATGTACGGCCATGGGCAAGGCGTGGCGCAAGACTACTGCCGAGGCGTCGAAGTGGTTCCGGAAGGCGGCGGAACAGGGCCATCCGAAGGCCCAGGCCCTCGGCTTCATGTACGACTCCGGCCACGGCGTCCCGCAGGACTACGCCGAGGCGGCAAAATTGTGCCGGAAGCTGGCGGATCAGGGGCTGGACCTGGCCAATACAAGCTCGGCATCATGCACTACAGCGGCCAGGGCGTCCCGCAGGACTACGTCGAGGCGATGAACGGTACCTGAAAGCGGCGGAACAGGGAAACGCGCTATGCCCAGAACAACCTCGGCGTCATGTACAGCAACGGCGAAGGCGCGCCGCAGGACTTCGCCGAGGCGATGAAATGGTACCTGAAAGCGGCGGACCAGGGAAACGCATCCGCCCAGAACAACCTCGGCGTCATGTACAGCAACGGCGAAGGCGTGCCGAAGGACCACGCCGAGGCGGTGAAGTGGTACAGGCAGGCGGCGGACCAGGGAACGCGGATGCCATGTATCAACCTCGGCGTCACGTTCGAATCGGGCCAGGGCATGTCGCAGAACCATGTCCTGGCGCACATGTGGTTCAACCTTGCCGCCTCGCGATATCCCCGCATCGAAGCAGGAGAGCCGGGAGGATGCCATAAGAAGCAGGGATGAACACCGCCGCAAGATGACCACTCGACCGGATCGCCCAGGCGCAGAAGCTGGCGAGGGAGTGGAAGCCGAAGACGCGGGCAGGGAAGCCGAGGCGGCGAACGGCATGCCCCGAATCAGTCCGGAGGGGGACATCGAGCCGGTCGGAGACGAAAAGAGAAGGGGAACCGCATCTCCTGCGATTCCCCTTTGCTTTTCTGGTAGGCGGAACAGGACTTGAACCTGCGACCCATGCCTTGTAAGGGCATTGCTCTACCAACTGAGCTATCCGCCCGCGCTTCCGGAACCGTGCGCAATAAATCAAATTAACAGCCAGCCCCCGAACCTGTCAACCGGTAGCGCGGTTCTGTTATGATGCGGTCATGATAATCGTCCTTCTCGGCGCCGCCGGCTTCGTGGGGCGCGCCGCCGCCGTCGAACTGGCCCGCCGTCCCGAGGTCGGGGAGATCATCCTCGTCGACTACGTCGTCCGCGACGCGAAGAAGATGGCGAAGGCCCTTTCGCCGAAATGCCGCTACGCCATGGCGGACGTCGGCAAGGCGGCGGAGCTCACGCGCCTGCTCGAGGGGGTCGACGCGGTGGCGAACGCCGCGGGGCCGTGCTGGGAATACGAGAAGGCGACGCTCCTGGCGTGCGCGTCGATGAAGATCCCCGTCGCGTCGATCGGGGACAACACGCTGTCGCGGGAGGACCGCAACGAGATCCACGACGCCTTCCGGAGGGCGGGAACGGCCGCGGTCTCCGGGTGCGGGATGATGCCCGGGTGGACCGACCTGCTCGCCGCGCACTTCCTGGCCGGCGGGGAGCCCTCGCCGGGCCTTGCCCGATACCTGTTCTTCTCCCCCGACCGGTTCGGCGGTTACACGTTCCTGCGCGACTTCGCGAAGCGGGTCGGACGCCGAAACGTCCGGCCCGCCGGGGGCCCCCGCCGGCCGGTACTTCGCGATGCCGGACGGCACGATCGTCGGGGTGCCGGAGCGGAAAGCGGGATCGCGGGTCGCCGGGATCGCGAACACGCTGGGCAGGATGGGGATCATCGGGAAGGAATTCGCCGCCGCGCTGATGCTGTGGCTGCGCGGGACGATGTCGGGGCCCCCGGGGACGCCCGCCGCGGCCGCCGGCGTCGCAGACGGGACGCGGACCGCCCGCGTCGACGACCCGTCGGGGAAGATCGCGAGCGTCCTTCTCTCGGAAACGGCCGTGCGCCTCGCCTCCCGCTCCCTCGAGGACGAAAGGCCTCTTGCCGATCCACGAGGTGATCGGCCGGGAGGCGGCAAGGGCGATCGCCGAGGACGCCGGGGCGGTGATAATGTGCGAGGGACACTCTTCCCCTTCACCCGTTATCGATAAACCGAAGAGTGTCCCTCGAAACCGCCTGCCCTGACATCGATAGCTTTTTCGGACGTACCTTCCGTAGAGAAGTTCCCTCCGTGGCTGGTGTGTTCTGTGGTTGGGGCCGGCCGCGCACAGGCGCAGCGGAGGGTTCATCGGAGCGGCGTCTGTTTCGAAGTGGAGCCAGGGAGGGCGGGAACGAGAAACAGCGCAGGCGAAGATGACCATGGACGGTCATCGAGCCGAAGCGGAGAGGAACGCCCCTCGCGAGCCGATGCGCGGCCGGGTTAGTGGGTGACGACGTCCTCGTCGGGCGGGCCCGACTTCTCCGGCGCGGGAGCGGGAGGCGCCGGGCTTCCCGCCTCTTCCGCCCGCCCTTCCGGCGGCTTCGGCAGCGGGATCGCCAGCTCCATCACGTCGTCCATGTGCCCGACGAAGTGGATCTCCAGGTGGTTCTTGATCTTCCCCGGGACCTCGGCCAGGTCCTTCTCGTTCTCCCGGGGCATGATGACGACCTTGATGCCGCCGCGGTGCGCCGCCAGCAGCTTTTCCTTCACCCCGCCGATCGGCAGCACCCGCCCCCGCAGCGTGATCTCCCCGGTCATCGCCAGGTCGTTGCGCGCGGGCACCCGCAGCAGCGCGGACGCCAGCGCCGTGGCCATGGTGATCCCCGCGGAGGGGCCGTCCTTCGGCGTGGCCCCTTCGGGCACGTGGATGTGGATGTCGAGCTTCTGGTAGAAGTCCTTGTCGAGCCCCATCAGCTCGGCGCGCGTCCGGATGTACGAAAGCGCCGCCTGGGCGGATTCCTGCATCACCTCGCCCAGCTTCCCCGTGATCTTCAGGTTGCCCTTCCCGGGCAGGATGGCGACCTCGATCACCAGCAGCTCGCCGCCGACCTCGGTCCATGCCAGCCCCGTGGCCACGCCGATCGACTGCTGCTCCTCCGCCTCTCCGTACCGGTACTTCGTCACCCCGAGGTACTTCCGGATCGCCTTCGGCGTGACGACGATCCGCTCCTGCGTCGAGGACTTCACCACTTCCCGCGCGATCTTCCGGCAGACGGAGGCGATCTCGCGCTCGAGGCTGCGCACGCCGGCCTCCCGCGTGTAGTACCGGACGATCTGCAGGATCGACTTGTCGCTGAAGACGACCTTCTCCTTCGACAGCCCGTGCTCCTCGATCTTCTTCGGGACCAGGTACCCCTTGGCGATGTGCAGCTTCTCGAGCTCGGTGTACCCCGACAGGCGGATGATCTCCATCCGGTCCTGCAGCGGCCCCGGGATCCCCTGCATCATGTTCGCCGTCGTGATGAACAGGACGTCCGACAGGTCGTAGTCGACGTCGAGGTAGTGGTCGTTGAAGGTGTTGTTCTGCTCGGGGTCGAGGACCTCCAGCAGGGCGGACGACGGGTCCCCGCGGAAGTCGGTGGACATCTTGTCGACCTCGTCGAGCAGGAAGACGGGGTTCACCGTCCCCGCCTTCTTCATCTGCTGCATGATCTTGCCCGGGAGCGCGCCGATGTAGGTCCGGCGGTGGCCGCGGATCTCCGCCTCGTCGCGCACGCCGCCCAGCGACATGCGGACGAACTTGCGCCCCATCGCGCGGGCGATGGACCGGGCCAGCGAGGTCTTCCCGACCCCCGGGGGCCCCACGAAGCACAGGATCGGGCCCTTCAGCTTGTCGACGAGCTTGCGGACGGCGAGGTATTCGAGGATCCGCTCCTTGACCTTCTCGAGCCCGTAGTGGTCCTCGTCGAGGACCGTTTCCGCTTCCGTGATGTCGAGCTTGTCCTCGGTGCGCTCCTGCCAGGGGATGGAGACGAGCCAGTCGATGTAGTTCCGGCTGACGGTGGCCTCGGCGGACATCTGCGACATCATCCTGAGCTTCTTGATCTCCTTCTGGGCCTTCTGGAGCGCCTCCTTGCCCATGCCGCGGTTCTGGATCTTGTCGTCGAGCTCGTCGAGCTCGGAGCGCCCCTCCTCCCCGTGCCCCAGCTCCTTCTGGATCGCCCGCATCTGCTCGTTCAGGTAGAACTCGCGCTGCGACTTCTCCATCTGCTTCTTGACGCGCCCCCGGATCCTTTTCTCGATCTCGAGGACCTCGATCTCGGCCTCCATCAGGACCAGGAGCTTCTCGAGCCGCTCCCCGACGGTATCGAGCTCGAGGACCGCCTGCCGGTCGGCCACCTTGAGCGGGAGCTGGGCGGCCAGGGTGTCGGCGAGACGGTCCGCGTCGGTGATGGAGACCACCTGCTCCACCAGGTCCTGGGGGACCTTCTTGCTCATCTTCGTGAAGCCCTCGAAGGAGGCGACGACGTTGCGCACCATCGCCTCGGCCTTCGGGCCGGTCAACGGGAGCGGGGCGGTCTCCTCGACGGTTACCTGGAAGTACCGGTCGTTGGGAAGGTAATGCAGGATCCTCCCGCGATGGCGACCCTCCACCAGCACCTTCACCGTGCTGTCGGGGAGCTTCAGCATCTGGATGATGTGGCTCACCGTGCCGATCTTGTGGATGTCGTCCTCGACGGGGTCGTTCGTGGAGGGATCGGTCTGCGAGGAGAGGAAGATGAGGCGGTCGAAGGACAGGGCCGCCTCGAGGGCGGCGATGGACTTGTCCCGCCCGACGAAGAGGGGAACCACCATGTGCGGGAAAACGACGATGTCCCGCAGGGGAAGAAGCGGATAGATCTTCTTATGCTCTTCCATCGTGGCGGATCCTCCCCCGGCGCGTGCGTGTCAGGCGAGTTCCGCCGTTTTCCCGTGAACGATCTCCGGCGGCACCTTCCCGGAGACGACATCCTCGTTGACGATGCACTTCTTGATGTTGGTCTGGGACGGGATCTCGTACATCACGTCGAGCATGATGTGCTCGATGATGGAGCGCAGCCCCCGGGCCCCGGCCTTCCGCTCGATGGCCTGCAGGGCGATGGCGTGCAGCGCCTCTTCGGTGAACTCGAGCTTCACGTTCTCGAAGTCGAACAGCCGCTGGTACTGGCGGACCAGCGCGTTCTTGGGCCGCGTGAGGATCTGGACCAGGGCGTCCTCGGAAAGCTCGTGCAGCGTCGCGAGGACCGGGAGCCGGCCGACGAACTCGGGGATGAGGCCGAACTTGATCAGGTCTTCGGGCTGGCTCTGCTCAAGCAGCTTGCCCAGGTTGCGCTCGCTCCGGGACACGATGTCGGCCGCGAAGCCCATGGTCTTCTTCGCGGTGCGCCGCTCGACGATCGACTCCAGCCCCACGAACGCGCCGCCGCAGATGAACAGGATGTTCGTCGTGTCGACCTTGATGAACTCCTGCTGCGGGTGCTTGCGCCCCCCCTTGGGAGGCACGTTGGCGATCGTCCCCTCGAGGATCTTCAGGAGCGCCTGCTGGACGCCTTCGCCCGAAACGTCGCGGGTGATGGAGGGATTCTCGGACTTGCGGGCGATCTTGTCGATCTCGTCGATGTAGACGATCCCCCGCTGCGCCTTGTCGACGTCGTAGTCGGCGGCCTGGAGAAGGGCGAGGATGATGTTCTCCACGTCCTCGCCGACGTACCCCGCCTCGGTCAGCGTGGTGGCGTCCGCGATGGTGAACGGGACGTTCAGGATGCGCGCCAGCGTCTGGGCGAGCAGCGTCTTCCCGCTGCCGGTGGGCCCGAGCAGGAGGATGTTCGATTTCTGCAGCTCCACGCCGTCGCCGCCGCGGGCCTCGATCCGCTTGTAGTGGTTATAGACGGCCACGGAGAGGATCTTCTTCGCCCGCTCCTGCCCGATGACGTATTCGTCGAGGGTCTTGTTGATCTCGGCCGGCTTGGGGATACGGCGCCGTTTTTCCTCGAGATTCCCTTCGACCTCGTATTCCTCGGAAATGATGTCGTTGCACAGCTCGACGCATTCGTCGCAGATGTACACCGTCGGGCCCGCGATGAGTTTCCGCACCTCGTTCTGGGCCTTGCCGCAGAATGAGCACACCAGAAGATTCGCTTTATCGTTGAATTTCCGGGTCAATTGGACCTCCGTCAGTCGACCAGGGGCTTGATCGATGGAGCGCGCTTGGCGACCACTTGATCGATTATACCATACGCCTTCGCCTGCTCCGACGACATGTAGTAATCCCTCTCGGTATCCGCCGAGATCCGGTCCAGCGGCTGGCCGGTGTGCTTCGCCAGGATCCCGTTCAGGTGCTCCCGCAGCCGGAGGATCTCCTCGGCCTGGATCTTGATGTCGGTGGCCTGCCCCTGCGTCCCGCCCATCGGCTGGTGGATGAGGATCCGGGCGTTCGGGAGGGCCGTCCGTTTCCCATGGGCGCCCCCCGACAGCAGGATGGCCGCCATGGAGGCCGCCTGCCCGAGGCAAACCGTTGAAACCTGGGGCTTTATGAACTGCATCGTGTCGTAGATGGCCATTCCGGCGGTGACGATCCCGCCCGGCGAGTTGATGTACAGGTTGATGTCCTTGTCGGGGTCTTCGGCCTCGAGGAAAAGGAGCTGTGCGATCACC
This sequence comes from uncultured bacterium, assembly GCA_963741515.1. Classification (GTDB taxonomy): domain Bacteria; phylum Desulfobacterota; class Deferrimicrobia; order Deferrimicrobiales; family Deferrimicrobiaceae; genus UBA2219. The sequence continues at coordinate 236,430 of CAVUIA010000007.1, forward strand.
AGGTTGGCGACATCGTCGTCGATCGGGCTCCCGATGAAGACGATGCGGTCCTTCAGCAGGCGGGAATAGATGTCGTACGCCCGCTCGCCGCGGCTGGTCTGCTCGACAACCATTGGAACCAGGTTCATTCGGCCACCTCTTCCTTCACTTCGGCATTCTCCAACAGGAAATTCATCACTTTTCGCTCCAGCAGGCGGTCGCGCAGGGAATCCATCTTCTCCTCGGAGCTGTATTTCTCGCGGACCTCCTCGTACGCCACGCCCTCCTTCTCCGACATCCGCTTCATCTCGGCCTCGATCTCGGAGAAGGGCACGTCGAGGTTCTCCTGGCGGGCGACCGCATCGATGAGCAGCCCCGTCTTCACCATGCGTTCCGCGCTGAACTTGAGCCGCTCGGACATCTCGTCGAAATCGAGCTTCGTCTTCTTCAGGTTCACCCCGGAGGATTCCATGTGCTCGATGGTGCTCCCGATCATCGCCATCGTCTGGCGCTTCACCAGCGTCGGGGGGACGTCCAGGGTGTTCCGGTCGGCCAGCTTCTGCCGGAGATCATCGTCGGCCGCCTGCCGGCTCCTGCTCTCGGCCTCCGCCTCGAGCTGCGCCCGCATCTTCGTCCGCAGCTCCTCGACGCCGCCCTCGACCCCGAACTGCTTCGCGAACTCGTCGTCGAGGGGGGCAGCCTCCTCTCCCTGACGGTGGCGACCTTCACATCGAAGGTCACGGTCTTCCCGGCGTACTTCGCGACCGGGTGATGCGCCGGGAACGTGACCTCGAAGGAGCGCTCGTCCCCCGCGCCGACTCCCAGCATCTTGTCCTCGAACTCCGGCCCGAACGGGATGCCGTTGGAGAGGACGATCGACACCTTCTCGTTCTCGTCCACCGTCTCCTCGCCCGAGACCGCCTTGAAGGCGAACTCCGCCAGGTCGCCGCGCCCGGCCTTGCGCCCTTCCTCGGGCTGGAACCGGGCGTAGGGGGTCCGAAGGCGTTCTATCCCCGTCGCGACGTCCTCGTCGGTCACTTTCGTCTTCCCCCGGGTCAAGGGGATCCCCTTGTAATCCTTCGCTTCCACCTCGGGGACCACCTCTACCGTGACGGAGAACGTGAAGCCCTCCCCCGAAACCACCTTGCCGGCGTCCACGTCCCCCAGGGACAGGATCTTGATGTCCTTTTCCTTCACCACTTCGGACAGCGACTCCTTCACCATCCGGTCGGCAAGGTCCTTCTCGACGGATTCCCGGAAGAAGCGCCTCACCATGTCGATCGGCGCCTTGCCCTTCCGGAATCCCTTGAGCGGCACTTCCTTCCGGATCTCCGTGAACTCCTCCTCGATCCGGCGGGAGACGTCCTCGGCGGGAATTTCGACCGTGATCTTTTTCTCGACGCCCGAAACGGCGTCAATGCTTGTCTTCATGGCTTTCCTGTTCCCCTGTCTTTTTTATTGGGTATCTATCCCCCGGATTCTGGTGCGAGAGGAGGGACTTGAACCCTCATGGTTGCCCACCGGATCCTAAGTCCGGCGCGTCTGCCATTCCGCCACTCTCGCACTTGCGGAAAGGGCCGAAACATGATATAATCGATTCCGGCTAAGCGGTCCAATTCATAAATACGGTCAGCATCGAGAGGCCGATGCGCCGCGTCCGGCAAGGCGCGCGACTGAGGCGTGCCGGAGCACGTTGAAGGAGCGCAACGCAGCCGGCGTGGATGCAGCGGCACTCGAATGCGACCGTAATATGAAATGGGCTAGGGATCAACGGTCGGCGGAGGGGTCCCGGTCCGGGAGGTACAGGGCCTCCACGGCGGCCGCTTCCTGGTCGAACTGCATGCCGAAGATGAAGAACCCCTGGGGGCTTTCCACGCTCCGGAACCAGGCCACGGTCCCTTCCACCCGGATCGGCGGCTTTCCCTCGGGCAGGATCGTGGCGTCGATCCGGTTCTGGTGGACCATCAGGGTGTCGTACATGATGTGGAGGCCGTCCGGCGCGATCCGCGGCGTGATCACGGACATGCCCTTCGGCGACAGGTCCTGGACCGTGCCCGTCACGGGGGACGAAACGCGCCTGGGATCTTTCCCGCTGCGGACGGTGAACACTACGGTGGCCACGGGGCGGTATCGCTCCTTCCTTCTCCTGTCCTTGCCGAACAGGGACGTCATCCGGCCGGTTCTTCCTTCTTCTCCTCATCGAGACGCCGCAGCCCCTCCATCATGAGCTGCATCTCGTCCATCTCGATCGTGCGGAGCTTGGTGGACTGGCCATGGGAAATGGTGAAGGGTCCCTCCTGCCAACGCAGCATTTCGTAGAAAGCGTTCTCGCCGGAAACGGGCCCCCGCTCCGCATGGCGGATCCGCCCGTTTTCGAAAAAGATCCGCCCCTCGCCGATCGGTCCCTTGATGCTGACGCAGGCGGTCTTGAGCCCCAGGTGGAGCGTCTGCACGATTTCGGGGATGCCGAGGTTCGTGAGGTCGCCGACGACCCCCGTGACCTGGCTGGAGGCGGCGCCGCCCTTCCTCCACTTCGCGTCGCGGCGGATGATGTTGCGGATCCGGGCGGCCAGCACCGTGAGGTCGGCCGGCTTGGTGAGGAAGTCCTCGGCCCCGAGGTGAAGCGCGTCGATCTTGGACTGCGGGTCGTCCTTGCCGCTGATGAAGATCAGCGGTGTTTCCCCAAACGGGACACCCATCTCCCTGATTTTCCGGAACATCTCGATGCCGTCCATTCCCGGCATCATGATATCAGATACGATCAGGTCGGGGGCCAATTTCTCCACATTTTCCAATACGTCCTGGGCGTTATCGAAGGTGACGACGTCGAACCCCTCGTTTACGAGCCGCAGCTTGATGAGCGTGAGGTAATCGATCTCGTCGTCCACCATCAGGATCTTGGGCTTGGGACCCATCCCCCGGTAGAAATACTTCCGGTTCACCACCACGGAGAACACCTCGACCACCTCGGGGTCGAACTGGGTCCCCACGTTCTTGTGCAGCTCGTGGATCGCCTCTTCCTTGGTCAGGCTGCGGCTGCGATACGGCCGGTGCGCGGTCATCGCGGCGAAGGCGTCGACCACCGAGAGGATCCGGGCCCCGATGGGGATCTCCCGGCCTTTCAGGCCGCTGGGGTACCCCTTCCCGTCGTACCGCTCGTGGTGGTGTATGACGATCGGCTTGATTTTCCATGGGAAATCGACCGACTCGATGACTTTCGCGCCGTTCTCGCAATGGCCCCGGAGCGTTTTGTACTCCGATTCGGTGATCTCCCGCTTCCCCTGCAGGATATCGCTCTTGATCCCCACCCGGCCGATGTCGTGGAGGAGGGCACCCACGACGATCTCGTCGATCGTCTCGGGGGTGAGCTTCATCTCCTCGGCGATGGAACGGGCGTATTCCATGGTGATGTGGGAGTTCCCCCCGAAGAAGGGGTCGTTGATCTCCTGCAGGCCGACCATCACGTCGATCGTGTCGATCAGGCATTTCTTCAGCCGGTCGAACCGCTCGTCGGTCGCGGGCGGGGCGGCGGCCGGGGCGGGCAGCGAGACTCCGCCCTGGAGAAGTTCGAGCACTTCCCTCTGGTCGAGGATGAAGTCGGAGAAGCCGAACCGCAGGACGTCGTCGGAGCTGCGGATCGTCGTGAAGGAGGACAGGACGACCACGTGGGTCTTCGGCGACGCCTTCACCAGCCGCCTCTTCAGCTCCACGCCCGAGAAGTCGGGGAGGAGCAGGTCCAGGAGGGCGCAGTCGATCGATGAGCTCGCGGCGATCTTCAGCGCCTCGGCGCCGGACCCCGCCAGGACGACGTGATACCCCTCTTCGGTGAAGAGCTTCAGGAGCATGTCCCGGACGGCCGCATCGTTGTTCACGATCAGGGCCGATCGGGGCGCCGCCTGTGAAACGGTCATCTCATTCCTCCCGGACATCGGCCCCGGTCATGGCGGAAGGGACCGGTACCGACAGAAGGTTCAGGATCGTCGGTGCGACGTCCTCGAGGGCGCGGTCTGCCCGGAGACGCTTCCCCGGGCCCGAGGGTCCGCCAGGACCAGGGGAACGAGGTTGGTCGTGTGCGCCGTGTGGGGCCTCCCCGTCTTCGGGTCGATCATCATCTCGGCGTTGCCGTGGTCCGCCGTCACCAGCGCCACCCCGCCGACCTCCCAGACCTTCTCGACCACCCTCCGGACGTTCCGGTCCACCGCCTCGACCGCCCGGATCGCCGCGGGAAGGATTCCCGTGTGCCCCACCATGTCGCAGTTGGCGAAGTTGAGGACCATCAGGTCGTGGTTCCCCGACCCGATCTCCTCGACGGCGCGTTTCCCCACGGCGTCCGCGCTCATCTCGGGCAGCAGGTCGTACGTGGGGACGGACGGGGACGGGATCAGGACCCGGGTCTCGCCCGGGAATTCCCGCTCCTCCCCGCCGTTGAAGAAGTACGTCACGTGGGCGTACTTCTCGGTTTCCGCGATCCGAAGGTTCCGCAAACCCCGGTCCGCGAGCGCCCGGGCCAGGATGTCGTCCATCGTCTGCGGCGGGAACGCCGCCGGGAGCCCGAAGCTCTCGTCGTACGCGGTCATGCAGGCGTAGGACAAGGGGATCGGCCCCGGGACGGCGAAGCGGTCGAATCCCGCCTGGGTCAGCGCCCGGGTGATCTCCCTCACGCGATCCGCCCGGAAATTGTAGCAGATGACCGAGTCCCCGGGGGAAATGCAGCCGATGGGCCTGTCCGTCCCGGACGATCACCGCGGGCTCGATGAACTCGTCGGTCGTCCCGGCCTCGTAGGAGGCCTCGACCGCGGCGACGGGGTCTTCGCAGCGTTTCCCCTCCCCGCGGACCATCGCCTTGTACGGCCCGCTCGACCCGGTCCCACCGGTTGTCCCGGTCCATCGCGTAATACCGGCCGATGACCGTGGCCACTTCCCCCGCCCCGATCTTCCCGGCCTCCGCGAGAAGGGCCTTCAGGTGGTCGATGCCGCTTCGGGGCGGCGTGTCCCGGCCGTCGAAGAACGGGTGGATGAAAACATGCCGGACGCCGCATTCCTTCGCCATCTGGAGGAGGGCGTAGACGTGGGTGTGGAGCGAGTGCACCCCGCCGTCGGACAGCAGCCCGATGAGGTGGAGCGCCCTGCCGCCGTCCCGGGCCGCGTTCATGGCGGCCTGCAGCACCGGGTTCCGGAAGAAGTCGCCGTCGCGGATCGATTTCGAGATCCGTACGAGGTCCTGGTACACCACCCTGCCCGCGCCGAGGTTCAGGTGGCCGACCTCGGAGTTCCCCATCTGGCCGCGTGGCAGCCCGACCCGTTCCTCGGAGGCGTGGATCAGCGTCCCGGGGAATTCGGCCCAGAGGCGGTCATGGAAAGGCGTGTCGGCCAGGGCCACCGCGTTCCCTTCCGGGTCTTCGCGGTAGCCCCAGCCGTCCCTGATGACAAGCGCGACGAAAGGTCTCTTCATTCCTTCAGATATTATAGAACACATCCTTGCCGTCGAACCGGGCGGCTTCTCCGAGCTCCTCCTCGATCCGGAGCAGCTGGTTGTATTTCGCCATCCGGTCCGTCCGCGAGGCCGAGCCGGTCTTGATCTGCCCGGTGGACAGCCCCACGACCAGGTCGGCGATCGTGCTGTCCTCGGTCTCCCCCGAGCGGTGGGACACCACGGCGGTCCATCCGGCCCGCTTGGCCATCTCGATGGACTCGATCGTCTCGGTCACCGTGCCGATCTGGTTCAGCTTGATGAGGACCGAGTTGGCCGCCCCTTTCTCGATCCCCTTCCGGAGGATCGAGGGATTGGTCACGAACAGGTCGTCTCCGACGATCTGTATCTTCTTCCCCATCGCCTCGGTGAAGATCTTCCACCCGTCCCAGTCGTCCTCCGAGAAACCGTCCTCGATGGAGATGACGGGATACTGGCGGCACAGGTTCTCGTAGTACTTCACCATCTGCTCCGCGTTCCGCTTCGACCCGTCGGACTTCCGGAAGACGTACTTCCCCTTCTCCCCGAACTCGGAGGCGGCGGCGTCGAGGGCGATGCAGATGTCCTTCCCCGGCTTGTAGCCGGCTTTCAGGATCGCCTCGAGGATGACCTCGATCGCCTCGGCGTTCGACCGCAGGAGAGGCGCGAAGCCGCCCTCGTCGCCGACGTTCGTGTTCAATCCCTTGCCTTTCAAGCACCTTCTTCAGGTGATGGAACGTCTCGACGCCCATCCGGAGGGCGTCCGAGAAGCTCTTCGCCCCCACGGGCATCACCATGAACTCCTGGATGTCCATGTTGTTGTCGGCGTGGGAGCCGCCGTTCAGGATGTTCATCATCGGGACGGGAAGCGTGCACCCGCCCACGCCGCCCAGGTACCGGTAGAGCGGGAGGCCGCACGCCTCGGCGGCCGCGCGCGCGACCGCGATCGACACCCCGAGGATCGCGTTGGCGCCGAGCTTCCCCTTGTTGTGCGTCCCGTCGAGGTCGATCAGCAGTCCGGTCGACCAGGACCTGGTCCACCGCGTCGTACCCGAGAAGCCGGGGGGCGATCACCTTGTTGACGTTCCGGACCGCCTTCGTCACGCCCTTGCCCGAGATAATATTTCGGGTCGCCGTCGCGGAGCTCCACCGCCTCCCGGGAACCCGTGGACGCCCCCGAGGGCACGATGGCCCGCCCTTCCGCCCCCGACTCGAGCAGCACCTCGACCTCGACGGTCGGGTTCCCGCGCGAGTCGAGCACCTGCCTTCCGTGAACGTCGATGATCATCGTCATGCCGCTTCCCTCCTTGAATCAGCGAAGAATCGGATTACGGGTGAACGAATTCCTTTCCTCCCTGGCGCACGGAGAGCACGGGGCACGGCGCCATCCGCACCACCTTCTCGGCCGTGCTGCCGAAGATCACGTGCTCCACGCCGGTGCGGCCGTGCGTCCCGATGACGATCAGGCCGGCGCCCGATTCCCGGGCCGCCCCGATGATCTCCCGGTACGGAACGCCGGAGACGATCCGCGTCTCGACGCCGGGGAGGTCCCGCAGGTGCTCGGCGACGAACCGTTCCATCGCCTCCCGGCAGTACGTTTCCATGCGACCGCGGAGGAGCTCGATCGGCACCTCGCCGCGGAACATCGGATCGAGCGCGGCGGGCTCGTCCATCACGTGGAGGACCAGCAGGCGGGACCCGAAGAGTTCCGCCAGCCGGCGGGCGGCCCGCGCCGCCTCGGAGGAGCAGTCGGAAAAATCGGAGGGCAACAGGATCTTCGCGAACATGTCTCTCCTCCCGCAAAAATACGCCCCGGCCGCTTTCAAGGGGCGGCCGGGGCTGGTTACGGGTCTATCGGAACCGTAAACGGCTTCGCGCTACTTCTTCTTCCCGCCAACCGCCTCTTTGAGCGACTTGCCGGCGGAGAACTTGGGGATCTTGGCCGCCTTGATCTTGATGGCCTCGCCGGTCTGGGGGTTGCGCCCCATGCGGGCTTTCCGGTTGCTGACTCCGAAGGTCCCGAAGCCGGTCAGGGTCAGCTTCTCTCCCTTCTTAAGGCATTTCGTGACCGCGCCCAGAAACGCCTCGACCGCCGCTTCCGCCTGCCCCTTGCCGATCTCTGCTTCCGCGCGAATGGCCTCGACCAGTTCCGCCTTCGTCATCTGCCGAACCTCCCGTAAAATTTTATGGGCTCTCCGGGAACCGGAGAAAAACGCGGATTTGAAGCGACTTGGATTGTTTTCATTAATCCCGAAAGGAGTTCCCGTGTCAAGGCCAAACCGCGGCGCACGGGCATCGGACGCTCCCGGAAGATCTTGCGTTCCGACATTGATATAATGAAACGTTATGCCAAGCCGCAGGACGTTCCTCATCTGCACGGTCGTTTCCGTGCTGTTCCACCTGGCCTTGTTCTGGATGGGGTCCATTCTCCCCTCGCCGTCTTCCCGCAAGGAAGAAGTGATGATGATCGAGATGGCCGACATTCCGCGGTCCGCCGACTTCCTGCCGCCGGAGCCCGGGGTCATCGAGAGGCAGCCCCCGCCCGCGGCGCCACCGAAGGCGTCCCCCAAGGCGTCACCCAAGGCGCCGCCCAGGAGCCGGGCGCCGGAAGAGATGACGGGACGCGTGCCGGACCTTCCCGTGAAAGCGGACCTCCCTCCCGAGAAGTCGTTCGCGGCTCCGCGCGCGAAGGAGGAAACGGCCGCGAAGGCGCCGGAAGAACGGGAGGCCCGCCAGGCGAAAGCGGCTGGGTCGGCGTCCGACCGGGAGCAGGAGCCCCCGCGGCCGGCGGGAAAGGAAAAGCCCCCTTCCCCCGAATCGCCGCGGTCGCTGCGCGACCTCACCCCCTCTCTGGGGAAGCTGGTGCTGTCGCGCGACGAACCGTCGGGGGGGCGCGGAAAGGGTGAAACGCACGGCGCGGCCGCGGGCACCGGCGGGAAAGCGGCCGAGCAAGGAAGGCATCGCGGAGGAAAGCGGCGGCGGCTTCCGCCTGACGCCGCTGAACGCGCCGGAGATCCAGTACATCTCCTACTTCGCGTCGATCAAGCGGAAGATCGAGCTGGTGTGGCAGTACCCTTACGATGCCGCCATCCACGGGATCGAGGGAGACCTGCAGATCGACTTCGTGATCGGGCGGAGCGGGAAGATCGAGTCGGTCGAGCTGGTCCGGGGATCGGGGCACAAGATCCTGGACGACGAAGCGATGCGGTCGATCCGCAAGGCGTCCCCCTTCGACCCCATCCCGGCCGAATACCGGATCCCCAACCTGCAGATCCGCGGGCGGTTCGTCTACGTCCACGGGGGGGCGCTGCGGCTGCGCTGACCCCGCCTAGCCCGCATTTCTCACCAGCGTCCTACCCCTCTTCGACGCACCTCTCGTACTCCTCGCGGTCCAGGAGCGAATCGAGCTCGCCCGGGTCGGAGGGCCGTATCGTCAGGAGCCACCCCTCCCCGTAGGGATCGTTCGTCACCCGCCGGGGAACGCTCTCCGCATCGGAGTTCACGTCGATCACGGTGCCGGCGAGGGGGGAGACGAGCTCGAAGACGGTGAGGGACGACTCCACGAGGCCGATCGGCTCGCCGGCGGCGACCTCGGTCCGCCGGGGAGGCAGCTCCACGGAGACGGCGTCTCCGAGGAAGACCCCGGGAACATGCGTCAGCCCGACGCGGACGTCCCCCGGAAGTTCGCGCATCGCCCAGACGTGCGACCTCGAGTACTTCCGGTCGGAAGGGGGGTTCACTTCAGCGTCCGCAGGGCCGCTTCATAGGTATTCTGGAGGAGCATGGCGATGGTCATCGGGCCGACCCCGCCGGGGACGGGAGTGATGGCCCCCGCCGTTTCCCTTGCCTCGTCGAAGGCGACGTCGCCGCAGAGCTTCCCCTCGGCGTTGCGGTTCATCCCGACGTCGATGACGACCGCGCCCGGCTTGATCCAGGAGCCGCGGATCATGCCGGCCCTGCCCACCGCCGCGACCACCACGTCGCCGGTGCGGACCACGGAAGGGAGATCCTCGGTGCGGGAATGGCAGATCGTCACCGTCGCGTGGCGCGACAGCAGGAGCATGGCGGCGGGCTTGCCCACGAGGTTGCTGCGCCCGACGACCACGGCGTGCTTCCCCTTGAGTTCCACCCGCTCGTGGTCGAGCATCTTGAGGATCCCGTAGGGGGTGCACGGGATGAAAGCGGTCCCGCCCGTGAACAGGAAGCCCGCGTTCATCGGGTGGAGGCCGTCGACGTCCTTGCGGGGATCGATGGACTCGATCACCTTCTTCGCGTCGATCTGCTTCGGGAGCGGGAGCTGGACGAGGATCCCGTGGACCGAGGGGTCGGCGTTCAGCCGCGCCACCACCTCGAGGAGCTCCGATTCCCTCGTCTCCTCGGGCAGGTCGATCTGGCGGGACAGGAATCCCGCCTCGTCGGCGGCCTTCCCTTTGTTCCGGACATAGACCTGGGAGGCGGGGTCGGTCCCCACCAGGACGACGGTGAGCCCGGGCTGAACTCCCGCGCGCGCCGCGAGCTCGGCGACTTTCGCCTTGACCTCCGCGCGGACGGACGCGGCGATCGCCTTCCCGTCGATGAGACGTGCGGGCATCGCTGTCCTCCCTTTAATCGGGGTCGCTGGCCAGCTTCGGCAACGGCTTCTTGGAAACGGAGGGTGCGGCGGGCGCCCCTTCCTTTTTCCCTTTCGGCGCCGGGGCGCCTTTATCGGTCATCTGCGACTTCTTGCCGTAGTCGGTGACGTACCATCCCGCCCCCTTGAGGTGGAACGCCGCGCTCGAGATCTTCCGCTCGGACTTGCCGCCGCACTCCGGGCACTTCACGGACGGGTTTTCGTTCATCCCGTGGATCCGCTCGCTGACCGCCCCGCACTTCTTGCACTGGTATTCGTAGATCGGCATGACGCGCTTCCTCCTTGCGACTCCCTCGACCGATGAAACGGAAAGGCGCCCCCCGGGCCGCAGGGCCCGGGGAGCGCCTGCGCTTCCTTGCTATTCTAGTACTGCATGACGCTTCTAGTACATCCCTCCGCCGGGCGACGACGGGTGGATCGGCATGGGATTGGAACCCTTCTCCTCGGGCTTGTCGGCGATGGCGCACTCGGTGGTGATCATGAGGGCCGCCACGGACGCCGCGTTCTGCAGCGCCACCCGGGTCACCTTCGTCGGGTCGAGGATGCCGGCCTTCATCAGGTCCTCGAACTCCTCCGTCCCCGCGTTGTAGCCGAAGTTCCCCTTGCCGTTCCGGATCTTGTCGACGATGACGCCGCCGTCCTGGCCGGCGTTGATCGCGATCTGCTTGGCCGGCTCGTACAGCGCCTTCTTCACGATGTCCACGCCCGCCTGCTGGTCGATGTGAGCCATCTTGAGGTTATCGAGGGCGGGAATCGTGCGGATGTAGGCGACGCCGCCGCCCGGAACGATCCCTTCCTCGACCGCTGCGCGGGTCGCGTGCAGGGCGTCCTCGACGCGGGCCTTCTTCTCCTTCATCTCGGCCTCGGTGGCCGCGCCGACGTTGATCACCGCCACGCCGCCGACGAGCTTCGCCAGCCGTTCCTGGAGCTTTTCCTTGTCGTATTCGGAGGTGCTCTCGTCGACCTGGGTGCGGATCTGCTTCACCCGGGCCTCGATGTCGGCCTTCTTGCCGGCCCCGTCGATGATCGTGGAGTTCTCCTTGTCGATGACGACGCGCTTGGCGCGGCCGAGATCGGACAGGGTGACCGCCTCGAGCTTGATCCCCATCTCCTCGGCGATCGACTTGCCGCCGGTGAGGATCGCGATGTCCTCGAGCATCGCCTTGCGCCGATCCCCGAAGCCGGGGGCCTTCACGGCGGCCGCGTTCAGGGTGCCGCGCAGCTTGTTCACGACGAGGGTGGCCAGCGCCTCGCCCTCGACGTCCTCGGCGACGATCAGCAGCGGCTTGCCGCTGCGGGCGATCTGCTCCAGCAGCGGGAGCAGGTCTTTCATGTTGCCGATCTTCTTCTCGTGGACCAGGATGTACGGCTCCTCGAGGACGATCTCCATCCGCTCGGCGTCGGTGACGAAGTACGGGGAGAGGTAGCCGCGGTCGAACTGCATGCCTTCGACGATCTCGAGGGTGGTCTCCATCCCCTTGGCTTCCTCGACCGTGATGACGCCTTCCTTGCCGACCTTGGCCATCGCGTCGGAAATGATGTTCCCGATGGTCTCGTCGTTATTGGCGGAAATGGTCCCGACCTGGGCGATCTCCTTGGGGTCCTTGGTCTGCTTGGACATCTTCTTGAGCTCGGCGGCGACGGTTTCCACGGCCTTGTCGATCCCGCGCTTGAGGTCCATCGGGTTGTAGCCGGCGGCGACCAGCTTCGCCCCCTCGCGGTAGATCGCCTGCGCCAGGACGGTGGCGGTGGTGGTGCCGTCTCCGGCCACGTCGCTCGTCTTGGAGGCGACCTCCTTCACCATCTGCGCGCCCATGTTCTCGTACTTGTCCGCAAGCTCGATTTCCTTCGCCACGGTAACGCCGTCCTTGGTGACCAGCGGGGAGCCGAAGGACTTGTCGAGGATCACGTTGCGGCCCCGGGGTCCGAGGGTAACCTTGACCGCGTCTGCCAATGCGTCGACGCCCACCTTGATCTTGCCGCGGGCCTCCTCGCCGAATTTCAATACTTTCGCCATCGTGAACTTCCTCCTTGTGTATTCGCTCGTATGTGGATGATGCGGTTTACTTGGTGATGATGGCGAGGATGTCGTCCTCACGCATGATCAGGTGCTCCACGCCGTCGACCTTGATGTCGGTGCCGGAATACTTGCCGAACAGGATCCGGTCGCCCGCCTTCACCTCGCACGGAACGCGGGTTCCGTTGTCGGCGACCTTGCCGGGGCCCGCCGCGACCACGAGCCCTTCCTGCGGCTTCTCCTTGGCGCTGTCGGGGATGATGATCCCGCCCTTTGTCTTCGATTCCTCTTCGACCCGCTTGATCAATACCCTGTCCTGCAACGGCTTGACGTTCATGCTGACCTCCTCCTCTTGTGTTGGAATATGCCTGCAACCCCATCGGGTGTTAGCACTCATGCCTGAAGAGTGCTAACAGCGATAATACGAAGGTCCGGGGTTCCTGTCAAGGGGGTAGGAGGCAAACGTCTCTGCTAAAGCTTCCGGCGGGCCATTTCCTCTTCGAGGTATTTCCGGTGGAGGATGTCCCATTCCCTCTCGCCTTCCTGGACGCGCCGGGAAAGCCGGGAGATCTTCTCGCGGGCGACGGCGTCCGCCGCTTCTTCTGCCCGGGCGTACGACGCCAGCACCTCCTTCGCCTCCCGGTGCGCGGCGGAATCGTCCGGGAAATCGGCCGCCCCGCCTTTCACGAGGGACTTCCGCAAGAAGGTGGGACAGGTGGGAGATGCGGGCTTCGGTCATGCGCAAGGCGTAGGCCTCCGTCTACAGGACGATGCCCCGCTCTTCGGCGAGGCGGTCCTTGATCTTCTGGAACAGGATGCGGGTGTTGGCCTGCGACGCGCCGGCCTTCGCCATATGGCGGTCGAGCAGCTCGCCCGCATCGCGGTCGAGCTCTTCCTCCCTCTGGAGGTCCTTCCGGATCTCGGCGGCCATCCGCGTCACGAGGGCCTCGTCGGGCTCCTTCGGGCGGATCAGCCCCTTCGCCTTCCAGCGGGCGAGGATGGCGGAGCAGATGCGGCGAAGCTGATCGTCCGTGAGTTTCACCCGGTCCTCCCCTTCCGTCCGGCGCCCGCGACCCATTCCCGGAAATCGGGGCCGATGACGCCCCTCTTCCGGTATCTTTCCATCGAAACCGCGCAGGGGCAATCCCTCGCCTCCCCGGAGACGGCGGCCGCGGCGGCGATGGCGATCCCCGGGATCGCGTTCTTCGCCGCCTCGACGGCCGAGGCCAGCAGCGGCGGGAGCATCCCCTCGAACAGGTCGCCCCGGCGGTACGGAAGGCCGCGGACCCCTTCCGCGTAGTTCGTCACGTACGCCAAGGGAGCGTAGCAGATCTCCAGCTCCCGCGCGAGGAACGCCTCGGGGCAGAGCGTCATGCCGACGAGGTCCGCCCCCGCCGACGCGAGGAAACGGATCTCCGCGGCCGTCTCGAGCCGCGGCCCCTCCGTGCAGGCGTAGGTGCCCCCGGCGTGGAGCCGCGGGGCCCCGGCAGCCCGCCCGGCGGCGGCCCGGATCGACCCGCGCAGCGTCTCGCAGAACACCGGGTGCTGCCGTATGAAGCCGATCCCCTTCCCCTCGTAGAACGTCGAGGGGCGGCACCGCGTGAAGTCGAGGAGGCCGTCGGGCAGGACGAGATCGCCCGGGCGGTACTTCCGCGAGATCGCGCCCGGTCCCGTCCAGGCGAGGATCCGTTCCGCCCCCAGGAGCTTCGCCGCGTAGATGTTGGCGCGGTAATTCACGTAGGGGGCCGTCTTCTCGTACCCGCGCTCCCCGTGGCGGGAGAGGAACAGGAAAAGGAAACCGTCCTTGCGGTGGAGGTGGACCGGATTGGACAGGCCGTACGGCGTCCGGACCCGCCGGGAGGACAGCCGCTCCCCCAGCGTCCCCGGCGGAAGGGCGTACGCCCCGGACCCTCCCAGCAGGAGGACCCGGGGCATCTCCCTTTCGGCCGGACGCTTCAGAAGGATAACCTGAAGCCGAAATTGACGGTCCAGCCGCTCATGTCCACGTCGAAATCGGTCCCCGCGTAGCTGGTGAACGTCGACTCGACCCAGTGGTACTTCCCTTCGAAGTTCAGCGCCATCTTCGGGTTCAGCCAGAAGTCCATGCCGAGGGAGAAGTAGCCGCCGAACTCGGTGTTGTCGTCTTCGATCCCGCTGAAACCCGGGAGATTCGGCTCCTCGTCGAGGGAGACGAAGTAGATGCCGAGCCCGAAGCCGAGGTACGGCTCGACGATGGGGTTCGGGACGATGAACCGCCCGCCGATGGTGAGCGGGACCACGCCGGCCTCGTTGTTGCCGTTCTCCGCCGAAAACGCGCCGAAGGTGCCCTCGACGGCGAAGATCGGGGACACCCGGGAGCCGATGCCGAGGTCGAAGGCGAACCCGGTGTCGTAGCCCATCAGGCCTTCGCTGTCGGAGTTGGGGTCATACGCCCCGAGGTGCCCGAAGAAATACGGCTCTCCCGACTGCGCATGCCGCTGGCGCGCGGGCGGCGCCGCCGTCGGAGGAGGAGGAGGGGGCGCCTCCCGGTATCCCCGCTCGTATCGATCGTACTCGGCGGCGTACCCCGCGCCCGCCAGACCGGCGACCGTGAAGACCGCCATCAGCAGAACCAGCCACTTCCTCATTCCGCCCTCCTTTTCCCCCGGCGACTCCGGGGTGCAAATTCAAGGATATAATGGGATCCTTCAGTAGACAACTATACGAAACCCGGCCGGGGGATATTCATGATCATCGTAATGAAGCAGGGCGCGGCACGGAAGGAAAGCCGCACCGTCATCGCAAGGATCAAGGAACTGGGGTACACCCCCCACCCGATCTACGGGAAGGAGCGCACCGTCATCGGCGCCGTCGGGGACGAGCGCGGCAAGTTCGTGCTCCAGTCCCTCGAGTCGCTCCCCGGCGTGGAGCGCGTCGTCCCGATCCTCAAGCCCTACAAGCTCGCGAGCCGCGAGGTGAAGCCGGAGCGGACGGTCGTGCGGATCGCCCCGGGGATCACCGTGGGCGGGACCCGGCTCCTCGTCATCGCGGGCCCCTGTTCCGTGGAAAGCGAGGCGCAGATGATCTCCACGGCCCTGGCGGTGAAGCAGTCGGGCGCCCACGTGCTGCGCGGCGGCGCCTGGAAGCCGCGCACTTCCCCGTACGCCTTCCAGGGGCTGGAGCTTAAAGGGCTGAAGATCCTCAGGAAGGCCGGGGACGCCGCGGGGATGCCCGTGATCACCGAGGTGATGAACCCCGAGGACGCGGAGACGATCGCCGAATACTCCGACGTTCTCCAGGTGGGGGCGCGCAACGTCCAGAACTTCGCCCTCCTCAAGCGGATCGGCAAGTCGAAGCGGCCCATCCTCCTGAAGCGCGGGATGATGACCACGATCAACGAGTTCCTGATGAGCGCGGAGTACTGCCTCTCCGAGGGCAGCCGCCAGGTGATCCTGTGCGAGCGCGGGATCCGGACCTTCGAGGACTCCACCCGGAACACGCTCGACCTCTCCGCCATCCCGGTCTTGAGGGAGCGCACGCACCTGCCGGTCATCGTCGACCCGTCCCACGGCACCGGCGTGGCGAACTACGTCCCGCCGATGTCGTGCGCCTCCGTCGCCGCGGGCGCCGACGGGCTGATGATCGAGGTGCATCCCGCCCCCGAGAAGGCGCTCTCCGACGGCCCGCAATCGCTCACCTTCGAGAAGTTCGCCGGCCTGATGGCGACGATCCGGCCTTTCGTGCAGGCGGCGGGAAGGACGCTCTGATCCGGAAAATCATCCTCCCGCTCCTCGCGGCGGCCCTGCTGGCCCTGTTCCTCCACGGCGTCTACCTGTATTACCAGGTCGGGCAGGGAGTCACCGGGGACGCATGGGAGATCCCCTCGATCCTGTACGGGCGCCCGACGGAGATCCGCCCGTGGGACCACCTCGGCAACCTCCGGTTCGAGGAGCGCCTCCAGCGGCTTTCCTATAAACGGGTGACGGGGACCCCGGTCAGGCCCGGGACGTATTCCGAGGAGCCGGGGAAGGTCCGGATCTTCACCCGCGGCTACCGGATCGGGCAGCTCCCCGTCAGCGGCGGGCCGGCGGAGATCGAGGTCCGCGACGGGAGGGTGATGTCGATCGTCTCGCGGGCGGGGAACCGGCTCGAGGCGGTCCGCCTCGAACCGGAGGAGATCGCGCGGATCATGGGCCCGAAGAGGGAATCGCGGCGGCCGGTCCCGCTTTCCGCCATCCCCCGCTCCCTGCAGGACGCCGTGATCGCGGCCGAGGACGCCCGTTTCCATTCCCACTTCGGGATCGACATCTTCGGGATCGCCCGGGCGACGGTGGCCAACCTCAAGGAGCGCCGGTTCGCCCAGGGCGGCTCGACGATCACCCAGCAGCTGGCGAAGAACTTCTTCCTCTCCCCGCAGAAGACCCTCGCGCGGAAGCTGCGCGAGGCGGAGCTCGCCGTGGTCCTCGAGCGGCGGTTCACGAAGCCGCAGATCCTCGAGATGTACCTGAACAAGATCTATTTCGGGCAGGACGGCACCCTCGGGATCTACGGCATCGAGGAGGCGGCGGACTTCTACTTCTCGAAGCGGGCGGAGGAGCTGACCCTCGAGGAATCGGCGCTCCTGGCCGGCATCATCCGCTCCCCGAACCGGTACTCCCCCCTGAGGGACCCCGGGGCGGCGACGGAGCGGCGCAACGGGGTCCTCGCGAGGATGCGCCGGCTGGGCATGATCCGGGACGGCGAGTTCCGCAGGGCGTCGGCCGCGCCTCTCGGCGCCCGGCCGCGCGCCGCGCACTCCCGCACGGCGTCGTATTTCCTGGACTACATCCAGCGGGCCACCGACGACGACCTGGGGGACGAGAAGCTCTACCGCACGGGATACCGCTTCCACACCACGCTCGACCCGGCGCACCAGGCCGCGGCGGAAGAGGCCGTCGCGCGGGGGCTGGCGGAGATCGAGAAATCGCCGCGCCGGCCCGGGGAAACGCTCCAGGCGGCGCTGGTCGCGGTGGACCCGGCGAACGGGGAGATGACCGCGATGGTCGGCGGAAGGAGCTACGGGGCGACCCAGTTCAACCGGGCCGCGAACGCGCACCGGCAGCCGGGAAGCGCGTTCAAGCCGTTCGTCCTCCTCGCGGCGCTCTCGCAGGCGGCGCGGGGGCGGGGGGAGACGACGCTCTCCACGATCGTTTCCGGCGCGCCGATCTCCTTCAAGACCCCCCAGGGGCTGTGGACCCCCGCCAACTTCGACGGGAAGATCTACGGGGACATCACCGTGCGGACGGCGATCGAGAACTCGGTGAACACGTCGACGGTGCGGCTGGCCAGGGACGTGGGGCTCGAAGAGGTGGCGGAGACCGCCCGCGCCGCCGGGATCACGAGCCGCCTCCCCGCCCTCCCCTCGATGTCGCTGGGAAGCTTCGAGGTCACCCCGATGGAGCTCGCCTACGCGTACGCGACGATCGCCTCCCGGGGGATCCGGTACGACCCGTTCCCGCTGTTCTCCGTGACCACGGCCGACGGGGAGATCCTCGTGGAAAAGGCGGTCCGCTGGAAACGGGCGATCGACCCGCGGGCGGCATACCTCGCCGCGTTTGCGATGGAGGGGACGCTCGAGCGCGGAACGGCGCGATCGGCCGGGGCGATGGGGATCTACTTCCCGGCGTCGGGGAAGACCGGGACCACGGACGGCAACCGGGACTCCTGGTTCGTGGGATTCACGCCCGACATCGTCTGCGCCGTGTGGGTGGGGTACGATTCCGGCGCCGACACGGGGCTGACGGGGGCGCAGGGGAGCCTGCGCATCTGGTCGCGGTTCCTGCGGGCCCTCTACCCCGATGCGGGGCCGGTCGCCCTCACCCCCCCGGAAGGAGTGGAATTCGCGGAGATCGATCCCGTATCGGGCCTTCTCGCCACGAGCGACTGCCCGCAGCGGCTCCGGGAGGCGTACCTTTCCGGCACGGCGCCGAAGGGGCCGTGCCCCCTCCACCCGGTGAATCCCGTCGCGGATACCTTCCGGAAAGGGTTCCGGAACATCGGCGAATATATCCGCAACCTGTTCAAGTAGGCGGATTCCATGGTATATAGATTAGTTCCAATCCGACGGAAAGAAGCGCGACGACCATGGATTACAAGAGCACCCTGAACCTGCCGCAGACCGACTTCCCGATGCGGGCGAACCTCGCCCAGCGGGAACCCGAAACGCTCGCCCGGTGGGAAGAGATGGACCTCTACCGGATGATGCTGGACCACCGGAAGGGGCGCCCCACCTTCGTCCTCCACGACGGCCCCCCGTACGCCAACGGGCACATCCATATCGGGCACGCGCTGAACAAGATCCTGAAGGACATCATCGTGAAGCACCGTTCGATGACGGGTTCCCTCTGCGTGTACGTCCCGGGCTGGGACTGCCACGGGCTGCCGATCGAGCACCAGGTGGACAAGACGCTGGGCGAGAAGAAGGAGACGATCCCGACGGCCGTCAAGCGCCGGCTGTGCCGCGAATACGCGACGAAGTTCGTCGACATCCAGCGCGAAGGAGTTCAAGCGCCTCGGCGTGCAGGGCGACTGGGAGAACCCGTACCGGACGATGACCTTCGACTACGAGGCGCGGATCCTGCGGGAGCTGGGCCGGTTCGTCGAGACCGGGGCGGTGTACCAGGGGACGAAGCCGGTCTACTGGTGCATGACGTGCCGGACCGCGCTGGCCGAGGCCGAGGTCGAATACGCGGACCACGCTTCCCACTCCATCTACGTGAAGTTCCCCTTCGTCGACCCGCCGGAGAGGATCCACCCGTCCCTGGCGGGCAAAAAGGTCTTCTTCGTCATCTGGACGACCACCCCGTGGACCATCCCGTCCAACCTGGCCGTGGCGCTCCACCCCGACTTCGACTACGCCGCCGTCTCGTCCGGCGGGGAGGTCTACGTCGTCGCCGACGGGCTGGCGGACCGGTTCATCGAGGAGACCGGCATCGAAGGCGCCGAGAAGATCGCCGTGTTCCGCGCGGACCACATCGAGCGGCTGCGCTGCCGGCACCCCTTCGTCGACCGCGACTCCATCCTCGTCCTCGCCGACTACGTCACGCTCGACACGGGGACCGGGCTGGTCCACACCGCGCCCGGGCACGGGCGGGAGGACTACGAAACCGGCCTGCGCTACAACCTCCCCGTCTACGCCCCCCTCGACGCCGACGGCCGGTTCACGCAGGACGTCCCCTTCTTCGCGGGGAAGCAGGTCTTCGAGGCGAACCCGCTGGTGATCGCGAAGCTCGAAGAGGTCGGCGCGCTGATGCGGCAGGGCCGGCTCACCCACTCCTACCCCCACTGCTGGCGCTGCAAGTCGCCCGTCATCTTCCGGGCGACGAAGCAGTGGTTCATCTCGATGGACAACACCAAGCTGCGGGAAAAGACGCTCACCGAGATCCGGAAAGTGCGCTGGATCCCCGACTGGGGCCAGGAACGGATCGACGGGATGATCGCGAACCGCCCCGACTGGTGCATCTCGCGGCAGCGCTCCTGGGGGGTGCCGATCGCCTCCTTCCAGTGCGAGGGGTGCGGAAGCGCGCTGCTCGACGGGAAGATCATCGACCGGGTCGCGGACTTCTTCGAGAAGGAGGGGGCGGACGCGTGGTTCCAGCGGGACGCCGCCGAACTGCTGCCGCCCGGCACGAAGTGCCCCTCCTGCGGAGAGGGATCGTTCAAGAAGGAATCCGACATCCTCGACGTGTGGTTCGACTCCGGCGTCTCCTACGCCGCCGTGTGCGAGGGGAAGGAGAACCTCGGCATCCCGGTGGACCTGTACCTCGAGGGGTCCGACCAGCACCGCGGCTGGTTCCACTCCTCCCTCCTCGCCGCCGTGGGGACCCGCGGGTTCGCGCCCTACCGCAGCGTGCTCACGCACGGGTTCGTGGTCGACGCCAAGGGCGAGGCGATGCACAAGACCAAGGGGAACGTGATCGCCCCCGAGGAGATCATCAAGAAGCACGGCGCGGAGCTCCTGCGCCTGTGGGTCGCGGCGGAGGATTACCGGGACGACATCCGCCTGTCGAAGGATATCCTCGACCGGCTGACGGAGGCGTACCGGAAGATCCGCAACACCGTCCGGTACCTGCTCGCCAACGTGAGCGATTTCGCGCCCGGCTGGGAAACGGTTCCCATCGAGCGGATGGAGGAGATGGACCGGTACGCGCTGGTGCTGTTCGACCGGCTGGCGGCGAAGGTGCGCAAGGGGTACGAGAGCTACGAGTTCCACACCGTCTACCACGCGGTGAACAACTTCTGCTCCGTCGACATGTCCTCCTTCTACCTGAACGTCCTGAAGGACCGGATGTACTGCTCCCCCGCCGGCGCCCCCGCCCGGAAGTCCGCGCAGACGGCGATGTTCGAGATCGCCAAGGGGCTGCTGACGCTGGTCGCGCCGGTGCTGTCGTTCACGGCGGACGAGGCGTGGGGATACCTGCCGAACCACCTGGGGAAGACGGACAGCGTGTTCCTGGCCGACTTCCCGGCGGAGCGGGAGATCCCCGACGCCGAAGCGATCTCCGCGCGGTGGGAGCGGATCCTCGCGCTGCGGTCCGAGGTCGCCCAGCCCCTCGAGGCGGCGCGCAAGGAGAAGGTCATCGGGAGCGACCAGGACGCGCTGGTGACGATCGCCCCGGGACCCTTCGCGGACCTGGTCGAAACCCACCGCCGGGCGATCCGCGAGGTGCTGATCGTGTCCGACATCGAGGTCGGCGACCCGTCCGGGCCGGGGGTGTACGAAAGCGCCGCTTACCCGGGCCTCAAGGTGAAGGTGGGGAAGGCCCCGTGGGGAAAATGCGACCGGTGCTGGAACCACGCGCCGGAAGTCGGGACGATCGGCGCCGCGCCGGACCTGTGCGCGCGGTGCGCCGCGGCCGTGGAGAAATAGCTTGCCGCCGCCGGGATCCCCGCGGAAATTCGTCATACCGGCCATGACGGCGCTGCTGCTGGCCGCCTGGGACCAGGCGACGAAGGCGTGGATGGTCCGCAACCTCGACCTCTACGAGATGCGCGCGGTCGTGGCCGGCTGGATCGACCTCGTCCACGTCCGGAACCCGGGGGTGGCCTTCAGCCTCCTGGCCAACCTGGACCCCGCGTGGGTGCGCCCGGCGCTGATCGTCATCACGATCGTGGAGATCGGCGCGCTGCTCTGCTTCATCTGGTACCTGCCCGGGAAGGGCCCGGCCCCCTGGGGCCTGGGATTGATCCTGGGGGGGGCGGCGGGGAACCTGATCGACCGGGCGAGGTTCGGCTACGTCATCGACTTCGTCGACGTCTACCGGGGCGATTTCCACTGGCCGGCCTTCAACCTGGCCGACGCCGGGATCACCCTCGGCGTCATCCTGCTCGTCGCGGACATGATCTTCGGGAACAAGGAGAGCGATGCACCCCGTCCTGCTGCAGATCGGTAGCTTCAAGATCTTCGCCTACGGCACGTTCGTCGCCGTCGGCTTCCTGGTCGCCCTGTGGGTCTCCGGCCGGGAAACGACCGAGCGACCGGATGGGGATCGACCGCGACAAGTTCTACGACATGGGGATGTGGCTGATCCTGTCGGCCATCGTCGGGTCGCGGCTGTTCCACGTCCTGGTGTACTGGCGGGACTACGCGGCCGCCCCCATGGAGATCTTCAAGCTGTGGAACGGCGGGCTGGTCTTCTACGGCGGGTTCCTGGCCGCGGTGACGGCCTGTTACGTCTTCCTCCGGAAAAACCGCGATCCCCTTCCTGCCGGTCGCGGACGTGTCGGCGATCGGGATCCCGCTGGGGCTGGCGTTCGGCCGCATCGGGTGCACCTTGGCCGGCTGCTGCTTCGGGAAGGAAACCGGCTGCCCCGTGGCGATCACCTTCACGGACCCCACGTCCCTCGCCCCCCTGAACGTCCCGCTCCACCCCACGCAGATCTACGAGGCGCTGGCCGGATTCGCGATCGCCGGGCTCATGTACGTCACCCGGGACCGGTTCCGCACGCCCGGGATGCGGTTCTGGACGATGCTGATCCTGTACGGCATCGCGAGGAGCTCCCTCGAGATCCTCCGGGACGACCCGCGCGGGTTCGTCGGGCCGTTCTCGGAATCGCAGCTCGTCTCCTTCGCCCTGATCCTCTACGCCGCGGCGTCGATCGTCATCGCCCGCAGGCGCGCCCAAGGACCGGGAAAGGGGTAGCAGTTCGTATTTCCCGAGGCCGTCCGGCACCACGCCTTTCGCGAGCCGTTCGTTGAGCCTTCGATACCCGTCCTGCCGCGGGTAATACCTGCACTTCCTGCTTTTCCGGAACAGCGCGTCGAATTCCTCGAACAGTGGATGCCGGTCCGATAACCGGTACCACCTGTGTCTCCCGACCGACCGGCATTCGACGATCCCGCACTCCCGCAGCAGCCGAAGCTGGCGCAGGACGCATTTCACGTCCCGGCCGACGGTGCGGGCGATGAGCCGGGCGTGCAGCTCCTGGAAGGGGAAATCGAAGAACATCGCCATCGTCGAGTACAGCGTGGCGGATGCGAACAGTCGGTGGATCATGACCTGTTTACCAGCAAGCGGCGGGCCAGAGGACAAGGCGGTAGACGGAGCGACATGCTGGCGGCCCTGCTTTCAACGGCCCCGAGGTTCCGAATCCGAGGGACAGGAACAAGTATCGAATATTCGATGAGGGGTACTTTGAAAAGTTGAGGCCTCTCAGACCTCAACTTTTCGAAAACACTCCCTCTGCGCAAAGGGCAGAAATTCCTATCACCAGGTGAACAGGAAATTATCGGGGAAGGTCAGGGAAGCGCGCCGCCGACCACCATCCGGATCGCGTGGTTGCCGTAGTCGGCGATGTAGGCGTTCCCGCGGGAATCGACCGTGACCGCCCGGGGGTCGTTCAGCCGCGCCCCGGCCGCGGGGCCGCCGTCCCCCGAGAAGCCGATGACGCCGGTGCCGGCGAAGGTCCGGACCTTGTCCGACGAATCGATGTAGAGGACGCGGTCCCCGTCCTGCTCCACGAAGAAGATCTTCCCCGTGAAGGGGTTGTACTCCACCACGCGCGGCTGCACCGGCGCCATCGCCAGCGGGTCGGCCCCTTCGGTGAAGGAGGCGCCGCCGGCGTCGTCCGCGACCTGGTAGACGATGTTCAGGTTGGAGAGTTGCAGCTTCATGATCCGGTCGTTGGCGGTGTCCGCGAACACCAGCGAATCGCTTTCCGCGGCATACGCGATGCCGGACGGGGCGCTGATCGGGTAATGGAAGCCGGTCGAACGGCTCGACCGTATCGTGCGGCGTGCCGTCCGTCACGATAGTCGGATTTGAACGGTCCCGATGATCCTGTAGACCCGCGGCTCGAGGGAATTCACGAAATACACCAGGTCCTCGGCCACGACGGCCAGGTTGAGCCAGGCCGCCGGGTTCACCGTTCCGTTGTCGTACATCACGGCGGAGACGACGCCGCCGGCCGCCTTGACGATCTGGTTATAGTAGGTGAGCAGGTACAGGTTGCCGGAGGGGTCGGCGTCGATGTCCGCGACGAAGCCGATCGGGGCGGAGGACAGCGCGTCCCCGGCGGCGACGGTCCCGGAGCTCCCGTTCCCCGCGAAGTGGGAGACGTACCCGTAGCGGTCGATCCGCCGCACCTTCCCGTAGGCGGAGGACGAGATGTAGATCGAGTCGTCCGGCCCCGCCTTGACGGCCGACGGGTTTCCCAGCAGGGCGGCGTTGTCGAGGCCGCCGTCGCCCGAGTCGCCGGAGGTGCCCTGCCCGCCCGACGCGGGGGCGCCGCAGATCGTGACGATCGTTCCTTTCGCGTGCATCGCCACGTCGACCGTCTTCGCCTCTCCCGGGGAGAGCGTGATCCCCCGGGACCACCCGCGCCCCAGCAGCGGGGCGCCCGTGCCGAGGGTCGACGCGGTGTTGTCGTACTCGTCGACCTCGACCGTGATGCGCTCGCCGGGAGGGATGTTGCCGATCACCCCGCGGCCGTCGGAGCGGTCGAACCACGCCTCGATGGGGCCGAAATGCGGCGCGAGCACCCGGATGAGGATGCGGTTTCCGGGGAGGGTCGGGTACGAGGCGGCCGCGGCGGAACGCGGCCGCGCCGCGGAGGTACGGAGCCGGACCGACAGCGTGCCTTCGCCGGACCCGGAACGGCCGCAGGCGGAGGACGCCGCAAGGAGCAGCAGAAGGGATATTTTCAGGAACGCCCTGATCGCCGGAACCCCCCGGGGCGGAATCGTCCTATATAATACCCGCATCCGCAGGCGCGCACAAGGAGACCCCGATGGAACGGCGGGACGAACTCGAGGCCTATGTCGGGCCGAACGCCGGCGCGTACCTCGGCGTGTTCGACCGGTTCCAGCCCGAAAGGCGGACGGGTACGCGCTCTCCTGGAACTGGCCGGCGTTCTTCTGCGGCGTCTGGTGGTACCTCTACCGGAAGATGTACCTGTGGGCGGCCGTCGACTTCGCCTTGAGCGTCGTCCTCGGGTGGACTTTCCTCGTCCCCCTTTTCTGGGCGGTGATCCGCGCCCTCACCGGCAACTACCTCTACTTCCTGCAGGCGGACCGGAAGGTCCGGGAAGCCGGGATGCGCCCCGCCGGCGGCGGGAACGCGGCCGATCCGGCGCGCCTCGCGCGGCTCGCCCGCGAGGGCGGCGTGCACCGCTGGGTGGCCTGGGCGCGCCATCGCCGGCGTCGTCCTGCTGGCGGCCGCCGCCTTCCTCTTCTTCCACCTCCTCCTGGAGATGGTCCCCGCGATCCAGGAACATTGGCCGGCGGACGGGTGGATCCGGACGTGAAAAAAGGGGCCCCGGCGTCCCGGGGCCCCCTTTCGCGCTTCCTCCGCTTGCGCGGCGGCGTTTCGCGTCAGCAGTCGAAGTACAGGAAGAACTCGTGCGGGTGGGGCCGCAGCTTCACCGGATTGACCTCGGCCTCGATCTTGTACTCGATCCACTTCTCGATCACGTCGGGGGTGAACACGTCCCCCTTGAGCAGGAACTCGTGGTCCGCCTCCAGCGCCTTGAGCGATTCCTCGAGGGAGCCCGGCGTCGTCGGGACGCCGGCCAGCTCCTCCGGCGACAGCGCGTAGATGTCCTTGTCGAGCGGCTGTCCCGGGTCGATCTTGTTCTGGATGCCGTCGAGCCCCGCCATGAGCTGCGACGCGAACGAGAGGTACCCGTTGCAGGACGGGTCGGGGGTGCGGAACTCGAGGCGCTTGGCCTTCGGGGAAGCGGAGTACATCGGGATCCGGATCGACGCCGAGCGGTTCCGGCTGGAGTACGCCAGGTTCACGGGAGCCTCGAAGCCGGGGACCAGCCGCTTGTAGGAGTTCGTCGTCGGGTTGCTGAACGCGCACAGCGCCCTCGCGTGCTTCAGGATGCCGCCGCAGTAGTACAGCGCCAGCTTGGAGAGGCCGCCGTACTCGTCGCCGGCGAAGAGCGGCTTCCCGTCCTTCCAGAGCGACTGGTGGGTGTGCATGCCGGAGCCGTTGTCGGCGAAGAGCGGCTTCGGCATGAAGGTGACGGTCTTGCCGTGCCTTGCGGGCGACGTTCTTGACGATGTACTTGTACCACTGCACGGCGTCGGCCATCTTCACCAGCGTGTCGAACCGCATGTCGATCTCCGCACTGGCCCGCGGTGGCCACCTCGTGGTGCTGCGCCTCGACCTCGAGGCCCACCAGCGTCATCACGCGGACCATCTCGTCGCGCAGGTCGTGCAGGGAGTCGGTGGGCGGCACCGGGAAGTACCCCTCCTTGTAACGCGGCTTGTACCCGAGGTTCGGCTTCTCGTCGCGCCCGGTGTTCCACGTGCCTTCCTCGGAGTCGATGAAGTAGTAGCCGTGGTTGGATCCCGTGGAATAGCGGATGTCGTCGAAGATGAAGAACTCCGCCTCGGGGCCGAAGAACGCCGTGTCGGCGATCCCGGTGGACTTGAGGTACGCCTCGGCCTTCCGCGCGATGTTGCGCGGGTCGCGGGAGTAGCTCTCCTTCGTGATCGGGTCGACGATGTTGCAGATCAGCGACAGGGTCGGCCGGGCGATGAACGGGTCCACGACGGCCGTGTCGGGGTCGGGGATGACCAGCATGTCGGAGGCGTGGATCGGCTGCCAGCCGCGGATGGACGACCCGTCGAAACCGAACCCGTCCTCGAAGCTGTCCTCGCCGAGGTTGTACAAGGGAACGGCGAAGTGCTGCCAGGTCCCGATGAAATCCATGAACTTCAGGTCCACCATCTCGACTTTGTTTTCCTTGGCGAACGCCAACACTTCCTTCGCGGTCATTGCGGTCCCTCCTGGGGGAATGGCGAAATTTTCATGCGTCCGGACCCGGTCAGATGGCGTCCAGGCCGCGTTCTCCCGTGCGGATGCGGATGACCTCCTCGACGTTCATGACGAAGATCTTCCCGTCCCCGATGCGGCCGGTGCGGGCCGACTTCTCCACGACCTCGACCACCTGGGCGACGAGGTCGTCGGTGACGATGATCTCGATCTTGATCTTGGGGAGGAAATCCACGACGTACTCGGCGCCGCGGTACAGCTCGGTGTGCCCCTTCTGGCGGCCGAACCCCTTCACTTCCGTCACCGTCATCCCCTGGATGCCGATGTCGTTCAGCGACTCCTTCACCTCGTCGAGCTTGAACGGCTTGATGATGGCCTCGATCTTTTTCATGGAGTCACCCCCTTCCTCCCCCGTATAGAGCAACCGGCGTGCCGAACCGGCCGTCTCCCCGGAAAGAGATCGGGCACGCCCTGAAATCAGCAGAAAATACAGGAAGTTATAAGGAGAGGAGGTTCCCCGCCGCCGGCCGTCGGATCCCGGGGGCGCGCCGCCGATGCCCGATTCAGGGCAGGGCTTGCCTGTTTTTCAGGCAGTGTCCTTTTCTTTCCGGGGCATCCCGAAACGCGGCTCCTCCCCCGCGAGGAGGCGGTGGATGTTCTCCCGGTGGGTGTAGAAAACGACGAACGCGATCAACAGCGCCAGGTTCAGGTAGGAGCGCGGCCCCTCGAGGACCGCCATCATGACCGGGAGCCCGACGGCGGCGCAGAGCGAGCCGAGCGATACGTACCGCGTGAAGTAGACCACCGCCGCGAAGAGCGCCAGCAGGACGAGGACCGTGACGGGGGACAGGTACGCCACGATCCCCAGCGCGGTCGCGACGCCTTTCCCTCCCCTGAACCGCAGGTAGACCGGGAAGACGTGCCCCAGGAACGCCGCCCCGCCGGCAAGCGCGAGCCACCCGTGGGAGGAAGCGCCCATCAGCAGCCCCGTCAGCATGAGGGCGAACACCGCCTTGCCGGCGTCGAGCAGAAGCGTCAGCGCGCCCGCGCCCTTCCCGAGGGTGCGCGCCACGTTCGTCGCCCCGATGTTCCCCGAGCCGACCTTCCGGAGGTCGACGCCCCGGCCGGACATTTTCGCCACGATCATGCCGAACGGGATGGACCCGATGAGGTAGGAGACGACGACCAGGAGCGTTCCGGCGAGGGGAGACGCGTAAAGAGGCAACGGTTACTTCTCTTCGGGCTCTTCCGTACGGGGGGCGGCGACGCCGGTCTCGAAGGCGGCGCGCTCCACCGCTTCCGCCACCCTCTGATGCATTTCCCTGTCGAGGATGGAGGGAAGCATCTCCCCGGGCGGCGTGCAGGTCTTGATGGCCTTGGCGGCGGCGAACAGCATGCGGTTGTTGATCTTGCGCGCGCGGGCGTTCAGCGCGCCCCGGAACAGGCCGGGGAACGCCAGCGCGTTGTTGACGCTCCGGCCGTCCATCGCGAAGGATGCCCCCGCGGACCGCGCGTCGTCGACCGCGATCTCGGGGTTCGGGTTGGAGAGGGCGAGGATCACCTGCCCCTTGCGGACCATCCCCTTCTTGATGAGCCCGGCCTTGCCCGTCGTGGCGATGACGATATCGGCGGTCGCCATGATCTCCTCGAGCGAAACGGGCGTGCCGCCCTCCTTCGCGAAGATCTCCGCGGCGCCGGGATTGATGTCGGTGCCGAACAGCCTGCGGACGCCGTAGGCCTTGAGGAGCTTGGCGATCCCGATGCCGGCGGCCCCCAGCCCGATCAGCCCGACCGTGTCGTCCTTCACCCGCATCCCCACCTGGTCGGCGATGTTGAACAGGACCGCGAGGACCACGACGGAGGTGCCGTGCTGGTCGTCGTGCAGAACGGGGATATCGAGCATCGAGGACAGCCGGTCCTCGACGCGGAAGCACTCGGGGGCCTTGATGTCCTCGAGCTGGATCGCCCCGAAGGTGGGCGCGATCGCCGCGACCGTGCGGATGATCTCCTCGGGGTCCTTCGTCCGGAGGAGGATCGGGACGCCGTTGACCCCCACCTGCGTGTCGAAGAGCACCGCCTTTCCTTCCATCACCGGCATGCCGGCGACGGGGCCGATGTCCCCCAGCCCCAGGATGGCGGTGCCGTTCGTCACGATCGCCACCGTGTTGGAGATGGCGGTGTATCGGTGCGCCTGCTCGGGGTCGGCCTCGATGACCCTGCACACCTTGGCGACGCCCGGGGTGTAGATCTTCCGGACGGTGGAGATGCTGTCGACCGCGACCCGGGACTTGACGCCGATCTTGCCGCCCCGGTGCAGCTCGAGCACCGGGTCGATGACCTCGGAAACGACGACGCCCTCGACCCTCCCGAGCTCCTCCCGGATCTTCCGGAACTGGGCCTCGTCGTCGGCGAAGACCGTGACGTCGCGCGTGTTGTATTCGTTGCCGTACCGGACAAGCTTGATGTCGCCGAGGGACCCTCCGACGCTGCCGATCGCCGACGCGAACTTCCCGAAATAGCCGGGTTTGTCGAGGATCATGACCCGGAGGGTCATGACGACCTTATCGACGCCCTTTTCCATTTGCATGGAAAAATGATAATATTTTCAATTCATTTGTGTCAATCTCGCACTTAGTGCATCTGGGGAACACGGAATGGGCAAGATACGTATCGCGATCGCCGGGGTCGGCAACTGCTGCAGCGCCCTGCTGCAGGGGATCGAGTTCTATCGGGAATGCGGGCCGGAGCCCCGGGACGGCTTCATCCCCGGGCTGATGAGCCGGGACATCGGCGGGTACCTCCCCGGCGACATCGAGGTCGCCGCCGCGTTCGACATCGACCGCCGGAAGGTCGGCCGCCCCGTCCGCGAGGCGATCTTCTCCCCCCCGAACTGCACGAAGCGGTTCGTCGAAACCATGCCCCCTGGCGGCCCGGTCGTCCGGATGGGGCCCATCCTCGACGGCATCGCCCCCCACATGGCCGACTACCCCGACGACCGGACGTTCCTGCCTTCGGAAGAGGAGCCCTGCGACGTGGAGCGGGTCCTGCGCGAATCCGGCGCCGAGATCCTGGTGAACTACCTCCCGGTGGGATCGGAGGAGGCCACCCGGCACTACGCGGAGGCGTGCCTCCGCACCGGCGTCGGCCTCGTCAACTGCATCCCCGTGTTCATCGCCTCCGACCCGGCATGGGCCGACCGGTTCCGCCGCGCGGGGATCTGCATCGTGGGCGACGACGTGAAGTCGCAGCTCGGGGCGACGATCGTCCACCGGGAGCTGGCCCGCCTGTTCTCGGAGCGCGGCATCCGGATGTCGAGGACGTACCAGCTGAACACCGGGGGGAACACCGACTTCCTGAACATGCTGAACCGGAGCCGGCTGGAATCGAAGAAGATCTCGAAGACGGAGGCGGTGACCAGCGCCCTGTCCCACGCGGTCGATCCCGACGACGTCCACATCGGGCCGTCCGACTACGTCCCCTGGCAAAAGGACAACAAGCTCTGCTTCCTCCGGATCGAGGGAGAAGGGTTCGGGGGACTGCCGATCGAGGTGGAACTGCGGCTCTCGGTGACCGACTCGCCGAACAGCGCGGGGGTGGGAATCGACGCGATCCGCTACTGCCGCCTGGGACGCGACATGGGGCTTTCCGGCCCCCTGGCCGCCCCGTCCGCGTATTTCATGAAGCATCCGCCGACGCAATGCTCCGAGGACGACGCCCGCCGCGAGCTCGAGGAGATCATCGCGGACCACCGGACGTGGAAACGGACGCGAGGAGCTTCATCCACGCCCCCGTGCACTTCTCCCACGTGAACGATTCCGCCACCTTCGGCCCCGTGAAGGACAGGTGCGCCCGCAGCGGCGGGGCGGCGAGCAGCGACAGCATCGCCCCCGCCAATCCGTCCGGGTCGTCCGGGGCATAGGCCAGGCCGCCCCCCTCCGCCCGGATCCTTTCCCCCCAGAACGTCCCGTCCGGCACGATCACCGGGACGGCCGCCGACAGCGCCTCCAGCGGGACCAGCCCGAACGACTCGTACCGGGACGGGCAGACCACGGCGTCCACGGCCGAGTACAGCACCGCCATGCTGTCGTGGGGAACGGGCCCGAGGTAGACGACGCTCTCCTCCGGCTCTCCCGGTCCCCTCTCCTGGCCGACCACCAGCAGGAGCGGCTTCCCGTCCCACCGGGACCGCAGGCCGCGGAACGCTTCCAGGGCTTCCGGCAGGTTCTTCCCGGAATCGCTGCGGGCGGCGAACAGGAAGATCTCGCCGGCGGACGGCAGCCCGAGAAACGAACGGGCGACTTCCCGGGGGACGGGAACGCGGAACCGCTCGTCGACCCCCGGCGGGACCACGTACGACTTCCCCGCCAGCGCCGGGAAAAGCCGCAGGCTCCTCTGCCTGTCGTATTCCGTGAAGAAAACGACGCCGGAAACCTCTTGGGCGAGCCTCGCCTCCGCTTCCCGGCGGGCCGCGGAGAGCGCGCTCCCCTCCTTTCCCGGCTCCTTGAGCGCCTCCACCGTGTGGTAGGCGAACAGCATCGGCGCATTGAAAAGCTTCCGGGCCGCCACGCCGGACATCCAGTAATGGGCCGACACGGCGTCCGGGACGATCCCCTCCCCGCGCAGCAGCAGGCGGGATTTCTCGACGAAGACGTCGAGCGATTCCAGGGCGCTCTCCCGCGTCGGGGAAGGATCCCAGAAGCAGGGGACGTGGAATATCCGCACCCCGGGGAACGGCGTGGAGACCTCCACGGTCTCCCCCACGGCGCGGGTGACGACGTCCGTGGGCATCCCCGCCTCCCCCAGCCCCTTCAGCAGCCCCCGGAGGAAGACGTTCATCCCCCCCGCGAGCCCTTCGCCCGGCTCCTCCATCGGGCAGGTGTGGTAGGAAACGAGGAGATGCCGCGTCAAGTGGGCACCGTCACGCGATACACCACCCGGTCGACTCCCCCGAGGTCGTATTTGTAGCGCTCCGTCCCGCGCAGGAAATCGTATTCCGGCGCCCCTTCCCCCAGGGCGTGCTCGATGCAGCGCGCGATGAGGACCAGTCCCGGCTGGGCCTCCCGCCGTTCCGGGTCGTACCCGGAGTTATAGAGGAGCATGGCGCGGCCGGTCCGGAACTGGAACACGGAAGCGACGTCCTCCCCCCCGCTCGAGAGGAAGGCCAGCCGCAGCGCCCCCGCCTGGAGGAAGCCCTCGGCGATCTCCCGGAAAAAGACCGCCATGCGGCCGTCCATGAACCTCCCTTTCTCCGGATGGCTTTTCCGGTGGAGATCGAGGAAGGACGGGAGGTCCCGCTCCAGCTCCTCCGCCGAGCGGGTCATGCGGAAGGCGAGCCCCGGCAGGCGCTCCCCGGCCCGCCGCATCTTCCGCCGCAGCTCGTGCCTCTCCTTCGCCCCGAGCGACGACAGGTACTCTTCGAAGGAGCCGGGCAGCGCGACGAACGGCGCGCGGTCCATCTCCTCCACGAGGCAGGGGCGGCCCGCATCCCCGCATAGCCGCGGGAGGATCGACAGGGAGGCGGCCCCTTCGACGAGGCCGGGCAGATCCAGCGGCCCGCCCCCCAGCGCGGGAAGGCCGTCTCCCAGGAAATCCCGCCAGAACGCCTCCTCCCGCCCCGGCGCGACGAGGGCGTCCAGGTAATCCGCCACCTCCTCGCTCCCGAGGAACGTCCACCCGCCCCCGGGCAGGCGATGCAGGAACAGCAGCCCTTCGGGAAGGCCGCCCGACGGCGACCACGATGCCACGCGGACATCGCGTTCACCCCCGAAAGCGCGGCGCCAGGGGAGGAGGAATCGGCGGGAAAGGAACGGCGAAGGGGAGGCGATCCGGCCGAAGAGAGCGTCCCATGCGTCGATGGACACCTCCTCGAGCCGGAGCAGGCGGATCATCTGGAGGTCCCGGCCACACCGCCTTCCTTGAGACGCCGGACGCCCTCGTCGGCGGCGGCATTGGCCGCCAGCGACAGCATCATCCGGTAATATTCCGGCAAGGGGTAAACGTCCTTCGACGTTTGGGTGATCGTGACCGAGGTCTCCAACGGGGCGGGCAACCCCCGCCCGGAAGCGGTGAGCGACATGGTGACGGTCGCCTCGGTTTCCACGTTGAACATCTTGCGGCGGCGGATGTCCACCTCGAACCGCCGGACGGTCCCCGACACGAGGATGGAGACGTTATCGGAAGCGGGGGCCCCCGCCTTCACCCGGGTCGCCGGGATGCCGCGGTCGGCGAATGCGCCCGCGACGAGGTCGGCCATCGTCTTTCCGGGCTCGCCGTTCCAGACGACATCGCGCACCTGGTCGTGGTCCCGGCCGATCACGCCGGGCTCGCGCCCCTCCGGGGCGTAGGAGAAGTCCGCCACCGCCACGGCAGGCTGTCCCGCGGGAGGCGGGCCGGCGAGCGGCGGCCGGGTGATCTCGCCGGGGAGGACCACCTTGCTCCCGGATGCGCAGGCGGAGAGGACGACCAGGGAACAGACGACCGCCGACCACGTCAGGAAATGTCTCTTCACTGTCCCTCCGGAATTTAGGCTGACCGATCCACTTTAAGTCAAGCCACTGGAGGATTCAACCGCCCCCTTGCCGCGTCCGGGGGAAGTGGCGTATCGTTACAAATTGTCATTATGGGCCGCAGCGCCGAAAAAAACGGGGGTAAAGAATGCCCGCAGCGCAGGAGATACGGGAAGCGATCAGGCAAGGGTCGTGGATCCGGAAGATGTTCGAGGAGGGGGCGGCCCTGAAAGCCGAACGCGGGGCCGAAAACATCCACGACTTCACCCTCGGGAACCCGTACGGCGAACCGCCGCCGGCCCTCGTGGAAGAGATGGCCCGCCTCGCGGCCTCCCCTCCGCCCGGGCTGCACAGGTACATGTCCAACGCCGGCTTCCCGGAAGTCCGGACGGCCGTCGCCCGCGACCTGGCGGGCATGACGGGCCTCCCCTTCTCCGGGGAGAACGTGGTGATGACCGTCGGCGCCGCCGGTGCCCTGGTTGCGGCCCTCCGGGCCCTGCTCTCCCCCGGCGACGAGGTGATCATCCTCAGCCCCTTCTTCGTGGAGTACCTTTTCTACGTGCGGAACGCGGGCGGCGTCCCCGTCACGGTCGAAACGGACGAACGGTTCCAGCCCGACCTGTCCGCCATCGAAGCGGCGCTGACCCCGCGGACCCGGGCGATCATCATCAACACGCCGAACAACCCGTCCGGGGCGATCTACCCCGCGAAGACCCTCGCGGCCCTCGACGGGATCCTGTCGGCCGCGGGACGCCGGCACGGGACCACGATCTACGCGATCTCCGACGAGCCGTACCGGAAAATCATCTTCCGGGGGAAGCAGTTCACGCCGCCGGCCTCGATGATCCGGAACGCGCTCGTCGCCTATTCGCACTCCAAGGACCTCAACCTCCCGGGGGAGCGGATCGGGTACCTCGCCGTGTCGCCGCTTGCGGCGGACGCCGAGGAGGTGATCGAGGCGTGCGTCTTCTGCAACCGCGTCCTCGGGTTCGTGAACGCGCCGGCGTTCTTCCAGCTCGCCGTAGAGAAGTTCCAGGGCCACCCCGCCGACGTCTCCGTGTACCAGGAGAACCGGGACGCCCTGCTCGAGGTGTTCTCGCGGGCGGGGATCCAGTGCGTCCCGCCCGGGGGGGCGTTCTACCTCTTCCCGAAATCCCCCACGGCCGACGAGATGGCTTTCGTGGCCGCCGCGAAAAACGAGGGCATCCTCGTGGTCCCGGGAAGGGGTTTCGGCCGCAGCGGCCATTTCCGCGTCGCGATCTGCGTCTCCACCGGGACGGTCCGCCGGTCCATCCCCGCGTGGGAGCGGCTGGGGGCCCGGTTCCAGGGAGGGGAAAAGACATGACCGTCACGTTCCGGCGGAACATCGCGCGCATGGAAGGGTACGCCCCCGGCGAGCAGCCCCAGGAGCCGGGGTTCGTCAAGCTGAACACGAACGAGAACCCGTACCCGCCCTCGCCGAAGGTCCGGGAGGCGATCCTCTCGGAGGCCGACGCCCGCCTGCGGCTCTACCCCGACCCCGCCGCGACCGCGCTGCGCCGGCAGGCGGCTTCGACGTACGGCATCGACCCGTCGCGGATCATCGCGGGAAACGGGTCGGACGACCTGCTCGCGATGATCGCCAAGGCGTTCATCGGGGAGAAGGACGCCCTGGCGTGCCCCTCGCCCACCTACACGCTCTATGACACGCTGGTGAAAATCCAGGGGGGGAAAACCGTCCGCGTCCCCTTCCCCGCGGACTACTCCCTCCCGAGGTCGCTTGCGGGGAAGAAAGCCCGCGTGACCATGGTCGCCAGCCCGAACTCCCCGTCCGGGACCGTCGTGCCGACCGCCGTCCTGGCCTCGCTGGCCGACGGCATCTCCGGCGTCCTCGTCGTCGACGAGGCGTACGCCGACTTCGCCGACGACACCGCCCTGCCGCTCGCGCGGGAGCGCGACAACGTCATCGTCCTGCGGACGTTCTCCAAATCGTTCTCCCTGGCGGGAATGCGGATCGCGCTGGGGTTCGCGCACCCGAAGATCATCGAGGGGCTGAACAAGGTGAAGGATTCGTACAACCTGGACCGGCTCGGGATCGCGGCGGGCACGGCCGCGCTCGCCGACATCGCGTGGATGGAACGGAACGCGGCGCGGATCCGGAAGACCCGCGAAGCCCTCTCCGCCGCCCTGCCGGCCGTGGGGTACGCGCCGTACCCGTCGCAAAGCAACTTCGTTCTGGCGCGGCGCACCCGCGGCGGCTCGGCCCGCCCAGCCTACGAGGCGCTGAAGCGCCGCAGGATCCTGGTGCGGTACTTCGACACCCCCCGTCTCGCGGACTGCCTGCGGATCACCGTGGGGACGGACGAGGAGATCGCCGGACTCCTCGCGGCGATGAAGGAGCTGCGGTAGCCGCCCAGCCCGCTAGAGGACCACGCTCCAGTTCCCTCCCCCTTCCCGGTTCCGCCACCGCACCTCGTCCCCGCCGGACGGGAGACGAACGGCCACCTGGAAACAGTACTCCACGCGGCTTCCCGACGCCCCGTACACGTACGCCTCGTAGACCCGCGGCGTCGGAAGTGCGGAGAGCGCTTCAAGCCGTCCCGACCGGAACGTCCCGATGTCCTCCGAAAAGATACTCCTCGGCGGCGGAGTGCCTTCCGGGCGGAAATCCCTTGGCCTCCATGGGCGACATGTTCACGGCCCGCCACGCCGGGTCGCCCCAGACGAGCCGCGCGGACACGACGTCCCCGTCCGCGTCCGGCATCGTGATCCGGGCGCAGGCGATCTTGTCGGACCGCAGGATCCCGTCGCCGGAGAGATGGTAGAGGAAGTACGGCATCGGGCGGTTCTTCAGGACGGAGAGCGCCTCGGGGATCTCGATGACCGGCGCGGGGCCGTTCCCCGCGTCGACCGCCGCCCGGCACAGCGAGGGGGACGGTTTCTTCCGCATGGCGCCGAAGCCGAACCGGATCGTCCCGTCCATCCGTTCCCCCTCGGCCGCCGGAAGGACCAGCCGGAAGAACCCGCGCCCCTCGGCCGGCACGAGGTTCCCGCCGTCCTCCTCTGGAACGCGGAACAGGTCGGAGATCAGCTCGTCGGAGGGAACTTCGATCCGGTACGAAGGGGAGTACCATTCCCTGCCGTCGAGGACGGACGAAAACCGGTACCGGACGACGCACCCGCCCGCCCCGGGGAGGTTCGGGGAGACTCACCTGCGCCACCCGCCGGCCCGGGTCCGCCGCCGGGGCCACGACCCGCGTCGTCCTGCGGGGGGAAGCGGCCTCCGCGCCCTCCATGGTCACCTCGGCGTGCAGGAACACGATCTCCGGACGTTCGGCGCCATCCCGGTATTCCCGTCTCAACAGAAACATTCCGAACCTCCTTCGCCGGCGGTGTATCGGTTTATGGGTTTATTGGTATCCCAGGCGCTCGAGCTCCTCTTCCTTCATGCCGAAATAGTGGCCGATCTCGTGGAGCAGCGTGATCCGGATCTCGCGGGACAGTTCCCCGGGATCCGGGAAATCCTCCTCGAGAGGACCCCGGTAGATGGAGATGGTGTCCGGCAGGTTCCCGGAATCCTGTATCGACCGTTCCGAAAGCGGCACCCCGTGATAGAAGCCGTACAACGTATCCCCGGGGGGGATGCCCAGCTCGTCGAGCAGCCAGTCGGGAGGCCAATCCTCCACGACCACCGCAACGTTCGTCAGCGCATCCCGAAACACGGTGGGCAACTCCGACAGCGCCCCCCGGAGCGCCCGGTCGAATCCGGATTTCCCCATGAATGGATTTTACCGCAACTCGGACGTTTCGGCGCTACCCGGGTTCTCCCCGTTTCATCGCCGAAAAAAAGGCGGACCATTCCCCCAGGTTGGGGGAGACTTCCTTCTCGAGCAGGTCCGCCATCCGGCGCCAGTCTTCCTCCTGCCGGGCGGCGAGCAGCCGCTGAAGGATTTCGCTGGTCGCGCCGGGCGGCTCCGGAAGCTCCACGCCGGCTCCCGACGCCGTTCCCGGCAGGCGGAACGCCCCGCTGCGGACGCCGTTGAAAACCGCGCCCGCCAGCTGGAAGAACGTCCCGAGAGACTCGACGCAGGAGACGTACAGCGGTTTCGCGCCGGAGACATCGTCCGCCCGCAGGGAAACCAGGACGTTCCGGATGTCTTGGCGGAGAGCTTCGGACAGGTGGATCGCCCCGTCGATGGCCTCCCCCAGAAGCGCCCCGGAGGTCGTCGTACGGATGTGCAGCTCCCCGATCTCCTCCACCGGCCGTTCGTCCATCTCCCGTTCGGCCCGGGTGGAGATCTCCTTACCGTCGACCAGGATCCCGTGCACGATCCGGCTCGCCGCGGCCGCGCGCCGGGTCGCCTCCGAGACGACGGCGCCGAACGTACGGATACGTGAGGGATCCCAAGCAGTTTCCGCTCCGTCGATCAACAATCGCATTATGGGAAGATACGATATCCGCGCGCGGATTGGCAACAGGATTCAGCGGATACGTTCCCTGAGCTGCCGGACGGCGTCGGAGACCATCTTCTCCGCGATCCGCCGGCCGTCGATGCGGTAGGTCCCGGCCTTCAGCGCCTCCCGGATCTCCTCGATCCGGCGAAAGCGCGACTCGGACAAGACGGCGACGGCCCGTCCCGCCTCGTCGAAAAGGTGCCCCCAACTCCCGTTATCGGAACCTCTCACTTATCAAGGCCTTTCAAGCGTTATTGCCTCCTCTTGCCAATACATCCCCCCCGCCGGTAGTTTTTATCGACCGGCGGGGGGCGAAACTTTACCCGGGGCCCCGGTTTAGGTAAACTTTACTTCATGAAGAAATCGCTCCTTATCGCCGAGGACGAGGAAACCACCCTTTCCCTGCTGCGCAAGGTTTTCGAACGTCCCGACCTCGTCCTCCACGAGGCGCGGACGGGGGTGGAAGCGCTGAAGATCATCGACCAGTACCCGGTCGACGTCGTCCTCACGGACCTCAAGATGCCCGGCCCGGACGGGCTGGCCGTGCTGGCCCATACGCGGAAGGCGCGTCCCGACACCGAGGTGATCCTCATGACCGGGCACGCCACGGTCGAGTCCGCCGTCAACGCGATGAAGCTGGGGGCCTTCCACTACATCACCAAGCCGTTCAGCGTCGACGAGGTCGTCCAACTCGTCGACCGGGTGCTCGATCTGACCAGCGTGCGCAAGGAGAACACCAACCTCCGCACCCTGGTCCGCGGCCAGGGCGGGCTGGAGAACATCATCGGGGTCAGCGACCCGATCAAGGAGGTCCTCTCCCTGATCCGGAAGGTGGCCGACACGAACTCCACGGTCCTGATCACGGGGGAGAGCGGCACGGGGAAGGAACTCGTGGCGCGGGCCGTCCATTACCTGTCCCCCCGGTCGTACCGCCTGCTCGTCCCCATCAA
This sequence comes from uncultured bacterium, assembly GCA_963741515.1. Lineage (GTDB taxonomy): Bacteria > Desulfobacterota > Deferrimicrobia > Deferrimicrobiales > Deferrimicrobiaceae > UBA2219. Next base: position 274,636 of record CAVUIA010000007.1, read on the forward strand.
CTGCTCCGCCATCCCGGCGGAGCTCCTGGAGAGCGAGCTGTTCGGCCACGTCAAGGGGGCGTTCACGGGGGCGCACACCACCCGGCCGGGGAAGTTCGAGACGGCCCACAACGGGACGATCTTCCTCGACGAGATCGGGGAGATGAGCCCCCACCTGCAGGTGAAGCTGCTCCGGGTGCTCCAGGAGAAATCGGTCACCCCGGTGGGGGGGAACAAGCCGATCCCCGTCGACGTGCGGGTCATCGCCGCCACCAACAAGGACCTGGAGGAGGAGATCTCCGAGGGGCGGTTCCGCGCGGACCTGTTCTTCCGGCTGAACGTGATTCCCGTCCGCATCCCCCCCCTGCGGGAGCGGAAGGACGACATCCCGGTCCTGGCCTCCCACTTCATCGAGCGGTACGACCGCGAGAAGGGGCGCTACCTCGAGGGGATCCGGAAAGACGCCCTCGAGATGCTCCAGCGCTATCCATGGCCCGGGAACGTCCGGGAGCTCGAGAACCTCATCGAGCGGGTCGTGGTCCTGAAAGGGCACGGATGGATCGAGGTGTCGGACCTCCCCGACAAGATCCGCCGATCGGAAAAGTTCCTCAAGACCGCCATCCCCGTGATCGGGGAAAGCGGCCTCGACATCCGCAGCGCGACCTCCGACTTCGAGACCGCCCTCCTCCGCCAGGCGCTTCACCTCGCTGGCGGGAACAAGAACCGCGCCGCCACCCTGCTCGGGCTCAAGCGGACGACGCTCGTCGAGATGCTCAAGCGGAAACAGATCGATGAACGGGAGCCGCGCCCCCGCACGAGTTGACCCCCATGGCGAAAAAAACCGACGACCTGCCGTCGCGCCTGAAAGCCGCCGAAGAGCGGCTCGCGCGGGCCCGGAGGATGGAAGAGCTCGGGTACGTGGCCGGCCAGATCGCCCACGACTTCAACAACCTCCTCACGGGAATCCTCGGGTACGCCACCTACCTCAAGACCTTCCTCGACAAGGACAGCAAGGGATTCGAGGCGGCCGGGCACATCGAGCAGTCCGCCCGGCGCGCGGCCGAGCTGACCCGGCGGATGCTCGACTACTCCCACCGGGAAACGCCGATGCTTCTCCCCGTGGAGATCGACCGGCTCATCGGCGAGGCGATCGGCGTCCTGTCCGCGTCCGTCGGCCCGAAGGTGGAGATCCGCGCGGAGCTGGGCGCGCCGTCCGCCCCGGTGATGGGCGACCCGGATACCCTGCTCCGGGCCCTCCTCCACCTCGGAGTCAACGCGGGCGACGCCATGCCCGAAGGCGGGCGGTTGACCGTTTCCTCCTCGCCGTTCTTCTCCGACGGCGAGGCAACGTTCGGGGACGTCCCGGTCCCCGAGGGGGAATACGTTTCCATCTCCGTGTCCGACACCGGCCGCGGCATCCCGGAATCGCTGCTGGCCCGGGTGTTCGCCCCCTTCTTCACGACGAAACCCGAAGGGGAGGGGACGGGGCTCGGACTGCCCATGGTGAGCCGCTGCGTCCGCAGGCACGGGGGGTTCCTCCGCGTGGAAAGCCGGGAGGGTGCGGGCACCACCATCCAGATCCTGCTTCCGGTCCAACCGTCAACCGGTTGACGCTCCCGCGGTCAAATTGGCGGAGTTTCCCCTCCCATCCGGCGCTGCCTCGCCATAATTAACATTCAATAACAACTAGTTAAGCCTCAACAGACCTCTGGCATGGTGCTTGCTCGCTGTATCGGAGTACTTGCAGCTCGCACCACTTACTCGACGAGGTCAATGCCATGATGCAGTCCAAGGCAGAGCGCACCCCCGCGAAACCCCGCAAATCGTCCTCGAAGAAAGTCCGCCTCCCCAACCGCGACGAGATCGTCACGGAGTTCATGCCGGGGATCCGGATCCAGGCGATGCGGCTCAAGATGCGCCTGCCGTCGCACATCGAGGCGGACGACCTCATCAGCTCGGGCGTCGTGGGGCTGCTCGACGCCCTGGAGCGGTACGACTCCTCGCGCGGGATCAAGTTCCGGACCTATGCCGATTTCCGGATCCGCGGCGCGATGCTCGACTACCTGAGGGAGATGGACTGGTTCCCGCGGTCGGTGCGCCAGCACTCCTCCCGCCTGCAGTCCGCGTACACCCGGCTCGAAAACGTCCTGGGCCGCGCGCCGGAAGAAAACGAAGTGGCCGACGACCTCGGGATCACCGTCGACGACCTGCGGAAGCAGCTGGCGATGTTCACGGGAGTCACGGTCTTCTCGCTCGACGCCATCCAGGACGAGGACGAGGAAAGCGGCGCGGGGATGCGCCTCCTGCTGGCGGACGCGGCAAAGGAAGAGAGCCGCGAAGAGGAGCTGACGCTGGAGCTGAAGGAAATGCTGGGGAAGGCGATCGACATGCTTCCCGAGCGCGAAAAGCAGCTGATCGCGTTCTACTACTACGAGGACCTGACCCTGCGCGAGATCAGCCGGATCTTCAGCCTGGGCGAGCCCAGGATCTGCCAGCTGCACGCGCAGGCCGTGCTGCGCCTCAAGGGCAAGCTCAACCGACACTTCAAATAATCGTTCCCCCCCTTTACCGGGGGGGCAGATCGGGTTTCCCCCCGAGCACCTCGCCGACCAGCCCCAGCGGCGACCCCGCGGGCACGAACGGCGGGGGCGGTTCCTTCACCCCCGGAAGCACGTCCTCCATCGTTCCCATCGCCCTCAGGAGCCCGAATTTCGCGACGAGGTAGTCGCGCCGGGCGCGCGCCAGGTTCCCCGTCGCCTGGGACAGGTTCAGCTGCGCGTCGTCCACCTCGAGGCGCGTCTTCACGCCGTACTCGAACCCTTTCTCCGCCATCGAGACGAGCCGCTCGGCCTGCCCCGCCGTCCCGGCCAGCGCCGTCACCGTCTCCCCCGATTCGCGCACGGCGTTCACGGCGTCCCGGACCTCGAGGGCGACGGCGTCGAGAAGCCGCGCCTCCTCGATCCGCAGGTCGGCCTCTTCGCTCCTCGCCTGGGCGACCTGGCCCCGCGTCCGGAAGCCGTCGAACAGGCTCCAGTAGGCGAAAACGCCCACGGACCAGGTCTTCCCCTCGAAGTCGAACACGTTGAAATCGAGGTCCTGGTACCCGACGGCGCCCTGGAAGTTCAACCGCGGCAGGTACCCGGACTTCGCGACGGTCACGAGCTCGGAGGCGAGCGCCCGCCGATGACGGAGATCGGAGAGCTCGGGACGGTTCGCGAGCGCGACGGACAGCGATTTTTCGTGATCGGGGAATTCCCCGACGGAGACCGACAGGTCCCCCCGCGCGTCCACTTCCCGATCGCCCTTGCCGATGAGGAAGCGAAGCCGCTCCCGGGAGGTCCGGATCAGGTTCTCCGTGTGCAGGACCTCCGGCTGGGCGTTCTGCAGGCCGACCTCCGCCACGAGGACGTCGTAGTCCGTGGCGGTCCCGGCGAGGTATTTCTTCCGCGCCTCTTCGAGGTGCCTCGCCTTCTGGTCGCGGTTCTGCAGCGCGATGCGGGAAAGCTCCCTGGCCAGGAGCACGTTGTGGAACGCGGCGTGCACCTCGCGGAGGGCGTTGTGCCGCGCGGACCGGATCCGGTCCCCCGCGGAGGCCAGGCCGAACTTCGCCGCCCGGATCCCCGCCGACACCGCGCCTCCGGCGTATAGAGGCTGCGACAGCTCCAGATCGGCGACCCGGCGGTCGCTGATCTCCGCCCCGGGGAGAATCGCCATGCTCCCGTCGCTGGACCGCTGCGCCCCCGCCGTGCCGGCGAGCTGCGGGAGGGCCGCCGCGCGCTCCTCGACGTACCTGCCGGTGGCGCGGTTCCGCTGCTCCACCGCCGCGCGGATCTGCCGGTTGCTCTCCAGGGCCGCCCGGAGCGCCTCGTCGAGCGTGAACGTCTCCGGGCCGGCGGCTTCGCCCGCGGACGCGGCGGGCGGCGCGAAGGCGGCGGCTCCGGCGCACAGGGCCATCAGGAGCCCCGCGGCCGCCACGCCCCGCTTCCCCTCCCACTTCCTCCGCGCCCAGTCCCCGAAATCGTCGAACAGCGTGTAGACCACCGGGACCACCAGGAGCGTGAGCAGCGTGGAGGTGATCAGCCCCCCGATGACGGCGCGGGCCATGGGGGCCCGCATCTCGGCCCCCGCCCCGAGCGCCAGCGCCAGAGGAAGCATCCCGAAGATCATCGCCAGCGTGGTCATCATGATGGGCCGCAGCCGGGTCCGTCCCGCGGCGATCACCGCCTCCGTCCGCTCCATCCCGCCGCGCCGCAGGATCTTCGCGTAATCGACCAGGAGGATGGCGTTCTTCGTGACCAGCCCCATCAGCAGGATCAGCCCGATGAGGGACATGATGTTGATCGTGTCCCCGGTGAGGAACAGCATCCCCGCCATCCCCACGATGGACAGCGGCAGCGACAGCATGATGGCCAGGGGATCGATGAACGACTCGAACTGCGCCGCCAGGATGAGGTAGACGAAGATGACGGCCAGCAGGAGCGCCTCGGCCATGTACCCGAAGGATTCCGCCATCGTGTCCCCCTCGCCGGAGAAGATCACGTTGTACCCCGGCGCCATGTCCAGCCGGGAGGACGCCTCCCGGACCTTCTTCATCGCCTCCCCGAGCGGCAGGCCGTCGAGGTTGGCGGAGATGACCACCTTCCGGGTGAGGTCCTGCCGGTCGATCTCGGACGGCGTCGTGCTCAACCGGTACTTGAGCACTTCCGAAAGGGGCACCAGCCCGGCCCCGCCCCGCGCCGACGGCACCGCCACGCGAAGCAGGGCGACCTGGGACGGCTCCACGCGGAGGGCACCCGGAAGGCGGACGCGCACGTCGACCGAATCCCCGTCCTCGTCCTCGTAGGTCGTCACCACCTGGCCCCCCACCAGGGCCCCCACCGTGCGCGAGACCGTCCCCGTGTTCACACCGAGGTCCGTCGCCCTCTCCCGGTCCACGATCAGGCGGTATTCCGGGATGTCGTGCTCCAGGGTGACCTCCAGGTCGACGATCCCGGGGATCCGGTACATCTCCCCCTTCAACCGCGCGGCGTACTTCTTCAGAAGAGAGATGTCCTCGCCGCGGATGTCCACCATGAGCGGCTTCTCCCCCGTCATCCGCCCGACCTCGTTGACGGAGGCGACGATCCCGGGGACCGCGAGGAGCCGCGTCCGGACGTCCCGCTGGATCGCGGCCTGGTTCCGGCCGCGCTCCTTCTTCTCCTTCAGCTTGACGTAGACCATGCCGTCCCGGACCGTGCCCGTGTCCCCGGCGCCGATGGTCGCGTAGGTGTGTCCACTTCCGGAAGCTTCCCCACGCCCCCGAGGACCGCCTCGAGGCGCCCTTGCGTCTCCTCGATCGACGCGTCGGGGGCCGTCCGGAAGTTCACCTGGAACTCGGCCTGGTCGTATTCGCTGAAGAACTCGCTCTTCAGGGAGAGGAACGCGCCCACACCGGCGAGGAAGGCCAAGGTGGCGACCAGGAGCACGGCGCCGCGGTGGTCGAGGGCCCAGGCGATCACCCCGCGGTACCGGTCGGCGGTGCGGTCGAACCAGTCGTTGAACCGGTCCAGGATCCGCGCGACCACGTTGCGTCTCCCCGTCCGGTCGATGTCGGGGTCGTGCCAGCGCGACGAGAGCATCGGGTCGAGGGTGAAGGAGACGAAGAGGGAGACCAGGACGGCGAAGGTCACGGTGATGCCGAACTGGAAGAAGAACCGGCCGACGATCCCCTTCATGAAGGCCACCGGGACGAAGACCGCGACGATGGAGAAGGTGGTGGCCAGCACCGCCAGCCCGATCTCGGTGGTCCCCTCCGAGGCGGCCTCGAAATGGTCCTGCCCGTGCTCGAGGTGGCGGACGATGTTCTCCCGGACCACGATGGCGTCGTCGATGAGGAGCCCGATGGCCAGCGACAGGGCCATCAGGGTCATCACGTTGAGCGTCATCCCCATGAAGTTCATGACGATGAAGGAGGAGATGACCGAGATCGGCAGGGTGAGCCCCGTGATCACCGTGGAGCGCCAGGAGTTGAGGAAGCAGAAGACGATGAGGATGGTGAGGATGCCGCCGAGGATCATGGTCTCTTCGACGTCCCGGACCGAGTCGCGGATCATGATCGAGGCGTCCCGCACCATCTCGATGGACGTGCCCGGGGGAAGCTCGGGCTGCAGGCGCGCGATCTCCCGCTTGACCCCGTCGACCACCTCGACGGTGTTCGCCCCGGACTGCTTCGGGATGTTGAGCGCCACGGCGGGCACGCCGTTCACCAGCGCCAGGGACCGCTGCTCCTCGATGCCGTCGGTCACGGCCGCCACCTCGCCCAGCGGAACCGGCCGCCCCGCCCGGCTGGCCACCACCATGGTCCGGAACTGCCCGACGTCTTCCGGCTTTCCCGAGATCCGCAGGGGGAATTCCGACCCGCCCCGCGTCAGCCGCCCCAGCGGGGTGTTGACGTTCTCCGCCGCCAGCCCCGCGATCACCTCGTCCACCGTCATCCCGAGCGCCTCGAGGCGAACGGGGTCGACGTCGACGTTCACCTCGCGCTTCGAGGCGCCCACGAGGTCGACCTTGCCGACCCCCGGGATGTTCTCGAACCGCCGCTTGACCTTCTTCTCCACCAGCGTGGTCAGCTCTTTCCGGTCGAGCCGCTGCGACCGCATCGCCAGGGACACGACCGGCATCGCCCCGAAGTCGAGCTTCTGGATGATCGGCTCCTCGATCCCGTCCGGGAGCTCCCCCCGGATCGCGTCGACCTTCGCGCGCGTCTCCTGGGCGGCGTCGTTGATGCTCACCTCGAGGTGGAACTGCACCACCACGCTGGAGACGCTCTCGCGGGAGGTGGAGACCACCCGCTTCACGCCGGCGATCGGGTTGACCGCCTCCTCGATCCGCTTGGTGACCTCGCGCTCTACGGTCTCCGGGGAGGCCCCGGGAAACTTCGTGACGACGGAGACCACGGGGATCTCGACGTCCGGGAACATGTCCACGGCCAGCCGCCTGTAGGAGAAGACGCCCAGCGTCACCAGGGCCAGCATCATGACCGCGGCGAAGATCGGGCGCTTGATGGAGACGTCGGAAAGCAGCATGGGTCACTTTCCCCCCGCCGCCGCGATCCCCAGCGTGTCGCCGTCCTTCACGTTGAAGGAGCCGCGGGTGACCACCGTCTCCCCCTGCCGCAGCCCCTCCGCGATCTCGACGAAATCGCCGCGGGTCCCCCCCGTCCTCACGTCGCGCCGGCGCGCCACGTTGTTGTCGACGACGAACACCTCCCCTTTCAGGACGGCCGGGTCCCAGCTGTTCAGGGCGGCCCGGGGGACCAGGACGACCCCTTTCCTTCCTCCCGTCACGATGCGCCCCTTCACGAACAACCCGCCTCTCAGGACCTCGGGCTCGTTGGGCACCTCGGCGATCACGCGCACCGAGCGGTCGCCGGGGCTCACCGAGGGGTTGATCCAGGTGATCTTCCCCCGGAACTCGCGGCCCGGAAACGCGTCGGTGGAGAACACCAGCGGAAGCCCCGTCCGCAGGGAAGCCATCGACATGGACGGCACGGTCGCGGTGAGCTCGAGCGTCCGGTTGTCCACGACCCGGAAGACGACCTTCTGCATCTCCCCCACGAGGTCCCCCACGTTTACCAGCCGCTCCGCCACCGTCCCGTCGAAGGGGGCGCGGACCACCGCCTTCCCGAGGCGCGTCGAGATCTGGGCCGCGTCTTCCCGCGCCGCCAGGACCTGCGCCCGCGCGGCCGCGATCCTGGCGGACGCCGCCTCCCGCTGCGTCTGCGCGTCGTCCATCCCCTGCCGGGTGATCAGCCCCGCGTCGAGCAGCTTCACCGCCCGGTCGTACTCCCGGTCGGCCCGGTTTCCCCCCGCCTCGGCCTCGAGCAGGCCGGCGTTCGCCATTTCCTGGGCCGCCTTCGCCTTCTGGAGAGCGACCTCCCCTTCCCGCGTGTCCACCGTGAAAAGGGGATCCCCTTTCCTCACCCGGGCCCAGTCGTGCACATGGATCTTCGAGACGATCCCCCCGTAATCCGACTTGATCTCCGCCTGGTACCTGGAAGAGAGGGTGCCGACGACGTCGATCCCCTCCTCCACGTCGCCCTCCGACACCCGCGCCGTTTCCACCGGGACGGGGGGCTTCCCCGCCCCGGACTCCTTGCCCACCGCGCTACCGTCCCCAGAGCACCCCGCCGCCACGGCCAGCAGGAGCAGCAGCGCCGCCCCGGGAAGCCTCCGCCCGTTCATCCCTTCCTCCCTTTTCCCGTCGCGCCGCGCCCGCTCCCGGCGATCCCGTCGAAGATGATCCCCAGCATCCGCACGATCCCCCCGCGCCCGATGGACTGGCCGGGGCGGCAGAGTTCCAGCTCCATGGCCACGTTCACGGCGCCGGCGACGGCCCACATCCTGTCCGCCGGGTCCCCCCGGCGGAACTCCCCGCCCCGGGTCCCCTCTTTCAGCAGCCGGACCACGATCTCCTGGAACCGCAGGTGCACGGCGTCGAAATCGATGTGCGGGGCGCCCTGGGGAGGGCCGTAATAGAAGGAGAACAGGATCCGGGCGATCGGCAGGTTCCGGATGAAGTCGTCGTACGAACGAAGGCACAGCCGGGTGATCCGTTCGCGGGAAGTGCCCTTTTCCCTCGCGGCCGATTCGATCTGCTCGATAAACCCCTTCAAGGGCGGCTGCATGAGGTCGAGGTAGATCCCTTCCTTGCTGCGGAAGTAGTAATACAGGGCAGGCTTGGTCACGCCCGCGCGCTCCACGATCTCCCGGACCGTGGTCCCGGCGTACCCCTTGGCCGAGAAAAGCTCCGCCGCGCTTCCCAGGAGCCTCGCACGGACGTCGCCCTCGGCCTCCGCCCTCTTCACCGGCGTCCTCGCCACCCGTCCCCCTCCCGCGGCCCCGACGGGCCTGCTATATACTTACCGGTAAGTATATTACTCGGGGGCGGGCGAACGTCAACCGCATTGAGGAGGCGAAAAAGGCTCCCGCGCGCGGCGCCCCACCGGGAAATTTTTCCCCGGTAAAACCGAGAATATTTCCTGCCGGTGCGACGCCATGGTAGAATGCTCGCGATTCGGAAGGGGAATCCATTTGTTTTCAGGAGGTTGCGCGCAGGCGTGAATAAAACGACACCACCGGTTTTCCAACAGGCCGACGGTTATCGCCATGTCGCCACGCGGTACGATGCAGCCCACGGCGCCCTTTGGGTGTTCCTTCGCCCGGGCCACCGCGCCTGCTTCTCGTTCGAGCTCCTGGAAGACCTGAGGCGTTTCCAGAGCGGCGTCGAAGCCCTCTCCGGGCGGAGCGACAAGGCGGGGGACCAGGTCCGCTACGTCATCCTGGCATCCTCAACGCCCGGGGTGTTCAATTTCGGCGGAGACCTTTCGCTGTTCTCCCGATGCGTGAAGGAGCTCGACGCCGGCACGCTCCGGAAGTACGCCATCGCGTGCATCGACGTCATCTACCATCACATTGTCGGCTACGGCCTGCCTTTGACCACCATCTCGCTGGTCCAGGGCGACGCGCTCGGCGGCGGCTTCGAGGCGGCCCTTTCCAGCGACGTGCTGGTCGCGGAACGCCGGGCGCTGATGGGCTTCCCCGAGGTGCTCTTCAACCTGTTCCCGGGAATGGGGGCCTACAATCTCCTCCTCCGACGGATCGGGGTGCTGCATACGGAGAAAGCGCTCATGAGCGGCAAGATGTTCCGCGCGGAGGAGCTCCACGCCAAGGGGCTGGTGGACATCCTGGCCGAGGACGGGGCAGGCGAACGGACCGTCTACGATTACATCGTCCGGCAGGGGGGAAAGGACCGGGCCGCCGCGGGCATCCACCAGGTGCGGCGCCGGCTCGCCCCGGTGAAGTACGAGCAGCTGCTCGAGGTCGTGGAGATCTGGGTGGACACCGCCCTCCGGATGGGCCCCCGCGAGCTGCGCATGATGGAGAAGCTGGTCCGGGCGCAGGAACGCGTCGCCGTGCTTCCCGCCCGTCAGGAAACGGCCGAGTTTCCCCCCGCAAGGTAACGATCCAGGACCGGCCGGATCCGGGCGAACTCTTTCCGGACCCGGTCCAGGTAATCCCGCCCGTTCCGCTCGAGCTCCGGTGCGGCGATGCCGGAGAAGCTCGCGCACGCCCTCATCAGCCCGTTTGCCCCGATCTGCCCCGAGTTCCCGCGGAGGGCGTGGGCGGAGTTGCGCGCCCGCTCGGGATCTCCCTCCGCCACCGCCTGCTCCAGCTCCCGGATCTTCTCGCGGCTCCCGTTGAGGAACGTCCACACGAGACGGACCACGAAAGCGTTCCCGGAAAGCGCCTCCAGTTCGTCGAGCACCTTCGGGTCGAAACCGTCCGTCCCGTTCCCGGCCTCCCCTTCCGGGGTCGCTTCTCTCGGAGTCTCCGCCGCCCTGCCCGCTTTCCCCGCCTCCGATTGGGAGCCGGGGAACAGCTCGTCGAGCAGGTCGAAGAGTCTCCGGGAGTCGATCGGCTTGGTCAGGATCGCCACCATCCCGGCCTGCTCGCATTCCGCCTTCGCTTCCTCGGTGACGTCCGCCGTCAGCGCGACGATCGGCATCCGCCGCCCCGCCCCTCCGGTGAAGCGGTAAAGCTTTGCGGCGTCGCACCCCCCCATGAGCGGCATGTGGAGGTCCATGAGGGTGATGTCGAAGGATTGCCGGTTCAGCGCCTCCACCGCCGCTTCCCCGTCGTTCACCAGCGTGACCTCGTGCCCCGCGCGCTCGAGAATCTTGGCGATGACCATCTGGTTCGTCCGGTTGTCCTCCGCCACGAGGAAATGGAGCTTCCGGCCCCCCGCTTGCATTTGCCGGTGCCGGTCGGCGATCCTGGCGACGGAGCCGTCGGTCGCGACGTCGGTGCGGGTCAGGTGGACGGCGTTGAACAGCAGGGCCTTGTCAACAGGGGTGGAAAGGGCAGTGACATAGCCGCTCTTCAGGTAGGATTCGATGTCCTCCCTCCGGTCGGTGACGAGGATCCGCTTGACGCCGCGGATCATCGGGTCCGACTCGACGGCGCGCGCGAAGGCGAGGGCGTCCATGTCGAGCCCGGGCTCGACGACCACGGCGAAGTCGAAGGGGAACCCGGCTTCCGCCGCCGTGACCATCTGGGCGAAGGCCTGCGCGGATCGGCCCACCTTCGCCGCCCGGATGCCCCACCCCGCCAGCGATTCGCCGACCGTCTCCGCCGCGAGCGTGTCCTGGGACACGATCAGCGCGCGGCGGTCGGCAAGCGCCACCATCACTTCGGCTTCCGTGTACTTCCCGGCCTGCTTCCGGAACTCCAGGGTGTACCAGAAGGTGCTCCCCCGCCCGGGGACGCTGTAGAGCCCGATCCGCCCTCCCAGCATCTCCACGATCTCCTTGGAGATCGTCGTCCCGAGGCCCGTGCCCCCGTATTTCCGGGTGATCGATTCGTCCGCCTGGGCGAACCGGTCGAAGATCCGGGGCTGCGCCTCCGCAGGGATGCCGATGCCGGTATCGACCACCTCGAACCGGACGGTGACGGTCGACGTCGTTTCCGACTCGAGCAACACCCGGATCCCCACATCTCCGCGCTCCGTGAACTTCACCGCGTTGCCGAGCAGGTTCAGAAGGACCTGGCGGAGGAGGAGCGGATCCCCCTGCAGGAGGAAGGGCAGCCTCGGGTCCACGTTGAGGAACATGTCGAGGTTCTTGGCCCGCGCCTGGGGCTCGATGATCGCGAGGGCGTTCTTCACCAGGTCGTGGAGGTCGATCCGCGACTCCTGGACGTGAACCTTCCCGGCCTCGATCTTGGAAAGGTCGAGGATGTCCTGCATGAGGTACATGAGGGTCCTGGCCGAGGTGTCGGCCGTCCTGGCCAGCTCCTCCTGTTCCGCCGACAGCGGCGTTTCCCTCAGCAGCTCGATCAGGCCGATGATCCCGTTGAGGGGGGTCCTCATCTCGTGGCTCATGTTCGCCAGGAACCGGTTTTTCGCGCGGTTGGCGTCCTCCGCCCTCCTCGCGGTGACCGTCAGCTTCTTCAGGAGGGAGGAGATGTAGAGCGGCAGCATGACGATGCCGATCAGCAGCCCGATCCCGATGATGCGCTTGTCGTACCAGAAGGGATTGCTGAAGATGGCCAGGCTGAAGCCGACCGTCGAGATTATAGTGCTGAAATACAGGTATTTCCGCCCGAAGCGGAAACCGTTCCCGAACGTCACCCACAGGAGGACGATGTAGAGGGGAGCCCCCGCCTCGCCGACGAGGTAGATTCCGTACGACGTGAGCCCCAGGTCCCCCACCGCCCCCAGGCACCGCCGGAAGGGAGACGGGCCGTCGGACCGGACGACCACGAAAAAAAGCCCGATGGCGAAAAACTCGTAAAGATAGCAGATCCAGAGGACGACGATTTCCGACCGTTCCAGGACCCCGTCCCTGGGGAGGATCCAGGACATGTACCCGCAGACCGCCCCAAGCAGCAGGACGCGGATAAGTGCCTGTTCATGCTCGGAATCCGGGCGCCTGGAAAGCTCCTTCCAGGCCTCTTTGACCTCCCCCCGGACAATCGAGCGCCAGAAGCGCACGTCCTGTTACCCCCGACGTCGGTATTTACAGCCGATAATCACTATCGGATGGTTTTCCGGGAAAATTCAGCGATATTTCAGCCGATATTCCCCTCCTGGCCCGCATTTCTCACCAGCCTCCTACTGCGGCGCTGGTGAAAAAAGCGGGCTAGGTTTCCCTCGTCCAGGTGACCCGGATCAGGTCGGCGTCCTCGGACCATTTGAAGGAAACGGTCCCCTGGTACGCCTTCCGGATCTCCCGCCCGATCCGCTGGGCCAGTTTCCCGTCCGTGGTCAACAGCTCGACGCAGCGGTCGCCGTCGCGGATTTCCATGATCCGCTCGAGCGGATTGATCCCGCGGGCGCGCCGCTCCTCGTTCCGGGCGATCTTGAGGAGCTCGTCGCGATGGAACTTGAGGAACGCCCCGCGCAGCATCAGCACGCCGGAGGGAAACCCGTCGGCGATCTTGCAGCACGCCGGACAGCGCCTCAAGGGGGCCCCGGAGCGCACGAGGGCGACGGATTCGTCCTCGTCCATGTACCAGCGCTTTTTCTTCGAGATGATGTGGCAGACGGGGCACACGCCCACGGCGGGCGAGCCCTTCTTCGGCAGGTACGGATCGGAGGTGCGGTCGATGTTCTTCCGGCTGGCGGGTTCGTAGCGGATCGCTGTCATCGTTTCCGCCCTCCCTCAGTGATGCGGCTGAAGAAGCGGTTGGACGCAACGTTACCCGCTACTATGATATCACCAATCCCTGATACCCATCTTCACACCCGGAACTCGGTGAGGGACCGGAACGAGGAAACCCTCCGGGCGATGTCTTCCCGCGACAGGGACTCCAGCCGCTCCGTGCTGAACGCCTCGACCGTGAAGGAGGCGATCGCGCTCCCGTACATCGTCGCCAGGCGGTAATCCATCTCGACGAGCTCCTTGCCGCCCCGGGACGCGAGAAACCCCATGAAACCGCCCGCGAAGCTGTCCCCCGCGCCCGTGGGGTCGAAGATGGTCTCCAGCGGGTACGCCGGGGCGGCGAAGACCTCTCCGCCCGACAGGTGCAGCACCCCGTATTCCCCCCGCTTGATCACCACGCGCTTCGGCCCCATGTCCATCAGCATCCGGGAGGCCCGGATGAGGTTGAATTCCCCCGTGAGCTGCCGCACCTCGGCCTCGTTGATGACCAGGACGTCGACGTTCCGGATGACTTCCCGCAGCAGCTGGGGGCTTTTCTCGATCCAGAAGTTCATCGTGTCGAGGGCGACGATCCGCGGGTTGCGCACCTGGGCCAGGATGTCCAGCTGCAGCCGGGGGTCGATGTTCCCCAGGAAAACGTACGGCGTGTCCCTCCATTCCGCCGGGAGGTCCGGGACGAAATCCTTGAACACGTTCAGGTCGGTCCGGACCGTGTGGGCCGTGTTCAGGTCGTACTCGTAGAATCCCTTCCAGTGGAAGGTCTCCCCGTCCGCGATCTTGAGCCCCCGGACGTCGATCCCCCGGGACGAAAGCATATCGATGGTGCGCTTCGGGAAATCGCGGCCGACGACGGAAATGAGCCGGACCGGGGAGAAATAGCTCGCGGCGATGGAAAAATAAGTGGCGGACCCGCCCACCACCCGTTCCACCTCGCCGAACGGCGACTTGATGCTGTCGAACGCCATCGACCCGACGACCAGAAGGCTCATGCCGTTTCACCCCCCATGGACTTTTCCGCTATCCGATGAGAATCGGTTCCCCCGGCTTCGGCACCTGCGGGTTCCACCCCAGGCGGGAGCGCAGGGTCGCGGCGAATTCCAGCGACACGGACTCCTCCCCGTGGGTCACGAGCACCGTCCCGGGCTGCGCCTGGAAATGTCCCGCCCAGGCCAGCAGGTCCTCCCGGTCGGCGTGGGCGGACAGCCCGCCGATCGTGTAGACGTCCGCGGCCACCACGATGTCCTCCCCCAGCACCTTCACCCGCTTCGCGCCGTCGACGATCTTCCGCCCGAGGGTCCCCTCGGCCTGGAAACCGACGATCACCACGCTGCTCTCTTTCCTCCACAGGTTGTGCTTCAGGTGGTGCTTGATCCTTCCCGCGGTGCACATCCCGCTGCCGGCCATGATGACCGCCCCGCCCCGGATCGAGTTCAGCGCCATCGACTCCTGGGCGTCCCTGACGAGGACGACCTTGAGCGCGTCCGGATTGGCCAGCCACCACTGCCGGAGGTCCTTCGCCTCCTCGTCGAACGTCCTGTCGTTTCGCATGGTGATCCGCGTCGCGTCGATCGCCAGCGGCGAGTCGACGTAGACGGTGATCCCCTCGACACGCCCCTTCCGGGTGAGATCGGCGAGGACGTAAAGGACATCCTGGGCGCGCCCCACGGCGAAGGCGGGGATGATGACGTTTCCCCCCTTCCGGCGCAGCGTGTCGTTCACGGCATGGACGAATTCCTCGATCGACTCCGGCATCGCCTTGTGGACGCGGTTGCCGTAGGTCGACTCCATGACGACGAGGTCGGCCCGGTCGACCGTCGAGGGGTCGCGCACGATCGGCAGCCCCTTGTGCCCCAGGTCGCCGCTGAAGACCAGCCGCCGCTCCCTCCCGTCGTCCTTCACGTCGACGACCACGATCGCCGAGCCGAGGATGTGCCCGGCGTCGAGGAACGTGGCGGAGATCTGCCGACCCGGCTCGACGGGCGTCCCGTACGGGACCGGCCGCAGGTGGTTCGCCACGGCCCGCGCGTCGGCCTCCGTGTACAGGGGAGCCACCTGGCGCTTCCCGCCGCGCTGCCGCTTGCGGGTCTCCCACTCCGCGTCCCTCTCCTGGATGTGGCCGGAATCGGGCAGCATGATGTTCAAAAGGTCGGCCGTCGCGGAGGTGCAATGGATGGCGCCGCGGAATCCGTCCTTCACCAGCTTGGGAAGCAGCCCCGAGTGGTCGATGTGCGCGTGGGTGCACAGCACGAAGTCGATCGAGGAGGGGGCCACCGGGAACTTCCGCGCGTTCTTCCGGTCGCTGTCGCCCCCTCCCTGGAACATGCCGCAGTCGACCAGGAAGCGGTTCTTATCCGTCTGCACGAGCATGCAGGAGCCCGTGACCTCCCGGGCGCCTCCGAAAAAGGTGATGTTCATGTCGACGGCACCATCCTTGTCAGTATTCCCGAAACGATGGAAATGAGGATGGAACCCGCCACCGCGCCCCAGAACCCGTTCACGTGGAAGCCGGGAACGATCGCGGTGACGAGCCACAGGAGCAGCCCGTTGATGACCAGCAGGAAGAGCCCCAGGGTGACCACCGAGATCGGAAGGGTGAGGATCACGAACAGGGGGCGGACGACGGCGTTCACCAGGCCGAGGACGAACGCCGCGGCCAGGGCGGCCATCACGCTGTCGACCCGGACGAGGCCCGGAAGCAGGTAGCCGATCAGGAGCATTGCGGCGGCGCTGGCGCCCATTCGGAATAGAAACGGCATGGCGGTCACCTCCCGGGTTGTCTCCGCTTTCAGACGCTGCCCGCGGCCTTGGCGGTTTTTCTGAGGCGTTCCATCATTTCCGCGAAGGTGTGCTTCCCGAGCAGCTCCGTGAACTGGGAACGGTAGTTGTTCACGAGGCTGACCCCTTCGATGACGATGTCGTAGATGCGCCACTCGGCCGCGTTCTTCCGAAGCCGGTAATTCACCGCGAACTCTTCCCCCTTCGAGGTCACGACCTTCGTCCTCACCTCGGCGTACGGGGGGTCGAGCGCCTCCTTGCCGTAGACGATCTTCTCCCCCTTGTACCCCTCGATCTTGCTGGCGTAGGAGTTCTCGAGAAGCGCCTGGAACACCGAGATGAACTCCTTCCGCTCCTCCGGCGTGCGGTCTTTCCAGTTGATCCCCAGGGCGCGCCGCGACATCTCGTCGAAGTCGAAGGCGGGGTAGATCTCCTTCCGGAGCAGGGCGCGGCGCTCCGGCTTCTTCTCGTCCCCCTGCAGGTCGGGGCGCATGAGGATCGCGATCCCCCGGTCGATCGTCCCGCGGACCTGCTCGGTGGCCTCGCTCCCGCGCGCGGCGGCAGGGACGCAGAGCGCCAGGCACAGCAGCAGCGCCGGCCATCCCGCCCGCCTCATTTCGCGCCCCCCCCGCTCTCGGCCTTCCCGTGGATGAACTGCCCGATCAGCTTCTCGAAATCCACCGGCGGCTCCGTCTCCCGAATCTTTCCGCCCGCGGGAATCAGCCGGTCGGAAGCGCCCGGGGAGATGGTGATGTACTTGTCGCCGATCAGGCCGCGGCTGCGGATGGACGCGATCGCGTCCTCCTGCAGGGCGATGTCCTTCCGGATCGCCATCAAGACGACCGCCTTGTAGTCGCGGATGGTAATGGATTCGATCGTCCCGATCTCCACCCCCGCGATCTCGACGCCCGCCCCGGACTTCAGCCCCTGCACCGAGCTGAACTCCGCCTCCACGGGGATCCTGTCCCCCCTCCCGATCTCGACGTTCCCCAGCCGGATCGACAGCCAGGCCAGGCACGCGATACCGATCAACATGAAAAGACCGACCGCCGTTTCCGTTTTCACGTCTTTCATCCCTTGCGCTCCCGTTTCCGTTCAGACCAGCTGGATGGGGCCATCGACGACCCCGTCCACCAGCTGGCGCACGAACGGATCGCTCGAATTCCTCACGTCCTCCGGCGTCCCCACCTCGACCACCTTCCCTTTGTGAAACACGACGATGTGATGGCAATACTGGAAGATGTCGGGGATATCGTGGCTGACCATGACCATCGTGAACCGGTTCTCTTCGTACGCCTTGCGGAACAGGTTGAGGATGGAGTTCCGAATGATCGGGTCCAGCCCCGTCGTGGGCTCGTCGAACAGGATGATCTCCGGGTCCATCACCACCGCCCTCGCCAGCGCGACGCGGCGCACCATCCCGCCCGAAAGCTCGTCGGGGTATTTCTCCGACGCGCCCTCCAGCCCGACGTTCCGCAGGATCCCCAGGACCTTCTCCCGGATCTCCCCCTCGGCCATCCTCGTCTTCTCGCGGAGCGGGAACGCCACGTTCTCGAATACGGTCAGCGAGTCGAAGAGCGCCCCCGACTGGAACAGCATCCCGAACCGTCTCCGGAGCTCGTAGAGCTCCTTCTTCGACAGCCGGTTGATGTCGGCGCCGTCGACGATGACCTGTCCCCGGTCGGGCTTGAGCAGGCCGATCATGTGCTTCAGCAGCACGCTTTTCCCCGCGCCGGAGAGCCCGATGATCGCCGTGATCCGCTCGCGGGGGATGTCGAGGGTGACGCCGTCGAGCACCTTCTTCCCCTCGAACGCCTTCTCCACGCCGACGAGCCGCAGGATCGGCTCCCCGGTACCGACCCCCTCCGGCCGGACCCCGATATGTCCGTTCGGGCTCTTCATGCCTATATGAGGACCGACGTGATGAAGTAGTCGCAGACCAGGACGAGGACCGAGGAAAGCACCACGGCGGAGGTCGTGGCGCTGCTGACGCCCACCGCGCCGTGCCGGGCGAAATACCCCTTGAACGTGCAGACCCAGGAGATGATGAGGGCGAACGCCAGCGACTTCCAGATCCCGTTGGTGACGTCCACGAGATTCACGCTGGACTCCATCTGCCCGAAGTACACCCCCGAGTTCAGCCCCAGGAGCTTCACCCCGACCAGGTACCCCCCGTAGATCCCGACGACGTCGAAGATCGCCGTCAGCAGCGGAATCGACAGGAGGAACGCGACGATGCGGGGCGCCACCAGGAACCGGACCGGGTCGATCCCCATCGTCTCGAGGGAATCGATCTGCTCCCCGATGCGCATGATGCCGATCTCCGCCGTCATGGCGGAGCCGGCCCGGCCGGTGACCATCAATGCGGTCAGCACGGGCCCCAGCTCCCGGATGAGGGAGAGCGCGACCGTGGGCCCCAGCCATCCCTCCGAGCCGAACCTCCGGAGCGTGACGTACCCGTGGAGCGCAAGGACCATCCCGGTGAACGCGGCGGTGAGCACGATGATGCCAAGGGACAGCACGCCGACGAAGTGGACCTGGCGCACGATGTTCCGCACCCGGAACGGGGGCGACGCCGCCCGGGCCAGGGAGCCGCCCAGGAACAATCCCATCTTGCCGAGGATCTCGTGAGGCGAATCGCCCAGAACCCCATCGAGTTCCGCGATCGCCAGGCCTTTCCCTGTGCTCATAATCCTATTAGAATACCGGGAACACTTATGAAATGCCAATCCTTCAGAGGGAATCGATGAACACCCGTTTCCCGGGCCGCCCTGCGCTTCTTCCGTGCATGCCTCTTCCGGCGGCGCTCCTCCTTGGGGCGCTCCTCCTTGGGGCGCCGGCGGCATCCCTCGCAACGGACAACGTCGCGGCCGGAACGGACAACGCCGCGGTCGTTTCCGCGCCGGCGGACAACGCCGCGGTCCTTCCCTCGCCGACGGACAACACCGCGGTCCTTCCCTCGTCGGCGGACAACGCCGCGGTCCTTCCCGCGGGGACGGACAACGGGACGGCGGCATCGGAGACGGAAGATTTCCGGGAACCGAATTTCGGCGAGGAACCCGCGCCCCCCGCAACGATCGCCGACCCGATCGAGCCCGTCAACCGGGCATTCTTCGTCTTCAACGAGAAGGCGTACTACTGGTTCTTCAAGCCCGTGGCGAAAGGGTATAACTACGTTGTGAACGAGGACATCCGGGTCTCGGTCCGGAACTTCTTCAACAACCTCGGCGCTCCCGCCCGCGTCGTGAACAACCTTCTCCAGGGCAACCTCCGCGCGACCGGCACCGAGCTGCTGCGGTTCTTCATGAATTCCACGATGGGGATCCTGGGGCTGTTCGATACGGCGCGCGACGGGTTCGGGATCGAGCAGAAAGATGCGGACCTCGGCCAGACGCTGGGAAAGTACGGCATCGGACAGGGGATGTACCTCGTCCTGCCGGTGCTCGGGTCCACCACCCTGCGGGACGCCGCTGGAGACTTCGGCGACGCGTACCTCAGCCCGATCACGTACATCGAGCCGCAGGGAGCCGCCGTGGGGGTTTGGGCCTACAGGGAGGTAGAACAAGGTTTCCCTGAGGCTCGGCATGTACGAGGAGCTCACGGCCGCCGCGTTGGACCCGTACATCGCGGTTCGGGATTTCTACATCCAGAACCGCGCGGGCGTGGTGAGAGGGAAAAAATAGAACGACCCGCGACGGCAAAGGCGCCGTTCGGCCCCCCTGTTGACTTACCCCGTTGATATCTGTATGTTTTTTTCTCTACGTCCAATCCCGGTGGAGGCATTCGGCAATGGGAAACATCGGAAATTACCACGAGACCATGAAAAACTTCCAATGGAACGTGCCGGACAACTTCAACTTCGGCCGGGACGTCGTCGACCGGTACGCGAAGGACCGGACCAAGCTCGCCCTCTTCTATGAAGACGCCAAGGGGCACAAGGCGAGATATTCCTTCTGGGAAGTGAGCCGGATCTCCAACCGCGTCGGGAACATGCTTCGGGGGATCGGCGTCGGCAAGGGCGACCCGATCCTGGTGCTCCTCCAGAACGTCCCCGAATGGTTCTTCACCGTCGTCGCGGGGAACAAGATCGGCGCCCTGGTGATCCCCTGCTCCGACCAGCTTCGCCCCAAGGACCTGGTCTACCGGGCCCTCCACTCCGGCGCCCGCACCATCATCAGCTGGGACGCCAAGGCCCCCGAGGTGGACGAGATCCGCAGGGACTGCCCCGACCTCGTGAACTTCATCTGCGTCGGCGAAAAGCGGGAAGGGTGGATCTCCTTCGACGAGGAGACGGCAAAGGCCTCCACGCAGCTCGAGATCGTGGACAACAAGGCCTCCGACCCGGCGCTGGTCTACTACACCTCCGGCACCACGGGGAACCCGAAGGCGGTCATGCACAACCACTTCTACACCGGCGCCCACTGGGTCACCGGGAAGTACTGGCTCGACCTGCGGCCCACGGACCTCATCTGGTGCATCGCCGGGACCGGCTGGGCGAAGGCCGCGTGGAGCGTCCTGTACGGGCCCTGGAACAACGGGGCCGCCACCCTGGTGATCAACGCCCCCTTCGACCCGAAAAGGGCCCTCTCGCTGATCGAGGAATACGAAGTCTCCGTGCTGTGCGCCCCGCCGACCGCCTACCGCACCTTCGTGAAGGAGTACCTCGGGAAATACAAGGTCCCCTACCTGCGCCACTGCGTCGGCGCCGGCGAGCCGCTGAACCCCGAGGTCATCAAGACCTGGAAAGAGGCCTTCGGGCTCACCATCCACGACGGCTACGGCCAGACCGAGGCGATCAACCTGGTGGCGAACTTCCCCGGGATGCCGGTCAAGCCGGGGTCGATGGGGCTCCCCGTCCCGGGTCACCATGTTGCGGTCATCGACGAGGCCGGGAACGAGGAGGCGCCGGGCGAGGTCGGCGAGATCGCGGTCAAGAACCCGCCCGCCGTGCATGTTCATGGGGTACTGGAAGGACGAGAGGCTGACGAAGGAATGCTTCCGGGGCGACTGGTACCTCACCGGGGACCGGGCGTACCGGGACGGGGACGGGTACATCTTCTTCGTGGGCCGCGGCGACGACGTCATCATCTCCTCCGGGTACCGCATCGGGCCCTTCGAGGTGGAGAGCGCCCTGATCGAGCACCCGTCGGTGGCGGAGTCCGCGGTGGTGTCCTCCCCCGACGCGATCCGCGGGGAGATCGTCAAGGCGTACGTGGTGCTTCGCGCCGGCTACGCGCCGACCGAGGCGCTCAAGAAGGAGCTGCAGGCGCACGTGAAGAACGTGACGGCCCCGTACAAGTACCCGCGGGACATCGCCTTCGTGAGCGACCTCCCGAAGACCACCTCCGGGAAGATCCGGCGGGTCGAGCTGCGGTCGCGCGAGTGGAAGAAAAACCCGGGGTGATCCGCGGCGTCATCTTCGACTTCGGGAACGTCATCTGCTCCTTCGACGTCGGGAGGTTCCTCGCGCGCCTTCAGCGGTGGTCGGGGCTGCCGGTCGAGACGCTCCGGGAGAAGGTTTACGGCTCGGGGCTCCATTCCCGGTACGAGCGCGGCGACGTTTCCTCGGAGGAGTTCCACCGGCTCGTGGAGTCGGCGACCGGCGCCGGCGTGCCGGCCGAGGAATTCGCGCGGGGGTTCACCGACATCTTCACCCCGATCGAGAGCACCCGGGCGCTCATCCGCGGCCTCAAGGGGAAAGTTCGGCTCGGGCTGCTCTCCAACACGAACGAGTGCCACTTCCGGCTGCACATCCGGAACGAGCCGGTCTTCCCCCTGTTCGACACCGTCACCCTGTCGTACGAGATCGGCGCGCTGAAGCCCGAGCCCGCGATCTACCGGGACGCGCTGGGGAAGCTTTCCCTTCCGCCGGAGGAGTGCGTCTTCATCGACGACATCGAGGCGTACGCGGAAGGGGCGAAGGCGGTCGGCATCCGGGGGATCCGGTTCACCGGCCGGGAGCAGCTCCTGTCCGACCTCGCGAAGCTGGGGGTCGTCCCCTCCTCCCGGGGCCGGCCTGTCCGGATCCGGCTCGGAATCGGGTTCCGGCGCGGGGCGGGTCGCCCGGTCGACGATCGCCGGCGGCTGGAAGCTGTCGCGGTCGGAGGTCACCCGGAGCTCCTTGAACCTGCGCGCCCCCGGAAGGACGCGCGACTCGTACGATCCCACCGCGTTGTTGTACGCCGAGACCGCCTTGTCGAGCCCGTCGCGGATGCGGGCGAAATGCTCCGTGAACTTCCCGATCCGGTCGTACATCTCCTTCCCCAGCCGGCTGATCTCCTGCGCGTTCTCCGCGACCTGCTCCTGGCGCCAGCCGTAGGCGACGGCCTTCAGCAGGGCGATGAGCGTGGTGGGGGTGGCGAGGATGACCCGCTCGCTCGCGCCGTATTCGATGAGCCCCGGGTCCTGCTCCAGCGCCGCGCTGAAGAACGTCTCGCCGGGAAGGAAGAGGACCGCGAACTCGGGCGCGGGCGTGAACTGCTCCCAGTAGCTCTTCGACGCCAGGGCGGCGAGGTGGGCCCGGACCTGCCGCGCGTGGTCCTTGAGCCGCGCCGCCCGGACGGCCTCGTCCGTCGCCTCGATCGCCTCGAGGTACGCCGCCAGCGGGGCCTTCGCGTCCACCACGACGTTCCTGCCGTTGGGAAGCCGGACGACCATGTCGGGCCGAAGGCGCCCTTCCTCGGTCGTGTGGCTCTCCTGCTCCACGAAGTCGCAATGGGACAGCATCCCCGCGATCTCGACGACGCGCTTCAGCTGGACCTCCCCCCACCGGCCGCGGACCGTGGGCGCCCGCAGCGCCTTCACGAGGTTCGCGGTCTCCTCCCGCAGGCGTCCCTGCGTGTCGGACAGCGACCGGATCTGCTCCGTCAGCGCGGCCTCGGCGCGCGGTCCGGGCCTTGTCGAGCTCGGTGATCTTCGAATCGACCTTCCGGAGCGACTCGCCCATCGGGAGGAGGAGGGCGTCGATCGCCTGCCGCCGCATCTCGAGGTCGCCCCTCGCGCCTTCCTGGTACTTCTCCAGCGTCGCCTTCGCCAGCTCGAGGAACGAGCGGTTGTTGCTGCTCAGCGCCTCGGAGGAGAGGGCCTGGAACGCCTCCTTGAGCCTCTCCCGCGACTCGGCCAGCAGCGCGAGCTTCTCCTCCATGAGCCGTTCCTGCCCCCGCAGCCGCTCCTCGAGCGTCGCCACCTGGCCCGCGCGCAGGAACCAGCCCGCGACCAGTCCCGCCGCGAGGGCGGCCAGCCCGATGAGAAGAGCGATGGTGATCGTCATGGCTTCCTTGCCGCCCCTTCAGCGATTGATGGTCACGATCTCGATCTCCATCCGGTCGCCCCCCGACGGGGGATCGATCCGGGACCAGGCGGAGACGAACACGCCGTTGCGCACCTGGACGACCGTGCCGGCCCCCAGGACCGCGAGCTTCGCGTAGAACGCCTCCCGGTCCGCGAAGGCGACGCCGCCCTTGTCGTAATAGTCGATATCGGCGTCGACGGTGGTCACGGTCAGGCCGACGATCGACAGCGACGCGGGCTGGACGAAAGAGGAAACGGGTCCCTGCAGGCCCACCCTGCCCGGCGTCCCGTCGACGCGGTCGACCCTCGCGGCCTCGATGTTCCCCAAGGATGGCGTCCCGTCGAGCCATCCGACCACGCGCACGATGTCGCCGGACGCGAGGGTCTTCAGGCCGAATCCCTCCCGGACCCCATTCGAGGGATCCCGGAAGAGGGTGAACCGGTCGGTCTCGACCGTCTTCCCGAGGAGGGTGATCGTGTTGTCCCCGGCGTCGGAGAGATCCTCCGGGGCGCCCTCCAGGAGGACCTCGAACGCCTTCAGGACGACGACGGACGTCGCGCGCACGGTCGCGCCGCCCAAACCGAGTCAGCTTCCCCTCGACCCGCACCCTCTTCCGGAGGCCGAACGCGTCGCCGGTGGGGTCGTCGTCGCTGTTTACCGTGACCGTCCCGCCCGGGACGGACATCCCGAAGGACGTGGAGTCCCCCGAGAGCACGTACCCTTCCAGCGCGACCCGGTCCGCGGAGGCGCCAAGGTCCACGGAGATCACCTGGATCCGGTCCCCGTCCCGGTCGGTCCGCAGGATCCCGGCCCCCCCGACGGCGTCCAGGTATCCCCGGACGTCGACGACCAGCCTGTTCGCGAGGCCCGTATCCGGCCAGTCGATCCGGCCGCCGGACGGAAGATCCGCAAAGCTCACCTCCTGCGCCCCGATGCGGAAGGAGCGGGCCGTGCCGTCGAACCCCCGTATCGTCCCGCGGAGCTCCACGTCGGCGTCGGCGGCGACGTTGTCCTGGACCCGTCCGATGTAGGCGGCGTGGATGGTCCCGTTGTCCTCCACCCCGCCGTGGATTTCCAGGCCGGCGCGGTGCCCGTCGTCGAGCAGATCCTTCAGGTCGGCGAGCCCGATCCCGGCGCCGTCCGTGTCCACGATGACGGTCGCCGGGTTCACGAGCACCGTCTGGCCGAGCACGCGGATCGTGCCGTTGTCGAGCGCCACGCCGTTGTCGTCGACGGGGCCGCGCACCTCCCGTTCGATCGCGACGGAGGTCGCCGCGCCGGACAGGAACTTCGCGCCGATCGACCCGCGGACGGTGACCACCATCCCGGCGACGAGATCGTCGATTCCCCGCCCCCGGTCGTCCGCGACCGTGGTGGAGGCGTTGTCGGTGAATTCCGTTCCCGCGACCTGGACGCTGCCGAATCCCGCGACCGGCCCGGCCGCCGAGCCGTCGGCGTCGCCCGAGGAATCCGAGCCGTATTGGGACAGGTCGACGTTCGGGCAGGCGGCGAGCAGAAAGGCCGAAAGGACGAGGAGGAGCGCCGCGGCAAGCCTTCCTCCCGTCATCCGGTCCTCGCAATCTCCTGGTCGATCCTTCCTTCCCTGATGCCGGTCAGGATCCCCCGGTGCTGCCAGCGCACCTTTTCGCAGACCGCCTCGCGGGACGCCCCCTCCACGCCGAGGTCCGCGTAGCCGTTCTCCCTGGAGAACACGACCCTGCCCTCGAGGAAAACCAGCGACTGGACCATCGCCTTCTCCGGTCCCAGGTCCTCCGTCTGGACATGGAGGGTCCGGCCTCCCCGCTCGATCACCTCGTTCAGGCACACCTGGGAAGAGGAAACCGTCGGGGGCTTCGCCTCGGCCCGGCCCGGCGGTTCGACCGGGACGGGGGGACGGTCGCTCACGGGGGACCCGGCCCCTTCCGGGGCGCCTTCCGCAACGATCCGCCGGGCGATCTCCACGTAAGGAGCGGCCGCCGACGAGGGGCCGGAGATCACGACGGGGATCATCGCGCGGACCGATTTCTCGATCTCCGCGCTCCGCGGGATGCTGCCGAGGAACGGGAGCGTCGACCTGCAGGTATTGCATGGCGATGCCCGCGAGCGCCCGGTGCACCTTCTCCCCTTCGGACCCGACCGCGTTGTTGACGACGAGGCGCAGGTTCATCTCCCCGATCAGGGAGCGGACCTTTTCGGCGGCGTCCCCGTCGATCTCCCGCATCGACTCGACGACTTCGTCGATCTTCCGGACCTTCCCGGCGCCGCTGCCGCACAGGAGCGCGGAAAGCGGCTCCTTGAGGGACGGCGCGCCGTTGAAGGCGGACAGGAGCTTCCGGCGGACCGCCAGCTTGAGGAATTCGTAGCCGCTCAGGATGGCGGTCGGTTCCGGGGTCGTCACGAGGATGCCGATGTCCGCCATGTTGAAGAAATCGAGGTTGTTGAAGGTCGCGCCGGCGCCGATGTCGACCAGGATGAAGTCGGCCGGCAGCTTCCCGATCGCCCGCAGGATCCGCTGCTTCCGGGCGTGCCCCGGGTTGGCGAGATCGATGAAGTCGGTCGCGCCGCAGATGATGTGGAGGTTTTTGAGCGCCGTCGGGACCAGGAGGTCCTCGATCGTCCCGACGGTCTTGCCGACGAATTCGTTGAGGGTCAGGGGCGGATGCTTGATCCCGAAAAGGGTGTGGACGTTTGCGCCCGCGAGATCGGCGTCGACGAGGACGACTTCGTATCCCTCGAGGGCGAGCGCGCATGCGGTGTTGATGGAGACGAGGCTTTTCCCGACGCCCCCCTTCCCGCCGCCGACCGCGCAGATCATCCCGTGGAAGCTTTCCATCCGCACGATTTTATTACCGGAACGCATTGTATACAAGAAACGTTCGGTCCCGGTGTAGGATATTTTCCATGTCCGTCCTTCTGGATGCGTTCGCCAACCGGCGCATTTTCTTCGTCCTTCTCCTCGGCTTCTCCTCCGGAATCCCGCTCGCCCTCACCGGGACCACCCTCCAGGCGTGGATGACGACGGAAAAGGTGGACCTGGCGGTGATCGGCGTCTTCTCGCTCGTGGGGCTCCCGTACACCATCAAGTACCTCTGGTCCCCCCTGATGGACCGCTTCGTCCCTCCGTTCCTGGGGCGCCGCCGCGGATGGATGCTGGTGACCCAGGCGGCCCTGTTCGCCGCCGTCGTCGCGATGGCGTTCGCCCAGCCGAAGGCGCATCCCGGGGTCCTCGCCTTCCTCGCCCTCCTCGTCGCCTTCTGCAGCGCGAGCCAGGACATCGTGGTCGACGCCTACCGCACCGAGATCCTCCTCCCGGAGGAACTGGGGCCCGGGGCGGGGGTCCACATCCTCGGGTACCGGGTGGCGATGCTCACCTCGGGGGCGATCGCGCTGATCCTCGCCGACCGGCTGCCGTGGAGGGTGGTCTACCTCCTCATGGCGGGATCGCTGGCCGTCGGGATGGCCGCGTCCCTCCTTTCCCCGGAGCCGGAGCTGCCCCCGAAAAGCCCGAGGAACCTGAGGGAGGCGGTGGTCGAGCCGTTCCTCGAATTCTTCGGCCGCCGGGGCGCCGTCGGGATCCTCCTGTTCATCGTCTTCTACAAGCTCGACGTCGTGATGGCCACCGCGCTGACCACCCCCTTCCTCCTCGAGCTGGGGTTCACCATGACCGACATCGGCGCGGTGACGAAGGGGCTGGGCATGATCTCCACGATCGTGGGGACCCTGATAGGCGGCGCCGTGGTGGCCAAGGCCGGGATGAAGGCGTCCCTGTGGATCTTCGGCGTCCTCCAGTCCGTGTCCACCCTGACGTTCTTCGCCCTGGCGAAGCTCGGCCACCACTACCCGATGATGGTGGCGGCGATCGGCATGGAGAACCTGTGCAGCGGCATGGGGACGGCGGCGTACGCGGCGTTCCTGATGAGCCTGTGCGACCGGCGCTTCACCGCGACGCAGTACGCGCTGCTGACCAGCCTGATGGCGGTCACGCGCGTGGTCGTCGGCGCCCCCACGGGATTCCTTGCCGTCACGTACGGGTGGCCGGCCTACTTCATCCTCTCGGCGCTGGCGGCGATCCCCGGGCTGGTATTGCTGCTGCGGTACGACGAATGGAGCGCGCCGAAGACGGCGCGGCGGGTAACGACGCAGCCGCAAGGGGCGCTGCCCTCGCACGAGCACCTCCCCTGATCGGGGACGCCTGTTCGCCGCTCCCTGGCTCGCTTCGGCTGCGGGCTCTTCGTCGCTCCCGGCCCTCCCTGCCTCCGCTTCGAAGACACGCCCCCTGCGGTGAGGTCTCGTGCTCGGGACGCCCCTTGCGACATCGTTACCCCCGCGTCTCGCGGCGCGCCCCCACAACGACAAGCAACGGCATCGCAAAAGCCACGGAGTCACCAGCCACAGAACACCAGCCACCGGGACACAAGCCACCAAGACACAAGCCAACAGAGAGAACTTCTCTGCGGCAGGTACGTACGGAAAAGCTTTCGATGTCAGGGCAGGCGCTTTCGAGGGACAGACTCGATTCAGGGGGGACACTCTTCGATTCATCGATAGCGGGTGAAGGGGAGAGAGTGTCCTCGCGCCAGCACGGGGAAGTCTGTCCCCCGCCGCAGCCACGTCGCGAGAGCTAGTCGATATCGATGACGGGATGAAGGGCGAAGAGCGTCCCCCGCACCATTGCCGGCCGACACCGCAAGGAGTCGTCCCGAGCACGAATCACCTATTCCTCGCAGGGGTGCGATGTTCCCCGGAGCCAGGGAGGCGGCACGCAGCCCATGGAGTGGCGAGCAAGCCGGTCTCCGCCGAGGGAAGCCGTCATTCGTGCGAGGGCGGCACTCCTTGCGGCCGTTGACGGTACAATGGGGGGGTGAACCGCCCCGACAGAGAATACCTGCTCGTCGTCGACCTTTCCTCCGGCAGGACGCGGCGCGAGGAGATACCGCAAGACATCCTGAGGCACTACCTCGGCGGCCGCGGCCTCGGCGTGCGGCTGCTGCGCGGCCGGCAGGGGGTGCCGCCGTGCGACCCCGCGAGCGCCATCGTGTTCGCCGCGGGGCCGCTGTGCGGGACCGCCGCCCCCGCGTCCTCCCGTCTCGCCGTGGTCTGCCGCTCCCCGCTGACCGGCACGGTCTGCCACGCCGACGCGGGAGGCGGCTTCGCGCGGCGCCTGCGCGCGGCGGGCCTCCTGGCGATCCTCGTCGAGGGGAAAAGCCCGCGGCCGGCCGCCGTCGTCGTCACGCCCGCCGGCGCGGAGATCGTGCCGGCGGACGCCTTGTGGGGCGTCACGGCGGTCGACACCGTCGACGCGCTGTCGGGCCACGGGAGCGTCGCCGCCATCGGCCCGGCGGGCGAGAACGGCGTGCTCTTCGCCAACCTCCTGGTGGACCGGGGGAACGCGGCGGGACGCGGGGGGCCGGGCGCCGTCATGGGCGCGAAGAACCTCAAGGCGGTGGCCGTGGACGGCGACCTGGCCGTCCCCGTCGCCGACCCGCCGCGGTTCGCCCGGGCGCGCGCCGACGTGCTGCGCCTGTTCCGCGCGTCGCCCGCGCTCTTCGGGGAGCTCGGTTTCGGCGAATACGGCACGGCGGCGCTGGTCGACCTGGCACGCCGTCGCCGGATGACGCCGACGGAAAACTTCCGCCTCACCGTGTTCGATGGCTCGACGGCGTATTCCGGGCCCGCGGTCCGGAAAGCGTTTCCCTCGAAAAGGAACGCCTGCGCCGACTGCCCCGTCGGGTGCGGCAAGATCGGGCCGGCCGGCAATCCCCTTCCGGAATTCGAGGCGGCGTCCCACTTCGGCGCCTTGAACGGCATCCGGAACCTCGACGCCATCGTGCTCGCCAACGACATCTGCAACGAAGCGGGCATGGACCCGGTCTCCGCCGCGGCGACCCTCGCGGCGTGGGGCGAGGCGCGGGGGCGGTTCCCCTCCTCCGGCGAGCTGCTCCGGCTCCTTCGGGACATCTCCCTGCGGCGGGGGGAGGGGCTCCTCCTCGCGGACGGATCGCGCCGGGCGGCGGAAGCGCTGGGCCGGCCGGAACTGTCGATGTCCGTAAAATCGCTGGAGCTGCCCGCCTACGACCCCCGGGGGGCGTACGGGACGGCGCTGGCGTACTGCACGAGCAACCAGGGCGGCTCCCACCTGCCCGCGTACCCGATCTCCCACGAGATCCTGCGCAAGCCCGCTCCCTCGGACCGGTTCTCCTTCTCGGGGAAGGCGCGGATGATCCGGAACGCCGAGGACGTCTACGCGGCCGCCGACTCCCTGGTGGCGTGCCGGTTCGCCTTCCTGGCCGCCTCGCTGGAAGAGTACGCGGAGCTGCTGTCGTGCGCGACAGGCGAGCCGCGAAGCGCGGGGGAGCTCGCGGGGATCGGGGAACGGATCCACCTGACGGAGCGGGCCTACAACGCGGGGAACGGCTTCTCGAGGAAGGACGATGCCCTGCCGGCGCGCTTCTTCGACGAGAGCGGGTCATCGGGCGAGGGGATCGAGGTCCCCCCGATCGACCGGGCGCGTTTCGACGAGGAACTGACAAGGTACTACCGGGTCCGGGGACTCCGCGACGACGGCTCGTTCCTCGAACCGGATTTCCCGGGGAGGCAGCCTTGAGGTCGCTGGTCGGGAAATACGAGGGGAAGCTGCTCCGGGACCGCTCGACGCAGCCGGGGCGGATCGGCCTCGCCGCGGCGGACGATGCGGTGATCGAGGCGGGGGCCGCCGATCTCTCCGGGCTGGCCGCCGGCGTCCTGTCGCGCCTCAACTGCCTCGGCGTGGTCGCCGCCGCGCCGTCGCTCCCGTTCGCCGAATTCCTGGTCCGCCGCGCCCCGGCGGACGCGTCGCGCCTGGTTCCCCTCGACACGGAGACGCGCACCTTCCTCCACGACATCCCGTTTTCGCGCCGCGGGGAGACCGGCGGGGATCCCGCGGGAGCCGCCGCCGCCCTGCTCGGGAACCGGAAGGGGGCGATCCTCGAGGGGCTGGGCATCGTGGCCGCGGGCCCGGTGACGCTGGAGCAGGCCTACATCAACTACTCCTGCGTATTCCACGCAACGTTCGTGCAATACCTGGCGGACGTTCTGCGGGACGGCTTCCGGCTCCCCGGGGAGGAGGAAGCGTTCCATCGCTTCCGGAAGGAGTTCCTGCCGCCCCTTTCGGCGGACGGTCTCGCTTTCCGGTCCGGGCCGCTCGAGGACCCGGACGAGATCCGCGACGAGATCCGGAACGTGGGGAAATACGTCGTCGAGCGGGGGCTGGTGGATTCCTCCTTCGGCAACATCTCCTGCAAGGCGGGAGGCACGATCCACATCTCCCAGACGGGCGCGCCGCTCGACGAACTGGCGGGATGCATCGACCCGGTCCCCGACGACGGCAGCTCCACGGCGGGGATCACCGCCTCCAGCGAGCTGTCCGCCCATCGCGGGATCTACGAAGCCACCGGCGCCCGCGCGATCCTCCACGGGCACCCGAAGTTCGCCGTGGCGATGAGCATGCTATGCGATGAAAAGGGTTGCCCGGT
The DNA here is from genome assembly GCA_963741515.1 of uncultured bacterium. Lineage (GTDB taxonomy): Bacteria > Desulfobacterota > Deferrimicrobia > Deferrimicrobiales > Deferrimicrobiaceae > UBA2219. The sequence goes on from CAVUIA010000007.1 coordinate 305,393, forward strand.
CGAGGATTGCTGGAGGGATTGCCCCCACGTGCGGATGCTGGGGGACGCGCCGGTCGTCGCGGGGGAGATCGGGGCCGGGGGGCTGGCGGCCCGCGTCGCTCCCGTCATCGGCGCTTCCGGCAAGGCCGTCGTCTACGGGCACGGCGTGTTCACCGTGGGGCGGAACGGATTCGAGGAAGCGTTCCGCGCGATGGCGGAGGTGGAGAACCTGTGCCGCGGCGAATTTTTCCGCCGGATCGACAAACGCCTCGCGTCCGGCCCGCGTCAGTCGAAGTCGGAGTAGATCTCCCCGAAGTTCAGCCCCAGGTACTGCGCCTCCTGCTCCTGGCGGTAGATGTTCCCCTTGGCGAACTGCAGGTCCTGGCTGACGCTACCGTTGCGGATCCCCGCGTACGCCTCGACGAAGGCGGCCAGCTGGTCGGCGCGCTTGACGAGTTCTCCGTCCTTCGGGTTGAAGGCGTCATCGTTGTATTTCTCGTGGATCTCCGCCGCCGTCGCGCGCAGGACGGCCCCGTCCACGGTGACGAAGTTGTCGAACTCGTGCTCGGCGAACATCCGGAAGTCGGCGTGCCAGCTCTCCGGAAGCAGGCCGTACACCTCCTTGTCGAGCATCTCCTTCTCGTACCCCTTGATCATCTCGGACAGCCCTTCCACGGACCGCTTCACCGGGGAAATGATGTCGCGCGTGAGGACCTCCGGCAGGTCGTGGAACAGCCCCGTGAGGAAGTTGTTCGCGCAGCGCCGCGGGCATGCCTTGATCTCGAGCGAGAACAGGTAGGAGAGGATCGCCACGTAGAGGGAATGCCCCAGCACCGAGGTCTTCGGGATCCGGTGGAGGTGCGCCCAGCGGGACTGGAACCGCAGCTGGCCGCACAGGTCGATGAAGTTGCGGAACCGCGGCTCTCCCGACAGGAGCGCGATCCCCCTGAGGTCGCCGAAATCCTCGACCTTCCGGTCGAGGTCCGCCCGGATGTCGGCGATCTCGTACCCGCCCGGATTGGCCCGCTCGACGATCCCGAACTCCCAGCGGGTGGCGTAGAAGTGGGCGGCGCTTAAGATCCGCCGCTCGATCCCTCCCTCCCCTTCGAGGAAGTGGTCCTGGTACCTGCGGCAGAACGGCTTCCCCAGGGGGGAGATGACGGGCCGGAGCTCCCCGTACACCCATTCGTTCAGCTGCTTGTACTTCTTCGTGTCGGCCTTGATCTTGTAGTAGATCTGCGGCTTCAGGTCCGTGATGACGATCCGCTGGAGCAGCTCGAAGATCCCCGACTCGATCATCTTCTGCCACGGGACGACGTTCCCCGCCTCTTCCTCGAAGCGGGCGAGGAAGTGGGCGATGATCATCTTGTGCGCCTGCTTGTCGAGCTCGATCAGCTCGACCGGGCGGATCTTGTCGTTCCACCGCTGCATGTAGGCGGCGTCGAACAGCTTCAGAAGGAGCGCCTTGCGGATCATGATTTGTCCCGGTCGATCGTGAGTTTTCCTTCGAATGTAAATGATAGCAGAGAACGACGAGGCGAAGGGGTCAGGCGCCGAGGACCTTGCGCACCTTCCCGGCGAAGTCCGAGGGCGTGAACGGCTTTTCGATCAGTTCGGCTCCCTCCTTCAGGATGCCGTCCCGGCCGATGGCGTCGGCGGAGTACCCGGTCATGAAGAGCACCTTGATCCCGGGCCGATCCCGCCGGATCTCTTCCGCCAGGGCAGGGCCGTCGATGCCCGGCATCACGACGTCGGTGACCACCAGCCGGATCCTTCCCCGGTATTCCCGCGACACCCGCAGGCCTTCCGCGCCGTCGCACGCCGTCAGGACCGCGAACCCGTCCGAATCGAGCACCTGGCGGACGAGGCTCCGCACCGCGGGTTCATCCTCCACGATGAGGATCGTCTCCCGCGCGCCCGGCGCATATTCCGGAACGGATTTCCGGGCCTCCCGCGGGGCCTGCTCCACCTCGGGCAGGAGGATGCGGAACGTCGTCCCCCGCCCCGGCTCGCTCTCCACGGAGACATGCCCCCTGCTCTGGCTGACGATCCCTTCGACGCTGGCCAGCCCGAGGCCGGTCCCCTTCCCCTGCTCCTTCGTGGTGAAGAACGGCTCGAAGATCTTCGGGATGATCCCCTTCTCCATGCCGATGCCCGTGTCCGACACGTACAGCTCGACGTACCCGCCCGGCACGAGGTGCGGATGCTCCCTGGCGAACGATTCGGGAAGATCGACCGCTTTCGTCCCGATGATCAGCTTTCCGCCGTGCGGCATGGCGTCCCTGGCGTTGACCGCGAGGTTCAGGATGACCTGTTCGACCTGCACCGGGTCCACCAGGACGGGCGGGAGGCCCCCCTCCAGGCAGGACGTCAGCTCGATGTCCTCCCTGACCAGCCGGCGCAGGCTGTTGGTCATGCCGGTCACGATGTCGTTCAGGCTGACGACCCTCGGCTGGAGAAGCTGCTTGCGGCTGAAGGCGAGAAGCTGCCGCGTCAGGTCCGCGGCCCGGTCCGCGGCCCTGCGGATCTCGTCGATCTCCTTCGAAAAAGGGGCCCCGCTTCCCGGGCGGCTCAGAAGGAGATGGCTGTACCCGATGATCACGGACAGGAGGTTGTTGAAGTCGTGCGCGACCCCCCCCGCCAGGCGGCCGATCGCCTCCATCTTCCGGGATTGAATGAGCTCTTCCTCGAGCTTCTTCTGCTGGGTGATGTCCCGCAGGAAGCTGAGCGCCACGTCCATCCCCTCCCACACCGTGGGGACCACGGTGGCCTGGACCCAGATGGTTTCCCCGGAGGCCGTCACCGCGCGGAACTCATACCGGGAGGGGACCTCCTCGCCGCGCATCCGCCGGACGTGGTAGCCCTGTATCCGTTCCCGGTCCTCCGGATGGATGACCTCCAGGAAGGAGGTGCCCACCACATCTTCCTGCCGGACCCCTACGATCCGCGTCGCGCCGGGATTCACGAACAGGACGCGCCCGTCATGGATGATGACGATGCCGTCCCCCGCGTTTTCCACGAGCAGCCGGTAATTCTCCTCCGAGGCGCGCAGCTTCCCGGCCTGTTCCGAGGTGAGCGTCATCTCCTTCTTCAGCTCGGCCGTCTTGCGCTCCACCGACTTCCGGAGGGTGCGGTTCCAGGCCGCCAGGAGCAGGATCGCCACCAGGCAGGCGAGGATCGCACCGGTCACGTGCAGCAGGGAAACCCGGGGCGAAGTCGCCGAGCCGAGCCATTTCCGGTCGATCTCCTTCAGTTCCTCCGGGGAGATCCGCGCGAAGCCGTCTTCCACCGCCGCAAGGAGCGGCCTGCTCCCTTTCAGGACGGCCCGGTGGAATCGGCCGAAGTAGAGGGGCTCCGAGACCTGAAACTGGTCGTGGATGCCCATCTTGTAAAGGAAGTACATGGCCGGAGGCTTGTCCACGACGAACACGCCGATCTTGTGCTCCCGCGCGGCCCGGATGATCTCCTCGTAGCTGTCATAGCCGACCAGCCGGTCGACACCTCTCCTCGACAGGTAATCGACCGCGGCGTCCCCGTTCTTGACGGCGACCGGGAATCCTTTCAGGGACGACGCGTCCGTGATCCCGGAGATGTTCTTATGGAAGAAGACGGGCACTTCCAGGGTGGCGTAGGGCTTCGAGAAATCGTAGACGCGTTCGCGGGATTCATTCCGGAAGATGGTGTCGATGACGTCGAATTCGCCGGCCTCCATCCGCCGGAGCGCTTTCCCCCAATCCATGGCGTGGACATCGGCGCGGATTCCGGTCTTTCCCTCCCAAAGGCGCCATTGGTCGACCAGGATCCCCTGGAGCCGGCCGCTCCCGTCACGGAAAACGTACGGGGGGTAGTTGTCGTCCATCACGACCTTGATGGCTTTGGGGGAGGAAGACGGATTCGATGGAGAGGAGGAAAACGCGGAACGCGGTAAGATGCCTGCCGCCGCGCAGGCGGCCAAAACCCATAAGACCGGAACCAGCAGCCAATGTTTCATAATAATCCTGCAAGCGTCTGCTCGGTTGCTTCCGGACGTCCCTGAATACCAATTTCTAGTCAGTTACAGTCTGAGAATCAAGGGGAAAAAACACTTTTTTAAATTGAAGATGGTGAAAACAGACGAGACCTCCTATATCATGCAAGCGGATCCTGCGGACGGGGGAACACGGTGGAACATCCCGCGCTTACATTAAAATATTTTCTTGAACTTTACTTCTTCGGCGTGATGAAGATCCTGCCGATCGTCAACCCGTTCAGCACGATCCCCCTCCTCCTGGCCCTCACGCCGGGCGGGACTCCGGAAGGGCGTGCGAGGGAGGCGTTCCGGTCGTCGAGCTACGCGTCGATGATCCTGATCGGTTCGCTGCTCATCGGCAGCCTGGTCATCGAGTTCTTCGGGATCTCCCTCGAGGCGCTGCGCATCGCGGGGGGGTTCGTCATCTCCATCATCGGGCTGCGCATGCTCTTCCCCGGGCCGGAGGCCAGCACGGTCGCCGACCCGCTGGGGGGACAGGGTTCCATGGACATCGCACTGATCCCGCTGGCCATGCCCTCCCTGAGCGGCCCCGGGTCGATCGCCCTCGTCATCACCGAGTCCACGAAGCTCTTCGCCGTCAGCGGATTCGCGGTCAAGATCCTGGGGATCGGGTCGGCTGTCGCCTCGATCCTCACCGTGGGGGTGATCAGCTGGCTGGTCCTGCGCTCCTCCAACCCGATTGCGAAGCGCCTGGGGGACCACGGCATCGAGTCGATCAAGAGGTTCATGGGGTTCCTGCTGATCTGCATCGGGGTGCAGTACATCGCCTCGGGGATCCAGCAGTTCTTCCACCTGGCGTAGTCCCGCGAAGTTCATTTTCGTCATCCGTCCCGTCGAACCTACGAAAATTGGAACCGGCGCATCCCGCGGCGGCCGATCGAGTCCTTGAATATCGGACGGTTGCCCTCCCTCCTCTCTTGGAATGCCAATTGCGATGAAGGAAGGCATACGTCACGGAGGAAACCGGCCATGAACCGATCGAGAACCCTTCTCAAGCGGCTCCTTACCCCGGTCACCATCCTGATGGTCTCCCACGGCCGGACCAGGCCCGTCAGGTTCCAGATCCCCGTCTTCGCGGCCCTGGCCGCGGTCTGCCTGTTCCTTGTCGGTACGTCCTTCGTCGTTTCCGTGTCGGTCCGCGCCCTCGAGTATCGCCGGATGGAAGCGCGGCTCGCGTACCTCTCCTCCCAGTTCCTCGAAATGAAGAGCGTCATGCTTTCCCTGAGGCAGGCGGAGAGCGATTTCAGGAAGCTGTTCGGGGTGAAGTCGAAAGCCGCCGTCCTCGAATCGGCCGACTTCGCGGACACGGGGTCCTTCGACATGAAGATCCTCCGCGGGCAGATCGAGGCGTCGATGCGGTCGGTCGCCGGAATCCGTGAGTACGTCATGGAACAGAAGGACCTCTATCGCGCCACCCCGGCGGGGTGGCCCGCGCCCGGCCGCGTCTCCTCCTCCTACGGCATGCGCCGCCACCCGGTGCGCGACGAACTGCGACCGCACACCGGCCTGGACATCTCCGTCCCGCCCGATAGCGAGGTGAGGGCGACGGCCGACGGGATCGTGAGCTTCTCCGGATGGACGGAGGGCAGCGGCATCGTCGTGGTGGTCGAACACGGCCACGGGTTCCGGACGGCGTACGCCCACAACGGGAAGGCGACGGTCCGGGTCGGCCAGCGAGTCGCCCGGGGGGAAACGATCGCGCTCTCCGGTTCCACCGGTCTGTCCACCGGGCCGCACGTGCATTACGAGGTATGGAAGAACGGCCGGCACACCGATCCCGCGGCTTTCCTCGCCAGGGGATGAGCGTGTTCAGCAAAGGGTCACGGGAGCTGGAGACGATCGTCGGTGACGGCACCCGCATCCAGGGAGAGGTGAGCGTGAAGGGAACGGTCCGCGTCGACGGGATCGTGGAGGGGGATGTGCATGCCGACTGGGTCGTCGTCGGCGGGTCCGGAAAGGTGAAAGGGAACATCCGCGCCCGGGGGATCGTCGTCGGGGGAGCGGTCGAAGGGAACATCTACGCCGCGGAGACGGTGGAGCTGGCGGGGAAATCCACGGTGGCCGGGGAGATCGCCACATCGAAGCTGGCGATCGCCGAGGGAGCGGTCTTCGACGGACATTCCAGAATGAAAACCGAAACCGATTCCTGAATAGCCAATTATCCACACGTCACTCATGGATATACTTTTCCGTGTTTCCTTCCGATAAGCTATGGAAACACCCCCACGCGGGAGGGGAAATGGATTTTTCCGGGCTGAAATATGTCGCCAACGATGCTCCCACCACCGACGAACTGGAACTGCTGAACGAATCCAGGGTCCGGATCGGCCAGGTCATCCGGGCGCGGTGGATCATCCTCTTCATCCTGGCCGCCTACGGGATCGTCCCCTGGTTCATCTTCCAGCACTATTCCATCGACCTCAGCTCGCTCACGACCCTGCAGTTCGTCTTCCCGGTCCTCGCCTGGTGCGCCATGGCGGTCTATAATGCCTTCTTCCTGTATTGCCACGACTGGTTCGCCAACATCCGCCCCCTCAACCAGATCCAGCTGCTGCTCGACCTGTTTTTCGTCACGGTCGTGGTCCATTTCAGCGGGGGGGCGGTGTCGTGGTTCTGGCCGATATACCTGGTCGTGACCCTCGAATCGGTCCTGGTGATGGAGAAGTACTCGGACACCTTCGCCTTCGCCCTGGGCGCTTCCCTCGCCTACGGCGGCCTGCTCCAGCTCGAATTCTACGGAATCATCCGGCCCGTGAGCATGCCGTTCGAAAACCTCGCCCTCCAGAGGACGGTCCCGTACTGCGCGATGAAGTGGGCGTGGGTGACCATGATCAACATGAGCGTGGCCGCCATCGGCGTCTACCTGATCAAGACGATCCGCCAGCGCGAGGAGAAGCTGAAAAAACTCGTCACCCGGGACAACCTCACCGACCTGTACAACCGCGGGTACTTCTTCTATCGCCTCAATTCGGAGCTCCAGCGCGCGAAGCGGTACCACCGCGCCCTCTCCCTGCTGATCCTGGACATGGATGAATTCAAGCAGTTCAACGACCGGTACGGGCATCTCGTAGGCGACCAGCTCCTTCGGATGGTCTCGTCCACCGTCCGGACCAACATCCGGTACAGCACCGGAAGGCCGAGCTACGAACTGGACATCCCCTGCAGGTACGGCGGGGACGAGTTCGCCGTGATCATTCCCGAAGCGACCACCGCCCAGGCGGCGGCCGTGGCGGACCGGCTCCGCAATGAAATCAGCACGAAATGCGGCCGCGAGATGACAGCGCATCTCCGGCAGGTCACCGGCTCCGAGCCGGTCGACATGCCGGGCGTCTCCGTGAGCATCGGCGTCGCCTCCTTCCCCGACCACGCCCCGGATACGGAGGCGCTGGTCAAGGCGGCCGACGATGCCATGTACGTGTCGAAGCGCGCGCGGAAGGACAAGAGGGAACCGTAACCGCTGTTATCAGGGTTTCAGGGTCACGATCACGTCATCGAGGAATCCCCCGTAACCGTCGCTGTATCCCCCCGCCATGAACCTTACGGTCGAGGACATCCCTGTCGCCCGGAACGAGTAACAATACAGCATCCAGGCCGTGGACGCGGCATCGCCGTCCGCCGCAACGTTATCGATGGATTTGTCGTTCAGATAGAACTGGATCGTGTTCGTGTCGGCGCCGCGGCCGGGCCGGGGCGAGTAGGCGAAACAGATGTAGTATGAACTCCCCGCAACGGTGTTTATCGTCTGGGAAATGCCGCCGTTCCCGTTGGCATCCAGCTCCGCGAACTGATCGCCCTCGTACGCCTGCCACGTCACGCCGGCGGAAGCGGCCATGTTGTCGTAAATTCCGATTCCGTTTCCATTGACCGGCGTCCACCCGGACAGATTCCAATCGCCGACGGATATGGTCGATATTCCCGGGGGGATATCCGGCCCTTCAAAACTGCCGTTGACGATCAGGTTCGCGGGGTCCGCATCGCCGCTCCCCCCGCCTCCGCAACCCGCCAGCACGGCGAACCAGGCCGCCAGGAGGATGACCCGCCCGAAGTTCCACTGCATCATCGACCCCCGTCGGGTATCCCTGCCGGAACGGCACAGATGAAAATGACTCCTGTTTGATAATGACCGGGCAATCCATGGGAGTCAACCGGAAGGAATTCGGATTGCATCCGGCCCCGCGATCAATATACTGTACTTTTTAGCCTGCGGCCCACAGCTCGAACCCGGAGAATAAAGTGAGGGAATTTCAGGGAAAATCCGCCATAGCGGTCAGTGCCCTCTTCGTCGGCTTCGTCGGCTGGTCCCTGTACGGGGCGATCCGGCCCGTGGAAACCTATCTCTTCCGCATGATCCACATGGCCTTCATTTTCGGCCTCGCCTTCGTCGTCTACCCGCCCTGGAAGGACGCGGACCGCTGGACGATCTGGCCGGACCTGTTGCTGGCCGTCCTGGGCGTGGCCACCATCGTCTACACCATCCTCGACATGGACCAGTTCATCCGCCGCTCCACCCTTCCGGAACCGGCGGACCTTCTCTTCGGCATCGCGGCGATCGTCCTGCTGCTGGAGATCTCCCGCCGCATCGTCGGCACCACCTTCACCCTGGTCGTGTCGGGGTTCCTGGTCTACATGTATTTCGGAAACCTCTTCCCGGGCGTCATTTCCCACAAAGGGTACGACCTGGACCGGATCGTCGGCCACATGTACATGACGCTGGAGGGGATCTTCGGCGTGCCGCTTTCGGTCAGCGCCTCCTTCGTGATGCTCTTCGTCGTCTACGGCACCTTCATGGACGTGGCGGGGGCCGGCGGCTTCTGGCTGGACCTCTCGCTGGCGACGATGGGGCGGAAGTCGTCGAGCGCCGGGCGGGGCGCGGTGATCACCTCGGCGCTCCTGGGCGGGCCCCAGGGAAGCGGCGTCGCGACCACCATGTCCGTCACGCCGATCATGTGGCCGATCCTGCAGAAGGCCGGCTACTCGCCGAACATGGCCGCCGGACTGATCGCCACCGGCGGGATCGGCGCGGTCCTCTCGCCGCCGCTGATGGGCGCGGCCGCCTTCCTCATCATGCAGTTCCTGGGCGTCTCCTTCTGGGACGTGGTCGTCATGGTGACCGTCCCGACGATCCTCTACTACGTGGGGACGCTGTTCATGGTGGAGCTGGAAGCGCGCAAGCATCGACTTCGCCCCCCCGAAGCCGAAGCCACAACCGTCCGGGAAGGTGATGCGCACCAAGGGATACCACCTGCTGTCGATCGTCGTGCTGGTGGCCCTCCTCGTCGTCTGGAACAAGTCGCCCGAATACGCGGCGCTGGGCGCCATCGCTGACGACGATCGCTGACCAGTTTCCTGAGCAAGGACCGGAACGAGTGGCTGACCCCCCGGCAGGATCGTCGTGGCGATGATCGAAGGGGCGAAGAACATGCTCCCGGTCGCCGTGCTCCTGGCCGCGGCGGGGCTGATCGTCGGGACCTTCACGCTGACCGGCCTGGGGCTCAAGATCTCCTCCATCATCATGTCCGTCGAGCGGCGGCTCGGTGCTGGCCGCCCTGCTCCTTTCGCTGATCGCCTCCATGCTCATCGGCCTGAGCCTGCCCATCACCGCCACCTACATCATGACCGTGGTCATGGTCGCCCCGGCCCTGGTCAAGATCGGCGTGCCCGAGCATGTGGCGCACCTGCTCGTCTTCTACTTCGCCGTGCTTTCCGAGGTTTCCCCGCCGGTCGGCCTGTCCCCCTGCGCGGCCGCGGCGGTCACGGGCGGGAACCCGTTCGGCTCGATGATGCAGGCCTGGAAATATTCCCTGCCGGCCTTCCTGGTGCCGTTCTACTTCTCGACGACCATCGTCGGCCACAGCCTCCTGATCGTGGGGGGGAACTGGCCCGATTTCCTCCTGGCCCTCGGCGACCAGCGTCTTTTCCCTGTTTTTCGTCTCCATGGGGATCATCGGATACCTGCGCGAGGAGATTCCCATGCTCGAGCGGGTGCTGCTGTTCGTCGTGGCCTTCGCCATGGTGATCTTCCCGATCGGCTGGTCGGTCCAGGGACTGGCGCCCCTGGTCATCGGAGGGCTGGCGGTAATCTGCATCATGTGCGGAAGAACGGGCTGCAGGAACGTCCCCGTAGCAGCTCACTTCACTATCTCCCAAGGAGGCGTGTTCATGAAATCCAGAGGAACCAGGGCGGTCGTAACCGCGGCGCTGATCATCGCCGTATCGATGTGGGTCGCGGCAAGCGCGGGCGCCCACGCCCAGAAGCTGTCCTTCAGCATCGTCACCGGCGGCACCGGCGGCGTCTGGTACCCGCTGGGCGGGGCGATCGGCGGCGTCATCGGCAAATACGTCCCCAACACCGAGGCGACCTCCGAGGCCACGACGGCCGCGATCGACAACATGAAGCTGCTGGGCGCCGGGAAGGCGGGGATGGCCTTCGCGTACGACTATCCACGTCGTCTGGGCGAACGACGGCAAGGTCGCCGGCATCTCCGGGCAAGCACAACATCCGGCTGGTGATGGGCTTCTACGAGCAGCCGCTCCATATCGTGACCACGGAAGGGCACGGGCATCACCTACCGTCATGGAGCTCAAGGGCAAGCGCGTCTCCGTCGGCGCCCCGAACAGCGGCACCGAGGAGCAGGCCGACTACGTGCTGAGGGCGCTCGGCATCGACTGGAACAAGGATTTCAAGAGGGAGAAGCTCGGGGCCAGCGAATCCGTCGCGGCGCTGAAGGACGGCAAGATCGACGCCTTCTTCTGGAGCGGCGCGGTCCCGACCGCGTCCATCATCGACATGGCCTCCACCCCCGGCGCCAAGATGGTGCTGCTGCCCATCGGCGGCGAGGTGGCGGAGAAGATCATGAAGGCGAACCCCGGCGTGTTCCACAAGACGGCCTTCGCCAAGGGGAGCTACACCGGCGTGGAAAAGGACATCGACGCGATCGCCATCACGGCCGTCCTCCAGGCGATGGACACCTTCCCGGAAGACAAGGTCTACCAGATCCTGAAGGCGATCTTCGACAACAAGGCCGAGCTGGCCGCGGTCTGGAAGGGGGCCAACGCCCTGACGCCGCAGCGGGCCGTCGGGCAGGTGACGCCGGATGCGATCCAGTACCTCCATCCCGGGAGCGCGTGAAGTTCTTCAAGGAAAAGGGCGCGCTGAAGTAGAAACGTCGCCGGTTCCCGCGGGCGGGGACGGGTGTCCTCCATCCCCGTCCCGCGGGTCCTTGAACGCGTGAGATGAGCCGCAGGATATCGATCCTCGCCGGGATCGGGGCTTCCCTCCTCGCCCTCTGGCTGCTGTCCCGCGTCACGCCGCCGGGCTACACGCGGATCGACCTTACGGAAATGGCCGAAGGCCGGCGCCTCCTCTCCGCCGTCGTCAAGGACGGCGAACGCGTGACCCTCGCCTGGCGCAATTCCCAATTCGGCCTCGACGTCACGGAGGCCTTCTTCGGGCAGAGCGGCGTCCTGGTCCAGTACCGGGTCACCTTCGCCCAGCCGGACGGCACACCCCCGCCGCGCGTGTCCCCGGAGGACGTGGACGACCTGTTCCACACCGGGGGAGCGTTCGACGCGCAAGGGCTCTCCCGGCCGTTCCGCCGGATCGTGTACCGCATCGGGGAGATCGGCGATCCGAAGCTCACGGTGCGGGACCGGACCGTCGCCCTGAAGCGGGAGGCGGGTTTCGGCGGCCGGGTGCTCCTCACCGCGACCCGGCCTTCCCTCGGGGAAATCCTGCTGCGCCGGCTCGGACCGGACGGCAAATAAGGTGAAACCATGGTACAGTTGCCGACCATGAAAACGGATATCACCATCGTAGGCGCGGGGATCGTCGGACTGGCCACGGCCCTGCAGATCAAGAAGATGAAACCCGAACTGCGGGTCCTGGTCGTCGAAAAGGAAGATCGCGTCGCGGCCCACCAGACCGGCAACAACAGCGGCGTCATCCACAGCGGCATCTACTACAAGCCCGGCAGCCTGAAAGCCACGAACTGCAGGGAGGGGTACCGCATGCTCCTCGATTTCTGCCGGGAGCACGGCATCCCCTTCGAACTGTGCGGCAAGGTCATCGTCGCGACCTCCGAAAGCGAACTGCCGGCCCTCGAAAATATCTACGAGCGAGGCGTCGGAAACGGCCTGGAAGGGCTGCGCTATATCGGCCCCGAAGAGATCCGGGCCATCGAACCGCACGCCGCGGGAATAAAGGGCGTCCATGTGCCGCAGACCGGCATCGTCGATTTCACCGCGGTGACGTCGAAATACGCGGAAGTGTTCCAGGGTCTCGGCGGCGAGCTCCGGCTGAACACGAAAGTGACCGGCGTGAAATACGACCGCCCGGTCGTGCGCGTCGAGACCGGCGGCGGGACCATCGAGACGTCGATCATCGTGAACTGCGCCGGCCTGTACTGCGACAAGGTCGCGTCATTCACCATCCCGGATCTCGACGTGAGGATCATCCCGTTCCGGGGGGAATATTATTCGGTGAAAAAGGAACGGCGCGACCTGGTCCGGAACCTGATCTATCCCGTTCCGGACCCGAACTTCCCCTTCCTCGGGGTGCATTTCACCAGGCGCATCGACGGCGGGATCGAGGCCGGCCCGAACGCCGTGCTCGCCTACAGAAGGGAAGGATACAAGAAATACCAGATCAGCCTCCCGGAGCTGATCGAGTCGCTGACATGGAAAGGTTTCCTCATCGTGGTCGGCAAATTCTGGAAGACCGGGTTGGGGGAAATGGTCCGGTCCTACAGCAAGAGCGCCTTCACCAAGGCCCTGCAGAGGCTGATGCCGGACATCCGCATCTCCGACCTGGAGGCCGGCGGCGCGGGCGTGCGCGCCCAGGCCTGCGACCGGACCGGCGGGCTCCTGGACGATTTCTGCATCCGCGAGCTTCCCGGGCAGGTCCATGTCCTGAATGCCCCGAGCCCCGCCGCCACCGGCTCGCTCGCCATCGGCAAGACCGTCGCCGGGCTTGCGCTGAAGCAGTTGGAACCTTCGTCCTAAAACGCCACCGCGCCGGCCGGCCTCGGAAGGGTCAGGGCAGTTCCTTAATCCAGGAACCGTCCTTGAACCAGCGGTCGGCCATCTTTTTCAGTTCCCCCGAGCCGTTCAGGGAAACGAGGAAGTTCTGCACCCAGTTCACCATCAGCGGGTCCCCATCCGGCATGGCTACGCCGATGGGCTCGTAGGTCCAGGGCGCCGTCACCGTGGTCAATCCTTTCTCCTTGAAACGGAATGCGCTGACCGCGCAGTAGTGATAATCGGCGATCATCGCCTGGGCCTTGTCCCGGAGGACCATGTCCAGCGCCTCGTTGTAATCTTTCGCGGCCACGAACTTCGCCTTGGGCATCTCCTTTTCGATAAAGGACTGGCTGGTGGAGCCTTTCAGGGCGGTCACGACATACTCCGGTTTATTGACGCCGTCCGCGTCCTTCATGGATGCGATCGTCGCCGCCTTGGTGAGAACGGCCTTCCCCGTGATGTAGTAGGGCCCTGCGAAAGCAACCTTCATGTTCCGGGCGGGCGTCATGGTCATGCCGGACAGGATCATGTCGACCTTCCCGTCCAAAAGCGCCTGCAGCAGCTCCGGAAAGGGCATCTTCGCCATCTTGAGTTTCACTCCCATCGCGGAGGCCATTCTCGAAGAGATGTCGGCCTCGAGACCGATGATCTTCCCGTCCCGCGTGGTGGCGTTGAGAGGCGGCTGGTCCCCGGAAATCCCCACCACCAGTTCCCCTTTCTTCTGAATGCGGTCCAGGGCCGCGCCGGCCATGGACGTCCCGGCGAATGCGAGCGTCATCGCCAGCACGAACAAAACCATTCCCCACGTCTTCTTCATCATTTCTCCCCTTCGTCCGGCATGGTTACGCCCCCGGCAAGTGGCAGAAATAGTACCATGTCGTTCGCGCGGGAGTTACAGTTGAAATGGTATTCTTTACTCAAAAATCGAGGGGAGGCCTCCGGAAAGTGACCATCCCGTTCCGCTTCGATCCGGCCCGGCTCGTCATCCTGGCGTTGCTGGCCGCGGCCCTGCTTCTCCCCGCCCCCCCGATCCACGCCAAGCTCCCCCTGCTGCCGTCGGGATCGAGCGCCGACGGGCAGGCATCCCCCGGCACGGAGAAAGCCGCTTCCCGCCACCGAGGAGGAACTCGACCGGAAGCTCGAGCAGATCCGGACGCAGCTGGATGAGCTCCGCCGCCGCCAGACGGCGGAGCAGGAAGGCGCCGCGGTCGCCGGCATGACCCCGGGCGACGCCTCCGAATGGCGCCGCCTGAACCTGCGGCTGGCGTTCATCCTCGAGGCGCGCGAGCAGGCCTTGAAGGACCTGAGGATGCTGCGGCACGAAACCCCGGCCGAACCGGACCACCCCGCGTGGGAAGGCTTTTCGGGCGACCCGCCGTATCCCGTCGACGCCATCGTCAACCTGTACGCCCACATCTACGCCATGCGCGGGGAGATCGAAACGCTCGCGGTCCGCCGCGCGATCCAGGAGGCCAGCCTCACCGCGTTCCTGAAAGCCCGGGAAGCCTCGGAGCAGCAGCTCCGTCAGGCGGAGGAGCTCCTTGCCCGCGCCGCCGGGAAAAAGGACGCGGCGTATCTCCGGTCCCGCCGGGACCTGGCGAACCTGCGCAACCAGGTCAACAGCGAGGGCGCCCTCACCGATGAGGTTTCCCGGATCCTGACGGCGGAGAAGATCCAGGCGAAGCGAAAGCAGCTCGAGTCCCTCGAGAGGATGTACCATGCCGCCGAGATCGCATCCCCCCTGACCCGGGCGGACCTGGAGCGCGTGCTGGCGGACATCGATTCCCGGAGGAAGGAGCTCGAGAAACTCCTTGCCGCCTCCATCCAGGAGCGGAAGACCGCGAAGGCGGCGCTGGAGACGTCCCGGACCGGCCCTTCGAAAACCAACGGCCGCACCGAACGTCTTGTGCTGGAGACGGCGGCCTCCAAGACGGAGGTCTACCAAGGTTCCCTGAAGATCCTGTTCCTCGAGGAGGCGCTCTGGCAGGACCGTTTCCGGCTGGCCCAGGACGATGACGCGACGGCGCTGCGGGAGCAGAGGGGGACGGCCGAGAAGGTGCTCAAGCAGATCGGCTCCCTGAAGGCATCCTTCGGGAACACCGCCTTGATGTACGTCCCCCTGATCCATACCGAAAACGACAAGCTGCGCTCCGGCACGCGGCCGGAGGAGGAGAAGGCCGCCATCCGGACGCTCGTCGCCGCCTACCAGGAGCGCCAGGCCCTCTGGAGCCAGGTCGTCCAGGCGCTTACCCGGCTGGAGCGGGACACCGCCCGCTGGACGGAAGACCTGGATTACCGCATCGTGAACGCCACGCCGGCCGCCCGCACCCGGGAGGCCGGCAGGTCCATCCTGTCCACCTTCGGGAAAGCTGTGGAAAACGGAGCTCTACGTGGCGGAGGGGACGACGGTCATCGACGGCCAGAAGATCGTCCGGCCGTTCAGCGTGACCGCGGGCAAGGTGGCGACAGCCCTCCTCATCCTGCTGGCGGGGCTTTGGCTGACGAAGCGGCTGGGAGGACTGCTGAAGCGCCTCGCCGCGCGGCGCATCCACATGGACCCCTCCCGCATGAGCCAGCTGGAAAGGAAATGGACCTTCTTCTCGTTCCTTTTCCTCCTCGTCTTCTCTCTGGCTTTCGTCAATATCCCGCTGGCCGTCTTCGCCTTCTTCGGCGGCATCCTGGCCATCGGCATCGGCTTCGGGGCCCAGCACCTCCTCGGCAACCTGATCAGCAGCATCATCATGATGTTCGACCGGACCATCTCCGTGGAGGACATCGTCGAGATGGAAGGACAGTTCGGCAAGGTGAAATCGATCGGCCTGCGATGCTCGATCATCCAGCGGTTCGACGGGGTGGAGGTGCTCGTCCCCAACAGCCAGTTCCTCGAGAAGCAGGTGACGAACTGGTCGCTGTCGGACCGGATCGTCCGGTACGAAATCTCCATCGGCGTGGCATACGGTTCCCCAACGCGCGATGTCGCGGACCGGATCCTCGACGTGATCCGGGCGGACGCCCGCGTCCTGGCCACTCCCGAACCGGTGGTGATCTTCGAGAGCTTCGGCGAATCCGCCCTGATGTTCCGGGCATTCCTCTGGCTGACGGTGATCCCCGAGAAGGACAACCGCATCATCTGCAGCGATATACGGCACGGGATCGTCGAGGCCTTCGAACGCGCGGGGATCGCCATTCCCTTCCCGCAGCGGGACGTCCACCTGGATACGAAGAAGCCGATCGAGGTGAAGATTCACGCCGGGCGCGACGAAGGGGAATCCCCATGAGAAAAGTATCGGCGCTTCCGGACGGAGCGACTCCGCAGGAAACGGACCCGTGCCGGAGGTAGGCCGTTGCGGCATGCGCGGACCATAACGCTCTACGGTGCCTTCACCGCGACGATTCTCCTGCTGACGACGCTTTCCGCCGCCGATCCCTCTTTCAAGGAGCTGTTGACCGACCCCGCGGACGGGGCGTTCGACATGAGCCGGTTCATCAAAACCCGCACGGGATTCGTCCCGATCCTGGCGCCCATCACCGAGCCCGCGGTGGGATACGGGGCCGCGGGAGCCCTGGTCTTTTTCCACCGGAAGGAACGGCTTCCGACGCCGGATGCGGCGCCCGGGGAAGGAGGCCGGATGATCGCGCCCAGCCTTTCCGTGGTGGGCGGCTTCGCAACGGAAAACGGAAGCCGGGGAGTCTTCGGGGGTCACAGAGGGGTCTGGCTGGAGGACCGGGTCCGGTACCTCGGCGGGTTGGGGTATGTATCGCTGAATCTCGAGTTTTACGGTACGGGGGCTCAAACCTCCGACATCTCCCGCGACGTCGAAATCGAGACGGTTCCGTTCATCCAGGATATCGCCGTGCGGATCCCCGACAGCGACTTCTTCGCGGGACTAAGGTACGTCTTCGTCGACTCGGACATCACCTTCAAGCCGGGGAGGACCATCCCCGGCGTCACCGACCGGGACTGGTCGGGCAAATCGAAGATTGGCGGACTGACACCGTACCTCGAATACGACAGCACGGACAACTTCTTCACGCCGAACAAGGGCCTCCACGCGAAGGTGTCCCTGGGCCTCTTCGACGAATCCTTCGGCGGGGACTACGACTATCGGGAACTGAATGCCAAGACCACCTGGTACTGGCCGGTGCTGCCGACCGTCGTCGCGGGATTCCGCGCCGACGGGCAGTTCGTCTCCGGAGACGCCCCGTTCTACGCCCTCCCCTTCGTCCAACTGAGGGGCGTCCCGGCAATGCGCTACCAGGGAACCGACGTGCTGGTGCTCGAAACGGAGGAGCGCTGGATGGTCACGCCCCGGTGGAGTCTCGTCGGGTTCGCCGGGATCGGAAAGGCGGCGGAGGGGCTCGATGCCCTCGACGACGCGGAGACCGTGTGGAACGCCGGCGGCGGCTTCCGTTACCTTACCGCCCGGGAGTTCGGCCTGCACATGGGGATCGACGTCGCGCGGGGCCCGGAGCAGTGGGCCTTCTACGTCGTCTTCGGAAACTCCTGGTACTGACCCTCCCCCGGGACGTTCAGAATTCCAGACCGACGCCCACCGTGGCCTGGAGGCCGTCGATGTCCATTTTCCCTTCGAACGTGGGGCTCGCGAAGAGATACTTCGCCTCGAAGTTCAGGAGCACCATCAACAACTTGATGTCCACGCCGAGCCCGCCGAAGTAGCCGAACACGGTGTCGCTCTGCGATCCCCTTCCGGAGACTTCCCGTTCCGCGAAATAGACGCCGCCGCCCGCAACGGCGTACGGTTTGACGACGGGGATGGGGAGCCGGAGCCGCATCGCGAGGGTCACCGGATAAACGGTGAGCGTGACGGGGTCCTTCGACGCCTCGAAGTAGCCGACCCCGAGCTCGGCGCCGATGAGCGGCAGGAAGTATTTCCCGACGGTAACCTCTCCGTTGAAGCCCTCGCTCAAGCCATCCACGTCGCTCGCCTGGGGGGAATAGACTCCCCCCTTCACCAGGAGATAGCCATCTCCCGCCGCGGCCTCCGGGGTTTGCAGGGCGATGACCAGGGCGCACAGGGCCAGTGCGGCAAGACAGACGGACCATTTCGACGGGGCTCTCATGGGTTCCTCCGTTCAGCTGGATTTGGACCGGTCAATTCAACATGGCCTCTTATTGTTGGAACTCGACGTCCGTTACGGCAACCTTGACCTTTTTCGCCCAATCCGATGGCGCCCCATCGACGCGGTACCCGAATTTCCTGGCATAGTTCGGTTTCAAGGATTGATTTTCCGCAAACGGATTATCGGTCGCCGAAACGGGGCGGTACGTCTCCTCATGAACCACGTTCCCTTCCTTGTCGAGGAAATACGCGGTTATCTCAACCTCCCGGAGCGTTCGATCCCCGCGATTCTTCAGTTCCCCGAAGACACCATACCGGTCGCCGTGCTCCTGCCCAACCCGGACGCCGACCACTTCGATCTTGTCGAAGTACGTCCGCTTTTCCTCATGTTCCGCAGCCTTCTTGTTCATCTCCCTGATTTTGACGGGGATCTCCGTATCCCGGGGGTTCCGTTTCGCCGCCTCTTCCAGGACCGTCCCGGCTTCCGCGTATTTCTTCCGCTTCTCGAGGCTTTCCGCCCTCTTTTTCAAATCCTGAGACTTTTCGATTCCTTCGTAATTCAGGAACACCTTCCAGCCATCCTGCTCCTTCACGAGGTCGTAATATTCGGTTCTTGTGACGGTCGGCCAATTTTTCCCCTGCGCCTTTTCAGCGAAATCCTTCTCAAGGGCCTTGTCGTCCAGTTGTCCTCCGAGTCCCTTCGCCATGATCGTCCGAAGCAGTTCGACGAAAGCGCCCCCGATATCCGGGGATGAAACCGCCACGGAGGCTTTGGCCCTGTCTCCCTCGGTCCTGACTTCCGTTACCTGATAGGAGTCTTTCAGCCCGATGATCGCCATGAACGGATTGTCGGATCCATCGGCTCTGGAGAACGCGTCGAGGGATTTCGCCGTCTTGTCCTCGGAGGAAAGCAGCGAATACGCTTCCTGGTATTTCCCTTTATAAGTGGCATCGAGGTATTTCCCCATGACCTCTTTCGGGCCGGGACCGATGGAACAGCCGGAGGCCCAGAGCGAAAGCATGATGAGAACGACAAAGCGTTTCATCCGTACCTCCCCTGCCACCAGGGCGGCTATTTCCCGGTGCCCGGCGCCACCTGCTCGCGCGCCTTTTCCCCCGCCGCCTGTGCTTCCTGCAAAAGCTTGTATGCGACGTAATACTTGTAGATGTTCCGGACGTACGTCGTGGTCTCGATGCCGATCTTCTGCGCGGTCACGATCTCGACGTTGTTGAACCACTGGTCCGGGTCGAGCCCGCTCTTTTCGGCCGCCTTGCGCATCTTCGAGACGTTCCCGGGGCCGCAATTGTAGCTCGCGAAGGCGAACAGGGTGCGGTTGACTTCGTCGAATCCGGCGTCGGGGAAGTACTTCGTCATGAGCTGGTCCATGTATTTGGTGCCGCCGTGGATGTTGGGCTCGGTGATCCGGATGTCGCCCACCTTCAGTTCCTTGCCGGTGGCCGGCATGATCTGCATCACCCCGATGGCGCCCACGTGGCTCTTCGCGTTCTGGTTCAGCTGCGACTCCTGGTATCCCTGGGCGGCGAGCATGAGCGGGTCGAAGTTGTACTGCTTCCCGTACTTCTCGAACAGCGCGTAGGTCTGCTCGAACCGTTTCCTGTCCTCCTTTGCGGTGGAGTCCTTGATCTGCTTGACCCGCCGCATGTGCTGCTTTACGCGACCGGTGATCACTCCCTTGGTGAGATTGGCCTTCATGTAAGCGAGGATCTCCGCTTCCAGCTTCGGGCTGCCCTTGCGGGTCGCCCAGCCGATCTGCCCGCCTTCCCTCACGACCGCCTGTTCGTTCACCTTGATCTTCGGCAGGACCTGCGCCCACATCCCCGCCTTCCAGTCGTCGACGACGATCGTCTCCAGGAGGCCGGCGTTGAGCATCTCCATCATGTCCTCGTCCTCCAGCGCGTCGGGGACGAGGACGATCTTCACGGCGGGTTTGCCCTCTTTCGCGAACCGCCCGTTCAGCGCCGCGAGGCTCTCGTGATAGCTCGACGCCTTGCGCACGTGGACCGTCCTGCCCGCCAGATCGTTCGCCGTGGCGATCGCCGGGGATTTCGGCCCGGTGATGACCAGTTCTTTCACCGACGTCTGATCCGGCAGCGAGACGAAGTCCACGACCTTCCGCCGGTCTTCGGTGATGGTGAGGTTCCCGACGGCGATGTCCCCGCGGCCCTGGGATACCTCCGGAAGCAGTTTGTCCCGAGTCGTGGGGAGAATCAAAACGGTGATCGGCCGTTTGCCGAGCTGTTTCGCGTATTTCTTGTTGATCCACTGCTCGAAATCTCGCACGCTGTCGGCGGCGAGACCGCGCTCGCGCCCCTTGTCGTTGAAGTACAACGACCGGCTATAGGGCGCCAGAACCCGGATCACTCGGCGCTCGAGCATCCCGTCGAAGTCGCCGGTCCAAGGCTTGAACCGGGTGGTAAGCTGACGTGCCTCCGTTTTGGCGACCGGCCCGGAAGGAGCCTTGGCGGGCGTTTCGGCCGTTGCGCCGATTGCGAGGACCAGTGAGGCAAGGGCGACAGCCAACCCTCCCGTGAAGAACATTTTCTTCATGGGGTTCACCTCCCGTCGGTTATTCGCCTCCTGCGGATATTATGGCCGCTGCGGACGCCTGAGGTCTATGATCTCCATGCGGTTGTGCGCATCGGGGTGCCTGCGCGAGGGGCCTTCCGTCACGACGGCCAGGTCGCCCGCCAATTGGTGACTCTCCAGCCAATCGCGCACATACGCGTTCCAGTCGTCCGGATGGACCGGGTCGAACACGGGATAGACCCCGTAGGAAAAGGCGAGGTCCTGGCAGGTCTGCTGTTCAGAACTGACGCCGATGATCCACACCGGCAACCTGCACAGGGCCAGGCTCCGCGCCGTGGCGCCGCTGCGGGTCGGCACGAAGACCGCCGCGGGGGTCGCGAACCGGATGCTCGCCTCGACTCCCACCGCGACGAGGTGCGCCGGCTTCAGCCGCCCCTTGAGTTCCACTCCATCGAACAATCCCTGCACCGTGACCGGCTCCCTGTGGGGCTCGATGGCCGCCGCGATCCCGGCCAGCATCGCCACGGCGTCCACCGGGTATCTCCCCATGGCCGATTCCCCCGAGAGCATCACGCAATCCGTGCCGTCGAGGATGGCGTTCGCGACGTCCGTGGCCTCGGCGCGGGTCGGCCGCCGGCTGTGGGTCATCGACTCGAGCATCTGCGTCGCGGTGATGACCGGCGTGGCCCGCCGGTTGGCCTTGCGCATCAGCTCTTTCTGTATCAGGGCGGTCCTTTCGACCGGCACCTCCACCCCCAGGTCGCCCCGGGCGATCATGATGCCGTCCGCCTCGTCGAGGATGCTGTCCATGTGGTCCAGGGCGTTCGAACGCTCGATCTTGGCGATGATGAAGGGGTGATAGTCGAGCTCCTCGGCCGCCTGGCGGACCGCGCGGATGTCGGCGCCGGTCTCGACGAAGGACTGGCTGACCGCGTCGATCCGTTCCTCCGCGGCGAATTTCAGCCACTCATGGTCGCGCTCGGTGAAGGCGCTCATCCCCAGGTCGATGCCGGGGAGGTTGAGCCCCTTGTGCGATCGCAGCTCGCCGCCGACCACCACCTTGCAGGAGACGTCGTTCCCTTCGACGGAGAGCACTTCGAGCTGGATGATGCCGTCGTTCAGATAGAGGGCATGGCCGCGCCTCACCACCTGGGGGAGCCGCTTGAAGGAGACCGACACCCGGTCCTGGTCGCAGACGATGTCGTCGGTCGTCAGCACCATCGCATCGCCCGGCACCAGCTCCACCGGCTCTTCCTTGAACTGCCCGACGCGTATCTTCGGCCCGGGCAGGTCGGCCATGATCGCCAGATGCTTTCCCGTGGCACGGGCCGCCGCGCGCAGGTTGGCGATCACCTGGCGGTGGCTGTCGAAGGCCCCATGGGAAAAGTTGAGCCGGGCAACGTTCATCCCCGCGTCCAGCATCCGCTCCATGATCTCCTGCGTGGCGGAGGCCGGGCCGATGGTGCACACGATCTTGGTCTTGTTGTCGGGCAGCTTCATCTTTACGGGATCTCCCAGACGAAATGCAGATTATTCCTATATGTTATCACAAATAAACCGCTGTTATATAAACGAACCCCATCGACAATTATAATTCGATTCATTCCAAATTGATCATTATTGGACACAACTGTAGCCGCCGGCGGGCCATTGAAACCGCTAACGCGTTACATTGCAACCGTTATTCCAATCCGCATGTTTCTTGCAGTATATCCTCCGCCCCCATCACCCGTCCCCAGGAGGAAAACGGTCCATGAACAACGGCGACACGGCGTGGCTTCTCGTTTCGACGGCTCTTGTTATGCTCATGACGCCAGGTCTTGCGATGTTCTATGGAGGAATGGTCCGAAGGAAGAACATCCTCGGCACCATCATGCAGTCGTTCATCCTCATCGGCGTGATCAGCATCGAATGGATGCTCGTCGGGTACAGCCTCGCTTTCGGCCCGGACCTGGGCGGCATCATCGGCGACCTCTCCTGGTTCTGTTTGAACGGAGTCGGCAATCTTCCGTTCGAGGGGTACGCGGCCACGGTGCCCCACCAGGCGTTCATGATCTACCAGATGATGTTCGCGGTGATCACGCCGGCGCTCATTTCGGGCGCCTTCGCCGAGCGGTTCAAGTTCTCGACCTATCTCGTCTTCACGCTCCTCTGGGCGCTTCTCGTCTACAATCCCGTGGCGCACTGGATGTGGGGAATCGGCGGCTGGCTGCGGAATCTCGGCGCCCTCGATTTCGCGGGCGGCACGGTCGTCCACCTTACCGCGGGAGTCAGCGCGCTTGCCGCCGCGCTTGTGACCGGAAAACGGAAGGGGTACGGGCACGATGTCCTGGCGCCGCATGACCTCCCGATGACGGTGCTGGGAGCGGGCATCCTCTGGTTCGGCTGGTTCGGGTTCAACGCCGGGAGCGCCCTTGCGGCGAACGGCCTCTCCACGAGCGCTTTCGTGGCCACTCACATGTCGGCCTCCGCGGCGACCGTATCGTGGATGTTGACGGAGTGGTATCACCGGGGGAAGCCCACCGTGCTGGGGGCCGCATCCGGATGCATCGCCGGGCTCGGGACGATCACTCCGGCTTCCGGGTTCGTTACGCCCCCCGCAGCCCTCGCGATCGGCCTGGTCGCAGGGATCGTGTGCTATGTCGCCGTGATGCTCAAGGTGCCGTTCCGCTACGACGATTCGCTGGACGTCGTCGGCGTCCACGGCATCGGGGGAATCCTGGGCACGCTGGCAACGGGGCTATTCGCCACGGTCGCCGTCAACGCGGGAGGATCGAACGGCCTCTTCTACGGCAACCCGAGGCAACTCGCCGTTCAGGCGCTCGCCGTCGGAGTGATTCTCGTCTACTCGTTCGTGGTGACTTACGGGATCTTCAAGGTCCTCGAAAAGACTATGGGACTGCGGGTAACGGAGGAGCATGAAGTCATGGGGCTCGACCTCTCGCAGCACGGCGAGGCCGGCTACAACTGACAGGCTCCGGCCGCACCGATCACGCGGCCGGTACGAAGGAGGCGGATGACGTGGTCCGGGACTTCCGTGGAACGCATTTCGCGTGATGGACCAGCTTATCATTCAAGCAACAGGCAACATTTCAACTCGTGTTCAAACGAACATAGTACTTTCCTGTCAAGCGTTACTTCTTCACGAGTATTTAAAAAATCAATCTTGCAGGTTTATTTTTATGGATTCGATTTTTGCATACACGCTGGCCCCATAATTCATATATGCTTGAACATAAACAGAAGCCATTCCCTGAATTGTATCTCCTGGACCAAGATCCACTCCTTTAACATCTATATAATAGGTTAACCATTGCGAATCCTGAACTATCCTTTTATCAGTTATCAATATACTCGGCGACTTAAATAACATTACACCATTTTTAACACAAACACCATGAATATAACAATAAGCCCTGTCCGCAGAATATATGCCAGCCGTATAAATAATATTTATTTTAATTTTAATGGTAACGTTTTTCCATGTAGAAGAGCCCGTATTTTTAATGGTGCCACTTCTAATGTTTACACCGCTATAACTGCCAGAACTTGTACTTGGATCACAAATGGTAGTCAGCCATATTTGCCCTGTCACCAAGTTAAAACTTGCATTTGAGATCCCTGTTTTCCCCACCACGCCAGATTCGTACAGTTTTTCAATCTCTGCCGTAATAACTCGAAACATTTCCGGATTCGATGCGGAATGGAATTTGAGGGACTTCGGCGTTTGAACTGCGCCGGGAACTTCTAACCTCAACTCCTCCGCAGGGGAACGAATCCCACCGATTCCACAGATCAGCATCGCCATCAACAAGACACGAAGGTCCCAAAAAGTCCGCTTTTTCATTTTCGCTCCTCCTCTGAGGGCCCTTCCGTTCCTCGACGCTTCATGGGCGGGTCCATGCCGCGGCAGCTATCGGTTCGCCTCCACCGTGTACGGGAGAATCACTTCGTCGGCCGTGGATGCAACCTCCGCGTACCTTTCGAAGAAGGAAAGCAGCGGCATCGGGCGGCCGCCACCGAACAGGGACAGGAAGTCGATCTCCTGTCCCGCGGCGACGGCGACGACGAAGAACGCCTCGGCGTCCCGGTCATGGCCCGCCAGCGTCTGCATCTCCAGAGAGACCTGCGATCCCTCCCCGGGGAAGGAGACGCTCCTGCCCCCCTCGATCCGGTTCCCCTTCTCGTACCCGTTGGGAAACAGGAGCACGACCCGGTCATCCGCCGTCATGTTCAGCACCGCCACCAGGGCGTCCCTCCTCGTTTCGATCGCCAGCCGGGCCTTCTCTCCACTGCGGAAGACCCTGGCGTTGAGGGAAGCGGACAGCCCCACCGGCGCCGGGCTGTTCGCGGGGATCGCCACGTCCGCCCGGATCCTGACCCGGTATTCCGGGATCGGCGGCCGTCCCGGAGACTCCTGGTACTGGGCCAGCGGCAGCCATTCGACCTTTTCGGCGATGATCAACCCCCGGGAGTAGGTGCGTATCAGGTCCACGGCGACCGCGCCGTCCCGCACCAGGGTCGAGGCGACCACCCGGACGCCGGTTGCGCGCTCGATGGCCGAGGATCGGGCCTTCTGGAGCGCGATCAGCTGGCATTGCTCCGCGCTCATGCCGAAGATCGCGCACGCCCCTTCCCCCGCGACACCCCGGACGACGCGGCTTTCGATAGGCTCCGATGCGGGGGTGGCGGATACACTGAAGACCATCGGAACCGCAATGCAAAGGGCGACGAGGCACCATGGCAGATTGCGCGGCATCAGGTTTCATCTCCCGCCCGCGATGATCACCTTCGCGTTGGCCAGGTAGTCGTTGCCGTACCGTGTCGTTTCCCGGATGACCCTCGCGGCCTCCTTCCGGATGACCAGGAGGTTCTCCTGCGTCACCTCGGCCACGGCGACCACGAGCGGGTTGTCTCCCACGAGCGGGTTTCCCCTCGCCTGGGAAACCGAATCGGCGTATCGGGCCACCCCATGGGTACGGATGACTTCGGGGCGGACCCTCTTGGCCGAGAAGACCGTCTCCAATGCTCCCTTTTCCCCGATGGTTGCCAACACGGGAAACAGTTCCCGGACGTGCCCCGTCGAGCGGAGATCCAGCACCAACCCGGTCACCTGTCGGGAAGAGTCGTACGAGACCTTGCCGTCCCCGGGCGCAGCCTTCTCTCCCCCGCTGCCCCCGGGAGAGCTGTCGCCGAACTCCACCGCCGGGACATAGGCGGGTTCCTTACGCTCCGCGGCCGGGAGGATTCCCGCCAGGGAAGAGGCGCCCCGGCATTCCTTCCCTCCCTCCGCCATGCAGACGCGGAGCATGACCGTCGCGAACGGGATATCGCCGGCCCAGTCCACCTTCTCGCTCACTTTCCGTGCGCCCCGGACCAACCCCTGGACCCGGCTCTCCAGGACGTACCGCTTGACGGCGTCTCCCACGCTGGTTTCCCCGTCGACCCGAACGCCGTGAATCGTCTCCGCCAATGCCCGCTGCGCCGACACTTCCGCCGCGCGGATCGCCTTGAGGCGGTCTGTCGGCCGGTTTCCGGAGGGTTGGGCCGTGCCGTGCCCGACCCCTTCGATGCGGCCGCCGACCCAGTCGACCGACCCCGCGGGTGCCGGCAGATTTCCCGGGATCGCGGCGGTTCCGAAAAAAAGGAATGAAACAAGCGCCGCAAGCCCTATCCGCATCCCTGAAGCGCATGATTCCGAGGACCGTTTCATTCCCATGGGCACCCCATACCGGGGATCTCACTTGTACCGAAAGCTGGAGTAGACATTCGGGTAGCTCGATCCGTCCTCGTAACGGAGCCAGACGGCAACAGCGTCCCCGCTGTCGTTCATGGAGAAACCCGGGTATGCCGCACGCGACGGAAACGGCGAAGGATCCTGGTCCAGATTGTTCTTGCTGATATTTTCCGCGGCGGCGTCCCAGGTCTCCATGCCCGAATCGTATCTCCTGGAAACATAAATCTCGTCTTCATCGACCTGTTGCAGCCAGGCGACGATCGCGTCCCCGTCCCTGTCCAGTCCCACCCTCGTGTAATTTCCGGTATCCCCCGGCGGTTGCCCCGAAAGGTTGACCGGACTCCCCCACGCTTGCCCCGCGAAGGTGGCACGGCTTGCGAAAACGTTCTCGACGCCTCCGCCCCAGGCCGCCACGATCCGACCGGCATCGTTCATCACGACGGAAGGGGAACTGCCGCCGCTGCCGATCTGCACGGGGACGGTCCAGCCGTAGGGATAAACCTGCTGATTATTGAACGACGCCCAGATCCCATCCGTGTTGTCCCATACCGCCACGGCCTTTAACCCGCGGATCGAAATATCGAAATTCACGCCGATGCCGATCTTTTTCGGCGGGGAATCATCCTGATAAATGCCGTCGTCGCAGGAATACACGAGCATGTGGTTCTTCGCGCCCTGCTTCATCGCGATTTTCTGCCCATGGATCGGTCCCTGGCAGTTTGCCCCGGCGGAATACCCGTTTAGGTTCCACTGCCCGGTAGTCGGGGAGTAGCTGGAGACATATATATTTTCCGTGCCGTTCAGGATGGCGACATAAGAGATCAAGGCGTTTCCCGCGCCGTCCATGGCGACGCCGTGTCCGCTGGCATACCCTTGGATCGCGAGATCGTTGAAGGTGACCTGTTGCGTCCAGGCCCCGCCGGAATACCTTTTCGCGACGACGTATCCATATTCCTGGCTCCAGACCGCGATCGCGTTTCCGACGTTGTCCGCCGCCACCCTGGCGCCCCAGCAATAATTCGTCGTCGTCGGGGATATGTTTGCCGGCGTCTCCCACCTGTTCCTCGAAGCGTCATAGCGGGACCCGTATACATAGATCGGACTGCCGATCGTTTCCTGCCACACCGCAAACGCGTCCCCCTTGTCGTTCAGCGCGACATCCGAATAGGGGCCGTATCCGTTGCCGGTGGTGAACTGGTTGGTTTCGATGTGGAAGGGGGTTCCCCACTGCCCCGGATACCGGACGGAAAACCCGAAAGGATAAGGCGCACTCATTCTGTTGCCTGCCATGTCCGTCGGATTTGCCGTTACCGACACCGAGACCCGGGAGCCGACAGCGAAAGGCGAGTCCGGCGTGAACGTTGCGACTTTGTCCGTTGCGTTGTACAGAATACTGCCAGGCAACGAACCGGTTACGTTGTCCGTAACCTCGATGGCCCCGGCGTCCTGCACGGTATTGATCGCCATCCTTTCGCTGAACCGGATGCGGATCGTGGAATTACCCGTCACATCGAATGCGTCGTTTACGGGAGACACGGAGAGGATGGTGGGGGGAGTCGTGTCCGACCCGGTGTAGGACATGGAGATCTCCCCCAGATTCCTTTCCTCGCCGACCCCCAGATTGAAACCGACGTCCCCGGTCCACACGATGCCGGCCCCGGGGACATTCGCCTCGAGTCGCAGCACCAGGTTGTTCCCCGCCGGAACGTTCGTCAGCTTTCCTTCATGCAGGGAACAGGTGTACCCTGCGGATGCCAGCACGTTGTCACCGGACAGCACCTTCATCGTCACCGTGTCGATCCCGTAATCCGTGCAGACATCGATGGCGGCGGCGATCCGGGGTGCGGAAATCACTTCGGGGTTCCGCGAAAATCCGGATTCCGGCGGCGTCTCCCACGCCACGGTGAAGGAGAGCGCTCCGGTCCCGACCGTAGCCTGCGTACCGACCTGGCTGCTCCCGCACGAAGCCAGGGTGACGGAAAAAACAAACGCCGCGAAAAGAGAAAACCGGAACACGCCTGCGCAAGAGATCCCATCTCTTTCCATGGACGTCACCACGATCCCGTCACGGAACCGGTCGATGCGGCTGCGCTGCTGCTTCCGCCGCCTCCCCCGCCGGCTGCCGCGGCGATTCCCGCGATCGCCGCAACCCCGAGCACGTACCAGTACCAGGCCAAGCCCTTCTTGATCTCCTGCTCCTCCGACAGCGGGATGAACAGCGGGTCGTTCGTCGTCACCTTCCTTGTTGCCACGAGCTGATCGTCCGCTGCCCACAGGCAGGGAAGGACGGACAGGTGGAGAACGACCATCACCAGCAAGGTTCCCATGATCCGATACCGCCTGCGCATGGCCCCCTCCTCATTGTTTCCCGGGCTTGGACGCATGTACCAACGGCAGTCCCGCCACGTTCTCGACCCGGGGAGCGATCGACGGCACCTGGGCCATCGTCGTCCGGCGCGACACCCGCTCCACGTTCTCCTTCAGGTACGCGTAGAGTTCCCCCGTGGAGATCGTGCCGTCCCCGTTGCCGTCCGCGGGTCCCCGCAAACCGTCCAGCAGGAAGTAGGTGAACAGCCCGTGCCGCTTTTCCGTGTAGAGGTGGGACAGCTGCGCCCCCGTCGAGGCGCTTATGGCCACCACCTTCCCCGTGGCCACGCCAACGTCCTCGACCCGCAGCACCGCCGGTCGGGCCCCCGGCACCAGCATCTTGTCCCCCCGTGCCGCCATGCCGGAAAAACAGGCGTCGGTGAACAGGAACGACTGCCGGATCTTCAGAGACCCGATGTCCGACAGCAGTTCCTTCATCCCGTAACCCGTCCTGGACACGTTCGTCGACTCGCTGTCGAACAGCATCAGGTACGGTTCCCCGGTCGTCACCTCCGGCATCCCGTGTCCCGCAAAGTACACGTAGAGAACGGAGTCCGGACCCAGATTCCCGGGGAAGTAGTCCTTCAGCCGCGACGTCACCGCCGATCGCGTCGCCTTTTCGTTCTCCAGAATCACCACCTGCCGTTCCGGAACGCCCAAAAGATGGATAAAGGAGTTCGCCGCCGACTTCGCGTCCGATGCGGCGAACTCCACCGCCGGGAGATTGGAGTACTTCTCGATTCCTACCACCAGGGCCCACTTCCTCGGATCCGAAGGCGCCAACGCGGACTTGATCGTCGTCAGCCCCGGTTCCAGCTGGAAACGCCGGGATTCCTTCAGGACCCCGTCGACGAGAAACGCCACCGTCCAAAGCCCGGGACGCGTCGAGGCGTCCTCCCCGTCCACGTTCATGGCATGGGAAACCGCCGATCTCGGGTAATACATTCCCTCGCTCGGCCCCACTTTCCGGCGCGCCGACACGTAGACCTGGTTGTCCGGGGCGATCCAGTCCCAGCGCACCTCGATCTCCCCCTTCAGGTCCTCCAGTTCCGCCTGTGCCACGATCGCCGCATCGCTGGTCAGGTAGACGTTCGTCTGCTCCACCGCCCCGCGGACGGGACTGGGAAGACCCAACTTGAGGGACGTGTAGGTGGTTTTCGATTCGGCGGTGTCGGTGGGCTTGGGCTTATTGGAACCGCAGGAGGCTAGGAGCGCGAGGCAGCACAACAGCAGGATCGGATACCGGCTCATGGTTCCATCCCCCACGGTCAGGCAAAAGACATCCGTTTCAGGCGAGGTTCATTTACCCACCTTCAGTTCCTTGCTCGTCACTATGGAGGTTAACGTGCCGTTCCGGCTTTCCGCCTGGCTTTGCAGGTAGTACGTTCCATCGGGCAACTGGAACATCCTGGTCGCCTTGTATCGCCCGTTGACGAGGGAAATGTCGGTCAACCGGTCGCCGGAGATCTGGTTCTGGTTCGCGTCGACGACAACGACGACGATTTCCTTTACGCCGGCACCGGAGGGCTCGACCACCGTAACCACGACGCTCACGACCCCATCCCGATATTCGTGGCCGATGTTCTCGATATAGAAAACCGTGCCGTCACCCGAGGGACTGTTTCCCGGTGGATTGCTCCCTGGCGGATAGCTTCCTGCGGGGTAACTTCCCGTCGTGGATTGGGGCTGGCCGGTAACCGGATCGAACGGGGTATACGGGGTGGAAGAAGTTTGCGGAGCGCCGAGCGGGGGAGGATTGGCGAACTTGTCGAGATGAGCCTTCCCCCAGGTATCGTCGGCGTCCTTTCCGGCCGACGCGGAAAACATCACCTTTCCGGTGACCTGGTCGCTCTTCTGGCGGAGGTCATCCTCCAGTTGGAGTACATACGGGACGCCCTCCTGGCCCTGCTCCGGCGCCAGCGCAAACTCGACCGTCGATTCCCCCCAGTAGCCGGCCTGGTTCCGCCGGTTGTCGTATTCGTCGATCTTGATCTCCCGTCGGATCTTCCCGATATGGACCCGGATGAAAGAGACCGGGTTCGGCGACTGCCACTCCACCTTGAAAACCACCATGCGGTCCAGGTACCGGGCGTCGACCCGCGTTACGGCCGGCTTCTCCGCCGCGTCGGCCTGGACCAACGCGAGCAGGAAGATCAGCGGGATGCAGGCCATCATCGGCCTCCGAAGCGATCTCATCCGTTCCTCCTTCCGCGCGGCCGCAACCTCACTTCGACCCTAGCTCGGAGGGGCGCACCTGCCGGACGCTGAACGACTCGTCCTGCATCGCCGCCCGCGCGTCCCACTGCTTCGGCCGGAAGTCGTCCGTAAGCTCTCCATCCACGACGGTCACCCGGATCTTCTGGCGGACGATCCGGTCGGTCGCCGGGTCGATCCGCGAGTGGACGATCCCTTCGTAGCTCCGGCAGTCGTCGATCTTCGGGTAGGCCGGGAAGGCGATCGTCAGCGACTTCCGCTTCGGGTCCGTCGGGCGGATGTCGACCAGCCAGGCCGCGGTGACGTCCCGCCGGCGGGCTTCCGCCCGGGGGCATGCCCAGAGGAGATTCGTCGGGAGCGATTTCCCCGAACCCGGCTCGATGACCTCCAGTCTCGCCTTGAGGAGGGTCCCGGAGGAGGGAACGTCAACGCTCTGGTTCAGGTCCAGTCGAAGGCTCCCGGACTCCTTCACCCGGTACGTATTCGGATCGATCCTGTGGAGCTTGTAGGCGACGACCAGGCCCTCGCCCTCCGTCGCCATGCGGGATGTCGAGCCGCCGCCCAGGGATCCTCCCGCGCTTGCGGGACCGGTCGTCACGTCGATCCCGGTGCCCGCGACGTTGGTAAGCCCCCCCCCGGCCTTGCCGGTCATCTCGGCCCGGGCCGCCTTCTCGTCCTTGATCCGGAAGTTCGCCAGTCGCAGCGCCTCGGTCACATAGGAGACGTCGGGCTCGAACGGAATGTCGGCGAGCGAGACAGCCGTGATCACCTCGACCCCTTCGAGCTTCGCCTTCGCCAGGCCGCTCTGGCCGACCGCAAGTCCCCCGGCGGTCTCCGAGGTCACCGTGCCTCCGAGGGAGATCCCCCGGCTGTAGGCGAAATCCTGCTGGACGTTGTTGAGCGACCGCTCCTTCTTCGTGCGGATGTCGGCCACTGCCGGATCTTCGATTGGCCCGAACTGGCGGGACCAGGCGCAACCGATATAGGCGCGATCGACCGGCTTCCTGGGAACGAAGTACTCCTCCTCGAGGACCCCCCCGATACTCTTCTGGTGGGAATCGAGCGCTCCCGTACCGGGCGTCGCGCAGCCACAGGCGGCGGCGACCGATATCGCCAGGACCATGAGCACCCGCGCTTTCCTTGCCTGCCCGACGGTCCGGAGGTTCATATGATGCCCCTTTCCCGCCCGAGTCTTCCCCGGGCTGTTTCAAGGGTTCGGGAGCCGCCTGCTTTTGGGGAATGGATTCCGGCATTCCCCGGCAAGGGCCTCACCGGGAAACACCTCTTGCCTGCGCATGACAGGGAACGATCCTCTCGGGATGGGAACTGCGGGATGGGATGGCGTCCGGTTGCGATTCAACGGATCACCCCCTCCGGTATCGGTCCCGCGGCCGATAAGGCCGCCGAACCCGTGCAGACCGGGTGGGTCCCTGAATTACCGATTCGCCAGAATTTACCTATATTGTATAATATTTATTATCGCCAACCAATGGAAGTAAACCCGTTCTTGCCGTAAAAGCAGGCAGATATTCCCTTCCGACGCCACGAACCGTTGACGGTTTCCGCAGCGGAGGCGACCTCACTTGAACATCACGGATATCTTTTCGGTTTTCGGACCCTTTCGGAAAGGGGGATGAAGCTTCGCCGACGAGTTGTCGCGTCCGGCCGCACCCCGTAGGCTGCCCGTTGCGTGGATCCCCAACCGCAACCCGGATTCTTGAGACGGCTTGATAAGGAGGGAAACCGATGAACACCGGGTCGTTCATGCGAGGGAAGGTCTTCTGCCCGCTGGTTGTCAGCCTGGCCATTTTCGGGGTTTCGATCCTGGCTCCGGGGCGGACGGAGGCCGCTCCCGTCGAATGTTTCATCAAGCTTTCCGGTATCGACGGGGATTCGTTGGTTGACCGACACTTAAACGAGATCTACGTCATGACTTGGGCGTTCGGGGAGTCCGTGCCGGCAAGTTTAGCTGGGACGCTATCCAGAACGGCGACATCGGTGCAGATGCAGGATCTGAAGTTCACCACCCGAACGGGGAAGCATTCCACGCGCGTGTTCCAGATGGGCGCTTCCGGCCAGCATATCCGGGACGGCGTTTTTAGCTGCAAGAAACTGGGTGACACTCGTTTCGATTACCTCCGGATCATCCTGCAGGATATAAGGGTCAGCGGTTATCGCATCGAGACGCCGACGAACGTGGGATCGCCGCCGATGCCCATGGCGGATAATCACCCGGTCGACCTGGTATCGCTGTCGTTTTCAAGGATCAAGATCGAATATACCCCCATGAAACCGGATGGAAGCGGCGACGCCGTAATGACAGGCGGTTGGGACCTGACGACAAACAGGCCATGGCAATGACCCGAATAACCTGGACCCATTTGAACGGGCAGGCCACTTACGAATGGCAAGGGGGCGCCGGGAATCCCCCGGCACCCCCTGCGTTCCCGGAAGGCGAATCTCCTACATCAATCCCCCGCCGCCCATGTGCGGGGTTCCCATGGGCCAGGCGATCGGGTCGTGGAGGTGCCCCGTCAGGTCGTTGATCCCGTCGCCGTTCGCATCTATGAAGGCGTCGTTGATGCCGTCCCCGTTCGCATCCACCCAGCCGAAGCCATGATGGAAGGGTTCGCCGGTTGCGTCGTCGATGCCATCGCCGTTCGCATCCGTGTGGTGCCCCGGGAACCCGTACCCATAGTGCATCTGCGCGTACGGCCCCGCGGGCCCGTCGACGACCCCGTCGCCGTCCGCGTCCCGGAACCGGTCGTTGCGGCCGTCCCGGTCGGCGTCGCGCCATCCGAACCCGTGACCGTAGTGCATCCCCGTGAGGTCGTTGATCCCGTCACCGTCCGCATCGTGGAAGAAATCGTTCAGCCCGTCGCCGTCCAGGTCGACCCATCCCGGCATCCCGACGTACGGCATCCCGGTGAGGTCATTGATCCCGTCCCCGTCCGCATCCCGGAAGAGGTCGTTCCTGCCGTCGTGGTTGTCATCTCTGTAGCCGAAGGGATGGCGGTAAGCCATCCCGGTCAGGTCGCAGATCCCGTCCCCGTCCGCATCGACAAAGAAGTCGTTGATCCCGTCGCTGTTATTATCGGCAAACCCGAATCCGTGCCCGTAGGGTCTCCCCGTGAGGTCGTTGATACCGTCCCCGTCCGCGTCCCGGAAATGATCGTTCCTGCCGTCGCCGTTGCCGTCCTCATATCCGTGGTTCATCATGTACGGGTAGCCGTGATAGAGGGTGTTGTCGTCGCAGATCCCGTCGCCGTCGGCGTCGACAAACAGATCGTTGATCCCGTCGCCGTCGGAATCGACAAATCCGAAATGGAATCCGTCGAACCCTCCGATCCCCTCCGTGTGCCCGTTCCGGATCCGCACCGTCCCGAGGTTCAGGCCCCGGCCCTCGAGCATCCGAAAGGGGACCTCCGCGGTCCCGCCGCCCCCGAGGTGGAAGACAAGGGTGTGGTCGCCGTTGGCGATCCCCGTCATCGCGAACCGCCCGTCCGCGCCCACCTGTACGCTTGCGGTTCCTCCGTCGAGGGAAACCCGCGTTCCCTCCATCATGGCCGAAGGGGCGCCCTCGGCCGACAGGTCGCCTGCTGACGTTGCGGTTCCCGCGTCCACCGTCCCGACGACCGTTCTTGCCGCCGGAGGGGCGAGGCTGGACGTTGGCGACGCAAGGGACGAGGTGCCCCCTCCTCCCGACGACCCGCCGCAGGCGGCAAGCAACGCCGCGATCAAGACCAGGAAAAGAACACCGACAAATCCCCGCACATTCTTGTTCGACATATCCATCTCCCTTTTTCGCAATGTGAGATCTTGCGTGGTTTTGAATTTCCCCCCTATGGTGCGCATGGCGGGGACGTTCACCGGAAAATTATCTTGGCGGCGGAGAGAACCCCGTTGTTCTCCGTGCCCTGGACCTGCAATCTCACGTCGGGTTGAATATTCGCTGCTGTCCCACCGACATACTGCGTGGCACCGTCCATTTGCACACGCTTCCCCTCCACGGCGAAGGAGATAACGTTCCCGGAACCGCTCGGGGAAGCGGTGACCAGCCCTTCCAGGTCGACCATGGAATTTTCCGGAAAAACCGTCCGGGGGGAAAGTTTATCGATCCGCGCGGCAGTGATCACACCGGGAACCTGCTGCAGGCCGGTGGTGACGACCTGGACGTATTCCCCGTTGGCCAGTCCCGCACCCACCGCCGGTGAAAACGAAACCTCCACGGTCGTCCCGGTCCCGTCGGGCAACGGGCCGAGCCGGAATCCGGACGTAGACAGGACGGAGACGAATCCTTTGACCTCGTTCTCGCCGCCGTGATGGTGGGATTGGGAGTTCCGTTCGATGTAGGTCGCGCGGATCCGGCCGGCGGAATCCACGAACCCGCTGACTCCCACAATCGCGTTCAGGTCGAGAGTGGCAAAGACTGCGGCGTCGTCCACAACGACGGTTTGTCCGAGGATCGTGACGGTGTTGTCCGCGCCGGAATTCCTGGCGGCGATGGGCCCCTGGAGGTTGTCCCGGTATTCGATCCGAACCGCGTTGTTGTCGTTGGCCCCGTGGTGGATGGTCACGACCATCCCGACCCGGAACAGGTCCCGGTCCATCTCGGAGGAATGGTCCATGCCATGGGATGTTTTCTGCGTGATGAAGCCCGGTGAGACGCTGTTGTCGGTAAGGAAATGCACGCCGCACATCTCCACGCTGCCGAATGCGGAGATGGAACCCGTGCTGATCCCCGTGCCGCTGGTTCCCCCGCCCGCCAAATCGGTGGTGGTCCCCGTGCAGGTGGATAAAGTAAAGGAAACCACCGTCAGCAACAAGACTCCAACCAGGAACCGGGCGGTTAGTCCCTTTGGATTCATGATTCGTCTTCTCCCTTGTAGTCCTCTTCGAAATAATAGATTCCGAGCATTGCCCGCTTTCGGCCCGTCCCGGCTATCCGGGGATTAGCGTCCCGGTCACGCTCGCTCATCACCCGGTCCATGCGTTCCAGCAACGCCTGCGAATGTTCCCCCGCCAGTTTCTTCAGTTCGGGAAGAGCCTCGGAGGGGAGGTTGTCGTAATTTACTTTCCTCTGAAAGAAGGGCGCGTCCGGGTGGCAGATATTGTGATCGATGGTCGAGACCAGGTCGGACGTGTCGCTGCCGAGGATAGCGATCTTGTCGATTTCCCGACCTTTCGGTATGTACGAATGCTCGCGCAGGCGAATCCTTCCATCGGAAGTCCGCTCGACGACCTCGACTCTCGCCAGTTCATCGAGCACCGCGCGGGCAGGCGCATCCCCGCTGTACGCCTTGACGAGTTGCAGAAAGGAGACGTCTCCTCCATCGAACGGGAGATCCGTCGGGTGTCCCGATTCGTCGCTGAACCTGCGGTCCCGCACCCAGCCGGCGATGACACGCGCCGCCCGGTTGATCCGATCCAGGGCCCCGGGATCGTCTTGCGCCGGAAGCCGCTTCACGCGCAACACCTCTCTCCGGGAAAGGCCGGTGAGGATGGAGACCCGCGATTTGGATTGTTTCCGTCCCGGAATATCGAATTTCTCGGTGGCCACATCCACGTAGACGCGCTTCGCGATATCGGCGAAGGTCGAGTAGGGAACGCCGTTCCGCAGGAGGAACACGACCAGGGGGCGAAGCAGGTTCGTGATGGCTGCGGCGATGGCTTTGGTGGCGCTCTCTTCCATATTTGGGACCATAGTCCCAAATATATTCGGTGTCAATAAATATTTTCATTAGCCGGTTGTTCCATCTAGGAGGTCCTGGGGATGGTGATCGGATCCGTGATGAAACTGGCGTTCGCCCAACCTCCTGATTAAGACGCCTTGCGGCTCATTTTACGAGCTCTTGTAACAACTTCCTCTATCGGGTTTGGCTTACCTTTGCCCGTGGTAACGAGGTCGCGCAAACTGCCGGTGATGTACGAGCCCCATGCGTCCGAGCAAACACCGTAGCACTCATTTGCAGGCACAAGTCCAACATGCGTAAAGTGAACTTCTGTTTTGCCACCCTTCTTGGCAATTTCAAAAACAACGTCTGTGCCGGTCCACTCGGTCTTGTCTTTGACAAAGTTAAAGTAGTTTTGCAGAACGTGCCAGACGACTTTCTTGCCAGGTACGAATCCGGTGATTTTGAATGTACAACGGTGAACGTCTTGATAATGGTAATAAAACAAAGCGCCGAGTTTGTCGGTGTCGCCCTCAATAGCTTGTGACCACCAGCCACGAACGTTGTTGATGGCGCTGAAGACTTCTTCAGGAGACTCGTCTACCAAAAAAGAAGTGGTGTAGTTTTGAACACTCATGTTTATCTCCGTAGGGGCCCCTCGTCACCGCTTATTGCCAACGCCGCCCCGCGCAGGCACCTCTTTCGTCCGATCCGATATCCAGACACATTTATAAGATGCCGGTGCAGCAATCCCCGAACCGCCGGCCAGGAAAAAGCTTTGGATCGTGTTTGGATTGTTGTTAATTCGGTCTCGAAGAATCAGACTATTACAAAAGGTAATGGCGCATGACGTACCAGGAGCCTTATGCATCCTGTCGCCCGCGCATATTTTCTTTGCCTTGTGTTTTGTACTCATGCCGTATGCTCCGCCGAACCCTTGCCTGTCAGGGAACCAGGCTCACCCAACGCATCGGAGGTGCGCCTTCCATACGACGAGGAACTGGCGGCCGGCAGCGCCGTAATAGGGGAAATCTTCATACGCAACGAGGATATCTTCGACACCGGCGATCCCAAGGAAGACAACTGGCTCTTCCGACTGGCGAACAAACTCCACATCAAGACACGCCCCTGGCTGATCCGGAAACAGCTCCTGTTCCGGAGCGGCGACGCATATGACAGACGGATTCTCGACGAGTCGGAGCGAATCCTGCGGTCGAACCAGTTTTTCTACGATGTCAGGATCCGGCCGATCGCTTTTCAGGAAAACCGCGTCGATGTAGAGGTCCTCACCCGCGACGTTTGGACCCTGAGGCCGGGGGTTTCTTTCGGGCGACAGGGAGGGGCGAACACGGCAAGCATCGATATTTCGGATACGAACTTTCTGGGAACGGGCGTCGGGGTCGGTTACTCGCACGGCACGACACCTGACCGGGATGTGGACAGCGTGTTTCTATCCTCGGCGAACGTCGGTGGCACCCGGCTTCGGACCGAACTGATCTATTCCAACAACAGCGACGGGCGGAAGCGGAGCGCCGTCTTCGAGCGGCCTTTTTACGCCCTCGACACCCGCTGGGCCGCCGGCGCAAGCATCGTGGACGACCTGCGGGTGGATACTCTCTACAATCGCGTAGGCGTTGCGGAAGAGTATCAGACGCATGCAAAAAAAATGAATGTGTGGGGGGGATGGTCGGCGGATCGGAAAAACAGCTGGGTCAAGCGCTTCACGATCGGATTCGCCCGGGACGAATCGCGGTTTGCGCCCGCGCCGGGCAACATCCCCTCCGACCCCGTCCCTTCCGATCGGATCCTGGTGTACCCCTGGGTCGGCTTTGAGCTCGTGGAAGACATCTTCGAGAAGGCGAAAAACCGCGACCGTATTGAGCGGACCGAGGATTTTTACCTTGGGACCCGCTTTAACGCGTCGCTGGGTTACTCGAGCACCTGCCTCGGTGCCGATCGCGAGGCGATCGTCTTCAGCGGTCAGTTCGAAACAAGTATACGTAACACGGACTCATCGACCATGCTCGTGGATAGCTCCGCCGATGGCCGGGTCGAGAGTGGGTCGGTGCGTGACACGACCCTGAAAGCCAGCGGCCGCTTGTATGTACCCTTATCGAAAAATTGGCTTTTCTTCTCTATGCTGTCCGGCAACATGGGAGTAAACCTCGACCAGGACCATGAGTTGGTGATCGGCGGGGAAAACGGCTTGCGCGGATATCCGCGCAATTATCAGGCCGGTGACAGAAGCGCCCTTTTCACGCTGGAAGGACGATATTACTCGTCCCTGTATCTCTTCCGATTGGTCCGCGTCGGAGGGGCCGTCTTCTACGACATGGGGAGGGCCTGGGGCGAGGACTACCTGAATGCAAAGGATGCCGGTATCCTGCGGGATGTCGGTTTCGGCCTCCGGCTTGGAATGACCCGGTCGGGGTTGGGAAACATCATCCACCTTGATCTGGCGTTTCCCCTGGACGGCGATCCGACGATAAGCCAGGTACAGTACATCGTCAAGACGAAGGTGACTTACTGATAGGAGTGCACCAATCCAAGAGCAACCAAACCATCATACGTACTGAATCAGAGGGAGAACGACACGGGGGCGGAAAAGTCGGATACCGCGCCAGATTTCATGGCCACCCGGATGGAAACGTAATACGTCACCCCTTGGGATATGTCGGGGTACAACAATGCGAGGTTGAAAGACCTGTCCGTCTGAGCGACCGAGGCAATCGCGACGTCTTTCGGATCGAACGAAGGAGTCTCTTTGACATAGATCTCGAAACTCTGGATGTCGGTCTCTGAATTTATTGGCATGCCGTCGGTATAGGAGGTCGGGGGTTGCCAGCTGAGTGTTTTAGCGGGCATGCTCGCGGGTATGTCCGTGGGTGTGTCCGTTGAGGTCATCGGGTCTGCGTCACCTCCGCCGCAGGAGTAGGACAGAGCCCCAAGAGCAACAACAGCGATATGATCTTTATGCTTGCACGACCTCTCCCTTGCATCATTGTCAAACCCTCCTTGCCCAATTGATGGGCTATTTAACATTCTGCAAGGGTTATACCGGTGCCCTAAGTCATTACCATTAAGCAAGTTGCGCTATCGGGGACCCGCCGAAAACTTCTTAAATGAACCCGTAATAACGAAGTCGTAATCCATTGACTTCGAAGATCTGTTTTTTCGTTCGATAATTGCAGGAGAAAGGAGATCGAGGCACTGCATCCTTGAAGGAAGCAGGACTTCGGCGATCAGCCGATATCCCAATGAGTATTATCATGTTGCCGAAGGCGGGATTTGAATCCGTATGTGTTCCCAATTACTTCACAATCCAACGAAAAAGGGGCTGCGGCTTTCACCGCAACCCCTTGATTTTCATGGTGGGCCATGAAGGATTCCGCGTAAAAGCGCGGGCAGGGAGATATTCCACTCCCTGCCCGCTCGGGGTGTACGTTATAGCTGCTTCAAGCCGGATGCGCCGATTACTCTTTCCTCCTCCGCACCCGCTTCCGGAATGCGATCCCGAGGGCGAGGAGAATCAGGGGCCCATAAGTGCCTAAGATCCCACCATTCCTTCCGCCCGCAGGGGACACTGCGCACCCGAACCACCCGTCGTCGTCCGCAGACGACGGCACGACCGCGCCGGCGGCGCCGGTGGTGAAGCTCCATTCGTGGTTGGCCGCCAGCGCGTTCCCGGCGACGTCCGTGATGGCGGTGGTGAACGTTGCCGTGTACGTCGTATTGTCCGCAAGAGGCGCCGACGGGTTGAACGTTGCGATCGTGCCCGCGGGGTTCAGGGATACGGTCCCGGTCACGTTGTCGACTCCGGCTCTCAGGAGGAACGAGGCCACTGTCAGGGTCGCGGGGGCGATTGCTTCGTCAAATGTGCCCGTGACGGCAGTGCTGACCGCCACGCCCATTGCGTTGTTGTCCGGGCTCCTGGAGGTCACCGTCGGCGGCGTTGTGTCCGCACCCGCGCCGGTGGTGAAGCTCCACACGCGGTTGGCCGCCAGTGCGTTCCCGGCGACGTCCGTGATGGCGGTGGTGAGCGTCGCCGTGTACATCGTGCTGTTGGCAAGGGACGCCGACGGGGTAAACGTTGCGATCGTGCCCGCGGGGTTCAGGGACACCGTCCCGGTCACGCCGCCGCTCAAGGTGAACGAAGCAGCGGTCATCGTCGCGGGGGCGATCGGTTCGTTGAACGTGGCCGCGACGGCGGTGTTGACCACCACGCCGGTCGCGTTGTTGGCCGGGCTGGTGGTGCTCACCGTCGGCGGCGTCGTGTCCGCACCCGCCGTTACCGTAAAGGAGTTGGTGGAAACCCTTCCTTCGCCGTGGGTTGAACCGGTATCATTCGAGTTCCCGAACCAGGCGGCCTGGTAGGTGTACGTCCCGGGCGTGGCCGGCGCATTCGTGTTGAAAAGGATCGGGAATCCCGATCCACCCCGAGGCGGAGAGCCTGTGCCCGTGCTTCTTGCTACTTCCACGTTGTTCAGATAGAGGATGGCTCGAATCCAACCTGTCTGGCTCCCCCCATTGAACGTCACACCCAGCGCCTCGCCTGGCGTATAGGTCCCTTTGTCCGTTTGCGCTTGGAGTCCGGATGACCCATGGTGGTGACATCCGTCGCAGGTGGTTGGAGTGGCACCATGACACCCGGCACAGCCGCGGTCAACATAAAATTGGGAGAAGGCATCCGCGTTTCCGCTGTAGAAAAACAGCAGGGCAAAGATCGATAGGCCGATGAAAAGGACGTTCCCGGAAGATACTCTTCCTGCACTGTAACTCATACCATTCCACCTCCGGAAGTTTTTGAAGCGTCATGCAACGGGGAGTCTCAAAGCTCTCGTTGATGACATCTCTCGTGAATACCTGTGACAATAATCCTGCCCGCCAGCCTTCGGTATCGGCTTCTATCCGAAACGCGGGTACCCGTTTGTCTGATTCTCGGGCCGGTGTTTGTCATACGGGTCATGGGAACGATGGAAATCTGCCTTTGGGGTGGGTGGGAAGAGGGCGAGGGAGCAAAGGAGGCGCCAAGATAGTGAGCGAAATGATCTTTATGGTTGCACGACCTCTCCCTTGCATCATTGTCAAACCTCCTTGCCCAATTGATGGATTGTTGAACAATTTGCAAGAGTTATACCGGCACCCTAAGTCGTTACCATTAAGCAAGTTGCGCTATCGGGGACCCGCCGAAAACGTCATAAATGAACCCGTAAAAACGAAATCGTAATCCAATGATCTCGCAAAACCGTTTTTTCGTTCAATAATTGCAGGAGATCTGAAATTGAAATGGGACTGTCGGACGGCTTAAGAGGAGACTCCGAAAAAGCGAAGGAGATCGAGGTACTGCATCCTTTAAGGAAGCAGGACTTCGGCGATCAGCCGATATCCCAATGAGTATTATCCTGTTGCCGAAGGCGGGATTTGAATCCGCACGTGTTCACAATTACTTCACAATCCAACGAAAAAGGGGCTGCGGCTTTCACCGCAACCCCTTGATTTTAGTGGTGGGCCATGAAGGATTCGGCTACTACGCCTCCGACCTCCTGTCTCCGGCTGCGTAGCGCGGCTCGCGCTCACACCTCTTGTGTTTGCGCCAAGGCCCTTCATCGCGTGCTACCCCAGTGCGCGCTTTTCTCCTGGACTCGGGCGCTGCGGCCGCTCCTGCGCATCCACGGCGCCCGCGGCACTCGGCCATCCATGGCCAGCAGCGATGCCGCTTCGAATCCTTCATGGCGTGTCGATGTCGTGGTGGGCCTGATTGGGGATTCGGCTACTTCGCGTCAGGACCTCCCTGTCCTTCCCTGCGTAGCCTCCCCTCGCCCGCCTGCCGCGCGCCTCCATGCGCGCTTTTCCTCCCTGCTCGGTCGGCGGCCGGCTCGCTTCGAATCCTTCACGGCACCTCGCAATGAAACAGGCCAGGCGACTTTCGTCGCCTGGCCCGTGATTAGCGTGGTGGGCCATGAAGGATTCGAACCTTCAACCTCCTGATTAAGAGTCAGCTGCTCTGCCGGGTTGAGCTAATGGCCCACGCTGGGAAAAAGCTGTAAAAGAGCGGTTATCATACACCAAAAAAAATGGCTCACTAAGCAAAAAAATGGCGCGCCTGGGAGGAATCGCCGGCTCGCGCCGGGCATCCCTGCCCTCGCTCCGCCGGCGGCCGCGGCGCCTGCCGCGGCCATCCATGGCCGCTTGTCCTCGCTACCCGCTCGGCGGCGCCTTGGATTCGATTCCTCAAAGAGCGCTTCGCCCAACAAAAGCAAAAAAAATATGGCGCGCCTGGGAGGAATCGAACCTCCGCACCCGGCTCCGGAGGCCGGTGCTCTATCCCCTGAGCTACAGGCGCACAGAAAATGGGGTGAGTGACGGGGATTGAACCCGCGACAGCCAGAGCCACAGTCTGGTGCTCTGCCAACTGAGCTACACTCACCGCACGCGCCCCAACAGGCAAAAAAGAATTATACGTACAGAGCATTCTCCCGGTCAACGGCAAAATCCCGGTTCAGGCGGGCGGGCGGAACCGGCGCAGCCGGAGGGCGTTCGTCACCACGGAGACCGAGGACAGCCCCATCGCCGCCGCCGCGAAGACGGGATCGAGCAATACCCCGAAGAACGGGTAGAGGATCCCCGCCGCGACCGGGATGAGCACCACGTTGTAGGCGAACGCCCAGAACAGGTTCTGCTTGATGTTGCGCAGCGTCGCGCGGCTCAGCGAAATGGCGGCCGCCACCCCGCGCAGGTCTCCGCCCATCAGCACCAGGTCGCCGGACTCCATGGCGATGTCCGTGCCGGTCCCGATCGCCATCCCCACGTCGGCCTGGGCCAGCGCCGGCGCGTCGTTGATGCCGTCCCCCACCATCGCCACGACCTTCCCTTCCGCCTGGAGCGCCTTGACCTCCAGCGCCTTGCGGTCCGGCAACACACCGGCGACCACCCGGTCGATCCCCGCCTCCCTCGCCACGCTTGCCGCGGTGCGGGGGTCGTCCCCCGTGAGCATCACCACGTCGAGACCCATCCCGCGCAGGCGTCGGATCGCCTCCACGGAGCCGTCCTTGATGGCATCGGCCACCGGGATCACCCCCGCCGCGCGGCCGTCCACCGCCACGCACACGGGAGTCCCTCCGGCGCCCGCAACCTGTGCGACGGAAGCGAGGAGCGACCCGGGGGAAACGCCCGCCTCCTCCAGCCAGGACGCGTTCCCCGCCAGGACCGCGCGCCCGCCGACCGTGGCCCGGATCCCCTTCCCCGGCACCGAGTGGAAATCCTCCGGGGGAACGACGTCGATCCCCTTGTCCCTGGCGCCGCGGACCACCGCGTCGGCCAGCGGATGCGCGGAGCCGCTCTCCGCGCAGGCCGCGAGCCGCAGCAGCTCCCGCTCCCCCGCCTCCCCCGCGAATCCGCCGTCCGCGGCCGGGCGGACGGGCCCCGCTTCCGGCTTGCCCCGCGTCACGGTCCCGGTCTTGTCGAGGACGACCGTGTCGACCTTCTGCGCGGTCTCGAGCGCGGCGCCGTCCCGGACCAGGATCCCCAGCTCCGCCCCTCTCCCCGTGGCGACCATGATCGAGGTGGGCGTGGCCAGCCCCATGGCGCACGGGCACGCGATGATGAGCACGGAGATCATGTTGACCAGCGCGTACGTCCCGCGCGGCTCCGGGCCGAGGAAATACCACGCAAGGAACGTGAGCGCCGCCGCCGCCATCACCGAGGGGACGAAGTACGACGCGATCACGTCGGCCAGCCGGCCGATGGGCGGCTTGCTCCCCTGCGCTTCCCTGACCATCGCCACGATCCGCGCCAGGACGGTTTCCTTCCCCACGCGCGTCGCGGTGAAGACCAGCCGCCCGTTCAGGTTCATCGTGCCGCCCGTGACCGCGCTCCCCGGCTCCTTGTCCGCGGGGATCGGCTCCCCGGTGAGCATCGACTCGTCGACGGCCGACCGCCCCTCCTCGACCGTGCCGTCCACGGGAATCTTCTCCCCCGGCCGGACGATGACGCGGTCGCCGACCGTCACGGACTCGATCGGGACGTCGACCTCCCCGCCGTTCCGCGCCACCCGGGCCGTCTTCGGAGCCAGCCCGATCAGCTTCTTCACCGCCTCGGAGGTCCGGCCCCTGGCCCTTGCCTCGAACCAGCGCCCCAGCAGCACCAGGACGATGAT
This sequence comes from uncultured bacterium, assembly GCA_963741515.1. GTDB lineage: Bacteria > Desulfobacterota > Deferrimicrobia > Deferrimicrobiales > Deferrimicrobiaceae > UBA2219. Next base: position 350,194 of record CAVUIA010000007.1, read on the forward strand.
CGCCGCGGACGTCTCGTAGTACAGGTGGACCGAAAGCGCCTCCGCGCTGACCCGGCCGGGGAAGAACGTGGCGACGACGCTGTAGAAGTAGGCGACCGACGTCCCGAGGGCCACGAGGGTGTTCATGTCCGTGGAGCCGTGGCGGGCCGCGGCCCACGCGCCGAGGTAATAGCGGGAGCCCGAATAGAACTGGATCGGCGTCGCCAGCAGGAACTGCAGGACCGCCGCCTGGAAATGCGACACCGGGAGGACGTCGGCCCCGAGAAGCATGTGCCCGTGGGAAAGCGCCAGCAGCGGGATCCCGCAGGCGATGCCGACCCCGAGCCGGGAACGGAGCCGCCCCTCTTCCTCCCGCTGCGACCGCTCCTGCCGCGCCACCGGGTCTTCGCCGGGTTCGACCCGGGGGACCGCGTAGCCGGCCCCCTCCACCGCCGCGCGGAGGTCCGCCTGGGAGGCCGCGCCGGGATGGTAATCCACCGTGGCCGTCGCCGCCGCCAGGTTGACGCTCGCCGTCAGCACCCCCGGCACCTTCCGAAGCGCCCGCTCCACCCGCCCCACGCAGGCCGCGCAGGTCATCCCTTCCACCGGAAGCGTCCACCGCGCTTTTCCCGGCCCGTTCAGCGACTCCTTGACGTGTCTTTCATCCATCGGTAAATAATAAGATGTTTTCCGCCAGGGGAAGATGCCAATCCAGCAAGACGGTTGGTATACTGGCGGCACGCGCCTGTAGCTCAGGTGGATAGAGCAGCTGCCTTCTAAGCAGCGGGTCGCACGTTCGAGTCGTGCCAGGCGCGCCATGTTTTATCGCGATCGCCGGGAGATATCTTCGGGAGGAGGCTGGAGATGGGATTTATCTGCAAGATTTGCGGGGAAAAATCGTTCGAGTTGAACCATGAGCCCTGCCGCTACTCGCCGACGAAGAAGCACCAGCACATCGAGGAGATAGCGGAAGGGTACTTCTGCCAGCACTGCGGCTACACCTCGCACACCTGCGAGCTGGGCGACTGCCCGAACAGCCCGGCCAAGAAGCACGTCTACATCGGCAAGAAAACGGGCCAGTACGAAGGTCATTACACCTGTAAATACTGCGGCTGGGCGCCGACCTACGTCATGGGCGGCCCTTGCAAGATGAGCGTTCACGGCTTCCACGAGTTCTTCTAGAACCGGGCCGGTCACCGGGCGGCAGGTTCAGGCGCCGCCCGGCATCCGCTCCGCGACACCCCTCGCCGTCGGTTTCGACGCCCGGCGACCCTTTTCTATTCCATAATGTATTCAAACAAGAGGTCCTTTGAAAGGAGTAGGGGCATGCCGCTTCTTCGAGTCGAACTTTGGCCGGGAAGGAGCCCGGAGGCGAAAAAGAAGCTCGCCGGGGAGCTGACGGACGTGATTGTCGAAAATATCGGGTGCCCGAGGCAGGCGGTAACCATCCTATTCACGGAAGTCCCAAAGGAGCATTGGGTGATCGGAGGAATTCCGTGCAATGAGTCCCACAAAGACGTCCCGTAAGCCGGAATCGGCGGCGGCCGAAGCGGCCGTCATCCGCAAGGGGATGGAGATCTTCCGCTTGATGGAGGCGGAGCCTCCGGCGCTGTTCAGCAGGAAGTACTGGGCGGGCCGGATGATGGACGCGGCGATGGAGCGGCCCGATTTCAAGGTCGCCCTCTTCCGGTTCATCGATGTCCTTCCGTCGCTCTCCTCCACGCGCCAGGTTTCCCGCCACATCCGGGAATATTTCCTGGACAGCGGTCTGCCGCTCCCGGGAATCGCGAAAGCCCTCCTTTCCGGCGCCGCCTCCCCCGTAACGGCCCCGATCGCCTCCCTGCTGATCCGGAGGAACCTCACCGCATTCTCCAAGACCTTCATCGCCGGGAAGGATCCCCGGGACGCGATCAAGGCGCTCAGGAGGATCCGGGACGACGGCGGGACCTTCACCGTGGACATCCTGGGCGAGGCCGCCGTATCGGAGGCGGAGGCGGATGCGTACCGGGACCTCTACCTCTCCATGATCGACGTCTTTTCGGAAGAGATGTCCTCCTGGCCCGCCGGGGACGCGGACCGTGAAAGATATTTCCCGCGCCTGAACGTATCGGTCAAGCTCAGCTCCCTCTACTCCCGGATCGGCCCCCTCAACCTGGAGGACAGCCTCGAGCAGGTGAAGACCCGCCTGCGCCCGATCTTCCGGAAAGTCCGGGAAGCCGGGGGGTACGTCCATGTCGACATGGAGACGACGGCCCTCAAAGGTATCGTCATCGGCGTCGTCACCGGCCTTCTGGACGAGCCGGAGTTCCGGGAATGGGACCGGGCGGGGATCGCCCTCCAGGCGTACCTGAAGTCCGGCCTGCGGGACCTCGGCAGGGTGATCGGCTGGGCGAAAAAACGCAACCGCCGGATCACCATCCGGCTGGTCAAGGGCGCATACTGGGAATACGAGAAGACCGTCGCGGGGCAGCGCGGCTGGCCGGCGCCCGTCTTCACTTCCAAGACGCACACCGACTGGAGCTTCGAGAGGTGCGTCGAGCTCGCGCTCGCCAACCACGAAAACGTCTCCCTGGCGGTGGCGTCCCACAACGTGCGGTCGATCGCCTGGGCGCTCACGCTGGCCGGGCGGATGAACGTCCCGGGGAACCGGCTCGAGTTCCAGCTGCTCTACGGGATGGCGGAGCCGATCCGGCGGGCGCTGCGGAAAATGGGGCACCCCGTCCGGGAATATGCGCCCGTGGGCGAGCTGATCCCGGGCATGGCCTACCTGGTGCGGCGCCTCCTGGAGAACACGTCCAACGAAGGGTTCCTGCGGAAAACGTTCTCGGCCCACGCATCCCCAGAGGAGCTGCTGAAAGCCCCGGAGCCGCATGAAGGGGAACCGCCCCTCGCCGCGCCCGCGGGCCTTTCCCCGTTCCGGAACGAGCCGCCCCTCGATTTCTCCGTCGAGGCGAACCGGGAAGCGTTCCGGCAGGCCATCGGGCAGGTGCGCGGGGAGATGGGGAAGGAGCACCCCGTCGTCTACGGCGGCAGGGAGCATCTGACCCCGGAGAAGCTCGTTTCGACGAACCCGCACGACCCCTCCGAGGTCGTGTGCGCGACGTCGTCGCTGACCCGGGAGATGGCCGACCGTGCGGTGGCGGCGGCGAAGGAGGCCCAAAAAGCCTGGGGGGCCCGGCCTCCGGAGGAACGCGCCGCGATCCTGTTCCGGGCGGCGGAGATCGCCCGGAAGCGGCGGCTGGAGCTGGCGGCGTGGGAGCTCGTCGAGGTGGGGAAGAATTGGGCGGAGGCCGACGCCGACGTGTGCGAGGCGGTCGACTTCCTCGAGTACTACGGCCGGGAGATGCTCCGCCTGGGCTCGCCCGTGAAGATGGGCTCCGCTCCCGGCGAGGAGAACCGGTACTTCTACCGGCCCCGCGGCGTGGGTCTGGTCGTCGCCCCGTGGAACTTCCCGCTGGCGATCTCCATCGGGATGGCATCCGCCGCCCTGGTGACCGGCAACCCGGTGCTCTACAAGCCTTCCAGTTTGTCTCTTGAGACCGGTTGGCTCGCCTTCGATATCCTTCGGGAGGCGGGGGTCCCGGACGGCGTGCTGAATTTCGTCCCCGGCCGGGGATCCGAGGTGGGAGACCACCTCGTCGAGCACCCGGACGTCGACTTCATCGTCTTCACCGGCTCGCTGGAGGTGGGGCTGGGAATCGTCGAGAAGGCGGGACGGACCCGGCCGGGCCGGAAAGGGATCAAGAAGGTCGTCATCGAAACCGGCGGCAAGAACGCGATCATCATCGACGGCGACGCCGACCTCGACCAGGCGGTGCCCGGGGTGATACAGTCCGCCTTCGGGTTCCAGGGGCAGAAATGCTCCGCCTGCTCCCGGGTGATCGTCCTGCGGGAGTGCTACGACCGGTTCCTCGAGCGGCTCTCCGAGGCGGTGAAGGGGATCGTCGTCGGCGACCCGCGGGACCCGAAGAATTTCATGGGCCCCGTGGTGGACGCGGCGGCGAAAAAGAGCATCCTGGGCTACATCGAGGCGGGGAAACGGGAGGGGAAGGCGCTGGCCCAGGCCCCCGTTCCCGATACGGGGCACTACGTGCCGCCCACGGTGTTCGTCGACCTTCCGCCGGACTCGAAGCTCCTCTCGGAGGAGATCTTCGGGCCGGTCCTGGCGGTCTTGAAAGCGAAGGACCTCGACGAGGCGATCGCGATCGCGAATTCCTCGATCTACGCCCTGACCGGCGGATTCTTCTCCCGGAGCCCGGCAAGCATCGAGAAGGTCGCGCGGGAGTTCGCCGTCGGGAACCTGTACATCAACCGCGGCATCACCGGGGCCCTCGTCGGGCGGCAGCCTTTCGGGGGTTTCCGGATGTCGGGAGTCGGCTCGAAGGCGGGGGGCCCCGACTACCTGCAGCAGTTCCTCGAGCCCCGCGTGGTAACCGAGAACACGATGCGCCGGGGATTCACCCCCGAGGACGTGGAGTGAGCCCCCGTGGATATCCACGGAACAGGAGGTAGGCAGCGATGGAGATGAAGGGAAAGCGGGTCGCCGTCCTCGTCGAGGACATCTACGAGGACATGGAGCTCTGGTACCCGGTGTACCGGTTCCGGGAAGCGGGCGCCGAGGTCACGATCGTCGGGCCGGTCGCCAAGACGTACCGTTCGAAGCACGGCTACGAAGCGACGGCCGACAAGAGCGCCGACCAGGTCGACGCGGCCTACTTCGACGCGGTGATCATCCCGGGAGGGTACGCGCCCGACAAGATGCGCCTCTACAAGTCCATGGTGGACCTGGTCCGCGAAGCATTCGAGCAGGGGAAGGTCGTCGCGGCGATCTGCCACGGGGGCTGGATGCTCGTCTCGGCGAACATCCTGAGGGGCAAGCTGGTCACGGGATACGCCGCCATCCGGGACGACCTGGTGAACGCCGGCGCCGGCTACGAGGACACCGAGGTCGTGCGGGACGGGAACCTGGTCACCTCCCGGAAGCCGTCCGACCTGCCCGCCTTCCTCCGCACCATCTTCAAGGCGATGTCCGAGACCAGGACGCGTCCGGCGGACAAGTAGCTTGAAGGCCCGCGGCAAGTCCCTCCTCGCGAGCTTGCGCCGCATCGGGGCGACGTCTGCGCGGAAGCGGATCGGCGAAAATGTACGCCGACGACGAGCCGCCGCTGCGTTCGGAGCTGTTCGGCAGCGACCGGATGGAGCTCCACGGCAGGACCCTCGCGGGCTCGCACAAGCTGGGTCCGAGGGGAATCCGGGACCCGCTCCTGGCCCGGCTGGCGGAGAACGAACGCGTCCTGACGGGCGCCTGCGCCCTTTTGACGTCGGCGGTCGATGCGAACCGCCGGATCACGCCGGCCGGGGAATGGCTCCTCGACAACTTCTACCTGATCGAAGAACAGATCCGCACGGCCAGGAAGCACCTGCCGAAGGGCTACAGCCGGGAGCTGCCGCGCCTGCTGGACGGACCGTCGGCCGGACTCCCCCGCGTGTACGACATCGCGCATGAAGCGATCTCGCACGGCGACGGGCGGGTGGATCCGGAAAGCCTCAGCGGTTTCGTGGCGTCCTACCAGAAGGTGACCGTCCTGACCCTGGGCGAGTTGTGGGCCATCCCCATCATGCTGCGCCTGGCGCTGATCGAGAATCTCCGGCGCGTGGGAGCCCGGGTCGTCGCCGGAAGCACCGCCCGGGACCTCGCCGCCGTCTGGGCGGAACAGATGATGGAGGTCGCCGAAAAGGACCCGAAGAGCCTGATCTTGCTGACCGCGGACATGGCGCGGTCGGACCCCCCGATGGTGAGCTCGTTCGTCGCGGAATTCGCCCGCCGTCTGCAGGGACAGAGCACCGCCCTGGCGTTGCCGCTCACCTGGATCGAACAACGGCTTTCGGAGTCCGGCCTGACGATCGAGCAGCTGGTGCGGTCGGAGAACCAGCAGAAAGCCGCCGACCAGGTTTCCGTCAGCAACAGCATCGGCAGCCTCCGGTTCCTGGCGGGCAATGGACTGGCGCGAATTCGTCGAGACGATGAGCGCCGTCGACCGGGTGCTGCGCGAGGACCCCGGAGGAGTCGTACGGCCGGATGGATTTCACCACCCGCGACCGCTACCGCCACGCCGTCGAGAAGATCGCGAAGAGGAGCGTTCTGCACGAGGTCGATGTGGCGCGCAAGGCGATCCTGCTGGCCGGCGAGGGCGCGGCCGGGAACGGGCCGGACGATCGCACGGCGCATGTCGGGTATTACCTGATCGACAAGGGATTGCCGCGGTTGGAACGGGCGGCGGAGAGCGCGCCTGCCCATCCTCGAGACCCTTCGGCGGACGGCGGGCCGGTTCCCCCTGCCCCTCTACCTGTGCACGATCGCGCTGTCTGGCGGCCCTATTTCCGGGGCCCTGCTGGCGAAGGCGCACGCCGACGGGCTGCGGGGCTGGCCGCTCGCCCTGTTCGGCGCCCTCTCCCTGCTGTGCGCCAGCCGGCTGGCGGTCGCGCTGGTCAACTGGCTCGCCACGCTGCTCGTGAAACCGCATCCGCTGCCGCGAATGGACTTCTCCGAAGGGATTCCGCCGGAATCGCGCACCCTGGTGGTGGTCCCGACGATGCTCACGAGCCCCCGCGGCATCGAGGAGCTGATCGAGTCGCTGGAAGTCCGGTTCCTGGCGAACCGGGACGACAACCTGCACTTCGGCCTGCTGACGGATTTCCGGGACGCGGCCGAGGAAACGACCCCGGAGGACGGGCAGCTGTTGCGAGCTGGCCCGAAATGGGATCGAGAAACTGAACGACAAGTACGGAAATGCGGGGAGCGACCCGTTCTTCCTTTTTCACCGCCCCGCCGATGGAACCCCCGGGAGCGGACCTGGATGGGATACGAACGCAAGCGGGGAAAGCTTGCGGAGTTGAACCTGCTCCTCCGGGGCGGGGCGCCGGATCGCTTTTCCGTCGTCGTCGGCAGGACGGCGGATCTGTCGAACGTCCGGTTCGTGATCTCCCTCGACACGGATACGCAGCTGCCGCGCGACGCGGCGCGGCAGTTCGTCGGGGCCATGGCGCACCCGCTGAACCGTGCGCGGTACGACGAGCGGATGCAGCGCGTCTCCGAGGGGTACGGCATATTGCAGCCGAGCGTGGCCGACACCCTGTCGGGCGCGAACCGTTCGCGATACGCGCGTTTGTTCGGGAGCGAACCGGGAATCGACCCGTACACGCGCGCCGTCTCCGATGTGTACCAGGACGTGTTCGGGGAAGGATCCTTCATCGGCAAGGGGATCTACGACGTCGACGCGTTCGAGCAGGCCCTCCGCGGGCGGCTTCCCGAGAACCGGATCCTGAGCCACGATCTCCTGGAAGGGTGCCATGCGCGGGCGGGGCTGTTGAGCGACGCCCATCTGTTCGAGGAATACCCGTCCAGCTACCTCGCGGACGCAAGCCGCCGCCACCGATGGATCCGCGGGGATTGGCAGATCGCCGGGTGGCTGCTGTCGCGCGTTCCCGGCCCCGGCGACGCCCGCCCGGGAAACCCGCTCTCGGGGCTGTCCCAATGGAAGATCTTCGACAATCTCCGGCGCAGCCTCGAACCTTCCGCGTTGACGCTCCTGCTGCTGCTCGGTTGGAACTCGTCATCTTCCGCCGGATTCTGGACATTGTCCCTGGCCGGGATCCTCCTGGTCCCTTCTCTCACGGCCTCCGCCCGGGAACTGTTCCGGAAGCCGCCCGATGCGCTGCTGCGTCAGCACTTTGCCGCCGAAGCGCGCTCCGCAGGACGCCGCCTGGCCCAGGCGGCGTTTACGCTCGCGAGCCTGCCGCACGAGGCGTTTTACAGCCTGGACGCGATCGTGCGCACGGCCGTGCGGATGCTGTTCACGCACACGCGGCTTCTCGAATGGAATCCGTCGGGGGACGGCGGCCGCAGTCCCGACGAGGGGCTGGCGGCGTTTTGCCGATCGATGTGGATCTCCCCCGCGATCGCCGCCGCGGGGACGATCCATCTGGCGGTTTCGAGGCCGGCCGCGCTGGCGGCGGCCGGCCCCATCCTGGCCCTGTGGTTCGTCTTCCCCGCCGTCGCCTGGTGGATCAGCCGCCCGCTCGGCCGCCGCAAAGCGGCTCTTTCGCCGGACCAGCTCCGTTTTCTGAGGAAGCTTTCCCGGAGGACCTGGGCGTTCTTCGAAACCTTCGTCGGCCCGGAAGACCACTGGCTGCCACCGGACAACTACCAGGAATACCGCGTCGGCGCGGTCGCCCACCGCACATCCCCGACCAACATGGGGCTTGCCCTCCTCGCGAACCTGGCCGCCTGCGACTTCGGATACATCCCGTCGGAGCAGCTCATCGAGCGCACGGAGAATGCGCTGCGGACGATGGAGTCCATGGCGCGCCATCGCGGTCATTTCTATAACTGGTACGACACGCAATCCCTGGAGCCGCTGCTGCCCCACTACGTCTCGTCGGTGGACAGCGGAAACCTCTCGGCCCACCTGCTGACGCTGCGGCAGGGGCTGCTCGAACTGCCGGATCGCGGCATCCTCGGGAAGCGATGGCTGGACGGCATCGGCGACACCTTCCTGGTTCTCGCGGACACCGTGGACGGAGCCCCGCCCCCCCCGCTCGCGCGGTTCCGGGAGATCCTGGAATCCTCGCTCGGGTCCCGGCCGGACACGCTCGCCGCGGCGAGGCATAGCCTCGAACGGCTGACGGCGAGCGCGGGGGAAATCACCGGCGTATTCAAGGATGCCGGAAACGGCGAGCCGAACCAGTGGGCCCAGGCCCTCGAGCGCCAATGCCGGGCCGCCCGCGACGAGGCGGCGTTTCCCGGCGATGTTCCCGGCTTCGACGGGATCCCGACCCTGCGCAGCCTGGCATCGCGCCCGGAGGCGGACGGGCGCGCAAGCGAACGGATCTCGGCGATCGAACGCCTTGCGCTGCGATGCGAAGAGCTCGCCCGCACGGAGTACGACTTCCTCTACGACAAGGGGCGCCGTCTGCTGTCGATCGGTTACAACGTCAACGAGCGCCGTCGGGACGCGGGCTACTACGATCTGCTGGCTTCGGAAGCGAGACTCTGCACGTTCGTGACGATCGCGCAGGGACAGCTGCCGCAGGAAGCCTGGTTCGCCCTGGGGCGCCTGCTCACCGCCGCCGGGGGAGAACCGATCCTCCTTTCCTGGAGCGGCTCGATGTTCGAATACCTCATGCCGCTCCTGGTGATGCCGACGTACGAGAACACGCTGATCGACCGGACCTGCAAGGCGGCGGTCGGCCGGCAGATCGAGTACGGCAAGCTGCGAGGCGTGCCGTGGGGCGTGTCGGAATCCGGCTACAACCTGGTCGACGTCCGTCTCAACTATCAGTACCGCGCGTTCGGGGTGCCCGGCCTCGGGCTCAAGCGGGGGCTGGCGTCGGACCTGGTCGTGGCGCCGTACGCATCCGCTCTTGCCCTGATGGTGGCCCCCGAGGAGGCGTGCCGGAACCTGCAGCGGCTCGCGGACGAGGAGTCCCTCGGGAAATACGGCTTCTACGAGGCCATCGACTACACCCCGTCGCGGCAACGACGCGGGCAGACCAGCGTGATCGTCCGGTCCTTCATGGCGCACCACCAGGGCATGAGCCTCCTCTCCCTGGGGTCGCTGCTCCTGGACCGCCCGATGCAGAAGCGGTTCGAGTCGTATCCGCTGTTCCAGGCGACCACGCTCCTGCTCCAGGAACGGATCCCGAAGGCCACGGCGTCCTACGCGCTGGCCCCCGAGCTCTCCGCCCTGCGCACGACTCCCGGCGTCGCCGAGGTGCCGGTGCGCTCCTTCACCACCCCCGACACTCCCGTCCCGGAGGTGCAGCTGCTGTCCAACGGCAGGTACCACGTGATGGTCACGAATTCGGGCGGCGGATACAGCCGCTGGAACGACATCGCGTTGACGCGCTGGCGTGAAGACGGCACGTGCGACAACTGGGGCACGTTCTGCTACATCCGCGACGCGGAAAGCGGGGAGTTCTGGTCCACCGCGTACCAGCCGACGCTCAAGCCGCCTGAGAAGTACGAGGCGATCTTCTCGGAGGCGCGCGTGGAGTTCCGCCGCCGCGACCACGAGCTGGAGACGCACACGGAAATTGCCGTTTCGCCCGAGGACGATGCCGAGGTGCGCCGTGTCCGCATCGTCAACCGCTCCCAGACGAGAAGGACGATCGATATCACGAGCTACGCGGAAGTGGTCCTCGCATCGCCCGCCTCGGACGCGCTGCATCAGGCGTTCGGGAGCCTCTTCGTCCAGACCGAGATCCTCCGGCAGAGGCAGGCGATCCTCTGCACCCGCCGGCCACGCTCCGCCGGCGAACCGGCGCCGTGGATGTTCCACCTGATGTCCGTGCACGGGGCGGACGCCGGGGAAGTTTCCTACGAGACGGACCGCTCGAGGTTCATCGGCCGGGGAAACACCGCCGCCGATCCGCAGGCGATCGGCGGTCCCGCGGAGCTTTCGGGCAGCGAGGGGTCCGTGCTCGACCCGATCGTCGCGATCCGGTGCCGGATCACCCTCGACCCCGATGAAACCGCAACCGTCAATATCGTCTCCGGGGTCGGGGAATCCCGTGACGTCTGCATCGGGCTCATCGAGAAGCACCAGGACCGGCATCTCGCGGACCGCGTCTTCGACCTGGCGTGGACCCACAGCCAGGTGCTGCTGCAGCAGCTCAACGCCACGGAGGCCGACGCGCAACTGTACGGCCACCTCGCCAGCTCCGTCATCTTCGCCAACCCGCTGCTGCGCGCCGACGCGAGCATCCTCATAAAGAACCGCCGCGGGCAATCCGGCCTGTGGGGCTACTCCATCTCGGGGGATTTCCCGATCGTTCTGCTCCGGATCGAGGACCCGTCCAACATCGATCTGGTGCGCCAGCTCGTGCAGGCCCACGCGTACTGGCGGCTGAAAGGGCTGTCGGTGGACCTGGTGATCTGGAACGAGGATCACGCCGGTTACCGGCAACCGCTCCAGGAGCAGATCCTGGGGCTGATCGCCGCCGGCCTGGAAGCCAGGTTCACGGATCGGCCGGGCGGCATCTTCCCGCGGATCGGCGATCAGATATCGGGAGAGGACCGGATCCTGTTCCAGACGGTCTCCCGCGCCATCCTCAGCGACGCCGGGGGGACGCTGTGGGACCAGATCCACCGCCGCCGGGTCGCCGAAGTGCCCGTCCCGCGCATCCGCCCGGCACGAACCCGCCGCGACGAGGCACCGGAGGAGGCCGAGCCGTCCCGGCGCGACCTGATCTTCTTCAACGGGTCCGGGGGATTCACGCCGGACGGGCGCGAATACGTGATCACGACGGCTCAAGGGCGGGAAACGCCGGCGCCGTGGGTGAACGTGCTGGCGAACCCGACCTTCGGAAGCGTCGTCTCGGAAAGCGGCCAGGCCTACACCTGGAGCGAGAACGCGCATGAGTTCCGCCTCACTCCCTGGCACAACGACCCCGTGACCGATCCGGGCGGGGAGGCCTTCTACCTCCGGGACGAGGAGAACGGCCGCTTCTGGTCCCCCGCTCCCCTGCCTCGCCGCGGCCGTCAGGCGTACGTCAGCAGGCACGGATTCGGTTACAGCGTCTTCGAGCATGCGGAGGGCGGCATCCGCTCGGAAATGTGGGTTTACGTGGCCATGGACGCGCCGGTCAAGTTCCTGGTGCTGAAAGTGCGAAACGCGTCCGGCCGACCGCGCAAACTCTCCGCCACGGGATATGCGGAATGGGTGCTGGGAGACCTGCGGGCGAAATCGGCGATGCACGTGGTCACCCAGGTCGATCCCGGCAGCGGGGCGCTCCTCGCCCGGAACTCCTACAACTCCGAGTTCGCCGATCGGATCGCGTTCTTCTACGTGGACGATCCGGTCCGGACCGTCAGCGGCGACCGGTTGGAATTCCTCGGACGCAACGGCTCGCTCCGGAACCCGGCAGCCATGCACCGTGCGCGGCTTTCGGGCAAAGTGGGGGCCTCCCTGGACCCCTGCGCCGCGATCCAGGTGCCGTTCGAGCTGGCCGACGGGCAGGAGCGCGAGATCGTCTTCCGGCTCGGCGCGGGGGCAAACTTGGGCGACGCCCGGAACCTGGTGAATCGCTTCCGCGGATCCGAGGCGGCGCGGGGAGCGCTCGAATCGGTATGGCAGTACTGGAACCGGACCCTCGGGGCCGTGCATGTGGAAACCCCCGACCCGGCCCTCAACGTCCTGGCCAACGGGTGGCTCCTTTACCAGACCCTGGCGTGCCGTGTCTGGGCCCGGAGCGGATACTACCAGTCCGGGGGCGCCTTCGGGTTCCGCGACCAGCTGCAGGACGCCATGGCGCTGCTGCACTCCAAGCCGCACCTCCTTCGCGAGCATCTGCTGAGATGCGCGTCCCGGCAGTTCGTGGAGGGGGACGTCCAGCACTGGTGGCACCCTCCCTCGGGGCGGGGCGTGCGCACGAAATGTTCCGATGATTTCCTCTGGCTGCCGCTGGCGGCAAGTCGTTACGTTCTCGGCACGGGGGATTCCGGGGTGCTGGACGAAGCCGTCCAATTCATCGAAGGGCGCCCCGTGAACGCGGAGGAGGATTCCTACTACGATCTTCCCATCCGGTCGGAAGAAGCGGCCACCCTGTACGAGCATTGCAGGCGAGCCATCTTGAGGGGCCTCGGGACCGGCGAGCACGGCCTGCCGCTCATGGGGTCCGGCGACTGGAACGACGGGATGAACCTTGTCGGAGAGCACGGAAAAGGGGAAAGCGTCTGGCTGGGATTCTTCCTTTACGAAGTGCTCACGCGGTTCGCGGAGGTCGCGCGCAACGCCGGCGACCAGGCCTTCGCCGAATTTTGCCGGACGGAGTCGGTCAAATTGCGCCTGAACATCGAGCGGAACGGCTGGGACGGCGAATGGTACCGCCGCGCGTACTTCGACGACGGGACGCCGCTCGGGTCGGCGGGCAACGAGGAGTGCCGGATCGATTCGATCGCGCAAAGCTGGTCGGTCCTCTCCGGGGCAGGCGATCCCGAGCGGTCCCGCATGGCGATGGACGCGGTGGATCAGCCGCCTCGTTCGCCGGGACCATGCGTTGATCCAGCTGCTGGACCCGCCGTTCGACAAATCGGCGCTGAACCCCGGCTACATAAAAGGGTACGTCCCGGGCGTGAGGGAAAACGGCGGTCAGTACACGCATGGGGCGATCTGGGCGGCGATGGCGTTCGCCGCGCTGGGCGACAGCCGGCGCGCGTGGGAGCTGTTGGGGATGATCAACCCGGTGAACCACGCGATGTCTCCGGAAGGGATCGCGACCTATAAAGTGGAACCGTACGTCGTCGCGGCGGATGTCTACGCGGTCCCGCCGCACACCGGTCGCGGGGGGTGGACCTGGTACACGGGCTCGGCCGGATGGATGTACCGGCTGATCGTGGAATCCCTTCTCGGCCTGAAGCTGGACGTGGACAAGCTGCGTTTCGCCCCGTGCCTCCCCGCGGACTGGAAAGGGTTCAAGGTGTACTACCGGTATCGCGAGACGGCCTATGAAATCGACGTCCGGCAGCAACCCGGTGAGGAAGCCCGGACGATCGTGACCGTGGACGGGACGGAACGGCCGGACGGGGCGGTTCCCCTGGTCGACGACCGCAGGAACCATTCGGTCGGTATCGTATCCACCCGTCACCCGTGATGATGCCGATCCTCAACCTTTTCTTCCTGTTTTTCCTGGCGGCCTCCCTGCCGATCTTCGGCATGGGGTGTGCGACCCTCCCGAAGGTTTCCGATGTGATCGATGAGGCGAACACCCGGGAACCTGTTCAAATCCTGTCGGCGAAAGGGTTGTTGTCTCCCGAAAAAAGCAAGGCCCTGATGGAACGGCTGAAGCAATCCGTCGCCCCGACGGACATGCTGCAACGCTACAGCGCCGTCATCGAATCGGTCAGCGGAAGCCCGCTGACCAGCGGAAACAAAGTCACCCTGCTCATAGACGGTCCGGCGACCTATGCCGCCATGTTCAAGGCAATGGAGAACGCCAGGGACCATATCAACCTCGAAACCTTCATCATCGAAGACGATGAAACGGGCCTCAGGTTTTCCGACCTGTTGTTGAAAAAACAGGCGGAAGGCGTCCAGGTGAACCTCATCTATGACAGCAGGGGCAGTTTCGGCACACCCGACCCGTTTTTTCAGCGCCTGCGCGACGCGGGGATCCAGGTGCTTGCCTTCAACCCGGTCAATCCGCTGGAAACCCGCGGATCCTGGAGCGTGGCGCATCCGGATCACCGCAAGATCCTGGTTATCGACGGCAAAGTGGTTTTCACCGGGGGCATCAACATCAGCGAGGTGTATTCGAGCTCGCTTTCCGGGCGGGGAGGGCGTTCCGGAGGGGAACGGGATGGAACGGCGCCGATACCTTGGCGTGACACGGACGTCCAGATCGAAGGCCCGGTTGCCGCTGAATTCCAGAAACTGTTTCTGGACACCTGGCAGACGCAGAAGGGCCCGACCCTTTCCGAGCGGAACTATTTCCCGGCCCAGAAAGCGGAGGGAAATGCCCTGGTGCGGGCGGTCGCCAGTTCCCCGGGACAGTCCAACAGACTCACGTTCGTCCTGTATGTGTCCGCCATCATGTTTTCGGAAAATTCGCTTCACCTGACGAACGCGTATTTCGTCCCCGACGACGAGACGGTGAAAGCCCTCTGCGATGCCGCCCGCCGCGGTGTCGACGTAAGGCTGGTTCTTCCGGGGAACACCGACACTTCCCTGACCTTGAATGCGGGACGGTACTATTATTCGGAGCTGCTCGAATCGGGGGTAAAGTTATACGAGCGCCGCGATGTCCTGCTGCATGCGAAAACCGCGGTGATCGACGGCGTATGGTCGACCGTCGGCTCCACCAATATGGACTTCTGGAGTTTTTCAAGCAATGACGAGGCGAACGCGGTGATCCTGAGCAAGGAATTCGCCGCGGAAATGGAAAAGATGTTCGCCGGGGATCTCGCGATGTCCCACGAAATCCGACCGGAAGAATGGAAAAATAGGCCAGTGCTCTCCAAGATCGAGCAGTGGTTTGCGCATCTGTTCGCCCATTGGTTGTAAAGGACCGGCGACGAATGTCGAATAAACCCCTTTACCCGGGATTGTCCCGGGTAGTCTCCCTGATCGTATTCGCGGCGATCCTTTCCGGTGCGGTTTCGACCCGCGCCGATACCGGGCCGCAGCCTCCCTGCGGAAGCGCAGCCTTTCCTCCCTGGCCCGATCTGGAGAATTCACCTGCCATCAAGGTTTGGGACCGCGCCAATACGGGCCACGATTGGATACCGCCGGCCTGCACCGGCTGGACGGATCCGGGCTTCACGACCCTGGTGGCGACGGCAGCGCGTTTTCGCCATCCTTCCGGAGTCGAGGGTCTTCTCCGGCGTATCGGGACGATCTCCGGGCTTGCCGGCATGAGGTATTGGTCGACCACCCACGAACGATGGCAGACGCTCATCATCAGCGCCCACGCTTTGTCGGAGGCAAACGGCGATCGAATCCGCGATGACTTCTCCCCAAGCGAAATGACGGAAGGCAAGGCGCTGTACTTCCAACAGGAGGATTCCCTGTCCGGCAAGGCGGTCTATCGATTGCGCATCCGAAGCGTCTCCCCCGACCGGCTGGTGTTCGATACCGAAAACACCGGGACCGTGCGCTACCTGCGGATGCCCCTCTTCCGTCCGGGCGAAATGCAGTCGATCACCTTCCTTGAACGCGAGTCGCAGGACGTCTGGCGTTATTACAACATCTCGCGCACGGGCAGGAACGCCAGTCTGTTGACCGTGGGGCGCGATGCATCCTCCGTCAACCGGGCCGTGGCTTTTTACCGTCACCTCGCGGGAATTCCGACGGACAAGGAACCTCCCGCGGCCCGATAACCCGGTAGTCTCACGGACCCTTCCGCCCGTAGGACAAACACGGGTGTGAGACTCGGACGAACCACGTGACACCTTTCGGACAGAGACCGATTCTCCAACCGGGGGGAGCGGACTACTGTGGGAATATCGGCTCCAAATCAAACCCGAAGAGGAGATTCAATGAAATCCACGTTCGCCCTGTTCCCTGTTCTTGCCGTTGCCCTGTTATTGTCCAATGCGCCCGCGCATGCGTCGTCCAAGGCGGACAACCGCATCGAGGACTCCGCCAGGAAGTCGTACGTGTTCCAGACCTACCTCGCGAAGGATGACATTAAAATCAAGTCCAGGGATGGCGTCGTCACCTTGACGGGAAGCGTCCTCGAGGAATCCCATAAATCATTGGCGCGGGATACCGTGGCGGAACAGCCCGGAGTCACGAAGGTGGACAACCGGCTGGAGGTGAAAGGTGATGCCCCCGCCGAGAACTCGGATATATGGCTCGAGACGAAAGTGAAATCCACGCTCCTGTTCCATCGTAACGTGGACGCCCTGAAGACCGAGGTATCCGTAAAGGATGCCGTTGCGACCCTGCGAGGCAAAGCCGCCAGCGAGGCGCAGAAGGAACTGACGACCGAATACGCCAAGGATGTCACAGGGATAAAAGACGTGAAGAACGAGATGACCGTCCTGGCGGCGCCGATAAAGAAAGACAAGGACGAGGCCGTGGGCGAAAAGATCGACGATGCCTCCATCACCGCCCAGGTCATGATGACGTTGCGGAATCATCGCTCGACCAGCGCCGTCAGCACCAAGGTCAAGACGAAGAATGGAGTCGTCACCTTATCGGGCAAGGCCGGGAACGCAGCGGAAAAAGACCTGGTCTCCAAGCTCGCCGGCGACGTGAACGGCGTGAGGGACGTGACGAACCTGATGACCGTTTCCGGGTCCTGATCCATTCCGGAAACCCGGGGATCCGACATGCGGAAGAGTAACGGATCCGGGCCCGGCGGAGAACTCCGCCGGGCTCTCCTTTCCGGCGCCATCGCACTTGCCCTCCTGTTACCGGGCGCAGGCCTCGCCGGGGCCGGGGAGCCCGTCCCGGCCGACGCGCCCGTGCAGACGGTAGTGGAGGCCGTCGACAACCTTCTGATCACGACGCCCCCCCCTCCCCCCAACGTCCGGAAACCGGTTCTGTCATGGGGTGAGGGAAACGGCAAGAGCTATTCGATCCCGGCGTGGGAGATCCTGGGTTTCGAGGCGCTCCTCAACGTGTACGGCCGGATCACCGAGCCCGACCTGGTGGATCCGGAATATTCGAACGGGCATAAAGTCTACAGTGTGACCCCGCAGACCATCTGGGAAAACATCACCGGATCCTGGGGATTCGACGGCGACGACTTCCAGGTGAACCAGTTCATGCATCCGTATCAGGGATCCGTCTATCATGGATTCGCGCGATCGGCCGGCCTCGGCTACTGGGAATCGTCCCTCTATACCTTCATGGGCAGCTATGTCTGGGAGATCGCCGGGGAGACCACGAGACCCTCCATCAACGACCAGGTCGCGAGCGGCATCGGCGGGAGTTTCCTGGGGGAGCCGCTGTTCCGGCTGGCGAGCCTGGTGCTCGAGGACGGGGGCGACCACCCCGGATTCTGGCGCGAGCTGGGAGCGGCGGTGCTCTCGCCCCCGACCGGCTTCAACCGCCTCGTTTACGGCGACCGGTTCAAAGGGGTGTTCCCGAGCCACAACCCGGCCACCTTCACGCGCATGCGGCTGGGCGCAAGCACGTCCAAGTCCGTGAGCGGCCCAAGCACGGAAGAAGTCGATGAGGCGGAGGTGACCGCGGACTACTCCCTCTCCTACGGTCTCCCCGGGAAGGACGGTTACACGTATAATCGTCCCTTCGACCACTTCCATTTCGAATTCACCGCCGTCTCCAGCAATAACCTTATCGAAAACATCATGACCCGCGGTCTCCTCCTCGGAAAGAAATACGAGGCAGGCGACGACTATCGCGGGGTGTGGGGCCTTTACGGGAGCTACGACTACATCTCGCCGCAGGTCTTCCGCGTCTCCAGCACGGCCCTTTCCCTCGGCACCACCGGCCAGTGGTGGCTCTCACGTGCGGTGGCGCTCCAGGGCTCGGCGCTCGGCGGGATCGGATACGGCGCGGGGGGCACCGTCCACGCCACCGAGGACCGCGACTACCACTACGGCGCGGTGGCGCAGGGCCTTCTCGCGGCTCGCCTGATCTTCGGCGACAAGGCCATGTTCGACGTGACGGGACGCGAGTACTATATCAGCGGCCTCGGTTCCACCCGGACGGATGGATCGGAGCGCATCTTCCGCGGGAACGCGTCGTTCACCGTGAGCGTGTACAAACGCCACGCGCTCGGGATCCAGTACGTCCGGTCGGTCCGGGATGCGTCCTCCACCGGTATTCCCGGAACTCACCAGACGGTCGGAACCTGGAGCCTCGCCTACAACTACCTCGGCGACTCCCGGTTCGGCGCCGTCGAGTGGCGGCCCCCCGAAATCGAGGGGCGCTGACAACCGGGGCGATTCACCTTCCAGTTTGGCCATGGGGGGCCTGTTCGAGAATACGTCGGCAGACATTCGCGATATTGAAAGCGGCCGTGCCGTTCTGAAGCGGCACCAGGCGACGCAATTCATCCATGTCGAAGTCCGAGTAGGTTTCCTTGCCGAGCGCAAGGCCGACAAAGGCCGTCGACGAAAATTGAGTGACCAGGACATCGCAGTTCGCGATCATTTCTTCCGCGCTCCCGGTCGTGAACACCATGGCTCCCGGCGCGTGCCGGCGGATTTCCCGGGTGGCGCGCTCGACATTTTCGTTCGGGTGGAGCTTGAAGATGATTTGTCTTTGGCCGGCGAGTTCGACAGCTCTTCGGATGAAGGCCTCGCGGTTATCGCCCCGGAATGTCTCCCTCAGCGGCGACGTGCAGGCCAGCACGTAGTGCCTGTGAGGGAAGTCGTTGCGGCAATATCGCACGCAGTTGTCGAAGTTGGGTATTCCCGTAACGACGATCTTCCCGGGACTCACGCCATTTTGCATGAAAAAGTCGCGATATCCATCGCTTGCGACGCAAAAAGCCCTGTAGGCATCGCTGAGACCCGTCGCCGAAGTGCCCGCCCACCAGAGAGGAAGGAATCGGAGCCGCTTGACGAGATGGAACATCATCGACTTCGGGTCGGTAATCCCTTCCTGAACAAGTACGATCCTATGGTCTCGGATGTTCTTCTGGAGGTACACGTCCGAGCAGGTAACCACCAGGTCGTAGGGGCGATTCCTTCCCCGATAGTCGATGGGGAGGCCATGATCCTGGAGATACCTCCGGCAGCGTTCCGACAGTTTGTCCCCCGAGATCGTGAACTCGATCCATCCGAGCCTACGCAGGATCTCGTCGAAGCCGTCGACATAGTAGGGCGAGAAGGAGTGCTCATACTCGGGAAGATGCCCGGAGATCTGGTGCATCTGGGTTGTCTGATTCATCGAGCCACAAATGAAAAAGATCCTTTTTCTCATTCGCGCCCTCCGGATCGGCCTTCTTGTATCTTAATGCATCGACCCCGTTTCATCGCCCGAATTGCGCTTGAAGCGCTGCGAGGACAAGAGATAATCAAGGAAAGTTGATTTACTATGATCCTGTGGTGAAAGCGATATGAAAATCCCGTCTCGAACGGAACGCCCATGGCCGGCATCGAAATCGTTGACGTGGAAGGAGGTTCGGAACTAAAGGACTTCATCGATCTCCCGTGGGATCTCTATGCCGGGTATCCCGGATGGGTTCCTCCTCTCAAGAAGGAGGTGCGCCGGCTGCTGGATCCGCGCCGGCACCCTTTCTGGTCGTCTGCCGAGCGCCGGCTCTTCCTGGCCCGGCGCGGTTCACGGGCGGTGGGCAGGATCGCGGGCATCATCGACCGTTGTTATAATGAGTTCCATGGCGAACAGATGGGCATTTGGGGATTCCTCGAATGCGCCGACGATCCGGAGGCGGCCTCGGCCCTCTTTTCCGCCGTGGAGACGTGGGCTCGCCGGAAAGGCATGACTTTCGTCAGGGGGCCGTTGAACCCGTCCTCGAATTACGAGCTCGGGCTGCTCGTCGAGGGCTTCGAATACCCGCCCGGCGTTGATGATGGCTTACAACCCGCCGTACTACCCCGGATTGGTCGAATCGTGCGGTTACGCCAAAGAGAAGGACCTGGTCGCCTTCCTGGTCGACAGCGATTACCGGCTTCCCGAGTGGATGGACAGCCTGGCCGGACGGATCGCCCGGAAAAAAGGCATCCGCATCCGGCCCTTTCTTCCCAAGGATGAAGACGCCGAGTTTGCCCGGATCCGGGAGATCTACAACGACTCCTGGTCCGCGAACTGGGGATTCGTCCCCCTGAGCGACGGCGAGATGCGGGATTTTCAGAAGAGCGTGATGACCTTCGCCGATCCCGACCTGGCTTTCTTCATCTATCACGACGACGAACCCGCGGCGGTCTGCGTCATCTTTCCCGACGTGAACCCGTTGCTCAAACGCCTCAACGGGCGGATCGGCCTGACGGGCCTGCTGAAGGTCCTCCTCTATCGACGGGAGGTCACCGGGCTGCGGTGCTTGATGTTCGGGATCAGGGACAAGTACCGGCAAACGGGAATCCCCATGCTGGCCTTCCACCACATCTTCGAGGTCGTGCGGCAAAAGGGCAAATACCGTTCTCTGGAGCTGGGCTGGACCCTGGAGGACAATGAGGCCGTAAACTCCCTGGCCGTGGAGGCGGGCGCAAGACCCTACAAGAAATACCGCATCTTCAGGAAATCTCTTTGATATACCGCCAGCTTCCCATCATCGCTTTTGTCTGGAGACCGGGCGAGATAGGCCCGCCCGTGTCCGAAATGGCGCAACGCACGGGCAGCCGGGCCATCTTCGATTTTTCCGCCATGGGTGCGGAAGGATTGCATTCGTTTTTGCGTAAAGCCGACCCTGCCGGCCATGTCGGGGATATCAAGATTTCCGCATCCGCCCTGATGGATCCATCCCTCGGCCCGCTCCTGAAGGAAACAGGCGCCCGGAATCTCTGGGTGGAATGCCCGTCCCACTCCCTCCCTGGGGATCTCCCCGCCTTTCTGCGGCGACTGCGGACCTTGTCGGAAGACAACCGCTGCTTTCCCATTGTCGGAGACCTGCCTCTCCTGGCCGCCATGCTCGAGGAGGATCCGGGCATCGGGGGCATCGCCCTCAAGGGCTGCGAGGCCGCCGGATTCGTGAGCAGCGAGACGACCCTGGTCCTCTATTCCGCGGCAAAGGAAATGTCGCAAACTTACGCGAAGGCGCCGGACATCCTCATCTGGGGCGGCGTCTCCACCCCCGAGGCTGCCGTGGCATTCCTGTCCACCGGAGCCGCCGGTATCGTCTTCGAAAGCGTCCACTGGCTGACCGATCTGGTGGTCATGGACGATCGCCAACGCCAGCAACTCGCCGGACTCCGCATGGATTCCACGGCACTGGTGGGTCTGAACCTGCAGGTTCCGTGTCGCCTTTTCAACAAGGGGAACTCGCTGGCCTTCAAAAAGATCCAGTCGTTCGAGGACGGGCTGTGCGCCGCCGGGATCACGGACGAAAGCCGTCGTGCCTTCGTCGGCCAGGTCCAGGCCGGCGCCCTCCATCCCCTGGACAGCCATTTTACCCGGAGCGAGGTCATCCCCCTGGGCGTGGAATCGGCCTTTGCCGCGTCGTTTGCCGAGCGTTTCGGCGCCGAAACCGGGAAGGCCGTGAATGCCTTCCTGGAGGAAGTGCGAACCCTGTGCGGCGCAGCCGAGGCGAAGAAGGATTGCTTCCTGGACAGCCCCGTAGCCCGGGAGATGGGCATCAAGTACCCCTTTATCCAGGGCGCCATGTCCTCGATCACCGATATCCCGGAGTTTGCATCCGAAGTCGCCGATGCCGGCGGACTGCCCACCATCGCCCTCGGCCTGATGGATGCCCAGGCCTGTGACCGCACGCTGGGACGCTTGCCGGAGATCGTGGGCGAACGCCCGTATGCGGTGAATATCGTCTCCCTGGCCGAGAACCCGTTCCGGGAAGCGCATCTGGCCTGGATAAAGCGACACCGGCCCCGTTTTGTCTGGATCGCCGGAGGAGATCTCTCCCCCATAAAGGAGTTGCTGCAGTGCGGCATCGGCGTCGCGTATATCGCCCCCGATGAAGCCCTGTTGAAGCTCGCCCTGGAAGCAGGCGTCCGCTACGTGGTTTGCGAGGGCTACGAGGCCGGCGGCCACGTGGGGCAGCACAGCACGCTCACCCTGGCGCAAATGGTGCTGAACCTCAAACGTCGCCAGCCATCCCTGTTCCAGGGCTGCCGCGTGATCCTGGCCGGGGGAATCTTCAATCGGGAAACCGCCTTCATGGCCGGCCTGCTCGGCGCCGACGCCATCCAGATGGGCACGGCCTATCTGGCCACCCGGGAGATCGTCGAAACGGGCGCCCTGGCGCCCCTCTATCAGCGGATGATCGTGGAATCGCCGCCGGGGGGGACGGTCGTTTCGGGCCAGAGCACGGGTCTTCGGGTGCGCTCATTGAGGACCCCGGGAATGGTCGCCGTCCTGGCCCTGGAAAGGGAATTCGCCGCGGGCCGCCAGGACGAGCAGTCTTTCCGGAAAAAAATGGAGGAGATGACCGCCGGCAGCCTATTCATCGCGGCCCGGGGCGTGGACCGCCGAAGCGGGCAGCCGCTGGAAGAGCAGGCGTGCCTGGAACGCGGGCAATTCATGAGCGGGTCCTGCGCCGGACTGATCGGTACTGTCCGGAAGCTGGAGTCCTTCCACCGCGAGCTGGCCGAAGGCCCGCTCTTGCTCCGTCAGCCATTTGCGACGTCGACCGAAAAAACCTCGGCCTCCGGCGCCGGCCGGATTTCGGCCCGCCCTGGGGACGATCGCGACCGGGTGGCCATCACCGGGATGAGCGTCCTCAATTCCCTCGGGACGAGTCCGGAAGAGGTCTGGGCGGCAAGCCTGGCAATGAAGAGCGGCGTCACCCTGGTTCCGTCTTCCCGGTGGGATCACGACCTCTTTTATGATCCGAGGCCGCGCGTTACGGAGAAGACCTACTGCCGGGTGGGCGGCTTCGTGGACTTTCATCCCTCGCGCAATGAACTGGGGATTCCCCCGCAGGATTTCCGGACCATGACTTCGGCCACCCGGACCACCCTGTGGCTGGCGCAAAGGGCCATCCGGGCCTCCGGCATCCTGGAGACAGGCATCCCGCGCGAGCGCATCGCGGTCCTCATCTCCCAGAACTCGGGAGAGGCGGCGGGCACCCTCACCGATATGATCATCAGGGCGTACGTCCACGAAATCCTCGCCTCCATCAAGCGTGTGGTTCCTCTCACCCCGGACCAGGAGAGCGCCATCGCACGGGAGGTGAAGTCGGGACGCATGGCCCCGGACGACACCACGCTCCTGGGCCGTCTCAACTGCACCGCCGCCGGCTTCATCTGCAACCGCTATGGGTTCATGGGGCCCAGCTATGCGGTCTCCGCCGCCTGCGCAACCTCCCTGGTCGCGCTTTACAGCGCCCTGCAGATGATCCGCAACGGCATCATCGACGCCGCCGTCGTCGGCGGGGGCGAGGATAACCTCACGCATCTGCATTTCCTGGAATTCTCCGCCCTGGGCGCTCTTTACGGGTTGTCCGGGCGGCCCCGGCCGCCTCACGAAGCATCCCGCCCCTTCGATGCCGAAAGAGACGGGATGGTCCTCGCCGAAGGCGGCGGGATGATCGTTATCGAGCGGGAAAGCCTGGCCCGCGCGAGAGGAGCGCAAGTCCACGCCGTCATCACCGGCATGGGAGCGAGCAACAACCACCTGGGCATGGTGGAGTCCTCCAGCGTCACCCAGGAGATCGCCATACGCGCCTCTTTCCAGGGGATCCCCTATGGGCCCGATGCGGTGGACCTGGTGGAATGCCATGCCACGAGCACCCGGCAGGGGGACGTGGAAGAGGTCCGCGCCTTGAAGGCGTTCTTCAAACCCTCCCGCCGCACGGTGCTCACCTCCTTCAAATCCCAGATCGGACACACGCTGGGCGCCTCGGGCATCAACAACCTTATCCGGGGAGTGATGGCCATGAAGGCGGGGGTTTTCCCTCCCACCCTCAACTACGAGCATCCCGATCCGGAAATCGCCCTGGAAGGATCGGGGCTCCTCATCGCCCCGGAGCCGCTCGATTGGCAACGCCGGACCGGCCAGCCGAGAAGGCTTCAGGTGAACGCCTTCGGGTTCGGAGGTTCCAATTACGTGGTCCAGGTGGAGCAGGCCCTCGATGGTGAGGATACGATCCTCGTCTCCCCGAGCAGGAAGGCGCGTCCCGCCGCGGAGACGTCCGACGACCCCGCGGCGATCCAGGGCGTCTCTTTCTTCCGGACCGAAATGTCCGGCCGCGCCTGCAGGATGGCCGTCGTCGCACCATCCGCCGAAGAAGCCCTCGCGGTCATCGAGCGCTCCGCCGCCCTGGCCGAAGACGCGGCCGCCTCGCCCAAGGCGGCGCGTTCCCTGGCGCAGCGGGGACTCTTCATCGGCCCCGAGGATCCGCCCGTACCGCTCGCCCTGGTCTTTCCCGGGACAGGGAGCACACTACGCCGGCATGGGCCAGGCGCTCTACGATTCCTTTCCCGTCATCAAGGAATGGATGGATCGGGCGGCGGCCGCGGCGGACTTCGACCTCCTTCACCTGTTGTTCCACGATCGGGAGGAGAACCTTCAGAAGACCCGGTGGCAGCAACCTGCCCTGTTCGCCATGGAACACGCCATGGCTCGACACCTCACCTCCCTCGGCATACACCCTGTGGCGATGGCCGGCCACAGCCTGGGCGAGCTGACCGCCCTGTGCCTGGCCGGCGTCTATTCCCTGGAGGACGGGTTTCGAATCGTGAACCAGAGGGCCCTCTGCATGGACAAGGCCGCCGCCATGCATGTGGACCCCGGCGTCATGGCGGCCACGGACGCCCCCCTGGATCTATTGAGAGAGTCGCTCCAGGGACGGGACGATGTCCACATCAGCAATATCAATTCACCGAAACAGGTCGTCGTGAGCGGCAACACCGGGGCGGTCAAGGTTTTCGGAAACCGCCTCAAGGAGATGGGATACCGGTTCACCCTCCTGCGGGTCAGCATGGCCTTTCACTCTCCGATCATGAGGGTCATCCATGACGAGCTCGAGGCGTACATCGCCTCCATCCCGTTTCATCCCCCGCGGATCCCCGTCATCTCCAACACGACCATGGCGCCGTACCCGTCGGATCCCGCGGAGATCAGGCGCATCCTGATGGCCCACCTGGAATCCAACGTCCATTGGATAAACAACGCCCGGACGCTGTGGGACGCCTACGGCGTCCGGCTCTTCGTGGAGGTGGGTCCCGGCGATATCTTGAGCAATCTCATCGCCGACACGCTCCCCGAACCGTCGTGCCTCCAGACCTGCCTGCCCGACGCGGAGACTCCCACGTACCGGGCCGCCCTGGCGCAGCTCTACGTTCACGGGCATCTGCAGGTTCGGGGAGAACCGCGGTTCGTCTCCCTTCCGTCGTCCCGCCCACCGGATCGCCCCCCGGCCGCCCCGGACAACCAGGCCGCCACGTCTCCTGCCGAAGCACCCGAGCGGCAAGATCACCTGGAGGCGATCATTCGCATCATCATGGATGCCACCGGATTCGACCGGGACGAAATCCAACCCGATATGGATCTCAGAAGGGACCTCTCCGTCCGCTCCAGCCGCCTGCCGATCATCATGGATGCCGCGGAACGCCACTTCGGCATCACCATCGAATTCGAGGACTTCCTCCATGTCCGCACGGTAAGGGACATCGCCCGGCGGATCTCCGCGATCGTCGCCCGCCAGGAAGGCCCCGGCGAGCGGCTCGCCGCCAAGGCGACCGATCCCGGCGCGGCGCCGGCCGCAAATCCGGAGCCGTCGGCGGATGAGACGCCTCCGAAGCGGCTCGTTTTCAGCCTTGCCCCTGTGGATCGGACAGCTTTCATACCCATGGAATTGAGCCCCGGGGAGGCCGTCCTCCTCCTCTCGCCGAATCCGGACGACGCACTGGTCAAGAGCGCGGGAGACCAGCTGCGCCGGGATTACGGTGTCGAACCGTTCTCCCTGCCGTTCACGCCGGAGCACTTCGGGGCCGAGACCTCGGAGATAATATCGGGCATCCCCTCCCTCGCGGGCCTCTTCATTGCCTTGCCTGATGGAGGGCCTGAACGGTCGGCCGGCATGGCGGATATTTCACGGCTGCTCACCTGGCTCTTCCAGGTACTGAAGGCTTTTCTCCAATCGCCGACCAGGAAATTCGTCGTCCTGATTCATGCCCGCGAGGATGCCGACACTCCCCGCCGGCTGCTGACGGAGGGGCTGCTCGGACTGTTTCTGAGCGCCGCCCAGGAATACCCCGCGGTCCGGTTCCGCACGCTGGAAATCGACCGGTACACCGACCTGCCCTTTGCCCTGCGCGCCGCTCTGGACAAGGGGTGCGACGCCGTCGAGCTCATTCTTCGCGAAGGCAGGATCTTCACCTCGCAGGGACAGCTGGCTCCCGCGGCCTTCGGCGATCCGCCGCCTCTGATGTTGAACCCCGGAGACGTTGTCGTCATGTCGGGAGGCGCTACGGGCATCGGCGCCCACCTGGCCCGCGGTTTGGCGCCTTTCGCGCCTCGCCTGGTCTTTCTCGGCAGGACCCAGCCCGATCCATCCGCACCGGCCCCCGACGAATCCCGGGGCCCCGAGATCGCCCGGACCCTGGCGGATCTGCGCGCCTCGGGAATCGACGCCTCGTACCTGGCCTGCGACGTCACCGACCCCGAGGCGGTTCGTTTCGCCCTGGGCGAGGTGGTCGGCCGCTATGGCCGGATCGACGGCATCATTCACGGCGCCGGCGTCCTGCGGGACGGGTTCCTCGACCAAATGACCCCCGGGGATTTCTCCCTCGTCGCGGACGTCAAATTCCTGGGAGCATGGAATCTGTTCTCGGCGGCAAAAGAGGCGGGCTTGAGGTTTTTCGTAGGTCTTTCCTCCGTAGCGGCCATCCAGGGGAATCCCGGCCAGACCAACTACGCTGCCGGCAACCGCATGATGTCGGCGCTGCTCCGATACCTCCACCGCAGGAACGGCGCCATCCGCTTCAAGGCGTTGATGCTGCCGCCGATCGAGGGCGCGGGCATGGCCGAGGACCCGGAGGTCCGGGAGCTGCTCAGACGCCGAGGCGTGGGCTACGTCCATGTCCAGGAACTTGGTGGCCTGTTCTGCCGGGAACTCTTCGTCGCCCCCGCCGAAGACGATTGGGTCATGTTCATCAGGACCTTGCCACCCGTGAAGACGGCGCCGCTCGGCGATATCGGTCATCCCTCACCCGGTGGACAACCGGATGGCGGCCCCGTGGCCTTCGTTCCCCGGGATTTCCCCATGATCGACGGCATCTCCCGCCTGGACCTTCGTCGGGAACACGTTGAGACCTCCAGATCCTTCTCCCGGCAGAACGATCTGTGGATCGCGGATCACCGGCCGCTCAAGTCCCTCGCTCACCCTCTGGTCTCCGCCGTCATGATGATCGAGACCTTCATGGAATCCGCCCGCGTCCTCTATCCCCACCTCCAGGTGCGGGGCGTGCGCCAGGTGCGTTTCATGGACATGATCTCCTGTCCTCCCGAGGTCCCCCGGCGTTCCAGGATCTCCTGCCGCCGATCCGGCGCCGAGTCCCGGGAAGTGGCATGCGATGTTTCCCTGTCCGTGGAAGAGATCTCCCCCACGGGCCGGCCGACCGGCCGCTTCATCCCGCACTGCACGGGACAGGTGCTCCTCGGCGGCAGGCCTGAAGAACTCGCCGGGGGATTCCAGGATTTTCCTGTCCGCCCGGACGAACTGCGCACTCCGCCCGTGAATCATGCAAAGGTGCTCGAATGGTACGCAGACCGCACCGGACTCGACGGCAGGTATCGTGTGCTGGAGGTCATCGACGGTACCGGTCCGGGGCTGGTACGGGGCCGAACCATTTACCGGGAGACCGGTGATTTCGCGCATCTGTCCGCCGCCCGCTACCAATACCCTCCCTACCTGTTCGAGGCCCTCATGCAGTTGGCCGGTTTCCACGCGCTGGCCATGGACCCGCAGGATCGCCGCTCGATGCTGCCCACGGAGATCGGCGAGATGCGGTTCCTGCGCCAATGCCGGGCGGGCGAACGGATAACCCTGGAGGCCCGCCTGCGGGTCCAGGACCAGGAATCAGACTCCTGGGATGCCCGGGGAATCGACGATCAGGGCCGCACGATAATGCAGGTCCGTGCGTTGCGCCTGCACCGGCTTTCGCCGTGACCCGGGAAGTTATCGTTCAGACCCTGCGCCTCATGCCTTGCGGTGGCGTCGTCTTCTATGCCTCCGCTCGGACGGAAAACCGTCGCCGACTCGTCACCCTCCTCTGGGAACACCTTCGCCATTTCTCCAACCGGGTCGCCCTCCCGATTCGGTTGGTCCACGACCCGCTGGGCCGGCCCCACCTCCTGTCGGGGGAACACCGGGGCCCGGCCGTCTCCTTCAGCACGGCGGGCGAAGAGGTCTGGGCCGCCCTCTGCGGCGACGGATCGAGCATCGGCATCGATGTGGCCGGAAGCGCGGAATTCCAGGAAGGCTACCCCGTGCACCGGGTTTTCCACGAACAGGAGCTTCACCAGGCGTTGGAGTTGGCCGGCGGAGACTTGCCCAGGGCCGCGGCGCTTCTCTGGTCCGTCAAGGAGGCCGTCGCCAAGGCGCTGGGCTGCGCCTTTCATCTTGTGGACCCGCGGGATATCCACGTCCATCCATCGGCAGTGGAGGATGGCGGGCCTGCTTTTTCCGTGCGCTTATCGGGAAAAGCCCTGGTGCGCTTTCCCATGGCCGACCGCCGCCCCATCACGGTACGTTCGCTGCCCCAGGCCGGGACGTGGCTATCCATCGCCGCCCTGAATCGGTTATCCTATCAATAGAACATCATGACCAATCCCGACGGCAGACAACACCGCGCCACCCCGCAGAGAATCCCCCATGGGAATGGGCTTCCCGACCACCTGATCCCCGTGCTGCGACGCCACGCGGACGAACGCCCACAGCAAAAAGCCTGCATCCAACTGATCAACGACCAGGCCGATCAGGCCGGCCTGACCTACGCCCAGCTCGATCGGCGAGCCCGAGCCATCGCGGCTCGTTTGCAGGACATGGGCCTTGCCGGCCAGTGCGTGCTGCTGGTCTATCCGCCGGGCCTCGACTTCATCGCGGCTTTCTTCGGCTGCCTGTACGCCGGTTGCGTGGCGGTGCCGACCTATCCGCCGCATCGCCACCGCATGCTCGAGCGCTTCCAGGCCGTCGCCGCCGATGCCCGGGCCCGCGTCGCCCTGAGCAACGCCTCTGGCGCGGCTCAGTTCCAGGCCATGATGGAAACGGAGACAAGCGATCGGTGGTCCCTTCCTCCCGGCTTTCGTGGCTTGCCACCGACGAGATTCCCGACGCCTTGGCCGAGCGCTGGCAAGAACCGGCCATCGCCCCCGACACGCTGGCCATGCTCCAGTACACCTCCGGCTCGACCAGCCGGCCCAAGGGCGTCATGGTCAGTCACGCGAACCTCATGGCCAACGTCCGCGCCATCCATCAGGCCTTCGCGCTTACAGCCCGGGGACAGCAGTGTGTTCTGGCTGCCCATGTACCATGACATGGGACTGGTGGGCGGCGTTCTGGCCCCGGTGTTCAACGGTTCGACGAACATTTCCATCTCGCCGGCCACGTTCCTCCAGAGCCCCATCACCTGGCTGGCCGCCATCAGCAAGCACCGGGCCACCATCTCCGGCGGGCCCAACTTCGCTTACGATCTTTGCGTGCGCAAGATCACCGACGAGCAGCGTGCCACCCTCGACCTTTCCTCCTGGTGCCTGGCCTTCGTCGGCGCCGAACCCGTCGAGCCCGGAACGCTTGAACGCTTTGCCGCCGCGTTCGCCCCCTGCGGCTTCAACCCCGGCGCCTTTTATCCCTGCTACGGTTTGGCGGAGGCGACGCTCATGGTCAGCGGCCCGAAACGCGGCGGAGGCGCGACCGTCGGGACCTTCCGCGACACGGCGCTGACCGAGAACCGCGTCGAGCCCGTGCCCGGCGATGCGCCGCAGGTTCGTCGCCTGGTGGCCTGCGGATCGCCCATCGGCGATCTGCGCGTGGCGATCGTCGACCCGCAAAACCGCGCGAAGGCCGCCCCGGCCGCGTGGGCGAAATCTGGGTCGCCGGCGCGTCGGTCGGACAGGGCTACTGGCACAAACCCGACCAGACCCGTCGTTCCTTCGACGCCCGCCTGAGCGATACGGGAGAAGGCCCGTTCCTTCGGACCGGCGACCTGGGCTTCATGCACGAGGGCCAACTCTACGTCACCGGCCGGCTGGACGACCTGATCATCGTCCGCGGCCTGAACCGCTATCCGCAGGATATCGAGGCCACCGCCCGCGGCAGCCACCCGCTGCTGGAAGCCGGCCTACGGGGCCGCCTTCGTCGCGGACGATCACGACCGCCAACGCCTGGTCCTGGTGCAGGAAGTCGCCAGGAACGGAGAGAAGGATTTGACGCCGGTGCTGGATGCGGTTCGCCGGGCGGTGCTCGATGATCATGGCCTGGCCCTGGATGCGATCGTGCTGGTGCGCAGCGGTACGATTCCCAGGACCTCCAGCGGCAAGATCCAGCGACATGCCTGTCGGGCGGCATTCCTGGCCGGGGAACTCAAGACCCTCGCCGAACAATGCGGCTCGCCGGTCGACGATGCCGGCCCGAGCGACGCCATGCGTCCCGGTTTCGAAGACGCGGGGTCTCCCACGGGCTTCTCCGCCCCGCCCACCTGGAAAGCCACTCTGGCGGTCGTCCGCCAGCACGCCCGCGACCGTGGCCGGCGCCGCATTGCCCGACCTGACGCCGGACACGCCCCTTGCCGCCCTGGGCCTGGATTCGCTGCAGCGCCTGGCCCTCGTGGCCGATCTGGAGAAGACCTTCGCCGGCCACCTGCCCGAAGCGGTGTTCAGCCAGGCCCAGACGCTGGAGGATCTGGTCCAAGCCGTGCAGAAGTACCTGATCGACGGCCCCAGGCCCGATGTGCCGGTCGACCGGATCCCTCCCGAATATTACGAATTTGCCCTCTTCCCCGAGTATGGCGAGTTGAAGCGTCAGGCGAGCATGTTGCGAGGCCGCGGCCGGAGATAACCCGTATTTCCGCGTCGACCAGGGTGGAGCCGGAAGCGCCACCTGCATCGAGGGGCGCCCGCTCGTCAACTTCAGCGTCTATGACTACGTCGGCCTGGCCCACGATCCGGAGGTCGCCGCCGCCGCCAAGGCCGCGATCGACCGCTATGGCACCAGCGCCGGCGCCAGTCGGCTGGTCTCCGGCGAGAAGCAGGTGCATCGCGATCTGGAGCAGGCCCTGGCCGCATTCCTGGGCACCCCGGCCGCGATCGTCTTCGTCTCCGGCCATGCCACCAACGTCACCACCATCGGCCATCTGCTCGGGCCGGACGATCTGATCCTCCACGACATTCTGGCCCACAATTCGATCGTCCAGGGCGCCATGCTTTCCGGCGCGACGCATCGCGCCTTCGCCCACAACGACTGGCAGGCCCTCGACGCCCTGTTGTCCGAAGTGCGCCACCGCTATCGCCGCGTGCTGATCGCCATCGAGGGCGTGTACAGCATGGATGGCGACTTCCCCGAACTGCCACGCTTCGTGGAACTCAGGAAGAAGCACAAGACGCTGCTGCTGGTCGATGAAGCGCACTCGCTGGGCACCATGGGGGCGACCGGCCGGGGCATCGGCGAGCACTGGGGCGTGACCCGAACCGACGTCGACCTGTGGATGGGCACGCTCTCCAAGTCGCTGGCCAGTTGCGGCGGGTACATCGCCGGCTCGACCGAGCTCGTCGAGTACCTCAAGTACACCGCCCCCGGGTTCGTCTACAGCGTGGGCCTCTCTCCGCCCAACGCGGCGGCGGCCCTGGCCGCCCTGACGGTCCTGCGGCGCGAGCCGCAGCGCGTGGCCAGGCTGCGTGAATTGGCGACGCTGTTCCTGAAGCTGGCCAGGGAGCGCGGCCTGGACACCGGTTCGGCGGCCGGCACGCCCGTGGTCCCGGTCATCGTCGGCAAGCTCGGTCAAGAGCCTGCGCCTGGCGCGCGCCTTGTTCGATCGCGGCATCAACGTCCATCCGATCCTGCCTCCGGCAGTGCCGGACTGCTCCGCCCGCCTGCGCTTCTTCATCACCACGAATCACAGCGAGGCGCAAATCCGGGCCACCGTCGGCGCCGTCGCCGACGAACTGGCCAAACTGCAGCGAAATGGAAATGAGCCTCTGCTCCATGACGAACCTCGCTGAACACGCGATCGAGGTCGAGAACCTTACGAAGCGTTACGGGGATTTTCCGGCGGTCGACGGCATATCGTTCAACGTCAGGAAAGGCGAGGTTTTCGCTCTGCTGGGGCCAAACGGGGCCGGCAAGACGACAACCGTCGAGATCATCGATACGATCCGCAAACCCACTTCGGGAAAAGTGACCCTCCTGGGGATGGATGTCACGAAGAAAAAGCACAAGCTCGTCCCCCGCATCGGCGTTCTCCCGCAGGGATTCAGCTCGTTCGACAAGATAACGGTCAGGGAGACCCTGCAGTACTACTCGCGGCTGTTCCGCCGCAGGACCGCCGATATCGACGGACTGATAGAGCTCGCGAACCTCAAGGACAAAACCGGGGAGCATTACAAGGACCTCTCCGGAGGGCTGAAGCAGCGCCTTGGAATCGCGATCGCGCTCGTGAACGAACCCGAGGTCGTGTTCCTCGACGAGCCGACTACGGGGCTCGACCCCCGCGCGAGGCGCGAGGTGTGGGACGTCCTGCTGGGTCTGAAGGAAAAGGGGACCACGGTGGTTCTCACCACGCACTACATGGAGGAGGCGGAGCTTCTTGCGGACACGGTCGCAATCATCTCCAAGGGGAAGATCATCGCGATCGGCTCGCCCGGGAAGCTCATAGAAAACAACGCGGATTACTTGATCCTCACGCTGCAGTCCGTCGACGATAAAACCTTTGAACTCGTCCGGAAGATGGGCTTCGAACCGGTCCATGACAACCACAAGAACATCCTTGTAAGGGTGGACCGCCCGGACGACGTCCATAGGATACTGAACGCCCTCAAGGACGCCGGGACGTCGTTGAACGGCATGGACGTCCGCAGGCACAACCTCGAAGAAGTCTTCCTCAAGCTCACCGGCGAGGCGCTCCGCGAAGGCCCCGCAGGGGAAAGGCGGGCGGAATGAACCCGCGCGTCGTCGTCGCAAATCTCGTCGTCAGCATCAAGAGCTTCTACCGCGAGAAGACGGCGATGTTTTTCACGTTGGCGTTCCCGATTATCCTGATACTCGTGTTCGGGACCATTTTCCTGGACAAGGACACCGTGAGCTTGAACCTCCATGTGCAGGACCTCGACCGCACCGACTCCTCGGCGCAGCTCCTCAAGCCGCTCGAGCAGAACGGGAAGTTCAGGATCATCAAGGTCGAGCCCGCCGTCGACGCCACGCAGTACGCCAAGGACAACAAGCTGAACCTTGTCCTCGTAATTCCGGAAGGCTACGAAAGAGCCCTCATGCAGCGGATGATACGCAACGACCTCGGCGCATCCGTTACCGTAACGTACGTATACGACCCCAGCTCCACGTCGCTTCCCACGAAGATGGAAATCCTGAACGGCGTGTTCGCCGGGATTAACCAGAAGATGTCCGGGAAGCCGGTGTTCATAAAGTCCGCCGAGACATCGATCCTCACGAAGAAGTACCGGTTCATCGAGTTCTTCATCCCCGGCATCATTGCGATGGCGGTGATGACGGCGAGCCTCTTCGGAACGGTGAACCTGAACACGGAGCTGCGGCAGAAGGGCATCATCAGGAAGCTGTCCACCACGCCGATCACCCATACCGACTGGATACTGGCGAACATCCTGCACCAGTTCATCCTCGCGGTCATATCCACGATTGCAATGCTGCTGGTGAGCTACGCCGTGTTCGACGTCAGTCTTCGGATAAACGCATGGCTTCCGATGTTCCTCCTGCTCGACGTCTTCGCGTTCGTCGGGATCGGCATGATCCTCACCCGCTTCGTGAAGGAGGCGCAGAGCGCCGCCGCCGCCGCCAACGCCATCATGTTCCCGATGATGTTCCTCTCGGGAAGCTTCTTTCCCGATCGAGATGATGCCGGGCTTCCTGCAGACGCTCGCCAGGATACTGCCTCTGTACTACGTGAACGAGGGGCTACGGGCGTCCATGGTATTCGTCGACAACGCGGCCGCGTTGAGGCACTCCGCGGTCATAGGGATTTTCGCCGCCGCGGCCTTCATCCTGGGCACGGTAGCCACCCGATGGGAGGAGGTATGACAATAAAAGCGCCGCATGAAAATAAAACTGATCGCACCGCATGAACAACACGACGACTCCATTCGCAACCCGTTCCAGCTGCGGCGGGTAAATCTTCCTCTTCTGGCGGCGCTTACCCCGCCCGGCAACACGATAACCATCGTCGAGGAAGCTTTCGCTCCCGATGACACCGATCAGGATGTGGACCTGGTGGGCATCACCGTCATGACGGAATTTGCGCCAAGGGCCTATCGAATCGCCGACGCCTATCGCGGAAAAGGCGTGAAGGTGGTGATGGGGGGATACACCCCACCGTGTTGCCCGAGGAGGCATTGGAGCATGCGGACGCTGTAGTCGTGGGGGAAGCGGAGGGCGCCTGGCCGCGACTTGTTACCGACGCCGCCTCGGGACGGATGCAAAGAATATATCGTGACGGCCAATGGACGGACCTCCAGGGTCTGCCGAAACCACGACGAGACCTCCTGCCCGGAACCGGACATCAGGGTTCCACCCGTATCCCGATCGGCGTCGAGGCAACCCGGGGGTGTCCGAACGATTGCGAATTCTGCTGCGTCGGCCAGACCCTGGGCAGAAATATCGAGTCAGGCCGGTCCAGGAGGTGATCGCCGAGATAGAGTCCATCGACGCGCCCCACCTCTTCTTCGTCGATGACGCCTTCGGGCTGAACCGGACTGCGGCGAAAAAGCTCTTTACCGAAATGATTCCTCTTCGGCGGCGATGGGTGGCGCAGGGAACCGCGTCGTTGGCCCAGGACCCGGGATTGCTCGACTTGATGAGACGTTCGGGGTGTCTCGGGCTTCTGATCGGGTTCGAATCGGTACAGCAGGCGACACGGAACGAGGCGATGAAAACAACGAACCGGGGGATCGACTTTCATGAGGCGATGCGTCGATTCCATGGCGAGGGATTCGGAGTGCTCGGCTCCTTCGTTTTCGGATTCGATCACGAAAACAAGGATGTGTTCGACCAGACCTTCGAGTTCATCATGAAAAGTCGTATGGATGTGGCAGGGATGAGGATTCTCACTCCCTATCCGGGGACACGCTTGTACAAGCGTTTATCGGGCGAAGGCAGGTTGTTTTCGCGTGACTGGTGGCTCCATGGATATCCTCACGATACGCTCCTTTTCCAACCAAAGGGCATGACCGCCGACGAACTCATGAGCGGCTACGCCCGCTTGAACAGACAAGTCTATTCTTTGGGCGCAATGATGAAACGATTCCTCGGCATGAACCCATGGAAACGAACTCTGCTGGGATGCCTGGCGTACACCGGGGCCAATCTGGCTACCCGGAACAGTTATTTCAAAGGCCTGCGGAATCCACAACCATTTTTGCCGGGGCGCTAGAGCCATCCGGCCTGGCGATACCATTGGGCCGTTTCGCGCAAGCGTTCGTCCAAAGAGGCGGCAGGGGACCAGCCCAACTGCGCACGGGCCTTGGCGGATGAGCACATCCATGACCCGGCCAGGGCTTCGGCCATCTTGTCCTTGTTCACCCAACCGGGACGCTGCCGCACGCGCCCCAGCGAGTCGCCGAATAACCCGGCCAGCCGCACGAGCGGTCCCGGCAGACGCACCACCGTGGCCCTCTTCTTCCCCAACGCCCTTGCCATGGCCTGCCCCAGTTCTGCATACTCCGGATCCTGCTCCGCCGCCACGTAATATACGCCCTGCCCCGGCGCTCCATCGGGGCGCAGGCGCTCGCCTTTCCCCGCGGCCAGGAGCAGAAGCGCGACCAGGTCGGCCGCGTGGATCAGCGAAACGCTTCGTTCCCTCCTGCCGGGCACCACATGGAACCCCGAGCGGGCGATCGGCCGGAACATTTCGAGCACGCCCCGGTCGCCGGGGCCGAAGACGATCGGCGGGCGCACGATGGTGATCTCCATTTCTCCGGCATGCCTGGCCGCTGCCAGCTCGCCGGCCAGCTTGCTGCGACCGTAGGCGGAAACAGGCGCGGGCGGGTCGCCTTCCACCCGGGGATGTCCGCAGGCGCAAGGCCCCGCAGCGGCCAGCGAGGAAACCACGATCAACACCGGCCGCCTGGACCGGTCCGCACAGGCAGCCGCGACGGATTCGACGCCGCCCGCGTTCACGCGTGCGAAATCGGCCGTCCGCACCGCCTTCAACAGGCCCGCCAGGTGGAACACCACGTCGGCCTGCGACTCCGCCAGCGCCCGCTCAATGCCGGCGCGATCGGTCGCATCGCCCACGATAAGTCGGGCGCCTGATGATCGTAGTTCGTCGATGCGCGACGTGGCCCGCACCAGGCACGACACCCGGTCGCCACGCTCGATCAGCCGGCGCACCAGGTGCCGTCCGATAAATCCGCTGGCCCCGGTGACCAGCACGGACCCTGCTTCCCCGGTTGTCATCGTCGAACCTCCGCAGGGCGGCAACGATCACCAGCCATGATTCCGGTCGGGATTATACCGTGTTCGAGCCTAGGACAAACACCGGTCCCAAAACCAGACAAACAACGGTTTTCGTTTCGGACAAAGGCCGATAAACAACGACGGCGAACGGTAATATATTTTCGATACATAAGGGAACAGCAGGGAAGGCAGATCGCATCGAAAGGAGGATCGGGTTTGACGATATATCTGGTTTATCGTCTGGATTACACTCGTCAGACCTATAAGACGGTGGGAAAACTGGTGGAACGCCGCCGCTACGATCGCGGGAAGAACATGGACGATCTCCTGAAATTGGCGGAAAAAACCTATCCCTCGTCGCGCCCGGATTCGCAACTCTTCCTCACCCCTGAAAACAAGGTCAGGGTCCACACGCAGGGCAGGCAGGCTGATCGCGCACTTTCTGCTTTTGGGGACTGAATCATGCGCCGGGCCTATTTGCCGACGCCCGGCGTCACCTGCTCGCGGGCCTTTCGCGTCGCCTCCCGCCTCTCCTCCAAAAGCTTGTACGCAACGTAATACTTGTAGATGTTGCGCACGTACGTCGGGGTCTCGATGCCCATCTGCCGGGCCGTCACGATCTCGACGTTGTTGAACCACATGTCGGGAGAGAACCCGCTCTTTTCGGCTTCCTTGCGCATCTTCGAGATATTCCCGGGCCCCGCATTGTAGCTCGCGAAGGCGAAGAGGGTGCGGTTGACTTCGTCGAATTTGGCGTCGGGGAAGTATTTCGTCATGAGCTGGTCCATGTATTTGGCGCCGGCGTGGATGTTGGGTTCGATGTTCCGGATGTTGCCCACATCCAGTTCCTTGCCGGTTTCCGGCATGATCTGCATCACCCCGATGGCGCCATTCCGGCTCCTCGCATTCTGGTTCAGCTTCGACTCCTGATACCCCTGGGCGGTAAGCATGAGCGGGTCGAAGTTGTACTTCCTCCCGTATTTCTCGAACATCGCGACCATCTTCTCGAACCGCTTCAACTCGGCCGCGCCGGTGGGGTCCTGGATCTCCCTGACCCGCTTGATGTTCTGCTTCAGGCGAACGGCAACCACTCCCTGCTTATCGAGATAGCTCGCGTAATAATCGAGGATCTCCGCTTCCAGTTTCGGGCTGCCTTTGCGGATCGCCCACCCGATCCTGCCGCTTTCCCTCGCAACCGCCCCCTCGTTCACCATGATCTTCGGCAGGATCTGCGCCCACATCTTCGCCTTCCAGTCGTCGACGACGATCGCCTCCAGGATCCCCGCGTTGAGCATCTCCATCATGTCCTCGTCCTCCAGCGCGTCGGGGACAAGGACGACCTTCATGGCGGGCTTCTTCTCCTTCGCGAAACGCCCGTTCAGCGCCTCGATGCTCTCGAAATAGCTCGATGCCTTGCGCACGTGGACGGTCTTGCCGGCCAGGTCGTCCACCGTGGCGATCTTGGGGGATTTCGGGCCGGTGACGACCAACTCTCTCACGTCGGGCTGATTTTCCGGCAAGGCGAAGTCAACGACTTTCCGCCGCTCCTCCGTGACGGTGAGGTTGCCGACGGCGATGTCGCCAATTCCTTGGGCGACCTCCGGGAGCAGCTTGTCCCGGGTCGTGGGGTAGATGACCACGCTGATGGTGCGCTTGCCGGGTTTTTTCGTGTATTTCCTGTTGATCCAGCGCTCGAAGTCGCGCACGTTGCCGGCGATGATGCCGCGTTCGCGACCCTTGTCGCTGAAATACAGCGACCGGCTGTAGGGCACCAGCACCCGGACCACCCGGCGCTTGAGCATCCCGTCGAAGTCGCCCGTCCAGGTTCTTTTCTGGATTTCCACATGGCGCGCCGCCGGTTTGGTTGTCCCCGTGGGCTGGGTCTGGCCGGATGGCTCGGCGTGCGCGCCGATGGCGATAACCAGCGAGGCGATAACGACGAATGGCAGCCTTCCGAGAGGTGCCATTTTCTTCATCGGAGTTTCCTCCGTCCCGAAGATCCAAACAAGGACGGGCCCCGGGGGATCATCCCCGGGGCCGACGACGGGTGTTTATTTAAACCAACCGCTATTTCTTTTCGAGGGTGAACTTCACGCCTTCCCCTGCCAGCTTCACGCTCACCCCTTTGGTTTTGGGGTAGAGATAGATCACCACCCCATTCCCGTTTTTCATCGCCGTGGCGCCGACTCCGACGCCCAAAGTGGCACCCGCGGCGGCCGACACGTACGTGCCATCGAAGTCCTCGAGCTTCTTCAGGTTATAGACCTTGCCCTCCGCATCGGCCTTCGTGACTCCCAAGTCGCCTACGGAGAGCCCGCTGACTTTGAACGGGTAGTCTTTCCCATTCATTGTCAGGACACCCTTTCCCCAACTCCAACCGATGCCTACGGCAACCTGCCCCTCTGAAAGCTTGAGCGTCGCGTCGGGCGTCTTTTCCTGCTCCGCCGCGAACGCCACCCCTGCCAGGGTCGCAACCATCCCCATCACCACTACCATCGCCCAATACCGTTTCATCTTGAATTTCCCTGCAATGTCCATGTTCTTCCTTCCTTGGATGATTTTACGGTTCACTCCTAAGCACGCTGCTACCCCTTGTAACCGCCGATGAAATCCTTGTATTCCTGCTCTGCTTTGTCCTTGGCATACCCATATTTCTGCTGCAATATCCCCAGAAGCTTGTCTTTATTCCCTTCCACTACCGCGAGGTCGTCATCGGTGAGCTTGCCCCACTTCTCTTTTACCCCCCCTTTGATCTCCTTCCACTTCCCTTTCAGGATATCTTCATTCATGTCCGCTCTCCTTTCGTCCTGTCGTTCGTAAATAAGGGTGTTCTTGCGATAATTCGACTCACTTACTCCCAAGGCCAGGTAACGACCGTCGAAAACCGTTCCCTGGCTGTTCTTCCTCCGGCCCCACATTCCCAACCCGGCCAGAATTCCAGAAAACCCCATTGCAATCGAAATTACCCTGCCCAACAGTCCATGGTCTCCGCCGGGGGGTATGACCGCCTGGCTTGACTCACATCGATGACGATGTGCACACTGTCCGCTATATCCAACGCGAAGATCTTCCGTGCCAGCCGCAACAGGTCTTTGTAGTTTTCCCCACGTTCCGTTTTCCGCTTCTCAATGACAACCCCAACGGGATCTTTGGTCTTCCGGGCGTAATCCACGCGATAGACCGTCACTGCTGTCATCGTTATCTCCTGTTTGCCGGTTTTTTCTTACCTACCGCCATGGGCATCATCTTCTTCATTTTCTTAAACTGTTCGTCCGTCAGACGAAAATTCACCCCCCGATGCGAATCCCCGAGAGGGAGTCCAGGATCCCGAAGGCACGCAACAG
The DNA here is from genome assembly GCA_963741515.1 of uncultured bacterium. Taxonomy (GTDB): domain Bacteria; phylum Desulfobacterota; class Deferrimicrobia; order Deferrimicrobiales; family Deferrimicrobiaceae; genus UBA2219. The sequence goes on from CAVUIA010000007.1 coordinate 390,204, forward strand.
CCAGAGGACCACCACGACCACAACGACGATGTTGAGAATTTTCTTTATCTTGGCGTCCATCGGGATATAGGTGTTGACCAGCCACAGGATCACGCCGACGACGACCAGAACGATCAACAAATGAATCAACGGCATAATTCTTCTCCTTCCTTATTGCATCAGCCTGGCGATGCCGCTTCCCCGCAGACAACCGCTCCATGGTCTCTCTCCCGGACCGGCTTCACGTCGATGATGATGCCCGCGGCGTCCCCCGTATCCGATGCGAAAAGTCTCCGCGCCAGCCGCAACAGGTCGAAGTTGTTGTTCGACCGTTCCGTTTTTCTCTTCTCCACGACGACACCGATGGGATCTTTGATCTTCCAGCCGAAATCCACGCGATATACGGTTACAGGTCGCATCGTCGTCTCCTCCTTCCAACACGGTAATACGGCCGGCCGGATGCCGGTATCGGCTTCCGTCCGAAACGCGTACCCCCGTTAGTCTGTTTCCCTGTACGGTGTTTGTCCTATGGTAAAAGGAGGGAATATCGCTTGTGACGAACACGGACATCTTGGGTCCGGTCGACGGGCTCGAGGGCCGGGAAGGCGTTTCCGCCCCCCGACCCCATGCTCCAACCGCTGCTATTTCACAATAATGTTGTTTTTCACCGACTTGACGCCCTTGACGCCGCGGGCGATCTCTCCCGCCTTTTTGACCTTCTCGGCCGTATCGACGAAACCGCTCAACTGGACTTCCCCTTTGAAGGTCTCGACGTTGATCTGGAACACTTTCAGGGTGGGCTCGTCCAAAATTTCGGCTTTCACCTTGGACGTGATCGCCGAGTCATCGATATACTCTCCGGTACTCTCTTGAGTTCGCGTGGATGCGCACCCCAGGAATACCGCGATCAGCCCGATGCAGATCAGGAAACTCAGAATGCGATGTCTCTTTGCCATGCTGTGTACTCCTCTTGTCCACAGTTGAAACCGGAATCTTCTCCTCAACTCTTCGTGCGTACAAAGAGCAGGACCCCGCCGGCCACTATCGCCGCCACGCCCGCCCAGGCCGGGACGTTGACCGTCTGCTTATCCTTGATCGACAGCTCGAGCGAGCCGATCTTGGCGTCGTGGGTCTCCTTGGTGTAGCTGAACTTGCCATATACGACTCCCAGGATGCCTGCCACGATCAGCACGATGGCCATGATCCTGATTGCTCCCATTTCGTCTCCTTCCCGCCGCTAAACGATCTTTTTTCTCTGTATGATATTGACCAGAACCACCACGATCGCGACGACCAGAAGAACGTGAATGAAACCGCCCATCGTGTAGGAACTGACCAGACCGAGGAGCCAGAGGACGAGCAGGACAACCGCTACGGTCCATAGCATCACCCATCACCTCCCGTCGTAAACCTGCGACGTACAACGTTGTTTGTCCTATTCGCGCAGCAGGTCCGCCCCGGCCTGCGGCAAGGTCACCTCCACCACATTGGAGGACGACGAATCGCCGGAGGCGTTCCATGCATGAACCCGGTAGAAGTAAGTCGCGCGGGGCCTGACGGACCCGTCGCGGAAAGCAGTGACATGCGGCGCCACGCCGCCGATATCCAAGAATCGTCCGCAAGGGGTCGTTACCGGCAGCCCGCTCGATGCGGAACCCCGAGCGCGCCGCCCGCGCCCTCGGCCCATGCGAGAAGCACCTGGCAACGGCCGACGGCTACAGCCACCAGATCGGTTGGCGCAGAAGGAAGTCCGGATCGCTTGTTCATGTTTCATCCTCTCCCGCTCCGACAAAGGATTCTGTTCGCAATATCCGTCCCGTCGGGGGGGGATTCGTCTAGGAATAGCGTCTCCCGAAAGCCTGCGGACCGGTATCCGCTTCCGTCCGTTTCTCGGACCGGTGTTTGTCCTATGGCGGGAAGGTGCGGCGGAGGGCTCGGATCAATCCCCGAGTTTGTTCTGGATGACGTAATGGGTTATTTCGGAGTTGTTCTTCATCCTCGTCTTCAGCAGGATGTTCGCCCGATAACTGCTGATGGTCTTCACGCTCAGGCACAACTCCTTGGCGATCGCGCCGACGGGTTTCCCGGAGGCGATCATGAGCATCACCTGGTATTCGCGATCCGAAAGGGTCTCGTGGGGCGGCTTTTCCTGGTCGATGTCCAATCCTTCCGCCAGGATCTGGGCGAGCGAGCCGCTGATGTATTTCTCGCCTCTCAGCGCCTTCCGTATCGCAAGGACCAGCTCGTCGCCCGCACATTCCTTCGTGAGGTATCCGGAAGCCCCTGCTCGCATGGCGCGGATCGCGAACTGTTCCTCCGGGTGCATGCTGAGGATGATGGCGGGCAGCTTCGGCTGATGCTGCTTGATCTCCTTCAACGCATCCAATCCGCTCTTTCCGGGCATCTTCAGGTCCAGCACGACCAGGTCGTATTCCCCCTTCCGGACCTTGCTCACCGCTTCCAGTCCGTTGCCCGCCTCATGGATCTCGACGGGCTGGAGGGACTCCGCAAGAACCTTCACCAGCCCTTTTCGCACGACTTCATGATCATCCGCGACCAGTATCCTAAGCAATCGGGTTCGCCTCGTTTCCAAGGGGAAGAGTCACTTTCACCAGGGTCCCCTCTCCCGGTTTCCCGCCGATTTCGATTTTGCCTCCGAGCAGCCGGACGCGTTCCCGCATCCCGATGAGGCCGAGCGACTTGGAGTCGAGAACCCGTCCTTCCTTGATCCCGATTCCGTTGTCTCTCACCTCTACGATCAGGGCATCGCCCTTCTTCTTCAGGATCACATCCACCCGGGACGCCGCGGCATGGCGCATGACGTTCGTCAGGGACTCCTGAACGATGCGAAAGATCGCCGTCCCGAAGGCGTTGTCGGTTATGTTATCCGTTGCCTTTATGACGACTTTGCAGCCGATCCCTGTCCGTTTCTGGAAATCGTTCCCCAACCATTCGATCGCGGCGACCACGCCGAGTTCATCCAGGATCCCGGGCCTCAGCTCGGTCGCGATCTGCTGCACCGTCCGGATGATGCGCTGTACGGAGCGTTCGATTTCCTGAATTTCCGCGGACCGCTCGGGAAGACCGTCGGAGACCAGGCTTCTTCTGATCGACGAGAGGTCCAGTTTCAGGGCCGTCAACGCCTGCCCCAGCTCGTCGTGGATTTCGCGCGAGATGCGCGTCCTCTCTTCCTCCAGCAGGGATTGCAGATGCGCCGTCAGGTTGCGCAGCCGCTCGCGGGATTTCACGAGCTTCTCCTCCGTCCGCTTCCCCTCGTCGAGCATCCTCTTCATGAGCCTGTTCGCCGTCAGCAGCTCGGCCGTCCGCTCCTCCACGCGTTTTTCCAGCTCCATGGCTGGCGTTCGCCAAAACCTGCTCCGCCTGGTGGCGCATGGTGATGTCGCGGATGTTGCATTGGATCACTTTCGTGCCGTTCTCCCGGTAGACGTTGCTGATGAACTCCACGTGCCGACGCCGGCGCCCTTTGGTTTCCAGCGGCAGATTTTCGTAACGGATATACTCCTTCCTCTGCAATCTCCTGAAAGCGCCCCGGTTGGCGGCGACATCCCTGAACGGGCCGATTTCCCAGAGCATCTTGCCGAGCAACTCGCCATGGGAATACCCCAGCAGATCCTGGAGGAAGGGGTTCGCGTCGGTGATCCGTCCCGTGTCCGCCTCCAGGATGAGGATGCCGTCCTTCGCCGTCTCGAAGAGCCGCCGGTAGCGGACTTCGGAAACCTTCAGCGCGTCTTCGATCCGCTTGCGTTCGGTGAGGTGGGATTTCGTTTGGGATGGCATCAGCACCCCCCGGGCACAGGTGGTCCTTTTCCGCCATTTGCCGATCATTTATGAATTATACCACAGGCCATCGGACAAACACCGGTCCGAAAATCAGACAAAAAGCGATCCGTGTTTCGGACAAATGCCGATACATCGGGAACGAGGACGGAATTACCATGTGCGTGACAGTAAGAATCGGCAGAGAAAGGACGTTTCGATGGACTCGACCGATACCATGGGAAAGTGTACGCCCTCGCCATGTCGCTCCTGATGAACCAACGGGACGCCGAGGAAGCCTCGCGGGAGGTCTTCCTCGAGGTGCTGCGGGATGCGGACCTGTTCCAGCGGGACCCGGACCTTTCCTCCCGGATCTGCAGGATCTGCGTGAACGCCTGCCTGGCGAGGCTGCGCAAGGACCCGCGGAGGAAAACCGTCCCGATCGAGGAATTCCTGCCCGTCTTCACCGAGGAGGGCGCGCATGCGGGGCCGATCGTGGACTGGAGCCGGGAAGTCGGACACCGGCTTCCGGAGAAGGAGTTCGGGCGGCTGATCGACGGTTTGACCGGGGAACTTCCGGAAAAATACCGCGTGGTGTTCGCCCTCTGCGACGTCCAGGGATTCTCCTGCGAAGAAACGGCGCAGCTCCTGGACCTTGAGGATCGCGGAGGTGAAGTCGCACCTCCACCGGGCGAGACTCTGCCTGAGAGAGCGGCTCGGCCGATGCCTGCAGGACCGGAGGGCGGTATCCGTTCCCCTTCCGTCTCCGGTTGGCTTATAATGAATGATTATAATCGATAAGCGATTTCGTCGCCGTCTCACCCCTCACCGAAAGGTCCGCCATGAAGGTCCTGCTGCTCTATCCCCGATTCCCCGACACGTTCTGGAGCTTCCGCCACGCCCTTCCGTTCATCGGGAAACGCTCCTCGTTCCCTCCCCTGGGGCTGCTGACCGTCTCGGCGATGCTCCCGCCGCACTGGGAGCGGAAGCTGGTCGACGTCAACATAGAGAAACTGAGCGACCGCGACCTCCGGCTGGGCCGACGTGGCTTTCTTGAGCGCCATGCTGGTCCAGGGCCCTTCCCTCGAACAGCTGATCGCCCGCTGCCGGAAAGCGGGGCTGCGCACGGTGGTGGGCGGCCCGGTCACGAGCGCCGAGAACCGCTGCTACGCGGATGCGGACCACATCTTCCGCGGCGAGGCGGAGACGCGGATCGAGGAGCTGGTCGCCGACCTGGAGGCGGGCAAGGATCGCCGGTTCTACGACGCCGTCGGGCGGGCGGACATCACCCGGGTGCCTCCCCCCGATTTCCACCTCGCCCGCATGGGCAGGTACAGCTCGATGCCCGTCCAGTACTCCCGGGGATGCCCCTTCAACTGCGAGTTCTGCGACGTCATCGAGCTCTTCGGGCGCATCCCCCGCATCAAGACGACGCACCAGGTGCTCCAGGAGTTCGAGCAACTGCACCGCCTCGGGTGGCGGGGATCGGTGTTCATCGTCGACGACAACTTCGTCGGGAACAAGCAGGCCATCAAGGGCCTTCTCCCCTGGATCACCGACTGGATGGCCAAGCGGGGCAACCCCTTCTTCCTGTTCACCCAGGCGTCGATCAACCTGGCCGAGGACGACGAGCTGCTCTCCCTGATGCGTGCGGCCCGGTTCAACAAGGTGTTCATCGGGATCGAGACGCCGTCCGTGGAATGCAACCGCGCGGCGGGCAAGATGCAGAACGTGAAGGCCGATCTCCTGGAGTGCGTGAAGCGGATCCAGAGAGAGCGGCATGGAAGTGATGGGGGGCTTCATCGTCGGCTTCGACCAGGACACCCCCGAGACCTTCCAGAGGCAGATCGATTTCATCCGGGAGGCGGCCATCCCCGTCTCCATGGTGGGGCTTCTGACCGCGCTCCCCAACACGCAGCTGTGGCGGCGGCTCTCCGAGGAGGGGCGGATCCTGCGGCAGAGCATGGGGGACAACACGGACGCCCTGCTGAACTACATGCCCAGGATGAACCCCGAGGCGCTCCTGGCCGGCTACCGGAAGGTCCTGTCCTCCATCTACAGCCCGTCGGAATATTTCGAGCGCACGCTGGTCCTGCTGAACCGCCTGGGGTCCCGGCCGAGAACGCGCCTGGTCTTCTCCGATTACGTCGGCCTGCTCCGCTCGTTCGTCCGGCAGGGGATCATCGCCCGGTACCGGGTGGCGTACTGGCGCTTCATCGCCAAGGCGCTGCGCCGCACGCCGAAACACCTGGGGGTGGCCGTCACGCTGGCCATCATGGGCCACCACTTCTTCACCCTGGCGCGCCGGATGCAGACGAAACCGTCGAGGTAAGCCGGTCGAGGCGAGATGAAGGAAACGCTGGATTCCATCCTGGCTTTCCTCAAGACGGGAATCTGGTTCGTTCCCGAGACGGGCCTCTCGCGGCCCAAGGCGTTCCTCCTGAAATCCTCAAGGTCCTCCTGCTGGCGGTCCGCGGGTTCGACCGGGACCAGTGCGCGGTGAGGGCGTCGGCGCTGACCTTCTATTCCCTGCTGTCCGTCGTCCCGGTCGTCGCGGTGATCTTCGGCATCGCCAAGGGCTTCGGCTTCGACAAGAGGCTGCAGGCCCAGCTCCTGGTGAAATTCTCGGAGCAGTCGGACATGCTGATGAAGGTGTTCGAGTTCTCCGACTCGCATGCTCGAGAAGACCAGCGGGGGGATCGTCGCGGGGATCGGGATCGCCCTGCTGTTCTGGTCGGTCGTCAAGGTCCTCGGCTCCATCGAGGACGCGTTCAACGACATCTGGAAGGTCGCGCAAGCCCCGCTCGATCGGCCGCAAATTCAGCGACTACCTCTCCTTCGCCATGGTCTGCCCGCTCATCTTCATCATGGCGAGCAGCCTGACGGTCACGCTGGCGGGACAGGTGAAGTCCGTCGCGGAACAGGCGGCGCGGTGGGGAATCCCGCCCGCAGGCGATCCTCCTCCTGCTCGAGGTCATCCCCTTCGTGCTGATCTGGGTGCTGTTCGCCTTCCTCTTCATCTACATGCCGAACACCAAGGTCCGGCTGGGGCCGGGAATCGTCGCCGCCGTGGTCGGCCGGGACCGCGTACCAGCTGACGCAGTGGGTCTACATCGCGTTCCAGGTCGGCGTGTCGAAGGCCAACGCCATCTACGGGAGCTTCGCCGCCCTCCCCCTCTTCCTGGGGTGGCTGCAGATCAGCTGGCTGATCGTGCTGATGGGATCGGAAATCTCCTGCGCGGTCCAGAACGTCGACGCGATCGGGTTCCCGGAAGGGGCGGAGCAGGTCAGCCCGCACCAACGAAGGATCCTCTCCCTGCTGGTCGCCCGCCTCGTGGTCGGGAGCTTTTCCCGGGGGGAAAAACCGCTCACCCCGCTGTCCATCGCCCGCGCGCTGGGCGTTCCCTCCCCCCTGGTCCGCCGGATCCTTGCCGATTTCTCCGCCGCGGGGCTCTTCACCGCCGTGAAGCCCGAGGGAGGCGAAGAGCCGGCCTGGCAGCCGTCCCGCGACGTCCACGGGATCACCGTGGCGGCCGTGCTCGACGCCGTCGACCGGCGCGGCGCCGTGGAGCTGGCGTTCCCGCAGACGGACGAATTCCGGGCGGTTTCGGAAATCCTGGACGATTTCGGGAAGACCGTGGAAGCGTCTCCCGCGAACAAGCCGCTTGCGCGACCTGTAAATCCGTTTGACAGGAGCGTTTGCCGGGGGATAGATGTGACTTATCGTTACGGTTCGAAATCGCGCGGAAAGGAGAAGGAGTCATGAAGAAGCTCGCGTTGTTGCTGCTGTGCGTGGCGCTGGTTCCGCACGCCTTCGCAGCCGATCTCGATGCGGCGAAAAAGGAAGGAAAAGCCAATTTCTACGCCAACATAACCGCGGTGGAGCCGATCATGGAGGCGTTCACCGCCGCCAAGGGAGTAAAAGGCGTCTACACCCGCGTTTCCACTGCGAAATACGTCGCCACGGTGCTCACCGAGCATGGGGCGGGCAAACTGGAGGCCGACGTGCTCCAGGGGCCGCTGCCGATCCTGGAGGCGCTGAAGGAGAAAGGGGTGCTCGCGCCGTACCGTTCGCCCTCCGCCGCCGGGTATCCGGATTGGGCGCGGAAGGACGACACCATCATGCAGTTCGGCATCGAGTACGTCGCCCTGATCTACAACAAGGAGCTGGTCAAGCCGAAGGACGTCCCCACCAGCTACAAAGACCTGACCGACCCGAAATGGCGCGACAAGATCGTCATGCCCGACCCGGCCACGCACGCCACCACCATCACGTGGCTCGTCGGCCTGAAGGAAGCGAAGGTCTTCGCGTCCGAGGACGAGTGGATGAACTTCCTGAAAGGGCTGGCCGCCAACAAGCCGATGTTCGTGGCCTCCTTCAGCCCCACCCCGGCCCCGGTGGAAAGCGGCCAGAAGCTGATCGCCGTCTCGATGCCCAAGTACATCATCACCCACGCCCCCGCCCCGCTCGACTGGGCGCGGACCGGCGTCATCCTCGGCACTCCCCGGGCGATCGCGATCGCCGCCAAGGCGCCGCACCCGAACGCGGCCCGGATCTTCATGGACTACTGGCTCTCGAACGACGCCATGAAGCTCCTCGCCGACAAGGTGGGCGAATACGTCCTGGCCCCGGGCGTCTACCCCCCGATCGCCGGCTTCGACAAGGCCAAGGTCGTCCCGATCCGGGAGCTGTCGGACGAAGAGATCGCCGCGTGGGGAGAGAAGTTCAAGAAGATCTTCGCCGCCAAGTAGCATGGAGATACGGATCAAGGGGCTGACCAGGGACTACTACTCGGAAGGCAAGCGGATCCGGGCCCTGGACAATGTGGACCTGACCATACCCGCGAACCGGATCTTCACCCTGCTGGGGCCGAGCGGCTGCGGGAAGACCACGCTGCTGCGGTGCATCGTCGGGCTGGAGGTCCCCGATTCGGGCGAGATCGCCATCGGGGACGAGGTCGTCTGGTCGAAGGAGAAGGGACATCTTCGTGCCGCCGGAGAAGCGGGGGCTCGGGATGGTCTTCCAGACCTACGCCATCTGGCCCCACATGAACGTCTTCGACAACGTGGCCTACCCGCTGAAGTGCCGCAACATGCCGACGGGGGAGATCCGGTCCCGGGTGGCCAGGTTCCTCAAGTTCGTGCAGCTCGAAGGGTTCGAGAACCGCCCGGCGACGAAGCTCAGCGGCGGGCAGCAGCAGCGGGTGGCGCTGGCCCGGGCGCTGGTCGCCGAGCCGAAGGTCATCCTGTTCGACGAACCCTTGAGCAACCTGGACGCGAAGCTCCGGGAAGAGACCCGCAAGGAGCTTCGCACCTTCCTCTCCGGGCTTCAGATCACCGCGGTCTACGTGACGCACGACCGGATCGAGGCGCTGGCCCTTTCGGACCGGATCGCGGTCATGCGCGCCGGCCGCATCGTCGAGGAAGGCGACCCGAAGAAGATCTATTTCCGGTCCGACATCGAAATTCGTGGCCGATTTCATCGGCCGCGCCAACCTGATCCCGGGGAAGGTGGCGTCGCTGAAAGGAGACCACGCCGCCGTCGAGACGGCGATCGGCACGATCGTCGCGCTGAACCCGCAGAAGATCGCCCCCGGGGCCGAGGCGCTGGCGTGCGTGCGTCCCGAGTTCATCCGGGTCGCGGGGGCCGGCGGGAACGGCAACGTCTTCCGCGGCAAGGTGGAGACGCTGCTCTTCATCGGGGAGGCGTACGAGGGCGAGATCCGGATCGGCGACACGCTGATCACCACGTCGATCCCCGCCGCCGACGACATCGCGGAAGGGGGCGAGGTCTCCGTCGCCTTCGACCCCGACCACTGCTTCCTGCTGCCGGCCTGATACCGCCATGGGGAAACGATCGCCCCTCACTCCGTCGCTGATCGTCATCGTCGGCTTCCTGACGATCAGCCCCGTCCTGATGCTGGTGATCGGCAGCTTCACGGAGGGGCTGGGCACCTTCGGGACCTTCACGCTCTCCAAGTACGCCGAGGCCTACACCGACCCGGCGTTCGCGGAGATCCTGCTGAACACGGCGATCTTCACGCTGGGATCCGCCGCCGTCGCCACCCTGCTCGCGCTTTTCCTGGCGTACACGAACACCCGGACCGACATCCCCTTCAAGTTCTTCTTCGGGGTCATCTCGATCATCCCCATGATGATCCCGCACATCCTGTTCGCGATCAGCTGGGTGCTCCTGCTCAACCCGAGCAACGGGATCCTGAACCGGTCCTTCATGGATCTCTTCGGCCTGGAAAACGCCCCGTTCGACATCTATACGCTGAAGGGGATGATCCTGGTCGAGGGGCTGCTGGACATGCCCGTCTCCTACCTGATCATCGCGCCGGCCATGCGGTCCTTCGACGTGGCGCTCGAGGAATCCTCGAAGGTCTCCGGGGCGGGCACTCTCCGCACGCTCACCCGCGTCACGCTCCCGGTGCTGCGGCCGGCGATCCTGGCCTCCGTGATCCTCGTCATCGTCCGCTGCCTCGCCTCCTTCGCCGTGCCGTCGCTCATCGGCATGCCGGCAAGGATCTACGTGCTGGCGACCCACATCTACCGGATGACCTCCACGGGATTCTCCGCCGACTACGGCAAGGCCGCCGCCGTGGGCATGAGCGCCCTCGCCGCGTCGATCCTCCTCATTTACCTGTACCGGTACCTGACGAGGGAGAGCGACAGGTACGTCACGGTGTCGGGCCGGGGGTTCAAGCCCGCCCTGATCGAGCTGAAGGGACTGCGGTACCCGCTGATGGGCGTCGTCGGGCTGCTTTCGTTCGTGCTCATCGTCCTGCCGGTCGCGGTGCTCCTGTACACGTCCATGGTCCCCTACGTCATGACGCCGAGCGCGAAGGCGTTCTCGCTCATGAGCTGGAAGAACTGGATCGAGATCCTCAAGGACCCCGTGTCGCTGCTGTCGCTGAAGAACAGCCTCACGCTCGGCGTGGTCGGGGCCACCCTCGGGGTGATCCTGTCGATCCTCGTCTCCTACGTCATCGTCAAGGTGCGCACCACGGCGTCGGGGATCCTCGAATCGCTGAGCTTCCTTTCGTTCTCCTTTCCCGGCATCGTCATCGGGGTCGGGTTCATGTGGTTCTTCGTCCGCACTCCGCTGTACTCCACGTTGTGGGCGCTGCTGATCGGGTACATCGCCACCTACCTGCCGTACGGCATCCGGCCGCTCACCAGCGCATTCGTCCAGATCCACAGCCACCTGGAGGAATCGTCCAGGGTATGCGGCGCGAGCCCGTTCACCACGGTGCGGCGGATCGTGGTCCCGCTCCTGGTGCCCGGGATCATCTCGGGATGGATCCTCCTGGCCACCATGTTCGTGCGCGAGCTGACCCTTTCGGTGGTGCTTTCCCGCCCGGGCTCCGAAGTGCTGGCCGTGCAGATCCTGAAATTCGCCGAGGACGGCATGTGGGGGAAGCTGTCCGCCCTGGGGATCATGATGATCCTCATCTCCACGGCGCTGGTCACGGCGGCTACCGTCCTGGGGAAATTCCTGCTCGCGAAGAAAGCGCTGGCGCCGGCGTCGGTCGTGCCGCAATCCCAGCCGCCCGGAGGATAAGGCGGATTCCGCTCAGGCCACGAGCAGCCCCACGATGCCCCCGCCCAGGAGGATGAGCGCGGGGTTGCCCCCGTAATACGCGGCGGCGGCGGCGCCGATGCCGATCAGCCAGCTCACCGGGTCCGTCATCGTCTGCCGGCCGATCTCCACGGCGGCCGCCAGGATCAGGGCGACCACCATCGGGCGCAGACCGAACAGCGGCCCTTCCACCAGCCGCTTGTTGGTGCGGGTAGCGGCGAAGGTGACCAGCCCGACCATGACGACGATCGACGGGATGGAAACCGCCACCGTCGCCACCAGCGACCCCCAGAAGCCGGCCACCTTGTATCCCACGTAGGTCGCCGCGTTGGTGGCCACCGGCCCCGGCGTCATCTGCGCCAGGGCGAACAGGTCCACCATCTCGGAGGAGGTCAGCCACCGGTGCTGACGGACCAGCACCTCCGATAGCAGCGGGTACATGGCGTTGCCGCCGCCGAAGCTCAACGCCCCGATGTAGAGGAAGACGATGAAGAGCCAGGCCAGGGCCGCCATATCAATCCGCCCCCCGGTCCCGCGGCGGTTCCCAACGCTCCTTCGGGCAGAAAAGATACCCGGCGACCGCGGCGCCCAGGATCACCAGCGCCGGGTGCGCGCCAGCCAGCGACACCAGCACGAAACCCGCCACGGCCAGCGAAACCGTCCACCGGTCCTTCAGGACCTGACGGCCCATGGACCAGACGGCCACAACGAGCAGCCCCACCACGGCCGGCCGCGCGCCGTGCAGGAACGCTTCGACGGCGGGAAGACTGCGATAGCGGAGGAATGCCGCCGCGATGGCGAGGATGGCGACGAACGACGGGATGACCGTGGCGATCGTCGCCACGAGGGCGCCCCGGACTCCAGCGATGGTGTACCCCACCACGGAGGAGGCATTGATGGCCACTCCCCCGGGGCCGCACTGGGCCCAGGCCATGATGTCGAGAAACCTCTCCGGGGTGACCATGCGGCGCTTTTCGACGAGCTCCCGCTGGATCATGGGAACCATGACGTAGCCGCCGCCGAGCGTGAAGGCCCCGATCCGCAGGAAAACGAGGAAGAGGGTCCGCAGATCCGTCCAGTCGGAATGCCGGCTTATGCCGTTTGCAGCTCCTCCGGCCATAATCCACCATATTAACAGTGCGGAGGGCTATCCAGGCAAGTGACGTTCGCCGCGCCGGCTCATCTCGCAACTTCCCCGCCCGGCTTGGGCCTGTCCCCTTTCGAAGGCGTTTCCACGCGGTTCTGACCTTTGGAACCGGGATTTTTTCCAGGCGGCAGCCGATCGAACACCACCTTCTGGCGCGACGGCTTGAGGACTACGAAGGAGACGGAGAAACGGTCGAAATCCATTTCGGGGGCGTCCTTTCCGAAGTTGCGGTGCCAGAGCCGGTCCCACTCTCCCCGGTCGGTAACGACGATTTCCTGCGGCCCCCGGACGGCGGATTCCTTGCCTTTCCGTTCCTCCGAATGGAGGTCCGGAACCACCCAGAGCAGGAGCCCTATAATCATCGGAAAATACGACGTCAATCGGCGAAACGACATCACGGCTCCCTTATCCGGCATTACTTATCGGAACCCTTATCGGTGAGAAGGGGCCGCTTCTTTAATCGGACGGGATCGAGCGGCAACGCCCGCGGGGCTTTCCCAAAATGGGCGTAAAATATATTATCTTCAGGATAACCACCCGGCCTCGCGGAGAAACGAAGGACCCATGGAAAGCCAGCGCACCGGCATCTACGACCAGTACCTGCGGGAAATGCACTTCGACGGCAGCCAGATCATCCTGCACACGGACGGGATCCTGTGCGGGACGACCTCCGAAGTCGTAAGCAGCCGCGCATTCGAGGCGATCCTGTTCAATTTCCTCGACAGCCTCATCGGGAAAGGGGACCCGATCCTCGATTCCCTGTCGTCCGACATCGGCACGGAGGAAGGCCGGGCCGATCTGCTGAAACTGCTCCGGCACCTGTCCGAGACCTCCCTCGTCCACGCCGCCAAGGCGGTCCCGGGGGCGAAGCTATACGTCGAAAATCCCCGTCCCCTCTACCTGTTCGTGGAAAAGTTCTACGATTTCTGGCGCTCCTTCGACCGGTACCTCGTCTGCCACTCCGAGCACGGGCCCCGGAGCCACGACGTCCGTCCCTACCGGACCTTCACCGTGACCACCGAGCGGCTCAAGGAGCTGACGCGCGGCCTCTACCGCGACATCTGCGAGAACATCACGGGAGAACACTGCCGCATCTACCGGCAGGTGTCCGCGGGCGCCGACGTCGGGCTGATCGCCGTGCAGAAGAAGTGGAATCCCGCGAGCCCCGCGGCCCGGGTGCTGGAGGACGTCCCCTTCATCCGCCAGGTGCTCATCAACCCGCCGCTGATCATCGACCCTCCCGAGAACACGCCGGACCGGCCAGTTCCTGCGGATCGACGCCAATCCCCTCGAGAACATCGACCCTCGAGGAAGGGAAGTGGGTGTGCTACCCGGCCCAGGTGGGCCCCGTGGTGGTCTTCATCTACTTCCACCAGATGTTCATGGGGCTGGGATGCTCCCTGGCCAACCTGTTCGAGCTGGCGACGGACGAGCAGATCGCCGCCGGGCCCGACGCCGTCTTCCTGTACGGGGTCGATCCGGGCCACCTGTCCCGGTACGGCGAACTGCCGACGGTGTTCTACGACGACGAGGCCGGCGGCTGCCTGGTCGCGGCCGTGCCCCGGGGAGAACCGTTTCGGGTACTTCGGCTACCTGAAGAAGATGACGCTGACGCTCCACAACATCCTGATGATGAAGCGGGGCCGGATGCCCTTCCACGGCGCCATGGCCGTCATCCATCTGAAGGACCGGCGGTCCGCGAACGTCCTCGTCATCGGGGACACCGCCACGGGCAAGTCCGAGACGCTGGAGGCGTTCCGGCTGCAGGGCCGGGACAACCATCCGGGAGATCACGATCATCGCCGACGACATGGGCTCCCTGGGGATCCGGCGAGGACGGGCGCGTGCTGGGCTACGGAACGGAGATCGGCGCCTTCATCCGCCTCGACGACCTGCAGCAGGGGTACGCCTTCGGCCAGGTGGACCGCGCCATCATCATGAGCCCGCAGAAGGTCAACGCGCGGGTCCGTCGCTGCCCGTCGACTACCTGGAGGAGATCCTCGCGGGGTACCCGGTCGATTACATCCTGTACGCCAACAACTACGAGCAGGTCGACGAGTCCCACTCGCTCATCGACCCCCTGCCCACCCCGGACGCCGCGCTGCGCGTGTTCCGGGACGGCGCGGCCATGGCCAAGGGGACGACCACGTCCACGGGGCTGGGCCACAGCTACTTCGCCAACATCTTCGGCCCCCCCCAGTACCGGGACCTGCACGAGGATCTCGCGCAGAAGACGTTCCGGGCCGCCTACAACTCGAACACGTTCGTCGGCCAGCTCCGGACGCGCCTCGGCGTGCCCGGGTACGAGATGAACGGGCCCAGGGAGGCGGCGGCGGCGCTGCTGAAGATGATCATGACGGATACCCCGGGATGACCGGAACGGAGGGCTAATAGCATGGGAGTGAACGCAAAGATGACGGAGTACGATTTCATAGAGGAGATCGACGACAACTTCCTCTTCGACTCCGACCAGGAATACGAGGAGGCGGCGCGGGTGGGCGCCGCGATCTCCGACAACGCGGCGCTGATGGTCGGCTACGAACTCGCCAAGGGAGGGTCCCTGGCGACGCAGGAAACCAACCTGGCGCTCCTCGACATCCTCGCGGTCGCGCGGCCGACCCCCGTGGTGCTCGCGGCGATCCCCGTGGTGAAGGCGCTCCTGGAAGGTCAGCCGGCCGACAAGGAAGGCGTCGCCCGCCTGCTCTCCGCCTGCAAGGAGCACACGAGTGCGTGGAGCGGGCTGGGCATCGTCCTCTGCGCAGACGACAGCCTGGAGGCGGAGGTCGAAGCCGTCATGGAGAAGTACCGCGCGGCGAACGGCGCTTGAGGAAAGCCCCGAGGTCGTCGAGGTAGCGAGTAGGCGACCGGCGTCGCCAGCAGCGTGAGCAGCAGCGAGAGCGTCTGGCCGCCGATCACGACCACGGCGATCACCCGGCGCTCCTCGGCGCCCGGCCCGGTGCCGACGGCCAGCGGGAGCATGCCCGCCACGAAGCGTGAGCGTCGTCATGAGGATCGGCCGCAGCCGGTCCCGGTTCCCCTGGCAGGATCGCCGCGTCCCGGTCCATCCCCGCGGCGCGCAGGTTGTTCATGTGGTCGATCTGCAGGATGGCGTTCTTCTTGACCACGCCGAAGAGGACGAGGATCCCGAGCGCCGAGTAGAGGTTCAGCGTGTTCCCCGTCAGCCCAGATCGACAGCAGCGCGAAGGGCACGGAGAGCGGGATGGAGAGCAGGATGGTGAGCGGGGTGGACCAGGCTCTCGAACTGGGAGGCGAGGATCATGTACATGAAGACGATCGACAGGGCGAACGCCCAGACGAACTCGCACGAACGTCCGCTCGAGCTCCCGCCCGCGCCCGGAAACGCTCGTCGTGTAGCCGGCGGGCAGGTTCATCGCCGGCCACCGCGGCCCGCAGCGCCTCGAGGCGGTCGGCCAGCGCGAACCCGGGCGCCACCGACGCCCGCAGGCGGACCTCCCGCTGCCGGTCGAGCCGGTCGATCCGCGAGGCGCTCTGCACCTCGCTCGACCCGCGCGACGCTGCCGAGCTGCGACGATGCCGCCGTCCTCCCTGCGGGACGCACAGCCGCCCGATCGCCCCGGGATCGGCGCGGTCCTCCTCCCGCAGCCGGAGCTGGACCTTGTACTCCTCGTTGTTCGCCGGGATCGCGGAACCGCGAGACCTCCTCGTCCCCGCCGACCATCAGCCGGACCGCCGTACCGACGCGCTCCGGGTCGACGCGCAGGTCCGCGGCGCGGGCGCGGTCGATCTGGACCCGCAGCTCGGGCTTGTCGAGCTTCAGCGTCGTGTCGGCGTCCAGGAGCCCGAGGGATTCCTGGCGGTCGCGCAGCGCGCTCCGCGTACGTCGACAGCGCCTTGCAGGTCCGGCCCCGGAGGACGAAGTCGATGTCGAAGCTGCCGCCCCCGATGTTGAAGCCGCCGATGTTCCGGACGGAGACGCGCAGATCGCGGTACTTGCGCAGTCCGCGCCCGCACCTCCTGCATCACCTCCTTCTGGGACCGGTTGCCCTGGAACGCGGCCACGGGGTCCTGAGCCGCAGGTGCTCCTTCAGCAGCCGGGAGATCGAGAAGACGCGCTCCTCGTGCGGGGCAGCTGGACGTAGACCCGTCGCCTCGCTCACCCCGCCGATCCACCCGCCCCCGGCGGTCGAGAGCACCAGCCGCACCCCGCGGCACGGACCGCATCTCGCGCGACGATGGCGTTCATGATCTCGTCCATGCTGGCCAGGCTCGTCCCCTGCGGGGCGGTCACGCTCACGTCGAACTCCCCCTCGTCCGCGTTGGCGGGCAGGTAATCCTGGCGGATCACGCCGTAGAGCGGGACCGATGGAGAGCATGACGCCCAGCGAGACCAGCGCGACCGCCGCCCGGTGCCGCAGCGAGATAATCGAGCGCCCGGGTATCCGCGCGTCGATCCGGCGGTAGAACCCGCCCCGGGACTGGGGGCCGCGCCGCGGCTGTCCTCGTCGCCGCTCCCCTTTCCCCAGCAGCCGGGCGCTCATCATCGGGGTCAGCGTGAAGGAGACGAGCAGGCTCACCAGGACCGCGACGGCCGCGGTGATGCCGAACTGGTAGAGGAACCGGCCCGAGATGCTCGACATGAACGACACCGGGATGAAGATGACCACCAGGGAGAAGGTCGTGGCCATGACGGCCAGGCCGATGTCGGCCGTGGCGGCCCGCGCGGCCTCGAACGGCGACATCCCCTTCTCCTCGACGAACCGGAAGATGTTCTCGAGCACGACGATCGCGTCGTCGATGACGATCCCCACCATCAGCACCAGGGCGAGCATCGTCACGCTGTTCAGCGTGAAGTCGAGCACCCACATCATGCCGAAGGTGGAGATCACCGACGACGGGATGGCCACCGCGGCGATCAGCGTCGAGCGCCAGCTCCGCATGAACGCCAGGACGACCAGGGAGGCGAGGATGCTCCCGAGGACCAGGTGCACGTTGATCTCGTGCAGCGCGGCGTGGATGTAGCGCGACTGGTCCTGGATCACCGTGACGCCGACGCCCGCGGGGAGCTCCGCCGGCGCCGACGGCGAGCGCGCTTCTTCGCCGCCTCGATGACGGCGACGGTGTTGGCCCCGGACTGGCGCCGGACCTCGAGGACCACCGTCGGGACGCCGTTCAGCCGGGCCGTCGAGCGCTGCTCCTTGGTGCCGTCCTCCGCGCGGCCGATGTCGCGGACGCGGACGGGCGCGCCGCCGATCGTGGCGACCACCAGGTCGTCGAAGGCGCGCGGGTCGGCCAGCCGGCCGATCGTGCGGAGCGTCTCCTCGCGGGCGCCCCGCGTGACGTTGCCGCCGGCGGCGTCCGCGTTCTGCGCGCACGATCGCGTCGCGCACGGCGGTGATCGGGATGCCGAAGGCGGCCAGCCGGTCGGCCTCCACCCACACGTTGACCGCGCGCTCCAGCCCGCCGACGATGCGCACCTCGCCCACGCCCGCCGACCGCTCGAGCCGGACCTTCACGACCTTGTCGGCCAGCTCGGTCAGCTCGCGGAGCGGCCGGTCGCCGGACAGCGCCACCGTCAGGACCGGCTGCTGGTCGTTGTCGAACTTGGAGACCAGCGGGACGGCGTCGCGTCCTTCGGCAGGTCCTCGAGGACGGTGGCGACGCGGTCGCGCACGTCCTGGGCCGCCGTGTCGATGTCCCGGTTGAGGTTGAACGTGACGATCACGACGGAGGAGCCCGGCCCCGAGATCGACCGCAGCTCGTCGATCCCCTCGACGGTGTTGACCGCCTCCTCGATCCGCTTGGAGATCTCGGTCTCGACCTCCTCCGGCGGAGGCGCCGGGGAGCTGGGTGCGGATCGAGACGGTGGGCAGGTCCACGGAGGGGAACCGGTCGACGCCGAGCCGCATGTAGCTGGTGGCGCCCGACCACGACCAGCGCCAGGATGAGCATCGTCGCGAAGACGGGGCGGCGGATGCAGATTTCGGCGAGTCTTCTGCAAGAACGCGCTACCGCGTCACGGTGACGGGCGTCCCGCCGACGAGGTTGCCGGGGTCGACCACGACCGGCTCGCCCGCGGCCAGCCCTTCGAGGATCTCCACCCGGTCGCCGGAACGGCGGCCGGTGCGGATCTTCTGTTCCACGGCGCGGCCGTCCTTGACGCCGAACACCTTCTCGAGCCCGGCGAAGGTCACGACCGCCGAGGCCGGCGCCAGGACGACGGGCGGTCGGCCTCGACCACGATGTCGGCCCGCGCGAAGGCGCCGGGCCGCAGGCGGCCGCCCGGGTTCGCCACCTCGGCCTCGACCGACCAGCGTACGGTTCTGCTCCTGGATGGACGGGCTCAGGCGGACCACGCGACCCGCGTGCTCGACGGGGTCCCCCTCGAGCCGCACCTTGCACCGACCTGGCCGATCCGCACGAGGGAGCGTCGCGCTCCGGCACCGCCACCCGCAGCCGGAGCGGGTGGATCTTCACCAGGCCGACCACCGGCGCGCCGGCGGCCAGGTATTCGCCGACCGAGGCCCTCCGTTCCCGCACCGGCCCGTCGATCGGCGCGTCAGCAGGTCGTGTCGGCCAGCTGCTGCTTCGCCAGCTCGAGCCCCGACCTCCGCTCGGCAAGCAACTCCCGCGGTTCCGGATCTCCTCGATCGCGGCCTGGTACCGCCCCTCGGCGACCAGCAGCCGGGACGGGAGGCGTCGTATCTCGGCCCGCGCGATGTACTCCTTCTTCCAGAGCTGCTCCATGCGATCCCGGTTCTGGCGCGCCTCCTGCGAGCACCGCCCCCGCCTCCCGCACCAGTGCGGTCTTCTCGGGATCGACCTTATCGTCGGTGCCGTTCCGGCGACAGGCCGATGCTCGCGCGCACCTGGCGCAGGGCGGCTTCGGCCTGCTGCGACGCGGAGCCGGTAATCGGTCGGGTCGAGGCGCGCCAAGGACTGCCCTTTGCGCACGGGACTGCCCAGGTCGACCGGGATCTCGATCACCCGGCCGGCGACCTTGAACCCCGCGACAACATCCACGTCGGCGGCGAGCGTCCCGGTGACGGTGACCGTGCGGGGAAGCCGGCCCTCCTCGGCCGCGGCGACGCGCACGGACCGTGGACGCCTGGGCCTTCGCCCCGCTCCCCTTCCCGGCCTTGGGCGCCTCGTCCCGGCCGCAGGACGAAACGGCGACGGCGAGCGACAGGGCGGCGAGCAGGGCGAACGTGCGGTATCCGCTCAAGTATTTCCTCCTTCGGTGCATCCCGGAAAGTGTACTTCCCCGGGGCCGCCTCGCGCAATGGGAGGTTCGGCGAAAGGATTTGCCGTCCGCGCCGGGGAATGCTAATATTATAAATCGTCAATTATGAATATGAACGGAGGGAGGGAGAAGATGACCGGCTGCTGCGAAAAGGAACCGGCCGGCGGCGGGGAGACGCGGGCCGCCGCGGCCTGCGAAGCGACGCCGCCTGGAACGCGCGGTTCCTGGGCCTCGGGGCGCTGGCCCTGGCGGCCTGGTGGCTCGTGTACCGGTCGCTGCTCCCCTTCGCGAAATGGTTCACCCATTCGGCGCTCTCCCTGACGCCGGGCACCCGCCTGTCGTCCTCCGTCGAGTTCTTCGTCTACGACGCCCCGAAGGTCCTGATGCTCCTCGCGCTGGTCGTCTTCGGCGTGGGGGTCGTCCGCTCCTTCTTCACGCCCGAGAGGACGCGGCGCATCCTGGCGGGAAAGGGGGAGTTCACGGGAAACGTGATGGCCTCCCTGCTCGGGGTCGTCACCCCGTTCTGCACCTGCTCCGCCATCCCGCTGTTCCTCGGCTTCGTGACCGCCGGCGTCCCGCTGGGGGTGACGTTCTCCTTCCTGGTCTCGGCCCCCATGGTGAACGAGATCGCCCTGGTCCTGCTGTTCGGGCTGTTCGGGTGGAAGGTCGCCGCCATCTACGCGGGAACGGGCCTCGCGATCGCCATGGCCGCGGGGTGGGTCATCGGCCGGCTGCGGATGGAGAAGCATCTGGAGGATTGGGTCTTCGAGAGCCTCGGCGCGGGCGGCGGACCGGGAGACGCGGGGCCCGACAGCGGCCTTTCCTGGCGGGAACGGGTGCAATACGGGCTGGACGCCGTGCGGGAGATCGTCGGGAAGGTCTGGCCGTGGGTCCTGGCGGGGATCGCCGTCGGGGCGGGCATCCACGGGTACGTCCCCGAGAACTTCATGGCCCGGATCATGGGGAACGGGGCGTGGTGGTCCGTCCCGCTGGCCGTCCTCATCGGCATCCCGATGTATTCGAACGCGGCGGGGATCATCCCGGTGGTGCAGGCGCTTCTCGGCGAAAGGGGCGGCGCTGGGGACGGTGCTCGCCTTCATGATGGCCGTGATCGGGCTGTCGCTGCCCGAGATGATCATCCTCCGGAAGGTCCTGAAGGTCCGCCTGATCGCCGTCTTCGTCGGGGTGGTGGGCGCCGGGATCCTGGTCGTCGGTTACCTGTTCAACGCGCTGATGTAAGGAAGACCAAAGGAGATACGGACATGGACGATAACGAGATCCGGAAATTCGTGCGCGAGAAATACGCCGGCATCGCCCGGAAGGGCGGCTCCTGCTGCGAGGCGGGCGAGCTGTGCTGCGGCAACTTCACCCCCGAATCGGCCAGCGAAAAGGCCGGGTACTCCGCCGAGGAGATCGGGGGCGTCCCGGAAGGGGCCAACATGGGGCTGGGCTGCGGCAACCCGGTGGCCCTCGCCTCCCTGAAGAAGGGCGAGACCGTCCTCGACCTGGGGGCGGGCGGCGGGTTCGACTGTTTCCTCGCGTCGAAGGAGGTCGGCCCCGCGGGGCGCGTCATCGGCGTGGACATGACCCCCGACATGGTCGAGAAGGCGCGAAGGAACGCCCGGACGCACGGCTATGAAAACGTCGAGTTCCGGCTCGGCGAGATCGAGCACCTGCCGTTGGCCGACGCCTCCGTCGACGCCGTCATCTCCAACTGCGTCATCAACCTCTCGATCGACAAGGAGTCGGTGTTCTCCGAGATCTTCCGGGCGCTCAGGCACGGCGGGCGGGTCATGATCTCCGACCTCGTGCTGGTCAAGACCCTCCCGGAAGACGTCGCGAACTCCCTGGCGGCCTACGCCGGATGCATCGCGGGGGCGATCGGGAAGGACGACTACATCCGGCTCTTGAAGATGGCGGGGTTCCGGGACGTGCGGGTCGTGCAGGAAAAAGGGTACGACGGGATGGAGGGGCTGGAAGACGTCTCCGACGCGGTCCGGAGCGTCTCCATCTTCGCGACACCTGTACGGGCGGTGGAGACGGGCGCGGTACGGGAGGCGGCGAAGGCGCTCCGGAGCGTGAGCGTCTTCGGAACCCGACCGTAAGCGGCCGCAGGCGCCAGCTACCCGCGCCTCTCCTCGACGGCCACTTCCCCGCCGCGCACGACGAGGGAAACCTTCCCGTCGAGGAGGGCCAGGAGCTCCTTCCCCGCCAGGTCGAGCCGCCACCCTTCGAGGACGCCGATCCCTTCGCGCTCCCCCGCCGCCAGCCGCTCGAGCTCCTCGGCGTTCGAGAGCACCTCCGGCGCCACCCGGTGGACGCGCGCCCGGCACCGCAACAACGCGCTCATAAGGGCGACGACGGATGCCCGCTCCCCGTTGCCGCGCGGCTTCGCGGAAGACGGCGGATCGGGCAGACTCCCGTCCGGCAGGGCGAGGGCTTCCCGCACCACGGCCAGGACGGCCGCCGACGATTCCCCCCCGGCTCTCCATTCCAGCCCCCGCACGCGGTGCAGCGCCTCTTCGTCGGCGGGACGGCTCCGGGCGATCGCCAGCGCGCTTTCGTCGGACAGGACCCGGCGCCGGGGGACGTTCCTGCGCATGGCTTCCCTCTCGCGCCACGCGATCAGCCCCCGCAGCACCGCGAGGCGCCGCCGGTCGAGCGCCGCCCATCCCTTGACCCGCAGGTACTCCTCGTCGGGATCCGATTCGTACGTCGCGGGGGACGAGAGCGCGGCGATCGCGGGCTCGATCCAGGAAAGGCGCCCCTCCCTCGCGAGCCGCGCGGACATCTTGTCGTGCAGCGCGGGGAGGTACCGGACGTCGTCGAGGGCGTACGCGAGCTGCGAAGCGGACAGCGGCCGGGCGCTCCAATCGGAATAGGAGTGCCCCTTCTTCACGTCGACCCGGAGGAATTCGCGCACGACCGACGCGTACGCCGCCTGGGCGGGCAGCCCGAGGACGGACGCGGCGATCTGCGTGTCGAAGACCGGCGCGACCACCCGCCCGGTCCGCTGGAAGAAGATCTTCAGGTCCTGCCAGCCGGCGTGCACCAATTTAAGGATCGAGGGGTCGAAGAGCAGCTCGTCGATCGGGGAAAGGTCGCCCACCGCGAGAGGATCGACGGCCACGACCTCTTTTTCCGTCCCGAGCTGGATCAGGCACAGGCGGGGATAGTAGGTCCGCTCCCCCACGAATTCGGTGTCGAAGCCGATCTTCCCGGCCCCCCGCATCCCGGACACCACGGCGCGCAGCTCCGCCGCGTCCGTCACCAGCCGTCCTTTCGGCTCCTTGTCCACGGCGCCCCTATCCCCTTCCGCCGCGGGCATCGCCATGCTCCGCGAGGAACCAGTCGATCAGCTGCCGGGCGATCGTCCCGTGGCGAGGGATCTGGAGCCGCAGGACTTCTTGCGGCTCGAACCAGGCCGCCTGCGTGAGCTCCTTTTCCTCGATCACCAGGTCCCCTCCCGCGTATTCCGCGGTGAACCCCACCATCAGGGTGTGCGGAAACGGCCACGGCTGGTTGCCGAAGTACCGGATGTTCTCCACCTCGATCCCCGCCTCTTCCCGGATCTCCCGGTGGACGCATTCCTCGAAGGTCTCCCCCGCCTCGACGAATCCCGCCAGGACGCTGAAGAAGACCGAAGGGAAGCGCCGCGCATGGGCGAGGAGGATTTTCCCGTCCCGCACCACCGCGACGATGACGGCCGGCGCGATGCGGGGATAATACTGGATCCCGCAGGCCGGGCAGGTCATCGCCCGCTCGTCCGCCATCGGCTCGGTCGGCATCCCGCACTTCCCGCAGAACCGGTGCGACCGTTCCCAGTCCATGACCTGGAAGGCGCGCCCCGCGAGGGCGAACATCTCTTCCGGCAAGTGGCCGAGAAGCGACCGGATGGTGCGGTATTCCGATTCGCCGAACCCGATCGGTTCCTCGAGCTCCGCCGTGAAGCACGGCTTTCCGTCCAGCATGCCGAGAAACTGCTTCCGGGACGGAAGAAGACGCAATTCCTCCGGATCGGTCAGGAACGGGATCTCCGCCGATTCGCCCCGCTTCCGCACCAGGAGCTGGTCCCCGTGGAACAGGAACCACCACCCCTCGCGGCCGATGTTCGGGAGGCGGCACGACGACGTGAACAAAGGACATTGGATGCCTTCCCGGATTGATGCGGCAAGTATACACCAATTGCGCGGGACCGGCCCCTTGGACGTGTTGCGTAATAAACGGCCGTTCGATGCCTTGACAAAAAACACTGTTTTGGTAGTCTCCATAACCATATGAATGGACACGATAAATAGGACTTATTATGACATACTCCAATGCAATGCATTGCTGATTTGAAGGGTTAGGTGGACAACAAGATGAAAGGAGAAGACATGGTAAATCTTCAAGGAGAGGATTTGCAGGAAAAGTTTAATATTGCAAGGATTATATACATGGTAATCATGGCAACTATTGTGGTCTATGCATATATGGCCATTCTTGTAAATAATGGACCTGACATAGGAGATAACCAAGAATTTCCGCCCAGTTTAAATATTTTCAAGTACATTCTTTTTGGATTAAGTTTTATTATGTTTTTTATTATTAATTATTTAAGGCGAACCATGTTATCCGGAAAAAATCAACCAAACAACATGGCAATTTCTTCTAATGGTTCAAAGTTTTTAATTATAACTATTGTGACGGCTGCTCTGTGCGAAGCTGTTCTAATATACGGTTTAGTATTGTTTTTTGTTGGAAAACAGATCAAAGGTTTTTATTTTCTTGCATTAGTGTCTCTGGTTTATTTTTTGTATTTCTTTCCGAAGTTTCCGCAATGGGAGGAATGGGCAAAGCAATATCCGATTGTGACCAAACCATAAAAAGGAGGATATATGGAACTAGAGATCACCTGGAGAAGAGTTATCCGTGTCTGGTGGGCATATTTGTGGCGCAATCTGGCTGTTATTATAGTATCAATGATAGGCATGTTCGTTTTTGGGATGATTGTCGGAATGATTTCGCATATTTTAGGATTTGAGAAAAGCGCAATACAAACAACAACAGCGTTATTCGGATTCATTGCAGGAATATGTGTCTCTGTTCTCCCAATAAAATGGATACTCGGGAAAGATTTCGGTGACTTCAAACTTGTACTCATTTCAAAGTCCTCCGTTAAACCAGGGATCTACTAATGCTAATTCATTTTAAATTAAATGCCATATAACTACAGGCTGAATCTTTCGGCTCCACGGGGATTCCCCTTGTTAAAACCGTTCTTCAGATTTATCGGAATACTGCTTCTTTCTGTCGTTCCAAGCATTCCGGCATCCGCGGATGAGGAGACCTTCGGCCGCTTATATCCGGTAAACGAAAGCAGCAAATTGCGGCTGGAAGTTCCGGCGTCCTGGCTCCACGTGATCGATAGAAACGGAAAACCGATGACGATCACGTTCCGGATCAAAAACGACAAATCTTTCGCGGTGATGGTTACGCCCTTATTGCCGAGGGATGGAACCGCATTCTTTTACACGGACACCAGCGTCAAGGGAATCGTCACGAACAATTCCAGGGAGACGGCCAGGCAAGACCGCCGGGAAAACGCTCGCCGTAAAAGATTTCAAGGGCACTTCCGGTTCGGGGTCCTACTATTCCGCCGTCGACCCCTCCCCCGAACCCGACGGGTGGAAGTATCTGACCCAAGGCATGATCCGGGTCGCGGACCTGGGCGTGACCTTCTCGATATTTACGAATGACCCCGAAGACAAGGTCATCCAGGAATCGCTGAAAATGCTGTCAGGCGCGAAGCTTGTCCATTCGGCCGGGCCCGTCAGCGAAATGAAGGAAGAAGAGGGCTATTACCTCCTATCCGCCAAGGGCTCCAGGTGGTGGCTCCGGTTTCCGGGATCGGATTATCAGTTGCACATAAAAGAACGGAAACCCGACGGGAAATCTTTTTATTACATGTTCGTGAACACGGTAAACAATTTGAACGTTTCGTTTTCCATCGAACCCGTATCGAAGTGCTCCAGTTCGAACGAATGCAGGGAAATGGTCTGGAATACCCCGAACCCGTCGATCGTGAATCCCGTAAACGTGAAGCGGTACGAGCGCAACGATTTTTCCGTGATCGATTATTTCCTGCCGGTCGTCTACAGGAAAAAACTCGATCAGATGAACCTGTCGGCGGAACGGGTGAGGGACGGTTATTGGGTCGATCTGCACGTATCGAAAATATTATATAAAGACTCTGAAAAGGAGTTGTTCGACGGAGTCATCGATTCCCTGTCCATCAGGCCCAGGCAGGAAAACCGGAGGACCCCATGCGGAACGTCATCGGCGACCCCCTGAAGTTCAAATTCAACCTGGCCAGGTTCATCTATGTCTTCGTGATGTTGAGCATCGTCGCGTACGCGGTCGTCGTGACGATCCTGTTTAAGGATCCGGATTACATCGACAACCCGGAGGCGGCAGTCCGGTTCACCGGCTTGAGGTACCTGTTGTATGGCCTCGCGGTTTCCATGTTTTTCGTCATCAAGTTCGCAAGAAACGCCATATTGCCGAAGAAGGCCGGCCCGGCGCGGTCCCCTCCGATGCCAGGGCCTTCCGGCTGCTGATCGCCGACATCGTGACGGCGGCCCTATGCGAAAGCGTCGCGATCTTTGGGCTGGCAATGTTTCTCCTCGTCAGGCAGATCGCCGACTTCTACACGCTCGTGTTCATCTCCCTGGCCTACTTCCTGTACTTCTTCCCGAGATACCCGAAATGGAAGAACGCGATATAATCCTCGGAACCATGAAGGTCCTGCTCCTCGAAAACATCCACCCGGACGCCGCCGACACCTTCGCCGCGGCGGGGTTCGAGGTGGAAAAGGCCGTCGCCAGCCCCGCGCGGAAAGAGCTCGCGCAGATGATCGGGGACGTCGACGTCCTCGGGATCCGTTCCAAGACCAAGGTCACGGAAGATCTGCTGGAGCGGGCGCCGCGCCTGCTCTCCGTGGGCGCGTTCTGCATCGGCACCGAGCAGATCGACACGGACGCCTGCAGCGCGCGCGGGATCGCCGTCTTCAACTCCCCGTACAGCAACACGCGCAGCGTCGTCGAGCTGGCCATCGGCGAAATGATCATGCTGCTGCGCGGCGTCGAGGACCGGAGCGCCCTGCTCCACAAGGGCGGCTGGTCGAAAACCGCCGAAGGGTCGCACGAGATCCGCGGGAAGAAGCTCGGGATCATCGGGTACGGCAGCATCGGCTCGCAGCTCTCCATCCTGGCCGAGGCGCTGGGGATGCGGGTGTACTACCACGACGTCGCCGAGAAGCTCTCGCTGGGGAACGCGAAGAAGGTCCCCCTCGAGGAGCTGCTGCGCATCTCGGACATCGTCTCGATCCACGTGGACGGAAGGGGCTCCAACCGGGACTTCATCGGCGAGCGGGAATTCGCCATGATGAAGGACGGCGTCATCTTCCTGAACCTGAGCCGCGGCTACGTGGTGGACGTCGAAGCGCTGGCGGGGAACCTGCGGAAAGGGAAGATCCGGGGGGCGGCGGTCGACGTCTTCCCGGAAGAGCCGCGCAGCAACAAGGACCAGTTCGTCTCCCCGCTGCAGGGGATCCGCAACGTGATCCTCACGCCCCACATCGGCGGCTCCACGGAAGAGGCGCAGCAGAACATCGGCGTCTTCGTGGCGTCGCGCATCCTGCGGTACCTCGATTCCGGGACCACGTCCTCCAGCGTCAACTTCCCGGTCCTCCAGACCTCGTCGACGCGCGAGATGCACCGGTTCGCCCATCTCCACGAGAACATCCCCGGCATGCTGGCGAAGATCAACGACCTCTTCGCGCAGCACGGCGTCAACATCGTGGGGCAGCACCTGCAGACCCGGGGGAACCTCGGGTACGCGGTCATCGACGTGGGGGAAGGGTGCGACCCCTCGATCGTCGGGCATCTATCGAAGATCCCGCACACGATCCGGGCGCGCGTCGTTTTCTGACGCGTCCCCGCCGCCGCTTTGCGCCGGCTCGCCCCGCCGAAGGGACGGAAGAAGAAGGCGTGGCTCGACGTGAACCAGGGAGGGGTCCGCCCGGCGATCTCCCGGATCGACGCGTCCCCCAGAAGCTCCTTTTGCAGGAAACGGCGCGCCTCCGCCCTCCCCCACCCGCCGCTCGCCGGCACCGGCCGGTACAATCCCAACGGCTCCTCCCCGCGGGGGAACGCGGGTTCCGGAGTCGCCGTCCTCCGCCGCCGATCCCTGGCCACGCCGCATCGCGGGGCAGGTTGAGGATCGCCAGGTTCAGCCAGCCGATCTCCCCGGCGTGGTCCGAAAGGAACGACCGGGTCCGCTCCGCGTCGTCGCGCGTCTCCCCCGGGAACCCGAGCATCACGTACACGTAAGAGGAGATCCCCGCCCGCGACAGGTTCTTGAGGATCGCCGACGCCTCCTCGACGCGCGTCCCCTTCCCCATCCGGTCGAGAAGCTCCTGCGAGCCGCTCTCCAGCCCCAGCTGGAGCATCGAGCACCCCGCCTCCGCGAGGTCCGAGACGAACCCGGGATCGAGGAGCTCCCGGCCGAACCGCGCGAAACCGTGCCACGAGATCCCCCGCAGCGCGTCCTTCCGGTCCGCCATCGACCGCAGGACCGCCGGGGGGATCGCGTTGTCGGTGAGATGGAACCGGGAGACGCCGTGCCGCAGCGACAGCTCCCGCAGCAGCGCGGGGAAGGACGCGGCGTCCGCCCCCCGGAAGGAATGGGTCGGGGCCACCGCTTCCGGGCAGAAGGCGCACTTCCGCCAATAGCAGCCGCGCGACGACGCGACGGGAAGCACGGGTTCCGGGGACAGGTACTCCGGCAGGGGAGCGAACCCGTACTCCGGGACGAACTCGACCGCCTCCCCTCCCTCGAGGAACGGCTCCCCGTCCGCAAGGCCCGCCGCCGCCACGGAGGCCAGCGCCTCCTCCCCCGGCCCGAATCCGATCGCGTGGAAGGGGGAAAACCGCGCCCCCTCCCTTCGCAGCGTCTTCCTCCAGGAGGTGAGCATCCCGCCGCCGCCCAGGACCTTCGCCGCGGGCAGCCGGCGCCGCAGGAGCCCCGCCAGCTCGAAGGCGGGCAGGACCTGGTGCCGGTAATGGATCGAGATCGCCACGTTCCGGGGGCGCATCTCCCCGATCCTCTCCAGGAGGGCCTGGAAATAGCCGGAGAAGATCGACATCTTCTCCCCGGACGCCAGGCGCGAAAGGTCGGAGGGAGAGAACTCCGAGAGACTCCTCGTGGGTGTAATCGCCCAGGGTCAGCCGTTCCGCCCCGCCGGGCCCCCGATGCGCGGAAAGCGCGCCGTTCAGGTGGCGGACGGCGGCGGCGTACCGCGGGAACGATTCGACGGCGGCGCGGCGACCGGAGGAAGGAAAGCGCAAAAGGGGCGTTGCGCACGGCGCGGCGGACGTGCGTCGACGGGAACTCTCCCGCGGCGGACGCCAACCGCCCCTCCTCCAGGAGGAAAAGGTACGCCTCGAGGTTCGCGTCGATCGCCTCGGCGCGGACCCCCTTCCGGCGCAGATGGGAAAGCAGGACCGCCGTGCCCAGGGGCGGCTCGGCGGGCTTCATCGCGGGGGGATGGATCAGCAGGAGGTCGCGGGCACTTCATGCTGCTATTATATATGCTGAATTGATAATTCCCGGGTCGGCTTCCGATAAGGACCAGATGGACGAACACCTCGCACGCCCGACTCGACGGAGGAACGCGATAAACAGCGGTCCCGCCTGCAGGACCTGTCGGAGCATATCTTCGTCTCCCTCGTGGAGAACAGCACCGACCTCATCGGGATCGCGACGCTCGACGGCGAGCTGGTCTACATGAACCCGGCCGGCCGGAAACAGCTCGGGTTCGACGACGCGCCGCTGCCGGAAGGGTTCCGCGTCCACGATTTCGTGCTCGGAAAAACACCGGGGGAAACTCCAGTACCTGATCCAGGTGCCTCTTCCGGACCGGGAAGCTGGACGGGAGAAACGAGGGTGAAGCATGCTCCGCACCGGCGCCGCGATCCCGATCGAGGTGCGCGCGTTCCTGATCCGGGACCCGGACGACGGGACCCCCGATCGGCATGGCGGGCATCGGCCGCGACCTCAGCGGACCACAAGCGGGTGGAAAAAGCGCTGCGCCTGTCGGAGGAGAAGTTCACGAAGGCGTTCCGGATCACCCCGGACTCGGTGAACATCAACCGCCTGCGCGACGGCATGTTCGTCGAGATCAACGAGGGGTTCACCCAGCTGATGGGATACGAGATCGAGGATGTCATCGGCAAAACCTCGAAAGACCTGAACGTCTGGGCCGACCCCGCGGACCGGGCGGAGCTCCTCCGCCGACTCGGGAATGCGGCGAGGCGAAGAACCTCGAGGCGAAGTTCCGCCGGAAGGACGGCCGGATCGGCACGGGCCTCATGTCCGCCCGGGTGATCGAAATGGAGGGGGAAAAGTTCATCCTCTCGATCACGCGCGACATCACGGACCGCGTGCGGCTGGAGGATCAGCTGCGGCAGGCGCAGAAGATGGAGGCGGTGGGACGCCTCGCGGGGGGGATCGCGCACGACTTCAACAACCTGCTGACCGTGATCATCGGGTACTGCGACGTGCTCCTCTCCCGCACGAAACCCGGAGACCGGGCGACCGTCGAAGTCCGGGAGATCCGGAAGGCGGGGGAAACCGCCGCCTCCCTGACCGCCAGCTGCTGGCGTTCGGCCGGAAGCAGGTGCTGGACCTCCAGCCGACGGCGCTGAACGATCTCGTGCGCGCACATGGAAAACATGCTGCGGCGGATCGATCGGGGAGAACCGTCGTGCTCGCGACCCGATCTCGACCCCGCGACCTGTGGACGGTGCGGGCGGACGGGAACCAGCTCCAGCAGGTCGTGATGAACCTGGCGATCAACGCGCGGGACGCGATGGTCGGCGGCGGGACGCCTCGACGATCCGGACCTGGAACGCCCAGGTGGAGGAGGACGCGCCCGCCAGGCCGCCGGACTGCCCCCCCGGGCCGTACGCCGTCCTGGCGGTGCTGCGACACGGGCCACGGGATGGACGAGGCCACGGCCCGGGAGATCTTCGAGCCGTTCTTCACCACCAGGGAGCCGGGACAAGGGATCGGGGCTGGGACTCTCGACCGTGCACGGGATCGTCCGCCAGAGCGGGGGGTTCGTCGAGGTGGAGACCCAGCCGGGCCGCGGCACCACCTTCAAGGTGTTCCTTCCCGCGCGTGGATGCCCCGGCGGAAGCGGCCCGCGCCGCGGAGCCGGCCGTCGACGAGGAGTCCGGGGCGGGAACGAGACGATCCTGCTGGTCGAGGATTCCGACGTGGTCCGCAGCTATACCGCCGAGATCCTGCGGATGGGCGGGTACGACGTCCTGGAAGCCGCCTCCGGGGAAGAAGCGCTGCGCATCGCGGAGGAGCGAGGCCGCCCGATCGACCTGCTCGTTACCGACGTGGTGATGCCCGGGGTCAACGGCGGGGAGGTCGCCGCCCGGATCGGCGCGTCCCGCCCGGGCTTGAAGGTCCTTTTCGTGTCCGGGTACCCGGAAGACACCATCGGGAAGAAGCGGCTGATCGAGGAGGGGGCGCCTTTCCTGGGGAAACCGTTCACCCCGAACGAACTCCTGCAGAAGATCCGGGAGATCCTCGGTTCCTGAATCAATCGTCCTCGTCCACGATCTCGAACTCCCCCTCGAATTTGCAGAAGGGACACCTCTCGGGGACCTATTCCACGTCGATCTTGAACTCCTGGCCGCAGTCGGGACAAAGGACCACCCACTTGCTCACGCGCTTGCCTCCTTTCTATGACGCGCGGCCGGCCGGCTGCTGCTGCGTCAGGCAATGAACGGCGCCGAGCCCCCACACGAGGTCCACGGCGTGGATCCCCACCACCGGGCGGTCCGTGAACAATTCCGAGAGGATGCCCAGGGCGACGCGGTCGTTCGGGTCGTTGAACGTGGGGACCAGGACGGCGGCGTTGCAGATGTAGAAGTTCGCGTAGCTCGCCGGCAGGCGGACGCCGTCCAGGAACAGCGGCGCGGGCATGGGCAGCGGCGACGACCTCGAGCCGCGATCCGTCCTCGAGGCGCGCCCCCGCGAGGCCGCTCCCGGTTCTCCTCCAGCGGCGCGGTAGTTCGCGTCCCGCGGGTTCTTCTCCCGGCACAGGACCACCGTCCCGGGCCCGACGAACCGGCACAGGTCGTCCACGTGCCCGTGGGTGTCGTCCCCCGCGATCCCCTTCCCCAGCCAGATCACGTTGGTCGCCCCCAGGTCCTCGCGGAAGACGCCCTCGAGCTCCCCGCGGGTCATGCCCGGGATTCCGGACCTGGACCCGCGGGTCGAGCAGGCATTCCTCGGTGGCGAGCAGCGTCCCCCGGCCGTTGACGTCGATCGCCCCGCCCTCGAGGACGACCTCCCTCTTCCCGGCCGACGGGCCGGAACAGGCGCAGCCCCAGGGCCGCGGACGCCCGCTCGGGCACCCGCGCGTCCTTCCTCCAGTCGGGGTACTTCGCCCAGGCGTTGAACCGGAAGCCCGCGACGGCGACCTCGGGAACGGGGCGCTCGCGCCGGACGAAGATCGGGCCGGAGTCGCGCGTCCAGCCGCGATCGGTGGGGAACCGGAAGAACTCGACCCGGGCCGGGTCGACGCCGACGCGGGCCAGCAGGCCGCCGCGCCTTCGCCTCGTGGGCCGCGGACTCCACGATGATCCGGACGGTCTCGCCGGCGGCGATCTTCCGGACCATCTCCCCGAAGACCCACGGGACGGCGGCGAACTTGCCGGGCCAGTCCGAGGCGTTGTGCGGCCAGCCGATCCAGGTCGCCTCGTGCGGCTCCCACTCGGCGGGCATCCGGAAGGCGGTCAACGCCCTCTTCCCCCGCGCCCCCGTCCAGGAAGCGGCGCGTGATCCCGCCGTAGGCGTCGATCCGGCGGTCGCGCAGGAACGGCCAGTTCCGCCGGACGTCCTCGAGGCGGGCGAGGTCGACCTCGGCGAAGAGGATCTCCTCGCGGTCCGGGCGACGCCTCGGCGAGGACCGCCCCCTGCGGGTCGCAGATGAAGGAGGAGCCCCAGAACTCGATCCCCGCCCCCCGCCTTCCGGGCGCCTCGTGCCCCACCCGGTTGACCGCCGCGACGTACACGCCGTTGGCGATCGCGTGCCCGCGCTGGACGGTGCGCCACGCGTCGAGCTGCGCGCCGCGCCGTGCGCCTCCTTCTCGTGGGGATGCCAGCCGATGGCCGTCGGGTAGAACAGGACCGCCGCCCCGGCGAGCGCCGTGAGCCGCGCGGCCTCGGGATACCACTGGTCCCAGCAGATGAGGACGCCGATGCGCCCCGCCCGGGTGTCGAAGGCCCGGAACCCCAGGTCGCCCGGCGTGAAGTAGAACTTCTCGTAGTACGACGGGTCGTCCGGGATGTGCATCTTCCGGTAGATCCCCGCGACGGTCCCGTCGGCGTCGATCACGGCCAGGCTGTTGTGGTAGACGCCCGCGGCCCGCCGCTCGAAGACGGGGGCGACGACGACGACCCCGGCGTCGCGCGCGGCACGGGACAGGGCGTCCGTGGTCGGCCCCGGCACGGCTCGGCCAGGTCGAAGAACGCCGTGTCCTCCCGCTGGCAGAAGTACCGCGTGCGGAACAGCTCCGGCAGGCACACGACCCGCGCCCCCCCTTCGCCGCCTCGCGGAGCATCGCCAGCCCCTTTTCCAGGTTCTCCTTCCGGCTCCGGCCCCATGGCCATCTGCAGAAGGGCGACGGTGAATCGCGTTTCCATCGCTCAGTTGACCCCGATCTTCCCTATCGGTTCCTCCGCCGCCCGGATGGTCCCGTAGGTCTCCTCGTATTTCCGCAGGTTCTCCGCGAGCGCGGAGACCACCCGTTTTGCGTGCCCGGGGGAGAGGATGATCCGCGCGGTCACGGAGCCGGCCGGGGGGGCCACCATCAGGAAGTCGAGGACGAACTCTTCCCGCGTGTGGGTAATGCTCATGTTGTTCGAGTAGACGCCCCCCTTCAGGTGGTCGGGAAACATCACCTGGATCTCCATCGGTTTCTGTCCGTCCTCCATGGCTCGTCCCTCCCCGCGCACGGTGTTATACAATATATCATCATGGACGATTCCGACACGCCGGCCGCTCTTTCCGTGGAAAGAACGCTACTTCAAGGCCCTGTTCGACGCGGTGCCTGTCCGCCGTCTTCATCGTCGACGACGACGTCCGGATCCTCGACTACAACGCCGCCGGCGCCGGAATCCTCGGGCCGGACCGGCCGGCGATGTACATGAAGCGGGGCGGCGAAGCCCTTCATTGCCTCCACGCCGGCGACTCCCCGGAAGGATGCGGTCGCGCGGAGCACTGCAGGGACTGCGTCATCCGGAATTCGGTCGGGGAGGTCCTGCGCGGCGGGAAGACCATCCGGGTGAAGACGAAGATGGAACTGCGGGCGAAGGGCGGGACCGAGGCGGCGCAGGTCGACATCTTCGTCATCGCGGCTCCGTTTCCCTATGACGGAAGAACCGCTCGTCCTGCTCGTCCTCGACGACGTGACCGAGCTGACGCGGCTGCGGGAAATCGTCCCCATCTGCTCCCACTGCAAGAAGATCCGGGACGACCGGGGGTACTGGGAGTCGGTCGAGGGGTACCTCCGGAAGGCACTCCGACCTCGATTTCTCCCACGGCATCTGCACGATTGCGTGAAGAAGCATTACCGCGACTCCTGCCGCCCGGCGAGGAAGCCGATTAGCCCAGGGGGACTCGCCGTCCCGGCGGAACCGGAAGTAGTCCTCCGGGGTGTTGATGTTGCGGAAGGCGGACAGCCCGGGATCGATCGACTCCACCGTGTCCCGCCCGACCCGGTGGACCCGCAGCGTTTCATGGAAGGAGCACAGCCCCCGCCGCCCGTCCCGGAGCGCCTCCTCGACGGCGGGCAGCGCGCTCTTGCTGTACACGGCGTGGAGCGGCTCCAGCCCGGTATCCCCCTCCGGCAACACCGCGTCGGCCTCGTCCGCGAACGCGCACAGGTACCGGATGAGGTCCCCCTTGATGTGCGGCATGTCGCAGGCGACGACGAAGACCCGGTCGGTCGCGCTGTGGAACAGGGCGGAATGGATCCCGCCGAGCGCCCCCATTCCGGGGAACAGGTCCGGCACGAGGCGGCACGGCATGAAGTCGTACTGGCCCGGCTCGGAGCCCACGACGATCACCTCGTCGAACAGCTCCGCCATCTTCCGGTGGATCGCCTCGATGAAGCGCCCCCCCGATACGGCAGCAGCGCCTTGTCGCACCCCATCTGCTGGAGGGACCGCCCGACAGGATCGCCCCGGTGACTCCCTCGATCTTGCCGACCGGCGCCGGTGGTGGAGATCCGGTCCGGGGTGGGAATACACGTTGAACCGCTCCCCCCGGACGCAGCCGACGAGGGTGATCCCCAGCTCCCCGCAGATCCGGATGGCGGGGTCGGTCGGCGAGGAACGCGAGACCATCGTCGACACGCCCAGGAACGCGGCCTTCGCCGCCATCCCGGCGGTCACCCGCCCGGAGGTCGCCAGGATCCTGCCGGAGAGGTCGATCCCTTTCAGCAGCGCCTCCCCCGCGATCCGGTCGACCGCGTTGTGCCGCCCGATGTCCTCGGCGAACAGCAGCAGGCGCTCCCCGTCCCCCGCCGCGGCCCGATGCATCCCCCCGGCTTCGCGGCGCCCCTCCTCCGACCGGGTCAGCAGCCCCATGGTCCGAATGACCGCCTCCGGCCGGAAGAACGGCCCGGATCCCGGCAGCTGGACCCTTCGGCCGGACGCGTCCGGCTCCAGGTGGTCGATCTCCCCATCGAGCCCATGGAGCGGGACGGGCGAGGGCCGTTCCGGAACCTCGCCCCGGACCCGCACGCTCACGGAGCCCTGCCGCTCGCAAACCGTCAGGGATAGAAGGTCGGCCGGCGTCCGGATCACCCCCTGAAGGCGGAGGAACCCGGCCATGAGGTAGTGGAGGTCGTGAGGCGAGGCGATCAGGGTCGCGAAGGGCGCCCCGTTCACCGAGAGGACGATGGAGAACTCCGGCATCGGCGTGTAGGCGACGGGAACCAGGCGGCGCCCGTCGTACCGCAGGACCGTCGGCTCTCCGCCTCCCTTCTGGTCGTCGCCCGGGAGTTTCATCATATGTCCTTTATACCATGGCGTAGCCGCGACGCGGGGTATTGGGGTATTGCGGAATTCCCCCGGAGGCATCTAAATGATGGGTATGGACGAAGGAAACGTGGCGCCGCCTGGCCGAAGGGCGGCTCTCCTGGAAGGGGCTGCGCGCGCGGGCCGGGATCCTCGATGAAATCCGGCGGTTTTTCCGGAGCCGGGGGTTCCTCGAGGTCGATCCCCCGATCGCGTCCCTCTTCCCGAACATCGACCCCAACATCTTCCCGGTGCGGATCGAGGACGCCGCCGGGAAAGCGGCCCGGTTCTACCTGCACACCTCCCCGGAACTCGCGATGAAGAAGCTCCTCGCCGCGGGCTCCGGCGACATCTTCTACCTCGGGAAGGTGTTCCGGGACCGGGAAGGGTCCCCGCTCCACTCCCCCGAGTTCACCATGCTCGAATGGTACCGACTCGGCCCGGTGGAAGGCGTGATGGACGACGTGGAGGAGCTGGTCGGGAAGCTGGCCATGAAGATCAACGGCCGGCCGGCCCTCACCCGGGGCGGCAAGGAGATCCCCCTCGGCCGGCCCTGGGCCCGGCGGGAGATGACCGACGCGTTCCGGGAGCTGCTCGGCGCCGGGATGACGGACGCGGAGGGGCTGCGGGCCGGGCTTGCCCGCCTGGGCTCGCGCCCGGGCGCGGACGAGTCCTGGGAGGACCTGTTCTTCCGCGCCTGCCTCGAGGTGATCGAGCCCGACGCGGCGAAGCGGGGAGCGTGCTTCGTGACCGGCTTCCCGGCGGCCCTCGGGGCGATGGCGCGGCGGCGGGAGTCGGACCCGGCGGTCGCGGAGCGGTTCGAGGGATACATCGACGGCGTGGAGCTCGTCAACGGCTACGGCGAGCTGACCGACCCGGAAGAGCAGGAGGCGCGCCTCTCGGAACTGGCGGACCGGCACTTCCGGGCGGGGGGGAACGCCTTCCCTTGGACCCGGCTTTCCTCGACGCGCTCCGGCGCGGGCTTCCCCCGTGCTCCGGCGCGGCGCTGGGAGTCGACCGGCTCGTGATGCTCCTGCTCGGGAACGACGACATCGCGGACGGGATGTACCGGTGAGCTCCCCGGGCTTCCTCCTCTTCCTGCTCTCCCTCGGGCACTTCTGCACCGACTTCATCCAGGGTGCGCTCCCGGCGCTGCTCCCGTTCCTGAAGGACCGGTTCCATCTGTCGTACGCCGTCGCCGGGATGCTGCTGATGGCGGCCCACATGACCTCATCGGTGGTCCAGCCGATCTTCGGGTACTTCACCGACCGCCGGCCGTTCCCGTTCCTCCTGCCGCTCGGGCTGCTGGTCTCGGGCGTGGGGCTGGCGCTGATCCCCTTCGCCTCCTCCTTCGCGTGGCTCCTGGCCTTCGTCGTGTTCATGGGGCTGGGGACGGCCGCGTTCCACCCCGAAGGATTCAAGGCGACGGCGTGCATCGTCTCCGAGAAGCGGGCCACCGGGATGTCCGTCTTCTCCCTGGGGGGGAACCTGGGGATGGGATTCGGAGGGCCCGCCGCGATCTACCTCGTCTCGCGGTACGGGCTTCACGGCGCGACGGCGCTGATCGCGCCCGCCGTCGTCACGGCGCTCCTGTTCCTCCAGGCCCTTCCGGTCATCCGGGAACGGGTGGCGTCGGCCTCGGCGGGGCAACGCCGCATGGCGGCGAACACGGCGGAACGCCCCTTCTACACCGTCGCCCTGCTGATCCTGATCGTCGTCCTGCGCTCGTGGACGCACCTGGGGCTGGCCACGTACATACCGTTCATCTACCGGGCGGAGCTCGCGACCGACCCGGGGTACGTCGCCACCCTGCTGCTCTTCTTCCTCGGCGCGGGGACCCTGGGGACCGTGGTCGGCGGGCCGCTGGCGGACCGGATCGGGCACCGCAGGTTCCTGTTCGCCTCGGTGGCGCTCACGATCCCCCTCATCTACCTCTTCCTGCATTCCACGGGATGGCTCGTGTTCGCCATGGCCGCGCTGACGGGCGGGACGATCATTTCCAGCTTCTCGGTCTCCATCGTGATGGCCCAGGAGCTGTTCCCGAAGCGATTGGCCACGGCGTCCGGCGCCGTCGCGGGGTTCGCCATCGGGACCGGCGGGATCGGGGTCACCCTGCTGGGCGCGGTGGCCGACCGGTACGGCATCCCGTCCGCCATGCTCCTCGTGAACGCGTTCCCCGCCGCCGGGGCGCTCCTCGCGCTGCTCCTCCCGCTGCCGTGGAAGCCCTCCAAGGCCGCTTGACACCCCCCGACGGCTCCCCATACGATGGACCGCTGGAGGTCACCTTGATCCGACGCGCCCGGGTTGCACTCATCCTCGCCCTGCTCGCATCGATGTCCGCCGCGCCCTTCGCCATCGCGCGCGGACAACGCGGCCCGCCCCCCCGCCGGCAGCGCGCAGTCCCCGGTCGTCTGGACGCTCGCCGACGTCGTCGACATCGCCCTGAAGAACCACCCGCTGATCATGCAGGCGGAGTCGGACGTCGCGGCGGCCGTCGCGAGGAAGGGGCAGGCGCAGTCCGGCTGGTATCCCGAGGTGAACCTTTCCACCGGGTACAACCGCTACCGGGCCTATTCCGCGACGGCGAAGCGGAGCATCACCACGGAGAGCGATTTCATCGGCGGGGCGCTCGGGTGGACGCTGTACGACTTCGGCCGGACCGGGGCCTCGGTGGACCGGGCGGACGCGCTGGCCGCGCTCAGCCGCGAGAACGCCGCGACGACGCGGGAAGACGTCGTCTTCGGCGCGAAGGTCGCCTTCTACAACGTCCTGCGGGCGGAGAACACGCTGGAGTTCCAGCAGCGGAACGTCGGGCAGAGGGAATCGCTCCTGCGGCAGGCGCAGGCCTTCTACGAAACCGGCGTCCGGGCGAAGATCGACTTCGTCCGCGCCGAGGCGAACCTGTACGATTCCCGCGCCCTTCTGGGCCAGGCCCGGAACGAGCTCCGCGTCGCCCGGATCATCCTGCTCCAGCGGATCGGGCTCGATATCTCGAGCGAATTCATCCTGCGCGGCGAATTCGACGAGACGCGGCTGGCCGGCACCCTGGAGGAATGGATCGACGAGGGGCAGCGGAACCGCCCGGAGCTTCGCGCGCTGCAGGAGAAGGAGCGGTCCGCGACGGAATCGCTCCGGCTCGCCAGGGCCGGGTACCTGCCGTACCTCGAGGGCGGCGCGGGATACGGGTACGCGGCGGACGATTACCCGCTCCAGCAGAACTACTCGGTCTCCGTGACGCTGAGCCAGCCGGTCTTCACGGGCTTCCTGACCCGCGAGCAGGTCAAGGAGGCCGAGGCGACGCTCTCTTCCGTCCGCCACGAGACCACCGAGGCGAGACGCCGCGTCCGGCTCGAAGTGGAGCGGTCGGCCTACAGCGTGCAGGAGGCGGAGGAGCGGCTGGCGGCCCGAAGGAAGCAGCGGGAAGCGGCCGAGGAGAACCTGCGGCTCGCCACGGCACAGGTACGAAGTGGGCGCGGGAGACATCATCGAGATGACCGACGCCCAGACGCAGATGGTCAGCGCCGATACGGAAACCGTCAACTCGGCCTTCGACTACGCGGTGTCCCAGGCCTCGCTGCTGCGGGCGATGGGCCGCTGAAAGGGCCCCTCTTCAGGCGCCCTTCTTCCCTCCGCCGGCAAGCGCCTCGCGCGACACGGGCAGCGCCGTGGAGATCCCCCGGGCCAGCAGCCGCCCCTCGGAGGTCGTCACGGTGAGCTCGCACACCACCTGCTGCCGACCCTTGTGGATGACGCGCGACTCCCCGACCAGCGTCTCCCCCGGCTTCGCGGCGCGGATGATGTTGAAGCCCCAGTTGACGCCGGTGGCGTCCGTCACGGCGTTCACCGACAGGGCGAACGCGGCGTCGGCGATCGCGAAGGTCAGCACGCCGTGCCCGATGTTGTGGGCGTTGAGGAACCGCTCCTCGACGACCACGGACAGCTTCGCGTAGCCGTCGCCCGCCTCGATCAGCTTCATCCCGAAATCCTGCATCAACCGGTCTCCCCGGTAGATCTCCTGAACGCGATCCATCACCCCTCCCGCCGCAGGTAGTCTTTCGCGTACCCGACGTAGTGGTCCGCGATCGTCCGGTTGTCCTCCGCGGACCCGGGCCCGAGGTCCTTCACGACCTTCCCGGGCACCCCCATCACCAGGGAATGCGGAGGAACGTCCATCCCGGGGGGCACCACCGCCCCCGCCGCGATCACGCTCCCGCGGCCGACCGTCGCCCCGTCGAGGATCACGCAGCCGATCCCGAGGAGGCAGAGGTCGCCGATCGTGCAGCCGTGCGCCATGACCCCGTGGCCGAAGGTCACGTCGTCCCCGACGATGACGGACAACCCCTTCCTCACGTGGAGGACGCAGCCGTCCTGGACGCTGGTCCGCTTCCCGATGCGGATCGGGAAGATGTCGCCCCGGATCACGGCGTTGAACCAGACGCTCGACCGCTCCCCGATCTCCACGTCCCCCACGATCTTCGCCCCGTCGGCGACGAAGACGGTGGGATGGATGCGGGGGGAGACCCCGTTGAAGGGGATCGACGTCATCCGCAGCAGCCTTTGCCGCCGGAGCCGCAACAGCCGCCCCAGCCTTGCTTGCCCTTGCCCGAGGCGACCCCGAAGAGCTCCTGCTTCCCCTCGCCGGCCCCGCATTTGGGGCACCGGGCGTTCCACGTTTCCTTTTCCTCGGTCGACAGGGTGATCTCGTAAGGTTCATCGCACGATTTGCAGAAGTAACTGTATATCGGCATCCGTCTCTCCCTTATTTTGATTCGGAACGTCACCCGCAGCAGCCCTTGTGCCCCATCATCGCCGCCATGGCGGAGAACATGCTCTTCATCGGCCTCCCGCAATCCCGCGCGAACAGCAGGAACATCTCCTGGAGCTTTTCCTCGGTCCGCATCATGTCCTCGCAGAAGGGAGGCAGGATCCTCCGGAGGACCTCCATCCGTTCCTGCTCGGGCAACGCGAGGAACTCCTTCTCGAAATCCTCGACCTTCACGGCTCACCTCCGGTTATAGGGCTGGTTATCGGGGCAATCGTTTCAACTCGACAGGATCTGCCGGATCTCCTCCGGGGACGGCACCTTCCCCGACACCTTCACGACGCCGTCCACAACGAGGGCGGGGGTGGTCATCACTCCGAAACGGACGATTTCCTGGATATCCGTGACCTTCTCCATCCGGTATTCCAGCCCGAGCGCCTTCGCCGTCTCTTCGGTCGCCTCCGCGAGCTTCTTGCACTTGGGGCACCCCGAGCCCAGGACCTGCAGCAATTTCATTTGCTCCCTCCCCGCCAGCCGTCTTTTTCGCTTCTCAATAAAAATAATACCTCGCCCGGAGGATGTTTCACGATGCCGGCGAGGGTGATGCCGAAAAATACCGCCGCTGGAACCGGAACGCCACGTTGACCAGGCCGATCATCACCGGCACTTCCACCAGCGGGCCGATGACCGCGGCGAAGGCCGCGCCGGAATTGATCCCGAAGACCGCGACGGCCACGGCGATGGCCAGTTCGAAGTTGTTGCTGGCCGCGGTGAAGGCCAGGGTGGCGGTCTTGGAGTAGTCGGCCCCCATCCTTTTCCCCATGTAGAAGGAGACGACGAACATCAGGACGAAGTAGATCCCCAGCGGAATGGCGATCCGGACCACGTCGAGAGGGATCTGCACGATCAGGTTCCCCTTCAGGCTGAACATGACCAGGATGGTGAACAGAAGCGCGATCAGGGTGATCGGGCTGATCCTCGGAACGAAATGGCGATGGTACCACTCCCTGCCCCTCAGCTTCACCCCGATGAGACGGGTCAGCGCCCCGGCGATGAAGGGGATGCCCAGGTAGATGAAGACGCTCTTCGGCGATCTCGCCCATGCTGACCTCGACGAGACTCCCCTTGCAGACCGAAGAACGGCGGCAGGACCGTGATGAAGAACCAGGCGTAGACGCTGTAGAAGAGCACCTGGAAGACGCTGTTGAAGGCGACAAGCCCGGCCGCGTACTCGGTGTCCCCCTTGGCCAGCTCGTTCCAGACGATGACCATGGCGATGCAGCGGGCCAGGCCGATCATGATCAGGCCGACCATGTATTCCGGGATGGTCGGGAAGGAAGACGATGGCCAGGACGAACATCAGCAGCGGGCCGATCACCCAGTTCTGGAGGAGGGAAAGGCCGAGCACCTTCTTGTTCGCGGAACACGTCCCCCATCTCTTCGTATTTCACCTTGGCGAACGGGGGGTACATCATCAGGATCAGCCCGATGGCGATCGGGATATTGGTGGTTCCGACCTGGAAGGAATTGATGAAATTCTCGACCCCCGGGAAGAAATAGCCGGTGCCGACGCCGACGGCCATGGCGGCGAAGATCCAGACGGTAAGGTAGCGGTCGAGGAACGACAGTTTTTCCGTGATGCTTCCGGGCATGA
This sequence comes from uncultured bacterium, assembly GCA_963741515.1. GTDB lineage: Bacteria > Desulfobacterota > Deferrimicrobia > Deferrimicrobiales > Deferrimicrobiaceae > UBA2219. The sequence goes on from CAVUIA010000007.1 coordinate 432,476, forward strand.
TTCCATGCCTCCCTCATCGCGGGGTGATTGAGATAGACATTGTCCGGCCGCGACCGTATGATGTCAATACGTCATATGACGATATGAGGTAATCGACATGTCCCTGCGCGCCTACGAAGACGTCATGAAGGCCGTCGCCGACCCCACCCGGGTCCGGATCCTCAAGATCCTCGAGGGCGGCGAGCTGTGCGTCTGCCAGGTCATCGCGGTCATCGCCCTGGGGCAGTCCACGATCTCGAAGCACCTCTTCCTCCTCCGCGCCGCCGGCCTGATCAAGGACCGCAAGGACAGGAAGTGGGTCCACTACTCCCTCGACGGAAAAAGCGGGAACCCGTTCGCCGGGGAGATGCTCCGGAACCTCCGGAAATGGCTCAACGACGACCCGGTCGTCGTGCGCGACCGCGAACGGACGGAGCTGGCGAGGAACGCCGGCCCGGCCGCGATCTGCGAGAGCGGCATGGCCCTCCCCGGCAGGAAGTCCGCGCGGTGTTGTCCATGACTCCGACCATCGAATTCCTTTACTTCCCCGGCTGCCCCCATGCCGAGGAAGCCCTGCGGCTGGCCCGCGGAGTCGTGAACCGCCTCCTGCCCGGCGGGGAGGTGGCGGTGGTCGCCGTTGAAACCGGCGCGGAGGCGAAATCCCGGAAATTCCGCGGCTCCCCTTCCATCCTCGTCGACGGCATCGATATCGAAGGCGGGAACGTCGATACGGGAGGGCTGTCCTGCCGGATCTATGAAGGGGGAAGCGGCGTCCCGCCGGAGTGGATGATCGAGGCCGGAATCCTTCGCGCACTCCGCCCGAGGCACATCCTGTTTTTATGCGTCGCCAACTCCGCCCGGAGCCAGATGGCCGAAGGCATCGCCCGGTCGCTCGCCCCGAAAGGCATCCGGGTGTCCTCCGCCGGCTCCGTCCCCTCCAACGTCCGGCCGCAGGCCGTGCGGGCCCTCGGTGAAATCGGCATCGACATCGGCGGCCATCGGTCCAAGGGCGTGGAATCGATCGACTCCTCCACCGTGGACGCGGTGATCACGCTGTGCGTCGAGGAGATATGCCCCGTTTTCCTCGGGAAGGCGCATCCGGCTGCACTGGGGGCTTGCCGGACCCGGCGGGTATCGAAGGCGAGCGAAGAACGGAAGATGGCAGGCGTTCCGGGAGATCCGGGACGAACTCGAAAGACGCCTGAAATTCCTTTTCAAGGACTGGGAGGGAACATGACCGCGAAATCCGTCGGATTCATCGGGGGCGGCCGGATCGCCCGGATTCTTCTCGATGGCTGGAAACTGGGGCGATCGCTCCCGGAAGTCGTCCGAGTCAGCGACCCGAACGCGGACTCCCTCGAGAAACTCCGCCGTCTTCACCCGGGGATCGAACTGTCCTCCGGGGACAACGCTCCCCCGGCTTCCTGCGACATCGTCTTCCTGGCGCTGCACCCGCCCGCCATCCCGGGCGTCCTCGACGGGATCAGAAACCATCTGCGGCCCGACGCCACCCTGGTCTCCCTGGCCCCGAAGATTCCGCTCGCCAGGTTATCCGATCTGTCCGGCGGCATCCGGAACGTGGCCCGCGTGATCCCGAACGCCCCGTCGATCGTCGGCGATGGATACAATCCGATCGCGTTTTCCGGGAACATCGCCCCGGAAGCGAAAAAGGAGCTGGTCGCCCTGCTCCGCGTCCTCGGAAAATGCCCCGAGGTCCCGGAAGACTCGCTGGAGGCGTACGCGATCCTCGCCGCCATGGGGCCCACCTACCTCTGGTTCCAGTTGGACGAACTGCTGCGCCTGGCCGGATCGTTCGGGCTGAATCCGGAAGACGCGATGGAGGCGACCTGCCGGATGGCCGCCGGCGCGGCGAAGACCTTGCGGGAATCCGGGCTGTCGCCGGAGGACGTCATCGACCTGGTCCCGGTGAAACCGCTGGCGGATGACGAGGGGACCATCCGGGAGATCTACCGCGCGAAGCTGTCCGCATTGTACCGAAAATTGAAATCCTGAGGATCCGCAAACCGGATCTTCATGGTCCAGGAGAAGTCTCATGAGTGAAGTGACCCGTATCCGCGTCGGCGACGACGTGGCCGGAATCGCCGGGCTGAAGGAAGCGTTGGCGGAGGTTGCCGAACAGTTCAAGGGGAAGCCGGCCGACCAGGCGGGCGACGCGCTGCTCGAAAAGCTCTCGAAGCGCAATTACATCTTTTCCGGCAAAAAAGAGCTGTACCGGCAGGCGTTCGTCCGCGAGTATAAAAAATTTATCGGCGAGCCGGTGGAGGAAACGGCCGGCGGCGGCATCAACGTCAAGGTGTTCGGGCCGGGCTGCCCCCGGTGCAGAAAGATGGAAGAGGATGTCCGGACCGTCCTCGCGGAATGCGGCGTCGATGCGGATATGGAGCACGTGACGGACCTTCGCGAGATCATGCGCTCGGGCGTCATGGGAACGCCGGCGCTGATGATCAACGACAAGCTGATGGTCGCGGGATCGGTCCCGCCCAAGGCGAAGCTCAGGGAGTGGATCGAACAGGCCGCCGGCCCGAAACAGATCCCGTTAGAGGCCATCGAATGACACGAAACAGGAACTGGTTGATCCTGGGAATCTCGGCCGTAATCGCAATGGCAAGCGTTTGCGCGACGGCAGGCGGCAAGGTCACCATGATCGACCTGGGAGCCACCGAATGCATCCCATGCAAAATGATGGCGCCAATACTCGAAGAACTCAAAATCCGGTATGCCGGGAAAGCCGATATCGTCTTCATCGACGTGTGGAAAAATCCGGGGCAGGCGAAAATTTACGGGGTGCAGACGATCCCGACACAGATATTCTTCGACAAGGACGGAAAGGAAGTTTTCCGGCATGAGGGTTTCCTGGACAAGCAAACGGATCGTGGAAATCCTGACCCGGCTCGGCGTTTCCTGACAGGACGAAGCCGCATGCCGGATCCGTTTCTGCTGACGATAAATCAATGGATGACCGGGGGGCTGGCCGTCGCCGCGGCCGGATGCTTCCTGTGGGGGATGGTCAGCGTGGCGTTGAGCCCCTGCCACATGGCGTCCATCCCGCTGATCGTCGGCTACGTCGCGGGCCAGGAACAGGGCGTGAAGGCCAGGAGCGCGGCGACCTACGCCCTGGCGTTCACCGGCGGGCTGTTCATCACCATCGCCCTGGTGGGAATCGGCTGCGCGCTGCTCGGGCGCATGCTCGGGGACGCGGGGCCGTGGTGGACGATCCCGGTGGGGGCCATCCTGGTCTGGGTGGCCCTGGACATGCTGGGCGTGCAGGCGTGCTCCATTTCCGGCGGCGGGGGGCTGATGTCGCGGCTGCGGGTCCGGGGAACCGGAGGCGCCTTCTTCCTCGGCCTGGCCTACGGGGTGTTGTCCGGATCGTGCACCTTCGGGTTCATCGCGCCGATCCTGGCCATCATCACCATCCAGCAGAAGGTCGCGACGGGAATCCTGTTCATCGTGCTGTTCGGCATCGGCCACTGCATCCCCATCGCGATCGCCGGCTCCAGCACCGCCCTGGTCCGGCGCCTCCTGGAGAACAGCCGGTTCCAGTCGGCCGGGCTGTGGTTCCGCCGCGCCGCCGGCGTGGTGATCGCCGGGCTCGGGGTGTACTTCATCCTCCGGCCGTTCCTCGGAAATACGGTATAGCTACTGCCTCTCCAGTTTCCGCAACTTCTCTTCCAGGACCCTTATCCGCTCCTTCAGTTCGGGAATCTCTCCGACCTGGCGGATCGTATCCCTGCGATTCTGGTAGGCCTCGTTTTCGATCTTCGTGTCGGGCCGGTTCCCGTAAACGATCCAGCCGTCGTCGTAGATGCGGACGTTCTTGTACCCCAGCCTCTCCAAAGCGTAAAAGGGGAAGGTCGTCCGCGAACTCTTGTGCCCGTAGAGGATCACCATGTTGCCCTTCGGGATGTCCTTGTAGAGTTCGAGAAGCGCGTCGTTCGGCAGCAGCTTGCCCGTTTCCTTGTCCAGGTTCCGGTCGTAGTTGATGTGGATCGCGCCCGGGAACCTGCCGCCGCGGATCGTCGTGTTTTCGACCCCGTCGTATTCCGCCCGGGTCCGGGTGTCGATGACCGTGACATTCCTGGGCGGTTTTTTCGCGATCTGCATCATTTCGTACGTCGAGACATAGAATCTCAGGTTCGCGACCTTCGGCTTGAAGACGCCCGGTATCCACTGGACGAGGTCTTTCTGAACCCATTTCCCTTCGCGCACCCAGGCGTCGAAGCCTCCGTCGAGGAAGTAGAATTCCTTCACCCCGAGGTAGATCGGGATCTGCTCGATCCCGGCGCGATAGTCCCCCTTGCCGCCGTAAATGATCAGCCCCTTGCTGTTGTCGAGGCCGATCTGCCCGAACAGGACCGCCAGCTTTTCATCGGAGAAGCGCCGGCCGTCGACGGGGTGCCTCACAACCTTGGACGCCGGTTCCCCGTAGTTGACGGCGCCGGGGATGTGCCCGAGCGCGTATTCCTCCCCGCTTCGGGCGTCGAGGATGACCCAGTCCGCCTTGCCGACCTTGTCGGCCGCGAATTCCACGTCGCAGACATGCCCCACCGTCGTGCCGGCGGCGTACGCCCAGGCACTCAAGGAAAACATTACGGTAGTCGCCAGCGTCACGAGGATTTTCCGCTGCATAACCGCCTCCTCCGGGATGATTTGTTTGTACCGTTCGGCTATGAAACCTCCATGGTGGGCTAGGCAGCTCTGCAAGCGCCCTGTTCATTCAATTCGAGTATAAGCCCATGAGGATATGCCGGCTTTGGAATCGCCGGACGGCTTTCCCTTCTTTCTCCTCCTGCGATCCGGGGAAAATGCTAAGCTGAAAAGATATGTGATCAGCGCGGCACGATGCGTTCCGGCGGGACCTGCAGCCGCTCCGTGATCCCGGGAAAATCCTTTTCATCCACGCGCACCGGGGGCATCAGTGCGGCGGGCCGTTCCTTTCGGGGGTTCGTGACCCACGCCCGAAGCCTTTCCGGCGTCCACGGCTTGTCCCCTTCCCGGGTCTTCGGGTACTCCGCGGAGAACAGGGCGGAGAGGTTGGGGCCGATGTTCCCTTTTCCCAAGCCTCCGTGCCCTGCGGTGAGCGCCTTGTGACAGGGACCGCACTGGCGCGAAAATGCATCCTCGGCCCCCTTCTCCTCGAAATGGACTTTCACGGGGGTCTCTCCCGCGGGCTTCCCCGTTTCGGCCGACGCCGCGAGGATCGCGTTGACCAGGCCGTCGATCGCGTCTTCCCCGAACCGGAAATCCGGCATGTACCATGCCGGCGAGCGGATCGCCTCCGAGATCCGTTCCGGCGTGGACCGGAACGGGAGGGCGTCCAGGTCGGATGAGAGCCGGTTCCCTTTCCCGCCGGATACGTGGCACCGTCTGCACCCGGAATCCTCCAAAAGCTTGACGCCCCTCCGGACCGGCGGGCTCTCCTTCATCCGGAAATGGCTGTATCCGGCGCGGTAGAGGCCCAGGTGGGCGATCTCCGCCCTCTTCGCCTTCTCGTCCCCCTTGTGGCAATAAGCGCAGCCTCCCCGTTCCGCGTAATGGACCGGGTGGCAGTCGAGGCACCGGGACGTCGCGGCCGCGAGGGCGCCGGCCCCCGGGAGCAGGAGGAAGGCGACGACGGTCAGGACGGCAGGACGAATTCCCAATTTTCCCCCCGGAAGAAGGCGGCCACGACGGTGAGGGCGACGATCAGGAGGAAGACGGCCAGGACGGCGACTTTCACGAAACGCTGCCTCCCCAGGCGCCACTCCGCGTTCTCCGGGCAGGCCCCGCAGGGGATCCGGGGGAGCAGGAAGAAGGCGGCCAGCAGGAGAAGGACCGGATAGACGAGGATGTTCGTGTAGCTCACCAGCTCCTGGATCCAGAGAAGGAACCAGGCGGACTTCACCGGGTTGGGGACGCGTCCCGGGTCCGCCGCCTCCTGCAGCGGCGCGCGCACGAAGGCGGCGAGCAGCAGCGCGAAGGCGACGAACGCCGCCATCGAGCGCCGGACGAGCCGGAAGAACACGGGCGAGCTGTTCACATATCGGCTCACAGGTACGGCAGGACCCCCTTGTTCCTCCGGATGAGGAAGAAATGGACGAACGCCAGCGCGAACATCAGCCCGGGGACCACCGCCACGTGCAGGGCGTAGAAACGGAGCAGCGACACCGGCATCCCCACGCCGTCGGGGACGAGGAGGTCCCGGACGACGCCGCCCAGCGGGGCCACGGCCAGCAGCTCCATCCCGGTACGGGTGGCCCAGAAAGAAAGCTGGTCCATCGGCAGGAGGTACCCGGTATAGGCGCCGAACAGCGAAAGGAGGAGGAGACCGACGCCCGTCATCCAGTTCCGCTCCCGCACCCCCGCGTACGCCCCCGTGAGGACCACCCGGAGCACGTGCAGGAAGACCAGGCAGAGCAGGAGATGGGAAAGCATGCGGTGGAGGGCCCGGATGTAGCTCCCGCCGGTCACGGAGGATTCCAGGAACAGGATCGACCGGTACGCGCCTTCCGGATTCGCCTGGTAGTAGAAGAGCAGGAGCAGGCCGGTGACCGCCAGCAGGAACATCGACGTGAAGGCCAGCCCTCCCAGGCAGAAGGTATACGTGATCGAGAGGTCCCGCTCGCGGACGACCCTGGGAAAGAGATGCCTGATGAACTCCTCGAACAAACGCCCTCCTGAACGTGCCGGTATCGCGTTCCTACATGTAGACCAGGATACGGTCCCCTTTTTCCTCCACGGGGTACCTCGGCAGGGGCCGGTCCGCCGGCCCCTTGAGAACGTTGCCTCTCCGGTCGAACACGCTGCCGTGGCAGGGGCAGACCAGTTCCCCGGGGGTCACCGCGACCGTGCACCCGAGGTGGGTGCACGACAGCCCGATGGCATGGTACCCCGTTTCGTCCCGGATGACCGCCACCCGTCGCTCGTTGTACACGAGCGCGCCGTGGCGCGGAACCTCGGCCGCGGGAACGGAAAACGGGGCGCGCCTCGAGGGCAGCCGCGGGGCGAGGAACCTTCCCATGAAGACCAGGGAGGCCAGCGCCGCGGCTCCCGCCGCTATCGCCCCGAGGATGCTTCTACGCTTTCGATCCACCGCTTCCATTTTTCCACGTACGCTCTCTGGTATGCGGGACTTTTCGCGGACATCCGCGAAAACGCCGCGTTGTCGTAGAAGCTGCCGTTGACCACCCGCTGGCCCTCCTGCGTCCAGAAGGAGGCCATCCCCAGCCCATCCCGGGAGAGGTCGTATATCCGGTCCTGCGGCCGCTCCAGCAGGAACCTGGCCGGGTTCTCGTGGCACGCTTCGCAGCGGGGGACTCCCCTGCGCACGGTGTGCGGGAAGAACGCCTTCCATTCCGCCGCCAGGAGCAGGTTCTCCACGTCGGCCCCCGACGTTTTCCCCGCGTCCGTGAAAAACGCGATGAACTGGGGGCGGATGGGAGCGACCTTCCCGTCTCGGTTCCTCCCCAGCGGAGGGGCGTCCTGCCTTCTCAGGTAGGCGCTTCTCGCGTACCGACCGTCGTTCCGCCTCACCTGGAACGGCCCCGCCCGGTTCAGCGACCCGAACCGGATGAAGAACGTCCCGTATTCCTGCGCGGCCCATGCGGAATGGCAGGCGGCGCATTCCAGCCCCCGCATGTGCGCCTCGATCCGGTGCTCCACCGGCCCCTTCCCCGGCGTGTGGCAGTCGAGGCATCCCTTGGAGGATTTCCGTCCCCGCGCGAGGCTTTCCATCCCGTGGCAGTCGGGGCAGGACATCCCCGCCTCCGCGTGGACGTCCGGCCGCATCTTGAGATAGGTTACCCCATCCACCGCCTTCCCCCGCTGGTAACGGAGATGGTCCTCCCGGGGGGCCCGCCCGAAATATTCCTGGCCGACGTAATAATCCTTGTGGCACCGCAGGCAGGCGTCTGCGCCGGGCCGGCCGATCGTGTGCCCCGCCTCGCCGTGGCAGTCCCGGCACCCCGTGACGTGGCAGGAGCCGCAGTTCCGGGCGTAGAACCCGCCGTCGAACCGCCCCCAGGTGCGCTCGACGAACCGGATCTCGGCGGTGCGCTTCGCCATCGGGCCGTCCAGGACGGAAGCGTATTCCGCGTGGCACGCCGTGCAGCCCTCCGCGGCGGGGGGCTGCGCCGCGGCGCTAGCGGCCGCCCAGAAGACGGCGATGAACCCGATCGTCCAGGTCGCGGTAATCGATTTTCTTCGCGTAGATATCGTCCTTGTCCTTCGCCTTGTCATGGCACACGATGCACAGGTTGGCCTTGAGGACCCTTTTCACTTCCTTATCGTTCAACGGGCGCGACCCTTCCCGGGTGATCGCCGAGAACGCCCGGACCTTCCCGTCCCGCATGGTGAGGAACCCGTCGAGCGGCTTGTCGGCGGATTTCTCGCAGAGCAGCGTTCCGACCACGTCCTTCCCCTCGATTACGTGCTGCCCGAAGCCGAGGAAGGCGGGGTTCCCGTGGCACTCGCCGCACCCCACCGCCTTCGGCCCCGTGTTGTGGGAGTAGAAGGGCGCGAACCGGAGCTGCCGCTTGCCCCGAAAAACGGCCACGGCCTCGTCCGCCACCTTCCGCCCCTCCTCGTCGATCACGGTGACGAACGTCTGGCACCCGGGGGTCACGGGAGAAATCCTGCCTTTCTGGTTCACCGCCAGGGGGAACGGGTACAGTTTCCGGAAGTCCTCGGTTTCGCTGAAAGCCCCGGGCGTGATCTTTCCCCGGATCGGATCCATGCCGCTGTCCGTCCTGTCGTACGCGGTGTGGCAGCCGTAACACTGCGCCACGGTCCGGGAGTGGCAGGAATGGCATTCGAGCCGCTCGTGGCCGACCACGGTGTGCTCCGGCGTCCCGCGGATCGTCTTGCTCAGGAACATCCTCCCGCTCCGCTTGCCGAGCACGTGGACGCCGTTGTCGAGGACGAAGACGTTGGAATACTTCCTCCCTTTCGAGGTGAGCGCCATCCGCATCCCCGGCCGGACCTGCACCTTGTAGCTTCGGGATTCGCGCACCGCCTCGTCGTTTTCCCGCGTCACTTCCCCGTGCCCGGGAAGGGAGGCGCCGCTTCCGTGGCAATCCTCGCAGGCGGTTTCGACCTGCCGGTACAGGTTGCCGTAGGCGTACCCGTCCCCCATGATGTCCCGCGAGGTGTGGCAGTCGATGCAGTCCATCCCTTTCTCGAAGTGGACGTCCGGGGCGATATGGGTCAGGTTCCTGTCGCCGTTGATCATCGCGGGGCCCGGTCCCCCGCCGCGGGTGGGGACGAGCGCGTTGTTGCCGTCGTTCAGCCCTTCGTAGGAAAGGGCGATCCTGCCGCTCCGGTTGTGGCAGCGCGAGCATACCTTGTTGTCCGGCAGGGGGGCGAGGGCGTGGGTCGCGGAAAAATGGCGCTTCCCCCGCACCGTGGGGTCCCCTCCCTCGTAGCTTCCGGCGTCGTTGAAGGGGAAGTGGCACGCGGCGCAGCCCGGAGGCGTGGCCGGCGGCGTAAGAACCGGCGGACTCCAGCCCGAGATGGCACAGGGAGCAGAACTTGCGGTACAGCTCCCCGGACAGGTTTTCGAGCCCGGCGACTCCCTTGAACCGCACGGGAGCGCCCGTTTCGTCGTGCGTCCCGGCGTCCCACGCGGCGTAGGTATTCCCGTCTTCCCCTTCCCACGTGAGCTGGATGTTCCGGATCATCCCCGCGTTGGTGTACATGAGGCCGGACTTCACCCGTTCCAGCTGGTACCGGTGGCAATCCCCGCACCCTTTCTCCCACGCCGACGGAGCGGACGGGTTTTTCCCGCCGAGCATCGACTTGTGCGAGGCTTCCTTGGCTTCGGCCTTCGGGTCCCCTCCGTGGCAGGAAACGCAGGAGCCGTGGCTGGCGGAGACGGTTTCGATCCCTTTGTGGCAAGACTCGCAGGTGGACCGCTCCGACGAGAGGCGGCAGGAGCTGCCCAGGAGCGCCAGAACGAGAAGAAGCGGCAGAAGCGCGGGATGGGACATGAATTTCATGAACTTTCTATTTTAATGATTTTTATAGAAAAAACGAAAAAGTCCTCGAGAGCCGGGCTCACGGCGTCGACGGCCGCCTGCCGGTCCTGCCGAAAATAAACCGGCGGGGTCCGGGCCATCCTGCCCGAACCCCGCCGTTCGTGCTTTCCTGCCGGTGCCTCTTCAGCAGCCCTGCGGAACGTCGCCGCTGGAGGGCGTAATCTCCAGGACCTGGTCGACCTTGAGCTGCTCGATCTTCGCCTGCCCGAACTTCAAGGTCATTTCCTTGCCGCTGATCTTCAGGACCACGGGACTGCCGCCGCCTGCATTGATTCTCGTCCCCGGCTTGACCCACGCGGGCAGGCCGCCTTCGGCCGCGACGGTGGCCCTCACGCCTTCGATCTTTGTGATCTTGGCCGTGAACTTATCGCCGTCCGCGGCGAAGGCGAGCCCGGCCAGGCCCATCACGAGGGCAGCGACCATCGCGACGAGGAGCGTTTTCTTCAACATGTTCACACCCTCCTTTCCCTGGAACAGGGGATTCCGGCAATCATTACTTGAATATTACTTCTTCTTCTCGAGGTCGTTCAGTCTTTCTTCGAGCATCTCCATCTTCGTCTTCAAGGCGGAGACCTCCTTGGTCTGGGCGACCACCGGCCGCATGTTCGTGTACGTCTCCGCCTCGACCACGGTGTCCGGGCGGGCGCCGTAGACGATCCAGCTGTCTTCATAGATGCGGAAGTTCTTGTAGCCGAGCCGCTCGAGGGCGTAGAAGGCATAGGCCGTGCGGCAGCCGCGGTGGCAGTAAACGACGACCTCGTTGTTCTTCGGGACGTTCTTGTAGATCTCCGCGAGCTCCTCGTTCGACTTCATCTTGCCGTCTTTGTCGAGGTTGATGTCCACCGGGATGTGGATCGCGCCGGGGATCCGGCCGCCCCGAAGGGTGGTGTTCTCGACGCCTTCGAATTCGGCGAGCGAACGGGTGTCGACGAAGGTGACGTTCGCCGGCTTCTTCTTCACGAACTCCATCACTTCCATCGTGGAGGCGTAGAACTTCGGATTCGCGACCTTCGCCTTGAAGACGGCCGGGACGGGCTTCACGGCTTCCTTCTGCACGGGCTTGCCTTCCTTCACCCACGCCTCGTAGCCGCCGTCGAGGTAGTAGAACTCCTTCACTCCCAGGTAGACCGGGAGCTGCTCGATCGCGACGTGGTAATCGGCCTTCTTCCCGTAGATGATCAGCCCCTTGCTGTTGTCGAGGCCCATCTGGCCGAGAAGCTTCTCCGCCTTCTCCACGGAAACGATCCGGCCGTCGACCGGGTTCTTCAGGACTACGACGATCGGTTTGCCGTAGCTGACCGAGCCGGGGATGTGGCCGGCCCCATATTCCTCTCCGCTGCGGCCGTCGATGACGACCCAGCCGGGGTTCCCCGCCTTCTCGGCCGCGAACTCCACGTCGCAGACGTGCCCCACCGTCTTACCCGCTGCGAACACCGCCGCGCCGCAGAAAACCATTACCAGCGTAACCACGCAAATCAAGATGCCTTTTCTCATAAACCGTTCCCTCCTACAGATATGTGCTGCATGGTGATTGCTCTCCGCGTTCTATGGGTGATCCTTGGCGACGATGACGGCTTTTTCCGTATGGCAGGGGATGCAGTTCTGCTTTCCCTCGATGTTCCTGGAAGAGGTGTGGCAGGTGTAGCACTCGGCGTATTCCTTGGTCGCTTCGAAGGCGGGGATCGACGCGCTGGCCAGGTAGGCGTTGATCAGCTCCGCCGCCTTGGCGGCGGTGTCGCCGGTCACCTTGGAGCAGCGGTCCTTTTTCAGGTAGCGCCCGGCCTTGTCCTTCGTGTCGAGGTCGACCCCGGCGTGCTTCATCCACTTGCTGATCGAGACGTGGCACAGGGGCGACTTCGGCAGGGGGTGGGCGGTGACCTCTGCGTCGGCGATCGGCGCGGGCACGTTGGGATACAAGGCCCGGTCGATCTTCACCTTGTCCCAGCCGCCCAGCGGGAACGGCTGCTCCTGGTACCACGCCCACAGGGGGTCCAGAAGCTTGGAGTGGAGCTGCACGCCCTTGACTGTCGCCATGGCCAGGATGGTGGTGGACCCGCAGAGGGAACCGCAGGTGCCGCCCCAGCCGAGGCCGCCCGTGGCGCCCCACTGGGTGAACTTCGGGGGCAGCAGGCTCCAGCCCGTCTTTTTCATGCCGGCTTTCTTCGCGGCGTCGATGAAGCCCATCACCAGGGCCCTTCCGGAACCCTGGCCGCAGCCGTTGTTGGCGTGGTACTCGCAATAACCCCACATGCGCACTTTCTCCACGTCGAGGGGAAGCACCGGGAGCTCCAGGGAGGATACGGCGGCATCGGCTTTCTTGACGTCGATCAGCGATCCCGCGCCCAGCCCCGCAACAAGACCGACCGCTCCAACGGCCACGGAGCCGTTCCTCAGGAAACCACGGCGCGTCAATTCCAGCTTCGTCTCTTCCATGCTTTTCTCCTTCATTTGGTTTTCAAGATGTCGTTGAAATGGTGCCGGGCCCTCTGGAACCGCTACCGCATTTTCCCAACGCAACTATAAGCAAGTAATTATAAGGAATGCGGCCATTCCCCGCATTGATCGAAATCAAAAAGCGTACTATTCCGCGAGTAGGAGGCTGGACGGGCTAGGGCCCGGAGGGAAAACCGATTTTCTGGAGGGACCGGGGCTCGAGAACCTGGAACCGCCCCCGCCCCAGCCTGCGGATCAGGCCCATATCCGCAAGAACCGTGATCGCCCTGGAAAAACTTTCGGGGGTAATCCCGAGAGTGCGGGCGAACTCCCCGGAAGACATCGGCAAATGCACTATGGCCGTACCCTCCGCGGCGTCCTCCGGAGTCACCTTGACCAAAGCGCCGGCCGCGCGGGTCAACACCCCTTGACCGGTCAGGATCTCGATCCGGTCGAACGCGTCCCGTAGCCGCCGTCCCAGGAAGGCAAACAGCGGGAAAACGACTTCCGGCTTCTCCCGCAGCGCCTGGAGGAGCCCCTCCCGGGACATCGTTCCCGCGAGGACGTCGTCCATGGCAACGGCGGATGCCGGGTATGGCTTCCCGTCGAAGAACGGCATGAACCCGAACAGATCCCCCGGGCCGAAGATGAAGATCGAGGTGCTGTTCCCTTCCGGAAGCGGCCGGAAGATCCTTACGCGCCCCTCCTCGATCGCAAGGACGAGGTCCGCATGCTCCCCCTTGTGCCAGAGGATGGTGCCGGCGGGAAACCGGCGCTTCCGGAAATAGGGGGCCAGCAACCGGAACGCTTCTTTCGCCTCGACGGACTGGTTGCCTGGAGCACCGCCATCTTCGTTTCGCCGGCGCGCCGGCATGTTTGCCTCCTGCGGGAAATCTTTCCGACAACTAACATCTTACTATGGGTTTCCTGCAGGGAATCCGATGGCGACGGCGACGGAGGGAAAAAGAAAGCCGCAGCGAAGGTTTCCGCGCTTGCCGCGGATCTTCGCTGCGGCCGGTTTTGTCACACCTTGTCGGTCAGCAGGTGCGTCTTGGCAAGCTCCTGCCAATGGTCTCCGCCGAGGATCTTCGCCAGCCCGTCGATCGGCAGACCGCCGTCCTGCATGACGATCCCCAGCTCCGGCACCGGCACGGGATTGAGGTTCTCCAGCGTTTTTTCCATCCACGCCATCGCGAGATTCCCCGACAGCAGGTTCCGGGCGTCCGAGGGGATCCGGTCGGACTTCACCTTGATCAGCCAGCCATTCCCGTACGGGTCCCGGTTGAGGAGGCCCGGGGACCGGAGGATGGCCGGGTTCACCTCCACGACCTCTCCGGCGACGGGAGACAGCATCGGGATGTCGGCGGAATCGACCACGATGCTCCATCCCTTGTCGCCCTGCGCGAGACGGGAGCCGACCGGCGGAAGCTGGACGGATTCCGCCTTTCCTATGAGCTTCTGCGCGAAGTCGTCCATTCCCACCCGCACCAGCTTCTGAAGGTCCGCCCCCATGGGCTCCGCCTTCATCCAGGTATGCCCGGGATGGAAGCTGTAGCCGTCCGGCACGAGGAACCTGCTCGAGAAGACCCCCTGCTTCGCCGGCGCGAACTCCGTCCTCCCGGGCTCGGGCCGCAGCATGTACCACTGCAGCGCGAGGAACCCGAAGAAGAAGACCACGGCGACCATGTATTCGATCCCCTTGGTCGAATAGATATCTACGAGGCTGAAACCGTCCATTTCCCTACCTCCGCTTTTTTGGTGACGCCATGATGCTCTTCCTTGAAATCGGGATGCGGCGAGAGGATCGGCATCCGGTTGATCATCCAGCGGAACACCCACAGCTCCATGCTGATGACCGCCAGGGTGACCCAGACTTCCTGCCAGGCCGGGTAGTAATGCGCCGCGTCGTACCACTTGAAGGCGATCACGGAGATGTTCAGGCGGTTCAGGATCACGCCGAACGCCGTGAGGAACGCCGTGATCTGCGCGAGCCGCACGTCGCGCCGCTTCACGGCGACGACGTAGAGCACCATCGGGACCACCGTGAACCCGACGACCTCCACCAGGTACCAGAGCCCCCACCCGGTGAAAAGCATCCCCAGCTGGTGGCCGTGGATCAGGTCGATGGCCTTCAGGAACACGTATGCCGCCATCACGCTCGCGGACCCTTTGGCGAGGCCGAGGAGGATCTCGTCGTGCCGCTTCTCGTGCCCGGGCTCGATCCTGTCGGAGAAGATCCTGTGGGTGAACGTGCTCTCGATGGTGATCATCGAGAACCCGGCGAACATGCTCGAGATGAAGAACAGGACCGGGATGTTGCTCGAATACCACAGCGGATGGATCTTGGCGGGCGCCGTCAGGAACAGCGCGCCCAGCCCCGCCTGGTGCAGCGTGGACAGCGTCACGCCGAGGATGACGGTGGCGGTGAGCATCTTCTGGATGATCCGCCGCGCCTTGATCCAGTTCAGCCACTCCGCGATGGCGGGCGCGGTCTCCATGAACAGGCAGAGGGTGTACAGGAGGAAGTGCCATGCGACCAGGAAGAGCACCGACCCGTACCCGTAGCCGTTCCCGATGATCGGGTTGACGACCTTCCACGGCCGCCCCAGGTCGAGCAGCAGCGCCCCGCTGTAGAAGACGTACGCCAGGAACCCGTTCAGCACCGTCGCGCGGAGGATGGGTTCGTACTTTTCGACCTTCAGGATGTGGACGGCGAAGCACAGGATGTACGCCCCTCCCGCGAAGGCCACTCCCGTCACGACGTCGAAGCCGATCCAGATCCCCCAGGGGAACTCCTGGGAGAGGTTCGACACCGCGCCCAGCCCTTTCGCGAAGCGGAGGACGATGAGGGCGAGCCCGACCACGATGATGATGCCGGTGATCACGTTGAACGGCGTGAGGATCTTTCCCTTGGGCTTCAGTTCCGACAGGATGAACCGGACGAGCCCCTTCACCGTGCCCGTGTCCGGAACGGCCGCCGCTCCGGCGATGTCCATCGGTTTGAGGTTATTTCCCATGGCCGCCCTCCTTGGTGTCCTCGTGCCCCTCTTTCCCGGTGACGAGGTAGTTGAATCCGAACAGCACCGCCGGCCAGAGGATGTCGACCAGGGGGACGGAACCCAGGAACCCCGAGGTCAGCTCGGGATACGCCTTCGTTCCCAGGTCGTTCCGGAAACCGAGCTTTTCGAAGGGGACCGCGGACAGGTACATGTAACGCCGTTCCCCCGACTTCCTGTTCCCCGTAGATATGCGGATAATACCTGTCGGGATTCTGGTAGATCCTCTTCTTCGCCTCCTCGATCAGGTCGCGCCGCTTCCCGAAGATCGTCGCCCCCTCGGGGCACGCCTGGGCGCACGCGGACGGCTCGCCCTTCGCCACGAGGTCCGCGCAGAAGATGCACTTTTTCACGAACGGCGTCGTGTCGTTGTAGTCGAACCTCGGGATGTCGAACGGGCACGAGATCATGCAGTACCGGCACCCCATGCAGCGGTCTTTGTGGTAGACGGTCGGCCCTTCGGGGATTTTCACCATCGCCTTGCACAGGCAGGCGGAAGCGCACGAAGGCTGGGCGCAGTGCATGCATTGCTTCCGGGAGAAGACCGGGCTGTCCGGGGCCTTTTCGTTCGCGTACTGGTTGACGACGAGGAAGGCGCCCGGCGTGGTGTCCCGCATCTTCTCGAACACGGCCTCGGACGAGAAGGATTCCTTCGGCTCCGGAAGCTTGTTGTGGGCTGTTGCACGCCTCCTCGCACGCGCGGCAGCCGATGCACTTCGTCGTGTCGATCAGGAGCCCGTAGAACTCGACGTCCTCCTTCTGCGGCCTTGGCCCCCTGGGCCAGCTGCGTGCCGGCGACCGACTTGGCGGCGTAGAGCCCGCCGGTCGCCAGCCCGGCCCACTTCAGGAACTGCCTTCGAGACGGATTCATGAATCCCTCCGGCTGGTTTATCTAACGGAGGAACTTCTCCGTGAAATCCTTGAACGTGGCTTCGTCCATCTTCCCGACGATCCCTTCCGTGTGCACGCCGCCGTCCGCCAGGGTGGCCCCGACTTCCTGGAGCGTCCCCATCCGGAGGGTGATGAAGTCCTTGAAGCGCTGCAGCTCGGAACGGATCCACCCGTCCGCTTCCGCGTACCCCTTCATCTGCGCCATGTTCGCCTTGAGGCGGGTCGGGCGGAGGACCACCAGGTAGTCGTCCTTTGGCCCTCGCGGGCTTCACGGAACACACCTCCCCGTCCAGCGGGGAGACGAGGTGGACCTGCCGCCCGTCGTGGGTCGCCGTGAGGAGGGGCTGCCCCTGCTTCACGCGCCGTCCCTCGGAAGGAAGGGTCACGTCGTCGATGCGCCCCAGGACATCCCTCGAGGAACTTGTCGATCCCCACCTTCGCGAGCCCGTCGGCCTGGAAGTTCGCCCACATGTGCCCGGGGTGGTACCAGACGTTCCCGCCCGCCTCGGACGCCAGCTTCCTGGCCATGCCCTTCTGCTGGGACCTCATGTAGAGCCCGATCCCCGCGAAGATGACCAGCGTCGTTACCGAAAGAATCAGTACCATGTCGTCCTCCTTTCCGCCGCCTGCCTTAAGAGTCGCTTGCCCCGGTTCATCCTATAAAGAGAGTGGATATCCGTTCCCATTGCGTGTCCGTCAGCTTCGTCCCGATGTCCAGCAGCACCTCTCCGCCGTCGGTGGCGGTGATCCCGAGCTCCGTCGCGAACGCGCGCTGCAGCCGCTCCACCTCCCAGGTGAGCCACTGCTGGATGTTGTTCCCGTGGAACAGCCCCTTCAGCGTGTCGGTCTGGGCTTCCATGGAAAAGATCCAGCCGTCCTGGAACGGGTCCCGGTTGATCAGGCCGGGCTCGCTGGCGAGAAGGGTGTTCACCTCCGCCACGATCCCGTTGGCCGGGGAGACCATGCGGACCGTCCGGTTGCCCGAATGGAGCAGGAAGGTGACGGCGTTTTCCTTGACGACCGAACCGGCCGCCGGCAGGGAAACCCGGTCGATCCTCCCGATCAGCTTCTGGGCGAAATCGTCGATCCCCACCTTCACCCGGTGGTGGGTCTCTCCCGAGAGGGACCACCCACAGGTGCTTCGGATGGAGGTGATAATCCGAGCGGTACTGGAACCCCCGGATCTGCTCCACGGCGACCTTCGGGTGGCTCCTTTCCTGGTACAGGGAGCAATCCGTGTAACTGCAGGTGTTGCACACCCCCTTCGAGGACAAGGCGCGATCCAGCGGGATCATCTTGATCGGAAACGCCTTGCAGAAGGTCACCGTCTTGATCTCAAGGAATGGGCATTTTCCTTCGGTCATCGCTATCCTCCCGTGCGAAATTCCCCGGGTCATACCCGGTGCAGCGTTCCCATGCCGGCCTTGAGCGCCATCTTCAGGGCGATCCCGATTCCGATCAGCGCGATCATGATGTAGAACATTGAGATCACCACCTTTCCTGCCTTCAGTAAGGGCAATAACCGTACCAATAGGCATTCCTGGAGGCCATGGAAGATAACCAACGGAAATGAATGGAGTTTTTTAGGCAAAGTTCAACAGGAGAGGAAAGGAGCAAAGAGGAAAACTGTGGCATAAAACCACAGTTTTCCGGTGCAGCTAAAATTTACAAGGAATTTCAGCCTCTTGGATGTGTGTTCTTTTGCGACATCAAGTCGCGAAAAACAACACTTTCGGCGGCCACCTAATCTTCCTTCTTCAGGTCATGCTTCCGGATCTTCTTGTACAGCGTGGCGCGGTCGATCCCGAGGATCTGCGCGGAGCGCTGGATGTTCCAGTTGTTCGCGGCGAGCACCTGGCGGATGTGCTCCACCTCGATTTCCTCCAGCGACCTTCCGGCGCCGACCGCCGCCGCCGCTTTCCCCTCGACCGCGTGAAGATCCAGGTCGGCTTCCCCGATCCGGCTCCCCCTCGCGACGACCATCGCCCGCTCGATGACGTTGCGCAGCTCCCGGGCGTTCCCGGGCCAGGGAAGGTCCATCAGCCTCCGCATCACCGGATCCGCCACCCCCTCGACCTGCTTGCCCATCTCGATATTGAACTTGTCGATGAAGCTCTCCACCAGCAGGGGGATGTCCTCCTTCCGGTCCCGGAGGGGGGGATCCGGAAGGAGAACACGTTGAGCCGGTAGAACAGGTCTTCCCGGAACTTCCCTTCCTCGATCGCCTTCCGCAGGTCCCGGTTGGTGGCGGCGATGATCCGCGATTCGATGGCGATGACCTGGTTTCCCCCGACGCGGCTGAACTCCTTCTGCTCGAGGACCCGGAGGAGGTCCTGCTGCAGCTTGAGGCTGATGTCCCCGATCTCGTCGAGGAAAAGGGTCCCGTTCCGCGCCAGCTCCAGCTTCCCCCGCTTCAGCGAATCCGCCCCGGTGAAGGCCCCCTTCTCGTGGCCGAACAGCTCGCTCTCCAGCAGCGTCTCGGTGAGGGCGGCGCACGAGACGGAGATGAACGGGGCGGATTTCCTGTCGCTTTCCTCGTGGATGGCGCGCGCGAGGAGCTCCTTCCCCGTCCCGCTCTCGCCCTGGATCAGCACCGTGGAGTTGCTCTTGGAGATCGTCCGGACCATCTCGAAGATTCCCAGCATCTCGTCGTTCTTGCTGATCATGTCGTGGAGGCGGTACTGTTTTTTCAGCTCCTTCCGCAGGAACTCGTTTTCCTGCACCAGCTTCTTGTGCTCCACGATCTTCCGGATCGACATGGAAAGGTCTTCCGGGTCGAACGGCTTCACGAGGTAGTCGTACGCCCCCTGCTTCATGGCGTTGACGGCGGTGTCCACCGTGGCGAAGGCGGTCATGATCAGGATGACCATGTCGGGGAGGGTCTTGTGCACCTCTTCCATCAGCTGCAGCCCGTCCATCCCCGGCATCTTCAGGTCGACCAGCAGGAGCGTCCAGTCCTTCTCGGGAAGGCGCTCGAGCGCCCGCGGCCCGTTCTCGGCGGTCACGACCTCGTAGCCGTCCTCCTGGAGCCAGCTCGACAACGATTCCCGCACGATCTCCTCGTCATCGACCACCAGGATGCTGACCTTCTGTTCCATGGCTTCGCTCACCCTCCGTTGATTCTCGCCTGCAGGATATCACCGCACTCCCTGCACATCGCCCTCCCTTTCAGGTCCACGTCCTGGATCGTGTTGGAGAGGTGCATGACGCAGTCCAGCTGGTGGCAGTGGATCAGGCCGTACGTGTGCCCCAGCTCGTGGAGGCATTCCTTGTGGAGCCGCTCCAGGAACACCGGCTCGTCGGGCTCCAGCCCGTAGAACTCCTGCCGGAGCCGCGACAGGGAGACCACCGCGCCCACGCCCCCGAGCTGCGCCTCTCCGTACACGAAGGTGAGGATGAGGATGCAGAGGTCCCGGTCGATGATCCCGAGGACCTTCGAAGCGTCCTTCGGCACCCCCTGCAGGATCGCGCTCAGGATCTTCGTGGAGATGTGCTGGTTCCTCCTCGGCTCGAAGCTCCCTTCCGGTATCGGCCTCGGCGGCAGCCGCCGGCAGGGAACGTCGAGGAAACCGCCGATGTCCCGCACCAGCCATTCCAGCAACTCCTCCGGCACGTCGCCGAACGGCGCGATGTAGATGGTCCTGTTGATCTCCGGCGCTCCGCTAGCCCACGGGCAGAACGACCCGGAACCGGGTCCCCCGGTCCTTCCCGGTGTCCACCTCGACCTTGCCGCCGTGGCGCTGGACGATGCTCGGACCACCGAAAGGCCGATCCCCGTCCCCTTCCCCTTGGTCGTGAAGAAGGGATCGAAGATCTTCTTCAGGATGGTCCTCCGGGATTCCGGGGCCGGTGTCGCAGACTTCGACGACGGCCGTGCGGTCCTTGTGGACGCTCCCAGGACCGGATGGTGAGCGTCCCCCCGTCTCCATCGCCTCGCAGGCGTTGACCAGCAGGTTCAGGAACACCTGCTTGATCTGCGCGGGGTCGACCTCCACCTCGGGAAGCGGCGCCATCTCCATCCGCACCTCGACGTTGTTGCTCTTGAGGAGGTTCTGCACCAGGACGAGCGATTCCTCGATCGTCTTCCGCAGGTCCACCCGCTTCCGGTTCGGCGCCTTCGGGCGGGTGAACTCCAGGAGGTTGAAGACGATCGCGCTGGTCCTCTCCACCTCCCGGGCCATCGTGGCGAGGTATTCGCTGAACTTCGCCGCCTGCTCCGGCCCCGGGGCCCCCTCCTGGAGCTTCCGCTCCATGAGCCGGATGTACGTGAACACCCCGTGCAGCGGGTTGTTGATCTCGTGGGCCACGGTCGCGGCGATCTTCCCGAGATGCGCCAGCTTCTCCGCGTCGAGGAGTTTTTCCTGCGTCTCCTTCAGCTCGGCCGTGCGCTCGTCCACCATCTGGTTCAGCCCTTCGACGAGCGCGGTGATCTCGGCGTTCGCGTTGCGCAGGCTTTCCGTCATCTGGTTGAAGCGCCGGGCCAGCTGCCCCATCTCGTCATCCGTGGTGACGGGGATGGTGTGGGAGAGGTCCCCCTTGGAGATCCGGTCGGTTCCTTCGACCAGCTCCTCGACCGGTTTCTTGAAGAAGCGCACGATGACGAATCCCCCGATGAGGCTTCCGAGGAGGATGGACAGGACGCTCGCCCCCAAAACCCGTCTCCGGGCGTTGTCCACGTATTCATCGACATCCTTCAGGTCCATGATGACGTCGATCACCCCGAGGACCTTTTTCGTTTCCGGATGCGCATGGCACTCCGCCGTGGAGCAGCCCGGTTCGTTGTACAGCGGGTTGACGATCCCGAGGACCCGGTGCCTCACGCCCGGGTGCTTGGTGCAGTTGTCGGTGAAGAAGATCCGCCCCCGCTCGCCGGTGTCCAGCCGTTCCTTCGGAGGGTCTTGACCGTGACACCGGATGCATTGCTCGGATTGCCTGCCGATCCACCCGCCGACTTCCCGGGGGCAGTTGCAGAAGAGGATCTCCCCGGTCGCGGCGATGACCCGCACCTTGTCGATCCCCTCCTGCTGGCCGATCGTCTTGACGATCTTGTAGGCGGCATTCTTGCGGTTCTGCATCATGTCGTTCTGGATCGAGTTCTTGATGGTCTCGCTGAGCATGGCGGCGGTCTGATACGCCATGTTGTCCAGGTTTACCCTTTGGATCTTGAGGTACAGCAGGGACAGCACGAGGGTCATGACCGCGACGATGGCGGCCACGATCAGCACGATCTTGAAAACGATGGTTTTATACCAGGTCATTCCATCCCCGCTTCCCATATTCGGAAACATTATACATTTTCGCCCCGCCCCGGTCCCGCCCATCGCCCGCGCCGAAGGATTGAAATTCATCAAGGAGACATGTAATATCAATGGTGACTCATATAAGCGGAGACAGATACGCCGGATGAAAACAGAAAGCATCGAACGGTTCCTGAAGCTTATCGGGGATTCGAGCCGCCTCAAGATATTGGCCGGCATCGGTTCCGGCGAAAAGACCGTCTCGGAGATCATCGCGGAGACGGGCATGCCGCAGACGCTCGTCTCCTTCCACCTCAAGACCCTGCGGGACCGGGAAGTCGTCGTCGCCGCCCGGAAGGGAGGGCCCTTCGTGCATTACCGCCTGCGGGACGCCTCCCTCATGAACCTTCTTCAGGCATGCGGCGCGTATGCGGAAAAGTTCGAAGGATCGGGGGAGGCCGCGCCGGAGCTCGAATGGCCTCCGTGGGAGATGATGTGCCGGATGATGCGCCGGGGGCGGACGTAGCGCTGCAAGGACAAGAAAGGAGAAGCGATGGATCCTCGAGAGATGATGAAGGGAATGATGGGAGAAGGTTTCAACCCGATAGAGATGTGCAGGGGGATGGTCGGGTCCGTCACGAAATCGGCGGAAATGGCCTCCTATGCCACCCCGGAACTTCGCGCCCTGTTCGAGGAGTGGCTCGGCCAGATCGAGGCCGAGATCCTCGTTTACCTGGAGGGCAGGGAAACCGCCGGCCCGGAAGAGGTGGCGGAAAAGTTCAAGCTGTCGAAGGAGAGCGGGATTTTCCTGATTTCCAGGCTGGCCCGGGAAGGGAAGATCGGGATCCGCGCGGGGCGAAACAAATGATGGGACCATGGACGTTCTGGAGCGGGGGAATGTGGATCTTCCCCCTGATCGGGGTCGCGATCTTCCTCATCGTCATCTGCTTCGTCTTCACCCGCGGTTTCGGCGGGATCGGCCCTTTCTGCGGGTGGGCCGGCCGGGGCGGCGAAAACAGCGGGCAGCCGTCTCCGATGGACGTCCTGAAGATGCAGATGCGCAGGGGCGAGATCTCCCGGGAAGAATTCGAGCGGATGAAGAAGGACCTTTCCTAAGGATAGGGAGAATCCCTGCTAATTCTTCTTCCCCGGCTTCACGCTTCCCGGTTTCACGGCACCTTTCGGGACATGGCACACCTCGGTGCAGCCGCTGAGGTTCTTGGACCCCACCTCCCCCCAGTGGCACTTGTTGCAGGCGTTGTGGTAGGCGGCCTTGAGCCCCGGCGGTTCCGTCCCGGGGGCATCCTTCGCCGGGTGGCAATCCCGGCAAGGCAGGAGCCTGTCCTGGAGCACGTTCTTACGGAAAGTGGCGGGATCGAAGCGATGGCACGTCTTGCATTCCTGGATCGGCATCGACCGGTGCTGGTGATGGCACCCCGCGCACCCGTCCGCCAGGGAGAGGTGCTTCTCGTGGTCGAAACGGACCGGTTCGTAGGTCTTGGACAGCGCGCCCAGGGTGATGATCTTCGGCAGTTTCCCCTCCGCCGCCATCCCGACGGCCGCTGCCGCCCCGACGCATAGGATAATAACGGCCGACAGCATCGCGGTTCTTCTCATGGAAATGCCCCTCCGTGCCGATGTCTTTCGGAGTTGTTGTCGTTAACAGATACCATGCCCGGGGATTTCATGTCGCCCTCTTTTTCCGCCCTGCCGCCCTGCCCGCGCCTCCAGGAGCCCCGCGGCGAACGGCACGACCAGGAAGCAGGCGACGAGGGCGACCACCCCGTTCCACCCCGCCAGGTGATACGCGGTGCCGCCCGCGGTGATCCCCGACGAGCCTCCAAGATAATAGAAAAGGATATACAGGGAGTTTCCCCTGCCGCGGCTCGAAAGGAGCTTCCGGTTCAGGTCCCCGACCGCCGCGGAGTGGACGACGAAAAAGCCCGCGCAGGCGCCCGCCAGCCCCGACGGCTATTCCGATGATGGAGGGGGCAAGCAGGGGGAGCATCGAGGCGGCGAACACGGCGGAACCGATCGCCATCGTCTTCCCGTTCCCGAAACGGTTCCCCATGCGGCCTGCCGACGGGCCGATCGCCACGCCGACGAGGTACGAAAGGTACAGCAGCGTGACGAGATGGGTCGGCAGATGGAACGGCGCCCCCGTGAGGCGGAACGGCAGGTAGTTGAAGACGGCGAGGAAGGCCCCGCAGGCGAATGCGCCGGCGAAGAAGATCCGCAGCAGGTCGCCGCGCGAAAGCAGCGCGGCGAACCCGGCTTCCTCCTCGCCGGCTTCGGGCGCTTCTTCCCCCCTCGGCAGCCAGCGGGACGCGTCGAGCGTCGCCAGGAGCAGCAGGACGGAAGCGGTGACGAAAGCGTACCGCCAGTGCAGCGGCGGGTGGATGAACCCCGCCAGCAGCCGCCCTCCCAGCCCTCCCGCGACCGTGGCCGAAACGTACGACCCCATCGCGACGTTGAGCCGGTCGGGAGGCAGACGCCGCGCCAGGAAGACCACGAGGCACGTCGTGATGGCGGGGACGGCCAGCCCCTGGAGGAACCGGGCGGCCACGAGCAGGGGGAAACTCTCCGTCGCCGCGCACAGGAACCCGCAAAGGGAAACCACCGTGCCCCCGGCAAGGAGGATCGGGCGCTCGGGAAACCGGTCGGCCAGGCGGCCCAGGGGCAGGGTGGCCAGGGCGATCCCGAAGATCACCGCCGAGACGGACAGCGACGCCTTCGCCGCCCCGATCCCGAACTCCCGCCCCAGGACCGGCAGCACCGGCTGGGTCAGGTAGATCGTGGAGAAGGTCGCCGCGACCAGCAGGAACACCCGGGCCTGGAGCGATTTCATCCCTTCAACATAGCCGAAGGGAAACGGCAAGGGAAAGGAAGTATGATGTACCGATGGTCCTCGATGTCCTTCCGTTGAACCGCTGCGACCACCCGCCCCGGGTGATCGCGTCTCCCCTCTTCAACAGGAACCCCCGGCCGATCGAACTCCAGGGCGTCCGCCGCTTCCACCGGTCCTTTTTCGCGCACCTCGAACAGCTCGCGAAGCCGGGCGACCGGGAACGGTGCCTGCGCGACTACATGGAATCGGTCTTCCATTCCGTGAAGAAGCCCCGGGGCGTCTCTCCCGCCGATCGAAGGTCCCTCAAGAACGGGTACCTGCGCTTCCTGCGCGGCTGGATGCTGGACGCGAGCTCCGAGGAAGGCGCGTTGCTGAAGGGGTGGGTGGAGAGCCGGTTCGGGCTCCCGCCCGTCTTCCACGCCGGCCGGATCGAGGGGACCGACTCGGAGGAGTACCTCGTCTACCTCTGCGAGCGGATGCGGGAGAGCACCCTGACCAACGCCATCGAATCGCAGTTCGACCTTCTCTACGAGTTCGTCCAGTACGAGCTGGGGCGCCGCCATCCCGGCGTCCCGTCCTTCCGCCTGTACCGCGGGATCCGCAACATCGGGGACTATATTTTCCTCGAGGAAAGCACGGACAACCGCGCGGTGGTCCGGTTGAACAACCTGAATTCCTTCTCCGCCCGGCTCGAGTACGCATGGGAATTCGGAAGCCACGTCTTCGAGGCCGACGTCCCCGCCTCCAAGATCTTCTTCCGGTCCGACATCCTTCCCGGCGTCCTGCCGAAGGGGGAAGAGGAATCGCTGGTGATCGGGGGGGATTTCGACGTGATCGTGAGGTCGTATTGAATCCCCGGAACGGCGGGATCCCGGGCCGCGCGGACATCGAGCGGCGCGCACAGGCCGCCCTGCTCGGGTCGGCCGTCGGGGACGCCCTCGGCGCCACCACGGAGTTCATGAAGCCCGAACAGATCCGGGAACGGTTCGGGGTCCACCGGGAGATCGCCGGCGGCGGGTGGCTGGAGCTGGCCCCCGGGCAGGTCACGGACGACACGGAGATGACGCTGTGCGTGGCCCGCGCGATCGCGGCGCGCGGCGGATGGGACCTCGTCGGGATCGCGGACCGCTTCGCGCATTGGCTCGAGGGGAACCCCGTCGACGTCGGCGCCACCTGCAGGCGCGGGATCGAGGAATACCGGGCGAAGAAGCAGCTGCAGGTGCCGCCGAACGAGCGGGACGCCGGGAACGGCGCGGCGATGCGGATGGCCCCGGTGGCCCTCTACGCGCTGGGCGACGAGGAGGGGATGGCCCGGCTCGCCGTCGAGCAGGCGCGGCTGACCCACAACCACCCGCTCTCCGACGCCGCGTGCGTCGCGGTGGGGATCCTGATCCAGTGGGGGATCCTCGGGTACCCGGAACGGAAGCTTCGGACCGTCGCGGACGAACTGGCCGCCCGGCACCCGCTGTTCCGGTTCGAGGGGTACGACGGCGGGGCGACCGCGTACGTGGCCGACACGATCCGCACGGCCTTCGACGCCTTCTTCTCCACCGGCGGCTTCGAGGAGTGCCTCGTGAAGACGGTGAACCGGGGGGACGACGCGGACACCACGGGGGCCATCGTCGGCGCGATCGCGGGCGCCCGCTACGGCCTCGATGCGATCCCCTCCCGGTGGCTCCAGGCGCTGGACCCCGCGCTGCGCGGGGAGCTTTCCTCGCTCGCCGTCCGGCTCGTCGGATTTTCGCCGCTGCTCTCCCCGCGGAATACCCCGTAACCCCTTGCCTCGCGCGACTCATCGGCCGCTGACCGTCGTCGCCCTGCTCATGGGGCTTTTCCTGGCCGCGATGGAGATGACCGTCGTCTCCACGGCGATGCCCACGGCGGTGGGGGACCTCGGCGGGATCCACCTCTATGCGTGGGTTTTCGCCGCATACATGCTCACGGCCACCGTGACCATGCCCGTCTACGGGAAGCTCGCCGACCTCTACGGCCGCAAGCCGGTGATGTTCGCGGGCATCGCGCTGTTCCTTTCCGGCTCCTTCCTCTGCGGCCACGCCGACAGCATGACCACGCTCATCTTCTTCCGCGCGATCCAGGGGCTGGGCGCCGGCGCGGTCCAGCCCATCGCGATGACCATCGTCGGCGACCTCTTCGACGTGCACCAGCGGGGCCGGGTCCAGGGGGCCCTGAGCGCGGTGTGGGGGGTCGCGGGGCTGGTCGGCCCGCTCCTGGGCGGCGCCATCGTGCATTGGCTGTCGTGGCGCTGGGTGTTCTATGTGAACATCCCGCTGGGGCTGGGATGCGCCGCCTTGCTTTTCTTCGTCTACCACGAAACGGTGGAGCGGCGGGAGCACCGGCTCGACGTCGCCGGCGCGATCCTGCTTTCCCTCACGATCGTCCTCGCCCTCCTCGGGACCCGCGCCCACGGGGGAGGCCTGGCCCTCCTCGCCGCGGCGGGCGTTTCCCTGGCCATCTTCCTTCTCGTGGAGCGCCGGTCGGCGG
Source organism: uncultured bacterium (assembly GCA_963741515.1). Lineage (GTDB taxonomy): Bacteria > Desulfobacterota > Deferrimicrobia > Deferrimicrobiales > Deferrimicrobiaceae > UBA2219. The sequence continues at coordinate 459,456 of CAVUIA010000007.1, forward strand.
AGCCGATCCTGCCGCTCGACCTCTTCTCGCAGCGCGTCATCTCCGTCGCCTCGGCCAGCGGGGCGCTGGTGGGAGCCGCGATGATATCGGCGGTCACCTTCATCCCGCTGTATGTGCAGGCCGTTCTCTCCGGGACCCCTTACGACGCCGGAAGCGCCATCGCGCCGGTCGCCGTCGGGTGGCCGATCGCCTCGATCCTGGCGGGGCGGTTGCTGCCGGTGGCGGGGTACCGCGTCCTCATCCGCACCGGATTGGCGCTCACGTTCTGCGCCGCGACGGGATTGTCGCTGCTGCTCCATCCGGGGGCGAACCTGTGGGCGATCCGCCTGGTGACGCTCCTGTACGGGCTCGGCCTGGGGCTGGCGAACACCCCGCTGATCATCGCGGTGCAGTCGAGCGTCCCCTGGAAGCGGCGCGGCGTGGCGACCGCCACCACCCTGTTCAGCCGCACGATCGGAGGCACCCTGGCGGTCGGTACGCTGGGGAGCGTCCTCGCCGCGGCCCTTTCCTCCGGCGGAGTCCCCCCGGAAATCGCCGACAAGCTGCTGGGCCCGGAGCGTTCCCTGCTTCCGGATTCGATGGTGCGGGGCCTCTTCGGCGCACTGCAGGGGGGAATGGAAACCATCTTCCACGCGGTGGCGGCCATCGCCTTCGCGGGGTTCGCAGTCAGCCTGCTGTTCCCGCCCCTCCGCATCGCCCCGCGGGATGCTGTCCCGCCCGCACCCTGAAAAACCCGCTGAAATAAAAGGTTGCGGACCCTGCGATGAAGTGGTATGTTGCTCAGTTAATACATCCCGAGACGCAATCCTCTCCCAAAGGGTTTTCTCGAAGGAGCAGGTCGAAGCAGTTACGACCTGGCCGTCAACCTTCTCCTTAGACTTCACCATGCGGAAGATCGGACGGGCGCTACGCCCGCCCTACGGTTGTGCTTGGTGAAAAAACGCAAGGAGAAGGGAAAAACATGCAGGAAGAAAGACCGTTGGAAGCGAACCCGTCGTTTGAGATGTTCGGGCTTCGCCGCGAACTGCTCCGCGCCGTTGCGGAGAAGAAGTACACCACCCCGACCCCCATCCAGGTGAAGGCGATCCCCCTCGTGCTCGAGGGGAAGGACGTCCTCGGGTGCGCGCAGACCGGCACCGGGAAGACGGCCGCCTTCGCCCTGCCGATCCTGCACCGCCTCCAGGGGACTCCCTGGAAGGGAAGCGGGCGGCGCCCCATCCGCGTACTCGTGCTGACCCCGACGCGGGAGCTGGCCTCCCAGATCGCGGAGAGCTTCGGCGTGTACGGCAGGTACACCGGCCTGACGCACGCCGTCGTCTTCGGCGGCGTCAACCAGGGGCCGCAGGCCCAGGCGCTGCGGCGGGGGATCGACATCCTCGTGGCCACGCCCGGGCGGCTGCTCGACCTGATGACGCAGGGACTCGTCAAGCTGCAGACCGTGGAGACCTTCGTCCTCGACGAGGCGGACCGGATGCTCGACATGGGCTTCATCCACGACATCCGCCGGGTCATCGGCCAGCTGCCGGCGAAGCGGCAGACCCTCTTCTTCTCGGCCACGATGCCGCAGGAGATCCAGGGGCTCGCGGACACCATCCTGCGCGACCCGGTCAAGGTGGCGGCGACCCCGGTGGCGACCCCGGCCGAAGCCGTGGAGCAGCGGATCCACTTCGTGGAGAAGAAGGAAAAGATCGAGCTGCTCAAGCACCTGCTGACCGGGGCAACCGTCAAGAACGCGCTGGTCTTCACCCGCACCAAGCACGGCGCCGACGGGGTCACCAAGCAGCTCGAGCGCTTCAACGTCCGGGCCGAGGCGATCCACGGCAACAAGACCCAGGGCGCGCGCGAAAAAGCGCTCGCCAATTTCAAGCGGGGGCTGACGAGGGTGCTCGTGGCGACGGACATCGCCGCCCGCGGCATCGATATCGTCGACCTGTCCCACGTGATCAACTTCGACCTTCCCAACGAGCCGGAAAGCTACGTCCACCGGATCGGCCGGACGGGAAGGGCCGGCGCCTCCGGCATCGCGTGGTCCTTCTGCTCCTTCGAGGAGCGGCCGTTCCTCGCCGGGATCGAACGGCTCATCCACAGGCACCTGCCGGTGGCGGCGGAGCACCCGTTCCTCTCCGGCCACCGTCCCGGCCTTCCGACGGACCTCGACCCGCGGCGCGCCCACGGCGTGCCTGCGCTGTCCATGGTCCACCCCAACGAGCCGTTCCCGCGGGCCGGGAAGTCGGCCTTCGCGGGGCGTTCCGACGGGCGGCCCGGCAGGTCGCGCAGGGAATCGAAGTGGAGCGGCGGTCATCAGGACCGCCGCCCGGAGCGTTAAGCGCCGGCGGGAATCGGCATCGCGGGTTGATTACCGCGACAGCTTCTTGTAACGGATCCGGTGCGGCTGGTCGGCGTCGACGCCCAGCCGCTTTTTCTTGTCCGCTTCGTAATCCTGGTAATTCCCCTCGAACCAGACGACCGAGGACTCGCCCTCGAAGGCGAGGATGTGGGTGGCGATCCGGTCGAGGAACCACCGGTCGTGGGACACGACCACCGCGCAGCCCGCGAAGTCGAGCAGCGCCTCTTCCAGGGAACGGAGCGTATCGACGTCGAGATCGTTCGTCGGCTCGTCGAGAAGGATGAGGTTCCCGCCCTCCTTGAGCAGCTTCGCCAGGTGCACGCGGTTCCGCTCGCCCCCGGAGAGCTCGCCCACTTTCTTCTGCTGGTCGGGCCCCTTGAAGTTGAACGCGGCGGCGTAGGCGCGGGAGGCGACTTTCCGCTTCCCGAGCTCGAGCGTTTCGGCGCCCCCGGAGATCTCCTCCCAGACGGTCTTCCCGGGGTCGAGGGCGTCGCGCGACTGGTCGACGTGCGCGACCTTCACGGTCTGCCCGATCTTCAGCTGCCCGGCGTCCGGCGTCTCCTGCCCGGTGAGGATCCGCAGAAGGGTCGATTTCCCCGCGCCGTTGGGGCCGATGACGCCGACGATGCCGCCGCGCGGCAGGCGGAACGTCATGTTCTCGAAGAGCAGCCGCTCGCCATACGATTTGGAAAGCCCTTCCGCTTCGACGACCAGGTCTCCCAGGCGCGGCCCCGGCGGGATGGAGATGGCCCCCGCCTCGACCCGGTCGAGCGTGTCCTGCCCGAGCAGCTTCTCGTACTCGTTCAGGCGCGCCTTCCCCTTCGCGTGCCGGGCCCTGGGCGCCATCCGGATCCATTCGAGCTCGCGCTCCAGGGTCTTGCGCCGCGTGGTGGCCTGCTTCTCCTCCATTTCCATGCGCGTCATCTTCTGGTCGAGCCACGAGGAATAGTTCCCCTCCCACGGGATGCCGCGCCCGCGGTCGAGCTCGAGGATCCACCCGGCGACGTTGTCGAGGAAATACCGGTCGTGGGTGACCGCCACCACGGTGCCGGGATACTCGGCGAGATGCCGTTCCAGCCAGGCGACCGATTCGGCGTCGAGGTGGTTGGTCGGCTCGTCGAGGAGCAGCAGGTCGGGCTGGCGGAGAAGGAGGCGGCAAAGCGCCACGCGCCGCTTTTCGCCGCCCGACAGCGGCCCCACCGGCATGTCGCCCGGGGGGAGACGCAGGGCGTCCATCGCGATGTCGAGCTTCCGGTCCAGCTCCCACGCGTCCGACGCGTCGATCGCGTCCTGCAGCCGCGCCTGCTCGGCGAGGAGCTTCTCCATCGCGTCGTCGTCCATCGGCTCCGCGAACTTCGCGCTGACCGACTCGAACGCGGTCAGCAGCGCGCGGGTCTCCGCGACCCCCTCCTCGACGGCCTGCGACACCGTGTGGCCGGGGTCGAGCCGCGGCTCCTGGTGAAGGTACCCGACGGTGACCCCCTGGGCCGGCCCCGCCTCGCCGAGGAACTCGGTGTCCTCGCCCGCCATGATCCGCAGCAGGGTCGACTTGCCGGAACCGTTCAAACCCAGCACCCCGATCTTCGCCCCGGGGAAGAACGACAGCCAGATGTCCTCGAGGACTTTCCGCTTCTGGCCGTAGACCTTCCCCAGCCCCTTCATCGTGTAAATGAACTGGACGCCCGCCATCGCGCTCATGTCAGCTCTTCGCGGCCTCCCACATCGTGTCCCAGAACATCAGCTCGTACCCCTGCAGCATGCGGGCGGCGCGGCTGACAAGCCAGCGTTCCATCCCTTTCTCCAGCCCTTCCTCGACCACCGCAAGGCCCCGCTCCTCGAACCCGGGCGGCGCCGAGGCGAACAGGTCGAAGAAGGCGACGTCCTCCTTCACGAGGCCGTAGTTGGCCTGGAGCGCCCGGCCCACCCGCCCGCAGTTCGCGCCCCATGTATTCAGGTTCACAAGGAAGGCCCCCACGAATTCCGCGGAGGTCCCGTTCCCGGCAAGCCAGTACACGTACGCGCTGTAGGCGAACGCCCCGGGGTGCGGCTTCACCGCGTCGAGCTGCTCCGGCGTCAGGCCGAGCGCCCTCCCGAAGGGCTCCAGCGCCGCCAGGGCCGCGCGTTCCCCTTCCAGCATCCCGGAGAGGAAATCGCGCGCGACCGTCGATTCGGCCCGGGACACGGCCAGTTCCACGCTGCGAAGGTCGCTCTTGATGATGTGGCGCTGCTGGCCGGCGAACATCGCCAGCTTCCCCTTCCCGAATCCCCGCTTCTCCAGGGCGTCCAGGTACGGGTGGAGGCGGATCCGCTCTTCGACGGATACGATGGACTTGCGCGTGTCTTCGATGAGTTGCCGTGCCCGCTGCGTCATGGCATCCCCTCCCGCCGGTATCTGCAGATTGTATGCTGAAACGCGGAGCGATAGTCGGGTCACGTCATTTTTTTCCGGGCGGCGTCGACGCTCCAGATGCCCGGGCCGTTGGCCGAGATATAAAGGAAGACGAAGCAGTACAATACGGCCAGCTCCCCCTGGTTGACCAGCGGGAAGAACGCCTTGGTGCCGTGCCCGATCCAGTAGGCCGCCGCCATCTGCCCGGCGCACAAGAAGGCGGCCCAGTTCGTGAAAAGGCCGATGGCGATCAGGATGCCGCCGAAGAACTCGATCGACCCGGCGACATACACGATGAACGCCGGGGCCCCCGCCGGTATGGGGACGGGGAACCCGAACAGCTTCTGGGCGCCGTGACACAGGAAAAGCAGCCCGGCGACGATCCGCATCGACGAGTACGTCTGCGCGCTGAACCGGTTCATGAAATGGCCCACGGCCTCCTCCTTCGCATCGGTCGTTTACGGCGCATGATATCCACTCAATCCAATACTATCAGGAGACCCCCCGGAATCGGTTCGGGTACGATTGGAAACCGCCCCGCCGCCTGATAGATTGGAACTCTGGCGGAGGGACGGCAACGATGAGCCCGAAACAGACCCGACGGAAAAACGAGCCGCCGCCGATCTACATCCTCTCGGGCGGCACGGGATCCAGCGGCCGGCAGATCGTGGAAACCGCGCTCGCGCAGTTCCCGGCGTTCCGCGCGCCGGTCGTCCTCCGGAAACATGTACGCACCCTGGAGCAGGCCGAGGCCGTGGTGATGGAAGCCAAGGCCGACGGCGGCGCCGTGGTGCACACGCTCGTGGACGGGTCTTTAAGGAAATCCTTCATCCGCCTCGGCAGGAAACACGGGGTCGTGACGATCGACCTCATGGGGCCCCTGCTCGCGCAGCTGGCGGGGCGGGCCGGCGCGGAACCCATCGGGCGGCCCGGCCTGTACCGGGAGCTGCGCGAGGAATATTTCGGCCGGGTCGAGGCCGTCGATTTCGCCGTATCCCACGACGACGGGTGCGGGCTCGACGACCTCCCCGCCGCCGACGTCGTCATCCTCGGCGTATCGAGGTGCGGAAAGACCCCGTTGAGCATGTACCTGGCGACGCTCGGCTGGAAAGCGGCGAACATCCCGATCGTCAATGGCATCGCGCCCCCGGACGTCCTCCGCCGGGTGGACCGCCGCAAGGTGGTCGGCCTGACCATAGGGCACCCTCGGCTCCTGGAGCACCGGAAGAAACGGGAGAAGCTCCTGGGCGACGTCGGCGCCACTTCCTACGCCGACCCCTCCGCGGTCTTCGAGGAGCTCGAGTTCGCGAAAAGACTCTACCGGGATGGCGGGTTTTTCGTGGTCGACGTCACGGACAAGCCGGTCGAGATCGTCGCGGACGAGGTGGCCGGGCTGATCGGCCCCGGCCCGGACAAGGGGCAGCGCCGGTCCGTGCCGCGCTGAGGCGGAAAAAGAATGGTCGGGACGGCCGGATTTGACCGGCTCGCGCTCGGGCTTCCTGCCCTTGCTCCGCCGGCGGCCGCGCCGCCTGCCGCGGCCATCCCTGGCCGCTTTTCCTCGCTGCCCGCTCGGCGGCGGCTTGGGTTCAAATCCGGACGACGTTGTTGGGAAAAAACTGGTCGGGACGGCCGGATTTGAACCGGCGACCCTCTGCTCCCAAAGCAGATGCGCTACCAGGCTGCGCCACGTCCCGACGCGGGAAAAGAGATCCGGAAATACTTGTAAATGAGCGGCCTACGCCAGCAGAACCCCCGAGTTCTTCATCTCCGTGACCAGCGCCCGCATCGCCACGCCCCGGTGGCTGATCTGGTTCTTCGTCTCGACCGGCAGCTCCGCCATCGTCTTCCCGTGCGAGGAGACGAGGAAGACCGGGTCGTACCCGAACCCGCCCTGCCCGCGCGGCGCGGGAAGGATCTCCCCCTCTACGGCGGCGGTCGCCTGCGCGACCACCCGCCCCGGCAGGGCCGCCATCGCCACGCACACAAAAGAGGCCATCCACGGCCGCGGATGCTTCGAAAGCTCGTGGAGCAGGTGAGCGATGTTCTGCTCGTCGGACGCCCCGTTGCCGGCGTAGCGCGCGGAGAACACGCCGGGCATCCCCCCCAGCGCCTCCACCACGAGACCCGAGTCGTCCGCCACGCACAGCACCTTCAACGCCTGTGCGTAATGGAGCGCCTTGATCCGGGCGTTCTCCGCGAAGGTCTTCCCGGTTTCCATGGGCTCCTCCACGGAGGGATTGTCCACCAGGGTCGAGACCTCGACGTTCTTCTGGATCGCCAATCCCAACAGGGCCCGGATCTCCATCACCTTTCCCCGGTTCTTCGTGGCGATCACGAGTTTCATCCGCCGTCCCCCTTCGTGAATCTCCGCTGCGCCTTCAGGATCTTCCTCCCGGCGGACTCCGCCGCGGTCAGCATGGCGTCGAGCCGGTCCCGCGAGAACGGCTCCCGCTCCGCGGTCCCCTGCACCTCGATGAGCCGCCCGTCCCCCGTCATCACCACGTTCAGGTCCACTTCGGCCGCCGAATCCTCGGAGTAGTCGAGGTCCGCGAGGACCCGCCCGCCGACGATCCCCACGCTCACCGCCACCACGTGGCCGAGCAGGGGGTTCCGCGGCACCTGGCCCGCCCCCACCAGCTTCCGGCACGCCTGCCACAGGGCGATCCACGCCCCGTTGATGGAGGCCGTGCGCGTCCCGCCGTCGGCCTGCAGCACGTCGCAGTCGATCGTGATCGTGCGTTCCCCGAGCGCCTCGAAGTCGACCACCGCCCGGAGCGATCTCCCCACGAGGCGCTGGATCTCGTAGGTTCGGCCCTGCACCTTTCCCGTGCGCCCCTCGCGGGCGACCCGGGTGTTCGTCGCGCGCGGGAGCATGGAGTACTCGGCGGTGACCCAGCCTTTCCCCGTGCCGCGGAGGAACGGCGGGACCCGGTCCTCGATCGTGGCCGCGCACAATACGCGCGTATCCCCCATCGCGAACAGGACCGACCCTTCGGCCGATTTCTGCACTCCCGTCGTCGCCGTGATGGGCCGGATCTCCCCCGCCCTGCGCCCGTCGGACCGCACGCCCCCCATTCCGCCCTCCCCCGCAAAAGAAACCGCACGGAAAGAGTACCCCGAAACAGCGGGTCCGGGAAACCCCCTTCAGTTATTTATGACAGGAATTCCGGGAAAGGAAGCGAAAAACGAAAGCTATCCGGCCATTCGATAGGCGTTCCCGCCATCCCTCTTTGCCGTGAAAAGGGCCGCGTCCGCCAGCCGGATCAGATCCATCGGCAGCACGGCGTCGTCCGGGAACGCGGCAATCCCCATGCTGATCGTCAACGCGCCGCCCGGCTGCCCTTCCTCTCCGGGGAACGGGCTGTGTTCGATCGTGCTGCAGATCCTCCCGGCCACGATCCGGCTCCTGTCCTTGGCGGTCTCCGGGAGCAGGATGACGAACTCCTCCCCGCCGTACCGGGCGACATAGTCGGACTTGCGGGTCAACTTGCGGAGGATCTCCGCGACCATGACGATGGCCTTGTCGCCCGCCTGGTGTCCTTCCCGGTCGTTGTATTGCTTGAAGTGGTCGATGTCGGCGAAAAGCAGGGTGAAGACCCGTTTGTACCGGCCCGCGCGGGAGGCCTCCCGCGCCAGGACTTCCTGGAAGTAGGCGTGGTTGTACAGCCCCGTAAGCCCGTCCCGGTTCGCGCGGTCGGCAAGGGCGCGGTTCGCCACCTTCAGTTCCTCGTTCTTCCGGGCGATGGTCTCCGTCATGATCTTCATCTCGCGGAGGAAGGTCGCCCGCTCCACCGCCCGGGAAACCGCGGCGGTGACCAGGTCCAGTTCCTCGAACGGCTTGATCAGGTAGTCGTACGCGCCGGACCGGAGGGCCAGGACGGCGGTCTCCAGCGACGCGTAGCTCGTCATGATGATCACTTCGGTCCCGGAGTAGAGCCGCTTGATCTCCTTCAGGCAGCGATGCCGCTCATCCCCGCCATGCGGATGTCCGTAAGCACCAGGTCGTACGGCTGGGCGGCGAACCGCGCGAGCGCCTCCTCGCCGCTCGGGACGGCGGTCGCCTCGTATCCCTCTTCCTGGAGGAGAAGGGACACCGACCCCCGGATCGCCTCCTCGTCGTCCGCCACCAGAATACGCGCCCTGATTTCATCCATGGGCCACCCCCTGCCCGGCCTGCGCCGCCGGGATCCGGAGGATGAAGCAGGTCCCCTCACCGGGCTCGCTGTCCACGAGGATATCTCCCGTTGTGATCCTTGACGATGCCGTAGCTGACGGAGAGCCCCAGCCCGGTCCCCTTGGCCGGCCGGTTTGGTGGTGAAGAAGGGCTCGAAGAGTCCTGGGCCGGATGTCCTTCGGAATCCCCGGCCCGGTGTCGCGGACGCGGATCTCCACCTGCCCGTCCGTGCGTTCCGCCGCGATCCGGACCGCCCCCGGGGTCCCGGCCATGGCCTGCTGGGCGTTGAGGGTGAGGTTCAGGAGCACCTGCTGCAGCTGGTTGGCGTTCACCAGGATCCGCGGCGGGTTTTCCGTCAGAACCTCCACCAGGCGGTTCTGGTGCATGCCGAGCTGATGGTCCACCAGCATCGCCGAGTCCTCAGCCACTTGGTTGAGGTCGACGGGCTCGATGGCGACCTTCTCCTGGCGCGTGAACTTCAGCAGGTTGTCGATGATGGCCCGGCAGCGCTTGGTCTCCTTCTCGACGGTCAGCAGGCTGGCGTGGAGCGGCTTGCCCTGCTCGCAGCTTGCGCAGGGAGAGCTGCACGTACCCGAGGATGCCGGCGAGGGGGTTCTTCACCTCGTGGGCGACGCCGGCGCCGAGCTGGCCGAACGCGGCGATCTTCTCGGACTGGACGAGCTGGGCCTGCGGTTCGAGTAGCGCCTTCTCGCGGGCGCTCAGCTCGGCGGCCATGTCGTTGAAGGAGGCGGCCAGCGTCCCGATCTCGTCCTGCGAATCCACGTCCACCTGGACGTCGAACCGGCCCTGGCCGATCTCCTTCGTGGTGTCCGAGAGGCGCTCCAGGTTCCGCGTTACCCGCCGGGAGAGCCCTACGGCCAGCAACGCGGCGAAGAGCAGGAGCCCCAGCGCCACGAAGGCCAGGTTCCGCAGCAGCGAACGGGAGGCGAGGTACGCAGCCGACCGGGGGATCTGGGCGCCCGCCAGGACCCACGCGCGCCCCACGGGGGCGAAACCGCCGATCACTTCGACGCCGTCCCGGGAATACTCCGTGGCCGCGCCCTCGCCCTGCGCCCCGAGAAGCTCCGAAAGGTTCGGGATCCAGTCCGCTATCTCCCTCCGGGAAACCCGATCCGCGTCCGGGTGGGCGAGAAGCACCCCCTGGTCGTCCACGAGGTACCGCTCGTAGACGCCCGCGCCCCGCGCGATGCGGAGCAGCCCGTCCAATCGAAGGACGGCCGCCACGACCACGGGCTTCTCCCCCGCGTCCCCGGCGTACGCCACCGTCATCGTCATGGTCGGCATCCCCTCGGACAGTGTGGAATTCTCCACGTGCATTTCCCCGGCTCCACCCGGTCCACCTGGAGCCGCTGCTCGGCCCGCTGCCGGGCGAGGTCCTCCTGCGTCAGCCCGGCGGCCGAAAGCGCCTTTGCATCCGCCAGGGTGGTGTGCTCCTTGCCCACGTAGACCGTCACCGCCACGAACTCCCGGAAGTCCTCGAACAGGTCCTCGAGGATCCCGTTCTTCTGTTCCGCCGTGAGGGTCTTGACGGCCAGCAGGCGGGAGTACACCTGCAGGCGCTCCCGGTACCCCGAAAGGAGGAAGCGGGCCTCTTCGGCCGTGCTCTGCGCCGTGGCCGACGCCAGGTCCCGGATGTACGCCTCCTTGTCCGACCGGAACATGCTCCCCATCGTGAACGTGATGACGCTCAAGACGGCGGTCGTGACGAAGAGGGACATCACGAGGAATTTGAGCCGGATCGGAAACCGGCCAGGGAACCAGGATGGCACTTTCATACTTTCCCCCGGGACTTCTTCATTATCTGCCTGTCACCCGCAAGGACCTGTACGCCGTGTTCCCTGCGGCATCCGATGCTTCCACCACGATCATGTTGATCCCGCGCTCCAACGGGACGATGGATTCGAACGCCCCCTTGCCGTCCTGCGGGACTTCCTTCCCGGCCACCCGGAGGGAAACGCCGGGGTCCGTCGTTCCGCGGACCATGCACCAGTCGCCGCGCGCCGGGTCCGGCACCGCTTCCGTCCGAAGCCCCGGCGGGCTGGTCTTCTTCACGAGCCGGACCGTGCGGGCTTTCGGATACCCGCTTTCGACGCCCCTCCGTTTCGAGGTGACGCGCCAGTAATACGACCCCTCCGGCAGATTGCCGTGAACGAAGGAGTTGTTGTCGGCGGAACCGGCGCCCCCCACCCATTCGTCGACCACCGGGTTCCTGAATTCCGGGTCGCGGGCCAGGACGACCCGGAACGCCTCCGCGTCTTCGGCGGCCGTCCAGGAGAACCGCACCCGGGGCGGCAGGGAGCGGAAGAGGTATTCCGCGCCGTCGCCGGGGCCGGCGATCTCCGGGGCCGCCGGAAGCGCCGCGGGATCGGTCGGAGGGGCGAACGCGGACACGATGGTGTACTGGTTCGCCCCGACGACCACGGAGCGCCCCGATCCCTGCACCAGGGCGGACCCCTCGAAGACGGAGTAGGTCGTCGTCTTGTCCGGGTTCACCGTGACGCGGAAATCCGCCGCCCCGCCCTTGCCGCCCCGGGAGACGATGCGCCCGACGCCGCCCATGGATTCGAGTCCCACGGTGACCGGCTGCTGTTTCGTCCCCTCGATCCGCCCCCGGATCTCCCCGTCCACCATCAGGAGGATGGAGCGTTTCGCGCCGGACTCCACCTCCCGTTCGACTTCTGCCGGATGACCATGAGCGACTTCTCGCCCAGGTGGATGGTCCCTTTCCCCCCGACCCAGATCGAGGCGCTCGAGTCGGCGGGCCGTCTGCACGGCGTCGCGCGAATACAGTTGCGTCCCTTTTTCCGCGCGCCCCCACGCGATCGAACTCGCCTTGCGGTTCTGCACGTCGTTCCGCGTTTCGGCGATGTAACCGGCGATCGGCACGGTCGCAGGGAGAACCTTCCCCCCGTCCCGGGTCCGGAACCGGCTTTCCATCTCCACCGGCCCGGAAGACTCGCCGCCGCGGATGAAACCGCGCAGCCCCGTCCCCTCGGGGAAGAGGAATCTCAGCAGGAGGAGGAACGCGAGGAGGAAGAGCGCGACCAGCGCGACCTCCGCGGCCATCTTCGCCGCCCGCCGGCGGGTCCGCTCCACTGTCTTCCGGAGCCGTTCCCGGATGCCGTTTCCGCTCATTGCGCCACCGCCGCCTTCCCCTGTCCCCCGGAGACGCCGAGGTCCAGGTGCAGGATCCGGGTCACCCCGGCGGGACTCTTCGCCACGAACCCGACCCGGGCCCCTCCCGGCCGCACGTCGATCGTCTCCGAGAAGCTGCCGTCGGGCCCGACCGGGACCGGCTTCCCGTCCCGTTCGAGGGTGTTCCCGGGCTCCGTCCACCCGGTGACGGCGATCCGGCCCGTGCCGGACGCGGGCTCGACCCGGATCGCCGGGACCGTGAACGACGTGCGGACGGACCGCCCGTCGGCGGCCGTCATGTCGAGGTCGATCCGTTCCGTTCCCGGAGGGAGCTTCGTCCGGAAGCGTCCCGCCGGGTCCACATCATAGGAGGCCCCGTTGATCCGGACGGTGGGCTCCGTGCGGTACCGGTCGGTCGCCGCGGCCCGCTGCGTCTCCTGGAACTCCCCGCGCAACTCCACGCGCCGGTTGATCTCGCGCCCTTCGGGCGTGTCGTTCGGGGCCATCGGCCGGCTCTCCCCGTACCAGAGCACGGTGAAGCGCTCCGCCGGGACGCCGCACTCCCTCACGAGGTAGTCCGCCGCGGCCTGGGCGCGCCGGCGCGAGAGGTCCATGTTGTATTCGTCGGTGCCGACGTGGTCGGTATGCCCTTCGACCGTGACCCGCTCCTCCGGCCGTTTCTTGAGGACCGCGGCGATCTCCCGCAGCGCCTTCTGCGCCCGCGCGCTCAGGATGTCGGAGCCCGACTTGAACGCGCTCCCGGTCAGGTTCAGGGAGATGGAGGAGACCCGGTTCACCGCGAAGTCCCGGGTGCCGCCGGAAGGCACGCTGTTGTCGGCGTACGAGACATCGAGCCGGTACCGGTAAAGCGCCCCGCCCTCCACCGTTTTCCCTTCCTCCGTGCGCCCGTCCCAGGGGATCGTGGACGGGGGCGCGCCGGCGCCGGCCAGGGAGCGGATCTCCGTGCCCCCGGCGTCCAGCACCGACAGTTTCCACGCCGACGGGGTCCCGTTCGCCGCGGGGCTCCACCTTGAATTTCACCGGCTCCAGGAACGCGCTCCCCTCGAACCGGAGGGAACCGTCCGGGAGGTGCCCAAGCAGGAACGCGTCGCCGGACGGAAGCGGGACCTCCGAACCGTTCACGAGGAAAGCGGGCATCTCGACGCTGCCGACGACGTCGACGTCCTGCTCGACCTGGCGGAAGCTCGGCGCGGCCAGGATCGGCTTCGGCGCGCAGGGCGGCGGGGCGGGCTTCTTGTCCCAGCCCGGCAGGTGGAGCGTCGCCTCGTCGAACTTGAGCTTCAGTTCGATGAACGGCCCGTGCGACTGCCACCCCGACCCGGCGAAATCCCCGTCGTTCATCCTGGCGAAGTTGTACCCCGCCCCCAGGTACAGGTTCTTCACGATCCGGTACCCCGTCCGGACCAGCGCGGAGAGCTCCCGGGCGTCCGTGGAATACTGGGTCATCAGCTGCGCCTGCGCGCCGACGTCCCACCGGTCGGTCAGGTCGTAGCCGACGCCGGCGACCAACAGGTCCGTAGTAGGTGCCGAAATCGTTCCCCTGGAACCGGTCCCAGGAATACTTGCCGGCGTATTTACCCGACAGGGTCAGGCGCGGGTGGACCCGCCAGGAGATGTCGTTCGAGGTGATGACCCGCTTCCATTCCCCCCCCTCGATGGTAACGTCCCGCTCCGCGATGTAGCGGACCGTGTCCAGCAGGTAGATCGAGCGGATCCCCAACGGGCGGTACGCCACGCCCGCCAGCAGGTCGTACTTCGCCGCGCTCCCCGCGTCGCGGTCCGCGTTCCACAGATTCGCCCGGGCGAGAAGGCCCATGTCCTGCGTGACCTTCCAGCCCACCCCCAGGGTGAACAGGGTCGTGTCCTCCTGGTCCCCGAACCGGACCTCGGTCCGGCCGGTCGCCTTGACATCCTCGCGGGGGAGATATTCGGCGCCCATCGCCAACGCGATCCCTTCCTGCGTCGCTGCCGCCCCCGTGTCGTTTCCACCCTTCTGGTAGTCGATCCACTCGACACGGCCGTCCAGCTTGAGATCCTTGCGGGGAGACCACTGGTGGTTGAGGCCGATGAGCGACTGCAGCCGTTCGCCGGACACGGTGTCCTCGATCTCGTACCTGGACGTGAGGACCGTGCTTTTCGCGACCTGCGTCTCGAGGCCGAAGAGCACCGCCCGCCGCTTCTCGCCGGTCCACTGGTAGGTCCCGGTGACGTTCGCCTTGACCGCCTCCGTGAGGCGGTACTCCAGCATGGCGGCCGTCTCGGTTTCGTACTGGTCGATCCCCTCCCCGGAGAGGATCTGGCTGTGCTTCAGGGTCGCCGTGGCGCGGTCCGTGAGGCGCCTGGACACGGACGCGAAGGCCATGTGGGAGTCCGAGTCCCCCTCGACCGGGTTGTCCGTCTCGTCCCGGAGATTCCGGTAGCCGCCCTCGACGGAGACGTTGTCCCACCCGTGCGCCACGCTCCCCTCGAGAGAGGTGAGCTTCGTGCCGGCCGTATCGTTTTCCTGGACGTAGCCGTCCGCCTTGAGTCCGGTGGAAGGGGTCAGGCGGTAGTCGGCCTTCGCCCCGTACTTGACGGTCCCGGGCTCGGCGGACTGCGCCGAGAGGTTCTCGAATTCCTTTCCGACGTTCCGGTAATACGCGGAGACCCCCGTCTTGCTCGTCGGGGTCCCTTCCGCCTCGACCCTCCAGGCGGTCCCCTTGCCGCTCTCGGCCGTCTCGGTCTCGGCGACCTCCGCCTTCACCTGGAGGCGACTTCCCGACCTTGAGGGTCGCGTCCACGCCGGTGAGCGTCGCCTTCTCCAGGTCGCGGTCCTCCCGGACGGCCGTCGCCCCGACCTCGAGGCCGCTCCACGGCCTGACCGCCGCGCGCCCGCCGTAGGTGTAGAACTCGCTGCCGGTCCCTTCGCTTTCGTAGAGGACCACGATGTGCACCGGGTTCATTCCCGGATCGAGCGAGGGAACCGGCTCCTTGAAAAGGATCGACCCGGCCTCGTAATCGACGGCGTAGTCGGTGAAGACGACCTTATCGACGGTCTTGAGGATCCGCTCGGAGTGGAACCGGTCGCGGACCTCGATCCGGACCCGCTCGCTTCCCCCGACGATCGGCCGTCTCGTGAGGAAATAGAACCCGGAGGTGCCGTTTCCCCGAAGCTCGTCCCGGAAAAGGAACTGTGCGGATTCGGCGCCGAACGCCCGGACGGTGAACATACCGAGGTCCACGTCGGCCTTGGCGCCGGTGAACGCCCGGTCGTACCTCGCGAAATCGTTCTGCGTCAGGTCGGTCCGGTAATCCCCGTACAGGGCGTAGCTGCGGCCCTTCTCCACCTTGAGGAAGAGCTTGTCCCCGGAAGAGGCGTCGTATCCGATCCGGCTCCCGTCGCCGTACATGGGGTAGTACTTCGCGGGATCCTCCTGCTGGAAGAGCGGCTCGGTCTTCTCTTTCCCTGTGTCGTAGGACCCGGTCAGGAGGTACCCGTCCCCGATCGATCCCTTGGCGAACAGGGCGATCCGTTCGTCGTGGGAGAACCCGTCATCGAACTTCCTGTCGTCGATCGCGCCGCCGGTATCCCCGGAGACCGTGTTCGCGCCGGCCGTCACGTCGGCGATCCCCGCCACCACCCACGGCCTCGGCTTCGGGACGAAGAAGAGTTCCGCTTCGGCGGCCAGATCGGTGCCCCCCCGGACCTTCAACGTTTCGGGGCCGGTTTCCCCCCCGCCGCGCACGGCGAAGGAAGCGACCCCGTCGATCGCCTTGACCTGGTGGCCGGGCGATGCGGGATCCAGGTCGTTGCCGACCACCTTCCCCCTGGCGAGGACCACGGTCAGGAGCTGTTCCTGGAGGGAAGGCTTCCCGAAAGAATCGAGCAGCGTGGCCTTGAAGGGAACCGGGTCGCCGCCGTCCGCCCCGACATCGGCCTTCGCCGGCGAGAGGAGGATCCGGGAGAGCGGCCCCGGCGCGGTGACGGTTATGCTCTGGACCGACTTCCCGCCATCGGGCGTCCCGGTCTCCAGGACGATCGTGTTCGGCCCGGGCGCAAGCTTGACCCCGATGTACTGGAATATGTAGATCTTCCGCTCGGACTCGTGGATCTTCTTGCCGATCGACTTCCTGGGAATCTCCGAGCCGTTCACCCGAAGGACGTCGGTCGCCCCTTCCGGGACGCGGACGGCGATGTCGCTGTAGGTATGGGCGAGGGCGGCCCCGTCGGCCGGCTCGAGGATCTCCGGGGTCTGCGGCATGTACTGGATCCGCACTTCCAGCGAGGGGGGAGCCGAAGCCGGTTGCGTCCCGAAAACCATTACCCGCTGCTCTTTTTCTCGACCGCCGCCGCTTGGGGGAGGCAGTCGTTGTCGATGGCGGGTGCGGGGCGAAGCGCGAAGTCGCCGCGTGCGTTCCCGCCGAAGGGAAGGGAAACGAACCGGGATCCCCCGTCGCCCGCGAAGGTGCTGTCCAGCGGGACGGGGATCAACCCCGGCGGAAGGGTGCTCCGATCGAGCTTCAGCACATGCTCTCCCTGCCGGATCCCGTAGATCGAGTACTTCCCTTCCTTGTCCGTTTCCGCGAAGGTACCGTCCTCGAGGTAGATCCGTATCCCTTCAAACCCGGGTTCGTCGTCCCCCGGCATCCGGTCGTCGTTCCGGTCGAGGAAGACCCGGCCGAGGACGATGCCCCGGTTCCCCAGGACCCCCTCCTGCACCTTCACGCGGACCTGTGCCGGTCCCGCCGTGACGGCGTTCCCGCCGGGACTCCTTCCCGCCGCGAACGCCTTGTTCAACCCGTCTCCCTTGAGGGCGTCCCCGGTCAGGACGGCGCGGAGCTTCAGAGTCCGGACAACGCCCGGAGCCATCCTGCCGAATGCCCATCCCGGGCTGCTCCTGTGAACGGGGTCGGAAACGGCGACATTGTCGAGATATGAGCTGCCTTTCGCGTACCGGAAGCCGAACGGAAGGATGTCGGTGATGAGGACGTTGTCCACCGTCATCGTTTCGCCCGCGTTCTCCACCCGGACGATGAACACGACGGTATCGCCGATCTCCGCCTCGCTCCGGAGGCCGTCATCGAAATCCGGAGCGTCTGCTCGACCGCCACCGTCGTCACCCGGTTGGTGGTTATCGGATCCGTCGTCTGGTCGCTCGTCCCGCCGATCGTGTTCGGGATCGTGGTGTCGGACGGGTCGCGGGATCCACGGTCGCCTGGAAACCGATCGCCCCGCTGTATCCCGGGGGAACCGAGGGGATCGTCCAGGTGATCCTGCGCGTGGCGGGGTCGTAGGCGACGGATGCGCCGGGAAGCGGCCCGCGGCAGCGTGGCGGACCCGTTCACATAGATCAGGTTGGCGGCGAGGTTATCCGTAATCGTCACGTTCGTCAGGGGAACCGCCCCCGCGTTGCCGAACGTGTTCGTGTATCGGAGGGTGAATCCCGGTGCGACCTGCCCCGTGGGCTCGACGGATTTCCGGAACGGGCTCCAGACGTCCGCCGGGTTCACCACGGTGACGGTGGTCTGGCCGGAAAGGAGGCTGTAAGAGGAATTTACGGGTCCATACGCCAGGTTCGCGACATTCTGGATCCGGGTCCCGCCGGGCGTGGCGGCCGGAGCGAACGAAGGCGAAGGACAGGCGAGGGTCCCCGCCAGCAGTCCGAGGACCACCGCCGGGAACCCCCGTCCCATCCTTCGACGAAGCATCGCCATGCCGGGCGCGCCCGTCTTATGCCTTCACCGGTTCACCATGCGCGCAGGTCACGGGTCAGTCGACCGTGACCTGGAAATACACGTACACGGTTGATCCTGCTCCGAAGCTCCTCGCGACCGAAGCCGACTCGGTCGCCCCCGTTCCGAGGTAGGCCGTGACGGCCCCGCCCGACACGCTCGAATGGCCGCACGCGTCGGCGGCGCAGCCGGTGCCGCCGGTCGCGTCGTCGTCCTGGAGGGTATTCGAGGTCGCGGTGGTGCCGTTGCTGCCGATATACATCGAGCCGGCCACGTACGTGGTATACGCGTTGTCGGGGTCGGTAAGGACGACGTTATCCGCGCTGATGGACCCGCCGTTGGTCACGGTGACCCGGTACTCGAGGACCTGGGTCGGCGCGGCGGACGCCGTCGTGTTGAAGGAACCGGCCTGAGCGTCACGTTCCGCACCGCCTTCGTGATGGTGAGGGCCGGCGCCGTCACGGTGGTGGTGACGCTGTCCGTGGTGTCGTCCCCGGCTCCCGCGTCCCCGGCTCCGGTCACGGTGAGGGTCGTGACGTCCGTTTGCCCGTTTGCGACGGATGCCGGGATGGTCACCGGCGCACGAAGAATTTGTAGGTCGCATCCGCCGCGAGTAGCTCCGGTCGTGGCCGTGACCGTGGTCTCTCCCGCATCGTGCACGCCGTCGCCGTTGGCGTCGAAGTAGAGGGTGGCGGTCCAGGTGTTGCCGCCGCCGCCGGACGCGGCGGCCAGCGCGAACGTGTTGGTGTTGTTGCCGGTGTTGGTCACCGTGTACGGGTAGTACACCACGGAGGGCGTGTTCCCGGACGCGTCCGCCGGCGCCGAAACCGTGACGGTGTAGACGGCGGTCACGGTCACCGTCGTGGAGTTGGAGGTCGAGGTGAACTCGTTGGCGCTGGAGTCCTTGTAGGTCGCCGACGCCTGGTTGGTGATCGACGTGTTGTAGGGGGTGCCGGCGGCCTGGGCCGTCGTTGCGGCAGCAGGAGCGCGACCAGCAGCCCGGCGAGGATCAGCCGCATCATGGGTTTGGCATGGGTTCCGGTGTTCGGCATGGCGTTTTCTCCTGTTTCTCCGTTTTTTCTCTCTTCTTTTTTTAAGCGGGTGTTGGTTGCCTGATTCCCTACTTCACCCTGACTTTGAAGCTCATCGATCCCGTGCCTCCCGGCGGCACGGCTTTCAGCAGGTTCCACTGGATGTGCGTGTACATCTCCGGCGGGGCCGGGAATTCCGACTCGGTCCCATCCGCGAGGCGGGCCTTGTGTTTGAGCAGCTGCGGCTCCTTGAAATCCTTCCCGTCCAGGCTGAACAGGATCCTGGCGTCCTTCCTCTTCCGCGCTGCCGGAGACGTAGGCGGTCCCCTTCGGAACGGGGTCGACGACCTGGGCACCCCGCGCCTCGGTCTTGCCGACGTTCTTGTAGGCGATGGTGTACATCAAGACGTCGCCGGGGTTGACGCCGCGTCCTTCGCCTCCCGCCACTCCACCTTTTCCTTTCCTTCCGCGTCCCTTCACGATCGCTTCCTTCCGGACGTCGATCGTCAGCGCCAGCTCCGGCTTCGCCGCCGGAGCCGCCGGCGCGTCGTCGCGCCCGAGGCCAGCAGTACCGCGGCCAGCACCGCGCCAAACAACAGCTTCCGTCTTCCGTTCATCGACTTTTCCTCCTTCGATCGGATGTCTCCGCTCTTCCGCAATCGACCGTTCCACCCGCGCAGACGCAGTGCTCCCGCACGGGGGTACCACACGTCGTTCTTATCGGAAATACCGACGGCTTGGTTAAGGTAAAATATTGATTTTTTTAATTTTCCGGTTTTAAAACCTGCGGGTCGGGAAACAGCGCGGGCGGGGTCCTGAGGAAACCGGCGAAGGGAAACTTTGCTACTTCACCCCGACGGTGAAGGATACGGAAAAACCGGTGCCCGTGGGCATGGTTCCCGTTGTGGTCCAGCGGATGTGCGTGACGCAGTAGTCGTACCCGGAAGGGGCCGAACAGCCGGTCGATGACGGGGAGTACGTCCAGGTGGAGCCCGAATTGTTCGGAGTAGACGGCTGTCCCCGAAAGAGTGGATGTCCCGGCGGAGAACGAGGCGCTCCCCACCTTGAAGCCGGTATACGTCGGGATCGGGTCGGTCAGGACGACCGTCGATGCATCGGTCAAACCGCTGCCGTTCGAAGCATTGACGGTATAGACGATATCCTGCCCCGGGGCGACGGTCGCCCGGTCGGCGCTCTTGGCCAGGGTGAGGTTCGCGGAGGTGGAAGAGGTCGTCCCCCGCACCTGGTCGGTCTTCGTGCCGTCTCCCGACGAGGTCGCCGTCAGGGTGACCACGCAGGCGGAGGCGTGGAGCCGTTGATCGAGGCGGACGGCGTGACCCGCAGGCTCCACGTCGTGCCCGCGCCCGACGCGAGGCTGGAGATCGTCGCCCCGGCCCCCGTCACCGCGCTCGTCCGGTCCGCCGCGGTGTTGTCGTAATACGCCACCGTGTAATTCGTGCAGTTCGTCGCGGAGGCCTGGGTGATGACCACGCTGTCCGCGCTGCCGGAGTCGTTCTCGAACAGGATGATTATATATAGCCGTGGAGCCACTTACCACGCCCTGAGACTTGACCTGCGTCGAGACCGACGACTCGTAGACATCGTCGTTAGTCAAGTACGAGCCGGTGCCCTCGGCGGCCCAGCTTGATCTGGGCGTCCGGCCGGTAGACCACCGCGGCGGCGCCGATCGACAGGGCGGCATAGGCCCAGATGTAATCGCCCGTCGGGAAGCTCCAGGTCATGGTGACGGACGCCGCCCCCGGCTCGGTGCTCCCGCCCCCCACGATGGACTGGGCGGAAACCTTCGTGTTCCAGACGGAGGTCTGGTTCGCACCGACGGTAGCGCTGTAGGTTTCGAGCTCGATCGTCATTGATGGCGATCGCGTCGAACACGAGGCTCCCGCTGGCGCTCGACACGGTAAGCGACGGGGTCTGGCCGTCGCCGCGCCTGCCCGCTGCGGTAACGAACCCCGACCAGGGGGTGGTCTGGTCGACGCCCGTGTAGGAGGCCGACCCGCCGACCATCCATTCGCTGCTCCCGCCGCTGATGGTCGCATAGACGGTGGAAGTACCGCTGGAGGGATTCACCAGCCCCCAGATCTCCACCGTGGTGGCATTGCCCTGCCGCCTGCCGATGTAGGTCAGGGTCGTTCCCGAGGAGCCTCCCCATTTCACGGTGCCGACGGTGCGGCTGGGATTGTCGATCGAGATCCCGACCAGCAGGAGCCGGTCGGAACCGGTGCCCACGGTATGCGCCCAGCTGAGGGCGGCCGTCTGGCCGGAGCCGCTGTTCGCGTAGTCGAGCGCAATGGCCGCTTCCGCCGTCCCGGCCGCCGCGAACAGGTGGAACGCGACCGCCAGGACCGCCGCGAACAGGAACGGAATCGACCGCCGGACCCGCTTCACACTCACCCCCCGCCCGCCGGAACGCCGCCAAGCGCCTCCCGGATCGCCTCCTGGAACTTCGCCATGGTCAACGGCTTCTGCAGGACGCAGCGGACCCCCGATTCCTTTATCCGCGGCTCGCTTTGCTGAACCGCCCAACCGCTGACGAGAATGACGGGCACCTCAGGGTACCTTTTCTTCACCCCTTCCGCCACTTCCCACCCGGTCAGCCCCGGCATGCACAAATCCGTGACGACGAGATCGACGGCCTCCCGCTGCACGATCGAAAGGGCGTCCCGTCCGTTCGACGCCTGCAGCACCTTGTGGCCCATGGCGACGAGGTAATTGTCGAACAGCTCCCGGTTGAGGTCGCTGTCGTCCACGACGAGCACCTTGGCGGCGGAGACCTGCGACGCGGCTTCCGAAGGTCCGGGCTCCCTGTCCATGATCGGTGATTCCACCGGAAGTCTCAGCTCGAACGTGGCCCCCTTCCCCTCTTCGCTGCGCACCGTGACCTCCCCCCGGTGCCTCGCGACGATCCCGTAGATGATGCTCATCCCCAGGCCCTGGCCTCGCTCCTTCGTCGTGAAGTACGGCTCGAAGATCCGCTCCTGCACCTCGGTGGACATCCCTACGCCGTCGTCCGTCACCGTAAGCCGGATGTCCTTCCCGTCGGATCGCGTCGCCAGGGTGATCTTCCCTCCCCCTTCCAGCGCCTCCACGGCGTTGAAAATGAGGTTGCAGACCACCTGGGCAAGCTCCGATTCGTCCCCGGCCGTGAGGGGGACCTGTCCGGCATCCACCTGAACGGATACCTGAATCCCTCGCGACTGGCACTCGTCCTTCCACTTCCACCGGGTGACCTCGACGGCATTGCTCATGACGGCGTTCAGGTCGACCGACCCCGAAGGCGTGTCCTTCCGGATCCGGGTGAACTCCTGCACGCGCCGGACCGCGGCGGCCCCCTGGAGGAAAGGGTCGTGAGCAGATCCGCCCGTTTCCGGGACGCCTCGACATCCGGAGGCGACCTTCCCCAGGTCTTTCTTGAGGAGCTCCGACTGCCCCAGGACGCCGGTCAGCAGGTTGTTGAAATCGTGGGCAACTCCGGCGGCGATCTGGCCGATCGCCTTGAGGCGTTCCGAATCGACGAGTTCCTTCTGCGTGTCCTTCAGGTTCCGGTACGCCTCCTGAAGATCTTCGAACTGCCGCGCCCGTTCTATCGCCACCGCCGCCTGCCCCGCCAGGCTGAAGAGGAACGCCATGTCCTCTTCCTCGAAGGAGATCCCGGAGCGCCGGTTCGTGACGTTGATCACGCCGAGCACTTTCTCCCGGATCCGGATCGGGATGCTGAGGACGATCGGCGCGGAGATGAAGGAGCCGGCGGAGGTCGTTTCGAGGTTCATCTTGATGCGGGGATCCGACTCGACATCCTTCACCAGGATCGGCTTCCCTTCCCGGGCGACCCACCCGGCGATGCCGTCCCCCACCGTCAGGCGGACCCCGCGCGCCACTTCCACGTCCAGCCCGCGGGAGGCGGCGATCCACATTTCGTGGGTCTTGTCGTCCAGCAGCATCAGGGATGCGCGCTCGACGTCCAGCTCGTCGGCCGCCACGCCGATGAAGAAGTCCAGCAGCTCGGTAGATGGCGAGGATGCCGCCCATGGCCCGGCCCGCGTCGATGAGGGAATGCTGGCGCTTCACGGCGGCGGCCAGCTCCCGGTTCCTGCGCGCGAGGTCGTCGACCAGCTCCCGGTTCCTCGTCGTGAGGTTCCGCTTCTCGAGGGCCCTGCGGACCACCGCGCACGGTTCTTCCAGATCTTCGAACGGCTTCTGGATATAGTCGTAGGCATCCCGGCGGATCGCCGCGATCGCCGTCTCCAGCGAGGCGTAGCTCGTCATCATGACGACTTCCGTCGACGGGGAGCGGCGCTTGATCTCCGCCAGCAGCTCGATGCCGTCCATCCCCGGCAGCTTGATGTCGATCATCGCCACCGAAACGGCCGCGCCGTTCATCTTTTCCAGCCCTTCCTCCGCCGTCCCCGCCACGAGGGGCACGAAACCCTCGTCGGCGAGAAGCGATGAGAGGACCTCCCGTATCGAGGATTCGTCGTCCACGATCAGGACCCGTTCGCTGTCCACAGGCATCTCCTGAATCCTCATGTCGGCCCGCCTAAAGGTAGCCGTTATCTATTTATCGGGAAAACGAACGGAAATATTCGGAAATATCAAGGGGGTCAACCGGCTATTCGATAAGCGTTTCCGCCATCCCTTTTTGCCGTGAAAAGGGCCGCGTCCGCCAGCCGGATCAGATCCATCGGCAGCACGGCGTCGTCCGGGAACGCGGCAATCCCCATGCTGATCGTCAACGCGCCGCCCGGCTGCCCCTCCTCTCCGGGGAACGGGCTGTGCCCGATCGTGCTGCAGATCCTCTCGGCCACGATCCGGCCCTTGTCCTTGGCGGTCTCCGGGAGCAGGATGACGAACTCCTCCCCGCCGTACCGGGCGACGTAGTCGGACTTGCGGGTCAGCTTGCGGAGGATCTCCGCGACCAGGACGATGGCCTTGTCGCCCGCCTGGTGTCCTTCCCGGTCGTTGTATTGCTTGAAGTGGTCGATGTCGGCGAAAAGCAGGGTGAAGACCCGTTTGTACCGGCCCGCGCGGGAGGCCTCCCGCGCCAGGACTTCCTGGAAGTAGGCGTGGTTGTACAGCCCCGTGAGCCCGTCCCGCTTGACCTGTTCCGCGAGGAAATGGTTCGTCGCCAGGAGGGCCTCGTTCTTCTGCGCCAGCTTCTCGATCTCGAGCTTCCGTTCACGGGCGAGGCGCCCCTTGTTGACGGCCCTCGCGACCGCGGACGTCACCCGGTCCGGGTCCGAATACGGACCGGGAAGAAAATCGCACGCCCCGGCCTGGACGCAGGTGATGGCGGAATCCAGCGTGGCGGAGTCGGGGAGGACGATCACCTCCATCTCGGGGTAGAGCTTCCTCGCTTCCGCGAGAAAGTCGAACCCGCTCATGCCGGGCAGGTGGAGCCCGACCAGCGCCACCGGGATCGAGGCATCGCCCATCAAGGCAAGCCCCTCTTCCGCCGTCCCGGCCGTCAATGCGCCGCACCCCGCTTCGGAGAGGGCCGAAGCCAACGCCTCCCGCACGGCGATCTCCCTGTGGATGATCAGAACCAGATCCATACGCCCGTTTCCCCGTCGGAATGGAATACGTCCCGGAATGCATATGCATTCCCAGTAAGTCTTTTCGGAATGGACCGGGGAGAAATTAAGGGAAATCAACAATACGGCGGAACAGGAAACGGCCTGTCCGCGTACACGTGGATTGCGGGAACCGGATTCGCCCGGACCGCCCCTCCGGGCGCTTTGCCGGCCGCGCCCGGAGAGGACCGGCCGGCGTCCTTGTCACGCCGCGCGTTCCCCGGCCGGAATCCTCGCGAGGATCCCCTTCATGACCTCCTCGCGTTCCTTCAGCCGCTCGCGCAGTTTCCTGTTGTCGGTGCGGGCGATCTCCATCAACAGGTCGTCGATGGCTTTTTCCATCGTCTCGCGGAGGATCTTGACCTCGGCGCCAGTCAGGGTCAGTTCCATGGCCGCACCTCCCTTCAATGCTTATTATACCTCCTCACTGCGGACCCTCTCGATCCGTCGACTGCCCCCTTCCGGCTCCGGAAACGTCGCTGCATGCGGGCGGATAATTACTTATGATCTTGACATGGACTTTTCGACGGCGTGGGTGGTGCCGGCCGTTTCGGCGTCGCGGCTCTTCGACCTCTGGCTTGGGCGGAGGAACCGGCTTCGGCTCCTTTCCCGCGGCGGCGTCGAGGCGCGCCCCGGAACGTTCCGCACGATGGTCGCGCTGCACGCGCTCTTCCTCGCCTCCCTCGCGTGGGAGTCGCATCCCTGGAGGGTCCCGCTCGACGCGCGGACGGTCTTCTGCCTCGCGGCACTCGCCGCCGTGATCGCCCTGCGATACTGGACGATCGCGACGCTCGGGGAAAACTGGACCACCCGGGTGGTCGTCGTCCCCGGGATGCGCCTCGTCCGCCGGGGGCCGTACCGGTTCCTGCGCCACCCGAACTACCTGGTCATCGTGCTGGAGTTCCTGCTTTTCCCGCTGCTGGTGCGCGCTCCGGCGACTCTGATCCTTTTCTCGATCGCGAACCTCGCCGTCCTGCGGCAACGGATCGGGATCGAGGAGAAGGCGCTGCGGGACACGACGGACTTCGCCGGGGAAAACCGCGGGGGAAGATAAAGAAAAGGGCGGCGCCTCAGCGAGACGCCGCCCGTCCGTTCCGAAGGATCGATGGGCCGCTTCGCTACTTCTTCTTGGCCTCTTTCACTTCCACCGAGGCCGCTTCCATCCGGTACTCGATCGTCACCTTGGAGCCGACCTTGAGATCACCCGTGACTTTCGTGTCCTTGGTCCGGCCGACCTCCCACTTTTCCTTCCCCTTCTCGACGACGATGACGTCGTCCTTGACCTCGAGGACCGGACCCGTCACCTGGTAGGTCTTCGGCCCCGCGGCGAAGACGAGCGAGGCGGCCAGCAGGAAAACGCCCGCGAGCAAGACGGCCTTCTTCATCGTACGGTTCTCCTTTCGGGTTGGGGTATGCGCTCCGTCCTGATTTTAATCACAAGCACCTGTATAACACGAGGAGGATGCCCTGGGACCGGCAGTCGCGATCCGTTTCTACCCCCGCCACACGAAGGTCCCGTTGCGCAAGTCCTCGAGGGCCTGCTCGATCTCCTTCCGGGTGTTCATCACGAACGGCCCGTGCCGGGCGATCGGCTCTCCCAGCGGCTTCCCGGACATCAGCAGGAAGCGGACATGCTTCCCGCCGGAAGACTTCACCGATACGTGGTCCCCGTCCGTGAAGACGATCATCCGGGTCGCGGGGACCGCCCGTCCCCCGTCCCCGTCGAACATCCCCTCCCCCTCGAATACGTAGGCGAGGGCGGCGTGGCCCCGCGGGACCGGCTGGACGAACGAGGCCCCCGCGGGGACCGTGACGTCGATGTATTCCGGGTCAGCGGCGATCTCCGTCACCGGGCCGCGCACCCCATCCGCCTCGCCGGCCACGACCCGTATCCGGACCCCGTCGGCGCGCCGCACCTCCGGGATCCGCCCCGCCGTGATCTCCCGATACATCGGCCGGGACATCTTCAGCCGCGCGGGAAGGTTGACCCAGAGCTGGAACCCTTCCATCTTCCCGTCCTTCGGCCGGGGCATCTCCTCGTGGAGGATCCCCCCGCCCGAGGTCATCCACTGGACGTCCCCCGCGCCGATCGTCCCCGAGTTCCCCAGGCTGTCCTTGTGGTCCACCACCCCCGCCAGCATGTAGGTCACCGTCTCGATCCCCCGGTGGGGATGCATCGGGAACCCGGGAAGATAGTCCTCGGGATCGTCCGAACCGAAATGGTCGAACAGCAGGAACGGGTCCACATAATTCACTCTTCCCGTCGCGATGCTGCGCCGCAGCTTCACCCCGGCCCCTTCGATCACCTTCTGCGGTTCGATGACATCGGCGACGGCTCTCGGCGTCTGCGTCATCTTCATCCCCCTTTTCCAAGGAAACCTCGTCCGGCGTTGCTGGGAATTGGATGACCCGGCGTCGCCGGAAGTTTTTTCCCGGAGAAAAACCCGATATCATGGAACGATCTCCCCGAAGGAGGTCGAGCGCGATGAGATACAAGCTGCTGGGGAACACGGGGCTGCGGATTTCGGAGCTGTGCCTGGGGACGATGACGTTCGGCGAGGAGTGGGGCTGGGGCGCATCGAAGGAGGAGAGCCGGAAGATCTTCGAGGCGTTCGCCGACGCGGGAGGGAACTTCGTCGACACCGCCAACCTCTACACCGGCGGGACGAGCGAGAAGCTCGTCGGGGAGTTCGTGAAAGGCCGCCGGGAGCGGTTCGTCGTCGCCACGAAGTACACCATGACCATGTCCCCCGACGACCCGAACGCCTGCGGCAACCACCGGAAGAACCTCGTGCAGTCGCTGGAGGCGAGCCTGAAGCGGCTCGACACCGACTACGTCGACCTGTTCTGGGTGCACGCCCACGACTTCATGACGCCGGTCGAGGAGACGATGCGGGCGCTCGACGACGCCGTCCGGGCGGGGAAGGTCCTCTACGTGGGGATCTCCGACGCCCCCGCGTGGATCGTCTCGCAGGCGAATACGCTCGCGTCGCTTAAAAGCTGGACCCCCTTCGCCGCCCTGCAGATCCAGTACGGCCTGGCGGACCGGACGCCGGAACGCGACCTGCTGCCGATGGCCGCCGCGCTGGGGCTCGCCGTAACCCCCTGGGGCATCCTGGGCGGGGGCGTCCTCTCCGGGAAATACAAGTCGCCGAAGGATCGGCCCGCGGAGGCGCGGTTCTCCAAAGACAACTCGTGGGCCGCGGCGAACGTCACGGAACGGAACCTCGGGATCGCGGAGGCGGCAGGAGCGGTCGCGAAGGACACCGGAAGGTCGGCCTCGCAGGTAGCGCTCGCGTGGGTACGGCAGCAGCCCTTCGGGGCGGTCGTGCCAATCCTCGGCGTGAGGACGGTAGCGCAGGCGAAGGACAACCTCGGCTGCCTCGATCTCGTCCTCGGGCCCTCGCACCTCGCGGCCCTCGACGCGGCGAGCCGCGTGGAGCTGGGGTTCCCTCACGGCTTCCTCGTCCAGGCGCGGGGCTCCATCTACGGAAATACCTTTCCTCTGATCGACGGCCGACGGTAAAGTGATACCAATCCGTCATCGTTGAAGGAGGCCGCCTTGCAGGACTTCGAGAAGCTGGGAGTCTTCTACCTCGGACGCGAATTCGACCTGGAAAAGAACGCCCTCAAGGAGACGCCGGTCCTCTACGATTCCAGGGACCTCGTGACCCACGCGGTCTGCGTGGGAATGACGGGCAGCGGAAAGACGGGGCTCTGCGTCTCCCTGCTGGAAGAGGCGGCGATCGACAACATCCCCGCCGTCATCGTCGATCCCAAGGGGGACCTTGCCAACCTGCTGCTGACCTTCCCCGACCTGCGGGACGACGATTTCCTCCCGTGGATCAACGAGGACGACGCCCGGAGGAAAGGGATGTCTCCGGCCGACTTCGCCGCGGCCCAGGCCGCTCTCTGGAAGAAGGGGCTGGCCGACTGGGGGCAGGACGGGGAACGGATCCGCAAGCTGAAAAGCGCGGCGGATTTCGCCGTCTACACGCCCGGGAGCACGGCCGGGATCCCGGTGTCCATCCTGAAATCGTTCGCCTTCCCCGGGAAGGCCGTCGTGGAGGACAGCGAGCTGCTGGGCGAGCGGATCGGCGCCACGGTGACCGGCCTGCTGAACCTCATGGGGGTCGAAGCCGACCCCATCCAGAGCCGGGAGCACATCCTTCTCTCCACCATCCTCGACGACGCCTGGAAGCGGCAGCAGGACTTCGACCTCGCCGCGTTCATCCACGCGATCCAGGAGCCGCCCGTCTCCCGCGTCGGCGTCTTCGACCTCGAATCGTTCTTCCCGTCGAAGGACCGGTTCGCGCTCGCGATGAAGCTCAACAACCTCCTGGCCGCGCCGGGGTTCTCCGCCTGGCTCGAGGGCGACCCGCTCGACATCGACCGGATGTTCTTCACCCCGGCCGGGAAGCCGCGGGTGTCGATCTTCTCCATCGCCCACCTGAACGACGCCGAGCGGATGTTCTTCGTCACCCTCCTGCTCACCCAGCTGCTGGGCTGGATGCGCGCCCAGCCGGGCACCTCCAGCCTGCGCGCGCTGTTCTACATGGACGAGATCTTCGGGTACTTCCCGCCGGTGGCCAACCCGCCGTCGAAGGCGCCGCTGCTGACGCTGCTGAAGCAGGCGCGCGCGTTCGGGCTGGGGGTCGTGCTGGCCACGCAGAACCCGGTGGACCTCGACTACAAGGGGCTCTCCAACACGGGCACCTGGTTCCTCGGCCGCCTGCAGACCGACCGCGACAAGGAGCGCGTGCTCGACGGGCTGGAAGGCGCGGCCGCCGGCGGATCGGGCCGGTTCGACCGCAGGCGGATGGAGCAGATCCTCGCGGGGCTGGGCCAGCGGGTGTTCCTGATGAACAACGTCCACGAGGACGCGCCGGTCGTCTTCGAGAGCCGCTGGGCGATGTCGTACCTGCGCGGGCCGCTGACACGCGCCCAGATCAAGCGGCTGATGGACCCGGTCAAATCGTCGCGGACCGCCGAAGCAAAGGCGGCCGCCCCCGCCCCGCAGACCGCCGAAGCGAAGGCCGCGGCGCAGACCGCGGCCCCGCCGCCCCGCGCCGCCGCCGCTTCCGCGCGCCCGGTGCTCCCCCCCGACGTCCCGCAGATCTTCCTCCCCGTGCGCGCGCCCCAGCCGGAAGGGGCGGCCCTTTCCTACGAGCCGATGCTCCTGGGGATGGGGACGGTCTACTACGCCAACGCGAAGATCGGCGTGTCCGCCAAAAAGGAGGTGGCCCTGCTCGCCGACTTCTCCGGCGGCCCCGCGAAGGCCGAATGGGACGAGGCGCGGGAGATCGAGTTGACGGAAGAAGATCTCGAGAAGTTCCCGCACGTCCCGAACGCCTCCTTCGCCGAGGTGCCGGGAGAGGCGTCCGCCGCGAAGAGCTACTCCGGGTGGGGAACCGCCTTCAAGGAGTGGGTCTACCGGAACCGGAAGCTCCCGCTTCTGAAAAGCCCGGGTACGGGGCTCCTGTCCGAACCCGGGGAGCCGGAACGCGACTTCCGCATCCGGCTGCAGCAGGCCGGCAGGGAAAAACGGGACCGGCAGGTCGAGCGCCTGCGGCAGAAGTACGCTCCCAAGATCGCCGCCCTCGAGGACCGGATCCGGCGGGCCGGGCAGACCGTGGAGCGGGAAAAGACCGAGGCCGGGCAGCAGAAGATCCAGACCGCCATTTCGTTCGGGGCCGCCATCCTGACGGCCTTGACGGGCCGCAAGAAATTGAGCCAGTCCGCGCTGGGCCGGGCCGCGACCACCGCCCGCGGCGCCGGGCGGACGCTGAAAGAAGCGCAGGATGTGGCCCGGGCCGAGGAAAATGCCCAGTCGCTCCAGAAGCAGCTGGAAGAGCTGAAGGCCCAGATGGAGCTGGAGACGTCGGAGGTCCAGGCGGGCGTCGACCCGGTATCGGAAGAGCTGGAAAAGTGCGAGGTGGCCCCGAAAAAGACCGATATTTCGGTATCCCTTGTGTCGCTCGTCTGGTTCCCGTACTGGCGGGACGAGCGGGGGGGAAGCGGTCCCGCTTTTTAGGAGGAGCGTCATGAAGAGGCACCGGGTCATTCCGATCGTCGCCTTGTCGATCCTGGTCGTTCTCGGCTCCGGGTGGAGCGCGGCCTCCGCACGGGGCGAGGACAGGTTCCCCTCCCGCCAATTGACCTACATCGTCTGCTTCGACCCGGGCGGGCAGTCCGACCGCGAGGCGCGGCGGCAGCAGCCGCTGCTCGAGAAGGGATTCGGGCAGCACGTCACCATCGAGTATAAGACCGGCGGCGGCGGCGCCCTCGGCTGGAGAGAGTTCGTCAAGACGAAGCCCGACGGCTACACCATGGCCGGGTTCAACATCCCCCATGTCATCCTCCAGCCGCTGCAGCAGAACGTCGGCTACAGGACCGGGCAGATCCTGCCCGTGGTCCTCTTCCATTCGACGCCGCTGGCGCTGGCGGTTCCGCGGAACAGCCCGTACAGGACCGCGAAGGAGCTGATCGAATTCGCGAGGAAGAACCCCGGCGCCGTGACCATCGGCGGCTCGGCCCTGTTCTCCGGCTACCATATGGCCGCCCTGCGGCTCGAGAAGCTGACAGGGGCCCGGATCACCTACGTCCCCTTCACCGGCTCCGCCCCGCAGATGAACGCCTTCCTCGACGGGCACCTGACGGCCGTCTTCGCCGCCTCGGACGACGTCACCCGGAACCGGGACCGGATGCGCGTTCTCGGCTTTGCCACCGAGGAGCCGTTCTTCAAGTTCCCCAAGGACCCGACGCTGAAGAGCCAGGGGATCGACCTGGTCGAGGGCGTCGACCGCGGCGTCGCCGTCCCGGAGGGCACGCCCTCCGACGTGATCCGGAAGATCGAGTCGGTGTTCCTCTCCCTCTCCCGGTCCAGGGAATTCCAGGAAGCGCAGATGAAAGACGGCTTCATCCCCCTGTCCATGGGGCACGACGAGTCGACGGCCTACCTGAAGAGGAAGACGGCGATCTATACCGAGCTCGCCGCGGAAATAAAGAAGAAGCAGCCGGGGGGGAGGAGCGAATGACCGGCACCTTGGCGATATTCGCGGCCGTCGCGGGGATCCTTGCCTTCCTGGTCTGGCTGTATAACCGGCTCGTCCGCCTCCGGAACCTCTCCCGCTCCTCCTGGTCCGACATCGACGTCCTCCTCAAGAAACGGCACGACCTGGTGGGGAACCTGGTCGAGACCGTGAAGGGGTACGCCGGCTACGAGAAGGCCGTCCTCCAGGGCGTCACGGAAGCGCGCGGCCGCGCGATGCGGGCGGAAGGCCCCGGCGAGCGGGGGAAGGAGGAAGCCGCCCTCCGCGAAACGCTCCCGTCGCTGTTCGCCGTCGCGGAAAGCTACCCCGATCTCAAGGCGAGCGAAAGCTACCTCCTGCTGCAGAAGCAGCTCGCGGAGATCGAAAACGGCATCGAGTACGCCCGCAGGTATTACAACGCCGTCGTCCGCGACTACAATACCGCCGCCGAAACCTTCCCGGCCAACCTGTTCGCCCGGGCCTTCGGCTTCGGAACGGCGGAGTTCTTCCAGCTCGAATCGCCCGCGGAACGGGGGGCGACCGATGTCCGGCTCTCCGCGCTGGCGTTCCTTCCGGCGCTGCTTCTCTCCGCGGCCTTCGCCGCCGGCCCCGCGCGGGCGGAGGACTTCACCATCCGCTCCTTCCGGGCCGCCGTCGAGGTCCGCGCCGACGCGTCCCTGCAGGTCGTGGAAACCATCGATGCGGAATTCCACCGCCCGCGGCACGGCATCTACCGGGACATCCCGGTCCGGTACGTCGACGAGCTCGGCAAGAAAACGACGATGCCGGTGCGGATCGCCTCGGTGACGGACGCGTCCGGCGCCGCCCTCAAGCACCGGGTCGAACGGGCCGGAAGCATGGTGCGGGTGCGCATCGGCGACCCGAAACGGTTCGTGAACGGCCGCCAGTCGTACGTCATCTCCTACACGGTGGAAAACGCGATCCTCTTCTTCGACGACCACGACGAGCTGTACTGGAACGTGACGGGGAACGGATGGGCCGTGCCCATCGACTCGGCTTCCGCCGCCGCGGCCGTCGCGGCGGGGGACCGGACCCTCGCGTTGCGCACCGCCTGCTACACGGGCCAGCGCGGCTCCCGCGAAAGCGCGTGCGAGGTCACTCCCAGCCGCAACGGCGCGGTCATCGGCTCCACCCGGCCGCTCGGCCCCGGCGAGGGGCTGACGATCGCGTTGGGGTGGGAGAAAGGCGTCGTCCGGGCGCCGTCCGCCCTGAAAACGTTCCTGCAGGGCCTCAACCTCGGCAGGATCTGGGTGTTCGCCCTCCCGCTGCTGACCTTCGGGTACATGTTCGTCCTCTGGTTCCGCAAGGGGAAGGATCCCTCCACGGGCGACCCGCTCGTGGTCGCCTACGGCCCGCCCGAGGAGAACGGGCGCCCGCTGCTCCCCGCCGAGGTCGGCGCGCTCATCGACGAGGCGTTCGACCCCAGGGACATCACCGCCTCGGTGGTCGACCTCGCCGTGAAGGGGTACCTGAAGATCGAGGAGCGGAAAACGGAGGGGCGGATCTTCGACAAGACGGATTACGCGCTCCGCAAGGCGAAAGAGCCGGGGAAGGAGCTTCCCGCGTTGGAACGGCTGCTGCTGGAACAGATCTTCAGGGGCCGGGGGGACACGGTGAACGTGTCGGACCTGAAGCTCTCCTTCTACAAGAACATCGACGCGCTGCAGACCTCCGCGTTCGAGGCGCTCAAGGGGATGAAATGCTTCGCGGCCGAGCCGTCGAAGGTGCAGGGCAAGTACGTCGGCATCGGGGTCCTGGTCCTGGTCGGTGGAATCCTGTTGTCGCTCGTGCTCGCCGCACTGCCGGGGGACGCTTTCGTCCTCGCGGTCCCGGCCGCGATCCTGTCCGCCTTCTCGATCCTCGGGTTCGCCCCCTTCATGCCCGTGAAGACCCCGAAGGGAGTGAAGCTGCTGGGCCGGGTCAAGGGGTTCGAGGAATTCCTCATGCGGGCGGAGAAGGACCGGCTGGAGCGGATGAACGACAAGAACCTCTTCGAGAAGTGCCTCCCCTACGCCATCGCCCTGGGCGTTTCCGACCGGTGGGCCGAATCGTTCGAGGGGATCTACCAGCAGCCCCCGGAATGGTACTCTTCCCCGGGCGGCATCGGGTCGTTCCGGCCGGCCTCATTCAACAGCTCCCTGGGCACCGCGTTGTCCAGCATGTCGAGCGCGATGTACGCCTCGCCCCGGAGCAGCGGAAGCGGAAGCTCGGGCGGCGGGAGCTCGGGCGGAGGGGGAGGCGGTGGCGGGGGGGGAAGCTGGTGACGCCGCAGGGACGCCGGCAACGCGCGTCCCTTTTTTTTAGATCCGGATCCCCTCTCCGCTCCGCAGGAACCCGATGTTGTCGAGCCCCAGCGAATGGATCTCGGCCTCGATCTCCTGCTCGAACTGCGGCTTGAGGTGCATGATGTAGATCTTTCCCGGCGGCCGGGAAATCTTCGCGATCTCCCTGCCGAGAAGGTTCGGGGTAAGGTGGCCGCTCGCCAGCGCGAGCTTCTCCAGGCGGTTGGGAAACGAAGTCTCCGTGATCAGCGCCTTGATGTCGCGGCCCGCCATCCTCTTCCAGAAACGAACGGTCGGCCCGGTGTCGCCCGTGTAGGCGATCGCCGCCTTCTCCCGGTCCTCGACGATGTACCCGTTCGCCGCGACGGTGTGATCGACCTTCTCCATCGTGACCTTGTATCCCTCGACCGTGCACGACCGGGCCGTGGTCAGGACCCTGTACCGCAGCGCCGGTTTCGAGGCGGACGGGATCTTCGTGAAATCGGGCCAGATCCTGCCGTTGAAGATGTGCTTCTTCAGGTCGCCGAGGACCTCTTTCCCGCCCAGGACGGTGATGGTGTTCCCGGTGCCCCGGCTCACCAGGTTGTCCAGCAGGAAGGGGATCCCCTTGATGTGGTCGAGGTGGGCGTGGGTGAGGAGGATGCAGCGCAGGCCGCGCTCTTCCCGGATGTTCAGGGCCGTGGCGACGGTCCCCGCGTCCAGCAGCATCTTTCCATCGATCAGGAACGCGGGACTTTCGTGGCCGGGCACCTCGGAGCCCGCGGCGCCCAGCACCTTGATCATCATTCGAGGATTCCCCCTTTCCCTCCGTCTTCATTAGAGTCCCGGCGGGGGTCCCGGTCAAGAAGGCCGGGGGACCTCCGCGAAGTTCTGGACTCCGCCCGCGGAGGCGGATACATTGATAGTTCTGGCTGAATCCCATTTGAAAAGAAGGAGAAGCGACGATGAAAGCGCGCGCCGCCTTGCCCTTTATCCTCCTTGCCTTCCTGCTGGTGTTCGCGGCCGCGGGGAACGCCGGGAAGATGATGAGCGTCCAGGTGAAAACGGGGGACGTGAGGGCGACACCCACCTTCCTGGGGAAAATCGTCGCGACCCTGGCCTACGGCGACCGCGTCGAGGTCCTCGAAAGCAAGGAAAGCTGGCTCCGGGTCGCCCCGGCGGGGAAAGGCGCCGCCGGCTGGATGCACTCCTCCGCGTTGAGCGAAAAGAAGATCGTCCTCAAGGCGGGGGCGAACGACGCGCAGGTCGCCGCCTCGGGCGGGGAGCTGGCGCTCGCCGGCAAGGGGTTCAACGAGGACGTGGAGGCCGAGTTCAAGGCCAGGAACCGGAACCTCGACTTCTCCGTGATCGACCGGATGCAGGCGGTGGACGTCCCGCAGGAGAAGATCGCCCTGTTCCTGAAGGAAGGCGGACTGGCCTCCGAGGGAGGTGCCCGATGAGACGCCTTCCCGGCAAGACGGCGGCGCGGCTGCTCCTGGCCGCCGCCATCGCGACGGCCTGCGGGTGCGCGGCGCTGGACGAGGTGGCGAAGGTCGGCACTTCCGTGGCCGAATCCACGGGGAAGATCTCGAAGGAGCAGTCGAAATCGATCACCCGCAGCACGGGCGCGCTCGCGAAGGCGGCCGAGGACTTCACGCCGGAGCAGGAATACTATATCGGCCGTTCCGTCGGGGCGGTCCTCGTCAACCGGTACCAACCGCTCCAGAATGGCCAGGCCAACGGCTACCTGAACCTGCTCGGCCAGGCGCTGGCGCAGGCGTCCGACCGGCCGGAGACGTTCGGCGGCTACCACTTCCTGGTCCTCGATTCGGACGAGATCAACGCCTTCGCGACCCCCGGGGGGCTGGTGTTCGTCTCCCGCGGCATGCTGCGGTGCTGCAGGAGCGAAGACGCGGTCGCCGCGGTGCTGGCGCACGAGATCGCGCATGTCCAGCTCCGCCACGGCATCCAGTCGATCGAGCAAAGCCGGAAGACGGAAGCGCTGAAGGTCCTGGCGGTCGAGGGCACCAAGACGTTCGGGAAGAAGGAGCTCGCCGACCTGACCAAAACGTTCGAGAGCTCGATCGGCGACATCACCTCCACCCTGGTCAACAACGGGTACTCCCGCGGCTTCGAGCGGGAAGCCGACGCGGCCGCCGTCCGGATCCTCTCCCGGGTCGGCTACGACCCGAACGCGCTGGTCGAGATGCTGCGCGAGATGGGGAAGCGGCTGAAGCCCGGCGGGGCCGATTTCGCGAAGACGCACCCCTCCCCCATCAGCCGGATCGGGGACATCCTTACGCTGGGCGTCCGCGGGCCTTCCTCCTCCGCCCCCGCCGCCCGGCAGGCGAGGTTCCAGAGGACCCTGGGAGACATCTGATCAACGTGAACCTGACGCCCGCGGGAAAGAAGGTCCTGGCGGGGGCGGCGGTGGCGGCCGCCTCCACCGCCCTCGCGTTCCTCCTGTGGGCGGCCGGCGGGCTCGAGCGGTGGGAGCTTCGCACCTGGGACTGGCGGGCGGGGCTGCTGGCCCGGCCGGCCCCGGCTACCGACAACGTGCGGCTCGTCCTCCTCGACCAGCAGAGCCTCGACTGGGCGCAGAAGGAAAACGGGCTGTCGTGGCCCTGGCCCCGGGAAGTCTACGGCGCGATCATCGGGTTCCTGCGGCGGTCCGGGGCCGCAAGCATCGCCTTCGACGTCCTGTACACCGAGCCCTCGGCGTACGGCGTGGCCGACGACGCCGCGCTCGGCAACGCCGCCGGGGGCGGCAGGGAGTTCGTGGGGGCGCTGTTCCTCGGGGAGAAGTCCGGCACCGTCGTCTCGTGGCCCGGCGCGTATCCCCCGGTCCAGCCGGACATCCGGGGTCTCGACCGGTGGCTGTCCGCGGGCAGGGGCCGCGTCGGGGCCGTCGCCTCCAAGGGGCTGTTCCCCGTCCCGGAGTTCGCCTCCCGATGCGCCGTCCTCGCCGACGTGCAGCACAACCCCGACCCCGACGGCATCTACCGGCGCGCGCGGCTGTTCCGCGTCTTCGACGGGAAAACGGTCCCCTCCTTCGCGCTCGCGTGCCTGATGGCCGCCTCCCCGCGGCTCCCCGTCGAGATCTCGGAAGGGTCCATGACCGTCGCCGGGAAGCGGATCCCCATCGACCGGGACGGGAACGCCATCCTCCGCTTCCGCGGCGCGTCCGGGAAGGCATACCGCCACTACAGCGCCGCCGCGGTGATCCAGTCCGAGCTTAAAGCTCAGGCCGGGGAGGAGCCGGTCATCAAGGACCCCGACGCCTTCCGGGGCCGCCACGTCATCTTCGGGTTCAGCGCGCCGGGGCTCTACGACCTGCGGCCCGCGCCCGTGGGGGGCGTGTTCCCGGGCTCCGAGATCCACGCGACGGCGCTCGACAACCTCCTCTCCGGCGATTTCATGTCGGAGGCGGGCCGGGCGGCGACGCTCGCCGCCGCGTTCCTGCTGGCGCTCCTGTCCGCCGTCTCCGTCGTCCTCTCCCGGAAGGCGTGGCACAGCCTGCTCCTCTTCGCCGTATTCCTCCCCCTGCCCGTGCTCCTCTGCCTGTTCGCCTATTCGCGGGGATGCTGGCTCCCGCTGGTCGTCCAGGAGGCGGCGGTGTCCCTTTCGCTCCTCGGGGCCCTCGCGGTGAACTACGCCACGGAGGGGAAGCAGAAACGGTTCATCAAGGGCGCGTTCCGGCAGTACCTGAGCCCGGCGGTCATCGACCAGCTCATCGCGCATCCCGAGCGGCTGAAGCTGGGCGGAGAACGGCGCACCCTTTCGATCTTCTTCTCCGACCTCCAGGGATTCACCGGCATCTCGGAGGGGCTTTCGCCCGAGGCGCTGACCGCCCTGCTCAACGAGTACCTGTCGGCGATGACCGACATCATCCACGAGGAGGGCGGGACCGTCGACAAGTACATCGGCGACGCCATCGTCGCCTTCTGGAACGCGCCGCTCGACCAGCCCGACCACGCGGAGCGGGCCGCCCGCGCCGCCCTCCGCTGCCAGGAGAAGCTCGCCGAGATGCGCCCCCTCATCCGGGAACGGATCGGCAAGGACCTCTTCATGCGGATCGGCCTCAACACCGGGCTTCGCCGTCGTCGGCAACATGGGGTCCCGCAACCGGTTCGACTACACGGTCCTCGGCGACGCCGTGAACCTGGCCTCCCGGCTCGAGGGGATCAACAAGCAGTTCGGCACCTACATCCTGGCGTCGGAAGCGCTGCTTCGCTCGTTGCCCGGATCGTTCCCGTCGCGGGAGATCTCGACGGTCGCCGTCGTGGGAAGGAAGGAGCCGGTGCGGGTCTTCGAGCTGCTTTCCCGGAAAGACCTCGAGGCCCGGGGGAAGGAGATTTCCTCCTTCGCCGGGGGGCTGGAGGCGTTCACCGCCGGGAATTTCCCCGCGGCCCTCGAAACGTTCCTTTCGACCGCGGAGTCCGACCCCGCCGCGGCCTCCTACGCCAGGAAATGCCGGGCGCTGATCGAGCGCCCGCCGGAGCGGTGGGAAGGCGTCTGGGTCATGACCGAGAAGTAGCCTCGATTGACGTTATCCGCTTCCGCGGATATCGTTTACGGACTGCAAGCCATTTCCCGCCCGAAAGGACCTTTGGGACATGGTCGACGGCTTCCTCGAAAGAATCTTCGCCCTGATGGGCATCAGCTCCCGATTGGTCAACGCGACCGTCGTCCTCTCCGCGGCCCTGCTGTTCTTCCTCGCCGTGAACTGCCTGATCGTCTTCTTCAACAAGAAGCTGTCCCCCCACAAGGTCAAGGGGACCATCCTCGTCGCCCTGCTGGGCTTCATCGTCCTTCTCCTGGACAGGCAGGTCAGCCTCCCCCCGCCGAACCAGGACGTCCTCAAGATCGCGTTCAACCTCATCGTGATGCTGTGCGCGGCGAATCTCCTGACGTATCTCGTCGTCGACATCTTCTTCTTCCACCGGATGGACCGCCAGGTCCCCGACTACAAGCGGGACCTGACGTCCACGCTCATGTACGTCGTGTTCGGCATGGCGGCGCTGCGGTTCATCTTCCGGCTCGACATCGCCTCGATCCTCACCACCACGACGGTGCTGACGGCCGCGGTGGCGTTCGCCATGCAGAACGACCCTGTCCAACATCATCTCCAGCTTCTACGTGCAGAACGACCTGAACCTGGCGCGCAACACCTGGGTCTCCCTGCAGGAAAACGACGTCCTCGGGGAGATCGTCAACGTGAGCTTCCGGTACACCACGATCCGGACGGTCGACAACCAGAAGGTGCTGGTGCCGAACAACCACCTCAACCAGAACATCGTCCGCGTCCTCGGGAGCCGGGGGGCGGACTCCGAGATGGTCCGCGGTGCACACCAAGGTGGGGCTGAGCTACGACATGCCGCCCGAAATCGCCATCGGGATGCTCCGCAGGATCCTCTCGCAGGAAGAGCACGTCGTGGAGTCCCCGCCGCCGAGCGTGAACCTGACCAATTTCCTCGACAGCTCCGTCGAGTACGACATGAAGTACTACCTCGACGACTACGCGTGCCGCAGTCCCGACCCAGGGCAGCATGCTGAAAAAGATCTGGTACGCCGTCGCGAGGGAAGGGTACAGCATCCCGTTCCCGCACCGCGAGATCATCACCAAGGAGGCCGGCGCGCCGTTCTCCGGGGAACTCGCGTCCGTGGCCGACGCCCTCGGGCGGGCGGAGATCCTGAAATCCCTCGACGAGGGGGAACTCCGCAGGCTGTCGGAAGGCGTCCGCGTCCTGGTCTTCGGGCCCGGCGAGGAGGTGGTGCGCCAGGGCGACGCGGGCGAATCCCTGTTCATCGTCCGGCGGGGAACGCTGGGCGTCCGGATCGACGAGCGGAGGTCGGCACGCTGCGGGAAGGGAACGTCTTCGGGGAGATGTCGCTCCTCACCGGGGAGAAGAGGACGGCCACGGTCCGCGCCGAGACCGAGGTGCGCCTGATCGAGCTGACCAAGGGCGGACATCGAGCCGGTGGTCCGCGCGAATCCCCGCCTGCTGGAATCCTTGAGCGCCATCCTGGCGCAGCGGCAGGCGGCGAACCTCGAGCAGATGAAATCGGCCCGGCAGCGCAGAAGGCGCCCACCGGCAAGGACGTGTTCCTGGAGAAGCTCAAAACCTTCTTCGGCCTTTCCCCGGGCTGACGTTGACCGTCCGGATGCTGACGGCGGCGGGGCGCGGGGCGATCGACGCCCTCATCTTCCTGGGAGAGATCTCCCTGCTCGCCGCCAGGGCGTTCCGCGAGCTCCCGAGCTTCTTCCTGCGCGGCTTCCGCCCCGTGAGCCGCGTGCTCCTGAAGCAGGTCTATTTCACCGGCGTCCAGGCGTGGGCCGTCATCGTCGTCCTCTTCTTCCTGATCGGCGCGCTCATCATCTCCCAGATCATCAGCTTCGCGGGCGTGGAAGGCGCCCCGCTCACCGGGAAGGTCCTCGTCTGGATCGTCGTCCGGGAGCTCGGCCCCCTGTTGACCGCGGTGATCGTGATCGCGCGCAGCGGCACCGCCATCGCCACCGAGCTCGCCTCGATGAAGATCGGCGGAGAGATCGACGTCCTCGAAACGATGGGCATCCCCGTCGCCCGCTACCTCATCATGCCGAGGGTCCTCGGGGCCGCCGCGGCCGTCACGGTCCTCGCGCTGTACGCCGAGGTCGTCGCGGTGGCGGGAGGGTTCCTCGTCGGCGCCCTGGCGTGGGGGATCTCCGTCGAACAGTACAACCAGGGGATCGTCCCGTTCCTCACCCTCCGGGAAATCGGCGTCTCCCTGTTCAAGAGCTTCTTCTTCGGCCTGATCATCGCAGCCGTGTGCTGCCGCCAGGGCCTTTCCGTGGAAGGAGGGCCCACCCAGATCCCGATCGCGGCGACGAAAGGCGTCATGCGGAGCCTGCTGCTGGTCTTCCTCTTCGACGCGATCGTCACCGCCGCGGCCCTCTCCTGACCATGGAAGCGCCCGTCCGGCTCGTCGACGCCTTCCTTCCGCCGATCCTCGACGGGGCGAGCCGCGACTTCGGGGAGGGATCGGTCTCGGTAGTCGTCGCCGGGGGGGAGGAAGCGTGCGGCCTCCTCCTGAAGGCGCTCACGGGGCTTCGCCCCCTCGCGCGGGGGAAGGTCGCCCTGCTGGGACAGGACCCGGCGGAACTCTCCCGGGAAGAGCTCTGCGCGCTCCGCTTCCGGGTGGGGATCTTCCATCGCGGCGGGGGTCTGATCTCGAACCTCAAGGTCGTCGAAAACGTCACCCTGCCGCTGCTGTATCATTCATCGGAAGGGGCGGACGGGATCGCGGAGCGGGCGATCGCCTCCCTGGAACGGGCCGGGTACCGCGGGAACCTCTTCGAGCTCCCCGGGCGGCTGTCCACGTTCCAGCGCGCGGCGACCGGGTTCGCCAGGGTGCTCGCGACCGACCCGGACGTGGTCATCTACGACCGGTTGACGAGCGACCTCCACGACGAGGAAAAGGAAACCCTCCTTCGCGCGGCGTTCGCGTTCCACCGGGAGAAACCCGGGAGGACGACGATCTTCCTGACCTCCCGCCCGGGATCGATCGCGGGCGAAGAGCCGGGAACGGTCGTACACCTGACGAAAGGGCGATTCGCATGAACATGGAGCAGGATCCCCGGTTCAAGCACCTGGAGGCGGTCGTCGGCGTGTTCGTCATCGGGGCGCTCGCGGCGATCGTCGCCGCGGTCCTCTACATCGGCTCCGAGAACCGACCTGTTCGGAGACAAATATTACCTCCGCTTCAAGTCGCTTTCCGGGACCGGCATCCAGAAGGGGATGCCCGTCAAGCTGTCCGGTTTCCGGATCGGGCGGATCCACAAGATCGCGCTCGACGACCAGGCGAAGGTCATCGTCCGGTTGAAGATCGACCGGAAATACTCCAAGTGGATCCGGGCCGACTCGGTCGCGACGTTCCGGCAGGAGGGGCTCGTCGGGGACAGGATCATCGACGTCTCCGTCGGCACGCCCGACCGCCCCGCCCTGGCGGACGACGACGTTCCTCCCCTTCCAGGAGGAGGAGGACCATGACCGACATCGCGCTCGAGATGTCGGAATCGGTCAAGGCGGCGCTGGCCGAGGTCCGGCAGACGGTCGCCTACATCAACGATCCGCAGGGCGACATCAAGCGGACGCTGGCGAACGTCCAGCAGTTGACGGCCGGATCTCGAGGAAACCCGGCGCAACGTGGACACCCTCGTCCTCGCCGCGGCCGACGACACCCGGCAGGCTCGCGTCCCTCATCGACAACCTGTCCGCCATGGCCGACAACGTGGGCCGGCGGCTGCCTCCCCTGCTCGACAACGTGAGCGCCCGGCTCCCCGCCCTCCTCGACCGGGTGGAGGGGACGGTGACCAACGCGGAAAAGGCCTCCATGGAGACTGCGGAAGGCCGCCGAGCAGGCGGGCCCGCGGGTCTCCCCCCTGCTCCTCGGGACGGAGGAGCTCGTCGAGGACACGGACGACGTCGTGAAGGGGGTCGAAGAAGATGTGGCCGCTCCGGAAGTACATCCCGCAGGGCGGCAAGCCGGGGATCGTTCCGGGGGACAGCCATGACTAGAGGACGGCCCCTTCCCTTCCGCGCCGCCGCCGCGGCCATTCTCCTCTGCTCCATCGCATTCCTGACGCTTTCCGGCTGCTCCGGCCCCGCTCCCCTGCCCGTCCCCCCCGCGAAGGAAAGCGCGGGGGCATGGAACCGGCGGGGCCTCGCCGCCGAGGCGCGCGGCGACCGCGACGGCGCGATCGCGGCGTTCGGGGAAGCGCTCAAGGTCAACCGGTCCATCGAGGATACCGACGGCGCCGCCGTCGCCCTCATCAACCTGGCCCGGGTGCACCGGCTGAAAAGCGAGCTCCCCCCCGCGAAGGAGCGGATCGACGACGCCCTCCGCATCGCCCCGCCCGGAAGCCCCCTCTTCCCGGAGGCGGCGTTCGAGAAGGCGAAGATCGGCCTTGCCGCGGGCGACCTTGCGGCGGCGCGGGAGTGGGCGGAGAAGGCCGTCCGGGCGGATACGGGGCCCTCCCGGGGCCGGATGCTCAACCTGCTCGCCCGGGTGGATTTCCTCGAGGGACGGATGAACGAGGCG
Source organism: uncultured bacterium (assembly GCA_963741515.1). Taxonomy (GTDB): domain Bacteria; phylum Desulfobacterota; class Deferrimicrobia; order Deferrimicrobiales; family Deferrimicrobiaceae; genus UBA2219. The sequence goes on from CAVUIA010000007.1 coordinate 502,268, forward strand.
CGCTCGGGCGCCGGGACGGCCCTGGAGGCGAACCGCGGGTCGGGGGCGCGCGGCGAGGAGGCGAATTCCCTGCGGCTGCTCGGCGACGTCGCCGCGGCGGGCGGCGACCGGAACAGGCGCCGAGGCGCTCTACCTCGAGGCGCTGGCGATCGACAAGGAGCTCGCGGAAAGCCGGAAGATCGCGGCGGACCTGCGGGCCCTCGGGGCAGCGGCGGCCGCGCGGGGGGAAACGGAGCGCGCGCTCGTTTTCTACGGGCGGGCGGCCGAGGTGAGCCGGAACGGGGACGACCCGAAAGGGGCCGAGGCGGCGTCCCGGGAAGTGCACCGGCTTCAAGAAAAGGCCGGTCCGCCGAGAAGGGATTGACCGGCAGGAATCCAGTCCATCCGGAGGCATAGCGTGACATACGCAAGCGGGCGCCATTTTCTGCAGATCCCGGGACCGACCAATGTCCCGGAGCGGGTGCTGAGGGCGATCGGCCAATCCACCATCGATCACAGGGGCGCCGGATTCGCGCAACTCGCCCTGGAGGTCCTGGACGGGCTTAAAGAAGTGTTCCGGACGAGCGGGACGGTGGTCATCTATCCGTCCTCCGGGACCGGCGCCGGGGAAGCCGCCCTGGTCAACACGCTTTCGCCCGGGGACCGGGTGCTCATGTTCGAAACCGGGCATTTCGCCGCCATGTGGCGGGACGTGGCCGTCAAGATGGGGCTCGACGTCGATTTCGTCCCCGGCGACTGGCGCCATGGGGCCGATCCCGATGCGGTGGCGGAGAAACTGGCGGGCGACCGCGACCGGAAGATCAAGGCGGTGATGGTCGTCCATAACGAGACCTCCACCGGGGCGGTCAGCCGTCTCCCCGAAATCCGGGAGGCCATCGATCGCGCGGGCCATCCGGCCCTGTTCATCGCGGACACGATCTCCTCCCTCGCCTCCATGGACTACCGGCACGACGAATGGGGGGTCGACGTGGCCGTCGGCTGCTCCCAGAAGGGGCTGATGCTGCCCCCGGGCCTCGGCCTGAACGCCCTGAGCGGGAAAGCGCTCGCGGCCTCGAAATCGGCGAGGCTGCCCAGGTCCTATTGGGACTGGGAGCCGATGATCCGCGACAACCGGACGGGCTTCTTTCCCTACACCCCGGCGACGAACCTGCTGTTCGGCCTGCGCGAGGCGCTCCGGATGCTCTTCGAGGAGGGGATGGAAAACGTCTTCGCCCGGCACCTTCGCCACGCCGAAGCCACGCGCCGGGCGGCCCGCGCGTGGGGGCTGGAAATCCTCTGCATGGACCCGCTGGAATACAGCCCCGCCCTGACGACCCTGACGATGCCGGAGGGCCACGACGCCGACGCGTTCCGGAAAGTCTGTCCTGGAGAAGTACGACATGTCCCTCGGGGCGGGGCTGGGGAAACTCAAGGGCAAGGTGTTCCGCATCGGGCACCTGGGGCACTTCAACGACCTGATGCTGGCCGGAACGCTCTGCGGGGTGGAGATGGGCCTTTCCGTCGCGGGCGTCCCCCATTCCCGGGGAGGCGTCGCGGCGGCTCTGGAATTCCTGTCGGGACAGGCGGCCGGGGGCTAGGACGCCGGGGGAGGTCCTCTTGATCTGGATCTATTCGGGATTCATCGGGTTCATCCTGCTGCTCCTGGCCCTGGACCTCGGGGTTTTCCACCGGAAATCCCACGTTGTGGAGATGAAGGAGGCCCTCTCCTGGTCCGCCGTCTGGATCCTCCTGGGGCTGGCTTTCTCCGTCTTCGTGTATTACGGCTACGAAAACCGCTGGCTGGGGCTCGGCGTCTCGGTGGACGCGGTTGACGGCGCCATGAACGACGGCAGGTCTGCCCTCCTCAAGTATCTCACCGGCTACGTCATCGAGAAATCGCTCAGCGTCGACAACGTGTTCGTGATCGCCATGATCTTCGGCTTCTTCGCCGTTCCATCGGAATACCAGCACCGCGTCCTGTTTTGGGGGATCTTGGGAGCCCTCGTCATGCGCGGCGCGATGATCGCGGCGGGAGCCCGGCTGATCGCGGAGTTCGGCTGGATCCTCTACGTCTTCGGCGGGTTCCTCGTCCTGACCGCCCTGAAGATGCTGTTCCTCAAGCCGGGGGAAACCGACCCGGAACGGCTCTTCGTGATCCGGCTGGCACGCCGCTTCCTTCCGATCACGCCCCGGTACCACGGGGAGCGCTTCTTCGTCCGCACCGGGGAGGGAAGCGGGGACGGGGGATCCGGGTGGATGCTGACACCGCTCTTCCTGGCGCTGCTGCTTGTGGAGACCACCGACCTCGTGTTCGCCGTCGACTCGATCCCGGCGATCTTCGCGATCACGACCGACCCGTTCCTGGTGTTCACCAGCAACGTTTTCGCGATCCTGGGGCTGCGCGCGCTCTATTTCGCGCTGGCGGGCATGATAGGGAAATTCCGGTACCTGAAGGTCTCCCTCGCCGTCGTCCTCTTGATGGTGGGAGGCAAGATGCTGGCCGCCCCCTGGCTGAAGGCGGCCTTCGGGAAGAACTTCAGCCTCTACCTCCTGGCCGCGATCCTGCTGGTCCTCGCCGCGGGTGTCGGCGCCTCGCTGCTCAAGCCGGGCGAACCTCGCTGAACAGCCGCTCGACGGCGGCCTCGTCGAGCGTCTCCTTCTCGAGCAGCTCCCTCGCCCCCGTCTCCAGGACCTCCCGGTTCCGCTCGAGGATCCCCCGGGCCTTCGCGAACGCCCCGTCCACGATCTCGCGGACGGCGCAGTCGATCTCCCGCGCCGTCTCCTCGCTGTAGGTCCGCTCCAGGAAGCCGCCGGGGTTGCCGCCGAGGAACCCGGTCCGCTCCGACTCGTAGGCGACGTTCCCGAGCTTGGGGACCATCGCGTAGCGGGTCACCATGTGGCGGGCGGTATCGGTCGTCCGGGCCAGGTCGTCGGCGGCGCCGGTCGACAGGTGGCCGTAGACCAGGTGCTCCGCGGCCCGGCCGCCGAGCAGGACGGACATCTTGTCCTCGAGCTCCTCCTTCGTCATCAGGTACCGGTCCTCCGTCGGCCGCTGGATCGTGTACCCCAGCGCGCCGATGCCGCGCGGGATGATCGACACCTTGTGGACCTTGTCGGACCCCGGGATCGCGGCCGCCGCGAGGGCGTGCCCCATCTCGTGGTACGCCACGATCTCCCGCTCGCGGGGGTTGAGGAGGCGGTTGCGCCTCTCGAGGCCGGCGACGATCCGCTCCAGCGCCGCCGTGAAGTCTTCCATGCCGACCTTCTCCGCCCCCCTCCGGGTCGCCGCCAGCGCCGCCTCGTTCACCATGTTGGCCAGGTCCGCCCCGGTGAACCCGGGAGTCATCCCCGCGATGGCCTCCAGGTCTACGGTATCGTCGGTGATCGCCTTCTTCAGGTGGACGGCCAGGATGTCCCTGCGTCCGATCCGGTCCGGCCGGTCCAGCAGGACCTGCCGGTCGAACCGCCCCGCGCGCAGGAGGGCCGGATCGAGGATTTCCGGCCGGTTCGTCGCCGCGAGCAGGACGATCCCCGACATCGGATCGAAACCGTCGAGCTCCACCAGGAGCTGGTTGAGCGTCTGCTCCTTCTCGTCGTGCCCCCCCGACATCGGGCCGGCGCCCCGGGCCCTCCCCAGGGCGTCGAGCTCGTCGATGAAGATGATGCAGGGGGCCTTCTTCCTCGCCTGCTCGAACAGGTCGCGCACCCGCGCCGCCCCCACGCCGACGAACATCTCGACGAACTCGGAGCCGCTGATCGAGAAGAACGGGACACCCGCCTCCCCCGCCACCGCGCGCGCCAGGAGCGTCTTCCCCGTCCCCGGGGGCCCGACGAGGAGCACCCCCTTCGGCATCCGCGCCCCCAGCCGCCCGTACTGCTTCGGATCCTTGAGGAAGTTGACGGTCTCCTGGAGCTCCGCCTTCGCCTCGTCCACCCCGGCGACGTCGGCGAAACTGACCTTCGTGTCCGCCTCCACGAAGATCTTCGCCTTGCTCTTCCCGATGGACATGAGGCCGTCCGACCCGATGCGGCCCGCCATCCGTTTCGTCAGGTAGACCCACACGGCCGCGAACAGGACGATCGGAACGACCCAGGAAAGGAGCAGCGGCAGCCAGGTGCTCTCCACGTAGCCGGAGTACTTGACGTTGTACTTCGACAGCTCGCCCGCCAGCTCCGGCTCGACGCGGGTCGTCGTGAAGCGCGTCTTCCCCTGCAGCGGCTCCTTCAGCTCCCCGCGGATCTGGTTGGGCGCGACGACGATCTCCTTGACCTTCTCCTCCTTGAGCAGCCGCTGGAATTCGCTGTACGGAAGCGGCGCCACGTCGTTGAACCGTCCGATGGCGTCCTGGAGCAGCAGGACGCCCAGCATCGCCAGGAAGATGTACACGAAGGTGAACCGGGTCTTGTCCATTGCTTCTCCTTCCGCATCCCGATCATGCCACGACAGAAACGGAGATTGCATTTATGATGCACCTTGGGGCGCATCGGGCGCAACCGCCCGGCGGCACGGAGGGTTTTTGTTGGACGAACGGACGAAGGGGGCGGCATACGGCATCCTGGCCTACGGGCTGTGGGGCCTGTTCCCGTTGTATTTCAAGACCGTGGCGGCAGCGCCCCCGCTGGAGATCCTGGCCCACCGGATCTTCTGGTCCTTCTTCGCCCTGCTGCCGGTGGTCGCCCTCCTCCGCCAGGGCGGAAAAATCCGGGCGGTCTTCCGGGACCGGAAAACATCCCTGATGCTGTGCGGGTCGGCCGCGCTGATCGCGGTGAACTGGCTGCTTTTCGTCGTCGCGGTGACGACGGGCCGGGTCCTGGAGTCGAGCCTGGGCTACTTCATGAACCCCCTGGTGAGCATCCTGCTGGGCCGCCTGGTCCTCTCGGAGCGCCTGCGGGGGGCGCAGTGGGCCAGCCTTCTCCTGGCGACGGCCGGCGTTGCCCTGATGACGGCCTTCCACGGGAAGGTTCCCTGGATCTCGGCGGCGCTGGCGGTGACCTTCGCCTTCTACGCCCTGCTCCGGAAACTGGCGCCGGTGGAGTCGCTCCCGGGGCTGACCTTCGAGACGGGGCTCCTCTTCCCGGCGGCCGCGGCCTTCATCGCCTGGGGGGCCTTCTCCGGGAACGGGGCGTTCCTCACCGGCTCCCCGCGATTCGACCGGCTCCTTCCGCTGGCGGGCTTCATCACCGCGGTCCCCCTGCTTGCGTTCGGGGCGGCGGCCCGGCGGGTGCGGCTCTCGACCCTCGGGTTCCTCCAGTACATCACCCCGACCGGGCATTTCCTTTTGGCGGTGCTCGTCTTCGGGGAACCGTTCGGAAAGACCGAGCTGACGGCGTTCCTCCTGATCTGGGCGGGTCTCGCGGTCTACTCGATCGACGCCCTGAAAGCCCTCGGGGAGCCGTCGGCCGGCTGACCCGCGACGGCCGTTCCGGGCGACAATTGCCGGAATCGATTTCGCCCGCCGGGTTGTATACTGTGCCCGTTCGGGGTTCAAGCCACCACAGCCAAGCGCAAGGAGGGGCGAATGAAGCGACTTTCCGTATTCCTCGGCATCGTACTGGCGGTCGCGGCTCTGGCGTACCTGACCACCGGGACGGCGTCGGCCAAGCCCGCCGCGAAGGGGAGCTCCGACATCGGTGCGGAAAGCGCGATCTACGGGCCGATGGCACTAAAGGCCGTCCCGATAGCCGCCAAACCCGCGGATCGCCCGGTCGACCCGAAGAAATGCTTCGAGTGCCACGACGAGATCCAGGCGCTCATGGAAGGTGGCAAGCACGCGAAGAACAACTGCACGAACTGCCACGACGGCGCGGCGGAGCACCTGAAGGACGAGAGCAAGCGTCCCGTGACGCGGGTCGGCCTCGAGACGTGCGGCGGCTGCCACCCCGACCAGTATTCCAGCCTGAACACCCTGAACCTGAAGAAACCGGCCCGGACCGAGAAGTCGCTCCTGACCGAGCGGTCCCCGAACCCCTTCTGGGACAAGCTCATGATGGGGCACGGCTTCACCAAGGAGCACGCCAACCCGCGCAGCCACGCGTTCATGCTGATCGACCAGTTCGTCGTCGACCGGGCGTTCGGCGGCCGCTTCCAGCCGAAGAACGGGTGGAGCTACGTCGCCATGCCGGGGCCGGTGAAGGCGTGGGACGTCCTCGAGGACCGGTACCCCGACGTCAAGGAGCAGAAGGCGTTCCTCCCCGAGACCGCCACGGCGGTGAACCCCACCTGCATGCAGTGCAAGACGCAGGACCAGATCCTCAAGTGGAAGTACATGGGCGACAAGGATGAGCGGGCGAAGTGGGACCGCGCCTCCAACCCGGTGGCGATGGCGAAGGATGTGCAAAACGGGATGAACTGCTTCCTCTGCCACGACCCCCACGCGGCGAAGCCGCGAATCGTCCGCGACGCCCTGATCCAGGCGCTGACCCGGCCGGAGAAGGACACGCTCTGGCACAAGGACCCCAAGGCCACGAAGATCGACGTGAAGGAGTTCCGCGACGGCTACCGGAAGATCGCCCTGCTGGAGAAGTACGACGCGAACCTCCAGTGCGGGCAATGCCACGTCGAGTACAACTGCAACCCCGGCTTCGACCCCAAGACGGGGGAATACTCGATCAAGGCGGCCGATCAGCGGACGAACCATTTCCCGTTCAAGAACGTCCTGGAGACCTACGACCATTACAACGCGCTGGGCTTCCGCGACTTCCGGCACGCCCTGACGGGCGGCCTGCTCTGGAAGGCGCAGCACCCCGAGGCGGAGACGTACTGGGGCTCGGTGCACGACAAGGCGGGGGCCAAGTGCAACGCCTGCCACATGCCGAAGGTGAAAAACGCGAAGGGCAAGGTGTACACCTCCCACTGGCAGACCAGCCCGAGGAACTACCTGAAGCAGACGTGCCTCACGTCGAAATGCCACCCGAACCTGACCGAGCACCAGGCGGTCTACGAGATCGAGTCGATCCGCAACTATACCAAGGGGCGGATGCGCAAGGCGGAGTTCTGGCTCTCCGAGCTGATCGACAAGATCGTCGAGGGGAAGAGCGCGGGGCTTTCCGACAACGTGATCAAGGACGCGCAGGAGCAGCACCAGAAGGCCCACGTCCTGTGGGAGTGGTGGACGGCCGAGAACTCCGACGGCTTCCACAACCCTGCGCTTGCGCGCGAATCGCTGACGCGGTCCATCGAGGAATCGAAGAAGGGGATCAAGCTGATCTCCGACGCGATCGGGAGAAAGACCGCGTCGAAGTGAGGAAGGCGGGCCACATCACCGCGAGCGGGGGGCGGGAACGTCCGATCCGGCCTCGACGTGCTGGCCGGGAAACGGTTCGCCCCCCTGCGCGGGCTTTCGGCGGGACTGATCTGCAACCCCACCTCTGTGGACCGGACGCTGCGCCACGCGGCGGACCTGTTCCACGGGGCGCGGGGGGTGCGCCTGTCCGCGCTCTTCGGCCCGGAGCACGGCGTCCGCGGCGACGCGCAGTACATGGCCGCCGTGAGGGACGGGCGCGACCGGCGGACCGGCGCGCGGGTCCACTCGCTGTACGGCGACGGCCCTTCGTCTCTCCGGCCGGCCGGGACGGCGCTTCGCGGGCTCGACGCCCTGGTCTTCGACATCCAGGACGTCGGCGCGCGCTACTACACCTACCAGTCCACCATGCTCTTCTGCATGGAGGCGGCGGCGAAGGAACGCATCGCCTTCTTCGTCCTCGACCGGCCGAACCCCGTCGGCGGCCTCGCCGTCGAGGGTCCGGGGCTGCGCCCCGGCTTCGAATCGTTCTGCGGCGTGCACGACGTGGCGGTGCGCCACGGCCTCACCGTCGGCGAACTGGCCGGGCTCTACCGTGAAGAGCTCGGGCTCGACCTGGATCTCACAGTGGTTCCGTGCGACGGCTGGAGGCGCGGGATGACCTGGCGCGACACCGGGCTCCCGTGGGTCTTCCCGTCGCCCAACATGCCGACGCCGGAAACGGCGCTCGTCTATCCGGGGATGTGCCTTTTCGAGGGGACGAACGTCAGCGAGGGACGCGGCACCACGCGGCCCTTCGAGCTGTTCGGTGCGCCGTGGCTCGACGCGGACCGGCTGGCGGAGGCGCTCAAGCGCGAAAAACTGCGGGGGGTCGGTTTCCGGCCGGTCCGGTTCGTCCCGACCTGGGACAAGCACGCGGGGGCCCGGTGCCACGGCGTCGAGATCCACGTCTCCGATCCGGCGGCCTTCCGCCCCTTCCGCACCGGCATGGCGTGCCTCGCGGCGGCGCGCGCCCAGGACCCCGGACGGTTCCGCTGGCGGACCCGGGCCTACGAGTTCGTCAGCGACGTTCCCGCCTTCGACCTGCTCTGCGGCTCCGCGCGCGAACGGGAGGCCATCGACAGGAACGGGGATTGGCGAGGGCTCCAGGCGGCATGGGCGCGCGAGGAGCGGGCGTTCCGAACGCGGCGTTCCCGGCACCTGCTGTACGAGACGTGAATTTCTCCCTGAAAGCCTTCCCCGGTGGGGACGCCCTTCCCGGACTCCGGATCACGGGGACGATCGTGCGGCGAGGGGATGCCCTGACCATCGGCTACGATCTCGAGGGCGATCTGCACGGCCTCGCGCTCCCCGCGCGGGCCGCAAGGCCGGAAAGGAAGGACCGCCTCTGGGAAGAGACGTGCCTGGAGCTCTTCCTGGCGGACGCGGGCTCCCCTTCCTACCGGGAATTCAACCTGTCGCCGGCCGGCCACTGGAACGCATACCGTTTCGCTTCCTATCGGGAAGGCATGCGGGAGGAAGAGGCGATCGCATCGCTCCCCTTCCTCGTGCGGACGGAACCGGGCGTCCTGCGCCTTGTCCTGGAGCTGGACCTCGGCGCGATCGGATCAACGGGGAAAGATGTCGAAGTCGGAATCTGCGCCGTCGTGCTGACCACGGCGGGAAGGAAAAGCCACTGGGCGCTGGCGCATCCCGGCCCCGCGCCGGACTTTCACCGGAGGGACGGGTTCACGCTGACGATCGCCGCGTAGCGGTCAGGCGGCCTGCGCCCCCATGCGTCGAAGGCGGATGTTCGCGAGAAGCGCCCGGATCTTTTCATCGTGCTCTTTTTCGAGGCGCTCGAACCCGCAGTATGCCTTTTTAATCACCACGCCGATTTCCCTTTGAACGGGCGTCTTGCCGTGTCTTTCCCGCATTGTCTGCATCGGCACCCTCCCGAGCCGGTTTCCTGCGTATATTTTTTGCATTTACCGTGCCGTTCGTTTCCGGCTCTGCACCCATCGTAAGTTACCGATATTCCTGGAATGTGCCTGTCTGTACAGGAGGAAATCCCGTCCGAACCGCGTCAAGGAGTGCGGCACCGTCAAGGGATTGACGGATTCCGGCATCGACGGAAGTATACAAACGGCGAGGGCGGTGTGTAGACTGTTCCGGCAATCGGGTGCCCGATCTGACCGTTTCCTTCCGGAAGGGGGCCGACGTTGGACTTCGGACGCAAAGAGCTGATCGAGGCGAGGGAGCGGGTCTACCGGCTGGCGTACTCCACCCCGCTGGTCGAGGAGACCCCGCTGTCCCGTCAATTCGGGGGGAAGGTCCTTTCCAAGCTGGAGAACCTGCAGCACACCGGGTCGTTCAAGATCCGGGGCGCCGCCAACAAGGTGCTCTCCCTGGACCGGTCCCGCGTGACCGGCGTGATCACGGCCAGCGCGGGAAACCACGCCCGGGGGGTCGCCCGGGCGGCGAGCGAAGCGAACATGCCCGCCACCCTGGTGATGCCGATGTGGGCCCCCGTGTCCAAGATCACCGCCGCGCAGCGCGAAGGGGGGGAATTCGCGCGCATCATCCAGCACGGCGAGACCTTCGCGGAGGCGCTGCAGCACGCCGTCACGCTGGCGGTGGGCTCGGGGCTCACGATGATCCACGCCTACGACGACCCGATGGTGATCGCGGGGCAGGGAACGCTGGGGCTCGAGATCCTCGAGGAGATCGGCCCCCCCGGGACGGTGTATGTCCCCGTGGGAGGCGGAGGGCTGATCGCGGGGATCGGGGCGGCGATCAAGGAAGCGCACCCGGACGTGGAGCTGATCGCCGTGCAGGCGCAGGGCGCCTCGTCGCTCATCCCCTCGCTTGCGGCGGGCAGGCCTCTCCCGTGCGCCGAAACCCGGACGATCGCGGACGGCATCGCGATCAAGTGCATGAGCGACCGGACCTTCGAGGCGGCCAGGCGGTGGGTGGACGACGTCGTCACCGTGGACGACGAGGAGATCGCGGCGGCGATCCTGTACTCCCTCGAGGAGATGAAGACCACGCTGGAGGGGGCGGGCGCGGCCCCGCTGGCGGCGATGCTCTACAAGCGGCCGCCGACCCGGTTCCCCGCGGTGATGGTGCTCTCGGGGGGAAACATCAACGTCAACTTCCTGGCCCACATCACGGAGCGGGGGCTGTTCCGCTCCGGGCGGCTCGTCCTCCTGCGGTTCCTCCTCCCCGACCTGCCCGGCTCCCTGGCCGCCCTGCTCGTCGCCATCGCCCGCGAGCGGTCCAACGTGGTGAGCATCGAGCACGACCGGCTCCCGCACGACTGCCCGCCGGGGTATTCCACCGTCGAGCTGCTGCTGGAGACGCGCGACCGGGCGCACGGGGAAAGCCTGTCGTCGCGGCTTCGCGAAGAGGGATTCCGGGTCATCGACTGATGCCCGAATGGGGAGGGATCATGCCGTTTCTTCGTTTCCTTCGTCTGTTCCTGCTCGTGCTCATGATCGCGCCGGGAGCGCCGACGGCGGCGCTTGCGGACGAGGTCCCCTTCGAGACGACGCCGGACAACGTCGTCGAGGCGATGCTGTCCATCGCCGGGGTCGGGGCCCAGGACAACCTGGTGGACCTGGGGTCGGGGGACGGGCGCATCGTGATCGCGGCCGCCAGGAAGTACGGGACGCGCGGCGTGGGAATCGAGTACGACAAGGAGCTGATCGAGCTGAGCCGGAAGACCGCGAAGCGGGAAGGCGTGGCCGACAAGGTGAAGTTCCTGAAACAGGACATCTTCGCTTCGGATTTCCGGAAGGCGACGGTCGTGACGATGTACCTGCTGCCGGAAGTGAACCTCGACCTGCGGCCTCGGGTCCTTTTCGATTTGCGGCCCGGCACGCGCATCGTGTCGCACGACTGGAACATGGGCGACTGGGAGCCCGACGACCGCCGGGTGATCCCGACGCCGGGGAAGACGGTCTATCCCCTGTCGCAGAGCACGGTATACCTCTGGATCGTTCCGGCGCGCGTCGCGGGCTTCTGGCGCGGCACGCTCTCGGGGCCGGACGGCGAGGAGCAGGTCGTGATCGAATTCGCGCAGCGGTTCCAGGAGGCCACCGCCACCCTGTGGCTCAAGCGCTGGACCATGGCGGGCGCCGCCCGCATCCGGGGCAACGGCGTGTCCCTGAACATCGACCGCTCGTCGTGGAAGGAAGGCGCGGCGGCGCTGCAGTTCTCCCTGAGGGTAACGAAGGACCGGATCGAAGGCGAAGCCCGGGACGGAGGGGAACGCTTCGTCCTGCGGGCGAAACGGTTGTCGGACTAGGGCTAGGGCCGGCGGGGCCGGTCAGGCGGTCGTCTCCGGCACCACGTAATCGTCCCGTTTCAGGTATTCGCGCGCGTAACGGGCGATCTCCAGCTCGGCAAGCTTCGAGATCCGGCCGACCTCCTTCAGGGTGGGGTTCTGGTTCTCGAAGGTCTGACGTTTCGAGTGGTAGTACTTTCGAATGGGCGTTTCCGCCTGCACCGACAGGCCGCAGCCGCCCATCTTCCGCCACTCCAACCACTTCAACTGCCCGGCGGTCTCCGAAAGCACGTATACCATATGTCACCCCTCCTGATGCATTGATTGATCGGATGCCGTGCGAAAATCTTTAGGGATTCCTGCGATCCCTTCCGGAATACCGGAAGCGGGTATACTGGCGGAAATAAAACGCTCTTGAAAATCCTTCCCGGTTCGGGTGAACATGAAGTCATCGGAAGTCTTTCGTCGAACAAGCGAACCAAACCCACACGACCGGATCCGGGAAGGAGGTGGCCGTAAAGAGTCGCCCGATACGAACCCGTCTTTTCGGTTTACGACAGAGCCGTTCAACCGAAAGCCAGGAGGAACTATGAGCGACGGGAAGAAGACTATGAAGGGCGATCAGGGAATCGGCCGGCGGGACTTCTTCAAATACGCCGGCGCGGCAGGCGCGGCCCTCGCGTTGAGCGAGATCGCACTCCCGAAAGCGCATGCCGTCGAAGCGAAGAAGGCCAAGATCACGGGCAAGACCCATGTCCTCGCATGCAACGAGAAGACCTCCACGGACGGGTATTGGGACAATTCGAAGCCCCCCGTGCTGACCATCAAGTCGGGCGAGACGGTGTACATCGAAACCGGCACCCACCTGATGGGCAAGATGAAGCCGGGCGCCGACATCAACGACTGGATGGGGTGGTACAAGCAGGTCATCGCCCAGACCGAGGAAACGTACATCTACCCGGACGATTTCACCGGCGCGAAGAAGATCAAGAAGGGCGGCGGCCACCACCACCTGACCGGCCCGATCTACATCGAGGAGGCCGAGCCGGGCGACTTCCTGCAGGTGGAAATACTCGAAATCGACCCGGGCCCCTACGGGTTCAACCTGAACCCGATCACCTCGTTCATGAAGCTGGGACTGCTGGCGGAAGACTACCCGGACGGGAAGGTCCGCTGGTACACGGTGGACCGGAAGGACATGACCTTCGAATTCCAGCCGGGGATCAAGGTCCCCGTCCGGCCGTTCCCGGGAACGATCGGGGTGGAGCTGCCGGACCAGGGGATGTGGAGCAACGTCCCCCCGGGCAAGCACGGCGGCAACCTCGACAACAAGGACCTGGTCGCCGGGACCGTGCTGTACCTCCCGGTCTGGATCAAGGGAGCGGGGTTCAAGACCGGCGACTCCCATTTCGCGCAGGGACACGGGGAAATCAACCTCAACGCGCTGGAAGGCGCCTTCAAGACCATCACGTGCCGGTTCACCGTCCGCAAGGACCTGAAGCCGATGCTGGACTGGCCCGTGGGATCCACACCGACCCACTGGATCCTGATGGGGATGCACACCGACGCGTACAAGTCGTGCCAGATGGCCGCGCGGCAGGCGATCACGTTCCTCAACAAGCATTACGGGATGGACAAGATGGAGGCCTACGCCTTCTGCTCCCAGGCGGTCGACTTCCACGTGACCCAGCTCGTCGATTACACGATCGGCATCCATGCGATGATCCCCAAGGGCTGCTTCATCGGGAAGCAGTATGCGGACAAGAACGGGCTGCTGATCCCGAAACAGGCCTGACGGGAAAAACCAATCCGGCGCCGGGGATCCGGAGAAGGCCCCCGGCGCCTTTTACGGGGAGGCATCATGGCGCTGAAGGCGGCGTACGACATCCGTTGCAGCTGCGGGGCGACTTTCACCGGGGAAGCCTGCGAATACGTTCTCGTGGAGCACGATCCCGAGCTCAAGGACGCCATCCTCTCCGGGGAGTTCAACCGGGTCACATGCCCGTCGTGCGGGCATGGGTTGGTCGTCGGCAACAGCTACCTGTACAGGGACGAGACGAACAAACTGTCCGTCTGGGTATGCGGCAGGGAGGACGCGCCGAAGGGGGAAGAGCGGAAAAAGGAACTGCTGGAAAAATTGCGCAACCGCCTGGAATGCCATTTCACGGACGGGGCGAAACCGGGATCGGAGCTCCTGGTCTTCGGCCGGGAGGCCCTGATCGAGCTGCTGCTGCAGGGAGGACCCGGAGCTGAGGAAACGCGAAGCGGGATGGCCTGAAACGGAACCCCGCGGTCCGACTGATCCTGGAGGGACGGAACGACCCGGGATATCTTCTGCTCCGCGGGAAAAGGATCCGGGTCGCCATTCCGCTGCGTATTCCCGGGAAACCATGGCGCACCGCCGGACGATCCGGAGACCGGGAAGAAATGGCTGAAGCATTATTCCGACGGGCTGAACATCCACAATCCCTACAGCTCCTTCCTGAACAAGCGGCTGAAATCGAAATGGGACAGGATCCGGAAGGAAGAACCGATGGGCGATCCGAAGGACGAATTCGACGATTTCGCCGGTTCCTGGGCCTGCAGCAAGGTCGACGCCAGGGGGTTCAAGTCCCGGTATCCGGGAAGACGGGATTTCTTCGACGGATTGGCGAAAATGAGCATCCCGAGGAAACTACGCTCCCTTCGAGTGGGACGTCCGAAATGAAACTCGCCGCGGCAGCCGCGGCTGCGGTCCTTCCTCTGCCTGATCATCGGCAGCCGTCGCCCTGGCGGACCCGATCCACGAAGCGGCCGGGGCCGGCAAGGTCGAGTTGCTACGGAAACTGATCGCCGACGGGACGGACGTCAACGCGAGGACCGCCGGCGGCGGCACCCCGCTGCACGATGCGGCGTTGTGGGGCCACCGGGATATCGCCGAGCTGCTCCTTTCGAAAGGGGCGGATGTCAACGCGAAGGACGGGAACGGCATGACGCCGCTGCACATCGCCGCGAACGGGGATCACAGGAAGCTGGCCGAGGTCCTCATCCAAAAGGGCGCGGCGGTCGATTCGAGGGCCGTGAACGGCTGGACACCGCTGCACGTGGCGGCATTCTGGGGCCATGAGAACGTGGCCAGGGTCCTGATCGCCAACGGCGCCGATGTCAACGCGAGGGCCTACCAGGGAGCCAAACCGCTCCGCGTCGAGGAAAGCGGCGTGAGATGCCACAAAGACGTCGCCGCCCTCCTCGGGAAAAAAGGGGCGGATGGCCGCGCGGGGGGAGAGACCGGCCTGACGCCGCTGAGCGCCGCGATCCTGAACGGCCAGAAGGACATGGTCGAGCTATTGAGGAACCACGGGGCCAGGGAATGACGACCGGATGAAAAACGCCAAGCCCACCCCGCCGCTTCTCCCGCCGCGCCGAGGCGGTCACCCCGTTCCTCGCGATGGAGGTCCTCGAGCGGGCCAAGGAGCTGGAGGCCGCGGGGAGAGACATCGTCTACCTGTGCGTGGGGGAGCCCGACTTCCCGACGCCGGCGGCGGCGTGCGAGGCCGCGATACGGGCGATACGGGAAGGGGAAACGAAATACACCCACTCCCTCGGCCTTCCGGAGCTGCGCGAGGCGATCGCGGGGCACTACGCCCGGAGATACGGCGTCGCGGTCGACCCCGGGCGGATCATCGTCTCCTCCGGCACCAGCCCGCTCATGCTGCTTCTCTTCTCCGCGCTGCTCGAAGAGGGCGACGAGATCATCCTTTCCGACCCCTGCTACGCCTGCTATCCCAACTTCATCCGCTTCCCGGGAGGCAGGCCCTGTTTCCTGCGCACCCGGGAGGAGGACGGGTTCCAGCCGCGCCCCGAGGAGGTCCGGAAGCTGATCACGCCGCGCACGCGCGGGATTTTCGTCAACTCCCCGTCCAACCCCGCCGGCTCCATCCTGCCTCCCGCCTGGCTCGAAGAGCTGGCGTCCCTGCCGGTCCCGCTGATCTCGGACGAGGTGTATCACGGGCTGACCTGCGAGGGAGAGGAGCGCAGCGCCCTCGAGTTCGACCCGGACGCCTTCGTCATCGGGGGATTCTCCAAGACGTTCGCCATGACGGGATGGCGGCTGGGGTACCTGATCGTCCCCGGCTCCTGGATTCGAGTCCTCCAGAGCATGCACCAGAATTTCCTGATCAGCGCGGCCCATTTCGTCCAGCAGGCCGGCATCGCGGTCCTGAAGGACGGGTGGCGGGACGTGGAGATCATGCGCGCCGCCTACGACGAGCGGCGCCGTCACCTGGTCGAGCGGCTTCGCGCGCTGGGCCTCGGCGTCCGCAGGATGCCCCAGGGGGCGTTCTACGTGCTGGCCGACGCGCGCCACATCCACCCCGATTCCCTGAAGCTCGCGATGGAGATCCTGGAGGCCACCGGGGTGGCCCTCACCCCGGGAATCGACTTCGGCGAAGGCGCGCAGGGGTACCTGCGCTTCTCCTGCGCGAACTCGATGGAAAACATCGACAAGGCGCTGGACCGGCTGGGAGAGTACTTCCGGGCGAGGAAGTGAGGACCGGCGGCTACCGGTTGCGATCCTGCCGTTGGATGCCTATCGAAAACATCGTATTCCCATAGATGTCCATCCTCGACCGCTTGAACCACTTGTTTTCGAGAAACGACAGGAAAGAGGAAGCTCTTCGATTGTATTTCCTGTAAATCACCAGCTTGTAATCCGCTTCGCAAAGAACCATGAACGGTTTTCTGGAGACACCTTCCCTGGACATGTAAAAATCCGGTTTTTTCGCGTCTTCCGGCTTCGAAACCCTGGAATCCATGTATCCATAGATGCCATTCGCACGGTCTTGCCATTTCTTGAATCCGGCGCATTCACGCTTGTGTATCGGTTCCCTCGCGAAATACATCACCCCGTTCACATTCAGCATCCACGACAGTTTCTTGACGACCTCCTCGTAGTCCGGCAGCTGGTGCAGAATGGAACCGCCTATGATCAGGTCGAATTTATTTCCGATCAGGTTTTCATCGATGTACTTGACCGAAATGCTTCCTTGCAGGACCTTGATGTTTCTCACCCTGTATTTGTAGCGGGACAGCAGGATCTTCGTTATTTCCGACGAATGCTCGACGCCGGTGTAGTTGTAGCTGGCCCCTTTGAATTCCACCAGCTTGCTCAGGAGGTATCCGGTCCCGGGCCCGATCTCCAGAACGGCCAGCTGATTTTTACCGGTAAGATCGATGCATTGCCGAAGTTCTTCCTGCAGGGCGCCGTCCTGGTATTTGTTCGAGAGATACCGGGAAGCGCTTTCGTATTTTCCCGCGTTCCGGTCGTAGTACCCGATGTTTCCGGCGTAGTCGTGGACCATGGATCGCCCTCCCGGGCAAAGCCGAGCGACGCTTGACCGTTACCGAAAGGATACATCCGTCCGCAGGGTATCGGGAAGCGGGGAATCTATGGTAATTTCGAACACACACCACCTGTAATGACGACTGTCCTTTGGAGAAAACCGGTGTTCGTAAAACTATCTTCCGCCGACCTGAAACCCTACAAGCTCTGGTTCCTGTTTTTCCTCCTGATCGTGATCCTGTACGCGCTGCTGGTGGATTTCCTCCTGGAAAACCGGAACGAACGGGAAAAGCAATACCTGGAAGCCAGCATGAGCCGGCTCGATTCCAGGACGGATGCGACCATCCGGAGCCTGAGAAATTTCTCGCAATATGTATTCGAATCCACGGTAAACATACCCGAAGTGACTTCCATCGTTTGCCGCGCGCACGAATCAGATTCCGCAGAGCAAGAACGCCTTGAGGAACCGTTGCACGACATGATGCTGCCGGAATACGAACTCCTGAAAAAATACGACTTCAGGCAATTCCAGTTCCATTTCCCCGACAGCGTCAGTTTTTTGCGGATGCACGCCCGGGACAATTTCGGGGACAACCTGTACGACGTCCGGCCGACCGTGCGCGTCGCGAACGAGACGAAGGTGCCTGTCTCGGGATACGAAGAGGGACGCGTCCTGAACGGGTACCGTTTCGTGTACCCCCTCTTCCACGAAAAGAGACACTGCGGCTCCGTCGAGCTGTCGTTTTCGATGGGCTCCCTGCTCGAGGTGCTCCGGACGCTTTCAAAGGCGGATTTCCTGTTCGCCGTGAAGCGGTCGGTCGCCGAATCGACCGTTTTCGCGGATCAGATGGGCAACTATTCCGCAAGCACGTTTTCGCCGGATTACCTCTTCGACAACGAGGTCCTCCGGGGGAGCAGGCACGCCGCCCTGTTCCGGTCGAGCAGCATCCATATCGACGGGTTGCTCGCCCGCGGCGAAAGTTTCGAATTCCTGCAGCGGCACGCCGGCAGGACGTACCTTGTCCTGTTCAAGTCCGTGAAGAACATCGGCCGGGAGCACGTGGCGTACATCATTTCCATCTCCGAAGACACCCTCATGGACAGGATATCGTCGAATTTCCTGGTTTCCCTGGCCTCCGCGACCGTGGCGTTCCTCTTCGTCGTCCTGTTCTTCGTCATCGCCATCCGGGAACGGGTCCGGTTGAAATGGATCTCCCGGACGGACCTGCTCACGAACATCCCCAACCGGCACGCCCTCTTGGGAAATGCCGCCATCGAACTCGCAAGGTCCATTCGCTATAAAGGCCCCCTTTCCCTGGTCCTGCTCGACATCGACCATTTCAAGAAATTCAACGACGAACACGGGCACAACGAGGGCGACCGCGTCCTGCGGATGACCGCGGACGTGATGAAAAATGTCCTCCGGAAAATGGACTGCATCGGAAGATGGGGAGGGGAAGAGTTCATCGTGCTCCTCCCGCACACGGGCCTCGAGGGCGCGCACACCACGGCCGAAAAGATCCGCCTGTCCGTGGCCTCTTCCGATATCGGCCGCTTCCGCGGGGTGACCATCAGCCTGGGAGTCGCGGAATTCAGGACGAAGGAAACGTTCGAGAGCCTGGTCGGCCGGGCGGACGCAGCCATGTATCGCGCCAAGTCCGAGGGGCGGAACCGAACGATGCGGGCGGACTGACCGCGTCATGCGAATCGAGGTTACAATGCCCGCGTCCTCGCACCGAACCCGCATTCTTCTGGCCGCGGCGGCCGTGCTCCTCGCGCTCCTGGCGCTCTCCGGCGCCGATCCGTACGACCGCCTGACCTGGGCGGCGGAAGTCGCCCCGGTCGTCATCGTCATGGCGGTGCTGTTCGCCACCTGGCGCCGCTTTCCCCTGACGGACCTGCTGTATTGCCTGATCTTCGTCCACGCCCTCGTGCTGATCGTCGGCGGCGCCTACACCTATGCGAGGGTCCCCCTCGGCTTCTGGATCGCGGACCTGCTCGACATGAGCCGCAATCCCTACGACAAGATCGGCCACTTCTTCCAGGGGCTGGTCCCGGCCATCGCCGCCCGTGAAGTGCTGATCCGGGGCGACTTCGTCCGGAGAGGGAAGATGCTCGCCTTCATCGTCCTCTGCATCGTGCTCGCCGTCAGCGCGTCTTACGAGTTCGTCGAGTGGGGAGCCGCCCTTCTGCTCGGCGGGGACGCCGAGGACTTCCTGGGCACGCAGGGGTACGTGTGGGACACGCAGTCCGACATGCTCTACGCCCTGATCGGCGGCTGCGCGGCCCTGGGGCTCTTATCCCGCTTCCACGACCGGCAGATGGCGGCGCTTCAGGGCTCCAGCGGGCCCGTTAGCCAGATGTCCCGGCAGTAGTCGCGGATCGAGCGGTCCGAGGAAAATTTCCCCATCCGCGCCACGTTCAGGATCGACATTTCGCGTCCAGCGCTTCGGGTCCCGGTAGGCGGCGGCGACCCGGTCCTGGCATCGACGTAGGCCTGGTAGTCGGCCAGCAGCAGGTAGTCGTCGTGCCGCAGCAGATGCGTCACCAGCGGCCGGAACAGCTCCCGGTCGCCGGGCGAGAAGACGCCCGACGGCGATCCGGTCGATGGCCTCCCGCAAGCCCGCGTTCCCTTCATACCAGCGCGCGGGTGGTAGCCGCCGGACTTCAGTTCCTGCACCTCCCGGGCATCGAGGCCGAACAGGAAGAAGTTCTCCGCCCCGACCTCCTCGCGGATCTCGACGTTGGCGCCGTCCAGCGTGCCGATGGTGAGCGCGCCGTTCATGGAGAACTTCATGTTGCCGGTGCCCGAGGCCTCCTTGCCGGCCGTCGAGATCTGCTCGGACAGGTCGGCCGCCGGGTAGATCAGCTGGCCGTTCTTGACGTTGAAGTCGGGGAAGAAGACCACCTTGAGGCGCCCGGCCACGTCGGGGTCGTCGTTGACCACCTCGGCCACCGACGTTGATCAGCTTGATGATCAGCTTGGCCATGAAGTAGCCCGGCGCCGCCTTGCCGCCGAAGATGAAGGTGCGGGGCGTCACGTCGGCCTGCGGGTCGCGCTTGATCCGGTTGTACAGGGTGATGATGTGCAGCACGTTCAGGTGCTGGCGCTTGTACTCGTGGATGCGCTTGACCTGCACGTCGAAGAGCGAGGCCGGGTCGACCGCGACGCCGGTCCGCTCCGCGATCATCGCGGCCAGCGCGCTCCTTGTTCGCCTCGCTTGACCCTGCGCCACTCCGCCTGGAAGGCGCGTCTCGGCGCGAAGGCTTCCAGCCCGCGCAGCTCTTCCAGGTCGCGTGACCCAGCCGTCGCCGATGCCGCTCCGTGATCAGGTCGGCCAGGCCCGGGATTGCTCAGCACCACCCAGCGCCGGGGGGTGACGCCGTTGGTCACGTTGTGGAACCGCTCCGGGTACAGCTCGTAGAAGTCCCTGCAGGACGGTCTGCTTGAGCAGCTCGGTGTGCAGCGCGGCCACGCCGTTGATGGCGTGGCTGCCGACGCTGGCCAGGTGCGCCATGCGCACGTACCGCTCGCCGCTCTCGTCGATGAGGGACATGCGCCGCACCCGGTCCTCGTCGCCGGGGAAGCGCTCGCGCACCTCGTCGAGGAAGCGGCGGTTGATCTCGTAGATGATCTCCAGGTGGCGCGGCAGCAGCTGCGGCGAAGAGCGGCAGCGGCCACTTCTCCAGCGCCTCGGGCAGCAGGGTGTGGTTGGTGTAGGCCGAAGGTCGTCGCGGGTGATCTCCCAGGCGGCGTCCCACTCCAGCCCGTGCTCGTCCACCAGCAGGCGCATCAGCTCGGCGACGGCGATGGCCGGGTGGGTGTCGTTGAGCTGCACGGCGAAGCTCTCGGGGAAGTCCTCGATGGCGGTCCCCGCGCCGCAGGTGGATCCGGATCATGTCCTGCAGCGAGCAGGAGACGAAGAAATACTGCTGGCTCAGGCGCAGCTTCTTGCCGACCGCCGGCTCGTCGTTGGGATAGAGGACCTTGGAGATGGTCTCGGAGACGATCTTCTCGTCCACGGCCCCGTAGTAGTCGCCGACGTTGAAGGCCTGGAAGTCGAAGGACTCCACCGCCTCGGCCTTCCAGAGCCGCAGCAGGTCCGGTCATCCCGGAGCGGTAGCCGGGCACCGGGGTGTCGTAGGCGATCCCCTTGACGACCCGGTCCGGCACCCAGCGGACCCGCAGCCGGCCCTCGTCGTCACGGAACGTGCTCGGTGTGGCCGCCGAAGCTTGACCGTAGTAGGCGATCTCCGGCCGGCAGATCTCCCAGGGGTTGCCGAGGCGCAGCCACTTGTCGGTGATCTCCACCTGCCAGCCGTCGCGGATCTCCTGGTCGAAGATGCCGAACTCGTAGCGGATGCCGTAGCCGATGGCCGGGACGCGCAGGGTGGCCAGCGAGTCCAGGTAGCAGGCGGCCAGCCGGCCCAGGCCGCCGTTGCCCAGCCCGGGCTCCTCCTCCTGGCGAGCAGGTCGTCCAGGTCCTGGCCCAGCTCGGCCACGGCCTGCCGGACCTGCGTCCAGGATCCCCAGGTTGACCAGGTTGTTGCCGAGGTGCGGCCCCATCAGGAACTCGGCCGACAGGTAGCTGACGATCTTCATCTTCCCTGCGGCGCAGGTGCCCCAGCGACTTGAGCCAGTCATCGAGCATCCGGTCGCGGACCGCGTGGGCCACCGCCATGTACCAGTCCGTCGGAGTCGCGAAGTCGATGCTCCGCCCCTGGGTGTAGTGCAGGTGGTCGAGGATCGCCTGCCGGATCTCGGCCGCCCCCACTCCGGTGCGGTAGTTATTGTTTTGGAATTCCTCGACGGGCAGCTTTGTCCTGGCCATGGGAACCTCCGGGTCCAGAGGTGGCGCGCGCGTCTTCACAACGGCAGGGTGTTCGTCGGAACTACAAGGGGATAATATCAGAAGGAGGAGGAGGCCGGTCCCATGATCCCCAAAGCGACCGTCAGGACCTTCATCCGCCAGGCCCGCGAACTGGGCGGGCCGGGAGGATATCAGCCCTTGCCGCCGGCGGGGAACACGCTCTGCGCCGCTTTCACCAACGCGAGGATCTCGTTCTTCGAGGCGGCGACGACATCCGGGTGATACTGGAACTTCTCCTTGGCGGAAAACTCCTGCCCTTTTTCCACGATCCTCTCCAGGATCGCGATGCATTTTTCGGGGGATGCGGAAATCTCCCGGGCGTGCTCCTTTAGGCGTTTGCGCTGTGCGGTGAAATTCTGGGAGAAGACTTCCCGGGAATCCTGGGAAAACAACGCCTTGGGCGACTGGTCGACCGGGTTTCCCGGAAGGGAATCGAGATGGTCGTCAAAGATTTTCAGGACGAAATTCCATGTCTTGACGACGGCCTCCCGGAGCTTCACCGCCTGCTCCGCCGCCGCCAGGATCTGCGTTACGTCTTTTTCCGCCATGGGATCCTCCGGGCCGCCTTCTTGATGACACTGTACTGTAGTACCGCAGGGCGGGCAACCGATCAACCCTGATGCAGGACATGGTCGCACTGGGGTAAAATATATCAAGAATGTTTCTTGGGTCCAGCGGGAAGCCGTCTCCGTTTCCGGAAGGAGGTCCGCATGAAAACATCCCTTCGCGCCACCCTGGCGGTTTTTTCTTTCGCGATCGCACTGTTGTTCCTCTCGGCGACCGCCCTGCCGGCCGGCGCGGCTCCCGAGGAGGAAATCACCCCCTCCACCGCCGTCGCGCGCCTGAAGATCTCCAAGGGGACGGCCTGGGTCCGGCCGGCCGATTCCATGGAATGGGAGGAGTATTCCCACAATTTCCCCGTTGTGGAACGCGCGCGTGTGAGCATCCCGAAAGATTCCGAGGCCGAGATCCAGTTCCGGGGAAGCCAGTATCTGCTCCTCGAGGGGGGCTCCGAAGTGGACGTGCGTCAACTCGGCGAGCGGAAAGCCTCCTTCCGGCTTCGGACCGGACGGGCGGCCTTCTCGCTGCCGAAGGAGGACTTCGCGCCCGTGACGGTGAAGCTGCCCGGGGACCGGGACGTCTCCCTGGACGCCCCGGGGCTGTACTGGCTGACCGTCGACGGCCAAGTATCGAAACTGGACATACGTCGCGGAGGGGGGACCGTCTCCGGGGAAGGCGTGAGCCCGGTGGCCGTGGCGGGCGGAGAGGAAGCTTCCATCGGCAAGGAAGTCACGGTGAGCAAGGCCGGACGTCCGGAAACCCGGCCGCCTGCCGAGCCGACGCTGACCGAAGCGGAGCGGAAGGCGGGGATCCCCGGGTCGGCGGCCACCGAGCTTCGCGGGCATGGAGAGTGGGTGTGGACTTCGGAATATGGATATGTCTGGCGGCCCAATGTGACGGATGACTGGGCCCCCTACTACTACGGCCGCTGGGCATGGGTGTACCCGTACGGCTGGAACTGGGTCGGCTACGAACCGTGGGGCTGGTGGCCCTATCACTACGGCTGGTGGGTTACCGTCGGCGCATGGGGGTGGGTCTGGGCGCCGTGCAGCTTCTATTCCGGCGGATACTACTACCACGGATACCCGTATTCCTACCACTACGGGCATTACAATTCGGCCAACGTGCGCTTCGAGAACGATGGACGCCACGTCCGATGGGTCCCGGAGCAGCCGGGGCGGGGGGAAACCCGGCCGAACTCCGCGAACAACTTTTCCCGCACCGATACCCGGCTGGCTCAGTGGAACCAGCCGATGTCGAGAGGCGCGGCCTCCTCCCGGGGTAGCGAAGGGCGGGTGCCCTCCGCAGGAGGACAGGTCGCCGCCGCTCCCTCCTCCGCCCAACGGGGCGCCGGCCAGGCGACGCGTCCCTCCCCGGCAGGCGGCGGACGGGTTTCCGCCGTCCCGGCCGGATCCGGCGCGACGGGCGGTTCCTACGGAAGACAGGGGTATTCTTCCCCCTATCGGCAGGGTTCCGGGTACACCGGCAGTGCCGGTCCCCGCAGCAGCGCCGGCCCCAGCGGATACACGTCCTACCCGTCGACCCGGGGCTCCGTTACGGGGTACGGGTCCTACGGGGGAGGCGGCTACCGGGGGTATTCCGGCGGGTCCGGGAATTTCGGGGGAAGCGGCGGGCGTGGCGGCGGATACAGCGGCGGGGGCGGAGGCAGGACGCGGTAGCGCACAAGGTCTGACGCAACACACCGGCCCGGAGGTTCGCATGACGGATCGACCCATCCCGTTCGCATCGACCGGCAGGATCTGCGCCGCGGCGATCCTCGCCGTTTCGTTCGTCATGGCCGGGTGCACGGCCAACCGGGTCGCCTTCACCCGGGGGATCCGGACGCAATACGAGCTGAAAAGCGGCGATCTGAAAAAACTGCAGTATTACGTCTCCAGCGACATCACGCTCCAGAGGGAATTTCTCCGGGAGGAAAGCGAGATCTCGAAGAGCCACAGCCTTGTGAGGAAAGAGTCCGGGATCGCCGAGAAAGTGATCATCCGCGCCCGAACCCCGGGGGTCGCAACCGAGGTCGGCGACACGTTCATCGCCGTAAGCTTCGAGCCGGGAGAGTCGCTGGTATTCGGTTCCCCATCGACGGACCGGGATCCCGAACGGAAGTACAAGCTTCTCGCGAAACGATGGACCGACGCCTATGGGGAGGTCGATTACGGCGGAAAGACCTTCTACGCCGTGGAGGGAAGCCGCGAGGCCTTCCTCGAGGTCGTCTTCGATACGCTCGACGAGGTGAAGAAGGAGAAAAAGGTCCTTCCGGGGATGACCCTCCCGTCGGAATAAGAAAGGCAATAGAGCACAGGCTCGCTGGTGCGATAATACAGAATTAGTCGCAATCGGAGGTCGTCTCGTGGGGATACTGCAAGGCAGGAAAGGGCTGATCCTCGGCGTCGCCAACGATAAATCCATCGCGTGGGGCGTGGCCAGGGCCTGCCACCGCGAGGGGGCCGAACTCGGGTTCAACTATCTCGGCGAAGCGCTGAAGAAACGCGTCCACCCCCTGGCGGAATCGATACAGTCGGACTTCATCGAACCGCTCGATGTCGGCGACGATGCCCAGCTCGACGACTTCTTCTCCAAGGTCGAGGCCCGCTGGGGGCGGCTCGATTTCCTTGTGCACTCCATCGCCTTCGCCAACAGCAAATCGCTGAGGGACAACTTCCGGGATACCACGCGCGCCGATTTCCACCTCGCGCTGGACATTTCCGCATACTCCTTCATCGCCTGCGCCCGGCGGGCCGCCCGGCTGATGGGCCCGGGGGGGTCCATGCTGACGATGAGCTACCTCGGGGCGGTGCGCGCCGTGCCGAACTACAACGTGATGGGCGTGGCGAAGGCCGCCCTCGAAGCGGCGACCCGTTACCTGGCATACGACCTCGGGGCGGAAGGGATCCGCGTCAACGCCATCTCGGCGGGGCCGATCCGCACGCTGGCCGCCTCCGGCGTGGGCGATTTCCGCCGGCTGATGGAGAAGAACGCCCGCGGCGCCATGCTCAAACGGAACGTGACGCAGGAAGAGGTGGGGAACGCCGCAACGTACCTCCTTTCGGACTGGGCTTCCGGCGTGACCGGAGAAGTGCACTTCGTCGATTCGGGGTTCAACGTCGGCGCCGGCGACCCGGGCGTCGAACCGGCCGCACCGGACCCCTCCTCCCCTTGATCCTTTCCGTGGCGAAAATACCGACATCAGGAGCGAAATGATGAGACTGCTGACCCGATCGGATTTCGATGGGCTGGGATGCGCGGTCCTTCTGAAGGACCTTGGAATGTACGACGAAATCAAATTCGTGCACCCCAAGGACATACAGGATGGAAAGGTCGAGGTGACCAAAAACGATATTCTCACCAACATCCCCTATGTGAAGGGATGCGGGCTCTGGTTCGACCATCACTCCAGCGAGGCGGAAAGGAAACGGTTCGACTCCTTCGAGGGCGCCAGCGAACCCGCCGCCCCCAGCGCGGCGGACGTGATCTATCGCTATTACGGCGCTGACAAGTTCAGGAGCCCCCTGATCCCCGAGGTGGTGGCGGGCGTCAACAAAGCCGACTCCGGAAATTTTTCCCGGGAAGACATTCTCAATCCCACCGGCTGGACACTGCTTTCCTTTGTCATGGATTCCCGCACCGGCCTTGGGCGCTACCACGACTACCGGATTTCCAACTACGCCCTGATGATGGACATGATCGATCATTGCCTGACCAAAACGGTCGACGAAATCCTGGAACTGGAAGACGTGAAGGAGCGCACACGCCGTTACTTCCAGCAGGACGCGCTGTTCAAGGACATGATCCGGGAAAATACCGTCATCCGCAAGAATGTGATCGTGACGGACCTGCGCAATGTGGAAGAAATCTATACGAGCAACCGCTTCATGGTGTACTCCATGTACCCGGAGCAAAACATCTCATTGCAGGTGCTCTGGGGCTTCCAGAAGCAGAACATCGTAATTACCTGCGGATACAGCATCCTGAACAAGACCGCGAAAACCGACGTGGGGTCCCTGATGCTGAAGCACGGGGGCGGCGGTCACAAATATGTCGGCACATGCCAGGTGCCGGTGGAAAAAGCCGACGAAATTCTGGAAAGCATCATCCAGAAGCTGATGGCAGACGGCTAGGTCAGGCGCCGCACCTGACCAAGGGCGCTCATCCCGAATCAAGAGGCTCTCTTCCGGATGACCTGGCAGGCGGCCTCGTAGATATCCTCGAGCTCGAACCAGTCCTCGCCATGCTCCGTCTGCACATGGCGCATGAGCGATTCGATCGCACCCTCTATCGTTTCCCCATCCGTCACGAAATAACAATCCATCCCCAGTTCCCTGCACCCTATCGAGATAGTCATCGCGCACCCCCTGTTCACGAACGTTTATCTCCACGGTTGCGGTCCATGTGGATTTGGTGCTACGAAAACGAAGGAGTTTCCTCGGAACGGAAAAAAATCCGGGGCGGGAACTTCAGCGCGGCTGCCTCATCAAATTCCTAGTGAGAATCAACAAAGGAGGACTCCGATGGAACGACTGCCGTCCTACACCCCCCCGCCCGGCGGCTCCATGGCTGTTCCGGAGCTGATGGACCGGTTCGCGGGGGCGCTGCGGAACCGCGGGGAGGGATATCGGCCGAGGACGAGGCACCACGGGCCGAACGGGTGGGCGAAATACACGAACCGGCTCTTTCTGGAGACGAGCCCCTACCTTCTTCAGCACGCGCACAACCCGGTCGACTGGTATCCCTGGGGTGACGAGGCGTTCGAACAGGCGCGGCGGCTCCGGCGTCCCGTATTCGTGAGCATCGGCTACTCCACCTGCCACTGGTGCCACGTCATGGAGGAGGAATCGTTCGAGGACGAGGAGATCGCCCGCGCCCTGAACGAAAATTTCATCGCCGTGAAGGTGGACCGGGAGGAACGCCCCGACGTGGACGCGATCTATATGAAGGCCGTCCAGGGCTTCTCCGGCGGCGGCGGATGGCCGCTGAACGTCTGGCTGACCCCGGACCGGAAGCCGTTCTTCGGCGGGACGTACTTTCCCCCCCGGGACGACCGCTACGGGCCGGGAACCGGCTTCCTGGAGGTCCTCCGGACACTGGGGGACAGCTACGTTTCCATGGCGTCGGAGGTGGAGGAGATCAGCGGCAAGGCGACGGCGTTCATCCGCCAGGAGTTGTCGCCGGAAGGCGGGGACGAGCTTCCCGCCGCCGTGGCGTTGACCGATGCGGCGCGCATCTACCTGGACCGTTTCGACCCCGTGCACGGGGGCATGGCCTCGGTGCCGAAGTTCCCAAGCCACCTTCCCGTCCGTTTCCTGCTCCGCTTTCACCGGCGGACGGGGGAGGGAGCGTACCTTGACATGGCGACGCGGACCCTCGAGGCGATGGCCGCCGGGGGGATCTGCGACCAGGTGGGCGGAGGATTCCACCGGTACTCCACGGACCAGAAATGGCTCGTCCCCCATTTCGAGAAGATGCTCTACGACAACGCGCTCCTCGTCTTCGCCTACCTGGAGGGCTTCCAGGCGACCGGCAGGGAGGATTTCGCCCGGGTCGCGCGGGAGACACTGCGCTTCATCGAGCGGGACATGACCGCGCCGGGAGGGGCGTTCTACTCCGCCACGGACGCGGACAGCCCGGTCGAAGGCGGCCGCCGGGCAGAGGGGACCTTCTTCACCTGGACCCCGGCGGAGATCGAGGCGGCGCTGGGCGCGGAACGAGGGCGGATCGTTTCCCGGTATTACGGCGTGACCGCGGGAGGGAACTTCGAGGGCCGGTCGGTCCTGCACGTGCCGGCCTCCCCGGCCGCCGTCGCCCGGGACCTCGGGCTTTCGGAAGCGGAACTGGATGCCGTCCTCTCGGAGGCGAAAGCCCTTCTCTTCCGGGCGCGAAACCTGCGGCCCGGCCCGATCCGGGACGAGAAGATCCTGACCGCATGGAACGGGTTGGCGATTTCCGCATACGCTCGCGCGGGGTTCGTCCTGGGCGATCCGGAGTACGTCGACCGGGCATGCCGGGCCGCCCGGTTCCTTCTGGAAAACGCCTTCCGGGACGGGCGGCTTTGCCGGACATGGAAGGATGGGGAGGCAAGGCACTCCGGTCTTCTGGAGGATCACGCATTCCTCGTCGCGGGCTTCCTGGACCTGTACGAAGCCTCCGCCGATATCGCCTGGCTCGAGGAAGCCGTCGCGCTGGACGCCGTCCTGGCGGACCGCTTCGAGGACAAGGATCGCGGCGGATTCTTCCTGACGGGAGACGGACACGAGGAACTCCTCGTTCGGGAGAAGCCGATGTACGACGGCGCGGAGCCGTCCGGAACGTCGGTGGCCGTCCTGAACATCCTGCGGCTCCATGAATTCACGACGGATCCGCGGTACCGGGTACGGGCGGAAAAGGCGTTCCGTTACGCGGCGCCCACCTTGCGGGGCAACCCGATCTCGCTCTCCGAGATGCTGCTCGCGCTCGATTTCCTCCACGACAGGCCCAAACAGGTCGTGGTCGTCCTCCCGCGGGAAGCGGGGAAGGACGAGGCGGCGCCCCTTCTCTCCGCGTTCCGCGGCAGGTTCGTCCCGAACCGGGTCCTGTCCGTTGTCCGGGAAGGGCCGGAACAGGAGAAGGCGGCGCGGATCATCCCGTTGGTGGGTGGAAAGGTGGCCGCCGGCGGCCGCGCCACGGCCTACGTCTGCGAAGAGCGCACCTGCATGCCGCCGACGTGCAGCCCCGCCGAGCTGCTGCAGCAGGTCGGGACGGTGCGGCCTCGCTAAGGCTAGTTGCTCCCGGGAGAGACCTTCAGCCCCTCCGCCTCATCCAATGGGCATGGGGAGGTGTCGATATGGAACGAGGACTGGAAAGAAAAAACTTCGTCAAGGCCGATGAGGTGCGGGATTTCCCAAAGGGCAAAGTGGAGTTGATAACGATCGGGGGAGCGACGATCGGCCGTGCCACGCTGAAACCGGGATGGCGTTGGTCCACGTCCGTACAACCGCTAGTAAAAACAAAGAGCTGCGAGGCCCCCCATTTCCAGTATCACGTGGCGGGAACCCTGAAAGTCGTGATGGATGACGGAACGGAGCTCGAGTGCAAACCCGGCGATATTTCGCTCCTGCCGTCCGGGCATGATGCCTGGGTGGTCGGAAACGAGGATGTCGTGGTCGTCGACTTCCAGGGGATGGTGGATTACGCGAAGAAAGCCGTCTGATCCGCTCACGCCGTTCCGCGCGACAACATCCCGCCGGAGATGTTTCGCGCCTTGAATCCGTTCTGCAGAAGGATGCGCGTCGCGAGGTAGGATCGCTGGGCGGAGCGGCAAAAGACGAGGATGTCGCGGTCGCGTGGAAGTTCGCCCAGTCGTGCCCGCAGCTGCGGCAGCGGGATGTTGACGGCGCCCGGGACCGATTCCCCGGCAAGTTCCAGCGGGTTGCGCACATCGAGAAGGAACCCGCCTTCCACGGAATTCCAGTGACAGAGCGGCATGTCGCCGCGGAGGACGTTCGCCGCGACCATCCCCGCGAAGTTGACGGGGTCCTTTGCGCTTCCGAACGGGGGCGCGTAGCAGAGCTCCGCCTCTTCCAGGTCGTAAACGGTGCAGCCCATCTGGACCGCCATGGCGAAGGAATCGATCCGCTTGTCGACGCCGTCTTCTCCCACCACCTGCGCCCCGAGGAGGCGTCCGTCGGATTTCCGGAAAAGGACCTTGATCGCGAGTGTTTTCGCGCCCGGATAGTACCCCGCGTGCGAATTCGGGTAGAGGTAGATCTTCTCGAAGTCCTTGTCTCCGAGCCGGACAAGGGTTTTTTCGCTGGCGCCGGTCTGGGCGACCACTCCTTCGAATACCCGGCAGATCGAGGTGCCCTGGGTGCCCCGAAAACGGGAGTCGCGCCCGGCGATCGCATCGGCCGCGATCCGGCCCTGCCGGTTGGCCGGCCCGGCGAGCGGGATGAGCGTCCATTGGCCGGTGACGAAATCCCTGACTTCCACCGCGTCGCCTACGGCGAAGATATCGGGGTCGGTCGTGCGCATCCGCTCATCGACCCGGATCCCCCCGAGCCGGCCGATTTCGATCCCGGCCATCTTCGCCAGCGCGGTCTCCGGACGCACGCCGATCGCCAGGATCACGATGTCCGCGGGATGGCTCTTGCCTGAACTCGCCTGGACTTCCAGCGAACCGTCGGGGGACCGACGGAATCCGGCCACGCCGTCTCCGAGCACGAGCCGGACGCCGCGCTTTGCCATGTAAGGCTCCACGAGGCGCGCCATTTCCGGATCGAGCGGCGGCATGACCTGATCGAGCTTCTCGATCACCGTCGCTTCGAGGCCGCGGCGGACCAGGTTTTCCACCATCTCGAGGCCGATGAATCCGCCGCCGACCACCACCGCGCGCTTCGGCTTCGTCGCCGTCCGGTCAAGCCATTCGCGTATGCTCCTCGCGTCCGGCACGGTTCTCACCTGGAAGATTCCCGGAAGATCGATGCCCGGCAGCGGAGGGCGGATCGGCGCCGCACCGGGCGACAGCACGAGCTTGTCGTATTTCTCCGTGGTCGCCATGCCGGTCCTGTGGTCCTTGAGTTCCACGGTTTTCCGTTCGGCCGAGATGCCGACCGCCTCGCAATGCGTCCGGCAATCGACGGCGAACCGCGTCCGAAACGTCTGTTCCGTCGCCACCAGGAGGCTCTCCTCCCGCTCGATCGAGCCCCCGACATGGTAAGGCAGTCCGCAGTTCGCGTACGAGACGTAAGGCCCGCGTTCAACCAAGAGGATCCCGGCTTTTTCGTCCAGCCTTCGCAGGCGCGCCGCGCACGATGCGCCCCCGGCCACTCCCCCGACGATGATGACCTTCATGATTCGTCTCCTTGACCCTTTTCCGTACTCCCGGAAAGCATTCCGGGAACGGCTTGAAGCGGTGAACGCCAGCCGGACACGACGGCAAACGACATGCATCGCGCGAAGATCTCGTACCGGAAGTCGGGGCACCGAACGCCGCTTCGCTCGAGCAGCGGCCGGGAGTTGGCGGCGTCGAAGCGGCGCGTGTCCCTCATATCGGCCAGGTCGTACGTGCGGGCGATGGGGTCGAAGTGCCCCTGGACGAGCCGCTTCTTCTCGTCCGACGCGACCTGCCTGTAACCGAAAGAGACGTTGTCCGCCGTCACGCCCGGGCCTCACCCCTTCCATGGACACTCATTCGATTAGAATACCCCAACCCGAAGGGGCTCCCATAAAACGCTTACCTCCGCGTCAAGCCATCCAGCGACACGGTGTATTCCCTGCGCACGGCGTCGTACTTGACGCTGTAGGCAACCGGGTAATAACCGGACGTTTCGTAGGATGCCGGGAGCTTGATGGTCTCGGTGGCATTCGTCTTGTGTTCCTTCAAGTGGGCCAGCGACACCATCGGCTCGTAAAAAACCACTTTCCCGTTATAGGAGCCGTATATAAACGTCTTTTTGGAACGGCTGCTTATGGAACTCCGGCCCGTCGGGATCGATCCAATGCGACCCCATGCGAGGCTCCTGGGTTCCATCCGGCAGGATATATCCCGCCGGGATAAATTCCGAAGACGGTTTCCTGGCGTGTTTGGCCATATCCTCCTTGTTCACGGTGATCCTGTTCCGCTCGTCCGAAGTGATCATGTAGAAATGAAAATCGAAATGCGGAACATCGTACACTCCCGGCGGCATGTGTCCGGCCGGGTTCCAGTCCACGGCGATGTGGTCGAAGGGAGGAACCTGGACCTGCTTCGGCAGCGCCAACTCATAATCCCAGAAAGGGATGTCGGAAGGCGGGTTCTCCGGCAGCCCGGATAAAGCCGTCTCGGTAAAGCTCACGCCTATCGCGACGGGAGTTCCTTCGGAACCGTATTCCACCCACGACCACACGACGCCGTTTCCCAGGGGCTTCTCCTGGCCGATGACCGTCTTCCCTTTCACCCGGGTCACCGGTGCATCCGCCGAAAATACCAGTAACGGAACGATCATCAGAAAGGAAAACAACAGAGTCTTGACGATCTTCTTCATTTCCATGGCGACCACCCCTTCCCTGATTCTTATCGATGAGATGCGAGGGATCCGGCAACAGATCG
The DNA here is from genome assembly GCA_963741515.1 of uncultured bacterium. Taxonomy (GTDB): domain Bacteria; phylum Desulfobacterota; class Deferrimicrobia; order Deferrimicrobiales; family Deferrimicrobiaceae; genus UBA2219. The sequence continues at coordinate 534,582 of CAVUIA010000007.1, forward strand.
GGGTTACGGAAAGAAAATCGGACCGATTTCGCGCCGCAACCAGGGCATTCGAAGATTTACACTAATAGACGGGTGGACCGATCAGAGGGGAACCAACCATGAGCATGAACCGGAAAGGAGGGAACATGAAGAGGCTCATCATTTTCCTGGTTTCGGCGGCTTTGGTCTTCGGGGCGGCGGGCGTCGCAGGGGCCGCCTCGCAGGACAAGTACGGGCTGCCGGAGCCCTACCTGACCTGGGAGAAGGCTTACCTCGGGGAATTTCCGGAGCTTCAGGGCCTCATGGACATCATGATCGGCACGACGGTCGCGCAGCTTAAAAGCCCCGAGTCCGACATCCTCCACAACCGGGTCTGCTCCGCACTGGCCTACGAGATGGCGAAACAGCTGTCCAGGGCGGAGCGGAAGCTGGCGGTGGTGACGGACATCTTCCACAACATCAGCAAGGAGGACAAGTCGGCCGTCCTGACGAACCCCGAAGTGCTCGCGAAAGCCGCCGAGGCGGTCTCGAGACTGAAAAATGCGGGATACTTCAAGAACTCTCGCGGGTTCTGGAGCGACGGGGCGGTGCTGATAAACCCGAAGGTCGGAGGCAACCTCGCCCTCATCCACCACATCACCGGCGCTATCGCGGCCGGTGAGATCGCGGCCAGGGAAAAGTTCGCCTCGACAGACATCGACATGATCCAGGCGGCCGTCCTGGAGCATTCCACCGGGTACTGGTATTTCCGGGATTCCGTGGACGCCGCGGCGGGCCGGAAGGGCGCCTGGCAGGTCGTCTACCCGGAGCCGGAAAACGAAATCGCCAGGATCGCCCACGATGCCGACCTGATCTCCCAGTTCGTCTACGAGTCCGTGGTGCCCGACGGCAGCAAGTGGAGAGTGCTCGCGCAGAAGCGCTGGATGGCGAAGGACACGAAGGAGGAGGGCCACATCGTCTACTACGTGTTCTTCCGCCTGTTCGAGGAGGCCAAGACGGTGAAAGGGAAGGAACTGGCGAAGGAGCAATGGGAGAAGATCCGGCCCGAACTGGTGAAGCTGATGGGCCTCAAGCCCGGCGAGGATCCCATCAAGGTGCTGGGGGTGCCGAAAATCTTCCAATCATAGCGGGAGGAAATAACTTGCCGGCCCCGGTGGCCACTTCCACCGGGGCCTTCGGCAAGACCCCGCTCAATGCCCGGCCGCATCCCCCCACAACTCCTTGAGCCGATGGTCGCGGCCGCACCCGCTTCTGTAGTACCGATAACGGACCGGGTTTTTCTTATAATATTGCCGGTGGTACTCCTCCGCCGGATAGAATTCGCCCGCCTCGGTGACCTCGGTGACGATCGGCTCCTTGAAGGATTTGGATTTTCTCCAGCGCCTCCTTCGACTTCAGGGCCAGCAGCCGCTGCTCCTCGCTGTGGTAGAAAATCCCGGAGCGGTACTGGGAGCCGACGTCGCAGAACTGGCGGTTGCGGACGGTCGGGTCGATGTTGCGCCAGAAGATGTCGAGCAGTTTGGCGTAGTCGATCCGGGCCGGGTCGTAGACGATCTGGACCGCCTCGGTGTGGCCGGTCGCCGCCGCCGGACACCTGCTCGTACGTCGGATTTTTCGCATGCCCGCCGGTATACCCCGGCATGACCGAGACCACGCCGGGCAGCTTGTCGAACGGCGCTTCCATGCACCAGAAGCAGCCGCCGGCAAACGTCGCCTTCTCGACCTTCCCCGCCTCGACCGTCGAGGCCGCGATGAACGATAACAGCATCATGGTCAGGAACCCCTTTCGCTTCGGCATGGTTCTTCCCCCTTATTTTCCTTCCTTCTCCGACCCGGCGAACACAAGGGCCGCCGAGTTCATGCAGTAGCGAAGGCCGGTCGGTTTCGGCCCGTCATCGAACACGTGACCCAGGTGGGCGTCGCACCTCGCGCAAAGCACCTCGGTCCTATCGCCGAAAATGCTGCGATCGGTCTCCTTCCGGATATTCTCCGGGGCGATCGGGGCGTAAAAACTGGGCCATCCCGTCCCGGAATCGAACTTGGTCTCCGATCGGAACAGGTCCGTGCCGCAGCACGCGCAACCGTAGATCCCCTTCCGGTAGTGTTTATCGTACTTGCCGGTGAACGGCCTTTCCGTTCCCTTCTCCCGGGTGACGTTGAACTGTTCGGGAGTCAGCTGTTTCCGCCACTCCTTTTCCGTCTTGATGACTTTTTCCATCGTCACGTACCCTCCTGTTGCGGCGGAATAGATCTTGATCCGCCCCTTCTCCGCGGCGCGCGCCCGACCCGCCGGGCAACGAAAGGTCGAACAGCATGCCTCCCGCCAGAAGGAGGGCGGATCGAAGAAACTCCCCTCTTCCCATCATTACGTTCTTCCAATGTTCCATTTCGCACCTCCATCCATTTCGCGCCTTCTTCCATTCGATTCCATCCGCCGGCGGAACGCTTCCACCCTTTCGTCGCCGGGAACCGGGATTCCTTACTCCGATCCCCGATGCGGGGTGCTATGCTACCGGTAACTATAAGAAAACAAAGGACGAGGTGCCGTGCAACCTGTCGATCCGTCGGAGTGGGTGGACCGGTACGGGGACTACCTGTTCCGGTTCGCGATGCTGCGCTTGAGGGACCGGTCGATGGCCGAGGACCTGGTACAGGAGACCTTCCTCGCGGCGCTCAAGGTGCGGAATTCGTTCTCCGGCGATTCTTCCGAGAGGACGTGGCTTACCGCCATCCTGAAGCACAAGATCTACGATCATTTCCGCAGGCAATCGCGGGAAGCGCCTTTGCCCGAGGGAGACCTTCCGGACTCGCCGGGGAGCGAACCGTTCGATGCCAGGGGTCACTGGACGACCGGGCCGGCGGAATGGGGAGGGAATCCGGCGGACCTGTTCCGGCAGACAGGAATTCCTCGGGCAGCTGGCGAAATGCCTGGAGGCGCTGCCCCCGAACCTCCAGAGGGCCTTCACCCTTCGGGAGATCGACGGGGCGGACACGAAAGAAATCTGTAAGGTATTGTCCGTTACCGATACAAACCTGTGGGTGATCCTCCATCGCGCGCGGGCACGCCTGCGCGAATGCCTGGAAACCCGCTGGTTCGGACGTTCCGTGGAGGGGTCTTGATGCTTTCGTGCAAGGATGCGACCCGTCTCATTTCCCTGGCGATGGATACGTCCCTGCCCATCGCCAGGCGGATCCGGCTGCGCCTCCATATCCTCATTTGCAAAGGGTGTGCGCGATTCGAGCGGCAACTCCTCCTGATCCGCGAGATATTGCGACGCCCCGATGCCGCGTGGCCCCTTCCGGAAATGCGGACCGGCGAGACCCTTTCGGAAGAGGCGCGGGAGCGTATCAGGAAATCCCTTCGGAACGCGTGATCATCCCGGCGGATCGCCGCCGTAATAGTAGCGGTACAGGCGCGCAGGCGTGATCCCGGCGAGATACCCCGCGATCATGCACTGGTTGCGGAAGGTGGTTCGAACGATTCCCAATCGTTGCCACCGGCGCGCGGAGGTAAGGACCCGCTCGCCCAAGGTCACGACGGGACCGCGGCGGCGGAGGCGGCGAACCAGGTCGAAGTCTTCCATGATGGGCAGCGCCGCGAATCCGCCCTCCTCCTCGAAAACGCGCTTCTCCAGGAACAATCCCTGGTCGCCGTACGGCCAACGGAGGACGACGGAGCGGAAGTTCGTGATCCGCTCGGCGATGCGGATCGCCATCCCGGAACCATCGGTCCGGAACCGGAAGGCCCCCGCCACCGTGGAGGGGTCCTCCAAGGCCCGGCGAACGGCGTCGGCGTAGCCGGCGGGCAGGAGCGTGTCGGCATGCAGGAAAAGCAGGACCCGCCCCCTTGCGGCCATGGCGCCGGCGTTCATCTGGGCCGCCCGCCCGCCCGGAACCGCCAGGACGGCGGCGCCCGCCGTCGAAGCGATTTCGCGCGTCGCATCCCGGCTGCCGCCGTCCGCGACGATGACCTCCACGCCCTCCGCGCCCAGGGCGGCGTCCAGGGTCCGCCCCAGTACGGAAGCCTCATTGAGGGTCGGGATGATGACGGAGATCGACGCCTTCCGGCCGAAGGCCTCCGCGAAGCGAAGATCGCCGCGGACCCTCGCCAGGTCCCCTGGCCGGTCCACGTCGTGGAGCGTCGGCAGTTCCAGGAGCGTCATCCCGTGACGCCGGACCGCGTCGCGGGTCTGCCGGTAGACGCTCCCGGTTCCCCATTCGATGCCCATGAATAATTCCGGGCGGATGCGCCTCATCCCGATGAGGTAGTACCCGCCGTCCGCCGCGGGCCCCAGGACGACATCGTGCCCGCGCAGGCCGTCGACGGCTTGACGGAGGATGTCGGGGGAAAGGTCGGGAACGTCGGTGCCGACCGCGAACGCACCCGCGCCCTCCCGGGAGAAGGCCGTCCCGAACGCCCGCCGCATCCGGACGCCGAGATCGCCGGCAGGCTGCATTTCATAATGAAGGTCCTCTCCCAGCCAGGCGCGGAAATCCCGCACCCGTGCGCCCGTGCAGCAGACCGTGATCCCGATATCCCCGGAATCGCGCACGGCGCGCGTCACGCCCGCGGCGTGTTCCGTCATGCGTCGATGCAGCAACGCCGCGCTTTGGTCGCCGATTTCCGGGATCAGGCGCGTCTTGGCCCGCCCCGGCGCGGGATACCGGGCAAAGAGCAGGACATGGAGCGTGGACCGAAACCGTCGCATGAAGCGGCGATCGAGCCAATCCTTGATCCGGAAGGCCATGCGGCCCGACGCGACGAATTTCCCGCGCGACAGCAGCCCGGTCCCGTCGCCCAGGTTCAGGATCACCAGGAACCGCTTCTGCGGCCGGAAAACGCGCATCGGCCCGCCGAGCAGCGAGGCGAGAAGGTTGTCGAACAGGACGGGGGCCTGGCGGACGGCATACACCCCGACGCGCGCAAGCGGCATCGGTTCGAAACGGATGCAATCCCCGGCCCCGAACACCCCGGGATGCGAAACCGCCCGCAGGTGATCGTTTACCAGCAGGGCCCCTTCCTTATCGGTGGCCAGGTCCGACCGTTTCAGCAGGTCCGGCGGATGCACGCCGGTGGCCAGCAGAACGAAGTCGGCCGCTTCGCGCGTGCCGTCCTCGAACAGGACGGCATCGCCGTCGAATCCCGAAACGCGCCTGCCGGTCCCGACGACGATTCCATTCCTGCGGCACCAGTCCGCCATCCTCTCCCCCGCGCCTTTTGGCAGGTCCGGGAGCAGGCGGCTTCCCCCGGTGACCAGGCGGATCGAAGCCGTGCGCCCGTGCCGGAGGCAGAGGGCGCGGGCATTGGCCGCCGCCTCGCAGCCGGCGAGGCCTCCGCCCGCTATCAGGATCCGAACGGCACGCCCGGGTTCGAACCGGAGGATCCGCCGCCGCAACTCCAGCAGTCGGGAGACCGGTTTGACCGTGAACACCCGGTCGTTTCCCTCACCACCGGGCAGCGGCGCCACTTCGCTTCCGACGTTCAGGGAGAGCGCCTCATAGGGGACCCGCTCCCCCCCTGCCGTAACCACGTAATGCCCGTCCGCATGGATCGAGGCCACGCGGTCTTCCAGGAAACGCCCTCCGCGCGATTCCACCATCGCCCGGACATCCACGCTGGCGTCCCCGGGTTCGTATTCCTGGGAAAGAAGGCCGGGCCCCATGCCGGAATACCAGAAAGCGGCCGGGGAGATCACGGTCACGGAAATCCCCCGGCGGGCAAACCGGTCCAGCCGCGCCAGGCTGTAGAGATGGGCGTGTCCCGCACCCACGAACAGCAGTCGTTTCCCGTTAGCCACGACTTTTTATCTCATTATTCCCCGACCGAAACAATTGTTCCCGGAATGGGAAAATAACGGGGATTTTGTAAGGTATCCTCATTCCAAGAGACGAATCTGCGGGGGAAAATCACGGGAGGCACCCATGGCGTCGGACGACTACGATCTCGGGATCCTCGGGGGCGGGGCGGCGGGGCTGACGGCGGCCGCCGGAGCGGCCCGGTTCGGCGCGAAGACGCTCCTCATCGAAAAGTCGGGAAAGCTGGGCGGCGACTGCCTCCACTTCGGCTGCGTCCCCTCCAAGACGCTGATCCGGACGGCGGAGGTGTGGTCGCTGGCCCGCCGCGCGAAGGAGTTCGGGCTTCCCCCCCTGGAGCTTCCGCCGGCGAACCTGGCGGCGGTCATGGACCGGGTCCGGTCGGTGATCGACACGATACAGGCGCACGATTCCCCGGAACGCTTCCGCGGGCTCGGAGCGGAGGTCCGGTTCGGCGAGCCGCGCTTCGTGGACGACCGCACCGTATCGCTGGGCGGCGACCGCCTGACCGCCAGGGCGTGGATCCTCGCGACCGGCTCGAGCCCGTCGCTCCCGCCCGTGGAGGGGCTCGAAACCGTCCCCTATTGGACCAATGAAACGGTTTTCTCCCAAAGCGAGCTGCCGGGACGGCTGGTGGTCCTGGGAGGCGGCCCCATCGGCGTCGAGATGGCGCAGGCGTTCCGCCGCCTGGGATCGGACGTCACGGTGGTCGAATACGCGGACCAGCTGCTGGGCCCCGAGGATCCGGACATCGCCGGGATCCTGCGAAGCCGCCTGGAGGCCGAGGGAGTGAAGGTCCTCACCGGCACGAAAGCCGTGAAGGCGGCCGTCGCGGGACGCTCCGTGGATCTCCTGGTGGGGCCTGCGAAGGGGGAGGGGCCGCCGTGGACCATCACGGGGGACGTCCTCCTGGTGGCCGCGGGGCGGAAACCGAACGTCGACGGGCTGGACCTTCCGGCGGCCGGCGTCGCGTTCTCCCCCCGAGGGGTCCCCGCCGACGCGAGGATGCGGACCAACGTGCCGCACATCTACGCGTGCGGCGACGTGAACGGCGTGTTCCCTTTCACCCACGTGGCGGGGTACGAGGCGGGGATCGCCCTCTCCAACGCCGTGCTCCGGCTCCCCCGGAAGGCCGATTACACGAAGGTCCCCTGGTGCACTTACACCGACCCCGAGGTGGCCTCCATCGGCCTCAACGAGAAGCGGGCAAAAGAGGCGGGGGTGGAATACCGGGTGCTTTCCGCCCCTTTCCGGGAGGTCGACCGCGCGCTGGCGGCGGGGGAACCCGGTGGGATGATCAAGGTGCTGATCCGCCCGTCCGGAGCGCTCCTGGGCTGCCAGATCGCGGGGCACAACGCGGGCGAGCTGATCCACGAGTGGGTGGCCGCGATCAACGGGGGGGTGAAGCTCTCCACGATGGCCGGCGCGATCCACGCCTACCCGACGCTTGCCGAGATCTCGAAAAAAGCCGCCGGGTCGTACTACTCGGAGAAGCTGTTCAGCGACCGGACGAAGAAGGTCCTGCGGTTCCTCTTCGGCCTGAGAGGGAGTGCGTCCCCGCCGGAAAGGAAGCCGGGATGAACGCGAGGAAGATCGCCATCCTCGCCGCCTTCGCCGCGGTCGCGGCGGCGTTTTTCTTCCTCGACCTGGGAAGGCACCTCACGCTGGACAGCCTTAAAGGAAACCGGGCGGGCCTCGAGGCGCTGCGCGACCGGCATGCCTTCCTGTTCCCCGCGCTCTTCACGCTGATCTACATCGTCCAGACGGCGTTTTCCCTGCCGGGCGCCGCGGTCCTGTCCATTGCCGCCGGCGCGCTCTTCGGTGTCGTCCAGGGAACGCTCCTCGCCGTATCGGGGGCGACCGTCGGGGCGGTCCTGGCGTTCCTGGTCAGCCGCACGCTGCTGCGCGACTGGGCGCTGAAGAAGTTCGGCGAGAGGATGGAGGCGATCGACCGGGGATTGCGGGAGAGCGGGCTCTCCTATCTCCTCTTCCTTCGCCTGGTCCCCGCGTTCCCCTTCTTCCTGGTCAACCTGGCGTGCGGCGTCACGGGATTGCCGCTGCGGACCTACGCGATCGGCACGTTTTTCGGGATCATTCCGGGAGGCGCGGTTTATGTGAACGCGGGGGCGAGCCTGGCGGCCATAGAGAGCGTGGGGCAGGTCGCCAGCCCGCGCGTTTTGGCTTCCTTCGCCCTCCTCGGGCTGTTCGCGCTCCTTCCGACGATCGTCCACGCCGTGAAGAAACGACGGGAATCCGCCCGTCCTGGAATGTAAGGAGAGAGGACCGATGCAGGTGCAGTGGGTCAACTGGGGGATCCTGGTCGTCTTCGGGGCGGCGATGTACGCGATCTCCCCCCGGGCCCGGGGAAAGGACCCGGTGGAGCAGTTCTTCGGGGGAAAGGACGAGTCGGGCAGGGAATCCAGCGGCTTCTTCCTGACATCGAGCGTCCTCATCGCCTGGATCTTCGCCAAGTCCGTCCAGAACGCGGCGGACCTGGGCCAGAAGTTCGGTCTTCCGGGCGGCGTCGCGTACGCGGCCTACTGGCTCTCCTTCATCGTCGCGGGCGTGGTCCTGTACCGCCTGCGGAACCGGGGATTCCGCAGCATCCACCAGTACCTGGGGACCCGGTACGGCCCGGGCGCCATCTGGCTCTTCTCGCTGATCCTGCTCATACGACTCTGGAACGAGATCTGGAGCAACACGATCGTCATGGCCCAGTACTTCGGCCCGCGGGAGAGCACGGAGTATTACGCCGCCTCCTGGCTCATCACCGCGCTGGTGCTCGCCTACGTCCTTAAAGGGGGGCTGCGCAGCAGCATCGTCACGGACACCGTGCAGATGATGATGGCGGCGGTCATCCTCTTCCTCATCCTGGCGTACATCTTCCCGGCGGGAAGGCCGCGGGAAATGGTGCTGAGCGGCTCCTGGACCCTCGCCGGCGGGGTGGACCTGATCCTGGTGGCGCTGCTCCAGGTCTTCTCCTATCCCTTCCACGATCCCGTGATGACCGACCGCGCGTTCATCACCGGGCCGCGGAAAATGCTCCGGTCGTTCGTCCTCGCGGGTATCCTCGGCGTCCTGTTCATCCTTTCTTTCAGCTTCGTCGGGATCTACAACCGGGTGGAGGGCGTCGGGGGAAATTCCACGCTGACCACGGCGGCCGCGTTCGGCCTCCCGCTCCTCCTGGTCATGAACCTGATGATGCTGACCAGCGGCTGTTCCACGATCGACTCCACTTTCTCCTCCCTGGGCAAGCTGGTCTCCCTGGAATTGCTCGGACGGTGGAAGGTCGACAGGATCGCGCTGGCGAGGGGGGCGATGGTCCTGCTGGGCATCCTCGGGAACCTGATGATTTATGCGAAGCCGGCCATCCTGTCGGCCACGACCGTGAGCGGCACGATGGTCATCGGGCTGACCCCCGTGTTCCTCCTGTCCGGATGGCGCAAGGCGGGGGCGGCCTCCTACCACGCCAGCGTCCTGCTGGGACTGCTCTTCGGCCTGGGGTTGAGCCTGGAGTGGTTCCGCGGAAGCATCGGGGCGGGCAAATACGGCACCCTGCTGTGGGTGAACCTGGTCGGCGTTTCGCTCTGTTTCGGGGTATATGCCCTGGGGGCCTGGCTGCGACCCGCCCCGGCGCGGGAGGAGTCTCCGTGAACGCCCCGGAATGCCCGTTCACCGGGCTCGATACCCTGTGGATCCAGGTGGCGGGGCTGGCCTGCAACCTGCGCTGCGCCCATTGCTTCAACGCCTCCGGGCCCGGGAATCCGGAGATGGCGCCCCTTTCGCGCGAAGAGGTGCGAATCCTGCTCGATGAAGCCGAGGCCGGGGGCGCGCGGGACGTGGTTTTCACGGGGGGGGAGCCGTTCCTCCTCCCGGACATGGCGGATATCGCCGGCGATGCCCTCCTCCGCTTTCCGGTGACGATCCTGACCAACGGGACGCTGCTGACCGGCCGGACCGTCGACCGGCTCGCGAAAGCCGCGGGCGATTCCCGCTTCTCCCTCGAGATCCGGATCTCCCTGGACGCACCGGCGGAAGAGGAAAACGACGCGATCCGCGGCAAAGGCAGTTACGCGAAAGCGCTCGAGGGGGCGGTCCGGCTGGAAGCGGCGGGGCTTCTCCCGATCGTGACCGCGGTGCGGCTTCGGGAGGACGACAGCCTGCCGGAGGAGATGGAGGCCTTCGAAAAAGCGATGCGCGCCGCGGGAATCCGCAAGCCGCGGGTCAAGTTCCTCCCCGTGTTCCGCATCGGCCGGGAAGAGGCGCGCGGCGGCGGCTACGCGGAATCGGACCGGGTGACGGGAGACCTGCTGGACCTTCTTGGCGCGGACCGGCTGCTCTGCTCGACGGCGCGGTTGGCGACCTCCCGGGGCGTCTGGCCCTGCCCGATCCTCGTGAACGAGACGGGCGCCCGCATGGGGGACGACCTCCGGTCGTCGTTCAAGCCCTTTCCCCTCGCCTTTGGCGCCTGCTCCACCTGCCTTCGGCACGGCGCCGTGTGCGCGAACTTCGCGCTCTCGCCCGGGGAGGGATAGCCATGGAGCGCATCCCCGAGCGGGCCGTCCTTTTCGGCGGGGTCTACAACAATCACCTCGCGCTGGAAGCGCTTCTTTCGGAGGCCCCGGCCCGCGCGCCGCGATTATTTTGCCTCGGCGACGTCGGCGCCTTCGGGCCGCACCCCGACCGCTCCGTGGAGCTGCTCCGGGAGGCGGGGGTCCCGGTCGTCCAGGGGAACTACGACCGGTCCGTCGGGATGCGCCTGGGGGACTGCGCCTGCGGATACACCGATCCGCGGGACAACCATTTCGCGGCGCTTTCCTACGCGTACACCTTCCGGAACACGTCGGACCGGAACAGGGACTTCCTGGCGGCCTTGCCGGCGGAGATCCGCCTTCGCGGACCGAAAGATGAGCGGATCCTTCTTTGCCACGGCTCCCCGCGCCGGCAGAACGAGTTCCTGTGGGAGTCGCTTTCCCCCGATCCGTTTCTCGCCCGCCTGGTCGACGACGCGCGGTGCGACGTCCTGGCGGTGACCCACACGGGGATCCCCTGGAAGCGCCGCCTGCCGGACGGGCGGCTCGTCGTCAATGTCGGGGCGATCGGGCGGCCGGCAAACGACGGTCGGACCCACGTCTGGTATGCCGTGCTGGACCTGTCAGGGGAAACGCCCGATGCCGCCTTCCTCCCGTTGCGATACGATCACGAGCGTCTCGCGGAAGAGATGCGATCCGAGGGAATCGTCGAGCCGTTCGTGGAAACGATCGGGACGGGGTGGTGGACGACCTGCCTGGAGATCCTCCCCGCGAAGGAACGGAGCCGGGGGAGGCACTGAACCGGGCCGGGGCCGACGGGCATCGCATTAACCCGCTTGACGTCTTCCACATAATCATATATATATACGTTTATATGAAAACGATGACCGGCATATTGGGGCTTCTTGCCGATTCTTCGAGGCTGAGGATTTTGCTGCTGCTGGACAACAGGGAACTTTGCGTATGCCAGATGATGGGCGTACTCGAAATGTCCCAGCCGCTGGTGTCGCGCAACCTGTCCCTGCTCTCCAAAGCCGGGCTTCTGGAAGCCAGGCGGGACGGCAAGATGATGTATTACCGCCGGAAGAAAACGCTACCCGGGCCGTTGGCGTCTCTCGTGAAACTGCTGAGGAAAGCGCTTGGCGATGACGAGACGCATACAAGAGACCTGCAGTCGCTTGGAGACTGCGCCGAGTATCAGAAAAAGACCGGCAAGTGCAACATGGAAACATTCCTCGAATTCATGGAACAGAAGAAAAGGGGCAGGATGAGATGAGCCTTCCGGAATTCAAAACCCATCGAAGAAAATTACAGCTCTACACCTGGCTGGGACTGCCTCTCGTCGCGGTTGTCGGCTGGTTTTATCCGCTCCTGGGCTTCCTGCTGATCGGCTGCATGCTCGGCGCGCTCGGCATCGCGGTATATAAGGGCCGCATGTGGTGCGACTGGATGTGCCCGCGCGGCAGCTTTTTCGACCTGTTCCTGGATCGCATCAGCAGGAAAAAGAAGATACCGGAAATATTCAGATCCAACGGATCGAGAATCGCCGTGATCGTCGCGCTCTTTGCCGTGCTGGGCGCCCAGGTTTACTTCGCCTGGCCCGACCCGGTCCGCATGGGCCTCGCCTTCGTGATCGTCCTGACCGTCACCTCGTCCGTCGGAATCGCGCTCGGGATCTTCATACATCCCCGCATATGGTGCCATGTGTGCCCCATGGGAACGATCGCCGGATATATGTCGAAGGACAAATACCCGCTGATGATCGAAGACAGCTGCACATCCTGTGAACTGTGCGAGAAGAACTGCCCCATGCAGATCGCTCCTTATGTCGATAAGGACAACGGCAAGTTCGGGGATACGGACTGCGTCAAATGCGGCACATGCGTGGCCGCGTGCCCGGTGAAGGCGCTGTCGTTCGAAAGCAAAAATCCGCTAAGAGCGACCAAGGCCGGCGATGTACGCGGAAGCCGCCTCGTCGTCGACGAACCAGCGCAAATCCCCTGAAACGGGCCGGACACGGGAGGCGGGAAGAGAGGCCGCCGACCTCCCGCCGTCTTCGAGGATCGTTTTCAGTGCGGCGGCCTTTCCCTCCCCGGATACGAGAAAGAGCACCGTCGCGGCTCCGTTCAGCAGCGGCAACGTCACCGTGACCCGGGAGAACGCCTCTTCGGGGCGCTTCGCCACGGCGGTCCAGCGGACCATCTCGTCGACGGCGGCAGAACCGGGAAGGAGCGAAGCGGTGTGGCCGTCGGCCCCCAATCCAAGGAGAACCAGGTCGAACCGGGGCGGGCCGTCGAGGAAAAATCCTTTAAGCTCCCCTTCGTACGCCTCGGCGGCTTCCTCCGGGAAACGGTCGCACGGAACGGGGTGGACGTGCTTCGGCTCGACCGGGACATGGTCGAGGAGCGCCCTGCGGACCATCGCGGCGTTGCTGTGCGGGGAGTCCGGCGGGACGCACCGCTCGTCCCCCCAGAAGAGATGCACCCGCTCCCACGGGACGCGACCCCGATGCGGCTCGACCGCCAGAAGTTCATACGTCCGGCGCGGCGTATCGCCGCCGGCGAGAAGAACCGAAAATCGCCCGCGGGCCTCGACCGCTTCGCGCGCTTTCCGGGCGAAGAAATCCGCGGCGGCCCGGCCGAGCGCATCGGCGTCGACGAACCGTTCGATCAATCCGCCCCCCCATCGCGTCGCCGGCATCACCCAGCTGTGCCCCTCCCGGGCGATAAGAAGCTCCGCCGCCTCCGGCCCCCAGCTGCCGGCCGCGTAGTCGGGGAAATCGCCGGGAGGCACCGTCTCCCACGCCTCCAGGATCGGCGCCACCACCGCCCATGCGCATTCCACCTGGTCCGCCCGCATGAAGAGCGTCGCGTCGCCGCGGATCGTGTCGAGGAGCAGCGTCTCGTACGCCTCGGGGGCGGGGGCCTTGAACGCCTCGCTGTAGCGGAACTGCATGTCGGCCGAGCTCAACAGCAGGCGGGCGCCCGGCTGCTTGACCTGGATCCGCGTGCCGATCCCCTCCTCCGGCTGGATCCGGAGGACGATCCGGTTCGGCTGCCAGCTCTCCACCGCGGCGGACGGGAAAAGCTGGTGGGGCGGAGACCGGAAGATGACGGAGACCTCGGAGACCTTCGCCGCCAGCCGCTTGCCGGTGCGAAGGTAGAACGGCACCCCCTGCCACCGCCAGTTGTCGACGTGGAACTTGAACGCCGCGAACGTCTCGGTGGTCGAATCGGGGGCCACCAGCTTCTCCTCCCGGTATCCCGGGACCGCCTCGCCAAGCACGGTGCCCTTCCGGTACTGCCCGCGGATCGCGAACCGGTGGACCTCGTCGGGGTGAATCGGGCGGATCGCCCGCAGGACGTCGACTTTCTTGTTCCGGATCTCGTCGGCCTCGAAAGAGATCGGCGGCTCCATCGCCATCAGGCAAAGGACCTGGAGAAGGTGGTTCTGCGCCATGTCGCGGAGCGCCCCGGCGCTGTCGTAATACCCCCCGCGGTCCCCGATCCCGACCGTCTCGGCGACGGTGATCTGCACATGGTCGATGTACCGCCGGTTCCAGACCGGCTCGAAGAGCGAGTTGGCGAACCGGAAAGCGAGGATGTTCTGGACCGTGTGCTTCCCGAGGTAATGGTCGATCCGGTAGATCTGCGACTCGGCGAACATGCCGGTCAGCGATTGGTTCAGCGCGCGGGCCGACGCCAGGTCGCGCCCGAACGGCTTCTCGATGACGAGCCGGTCGCGCGTGCAGTCCCGGCAGACGCCGAGACGCCGCAGGGCCGCCGCCGCCGGCTCCATGAGGGAAGGGTGGACGGCCAGGTAGTAGACGCGGTTCCCCCGTCCGCCCCACGCCCCCTCGATCTCCGCGAGCTTCCGTTCGAGCGCGGCGCCGCCGGCCGGGTCGGTCAGGTCGCCGGAGACGTAGTGGAGGCTCCCGGCGAAGGCGGCCCACGCCGCGTCGTCCGCCTTCCCGCGCCGGGAGAAGCGATCCACCCCGTCCTTGAGCCGCTCCCGGAACGCGGCTTCGTCCATGTCTTTCCGCGCCACCCCGACGACCGCGAACCGCTCCGGCAGATGACGGTCTTCCCGGAGGTTGAAGATGGCGGGAACGAGCTTCCGCCACGTGAGGTCCCCCCCTCCGCCGTAGATGATGAGGATCGTCGGTTCGATCCGGGCGTTCTGCGGCATCGTCACCCCTCCTTCGCGGCCGGTTTCTCCAGATGGCCGCCGAACTGATGACGCATCGCGGAGAGCAGCCGGTTCGCGAAGTCGGCCTCTCCCCGGGAGTCGAAGCGCTGGAAGAGCGCCGCGCCGAGGACCGGCACGGGAATCCCCTCCTCGATGGCCGCCTCGAGCGTCCAGCGTCCTTCCCCGGAGTCGGACACCCGCCCCGAGAAGCCGTCGAGCCCCGGGTCGGCGGCGAACGCCCGCGCCGTCAGGTCGAGCAGCCACGAGGCGACGACGCTTCCCCGGCGCCACAGCTCCGAGATCTCCGCGAGGTCGAAGTCGTACCGGAAATTCTCCGGATGACGCAGGGGCGTCGTCTCCGCGTCGGCTTCCCGTCCCTTCGCCCCGGCGTCGGCGTGCCGCAGGACGTTGAACCCTTCCGCGTACGCGGCCATCAGGCCGTACTCGATCCCGTTGTGGACCATCTTCACGAAATGCCCCGCGCCGCTCGGGCCGCAATGGAGGTATCCCTGCCCGGCCGTCGACCGGTTCCCGCCGCGACCGGGCGTCGGAGGCGCTGCGTCCGCTCCCGGCGCCAACGCCGCGAAGACCGGTTCGAGATGGTCCACGGCGCCGCGCTCGCCGCCGATCATCAGGCAGTACCCGCGCTCCTTCCCCCAGATCCCTCCGCTCGTCCCCACGTCGAGGTAGCGGATCCCGCGGGCCGACAGCTCGCCGTTCCGCCGGATGTCGTCGTGGTAGTGCGAGTTCCCGCCGTCGATCAGGATGTCGCCGGAGGCCAGCAGCGGCGCGGCCTCGCCGACGACGGCGTCGACGATCGCCGCCGGGACCATCAGCCAGACGACGCGCGGCGGAGACAGGCGCGCGACCAGTTCCGCGAGGGTCCCCGCGCGGACCGCCCCTTCGCCGGCCAGCGCCTCGACCGCCTTCGCGTCCCGGTCGTAGACGACGCACTCGTGCCCCTTCCGCAACAGGCGCCTCACCATGTCTCCGCCCATCCTGCCCGCGCCTACCATCCCGATCCTCATCGCGAACCTCCCACGGCCTCTACCGGAGACTGATCATTATCGCTCCTCGCCCGGCACGCCGGTCCCGCCGGCCCTGTTCCGGAAAAAGAGGATCATTATCCTGTCCTCCCCCAACACCCTCCCCAACTCCCTGACGCCGAAGAAGGGGACCAAGGCCACGAACACAACCAGGCTTGAGGCGAGCAATTCATAGGGTCCTTTCCCGAAGAATTCACCGATACCCCCCAGGAACCCCTTTCCATGCCAAAGGCCCCGGACCATCTGCTCGACGACGGTGAAGATACCGACATAGATGCAGAAGACGGCAGTCTTGTACAGGGTGGGATAAATCAAGGGCTTATGGTCTAAACCGCGGCCGAGGCGGAACATGTCCCCGATCATGATGACTTTCCCGAGAATCAACGCTTCGACGACGGCCACTCCATAATTCGTGTAAGTGATATCATGCGCGGCCAGAAGGAATCTTCGGTACTGCGTGAAAGCGGCGAACACGAGGGCGAGATAACAGACATTTATCCAGTACTCGGTCACCTCATGTACTATTTTCTCCCTGATGCCCTTTTTTTTCATATCGGGGTTGCTCATAATTCATTGCCCTCCCGCGTGAAAACCATATCGGCTCCGTGCCTGCGGTATCGCCAATCCTTCTGCAACACCCGTTCGCCCCTATTATATGATGGTCCGCATGGTAGCGAATCGATTCCGCGTCCCCTTCCGCGTCGCGCTGTCCACGGTCTTCATGGCGCTGCTGGTCGGCGCCGTCGCCGTCACCGGGATCCTTTCCTACCACAACCTGCGGAAGAACGCGGACCAGCTCTCCTCCCAGGTCCTCGACCAGACATCCCTCCGCATCGAGTCGTGGATCGGGAACCTCCTTTCCCGGGCCAACGATCAGAGCCAGCTGAACCGCTCCCTGCTCGGCGAGATGCGGCAGGGCCCCGAAACCTTTCGCCGGCTGGGCTCCTACTGGCGAAGGGTCATGGAAAGCCATCCGTACTTCACCTTCCTCTCCGTGAGACTCGAGACGGGGCAATCCCTTTCCGTGGAGCGGCTCAAAGACGGCAGCCTCACCCTCCGGGAAAGCCGGCTCGACCGGAAAACCAACACCCTCTCGTATTCCGATTTTCGCCCGGAAGGCCACAAGGCGCAGAGGCCCTACGATAACGGGACGATCCGGTTCGATTCCTCGCAGGGCGGCCCGTCGTGGTACCTGAAGGCGGCTGAAGCGAAGCGGCCGATATGGATCGACGCACGCACCATCCGCAAAGGGGCGGAGACGGTGGCGGGCGTTTCCTACGCCGCCCCCTTCTACGGGCCGGATGGGGAGCTGCGCGGCGTCACCACCGTGGATTTCGATATCGTCGCCGTATCCTCGTTCCTGGCGGCCAACCCCGTGGGGAAAGCCGGCTTCGCCTTCATCATCGAAACCCCTGCCCAGGGCGAGCCGCGCATCATAGCCCACCCGACCCCGGGAATCCTCACCCGGACCGTCCCCGGCAGGCGGGGAACGCCGCGGTACGAGTTCGTTCCCGTCGGGGAGCTCCCCGACCGCCGGGTCGCACGGTTCATGGAGGAACTTTCCCTGAGCGACCGGGAGGCACGGGGGAACGGCCTGCGGATATTCGCTTTCAGCGACGGGAAAAAGAGCTATTTCGGGAGCCACCGGAAGATATCCGGTGGAAACGTGCCCGCCTGGAGCGTCGCGTCGATCGTCCCCCGGGAAGAGATCATGGGGCTGGTGGATCGGAACAACATGGAAACCCTGGGGATCGGCCTGGCGGCATTATTCCTCATATTGCTCGCCAGCGCGTGGGTTTCCGGGCTGATCGCGGATCCCCTGCGGAGAATCGCCCGCCAGACGGAATCCATCGGGCGTTTCGAGCTGGACTCCCCCGACCTGGGGCATTCGATGATCAAGGAAGTGGATCAGCTCATGGATGCCACCGACGGCATGAAGCGGGGATTGCGGTCCTTCGCGAAATACGTGCCTTCCGACGTGGTCCGGGACATCCTGACGTCCGGCGGGGAAGCGGAAATCGGCGGACGTCGGGCATGCCTCACCTTCCTCTTTTCCGACATCGTGGGATTCTCTTCGATCGCGGAGCGGATGCCCGCGGAACCGCTGGTGGAGCAGCTTTCCGAATACCTGGGAGAGATGGACCGGCAGATCCGCCGGGAGCAGGGAACGGTCGACAAGTTCCTCGGCGACGGCATCATGGCCTTCTGGGGCGCCCCGGCACCCAACGCGGAGCATGCCCTGGCGGCGTGCCGCGCGGCCCTCCTCTGCCAGGAACGGCTGGCCGGGCTCAGGGAAAGCTGGAAGGCGGAGGGGAAACCGCCCTTCTTCCAGGGCATCGGCCTGAACACGGGCGAGGCCATCGTGGGCAACATGGGAAGTTCGACCCGGATGAGCTATACCGTCGTGGGGGATCCCGTCAACACGGCCAGCCGCCTCGAGAACCTCAACCGGCACTACGGGACCGGGATCATCTTAAGCCAAAGCACCCGCGACCTCGTGAAGGACCATTTCGTGACCCGCCCGCTCGACCTGGTATCGGTGAAGGGAAGGAAGACCGCGGTAAAGATTTACGAGCTGATGGGGAGCGCGGCGACCTGCGGGCAGAAGGAGCTCCGGATCGCGGAATTTACGACCGCCGCCCTCGACGCCTGCCTGTCGATGCGCTGGGACGAGGCGATCGCAAATTACGAAAAGGTCCTTCTTCTGGATCCCGGAGACCGGACGGCGCTTGTCATGCTGGACCGGTGCAGACAACGTTCGATCGTGTGAACACCCAGGCAACAACACGTTCCCTCTTCACGCGACGATCCTGACGCAGTTCTTGCTTCCGAACTCATTATCTACACAGCCAGGACAAGAAGGATCGTTCTCCCAGTTGCCGTCGGCAACGAAACGATACTCGTATCGTCCCGGCTCAAGGAAGATCGTTGCACTCCATGTTCCTTTCTTATCCTTTTTCATCGGATTCGCACGGGGATTCCACTGATTGAAATTCCCCGCCACGGAAGCTTCTTTCACCTCCGGGGAAGAAAATTCGAAATGAACTATTTTTTTACTGATCCTTGCACCGGTATTGTTACTTCCAGTTTTATTTTTGACCAACATATCGCCACATTCCTCCATCCGTTATGCACTTACGGTATTCGGAACGAAAGGGCCATGGTTCGCACCATGGCCCTCGCTGGATATCCGCCGATGCAGTGTTTGCCCTTTACTTACCGAAACCCCCTATTTGGCTCCGACGCGGGCCCGAGTCGCGGACTACCTTCGGCTTGGCCTCCGACACCTTGAGCATCTGCCCGCCCATTTCGGAACCGTTCATCTTGGCAATCGCATTGTCTGCTTCCTGCTGGGTCGTCAGTTCCACGAAACCGAATCCTTTGCTCTTGCCCGTGTCATTGTCCATGATGATGGTTACCGATTCCACTGTGCCAAACTGTAAAAACGCTTCTTTCAGGGAATCCTCCGTTGCGGAAAACGGAAGATTTCCAACGTACAGCTTCTTGCTCATAAGTCCTCCTTTAAGGCATCAGAGCCGCAAAAGAGGTCGTGAGCACGATTTCTCGGGATCTCTTGAACTGCGGGAGTTTACTTCTTTTGTTAATATAACACATATTAAAGCCAGGCAGATTATTATTTATATATGGCCATTTAGTTACCAGAAATATAAATGAATTATCCGTATTACATCAATGATTTAAACAGGTTGACAAGTTACTCGGCACGCCGCCCTGGTCGGGTTACCTCCTGCCCGCGGAACGCACGCTTCTCCCCGGCTGCAATGCGGCGATGAACCGCAAGCCCGGATGTCTCTCCTCGACGGCGCCAAGCTTCCATTCGCTGTCGAACAACATGATATCGCGGCCTTCGATGTCGACCAGGTTCTCGCAGCCGCGTTCCGACGGAATCGGGGCGTTTCCGCCTTTCTCGCCCTTCCTGGGTTCGACCCACCGCGCGATCCGGAAGGGAAGGGGATCCAGCGAAACGGAAACGCCGTACTCGCTCTTCAACCGGTGTTGCGTGACCTCGAATTGCAGGACGCCGACCGCGCCCAGCACCGGATCGCGCTCGAGCCGCTCGCGGTCGAAGAACAGCTGGACGGCCCCCTCCTCCGAGAGCTCCTCCAATCCTTTTTTCAGCTGCTTCCGCTTCATGGGATCTTCCAGCCGGACCCGCACGAAGCACTCGGGGGAAAAGCGCGGAATGCCCTCGAATTCCCAATTCCCCTCCTCGCAGAGCGTATCCCCGATGCGTAGCACCCCCGGGTCCCAGATGCCGATCACATCCCCCGCGAACGCCTCGTCGATGAACTCCCGTTCCTGCCCGAGGAACTGCAGGGTGCGGTTGAGCGTAAGCACCTTTCCGGTCCGGACATGGTTCACCTCCATCCCCCGGCGGAACCGCCCGGAGCACACCCGGGCGAACGCGACCCGGTCCCGGTGCAGAGGGTCCATGTTCGCCTGGATCTTGAATACGAACCCGGAAAATCGCGGTGTCGCCGCGCCGACGCGCCCGTTCGAGCCGGGGAAATCTCCCGGCGCCGGCGCGATGGTTCGAAACCTCTCGAGAAACGGCTCCACGCCGAAATTGTTGATGGCGCTACCGAAAAACACGGGCGTGACCTCGCCCCGCTTGAACCGTTCCATATCGAACCCGCTCCCGGCCCCGTCGAGAAGAGCCAGCTCTTCCAGCAGATAGCGATGGGTGGTATCCCCGACCATCTCCCGGAACTCGGGGGAGTGGAGCTCGTCTACCTGCATGGGGGCTCTCCGCGACCCTTTGTCCGCGCGGACAAAGCGAAGGACGTGCCGGGACCACCGGTCGTAGACCCCCTTGAAGTCCGAACCCGTGCCGATCGGCCAGTTCACGGGGCTTGTCGGAATGCCGAGCACCCTCTCGATTTCGTCCAGCAGGCCGAGCGGTTCCCGTCCGGGCCGGTCCATCTTGTTGATGAAGGTCACGACCGGCGTGCGGCGGAGGCGGCAGACCTCGAAGAGCTTGATCGTCTGCGGCTCGACGCCCTTCATGCCGTCGATCAGCATCACCGCGCAGTCGACCGCGGCCAGCGTCCGGTAGGTGTCCTCGCTGAAGTCGTTGTGCCCGGGCGTGTCCAGAAGGTTCATCCGGCAACCTTCGTAATCGAACTGAAGGACGCTCGTGGTGATGGAGATGCCGCGCTGCCTCTCCAGCTCCATCCAGTCGCTGGTCGTCTGACGGCCGCCTCGCCGCTCCTTTACGGCGCCCGCCTGGTGGATGGCGCCGCCGTACAGGAGCAGCTTTTCCGTAAGCGTCGTCTTGCCGGCGTCCGGATGGGAAATGATGGCGAAGGTCCTTCGCCTTGAGACTTCCGTCTTGATGCGATGCATGTCGCTCACGCCCGGCCCTCGCTTGCAATTGTCCAGGGGAATACGATCGGCTGCCTGCGGCTTGATGTTTATTATAACCCCGGCACCCTCGAGGGCCACTCGCTTTCGCCATTCCCCGGGATAGTCGGATAAAATGGGAAAAGACGCCGGTCCCGGAGGTTGCTTGGACGGGCAGCCGCGTCGACCAGGGGGGGCTTGAGGATGATTGTCTCCGTTTACGACACCAAGCCGTATGACCGGGAGTTCCTTCAGAAGGCCACCGGAACGACGGGAATCCAGTGGCGCTTCCTCGATTTCCGGTTGATGGCCGAGACGGCGCCCACGGCCGAGGGGTCCGAAGCGGTCTGCGTGTTCGTCCATGACCAGCTGGATCGGCGCTGCCTGGAGGCCCTCGCCAGGCAGGGGGTGAAACTCGTCGTCCTGCGGTGCGCGGGCTTCAATAACGTAGACCTCGCCGCGGCCAGGGAGCTGGATATCGCCGTGACGCGCGCCGCCGAATACTCCCCCTATGCCGTCGCCGAACACGCGGTCGCCCTCCTGCTGACGCTCAACCGGAAAATCCACCGGGCCTACAACCGGGTCCGGGACCAGAATTTCGCCCTCACCGGCCTCGTGGGATTCGACCTGCGCGGCAAGACGGCGGGCATCCTGGGGACCGGGAGGATCGGGCGCATCACCGCCGAGATCCTCAAGGGGTTCGGCATGAGGATCCTCGCGTACGACTTGTTCCTGCAGGAAGATTGGGCGAAGTCGCACGATGTGGAGTATGTCGATATCGACGTCCTGGCCCGGGAAAGCGACGTGTTGTCGCTGCACCTTCCGCTGACCCCGAAGACGAAATTCATCATCCACCGGGGCACCCTGGACTTGATGAAGCCCAGCGCCATCCTCATCAACGTGAGCCGCGGAAAACTGGTCGACACCGCCGCGCTGATCGAAGCGCTGAAATCGGGGAAACTGGGAGGCGTCGCCCTCGATGTCTATGAAGAGGAGGAAGGGATTTTCTTCGAAGACCTTTCCGGCCTGATCCTCCAGGACGATGAACTTGCGCGGCTGCTCTCGTTCCCGAACGTCCTCATCACGGCGCACCAGGCGTTCCTGACGTCCGAAGCCCTGTCGGACATTTCGCGGGTGACCGTGGAGAACATCATGGCATTGGCCGAAGGGCGGCCCTTCGCGAAAGGGACCGTGCTGGAAGGAACGTAGGGGCCGTCATGCTCACTGAAAGGGATTCCGGCACGAGTCCGGAATCCCTTTCCTTGTGGACCGGCTTTGTCGGTATTTGCTTATCCCGTCTTATTTTCGAACGCCTCCTGATCATCCACATGGTGTGCGATGTGGACTTTTTCGGGCTTGACCAGCAATACGGGGCGTGTCGTCCCGTGGAGCACCTTCTCCGCCACGCTCCCCACGACCAACTTGTACAGGTCGCCCTCGTCGTGGGTGCTCATCACAATGAGGTCCACGTCCTCGTTTTGGGCTTTGTCGAGAATCCTGCGCGTTGGTTCGCCGACTTCTATGTCGCAACGCACCTTGATCCCCTTTGCCGTCAAAGGGGCAGCGAGCTTCTGAAGATACGCGCCAGCCTTGTTTGTAACTTCCTCGGTTGCTTTCGTCACTTCCGTCTGACCCGCGGCAAGGGGGTACGAACGGATCGGATTTTGAACCACCTGGAACAGGATGATTTCCGCTTTCGCGACCTGTCCGATCTCTTCCGCATGCCGAACGGCAAGTTCTCCGAATTCTCTCCCGTCGAGCGGGACCAGGATCTTGGAATACATATTCCTTCTCCTTTCCCCTTACGCCACCTTCTTGTGGCCCTGCTTGTCCAGATTGGTTTCGCGCCCGGTCTTTTGCACGTTCTGCGCCTTGTCGTAGCTCTCGATGAGCAGTTTGTAGGTCGGCATCACGTCCACCATGACCTCTGCGAACTGCATCGCATCTTCCCGGTTCCATGTGCCCATGACTTCGCAGAGGACGGCCAACGTGTCAACCGGCATCGCACCGGCCTGGACGACGCGGGCGAGCGTGATGTCGGTCGCCATCTTCGACCAGTTGCCGGAGGCGTCCACTACGTTGAAGACCTTGTACCCCGCGACGAGGGCGCTGAGGGTGGGGAACGCCATGCACACGCTTGTGAGGGTGCCTGCGATCAGGAGAGTCTTCCGCCCGGTCTCCTCGATGGCCTTCACCCACGCCGGGTTGTCCCAGGCGTCGATCTGGCCGGTTCGCGGGATATAGACCGCATCGGGATTGTACTGATGGATCTCGGGGATCAGCGGGCCGTTCGGACCATCCGGAACCGAAGCCGTGGTGAAGGTCGGTATCTTGCCGAGATGCGCTATCTTCGCAAGCGCGGTCACATGCGCCCGAAGCGTTGGAAGTTCGATGTCCTTGACCAATTGAAATAGACCGCTCTGATGGTCGATCAGGAGCATGACGGAGTCATTGGGGTCGATCATCCACTTGTTGGCTTGCGACATGACTTTATCCTCCTCCCGGGAGAAACCTCCGGGGCCATTGGTTTGCGCCTGTTCCCTTCTGTTAGATGGTCGCAACCGGGCTGGCAATTCAACGAATGCTCAGGAAGGATAACGCCTTGAAAAAACATACACAATTAGCTACGCCAACACGGACCCTCCCTGCATTGTGCCCCCACAGCAGACCCTAAAGGAGCGTTTTGCCGAGAACCGTTTTCAGGACCGTCAGGCAGCACGTGACGTTTTTGGGGTTCGAGGAGTGCCCCATCAGGCCGATCCGCCAGATCTTGCCGGCCATCGTTCCGAGGCCGGCGCCGATCTCCAGCCCGAACTCCTCGAGCATCCGTTTCCGCGCGGGTCCGTCGTCGGTGCCTGACGGGACCACCACGGCGTTGAGGTTCGGGAGCCTTTCCCCGGCCGGCACGTAAAACGCCAGCCCGAGCCCCTCCAGGCCGTCGCGGAGCGTGCGATAATTCCGGTCGTGGCGTTCCCAGGCATTCTCCAGCCCCTCTTCCTGCACCATGAGAAGCGCCTCGTGCATCCCGTAGAGCGCATTCACGGGGGCCGTGTGGTGGTATACCCGCTGCGCCCCGCCCCAATACTTCGTCACGAGCTCGAGATCCATGAACCAGCTTTGCGGCTTCGTGCCGCGCTTCCGCACGATCTCCATCGCACGCTCGTTGAAACTGATCGGCGAGAGGCCGGGCGCGCACGAAAGACATTTCTGGCTGCCGGAATAGACGGCGTCGATCTCCCATTCATCGACTTCAAGCGGAACGCCTCCAAGCGACGTCACCGCATCGACGATCGCCAGGCAGCCGTGCGCATGCGCGATCCGGACGAGTTCCCGGGCGTCGGAAAGCGCGCCTGTAGAGGTTTCCGCATGAACGAATGCGAGAAACCTGGCATCCGGATGATTTTTCAGAGCGTCTTCGACCTTGCCGGGGTCGATCGCGCGCCCCCACTCCTCTTCCACCATCACCGGGATCCCGCCGCAGCGCTCGACGTTTTCCTTCATCCTTCCCCCGAAGACGCCGTTCCGGCAGACGACGACCTTATCGCCCTGCTCCAGCAGATTCACGAAACAGGTCTCCATCCCGGCGGATCCGGGGCCGGAGACCACCATCGTCATATCGTTCTTCGTCCGGAACGCATACTGGAGGAGCTTCTTGACCTCTTCCATCATGCCGATGAACGCCGGATCCATGTGGCCGATCGTCGGACGGGCCATCGCCTGCAGGACGCGCGGATGGACGTCGGAAGGACCGGGCCCCAACAGGGTCCTCGTCGGCGGGATAAACGGGCGGATCGTCACGAGACACCTCCAGGCGGATGAATGTCTAATTTTGTAAGCAACCACGGAATCATACACGATCCGGCATACCCTGGTTCAACTGAAAATTAATAATAAATCCCCGCCCATGGCGGCTCACTTCCCCGGCCCCTCTTCACTTCCCCGATCTCCCGGGACGGGTTCCACCCGTATCGACCCGGGCATGTAATCCGCCGGGAGGTAGGCGCGGGGGATCGCCGTCTTGTTGCCGTCCCGGAGCTGCGCGTAGTGGGGCGACATGATCTCCACGCCCGCCTCGTTGAAGGAATCCTGGATGTTCACATGCAGCGCGGAGTAGGTGTTCGCCATCTCCCGGGGTTCGCCCGTGTAGGCGTTCAGCTCGTAGGTCACGTAGAAATCGTTGAGAGCGGTCTGGAGGACGAAGGGCTTCGGCTCCGGGAGGATGGACGGCGTCTTCCGCGCCGCGCCGATCAGGAGTTCGTGGACCGTCCGCCACGGGGCGTCGTACCCGATGGTGACCGAGGTGTGCAGGATGAGCCCCTCCTGCTTCGCCCGCGCGCTGTAGTTCACGATGTGGGCGCCCAGGACCATCGAATTGGGGATGGTGACGTCCTCGTTCTTGATGGTCAGGAGGTGGGTCACCAGGAGGGATTTGCTGACCACGTCCCCCACGGTGTCCCCGATCCGCACCCGGTCCCCGACATTGAACGCCCTCATGTAGGTGAGGCTCAAGCCCGCCACGACGTTCGCGATCGCGGAGGTGGAGCCGAGGGAGAAGAGGACTCCGAGGAAAATAGAGACCCCCTTGAACGCCTCGGACCTGGAGCCGGGGATGTACGGGAAGGCCACGGTCAATGCGAAAGCGAGAATGATGAAGCGCACGATCTTGAAGGTGGGGATCGCCCAGTCGGCGTAGAACCCGGGGAGGACGATCCGTCCCTTCGCAACCTCGACGAACAGGAGGCGGGCGAGCTTGATCACGTACCTCGTGATGACGCCGATGACCGCCAGGAAGAACAGGTCGGGCAGTGCGGCCAGGACCGCGGCGCCGATGGCCCGCAGGGGGGCGAGGATGTATCCGATGACCGCCGCGGATATCCCGTGCGTCCAAGGGAACAGGCTCAGGACCAGGAGCAGCCAGACGTACAGGAGGAGGACGGTCGCGAGGATGCGGATCCATCGGGCCAGCGCCACAAGGGTCCCGACCAGGCGGGTTGCCGGGAGGAATTCGTATGATCCGATCCGGACGGACCGGATCCGCGTCCCGCCCCGCTCCCGCAGCCAGGCATAGAGACGCGGGAAGAAACGGTGAAACAGGAGCAGGACGAGGGCCAGCACGACGGTCGCCGCAACCCCGTAGGCGGCACCGAGCAGGAGGCTCCGATAGCTGAACGCCACGTTGTGGGTCCGGATCGCAGCACGGATCGCACCCGCATGCCGCTCCGCCAGAACCTGGCGCGTAACGCCTTCCGCGACGGCGTCCCGGTCGAAAACCCTCAACAGGACCGTCCCCTCCGCGACGATCAGGGAGGCCAGCTCGTCTTCGACCACCTTGATCGAGTCCGGGCGCAACGCCCGGTTCTCCACCAGCTTCCCGAGGCGCCCGCTGACATCCCGGGCGCGCTCCTCCGGGGAGACCCCCAAAGCGGGCTCCCGGAAATGAAAGAGGGCTTTCCCTTCCAGCGCGACCGGGGCGGAAGGCGCCGGGACCGGTGGAGTTTCACTTGGCGGGGCCGCAGCCGCCGCCGCGGAAACCAGCGCGAGCATCAACGCGACGGCGAAAATCCTGCGCCACATCATGAACACCCTCCATCCCCGCCGGCCTTGCCTTTTCTCCTTCATGGCGGGTCCGTTGCCAGATGATACCTCAATCCGTGCGACATGCGGGCGCGGCGGCTGACCCCCAACGCGACGACAGGCGCATCCATTGGGACGACGGGGACGTTGATGCCAGCGGTACCCTATTTCCCGCAGCTCATCAGCCTGCTCTTGCCGGTCTTCGAGTGGCTCAAGGAGACCCGGGGGAAGACCTTTTTCAGGGGTTCCATCCCTCCCCTGACGAATTCGCGGGCGTCATCCGAACCCATGGCGAACATCCGGATGTGGAAAAGGGCCTTCACGACCGGGTGCCGGGGGACTTCGTGTTCCATGAGCAGCACGACCCCGTCGGGCCGCACCACCCGCCGCATCTCCAGCAAGGCCTTCCGCCGGGATTCGCCCTTCAGCTCATAGAGGGCATGGGAACAGGTCACCGCATCGAAGCTGTCGTCCGCGAAAGGAAGGCGCGCCGCGTCCCCTTCCACGAAAAAAACGCTGCCGGCGGCGTTTTTTTCCATGGCCTTGCGCAGCATGCCGCCGGAAAAATCGCAGCCCCCGACATGGATCCGGGATATCGCCTGTCGAACGCCAGGATGACCGATCCCGTTCCGCAGCAGACATCCAGGATGCGGGGCGCGGGCTTGTCTTCCAGGAAAGCGGCATCAACGAGGAATTGCCGGGTATCGTCCTCGTCGCGCCGGGAATGCATGCGGATGAAGGCGTCGTAGAAACGGGAGAAGAGATCGTAATACCTGCGCCGTCCTTGTCTCGGGTGCGCCATGTCCGGTTCCGTCATCGCCGCTGAAACCAATACCACGCGGAAGGGTCGCCCTTCTCTTCCCCGGACACCATTCTGTTTCTGGAGAAATCCGCCCCCAGCAGCGATTCGACCTCTTCGGCGGAGATTCCGGAGGGCCCGCCTCCCCCCGCCCGCGGAAACCAGGCGTAGAGCATGTACCAGCCCTGCGGCCGCAGCAATCGGGACAGGTTCACGGCGTATCGCCTTCGATCTTCCGCTTTCAGGGAATGCAGGCAGCCGAGGTCCAGGACGTAGTCGAAAGGGCCGTCCAGGGAGGAAAGGTCGGTGACGCTCGCCACATGAAAATCGATCTTTAATCCGCTCCGGGCCGCTTTGGCGCGGGCCGCGAGAATGGCTCCGGGCACGAAATCGACGCCCGTGACCCGCCATCCGTGCCGGGCCAGCGTGATGGCATTGGTGCCCGTGCCGCATCCCAGATCGAGCGCTCTTCCGGGCGGGGTATGGGCAATGAATTCCATCACCTCGGGCGGGGTGACTTGCGTGTCCCAGGGAGTATCCCGGCGCCAATAGCGCCACCGGAATTTCCAGCGGTTGGGAAGGAAGGACGCGATCCGTTCCAGCCACATGCGCGTTACCTGCTCCCCTTTTGCTCCCCTTCAGCCGCTCATCATGTTCGAGTCTCGTCG
The DNA here is from genome assembly GCA_963741515.1 of uncultured bacterium. Classification (GTDB taxonomy): domain Bacteria; phylum Desulfobacterota; class Deferrimicrobia; order Deferrimicrobiales; family Deferrimicrobiaceae; genus UBA2219. The sequence goes on from CAVUIA010000007.1 coordinate 562,546, forward strand.
CCATCGCTTCCCGCATTATCTATTTGGCAGTTTCCGTTCCGGCAGCGGCCGGTGAGCCGCAGCCGGTTTCTCGCGAACCAGCCGTAAGCGAGGTCCAGCATGCCGGAAATGCCGGGGAGCCGCGATACCCTGGACAGGAACGGGAAGCCGACGAAGGTGTAGAGGCGGCGGAATACCTCGACCCCCTCTATGATCGTTCCGTCGGGCAGGCGCCCGTGGATCCGGTCCATCAGCGCTTCCCGGGATACCCCGGCCTCGCGGGCGTCGAAGCCGGGAGCCGCGATGTCCACGAAACGGATACGCTTCCGCTTGTCGCGCCGGCGGAGCCACCGGACCTCTCGCGAGCAGAGAGGGCAAGCGCCGTCGTAGAAAACATCGATGTCGAAGTCTGTCATGTCGTATTTCACTACTATGAGATGGGGCCGGCCTTCCCCGGGGTTCTTTCACCCGCGGATCGCCACCACGCAAAAACCAACGCCTTCAGGGGGCACACCTGAAGGCGCTGGGGGTGCGGCAACGGGTTTCGCCCGCCTTTACGGCAGGGCCGTCCGGAATGTGATCTCATCGCTCCTCTGGCCGAAAAGATTTACCGCAGACACACGGATATAATAAAACGTGTTGTTGGACAACCCGTCTATGGTGGCGGTAACCGTGACATTATTGTCCCCGTGCCCTATGCTTTTGTCAGCGGTTTTGGTATTCAAGGTATACAAATCGTTTTCGCTGACCAGGAAAGTCACCAGGGTCTCCGACCCATTCGGGTTCACCACGACGCTGATCGTTGCCTAGGTTGCGGTGTTATCGGTAATCACCAGGGATCCCGACTCGATGGAAGGGGCTTGCGTCGCGATGCTATTGTCATCGCCGCCGCAACCAATGAACAAAACGGCAAGCAGAATCGCAAGAACCACGCCCGATACACGTTGAATCTTCATGACATACCCCCTTGACTCCTTTTTCCTTTACAGTAATCCCGCCCGCCAGCACCCGGTATCGGCTTCCGTCTGAAATGCGAGTCGCGGTTTGTCTGATTCTCGACCCGGTGTTTGTCTTATGGATTCGAGCCGGAAACTCCGGCGTATACTGTTTGGATGACCCACTCCCGCCGGGCAGACGCAAGTAACCGAATGGAGATTGGATATTGAATAAATTCCTGATTTTTCTGATTGCAGGGTGGTCTGGTTTTTATGTCATGAGCATCGAGTTGTTGAGCGGGCGAATCCTTGCGCCATATTTTGGCAGCAGTATCTATGTATGGGGCGGCGTCATAACCGTCTTCATGGTTGCCCTATCGATCGGGTATCTTATCGGAGGACGCTTATCGATCAAGGAGCCATCTTTAAGGAACCTTTCTCTTTTCCTGTTATCCGCGGCAACCGCCACAATTCCAATCGTAATCATGAATGAGTTCGTCTTGGACCATATATTTTCCCTGATTCAGGATCCGAGATATGGTTCCGTGGTCTCCACCACCCTGCTTTTCTTTTTGCCGACAACCATTTTAGGGATGGTATCTCCCTATTCGGTGCGGCTGTTGGTAGAGGAGTACAAATACAGCGGACATTACACAGGGTTGCTGTTCTTTGTTTCGACTTTTGGAAGTGCGGCAGGAACTATTTTGACTTCGTTTTACCTTGTTCTTCTCCTCGAAATAAACAGCATCATATGGATAATGATTGGAATTTCCATTGCAATATGTATTATAGCGATGGCGTACGGGGCGAAAATAACTAATAAAGCAGCGGCATTGATGTTCTTCATGTTAATAGTATTTGGTGTTTCCGGTTTCGCCGATGCGGAAACCATAATACACAAAGAAAAATCCTTATACCGTGACATTACCGTTTACGAAGAGGGAGATATACGGTGCATGCGGTTTACCCGCTGGGTCAGGTATTCCGGACCCCAGACGTGTGTTTCACTGATAAATCGGGATCGCCTGGTGCTGAATTACTCCAAAATGATGCTCGGAGCTTTGTACCTTTATCCAAACCCGCAAAAGATATTAATCATTGGGGTCGGAGGCGGTACGTTGCCGACAACGTTGTCTTCGATGTTCCCTACTGCCGAAATCCATGCGATAGAAATAGACCCGGCCGTCATTAACGTTGCCAAGAAATATTTTGATTTTAAACCCGGAAGAAATATTGCTGTTTATGAAGAAGATGGGCGAGTATTTGTCAAGCGGGCCATTAAAAAAGGATATAAGTACGACTTGGTATTATTGGATGCGTATGACCATGAATATATCCCGGAACATTTACTCACAAAAGAATTTCTGGAAGAAGTAAAGAGTATTATTCTACCAGGCGGCGTTCTTTCGGCGAACACATGGTCTGCCAGCCGCCTTTATGATTATGAATCGGTTACATACGAGTTTGTTTTCGGAAAGTTTTATAATTTAAAAACCAACAATAGAGTAATTCTTATAAAGAAAGATGGCCTCCCTTCCATGGATGTCATAAAAAAGAACTCTGATGCGCTCGACGATAAATTACAGCGATATGGGGTTGAGGCAGACTGGTTGCTGCCTTTATTCTCTACAAAACGGGATTGGCGTGAGGACGTACGTATCCTGACGGATCAATACTCTCCATCAAACTTGCTGAACCGTCGTGTGCCGTGACGCACAAGACGTATACTGTTTAGATGACCCACTCCAGTGCGAACAAGCCGTGCATGGCGTGCAATGCCTGCCGGGATAAACGCCGAAAGAAGGTATTGCACGTTTCCGGCGCAGGCGGAAGACCGCTCTGCAATTCAACGCGCACGGAATACCCGCTGATCGAGGGCCGCTTTGAAACGTGGGCCGACTCAGGGAATCGGTGCAAGGCGTGCGTCAAGGTAGTTGCGAAGAACCGTGGCGCGGATTGGGAGAAGAAACGCTGCCGGTAGTCCGGAACCTGCCATCGGGCAAGGTCGTCGTCCTGGCCTTGGCCCTGATCCTCCACGCGGCGCCCGTCGCCTCCGCCGAAGACTCCGGGGTGCCGGAGGATAGGGGAACCTTCTACGGGTTCGGAAATTTCGGGCTATATGACCCCGGAGGAGACATCCGGTCCCTCCATACGGGATATACCTTTTCCGGCGGCATCGGACTGCGTGTCCACAGGAACGTCGCCGTGGACAGCACCCTCGCCCTCATCCGATCCGACAGCGCTTCAGGCGACCTGTGGGCGATCCCCCTGACGGTGGGGGCGCGGTTCATCTACCCGACGCCGGTCTTCGAGCCCTACCTGGGCCTGGGGTACGGAGTCTACTACGCAGACCTGAGAACACCCGGGAAAAGCGACACGTCGTTCACCCTGGTGGATTACCTCTCCATCGGGGCGGACGCCTGGGTGAGCCGGAACGTGGCGCTCAACGCCGAGCTGAGGTACCAGTCCACGAACTCGTGGGTCATCGACCCGGATGTCGACACCTCCGGCATCATATTCACCATCGGTGTCCGGAGGATGTTCTGACCGGAACCTGCCCGGACTCATTTCCCCTGTTTTTGTTCCTTGTATATCTCTTTCACGATGGCCGCCTGCCCATCGAGCGCCGCCAGGGCAAGTTCCAGCGCCTGCCTGGAGGTGTTGCAGAAGGTCAGCTTGTGCTCTATCGTCCGGGTGATCAGCACCTTCGATTTGTGCATCTTGGACACCACGGCGTCCGGCTGGCCCTCCAGGGCCGGGGCGATCATGGAGTAGAACTGGGCGTAGCATTCGGATAAATAGGCCTGCATCTTCGTCCCGACGGCATCCAGGTCGTTATAGTAACGATTCCCATCCGGGGTCATGCTGTAAACTTCTTCCATGTTCAGGGGCGCGATCGCGGAGTGGTTGATCATGTAATGCGTGAGCGAATCCTGCAATTCTTTCAGGCTTTTGTCGAGATAAACCAGGAAAGCGTCCATTTTTCATCCTTCCGGATTGCCGTGGCAGGGATTTTTGTACATAGTGTACAGGTTTGGATGCACATTTCAAGGTGCGGCGCCTTGCGCCGTCGCCCACCTTGGCGACCGACAGGACAGGAACCATGAGCGACAGAACCTGGCTTCAGCATTACCCGGCGGGGGTCCCGGCGGAGATCGACATCTCCCGGTACGCATCCCTTCCGGACCTCCTCGACGAGATGGTCGAAAAGTTCGCCGACCGGCCGGCGTTCCACAACCTCGGCAAGACGATCAGCTTCTCCGGCCTGGACCGGATGTCCCGGCGCTTCGCGGCCTTCCTCCAGGAGCTGCGCGGCACGGGCAAGGGCGACCGGGTCGCCGTGATGCTCCCGAACCTGCTCCAGTACCCCGTCGTCCTCTTCGGGATCCTGCGGGCCGGGATGACGGTCGTCAACGTCAACCCGCTCTACACGGCGCGCGAGCTCGAGCAGCAGCTGAAAGACTCCGGGGCGAAGGCGATCGTCGTCCTCGAGAATTTCGCCGAAACCCTGCAGAAGACGCTGCGGAAGACGGAGGTCGAGCACGTCATCACGACGCAGGTCGGCGACATGCTCTCCGCGCCGAAACGGTGGGCCGTCAACTTCGTCGTCAAGCGGGTGAAGGGGATGGTGCCGCGCTGGCGCATCGGGGGGGCGATCCCGTTCCCCGAGGCGATGGACCGCGGGGGGAAGGCCCGGATCGAACCGGTCTCCCTGAAGCACGACGACGTCGCGTTCCTGCAGTACACGGGCGGGACGACCGGCATCTCCAAGGGGGCGATGCTCACGCACGGGAACATCCTCTCCAACATCGAGCAGACCGGCGTCTGGGTCTCCCCCGCCTTCGAGGAAGGGAACGAGATCGCGATCGCGCCGCTGCCGATGTACCACATCTTCTGCCTCACCTCGGCCCTCTCCTTCATGAAGCGGGGGTGCCTGAACGTCCTGATCACCAATCCGCGCGACCTTCCCGGGTTCGTGAAGGAGCTCCGGCGGTGGAAATTCTCCGTCATGACCGGCGTGAACACCCTGTTCAAGGGGCTCCTGAACACGCCCGGTTTCGAGAAGCTGGATTTCTCCTCGCTGAAGGTCGTCGTCGGCGGGGGGGCTTCGGTGCAGAAACCGGTCGCCGAGCGATGGGAGAAGGTCACGGGGACGTGCCTCATGGAGGCGTACGGGCTGACCGAGACCTCCCCGGGCGTGTGCGGCCTCCCGGTGAACAGCCCGTGGGACGGCACGATCGGCCTCCCCATCCCGTCGACGGACGTAAGCATAAGGAACGACGATTTCGACGAGCTGCCCCGTTCGACCGGTCCGGGCGACGCCGGATCGTGCATCGGGGAGATCTGCGTCCGCGGCCCGCAGGTCATGAAAGGGTATTGGAACAACCCCGAGGAGACGGAGAAGGTCTTCCGGGACGGCTGGCTGAAGACGGGCGACATCGGCTTCATGGACGTCGACGGCCGCGTCACGATCGTCGACCGGAAGAAGGACATGATCCTGGTCTCGGGCTTCAACGTCTACCCGAACGAGATCGAGGGCGTCGTGGCGGCGCACCCCGGAGTGGCGGATTGCGCGGCGATCGGCGTCCCCGACGAGAAGAGCGGCGAGGCGGTGAACCTGTTCGTCGCGCGGAAGGAGCCCTCCCTGACCGAAGAGGAGATCCACGACTTCTGCAAGGAACGGCTCGCCGGCTACAAACGGCCGCGCCGCATCGTCTTCCGCGACGTCCTGCCGAAGAGCCCCGTCGGGAAAATCATCCGCCGCGAACTGAGGGATGAGTAAAGCATTAAATTAAAAGCATATTTCATAAGCACAACCCTGGCTTGCCCCCAAATGCACTCCCAATAATTCAGCGGTGATCGTACGGGTATCGCTGTATGCCCGTTCCCTCCGAAAACCTTGTAGAACGGTTTCCAGGTACAAGGCAAAATATAGGGAGCAGCGGGATCGGCAAATTATCATTCCAACCCCACAACAACAGAGGAGGGATTGCCGATGCGAACGACTCGTCGACAACCGGTGGCGGCCCGTCAACTCGTCACGTTCGCGTTCCTGATCTGCTGCCTGGCGCTTCCGGGTGGTTCCGCAGATGCGGCCTCCAACCGGCCCGTGGTGATGGGCGTCCAGGGGATGGTCGCTGCGCACCACCCTCTAGCCGCCCAGGCCGGCGTCGAAATCCTGAAAAAGGGTGGAACCGCGGTGGACGCGGCGGTCGCCGCCAACGCCGTCCTCGGGGTAGTCTATCCCCAGATGAACGGGATCGGGGGCGACCTGTTCATGCTTATCTACTCCGCAAAGGAGAAGAAGGTGTACGCCCTCAACGCCTGCGGTCGCTCCCCCTACGCCATGACCCGCGAATACTTCGCGCAGAAGGGGCTCGAAAAGATACCCGTCCAGGCAAGCATGCTCCCCGTATCGGTTCCAGGCGCCGTGGACGGGTGGGACAAGGCCCTCATGCGTTTCGGGAAAATGAAGCTGGGTCAGGTGCTTCAACCTGCCATAGATGTGGCGGAAAACGGCTTTGCCGTGACGGAGAACCTGGCGGGCTGGTGCCGCCTCTCCAACCAACTTCTCTCCAAGACGCCTGCTACGGCAAAGATGCTTACGAAGAACGGGCAACCCTTCGAAGCCGGCGACATCGTCTACATGAAGGATTACGCAAAGAGCCTGCGGAAGATCGCCGCCGGTGGCCGGGATGTGTTCTACAAGGGCGACCTCGCAAAGGCAATCGTGAAGTATTCGCAGGAGAACGGCGGCCTCCTCAGCATGAAGGACTTTGCGGACCACAAATCCGACTGGGTGGAGCCGATCACGACAACGTACCGAGGCTATAGGGTCTACGAGTTCCCCCCGAACACCCAGGGCATCGCGTTGCTCCAGATGCTGAACATGGTGGAACCCACCGATCTGAGAGCAGCGGGACACAACAGCATAGAGAACCTGCACCTTTTCGCCGAGGCGAAGAAACTGGCGTTCGCGGACCTCGACAAGTACATCACGGACCCGGACTTTGCCAAGATCCCGATCAAGACCCTCGCTTCAAAGGAATATGCCGCAAAGCGGCGCGCGCTGATCGATCCGAATCAGGCGGCGACCGCTGCGGTACCCGGTGACGCCCAGAGCGATACAGTCACGCTCCAGGTCGTTGACCGCGAGGGCAACGGTGTGACGCTCATACAGAGCATCTACTACGCGTGGGGATCCGGGGTTGTCGCCGGCGATACGGGGATATTGCTCCAGAACCGGGCTGGCTACTTCACCTTGAACCCGAACCACATCAACCGGCTGGAACCGCAAGCGCGCACGTTCCACACGCTGAACCCGGCGATGGTCTTCAAGGACGAGAAACCGTTCCTGCTGGCGGCCGCTCAGGGGGCCGGCGGGCAGGTACAGACCCTGCTGTCCATCATCACGAACATCATCGACTTCGGGATGACCCCGCAGGAGGCCGTCGAAGCGCCTCGCTGGCTGCACGGGATCGTGGTCCCGGGCGACCCGCCGGACCTGTTGAACCTGGAAGGACGGATTCCTCCCGAGACGGCCAAGGCCTTGGAGGCGAAGGGGCACAAGGTGAAGGTGCATGGAGCATTCACCCAAACCATGGGTTCGATTCAGGCGATCATGATCGATCCACGGACGGGCACTTTGTGGGGTGCGGGCGACCCGCGGGCCGATGGGGTGGCATTGGGATATTGAGATTCCAGACCCACTATCCGCATTTGACCAACTGGGCGAGGGGTATTGCAGATAATCCTTCGCCCAGTCTGCAAATAACCAGCGAAGGCAGGTCAATAAACCAGTCTTTCACCTGCCGGATCGCCTCCGGACAAACTCCGACGTATACTGGTAAATTGATTGGTGTTTATAAAACCGGGGAAACACCCATGCGCCGAATCAGCGACCTGACCCTTTCATGCAACCGGCTTCGTTTGGCAGCCCTCTGCCTGTTCATCTTCTTTCTCGCCGGATGCGCCGCAATGAAACCTGTTCCGGAGCCGGCAGAGCCTGTTGTTCCAA
>CAVUIA010000008.1:0-20108 GCA_963741515.1 uncultured bacterium
AAACGGGACCCACGAAGAGCTGATGGCCGCGGGCGGATCTATCGGCGACTGCATTCCCTCCAGTTCGACTATTGAAGTGGTTTTCCTGACCGAGATTCTGTTATATTCTAAATTCCATCTTTCGCTGCGGAGGTTCCGGCGTGACGCAGGCCACGGTGGTCGAGACGAATTTTTCCGGTTTGAAGCCGATAGGGCGCGGAAAGGTAAGGGATATCTACGAGGTGGACGGAAAGCTGCTCCTGGTGGCCTCCGACCGGCTCTCCGCGTTCGACGTGGTGCTGCCGGACGGGATTCCCGGCAAGGGCAAGGTGCTGACCCAGATCTCCGCGTTCTGGTTCCGCATGCTCGAGGACATCGTCCCCAACCACATGATCTCCGTCGATGTCGAGGCGTTTCCGGAGGCGGCGCGTCCGCACTGCGGAAACGCTGCGCGGGCGCTCCATGCTGTGCCGGAAGGCGGAGGCGTTCCCGGTCGAGTGCGTCGTCCGGGGTACCTGTCCGGCTCCGGCTGGGCGGAATACCGCCAGAGCGGCGAGGTCTGCGGCATCCCGCTGCCGAAGGGACTGAAGGAATCGGACCGGCTCCCGGAGCCCGATCTTCACCCCCTCGACCAAGGAGGAGAAGGGGAAGCACGACGAGAACATCTCCTTCGAGCGGATGGCGGGGATCGTGGGGCTGGAGACGGCCGAAAAGGTGCGCTCCATCGCCGTGGGCCTGTATGAGAAGGCCGCCGCCTACGCGCTATCGAAGGGGATCATCATCGCCGACACGAAGTTCGAGCTGGGGACGGTCGACGGAAAGCTGATCCTGATCGACGAGGCGCTCACTCCCGATTCCTCCCGGTTCTGGCCCGCCGACGACTTCCGGCCCGGGGGGCCGCAGAAGAGCTTCGACAAGCAGTTCGTCCGCGACTACCTGCTGACCCTGCCGTGGAACAAGACGGCCCCGGGCCCGCGCCTGCCCGCGGACGTCGTGGAAAAGACGGCGCTCAAATACCGCGAGGCGTTGAAGATCCTCACGGGCAAAGACATCGAATAAGGCGGAAGACCCATGGGCTGCTTCAAGAAGATTTTCATCGCGAACCGCGGAGAGATCGCCTGCCGGGCCATCCGGCCGGCGCGCGAGCTGAAGATTCCCGTCGTGGTCGGATATTCCGACTGCGACGCCCTCTCCCTTCACGTGAGGCTCGCCGACGAGGCGGTGCGGCTGGGGCCTTCCCCCGCCACCATGAGCTACCTCGACATCGACGCCATCCTGCGCGCGGCGAAGGATTCCGGGTGCGACGCGATCTTCCCCGGGTACGGCTTCCTCGCCGAGAACCCCGATTTCGCGGAAGCGGTGAAGCGGGAGAAGATGACCTTCATCGGCCCGTCCGCCCGCGTCATGCGGGTCATGGGCGACAAGATACAGGCCCGCAAGGCGCTTGCCGCCTCCGGCGTCCCGGTGACGCCGGCCATCGAGGACGTGGACGACCCGAGGGAAGTGATCAAGTTCGGCAACCGGGTGGGGTGGCCGATCCTCGTCAAGGCGTCGGCCGGCGGGGGCGGGAAGGGGATGCAGAAGGTCTCGTCGCCGGCCGAGGTCGAGGAATGCCTCGCCGCCGCGCGTTCCGTCGCGGAGAAGGCGTTCGGGAAAGGGACGATCTTCGTCGAGAAATACATCGAGCACGGCCGGCACATCGAGTTCCAGTTCCTCGCGGACCGGTTCAGGAACGTCATCCACCTCGGCGAGCGGGAATGCTCCATCCAGCGGCGGCACCAGAAGCTGGTCGAGGAGGCGCCGAGCTCCCTGCTGACCCCGGAGATCCGGGAGAAGATGGGGGCGGTGGTCGTCAAGGCGATGCGGGACATCGGCTACGTCACGGCGGGGACGATGGAATTCCTCGTGGACCGGGACGGCAAGTTCTTCGCGCTCGAGGTGAACACCCGGATCCAGGTCGAGCACACCGTCACCGAGTTCATCAGCGGGTTCGACATCATCCGGAAGATGTACAAGCTCGCCGCCGGCGAACGGCTGACGATGCGGCAGAAGGACGTGCTGCTGCGCGGCCACTCGATCCAGTGCCGCGTCAACGCGGAGGATCCGAAGAACAATTTCACCCCGTCTTTCGGCAAGATCACCTTCCTCCGGCAGGTCAGCGGACCCTTCGTCCGGAACGAGTCGGGGATCTACCAGGGGTGGGAGGTCCCCCCGTACTACGACTCCCTGCTGTCCAAGATCTGCTCGGTGGGGAAGGACCGGGAGACGGCGATCCAGCGGATGCAGCGCGCGCTGCGGGAATTCGACATCTGGGGCGTCCGCACGACGATCCCGCTGCTGAAGCGGATCATGGACCACCCCGATTTCGTCGCGGGCCGGATCCACACGGGATTCATCGAGGAGAACCTCGCGAAGCTGACCGACTACGCGGAGTCGGAGGAGGAGATCTACAAGGTGGCCCGGTTCGTCGCCGAGATCTCCGGCCTCGGCCGCAACGTTTACAGCGAATAGAGGGGGAGGGGAAGGCGGCATGTCGGCCAGTCCGAAGAAAAAGGGATACCGGAAGATCCTGAAGAACATCCGGGACAGCAAGGCCATATGGCTCGTCGGCACGGGCCCGCGCGACACCGGCCAGAGCGATTTCAAGAACCGGTTCACCATCAACGACATCGACCGCCTGCTGCCGATCTACGACGCGTCCGGGTACTTCGCCATCGATTCCCACGGCGGCGCCCGCCTGCACCAGGACATGATGAACAACATGATCGACCCGTACGAGGAGGCGCGCCTTTTCCAGGAGCGGATGCCGCACGTCCTCACGCAGACGCTCGTCCGCGGCACGAACCTGTGGGGATACCGGATGTATCCCCGCAACGTCGTGCGGCTCGCCGTGGAGTCGTTCTTCCCCACGATCGACGTGTGGCGCTGCTTCGATTTCCTGAACTACGTGCCGAACATGGCCCCGGTGGCGGAAGAGGTCCTGCGCGCGGGGAAGATCTTCTCGCCCGCCATCTCCTACACGGAGTCCGCCGACCACACGGATGCCTATTACCTGAAGGTCCTGAAGGAGATCGTCGCCCTTTGCGGAGGCACGAAGGACATCGTCCTGGTGATCAAGGACATGGCCGGCGTGGGCAGCCCGGCCCGGATCCGGCGCCTGGTGGACGCCTTCCTGCAGAAGCATCCCCAGCTCCTCGTCCTGTACCACCGCCATTCCACCGACGGCCTGGTGATGCCGGCCATGGCGGCGGCGGCCGAGGCCGGGGCGCGGCTCTTCGACGTGACCGACGACGCCTTCTCCCGCTTCTACGGGCATCCGCCGGTGCGCCCGCTGGTGCGGTACCTGCGGGAGCTCGGGCACGAGGTGCACTTCGACATGAGGCGCGCGGACGAGGCGTCCGAGACGATCCGCGGCTTCATCCGGGACTACGAGCGGTTCGAGTCGCAGTTCAAGGGATTCTCCCACGACGTCACGAGCCACCGGATGCCGGGCGGCGCCTTCCCGTCCTCCTTCGAGCAGGCGGCCAAGGGCGGCTTTCTCGACCTCATGCCGCACATCCTCAAGGGGATGTCGTACGGGAACCGGATCATCAAGTACTTCGATGTCACCCCGGGGTCGCAGATCACCTGGACGACGTGGGCCGCGATCCTGCAGCGGTTCCACAAGGAAGGGGGGGAGCCGAACGTCAGGCGGCTGTTCGGCGTGCTCGACCGGTTCTTCGAGGCGGGGGAGCGTTTCGAGGACCTGAACCAGGCCGACGAGAACGTGCTCCTGCGGCTCTACTCCGGCGCGACGGACGACCTGAAGAACCTGCTGCTCGGGCACTACGGCCCCCTGCCGTTCGGGTGGCCGGCCAACTGGGTCTATCAAAGCGTCTTCGGGGACGGGTGGGCCGAGAAGGTCAAGGCGGAGCGGATCCCTTCGCAGCCGCTGTCCCGGCTGCCGGACGAGGACCTGGCGAAGTCGAAGGCGGCGCTGGAAGCCGAGCTGGGGCGTTCCGTCACGCAGGAGGAGTTCATCCTGTACCTCATGCACCCGAAGGCCGCGGTCACGTTCTTCCGGTTCCGCGAGAGGTACGGGGACACCACGGTCCTTCCCACGAAAGTCTGGTTCGACGGCCTGAGCAAGCCCGGGGACCTGGTGAAGATCACGCTCGACGGCAAGCCCCACGTGATCTGCCTCGTCTCCATCGGGGAGGGGGTGAGAGGGGTCAAGGACGTGGTGCTGTCCGTGGACAACACCATGCAGGTCTTCCAGGTGGAGATGCCGGATTCCGCGATGGAGCGCAAAAAAGTGCGGAAAGCCACCCCGGGAAACCAGGGGGAGATCGGCGCGACCGTCAACGGCACGGTGTGGCGGATCGGGACAAAGGGGCGCGCCCTGAAGGAGGGGGACCGCGTCCGCAAGGGCGAGGAGATCCTGAACATCGAGGTGATGAAGACCGAGAACGCCGTGAAATCGTACGTCGCCGGCGTCATCCGCGAGATCTGCGTCGAGGTCAACGACCGCGTCGAGGAAGGGCAGCTCCTCGTGGTGGTCGATCCCGGGGGCGAGTGATCCCCGGAGGCGGCATGGACGGAACGGAACGGTTCTTCGAGGGGCTGAAAGGGGCGCTGATGCCCGTGGACGCTTCCGTGCCCGCGCCGGAAGGGTTGCGGCCCGCGGGGGTCCTCGTCCCGCTGCGCGTGGTCGACGGGGAGATCCGCGTGGTGCTGGCCCGGCGGACGGAACGCGTGCCGCATCACAAGGGGCAGGTCTGCTTCCCGGGCGGCAGCCGGGACCCGGAGGACGGCGATCTCCTGGCCACGGCGCTGAGGGAATCGGAGGAGGAGCTCGGAATCCGGCCGGGGGACGTGGAACTGCTCGGGGCGCTGGAGCCGGTTCCGACCGTCACCGGGTTCTTCATCCAGCCTTTCATCGGAAGGATCCCGGCGGGCTCGCGGTTCCTGCTGGACGAGTTCGAGATCGCCGAGTCCTTCGACGTCCCGTTGTCGGCCTTCACCGACCTGTCCCGATACCGCGCCGCGGAGACGACGTTCCTCGGGAAACCGTACCTCGTGTATTTCCTCGATTGCGGACGCCACGCGATCTGGGGCGCCACGGCGCGCATCCTGCGCGACCTGGCCGAGATCACGCTCCGGCTTCCCCCCATCGGGGCCGCCGGGCATTGACGCTTTACGCGGTTGTTGCAATTTCTGTTACGTTCGGGTAAGTTGTTTCGTTAACAGCGTGGGGCTGTAGCTCAGCTGGGAGAGCGCCTGAATGGCATTCAGGAGGCCGACGGTTCGATCCCGTTCAGCTCCACCAGAATTTCCCGCCCCTTCCGGAGCGATCCGGAAGGGGTTTTTTCTTGCCTTGTTTCCCCTCCATTCACATCGTTTTCCGGTTTGACTCGCGCCTGCCGGTCGAATACGATAAGGCACCGTTTTATTTAAATTACATGCGATATCCGGCGGGAGAGGACCAATGGACTACAAAAAGATCACGATCGGGAAACTTGTCGACGAAATCGCGGCCCAAAACCCGGAAAACGACGCCATGGTGTACGTCGACCGCGGGTTGCGGCTGAATTACCGGGAGTTCCGGGAGGAGTGCCGAACGGTCGCGCGGGGGCTCATGTCGCTGGGGATCCGGAAGGGGGACCACGTGGGCATCTGGGCGACGAACGTCCCGGAATGGGCGGTCCTCCAGTTCGCCTCGGCGCGGATCGGGGCGATCCTCATCACCATCAACACGCAGTATCGGCCGTTCGAGCTCGAATACATCCTCCGGCAGAGCGACACGAAGCTGCTGGTCCTCTCCGACGGGTTCAAGGACATCAGCTATCCCGGGACGCTCTTCGAGGTCTGCCCCGAGGTCCGCGAAGCGTCCGGGCGGGCGGTTCCGCTCCGAGAAGTTCCCGCACCTGCGGAACGTGGTGCACATCGGGGAGAAGCGGTACCCCTGGATGTTGAACTGGGAAGAGATGAAGGCGATGGCGGAAAAGACCGCCGGTCCGGGCCCTCGATGCGGAAGAGGCGTCCTGCGAGCCGGAGGACGTCATCTGTCATCATGTACACCTCCGGGACCACCGGGATTCCCCAAGGGGGCCATGCTCCGGCACCGGAACCTGGTCGCCAACGGGGCGAACATCGCCGACTGCATGAACCTCACCCCGGCGGACCGGATGTGCATCCCCGTCCCGTTCTTCCACTGCTTCGGCTGCGTCCTCGGGACGATGGCCTGCGTCACCCGCGGCTCGACCATGGTGCCGGTGGAGAGCTTCGCGGCCCCGGCCGTCCTCGAGGCGATGACGAAGGAGCGCTGCACCGCGGTCCACGGCGTCCCGACGATGTTCATCGCCGAGCTGGAGGAGCTCGCCAGGAACCCGTCGAAATACGACCTGTCCCACATGCGCACCGGGATCATGGCCGGGTCGCCCTGCCCCATCGAGGTGATGCGGGCGGTGATGGAGAAGATGAACGGGCGCGAGATCACCATCACCTACGGGCTCACCGAGGCCTCTCCCGGGATCACCATGACCCGGACGGACGACCCGATCGAGCTGCGGGTGACCACCGTCGGCCGCCCCATGCCGGACACGGAGGTCAAGATCGTGGATTACGAGAATCGGAAGGAGCTTCCGACCGGCGCGCAGGGGGAGCTGGCGACCCGCGGCTACCTCGTGATGAAGGGCTATTACAAGATGCCCGAGGCGACCGACAGCGTGATCGACCCGGATGGGTGGCTCTACACGGGGGACCTGGCGGTCCGGAACGAGCTCGGCTACTACAAGATCACAGGCCGGGCCAAGGACATGATCATCCGCGGCGGGGAGAACATCTACCCGAGGGAAGTCGAGGAGTTCCTGTACACGCACCCGAAGGTGCTCGACGTCCAGGTCGTCGGGGTGCCCAGCGCAGAAGTACGGGGAGGAAGTGACCGCCTGCATCCGTCTCCGTCCGGGGATGGAGGCGACGCCGGAGGAGATCATCGACTACTGCAAGGGGAAGATCGCCCGGTACAAGATCCCGAAGTTCGTCGTCTTCGTCGAGGGCTTCCCCTCGACCGCCAGCGGAAAGATCCAGAAGTACAAGCTTCGGGAAGCGATGACGGAGAAGCTCGGGCTTGCGGCTCTGAATTCGATCCAGACCGCCTGACGCTTTCCCAGAGGAGGTTCCATGCGAGTTCGCCACTTCCACGTCCGGCCGAGCATCCCGAAAGAGCTTGCCCCTCTTCAGGAGATCGCGGGGAACCTCTGGTTCTCCTGGAACTGGGAGGCGGTGCAGCTCTTCATCCGCCTGAGCCCGCGTCTCTGGGAGAAGTCGTACCAGAATCCCGTCCAGATGCTGGGGGCCGTGCCGCAGGCCGACCTGGAGGCCGCCGCGAAGGACGAGAGCTTCGTCGCCAACGTCGAGCGCGTGTACCGCTCCTTCCAGCAGTACATGAAGAGCCCCTCCTGGTTCGCGGAATCCCACGGCGGGGAGGCGGGGATCCAGGTCGCGTACTTCTCCTGCGAGTTCGGCATCGACGAAGGGCTCCCGATCTATTCGGGAGGGCTCGGCGTCCTCTCCGGCGACCACCTGAAGTCCGCTTCCGACCTCGGGGTGCCGCTGGTCGGCGTGGGGCTCCTGTACCAGAAGGGGTACTTCCGGCAGGTCCTGTCCCTCGACGGGTGGCAGAAGGAGCTTTATCCCGACAACGACTGGTACAACATGCCGGTCGCCATGGAGATCCGGCAGGACGGCACGCCCGTGGAGATCGAGGTGAACATCGGCGGCGAGCCGGTTCGGGCCCGGGTGTGGCGCGTCGACGTCGGGCGGACGCCGCTCTACCTGCTCGACAGCAACGTGAAGGGGAACTCGGACCGTTCCCGGGAGATCACCTCCACCCTGTACGGCGGCGACCGGGAGATGAGGATCCGGCAGGAGATCCTGCTGGGCGTGGGCGGCGCCCGGGCGCTGAAGGCCCTGGGACGCG
Source organism: uncultured bacterium (assembly GCA_963741515.1). GTDB lineage: Bacteria > Desulfobacterota > Deferrimicrobia > Deferrimicrobiales > Deferrimicrobiaceae > UBA2219. The sequence continues at coordinate 7,940 of CAVUIA010000008.1, forward strand.
TCCCGACCGTGTACCACATGAACGAGGGGCACTCCGCGTTCCTCATCTTCGAGCGGATCCGCGACCTGATGGCCTCCCATAATCTCTCCTTCGCCGAGGCGCGCGAGATGGTGTTCGCGACGAGCGTGTTCACCACGCATACTCCCGTTCCGGCGGGGAACGAGCAGTTCGATTCGGACCTGCTCCGGAAATACCTGGAGCCCGAGGCGCGTCCCCTCGGGCTGCCGTGGGAAGAGCTGCTGTCCATGGGGCAGATCCATCCTCCCCGCGGGAAGGACTTCGGCATGACCGTGTTCGCGCTGCGGTCGGCGGCCTTCTCCAACGGCGTCGCGAAGCTGCACGGCCAGACCTCCCGGAAGATGTGGAGGGAGCTGTGGCCCGAGCTGCCCGAGTCCGAGGTGCCGATCCGCAGCATCACCAACGGGATCCACACCCGGTCCTGGATCAGCCACGAGGTGGCGGAGCTGTTCGTGCGGTACATGGGCCCGCGGTTCGTCGAGAAGCCGGGGGACCCGTCGGTGTGGGAACGCGTGGAGGCGATCCCTCCCGCCGAGTTGTGGCGGATCCACGAGGGCCGGCGGGAGCGGCTGGTCTTCTTCGCCCGGAAACGGCTCCGGGAGCAGCTGCATCGGCAGGGGGCCGGCCAGGCGCTCCAGAGGGCGGCGGATGAGGTGCTGAGTCCCGATACGCTGACCATCGGCTTCTCCCGCCGGTTCGCCACGTACAAGAGGGCCAACCTCCTGTTCCTGCAGCCCGATCGGCTGATCCGCCTGCTCACCGACCCGAAGCGGCCGGTGCAGATCATCTTCGCGGGGAAGGCGCACCCCCAGGACCTTCCGGCCAAGGAGATCATCCGGTCCGTCAAGCATTTCGCCTCGGACCCGCGGGTCCGCAACCAGATGGTTTTCGTCGAGGATTACGACATCAACGTGGCGCGGTACATGGTCCAGGGGGTCGACGTGTGGCTGAACACGCCGCGCCGCCCGCTCGAGGCGTCGGGGACCAGCGGCATGAAGGCGGCGGCCAACGGCGCGCTGAACGTGTCGGTCCTGGACGGGTGGTGGGACGAGGGGTACGCCCCCGACGTGGGATGGGCGATCGGGAGCGGGGAGGAATACGGCGACCCGGAAGAGCAGGACCGCCTGGAGTGCGAGGCGCTGTTCAGCCTGCTCGAGAACGAGATCGTCCCGATGTACTACGAACGCGACCGCAGCGGCCTCCCGCGCGATTGGATCGCCATGATGAAAACGTCGATCCGCAAGCTGGGGGCGTCCTTCAACACCCAGCGGATGGTGCGGGAGTACACGGAGTCATGCTACCTTCCCGCCCACCGGGCGGGCGGGCGCCTCTCGGCGGAGCAGTTCGCTCCCGCCAGGGGATTGGCCGCATGGCGGTCGCGGGTGTCGTCGGCGTGGCCCGGCGTGTCGCTCCGCGTCGACGAGATCCGCAAGCACAGGGACATGCAGGTCGGGGAAACCGTCGGAGCGACCATACGGGTCCGGCTGGGGAACCTTTCCCCGGACGATGTGGCCGTCGAGGTACGGCACGGCGCCTACACGGCGAGCGGAGACATCCGCGAGGGGACGGTGCTGGCGGCGGTCCATGAAAAGCGCGAGGGGGACGAGGAGGTGTACCGGGTGGAGGTGCCCTGCCTGAGCAGCGGCCGGTACGGCTTCTCCGCGAGGGTCCTTCCGAAGCACCCGGATCTCGTCGATCCCTTCACCCCGCTGCTCCTGACATGGGAGCCCATCATCTCCGGCGGGTAAGGGACGGGCGGCGAAGCGTCACCCCGAGGGGGGTTTCCTCAGCCGCTTCACGATGGCGGGGATGAAGAAGGACAGGATCAGCAGGCCGACGGGCATCAGGGTGTGGAACGTGACGAGGTCCGACGGCTGCCGGTACGCGGCGAGGAGGTCCTTCAAGGCGCCGACGAAGTAGGTGAAGATGAAGACGGGGGGCAGAAGCCCCAGCGCGGAACCGAGAAAGTAGTCGCGGAAACGGATCCGGGTCGCCCCCGCCCCGTAGTTCAGGACGATGAAGGGGAACCAGAAGATCCGCAGGTAGAAGATCACCGAGAACCCTTCTTCCGCCACTTTCCGGTCGAGCCACGGAAGCCTCGTCTCCAGGAAATTGCGGGCCATTCCATGGAGGAAGTACCTCCCCAGGAAAAAAGCGAGGGATGCCCCCGCCAGGTCTCCCGCGAGGTTGTAGAACATCCCCTGGAACTTCCCGAAGATGACGGCGCCCGCGATGGTGAACGGCGTGACCGGGGCGACCAGGCTTCCAATGCCGTACAGGAGGATGAAGAGCGCGGGACCCAGCGGCCCCGCCGCCTTCACGAGAAGGTCCAGGCGCTCCACGAGGATCTTCCTGCCCTCCTGGGTGCGGAACATCTCTCCCGCGGAAGTGAAAAGGAAGAGGTACACCGCGCCTCCGGCGAGCAGGAGGAACGCAAGGACCTTGAGGATGTCTCCGGAACGATTGCGCAAGCCTCTTAGCCTCCGATCTCCCGGCATCTTACAATAACGTCCGCGTTTTCGGGTACACACCTGTCCGCGGGATTGTGCCGCCGTCGCGCGAGGCGGTAAAATAGCGATATTTCCGGCCGGTTCGGCGGTTCGGCGAACCGCGGCTCCCGGGGACGATCCCCGGGGGCCGCTTCACTTGGAGGTTCCATGAAGCTGTCTTTTACGGACCCACCGCTGCGGGACCGCGGGCTGCGGTTCAAGCTCACGCTGATCATGCTGATCCTGTTCGTCTTTTCCCTGGGGTCCGTATTCGTCCCGTACTTACATGGGAAGGGAGGCGTTGAGGAGGGAGATCGAGAAGAGCTTTCTCGAGCTGTCGAACGCGATCAGCGTCAGCGTGGAACAGCTGACGACGACGGGGCTCTCCGAGGAGGACCGCCTCCAGCACTACGTGGAGTCGCTGAAGAAGTCCGGGATCCGGGAGGTGTCGATCGTCGACGAGGAGATGGGGGTGATCGACAGCACCAACCCGAAGGCGATCGGGCGTCCCGCGAGGATCAAGCTTCCGTCGAAACCGCTGGTGATCACCGCCTCCTTCGGGGACGACACGGGGGAGAAGATCCAGTCCAAGCACCTCGTGGTCCCGGTGAAGGTGGGCGGGGAATCGCTCGGGTACATGCACGCCCGGTTCCAGATCGACGACTTCACGGAGCCGATCCGCAAGAACCTCTACCTGCGGTTCTTCACCACGCTCCTGATCTTCTCCCTCGGGCTTCTCCTGGCGGTCAGCATCGCTTCCCACTACGTGTCGCCGGTGGAGCGGCTGGCGCACGCCGCGGAAAGGGTGGCGGCGGGGGACCTCTCGGAGGAGCTTCCCGTGGAGGGGAAGGACGAGGTGGGCCGGCTGACCCGGGCGTTCAACGAGATGATCGTCCGCCTGCGCCAGAACCGGGAGCTGGAAGAGAAGGTGCGGGAGAGCCAGTACCTTTCGCATCTCGGGAAGCTCTCCTCGGGGGTCGCCCACGAGATCCGCAACCCGCTGAATTTCATCGGCCTGGCGGTGGACCACCTCGACACGCTGTCGCCGGCCGCCACTCCGGAGGCGGAGAGCGAGAAGCGGCAGGTGATCGTACGGATCAAGGAGGAGATCGGCCGGTTGAACGACCTGGTGACCAACTTCATCATGTACGGGCGGCCTGCGGAGGTGCACCGGACGCTGGTGCGGATGCCGGAGCTCCTGGAGGGGGTCCTGCGGATGGCCCGGGAGCGTCTTGACGCGAACGGGATCACCTGCAGCAGGGATTTCGGGGAAGGAGGGGAGGCGATGGTCGATCCGGACATGATCCGGCGCGCCGCCCTGAACCTGGTGGTCAACGCCATAGAGGCCATGCCCAACGGCGGGGAGCTGCGTCTGTCCGCGGGGACGAGGGACGACGGGAAGTACTCCTTCGTCGTGGAGGATACGGGCGTCGGGATCGAGGAGAAGGACCGGTCGAAGATCTTCGAGCCGTATTTCACGACCAAGCCCTCGGGGCTGGGGCTGGGGCTGATCCTGACGAAGAAGATCGTCGATGCGCACGGGGGGGAGATCCTGCTGGAGTCGGAGCCGGGCAAGGGGACGCGGATCCAGGTCGTCCTGCCGGGCGGCGGAGCCCGGGGAGGGGCAGGCATGAAGGGGACGATCCTGGTCGTCGACGACGAGCGGAACCAGAGGGAGATCCTGGGGGCGATCCTCAAGAGCGAGGGGTACAATCCCCTGCTGGCGGGAAGCGGGGAGGAGGCCCTGCGGCTTCTCGAGCGGGAAAACGTCGACCTGGTGCTGACCGACCTCATCATGCCGGGGATGACGGGAGAGGAGCTGATCGACGCCGTTCTGGCCCGCAACGCCGGGATGCCCATCCTCCTGACCAGCGCCTACGGCACCATCCAGACGGCGGTGGAGGCGATCAAGAAAGGGGCATATTACTACTTCGAGAAGCCGGTCGACCGGGCCCGGCTCCTCATCATCATCGGACGGGCGATCGAGAACCTCCGGCTTCGCGAATCCCACCGCATGCTCTCCGAGAAGCTCTCCGCCGGCCCCGTGCCGATCCTGGGGGACCACGCCGTGCTCCGGGAGATCAAGCGGATCCTGCCGCGCGTGGCCAGGAGCGACAGCACGGTCCTCCTCACGGGGGAAAGCGGCACGGGCAAGGAGGTCATCGCCCGCAACATCCACACGCTGAGCGGCCGCAGCTCGAAGCCGTTCCTCGCCGTCAACTGCGCGTCCCTTCCCGACACCCTTTTCGAAAGCGAGCTCTTCGGCCACGAGCGGGGGGCGTTCACCGGGGCCGTGCGCCGGGAGATCGGGCTTTTCGAGGCGGCGGAGGGAGGGACGATCTTCCTCGACGAGATCGCCGAGGTGAAGCTCGAAACCCAGGCGAAGCTGCTTCGCGCCCTGCAGGAGAAGGAGATCCGGCGGGTGGGAGGGAAGGAGAACATCCCGACCGACGTCCGCATCGTCGCCGCCACGAACCGCGACCTCGAGGAGGCCGTCCGGGAGGGGAGGTTCCGCACGGACCTCTTCTACCGTCTCAACATCGTCAAGTTGAACCTGCCGCCCCTTCGGGAGCGGATCTCGGACATCCCGGTGCTCGCGGAGCACTTCCTGGGAAAGTACGGCGAGAAGGGGATCCCGCCCGTTCGGGAGATCTCGAAGGAGGCCATGCGCCTCATGATGCGCTACTCCTGGCCCGGGAACGTCCGGGAGCTCTCCTCGGTGATAGAACGCGCGGTGGTCATGGCCGAGGGCGGGAAGATCGGTACGGAAGAGCTACCCCAGGAACTGAGGGAGGGTGCGGAATCCGTCCCCGCCAAGGCATTCGATCTCCCGCCGCAAGGGGTGGACTTCGAAAAGGTCGAGGAACATCTGCTGCGGCAGGCGGTTGGGCGTTCCGGGGGCGTCCATGCCCGCGGGGCGGAGCTGCTCCATATGAGTTACAAGGCCTACATATACCGGTTGAAGAAGTTCGGCATCCTTCCGTCCTGACGGCAAAGCGCCCATCGGGGGATTCCCCAAATAGGGAAGACGTGCTTCTTTTGAGGAAGCCGCTCCGGGGACCCGCACGGGGATAAATTGAAATTGTAATGTTTATCGGCGTGTTGTGCTTTTGTCGCGTGTTGGCATCGTAATTGAATGTCTTCCTGGCAGTTACCCAAAATTCCTGTTGGAGGAAAAGAAATGAAGAGAATGATGTCGCTGTTCGTCGCCGTTGCGTTCGCGCTGTCGATGGTCGGTTTCGCGTTCGCAGCCGAGAAGGCCGCCGCCCCCGCGGCTGCCCCTGCTGAGAAGGCCGCCCCGGCGGTCGAGAAGGCCGCCCCTGCGGCCGAGAAGGCTGCTGCGCGCCCGCGGCCGAGAAGAAGGCCGAGAAGCCCGCTGCGAAGAAGGAGAAGAAGGCGAAGAAGGCAGCCCCGAAGGCTGAGGCTCCTGCGGCGGCTCCGGCTGCGGCTCCTGCGGCTCCGGCTGCCCCGGCGGCGAAGTAACCGTTTTTTCCGCATAGCGGCCCGGCCCCACAAGGGCTTTTGGGACGTGAGGGCAGGGGGACACAATCCCCCTGCCCTTTTTCGTTTTTCAAGGCCCTGAATTCCGCCGTATCCGCCCCGGCCGGGCGGATTTGACTTTTCCGACCGTGTCTGTTAATAACTTGAGTTTGCTTAATAATTTGTTACCAACACCCCACGGGAGAAGATGCGCATGAAGGTCCTGGCGCTGGACAACCTGCAGCAGGTGGGCATCGATGTGTTCCTGAAGGAAGGGATCGAGGTCGACGTGAAGGGGAAGATGACCCCCGAGGAGCTGGCGGCGGTCATCAGCAACTACGACGGCGTGGTGGTCCGGGGCGCGACGAAGGCCACCGCCGCGACCTTCGAACACGCCACCCGCGTCAAGGTCATCGGGCGCGCCGGGAGCGGGACCGACAACATCGACAGGATCGCCGCCACGAAAAAGGGCGTGGTCGTGATGAACACCCCGGGCGGCAACACCATCACCACCGGCGAGCATGCCCTTTCGATGATGATGGCGCTGGCGCGCCAGATTCCCCAGGCCACCGCCTCGATGAGGGCGGGAAAGTGGGAGAAGAACAAGTTCATGGGAACCGAGCTCACCGACAAGACCCTGGGCGTGGTCGGCCTTGGGGCCATCGGCAAGGTGGTCGCCGAGCGGGGGGTGGGGCTGAAAATGGTGGTGGTCGCGTTCGACCCGTACGTGTCGAAAGAGGATGCCGGCCGCCTGGGCGTGGAGACGGTGCCCCTCGACGAGCTGTACCGCCGGTCCGATTTCATCACCTACCATACCCCGCTCACCCCCGAAACGAAGGGGATGGTGAACGCGGCATCGATCGCGAAGATGAAGGACGGGGTCTGCCTCATCAACTGCGCGCGCGGGGCCCTCGTGAACGAGGGAGACCTGCTGGCCGCCCTCGAGTCGGGAAAAGTGAAGGGCGCGGCGCTTGATGTGTACAGCACCGAGCCGCCTCCCCCGGAAATGCCGCTCCTCCAGAATCCGAACGTGATCCTGACCCCGCACCTCGGGGCTTCCACCAACGAGGCGCAGGAGAAGGTGGCGGTCCTGATCGCGGAGCAGATCTGCGATTTCCTCAAGAAGGGGACCATCCGCAACTCCGTGAATTTCCCCTCCGTCTCGGGCGAGCTGCTCCCGACCCTCAAGCCCTTCCTCCTCCTCGGGGAGCGGCTCGGCGCGTTCCACGGGCAGCTGCTCAAGGCGCCCGTCCGGGAGCTCAAGGTCGAGTATCACGGGGAAGTCGGGAAACTTACGACCGACCCGATCACGATCTCGGTGCTGAAAGGCCTCCTGCAGTTCCAGACCGAGGAAGTGAACCTGGTGAACGCCCGGATGGTGGCGGAGGACCGGGGAATCAAGATCAGCGAATCGAAGATCGGCAAGTCCGCTCCGTACGCGAGCCTGCTCCGGGTGATCGCCGTGACCGAGGAAAAGGAGTTCTCCGTGTCGGGGACCGTGTTCGGCGGCTCCCCGAAGGTCGTCCAGATCAACGAGTTCCTGATCGAGGCGGACCTCTCCGGCGGGATCCTGATGCTCCAGAACCAGGATGTCCCGGGCGTCCTCGGCAGGCTCGGCACCTTCCTGGGAGAGAAGGGCATCAATATCGCCGGTCTGCAGCTCGGCCGGCAGCAGGCCGGGGGGACCGCGTTATCGCTGTACAACGTGGACAACGCCATCCCCGACAACGTGCTCGCGCAGTTGAGCAAGCTGCCCAACGTGACGTCGGCGAGCTACCTGGTCTTCTAGAATCTCCTTCGGGAAGGCGGCCCAGCGGTTGAAAACCGTAATCGTGATCGGCGCCCAGTGGGGCGATGAAGGCAAGGGCAAGGTCGTCGACATCTATTCCGAGTTCGCCGACACGATCGTTCGCCCGACGGGCGGGAACAACGCGGGGCACACCCTCATCGTCAAGGGCGAGAAGTTCGTCTTCCACCTCATCCCCTCCGGCATCCTCCATCCGGGGAAAAAGTGCGTCATCTCCAACGGCGTGGTGATCGACCCGAAAGTCCTGTTCTCGGAGATCGACCGGTTGAAGGAACGCGGGTACCTCTCGGACGACGGGCAGCTGAAGATCGGGCTGCTGGCCAACGTGATCCTCCCGTACCACATCACGTTCGACAAGGGGAGGGAAGAGAAGCTCGGCAGCCGGAAGATCGGGACCACCGCGCGGGGGATCGGCCCCTGCTACGAGGACAAGATGGCCCGCATCGGCATCCGCGTCTGCGACCTCGTGCGGCCGGAGGTCTTCGAGGAGAAACTTCGGGCGAACCTGGAGCTGAAGAACTTCCTGCTGAAGAATTATTACGGCGCGGAGGAAGTCGATTACCGGAAAACGTGCGAGGAATACCTCGCCTACGGGGAACGGCTGAAACCGCACCTCATCGACACCTCCCTCTTCATCAACCAGGAGATCGGCCGCGGCGCGAAGGTCCTGTTCGAAGGGGCCCAGGGGACGATGCTCGACGTCGACCACGGGACGTATCCGTTCGTCACCTCCTCGAACACGACGGCGGGGGGAGTGTTGACGGGATCCGGGGTCGGCCCCACGAAGATCAGCGCGGTCGTCGGCGTCTCGAAGGCGTACACGACCCGGGTGGGAAGCGGCCCGTTCCCCACCGAGCTTTTCGACGACGACGGGCAGATGATGCGGGAGCGGGGGCACGAATACGGGTCGACGACCGGCCGCCCCCGGCGGTGCGGCTGGTTCGACGTCCCGGCCATGCGGTACGCCGCCCGGCTCAACGGGCTGTCCAGCGTGGCGCTCACCAAGCTCGACGTCCTGACGGGGCTGCCGCGGCTGAAAGTGTGCGTCGCCTACCAGATCGATGGCGTCCGCCGGGATGAAGTCCCCATGTCGCTGTCCGAATTCGAGGCGGCGCGCCCGGTTTACGAAGAGGCGGAGGGTTGGAAGGAGGACATCTCTTCCGCGAGGGAATACGGAGATCTTCCGAAGGCGGCGCAGAAGTATGTCCGGATGCTCGAGGAGATCTCCGACATGGAGGTTTCGCTCGTATCCGTGGGAGCCGACCGGAACGAGACGATCATCCGTCGAAATCCCTTTCGGGCTTGACACTTCCGGCTCCCTCTACTTAAAATGGTCCGTTCCGGGGGAGCCCATAGCTCAGTTGGTAGAGCATCTGACTTTTAATCAGAGGGCCGTTGGTTCGATCCCAACTGGGCTCACCAGTTCACGCGTCCCCATCGTCTAGTCCGGCCAAGGACACCGCCCTTTCACGGCGGCGACGGGGGTTCAAATCCCCCTGGGGACGCCACTTCTTTTTCTCATAGTCCCAATTGGGGATTTGAACGGGCGAGGCGACCGCCGAGGGATAGCGAGGATGAGGCGCCATGGATGGCGCCGGAAGGTCGCGAGGCCGCCGGCGGAGCGAGCGCAGGGAATGCGTGAGCGTGAGCCGGTAAATCCTCGGACGCCGCTACTTCTCCCGACGTCGGGATTTGCCGATCATCGCTGCTGGCCAAGGATCGCGAGATGCCGACGACAGATGGCCGCGGTTGAGTTGCTCGGCAGCGATCTGCGCGGAAAGGCCAGACGGCACCGGAAGGTCGAAAGGCCGCCGCGTAGCGAGGGCAAGGAAGCCCGAGCGTGAGCCGTCAAATCCCCCTGGGGACGCCGAGAAAACCAAGGGGAATCCGGGAAATACCGGATTCCCCTTTTCTTTTCGTTAAATCATTTCCATCCCGCCTCCCATGCTTGAGATCCACACGCACCGGAACCAGAGCGGTTTCTCGGAGCCACAGGCGGTTCACCTCTGGTCCCATCACCGGCTTCCAGTCCCGCGCCAACTCCTGCGCTTCGGCAACTTGGGCGGGCGTCATCAAGGATTCGAGGAACTCTCGACTGTTTTCCGAATCCTCGCCGTCTCTCCCGCTCCGACGCGGGAAATCGCGAGATTGCGAGGTTCAACCACATATGCGCCAGGACATAATCCTGCGGCACGCCTTGGCCCAACGCATACATGACGCCCAGGCAGCACTGGGCGAACACATGGCCCTGATCCGCGGCCTTCCTGTACCACTTCACCGCCTCGGCGTAGTCCTGCGGCACGCCAAGGCCGTTTTCGTACAGGAAGCCGAGGTTGTACTGTGCGGGGGCATGGTCCTGCTCGGCCGCTTTCCCGTACCACTTCACCGCCTCGGCGTAGTCCTGCGGCACGCCTTGGCCCAACGCATACATGACGCCGAGGCAGGACTGGGCAAACACATGGCCCTGATCCGCGGCCTTCCTGTACCACTTCACCGCCTCGGCGTAGTCCTGCGGCACGCCAAGGCCGGTTTCATACAGGAGGCCGAGGTTGAACTGGGCCACGGGCAATCCCTGCTCGGCGAAAGGTTTGATGAGGCGATAGGCACTCTCGTAGTCACCACGGGAAAAGGCCTTAGCGGCATCCGTTAATGGTTTCGCGCCTGCGGGTAAAAGACTTAATAAGAGGAGGAACAAGGAGGCGATCATTATCAAGGCGGCTCGGTGTTTCATATGCCACCTCGACTGCGAGGGGAACCTATCTTCAAATCTATTCTAACACGGGTGACCCCAGACGGCAGTGATACGGTCAGCGAGAGGTGTGGAACCGCCTCTTCTTCGGCTTCCGCTCCCGCAACAATTTATTGCGCCTCCACAAACCGGGCAGGGGGCGGCGGCGGGGAACATTCGTTCCCTTCGTCCCACGCATACCAAGGATGTCCCCCTCCCTTGGAAAACCCGACAAATCCTGCAATCATTGAAAGGAAGGGTGAACGTCGATGACGGTAATCTCCTTCCCCGGAGGAATCATGCGGAAAGCCCTCTCGTTCGCACTCCTTGCCGCAATCGGCGTTCTTCTCGCGAGTGGCTGCTCTCAGGGAATATTGGATACGAAGTGGACGATGAAGGACACCGCGCGAAAAACAGCGCGGCGATGCAACGCGTAAAGCCCGGCATGGCATTCAACGAGGTTGTTCCGATGATGGCGGGCGAACCCTATCTGGTGGAATCCTACAACGGCAGGAACGGGGAGCAGATCCTTGTCAACAAGTACATCACCCGTCCTTCCTATGACTACAGCACGATCAAAGAGGATGACCTCACGCCGGTCATTTTCGTAAACAATGTGGTCGAAGGATCGGGGTGGCCGTCCCTGGAAACCGCATCAAGGAAGTATGGATTTGTCGTCAAGGCCAAGAAATAACAGGTCTGCAGAGCGGAGCGGCAATAAAGAACCGTCGAGGTATTGCCGATAAGATAACCGTAACCGTGTGGCTGAAAATCATGGGAGCGGAGAGAATCATGGAAACCGCGTTGATCGGCGTGGCGATAATTGCAACCGCGGTGGTTTTCGATCTGGTGTTGAAGGCGAGGAAAAAGGGAAAGCCGATGGTTGCCACGGAGAAACCGCTTGAAAGAAACAAACAAGGGTCGGAACTGTTGAACGAGCTGCGCATGAAGGCGTACTTATAAGGTCGTTCCGGGAATATTCCACCGGTTGCTTTTTCCACTCGGTCCCCCCCAGAATGTAAAGAGTATGGATTTTCTCGCGCCGGAAAACCTTCTTCGCTTCGGATACAAGGATTGCGTCCTCTGCGATGTGGAGCGGAAGGGCGAAGAGAAGCGTTGCGAGGGCTGCTCCGGGCGTCTCGACCACGCGACCGCCTCCTCCGCGGAGATCCGGCGGGAACGGGTTCGCCGCACCGCCGGCCTCCTTGGCCTGGTTTACCCGGGGCTGGGCCATTTCCACGCGGAAAGGTATGCAAGCGGCGCGTTCTGGGCGTCGCTCCTCCCGTTAAGTCTCGGCCTCGTGCTGAATGTTTGGAAAAGGGCCACGATCGGCCACGCCTTCCTCTCGCTTCCGCGGGGCTGATCTGGTGGCTCGCCTGGCTGGACGCGAGGAGGGGCCCCCGGGAACCGGAGGCGCCCTGCGAAACCGCCTGCCCCGCGGGGGTCCGGGGCCCCGATTACATCGCACTGGTCCGGGAGAACCGCCCGCTCGAGGCGCTGGCGCTCGTGCACGACAGGCTTCCGTTCGCGGCCTTCTGCGGGAGGGCTTGCCCTCATCCCTGCGAGGGGGCATGCGTGCGGAACGAGTACGGCGCGCCGATCGCCATCATGGCGCTGAAGAGGACTGCGGCGGACCTGGGATATGCC
>CAVUIA010000009.1:0-106744 GCA_963741515.1 uncultured bacterium
CATCGTCGTCCACCACCCGCAGGCGAAGTATTTCGCCGTGTAGCGGAAACGGGAGGAACCGATGAAGAAATACATCTGCTCGAGCTGCGGATATGTCTACGACCCCGCGCAGGGCGACCCCATGGGCAACGTGCCGGCCGGGACCCCTTCGAGGAGGCTGCCGCCCGGCTGGGTGCTGCCCCTTGTGCTACGCAGCGAAATCCGCCTTCGACGAGATGGAGTAGCCATGGACCTCCTCGCCAGGATGAAGCAGTCGCCCCTGGTGTTCGACGGCGCGATGGGCACGGAGATCTACGACCGCGGCGTGTTCATCCACGCCTGCTACGACGAGCTCTGCCTTTCCAACCCGCGGCTCGTCCTCCAGATCCACCGGGACTACATCGAGGCGGGGGCCCAGGTGATCGAGACGAACACCTTCGGCGCCAACCCGATCAAGCTGAAGACCTACGGGCTGGCCGAGCGGACGGAGGCGATCAACCGGGCCGGCGTGAAGCTCGCGCGCGAGGCGGCGTCCGCGTCGGGCGTCGAGGTGTTCGTGGCGGGGGCGGTCGGGCCGTGCACGGAGTCCAACCAGCGGATGCCGGAGGCCTTCGCCCTCGAGGTGGAAAACGCGTTCCGGACCCAGATGGCGGCGCTGGACGCGGAGGGGGTGGACCTGTTCCTCCTCGAGACCTTCTCCAACCTGAACGAGCTCCTGCTCGCGGCGCGCGTGGCGAAGGAATTCCGCGGGGCGGTGCTGGCCTCCTTCGCCCTGACCCAGCGGGGGGAGACGGCCCTGGGGACGCGGGCGGAGGCGATGATGTCGGCCCTCGACGAGGACCCGAACGTGGACATCGTGGGGATCAACTGCGGCACCGGCCCCTCCGGGACCTTCGACGCCCTCCAGGCGGTCCTCCCCCTCACCGGCAAACCCGTGGTGGTCATGCCGAACGCGGGGTTCCCGCGGGAGATCAGCGGCCGGGTGATGTACATGACCAGCCCGGAGTACTTCACCGAGTACGCGAAGAAATACATCGAGATCGGCGTGCGGGGCGTGGGCGGCTGCTGCGGCACCACCCCGGCCCACATCCGGACGATGGCGCGGGCGGTGAAGTCGCTGCCGGGGGTCAAGCGCCTCGTCGCGGTGAAGCCGCGGGTCCGGACGGAGACTGCCGTCCAGGTCGTCCCGCCCGAACGGAAGTCGCGCTTCGCGGCGAAGCTGCTGTCCGGGGAGAAAGTGACCTCGGTGGAGCTGCTGCCGCCGAAGTCCAGCAACATGACCGCGCTCCTCGCGAAGGCGAAGGCGTGCGCGGCGGCCGGCATCGACGCGATCAACATCCCCGACGGCCCCCGGGCCAGCGCCCGCGTCTCCCCGATGATCGCGGCCCTCACCATCCAGCGCGAGGTCGGGATCGAGACGATCCTGCATTACTGCTGCCGCGACCGGAACCTGATCGGGATGCAGTCGGACCTCCTCGGCGGGTACGCCGCGGGCCTGGCGAACTTCCTCATCATCACCGGCGACCCGCCGAAGCTGGGGGAGTACCCGGACGTGACCGGGGTCTTCGACGTGGACGCCATCGGGCTGGCGCAGATCGCTACGAACCTGAACAACGGGGTGGACATCGGCGGGAACCCCATCGATCCGCCCACGGGGATCTTCATCGGCGTGGGGGCGAACCCGTGCGCCGTCGACCTCGAGCGGGAGATCGACCGGTACTTCCGGAAGATCGACGCGGGGGCGGAGTTCGCCATCACCCAGCCGGTCTTCGACGTCGACGCCCTCCTGCGCTTCCTCGACCGCGTGGAAGGGTACCGCCGGAAGATCCCGGTGCTCGCCGGCGTGTGGCCGCTGATCAGCTTCAAGAACGCCGAGTTCATGAACAACGAGGTCCCCGGCGTGGTCGTCCCGAAGGCGATACTGGAGCGGATGGCGGGATGCAAGACCCGGGAGGACGGGCAGAAGGCCGGGATCGACATCGCCCGCGGGATCATCGACAAGATCCGGGACCGCGTGAGCGGTTTCCAGGTGAGCGCTCCCCTCGGCCACGTCGAAACGGCGCTGGCCGTGCTTGGAAGTCAAGGTTGACAACTCCATGGCGAGTGCCTGTAAACTAACCGGTATGGACGAAGCCGCCCTGAAATTCTCCGAAGACCACCTCTGGATTCTCGAGATGGGGGAAACCATCCGCATCGGGTTGTCCGACTACGCCCAGGAGCAGCTCGGGGAGATCATCACCGCCTCGATGGGCGAAGTCGGCCGCTTCCTGGAGCAGGGAGAAACGTTCGGCGAGGTGGAATCGCAGAAGACCGTGGTCGAGCTGTCCAGCCCCATCACGGGGACGATCCGGGCCATCAACGACGCGATGGTCGAGGACCCCACGCTGATCAACGTCGACCCGTACGGCAAGGGGTGGCTCGTCGAGATCGAGCTCGACATCCCCGATGAGCTCGACCAGCTCATGGGGTTCGAGGATTACGAGACGTTCATCGAAGAGTAAGCCGCAAGGGGCGCTGCCCTCGCAGGGGATGCTCCCCTCGGGGACGCCTTGCTTCGGGTCCGCAGGTTTCGATGGCAGGCGCGACCGCAAGGATCGCTGCCCTCGCATGAGCACCTCCCCGTTCGGGGACGCCTCGTTCACCATCCATGGTTCACTTCGGCTGCGAGTTTTCCTCACTCTCGGCCTCCTTGCCTCCGTTCGGAAAACACGCCCCCTCAGGAGAGGTCTCATGCTCGGGGCGACCCTTGCGGATGCAACCTCATGCGAGAAACCGGCGGACCCGATGTGCAGCGTCCCGATTCGCCGTATCCTCCTCGCTCCCGACGCCCCTTGCGGCCGACACACCCACAGCCACAGCGACACAGGCCACAGAGAGAACTTCTCTACGAAAGGTCCGTACGGAAAAGCTTTCGAGATAAGGCGCAGGCGGGTTCGAGGGACATTCTTCGATTCATCGATCGCGGGATGAAGGGGAAGAATGTCCGACACAAGCCACAGGACACAAGCCACAAAGACACAAGCCGCAGGGGGGAACTTCTCAGCGAAAAGTACGTACGGAAAAGCTTTCGAGATAAGGGCAGGCGCTTTCGGGGGGCGTTCTTCGGTTCATCGATAACGGGATGAAGGGGAAGAGCGCCCCCCGCCCACAGGCCACCGCCACACACCCCCCCAATAAAAACGGGCCGGGGGGCGAATCTCCCCCGGCCCGCGACAGTGCGTCGACAGACTACGCTTGCCCTGGCCCCTCGTCCTTCGGGGTCCCCTCTTCCTTCGGAGTCCCCTCTTCCTTGGCGAGGGCTTCCTTGCCGCCCAGGACCCGGGTGATGTCGGGAGGGGGCGTTTTCCCGGACTGCGCTCGTACGCGTCGATCTCCTCGAGCTCGAGGGCGTGTTCGTGCTCCATCAGCTCGCGGGACGAGCTTCCCGTCGATCCAGGTGAAGCGACATGGGCGCGAAGTCGGGGTTCATGAACACGTAGTAGAGATGCCAGACGATGATGGCCAGGGTGGCCAGGATCGCCTCGTAGTAGTGGACGAGGTTGACGACGTCCAGCCCCCACAGGGGAAGGATCCGCAGCGCCTCCTCCTCGAACCAGAGCAGCAGGCCGGTCACGATCATGACGATCGTTCCCCACACCAGCGCGAGGTACTCCGCTTTCTCGACGTAGGAGAACCGGTCGAACTTCGGCTTGTGGTCGGCCAGTCCCGAGGAAGTACCGGATCGTCCCGCAGACGTCCTCCGCGTCCTTCCAGCGGGGGATCATCCGCAGGACCTGGCCGCGCCCGCGTGGGGTGAAGACGGCGTACCCGACGTGGTAGATGCTGGTCGCGATCATGAGGACGGCGGCCACGCGGTGGCCCCAGGCCCGCAGCACGACGTTGATCTCGTCGGAAACCAGCGGGACGGGACCAGTTGTACTTCAGGGCGAAGCCGGTGATCACCAGCGCGAAGAACGGTCGTGAGCGTCAGGAGGTGCTGCACCCGCTCGATGCGGTTCAGCCGCTCGTACATCGGCTCCGGCTTCTCTGCCGCTCCCGGTAGAGCGCCTGCATCTTCCGGAAGAAGTCGATGCCGTTGTGGGCGACCATCCCGCCGATGACGAGGACGATGAGCCAGATGTAGATCTGCTCGATCCAGTACTTGATGGCTCCCCCCGTGCCGCCGGGCCCGGCATGGACGTTCCCCTTGGCGAAATTCTCCGTGGCGCCCGGGTGGCACTTCCCGCAGGTCACCGGCAGGTTCTTCGGGTTGATCGTCGAGCGCGCGTCCTTCGACGGGAAGATGTCGTGGGTTCCGTGGCAGGAGGCGCAGTCGGCGACGGTCTTGTCCCCAAGGCGCGCGGAGAGGCCGTGGAAGCTCTGCTCGTACCCTTGCACCTTGCCGACGGGAATCCCGTACCGCGACCGCCAGCTTCTCGGCCGCGTGGCAGGACGTGCGCAAGAAGCGCCGGGAGCGCGAACGCCGGCGGTCACCGGTCCCGGACGGCGTGGATTTCGTGCTCCCCGTGGCAGTCCGCGCAGTTGGGGGCGTCGGGGACGCCGCGTGCCGCGCCGTGCCGTGCACGCTGTCCTTGTAGATGGCGTAGACCCCGAAGTGGCACTTGCCGCAGGTGGCGGGCAGGTTCCCCGTGTTGACGGGCGAGGCCGGGTCCCTGTCGGTCCTTCATGTCGTGCGCGCCGTGGCAGTCGACGCAGCTGGCGGACTTGTTCGAGTCCCTTTTCGACGATGGCCCGGTTGTGGACGCTTTGCGCGTACATGGTCGCCGCGCCCGTCCCGTTGATGCGCCTTTTCCCGGCGACGTTCACGGCGCCGTGGCACCGGCTGCACGTGGCGGCGACGTTCCGGATGTGGACGGGGGAAGTGTCGTCGGACGCGGCGGGACGGCGTGCGCCCCGTGGCAGTCGACGCAGCCCGGCGGATTCGGGAACCCGCTTCCCGTTGAACGGAAAGGACGTGGCTGCTTTTCGCATAGACGGCCGCCGCCTTGGAGTGGCACCCGGAACAATCCACCCGCGCGAGCGAGGCCTTGTGCGGCAAGTCCTTGATGTCCCCGTGGCAGTCGGTGCAGGAGAGGTCCCCGTGCACCGAGGCCTTGTAGGCCCCGGGATCGACGTGAAGGGACATGCCGGGGAAATTCCCCGCGATGGGCGGGAGCTTCTTCGGCCCCCCCGGCGCCACGTTGGACGCCCTGTCATCGGGCGACCACTTGAGGATGCCGTTGTCTCCATGGCAGCCGTCGCACTCCCCGTTGTCCAGCGCGAGGGCAGTTCCGGTGGGGAAAGTGAAAAGCACTGCGGCAAGAAGGATCGACGACGCCAAAAGACGCGTCGTGATCCGGCAGCGGTGAATGGGCATCAGGTTCGCTCCTGGTTCGAAAGTCCGAATCGGCGGCTGAGGGTTGCTCGGATAACGACTAAATAAGTAAAATACTAATCAGTACCCCCGGAATCAAGGAGAAACTGCGGATAATTCCTGCTGCCCCCGGCGGGGCGAAGAGGCGACGGGAGTCATACGACGTTCCGTTCCCGGAATACATCACGCGTGGACAGGAGTTGAAAATACAAGAAAAAAAATTTCGTACTTTTTCTTGACAGCCCCTTATCGGCACCATATCTTGTATCCGTTGCAAATTCGACCACAAGATAGGCTACCCTGGAATCGGATAATCCCTCATCGAAACGGAGCGAACAAATGGACATGATCCCCCCTGTCTCCTCCGCTTTCCCCGCAAGTTCCCCGAACACGGCCGACGCCCCGCGCGGGGCGGCCGACCGCTCCGTCCGCAAGGGGCTTTCCGAGCAGCCGCCGAAAAGCTGGGTCGACGCGATGCTGAAGAAGCACGGCCCCATGCGGATCTCGGAAAACGCCAGGACCGTTCTGGAACGCCGGTACCTCAAGAAGGGCCTGGAAGGGGACGCGCTGGAAACCCCCGAGGAGATGGTCGCGCGGGTGTCCTACAACATCGCGCTGGCGGAGGGGATCTTCTACGGCGCCCTGCCCGAGGTCGTGCTCCGCTGGGCCGAGGCGTTCTACGAGCCGATGCTGCGCCTGGACTTCCTCCCCAACTCCCCCACCCTGATGAACGCGGGGCGGGAGCTGCAGCAGCTTTCCGCGTGCTTCGTCCTCCCCGTGGAAGATTCGATGGAATCCATCTTCGAGGCGGTCAAGAACACCGCCATGATCCACAAGAGCGGCGGCGGGACCGGCTTCTCCTTCTCCCGCCTGCGGCCGCACGCCGACGTCGTGCGGTCGACGAAGGGGATCTCCTCCGGGCCGATCTCCTTCATGACCGTCTTCGACGCGGCCACCGAGACGATCAAGCAGGGCGGGACCCGGCGGGGCGCGAACATGGGCATCCTGCGGGTCGACCACCCCGACATCCTCGACTTCATCGCCTGCAAGAGCCAGACGAACCGGCTGAACAACTTCAACATCTCCGTGGCCCTCACCGAGGACTTCATGAAGGCCGTGGAGAACGACGAGGAATACAGCCTGGTGAACCCCCACTCCAGGGAGGTCGTGTCGCGGTTCTCCGCGCGCAAGGTGTTCGAGCAGATGGTGGACTCCTCGTGGCGCAACGGCGAGCCGGGGATCATCTTCATCGACCGGATCAACCGGGACAACCCCACCCCGCGCATCGGCGCGATCGAGAGCACGAACCCCTGCGGCGAGCAGCCGCTGCTGCCGTACGAATCGTGCAACCTGGGCTCCATCAACCTGTCGAACATGGTCGCCGTCGAGGACGGCCGGACCCGGGTCGACTACGACAAGCTCAAGGACGCGGTGCACACGGCGGCGCGTTTCCTCGACAACGTGATCGACATGAACAACTACCCGCTCCCCCAGATCCGCCACATGACGGTGGGGAACCGCAAGATCGGGCTCGGCGTCATGGGGTTCGCCGACATGCTGCTGAAGCTGGGGATCCCGTACGATTCCGACGAGGCGCTGGCCGTGGGCCAGGAAACGATGAGCTTCATCCAGGAGGAGTCGACGGCGGCATCCTGCAACCTCGCCCGGGAGCGCGGCCCCTTCCCGAATTATGAAGTCAGCGTGTTCCCCGAGCGCCGCGGCGCGCCGAGGCGCAACGCCACCACGACGACGATCGCCCCCACCGGGACGATCAGCATCATCGCGGGCGCCTCCAGCGGGATCGAGCCCGTGTTCGCGCTGTCCTACATCCGCAACGTGATGGACAACGACCACCTCGTGGAGGCGCACCCCCTCTTCGACGCCGAGATGCGGCAGCGCGGGCTCTACTCCGCCGCGCTGATGGAGGAGGTCTCGAAAAAGGGGTCGCTGAAGCACGTCGACGGCATCCCCGAGGAGGTCTCCCGGGTCTACGTCACCGCCCACGACATCTCCCCCGAGGCGCACCTGCGGATGCAGGCGGCCTTCCAGAAGTACACGGACAACGCGGTGTCCAAGACGGTGAACTTCCCCGCGGACGCGACCCGGGATGACATCCGGAAGGTTTTCCTCCTCGCCTACCGGCTGAGCTGCAAGGGCGTCACGGTCTACCGGGACCGGAGCCGCGAGGAGCAGGTCCTGAACATCGGCGAGGTGAACCGCAAGGGGGAGGCGCAGAAGAAGGAAGCGGCAGAGGCGCCGTTCGTCACCCCCCGCCCGCGACCGGACACCCTGATCGGCGTAACGAAGGAGATCAAGACCAGCTGCGGGAAGCTCTACGTCACCATCAACCGGGACGACAAGGGGATCTTCGAGGTCTTCAACCAGATGGGGAAGGCGGGGGGATGCGCCGCCTCCCAGTCGGAAGCGATCGGGCGCCTCGTGTCGCTGGCGCTCCGGTCGGGCGTCCAGCCCGAGACGATCGTCAAGCAGCTCAAGGGCATCTCGTGCCACCTTCCCACGTGGGGCGGGAACGGCGGCAAGATCCTCTCCTGCGCCGACGCCGTGTCGAAGGCGATCGAATGGTACCTCGAGAACTTCGAAGCCATGTTCCCCGGCGTTCCCGTCCCCGTCGCGGCGGCCGCCCCGGCGCCGGCGGCGGCGTCGGCCAAGAAAACCGGGATTCCCCTCGACGAGGAGGAAGTCGCCCGGGGAGCCTGCCCCGACTGCGGCAGCCAGATCGAGCGGCAGGAAGGGTGCCTCAAATGCCGGTCGTGCGGCTGGTCGGAGTGCTGACGCCCCCCCGCAACCCGGAATGAACCGCCGGGGCGTCTTCGTCACCTTCGAGGGAATCGAAGGATCCGGGAAAACAACCCAGGTGCGCCGGCTTGCGGCGCACCTCGAAGGAAAGGGCATCCCCCACCTCGTCACCCGGGAACCGGGCGGCACGCCGCTCGCCGACCAGATCCGCGCGCTCCTGCTGACCCCCCGCGAGGAAGCCGTCTTCCCCGAGACCGAGCTGCTGCTCTACGAAGCGGCGCGGGCCCAGCACGTCCGCGGGGTCATCCTCCCGGCCCTCGAAGCCGGGAAGGCGGTCCTGTGCGACCGGTTCTCCGACGCGACGACGGCGTACCAGGCGCACGCGCGGGGCCTGGGCGAGGCGCGGGTGGAGCTCCTGAACCGCTTCGCCGCGGGCGACCTGCGTCCCCGACCTGACGCTCCTGTGCGACCTGCCCCCCGAGAAGGGGTTCGCCCGCATCGCCGGCCGCGGGGGGACGGCCGACCGGATGGAACGGGAATCGCTCGCCTTCCACAGGAAAGTCCGGGAAGGGTACCTCCGCCTCCTCGAAGACGGCGGGGGGAGGATCGTCCGGATCGACGCCTCCCTCCCGGAAGAGGAGGTCTTCCGCCTCGTCCTTGCGACGGTGAAAGAACGGCTCGGATGGTAGAGCGCCTTTCCGGGATCCTCGGGCAGGAACGCGCCGTCAACCTGCTGCGACGCTACCTCTCGGCCGGCGCGGTCCCGCACGGCCTGCTCTTCTCCGGCGAAGAGGGCGTGGGAAAGGAAAAGGCCGCGCGCGCGTTCGCGGCCGCCCTGCTCTGCCGGACGCCGGGGGAAGACGGGGCGTGCGGCGACTGCCACGACTGCCGGCTGTTCTCCTCGTCGTCCCACCCCAACTTCCTGCACATCTTCCCCGAGACGGATTTCCTGAAGATCGCCGAGATCCGGGCGCTGCAGGAGGAGCTCTCCCTGAAGGCGTTTTCCGACCGGCCCCGCGCGGCGATCCTTTGCCCCGCCGACCGGATGACGCCCCAGGCGGCCAACGCGCTCCTCAAGACCCTGGAGGAGCCGCCCCCGGAAACGCACCTCCTCCTGGTCGCCCACCGCATCGCGGGGATGTTGCCGACGATCGTCTCCCGCTGCCAGAAGGTCCCGTTCTTCCCGCTGCCCGCCGAAACCGCGGCGGAGATCCTGTCCCGCCACCCGGACGCGGGCGGGAGCTACCCTCCCGCGGTGATCCGGCTGGCGTGCGCGGTGTCGGGAGGAAGCCCCGGGCGCGCCCTGTCCCTGTTGCCGGACCTTTCGGAGGAAAGGGAACGGTGGCTGTCCCTCTTCTCGAAACTCGTCCCCGAAGGAGGCGGTCGACCTGGCGGAAACCTTCAAGGGGGACGGCGACGGACCGGGGCGGCTGGCGGCGCCGCTGTCTCTGGCAAGGGACCTGACCCTCTTATCATCCGGGGGCGGAACGGATATAATGAATGATGATCTGCGGGAGCCTCTGACGACCGCGGCGGCCCGCCCCCCGGCGGGAGGGTGGGACACCGCGTTCCGGGCGCTCCTCGCGATCTCCCGGATGCCTCCCCAGCCCCAGAAGAGGCTGATGCTGGAGGCGTTTTTCTTCGGGCTGCGCAAAAAAGGATGAGTTCCGCTTATGGACATCGCGGGTATACGGCTTCGGGGCGTCTGCAAGGTCTTCCACTTCGACTGCACGGGAGTGCCCGTCTCCAAAGGCGATTACGCCGTGGTTCAGACCGACCGCGGCATCGCGCTGGGCGTGGTCGTCCAGCGGATTGACGACTTCACCCCGAAGAATCCCAAGATCTCCTACAACAAGGCGCTGCGCGCCGCTTCCGCGGAAGACCTGCTGGCCCACCAGGAGAACGCCCGCAGGGAGACGGAGGCCGAGACGTTCTGCATGAACCGGATCGGGGAGCGCGGGCTCCCCATGAAGCTGGTGCGCGCCGAATACCTCCTCGACCGGAGCAAGGTCATCTTCTACTTCACGGCCGACGGGCGGATCGACTTCCGGGAGCTGGTGAAGGACATGGCCCACGAGCTCCGGACCCGCATCGAGATGCGCCAGATCGGGGTGCGGGACGAATCGCGCGTGGTCGGCGGCGTGGGCCCCTGCGGCAAGGAGCTCTGCTGCGCCACCTTCCTCACGGATTTCGAGCCGATCACCGTGAAGATGGCCAAGGACCAGAAGCTTTCCCTGAACCCCGCGAAGCTCTCCGGGGTCTGCGGACGGCTGATGTGCTGCCTGATCTACGAGCACACCTCGTACGCCAGGCCGAAATGCGACGCCTGCGACCCCGCGAAACGCCCCGGGGCGCCCGCGCCGACCGAGCCGCCCGCGCCGCCCGCGGAGCTGGACGAGCCGGAGGAGCTGAGCGCGCGATTGACCGAGGACGAGGAGGGCACGCCTTGAAGGACACGTTCTACATCACCACCCCGATCTACTATGTGAACGACGTCCCGCACATCGGGCATGCCTACACGACCGTCGCCTGCGACGCCATGGCGCGCTGGAACCGGATGAAGGGGAAGCGGGTGTTCTTCCTCACCGGAACGGACGAGCACGGGGAGAAGATCCAGAAGACGGCCGCG
Organism: uncultured bacterium; assembly: GCA_963741515.1. Lineage (GTDB taxonomy): Bacteria > Desulfobacterota > Deferrimicrobia > Deferrimicrobiales > Deferrimicrobiaceae > UBA2219. The sequence continues at coordinate 10,719 of CAVUIA010000009.1, forward strand.
CACAAGGGGCTCGAGCCGCGGCAGCTCGCCGACCAGGTGGTGACCAACTTCCAGGCGCTCACCCCCGCGCTGACGATCAGCAACACCGGCTTCATCCGCACCACCGAGCCGCGCCACTACGCCGCCGTCCACGACCTCTTCCGGAAGTCGCTGGCCAACGGCGACATCTACCTCGGCCAGTACGAGGGGTGGTACTGCGTGCCCGACGAGGCGTACTGGACCGACCTCCAGGCCGAGGACGGGAAGTGCCCCACCTGCGGCCGCCCCGTGGAGCGGCGGAAGGAGCCCTCCTACTTCTTCCGGCTGTCGAAGTACCAGGACCGCCTGCTGAAGTTCTACGAGGAGAACCCCCGGTTCATCCGGCCCGAAAGCCGCCGCAACGAGGTGATCGCCTTCGTCGAGGGGGGGCTGAACGACCTGTCCGTCTCCCGCACGTCGCTCACGTGGGGGATTCCCGTGCCCGACGCGCCGGGCCACGTGATCTACGTCTGGTACGACGCCCTGACGAACTACCTGACCGGCCTGGGATACCCCGGGAAGACGCCCGAGATCGAGACGTTCTGGCCCGCCGACCTCCACATGGTCGGCAAGGACATCCTGCGGTTCCACGCCGTCTACTGGCCCGCGTTCCTGATGTCGGCCGGGATCGAGACGCCGAAAGGGGTCTTCGCGCACGGCTGGTGGACCGTCGAGGGGCAGAAGATGAGCAAGTCGCTGGGCAACGTGGTCGACCCCTTCGACATGGTCCAAAAATACGGCGCGGACGCGTTCCGCTACTTCCTCCTCCGCGAGGTTTCCTTCGGGCTCGACGGCGACTTCTCCGAGAAGGAGCTGATCAAGCGCGCCAACTCGGAGCTCGCCGACAAGCTGGGGAACCTCCTGAACCGCACGCTCGGGATGCTGGGGAAATACTTCGAAGGCGCCGTGCCGGCGCCGGACGGCGGGGAGCCGGCGGACGCCGACCTTTCCGGCCAGGCGAAGCGCACCCTGGACGCCGTGGAATCGGGCGATGGACGACGTGGCGTTCCACAAGGCGCTCGCCGCGATCATCGAGCTCGTCACCCGCGCGAACGAGTACGTGCAGGGCATGCAGCCGTGGGCGCTGGCGAAGGACCCGTCGAAACGCGGCGCGGCTGGGGACGGTCCTCTACAACGCGCTCGAGGCGGCGCGGATCTCGGCCCTGCTCATGGCCCCCTTCACGCCGACCGCGTCGCAGAAGATGTGGGACGCCCTTGTCCCCGGCGGGGGACCGGTGGAGAACGCCCGGGTCGACGAGACCGGCCGCTGGGGCGGCCTCGCCCCGGGCGCTTCCCTGCCGAAGGCGTGCATCGTCTTCCCCAAGATCGAAACCGGCGCCTGAGCCGGCGCGGCACGGCGGGACGCCCACCATGTTCTTCGACACGCACGCGCACCTGGACCTGCCGCCGCTTTCGGAAAACGAGGGGAAGGTCGTGTCCCGCGCCCTCGACGCCGGCGTCACCCGCATCGCGACGATCGGCATCGACGCGGAGAGCAGCGCGAAGGCGGTCGAGATCGCCCACCGGAACGCCGGGGTCTACGCCGCCGTCGGCCTGCACCCGCACGAGGCCTCCACCCTGTCCGACGCCCTCCTCTCGCGCCTCGACGCGCTTTCCCGCTGCGACAAGGTCGTCGCGATCGGCGAGACGGGGCTCGACTTCTACCGGGACCGCTCCCCGCGCGACGCCCAGCGCGCCGCCTTCCGGGAGCAGATCCGGCTTGCGCGGAGGCGGGGCCTCCCCGTCGTCGTGCACGACCGGGACGCCCACGACGAGATCCTGTCGATCCTTTCCGAAGAGAAGGCCTCCGAGGTGGGGGGAATCATCCACTGCTTCTCGGGCGACGCCGCGATGGCGAAGCGCGCGATCGCGATGAACTTCCTCGTCTCGATCCCCGGCGCCATCACCTATGCGAAATCGGAGGCGCAGGTCGAGGCGGTGCGGATGCTTCCCCCCGAGCGGCTGCTGATCGAGACCGACTGCCCCTACCTCGCCCCGGTCCCCCACCGCGGGAAGACGAACGAGCCGTCGTACGTCCCGCTGGTGGCGGCGAAGATCGCGGAGATCAAGGGGCTCTCCGTCGAGGACGTGGCCCGGATCACCACGCTCAACGCCGTGCGGCTGTTCCGCATCCCCGCCAGCGAGGAGGTGCGGATCGCGTATAAGATCCGCGACTCCCTCTACCTGAACCTGACGAACCGGTGCACGAACGCCTGCGTCTTCTGCGCGAAGCAGCGCGACTTCCACGTGAAGGGGCACCTGCTGCGGCTCCCCGGGGAGCCCTCCGTCCCGGACGTCCTCACGCTGGTCGGCGACCCGAAAGGGTTCGACGAGATCGTCTTCTGCGGCTTCGGCGAGCCGCTGCTGCGGCTCGAGGACGTGAAGGAGATCTCCCGGAAACTGAAAGAACGCGGAGCGAGGGTGCGGGTGAACACGGACGGCCTGGCGAACCTGGTCCACGGGCGCAACGTCCTGCCGGAGCTCGCGGGGCTGGTGGACGCCCTGTCGGTGTCGCTCAACGCCCCCGACGCCGAGACCTACGCGCGGATCTGTCCCAACCGGTACGGCGCGGCCTCGTTCGCCGCCCTGCTCGATTTCCTGCGGGAGGCCCCCAAGCACGTCCCGTCGGTCACCGCCACCGCGGTCGCCCTCCCCGGCCTCGACACGGAGGCCGTGCGGCGGCTGGCCGAATCGATCCCCGGCGTCGCCTTCCGGCTGAGGTCGTACAACGAGGTCGGGTAAGCGCAAGGGTCGCTGACCTCGCACGGGTATCTCCCCGTTCGGGGACGGCTTGCTCACCCTCCCTGGTTCGCTGCGCCTTCGGGTCTTCTTCGCTCCCGCCCTCCTGGCTCCGCTCAGAAGACACGACCCCTCAGGGGAGATACCCGTGCTCGGAGCGTCCCTTGCGCCCGACATCCCTAAAGCCACCCTCAAAGGCCACAGAGCCCAAGCCACAGCGTCACAAACCACAAAGTCACCGGCCACAGAGACACCAACCACAGAGACACCAGCCACAAGGGGAAGTTCTCTACGGTAGGTACGTACGGGAAAGCTTTCGATGTCAGGGCAGGCGGTTTCGGGGGACAGACTTCGATTTATCGATAAAGGGCGGAGGGGAAGTCTGTCCCACGCCCAGCACGTAAACGAAAGCTATCGATATCGATAAGGGATGAAGTGGAAGAATGTCCTCCGCCGGCAGGGGAAGCCTGTCCACCGCCCACAAAATACCTCCGATACCTCCTCTCTATTTAGTTGTTATTTATATGAAAAAGCCGTATTATCAATTTTACATAAATTGATAATGAATTGATAATATCAACAGGTTATCAATTTCTCCGAAATTGAAAGGCGAACCATGAAACTGCCCGAGCCCTCCCCGGATTGGCAGGAAATCTTTCGTAAAGATGCCGGAAGGATCGCGCAACTGCTTTCCGCGCCGGAAATAGGCCCACAGGTGAAGCACGTGAACGATGATTACCTCCCCTGGGAAAAGGCCAAATACGTGAAGTTGCCCCCGGGGGTTTCGGCGGAGCATCTCTGGGTGGTCGTCATGGTCGCCCGCTCCGTCAAGCTGCAGCCCATTCCCCTTCTGGACACCAAGGGCACGCCATTCCGTTTCTGGCTTCCCGATCCCGTTCAGCGGGGGCTCCACCTGGTGGATCAGAAAGCGGGGGGGCGCATCGCCTCCGACTACCCGGACCTGCCGTCCGAGGACAGGGACCGCTACCTGATCAGCTCTCTCATGGAGGAAGCGATCGCCTCCAGCCAGATCGAGGGCGCCGCGACCACCCGGAAGGTCGCCAAGGAAATGCTGCGCACCGGCAGGCCTCCGGTGAACCGCGCCGAGAGGATGATACGGAACAACTACATCACGATCCAGAAGATCAAGAAGCACCTGAAGCGCCCCCTGACGATGGAAATGCTTCACGACCTGCAGATGTCGATGACGGAAGGAACGCTGGACGATCCGACCGCGGCCGGCCGGTTCCGGACGGAGTCGGACCAGGTCGTCGTGATCGACGAAAGCGACGGCCAGGTCCTGCACGTGCCTCCCCCGGCAGCGGAGCTGCCCGCCCGCATGGAACGGTTCCTCGCCTTCGCGAACGACCCGGGCGAATCCCCGTTCCTCCACCCCGTCGTGCGCGCCATCCTTCTCCATTTCTGGCTCGCCTACGAACATCCGTACGTCGACGGCAACGGAAGGACGGCACGGGCCGTCTTCTACTGGTACATGCTTTCGCGCGATTACTGGCTGTTCGAATTTCTCAGCATATCGAGGATCATCCACCGGTCCGTTCGGCAGTACGGGAAAGCGTTCCTGCATTCGGAGACGGACGGCAACGATGCGACCTACTTCCTCGCGTATCATATGCGGACCATCCTGCTCGCGCTGGAGGAGCTGCATCTCTACCTGAGGAGGAAACAGGAAGATACCGCGAAGACGGCACGGCTTCTGGAGAAGATGTCCGGGCTGAATCACCGTCAACAGGCGCTGCTGCGGCATGCACTAAAACATCCCGACGCGACCTACACGATCCTGTCGCATCGGAACTCGCACAACGTCGCCTACGGGACCTCCCGTTCGGATCTCTTCGACCTGGCGAAAAGGAGACTGCTGGTGCGGAAAAGGGCCGGGGGAACGTACCACTTCCTGGTGGCCGGAGACCTGGACCGGAAACTGGGCATCGTATAGTCATGGCCACAGTATCGAGGGTCATCGAGCTGCGCGGGCACATCATCGATTCCCTCACGTTCCCCAAGGTCCTGGACGAGATCCTGGACCTCGGAGCGGACTACGAGACGGAGGAGATCTCCATCGGGAGGACGCGCCGGGACACGAGCCGCGCCCGGATCCGCGTGACGGCCCCGTCGGAGGAGGCCCTCGACCGGGTGCTCGCCCACGTCCGCCGCCTCGGCGCCGAGGCGGTCGAGGAACAGGACGCCGCGCTCCTTCCCGCGCCGGCGGACGGCGTCTTTCCCGAAGGCTTCTACGCGACGACGAACCTGCCGACCCGGGTGCGGCGGGAAGGCCGCTGGATCGACGTGGAGGATCTGTGCATGGACAGCGCGATCCGGGTCCGCGACGGGGAGGACCGCCCCCGCTGCGTGAAAATGTACGACGTGCGCGCCGGGGACCCGATCGTCGTCGGGTACGAAGGCGTCCGGGTGGAGCCGCAGCGCAAGGCCCCCCTCGAGCGCGGCCTCTTCGAGTTCATGTCCAGCACCGTCTCCCCCGAGAAATCGAAGGAGCGGATCATCCGGGACATCGCCGGCGAGATGAAGGAGACGAAGCTCTCGGGGAAGGGGAAGATCCTGTGGGTGCTGGGGCCCGCCGTCGTGCACACGGGCGCGCGGGAGAGCTTCTGCCGGATCCTCGACGCGGGATACGTGGATGTCGTCTTCTCCGGCAACGGGCTGGCGGCGCACGACATCGAGGCGTCGCTGTACGGCACCTCTCTCGGCGTGTCCATCGCCGGCGGGAAAAGCGCCCCGCACGGGCACGAACACCATCTCCGGGCGATCAACGCCGTCCGCGCGCTGGGAGGGATCGGCCCCGCCGTCGAGAAGGGGCTCCTCAAGGACGGGATCCTGTACCGGCTGGAGCGGAAAGGGATCCCGTACGTCCTGTCGGGATCGGTGAGGGACGACGGCCCGCTGCCGGAGGTGATCACGGACTCCGTGAAGGCGCAGATGCGGATGCGGGAGCTGACCCGGGGCGTCTCCATGGCCGTGATGGTGGCGACGATGCTCCACTCGATCGCCACGGGGAACCTGCTGCCCGCCGCGGTCCGCACCGTCTGCGTGGACATCAGCACCGAGATGGTGACCAAGCTCGCCGACCGGGGCACGCACCAGTCGCTGGGGCTGGTCACCGACGCCGAGCCGTTCCTGCGGGAGCTCGCGGCGCGGCTCCTGGAATAGCGTGCCGGACCGGGACGCGCGCGCGGAGACGGGGATGCGACGCATCCTGATGTGCCCGCCGACGTATTTCGGGATCGAGTACGAGATCAACCCGTGGATGTCCCGCGGCCGCCGGGTCGACCGGTCGAAGGCGGAAAGGCAGTGGAGGGACCTGTACGACCTGCTGAGCGGCAGGCTGGGACTTTCGATCTCCCTCCTCCGGCCGAGGAAGGGCCTTCCCGACCTCGTCTTCACCGCGAACGCCGGCCTCGTGCACGGGGACATTTTCATCCCGAGCAACTTCCGGTACCTGGAACGGCGAGGCGAGGAGCCCGTCTTCCGGCAGTGGTTCGAGAAGGAGGGGTACCGGGTCCGCTCCCTCCCCGCGGAGCTGTTCTTCGAGGGGGAAGGAGACGTCCTGCGGGTCGGCGACCGGCTGTTCGCGGGCTACCGGTTCCGCTCGGACATCCGATCCCACGAGTGGATCTCCAGGGAGCTGGACATGCCGGTGCTTTCCCTGGAGCTGGCCGACGACCGCTTCTATCACCTGGACACCTGCTTCTGCCCGCTGGCCGGGGACGCGGCGGCGTATTACCCGCCCGCCTTCGACTCGTACGCCCGGAAGGTGATCGACGAGGGGATCCAACGCAAAGTTCTACCCCCGGCGGAGGACGCGCTCCGGTTCGGATGCAATGCCGTCGTTGCGGGCCGGAAGGCGGTGCTGCCCGCGGGATGCGAAACGCTGAGGAAGCTGCTGGAGGGACTGGGATACGAGGTGTGGGAGACGGAGCTGTCGGAGTTCATCAAGGCGGGCGGGGCGGCGAAGTGCCTCACGCTGTTCCTCGACTAACCGCAAGGGTCGCTGCCCTCGCACGGGTACCTCTCCTGCTTCTGGAGTAAACAAGAGGTCTCCTGTTCCGCGGCAGGGGTCCCTCGGAGCTACGGCTCGTCGACCGTCCCTGGTCTCCTCGCCTGCGTGTTTCTCCCTCCGCCCTCCATGGCTCCCGGTCGAAACAGACGCCGCTCCTCACGACCCCCGCCGCTTCACGGGAGACCCCTTCCATTCGGGATGAAGGGGAGGTACTCGTGCTGCGAGCGGCCCTTGCGGCCGACACCCCCAGGCCGATATCCAGATCATACGAAACCGAAAAGCGCGGGAAGCACCTCCGCTGAGCGGCCGCGGAGCGTCGCGTCGCACAGCCCGCTGACGGGCGTCTCGTCGGGATTCACCTCGAGCACCCGGGCGCCGCGGCGCTTCGCGACGGCTGCGTAGCCGGAAGCGGGGGCGACAAGGGCCGACGTGCCGGCGACGATCAGCACCTCGCAGCGGCCAAGCATCTCCCCTGCTGCATCGGCTGCCTCGCGCGGCAGCATCTCGCCGAACCAGACGACGCCGGGCCGCAACATCCCGCCACAGGAACCGCACCGGGGCGGGAGCGTTTCGAATACACCGCGATCTTCATGCTCCCTGCCGCATGCGGTGCACCGGACGACCCAGATGTTGCCGTGGATCTCGACCAGCCGCCTCGATCCCGCCGCCCGATGCAGCCCGTCCACGTTCTGCGTGATCAGCAGGAAATCGGGCTTCTCCCGTTCGATGGCCGCGAGCGCAAAGTGCCCCGCGTTGGGAACGCAGTCCCGGATCTTCTCGCGCCGCCACTGGTACCATTCCCAGACCTCTTTCGGGTCCGCCGCGAACGCCTCGGGCGTGGCCAGCGACATCGGGTCCCGCCGTTTCCACAGCCCTCCCGGCCCGCGGAAGGTGGGCACGCCGCTCTCGGCGGAGACACCGGCGCCGGTCAGGACGCAGAGGGAACGGCAGGCACGGATCCAGCTGATTGCTGTGTTCATGGTGGTGTTCGAACGTGCTGGGCGGGGGACAGACTTCCCCTGCTGGCGGAGGAAACTCTTCCCCTGCATCTATCGATATCGTTAGCTTTCGTGTACGTGCTGGGCGAGGGACATTCTTCCCCCTCATCCCGCGATTGATAAATCGAAGAATGTCCCTCGAACCCGCCTACCCTGACATCGGAAGCTTTTCCGTACGTACCTTTCGCTGAGAAGTTCCCCCCTATGGCTTGTGTCCTGTTGGCTTGTGTCCTGTTGGCTTGTGTCGGGCTGTGCGCCGGTGGCTGGTATCGCTGTGGCCGGGTGACTTTGTCGGCTTGTGGCTCTGTGGCCGTGTCGCGGGGGGTGGCTCTGTTCGGGACCGTGGATCCGAGCGTGACCGCAAGGGATGACGAAGGCCAGGAAGCACCGAGTACGCTCTCCGCAGGGGGCGTGTCTTCCGAGCGGAGCCAAGGAGGGCGAGAGCGAGGAAGACCCGCAGCCGCCGCGAGCCATGCGATGGCGAGCAAGACGTCCCCGAGGAGAGGTACTCGTGCGAGGGCAGCGCCCCCGGCGGTCACCGGAGGACGCTCCGCATCGTGTCCGCGAACCGGGAGAGGATGTCCTCGAGCTCGGCCGCCGTCGTGCACTGCGGCAGGAACAGGTACACGACGTTCCCCAGCGGGCGGAGGAAGAGCCCCCGGCGCAGCGCTTCGTCGCGCACCGCGCGGAAAACGGGGTCGGTCCCGGGCAGCGGTTCCTTCGTCCCCTTGTCCTTCACGAGCTCCAGGGCGGCGACCATCCCGATGTGGCGGACGTCGCCGACGGACGGAAGGCCCGCGAGGGCGCGCGCGGCGTCCCCCAGGCGCGGCGCGATCGCCGAGACGTGCTCCAGCAGCGCGTTCTCCTCGAACAGGTCGAGGGAGGCCAGCGCCACCGCGCAGCCGATCGGGTTGGCGGTGTAGGTGTGGCCGTGGTAGAAGGTCTTCCCGCTGTCCGGCTCCCCCAGGAACGCCTCGTACACCCGGTCGGTGGTGAGCGTCGCGGCGAAGGGCATCGTGCCGGAGGTGAGCCCTTTCGACAGGCACAGGAAGTCGGGGGAAACGCCGGCCTGCTCGCAGGCGAACATCGTCCCAGTGCGGCCGAACCCCGTCGCCACCTCGTCCACGATGAGGTGCGCGTCGAACGCGCGGGACAGGCGCGCGGCTTCGGCGAGGTATTCCGGCGGATAGACGATCATGCCGCCCGCGGCCATGAGCAGCGGCTCGAGGATCACCGCGGCGATCCGCCCCTCCCCTTCCGCAAGCGCCTTCTCCATCTCCCGTACGCACGCGATGCCGCAGCCGGGGTATGCAAGCCCCACGGGGCAACGGTAGCAATACGGCGCCGGGACGCGCCGGGCGGGGAACAGGATCGGGCGGAACGCGGTCCGGAACACCTCCACCCCGCTCACGCTCATGCACCCCGTGGTGTCGCCGTGGTACCCGCGCTCGAGGCACAGGAAGCCGGTCTTTTCCTCGCGCCCCGCGTTGCGCCAGTACTGGAGCGACATCTTGAGCGCCACCTCGACCGCCGTCGAGCCGTTGTCCGAGTAGAAAACCCGGGTCAGCCCTTCCGGGGCAATGCCGACGAGCCGCTCGGACAACCGCTCCGCGGGCTCGTGCGTGACGCCCGCGAACAGGACATGGTCGAGCCGCTCCATCTGCCGCGCGACGGCTTCCCGGATCCGCGGGTGGCCGTGGCCGTGGACGACGCACCACCAGCTCGAGATGGCGTCGTAATAGCGGTTCCCGTCCGCGTCGAACAGGAACAGCCCCTCCGCGCGGTCGATCCGCAGCGGCGGGTCGGCCGCGTGGGCGCTCATCTGGGTGTAGGGGTGCCAGCAGCGCATCAGCGCGCCTTCCACCGGTCGAGGAACGCCCGCCCCGCCGGGAAGAACGCCTCCGCGCCCTCGGCGGGATTGGCCAGGAACGGCACCTCCCACAGCACCGGCGCCCCCGAGATCTCCTCCACGATGCGGACGTTGTCGCACAGCAGATCCTCCGGGGCCCAGCGCCCTCCCCCGGGGACCCGGTTGAAGATCAGCCCCGCCAGGGGAATCCCCCGACGCCGGATCGACTCCACTGTCAGCAGCGCGTGGTTGACGCACCCGAGGCGGTTGCCCACCACCACGAGGACGGGCATCCCCAGGCGGGCGACGACATCGCAGACCAGGGTCTCCTTCGTCAGCGGCACCAGGAATCCCCCCACCCCCTCGACGAGGACGATGTCGTGGGACGCCTCGAGCCGCCGGTACGCCGCCTCGATCCGCGACGGATCGATGAGGACGCCTTCCCGCTCTGCTGCAAGATGCGGCGACGCGGGGTAGGAGAGCCGGTACGGGCAGAGGTCCTCGAGCAGCTCTTCCGGGACGTCTTCCGGCAGTCCCATGAGCCGACGGTGCATCGCCAGGTCGGCAGGCCGCCCGCCGGTCCCCGTCTGCACCCATTTCTGGGTGACGGCGTTCACCCCCTTCGCCCGCAGGAAACCCGCCAGAAGACCGCAGACCATCGTCTTCCCGACGTGGGTGTCGGTCCCGGTGATGAAGACGCCTTTCATGACGGACCCCCCTTCCGGCCGGAACCGCGGCACAGGAACACCTGGTACGTCGCGCGGATCCCGCCGAACCGTTCGCGATACGCCTGCTCGACACGGGCGAGCCGCCCGGGGCTCCACGGCCCCCGCGATCCGCCGCCGCCGGTACCAGTGTACCGTATGCTTTTGAGAAGGTCCGCCAGCTCCCGGAAATCCTCCCGGTACACGCGCTCCACGACATCGCACCGGGTGAAGACGCCCGACAGCGACGCCTCGATGTCCCGCCGGGAGAGGAACCCGGCGGCCGCGGTCCGGTCCTCCGCCCGACGTTCCTCCGCGTCCTCCCCCCGGTCCGCCCGCGCCGCCCGGAGCGCCTCGTCGAGCTCCGCGAAGGTGCCTGGGCCGAAGAAGGAGAAGGTGAGGCGCCCGCCGTCCGAAAGCAGCGACGCCAGCCTGCGGACGGTGCGGTCGAACGAGAGGAACCACTGGAACGTCGCGTTCGACGTGACCAGGTCGTATCTCCCGGAGACGATCTCCTCGGCGTCGGCCGTCTCGAAGCGCGCCCGCGGATCGGCGACCCGCTCCCTCGCCAGGCGGACCATCGCCTCGGAGATGTCCACCCCGTCGATCGAGGCGCCGGGAAACGCGTCGAGGAGCATCCGCGTGTACAGCCCCGTGCCGCAGCCGGGCTCGAGGATCCTTTCGACCCGCGCCCCTTCCGGGGCGTCCAGGGTGAACGCCAGCAGGTCGGCGGCCGTCAGCCGCTGGACGTGGGCGTGCGCTTCGTAATGGGAGGCGCCGATCGAGAAGCGGCGCTTGACGGAAGGGTCAGCCATCGGACCCGGACGCGGCCGCCCGAAAACCCTCGTCCAGGAACGCGGCGTGCGGCGCTTCCGGGAGAAGGAGGAACGTCGCCCGCCCCGTCTCCCCGGCGATCTTTTCCGCTTCGGCGGCCGGGGCGATCACGTCCTTCCCGCCGTGGACGAACGTCAGGGGGCACTCCGGGAGGCCGGAGGCGGGGAAATCGGTCGTCGCCAGGAAGGACAATCCTTCCAGGAGCGCCGCCTCGTCCATCTCCCGCAGGTACTCCTCCTGCAGGCCGCCGCGGAAGGACCGGTATTCCCGCATACGGGAGGGGAAGAAGCATCGCGCGTAGAAATCCGAAAGGCACGCCCGCCGGTCGCGCAGGAGCGCCGCCCGGACCGACTCCAACTCGGCGGGGGGGTACCGGCGCCGGACGCCGATCAGGACGAGCCGCCGCACCCGCGCCGGGTGCCGCCTCGCGAACCCGGCCGCGAGGAACCCGCCGAGCGACCACCCCACGACCGTCACGGGGCCGCGGGCCGCGCCGTCGAGAAACGTTGCGAGACGGTCCGGAAACCCTTCGGGGCGCAGCGGCCCGCAAGACCGCACCGCCGCGACGCCGGGGAACAGACCGTCGAACACGCGGCCGTCCGTCGCCCACCCGGGAAGCAGGACCATCGAGGGCCCGGTCCCACCGGCGACGGAGAACTCCTCATGGGGCACCGAGGGCCTCCAGGGCGCCTTGAACCTGCGAATCCGTGTGGGCCGCCGTCAGGGAGAAGCGCAGCCGCGCGGACCCTTCAGGGACCGTCGGGGGCCGGACGGGCAGGACCAGGAATCCCCGTTCGGCAAGGTAGCCCGACAGGGAGATGGCCCGGCCGCTTTCCCCGACGACGACCGGCACGATCTGGCTGTCGCCGCCGACGACCCATCCCTTCGCCCGGAGCGCGTCGCGGAATCCCGCCGAGCGGCGAAGAAGGTCTCTTCCGTGCGCCTCCCCCGAGAGGCAGAGGCGCAGTGCGGCCAGGCTCGCGGCGATCACCGGCGCCGGCAGGGCCGTCGAGTAGATGAAGCTGCGCGCGGAGTTCACGAGGAAATCGACGATCGTCCGCGATGCGGCCAGGTACCCTCCGAACCCCCCCAGCGCCTTGCTGAACGTCCCCATCACCAGGTCGATCTCCCCGGCCAGCCCCTCTGCCTCGATGCATCCCCGCCCCTGCGGACCGAAGACCCCCGTGGCGTGCGCCTCGTCGACCATGAAGAAGCTCTGGTGTCGGCGGGACACCTCGAGCAGGGAGGCGAGGGGAGCGCGGTCGCCGTCCATGCTGAAGACGCTCTCCGTCATCACGAGGCACCTGCGGAACTCCCCGCGGTGCTTGTCGAGCAGATCCGAGAGGTGGCCCGGGTCGTTATGGCGGAAGCGGACCAGCGTGGCGCGCGAGAGCAGCGCCCCGTCCAGCTGGCTGGCGTGGCAAAAAATGTCCGCGAGGACCAGGTCGTGGCGGCCGAAGAGCGCCGGGATGATCCCCATGTTCGCCTGGTATCCGGAATTGAAGACGAGCGCGCTTTCCGTGCTCTTGAACGCCGCGACCTCCTCTTCCAGCTCGTGGTGGATCGAGAGGTTCCCGCTCATCAGGCGGGACGCCCCCGCCCCCACGCCGTACCGGTCGAGGGCTTCCTTGGCCGCGGCGACCAGCGCCGGGTGGGACGAAAGCCCGAGGTAGTCGTTCGAGGAGAAATCGACGTACTCCTTCCCCCCGCGAACCGCGACGCCGGGGCGCCGCTCTTCGGAGGGAGACAGCCGGCGGAGCAATTGCAGCCGCTCCCGCTCCTCCAGGAACTCCTTCCATGCCTCCATCAGGACTCCCCTTTCCCGGGAAGGAACTTCCCGGAGAACAGGTACCGCTCGAACATCCGCTGGTAGTCGGTCCAGCGGACCCCTTCGGGGAGATCCTCGATCGCGTCGTTGAAGGCCGTCACCTTGGCGTCCATGTTCTCCACGAAATGGAGCAGGACCGCCTCGAGGATCTTGGGCCGCTTGGGCGACCCGTATTCGAGCTCGCCGTGGTGGGAAAGGATCATGTGCTTGAGCAGCATCGCCTTCTCCGGGGGGAATCCGGGGAGCGACGCGCAGACGCGGTCCACGTACTCCGCCCCCATGTAGAGATGGCCGAGGAGCCGCCCCTCGTCCGTATAGTCGAAGGCGCCTTCGTACGAGAGCTCGTGCACCTTCCCGACGTCGTGCAGCAGCGCCCCCGCCGTCAGCAGGTCGCCATTCACCCCCTCGTAGTGGGACGAAAGGAAGCGGCAGATGCCGACGACCGACACGGTGTGCTCCAGCAGCCCCCCGATGTAGTCGTGGTGCATCGTCTTGCCGCCCGGCGCCTGGCGGAACCTCCGCGCCACATCGCCCTCGGGGACGGGAAGGAACACGGCCGACAGCAGCCGGTTCAGGTCGGCGTCGCCGACGTCCGCGACAAATCCCTTCAGCATCGCCCAGAGCGGCTCGATCCCCTTCCGCGTGACCGGAAGGTACTCGGACAGCTCTTTCGCCCCCTCTTCCGCCCGGCGCACGTCGTGCACCTTGAGCTGGACGCGCCCCTGGTACGCGATCGCGCTGCCGCTCGCCTCCACCACGTCGTCCCGGTCGAACCGCTTGCCGATCTCCTCCGCCCGGTCCCAGACCCTCGCCTCGATGATCCCCGTCTTGTCGCGCAGCTGGAGGCTCATGTACGGCTTGCCGGCGTTGCTGGTCAGCAGCGCCTTCCCCGCCACGAGGAACAGCTCCCGGACCTGCTCCCCTTCCTTTATATCTTTGACGAACCGGATCTTCGGCATTCCCAAGGCCCTCGGCTTTCTATGCGGAATGGATTTCGAGGATGCGGAGGGCGGCCCGGATTCCGTCCACGGCCGAGGAGACGATCCCCCCGGCATGCCCCGCCCCTTCCCCGACAGGATACAACCCTTTGCAGGACAGAGACTCATAATTTGCCCGCTCGATACGCACCGGGGAGGAAGTCCTCGATTCCACGGCGTAAAGCGTCGCCTCGCGCGTAAGGAAGCCGCGCATCGCCTCCCCGAACCGCAGGAACCCGCAGCGCAGCTCCTCCTCCAGCCGTTCCGGGAGGATCCCCCGCAGGGTGTCCCGGGCCGTCCCGGGGGCGAGCGCGCGCGCCGGGGAAGGAGCGATATCCTTCCCGTGGACGAAGGAAAGGAGGTTCGCCGCGGGGAGTCCGAACCCCTTCCCGCCCCGCTCGAACGCCCTGCGCTCGATCTCCTCCTGGAAGGCGATCCCCGCGAGGGGGTCTCCCGCTCCCGCGCCGCCCCCCGCGGCGCCGAAGTCCTCCGGGGCCACCGCCGCCACGATCCCGCTGTTGGCGAAGCCGGAATCGCGGGCCCGCCCGCTCATGCCGTTCACCACCGCCTGGCCTTCGCACGACGCCGCGTTCATCACCTCGCCGCCCGGACACATGCAGAAGGACCAGACCCCGCGGCCGCCGGGGGTCCGCGCCGCGAGGCGGTAGTCCGCCGGAGGAAGGTCGTTCCCCGCGCCCCGCCCGTACTGGATCCGGTCGATCAGCCCCTGCGGGTGCTCCACCCGGAACCCCGCGGCGAACGCCTTCGGCGCCATGAGGACGCCCTGCCCGTGCAGCCTCCGGACCGTGTCCCGCGCGGAGTGCCCGGTGGCCAGGACCACGACGGGGGAAAGGATCTCCTCCCCCCCGCCAGCCGCACCCCGCGCACCGCGCCGCCGTCCGTGAGGAGCTCCTCGACGCGGGCCCCGAACCGCAGGACGGCGCCTTTCGACAGCAGCTCGTCCCGCATCCGGCGGCAGAATCCGAAGAGACGGTCGGTCCCGACGTGCGGCTTGGCGTCCAGGACCAGGTCCGGAATCCCCGCGAGGTCGGCGAACGCGGACACGACGTGCTCCGCGAGGGGATCGCCGATCCTCGTGGTAAGCTTCCCGTCGGAAAAGGTCCCGGCGCCCCCCTCCCCGAACTGGGCGTTGCTCTCCGGGTCGAGGACCCCCTCCTTCCAGAAACGCTCCACGTCGGCCCGGCGCTCCTCCACCGGCCGGCCGCGCTCCAGCACCACGGGCGGGACGCCGAACCGCGCCAGCGTCAGGGCGGCGAACAGCCCCGCCGGGCCCATCCCCACCACCACGGGAGGTGCGGCCGGGGCATTCCGCACGGGGAACCGGGGGAACGGGTCGGGGGGCGGCTCATGGCGACGGGCGTTGGGGACGCGGGCGCACGCCGATTCCTCGTCGGCGGCGGACCTTAAAGAACATTCCACCGTGTACACCCTGCGCGGGCCGCCTTTCCCGCGGGCGTCGATCCCCCGCCGGACGACGGAAAAGCGCACCCACTCCCCGGCGGGAACGCCTATAATCGTCTTTATGCGATCGAACAGGGCGCTTTCCGGCAACGCCGGGTCCACCCTCACGTCGGAGATCCGGATCGTCAAGCGGCTCGTCCCCCTCCTTGTCCTGTCGGCGCTGCTGCTCACCGCAACATCATGCAAATCGCTGGTCCGTCAGGTCTTCAAGAACCCCAAGGTGCAGGTGGTCTCCATAGGGCTCGCCGGGAACCCGTTCCACCCGTCGAAGGAACCGCTGGAGGCGATCCTCAACCTGTCCGTGCAGAATCCCAACTCCTACGCCGTGACCGTATCACAGGCGGTCTACACGGTGACCGTCGGGAAGCAGCTCCTGGCATCCGGGGAGAGGCCCGAGGAGATCCGCATCGAGCCGTCCGGGGAAACGCTCGTGAGGATCCCCGTGTCGCTCGACACCAACGCCTTCTCCGCCGCGCTGCGCGACCTGATCGAGGCGCGTGCGGTCCCCTACGAGTTTAACGGCTCCCTGGCGGTGGACGCCCCCCTCGTCGGGATCGTCCACGTCCCCTTCTCCAAGAAAGGGGCGATCGACCCGATGGACATCCTCCGGAAGAAGGGGATCCGCTTCAATTGACGGGACACGGCGGCTCCCGGCCCTCGAGGACCGCCACGAGGTTTTCCGCGGCCAGCCGGCCCATCCCTTCCCGGGCCTCGAGCGTGGCGCTGCCGACGTGCGGCAGCAGCACCGCCGAATCGACCGCCAGCAGCCCCGGGTGGACCTTGGGCTCCTTCTCGTAGACGTCGAGCCCCGCCCCGAAGATCCTGCGCTGCGCCAGGGCGTCCGCGAGCGCTTCCTCCTCCACCACATCGCCCCGGGAGATGTTCACCAGGACCGCCGTCGGGCGCATCCGGCCCAGGCGTTCCCGGTTGATCAGCCCGCGCGTTTCGGGATTCAGCGGCACGCACAGCACGACGAAGTCGCTCTCCGAAAGGAGGGCGTCGAGATCCCGGAACGTCGCCCCCAGCTCCGCCTCCACCGCCGGGTCGACCCGGCGCCGCCCGGTGTAGAGGACCCGCATCGAGAATCCCTTCGACCGCCTCGCCACCGCCGATCCGATCCTCCCCAGCCCGACGATCCCGAGCGTCTTCCCGGCGACCGGAACGCCGAGGAACCGGAACGGATCCCACCCCGTCCACCGCCCCTCCCGGAGGAACCGCTCCACCTCCGAAAATCTCCTCGCCGCGGCCAGCAGGAGCGCGAACCCCAGGTCCGCCGTCGCGTCCGTCAGGACGTCGGGGGTGTTGCGCACCCGGATTCCCCGCCGGGTCGCCTCGGCGATATCGACGTTGTTCACGCCCACGGCGAAGTTCGAAATCACGCGGAGGGAGGGACCGGCCGCATCCATGAGGCCGGCGTCCATCCGGTCCGACGACGTGCTCAGGATGCCGGAGACCCCTTTCGCACGGAGAAGGAGTTCCTCCCGCGGCATCAGCCCGTCGGGTGGCGCCTGCCCCGCCCGGAACCTCGCGGCGAGCGCCTCGAACGGCACCCCCGGAAGTTTCCGCGTCACCAGGATCGAGCGTTGTTCCATGTTCCCCACCTCCTTGCCCGAGAAGGAAAACAATTATATACCGGCTCGATTTGACAGGGGATAAGGGTAAGGTATAATTCATTTTTTCCGGATGTTTCATTCCAGGAACCCTTTAACGGAGGTGATCGCCATGGCGGTGAAAGTGGGCATCAACGGATTCGGCCGGATCGGACGGAACTTCTTCCGCGCGGCGTACAAGGACCCCTCGGTGGAAATCGTCGCCGTCAACGACATCACCGACGCCAAGACGCTGGCCCACCTCCTTCAGTACGACTCCATCCACGGACGGTTCGAAGTGCCCGTTACGGCGAAGGAAAACTCCATCGTTGTCGCGGGCAAAGAGGTGCAGGTCCTGGCGGTAAAGGACCCCGCGGAACTTCCCTGGGGGAAACTGGGCGTCGAGATCGTCATCGAGTCCACCGGGAAATTCACCGACCGCGAGGGGTGCGAGAAGCACCTGAAGGCGGGGGCCAAGCGCGTCATCGTCTCCGCGCCCGCCAAGGGCGAGGACGCCACCATCGTCATGGGCGTCAACGAGAAGACCTTCGACCCGGCGAAGCACCGCATCCTCTCCAACGCGTCCTGCACCACGAACTGCCTCGCCCCGGTGGCCAAGGTCCTCCTGGACAACTTCGGCATCGAGCGGGGGCTTGATGACCACGATCCACTCCTACACGAACGACCAGAAGATCCTCGACCTTCCCCACAAGGACCTCCGCAGGGCGCGCGCGGCGGCCATGTCGATGATCCCGACGACCACGGGGGCCGCCAAGGCCGTCTCCCTGGTCATTCCCGAGCTCAAAGGCAAGCTCGACGGCATGGCGATCCGCGTCCCGACCCCGAACGTTTCGGTCGTCGACCTGACGGCGGAGCTTTCGAAGGCCGCCACGGCCGAGGAGATCAACGCGGCGATGAAGAAGGCCGCGGAGGGGCCGATGAAGGGGATCCTCCAGTACGTGGATGCGCCGCTGGTCTCCATCGACTTCAACCACGACCCGGCCTCGTCTTCCTTCGACGCCCTCTCCACGAAGGTCATCGGGGGCAAGATGGTGAAGGTCCTCGCCTGGTACGACAACGAGTGGGGCTATTCCTGCCGCCTGGTCGACCTGGCAAAGTACATCTCGAAGGGGTAAGCCATGCGCGTCCCGGTCATCGCGGGGAACTGGAAGATGTTCAAGACCTCGGGGGAGGCCGCGGCCTTCGTCCGGGCGTTCCTGCCGCTGGTGGCGGACGTCCGCGGGGTCGAGATCGTCCTCGCGCCGCCGTTCCCGTCGATCGCCGCCGTCGCGGACCTCGTGAAGGGAAGCGGCGTGCGGGTCGCGTCCCAGAACGTCCATTTCGCGGACGACGGCGCGTACACCGGCGAGGTTTCCCCCCGGATGCTCAAGGACGCGGGCGCGACGCACTGCATCATCGGACACTCCGAGCGGCGGCAGTACTATGCGGAAACCGACGATTCGGTGAACCGGAAGAACAAGGCGGCCCTGGCGGCGAATCTGACGCCCATCTTCTGCCTCGGGGAGACGCTGGCGCAGCGCGAGGCGGGGAAGACCTTCGACGTGGTTGGAACGCAGTTGGTCGAGGGACTGAAGGACCTTCCCGCCGCGGACGCGCCGAAGGTCATCGTCGCGTACGAGCCGGTGTGGGCCATCGGGACCGGCAAGACGGCCACCCCGGAACAGGCGCAGGACGTCCACGCCTTCCTGCGGGGCCGGCTCAAAGAGCTGTGGGGAGACGCGTCCGATTCCGTCCGGATCCTCTACGGGGGGTCCGTCAAGCCCGACAACATCGCCACGCTGATGGCGAAAGAGGACATCGACGGCGCGCTGGTGGGCGGAGCCAGCCTCGCCGCCGATTCGTTCGCGAAGCTCGTGAAGTTCAAATAATCGCCGCATAAGGAAACGGAACAGCCAATGTATACGCTCATCGTCATCCTGCACGTGATCGTCTCGATCGCCATGATCCTCGTCATCCTCCTGCAGACCGGGAAAGGCTCCGATATCGGTGCGGTTTTCGGCGGGGGATCCTCACAGACCCTGTTCGGCTCCACGGGACCCACCAGTTTCTTAAGCAAGCTGACGGCGGGCGCCGCGATCCTGTTCATGATCACGTCGCTGTTCCTGGCCTATTTCTCCGGCAGCGGGTCGTCCAGGAGCATCATGAAGGGCGCGTCTCCCGTCTCGACCTCTCCCGCCCCGCAGGCGCCGTTGCCGGCCGCTCCCGCGGCACCGGCGGCTCCGGCTCCCGCAGCCCCGGCTCCCGCAGCCCCCGCGGCAAAATAAGGGACGGCCGTATTCGCCCCGCAGGGCAGGGGCGCGGGTAAAAAAAAACCCCGGCGGGTTTCCGCCGGGGTTCTCGTTTTCAGGGGTTTCTCTTTTTTTTTGGGTTTTTCGCCTGTCACGCCTTGGTGACGTTGGCGGCCTGCGGCCCCTTCGGGCCTTCCGTGATCTCGAACTCGACGCGCTCGCCTTCCTTCAGGGAGCGGAAACCGTCCATCTTGATCGCGCTGAAATGCACGAAAACGTCCGGACCGCCTTCCTGTGCGATGAAACCGTACCCCTTCGCGTCGTTGAACCACTTCACCGTTCCTTGTGCCACTTCTTCGTACCTCCTTACTGGATTCCGCTTGCAAATGTAGGCGAAAAGCCAAAGATTTGCAGCATTGCTGACATTAACAATCACACTTTCCGATGTCAAGAATTAATCCGTCCGGATTAAAACGGCCAGCGGGACCGATCTTTTTCTTACGACTTTTTCTTCTCTTCCTGTAACTTCCCGCACCAACTGCAGTAAATGGCGCCCTGGTCGATCCAGTGCAGGCAGATGCGGCACTGCTTTTCCGGCGGAAGGAGGGGGGGCTTTTCCTCCTTGAGGCTCTCGTCCCAGGCTTCCTCGTAATACTTCCAGTCGTCCTTTTTCATTCCCTCTCCCGTCCTGACGGCTTGAAGGATGCACCCCCGCCGGGAGGCGCCGCCGTACATATGGTTATCGGCCGACCGGGGGGGAAAATTCGGGGGAAAACCGCAGATCGGGGACGTTGATGAGTTCAGCAGCAGAAGAGGGACACTCCTGCGGACCATCTCTGTCCCCAAACTGCTGCTGAACTCATCAACGTCCCCGTTTTGTGGTTTTGCGATATAGTTTCTCCCATGTCCGATTCCGATACCCGAAAGATGGGGCGCGCGGCGGCGGTGATGATGGCGTCCGTGCTCCTGTCCCGCATCCTCGGGTACGCGCGGGACGCCGTCATCGCGTACCAGCACGGCGCAACTCCCGATACGGACGCCTACTTCGCCGCGTTCACGATCCCCGATTTCCTGAACCACCTCCTGGCGGGAGGGGCGCTGTCCATCACGTTCATCCCGATCTTTTCCCGGTTCCTCGCGGAGGGGAAGGAGGAGGAGGGATTCCGGGCGTTCTCGACGATCGCCACGGTGATGGGGATCGCCATGGTCTTCTTCATCGTGCTGGGGGAGCTTCTCGCGGAAAAGATCATCCCGCTGATCGCGCCGGGCTTCTCCCCTGCCCAGACCGCGGTGGCCGCGCGTCTCACCCGGATCGTCCTCCCCGCCCAGATCTTCTTCTACCTCGGCGGGCTGCTGATGGCCATCCAGTACGCGCGGAAGCAGTTCCTCCTGCCGGCCCTCTCCCCTCTCATCTACAACGCCTCGATCATCGCGGGCGGGCTGCTGGGCGGGCGCGCCCACGGGATGGAGGGATTCGCATGGGGCGTCGTCGGAGGTTCGTTCCTCGGGAACTTCGCCCTGCAGCTGTACGGGGCCCGGCGCGGGATGTTCTTCTACCGCCCCCGGTTCGACCTGGCCGACCCGACCCTGCGGGAGTTCATCCGCCTCTCCATCCCCATCATGCTCGGCTTCTCCCTCGTCGTGGTGGACGAATGGACCCTGCGGGTGTTCGGGTCTTTCCTGCTCGTGGGGGCGATCACCTGGCTGAACAACGCGCGCCGCCTGATGATGGTGCCGGTGGGCATCCTCGGGCACGCCTCCGGTGTGGCTTCGTACCCGTTCCTCGCGGAGCTGGCGGCCAAGGGGAAACGGCGGGAGATGTGGGACGCGCTCTCCCTCACCCTGCGTTGGGTGTTCCTCGTATCCTCTGCCGTGGGCGCGATCGCCTTCGTCCTGTCCCGCGAGGCGATCCTCCTGGTCTACCAGCGCGGGGCGTTCCGGATCGACGACACGCTCCTGACCGCCTCGGCGCTGTCCGCCTTCGCCATCGGGATCCCCTTCTGGTGCACCCAGGCGATCGTGGCCCGCGGCTTCTTCGCGATGAGGGACACCTGGACGCCCACCCTCGCCGGGACGGCGGCCTGGATCGTCGCCCTGCCCGTGTACTACTTCCTGCAGCAGTCGCACGGCGTGTTCGGCCTCGCGCTGGCGAGCACGACGGGGATCCTCCTGTACGCGGGAGCGCTCTACGGGATCCTGATGCGCCGCACGGTGGGGAAGCGAGGCCTCCCGGAGCTGGCCGAGTACGGGAGGATGACGCTGGCGGCGGTCGCCGCGGGGGCGGTCGGCCGGTACGGCCTGTCCGCGGCCGAGCGGTTCCTGTCGTGGGAAACGTTCCCCGGGGCGCTGGCGCGGTTCACGGCAGGCGCGGCCCTGGTCGGAGCGGTCTATTTCCTCGCCGCCTTCCTCCTGGGATGCCGCACAGTGCGGATGATCCACGGCAGGAAAGACCTGCTCCATCCGCCGTCGGCCGATCCGGGCGCCGCCGGTCCGGGCCCGGAGCCTCCGCAATGATCACGCGGCTCACGGACAGGATCTGGATCGTCAAGGGCGGGAAAAACGGCCGCTACCCGTATTCCCACTCCCTCTATATCCGGGACGGCGGCGGGGTCCTGGTCGACGCCGGCTCGGACCCGGCGGAGATCGAGCGGCTGCGGGACGCGGAGGGGATCTCCACGGTGGTGATGACCCATTACCACGAGGACCACTTCGCGTACCTTTCCCTGCTCCCGGACGCGGAAGTGTGGGCCTCCGCGGCCGACGCCCCGGCCCTCGAATCGCTCGACACCCTGCTCGCCTTCCAGGCGGCGCTGGGAAACGAGTGGGAAACGCCGTACCGGAAGCTTCTATCGGAGAAGTTCCCCTTCGCCCCCAGGAAGGTCGCCCGCCGGGTGACCGACGAGGAACACCTCCTCTTCGGGAAAACGAGGGCGGTCGCCGTGGTCGCCCCCGGCCACTCGCCGGGCCACCTGTGCCTCCATTTCCCCAACGAGGGGATCCTCTTCCTCGGGGACTACGACCTGACGGCGTTCGGCCCGTGGTACGGGGACGCGCCGTGCGGCATCGAGGCTTTCCGCCGCTCCGCCCGCCGCCTGGCGGGGATCGGGGCGGATACGTGCGTGGTCTCCCACGAGGGGCCGGTCCACCGCGGACCGATCACGGGAAAGGTGGAGGAGTACCTGGCGGCGATCGATCGGAGGGAAGACGCGTTGCGCGAGTTCCTCCGGGAGCCGAGGACGCGGGAGGAGATCATCGCCCGGCGGCTGATCTACGGGCGGGAGAACGACTGGTGGTGGCTCGACTACGCGGAGTGGTCGCTCCTCTCGAAGCACCTCGAGGGGATGATCCTCCGCGGGGAGGCGGCCTGCGCGGACGGGTCCTTCCGGGCGGTCTCTTAAGGGATCACGCGCGGTCGTAGTGCGAGAACTTCATCGTGTAGTTGCCCCGCCCCTGCGACAGCGACCGCAGCGCCGTCACGTACCCGAACATCTCCTTCAGCGGGACCGTCGCCGAGAGCAGGCTCGTGTCGAACCGGCGGTCGACCGAGGTGACCCTCCCGCGGCGGGCATTGACGTCCCCGATGACGCCGCCCAGGAACTCCTCCGGGACGGAGATCTCGACCTCCATCAGCGGCTCCAGCAGGAACGGCTTCCCCTTCTCGTACGCCTCCTGGAACGCCTTCGCGGCCGCCACCTTCGCGACCATCTGGGAGGCGACGCCCGACTGGAAGGACATCCCGGTCAGGTCGATCGTGACGTCGTCCACGGGGTATCCGAGGGCGCCGAAGAACGCCCCCTCCCGCAAGCCCATCTCCACCCCGTCGGCCACGTCCTGCCCGAGGCTCAGCATGCGGTACCCGTCGAGGATCCGCACCCCGGAACCCCGCGGCGCGGGGGCGATGGAGACCGTGGTGGCCACCTTCACCGGCCGCTCGTTGATCTCCCGCTCGAAGAGGCTCTCCACGCTCGCCGCCGCGGTCAGCGTCTCCCGGTAGACCACCTCGGGGTTCCCCTTGCGGACCGTCATCCCGTACTCCCGCGCCAGCCGGTCGAGAACGACGTCGAGGTGGAGCTCCCCCATCCCCGAAAGGAGGATCTGCCCGGTGTCCGCGTCCTCGCGGAACGACAGGGTCGGGTCCTCGTCCGTCATCGCGGCGAGGAGCTCCTTCAGCCGGTCCATCTCCCGGACGGTCCTCGGCTCGACGACCACCGACACGACGGGCTTGCGGATCTCGATCGACTCGAAGACGATCGGCGCCGCCGGGTCGCACAGCGTGTCCCCCGTCTTCGCCCTCTTGATCCCCCGGGCGCCCACGATGTCGCCCGCGCGGGCCTCCTCGACCGGCTCCTTCTTCCCCCCGTGCACCCGGAACAGGCGCGCCACCTTCTCCTTCTCGCCGGTGGCCGCGTTGAGGAGCGTCGCACCCTCCCCCGTCTTCCCGGAATAGACCCGCAGGTAGACCGTCCGCCGGCCGTCCTCCTGCATCACCTTGTACACGAGCGCCGAAAAGGGCGCCGTCGGCACCGGCTCGCGCACCGTGGGCACGCCCGACCGGGGATCGTCGCCCCGCGCGGGAAGGGCCTCCGCGGGGGACGGCAGGAAATGCACGATCCCGTCCATCGCCGGCTGCACCCCCTGGTTCCGGAGCGCGGAGCCGGCGTAGACGGGGAAGACCTTCCCCGCCAGCGTTCCCTTCCGGATCCCGGCGCGCAGGAGAGGAAGCGGGACGTCCTCCCCCGCCAGATACTTTTCCGCCGCCGCGTCGTCGCCGTCCGCCGCCGCCTCCAGCAGCCTCTCCCGGTACTTCGCCACCCGCGACGCCTCGTCGGCCGAAAGGGGCGTCCGCGCGACCGTCGTCCCCTGGTCCTGCCTGGAGAAGGTCACGCGTTCCATCGACAGCAGGTCGGCCACGCCGGCGAACGCCTCGCCGTCGTACAGCGGCACCGTCACGGGCACGCCCCGGGCGCCCAGTTTCTTGTCCATGTCGGCGATCACCCGGTCGTAGTCCGCCCCCGGCCGGTCGAGCTTGTTGACGAAGGCCAGCCTCGGGATCCCGTGCCGGGTCGCCTGCCGCCAGACGACCTCCGACTGCGGCTCCACCCCGCCCACCCCGCAGAAGACGGCGACCGCGCCGTCGAGGACCCGGAGGGACCGCTCCACCTCGATGGTGAAATCCACGTGCCCCGGCGTGTCGATCAGGTGGACCTCCGCCCCGAGCCAGGAGAAGTGGGTCACGGCGGAAGTGATGGTGATCCCCCGCTCCCGCTCCTGCGGGAGATAGTCCAGCTGCGTGTCCCCGTCGTGGACCTCGCCCATCCGGTGCGTGACGCCGGCGTAGAAGAGCAGGCGCTCGCTGAAGGTGGTCTTCCCCGCGTCGATGTGCGCGATGATCCCGATGTTCCGCAGGCGGTCCACGGCAACCACGTCAGAAGTTCCCCCGGTAGAGATTGAAGGTGGAGGTCCCCGGGATCGCCCGGTCGTCCAGCAGGGCCGACAGGACCGCCGCGACCTCCTCCGCGGCGAGCCCCTTGAGATCGGCGAAGAAGTCCCGGATCCCCGCCGCGCGCATCTCGTGCAGCGACCCGGAAGCGGAGAACGGCTCCGGGGAATAGACCGCCGACCCGTGCTCGTCCGCCGCCACGATGAACCGCTCGCCGCGGGGGCTTTCCACCTCCCCGCCGCGCACCCCGGAGGCGGGCAGCAGGCGCGAGACCATCAGCGGTATGCGGCCGTAGGCCACCGCGATCCCCAGCCCGTAGAGGAACTTTCCCACGTCCCGAAGCCCCGCCATGGTGGCCTCCACCGGGAGGATCATCCGGGCCGCGCCCAGGTTCGACAGGGCGGCGAGCGCCGCCGTGTTGAAGGCGTAGAGGTAGTGATCGCTCACGAGGATCGACTGGCGGCGAAGCGGGGACGGCGCGAAAAAGCGGAAGTGCCCGACGTCCGGCAGGACCCACCGGGTGAGCCCCTTGCCCACCGCGTCCGTGACGGTCCGGCGGAGGAAAGCGGCGTCCGATTCGAGCAGCGGCGCGGACAGCCGGAAGTACGCCCCCGCCCTCGCGGCCTTGATCACCGGGGAGGGGTCCCGCAACAGCGACCGGGTAACCTCTACCACGGGCACGATCTCCGGGACCTTCGGCAGATGCGGAAGCTGGTCGACCCGGCAGCTGGCGAAGATCACCGTGCCCGGCCCCTCGGGCCGGTTCCCGGAGACCCGCAGCGTGGGAAGGATCTCCAGCCGGAGACGCTTCCCCGCGAGGTGGAACTCCTTGTCGAAATTCCTGGCCGCCTGGAGGAACAGCGACCGCACGTCGCCCCAGGCGCAGGGCCCCCCGAGGTATTCCAGCCGCACTTCCGCGAGCGGCAGCTCCCCCTTGTACGCGGCGGTAAGCTGCCGTTCCCCGTCCTTCGGCGCCGACCCCGCGGGAGCCCCTTTCGGGCCGGAAACGCGGTACGAGTAATCCCGCTCCACGCTCCCGTACGACGCCTTTACCGCCACCTCCCCGGGGGAAACGGAAACGACGAACCGCGCGCCGTCGGGCCGGATCGCTTCCATCTCCCGGCGCGCGCGCCGCGTGAGCTCTGGACGCCCGCCGCCGGCCGTCCGGAACAGCAGGTCGCCCGGGGAGACGGAGAACGGGACCTTCAGGGAAAGCCCCCCCTCGTCCGCACGCATGTCGGGGGCGGCGGCGGAGAACCCCCGCCCCGACCCGTCCCCGGCGAACTGGATGCGGAGGCGGTCGCCGGGGGAAGGCGGCGACGCCCCGGGCACGAAGGCCCACCGGTCCTCGACCCGTTCCACGGTCCCCATGAGGTCGCCCACGTTGCCCGAACCGCCGCCCGCCGCCACCTCGCACAGGCCGGCCCCGCCGGTCACCCCGGGCGTCGCCGCCCGGCCGATGACCCCCGACAGGATCCGCATCCCCTCCTCGACGCCCTCCGCGGGCTTCCCGGCGCGGATCCCGTCGAGCGCGGCGCGGTACGCCGACACCACGCCGTGGACGTATTCCGGCCCGCGCATCCGCCCCTCGATCTTCAGGGCGGCGATCCCCAGCGGCACGATCTCCGGGAGGCGCGGCAGGAGCGACAGGTCCCGGGTGGAGAAGACGCGCGTCGGCCTCCCCTCCGCCGTGCCCGTACAGGCGGCGGCACGGCTGGACGCACTCGCCGCGGTTCCCGCTCTTCCCGCCGAGGAAGGAGGAGTAGAAGCATTTCCCCGAGTAGGAATAACACAGGGAGCCGTGCGCGAAGATCTCCACCCCGATGGGGGAGCGCGCCGCGATCCGGGCGACTTCGTCCATCCGCAGATGCCGCTCGAGGATGACCCGGGACGCCCCCATCCGGGCGAACGCCTCGGCGCTTTCCGCGGAGGCGCAGCCGGCCTGCGTGCTGACGTGAACGGGGATCTTCGGGAAGAATTCATGGAGGATCCGCAGCAGCCCCAGGTCGGCCACGATCAGCGCGTCCGGCGACAGCGGGGCCACCTGGTGGACCATCCCGATCGCCTCCGGGAGGTCGGCTTCCGTAAGCAGCGTGTTGAACGTGAGGTAGACCCGCACCCCGCGGGCCTTCGCGTGGGGAAGAATCCGGCACAGGTCGGAAAGCTGGAAGTTCTCCGCCCGCGCCCGCGCATTGAACTTCCCGAGCCCCAGGTAGACCGCGTCCGCGCCGGCGTCCACCGCCGCGAAGTACGCCTCCGGGAATCCGGCGGGCGCGAGAAGCTCCGGGAAATCGGGTCGCGCCATCCGCGGCAGCGGCCCGCCCCGGGCCGGCGGCGGCCGTTTCGGGCCTTTCCG
Source organism: uncultured bacterium (assembly GCA_963741515.1). Lineage (GTDB taxonomy): Bacteria > Desulfobacterota > Deferrimicrobia > Deferrimicrobiales > Deferrimicrobiaceae > UBA2219. The sequence continues at coordinate 37,815 of CAVUIA010000009.1, forward strand.
CGGCGCCTCAGGCGTCGGCGTCTCCGGCGTCTCCTTTCGGGGTTCCGGCCTCCGGGGACGGTATTTTCGGCGCGGGTCCTCAGGCCGGGGAGGCGGCTTCACCTCGCCGGGCCCTCTTCGGACGACGGAGGGTTTCCCCCCGGTCTTATCGGATGGGTGCGTCGGTTTTTTATCGCGCGGCGTCTTGATCGGATTTTCCTTTTTCCCGTTTTCGTTTGAACAAATATTCTACATCCGTTAGACTGTCCGGAAAATAGCGATTTGAAAAGTGAATCGCGCCATACCCCACGCCGGAGGGCATCGATGACCTACATCCCGCTCGCCATCCTCGTCGCCATCGTCGCCTGGTTCGTGGCCGCCTACAACAAGCTCGTCCGACTCCGCAACCAGATCAAGAACGCGTGGCACCAGATCGACGTGCAGCTCAAGAGGCGCCACGACCTCATCCCCAACCTGGTCGAGGTCGTGAAGGATTACATGACCTACGAGCAGGAAACGCTGACGAAGGTCATCGAGGCGCGCGGCGCGGCGGTGGCCGCAAAGGGGCCGGCGGCCCAGGCGAAGGCGGAAAACATCCTTACCGAATCGCTCAAGAGCCTCTTCGCCGTCGTCGAGAACTACCCGGACCTCAAGGCGAACCAGAACGTGGCCGCCCTCCAGGAGGAGCTGACCGGGACCGAGAACAAGATCTCCTTCGCGCGCCAGTTCTTCAACGACTCCGTGATGAGCTACAACAACACGATCCAGGCGATCCCCAGCAACATCGTCGCCTCCCTGTTCAACTTCGTCCAGGAGACCTACTTCCAGGCGGAGGAGACGGACCGGGCGGTCCCCAAGGCCGACCTCCGGTAATTCGTGACCGGTATTCCGTCGGTGACCGCGTCCCGGATATCATCGATGCCGCTCCGCTTCCCGGGGTTTTCCCCGGGTTCTTGCATATCCCTCCGGGATCGTATTGCCCGAATCCTCCTGTGACGCCTGCAGGAATGGCCGCAGCGGTCGCCCCGAGCGCGAGCCCTCCCCTGAGGGGGCGTGTCTTCCGAGCGGAGGCAGGGAGGCCGGGAGCGAGGAAGACCCGCAGCCGAAGTGAACCATGGATGGTGAACGAGGCGTCCCCGAACGGGGAGGGTCTCGTGCGAGGGCCGCGACCGTTGCGGCTCATCCGCACGCGGCCATGACAGGCCGTTGGGCAATGCGGATGCGGAGGGGATCATCGTGACGCCACCGGGAAAACCCTGCCCGAAGTGCGGCACCGCGAATCCGCAGGGCGCGGACTACTGCTACCTGTGCCAGCATCCGCTCGCCCCCGGGACGCCGGGTGCCGGCGCGCAGGCGCTCGTCGGGAACGGCGGCGGGGCGCCCCCCGGGAGCGCCCCCGGCACGGCCCTGCGCACCGCCCCGATGCTCCTGTTCACCGACGCGGCGCGGCACAACGTCCGGCTGTCGGCTCTCCTCTTCGGGCTGCTCCTCGCGTTCTTCCTCCTCCTCGGGGCCGTCATCGGCGAAACGCACGGCGACGTCGGGAGGGGCCTCGGCCTCGCCGCGGTCCTGTACGCCATCCTCGCGGGGACCGCGTATTTCAGCGGCTCCAGCATCGTCCTGTCGCTCCACGACGCGAAGGAGGCCGACCCGGAGCGGCACCGGCAGCTCCTGAACGTGGTCGAGGAAATGAGGATCGCCGCCGGCCTCCCGATGCCGAAGGTCTACGTGATGGCGTCCGCCGGGATGAACGCCTTCGCCGCGGGGAGGAACCCGACGGAAGCGGGCGTCGCGGTCACGCAGGGGCTCCTCGACCGGCTCAACCGCGAGGAGCTGCAGGGAGTGATCGCCCACGAGCTGGCGCACGTCAAGGGGCGGGACACCCTCTACTACATCTGCGCCGCCGTGCTCGTCGGCGCCATCGCCCTGCTGGCCGACATGTTCCTGCGGGGGACCTTCCTCGGGTTCGGGCGACGGGCGCGCGTGTCCGGCGGTTCCCGCGGGGGCGACGGGCGCGGCAACGCGGCGTACCTCATCCTGGGGATCGTCCTCGCCCTGCTCGCGCCGCTGGCGGCGAAGATCCTGCAGATGAGCATCTCGCGGCAGCGGGAGTACCACGCCGACGCCGCCGCCGCGGGATTCACGCGCAACCCGCTGGGGCTCGCCTCCGCCCTCTCGAAGATCGCCGCGGGAGGGGGGCAGGTCCCGGGGGAGAACCGGGGGACGCAGCACCTGTTCATCGTCAACCCGTTACGGGACTTCGGGCCGGACGCCTCGGCCCTGATGTCGACGCACCCCCCCACGGAACACCGCATCCGGCGGCTGCGCGCCATGGCCGGATTCGCCGAGTTATGATAAAAGGATAGCCATCAAACGCGGAGGGCGTCATCCATGCAATTCACCGATGAGGCGTTGAAGTACCTGAACCTTGGGATCTCGGGAGAGATCGCCGCGTACGTCTTCTACAAGAAAGCGGCCGTTATCCTGAAGGACAAGGCGCTGCAGGAAGCGGTCCTGAAGATCGCCGCCGAGGAAAAGAACCACTTCCTGTCGCTCGAAGACGTCTACGACCGCAACGTCCGGTCCGAAATGTGGGCCCCGTACAAGGACATCCTGAACAAGCCGGGGCTGCCGGACATCGACGAGCTGGTCCAGGACACGCACAAGGATCTGCTCGCGAAGATCGCGGGGATCTCCACGAAGCGGGACGTGCTCGAGATGGGGCTGTCGCTCGAGAAGGAAGCGGTCGCGCTGTACGGCGAGCGCCTCCGCGAAATCGAGCCACCCGGAAGTGAAGAAGGTGTTCGAGTTCCTGATCGGCATCGAGACCAGCCACGTCCAGATGTTCGAGAAGCAGCTGGCGGCGCTGTAAGGGAAGGAAACGGGGCGTCCCGGAAGATCCGGGGCGCCCCGCCGCGAAGCTCGAATCTTACGGAAGAACCCTAAAACGCGTAGCTGACGTCCAGTCCCGCCAGCCAGGCGTCTCCCGACCACGTGCCGTTGAAGCCCGACAGCCCTGCCTGGTTGTTGACGGTGCGGTCCTGCTTGTCGATATACATGAACGCCCCGTCGATCGTCCACGGCCCGATCTTGTATCCCGCGCCGATCATGTAGTTCATCCGGTTCGAGTCGGGGAGCTCCGGGCCCATCGTTTCCGCGGGGACCGGGGTCGGGTCGTACACGATCCCGATGCGCAGCGCCAACGGGTCGGTCACCTGATACTGGGCGCCGAACCGGAGCGCGCAGACGTCCCTCCAATTCTTCGCCGCGTCCGTGTCGAACAGCGTGTTCTCTTCGCCCGACGACGCGATGTCGATCGGGAGGCTCGAGTAGCTGGACCAGAACGTCCAGTCCGCGTCCGCCTCGACCGTCAGCTTGCCCGCCGTGTACGCCACGCCGAGGGCGAAGGTTGCGGGCATCCTCACGGTGGCCGATCCCTTCGTGTCGGAGGGGGCGTTCCCCAGCGCCGGAACGACGCCGTATAGCGCGCTCGTGTTGGTGATCGAGACGTCGCCGTCCTTGATGTCGAGCTCGAACCCGCTGCGGTAGTTTGCGCCGATCCGCAGGTTCTTCGTGGGCTTCAGGAGGATACCGAAGTTGTAGCCCCACGCGTCGCCGTCGCCGTCCAGCTCGAGGTTGTAGAGGTTACCCGCGCCCGGGAAATAGGGGGTCTTCCCGAGCTTCGCCGTGCCGTACATGTAGTCGATGCCGAAGCCGACGGAAAGCATCTCGTCGATCTCGAAGGCGACCGTCGGGTTGATCACGAACGTCCTCAGGTCGATCTTGGTGGCCTGGTTGCGGAAGATGCTGTCGCTCCAGCTGACGTACTGCTGCCCCAGCCCGAACGGCGTGAACATGCCGATGCCCCAGGAGATCCCGTTGCCGAGCGACGAGGTATAGTACGCGTTGGGAATTGCGAAGTGCAGGGTTTTCTGCGTTTCGGACGCCTGAGCCCCGCCCGTGAGCGGCGTGGTCCCTTCGAACTTCGCCCCGTCCTCATGAACGTAGGTCATGCCGAACATCACGTTCTGTCCCTTCAACTGCGTGATGCCCGCCGGGTTGAAGTAGATCGCGGACGGGTCGTCCGCCTGGGCGGTGAAGGCGAACCCCATGCCCATCGCCTTGACTCCCGCCTCCGGCAGGCGGAAACCCGCGGCCAACGCCGTGCTGGCCGTCAACATCAAGATCAGAAACACCGGTAAGGCTTTACCCCACTTCATGCGTCCCCTCCTTGGCAAGGCAGAAGTATGCCCCCGCGAATGGTTGTGTGGGCATAAGATAACGGATCGGAAACGCCTATGCAACGGAATAAAACATCCAATGAATTGAATATGAGTCAGCTTTCCCGGCGGGCAGCGAAACGGGGAACAGGATCCTGATACATATGCCCTGATGGATCTTCTCCGCACCCGCCTCGGAAAGAGACGCGGTTTCAACCGGGTGCCGGAGCACCGCGCAATCCCGGTCGAGAACGGCGCGGGCGGCCACGTTCCGCCAGCCGTCGACGACGCGGAAATCGCGCACCCCGTAAGACGCCCCCGTGGATGACAGGCCCCTCGGGTCGCCCAGCCCGTCGTAGTACCGTTCCACTCCCTCGCCCGAAAGCATGTTCAGGTTCCATTCGGAGCAGAGCGTCCCCGACACGGGTTCCCCGCCCCGGTTGCTCAGCCGGAAGGCCGCCATGAACCCTTCCTCCCACCCTCGAAGGACGAGGACCTTCTCCAGCAGGAGGTCGATCCCCTCCGCGGCCAGCGGGATCTCGAACTTCGCGAGAAGCCGCGTCCCCCGGCGGGAGCATTCGACCAGGGCTTCCTTCCCGGCCGTCACGCAGCGCGGCGGCGCCCCCGAGAGGATCGCTTCCGGGGAGTCCCCTTCCCCGTGGAACGCCTCGCGGAAGGAAGCGCGCTGCCACGGGTCCGCTCCCAGCGCCTCGAGGACCGACGGGTCCTTCAGCACCAGCACGTCGTGGATGCTCGCGGAGCCGTCGAACGACCCTCCCGCGCGGCGGAACTTCTCGTGATACCCTTCCGCCCGGCGCGTCAGCACGTGGCCCAGCGCCACCCCCCTCGACGGCAGGGAGATCTCCGTCACCGCCCCGCCGTCGTGGGCGTGGGAGAAGAGGGTCATCCCCGCGGTCTTCAGCAGCAGCTCCGTCCCGCCGTCGCAGTCGAGGTCCGATTCCGTGACCTCGGCCCATCCCGCCTTCGCCCCGTGCAGGACCGCGTCCGCCAGGCTTTCCGCCCGGATCAGGTTCGACCAGGCCGCCTCGCGCAGGTGGTTCAGGTAGAGCCCCCCGAAGACGCCGTGCCAGTAAACGTCGTTGGCCTGGGCCCGGTACAGGAAATCCCTCGCCGCGCTCGCCCGCGAAGGGCTCACGCGCTCCGACGCCTCGACCCGTTCGCTCACGTGGAGCATCCGCTTGTGCAGCTGGTTCGACTCGGCGTACTTCCGCAGGAAGTTCCGGTAAAACCCGCCCTGGACGAACGGCTTGATCTCCGTGTTCCGGCCCGCGCGGAAATCGTGAAGCAGGTCGGCGAACCGGGCGGCCCGGTCCGGCGGCAGCGACCATTCGCCCATCTCGATGTAGGAGCAGGCGGGAAGGTAGACCGTCCCGCGGGGAGGCGCGGCGGCGGCGTATTCCCCGAAGGTCATCGTCGTGAACCGGTCCGCGCGGGAGACGATCCCCTCGAAGAAGCGGCGCAGCCACCCGGACTCGTACACATGTTTCCTCGTGCCGGGCCATACCCCGAACTTCTCCCCGTCGTCGGCGAAGATCGCGGCGGGGAACGGCACGTCCCGGGACGTCATCCGCTCGATCTCCCACAACGTCTCGTCCACGCTCCCGAACGGGATGAGGTACCGCAGCCGCTCGCTCCCCGGGAAGACCCGCACGGCCGCGCCGTTGTGCTCGGTGATGTAGATCCCGTCGAGCTCTTCCGTGGACAGCCCCGCCCGTATGAAGTGGTAATCGTCGAGAGGGAGGTACCTCACGCCCGCCGCGGACAGGGTCGCGGGCAGTTCCGGCTCCCACACCCGCTCCGCCAGCCAGATCCCCTCGGGGGCCCTTCCGAACCGCCGCTCCAGGAGCCCGGACAGCTCCCTGACCTGCCCAAGCCGGTCCCGTTCGGGTAGCAGCGCCAGCACCGGCTCGTACATCCCCCCGCCCAGGAGCTCCACCTGGCCGCGGGAAACGAGCTCCTTGAGGAGCGAGAAGGTCGCCGGCGCGTGCTCCTCGATCCACTGGAACAGCCACCCGGAGAAATGGATCGTCACCTTGATCGAAGGGAACTCCGACAGCAGCTCCAGGAATGGAAGGTACGCGTCGCGCGTCGCGGTTTCCAGGACGGACTCGAAGTTCCCGACCGGCTGGTGGTTGTGGAAGCAGAGGAGAAGGGCGCGGCGGTTCGCGGACGACAGGGGGCCGTTCATGGTTCGCCGTCCCCTTCCTGCGCGAATTCGGTCAGCACGCCGAAGGTGGACCCGGGGTCGAGGAACCCGATCCGCATCCCGTGGATCCCGGCGCGGGGCGTTTCGTCGACGAGGCGGACCCCTTTCCCGGCGACGCGCGAAAGCGCCTCGGCCGCGTCGTCCACCTGGAAGCAGACGTGGTGCAGCCCTTCCCCGTTCTTCTCCAGGAATTTCCCCACCGGAGTGTCGGGGGCGGTCGGCTCGATCAGCTCGATGCGGCTTTCCCCGACCCGGAAGACGGCGGCGCGGATCTTCCGTTCCGCCATCTCCACGGTCGACTCGTGCTCGAGCCCCAGGACGTCCCGGAAAAAGGGGACGGCCTCCTGAAGGCTGTTCACCGCAATGCCGATATGCTGGATCTTCCGGATCATCCCTCAAGACCCTCCGGACGCTACAGCTTGACGAGGAAAGGGAACAGGATTCGGTACGCGAAATACCCGGCGGCCGCGGAGGCGGGGATCGTCAGGATCCATGCCCACACGATCCGGATCCCCACGAGCCAGTTCACTTTCCTGCGGCCCTGGGACAGCCCCACGCCGAGGATCGCGGACGTGATGACGTGGGTGGTGCTGATGGGGATCCCCATGACGGTCGCCGTCAGGATGACGACCGCGGAGGAGGTCTCCGCGCAGAAACCGTGGACCGGCTGCAGTTCCACGAAATCCTTCCCCACCGTCTTGATGATGCGCCACCCCCCCATCGCCGTGCCCGCGGCCATCGCCCCCGCGCAGGCCAGCATGACCCACATCGGGACGTGGAAGGTAGGGAGGGAGCCGTAGGTGAACAGCGCCAGGGAGACGATTCCCATCGATTTCTGGGCGTCGTTGGAGCCGTGCGAGAACGCCATGAACGCGGCGGACAAGACCTGGAGGTGCCGGAAGCCCCGGTTCAGCCGCGAAGGGTGATAGCGGCGGAAGGTCCAGTAGATAACGATCATGAGGAAGAAGGCGGCGATCGTCCCGGTCACCGGGGAAACGACGATGGCGATCAGGATCTTCGAGATCCCCGCCCACCGGAGCGGATCGACCCCGCGCGCCGCCACCACCGCGCCGATGAGCCCCCCGATGATCGCGTGGGACGAGGATGCGGGGATGCCGTAATGCCAGGTGAGGAGGTCCCAGAAGATCGCCCCCAGCAGCGCCGCCAGGACGATGATCTGGGACACGTAGGCCGGGTCGACGATCTCCTTGCCGATGGTCGTGGCGACGTGCGTCGAAATGAGGGCCCCGACGAAGTTCAGGACCGCCGCCATCCCGATGGCGGCCCGGATGGAGAGGGCGCGGGTGGAGATGCAGGTGGCGATGGCGTTCGCCGTGTCGTGGAACCCGTTGATGAAGTCGAAGCCCAGGGCGGCCAGGATCACCAGCCCCAGCAGGATTTCCGGCGTATCAGGCATTCTTCAACGCCACGCTTTCCATCACGTTCGCGGCGTCTTCGCACCGGTCGGTCGCCAGCTCCAGCGTCTCGTAGATCTCCTTCCACTTGATGATGGCGATGGGGTCGGACTGGTTCTCGAACAGCTGGGCGATGGCGTCGCGGCAGACCCGGTCCGCCTCGTTCTCGAGGGAGTTCACCTCGACGCAGTGCTCGTACACGCGGTCCCTGCCCTTCGACAGCGGAAGGTGGCTGATCCCCTTCTGGAGCTCCTGCACGGCCTTGAGGATCAGGAACCCCAGCTCCTTGGCGTGGGGGGTCGACGCGGAGATCTTGTAGAGCAGGAGCCGCGTCGCGACGCCGTGGATCAGGTCGATCACGTCGTCGAGGGAGGACGCGAGGGCCAGGATGTCTTCCCGGTCGATCGGCGTGATGAAGGTGGTGTTGAGCTTCCGGACGATGTCGTGGGTGATGGCGTCGCCCTTGTGCTCCACCTCCTCGATCTTCCGGGCGCGCTCCGGGAGGTCGTCGAACTTGTCGAGGAGCTCCTTGAGCCGCTCCGCGCCCTCGACGATGTTGTCCCCCGCCTTCGAGAAGAGCGAAAAGAACTCCTCGTCTCTCGGTATGATCCGAAACATCACCCCTCCCCCGCTATGCGTGCCAGCGCGTTTTCCGCGCCGGCAACCAGCTCTTCGAGAATCTCCCTTACGGGCTGAACCTTTTTGACGAAGGCCACGCTCTGGCCGGCCATCAGCGACCCGTGCTCCACGTCCCCGTCGACCACCGCGCGCCGCAGCGCCCCGATCCAGAACTCCTCGAGCTTCACCATCGCCTCTTCGCGCGGAGATCGTCCCCGCCTTCAAATCGCTCAGCAGCGACAGCTGCAGGCGGTTGAAGTCCCGGGTCCCCTCGTTGACGATCGCCCGGACGGGGATCGTGGGGAGGGAAGGGTCGAACTGGGAAGTGGGCATGGCGTCCCGCGCGGCCGCCTTGACGAACGCTTCCTTGAACCGGGGGTGGGCCACGCACTCTTCGGCGGCGACGAACCGCGTCCCCAGCTGGACCCCCGAAGCCCCGAGGGACAGATAGTGCGCGATCATCTCCCCGGTCCCGATCCCGCCGGCGACGAAGACGGGAATCTCCGTGACGTTCAGCAGGAATTCCTGCGCGAGGACCGAGGTGGCCACCGGCCCGATGTGCCCGCCCGCCTCGTTCCCCTCGATCACCAGGGCGTCGATCCCCTGCTTGATCAGCCGCCTGGCAAGCGACAGGATCGGGGCGAAGCAGATCACCTTGAGCCCGGCGGCCTTCACCTCGGAGATGTCTTTCCCCGACGGGATGGTCCCCGCGAAGAAGACGAACGGGCATTTCTCACGGATCACCACCTCGATGTGGTCCTTGAACGCCGGGGCGACCGTGATGAGGTTGACGCCGAACGGTTTATCCGTCCTGGCCCGGGTATCCGCGATCTCCTTCGCGAGGAGTTCCGGCGGCATATTCCCGCCCGCGAGGACGCCGAACCCCCCCTCATTGGATATGGCGGACACGAGGGTGGACTCGGAAACCCAGGTCATCGCCCCGCACATGATCGCGTGTCGGGTCCCGAGGAAGTCGGTACCGCGCTTCCATGCCTTCGGCAGGCGCTTCAAATCCATCGACACGCTCCGCGCGGGCTGTCTGGGGAACACTTTTTTATACCATACGACCGCCGGAAATTCCCCTCATTCCCCTTGGCGGCCGTTCGCGCGTTCTTCTGCTATCATTGGAAGTAACCGCCATGGTCCGACAAAGCGAAATGTACGACATCACGGTCGTCGGCGCCGGCCCCGTTGGGCTTTATGCCACGTATTACGCGGGGTTGCGGGAGTGCCGGACGAAGCTGATCGAGACCTACCCCCAGGTCGGCGGGCGGCTGATCTCGATGTACCCGGAAAAGGAGATCTTCGACGTCGCGGGGCACCGCAAGATCGTCGCCGCCGAACTCGTGCGCACGCTCTCCGCCCAGGCCATGCAGTACGATCCGACGGTCGTCCTCAACGAGCGGGTCGTGGACTTGCGGATCCTCGGCGAGCGCGTTATCGAGCTCGACGACGCCCGAGGGGAGCCACTACACCCAGACCGTCATCATCGCCGCGGGCTGCGGGGCCTTCGTCCCGAGGAAGCTGGACGTCCCCGGCCTGATCGACTTCGAGGGGCACGGGATCTTCTATTTCCTCGGCTCCTTCGAGCCGCTGCGGGGGAAGAAGGTCCTGATCGTGGGCGGAGGGAACAGCGCGGTGGATTGGGCGCTGTCGCTCGACGGGATCGCGTCCGAGGTCACCCTCTGCCACCGGACGTACCGGTGGCAGGCCCACGAGGCGATGGTGCACCGCCTCCTCTCCTCGAACGTCCGCGTGAAATTCCCGTACTTCACCCTGAAGGATGTCCTGGGCGAGGACCGCGTTTCCGGCGCGGTCATCTGGAACGAGCGCAGCGGCCTCGAGGAGCGGATCGAGGTGGACGCGATCGTCCTCTCCATCGGGATGCTGACGAACATGGAGCCGTTCCGGCAGTGGGGGCTCAACATCGTCGGCAGCGGGATCGCCGTGGCCCCCGACATGTCCACCAACCTCCCCGGCGTGTACGCGGCGGGCGACATCGTGACGTACCCCGGCAAGGTCCTCCTCATCACCGCCGGCTCCGGCGAGGCGGCCACCGCGGTGAACGCGGCGAAGGAATACATCCTCTCGGGCGACCTCGGGCGGTAACGGCGCAAGGGGCGCCCACCCCCTTCGAGAACCGCCCCTGATTCCGACCAATAGAGAGGTCTCCTGTTACGCGGCAGGGGTCCCTCGGAGCTACGGCTCCTCGACCCTCCCTGGTCTCGTCGCCTGCGGCTGTTTCTCCCTCCGCCCTCCATGGCTCCCGGTTCGAAACAGACGCCGCTCCTCACGACCCCCCCCGCTTCACGGGAGACCTCTTCCATGTAAGCGTAGGAGCGGTTCTCTTCAGAACGAGCGCCCATTGCGCGCCGTTACCTGCCGGACGACCCTTGCGTCGACCCCCCAACCCCACAAGTCACCTCCACAGGCCACAGAGTCACAAGCCACCGCGACACAGGCCAACAGGACACAAGCCACGGGGAGAACTTCTCAACGAAAGGTACGTACGGAAAAGCTATCGATGTCAGGGTAGGCGGGTTCGGGGGACAGACTTCGATTTATCGATAAAGGGCGGAGGGGAAGTCTGTCCACCGCCCAGCACGGACACGAAAGCTAACGATATCGATAAAGGGCAGAGGGGAAGTCTGTCCCCCGCCCAGCACGGACACGACAGCTAACGATATCGATAACGGGAGGAAGGGGAAGAATGTCCCCCGCCAGGGAAGGTACGTCTGTCGACGCCGTCGGCATCCCCAGCCGCAAGGGTCGCACCGAGCACGAATGCCTTCCCGCAGGGGGCGTGTTTTCCGAACGGAGCCAGGAGGGCGGGAGTGAGGAAAACCCGAAGCCGCAGCGAGCCAAGGAGGGCGAGCAAGGCGTCCCCGAGGGAAGGCATTCGTGCGAGGTCAGCGACCCTTGCGGTCAGCCGGGATGCCGGCGGCGCCACGCCTCCCGCAGCGCCTGCGCCCGGTTGGAGAAGACGCCGACGGCGCCCGACTCGATCAGCCGGAAGGCGTCCGCGGGGTCGTCGACGGTGTAGGGCAGGAGCGGGAGCCCGGAAGCGAGGACATCCCGCAGCCGCACGGGCGTGAGCTGCCGGTGGTCGGGATGGATCGACGAGAGGCCGTGCCGAATGCAGAACGCCAGGTCCGACGCCGACGGGCGGCGCGTCACCAGCCCGCACGGCACCGCGGGGAGAAGAGACCGGGCGGCAAGACACTCCTCCCTCAAGCCGGACGACAGCACCAGGGTCCCACCGTAGCCCGTTTCCGCGATCGTCCTCGCCGTCGCGGCGATGCCGCCGGGCGCCTTCGACTCGATGTTGAGCGGGACCGCGCCCCGAAGAAGGTCCAGGACCTCCGCGAGGGAGGGGATCGGCTCCCCGTTCTTCAGGCGGACCCGGCCCAGGCGCGCCCAGCGGGTGCGCGCCACGACGACGTTTTCCTTCGCCGTCCTCCCCGTGGCCTCGTCGTGGAAGACCGCCGGAACGCCGTCCGACGACAGCCGGACATCGAACTCGATCATGTCGGCCGCGTCGGCCGCCGCCAGGGCGAAGGCGGACGGGGAATTCTCGAGCGCCCGGTCCGACGCCCCGCGGTGGGCGACGAAGACCGGGCGCCCCGCCGCCTCGATGGGCAAGGTGGAACGCATGACGTAAAGTATCCTATAATCCTCCGTAATGATCGATGTCATCTACAACCCGGTCGCGGGCCCCACGGCGGCGGGGCGGATCGAAAGGGTCCGCGCGTGCCTTGCGGCGAAGGCCGTCGATTTCCGGATCCTCCGGACGAAGGGGATCGGCGACGCCGACATGATGGCCCGGGAAGCAGCGGCGAACGGGGCGACGGCGGTCGTGGTCGTCGGCGGCGACGGGACGATCCACGAGGCCGCCAACGGGCTGGCCGGCACGGGGACACCGCTTTTGATCGTCCCCGGAGGGACGGGGAACGTGTTCGCCAGGGAGCTCGACCTCCCCGACTCGGTGGAAGGGTGCCTCCACCTGTTGGACGAGGGGAAGACGATCTCCGTCCCCCTGGGGATGGCGAACGACCGGTATTTCGTCCTGCTGGGGTCCGCGGGCTTCGATGCCGAGGTCGTGGAACGGATGAACCACCGGCAGAAGAACTACCTGGGGATCGCCGCCTACGTCCTTGTCGGCATCCGCCACTTCTTCCGGCCGCAGCCGCCGCTGTGGCTCGATCTTCCCGGACGGGAACGGGTGGAGGCGCAGTCCGTGATCGTCGTCCGCGGAAAGAAGTACGGCGGAAACGTGACCATCGCACCCGCCGGGAACATCGAGGGGAACACCTTCCAGGCGGTCATCCTCACCCGCATGGGGAAATGGTCCATCGCCAAGTTCGTCTTCGACCTCCTGCTGGGAAGGCACACCCGCTCCCGCCATGTCACGATCCGTGAAACCACGTCCGTCATGGTGCGCTCCAGCATCCCGTCCGCCGCGCAGGTGGACGGGGAATACCTCGGCCCCCTTCCCGTCCGGTTCACGATGAGCGACGTCTCCCTGCGGATCTTCGTGCCGAAGGAATTCCCATCGGTATAAGGGGAAGGATGGAAAGGCGGGGCTTCCGAAAGTGCTTGGGCATCGGCCTCCTGGCCGCCGGCCTGGCGGCCGCGGCCGGGGGGCGTTGCCCGGCGGAAGAAGCGAAAGGGAAGTGGCTGGCGGGCGATTACCACACCCATACCCTGCTGAGCGACGGCGGCTGTCCGCTGGAAGAAGTCGCCTTCCACGCGTTTCTCAACAAGCTCGACTGGTTCGCCGTCACCGATCACGGAGGCGCCTCCCGCCGGGACCGGCACGGGAACCCCTTCCCGGTCCCGGTTCCCCGCTGGATCACGTTGCAGGACCAGTCTTTTCCGGCCGTCCGGAGCCTCCGGGAGGCCTTCCCTCAAAAGGAGATCCTCCTTGGATTCGAATGGAGCGTCCCGGGCCTGGAGCACGCAAGCGTCGTGATCGCGGCGGACGAGCCCGACGCCGTGAGCGCCTTCGAGTACATGTGCGACGCCGGCGATGCCGACACGAGCCGGGACCTTCCGAAATGGAACCGGACCCGCGCGGACGCCCTCAAGTGCGCCGCGTACCTGGAGGGAAGCTACGGGGGGACGAGCTTCCTCCTGCCGAACCACCCTTCCCGTAAATTGAAATACAAGATCGCCGACCTGCGGGAGCTGAACGACGCGGCCCCCTCCGTGGTTTTCGGATTCGAGGGGATCCCTGGCGCCCAGAAGCATGCCGTCCGGGGAGGCTACAACCACGTCTCCCCGCACCGCTTCGACAACGACCGGTCCCGGACGCACGGCGGCGCGGACTACATGGCCGCGAAAGTCGGCGGGGCGTGGGACGCCCTTCTGGGCGAAGGACGCCGCTTCTTTCTTTTCGCGAACTCGGATTTCCACGAAAAGGGCTTCCGGCCCGGGGAGTACTCCAGGTCCTACACCTTCGTAAAGGGGACCGGCCCCAGGGCCATCGTCGACGGAATGCGGTCCGGCAACTCCTTCGCCGTCCTCGGCGACCTGATCGACGCCCTCTCCTTCACGGCGTCCGCGGCCGGCGGCGCCGCGACCATGGGGGAGACGCTGCGGGTGAAGCGGGGCGACCGGGTGGAGATCTCCGTCGCGTTCCGTTCGCCGGAGTTCAACAACAACGGCGACGCCCCCCGGGTCGACCATATCGACCTGATCGCCGGGCGGGTCAAAGGAAAGGCAAAGCCCGGGACCCGCGCGTACCAACGCGACGTCAACCCGACCGCCCGGGTCGCCGCCCGGATCTCCGCGGGGGACCTGACGTGCGACATGGGCTCCTGCCGGGCGAAGGTCGACGTTGGAACCGTCCACGAAGCGATGTACTTCCGCCTCCGCGGCACGAACCTGCCGCCCTCGACGCCGGGGGAAACGGACGAAGAGGGGAACCCGTTGTCCGACGACGAGGCGTGCGGAAAGGATCAGGCCCCCCCGAAATGCAACACGCGGGAGAAGGCGTACGGGGACCTGTGGTTCTACTCCAACCCGATCTTCGTGGAGATCACCGCGCGTGGAGACTTCCCGACCGAGGATTTTCCGCGATAAGCGGACGGGCGGGTTGTCCGCTTCGAAAGGCCCTTGCGCCCCGCGAAGCTGAAGACCCGGGTGCGAAGGTCCCTCGAGCCGCTAACGGGCAGCCGGTTCATCCTGCCGCCCCCTCCTCCCCGGGCGTAAGGGCCGGCGATCCTCCCTCCGGGATGAGCCGGGACCCGCGGGCGATCCGCAACGTCCTCCCCCGCCATTCCACGTTCCTCGAAAAGAACGCCGAGAACCACAGCCCGAAAGCCGCGAGGTCTCGCACCGGGCCCAGGAACGCCCAGCGGGCCGAGGAGCGGTCCCCCAGCTTCAGGAACAGGCCGAGGTCCATGGCCGCCTTCGCGGCGACGACCACGCAGGCGATCCGCAGGGAGGAAGGATCCGCTCCCGCCGCCGCGATCATCGGCAGGGTGAGCCCCACGGGGTTGGCCAGCAGCTCGGCGAAATAAGCCGGCCCCGCGATGGAAAACCGCATCCGGTTCCACCGGGCGTGCCGGGAAAGGAACTCGCGCACCGTGCGATACACGCTCACGGTGTCCACGGGAGAGGACGAAACGACGACTTTCTTCCCCGCCTTGTGGAACCGTTCGCCCAGAATGTAATCCTCGGCGAGATAATCCTTCACCCCGCGCAGTCCCCCGAGCGCCTCCAGGTCGGACCGCCGCATGAGCATCGACTTGCCGACAACGCAGGGAATGGAGAACATCCGGTCCAGGATGCACACGGAGGGGAGGAGGAACGAGTTCAGGTGCTGGCTCTCCAGCCGCGCGCCCAGCGTTTTCGCGCCGACGCCGCGCACGAGGTGCGTGACCATCCCCACCACGGGATCCCGGAAATGCGACACGGCCTCCCGGAGATACCCAGCCTCCGGCGCCACGTTGCTGTCGCTGATCATCACGAAGGGGTATTTCGCCGCGGCGTAGCCCGGGAGCATGTTGCTCACCTTGGGGTTCAACCCCTCCTGGCAATCGGCGGCCACGATGGAGATGTCGCATCCGGGATGCATCTCCTTCACTTTCCGGGCGACCCGCCGCGCCGGGTCGCTCGACCCCTGTATGCAGAAGATGACCTCATACGCCGGGTAGTCCAGGCGGCAGAACGCCGAGAGGTTGTCCAGAAGCCGGTCGTCCACCCCCTTCAGCGGCTTCAGGATCGACACGGGCGGAAGATCCGCCCCGTCCCCCGCCTCAACCCGCGGCGTTTGGCGAAGCGCGTTCCACGCGAAACCGAAACGGAGAGCGCAGGCCGCGAGCGACGCGGCCGCGAGCAGCTCGAACGCCAGGACCATCATCATCTCCCCCTTATCCTTTCGACGTCCCGTTCCGGAACATGGTGATCGCCACCCCCCGGTTGTCCCGGATGCACTCCTTCACCGATTCGAGGTCCTTTTCGCACGGAAGGAGGGTCTTCCAGGAATACAAGTGCTGCGCCTTGTGGAAGTCCCCGTTGGCGAGGATCGGATAGTTGCTCAGGCTCACGACGGAAAACAGGTCGTTCCGGTTCGCTACCTCCCAGGCGTCGAAATACGGTGCGTACTCTTCCCTGTGGTTCCAGAAATACAGGGTGTCGTGCATCTCGTGGTCCGTGTAATGGGGGTGGCACGCCACCACGACCGCGTCCTGCGAGCGCGCCTCGCGGAAGACATCGGGCCAGGGCAGGTCGGCGGAAACGTATTTCCCCAGCCCCAGGAGGAGGACGTGCGCGGAGTCGTCCCTGGAAAGGTAATCCTTCGTGACCTCCACCCCCGGTATGAGCAGCATGCCGTAACGCGCCATCGCGCGCCCGGCCTCATACCGGAGGGCTTCCATGTACAGCGGGAAGTTCTCCTCCGACACGGCCTTGTTCAGGCGGTTCGCCAGCGCCCCGATGGCGCTGTCCCTGTTGTAGACGTGGTCCGTGATCGCGATGACGTCGAACCCCGCCTGCCCGTAGATGTCGACGGCATCCGGCAGATCCACCGACCCGTCCGACCACGTGGTGTGGATGTGGAAATCGCATAAAAGTGTTTTCATGGTCCGGAGGATAACCGCGCGGCGCTTCGAAGGGATGAAATCGGCGTGAAAGGTGTGTTAAGTCTTGCGGGCCCAGCGCGCGAAATACGCGGCGGCCGCCGTCGGCCGGCGTTCCAGGGTGTCGAAATCCACGTGGTAGAGACCGAACCGGGGCCGAAGCCCTTCCAGCCATTCGTAGTTGTCCATCAGGGACCACCAGAAGTACCCCCGGACGTCGATCCCTTCCCGGATCACCCTCCGGACCGCGCGCACGTGGTCCCTCATGTAGGCGATCTTCCGGGCGTCGTCCGTCTCGGCCGCCCCGTTCTCGGTGACGACGATCGGCACCCCGGCCAGCGCGGCGTGCCGCAGGACGTCCTCGAACCCCTTCGGGTAGATCTCCCAGCCGGTCTCGGTGAGCCCCCGCCGGGCGCGATCCTCCCAGAAATACTCCGGCCCTTTCAGGTTCCACGGGGAGAGGCGGAGGAACAGCCGGAAATAGTAATTCACACCGAGGAAATCGAGTTTGCCCTGCACGCCCACGGGGGTCTCCTCGTCCAGGAAAAACGGGACGCGTATGGAAAAGACCCCGGTCCGGAACGTCTCGATCAGCCCCATGTTGTAGATCGAGTGCGCGATCCCGGCGGCCCACCCGTCCAGCGCCGATTTTCCGGAGGCCGGCTGGAACGACACCATGTTGTGCGCCACGCCGACCGACACCGGCCCCTTCGCCTCGGCGTGGATCATGTCGTACGCGGCCGCGTGCGCGCGGAATACGTTCGCATATGCGGCGAAGCCTTCCCGGGCGTTCTTCCTGCCAGGGGGCATCACCCCGCCGAGGTACCCCCCCGCGATGAAGACGTTCGGCTCGTTGAACGTGACGAACACCCGGACGGAGTCCCGCAGGCAGCGCACCGCGCGCCCGGCGAACCGGAGGAACTCCTCCGCCGTCGCCGGATCCTCCCAGCCGGAGCGTCCGACCAGCCAGGAAGGGTTGGTGAAATGATGCAGGGTGACCACGGGCTCGATCCCCGCCTCCCTCAGCCGGGAGGCGATCCTTACGTAGCGGTCCATCTCCTTGCGGTCCCAATCGCGCCGGCGGGGAACCACCCGGCTCCACTCCAGGGAGAAGCGGTACGCATTGACCCCGAGGTCCGAAAGGAGGTCGAGGTCCTTGTCCGTGCGCCATGCATGGCCGACCCCGTGGAGCCTCGCCTTCCGGTCCGCCTCGTCCCGCAGGTTCCACCGGGTCCAGTCGCACCGGGGCGATCCCTCCATCTGGAACGCGGAGGTCGCCACGCCCCACAGGAATCGTTCGGGCCCGGGAAATGAACTGGTCTCCCTTCGCAACCCGTCTTCTCCCTTTCTTCGCCGGCCATCCACAGCGCCGGGGTTCCATCCTAACCGGCAAGGACGCCGTCCGCGCATCAAGAACCGGTTAAGAATCCGCCGGCCCGGGGGCTTTCCCCATGAACGATCTTTACCCGATCGTAACCCGGTCTTCATCTCCCGCCGCTATCCTCTTCACGACAGCAGGGGAAACCGCGCGAAGGAGGATACGCCATGCAGGATTTCATCTCGCCCCCGGAAACCGCCCCCCGCCGGCGATTCGTCCCCCGGCACCATGTCGGGAACCCGCTCATACTGAGGGAGAACGGGCTGGAGCTTCGGCTGGCGACGAGCCCGTCGGAGACGACCGAAGCGCAGAGGCTGCGGTTCGACGTCTTCCACCAGGAGCTGCGGCTCGGCGGCCTGGTCGCATCCCGCGCCATCGGCCTGGACCAGGACGCGCACGACAGCCATTGCGACCACCTGCTCGTAGTCGACACCGACCGCGACTGCCTCGCCGGGACCTACCGGCTCCTCCCCTTCGACCGGGTCCCGTCGTTCGGATATTACTCGGAATCCGAGTTCGAGCTGGCGAACCTGAAGCGGTCGGGGCTCCGGCTTCTCGAGCTCGGCCGAAGCTGCGTGGCGCTCGAGTACCGCAACGGGAGCGTCATCCGCCTTCTGTTCCAGGGAATCGTGGAATACATGCGCCGCTGCAACGCGAACGCGCTGATGGGATGCGCGAGCGTCTACGGGGTCGACGGGGAGGAGCTGTCCGCGATCCAGCGGATGCTGCTGCGGGATTTCCTGGTCGAGCCCGGGCTGCGGGTCACCCCCCGGCGGGGATTCGACGTTCCCCCGTTTCCCGTCGCGGAGAACGCGGACGAAAGCTCCACGCTCCGGAATCTCCCCCCGCTGTTCAAGGGGTATCTCCGCCTTGGCGCAAAGGTGTGCGGCCCCCCGGCGCACGACCGCCAGTTCGGGACGACCGACTTCCTCGTGCTGGCGAGGGCCGGGGAGATCTCCAGCCGGTTCGGCCGCAGGTTCCTCGCGTAATCTTGACGGAGATGCGCCGGATCCTTCGCCTGGCAGCGTTTCTCGCCGTTTCCATCTTTCCGGCCTCCGCCCTCGCGGCCACCGCGTGGGCCGTGCCGCAGGGACGACGCGAAGGGTACCGCGCGAAATATTTCAGGGCCTGGTCGGTCGCCGTATGCCGGATCCTCGGCATCCGGGTGGACGTCAGCGGCGAACCGCCGGAGTCCGGATGCGCGCTCGCCGCATCCAACCACCTCGGCTACGCCGACATCCCGGTCCTGGGAAGCGTTTTCCCGGGGACCTTCGTATCGAAAGCGGAGGTCGCCCGGTGGCCCGTGATCGGTTTCCTGGCGAGCGCCGCCGGAACCGTGTACGTCGACCGTGAAGACCGGGCGGCCGCCGGGAAGTTCGTGGAGGAAATAAGGCGCAGGATCGGGAACGGGGGCAACGTGCTGGTGTTCGCCGAAGGAACCTCCAGCCGGGGGGAAACGGTCCTCCCCTTCAAGTCCGCCCCCTTCGCGGCGGTGGCCGGCGACCCCGGGAAATCGGTGCTTCCGGTTCGCCTCGACGTCGTGGAGATCGACGGAATGCCCGCCGTCGGCGCCCGCCGCGACGCGGTCTGCTGGCACGGGGACGCCGCTTTCGTCCCCCATTTTTTCAGGCTGCTGGCCCTTCGCAACATCCGGTACCGCATCGTCATCGGCGCGCCGATCCCTTGCGGCGGCACCGATCGGAAACGGCTTGCCCGGGCAAGCCGCGAACGGGTCGTCTCGCTCGGGCACCATCCCTTGCCGTGACAACCGGGGAGAAAGGGCAGGAAACTGTTCCTTCCATTTCGCCGCCCACTATAATGGAACTCCAGGAACGCTCCGCGGAGGCGCCATTGTCGAAGACCATCCTCGTGGTGGAAGACGAGAAGGAGATCCGGGACCTCCTCGCCCACTGCCTCCACAAGGAAGGCTTCGCCCCCATCCTGGCTCCCGACGGGGAAACCGCCATCGCGAAGGCGAGGAAGGAAAAGCCCGACCTGGTCCTCCTCGACATCCTTCTGCCGAAGGCCGACGGGCTGGAGGTGCTGCGCGCCATCCGGTCGAGCCCCGGCATCGAGGGGACGCCGGTCGTCATGCTGACCGCGAAGGGGGACGAGACCGATCGGGTCGTCGGCCTGGAGCTGGGGGCCGACGACTACATCACCAAACCTTTCAGCCCGAGGGAGGTGGTCGCGCGGATCAAGGCGGTCTTCCGGCGCAGCCACCCCGGGGGCCGCGATGCGGAGGCGGCCACGCTCGTGCACGGCGATCTCCACATGGACGTGGGGCGCCACGAAGTCCGTTTCCGGGGCGATGCCGTCTCCCTCACCACGAAGGAATTCCGGATCCTCCAGGCGCTCCTCTCCTCCTCGGGGCGCGTCCTTTCCCGCGAGGCGATCCTCCGGAAGGCCTGGGGGGAGGACACCCACGTGATCGACCGGACGGTGGACGTCCACATCGCGAAGCTCCGCCAGAAGATCCCGCTCCTCGCCCACGCCATCGAAACCGTGAAGGACATCGGGTACAAGCTCCGGGAAGGGTGACGGACCATGGCCAGACGCCTCTCCATCGCCTCCAAGTTCTTCCTCACCCACCTGGCGGTCGCCGGGATCGCGCTGCTGATCGCGGGAACCGTCGCTTTCTTCAGCGTGCGCGGCATCGTCATGAAGGACGCCGACGAGACCCTCTTCATCAATGCGACACTGGTCGTGGAAACGTTCCGCCCCCTCCTCGCGGCGCATCCGCTGGACCTGAAAGAAATCGCGCGGGAGGGAGATCACATCGGGAAGATCTCCGGGACCCGCCTCACCGTCGTGCTCCCGGACGGCACCGTCGTGGCCGACTCCACCGTCGGGGCGGAAGGGCTGACGGGAATGGATAACCACGAGAGCCACCCGGAGATCCGGGAGGCGCTGTCGGGAGTGCCGGGATTCTCGCATCGCCGGAGCATCACCGTCCGGGAAGAGATGCGGTACGCCGCGCTGCCGATCGAATTGGAAGGCACCGTCATCGGGGCCGCCCGGACGGCCATCCCCGTCCCGATCCTGGACGGACGCCTCCGGCGGATCATGGCCGTCATCTACGGCACGGGGCTCGCGGCGCTGCTGCTCATCCTGGGCGGGGCGGCCCTGCTGGCCCGGAGGATCACCGGCCCGCTGGCGCAGATGAAGGCGGCCGCCCAGGAGATGGGAGCCGGCAACCTGTCGCGGCCCCTGCAGATCCGGACGGGAGACGAAGTCGAGGACGTGGCGAACGCGATGAACCGGATGGCGTCGCAGCTCTCGGATACGATCCGCCAGCTCGACGCGGAAAAGACGCGCCTGATGACGCTCCTCGCGAACCTCTCCGACGGCGTGATCGTCGTCGCGCCGGACCGGACCGTGCGGATGATGAACCGTGCGGCGGGAAAGGTCCTCGGCGCGTCGGAGACGATGGCGGAAGGCCGCCCCTACGCGGAGGCGATCCGCCTGCCGCAGATCCTCTCCTTCATCGACGCATGGGCAAGGGGAGAGGAAGCGAAACCGGGGGACATCACGGTCCCGTCGCGCGAAGGGGACCGGACGGTCCGGCTCTCCGCCACCATGGTCCGGTACCGGGGCGAAACCGGGGCGGACGTGCTCATCACGCTCCGGGACATCACCGAGGAACGCAGGCTTTCCCAGATCAAGAGCGACTTCGTCTCCAACGCCTCCCACGAACTGCGGACCCCCCTGACGAACATCCGCGGGTACCTCGAGGCATTCCAGGACGGGCTCCGGCAGGGGGAAACGCCGGACCCGGCGTTCCTCGACACCGTCCATGCCAACGCCCTCCGGATGGAGCAGCTCCTCGACGACCTGCTCCAGCTGTCGCGGGCCGAATCCGGGGCGGCGCCCCTCGTAATGGAGGAAATCTCCATTTCCTCCTTCTTCTCCAGGATCGAAGACCAGCACCGTTTGCCCGCCAGGCAGGCGGGGAAGACGCTGGAGACGGTCCCGGGCGACGGGACCTTCCGCGCCGACATCCGGACCCTTTCGCTCGCCGTCTCGAACCTGGTGGACAACGCGATCAAGTACGGGAAGGAAGGCGGCCGCATCACGGTTTCCGGAAAGATCGACGGGGAATCCTGCGTGATCGAGGTGGCGGACGACGGACCGGGGATCCCCGCGGAACACCTGCCCCGGCTCTTCGAACGATTCTACCGGGTGGACAAGGGGCGCTCCCGCGAACTGGGCGGCACCGGCCTCGGGCTGTCCATCGTCCGGCATGTCGTCGAATCGCATGGAGGAAGCATCAACGTAAAGAGCCGTCTCGGGGAGGGAACGCGGTTCACCCTCCGGGTTCCGGCGAAAACCCCATGAAGCTGTACCTTGTCCGTCACGCCGAGGCGATCGAACGCCCGGGCACGCTGCCGGACGCGCAGAGGTACCTGACCGCGAAAGGGCGCCTGGCGTTCCGGGAGATCGCCCGCCGGGTCCGCGACGCCGGGGCGGCCCCCGACATCATCTTCTCGAGCCCCCTGCTGCGCGCCGTCCAGACCGCGGAGATCCTCTCGGAACGGCTGAAGCACCGGGGCGACATCGTGGTGGCGCGGGAGCTGGCGCCCGGGTTCGACCACGAAGCGCTCCGTTCCCTCCTCGCCGGGGAGGAAGGCATCCGGGAAGCGGCGTTCGTCGGGCACGAGCCCGACCTGGGGATCCTGTCCGCCTGCCTGCTTTCGCCCGCGGTGGCGTATTTCCCGTTCCGGAAGGGGGCCGTGGCCGCGCTGGAAACGGGAAAAGACGTTTCGAAGGGAAGCGCCCGCTTCCTCTGGAGGGTGGACGGCAAGGGGATGGTCACCGAGCTCACCGACGCGTCGGAAGGGTAACTTTGTCCGGGGCTGATGCCCTACCCTCGCGCGCGATCAGCGCCCGGCGCGCCCGGGCCAGCTCCTTCTTCCCGGCTTCCCCGACCTCGGGATACGACAGGTCCAGCCGCCCGAGCGCGTCCACGACGACCGCCGCCACGACGAGGCGCGTGAACCACTTGTTGTCCGCCGGGACCACGTACCAGGGCGCCTCCCGGGAGGCCGTGCGGCGGATGGCGTCCTCGTAGGCCTCCATGTACTTGTCCCAGTACCCCCGCTCGGTCACGTCGGCCGTGGAAAACTTCCAGTTCTTTTCGGGCAGGTCGAGCCGCTCCATGAAGCGGGCCTTCTGCTCCTTCCGCGACACGTTCAGGAAGAACTTGAGCACCGTCGTCCCCTGCCGCGACAGGTACTGCTCGAACGCCGCGATGTCCTTCAGCCGCTCCTCCCAGATGTCCTTCGTCACGAGACCCTCGGGGATCCTCTGCCGCTCCAGGATCTCCCGGTGCACGCGCACGACGAGCACCTCCTCGTAGTACGACCGGTTGAAGACGCCGATGCGGCCGCGCTCCGGAAGGCGGGAATGGTATCGCCACATGAAGTCGTGATCGAGCTCCTCCATCGACGGCTGCTTGAACGAGAACACCTGGCACCCCTGCGGGTTCACGCCCGACATGACGTGCCGGATGACCCCGTCCTTCCCGGCGGCGTCCATCGCCTGGAAAAGGAGGAGCACCGAATGCCGGTCCTGCGCGTAGAGCTTGTTCTGCTCCTCGGCAAGCCACTGGACACCCTTGGACAGCAGTCTCCCTGGCGAGCGGTTTCCGGTCGGATTTCAGGCCGGCCGTGTCCCCCGGGTCGAAGTCCTCGAGACGGAATTTTTCCCCTTGGGCCACCCGGTACGGCTCAATGAACTTGCCCACTTTCTTGAATATTTTTTCTTTTCCCTTTCCCATGGCGGCCGTCCTCCGATCCGGTTTCCCTAAAAAACAAACCGGGGCGAAAGATCGCTCTTCCGCCCCGGGTTTCACGCTGGCGGCCGTTTTGCCGCCGCGGCTCAAGCCGTTATTTCTTCTGGTGGCAGTCGTCGCACTTGGTGGGGCCCTTGGCCATCTTCGTGTGGCAATCCTTGCACTGCTTGTGGAACGCCTCTTTCAGGGAAAGCTTCTTGCCTTCGGTCTTGTCGGCGTGGCACTTGGCGCAATTCTGCTCCTTCCCCGCCGCGTCCGCGTGGTGGCAGGCCTTGCAGTCCTTCGCCAACGCCGCGTGCGCCTTGTGGTCGAACGCGACCGGTCCCTTGACCTTCTGGATCTCCTTGATCACCATCTTGTCGGGAGGCGCGGCGACAGCTACGCCAATCCCGAAGACCAAGGCGACGGCCAACGCCGTCAGAACCGCGATTTTTCTCATACGGTCACCTCCTTCGAGTGGTTATCGAATAACAATAATAATAACGGCTTTCCGGACAATCAACCAATACTTCCATCCCGCGAAATCTTAACACCGGCTTAATTTAGAACTCACGCCGTCTTGATATAAGAGAATCATGCTTCCATCAGACGCCCGAGAGGCGAATTGTATTCAATATGGAGGTGTTTGAAGATGCGAAGAGTTGCCGGATTCCTTGCGGGGGCCGTGATCCTCCTGGCCCTGTCGTTCGTCATTGTCCCCGGCGCGTCGGCCGAGCTGGCGATCAACGGAGCGGGAGCGACGTTCCCGTACCCCCTCTACTCCAAGTGGTTCTACGAATATTCCAACGCGAACCCCGGGGTGAAGTTCAACTACCAGTCGATCGGCTCCGGCGGCGGGATCAAGCAGATCACGGCGGGGACCGTCGACTTCGGCGCCTCCGACGCCCCGATGACGGAAGAGGAGCTCGGCAAGCTCCCCGGCCCGATCCTCCACCTCCCGACGGCGATCGGCGCCGTCTCGGTGGTCTACAACATCCAGGGCGTGGGCTCCGGCCTCAAGCTCACCCAGGACGTCCTCGCCGAGATCTTCCTCGGGAAGATCACGCGGTGGAACGACCCGAAGATCTTCGACCTGAACAAGGACCTGAAGCTCCCCACCGTCGACATCGTCGTCGCCCACCGCTCCGACGGGTCGGGCACGACCGACATCTTCACGAACTACCTGTCGGCGGTGAACGCCGAATGGAAGGCCAAGGTCGGCCGCGGCAAGTCCGTCAAATGGCCCGTGGGGCTGGGCGGCAAGGGGAACGAGGGCGTGGCGGGGGTGGTGCAGCAGACCCCGGGCGCCGTCGGGTACGTCGAGCTGGCCTACGCCAAGCAGAACAAGATGTCCGTGGCTTCCGTCCGGAACCGGGAAGGGCAGTTCGTCTCCCCCACGATCGAGGCGACCTCCTCGGCGGCGGCCGGCGCGGCGAAAACGATGCCCGCCGACTTCCGCGTGTCCATCGTCGACGCCCCGGGGAAGGAATCGTACCCGATCGCCGGGCTGACCTGGCTGCTGGTGTACAAGGAGCAGAAGGACGAGGCGAAGGGCAAGGCGCTGGTCCAGTTCCTGAAGTGGGCGATCCGGGACGGGCAGAAGATGGAGGCGGCGCTCGATTACGCCCCGCTGCCGAAACCCGTGGTGGACATGATGGACAAGACGCTGCGGCAGATCACGCATAAGGGGAAATCGCTGTATTGATATCCCGTCGGCCTTCTTCCATAGGCCGGGGCAACTGGAATAAGATCAGGAGGGGGAGGGGCAACCTCCCCCTCTTTCCGTCCCATCTCCTCATGCCCGGAACGCGCCCGGAGGAAAGACGAACACCGGATGGCCCCGCCGACCGGAAGGAACCCCAAGGACCGGATCTTCGAAGGGCTTTCCGCCTTCTTCGCCTTCGCGGTGCTGGCGCTCGCCGTGCTGCTCTTCCTGGTGATGCTCCGCGAGTCCCTGCCGGCGATCCGCAAGTTCGGGGCGGCGTTCCTCCTTTCGCGGGAATGGGACCCGGTCGACGAGAAGTTCGGGGCGCTCCCTTTCCTGTACGGGACCGTGGTTACCTCCTTCCTCGCGATCCTGATGGCCGTCCCTTTAAGCGTGGGGGCGGCCATCTTCATCAACGATTTCGCCCCGCCCTGGCTGAAGAAACCGGTCTCCCTCCTCGCGGAGCTGCTGGCGGCGATCCCCAGCGTCATCTACGGCCTGTGGGGAATCTTCGTCCTGGTTCCGGTGCTGCGTGACGGTTTCATGAAGCCGGTGGCGAAATATCTCGGCTGGATCCCCCTGTTCAAGGGGCCCGTCTACGGGCCGAGCCTGCTGGCGGCGGGGGTTCTTCTGGCCATCATGATCGTCCCGTTCATCCTGTCGGTCAGCCGGGAGGTGCTGGCCACGATCCCCGCGCGGCAGAAGGAGGCGGTCCTCTCGTTGGGCGGCACCCGCTGGGAGATGCTCAGGATCGTCATCGGACAGCACTGCATCCCCGGGATCTTCGGCGCGACGGTTCTCGGATTGGGACGAGCCCTCGGCGAGACGATGGCGGTCACGATGGTCATCGGGAACCGGCCCGAAATCTTCCTCTCCCTGTTCCAGCAGGGATACTCCATGGCGGCGGTGATCGCCAACGAGTTCGCGGAGGCCGCCGACCTGCAGCTTTCGTCGCTCATCCTGGTCGGGCTGCTGCTGTTCCTCGTGACGTTCGTGGTCAACCTCGCGTCGAAGTGGATGCCTCGAGAAGATGGTCAAGAGCGCCTCCGGGGGGATGTGACCCGATGAAGACGATCGGTTTCCGCCGGAAGGCGGTCGACACGGGGATGCGGTGGGTCTTCTACCTCTGCGCCTTCCTGGTCATCCTGCCGCTGTTCCTGATCTTCTTCGACCTGGTGGCCAAGGGCGCCAAGGAGCTCAGGTGGAGCCTGCTGACCGACCTCCCCCGCCCCGTGGGGGAGACGGGGGGCGGCATCGCCAACGGGATCCTCGGCTCCTTCGTCGTCACCCTCCTCACGATGGCCTGGTCCGTTCCGATGGCGGTGATGTGCGGGATCTACCTGGCGGAGTACGGCCGGGGGAAATTCGCCTCCGCCGTCCGCTTCGCCGTGGATTCGCTGACGGGGGTGCCCTCCATCATCATGGGCATCTTCGGCTACATCCTCGTCGTCCTCCCGATGAAGCGGTTCTCCGCGTGGGCGGGCGCGGCGGCGCTCACCATGATCTTCGTCCCCATCGTCGCGCGGACGACCGAGGACATGCTGCGCACCGTGCCGAGGTCGGTCCGGGAGGCGGCCCTGGCGCTGGGGATCGAACGGTGGAAGACGACGCTGTACATCGTGGTCCGCACCGCCTGGGCGGGGATCCTCACCGGGATCCTGCTGGCCATGGCGCGCATCGTCGGGGAAACGGCCCCCCTCCTGTTCACCGTCCTGGGGAACCAGTTCTGGCAGATGCACCTCGACCAGCCGATGGCGGCCATGCCGCTCCAGGTGTTCTCCTATGCCATATCCCCCTATTCGGACTGGCACGACAAGGCCTGGGCCGCCGCCCTCGTCCTCATCACGCTGGTCCTGATGATCAACATCGGCGCCCGGTTCCTGACCCGGGAAAGGAAATAGGAGGCTGGATGGACAACGTTTTCGAGATCCGGGACCTGTGCGGCTGGTTCGGCGACAACCAGGTCCTGAAGAACATCCGCATGGATATCGGGCGGTTCTCCGTAACCTCGGTCATGGGGCCGTCGGGGTGCGGGAAGAGCACGTTCATCCGGTGCCTGAACCGCATGCACGACATGACCCCCAGCTTCCGCATGACCGGCGAGATCCTGCTGGAAGGCCGGAACATCATCTCCGACCAGGTCGATCCGGTGAACCTCCGCCGGAGAGTGGGAATGGTGTTCCAGCAGCCGAACCCGTTCCCGCGGATGTCCGTGTTCGACAACGTGGCCGTCGGGCTGCGGCTGAACAGCAGGAAGATCCCCAGGGGCGAGCTCGCCGACGTCGTGGAGAAGTCGCTCAACATGGCGGCCCTCTGGAACGAGGTGAAGGACAAGCTGGACAGCCCCGGGGTGTCCTTATCCGGCGGGCAGCAGCAGCGGCTCTGCATCGCCCGCGCTTTGGCCGTAGAGCCGGAAGTCCTGCTGATGGACGAGCCGTGCTCGGCCCTCGACCCGGTCTCCACGGCGAAGATCGAGGAGCTCATCGAGGACCTGAGCGAGAAATACACGATCGTCGTGGTGACCCACAACATGCAGCAGGCGGCCCGGATCTCCGACAACGTCGCCTTTTTCCTCCTCGGGGAACTGATCGAGATGGACAAGAGCGGTAAAATGTTCACGAATCCTTCGGACAAGCGGACCGAGGAATACATCACCGGAAGGTTCGGATGATCCTGTCCGGGAAGGGGTGACCAGGGAATGGGAAAGAGGACATCGGAGCATTTCACGGAGCAGCTGGCGGGGCTGAAGGAGCTGGTCCTGCGGATGGGCGGGCTGGCGGAAGCGATGACGCGGCGGGTCGTCCAGGCGCTGGTGCAGAGGGACAAGGACCTGTTGCCCGAAGTCCAGTCGATGGAGAAGCAGGTCAACCAGCTCCACATCGAGATCGACGAGGCATGCCTCGAGATCATCGCCTTGCGGCAGCCCGCGGCCGCCGACCTGCGGTTCATCGCCGCGGCGATGAAGATCAACACGGACATGGAGCGGATCGGCGACCAGGCGATCAACATCCTCGAGGCCGCCGAGGATCTGCTCACCGTCCCCCCCCTCAAGCCGCTGATCGACATCCCCCGGATGGCCGAGATCGCCCAGGAGATGCTGAAGGACGCGCTGGACGCCTTCGTGAACGGCGACGACGAACTGGCGCAGAAGACGATCCTGCGGGACGACGTCGTGGACGAGCTCAAGGACCAGGTGTTCCGGGAGCTGCTCACCTACATGGCCGCGGACCCCTCCACCATCCCCCGGGCGATGGACCTGATCCTGGTCTCCCGCCACCTGGAGCGGATCGCGGACCACGCCACGAACATCTGCGAGGACGTCATCTTCATGGTGAAGGGAAAAGACATCCGGCACCAGGGATCGCAGGAAGGGAAGACCGGCCCGCGATCTTGACGCCAACTTAACGCCGGCATCACTCCGTCTTCGGATACGGCCGGTATTCTCGATCTCCAATCCCTCTGGAACGCATTTCCAAAGGAAAAGGAGGATCGAGAGGATGAAGAACTGCATTCGGCGGGGGTTCCGTGTCGCATTGACCGTGCTGGCGATTTCCTGGGCGATTCCGGCAACGGCGCAGAACCTGGTCAAGATCGACGGCTCCTCCACGGTGTTCCCGATCACCGAGGCGGTGGCGGAGGAATTCCAGAAGGCCGAAAAGGGCGCGGTGAAGGTCACGGTCGGGATCTCCGGGACCGGCGGCGGGTTCAAGAAGTTCTGCGCGGGTGAAACCGACATCAGCGACGCCTCCCGCCCCATCAAGGAATCGGAGGTCAAGCTCTGCGGGGAGAAGGGAATCCAGTACATCGAGCTTCCCGTCGCCTACGACGGCCTCGCCGTCATGGTCAACCCGAAGAACGACTGGGTCGATTTCATGACCGTCGCCGAACTCAAGAAGATCTGGGAACCGGCGGCCCAGGGCAAGATCATGAAGTGGAACGACGTGCGCCCCTCCTGGCCGGACAAGCCGATCCGGCTCTACGGGCCCGGGACCGACTCCGGGACGTTCGACTACTTCACCGAGGCGATCAACGGCAAGGAGAAGGCCAGCCGCACGGACTTCACGGCGAGCGAGGACGACAACATCCTGGTCCAGGGGATCGCTTCGGACGCTCGGCGGCCTCGGGTACTTCGGCGTGGCGTATTATGAGAACAACAAGGACAAGCTCAAGCTGGTCGCCGTCGACGACGGCAAGGACGGCAACGGCAAGGGCCCGCAGGCCCCGACGTACGAGAACGTCGTGAAGGGGACCTATCAGCCGCTCGCCCGCCCGATCTTCATTTACGTGAACAAGAAGTCGGCGGACAAGCCCGAGGTCCAGCGCTTCGTGAAGTTCTACATGCAGCACGGCGGCAAGCTCTCCAAGGAAGTCGGGTACGTGTCGCTCCCGAAAGAGGCGTACGATCTCGGTCAGGTCCGGTTCGATAAGCGGATGACCGGGTCGGTCTTCGGGGGGCACGGCTCCCAGATCGGGGTCAAGATCGAGGACCTGCTGAAGAAAGAGGGGAAGTAGGGCGGAATCCATGCCCCGCAGCTTCTCGCAAAAGAGCAAGGGAACGGATGGTCGAGGGGGCGCTCCTGGCGAGCGCCCTCTTTTCCGTCCTCACCACGGCGGGCATCATCGCCGTCCTGATGTTCGAGACGTATGAGTTCTTCCAGGAAGTCCCCATTGTGGAATTCCTCACCTCGACCCAGTGGACGCCCCTTTTCGAAGACAAGAATTTCGGGATCCTGCCGCTGTTCTGCGGCACCTTCCTGACCACGGGGATCGCGATGGCCACCGCCGTCCCCGTGGGGCTGATCAGCGCCATTTACCTGAGCGAATACGCCTCCCCGGGGTTGCGAAGCGTCGTGAAGCCCGTGCTGGAGCTCCTGGCGGCCGTACCGACGGTGGTGTACGGCTACTTCGCCCTCCTGTTCGTCACTCCCCTGCTGCGGAACGTCTTCCCGGAGATCTCCGGGTTCAACGCGTTGTCCGCGGGGCTGGTCATGGGGGTCATGATCGTCCCCACCATCTCCTCCTTGAGCGAGGACGCGATGCACGCCGTCCCGATGGGGCTCCGGGAAGGCGCCCTCTCGGTCGGCTCCACCCGGTTCCAGATGGCGACGCGGGTCGTCCTTCCCGCCGCCCTGTCCGGGGTGGCGGCCGCCTCCATCCTCGGCGTGTCGCGGGCCGTGGGGGAAACGATGATCGTGGCGATCGCCGCGGGGATGCAGCCCCAGTTCACGCTCAATCCGTTCGAGCCGATCCAGGCGGTGACGGCCTACATCGTCCAGGTCAGCCTCGGCGACACCCCGACCGGGACGATCGAATACAAGACGATCTTCGCCGCCGGGATGACGCTGTTCCTCGTCACCCTCGTCCTGAACGTTGCCAGCCACCTTCTCAAGCGGAAATTCCGCGAAGAATACGACTGATCCGGGGGTCCCCTTGGGCGCGTTCGACAGGAAATCTCTGGACAGGTTCAAGGACAGGGCCTTCGCCGTGGCGGGGTTGGCCACGACCCTGCTGGGCCTGGGGGTCCTCGCGGTTTTGCTGGCCGACGTCCTGATGGACGGCGCGGGGCGGCTCTCCTGGCAGTTCCTGACGAGCTTCCCGTCGCGGAAGCCCGCCGACGCCGGTTTCCTCTCCGCCATCGTGGGGTCCCTTTGGGTCGTCGCGACGACGGTCTGCGTGGCCGTCCCCCTCGGCATCGCCGCGGCCGTCTACCTCGAGGAGTACAGCGAGAAGAACTGGCTCTACCATCTTCTCGAGATCAACATCGCCAACCTGGCGGGCGTCCCGTCGATCATCTACGGGCTGCTCGGGCTGGGCCTCTTCGTCCGATGCTTCTCCCTGGGGAGAAGCATCCTCGCGGGAGGGATGACGCTCGCTCTCCTTCTGCTGCCGATGATCATCATGGCCACCCGGGAGGCGCTCCGGGCCATTCCGATGTCGATCCGGGAAGGGGCCTATGCCCTCGGGGCGACCAAGTGGCAGGCCATCCGCGGCCAGGTCCTCCCCGCGGCCTGGGGCGGGGTCATGACGGGAATCATCCTTTCCGTTTCCAGGGCCATGGGAGAGACGGCCCCGCTCATCACGATCGGCGCGCTGACCTACATCGCCTTCCTCCCCCAGGTACCGCTGACCGGGGAGTTCCCGTTCGTGACGCTGAAAGGCTTCATGGACCCGTTCACGGCGATGCCGATCCAGATCTTCAACTGGGTATCGAGGCCCCAGAAGGCCTTCCTCGAGAACGCGGCGGCGGGCATCCTCATACTGCTGTTCATCACCCTGTTCATCAACGGAGCGGCGATATGGCTACGGCACAGGCACCAGCGGAAGATCCGGTGGTGAGCATGGAGGCGGCGCCCATGGACGAACCGGAAGCGGCGTTCCGGATCGAAGACCTTTCGGTGTTCTACGGGGAAAAACGGGCCGTCGGGAACGTTTCCCTGTCGGTCCCCTCGCGGTCCACCACCGCCCTGATCGGGCCGTCCGGCTGCGGGAAGAGCACCCTACTGCGGTGCCTGAACCGCATGAACGACCTCGTCCCCTCCTTCCGGATGAAGGGCAGGATCGTGTACGGGCGGCAGGACCTCTACGGCAAAGGCGTGGACGTCACCGACATCCGCCGCAAGATCGGCATGGTCTTCCAGAAGCCGAACCCGTTCCCGAAAAGCATCTACGAAAACATCGCCTTCGGACTGCGGATCCAGGGGATCGGGGCGCGCTCCGTGATCGACGGTACGGTCGAGGCGTGCCTCCGGAAGGCGGCCCTGTGGGACGAGGTGAAGGACAACCTCGAGCATTCCGCGCTCGCCCTTTCCGGGGGCAGCAGCAGCGCCTGTGCATCGCCAGGGCCCTCGCGGTGCAGCCCGAGGTGATCCTCATGGACGAGCCGTGCTCCGCCCTCGACCCGATCTCCACCGGCAAGATCGAGGACCTGTCGTTCGATCTCCGAAAGGAGTACACGGTCGTCATAGTGACCCACAACATGCAGCAGGCGGCCCGGATTTCCGAGCGCACCGCCTTCTTCATGCTCGGAGAGGTGGTCGAGTACGACCTGACGAAGAAGATCTTCACCAACCCGTCCCGCAAGCTGACCGAGGACTACGTGACCGGGCGGTTCGGGTGATCCGGGCAGCGGCCGAGGGCCGCCGGGAGGAAAGATGACGCGGGACGCATACGTTCGGGAGCTTCAATCCCTCGAGGAGAAGTTCCAGCTGCTGGGCCGCATGGTGAGCGCGGCGATCCGCTCCTCCGTGGACTCCCTGAAGCGCCGGGACCCGGAGGCCTCCCGGGAGATCATCCGGAACGACCTGGAGATCAACCGGAAGCGCTTCGAGATCGAGGAACATTGCTTCGATCTCATCGCGACGCAGCAGCCGACGGCCGTGGACCTTCGCACCATCGGGTCGATCCTCATCATGTCCACAGACCTGGAACGGATGGGCGATCATGCCGAGGGTATCGCCAAGATCACCCTGTTGCTGGAAGGGAAACGTCTGGTCAAGCCCCTCATCGATATCCCCCGCATGGCGGAGAAGGTGCTCTCGATGCTCGACCGGACGCTCCAGGCGTTCGCCTCACGGGACGCCGATACGGCCAGGGCCATCTGCGTTGAGGACGACGAGGTCGACGCCCTGCACTACCAGGTCTACCGGGAGCTCCTGCTCCTGATGATCGAGAACCCCCAGGTCATCGAAGGCGCCACCTACCTGCTGTGGGTCTCGCACAACATCGAGCGGATCGCGGACCGGGCGACGAACATCGCCGAGCGCGTCGTTTTCGTCGCGACGGGGAAGATGGAAGAGCTGAACGTTTCCAAGGGCTGATCGCGCCCGCAACGGGAAGGCGGGGCTTGGACTGGGACCGGAGAACGGCGATAATGGGATAAACACTCGGCAACAGGAGCCCGGAATGGCCCGGATCGCCGCCATCGACATCGGTTCCAACGCGATCCGGTTCTACGTGGTCGAGACCGGCGGCGAGCAGCCGTACCGGGTCGTCGAGAACCTCCGGGAGCCGATCCGCCTGGGCGGCGACGTCTTCCTGACGGGGAAAATCCGGGAGGAGAACCTCCGGAAGGCCGAGGCCGCCTTCCGGAAGTTCCGCCTGCTCCTGAAGTCCCACGGGGTCCAGACCGTCCGGGCGGTCGCCACTTCCGCCACGCGGGAGGCCTCCAACGCCGAACTCCTCCTGAGCCGGCTGGAGCGCGCCTCCGGCATCCGCATCGAGATCATCGACGGGGAAGAGGAAGCCCGCCTGATCACCCTCGCCGTCGGGAAGAAGATCCCTCTCGGGAAGAAGAGCGCCGTCATCGTGGACCTCGGGGGAGGCTCGGTGGAGATCACCTTCGTCGAGAACGGGCGGATCACCCTGGCCGACTCGCACAACTTCGGCGCGGTGCGCCTTCTGGAAATGCTCTCCTCCGCCGAGGACGGCGCGCGCGGCGCCGGGCAGCTGCTGAACGAGTACATGGACCTCATCGGGGTGAAGCTTTCCCGCTGGAAGAACGGGAAGAGGGCCGCCCTGTTCATCGCCACCGGTGGGAACATCGAGGCGGTGGCCGCGATCCCCGACGTCGGCGCGGAGCCGCACCCCGACTACCCGGGCGCCCTGCGCATCCGGTCGGGGCAGCTCCGGCGCCTCATGGAGCAGCTCTCCGGGATGTCGCTGAAAAGCCGCATGGAGCGGTTCGGCCTGCGGGAAGACCGGGCCGACGTCATCCTCCCGGCCTGCTTCGTCTATCACCGGATCGCCGAGCTGAACGGCTCCGAGGAGATCATCGTCCCCCGGGTGAGCCTCAAGGACGGCATCGTCCAGGGGATCCTCGAGCGGGAAAAAGGGGTCGAGCACCTCCTGGACCTGCGGGAACAGGTGTGCGTGTCGTGCCGGGGGCTGGCCGCGCGGTACCGGCTGGACCCGAAGCATTCGGAAAAGGCCGCCGAGCTGGCGCTCCACCTCTACGACGCGACGGAATCGATCCACGGGTTCGGCAAGCAGGAACGGATCTACCTGGAGGCGGCGGCGCTGCTGCACGACATCGGCTACTTCATCGGCATGCGGGGGCATCACAAGCACAGCCACTACATCCTCGCCAACACCGAGATCGTGGGCCTCTCCCCCTCGGAGCGGCTCGTCGTCGCGGGGATCGCCCGGTACCACCGGAAATCCGTCCCCGCCATGAACCATCCCGAGTTCGAGGCGCTCCCCAAGCGCGACCGCGACGTCGTCCGCTCCCTCTCGGCCATGCTGCGGGTCGCCGAGGCCCTCGACAGGGAGTACACGGGGGCGATCCGGGTGCTCGAGTGCCGCCTGGAGAACGAGACCCTTCTCCTGCGGGCGGCCTGCAGGAAATCGTGCGCGCTGGAAGACGCGAACATACGGAACGCGACGTCGGTTTTCGGGGAACATTTCGGGATCGACGTCCGGCTGACCATCGAACCGGAAGGGTGATGAAGATGACGACGCAACCGCTGCGGAACGACACGCCGGGGAAACTGATCGCCGTCGAGGGGCTCGACGGCTCCGGCAAATCCACGCAGGTCTACCTCATCAAGCGGTGGCTGCAGCTCTCGGGGTACAAGGTCTTCTTCACGGAGTGGAACTCCTCCGCGATCGTCCGGGAGGCCACCAAAAAGGGGAAGAAGCGGAACCTCCTCACCCCGACGACGTTCTCCCTCATCCACTGCACCGACTTCGCGGACCGGTACGAGCGGAACATCCTGCCGATGCTCAAGGCGGGGTTCATCGTCCTGGCCGACCGGTACAAGTTCACCGCCCTGGCGCGGGACACCGTGAGGGGATGCCCCATGGAATGGGTCGACCAGCTCTACAGCTTCGCGTTCCAGCCCGACATCACCTTCTACTTCTCCCTGCCGCTGCGCACCGCGCTCGACCGGATCCTCACGGGGCGCCCGGAGCTCAAGTACCACGAGGCGGGCATGGACCTGGGGCTGTCCCCCGACCCGGTGGAGAGCTTCAAGCTCTTCCAGGGAAGGATCCGCAAGGCGTACGAGGGGCTCGCGCGGAAGCACCGCTTCACGCGGATCGACTCCGCCCGCCCCGTCGAGGCGATCCAGGAGGAGGTGCGGACCATCCTGAGGGACCGCATCGACCTGGCCCGGTACAAGGCCGTTTCCAGGGGGGCCGCCCGATGACCCGCTCAAAGAACTTCTCCTTCTTCGGCCAGGGGATCCCGGGAGTGAACGTTTCCGACCTCAAGGGGAAGCTCATCGTCCTGGAGGGGCCCGACGGCTCCGGGAGGAGCACGCAGATCGGGCTGCTCACCGACTGGCTGGAGCGCCGGGGGCACGCGGTGGAGCACGCCGGGCTCAAACGGTCCACCCTGGTTTCCGCCGAACTGGCGAAGGCCAAGGAAGGGAACGTCCTCTCCCCCCGGACGTTGTCGCTCTTCTACGCCACCGACTTCGCCGACCAGCTGGAGAACCGGATCATCCCGGCGCTGCGGGCGGGGTTCATCGTGCTGGCCGACCGGTACATCTACACCCTGATGGCGCGCGACATCGTCCGGGGCGCGGACCTCGCCTGGCTGCAGTCCGTCTACAGCATCGCCCTCGTCCCCGACCTCGTGCTGTACCTGCGCGTGTCGCCCCAGAAGCTGATCGAGCGGTTCATCTATCCCGGGCGGACGCTGGATTACTGGGAGTCGGGGATGGACATCGGATACAGCCGCTCCTGGTACGACTCGTTCATCCGGTACCAGACGGACCTGCACCGTGCGTTCCGGCGCCTGCAGGGGATCTACGGATTCGTCGCCGTGAACGGCGCGAGGACGCCGCGTTTCGTCAACCGGGAACTCAAGACCCGCATCGAATCCATCCTCGGCAAAAGCCCTTGAGGAGAACGAATCCATGGCAACCGTGAAAAAAACACCCACCCCGCAAAAGAAAAACATCCTGGCCGCCCTCGGGCGCAAACCGTCCCGGAAGGTGGCCCGGGAGATGCTGCTCCTCGAAACGCGCCGCCTCCGCGCGGTCTTCACCGAGATCGCGGAACGGTACCTGGAGGAGACGGAAGGCCGGATCGCGGCGGCGATCTCGGGAATCGAAGCGAAAAACCTGCCGGAACCCAAGGTCAGGAAATTGCTCGAGACCGTACAGGCATTGGACGTCAAGGTCCGGAAGGGACGCAGGAAAGACCTGGCCCGCATCGAAAAGGTGACGGAAATTCTCCTCAAGGCGCTCGAGGAGTAGGAGCCGGCGTGGACGCCGCCTCCTTCCTGGCCGGATCCGGAAAGGAGCGGATCGGCCGGTTCCGCGCCCGGCTGAAGCGCGCCGCCGGGAACCCCGCCTCGGAAGAGGCCGTCCACGATCTCCGGGTTTCCATCCGGAGGCTTCTCGCCTGGATCGCCGCGTGGGAAGGGCTGCTCGGCCCGGACCCCGGGCTGGAGCGGGCGCGTTCCTCCCTGGAAAAGCTCATGTCCCCCCTGGGAAAGCTGCGCGACGCCCACGTGAAGCGCGACTGGATCCGGAACCTCCTCCCCGAAGGGGACGCGCCGTCGTACCAGTACGCCGTCCTCGTGGCGAGCGACGTCCTGCGCCGCGAACGAGCCTGCCGCCGGCTGCTCCGGGAGCGATGGCCGGCGAGGATACGGATCGGGATCCCGGCAAACCGCGCCGCGGCGGGAGCCGGGGACGACGTTGGGGCGGCGGCGCGCCGGCTGCTCGCCGGATCGGCCCGGGAAGTGACGCGGCTCCGGCACGACGCCCTGGATCCCGCGAACCCGGCGGCCCTCCACCGGATGCGCCTGGCCTTCAAGCGGCACCGGTACCTTCGGGAGGTGTTCGCTCCCCTCTTTCCGGACGCCGGCGGGACCGTCGTGAAACGCCACCAGGACTTCCAGACCCTCCTCGGGACGATCCACGACTGCGACGTGATCCTGGCGGAATCGCGCTCCTTCATGAAGGGGATCCCCGGGCGGCGCGGCGGCGAATCCTCCGTGGAAACCGTTTTTTCGCGGCTGCGGGAAGAGCGGTTCCTGGAATTCCGACGGGTCGCGGGGACGGCCCGGGGGCTGGACGGGATTCTCCATGCCGGATTGCGAACAAGATGATAGATTCGACTGCGACATTCGGACAGGAGGGTCACCCATGAGATACCTGGTCCTGGGGAGCGGGCCGGCCGGAATCGCGGCCGCCAAGGAGGCGCGCCGGCACGACAAGGGCGCCGAAATCGTCATCGCCACGGAGGAGCACGCCGCCCCGTACCTGCGGCCCGCCCTGCCCGACCTGGTTTCGGGCGAACGGGAGCCTTCCGGCATGGCCAACCCGCAGGCGAAGGACCTCGCGGAGTCGGGGATCCGGATCCTCCACGGGAAGCGGGCCCGTCGGGTCGACGCGGAGAAGAACAGCGTCGCCTTCACCGACGGCTCCGGGGAGACGTACAACTTCCTCTGCATCGCCACGGGGGGGCGGCCCATCATGCCTCCGGCGCTCATGGCGACGCCGGGCGCGATCCTGGTCCTCAACT
Source organism: uncultured bacterium (assembly GCA_963741515.1). Classification (GTDB taxonomy): domain Bacteria; phylum Desulfobacterota; class Deferrimicrobia; order Deferrimicrobiales; family Deferrimicrobiaceae; genus UBA2219. The sequence goes on from CAVUIA010000009.1 coordinate 75,691, forward strand.
CCCTGGGCGACGCCCGGCGGCTGCGGGAACGGGCGATGCGTTCCGACGTCGCCGTGGTCTTCGGCCCCGGCTACCTCGGCATCGAGGCGGCCCGGGCGCTGCGGATGGCCGGCAGCCAGGTGACCTGGATCAGCCCCGGGCCGCCCCGGCTGGGAAACCCGATCCCGGCGGACGTCGAGGCGCGGGTGATCGGCAGCCTCCGCTCGAAGGGCGTGAAGACGATGGAAGGCGTCGGGATCGCCGACGTGATCGACGTCGACGGCAGGGACTGCGACGTCGTGACGACGGCGGGCGAGACGATCCGCTGCTCGCTGGTCGTGGCGGCCACCGAGCGGACCCCGGACATCGGCTTCCTCGAGGGAAGCGGGGTGAACACGGGCACGGGGGTGCTCGTTACCGAATATCTCGGGACCAACATCTCCAACATCTTCGCCGCGGGCGACTGCGCCGAGGTGTACGACATCAACCGCCGCGAGAGCCGGATCAATTTCGGGTGGCGCAGCGCGATCAAGCAGGGACAGCTCGCCGGCGGGAACATGGCCGGCGGGGAAGGCGTCTTCATCAAGAACTCCGAGGACTACTTCGGGCTGCTCTTCGGCGCCTCGCTGCTGGAACGCATCAAGTGACCGCTATGGGATAATGCAGGTATGGACAAGAACCGATGCATGATCTGCGCGAAACCGGGCGCCTTCCAGGGAGGGATCTGCGACCCGTGCAAGGCGAAGATCCGCGGCGAAGCGCTCGAGCAGCAGGAACAGGTCAAAAAGGACGCCGACCGTTCCCTCCACAAGGAAGGAACGGCCGGCGAAAGCAAACACCGGGGGTGACGGTCTTAAGCCGCCGCGCCCCCGACGGCCTCCGCGTATTTCTTCCCGAACTCGAAGCAGGTCTGCAGGTCCGCCTCGGTGGGCGTCATCTTGAACTTGATCGGCTCGGGGAAGATCTTGATCCGCATCGCGCCCATGATGTCCGTTACGATCTTGGTCGCCTCCCCGCTCCAGCCGAAGGAGCCGAACGCGGACGAGGTGAGCCCCTTCACGTTCAGGCACGACCAGGTAGCCGAGCATGGCTGTAGATCGGGTGCGGCAGGTTGCTGTTGAGCGTCGGCGCGCCGATCAGGAAGCCGATCGACTCGTCGAGCTCGTCGAGGATCTTGTGGATCGAGACGTCCGCGCCGTCGAGCAGCACCGGCTTGCAGCCGGCGGCGGCCACCCCTTCGGCCACCTTCTTCGCCATCATGGTGGTGTTGCCGTAGGCGGAGACGTAGATGATCGCCACCTTCTTTTCGGTCTTGCGCTTTTCCAGCGGAACGGCTGCGCGCTCCCGCCAGATGGACATGACCTCCCTCCACGACTTCCGGAGCACCGGCCCGTGGGACGGCGCGACCATCGCGATCGGGAGGTCCTTGATCCGCTCGCACGCCTGGAGGACCGGCTCCTTGAACGGCCGGAAGATCATGCTGTTGTAAACGATCAAGGCGTTTTTCAGCTTGTCCGACGGCTCGATCTCGTCGTCGAAGATCTTCCCGGTCGCGAAGTGGCGCCCGAGGAAGTCGCACGTGAAGAGGACCTTGTCCTCCACCGCGTAGGTGAACATGGTGTCGGGCCAGTGGAGGAACGGCTGGACCATGAACCGGAGCGTCTTGCCTCCGAGGGAGATCTCCTCGTTGTCGTTGACGACATGCGCATTGTACGGACCGTTCACGATGTTGTCGATGAACGTCTTGGCGGAACGGGTCAGGTAGACCGGGACCTTCGGGTTGCGCTTCAGAAAGTCCACGATCCCGCCGGCGTGGTCGGGTTCCGAGTGGTTGACGACCAGGTACGTCGACCTTCTCGACGGCGACGATCTCCTCGATGCTTTTCATCCACTCGTCGGTGAAGCCCCGCTTGACGCAGTCGATGAGGGCGGTCTTCTCCGTCCCCTTGACGAGGTAGGAGTTGTACGTCGTCCCGGACTCGGTCGGGATGACGATGTCGAACACGGTCAGGCCGGGGTCGTTGACCCCGACGTAGTAGATGTCCTTCGCAAGTGTCGTGGCCACTACTTTTCCTCCTCGAACTCTTCCTTGCCGACGCCGCACTTCGGGCAGATCCAGTCGGCCGGGACCTTCTCCCAGGGGGTGCCCGCCGGCACGCCGTGTTCGGGGTCGCCCTTCGCGGGGTCGTAGATCCAACCGCAGACATTGCACCTGTAAGTTTTCATCGACTCGCTCCTTTCAGGAGTGGCTTGGTTAGGACACCGGGTTATCCGCGCTACTTCACTTCCTCGAATTCTTCCTTGCCCACGCCGCAGAGCGGGCAGCACCAGTCGGCCGGAACCTTTTCCCAGGGGGTGCCCGGCGGCACGCCGTTGTTCGGGTCGCCCTTCGCGGGGTCGTAGACGTAGCCGCAGACATTACACCTGTACTGTTTCATCGGGACGCTCCTCTCCGGCAAAATTGATTATTGTTAAATGCTAACTTTGGATGCCGCGAATTGCAACACGGTGCGAACAATTTGAGGCACGGTGCGGATCCCGCGCTTTTTTTTCGCACGGAGCCGCTCCCACTGCGCTTCCGGGAAGCCCGGCGGAGGGAGGACAAGGCCCGGGCGGACGACCCCGACGCGGATCCCCGGGGGCAGGGTCCCCGCCAGCCCTTCCGCGTACGCCTCGAGGCGCGATCTTCGAGAGGCAGTACGGAAGGTACGACGGCCAGAGCTCCCCGGCCATCGCGTCCCCGATGAAGCAGATCCCCGCCCCTTCCGGGCCCCGGGCCATCAAGGGAAGCAGCGCCCGGGTCAGCAGCGACGGCCCGCGGAGGTTCACGGCGAACACCGCGTCCCATTCGGCGGGGGTCACGGTTTCCAGCGGCGTCCGGGGAAAGACGGCCGCGTTGTGGACCAGCAGGTCCAGCCGGCCGTATTCCGCCGCCAGCCGGGCCGCGAACCGGGCAAAAGTCGCCGGGCGGGACAGGTCGAGGCGGAACGCCTTCCCGCCGAGCCCCGCGGCGAGCGTTCCGGCCTCCCGCCGGGAAGTCCGGTACGTGAGGACGACGACATAACCGGCCCGCCCGAGGGCGGCGGCGATCTCCGCGCCGATCCTCCGGCCCCCGCCCGTGACCAGGGCGACCTTTTTCCCGCCGGAAGCGTCCTGAACCCGGTTTTTCATCGGGGGCCCCCGTTCAGTGGTATCTTTTTTATATCATCAGCGACGGAGGAAGGATTGGAGAGCGCGGGCGGCACGTTCCTGGAGATCCCGTTCATCGCGGCGGACGTGGAAACGACCGGCCTCTCGGCGGCCGCGGGGCACCGGGTGTGCGAGATCGCCTTCCTCCGCTTCCTCCGCGGGTCGGTGATCGACTCCTTCGTCTCCCTGGTGAACCCGCTGCGGCCCATCGACCCGGGCGCAAGCGCGGTCAACGGCATCTCCGACGAGATGGTGGCGGGCGCGCCGCCCTTCGCCGACCTCTTCCCCGGGATCCTCGAGTTCCTCGGCGACGACCCGCTGGTGTTCCACAACGCCCCGTTCGACCTCTCGTTCCTGCGCGCCGAGGCCCGCCTGGCGGGAGGCAGGTGGCCGGGGAACCGCGTGGTGGACACGCTGGAGATGGCCCGCCGCACGGGCCGGTTCCGCTCCAATTCCCTGCCTTCCATCTGCCGGGAGCTCGGCATCGGCTCCGGCTTCCACCGGGCGGAGGCCGACGCCTGGGCGGCCGGCAAGCTGCTCCTGCACCTTGCCCCGGCGGGTATTACCGCGAGACTTTCCTCTTCCGGGTGACCGAGGCGGCGTCCACCTTCCGGCGGTACGCCCGCGTCAGCTCCCCGAGCATCCCTTCCCGGCGGTCGTAGAGGCGCTTCAACGGGCGCTTGCCCACCCGGTCGAACGCACAGGCGCACAGCAGCGGCAGCGCGATCGTGGTGTCGACGTAGCAGACCACCGTATCGGGCAGCTTGTCCGGGTCGACCTTCCCCCAGGAGACCGCCTCCGACGGGCGTGGCGCCGGACAGGCCTCCGGTGTCGGGGCGCGCGTCGGTGATCTGCAGGAAGTAGTCGTGCCCCTTCTCGTCGATGCCCGAGCACCTCCTGGATCTGCGGCTCGGTCTGGAGCATGAAGTTCTTCGGCGAGCCGCCGCCCAGGATCCAGACCGCGCTCTTCCCCCGGTTCCTCTTCGCGTCGTAGACGATCGACGCCGTCTCGTTCACGTCGAGCGCCGACGTCGATCTTCACGCCTTTGCCGTCCAGGCGCATCGCCGCGATGTTCATGCCGATGGACGAGTCCCCGGGCGACGAGGTGTAGACGGGCACGCCGCACCGCCACGCCGCCGCCAGCAGGCTCACCTCGCCGGCCCGCAGCGCCCGCTCCCGCTCGCCATGTACTTCCCGCAGGCGGTAGTGGAACTCGGCCGTCCCCATCTCGGCCTGGAACTCCGGCAGGTCGAGCACCTGGCGGAAGAAGGCGTCGGTGTCGAGAAGCACGTCGTAGTCGAAGAGGACGTCGTAGATCCGGACGACCCCCTCGTCGCGCAGGAGCCGGTCGTCGAGGAACGGGGAGCCCCGCGTGCAGGGAGAGCCCCAGGCCGAAGTGCGCGTCGTGGTACAGGTTCGCCCCGGTGGACACGATCCAGTCGACGAACCCCGCCTTGAGCAGCGGCACGAGGCAGGACACGCCCAGCCCCGCCGGCGTGAGCGCCCCGGTCAGCGACAGCCCCACCGTGGAATCCGGCGCGAGCATCCGCTCCGAAAGAAGCCGCGCTCCTTCCCGAAGCCTCCCCGCGTTGTAGGCGAGGAACGACTTTTCCACCAGGTCGGAAGCGGTCATCCCTTTTCCGACGGGCGGGGGAAGGATGCGCGCGCCGCCCAGAAATCTCGATCGTTTCGCCATGGGGATCGCCTCCGGAACCGGGAAGATGCGGGAATTATACCATCCCGGCAAAGCGAGTCCCCATCCCCGGGGAAAGCCGGGCGTCCCGGTGTCTTGCTTTGCGGTTGGGGCATCCCGAATCTGCGTTACAATAAAACATTGTTTAAATATCTTTTAAGGGAGGTTGCAGATGGTAAGGAATCTTATCGCCGCGTTCGCTGTGCTGTTGATTTCGGTTCCATGCTTCGCCGCAGAGGCCGTGACCTACGAAAAGGACATCAAGGGGATCGTCGCCAAGCGGTGCTTCGCCTGCCATGGCCCGCAAGCGCCTTCGATGGACGAGTTCAAAAAGGACGAGGAAGGGTACAAGAAGAAGATGAAGGGGCCGAAATACGACAGCTACAAGGAGCTGCTCGTGGTGGTCAAGGGATCGGATGCCGGCGCCCTGATGAGACGGCTGGACGACGGCAAGAACACCAAGGACGGAAAGCCGGGCAACATGTACGCCTACCTCGGGAGCACCGACGCGGAGAGAGCGGCGAACCTCGAGACGTTCAAGAAATGGGTCGGCAGCTGGACCCTGAAGAGGAAGAAGGAGCTGAGCGCCGAGGAGCTGGATGCGATCAAGGCACCCGAGAAATAGTTCCGCCGCTTAAGTTATAATCCTCGGGTGACCGACCCCCGTTCATCCGAGAAAGCGGAGATCGCGGCCATCCACGAGGTGGCCAAGATCCTCACCTCGACGCAGAACCTGGAGCGTGCGCTCGGCATCGCCCTGCGCACGCTCCAGACCTTCCTGGGTTTCGACCGCGCCGCCATCTTCCGCCCCGACGAGACGACCCGCGAGATCCGCATGACGGTGGCGGCCGGGTATACGGCGGAGCAGCGGGACCGCGCGCGGTACGTCTGGGGCGAGGGGATCGTCGGGAAGACGATGAAGACGGGCAGCCCGATCGCCCTCCCGGACGTCCGGAAGGAGCCCACGTTCCTCGACAAGTCCCGGGCCCACGGCAAATCGCAAGGCCCCCCGCTTTCCTACATCTCCGTCCCCATCCGCATCGGCTCGGAAACGCTGGGAGTGATCGCCGCCGAGCGGAGCGGCCCCGCGGGCTCCCGGACGCTGGAAAGCGACGCGCGCACGCTGACCGTGGTCGGCTGCCTCATCGGGCAGTCGTTGAAGCTCCACAAGGCGATCGAGCGGCTCCAGGACGAGTTCCGGCGCCAGCGGCAGGAGTTCGAGAAGACGATCCGCAAGACGTACCGGATCGAGAGCATCATCGGCCAGAGCAAGCGGATGCAGGAGGTCTTCGCCGCGGTGACCAGCGTCGCCTCCTCCCGCGCCACCGTGCTGCTGCGGGGAGAGAGCGGGACGGGGAAGGAGATGATCGCCCGCGCGATCCACCAGGGGGGACCGCGGGCCGAGCGGCCGTTCATCGCCGTCAACTGCGCCGCCCTGCCGGAGACGCTCCTCGAATCCGAGCTGTTCGGCCACAAGCGCGGCGCCTTCACGGGGGCGGTCGACGAGCGCAAGGGGCGCTTCGAGGAGGCCAACGGCGGGACGATCTTCCTCGACGAGATCGGCGACATCCCCCCGCCGACGCAGGTGAAGCTGCTGCGGGTGCTGCAGGAGCGCCGGTTCGAGCGGCTCGGCGAGAACCGGTCCGTCGCGGCGGACGTGCGGATCATCGCCGCCACCAACGCCGACCTCGAGAAGATGGTGGCCGCGGGCACCTTCCGGGAAGACCTCTACTACCGGCTGAACGTGATCCCGATCTTCCTGCCGCCGCTGCGGGACCGCCGGGAGGACATCCCCGCGCTGACGGATCATTTCCTCGAGCGGTTCAACCGGGAGCACGGGAAGAGCGTGGCCTTCTCCCGGGGAGCGCTCGACCTGCTGCTCGAGTACCGGTGGACCGGAAACGTGCGCGAGCTGGAAAACCTCGTGGAGCGCGCGGTGGTCATGGCGAAGGCGCAGGTGATCCAGGCGCAGGACCTTCCCCGGGGAATCCGGCTGCCCTCCGCCCCCCCGGAGACGCTCCCCTCCCGGCCCGCAACCGTTCCCCGCGGCGCCGTCCGCCGACGCGGGCCCCTCTTATGCCGCCCCCTCCCCGGGACAGCGCGCCCGCGGCGAGTACCTGAAGGATCTGGAGCGCGACGAGCTGCGCCGCGCCCTCGAAGGAACGGGATGGGTGATCGCCCGCGCCGCGAAAGTCCTGGGCTGGACGCCCCGCCAGGTCGCGTACAAGATGAAGAAGTTCGGCCTGTCCTCCCCCTGGAAATAGCGCCTGTTTTTGTAGATAAATCTACAATTTTGCTCTAGCCGCCGGTCCCCTCCCGGGAGCACCCTCCCCGGCGCTCTCGCCGCTTTTCCTTTCTCCCATCGCGCGGTTTCCAGTCCTTCCGGCCGCCGTTCCGCGCATGGCACGGCGGATGCTCCTGTCTCTCCCGACGCAACCAGTCACCAGCCAAGGGGGAGAAAGCCATGTTGAGCGAAAAGAAAGCCAGGGGATTCCGGAAGGCGGCGGGCGTTTTCATTACGGCGATCGGGCTGTGCGGGTTCGGCGCGTCCATCGCGGCCGCCACCCCGTCCACCCAGGTCTGGATCCCGTCCACGGACATCCAGCCGTACAGGACGATCCACCTGAACGTCGATACCTACCTCCGCGACGGGTCCAACGACGACGGCAGCCGTACGGCGCCCCTCGTGGTCATCGGACCGACCGTCGGGATCCTTCCCTATCAGAAGATCCAGGCGGAGATCGGCTTCGACTTCATGTCCGGCGGCGGGCCCGCGGACAACCACCCGCTCTACTTCCACGCGAAGCTGGGCACGCCGGAGGATTCCCTGTTCAAGCTCTCCCCGGCCTTCGCTGTCGGCGGCTACAACTTCGGCACGAAGAACGGCGACGCGCGGCAGGGGGAGCTCGCGACGAACCAGGACGTCTTCTACGGCCTCGTGGCCAAGACGCTCCCGGTGATCGGCCGCCTCTCCGCCGGGTACTACGTCGGGAACCGGAAGGTCCTGATCGACCAGAACGGCGAATCCGACGAGAAAGGGCTGCTGCTGTCGTGGGACCGGGTCATGACCGAGGTCTCCGACAAGCTGTGGCTGTCGGTCGATTACCAGGGCGGCGACTCCGCCCTCGGGGCCTTGAGCTTCGGCGCCTCCTGGGCCTTCGCGAAGAACGTCAGCGTGCTGCTGGGCTACGACATCTACAACGAGGAGCGGACCGGCGGGCAGAACACCGTCACCCTGCAGGTCGACATCAACTTCCCGTGACAAAGCGCAGCGCGGCCCGCACGGACGGCAACGGGATGACCAACGGACGATAAAAGGAGAAGCGCCATGGAAAGACACTTTCGGATACGGATGACGTGGATCATGGGGCTGGCGGCGCTCTTCCTCGCGGCCGGCGCGGTCCTGCCCGCCCTCGCGGCGGAAGGGGCGGCGGCCGCTGGCGACGCGCCCCCGGCCTTCACCAAGGAAATGGCGGACGCCATCGCCAGCCAGAAGATCGCCATGGACACCCTCTGGGTGATGCTCACGGCGTTCCTCGTCTTCTTCATGAACCTGGGCTTCGCCCTCGTGGAGTCCGGCTTCTGCCGTGCGAAGAACACCGTGAACATCCTCTTCAAGAACTTCGTCGTGTTCGCGGTGTCCTCCATCGCGTTCCTGTTCCTCGGGTTCGGCCTCATGTTCGGCGACGGCAACCCGATCATGGGCTTGAGCGGGCTGTTCTTCGCGTCGGGCGTCGACAACAGCCCCGCGATGGGAGACGCCTACAAAGGCGTGTACCACGCCCTCAACTGGACGGGCGTGCCGTTCTGGGCGAAGTTCTTCTTCCAGCTCGTGTTCGCCGGGACCGCCGCGACGATCGTGTCCGGCGCCGTCGCCGAGCGGATCAAGTTCAAGTCGTTCCTCCTCTTCACGATCTTCCTGGTGGGGGTCATCTACCCCATCGGCGGGCACCTGATCTGGGGCGGCGGCTGGCTCGCCTCCAAGGGCTTCCTCGACTTCGCCGGGTCGACGGTGGTGCACTCCATCGGCGGCTGGGCGGCCCTGGCGGGAATCATCGTGCTCGGCCCCCGCATGGGCAAATTCGGCCCGGGCGGCAAGGTGAACGCCATCCCCGGCCACAACATGACCTCGGCCGCCATCGGCGTGCTCGTCCTCTGGTTCGGCTGGTTCGGGTTCAACCCCGGCTCCACGATGGCCGCGGACGGCCCCTCCATCGCCCACGTGGCCACCACCACGAACGTCGCGGCGGCGGCGGCGACCATCAGCTCCATGATCGCGGCCTGGCTGATCCTCGGGAAGCCCGACTTCGGCATGACACTGAACGGCTGCCTCGCGGGGCTCGTCGCGATCACCGCGCCGTGCGCCTTCGTCAGCGTCGCCAGCTCCCTGGTCATCGGCATCATCGCCGGCGTCCTGGTGGTCCTGGCGGTCTTCTTCTTCGACCGGATCCGGATCGACGACCCGGTCGGCGCCACCGCCGTCCACCTGGCCAACGGCGTGTTCGGGACCATCGCGCTGGGCCTCTTCGCCGACCCCACCGTCTGCCCGGCGGCGGCCGTGGCCAAGAAAGGGCTCCTCATGGGAGGCGGCATGGCGCAGCTCGGGCCGCAGCTCATCGGCGTCGCTCTGATCGCCGTCTCGGTGTTCGTCCTGTCGCTGGGCTTCTGGTACGTGACCAAGGCGGTCACCGGCGGGATCCGCGTGAGCGAGGAAGAGGAGATCGAGGGGCTGGATTACCACGAGCACGGCAACTCGGCCTACCCGAACTTCCAACTCGTGGAACGGAGGTAAAAGGCCATGAAAAAGATCGAAGCGATCATCAAGCCGTTCAAGCTCGACGAGGTGAAGACCGCGCTCCAGGAGCTGGGGATCACCGGGATGAGCGTCCACGAGGTGAAGGGGTTCGGGCGCCAGAAGGGGCACACGGAGGTCTACCGCGGCGCGGAGTACGTGGTGGAGTTCATCCCGAAGGTCATGATCGAGGTGGCCGTCCCCGCGGACACGGTGCCCGCCGTGATCGAGCGGATCCTCACCGCCGCGCGCACGGGCAAGATCGGCGACGGGAAGATCTTCGTCTACGACCTTGAAGATGTCGTGCGCATCCGCACGGGCGAACGGGGCAAGGAAGCGCTGTAGCGCGGCTTCTTCCGGGGGTTTGCGGGATGCGATACCCTCCCGCCCCGCATCCCCCCGGAAGGATGCCGTCCCGGCTTTTCCCTGTTGCCGTATACTACGGGGATGGATCCGAAGGGGCCCGTCTCCGTTTCCCTTTTCTTCACCTGCACGGCCGACGCGTTCGCCCCCGGCGTGTGCTTCGCGGCGACGGAGGTGCTCGAGCGGTTCGGCGCCAGGGTCAACGCGCCGATGTCCCAGACCTGCTGCGGCCAGCCGGCGTTCCACACCGGGAACCGGAAAGAGGCCCGGACCCTGGCCCGGAAGCTCCTCCGGTCCTTCCCCGACGACGGGTACATCGTCACCCCGTCCGGCGCCTGCGCGACGATGGTCCAGGACGGCTTCCCCGTCCTCTTCCGCGACGAACCGCGGACGCTGGCGCTCGCCCGCTCCTTCGCGGAGCGCACCTACGAGCTTTCCCGCTTCCTGGTCGACGTCCTCGGGGTGACCGACCCGAAATCCCCCTTCGCCGGCAAGGCGACGTACCACGATTCGTGCCGCCTGCCGAAGGGGACGGGGGCGGGGGCGGCCGATCCGCCCCGGACGCTGCTGCGCGCCATCCCCGGGCTGCGGCTCGTCGAAATGGAGGCGGCGGACCGGTGCTGCGGCTTCGGCGGCGTCTTCTCCGTCCGCCACCCGCAGATCTCCTGCGCGATGACGGAGCGGAAGATCGACCGGATCCTGGCCACCGGCGCCGAATACGTCATCTCGGCGGACACGGGATGCCTTCTGAACATCGGGGGGATGATCTCCCGGTACGGGTACCCGGTGAAGACGCTCCACCTGGCCGAGGTCCTGGCGGGCGGACCCCGGGACGCCGAGGATGAGGAGGAACCCTGATGGAGCCCGACTCCCTGGCGTTCGCGCGGAACGCGCAGAGGGCCCTCTCCGACAAGGCGCTGCAGGCGGCCCTCGCGAACGCGATCGGCCGTTCCGCCGCGCGCCGCGCCGCCGCCGTCGCCTCCTTTCCCGGGTTCGAGGCGACCCGGGAGCGGGCCTCCGGGATCCGGCGCGAGACCCTCGCGCATCTCGACGCGCACCTCGCGCGGTTCATCGACGAGGCGGAAAAGCGGGGCGCCGTCGTCCACGTGGCGAGGGACGCCGCGCAGGCGCGCGGGATCGCCGTCGGAATCGCGAAGGCCGAGGGGATCGCCCTGGCCGTCCGGTCGAAGTCCACGGCCGCGGAGGAGATCTCCCTCCACGACGCCCTGCGGGAGGCGGGGGTCGAGGTGGCGGAAACGGACCTGGGAAGTTACGTCGCCCGCCTCGCCGGGGAGCCGCCGTCCCACATCCTGTCCTCCGCCTTCCACATGACGCGGGAAGGGATCTCCCGCGTCTTCGAACGAAAACTCGGCGAGCCCGCGTCCGACGACGTCCAGGAGCTGGCGGCGGTCGCGCGGAAGCGCCTCGAAGGACAGCTTTCCCTTCCGCCGGGATGGGCGTGTCCGGGGCGAACTTCCTGGTCGCCGACACGGGATCGGTCGTCCTGGTCTCGAACGACGGGAACGCCCGGGCGGGTGCGCTGCTGCCGCGCGTCCACCTGGCCGTGGCGGGGATCGAAAAGGTCGTCCCGCGGATGGCCGACCTGCCGGTCTTCCTGCGGCTGCTGTCGCGCAGCGCCACGGGGCAGACCCTCCCCTCGTACGTGTCCGTCCTCACCGGTCCCCGGAGGGAGGGCGACGCGGAAGGGCCGGAGCGGCTGCACATCCTGCTGATCGACTGCGGACGGAGCGCCATCCTCGAAGGGAAGTACCGCGACGCGCTCAAGTGCATCCGGTGCGGCGCCTGCCTCGACGCCTGCCCCGTGTACGGCTGCGTGGGCGGCCGCCCTTACGGGTGGGTGTACCCCGGCCCCATCGGCTCGGTCCTGACGCCTCTCCTGGCCGGCCTGGCCGATTCCGCTCCCTTGCCCGGCGCAAGCACGCTCTGCGGCGCGTGCGAGGACGCGTGCCCGGTGAAGGTCCCGCTGCCCGCCTTCCTGCTGGAGCTCCGGGCGGACACGAGGGACCAGGGGTTGAAGACCCCCGGCGAGATCGCGGCGGCCAAGGGGTACGCGTCGATCATGAAGCGGGCGGGCATCCTCGAAGCGCTGGAGCGGCTCGTCGGGGAGCTCTCCCGTCTCATCAGCAAGGGAAATCCCATGAGCGGGATGCCGTATCCTTTCGCCGGCTGGACGGAACGACGCGACTTCCCCGCCGTCGCGAGGCGGCCGTTCCGGAAGATGTGGAAGATCCGCAGGGGGACGCGCGAATGACGACCGGCGACGAACGGACACCTCCTGTTCCTCCGCCTGCGGGCCGCCGCGGAGCGAAGCCCCTGCGCCCCGGCGCCGCCGGCCGGCGAAGACCTCGCCGTTCCCGCCGGAGGGGAGGACCGGATCGCCCGTTTCGGCGACGCGTTCGCCGCGGCCGGCGGCCTGCTGTTTCCCGGACCGGCGGAATCGGTGCTGCACGACCTGGGAGAGGTTCTGCGCGAGGCCGGCGTGACCGTCCTCTTCTCCCCGGAAGGGGACGCGGACGCCCGCGGGGTCGCGGAAGCGCTGGCGCCCTTCGGCCCGTTCACGCTGGCGTCGTGCGCCGGGGCCCGGGAAGGCGACGTCGCGGCGGCGACCACCGCGGGCTTCCGGACGGCGGAGGCGGGGATCGCGGAGACGGGGACCGTGATCGAGACCAGCGCCGAGGGGAGGACCCATCTGCCGGGGCTGCTCTCCGACGTGCACGTCTCCCTGCTGAAAACCTCTGCCGTGTTCGAAAGCCTGGAGGATGCGCTGGCGCGCTTCGGCGCCGACCCGCCGCGGAACGTCACCTTCTGCTCGGGCCCCGCCCGGACCGCCGACATCGAGCAGACCTTCACGACGGGCGTCTACGGGCCGAAGAAAGCGATCGTGCTGCTCCTGGATTGAGCGGCTTTTAACCGGCATTTCTCACCAGCCCATGTATCGGAGGAGGAACAGCCACCCGGTGATCGTCACCGCGGAGGCGGCGGTGGAAGTGATGACGATGGTCCCCGCCAGGTCCGTGTCCCCCGACAGCTGGGACGCCATCACGTAGGTGACCACCGCCGTGGGGCAGCCGAGCATGATCATCCCGACCTGCAGGTCCTGTCCCGACACTCCCATCCACCGGAAGAACGCCAGCCCCAGCGCATTCAGGACCACGAGCTTCAGGAAAGCGGCGAGGGAAGCGGGCGCGAACCCCTTGCGCGCCCTGTCGATGGAGAAGGAGCCGCCGAGGCACAGGAGCGACAGCGGGAGCGTCGCGGGGGACAGCAGCTGCAGCGTCCGCCGCGCGATGGTGGGGACCGGCAGCTTGAGCAGGCTCCAGGCGATGCCGAACATGCAGGCGAGGATGGCCGGGTTGGTCACCAATTGGCGCACGATCCGGCGCGCCATGTCGAATCCCTTCCCCTTCTCCATGCCGTGGGGGATAATCAGCGCCATGACGGAGAGCGCGTTCAGGAAAGGCACGCCGAAACCGAGGAAGATCCCCGCCTTGCTGAGCCCGCTCTGCCCCAGCACGTTGAAGACGATCGGCAGCCCCACATAGGCGAAGTTCGCGCGGATCGTCCCCTGGAGGAAGGACCCGCGCTCGGAAGGGCCCAGGTTCCGGGACAGGGCGAAGGCGATCGCGAGGGTCACCAGGATGGCGGCGTACCCCCCGACCACCAGCGGCCCGCTGAACGCCTCGCGGAACTCGGTGGCGCTGATCTCGTGGAACAGCAGGGAGGGGAGGAGGATGTAGTACACGAGGGAGTTCGCGGAATCGATGAAACTCTCTTTCAGGAAGCCGTACCGCCGCAGGGCCGCGCCGAGCCCGATCAGCAGGAATACGGGAATGACGGAAAGCAGGATATCCACGGACGGCCCCTCTCCAAGGCGAAAACGGGCGGCCCCTTCCCTTTCCGGGGCCGCCCGCGCGTTACCGAACGCCCCCGGACCGGGCGGCGGGGCCGCCGGCGGCCGGTCGGGCGACGATCACTTCTTCCCGTGCGCCGCTACGAGGAAATCGAGGATCTTCCTGGCCTCGGCGTCGGAGATCCAGCCGGCCTTCTTCTCCTGCATTTCCTTCACGATCCCGGCCCAGTTCTCCCTCGTCTCCTTGCGGTCCGCCGCGCGCGCGAGGTCGTGGCACACGCCGCACTTCTGCTCGAAGAGGACCTTCCCCTCCGCAACCGACGCGTCCGCCGCGGGGGCGGGCGCGGCGCCGCCGGGGAAGCCGCCGTCCCGGAGGACGTCGCGCTTTCAGGCCTGGGCGCCTCGGCCTTCGAACAGCCGAGCGCCGGAAGGAGCATCACGAGGGCGAGGGCAAGGAACACCATCGAGCGGTCTCGCATCGCCTGCTTCCTCCCGTTGTGATGAATGCCCATCTTACTCCGCGCCCCGGGTCGGCTCAATCATTTCCTGTTGATCCGCAAACGGGTAGTATCTGTTGAGGTCGTTTCGGGAGGCTCGTGATGGTTCGCTTCGAAAACATCGGGGTGGTCCGGCGGAACCCGGAGGGGAAGGACGTGGCGGTCCTCGACGGGATCTCCTTCGAGGCCCGGCAGGGAGAGGCCACCGTCATCGTCGGCCCGTCGGGCGGCGGCAAAAGCTCCCTGATCCGGCTGATCAACCGGCTCGAGGACCCTTCGTCCGGCCGCATCCTCCTCGGCGGGGAGGACGTCTCGAAGATCGACCCGCTCGCCCTCCGCCGGAGGGTCGGGATGGTGCAGCAAAAAGCCTTCATGTTCGAGGGGACGGTCCTCCACAACCTGCAGCGCCCCTTTCTCTACCGCAGCGCGCCGCTCCCGCAGGCCGGAAGCGAGGAGGTCGTCCGCGCCCTGGCCTTGAGCCGCCTCCCCGCGGAACTGCTGGAACGGGACGCCCGGACCCTCTCGGGCGGCGAACAGCAGCGGGTCAGCCTGGCCCGGGTCCTGATCGGCCGGCCGGAAGTTCTGCTGCTCGACGAACCGACCAGCGCCCTGGACCGCCCCACCTCCGACCGCCTGGCGTCGACCTTCCACGACATCTGCCGCTCCGAACAGCTGGCCGTCGTCATGGTGACGCACGACCTTCGGCTGTCCGAACGGGTCGCCGACCGCCTCATCTACCTGGAAGGGGGAAAGATCCTGGAGGAAGGGCCGGGGCCGTCGATGATGGAGCGGCCGCGCACCGGGGAGTTCAAGCGTTTCCTGGAGGGAACGGAAAAGGAAGAGGAGTGATCCCCGTGGAAAAACAGGACATCGTCCCCCTGGAGCTGATCCACCTCGCCTACGCTTACGGCCTGATCCTGCTCACGGTGGCGCTCTCCCGCCTGCGGGGGATCGGGCAGGGAAAGCAGCTGCTCTGGGCCTCGCTCCGCATGGTGTTCCAGCTGCTCGCGGTCGGGTACCTGCTGCACCTGGTCTTCGCCGTCCGCTCCCCGCTCCTGGTGCTGCTCATCCTGCTGACCATGGCCGGATTCTCGCTGCAGGTCATGGGGGCGCGCATCAAGAGGAAGATGCCCCACTTCTACCGCGTGGCGGGAAGCTCCATCCTCATCGGGTGCGCCGGCATCACCTTCTATTTCTGCTCCCTGGTCGTCGAATACACCCCGTGGTACGACCCGCGCTACCTGATCCCGCTGGCGGGGATGATCATCGGCAATTCCATGAACGGCGCCAGCCTGGCCGCGGAGCGGCTCTCCGCCGAGATGCACGACCGTCGCGAGGAGATCGAGAGCGCCATCTGCCTGGGGGCCACCGGAAGGCAGGCGGCCGACCCGGCGTTACGGACCGCCTACCGCGCCTCCCTGATCCCGACCATGAACACGATGGCCGCCACCGGCATCGTCGCCCTGCCCGGCATGATGACCGGCCAGATCCTCTCCGGCACGGAGCCGATGATCGCGGTGCGCTACCAGATCGCCATCATGTGCGCCATCACCGGCGCCGTGGCGATCACGTCCTTCCTTCTCCTGCTCCAGGGATACCGCTACTACTTCACCGCGGCCCACCAGCTGAAGGAGACCGGCGGTTTCAGATAAGCGGCCGGCGGTTTCGGTGAGCCGCCGGATTCCTGTATAATGGCCCGCATGATCCGCGTGCGCCTTCCCCAGAAGAAAAAGGAGCTGGAGGTCCCCGGGCCTCGCCGCGTGATGGACATCCTCGCCGACGCGGGGGTGCGCCCCGCCACCGTGATCGTCACGCAGGGGAAGAAGCTCCTCACCAAGGACCAACGCGTGGAGGACGGGGAGACGGTCGACGTCATCTCCGTCGTCTCCGGGGGCTGATCCGTCCATGAAGTGCAAGCGCTGCCGGAAGGCCGCGGCCGCGATCGAGCTGCCGAGCCACCACTCCGCCTTCTGCCCCGAATGCTTCTTCCTCTTCTTCAAGCGGCAGGTCCGGGAAGGGATCCGGAAGTACCGCCTCCTTTCGCCCCGGGACCGGGTGCTGGTGTGCGTCTCCGGCGGCAAGGACAGCCTCGTGCTCTGGGACGTCCTCATGGAGATGGGGTACGAGACGGAAGGGCTCTACATCGACCTCGGGATCGAGGGGTACTCGGACCGCTCCCGGGAGAAGGTGCTCGACTTCGCGCGGGAGAAGGGGAAGCGGCCGATCGTCATCGAGCTCGCGAAGGAGGGGATCCCGATCCCGGAGGCGGCGCGATGCATACGGATGCAGGAATGCGCCATCTGCGGGACCGTGAAGCGGTACTTCTTCAACCGGGTCGCGGCGGAAGGGAAGTTCGACGTCGTGGCGACCGGCCACAACCTGGATGACGAGTGCGCGCGCCTGCTGGGGAACCTCCTCCACTGGCAGCGGGACCACCTGTCCCGTCAGCACCCGTTCCTTCCGGAAGCGGGCGAGGGGCTGGTGAGGAAGGTGAAGCCGCTGTGGCGGGTGTCCGAGCTCGAGACGGCGGCGTACGGGTTCCTCAAGGGGATCGACTACGTGACCGAGGAGTGCCCGATGAGCGTGCACGCGACCTCCCTGGTATACAAGGAGGCGCTGTCGCTGATCGAGGAGAGCATGCCCGGGTCGCGGATCGTCTTCTACCAGGGCTTCCTCGATGACACGAACCCGCTGCGGCGGGAGGCGGGAGGCGAGGCGGCGGGCGCCTCGCCCGGGCGGAACTGCGTCGGGGACCGCGGACACGCCGCTTTTGCCGGGCGCGCCGGGTCCGGTGCCGCGTTCCGGGGGCGAAGAGGCGGCGGGCGATGGAACGCCCAAGCCCTGCGCGGCGTGCGGCGCTCCCACGTACGCCGAGACATGCTCTTACTGCCGGCTGAAGGAACTCGTCCGGAAGCGGCGGGAGGAACGCGCCAAGGAGGCAACCGGATGACGGAAGGCGAAATCGCAAGCGAAGGAGGCGGAGCGGGCGGGCGCATCCGCAGGGGGCCGTTCCAGGAGGGGGAGGACGTGCTGATCATCTCCCCCAAGCAGGAGGAGCACCTGATCACGCTGGCGCCGGGCAAGACCTACGGAACCCACAAGGGAAACCTCCTGCACGACGACCTGATCGGGAAAGAGGACGGCTGCCGCGCCTGGACGGCGATGGGGGACGAGTACCGCGCCTTCCGGCCCACCTATATCCAGTTCATCATGAACCAGAAGCGGCACGCCCAGATCATCTACCCGAAGGACACGGGCCCGATCCTCATGTGGGCGGACGTGTTCCCCGGGGCGACCGTGATCGAGGCGGGGATCGGCTGGGGGGCCCTGACGATCAAGCTGCTGGAAGCGGTGGGGCCTGCGGGCCGGGTGATCTCTTACGAGGTGCGGGAGGACTTCGCGGTGAGCGGGGCGAAAACCGTGCGCCGGTACCTCGGCGAATGCCCGAGCCACGAGGTCAAGGTCCGGGACATCTACCAGGGGATCGACGAGCGCGGGGTCGACCGGATCGTGCTCGACCTGCCCGAGCCGTGGCAGGCGGTTTCCCATGTGCGGGAGGCGCTCCTCCCCGGCGGGATCCTGCTGTCCTACCTCCCCTCCACGATCCAGGTGAAGCAGCTGTGCGACCGGCTCGCCGAGGAGGGCGGCTTCTCGGACCCCGAAACCTTCGAGGTGATCCAGCGCCCCTGGCACGTGAAGGGGAATTCCGTCCGCCCGGTCCAGTGGATGTTCTCGCACTCCGCGTTTCTGGTGGTGGGGAAACCGCAAAACCGGGACGTTGATGAGTTCTTCCGCAAAACAGGGACAGACATGAATCGAGTCCTCTGTATTGCGGATTCAGCTACAGTCAGGAATTCAGCAGGTACCTGGCCGAGTTTTCCTTCATTCCGATCCAGCGGGCCAGTTGCGCGATCGGGATCTCCATCTCGTATCTGCACTTTTTCAACACCGCTTTCCGCACCTTGACCACCGTGTAATCCCTGTCCCTGGAGAATACACGCTCCACGGAAACCCCGTGCCATGCCGCTATGCGATTCAGGTGATCGGAAAATATCTGGTGGGGCCCCGTCACATCCGTCGGCAGGACTTCCCCGGATTCCGCCTGCCCGCAGACATCCCCCCGGGCGAGATCTTCGGCAGCTCCTTCGGGCGCGGCTTCCATGAATTCGCGATAGGTGCGAATCCATTCCGATCCCTCGGATGACCCGTGGAATTCCTCCCGCAGAAGTCCGGTATCCTGCCATTCGGGGGGTCCTCCCCGAACGATCCGCCTGTGACCCGTCCAGGGATAATCCGCCAAGGCATCGACCGAGGGTACGATTCCCGAACGCAGCGGATTGAGATGAATGTACCGCACGACCGTCCGGCAATACCCGACGTTCGACACGACCGGCGATTTATACCGGTTCTGGAACAGATGGCCGACCCGCTTGTGCCGCTCGATTGAAATAGCGTGAATACCCCGTCAGCAGGCAGTGCATGAACGACGGGAGACAACCTCTATCGCTTTGAACCAGCATGTGAAAATGGTTCGGCATGAGAGTCCACGCAGAGCACCGCACATCCCATTTCGCCAGGTTGACGCCCACCCTGCCGAGAAAATTGTCCCGATCGAAATCATCGAGGTAGATATCGCGTTTTTCGATCCCGCGAGCATATACATGGTGCACCGCCCCCGGGAAATCGATCCGTGGTCCTCTTGGCATGCCCGAAATCTATTCAAACAACGGACCAACCGAACAGGAAACACCCGGGGAGGATGCGGGCCGGAAAACGATGAACCGGAAAGGGGGAAATTACGACGGCGCGATGCCGCCGCGGAAAAGGTGACGATGCCTCATGTGTGTCCCGCTTCTGCGGGAGAACTCATCAACGTCCCGGTTTTGTGGTCGGTTTTGCGGTCGGTTTTCCCGGAACCACTCGAACGTTTTCTTCAGGCCTTCCTGGAAGGAAACCCGGGGATTATACCGGAGGAGGTCCCGTGCCCGGGAGATGTCCGCCAGCGAATCCCGCACGTCACCCGGACGCTGGTCCTCGAACTTCGGGAAAATCCTTTTCCCGGCCTCCGTATAGACGATTTCGAGGATATCCAGGAGGGATATCCGCTCCCCGCAGGCGATGTTGAACACCTTGCCGCATGCCTCCTTCGGGGCCGAGCACCCGGCGATGTTCGCCTGCACCACGTTGTCGATATAGGTGAAGTCGCGGGTCTGGAGACCGTCGCTGTAAACGACGGGCGGCTCTCCACGCAGGACGGAGGTGATGAACCGGGGGATGACCGCGGCATACGTCGACATGGGATCCTGTCGCGGGCCGAACACATTGAAATAGCGCAGCGATATGGTTTCCAGGCCGTGGATCTCGTAAAAAATGCGCATGTAATGCTCACCGGCCAGTTTCTGCGCCGCATAGGGGGATTTCGGGTTGGTGGCCATCGTCTCGCGCTTGGGCAACTCCGCGGTGTCGCCGTATGCGGAGGATGACGCGGCGAACAGGACGCGCCGGACACCGGCATCCCGGGCGGCGACCAGCAGGTTCACCGTCCCGGATACGTTGATCTCATTGGAGAGGACGGGGTCCGCAACGGAGCGCGGCACCGAGGGAAGCGCCCCTTGGTGAAGGATATAATTGATGCCTTTCACGGAGTTCCGCACAGTCTCGAGATTTCGGAGATCCCCCTCGACCAACTCGAACCTGTCCCCGTGCGTTTCGGAGAGCCCCGCGAGGTTTTCCCGTTTCCCGGTGAGGAAATTGTCCAGAACGCGAACCGTGTGACCTTCGATCAACAAGGCCCTGGTCAGGTTCGACCCGATGAACCCCGCCCCGCCCGTTACCAGGTATCGCATTCGTTCCTCGTAAATTTCATGTGTGTCCCGCTTCTGCGGGAGAACTCATCAACGTCCCGGTTTTGCGGTTTGCGGTCTACAGCTTCACGATCTTCTTGCCGTTGCATCCCTTCAGGGCGTTGCGGGTGTCGACGACCACCTTCGCCTCGCGGGCGACCATCTTGTAGTCGAACGCGGTGTGGTCCGTCACCACGAGGACGCAATCGGCCTTCCGCAGAGTGGCGGCGGAAAACGGCGACGCCTTGAGGTCGATCACGCCGTCCCGGACCGTCGGAACGTACGGATCGCAGTATGACAGGACCGCGCCCTTCTTCTGAAGGAGGTGCAGGATATCGAGCGCGGGGGACTCCCGCACGTCGCTGATGTTCTTCTTGTAGGCCACGCCCAGGACAAGCACCTTCGACCCGTTGATCGGCCTCCGGAAGCGGTTCAGCGCCTCTCCCACCCGGTCCACCGTGTAGTGGGGCATCTGCCCGTTCACCACGCCGGCCAGCTCGATGAAGCGCGACTCGAAGCCGAACTGCTTCGCCTTCCACGACAGGTAGAACGGGTCCAGGGGGATGCAGTGCCCGCCGATCCCCGGCCCGGGATAGAAGGGCATGAAGCCGAAGGGCTTGGACTTCGCGGCCTCGATGACCTCCCAGATGTCGATCCCCATCTGGTTGGCCATCAGCGCGATCTCGTTCACCAGCGCGATGTTCACCGAGCGGAAGGTGTTCTCCAGCAGCTTGACCATCTCTGCCGCCGCCGCGTTGGAGACGGGGTGGACCTTCTCCATGACGCCGCCGTACAGCGCCGCCGCCATCTTCCCGCACCGCGGGGTGACGCCGCCGACCACCTTCGGGATGTTCCTCGTGGTGTATTTCTCGTTGCCCGGGTCGACCCGCTCGGGCGAGAAGGCGAGGAAGACGTCCTTCCCCACCTTGAATCCCCTCCCTTCGACCATCGGCCCGAGGATCTCCTCCGTCGTCCCGGGGTACGTCGTGCTTTCCAGGACGATCAGCATGTCCTTGTGGAGGTAGTCGACGATGTGCTCCATCGCGCCGACGATGTAGGAGAGGTCGGGGTCCTTCGTCTTGCGCAGCGGCGTGGGGACGCAGATGTTGACCGTGTCGGCCATCGCCACGGCCGAGAAGTCGGTGGTGGCGGTGAACTTTCCCGCGGCGACCGCCTTCTTCACGGTCTCCGAAGGGATGTCGCCGATGTACGATTTCCCCGCCTTCAGGGAACGGACCTTGGAGCCGTCCACGTCGACGCCGATCACGTCGATGCCGGCGCCGGCGTACTCCATCGCCAGCGGGAGCCCGACGTAGCCGAGCCCGATGACGACGGCGGTGAAATTCTTCGACTTGAGGCGGGAATAGAGGTCCTTGCTATCGTTGCGGGAGAGGGTCATTTTTATTTGTCGCTCCTACCCGAAGGGGGTATATACCACTAGGGTATATACCCCCTTCTATCGATACAAACCAGGGAAAAATTAAGCCGTTTTCAGTTTTTTCAGCTCCGTGAGCAGCTCCGGGACCGCCTTGAAGAGGTCGCCCACCAGGCCGTAGTCCGCCACCTGGAAGATCGGCGCCTCCTCGTCCTTGTTGATCGCCACGATCACCTTGCTGTCCTTCATCCCGGCCAGGTGCTGGAGGGCCCCCGAGATCCCGATGGCGATGTAGAGCTCCGGCGCCACGATCTTGCCCGTCTGCCCGACCTGCCAGTCGTTCGGCGCCCAGCCCGCGTCCACCGCGGCCCGCGAGGCCCCGATCGCGGCTTTCAGCTCGTCGGCCAGCTGCTCCACCATCTTGAAGCCCTCGGCCGTCTTGAAGCCCCGGCCCGCGGAGACCACCACCCGCGCCTCGGTAAGCTCCGGCCGGTCCGACTTCGTCTCCTGGCGGCCGACGAAGGCCGTGCCGCCCGGGTCCGCCGAAAGCGCCACCTTCTCCACCGGCGCCGGCGCCCCGCCCGTTTCCGCGGGATCGAAGGCCGTCTGCCGCACCGTGAACAGCCAGGGCGTCTTCGCGAGCTCCACGATGCCGATCGCGTTCCCCGCGTACATCGGCCGCTTCACCCGCAGGGCGTCCCCTTCCTTCTCCAGGCCGACGATGTCGCTCGCCAGGGGGGCGTCGAGGATCGCCGACACCCGCGGCATGAAGTCCTTCCCGAAGGTCGACGCCGGGGCGAACACCGAACCGTACCCCTTCTCCTTCACCAGCTGCGCCACCGCCTGCGCGTAGGTGACCGCGAGGTACTTGGCGAAAACCGCGCCTTCCCCGAGAAGGACCTTCCTTACGCCGGTCCCCGCCACGCTGTTCGCCACTGAAGCGCAATTCTCGCCGAGGACGATCGCGTCGACCGCGCCGCCGAACAGCCCGGCCAGCGTCTTCGCCGCGGTGATCACCGACAGCGTGTTCTTCTTGAAAACCCCTTCCTGCTGCTCGACGACTACCAGTATGTCCGCCATGGGATTATCCTTTAGATGACTTTCGCTTCGTTTTTGAGTTTCGCCACCAGGTCCAGGACGTCCTTCACCTTGCCGCCGCCCGCGCGCTGCTTCGGCGCGACCAGCTTGAGGACCTTCACCCGGGGCGCAAGGTCCACTCCCAGCGAGTCGACGGGCACCACCTTCAATTCCTTCTTCTTCGCCTTCATGATTCCGGGAAGGGATGCGTACCGGGGCTCGTTCAGCCGGAGGTCGACCGTCACGACCGCCGGCAGCGCGACCTCGATCGTCTCCAGGCCGCCGTCCACCTCGCGGGTCACGTTGGCCTTCTTGCCGTCGCCCGCGAATTCCACCTTGGAGGCGAACGTCGCCTGCGGCCAGCCGAGGACCACCGAGAGGATTTGCCCGATCTGGTTGTTGTCGTCGTCCACCGACTGCTTCCCCATCAGGACGATATCGGGCTTCTCGCCCTCGACCACCTTGGCGAGCACTTTGGCCACCGCCAGGGAGTCGAGGTTCTCCGGCGCTTCCACCAGGATCGCGCGGTCGGCGCCCATCGCGAGGGCGTTTCGCACCTGCTGGTCTCCCCCCTTGGGGCCGACGGTCGCGATGACCACCTCGCCGCCCTGCTTCTCCTTGATCCGCAACGCCTCTTCAACGGCGATCTCGCAGAAGGGATTCACCACCATCTTGATGTTGTCCAGTAGGATCCCGCTGCCGTCCCCCTTGATCTTCACTTTCTCGTCGGGGTTCGGAACGGGTTTGATCGGTACCAGGACCTTCACGTCGCACCTCCGGTAAAATCAGGTTTCAGGCGTACAAGTTAGCGGGAAAATAGACCAAAAGCAATAATGAATGAACGTTCACTCTGTAAGGGTGCGAGGGGATTGGGGAATTGCGCGAGAACCGGGACCGCAGAACCGGGACGTTGATGAGTTCTCCGCCAGGATGGGGACAGAGATGGTCAGGCCGGGGAAAACCGCGAAGGAACCTCAACCCCGGGACCGCATCTCTGTCCCGGTTTTGGCGGAGAACTCATCAACGTCCCCGTTCTGCGGTTTGAACGTCCCCGATCTGCGTACCACCGCTCGTAGAAGGTAAGGTAATCGCCGGAGCGGACCGCGCGCCACCACGCCTCGTTTTCGAGGTACCAGCGGACCGTCGCCTCGAGCCCCTCCTTGAAGGGGACCTGGGGGACAACGCCCAGCTCGGTGCGGATCCGGGTATCGTCGATGGCGTACCGGCGGTCGTGCCCGGGGCGGTCGGAGACGAACTTCATGGACGAGGCGTCCTTCCCCATCGCCTCGATGAGGAGCTTCGTGATCTCGATGTTGGTCCGCTCGTTCCCGCCGCCCACGTTGTAGACCTGCCCGGGCCGGCCGCGCAGCAGCACGGCCTCGACGGCGCGCGAGTGGTCGTCCACGTGGATCCAGTCGCGGACGTTCATGCCGTCCCCGTACACCGGCACGGGCTTCCCCTCGTGGAGCAGCGTCACGAAGAAGGGAATGAGCTTTTCCGGGAACTGGTACGGGCCGTAGTTGTTGGAGCAGCGGGTGACGAGGGTCGGCAGGCCGTACGTCTTGAAATAGGCGCGCACCAGGAGGTCGGCCGCCGTCTTGCTGGCCGCGTAGGGGGAATTGGGCTTGAGCGGCGAATCCTCCGAAAACTTCCCCGTCGGCCCCAGCGACCCGTACACCTCGTCCGTGGAGATCTGCAGGTACCGCGCGATGCCGATCTTGCGGGCCGCGTCCATCAGCGTCTGCGTCCCGAGGATGTTCGTCCGGAGGAACAGCGACGGGTCGTCGATGCTGCGGTCCACGTGGGTCTCCGCGGCGAAGTTGATCACCGCGTCGGGCTTCTCCTCCGCGAAGATCCGCCCGATCGCATCCGCGTCGCAGATGTCGGCCCGGTGGAAGCGGAACCGGGGTTCCCGCGCCACGTCCTCCAGGTTCGCGAGGTTGCCCGCGTAGGTGAGCTTGTCGACGACGACGGCGTTCCAATCCGCGTGGCTTTTCAGCGCGTACCGGACGAAGTTCGACCCGATGAACCCGGCGGCCCCGGTGATCAGCACCTTCATGCGTTCGGCCTCCCTGCGGAAAGGGACGAGAGGAACTCCCTCGCCGCATCTTCCCACGGCCTCGGGGACTCCCCCGTGATCGCGCGGTATTTCTCCTTGCTGAGGACGGAATACGCCGGGCGGGGCGCCGGGTACGGGAGATCGCGGGTCGCGGCCGGAAGGAGCGTGACGGACGGGAACTCCTCCCCCTTCAGGAACGAACCGGGCGAGGTCGAACCAGGTCGTCTCCCCCCCGTTCGAGAAGTGGACCGTCCCGCGCGCGCCCGCTTCCACCAGCCGGAGCACGGCATCGGCGAGATCCTTCGTGCAGGTCGGGCACCCCGTCTGGTCCGAGGCGACCTTGAGCGTCGCCCCCCCGCGGGCCTTGTCGAGGATCGTCTGGATGAAGTTCTTCCCCCCCGGCCCGTAAAGCCACTGCGTGCGGACCAGGAGATGATCGCAGCCCGACTCCCGGAGCGCTACTTCCGCGGCCAGCTTGCTCTTCCCGTAGACGGAGAGGGGCCGTACCGGGTCGTCTTCACGGTACGGGCGGTCCAGCGTCCCGTCGAACACGTAGTCGGACCCGAAGGTCACCAGGAGCGCCCCGCTCTCCCGGCAGGCGACGGCGACGTTCCGCGTGCCTCCCTCGTTGATCGCGAAGGCGGCCTCCGCCTCGCTCTCCGCGCGGTCCACCGCGGTGTAGGCGGCGCAGTGGATCACGACCTCCGGCCGGTATCCGGAGACCGCCTCCCGGCAGGCGGCCGGGCTCGTCACGTCGAGCTCCGACAGATCGGTCTCGCGCACTTCGTACCCGCCGCCGCGGAACACCTTCGCGATCTCCCTGCCGAGAAGACCGCGGCCACCCGTGATCAATGCGCGCCGCATCCCCGATCCCGACCCCGCTGCTGTGGTTTTTTCAGTGTATCGTAGCAGAAATGCGTATCCGCCTCTGGCAATCTTCCCCCGACGATGCGAAGATCGACACGGAGGAATGTCCGATGGTCGTCACCCCTACCGAAATACCCGACGTGCTCCTTGTGGAGCCGGCCGTTTACGGAGACGACCGCGGCTTCTTCTATGAAAGCTACAACCAGGGGGCGTGGGAGAAGGCAACCGGGCTGCGCACCGTTTTCGTGCAGGATAACCATTCCCGCTCCGTCAAGAACGTCCTGCGCGGGCTGCATTACCAGATAAGGCACCCGCAGGGGAAGCTGGTCCGCGCGACGGTGGGCGAGGTATACGATGTGGCGGTGGATCTCCGGCGGAAGTCGCCCACCTTCGGCCGATGGGTCGGGACGACGCTGTCGGCGAAAAACAAGCGCCAGTTATGGGTGCCGGAAGGCTTCGCCCACGGGTTCGTCGTGCTGTCGGACTTCGCCGAATTCCAATACAAGGCCACCGATTACTATCACCCGGAATCCGAACGGACCATCCTCTGGAACGACCCGGACCTGGCGATCGACTGGCCGATCGACGGGAACCCGGTCCTGGCGAAAAAGGACACGGCCGGGCTGCCCTTCCGCGCGGCGGAAACCTTTTAAGCCTCCGGCACCTGCTCCCCCCGGCCGATGGAAAAGTAAACCATGCCGAGGCCCTTCATCTTCCGCGGATCGTAGATGTTGCGCCCGTCGAACAGGACCGGCTGCTTCATCAGGTTCTTCATCAGCCCGAAGTCGGGCTTGCGGAACTCGTTCCACTCCGTGGCGACGATCAGCGCGTCGGCGCCCTGCAGCGCCCCGTAGGACGACTCGGCGTATTTGACCCGGTCGCCGTACCGTCTCCGCGCGCCCCCCATCGCCTCGGGGTCGTACACGGTCACCTCCGCGTCGCCTTTCAGCAGCTCGTCGATGATGTAGAAGACCGGCGCCTCCCGCGTGTCGTCGGTGTTCGGCTTGAAGGCGATCCCCCACACGGCGATCTTCCGACCTCCCAGCTCCCCTCCGAAATATTTCGCCACCTTCCCGAAGAACCGCTTGCGCATGCTCTGGTTGATGTCCTCCACCGCCCTCAGGACGGTCAACGGGGACCCCGCGTCCTCCGCGGTCTTGAGCAGCGCCTTCACGTCCTTCGGCAGGCACGAGCCGCCGTACCCCAGGCCGGGGAAGAGGAACTTCTTGCCGATGCGCGAATCGGCCCCGATCCCCTCGCGGATCTTGTCGATGTCCGCCCCCACGGCTTCGCAGAAGTTGGCCAGGTCGTTCATGTAGGAGATCTTCAGCGCGAGGAAGGCGTTCGCCGCGTACTTCGTGACCTCGGCGCTCCTCTCGTCCATCACGAAGACCGAGCTGCCCGGCTGAAGGAACGGCTCATAGAGGTCCTTCATGACCGTGATCGCCCGCTCGCTGCCCGTGCCGATCACCACGCGCTCCGGCCGCAGGAAGTCCTCGACGGCGAACCCCTCCCGGAGGAATTCCGGGTTGGACACCACGTCGAAATCGAACTCCGGCCCGGAATGCCTGCGGATCTCCGCCCGGACCTTGTCGCTCGTCCCCACCGGCACGGTGGACTTGTCGACGATCACCTTGTATCCCGGGTCGCGCTGGCGGGAGAAGATCCTGCCCAGGTCTCCGGCCACCCTCAGCACGTATTGCAGGTCCGCGGAACCGTCCTCCCCGGGGGGGGTGGGCAGGCACAGGAAGATCACCTCGGCCTTCGCGGCCTTCTCGAGGTCGCTGGAGAAGGAGATGCGCCCCTTCTTGTGGTTCCTCGCGTAGACCTCTTCCAGCCCCGGTTCATATATGGTCACTTCGCCGCGCGTCAGCTTCTCGACGATCGCCGGGTTCGCGTCGATGCAGATCACTTCGTTTCCCCGCTCGGCGAGGCAGACACCGGTAACCAGTCCTACGTACCCGGTCCCGACGATCGACACGTTCATCCGGATTCCCCTTTGTTTGCCAATATATTACACGGTTACATTATTCGGTTCAGAGTATCGCAAACTTTAGACAGCGGGAAGTCCGAAGGCGAAACGGCGCGACTCCGCGGTATACTCCGTGGAATGCCCGGCTTTCTCCGAACGCTCACGCCTCCGACGGGCCGTGAAAACCGCCCTGTTCCTGCTCCTTGCGGGGGGATGGTCCACCGTCCTGCCCGGGTCGGTCCACGCGCTGGGCGGCCCGTTTCCGATCACCGTTTCGGTGGAAGGCGAAGTGAGGCGTCCGGGCGCCTTTACCCTTCCCCATAACGCGACCCTTTCCTCCCTGCTCCTTGCCGCAGGCGGCTTCACCGACAACGCGGACCTTCGCGGGGCGGCCCTCGTCCGGGCTTCCGTCCGCGCGGCGCAGGAAGAGGAGCTGAAAAGCACGGCCGCGAAGCTCTCCCTGGAAGCCGACGGCTCCGGGGAGACCGGCGATGCGCTGCGTCCCGTCGCCGCCCTCCTCCTCACGCTGCGCCCCCGCGGAAGGGTTCCCGTGCGGGTGACGCTGCCGCGGCTGTTGAAAAACAGCCCCGACGACCTGCGGCTGGAAGGCGGCGACGCGCTGCGGGTCCCGGCGAGGGCGGACACCGTGGCGGTCGCAGGCGCGGTCCGGGCCGCTTCCGACAACGTGCCGTTCTCCCCGGACCGGCCGTTCGAGGAGTATGTCCGGCACGCCGGCGGGTACGCGGAGGATGCGGACAGCGGACGCGGTCTACCTCCTTCGGGCGGACGGGACGACGGCGCTCCTGACCCCCGGGTTCATCTCCTGGAATCCCGCGGCTGCCCGCTGGGAGGTGACGGCGCTGACCGCCTCCCTTCCCGGCATCGCCCCGGGCGACACGATCGTCGTGTCGCGGTCCCCGTTCCCCGGTCTTCCGTCGAAAACCTCCCGGAGGATTTCCGGGATCCTGATGCGCGCCGCCGAGATCGCCGGGACGCCGGTGGTCCTGCCGGAACCGGGGCGCCCGTGAAGCCGCCATGACGCGGACGCGCGCCTTCCCGTTCCTGGCCGTCGCCATGGCCGCCGCCTCGCTGCTCGCCGCCGCATCGGCCGCCCCGCCCGCCCGCGCGGGGGACGACCCGTTCACCGGCCCGTCCAACTACGGCCTGACCGGCATCTTCGAGATCCCCACCGCCCGGGTGCTGCCGGAGAACCGGTACCGCCTGGGCGTCACGGAAGTCCACCCGTATCGCTATTACTGGGGCACCGTCGGGCTGTTCGACCGGCTCGAGGTCAGCGGGCGCTTCAACGAGATCCTCGGCTACAAGTCCGGGAATACCGGCGAAAACCTCAAGGACAAGACGTTCGACATCAAGCTCCAGATCGTCAAGGAGGGGAAATACCTCCCCGCCCTCGCGATCGCGATCTCCGACCCGCACGGCACCCGCGTCTACGCCGCGCAGTCGATCGTCGCCAGCAAGCAGATCTACCCGTTCGACTTCACCGTCGGGATGGGCAACGGGCGTCTCGGGAAAAAGCAGCTTCCCCCGACGGAGGACGGGTGGAAGGTCGAGCTCTTCACCGATCCGAAGGAATGGTGGAAGGATGCGCAGCTCTTCGGCGGGGTCCAGTTCGCCCCCGCCGACTGGATCGTCCTTGCGGCCGAGTACAGCCCCGTCCGATACGAGCGGCAGTACAACGACTACGCGCAGCCGTTGTATTTCCAGGAGCCGGTCCGCTCGAAGGTCAACGTCGGCGCGCGCCTCAAGCCGTTCCGCTGGGCGGAGTTCGATATCAGCTGGCAGCGCGGCGAGGAGATCGGCGTGGGCGCCTCGCTTTCCTTCGACATCGGGCGGCCGATCCTCCCCATCCACGATCCGCCGTACCGGGAGCCGGACGCGGTCCGGCAGGATCCTCTGGCCGACCGGATCTCCGCCGCGCTTCGCGCGACCGGCTTCAGCGACATCGGGGTCGACGGGGACGACTTCTCCCTGCGCGTCGACGCCGAGAACGACCGCTACTTCTTCACTCCCAACGCCATCGAGTCCGTCGTCGATTCCATCGCCCCGATGGTGCCCTCCAGGTACGAATACGTCCGCATCCGCATCAAGGAAAACGGCATCCCCGTGGCCGAGTTCATCACGACGACCGCCGCGCTCGAGATGCTGCGCGAAGGGCGCATCCCGCGAAGCCGGTTCTTCGAGCTCTCCTCGTTCCGGACGGAACTCCTCGGGGCGCCGATCCGGAAGACCTCCGGCCGGCGCTGGTACGACTTCGATGCCGGGCCGGCCTTCGAGGGGATCATCAACGACCCGTCGCACTACTTCAGCTACCGGTTCGGGGCATACGCGCGCCTCTCCCTCTTCCCCTGGAGGGGAGGGACCGCGGTCGTGGGCGCGGAGGGGTATCCGTTCAACACCGTCGACACGAACGTCGAGCCGCTGTCCGACGCGGTGCGCAGCGACACCGCCTTGTACAAGGACCAGGGCGTCTCCCTGAGCCAGCTCCTGTTCGAGCAGATCGGGAAGGCGGAACACCCGGTCTATGGACGCATCGCCGCCGGCCTGCTCGAGACCATGTACGCCGGGGCGGACGGAGAGGTCGCCATGCCCCTCTTCCGGGGGCGGCTGATCGCAAGCGTCGGGGGAAGCCTCGTCCGGAAACGTTCCCCGGACGACCCGTTCGATTTCGTCAATGACACGTGGTACAAGACGGCGTTCCTCGGCGGGCGGCTGAACATCCCGGAGGCGGACATCTGGTTCGACGTCAAGGGCGGCCGCTTCCTCGCGGGAGACTACGGGGCGCGGTTCTCGATGTCGAAGTTCGTCCGCGGGGTGACCCTGACGGCCTGGTACACCGTTACCGACACCTCGGACTTCACCGATCCGGACAACCAGGGATACAACGACAAGGGGATCTCCGTCTCGATCCCCATCCGCCTGTTCCTCGGGCGCGATTCCCGGACCGCTTACCGGATCAGTCTCACCCCCTGGACGCGGGACGCCGGCCAGGACATCCTCCATTACCACTCGCTGCCCGACTACATCGGCCGCAATACGGACATACTGCTTGACAAGGATGCCCGGGACTTGTACAAGGGAAATAGGTAACATTTCAATTTTCAAGGGGATTGCCATGACGATACCGCCGGTTCCGCTTCCCCGTGAAGGTGCTCGCGGCGATGTTGTCGGTCGCATGCTTCCTGGCCTTCGAAATCGTGGCCGTTTCCCCGGTAATCGCGGCAGAACCGTCCGTGCCCCCGAAATGGGAAACCTATCCGCCCAGGGTCGTCACTCCTCCCGCCGGGGCTCCCGTCGTGCCTCCCGCCGGAACGGCCGCCGGGGCGGCTGCCGCCGGCGAAGCCGCCGGCGCGAAAACGTCCGCCGGCGTCACCGCCGGGACATGGGGATGGATCGCGGGCGGGGTTGCGGCGGTCGCCCTCATCGCCGTTGCGGCGGGCGGCGGCGGCGGCAGCAGT
>CAVUIA010000010.1:0-7338 GCA_963741515.1 uncultured bacterium
GGAACGATAACGTCCCCGGCTCGTTGACGATGATGACGTTTCCGGCCTTGTCCGCCACGATCACCTTGTCCGCCACCGATTGGAAGACGGTCTTGAAAATCTCCTTTCTCTCCTGCAAGGCCTGATCGCTTTGCTTGCGGGCCAGGGCGTTTGCGAACACCTGGGCGACGAGCCGGAGCCGTCTTACCAGATCCTCCGGCCACAGCTTTTCCCCCCGGAGGGAGCCGAAGCTCATTATGCCCGAGGATCGCCTCTCCCACCAGAAGCGGGAAGACCGCGGTGGCAGCGGGTCAAGGACCCGACGGAAATTTTCCTTGTCCGACGGCCGCTTCCGCCGGAAGATCCTCGACGCTCGGGATGAGGACCGTTTCGCCGCGCATGTAATCCGCGAGAACGCCCACGGGAACATTTTCCCGCAGATCGGGATTTTCAGGAAGCGGTGGACCATCCGGAGGTTGATAAATGTGCGTCAGCCTCGTGTCCCGATGTCCCGGATCGGCAAATTGCCAGATCCCGGAGCGGTCGATGCCAAGGGCATGGCAGAT
This sequence comes from uncultured bacterium, assembly GCA_963741515.1. Taxonomy (GTDB): domain Bacteria; phylum Desulfobacterota; class Deferrimicrobia; order Deferrimicrobiales; family Deferrimicrobiaceae; genus UBA2219. Next base: position 546 of record CAVUIA010000010.1, read on the forward strand.
CCTGTTCTGGGTTTCCCGGATTTCGTCGTCGAACCGGTCGGAAGGAAGATGGACGAACCTCGCCGATATATCGGAAAGAAACCTCTCGAGCCGGTCCGCCCGCTCCCGCATGAGGGCGTTCAGCAAGATCTCCCCGACAAGCTGGAGCCGGGGGATGTACACCGCCGGCCAGACCCTCTCCTCCCTGACGGCGTTGATCGCGATCAGGTACCGGACTGCGCCTTCGTAAAGAAGCGGTATCGTCAGGAAGCTCTTTATTCCCAACGCCTCGGCGCTGGCGCGGTCGACGGTGGCCTCCGTCGGCAAGTCGCGGGTGTGGAAATTGAGGACCTCGCGCCGGTTGATCAGGCGGTTCGCCTCCCAGGGGAAGAGGCGGGCGTAGTCGATTTTTTTCGGAATATCGGGAATGCCGTCGCCTACGAAGTAGTGGGTTATATGGGCTTCCTTTACGTCCTCCGGAATCTCGAGCAAGGCACATCGATCCACGTCGAAAAACGCACCGACCTTGCACAGGGCATCCTCGATCTCCCCGTCGACCTTCCCGGCGAGAAGGTTGACGAACCGCGCGGAGAGGTCGGAGATCAGGACCTCGAATTCGAGGCGTTTCGCCTCGAGTGCCGGATCGCCGGCAAGGTTGGTCAACATGTGAAAATAATATCAAAAAGCGCCGAAGGGAGATCAGAACAATATGCCGATCAGCTTTTTCAGCAGTTCTTCCAGCGGCATCATGGTGAGCAGCCAGCGGCGCGACGGGCAGCGAGCGTCGCGGCCACGAGCGTGGAGGATCGGCGTCCTTCGTAATCGGGGCGATGCGCATGGTCCGCACCACCTCGAAACTGTTGCCCAGGTCGGCGAGGGACTGGATGTCGCCGCTGCCCACGAACGGCTCATCGGCAGGCGCGCCGCCGCGCAGCCACTTGGCGTCGAACTCGCGCACGTAACGTGCGGCCAGCGTGCCGTATTCGCGATGTGCCCGTCCGCTTCGCCTGGGCAAGCTGAGGCGCGAACACGAGGAGCGGGCCGAGGACGACAGCACAGATCAGGAAGACGACCACGAGGGCGATCTCGACCTTGAACTGGGGCAGTGCCGCCCCGAGGTGGAAGATGCGGTTGGCGAGCTGCCCGGCGAGCATCGCGCCGTGCGCCACCGCGAGCGGGGCGAAGGCGTAGACCGTGCTTGGAGAGGAATCCCAGGCCGCCGACGCGGTCCGGATGCGTGGGAACCAGGCTCAGCTCGATGCGCGACACCTGCCAGAGGAAGCGCGCCCAGATGAACATCCGAAAGTACCAGCGGATCAGCAGGAACTGGAAGAGCGGCAGGCTCACGTAGCCGATACCACACTCCCGGCGAGCGAGAGCTTCGAGCCCTCGGCGGACGGCGTCGCGTACCACGTGGCCGTGTCGAGCGCCAGGTAGTGGCGCCAGACGATCAGGACGCCGACGACGTACACGAAGGCGATCAGCAGCACCTCGGCGAGCACCGAGTTGCGCAGCCGGAGCGCCGACGCGATGGCGGCATCGAACCGCGTCATGGCGCTCTCGGGAATCAAGCTCGCGGTCGAGGAACTGCTTCACCACGGGACGCATGCGCCGGTGCACCACGAGCTCGGCGAACGATCAACAGCGGCATCGCGACCAGGAACCGGACATGAACTTCCACGTCCAGGAGGAAGGGCACGGCCGCACTCCCGCCCAGCAGCTGCCCTTCCAGCGCCGAGAGCACCAGGAGCGGCAGCCAGGCGACCAGCGAGATGACGACGATGCGCTGGCGCACCAGCATCAGCGCGTCGTCGGACAGATGCGCCCGACGCAGGAGCTGGAAGAGCGGCCCGCCGAGGACCAGCGAGAAGTCCCGGGAATCCGGTTGCGAATCGTTTCCGGGCGGCGACGGGGAAGCTTTCATCTTCGGTCCTTTCCGGTTTCATCCGGTGAGGGTGCCGATGACGGAACGACCGGTTCTCTGGTATTAATTATATTCGGATATCATCCGGAAGAACATCCGTGGGAAAGGCGGCGGACCGGGAGCGATGACGCGATCCAGGCGGGTTTTCCTTTATCTGCTCTCGGGAGCCGGGATCCTCGCGGCCCTCCTCGCGATCCTGGTCCTTCTCGCGCCGCGTCTCCTCAACATGAAGGCCGTCCGGGACCTCGCGGTTTCGGAAATCGAGCGCAGGGCCGGCGTCCGCCTATCCTATGGCCGGGTGGGATTCGCCATCTTCCCCCGCCCGCGCGTCGTGGTTGAAAGGGCGACGTTCAACATCCCCGGCCTCGCGCAGGGGGTTATCCCGAAACTCGAAGCGACCCCGGAACTCCTCCCCCTCCTGCGCGGCAAGGTCCGCGTCGGCAGCCTCCTGCTGGAAGGCGCGGAGCTCCAGGTGAAAATCTCCCCGGCCCCGAAGCCCGCGAAACCGTTCTCCGCGGAGGAGGCCGAGGGAAAAATCGCCTCCTTCCTCGCCGCGCTGGAAAAGAGCGCCCCCGCCACGGTGGTCTCGATGCGGAACGGGCGTATCGACCTGTCGGATGCGGACGGGCTGATCGTTTCCCTGCGCGACTTGAACGCCCGGGTCGGCTTGCCGCCGGAACGGATGACGCTCTCCCTCCGTTGCGCGTCCGGATTCTGGGACAACCTGTCGATCGAGTCCGGCCTGCAGCCGAAGGGGCTTCGCGGGGACACCCGGATCGAGGCAGCGGGGCTCCGGATCGGCGATCTCGTCGAGCGGCTGGCCCCGGGGGCCGCCCCCTGGCTCGGGGAGACGGTGGTCTCCCTCCGCAGCCGGATCGCGTCGGAGGGCCTCCGCAAAGGGAAAGCGGAGTTCGCCGGCGGCGTCCCCGTCCTGACGGTCCGTCGCGGCGCCCGGAGCCGGGCGTTCCGGGCGGATTCCTTCAAAGGGTCGGCGGAATGGTCGGCGAAGGGCCTTCATGCCGCCTTCTCCGATCTCTCCATCGACGACCCCCGGGTCCGGCTTTCCGGTGGGCTGGCCTTCGACCGCGAATCCCCCGCCGTCAAGGTGTTCCTCGAAACACCGGAAGCGGACGTCCCGCCGATCCGCTCGGCCATCCTCGCGCTGGCCGGCGACGTGCCGGCCGTCCGGGTCGCTCTCGGCGTGGTCCGCGGCGGCACCCTGTCGCGGGTCTCCCTGGAAGCCGGGGGAACGTCCCCCCGGGACCTGGCGAATATCGGGAGCTTCAAGGCCCGGGCGACGTTGAGCGGCGGCGCGATCACGGTGCCGGGGATCGATCTCGCGCTGGAAAACGTCGGAGGCGCGGTATCCCTCTCCGGGGGATTCCTCTCCGGGGAAAAGCTCGCCGCCCGGTACGGGAAGTCGTCCGCCCGCGAAGGAACGCTCCGGATGGGATTCCGCGGGAAGGACGCGCCGTTCCACCTGGAATTCGCGGCGGACGCGGACATCGGGGAACTGCAGCCGCTCCTCCGCCGCCTGGTCCCGGACGAGCGGATCCGCGGGGAGATCGACCGGATCCGCGAAGCGCGCGGTTCCGTATCGGGGAGGCTGATCCTCGGGGAGCGCCTCTGGTCGATCCGTCCCGTGGTGGCCCTCTCCAGCATGGAATTCTCCGGAAGGTACGACCGGCTCCCCTTCCCTGTCGCGGTCCGCGGCGGGCAGGCCTCCTACGAAGGAAGCGACTTCGAGGTCAAGGATCTCCGGGGAAGCATCGGCGGGTCCACCGTCTCGGCGTTGACCGGCCGGCTGGGTTTCGGGGAAACCCCGTCGATCTCCATCCGCGGAGGCAAGGTGCGAGCGGCGCTGGGAGAGCTGTACCCCTGGATCGCCTCGTTCGAGGGAATCCGGGACGCGGTGAAGCAGGTCCGGTCCGTACAGGGAGCCGCCGAATTCACGACCCTATCCTGTGACGGGCCGTTGCGCGAACCGGGGAAGTGGCGCTTCGAGGCGGAGGGAAGCGTGGAGGGCATGGAGGTGTCCTCTCCCCTGCTGCCTGGGCCCGTCACGGTCCCGCGCGGGGGATTCCGCATGACCCCGGACGAGCTGTCCCTCACGGGAATCGAGGCCTCCCTTGGCGACACGACGGCGCGGGGCGACGTGCGGCTGCATGGATATCGGGACGGCGTCGACCGGGTCGCCGCGTCTCTCCGGGGGGAAGTCGGCATCGAGGCGGCGAGGTGGGCGTACGCACGCTTCGGCATCCCGAACCAGTACGCCCTCAAGGCGCCCTTCACCGTGTCCGGATCGAAGCTCTCCTGGCGGAAAGACGGCGGCTCCGATGTGGAGGCGACGCTCGCGTGGCCGGAGGGGCCCGACATCTCGCTCTCCCTCCGGAAGGCGCCCGGGACGCTGTCGGTCGACAACCTCGTGATACGGGACAAGGCCTCGGACGCGAAAGCGGCTTTCCGCCTCGATCCGGACGCCGTGAACATGATGTTCGCCGGCACGCTGTCGCGCGCAACGGTCGAGAAGGTCGTGCCGATCCGGGTGATGCCCGGCCAGCGGATCGCCGGGGAGATGGAGGCGCTCCTCGACCGGAAGAAGCCCTCACGGTCCACGGCGCGCGGGAAGCTGGAGGCGGACGAATTCGTCATCCCATGGAAGCCGCTGGCTCCCCTCGTGGTCCGGAACGTTTCCCTCTCGGCGGAAGGAAAGAAGGTGCGCCTGGCATCGTCCGATTTGTCATGGGACAACGTCACGTTCTCGTTGACCGGGACGGCGGAATTCGGCGGGGAGAAGATCGTCGCGGATCTCGACGTTTCCGCCGGGGATATCGACGCCGAAAAGCTGACGCGGAGCATCTTCCCGGAAAGCCCCGCAAAGCCCGAAACCGGCGCGTCCGCGATGCGGGAATCCCGGGGGGGCCCGGGGTTCCCGGTCCGCGGCGTCCTCAGGGTCCGGGCGGACTCCGTTTCGACCTGGGGCCTTACGTGGCGGAAGGTTCGCGGGGAGGCGGACATCGGGGAGAAGGGTTTACGCATCGCCGTCTCCGAGGCGAACCTTTGCGGGATCTCCACGCCGGGCGCCCTTACGATCGATTCCGCCGGACCCGCGGTCGAGATGGCCGCGTCGACCTCCGGGGAAAACCTCGACGCGACGATCGCCTGCCTGTCCGGGAAGGAGGTTTCCCTCACCGGGAAATACGGCATGTCGGCCCGGGTCGCGGGGAAAGGCACGGGCGACGCGCTGGTGAGATCCCTCCGCGGTCCCCTGGAACTGACGGCGCGGGACGGCCGGATCAACAAGATGACCTTCCTTTCGAGGATCCTCACCTACCTGAACGTCACCGAAATCCTCAAAGGAAAGCTGCCCGATCTCGAGAAAGAGGGATTCCCCTACAAGACCTTCTCCGTCCGCGGGGAGATGGAAAACGGGAAGGTCCTCCTGAAGGAAGTGACGATGGACGCGCCGTCGATGGGGATCGTCGCGACCGGCGAGATTGACCTCCTGAGCCGGACGGAGGACCTTGAAGTGCTGATATCGCCGTTCCAGACGGCTGATGTTGTCGTCCGGAACATCCCGGTCGTCGGCTACATCATGGGGGGGACGCTGGTAACGATCCCCGTCACCGTCAAGGGGGATATCCGGAAGCCGACGGTCAAGACGATGGACCCGAAAGCCGTCGGGAGGGAACTCCTGGGAATCCTGGAGAGAACGTTGAAGGCCCCGGTCCAGGTCTTCTCGCCAATCCTCCCCGCTGAAAAGAAACAGTGATTCGCGATATATCGCGCAGGGTGCGAAATATCGCGCTTCGCCATTCGGTATTTTTTCTTTCCTTCACCGCCGCCTTAGAAAAAACCGTATCCTATCAAGTGGTTATAAAGACGGACCATCTCCTCCGCCGCTTCGCATGTATTTTGCATCTTAATAATGGTTGGTTCCCGGGCGAACGTCCGGAAATCGGCTTCATCTTCTGAAGAGGTCGCGGATCCACAGGAGGAACAGATGACCTACCGACGGTTCACCCGATGGTTGAGCGTTTTCCTGGCGGCGATGCTGGTCCTGCCGGGAGGCGCCCTGGCCCAGGACCCCTCGGGCGCGCAGACGCAGGCGCAGGCGAAGGCCTTTCCCCAGGAACAGCTGGACCAGCTCCTGGCGCCGGTGGCGCTGTACCCCGACTCCCTTCTGACCCAGCTCCTGATGGCCTCCACCTATCCCCTCGAGGTGGTGAAGGCCAACAACTGGGCGAAGGCGAACAAGGACCTCAAGGGGGAAGAGCTGACCAAGGCGCTCGAGAAACAGGAGTGGGACCCGAGCGTCAAGTCGCTGGTGAACTTCCCGCAGGTCCTGCAGATGATGAGCGACAAGATCGAATGGACGCAGAAGCTGGGGGACGCGTTCCTGGCGCAGCAGAAGGACGTCCGCGACCCGTCCAAGACCCCGCCAGAAGGCGTACGCGGCGGGCAACCTGAGATCGACAAGGAGCAGACGGTGACGGTGGACAACTCGACGCCGATCATCGTCGTCGATGCCGTCGGCGCCGAGGGTCTACTGCCCAGCGTACAGCCCCACGGTGGTGCTGGGTGTGGTGGTACCCGGCCTACCGCCGTATCCCCGTACCGGCCCCGTACGCGAGCGCGGCGTTTTTCACCGGGTCGCGGTCAGTCTGGCCTCGGGGTATCCATCGAGGGCACTCCAGACTGGCACACTGCGACATGGACATCGACATCGACGGGAACACGAACATGATCCGCACATCGACCGGGGGAGATTCGCGGCCCAGCGCCAGGGGGACGAGGAGGTCTGCGACTCCTGCAGGAAAGGGAGATGGCAGCATGACGCCGCCAGCGGGCAGGGAGCGCTCCTACCAGGACAGCGCGGCGGCGCAGAAG
>CAVUIA010000011.1:0-3859 GCA_963741515.1 uncultured bacterium
CGGGTGAAAGAACCCCGGGGAAGACCGGCCCCATCTCAAAGTAGTGAAATACGACATGACACACTTCGACATCGATGTTTTCTACGATGGCGCCTGCCCTCTCTGCATGCGAGAGGTCGGGTGGCTCCGCCGGCGCGACAAGCGGAAGCGGATCCGTTTCGTGGACATCGCGGCTCCCGGCTTCGATGCCCGCGAGGCCGGGGTATCCCGCGAAGCGCTGATGGACCGGATCCACGGGCGCCTGCCCGACGGAACGATCATAGAGGGGGTCGAGGTATTCCGCCGCCTCTACACCATCGTCGGCTTCCCGTTCGTGTCCAGGGTTTCGCGACTCCCCGGCATTTCCGGCATGCTGAACCTTGCTTACGGCTGGTTCGCGAGAAACCGGCTGCGGCTCACCGGCCGCTGCCGGGACGGAAACTGCCTCTTACCTGATGGAGGAAGCGATGGCGGCGAGAAACGATGAGCGGCGCACCGTCAGCGAGGAAAAGGCGATGGAGGTTGCGGAGGCCTCCCGCCAGACGGAAATCCGGGCCCCCGGCTTCCTCAAGGAGCTGTTCCTCGGCAATTTCCGGCTCGACCTGATCCATCCCTTTCCCGAAGAGCCGGAGCGGCCCGAGTTCAACGAATTCTACATTCGGCTTAAGGAGTTCCTTGGCCGCGAGGTGGATCCCGTTGAGATCGATACGACGGGGGAATACCCCGCCCGCGTCATGGACGGCCTGCGGGAGCTGGGCGCGTTCGGGATGAAGATCCCCACCGGGTACGGCGGGCTGGGCCTGAGCCAGCCGGAGTACGACAAGGTGATGAAGCTGCTCGGGTCGACCTGCGCGAACCTCGCCGCGCTGCTCAGCGCCCACCAGTCGATCGGCGTTCCCCAGCCTCTCAAGGAATTCGGCACCGAGGAACAGAAGCGGAAGTTCCTTCCCCGCATCGCCAAGGGGGCCATCAGCGCGTTCGCCCTGACGGAGACCGACGTCGGCTCCGACCCGGCGCGCCTGTCGACGACCCTTGAAGACCGGGGCGACCATTACCTCCTGAACGGAGAAAAGCTGTGGTGCACCAACGGCACCTTCGCCGAGATCATCGTGGTCATGGGGAGGAACCCTTCGAGCGGGGCGATCAGCGCGGTCGTCGTGGAAATGGATTCGCCGGGGGTTCAGGTCGTGCAGCGATGCCGGTTCATGGGGCTGCGCGCGCTCGGGAACGCGGTTCTCCGGTTCACCGACGTGAAGGTGCCCAAGGAGAACCTGATCGGGCGGGAGGGGGAGGGGCTGAAGATCGCGCTGGCCACCCTGAACACCGGGCGCCTCGCTCTGCCCGCCGGCGTCGTGGGCGTCTGCAGGCGGATGCTGGAGATCTGCCGCGCATGGAGCAACGAGCGCGTTCAATGGGGCCGTCCCGTCGGGAAGCACGAGGCGGTCGCCCAGATGCTGGCGGGCATGGCCGCAAACACCTTCGCCGTGGAGTCCGTCACGGACCTGGCGAGCCACCTTGCGGCCCGGAAACGGTACGACATCCGGATGGAAGCCGCCGCGGCGAAGGAGTTCGGCTCCGAGTGGGGCTGGAGCATCGTGGACGACGCCATGCAGATCCGCGGGGGAGGGGATACGAAACCGAGACCTCGCAGGCCTCCCGCGGGGAGCCGCCGGCCGGCGTGGAGCGGGCCATGCGGGACAGCCGGATCAACCGTATCTTCGAAGGGTCCACCGAGATCATGCACCTGTTCATCGCGCGGGAGGCCGTGGACAGGCATTTCCAGGTAGCCGGAGCGATGGTGGATCCCAAGGCCCCGGCAGGGGAAAAGATGAAGGCCCTTCCGGGGATCCTGGCGTTCTATGCGGTGTGGTATCCCACGCGGTTCCTCGGCTGGGCGTTCTGGCCGAAATACGGGGAGTTCGGAAGGCTGGCCTCCCACCTGCGCTTCGCGGAGCGGATGAGCCGGCGCCTGTCCCGGTCCATCTTCTACGGGATGCTGCTGCACCGGGCCGGCCTCGCGCGGAAGCAGGCGTTCCTGCGCCGAATCGTGAAGGCGGGGATCGACCTCTTCGCCATCAGCGCCGTCGTCACCCGTGCCGACCGCATGGTGCGCGACGGGCGGGGGAACGGCGGGGAGGCCGTCGAACTGGCCGACCTCTTCTGCCGGATGGCCCGCCGCCGCATCCAGGGGTATTTCCGCGAGCTGTGGCGGAACGACGACGGAAGGATGTACCGGGTTGCGATGAACGTCCTCGACGGGAAACATTCCTGGCTGGAGCGGGACGACTCGGGGGTTTCCCCTTAGGCGGCATCCTCGCAGGCAAGTGGTATGCTGTCCCGAAAAGGAGATCGTCGCCCGTGTGGCATTTTCTCGGCAAGGTGAACCGGAACCTGATCGTGGCGCAGTACCGGTCCCCATGATGGTGACCCTGAACATCAAAAAGGTGCTCGAGGGCGGGGATACCCGGGCGCAGGTCCTGACCCAGCTCATCAATTTCGCCGTCGCCTACATCGTCCAGGTCCAGTCGGCGGCCTGGTACGTCAAGTTCACCGATCGGTTCTTCGGCCCTCCCGATACCCTTGAGGGGAGCAGGTAACGCGCATGTGGCTGGAACGGATCGCGTCCTTCCTTCCCGACCGCTGGAAATTCCGGTGGCGCTATTGGCGCAGGGATACTCCCTGGGACACGCAAGTCACCCCGCCCGAGGTGATGGAATTCATTGCCCATACCCCGCCCGGAAGAGCGCTCGATCTGGGATGCGGCACGGGCACCAATGCCATCACGCTGGCCCGGCACGGATGGCGGGTCACGGGCGTCGATTTCGTGCCCGGAGCCATTCTCGCGGCCCGCGCCAAAGCGGTCCGGAGCGGATTAAAGATCGATTTTCATGTGGCGAGCGTCACCGACCTTTCCTCCCTGGACGGCCCTTTCGACTACGTCCTGGACCTCGGCTGCCTGCATTCCCTGAAAGCGGAAGATCGAAGGCGATACGCCGTGAACCTGTCCCGATTGCTGCGGCCGCAGGGCTCGTACATGCTCTACGCCTGGTTTCCTCGGGCGGGGGGAGGCGGGCCCTCCGGAATCTCCGCCGAAGAGGTCGAATCGCTGCTGGGGGCGGATTTCTCCAGAAACAAAATGGTGTCCGGGGAAGAGAAGGGCGACCCCTCCGCGTGGTATTGGTTTCGGCGGCGATGCGGAGCACGGATATGGCGCACCCGAGACAAGGTCGGCGCAGGTATTACGATCTTTCTCCCGTTTCTACGACGCCTTCATCCGCATGCATTCCCGGCGCGACGAGGACGATACCCGGCAATTCCTCGTTGATGCCGCTTTCCTGGAAGACAGACCCCGCGCCCCGCATCCTGGATGTCTGCTGCGGAACGGGATCGGTCATCCTTGCGTTCGACGGGCGATACCCCGGATCCATGTCGGTGGGCTGCGATTTTTCCGGCGGCATGCTGCGCAAGGCCATGGAGAAAAACGCCGCCGGCAGCGTTTTTTTCGTGGAAGGGGACGCGGCGTCGCCTTCCTTTCGCGGACGACAGCTTCGATGCGGTGACCTGTTCCCATGCCCTCTATGAGCTGAAGGGCGAATCCCGGCGGAAGGCCTTGCTGGAGATGCGGCGGGTGGTGCGGCCCGACGGGGTCGTGCTGCTCATGGAACACGAAGTCCCCCGGCACCCGGTCGTGAAGGCCCTTTTCCACATCCGGATGTTCGCCATGGGTTCGGATGACGCCCGCGAATTCGTCAGGGGAGGGATGGAACCCCTGAAAAAGGTCTTCCCCCGGGTCTCCTTGAGCCACTCGAAGACCGGCAAGAGCAGGCTGATGAGCTGCGGGAAATAGGGTACCGCTGGCATCAACGTCCCCGTCGTCCCA